>CAWENQ010000005.1:0-100000 GCA_963810485.1 uncultured Alphaproteobacteria bacterium
CAGAATCCGAAACCAAAAACTGAGATCGGCCACTCCCAAAGCATCATCTTTGCGAGAAGCGGCACTAGGCAAAGAGATTGCGCTTGAAATTGTCCGCGACGCCTCGTTCAACACAAAAGATATCGTTGTCCTGCGGGTTGCCCTTTTTGGAGCGGTTCCAAGCGTCCTGAGTGCTTTTGCAAGCAGAAGAAGCCGTCATACCCCAGTTCCTTGAAAAGCACATCGTAAATATCGAGCGGTGGGCACTCGTCACGGGGCAAGCTCCAGGCCGGAATGCGGAAGCCGTCAGCCAAAGCGCGTGGCAATTCCGAGATAAAATCATGACTGAAAACATCGCTCCACGGAATCTGCGTCCTAGACCCGCTTTCGATAATGCGTGCGGATAAGCGCATAGGCACCGAAAGTCCGCAATACAGCGTCAGCGCAACAAAAGTGTAAACTAGTAGTACACAGATAGCGCACAGAAACGTTACACCTTACATGACGGATTTTTTATCTCCATCCATAGGTTTTTATGACATCATGATGCCTCAGAAGATTACCGTCTGAGCTTCCGGAACCAGGGCGAGCAGGCGGAATTTAATTCGCGGGGTGAACTGGCCGCACCAAGCGCCAGGGGACGGGAGGAAGTCGGTCGATGCGTAGCGCGACGGTACAGAGGCGGTTGGGTTTGGTCGGCACGGATGCGCAATTTATTGCGCAGCTGGCACCGACCCACGGGAGTTCACCGGAGTGGTTGCCTGGCGTTGTGGCAATCGTGTTCCGCGCCAGTGACGCCTTTGTCCTGATTGCAGCGGCCTTACTCGTATCGGTGATTTACCTTCCAGCGGTTTACGATCAAGCTGGCGGGATGACCGTTGAGTTGCGGCTTTACTACTATCTATTGGTTTTCTCAGCACTGATTGTACAGGCCAATGTATTTCATTTCGCCGGGATCTACCGATTTGAAACGTTGAGCAACTTGCCATTTCAGATCGGCCGTTGCTGGATGGGCGTTGCGATTCTCTTTCTGATAATTCTTGCTCTTTTGTACCTGACTAGGTTGTCAGAGATTTATTCCCGCGGCTGGATGTTGCTGTGGTTTGGGCTAGCGCTTGGAGGTGTAACTGTCGTCCGTGCGACCGCCTGCCCGGCGCTGCGGAAATTTATAGACAACGGTCATCTTGCGCGCCGAGTGGCCATCATCGGCAGCGGCAAGCCGGCGGAGCGATTGTCGAGTTATCTGCAGAACCTCCATAGCAATCCGATCAGGGTCATTGGGTTATTTGATGATCGCACCGCGCCGCGGGACGATACGAGTTCGAGGCAGCCCGATGGCTCAGTGAGTCAGCTTTGCGAACTCGCGCGCCGCGAGCAGGTCGATCAGATCATTCTGGCAATGCCAAGTATTACGGAAGCGCGGCTTGCCAACATCTTACGGAAGATGCGCTCCCTCCCGGTTGACGTCAGATTGTGCCGGGACACGTTTGAATTCTTGCTTCCGCAGTCAAGTTTTGAGCTCTGCGGCGTCGTCCCGCTCATTCGGCTCTACGACCGGCCCATCTCAGGGTGGGGACATGTCGCCAAGAACGTCGAAGACAAGTTGCTTGCAGGATTGCTGCTGCTGTTGCTTGGTCCCGCCTTGCTCCTGATTGCAGCTCTCATAAAGCTTGATAGTACGGGGCCCGTATTTTTCCGGCAGGCACGATACGGCTTCAACAACCGCATCATTATCGTCTGGAAGTTCCGCACCATGCATGTTGATCGTGCCGACCATTCGGGCGCCCAGCAGGTGAGCAAAGACGATCCGCGTATCACCCGCATAGGCCGCTTGTTGCGGCGGTGGAGCCTGGATGAGTTGCCGCAGTTTTTGAATGTTCTCGTCGGCGATATGTCCATCGTCGGTCCGCGGCCTCACCCGATCATGTGTGGCGTCTCCGGCCGATTGTTCGCTGAGGTGGTGGACGAGTATGCGGCGCGCCATAGGGTCAAACCTGGAATAACTGGCTGGGCGCAAGTGCATGGTTGGCATGGTGCGGCCGACACCGAGGAGAAGATCGAAAACAGGGTTAAATTCGATCTTCAGTACATCGACAGTTGGTCGATTATGCTGGACCTCAAAATTCTTATCATGACGATACTGGTGGTGCTAAGGCGCAAGGAAGCCTGAACCGAATTTCTGTTTTGTGAATTTGACGGCTTGGAGGCCAACTTGCGCAAGAGAATTCTGATCACCGGAGGCGCCGGCTTCCTCGGCTCCCATCTCTGTGAGCGCCTTGTGGCGCAGGGGCACGACGTCATCTGTGTCGACAACTACTTCACGGGGCGAAAAGACAACGTCGCTCATTTGTTGAACAATCCTCGTTTTGAACTGCTGCGGCACGATGTGACGTTTCCTCTCTACGTGGAAATCGACGAGATCTACAACTTGGCGTGTCCAGCTTCGCCCATCCACTACCAGCATGATCCCGTTCAAACGACGAAGACCAGCGTTCATGGCGCCATCAACATGCTCGGGCTGGCAAAGCGGGTGAAGGCGAGAATACTTCAGGCCTCCACTAGCGAGGTCTACGGAGATCCAACGCAACACCCTCAATCGGAAAGCTACTGGGGTAATGTCAATCCGATCGGCCCTCGATCATGCTACGATGAAGGCAAGCGCTGCGCCGAAACTCTGTTTTTCGATTATCATCGTCAACATCGGATGCCAATTCGTGTTGCCCGCATATTCAACACCTATGGCCCGCGGATGTTGCCGAACGATGGGAGAGTCGTGTCAAATTTCATCGTTCAGGCGTTGAATGGCGAGCCAATCACTGTTTATGGCGATGGGAGTCAGACGCGGTCGTTCTGCTACGTGGACGATCTCGTGGAGGGACTGATTCGGCTGATGGCCGCGCCGGACGAAATCACCGGTCCGGTCAATCTCGGCAATCCGGGCGAGTTCACGATCCTCGAACTTGCAAAGAAGATCGTCCTGAAAACCGGGTCAAACTCGGAGATCGTATTGAAGCCGTTGCCGCGGGACGATCCGAAACAGCGCCGACCGGACATAACAATTGCTCAACGGGCGCTGTCGTGGAAGCCTACGATCGAGCTCGATGCCGGACTGGATAGGACAGTCGCCTATTTCCGCGAGCAGTTGCACCGAAGCATTCCACTTGCTGCGCAGTGATTGCTGGAGATGTACGAGCGTTGTTCAGTATGGCACTGCGACAGACAACAGGTTGTCGACGACAGGACTGGTAAGTGACGTTTGGATTTCCAGAGGCAGTCAGGCAATTCCAAGTGATACCAAACAGAATATTTTGGCAAATGTGACGAACGTTCCCGCTACACAGACAGCTGACGGCTTAGAGCCCTTAGCACCCTCCCGCTCTGGCCTTCTGTCAAAGGTGCTAAGACATAAATTACGCGGATTACTTGGGCCGTATCCCATCTATCTGCAAATCCTTCGGTGGCGTCACGGTTCGGACAATGGAATTTTCGGTCCCGACACAGAAATTGTCATCGAGGGATATCCGAGATCAGGAAACACCTTCTCTGTGACGGCCCTCGAGATGGCTCAGGGGCGAAAGCTCCGCAGTGCCGATCATCTCCACGCGCCGGCCCAAGTTATTATGGCTGCGCGAACGCAGACCCCCTGCCTAGTTTTGTTTCGTCAACCGCGAGACTCCATCCTTTCACATGTCATTCGTTTTCCGCATATTTCAGTCGGGCAATGTATGAAAGACTATCTGCGGTTTTACGAAGCTGTCCGTCCTTATCGGAAATCCTACTTGCTTGCGCGGTTCGAGTCAGTAACTCGCGATTTCGGCGCAGTCACGATGGCATTGAACAACAAATTTGGCTCATCCTTTGCCGAGTTCGAACATACTCTGGAAAATGAAACAAAGTGCTTCGAGATCGTTCAGCGCAGATATGAGGCACAACTCGGTGGCGGGATGCCGATATCCGAGGCCATTCATTCAAGGCCTTCAGAAAAAAAAGCCGCATTGAGGGACCAAAGAAAGCAGACGTTCCGCCGCGAATTCGAGTCTGCCCGACTTCAGAGCCTGCGAGTGCAAACCGAGAGACTGTATCAGGTGCTGGAGGCGGAGGCGGACATTTAGAGGTCATCTGCTCTATTCGAACTGGCTTGTCTGACTTGGTACGCTCGGCCACTATGGATCAATGTGATTCCTCAAAGAAATGTCGCTGTTCCTTGTGCGGAGCGGCCAAGATCGGCCACGCTTTGCCACATCGTGGCAACTCCTCACCCGAGTTCACAGTCAGAACACCAAACACAGCATGCGAAGCATCAATACGGACGACTTGGGAGGTTGGTGGCCAAATCTGAGGGCGATACAGTTGCCGTCGTTGCATCATCATACCAGGTTAAAGTAAGCACGCGATCGAGCGTAATTACCGTCCCGATCAGCAGATAGGTCGTCGGCTGCAATGTGCCGCCGAATACATCGTCCAGGAGACTGCCGATCATCAGGCTTGTAAGCGCGATGAATGGTGGAAACGCCGGTGACTCGCTGAACGCACGTCGTTGCCTAATTGCAATCAGTGCCGACCTGACAATTGGTCGCGCCAACATCATGACAAAGAAGAAGAAGCCAATAATGCCCATATCAACAAGTAATGTCACAAAGGAACTATGTGCATGGCCTGGCGCCCAACCGCCCAATGATGACAATGGAGCAGCCCGAAACGATGTAAAGCCCCGGCCAAAGACAGCATTAAGTACAAACTCCGACCAGCTCTGAAGGGCGCCAATCCACAGGTCTAACCGACTCTGTAAGGTTCCAAGCCGCTCAAAATTGTAACCCTGCATATGCGCGAATAGACCGACCTCCAATTGTCGCAGGACCAGATCGAATACGACATACCCAATCACGGCAGTCGCCAGGAAGCCAATCCAAATACGAAGGTGACCGCCGATAAGCAGCATTAGGCCAATTGCGATCGCGCTGCCGATAGCGCCAGTTTTACCACCAGCCAGGAATCCGCTGGCGCAACTAAGAACAAACAGAACGGCGAATAGGTAAAATCGGCGTCTATTCGATCCGGCTTTACGCTGGAGCAAGTCGGTAAGGCATGCTGCCGCGACCGAGCATGCAGCTATACTGACCACGCCGGGATGGACCCAGGTGCCCGCGACCCGGTGCGCTCCTGACTGCGCAGTAGTTTCAAATGAGGAATACGCGAAGATCGGCAGCAGTATTACTGGTGCGGTACCGAGGAGCGTGACGGTAAAGAATTTTGAACAATCCTCTATGCTTGCATCGGAAAAATAAACGACGATCAGTATTGCTGCGCAACTCAGCCGGAGGATCCAAAAGCCGGCGTAGGTTGCCGAGGGTGTCCAGAGCAGCGAGGCTCCGGCCAATAGGACATAGGCTAGAAGCCAGAACTTTGATTCGAATGCCCTTATCTGCAGACTGCTGATGGAAGTCGCAAAAGTGACCATGGCACCAAGCAAGACCGCCATCGTGACGCCGATCTCGACGAAATACAGCGATCCGCTTTCTGCGAGACTGCCTCGAAAGATAAAGGCGCGATGGGAGATCAGTATCAACCATAGTGCCAAAACAACGTTTTTTCTGGTGAAGCTGCCATGGGCGTTGAGAAATAAGGCCGCGCACACCAATGCCAGCACGCCTACCGCCGCCGCCGGTAAATAGATCTCACCGGACGCGAACGCCAGTAGGAACAGCGCGGCGATGGATATCGCGACGGCGACCCGCATAACTACCTCCTCGGTCGGTCCACGAGGGCGTGTACGCGTCATAGTATACGGCACCGCCCGGCTATGGCGAGTGTCGGAAAAACCCCCGATACGCCTAATACGCCCCACCCAGTAGCCGGTCGTCGCTCAGTTCACCTGTGCAGCAACGCCTGTTGCTTCTGCAGCCCTGTCCGGTACTACTCTTCGGTGAACCCACACGTTGTTCGTGATTTCCGGCTGAATTGCATTGCGCGTTATCCTGGCTCACAACCGATACCGGCAACATGGCGGCGAAGATGTAGTGTTTGCCGCGGAGGCAGCCCTGCTTCGCCACTTCGGTCACGAAGTTACAGAATTCGTCAAGGATAACAATGAGATAGATTCTCTCGGTCGATTCGCCTTATTGCGTACAACCATCTGGTCTCGTGAGACTTACAGTGAGTTCTCGCGACTTCTTGAAGCCACCCGGCCAGATGTCGTGCATTTTCACAATACTCTGCCGCTAATCTCCCCGGCGGCTATCCACGCCGCCAAGGCACTCGGCATCGCGACCGTACAGACGCTGCACAACTATCGACTGTTTTGCCCCAATGGACTGTTTTATCGGAATGCACGGCCCTGCGAGGACTGCATGGGGAGGCATTTTGCCTGGCCCGGAAATCTTGCACGCCTGCTATCGCGATAGCCGGCCGGCAACCGCTGCGATTGCCGCCATGCTGGCGGTGCATCACCGCCTGAGGACCTGGACAGATAGGATCGACTTGCACGTTGCCTTGACCGAATTCGGCCGTCAGAAGTTCATCGCCGGCGGCATGCCGGCCGAGAAATTGGTGGTGAAGCCGAATTTCTTGGCGTGCGATCCAGGTCCAGGTACAGGCGACGGGCGCTTTGCAATCTTCGTTGGGCGGTTAACGGCAGAAAAAGGCATCAGGACTCTGTTGGCCGCATGGCAGACAATTCAGGATCGCCTGCCCCTCAGAATCCTTGGAACCGGTCCGCTGGGGGATGTTGTCGCCGCGGCCGCAGCGCAAACTCCCGGAGTCGCCTGGCTTGGTGAACGAACACATCCCGAGGTGCTCGATCTAATCGGCAAGGCTTCAGTTCTTGTCATGCCATCGGAGTGGTACGAGCCCTTCGGACTGGCAGTCATCGAGGCCTTCGCCAAGGGTACACCGGTGGTTGGCGCAGACATCGGCTCTATCGGCAGTCTGGTCCAGGATGGCCGCAACGGCTATCTCTACAAGCCCGGCCATCCGAGCGATCTTGCCGCTAAGATCGAAACTCTGATAGCAAATCCCGACAGGATACAACGAATGCGATCTGCCGCGCGCCAGACCTATGAGGATCACTACACCGCTGAGCGCAACTATGCTGCCTTGATGCGGATCTACGAATCCGCAGTCGAAATCAACCGAAACCGAATCCCAGAGTGACAGTCAACTCGAATGCGCACAGCGAATGCGGCCAATAAGCGCCAATAGCGAGCCGCTTGCTGATGCGACGGGCCTTGTGAAGACACTTCTTCGCGCTTCTTTCTGAGGCGTTGATTGCACGCCCTAGAAAACGCTCTCGCAACTCTTGATCCTCGCGGTTGCTGATAGCTCGCCAGCGCTGGTTCTTCTGTTCTGGATAGATCCTTTGACGCGAGAGGACTTCCGGAAGGTGCGCAAATCGTGCGCCAGTCCTGACAAAGTCCAGCCAGAGTCCGTAGTCCATGGCGCAAACCAAGTTCGCATCTAGGCCGGAAGTCCGCTCCCAGGCGGTACGGCGCCAGAAGGTTGACGTTTGCGGCAGATAACAATAGTCCCAAAGCAGTATGTCGAGATCGAACGCAATCTCTTTCTTCAATTTGATGAGATTCCCATCTTTGTCGATCCACTCCGCATTTCCGTAGACGACCTCTACCTGTGGCCTGTGGGCCAGAAAATCGATCACCTTGGCCAGGGCGCCGGGCATTAGCATATCATCGGAGTTTAGCCAGCCCATGACGTCGCCGGTGCAGCGGCGAAAGCCTTTGATGAGCGCATCTGTCTGCCCGCTGTCCGGTTCGGAACTCCAACCATTCAACTGGTTCTCGAAGCGCCTGATAACATCACAGCTGCCGTCCGACGACCCTCCATCGACAACGAAGACCTCCAGGTCGACAGCATCGTCTCGCTGAACGAAAATGCTCTCCAAGCACTCTTCGATGTACGGAGCCTGATTATACGAAGGAACGACGATTGATGTCCGCAAATGCACTTTTCCTCGAAATGAATTGTCCACCGATGCGACGCCAGTTCGCATTTAGCACAAATATGAGTGAATTAAAGCATGAACTCAGGGGCAGCGCGTATGCACTTGTAATAATTTAGTAAATGACCTGTGGTAAGTTAATGTCAGCGTTGCTGTACGACGAACCGCTAGTGGCTTCAGCATTCCCAAATAGCCTGACACCTCGCAGCGATAAGAACCGTTCTCAAATTGCCATCTAGTTGTGGAATTGTTTCCACCACCACGCCAGCATCGTAAGCGCGGCGATCTGCCGTGTCCGCTGCTTTGGCTTGTGGGTTCGCGTCAACCAAAAGTTCTGCGCCCTTGGTTGCACCGTACGCTGATCAAAAAGGCTCATTACCTCCTTGGTGTCAAAAAGATCGGTCTGCTGGCAGAACTGCTCAAGGACTCCGCGGCACTCCTCGCCGAAGCGGCCAAAGTACCAGTCGTGCAGTGGAAGGCCGAAGCCCATCTTTTTCCGATCAATGATTTCATCGGGAACGAGGCCACGTATCGCCTTTTTGTGAATATACCGGAGCGTACCGTTAGGGAACTTTACCAATTCCGGAATGCTGAGCACATACTGGATCACGTTGTGGTCGAGAAATGGCGGCCGCGCCTCGAGACTTACTCCCATGCCCATTCTGTCCCAGCGCATGAGAATCCATTCAGGCAGGCGCAGCCGCATGTCGACATAGGTCATCCAGTTGAGTGGCGATGGATCCGCTGCCTTTTCATCGAAGTCTTTTCGCAAGGGCTCGATCACGTCCCAAGAGCTGAGCCCTCTCAATTTCCTCTTTAAGGGTGGCGCGAGAAGGCGCTGCTTTTCGGCGTTGGTGAATATCTCGCTGCCACTCCAGAAAGGAGTCTGGCCTTTGACCGCCCGGCTGAGCCTTTCATACGGAAACAATTCTTCATTCCCCATTAGGCGCATGCCAAACTGACCCAGCTGCTTAATGCTCCGCGGGACCGGCCATGCGTTCATGCGCTGCAGTTTGATTTGCTCGGCCCAGTGGGGATAACCACAGAAAAGCTCATCCCCGCCTTCACCGACATGCGCAACAACGACCCCGCTGTCGCGCGCCAACTTGCACGCAAAGTAGATCGGAATCGAGGTCATATCACCCACGACGTCATCCTGCAGCCACAGGACATGCGGAAGAATTTCAGTGACGTCATCGACCGAAAGCAGCCGTTCGTGGTGCTCGGAACCGATACGCTCTGCCATCATGCGCGCGTAGTGCACTTCATTCTCAAAATACTGAAGCTCGCCTTGGGCGCCAATTGCGACAGTCTTGATCGGCAGGCCTTCATCCTCCGAGAACAGGGCCGAAATTGTGCTGGAATCGGTGCCCCGGATAAGAACACGCCGGTTTGACGGTCGCTCATCTTCTGCAGTTTGACTGACTCCCTAAGCTGCGACATCAGCCCATCGCAGATATCCCCTTCGGAAACGCCTCTCAAATCGGTCGTGTGATCGAGGCAATCCCAATACCTCCGAGTCTGGACTTGGCCATCCTCCTTGATTCTGACCCAGTAACCGGCCGGGACCTTGTTGACACCCGCGAACATCGTATGCGGCGCCGGCGCGGCGGCGAATGACAGATAATGGTACAGGGCTTCTTCATTGATGCCACGCCGCTGATCCGGGTCCATCAACAGCGCCTTTATCTCCGACGCGAATGTAACTCGCCCGTCGTGTATGCTGTAGCAGAGAGGTTTTATTCCGATACGATCGCGCACCAGCCATAGCTCGCGTGTGCGAGAAGTCCCAAAGTGCGAAACCGAACATGCCGTTAAATCGCTGCAGGCACTCGATACCCCACTGCTGGTAGGCATGCAGTATTGTCTCTGTGTCGCAGTGGTCGGTCTTCCATTGGTAGCCACCCAGCTTATTGAGTTCCTCGCGAATCTCTGCGTGGTTGTAGATCTCACCATTGTAGACAATCCACAGCGTCTCATCCTGATTGCTCATCGGCTGGTTGGCATTCGGCGACAAGTCCACAATCGACAAGCGTCGATGCGCCAAGCCGACGCGGCCATCGGGCGAAACCCAAGCACCGGCCCCATCAGGGCCACGGTAAGTCATGGTATCGCGCATGAACTCCAAGTAGGGACGCGTAATGCGGAAATCGCCTTTGGAGAAAACCATGGCTCCAGCAATACCGCACATCAATGATATCCCTACTACTTCTGTTTCTCAGGGCGCTCGAGATTTACCACATTTGGAAGGTCGCGACCCCGCGGCATATCTTAGTCAGCTACACCAGTTGCCCACCGTCGCCAGATCGCCGAGATTGATCTCAGCGGTTATTTCTCGGCGGCCCGCGCACATTCCCGCACTATCTTCCAACAGTCCAAACCGGGCAATCCTGTGTATAACACACCGAGTTATTGCTAAGGGCAACAGAAACGCATGGGTGGGGCCAACTCAATTCCTGTCTTGCATCTGATCTGCCCTCGCTAGTCTGGAGGCACTTTGCGTCACTGTATCATATGTGTGACAGGTATTTAAGACTATCGCGAACAAAAAAGGAATGACCCGATACCTAATTGGCCCATTCAGCGGCACAACGGCGTCAAATCAGGGCGATCCGCTTTTCCAGCGAAACGTCTTTCTGCTTGTATCCGATGTCGATATCAAATTAGATTGAAAATCGGCCCGGTGAGTGGAGGCTCGATCGTTCAGTGGCTAATTCGGCGAACGCGCCAGTAATCGTTGTTGGCCTAAACTCGCTGGATCCGACACTTTGTAAGTCCTGGCTCGAGGCCGGACACTTGCCCAATTTGCGGCGACTTCGGGATCGCGGGGCGTGGGCATATCTGCAGTCCACCGACAGCGAGACTGCGTGGACCACATTCCTTACAGGTGTCGACCCGAGAAAGACTGGCTTTTTCAGCCACTACAGTTTTGATCGTCGCAACTACCGCTGCTCGATGCCTGGCAGCTATGATTTCTCGGAGTATCCACCGTTCTACGCGATCGGCGATGATTTTCGAGTTGCGGCCATCGATATCCCGCAGGTGCGGCTCGTAGATGGAGTGAATGGGACACAGGTCCTTTCCTATGGCGCCCACGCGCCATTCACCGAGCGCGAAGTCGCGAGCCCGCCGATCTTCTCGCGGGCTTAATCCGAGAGTATGGAGATCATCCTGCTGGCGATGGCAAGGACTATGCCAGGTTCTGGCGGCGCAGCTCATTAAAGAAGCTGGTTGATAGATTGTGCATAGGCGCTATGCGTCGTGGCAAGATTTGTCACGATATGCTGAAAGACACAATCATGGGATCTGTTTCTCGTCGTGTTCGGCGAAATACACTCCGTGTGCCATTATCTCTGGCACACGGCCGAGGCTGACCATCCTCTATATGACCAGTTCCGGCGCACATTCGACAATAACCAGATGCTCGCAGTCGCCATAGCTGTCGACAACGCCCTCGGCGAGATCCTGGCGGCGGCACATTCAGACGCGCGGATTATGGTGTTTTCGCAAGAGGGCATGGTTGCGAACTCGGGAGACATACCCGGTGCATTTCTGCTCCCCGAACTACTCTATCGCTACAGCTTTCCCGGTCAACGGGGCATTGATCCCAATCCGGCTACGCGAGAGGCGCAAAACGAACCGTGTCCGCCGCCAATTCTGCATCCCGGAAGCCGCGCGTGGCATCGCAAGGCTTGGGCCCTCAAGCATGATGACAATAGCCTGCGGAGGTTTCTGCGGAGCCATCTGCCGATCGAAGTGGGCCTGATTGTTGAAAAGATCATGGGTACACCGACCGGCCCCGGCCATCCATGGGACTTCGAGGTGAAGTACCAGCCGGCGGTGTGGTACAGTCCCTATTGGCCAGAGATGAAGGCATTCGCACTACCAACCGCGTCGCAACAGGGAAAAATCAGGATCAATCTGCACGATACGGGAGGCCAACGGCGTTGTCCGAACCGAGAACTATGATGCGGTCTGCAATGAGATTGAGCAGCACCTAAGAGAGCTGCGTAATGCCCGCACCGGCACGCTATTGGTGAAAGACGTCGTCCGGCCGCAGAACGCCTTGTCGAATTTTGATCCCCACAATGCGTTCGCAGATCTTATTGTGCACTGGGATGCAACGCCGGCAGACATCATCGACAGTCCGGCGTTTGGCCGTTTCGGCCCGGTGCAATACATTCGTACCGGCGGCCATGTCGAGCGTGGCTTCGTGCTGATGTCGATGCCAGGCATCGCGCCGGGTTCAAATTTCGCCGACGGCCATGTGTTGGATCTGGCGCCGACAATTCTCGATTTGTTGGGTGCACCGACAGCCGGCTACTTCGACGGACGAACGCTATTGCCAGCTTTGTTCGGCGCGGCGTTGGCAGGCAAAGGGATCTTCACGGGCTCTTCTTGAGGTAGTAGATTTGGCAGCGTGTTGGGGGGACGCTTTGGTACAGCCGATGGGTGAGCGTGAAGGATGGTCAAGCACGTTCAACACGTAAACCTGATCAATCCATGGCGCCTTTTTCTTGATTCTGATGTTTCTCAGGAAGTTGAATGGCGAGATCTTCCGCATGGTATGTGCCTCGTTGAATTCCTGCAATCGCCAGTAACTCACCGCACCATGGATTGTTTATCTCGTGACGTATGTCATCGAAGTAGAGTAGCGTTGTCGGCAGATACTTTCTCTTATCGCCGGCAAAAACCTTGAGCGCCTCGACTGTGCTCCAGTAATAGTCAACGTCCACGGCTGCAAATCCGATTACGCAATCGGTGGCCTCGATGAATCGCGGCACTGTTTGCGCGATATCGCCGTAGATGATCTGAGCGTTTGGAGGAAGCGCAGCATCGAGCGCTTCACGATCCATCGGAAAATCTCCGGCGGCATAGCGCTCAGGGTGATCGCGGTAGTCCCTCGGCGGCGGCATGCCGCTGCCGGTATCAAATCCGACTAACTCAATGGCCACGCCGGTGGTTGCCGTAACCCGATCCGCGATGCGGCACATGTTGAGGAAGTCCGGTGCCAGGAGCGACACCAAACTCTAAGAACCCAGATCTTGTCGATCCCGAGCGCACCGGCATAGTCCGCCGCTCGCAGCATGGAAAATGCGAATGGCCGCCGTCGCACGAGATCGAACTCGACCTTGGCCCGGAAGCTCCCGAGCAATGCCACTGCCGCCGAGATAGCATGCAGATGGAGAGGCTCACTCAATCGATCGGACAACTGCCGCTTCCAGGCTTCTGCTCGGAACAGATCGTTGATTTTGCGTCTCATTGGCTGCCCGGGCAACTGTAGCAGTCGCTTCGCTTGGTGTGACTGCTCAACCTGTGACACGAAGGCTGCAATGACAGGTCATCAGTGTATCGCAGTAAACATGGCGGCTGGGGTGAAGAGCACTTCGATGACACTATCGAGATACAGGCTTGGATAGCAATGCTGGAACTGCCGATCGTGCAGTCTTGGTGTGCAAGATAATGAAAGATCGATTCAACCGCCAATCCAGGTTCTTCGAAACTGATGACGGAAATCAGCGCAGAATGTATCTTAATGCACCAGCAAGTAGCCCATCCGGGAACTAGATGATACCCAGCATGGTGGCTATCATCGGAGCAAGATCGGCAACCGATATGGCGGCCGGCAGTTTACCCGGCTGAACCGAGGAACCGGCCGTAATGAATAGTCCAAAGGGCTTGTGATCCCCGGTGCGGACGCTCAGATGTTGGTTCTCGATGAAGCCTGTCTTGGGTGAAGTGGCGCGAACGATCGGTGTGGAACGATTCCACTGAACCAAGAGGTCGGGTAATTTGCTGAGTTTCTCGCCGTGATAGATTTGATCTGCCCGCAAGACTTCTTGCACGAGAGGTTCATCTGTATCGACATTTCTCATAGCCAGTAAATCTTCGGTGAGTTGTTCACAAAGCGTGTTGTATTCAACGCCTGGCTGAACAAGCCCATGTGATTCCCGGCCGACTAGGTTGATCCGTACGCCACCAGTGGCATTGTTCGTCTTCATTTCAAAGAACCGGCGGGTTGATCGGTCCGGCGTCATTCTTGAATGGTAGAAACGCTCCCATGTGCTCCTGCGGATGGGCATCAGAGATTTTCGAAGGCTTGTTGGAGCGCGCCGCCATGCTTGCCGCATCGCGCTCATGATCCGCTCTTTCGATCGCGAGGGACGTCTCCCTTCAAGCCGCAGCAATATCTGATCGAGAAGATCGGTGCCGCTGTAGTGCGGTCCCATGCCGAAACTGGAGTACACTACGACCACGGTGTCTTCATCGATAGCCGATAGGACTCGACCGAGCGCAGCATCGACTCCAACATACACATCCTTCACAGGATCGCCGACCACACGTGCCAGTTCGGCATCGTGAAGTACATGCCGCGCATCATGAACGTGCCAGCAGTGGTGGCCAATACAATGGGGCTCGCAGAACACAGTGAGGAAGAAATCCCAGTCTTCCCGCTTGAGGAGCTTTTCAGTGAGGATAGCCTTGCGATTCAACCGATCCAAGAGTTTGTCGCGGAATGACGCGTATTCTTTGGCAGTGCGGGGCGGCTCTTGGTCGCATGGCGATCCAACGTCAGTGCCCAGCGGGTCGCTGCCAAATTGAACATCGATCTCCGCCGCTAAAGTTGGTGGCCAGGTCTTGGGCTTGCCGGAATGCATCCGCACATGCGTGGTCCAATCCAGGATGTGGATGCCATCGCAGTTTTCCGCGAGGAAGGTGTACGGAGCATCAATGACAACAAACCGCTTGCCCTCGCGACTTAATCGTTCCCAGATCGGGTTGTAATTTAACTCTGATCTGGAGTACGTCGCGTTGCGATACTTCTCTGCGTCGAAGTAGTCATAGGCGTCGTACTGGCCGTGCTGATCCGGCAACGTCCCGTTATAGAACGAGCTCCAGGTGCCTCCCGATACGAGGCCGGTTGGATTTTGGGTCAGGCCCCAAGATCCGGTTTCAAGCAAGCGCGCAAAATTTGGTAGGATCCCTTGATACGCCCACTCCAGGACCAGATCCTTCTCCATTGAATCCAGCCCGAAGACCAAGACTTTCTTTGTATTCTTCATGGAGGCGTTACTCCGGCACGCATCGGTTCTTGGAGATCCTTCAGGATCCCGCTTTTAGTCGCTATTGGCCGGCGCAACCTGCAAAGTTCGGTGCAGCGGGCCGGGTCTGAACCAACGGCAACTCGTCACCCACAACCAGACATTCTAGTGATTGCGCGATTTTTTGCATAGTACGCATTTGAAAAATCGTAGTCCGGACGCCGCCCGTCGGGCCGCAAGTCAGTGGCTACGCAACGCAAGGGGCATAGGCCGTTACCACCTGGCCGAAGGCATAGACAGGCTCTTTAACCATGATAAACACTGAAATTACTAGGTTATTCCCGCCAGGATGCCCCTTTGCACACAGGGGCAGGTTCTAGGCCTCCGTGGAAGACCCTCTGGAGATGATTTGGAGATACATGTCACTCATCTCCTTGCATTTCTCGGGCCAGGAGAAATGCGTAAGAATTTCCAGTCGCCCGGCGTCACCCATGGTTGCACGCAAGCTCGCGGTCATTAGCCAGATTTTGCATTGCCGCAGCGATATCGCGCACAATCTGGTCTTCGGAGTGAGCGGACACTTTAATGCCGGCTTCATTGCTCACGATCGTACCGGGACCTCCGAGGTCGAGGCAGATCAACTGGCCGTCTGGCGGCCATTGCCTCGAGACACACCCATCCGCCGGAATCATGCAGACTTGGATGAACAAGGACATGACATTGAGCCAGTTTTCCAAATGCGTCTTCGCGCGACAAGTTCGCCCCAGAATTTGACGCGCTCTGGCAACATCCTCTTCTCGGCCACATGTCGCAGATTGGATTCGTCCGGCCCCCCACCTACGATCCATAACTCGGCATCCGCGATCTCCGCCGTGGCAAGGGCCATGATCGCAAGTCCGGCTCCTTTCCAACCGAGCAGACCGGCCGATAAACACAAAGCGGACGGGGGAATTGTCCGGCGACGGCAGATTTCCGAGGCGGGCAATGTCCTTCGCGTCCAGGGCGATGGCTGGCCGAACTTGAATGTTGCGAGCTCCCAAACTTTGAAGTCCGCGCTCTGGTTGCTTGCGTCGTCGCATAAGCCAGCACGCTACGGCGCGCAGTCAGGCGGACAAATGGATCCTGCTCGCCAACCCAACGCGCGATGTCGCGAAGCCGCTCTTCAAATTGACCGCGCAATCCGAAGTAGGCCAGCAATGCTCTCGGCGTCGATTCTACCGCCACCGACCGGTCCCCAGATAAATGGAATTGGCAGCAATGAAAGAAAGGACGGTGTCCAGTACTTGGCGAATGTGTAGTGATGAACAAGATCTGGTTCTAGCGCTTCGTAAGTACGACGGATGTGGCGGTAAACTCCGAACTGCCAGAGATAGTAGTACAGCTGTGTACCCCACTGACTACGCTTCCAAAATCGAGCCCATTGCGGCAAGTCATAGTAGATGAAATGCAGCCCTTCGATGGGGTTACTGCGCATGGCTGCTTCAATGGCTGATCGATTGTTGGCGCGCGTAAGAACCCAGACGTCGTGATGTGCCGCCATGTGCATGCGACGCGCCAACCCTTGCCCGTTTCAGAACCCATATCCGGCGTGCAGGCATATGCAGAAATCAGCACTTCTGAGTCTCTGTCACGATGTTCTTTGCCTCGCGCGTTCGAGAGGTATGCGAAGCCGAGCTTCGCGGTAATGCACGACCAGCTTCATGCCACCCATGGGGCAAGTACATTCGCAAAGCTTGTCAAAGTCAAATGGACTCGCGGCCTTTGACATTGATTGCGGCTGCAGTCTGCTCTATGGATGCATGCCAAGCGATGTCGCCGAATTGACGCCGAGTGAAGTACGGCCGCAAACGCGGCAGTCGGAACCGCTGGTTCCCGACGAATAGCGCCAGGTCGGCGGGTTCAGTTGTGGAGACTGACAGGACTTGCCAGACTACCTTCGATTTGAGTTAATCCCAATGAAGCGGGGAGCGGGAATTGGACGGCAGTAAACAGCCCTTTAGGTATGTTCCACTGCCCGCCGGGCGCGGTGTGTACCTGCCCCTAAGTCCCGTGGCCGCCACGGCCGGAGGCTTGGCGCTGTACGCTCCCGTAAGTCCCGCAGCGCGAGGCTATCATAGTTTGCTTGTCTTGGCGGCACGCTTAGGCCTTGCGCCCGCTTTCCTGCGCACTCGATCGTTGGGGGGAACTCCCGGTACCTTGCATATCCAGGAGAACCGAATCTTCGACCTCGTGCGCGAGACGTTGCACCGCCCCGATGCTTGCTTTGCGGTATACGAAGGAAAAGAAGCGATCACGCGCAAGCCGACTATTCTTGCGATGGAGCGAAGTGGTACGCCGCTGGCCTTTGCCAAAATTGGGTGGAATCCGCTAACCCGAGAGCTAGTGGAAAGGGAATACCTAATCCTTACATTCCTTCAACGTCGCGGCTTAAGGTTCGGCCGTTTCGCAGATGTTCTTGGCTATGTCGATGTCGGCCATAGCAAAGTCCTGTTGTCTTCGCCGCTCCATGGTCTCAAATTCCCGCCTTCCTTTGAGTTGACACCATTACATGTCGCGTTCCTTCAGGAGATTGGCGCACTGGAGCTGCGTCGCGCGACGTTGTTAGAAAGCGCATTTTGGGAGCGCCTCTGCGACCGCTTGGCGGCGATCCGAATTCACTTGCTGGCAGAGCAGATAGATACATTGCAGCGCGGCTTCGAACTATTGGAGCGTCGAATTGGCAATGAAGCGCTACCGTGGGTACTGCGTCTAGGGGATGTCATGCCCTGGAATTTTCGAGCTAATCAAGCGGCCAACAAGATTGAGATTGTAGATCTTGAGTTCGCTGAATCGGAAAGCTTGGTGGGATGGGACTTGTTCCACTTTCTGATTGGAGTTCGCGGCCAACCTGCACCCTTGGATCTGGCGCAAGCCCGTCAATCCAGAACATTCAATGCATACTTTGAGCACTTCGAAGTCGAACCTGGCGTCATTCCCTATCTGCAATTGGCGTATTTTCTCGATCTCAGCCTCTTCTATCGAAGCATGTGGGCCGATCAGCCTCTTACTGAGGCAGCCGAACGTAATCATGCAATGCGATTGATGGCTATTAAGGACACAATCTCCGTACTTACGGCGTAGAAGTGCGCTCAAACAGGGCGAGGCGGTCATCGGTGCCTGAACTGGACACTGCTTGGACGAACGCTGACGCCGGAAGCTTCCGTTCAGCCGCAGCATAGCGTTCTTTCATCTGCGAAACTGCCCATATCAGTAACATGGTGAAACGCGGATGAGATGCTCCGTAGACCGGGCGTCTAATGCCGAAAAGCTTCCAGCAAAGACGAGCAAGGAAAGCGGGCAGTGCGGCTTGCCTATTGATTTTGAGCCATTGTCGGAGCTTGAGCGAGATTCGGTATAGGTTACGTCC
Source organism: uncultured Alphaproteobacteria bacterium (assembly GCA_963810485.1). Lineage (GTDB taxonomy): Bacteria > Pseudomonadota > Alphaproteobacteria > Dongiales > Dongiaceae > DATKFM01. The sequence goes on from CAWENQ010000005.1 coordinate 18,380, forward strand.
GAAGTTCCACCAAATAATTCTCAGATAGAAAATGCCCAGATAGCGTGCGTAACCCCGCCTTCTCTTGTAGTAGTCAGCGATGCTCGCGCCGGACTTGCGCGAAATGCGATTCCAACCCTGGAATAGAAGCACGCTCGCTCCACGTTTCGCTTGACCAAAGGCCAAGCGTGGGACTCCTGCTTCTTCAAGTATCCGTCGCGGTACCGGGCGATCGTGATTGCCTCCCACGGAATAGGCCTTCATCTCCGGGGAATTTGATATCTCATAGATTTCAAGGCAGCGCAGGCCGCCGATGAAGACTAATGGCATGTGGAGGAAGTTCGTGCGTAGCCGAAATTCACCGAGGCTACATCCACTAATGTCCCCACGCCGATAGTTTGCCATGCAAGGGTTCTGCTTGTACCAAATTGTGCCTGCAAAGCCTGTCGTCAGGATGCGCCCCCGAAGACGCTCCTCAAAGACACTGTAGACAATGTCTTCGCCCTGCATGCCAGTGGCTAGGAACTCGGCCTCTGCTAACCCGCTATCGCCTGGTGCCCACATCCGCTCAAAGTCGGTATGATGTAAACCCAGGGACTCGGCCACGGCTCTACCTGAATCGGGCTCCCCCCTATTCGAACTCGAAAGACTGATCGCTTCCGTACAGCCACAAGACTTTGCAATCGCGGCAGACGCCGCCGAATCATAGCCCGATGAGATTGTAGCGATGGGCCGGTATTGGAAACGCCGGCTAGTATCGCTTGCGTTTGCGAATACACGCCGGGTTACGTCGCGCAGATAGAAAGCGTACTCACTGTAGCTCCCAAACTTTGGTGGTAGCTCCTTCGGCTTGAACGTAAGCTTACCGTCAATAGCCATAACTGCGTTGTGGTGATACAAAATAGTGAGATTGCCACCGCTTAGCGGGATCGTTTGCGGAGTGAATTCCAGTCCGTACACGATCGCCGAAAAAGCATTGCCGTAGTGGAAATTCCAAAGGTCGAACTTTAGATCGGAGTACTGGAGAAGGAATGGAAGTGAATTGGAAACCGCGGTCAGTTCAGCGGTTTGGGCGATGTATATCGGCTCAAGAGTGTGAGAAGGCGAAACAAACGTTACCGTCTCTGATTCGAGTTTCGCACCCGAACCGAAAACGTTCACAGCTTTATCGAAATCCGCGTCCGCGAAGGCGCCGTCCCACGCTCCTTCAAAGAAACCGGTCGATAACTGATCCACATGGCGTCCGTGCAATAGCCTGAGGGTCGCGCAGTTCCTTGAAAGGATCGCGATCCAGGCAAGCGGAGGAATCCCGTCGACACACTCCCGCTGAAATGTCATTCGCATTGGTGAGTGTGCTAGCAATCTGACCGGACCCAAACACAAGGCCGCGAGCGCGCCCTGGTGTTCTCCTGCTGATAATTTGGATTGGTTTCAGTCTCAGTTGCACGATGGGCGGTTTGATATACCTGCAATGCCGATCGATGTATTGGGCACTCAGCATCCCACGGAGTTATTGTCGTGCGACTTTGAGTCATGAGCGGCATCGAATTCACTGTCGGCAAGGAAATCAGCGAGGCAAAGAATATTCAGCAGCTCGAACTCGGGCCCCGACGATTTCGTAAACTCGTTGAACGATAGGCGCCGAATCCAACGTTGCCTCTCTTCCAGGATACGACTACTAGCAAGCAATCGTTTCGCGCGTTTCTTGAGCGCTCTCTTGAATCCATTTGCTGTTCCGCTGTCGAAGCCTTCTTGCCCTCGCCTGGACCGGAGTTCGCTTACCAGATCGACCAGCGTTTGCGAACTGAAGCATCCTTCGATGTTCCAATGACGGTTCACGACGACGCTTAGCAGAGTCTCCCGAGCAGCAACAATCTCACTGTCGAAATCCGGGTGAATCTGGTTCCGTGTCGCTTGCCGAATTCGAAACAAATCGGGCAGGAATTGTCGCGCCATTTGTTTAAATAATCGTTTATCAACGCGATCGGCAGTAGGGATAGTCGCCATAAAATCAATAACATCCGTGGAAATAAAAGGCATGGCCACAGGAAACCAATATCCGGCAATGAAGGTGCGAAGCGGCAGCAGAAAATACTGCAGCCGCTGGTCAAGGTAGAGGAAATCCTTGGCATCGTCGGGATCGGCGAAATCGCGCGTACGCTTCCGCAATTGGCTGTACTCTGCCTCGAGACTGTCGCGCAGATGCGATGACTGCTGCAATTCGACCATTGAAGAATAGTTGTCCAGCAACGCCGGCGATTTCAGGTTGATCGCACCAAGAATGTCGTCGGGCTTGTTCAAGCGGTAGCTGCCCCAGCCGAAACACTCATCCCCGAACAGCATGATACTATCAGCTGTCCCGTAGTGCTCCGCTAGTGCTGGAAATGCCTCGATCTCGTACGACGGACAGCGCAAAGCTTGGCAGAGATCCGCATTGCTATCGAGCATTTGAATGAGATCACCGGAGTAACTGTTGACTGCCGTATGTTCATACCCATAGTGGGCTGCACGCAGGGCAGCGACCTCTGCATCCGAGCCGCTTCCCGCCTTGCCGTGAACATAGGAGAAGCATTGGACTTCCGCGTGCTTGAGGTAGCCGCCGAGGATGCCCAACAATACGCCGGAGTCATAACCGCCGCTGAGCGCCAGCAATACGCGTTTGCCCGCTGTGAGTCGCGACACTGATTGAACCAACAGGTCCCATAGCGCACCGGTTGTTCCTGCTGAAGATCGCGAGTCCGCTGCCGCGCGTCCCGGCACAAAGTCCCAATAGGCCGCCGCTTTGTGTTTTTCGGCGACGAACTCGTGGTGAGAAGCCCTGTCCAGTACGGCGATCTCCTGAAACACCGTATGACCATTCAAGCAACATCCATTCACGACATACGATGCCACCGCACCCGGGTTCAGGGTGAGACATTTGCTGGGGAAGAGTTGAATGCTGGAAGAGACGATGCGGCGTCCCTCCAACTCCCCGCAGAATACTTTGGTAATGTTTAGCGGACCAGTAATCACATGCAGGCTACTGGCGTTCTTGTCAATTACGAGCAAGGCATTGTCTTGGGCGGCGGGAGAGGCACAGAGCTCGCGCAGATTTTCGATTGAAATGGCAGCAAGTAGAGATTGCCTAAGACGCGCATCGAAAGGGCGTGGCCCGACACTCAAAAGCCAATAAGCGGCACTCTCGACTATGCATGTCGTATCGCCATAGAGTAGGGCGACGCAACGGTTGCCAGCCATATTGAAGCGGCGCAACGTTGCCGTTGGGTGGGCGCTGCGGAGCCGCGCCAGAAAATGCCCGACAGTGCCCCGGCTCTCTTCCAAATTCGCCAAATCATCGACAGCGATGAACCAATTCGTAGGCAGTGTTGTACTCACGCGGTCAAATCTCTTCGTAGGGGCACGGCACGTGCTGGTCATTGCCCAATTGAATTCGCTCATGCAACTCGGCCAAGTGCTAGGTTGCATGCTGCCGGCCGTGCAGGCAAGGCGGACCGGCGTCCGAGTGGGAGTGGGGCGGACCGGCAATACTGGCCATACGTACTAGGATAGTGGCAAGGCGCAGAGACTGAGACAATCCATCGGCCACTAACGGCTTCCAGTGGACCTTGCTGATTGCTAAGGTTGGCGTCGATCCGGTACTCGTCAATGCGAGGAAAGCTGGGTCCAGATAGGGCCGAAACCATGGATACAGTGTATTGATGGTGTTAGCATTCGTCGCGATAGCGAAGCTGACCGGCAAGATGCCCCGGAAGCGCCATTTGGACGATTGAGTTGGACAAAGAACATGGATTTCGCGGCAAGGGAGATTGAGGGACTTCCATCGCTTGCCTGGCTCGTGGCTTTGCCGAACGGCAGCGGGAAGCCACTGCTGCTGCACGGGCGAATGGTCGAGCGGTTCGGAAACGGGTTCTTCGAGGGCGCATGGGACGGCCCATTTGCGGACACCGGCTTCAGCAGTGCTGCCAATGTCTTTGGTTCGGGCGCCTTGTTTAGTGCCGCCGGCACAATCTTCGTCCCGGCTTCGCACACGCTCGAACCGCTGTACATCGCTTCAACGGATCGGCTGCAAGCGGTTTCGAATTCGCTGGTCTTTCTGCTCCACTATTGCGGACTGAGATTTGATCCCAAGCATGCCGGCTATGGTAGGCGGTTCTCGGCAATTGGTAGGGGGCTGGACGGTACGCCACAGAAGATCCAACTCGATGGCGGTACCGTAACGCTAGTGTATCACCATAACGTAGTGATCCGTCCCCATGGCAATTTGGAATTGGCGCCCAAGCCCTTGCCGCCAAGCTTCCCTTGTTTCGACGACTATGTGTCATACATGCGCGGAGTGACGGCGCGTGTATTTCAGAATGCCGACGATCCCAAACGGAAGTGCCGGTACCGGCCGATAGCAACTTTAACGTCGGGCTATGACTCCGGTGCAGCAGCTGTCATTGCAAAGTCCTGCGGCTGTAACGAATCGGTGGGATTAGCAACTTCGAACAAGGGACACCCGGACTCCGGCAAGGCTGCGGCGAACCTGCTAGGACTTAAACATTCCGAACATACAGGGCTGACGCACGCGACCGGATCGTATCTGGCTGAGGCAGAATTCCTTGCGCCGGGCATGCAGGGGGAGGATCTGTTCTTTAATGCGCTGGTGGAAAAACTACCTCGTCGCATTGTGACAACCGGCATCTATGGTGGGGTGATCTGGGAGAAAGGTCATACGCCAAGCACCAGCCTTCGCACCATCGGCCTAAGCGGCTGCAGCCTCGGCGAGTTTCGGCTTCGTAACAACTTTCTGCACCTGCCAGTCCCTTACATTGGCGGCCAGCGATGGCCCGACGTTCACCGGATCTCAAATGGCCTGGAAATGGCGGCGTACTGTTTGGGCGGCGGTTACGACCGCCCGGTGCCGCGAAGGATTCTCGAGGAAGCAGGCGTTCCACGCGCCACCGTTGGGCAGGCGAAGCGGGCCGCCAGCCTTTTGCTGTTTCAAGGCCGTGACAGGATGTCGCCGGCGGCCCACGCAAGCATCTACGCCTACTGCAAGCGCGAGGGATTGTACCTTCAGTACTTTCTTGCATTTTATCCCAAGACTCTTTGGTGGACCGCCGGCAGAACCCTGTATGGCTCGCTTCGTCGGCTCGGGAGGCTGTTAAAGGAGGGTCGGCTGAGGTACGCCCTGGCCAGAATGAGAAACCGAATTTGTGCGTTACTCTTCAACATCGAGGCGCCGATATTTGGCGCGGGTCATCCTCGCTTTGCGATCCTATTGACATGGGCCATTTCCGAGATCGATGGCCGCTATGCAGTGGCGGGTCGGCATGCGCCGCAATCGGAATTCGCACCGGCGCGTGCCGCCTATGAGTGACAGCTAGCTGACTCTGGCCAGAATCTTTATGCAGTATTGGCGTCTGAAGGAAGCTTGAAGGCATTACGGAGCCGGTAAAAAGATTTTTGAAGAATCCGACTTCCGACTTCCGCGAGTAGACTTCTTGTTCTACTCTGTCGCCGTCTGTGAGCGAGGATGCATTCAATTGAATGCGCGAGTTTGATCGGTGCCAAATCTGAAATTCTCCGTCGTGATTCCCGCATACAACGCGGCGCTGAGCATTGCTGAGACGCTTGAGAGCGTCTCGAAGCAATCCTGGCGCGAGTTTGAGGTCGTTGTTGCCGACGATGCATCAACGGATGCGACACCCGACATTGTTCTAGGATTTGCAAAGCGCGATTCCCGGATCCGCCTGCTCCCCTGCCCACAACACTTCGGTAGGCCGGCGGGACCGCGGAATCTTGGGATGCGCCAGGCCACTGGTGACTACATAGCGTTCCTTGATTCAGACGATATCTGGAAGTCCGAGAAGCTCGCGCATGACGCCGCCTTTCTTACGGCCGATCCCGTCGATTTCCTCTTTAGTGGCTGCGAGTATTTTGTGAACAGCCTAGACAATATCGTGGCCGTATTGGACCCGGCACCAATGAGCAAGATGATCCTGTTCCGCAATCTGGTGATGATCCAGACAGTCTGCGTAAGTCGCCGCCTAATCCTTGAGCGGCAATTGTTCTTTGACGAGGATCCGCAATTGCGCGGCATCGAGGATTATCACTTTGTGTTGGAAGCATATCTCAGCAATGTGCGAATGGCGCGGCGTCCGGGTTCGGACGTTCTGTATCGGAAAGTATTCGGCGACATCCATCTACCCGCGCAGGAATTTGCCGCTGCTGCTCTATCGCCACGCATGGAACCTGCGCCGGATTCGCGAGAAGTACCGACTTTCTCCTGCGCGATACTATTCATTTCTTGCGCTAACCATGTCCTACAAGACGGCTCAGGCAGTGTTGGGGCGAGCCTAGCCTCGCGACCTTCGCGGCCAGTGGGCGCCTGCCAGCGCGAAGCTTGTGGGCGAACGACCAAGTGGCTCGGGCAAAAGGCCTCCTTCGGTTAACCATGTTTGTGCGACACCGAGGCCTTGTACGCGATCTACCCGCGAGGACTCATGCAGATGATTGGCCGGACGGCACTGAGGCCGCGGGAAAGTAAGCTTGCAAGCGGACTCACCTATTTGCGGAGGGGTATCCCATGCTAGTCTTATGGTCTCAGTGCACGTGTGCTGGCGACCGCATGCGATTGCCGGTGGAGTCCGATGAGACCTCTGTTGCCGCAAATGGGTACCCGCACGACATGCGAACGTCAGACTTGCGCGAGGTCGATGCCGCGCATCTGCGCGAACCTCCGGATTTGCCTCGTCTCCTCTATGGTTTTAGCCGGGTGCAGCAGTAACGGGGCGGACCTTAGCAAGGTTGGAGCTGCGACATACAGAGGCCCAGTCGTTGCTTCATCCGATACCGCGAAGGGCACGACGCAGCCGTCGCGAAGCAACGACGTCGCGCAATCGAAGAATCGTGCTGCCGAAAAGCCTGCGGCGCCCATTGAGCCGGCAGCTCTGGAGCCAGGAGCGGAGGCGGTCGGGAATGGTTTCTATGTTGACGATAAGGGTCATATCCTGACGACCTGGAGCCAGATCAGGGGCTGCCGCAAAGTCGCCGTGTTGGACAATTTCGAGCTTCTCCATGTCACGCTCATCGCCGGCAGCTCCCTGAATGCGCTGGCTATTCTGGGCACCAGGCAGTCGTCGCCGGTCCATGCCGCCTTTCGCGCAACCCCGGTTGTGAAGGGAGAAAAAGTGAGTGCGCATGCCTATCCGATTCTGGATGGAATGTTCATGCCCCTCGAAATCGTCGATGGCGTTGTGCAGTCGCCGATTGGCCCGGCGGAACTCAAAGGCGTTCTACAGAGTACAGCCTATCTGGGGGGGAAATCTGCCGGTGGTCCGCTCGTCGGCAGACACGGCGAAGTCGTCGGAATAGTCATCGATAAGCTGAGCCCGGATTGGCCGAGTGATATCGGGTACGGGATCAGCGTTGAGGTAATTCAGCGTCTCTTCTCGTCGATTGGTGTAGATATTACAAGCGGGCAGGGAAATGCATCCGGGCAACAAGCGCCCGCGCGCCACGCTGGCGACTACATGGTGCCGATTATCTGCTTTCGCTAACGAACATTATGCAAAAAGATAGCTTACGGCGAAGCGACGCTCTGGCTAAACTCACTCAAGAGCATTCACTGCCTACTTAGGGGCAAGACTACGCACCCCCGCTGTCGCTACTGCTTACGAACTTGCGTCCGATGCTGTAGTAGTCGAAGCCGAGCTTGGCCATTTCCGCCGGCTCATAGATATTGCGGAAATCGAAAATCAGCGGCCGTTTGAGCAATTGACGCATACGCGCAAAGTCGAGGGCACGGAACTCGTTCCACTCCGTGAGAATGATAAGAGCGTCAGCGTCGGCGATCGCCGTGTACTCATTGTCGCAGTAAGCGACGTTGGGCATTAGCTTTGCTGCTTCCCGCATCCCCGCGGGATCAAACGCACGGATATTGGCACCAGCATTGAGTAGAGCCGGCAGTATCGAGAGGCTGGGACTGTCGCGCATATCGTCCGTGTTCGGCTTGAAGGTAAGGCCGAGCACGGCCAATGTCTTGTTGGCCACAGAACCGCCGCAGCCCTCGATAATGCGCTCGCTCATCGCTCGTTTGCGGGTTTCGTTAACAGAGAACATGGTTTCGACCATGCGCAGCGGCGCGCCGGCATCGGCGGCCGTAGTGATGAGAGCCTGCAAGTCTTTCGGAAAGCACGAACCGCCGAAGCCGGGTCCGGGATGAAGAAACTTTGAGCCGATGCGCCCGTCGAGTCCGATACCCCTGGCGACGTCATGGACATTTGCGCCGACTTTTTCACAGAGATCGGCAATCTCGTTGATAAAAGTGATCTTGATCGCCAGGAAGGCGTTGGCGGCGTACTTGATCAGCTCTGCGGTTTCAATCTCCGTGAACAATATCGGTTTTTCGATCAGGTAGAGCGGCCGATAGAGCTGCCGCATGACTTCACGTGCCCGTTCATTGTCCGTGCCGATAACCACCCGGTCGGGTCGGATGAAATCATTGATCGCCGATCCCTCGCGTAGGAATTCAGGGTTTGCGACGACATCGAAAGTCGCGTCTGCATTCACTTCCCGCATGATCCTGGCAAGTTCGCGGCCGGTTCCCACGGGAACCGTCGATTTCGTTATGATAGCGGCATACCCCGTCAGCGCGTCCGCGATCTCGCGTCCCGCGGCGTATACGTAGGACAGATCGGCATGTCCGTCACCGCGCCGGCTCGGCGTACCGACAGCGATGAAAACCGCGTCCGCGCCGGCTACGGCGGGCCGCAAATCCGTGGTGAATGTCAGACGTCCGGCACCGCAGTTGCGTTCGACCAGCACGTCAAGACCGGGCTCAAAGATGGGAATTCGGCCCCTGTCGAGGTTTTCGATACGTTCACGATCCTTGTCGACGCACACCACTTCGTGGCCGAACTCGGAAAAGCAGGCGCCGGAAACCAGCCCCACATAACCGGTGCCAATCATTGCTACACGCATGAGCGCTCAATCTCGACGCATTTGCGGAAAGTATACCCGGGTGGCGCGCAATAACAACGGCACCAGTGGAAATCTGGTACCTACTAGCGGGCGAGGGAAGTCTCTGCTCGAGCGCCGATTGTCCCCGCCCGTTTGCTATGTATAGATTTGGTACACTGCTTCGACGGCTGATGCGGCCATGCCACGAGTACTCGACCATGTTAGGGTGGAATGATCGGAGTGGATGGGAGTTGTAATAGTCTTCCGATGAACCGGCCAACAGCAGGAAATAATGTAAGGCGCTTGATTCTAAGATGTGCCAGTCCGCCATCCTCCTGTGCCAATGGCTGGGTCGCGCTGTCGGGGGTGGCCGGCTTCCTGCTGTCGCTAGTTCTGATGTACGACAGCGGGATTACGCCTGTTCATCGGAGCCTCATTGCCCTGGCGGCAGCCATCTTGCCGATGATCCTGTTGGATTTGCTTGTTCTTCGGGTGCACCGCCGCTCGTCCACTGGTCTTGTCTGGCCTGCGGTACGATTGCTGGCTCCGGTGGATCGTTCTGCGATCATGCGCGTCCTGGTCAAACTACTCGGGCTTACCGCTACGGTCTCGGCCCTTGCAGTTTGCTATTGGCTGTTTCCTGTCTATCAAGATCGGTTTTACTGGCCTTATTGGTCGGCACTGCGCGACGCCGGTCCCTGGCTCGCCATCGCCAGCGTGCCGTACTTCTTCTATATCGATCGCCGAATGGTCGATCCCCATGACGGATACTGGCACGCCGGCATGGCTGTGATTGGGTGGTTCGAGCGGGTGGACGGTGCAGCTGCTATGGCAACATGCACTCGGATGGATCATCAAGGGCTACTTCCTGCCGTTGATGTTTGTCTATCTCACGAACGTTATCGGCAGAGGTGCTTGATGCCAGTTCCTGGAGCAGGCCAAAGGAGCTTTATGCCGTTCTACGACCTCGCTTGGGATGTGGCGTTCGCAGTCGACCTCTTGTTTGCGACTCTAGGTTATTGCCTAACATTCCGCTTGATTGATAGCCACATTCGATCGTCAGACCCAACATTATTCGGATGGGCGGTTACATTAGCCTGCTACCAACCGTTTTCAGGTTTCTTTTTCAACCGATATCTCGACTACCAGGATGACCTATCATGGAGTGCATGGCTCGTCGAGATGCCCGCACTGCAGTTGTTGTGGGGATCCTGCATCTTGGTGTTGCTTCTGTTCATATATTTTGGTCAGATTCTCGTATTCGGGTGCCGATTCTCGAACTTGACACATCGCGGCATCCTGACCCATGGGCCATTTCGCTGGACAAAGCATCCATCCTATCTGTCAAAGAATCTGATGTGGTGGCTTGATCCGTGCCATTCATCTCCGAACGTCGGATTCGCTGAAGCAATTCGAGGCTGTCTTACTGCTGCTTGGTGTTAACTCGATCTATTTCCTACGGGCACAAGACCGAGGAACGACATTTGTCGCGCGATCCCAGCTACGTGCGTACGCTCTATGGATTGAGCGACATGGCGTACTGAGCGGGATCGGCCGGATTCTTCCAATGTTGCGGTATTCACCAGCCCTCGGAGATTCAGTTTCTGAGAACGCAATTTCTAAAGTTCAACCTGCCGTAGTCTGCCCGGGGTTCGGTTGAAACATTATTCGGCGTCGTCAGGAACGATTTGGCAATCATGCTAAGCCTCAGCGATCCTCCGGCCGTGAATTCAGGCAAGCCATACCATTCGGGCTTATCTCCTTGCCGGGATTTGGGTGGTTTCTAAAAATTCGCGCTTTAACAGGCTAGGCTAGCACATTAGCCGGTCTACGACCCCGACTATCTCTGTAGCGCTCACCAAACATATCGTCGAGACTAGCGCCGCGATCGCGAACGCGAATCCGTATTGCCGCGCACTCCACACCGCCGTCAGCGTCCGCCATGCCACACCGCTCGTCAGCGCCACCATCCACACCGCCGTCAGCGCCGCCATCCACACCGCCGTCAGCGCCGCCATCCGCACCGCCGTCAGCGCCGCCACCGCACCGCCGTCAGCGCCGCCATCCGCACCGCCGTGCGCCGCCGTGTCACCGCTCGGCCGCCATCCGCACCGCCGTCAGTCGCCGCCGTCCTCACCGCTCGTCATCGCCGCCGTCCACACCGCCGTCAGCGCCGCCATCCACACCGCCGTCAACGCCGCCATCCTCGCCGCCATGCATCACCGCCGTAACGCCGCCATCGACACCGCCGTTCGCACCGCCGTCAACGCCGCCATCCACACCGCCGTCAACGCTGCCGTCGTCGCTACCATCGGCACTGCCGTCCTGGTTCCCAGGTTCGTCCCTTTGAGGGCCGATCTGCGTTTGCGTTTCGTCGTCTTGTTCGGTTGTGACCACGACGGGAGCTTGTTCGGTTGTGACCACGTCGGGAGCGGTGACCCCGGCAGCGGGCATGGCCGTGAGAGCGGTCTTGATTTGGTCGCAGGCGCGGTCCGTTGCGTTGCTTCCGCTCCCTCCCAGCTCCGCACAGACGGCGGCCGCCACATCGGGCGGAAGCAGCTCGATCAAATCAGGAACCAGGTGGCTGGACCGGAAATCGCTGATGAAAGCCAGCGCATCTTCTTTGGTGCCGGTAGTGATCGCCCTGTCGAAACCATCCATTTCCGACATCTGCGCGAGAGGTCCATTGACCCCGGCAATGAGAGCTAGGGCACACACACCGAGGGGAACTCCAACTCGCAACAATTTGGCGTTTCTACTGCGGGCACGCATAGGCAATCTCCCAGAGCCAGCCGATGAGTGCCCCCGCCACATCACTGGAACGGCCCGTATGAATAGTTTTCTATTGCACTAAATTGTACGCCGAATTCATGAGATCTTCAATCACGACAGAGCGGGGCAATTTAGTACAGGCTTGTGTACAGTCTTGAAACACTACCCAAACATCGCAGGACAACCACGATCGCGGAACCGGCATCGCGCGCAGTTGATCATCCCGTGTCTCAGTACCTAATGTGCCGGATGTTCCGGGACGGCGCCTATATGTTGATTTCGCATACTGCGCTGCGGCGTCAGTAAGCCTGCGGCCAAAGGGTAGGTTGTATTGTGGCAACGGTGCGTCGCTTCAATCCGACTGTCCTGCGTGAGTACGATATACGCGGCACCGTCGGGACGACGATCAACAAGGACGATGCCTACGCCATTGGCCGCCGTTTTGGCAGCGTCGTGGCGCGCGATGGCGGGCGGCAGGTATGCATAGGCTATGACGGCCGGCTGAGCTCACCCGAGCTGGAGGCGGCTGTCGTGGAAGGCGTCCGGGACGCGCATCGCTTGGACCTACCCCAATGCTGCATGTAACCACAGCGCTGCAAGCCATCGGCTCAACGCCACCTGCATGGTAAGGAACTGTCGGACTAGATTTAAGGCGAATGCACCCGCGTCGTCAGCCCATCAGCCGGACATCGTGGCGCAATGCAAACAGGTCAAATTGGACGGCGGCTAATGCCAGGAGTTAGCAACTTTCCTGCGTACAACATCGTCAAAGATCTCCAAGCCCGGAATATCTTCGCCATTGATTTGTACCTTGGTAAGAACTGGAAGACCATAAACAGCGTCAGTCTCGCCGCTGAACTCACAAGCTGCCCAACCGCTGGTCGGCGCCTCGGAGGGGGTAGCAATGTCGAACTTGATATCTAGCACGGATGCTTCGCCGTCCTTCCGTCTCTGCAATACTTCAACTCTCGTGTACTTTGCCGAAGCAGGGAGATTTTTCTTAACGATCCCCTCGCAGAGCCTCAATTCGAGCGGACGACTCGCCTTTAGCCAGTAGAAGGCAACGTTCGCTGCAATCACGGCAATTACCATTGCCATAGTGACATTCGTTACCAATCGTCGCGTGATCACATTTATCCTTCCACACCGCTGTCGACTAGTTTGTGATTCCAGCCCTCGACCTCCCAGCGATCATGACACTGTTGATAGTGATGGAATAGCCTGCATCTCCAGGCTGCGAACTCCTCCGAATCCTGAACTACCCAAGAGCAAGGAATGCATTGTCGATCCGCCTCATGGGTCCCTAGCCCTTGAATTTGCTGCAAAAAGATCGGGCTTGTTGGACGCAGCACCGAGGGTGTTCACAACGACTTGGCACCCGCAAAGAACTGTTGTATTTTCAAGTGCCTATAAGGGTGACCACACAATACTTTTTGAGTGGTGCCCCAATAATACAAGACAGATGCTCACTGTTCGTGTGGGAATGAGGAGGCCTCAAGATGGTCAAGTTAGCGTTGATCCTGAGCTTAATTGCATCTTTGGCTACAGTCAGTGCTGCCAATTTCTGGCCGGTCATAAAGCAGATAGTGGCTACGGCTACTCACTCCGGCGGTGGCAGGGCGGCGGCGGCGGCGGCCAGTGTTCCTGACCCATTGATGTTGCGGCAGGCTATTGGGTCCCGACCCACGAAGGCATAAGCCTTGCGTCGGGAGCGGCTCCGTTCATGCAGCGTCTAGCTCACTGCACTCCGTAACCTGGCGTCGGAAGCCGTTTTTCAGCATTTCCATGAGCGTAGCGTTGTCAATTGTCGACTCCGCCAAGATCGCCTTCAACTTCCAGTTCTCGTCCTCGGGGCCCTTCAGTTTCCCGGCGTCGGACACTTCCATGGCGCCAAAGTGGGAGCGCCATTTGTGAAAGGGGCGTCACTGACGCCATGATTGCGGGATAACTCCGCAATCGGACACCCGGCTTGGCGCTTCTTCAAGGCCCAGATAATCCGCTCTTCGGACGGCCGCCTCTTGCGCATTGTCCGTCTCCCACCTGAACGACGGACTCTGACCGATTACCGGGAGCGCTGTAGGGAAACAGTTCAAATTATGTCTCAGATTATGTCACGGTCGAACCTGGTCTGGCGGTGACGCCAGCAAGGAATCGGCTGCGGCCTCTTCTGACGCCGCTGTTCCGATTTGTGGCGAGGCCGCAGTTTTCTGAGGTGTGGGAGTGGTTGGCTTAAATCTGTAGAACGGGTCACGTCTATAGCACCGTGGACACAAGCCGTAGGGTGCCCCTGTGTAGTCTCTCACAATCGTTAGGGAGTTGTATCCACAGTAGGTGCAGGGATGGTTCATGTGGACTTCCTTCCAGCCGTCGTTGCCTAAGTTGGGCAATCTTTGAAATCCAGCGCCTTCAGGACTTCTATAACGACTTTCTTGATCCAACGAAGCGACCGCAAGTATAACTCACATGACGCAATTCTCATACGCCATTGTACAGGTTTTCGCCGATTCTTATTCTCGGAACTGAAACACCGCTCACTCTCAGAATTGAAACACGGCAAATCTTGTCGGCGAACGCACCCTGTGCTTTCATGTCTGTATGGATCAGGACATTGACGGCGCCGCGCACAAGCTCCAGGCGGCGCTGGTTCAGGGCTGGCATGACCTCGGCAGAGATTTTCCTGAATCCTATGTCGAGGCGTGTCAGCGCTGGTTTGCAGGCCTCACTGTAGAGGACCGGCATGTTGCTGAAGCCGCCGTAGCGGCCTTCGAACGATACGATGAAACAGAAGCAGAGAAGATCGCCGCGGGACTGCCTGTCGCTCCTCGCTGTCCATTGCTGGTTGGCTGAAGGAAACTGAAGGCAACTCGTTTATGAACGAACCCAGCGACCCAGGCGACAAACTGCAAGCGGCGCTCGTCCATGACCTGCCTGGGCCTGACAAGGATTTCCCCGCTGACTATTTAGCGTGGTGTCGACAATGGTATGCTGCGCTATCTGCCGTTGATAAATCGGTTGTAGCGGTCGCGCGCGCCGCCTTCGAAAAAGGCAAGGAAGCGGAAGCCGAGAAGATCGCCGAAGTGTTGCCGAGCGCGCCCAAGTTTCCGCAACTTTAACGGTTCGGTAGTCGTCGCAACCAAAGCTGATGGCCGGTGCTGGCACGACTGCAGTCAATGCGGACGTAAGAATGCAACTAAGGGCCGAAATGTCGGCGTTAACCATACATATGTCCGCGCGGCGCTTGGTTGACCAAATGCTTTTGGACTAGATTGGGTGGTAGTTCGAAACAAAAGAATATCTGGCGGCAAGGGTGGCGTGGTTGTTGCGACCTTCAATCCCCGACCAGAAAAGCGGGTGGAATGGCGATCGCTCTCCCCAAGATTTCGGGATGCGCTTTCAGGTGCCTTGCGCGGCAATGCTCATGCCCTCTCCGAGCGCGAGCTATCCCAGACAATCAACTTCGCACGGATAGCGCTAATCGTCGGACTAGTGTTTCTGCACTACGACTCATTCCCCAACTCGCGCCTCTCGCCGTTCCGTGGAATCGACACCGAGCAGCACCAGATTGCGACCTTCGTAAACAGTTTCGTCCTGTTTTTCTTCTTCAGCGTCGTGCCTCTGCTGAGCATGGTCTCCGGCTGGCTCTTCTTCTCGTTCACGTCCGACCCTCGGGCCAACCCACGGGACGCCCTTGGCCACCGAATCCGCCGACGCTTCGTTTCGCTTTATCTGCCTCTAGTATTCTGGAACGCGCTGTTCCTGGGGATATTGCTGCTAGTCTATCTCGCTAACCCAGGCTATTCGCTGCTCCAAGAGATCAACATCGATCTCGAAACGGCTGGCATCTGGCAGTACGTCAATGCCGTGTTCGGCCTCACGGGCCACCCCGTCGGTTTTCAGTTTTGGTTCGTGCGCGACTTGTTCGTGACGGCGCTGGTGAGCCCGCTGCTGTGGGCGTTGCTGCGCTATGCACCGCTCGTCGGCGCGGTTGCGCTCGGGGCGGTCTGGATCACTGATCATGATCTCTGGATATTCTTCCGCACGGACGTGGTGTTCTTCTTCTATCTCGGCGGGCTCGTGCGGATGCGCGGTGTGCCGGTGGAAATCGGTTGGAATGCGACGATAGCCCTCATTGCGCTGTATGTGGCGCTTGTGGCCCTGCGCACACTGGCACCATATGTGATCGACGGCGCGCCGGCACTGCTCGACTATTCAACCCGTGCAATGAGGTTAGTTGGCGTGCTCGCCTGCTGGGGTTTGATCACGCGCGTCGCACCGACTCGATTTGGTGCAAGGATCGCACGCTATGGCGGCCTCGCCTTCTTCCTGCATGCAGCGCACTTTCCCCTGCTCGCGGAAGTGAAGATATTGCTGTGGGACTTGGTGCCGGAACCGACCGACAGCTGGATGATTGCACACTATGCGGTCAGCGTGGCTGCGACAGTGGTGATCGGCGTCAGTGTCGGGATATTGCTCGCGCGCTGGAAACCACATTGGTTCGCGATGCTGAATGGGGGTCGCCTTTTGGGGTGACCACTGGAAGTGTTTCGAGTGGAGCTCCAGTGGAAGTCGGAGCATGGATCGACTGCATCCCTCAAATCCTTAGACGCGGTCTCATTGAGTCTCCGAATCGGGAAGCCGAGTTAGCATGTAGTTTGTGATGGTGCCAGTTCCTTGGAGCGGGAAGGGGAGGACTTCGCCAATAGATCGAGCACGAGGTCCGCGGCCTCCTCGCAGGCTTTATCGATCAGGGGCAGTTCTGCCGGCGAAAATGAACTCAGGACATATGAACTCACTTGGTCCTTCTGCTCCGGTCGCCCTACACCGATCCTCACGCGACGGACCTCATCGGTCGTAAACGACTCAAGGACCGAGCGGACGCCGCGATGGCCACCATCGCCGCCTCGCATCCGCGCTCGCACGTCACCAGGCGGCAGATCGAGATCATCATGGACTATTATGCACTCGGCTGGCCCGAATCCGAGCTGCTGGCCAAGTTGCACCAGTGAGGACCCGCTGGAATTCACTTTGGCCAGCAGCTTGACGAGATAGACGCTCTGGCCCTGATGCTCGAGCCGGGCCACCAGCGCGCGCTTGTAGTCGACCCAGTCGCCACCAAGGGATCGCGTGAGACAGTCGAGCACCCGATGACCGATGTTGTGTGGTGTCCGCTCGTAGTGCGCGCCAGGATTACCCAGTCCTACGACAACCTGAGGGCGATGTGCGGATGTTGCAGCATGACTTACCGCAGCAGCGCCAGCGATGGGAGTAGGTCGTCCCAAGGAGTCCTCGACGATCGTTCCCAGGTGATTGGATTCGGATCCCTTGATGAGTACCAGATCGCCAGGCCGCCACAATTCGCGCAGATAGTCGCAGGCCGCCTCCTTGGAATAGAACGCCTGTAGCGCTTCATCCTCGGGATGGCGCCTTGCCTTCAAGCATTTTGACGCACGGGGTCCCACGAACACCACATGGTCTGCCACCTCCAGCGCTTGCCGTGCTACGGAGACGTAAGTTCGCTCCGGCTTGCCTGAATAGTCCGAAATTGTCCCCATCACGATGGTCTTGCGGGGCGCCTGTGCCTGCTTCATGAACTGCAGGATGGTGGGCAACGTCCACAGTGGCGCTTTCGCATCGTCCACAATGAATGTTACTCCGTCGGAGCGTATCACAGGGTTCATCCTACCCTCGAACGGCGGGACCGTACTCACTGCCTGAACTGCTTTGGCGAGCGGGACTTGCATCGCAATCGCGCCTGCAAGGGCTGCAAGCACCGACGGCACCCAGTGTGCGCCGCAAAGCTGCGTGCTAACGTGGTGGGATTCGCTCTGGTAATGAACAGTGAAGGACAACCTCTGGGGCCAGCTGGCCTCAACATTGTCTGCCCGCACCATAGCATCCGGGCACATCCCGTAGGTAATGATTCGCCCGGCATGTCGTGCTTGCATCGCGCTTACATGAGGATCATCGACATTCAAGACGGCCGTGCCATGTGGCGGTAATGCCGACACCAGTTTGCCCTTCTCCGCGGCAATCGCCTCTATACTGCCATACGAACTCAAGTGTTCCTTGCCGATGGCGGTCACCACGGCAATTTGTGGTCGTGCCAAACCGATGGAAACTTCAAGCGGAATGCGACCCTCACGAGTGGACAGTGCAATTTCCATGACGCAGAACTCGTGCCAAGGCCTGACGCGGAGAACGGTTCTGGCCAGGCTGGGCGGGCGATTGTAATTGCCGATGCTCTTCAGACCGCGGAACTGCGTCGCGAGGATCGCGCCAAGGATCTCCTTAGCGGTGGTCTTGCCGCAGCTGCCGGTCACACCGATGAATATCACGCGGCTTAACAGCGATCTGTACATCGGGGCCAACAGAAGGAGTGCCCAGCGAGCAGCAGGACGGATGAAGCGCCGCAAAGTGGCGCCTAAAGACCGCAGAGAATTCGCAGCAGAGGTGCTCAGCATATCAGGATAGACATCAACAAATCCTTCGCCATCGGCTCGCAGGGCAGTGCACCAAATACAAGCCGACTTCGGCGAGCCGAATTACTCCTCGGGCCGTGACTTAGGCTTGCATTAACCCGCCACCTACTGTGAACCAGAATCTTCGGATGTCATCCGAACCACCCTGTATGATCGGGCATTCCCAACTTTCCCGCAAGTCAAACAGCCGGAACACTTGGCAGACTTGCCTTATGGGCACCGAACATTTGTCCGGTCCCTGATGACGCGAACCGAGAAGTCATTGCTCCTCAGACACAATTGCGCCCATGGCATGTAAGCAACGACGGATGGAGGGAGGCCACATGAAACATGCATGCAGAGACTGCGGATACTGCTCCCTAACTATTTTAGGGGATTACACCGGCGCACCCAATGGCATGTGCCTACGGTGCTATGCACGCGGCCCGTTCTATTGCTTTAAGCCTGTCAGTCGGCCAATCGAGAAAGTTGCGGGGGGCCATAAACGGCTAGAGCTGCGTCAGGAGACACTGTGGCCGATTCATTGCTGGCGCGACCGCCAGCGAAGTAGCGCCACCTCTGTGCGGAATGTATCGGCCAAAGTCTGTTGCCAACAACGTTAAGTCGCGCTTACCTGACCAATTCCAACAACGACCGCGCAGAAGTTATTGAGCCGGTGTCATGACCGCGCTGCTCTCCGCTGCGGTGCTATTGGTGTATGCACCAACGCCGCCAAAAAAGGTCCGCGTCCGCTTCGGTCATGAAATAGAACCTAGCAAAAGCGTGCGGCGCCTCGCCGCGGTCCTGCTCGACGTGGCTGTAGTGCGCCCATTGATCCGGCTCGACGTTCGCACTGCACCATTCAACCATTTGGCTCAACCGTATGCTTAGCAGGTCGTGCGATACGGGAACATCGACACGGAACTGGCATAGAGCCTCGGCTTCTCGTTTCTGAAGCTGATGGTAACGAGTCATACAAGAATCATGGACCCGATTCGCGCGTGCCAAAGTGAAAACTTGGTAATGTTGCAAAATCACACACACCGAAATGGGAATTTGTGTTTAGGTTTAGGTGGAATGCAAAGTTAAAATGCTTGGGAGAACAACCCGAGCAGGCGGAAGGGAAACAGCACATGAAGTTTGTGTGCATGCATTGCGGATACAACTCTCGCGGCATCGCGCCCAACGCCACATGCCCGAGATGTTACAGGGGCAACATGTTGTACCGAGCCGCCCCCCTCAACCCACCAATTGAGAAAAATGCAGCGCAACGACAAACAGGAATAACTACGCCAAAAGACGCCGGGCCGGGATCAGGGCCTGAGCCACCACCACTTGCACATGTCCGCATTCGCCTCAGTCGCGAAGTAGACCCGCGCGAAGTCAAGCGGTACCTGTCCCAGCGCGTTCTGTGAAAGGTCGTGCTGGTCTCATTCACCCGCCGTGCTGTTGGTCCGTCACCGCCAATCAGGTGATTGAGCCGTTCGCCTTGCCAGGTTTCTCCCGCAGACACGTCGACACGGAACGAGATGCGCCGTTCCGCCGCGCGTTTGTCGACTTGAGGGTTCAAGCCACTACGGGGCGCCCTTCCGCTAGTCCCACGACGCTACAAACTCTCGGCGCCTTATCCCACACCCAACGGACTCCGCCACCTGTTACTGGCGACATAGGCGACGGAGTAGCGCCGGAACGTGAGCGCCCAGGTTTGACCCACAGGCTAGGAGTGTCGGTCGAGCGCAGATAGCCTCAACGGCATGAAAGGCACACAACAGTCCGGCGGACCTATGCGCGCTAGACTCCCTTTCCAGGTCGTGCTTCGATATCAAA
This sequence comes from uncultured Alphaproteobacteria bacterium, assembly GCA_963810485.1. Taxonomy (GTDB): domain Bacteria; phylum Pseudomonadota; class Alphaproteobacteria; order Dongiales; family Dongiaceae; genus DATKFM01. The sequence continues at coordinate 38,362 of CAWENQ010000005.1, forward strand.
ATGGTCTCCGATCCATCAAGCGACGCTACGAAAAAGGCTGTGGGCAAAGAAGAATAGAACGGCCCGATGCGAAACTTGTTGAGACATCTACTAATCTGGATTGTGGCCGGTCCGCTGGGTGTTCTGCCGCTGGTAGTCAGGGCGGAGGACTACGCGGGTATCGTCGTCGATGCCCAAAACGGTGCGGTATTGCAGTCCGTTAATGCCCATGCCCGCTGGTATCCGGCGTCCCTGACAAAGGTGATGACGGTCTATCTGACGCTGGAAGCGGTTGAAGCCGGGACTCTCAAACTTGACGAAGAATTGACGGTCTCGACGCTCGCAGCATCGCAGCCGCCAACCGAGTTGGGCATTGGTGTCGGCGACAAGATCTCGGTCGAGCAAGCAATCCTTGCGGTGATCTTGCGATCCGCGAACGATGTCGCGGTGGTGCTGGCGGAACGAGTTGGCGGGAGCGAAGAGGCATTTGCCAAGTTGATGACCGCCAGAGCCCGGCAGCTGGGCATGGCACGCACCCAGTTTCGCAACGCCACCGGCCTGCCCAATCCCGATCAGACTACAACAGCGCGTGACATGGCTGTTCTCGGCATAGCACTGTTGGAAAGATTCCCGCAGCACTATCATTTCTTCTCGGCAAGGAGCTTCACCTATGCGGGCCAAAACTTCGGCACTATCAACGGCATCCTCTCCCGGTATCCCGGCGCCGATGGGATCAAGACCGGGTTCACCTGCGGTTCCGGTTACAACCTGCTGGCCTCTGCAGTGCGGGACGGACGGCGACTCATCGGCGTGGTTCTCGGTGGCGTGAGCAATGAGGCACGTCATAGCGAGATGATCGTCATGCTCGACAAGGCATTCGCCACGCCCTCAGCTGATTCTGGTGGTAACACATTCCTGGCAGGGTTTCGGCCTGCCCTCGATGACGCCGGATCGCCGCCGCCGTTTCAGCTATCTTCCATGCAATGCAACATTGGCGTCGGCACCAGTGGCACCGAAGCGTCTCTGGGTGGGTCCCAGGACGATTGGGGCATCATCTTCGGATCATTCCCCGAGAAAGCGCAAGCACAGGCCGCTGTCGGTCAGGCGCGGCAATTGCTCGGCAGTTTGGTGAGCGCTGGCCGGCCAGAGGTTCTCTCGCGCAACGGGGAAGGTACTCGCCGTTACAACGCATTGATCGCCGGCCTCTCGCAGAAACAAGCTAGCATGGCCTGCAAGCATCTCTGGAACATCGGCACTTACTGCCTAATGATCAATTCGAAGACGCTAAACAATCCGAATGCGGCCTGGCGATGAACCGATACGGTGTATTCAATGCCGCTCCGTGCTGGTGTGTCTTTAACGGTTGGTTTGCTAGTGCGCGCAGTTTCGCATCGGGTCAAAACGGGAGTCAAAGGAGGACTGTGCGGCCCTTAATACTGGCGAGATCGGGTGTCGCCTTTAGGCTCAATAGCGGTTGGTCTGTCCCGGTCCGAGGGAACCGCTTAGGGTACACGATGGCAACAAAACAGAGGCGACAACTGCTCGCCGGCCGGGTGGTTGGCGGTTGATCAACGGAATTCTTCTGAATTGGATTTGCCGGTCGGCAGGCGAGGCGACCTCTGCCCAATCGGTCGCTCCCGAGGAACGGCGAGGGAATGAGTTACGCGACGACACCTGGGACCATTGGCTGACCGCAAAGGACATTAGTATTCCAACGGCGGTACTTATGTCGTAACCCGCCAATTTAATGGCGGCTTCCAAGGTCAGCACGCGGGTCAACAGCCCGAAGTACAGTGATGCGCCACTCACTACGGTATGACTTCAAAGATTCCGACCAAACCGTCCGATTGCTTCAACGCCGCGCGGCCATCCGTGGCAATTCCGCAATCACGAAAAGCGCTATGCTGGCGATTGTGAGAGCGGCGCCGATAGTGGGCATGGCAATCAACAGCGGTGCTTCGAGAAGCCACGTTTCGGGCTGTGTCGGGCGATCAGGTGCCATTCCACTCGCGAACACGTCAGCAAGCGTGTGGGGGTGCCATACGCCATCGCGCAGCCATCGATAGGTCAGGTACAACGCTGACAGCAACGTACCGAAGATCAGCGCTACGGCGCCGACCAGGTATGTTGTCGCTGCAATACCCAATACTGCCACGTGGAACAGAATATTGATCCAAGCGTGGCCACCCCTGTACCGCACCACCATGACATCGCCCCCGCTGATGTCTTGTGTCGGCCGACTTGGTAGCTGGCCTCAATTCCCTAAACTCAATCCCCAACAATAACCTGGCACTCAAGCACCATCAATTGAAGTCGCCGCACCCGGCAGTCTCTGCTGCTATTCCCGGCCGACATAGGCATCAAAGTAACGCCGGAACGCGAGCCGCCAAGCCCGTAGTCTATTCACAACGCGCCAACATCCTGCCAACCTGCAGGGCAGATTGCAATGATACGATCATATCGATCCCTGCCGCGAACCTCGCAGCTGCCCGTTTGCCTCCCAATGAATTCCTGCAGGGCGAGGCGGCGGCTTGACAGCGCGCGAGTCCCCTGCCGGTAGATGACAGGAAAAAAGCCCCGGGCGCGTCCGCTCCGGGGCCAGTAAGTCTGTTGAGGGTACGGGGTCTCTGCTAGATGCCCGCACTTAATCTGATGAAACTCCTCGCTACGTCGCGGGTCCAGGTTAATGCGCAAAGGTCTACATTAAGATTCTGTAATGTTTGATCTCTAACGCGAGCTCACATGCTGATCAGCCATCGCGCATCTACTGCGCAGCTTCCGTGAGAGTAAAAATCGCCGCATTCTCATGTGATGGCGGACGAAGGGCAGTGAAGTACCAACGCCCAAAGATCGTATGAAATGTTGTGAGAATTCCACTGTCGCCGACCAAGACTGCGGTGCCTTCGCTGCGTTCCTGAGGTAGCTCAGCCACGAGAGTGCCGACCCTTGGGCAGAGCGGACATGCACTGTCCATCCTACCCGGCAGCTTGGTGCCATTAGCAAATATCGTCGCACACGGTTTCAGCGGCGGCTTTCTTGGAGTTTAGGATCTCAATCTGAAGCGCTCGGAGTAGGCCGCCTGTCACTTCCGCAGGCGGCACAGTTAATGCAGACCGTGGCAAGACTGTCAGGCACCAGCGAGGCAGCCGTGACAGGCCGCTTTCGCGCAGACCATCGGAATTGACATGCAGAGAGTCGAGAGCAGCGATTATACCGTGAGGGCGCCTCCGCGCCGGCAAGCACATCAGCGAGAATGACTTCCTGAAACAGGAGCAGGGACTGACCCGGAGAGCCGCAAGGCCGGCGTGGAGGTGCGCGTGTTGCCACAATTCACGGTCGACGGTGAAATGGGCGCTACCGGCGACAGCGGGATCGGCGTCAACTGGCGCTACGAGTATTGAGGGCAATTGCTTGAAGGCCTGGGTTTGCAATTAACATTACGGGTCTGCGATTAGACCGGAAGCAGGTGTAACCTTGACGCCGCTGGCATCCGCTTGGAGCCCACTCATGTTGACCCAACCTGCCCGATTATTCAGGCCGGGCACGAGCACCTTCAACCAATTGCTATAGCGACCGAGCACCGTGAGCGGCGCATCGGTGGATGCCGTGCCGATGGTTGCTGAGCCTTCCACGGGCTGAACGCGGATATCGGTGCCAAACTCAGAACTAACATAGACAACTGGCCTCGACTTGATGGGCGTCGGCGGGGTCGCTGTTGCCAATTGAGGACCCGCGGTGGATGCGGGCACGGGCACTGAGGCTGCGATTTCAACACTTGCTCCGCTATACATCACGCTCGGTGCAGCGGCGGGCTCTGCATTGTTCCCGATCTGCATTTCAGATGCCGCTGTCGTGCCAGTACCGGGGTTCACGGGCGGTGTAGTAGCCCCTGCAGCAGGTGTAACCTTGACGCCGCCGGCATCCGTTTGAAGCCCACTCATGTTGACCCAACCTGCCCGATTATTCAGGTCGGGCACGAGCACCTTCAACCAATAGTTATAGCGACCGAGCACGGTGAGCGGCGCATTGTTGGATGCCGTGCCGATGCTTGCTGAACCTTCCGCGGGCTGAACGCGGATATCGGAGCCAGACTCAGAACCAACATAGACCACTGGCCTCGACTTGATCGGGGTCGGCGGGGTAGTTGCTTCCGGCACAGCAAAAGCGGTCGACGCGGGCACAATCGCTGTGGCTGTGGTTTCTGTCGCGGTCGGGGTGCTCGTTGCGGCTGTTGCAAACGCTTCAATTTCGCTTTGGCTGCCGACCACAGAATCAGCTGTTTGCGGAACGACAGCTATGGGGTTGGGAGTCGCGGGTGCCGGCATTGTTTCGCTGGTCGGTTGCGTCGGTTCCATAGCCGACTGCGATGGCGCCGCAAAAAGGTCTGTCGAATTATCTGCAACTTCAGCTCCGGGGACTTTTGGCCGATCCTCGCATGCACGACGTGCTGTTGAGGGGCCGTTGGCTAGATCGGCACAAACCGCGTTCGCGACCGCTGGTGGCAATGAGTCTATGAGATCGGCAATCAAGTGGCTTGAACTGTATTCCTCGATGAACGCAAGGGCGTTCTCCTTAGTTTGCGAGGTAACAGCCAGTTCGTAGCTGTCGATCTCCGCTAGCTGGGCAAGAGGACTTTCGACGCATGCGAAGGCGGTTGCCACGCCACTGCCGAGCTGTACTAGAGTTTTGAGAACCTTAAGACTGTTTCCCATCCGACATTCTCCAGATAGGCAAGATCACCCAACTTCGATTGATGGAGCAGGAAAATCTGGCTCGGCGTCATAGGTCGTGCCGGAAGCAAACCTTACAGCTGCTCCCTGCCCCGCCCTCAGCGGCTTCAAAGCAGTTTCGCTTCGCCGTGCCGTGCTCGATAGGAACAATAAATTTCTATGGAAGTCATTTTTGTGGCACGGCGCCAGCCCTTTCACCAGGTCCGATCACGAGCCTATCAGGCTTGATTTCCGGACTGGGTCAATGGCGGCCGTGTAAGCCAATGCTACATCAGCTTGGCTTTCATTAACGGTCGGTCCCTAAACGCAAGTGATTCGCCACTAAGTGCCAGCAGCAGATCAGCAGCGATGCTTTCACCTAGTGGTGGCCACCGCCGTTTTCTGCGCCGCCGTCATTGCTGCCACCAGTGCCGCGATCTCCATAGCCTGCCGCTTGAGCTGCGTTGGGGCCCCCATGATTGGGATTGCCTGTATTGGTGCTGGTATTATCGACTTCACTTTCAGCCGTGTCATCCGCATCAGCGGTGTCATCCGCATCAGCCGTTTCATCCGCATCAACCGTATCGGCCGTATCATCTGCGGTGGCGCTGGTTGTGCCGTCAGTTGAATCGTCAGCGGTGTCACCAGCAGGCATACCATCGCGTCTCGCGCTGCTCGTTGCGCTGGTGCTCGTATCGTCCGTTGGATCGGCCGTAACAAACTTTTGCTTGTCACCCGAGCCCTGCTCATCGGTGACTCTGCTGGTTGTCAGAGCGGCCGTTCTGGTTTGAGCAGGAGTTTTCTCCACGGCCGGACTCTCTGAGATCGATCCCCCGGCTGCGGGAGCTGAACCAATTGCTTCTTGCAGCCTATCGCACGTGCGACGGGCGAGGCTGCTGGCACCTTCGGGTAGACTTGCGCAGACTCTCGTGGCCACCTCGGCAGGAACCAATCCAATGAGATCAATGACCAGGTGACTTGAGGGAAAGGCATCGATGAAACCGAGCACATCTTCCACGGAACCTGTTGCGGCAGCTTGCTCAAAGCCGTCGATCTCCGACAATTTGGCAATTGCGTCGTTGATGGACGTAAGCATTCCCACAACGAACCCGGCACAGCATAACGTGCACACGGCTCTACATTTAGATTGATTGTTCATATTGATTGTCCTCCCCTAATTGTTCCGATCAACACTTGATTGAGGGAAAAACTTGTTCCTTGAAAAAAATGAAATCCGCCAATTTTGGATGATCGCTTCGTTTTATTCGTATGAATTCTGAAGAAAGCTTCGCAACCTACTTTGAGACTGTGCAATTCCACATGAGTGCTGGGAATGCAGCTGTGACAATCCTGTGATTATTCGCAACTGCTTACGAATGGAAGGTGCCGTGTCGGATCTGATGCAATTATTCTGGTCGCAGCCACCGGTCGATGGTGATTGGCTTTCTGACGGATCAGATCCGCCGGGTATTTCGGGCGTCGCCATTCATCAGGTCCGTCGGTCCGATGCTCATCGCGTTCCCGATGCGGGGTGATGCACCGCTGGCGGGCGCCCTTTGAGATGCAGGGCGCCAATTCCAGTGAGACTCTAACTCAAGGTCCGCTGAGAGTCAGAAGTGGCCGTATCGGTCAGGCCCGCATAACATCGGCTTAGCCCTCAATAGCGGTCGATCTCTGAAAGCATGAGATCCGCCGTTAAGTGCCACAAGCAGCCCTGCCGTATCACGAGCTAGCACGGAGAAGAGGCGAAAGCCGTTTGGAATTTCTGCTTGGGCAATGAGCTCGCGTTAATCCCTACGGCCGTCAAAACCCTCCATCGCAAAACGGCGGGAATGACAGGTCACCGGTCCACGAAACTACCTAGGGGCCTGCGATCTAGCGCTGCCCGAAATAAACAAAACGACCGGAGCAACATGGAGGACCTTTAGATAAGGGGAATGCGAAAGGTATTTGGATGTGCCTTCAATTTATGTCGCTTTTTCGCCAAATTTTCGGAACATTTTAGATTTCATTCAATTTCTTTTTTGGGCAGGCGCGATATTTCGCCGCCAATGGCGGCGTTTGGCTGGCCGTAGCCAGCTAAGGAGTTTGCTCCTATGAAAATGACCCTGCTGGCGAGTACCGCTCTAGCGCTTTGCTTAGTTGGTGGGGCGTCCGCGAATGCGGCGGTCCCTGTCTGCGATGATCCCGCGCTCTGTCTAGCTAACGACGCCATCGGAAGCGACCGCTTTGCCGCCGGAGGTGGCGATGCTGGCTCCGGTGATGGCGACGGTGATGGCGACGGGGATGGCGACGGGGACGGCGATGGCGACGGGGATGGCGATGGCGACGGCGATGGCGATGGCGACGGCGACGGTGATGGCGATGGCGACGGGGATGGCGACGGGGACGGCGATGGCGACGGGGATGGCGACGGCGACGGCGATGGCGATGGCGACGGGGATGGCGACGGCGACGGTGATGGCGATGGCGACGGCGATGGCGACGGCGACGGTGATGGCGACGGGGATGGCGACGGCGACGGCGACGGTGATGGCGATGGCGACGGCGATGGCGACGGCGACGGTGATGGCGACGGCGATGGCGACGGTGATGGGGATGGCGATGGCGACGGCGACGGTGATGGGGATGGCGACGGTGATGGCGACGGTGATGGCGACGGCGATGGCGACGGCGATGGCGATGGCGATGGCGACGGTGATGGCGACGGCGACGGTGATGGCGATGGCGACGGTGATGGCGATGGTGACGGGGATGGCGACGGCGATGGTGATGGGGATGGCGACGATGACGATGATGACGACGATGATGACGACGATGATGATGATGACGACGATGATGACGACGGCGACGACTGCCATCCGCGACACCGTGATGGTGGGTGGAAGGATGGCTTCGGCAACAAGGACCGCCGCGACGGCTGGAAAAACTAGCTGAGATCCGACGCCAAGATGTGATAGCTGATTGGTCTTCAGATTCCCCCGGCGCGTGCTAACTGCCCCTTTTCCGTTTGGGGGCCACCGTAGGGTGGCGCCGTTTCGGCCGCGGTCCAAAAAGAATAGGCAGCCGAGACCCGGTTGCGTCTTTTAGGACACTGACGCGCCGCCGACAGGCGTACTGGCCACTATTCTGCGTTGCGGAATGAAGGTCTTGAAGTCCGCAACGGGTCATAAGCGGCCGTATCAGGCGGGTGCACGCTAGGTCCGCTTAGCCTTCAATAACGGTCGAATCCCAAAAGGGACGGAACCGTCCGGGCAATTGCTTTACCCGGACGTCAGCGGCGAAACTCTCATTCCTTACCGCGCGTCACTACCGGAAAGTCCATCCGCGAGGATAAAGGCGAGGGAGTGGGAGCTTCGTCATCCGGGAGTGGATCAGTGCTATATGGATCCGTTCGATCCCCGCGGGCGGGGATAGCGGTTCGTTGCAGCCGAGCAAGAATTCCCAGTTGCTCCTAATCACCTCCCTGTTCCGCTGAAGGTTTTCCCTGTTCGACCGAGTAGGGAGCTCGATCAAAAAGCGCAATAAACACGGGTGGTTAGTGATCCGCATCAGAGCTAACAACACCCAGAATCGCAGAAATTCCCTGTATCTTCCCTGGATAACAGCGAATCCCCGACTTGGAAAATGGTTCGCTGGTGACTGCGCCCTCCGCCAGTTTCTCTTCCGCCGCCTGATGCCGCCAAGGAATACATTCTTCGGCCGCAATGAACCGGCGCGGCTCCTTCGCTCCATATCCCAAGTGGCGCCGGCAACCCGATCCGAAGTCCGACCGCGCGCGTCTTCGATGCTCCGGATGTGTGACGACGATCACACTTCCGGCGCATGACCTGCAAAAAGCAACGATCGAACAATCCTTGTGACGGTCATTTTGCGCGCTTTTGACATCGCTGTGACGCCCGGTCCTTAGGTTTCTCGGCGCGGAGGACAGCCCGGCGGCGTCTCGCATCAAATGTCGAGCGTCCGGGAACCCTCGCCGCGCAGGTTGGAGAAGGTAATGCCGGTGATCGACATCAATGGCGCGCGCGTCGCCTATTCGGCGGCGGGCTCAGGCGAAACTGTGCTCCTGTTGCACAGTTCGGCATGCTCGCGCGCGCAATGGCGAGCGCTGAGCGAAATGCTGCAGACACGCTACCGCGTCCTGGCGCCGGATCTCTATGGTTATGGCGAGACCGATCAGCGGCCCGGCCCCGCGTCGCCGGGCCTGACCGATGCGGCGGCGCTCGTCGACGCTGTCCTGTCGGGGGAGGCAGAGCGCATCCATCTCGTCGGCCATTCCTATGGCGGCGCTGTCGCGCTTCGCTGTGCGGCCGACCGGCCGGAGCGTCTGCTGAGCCTGACGCTCATCGAGCCGGTGGCGTTCCATCTGCTGTCCCATGCGCCGAACCTCACGGCGGAACGCGCGCTGTTCCGCGAAGTGGCTGATCTCGCGGCTGATGTCGCGCAAGCCGCCGCGGATGGCGACGGCGGCCGGGGCATGGCGCGCTTCATCGACTACTGGAACGGCGCGGGCGCCTGGGCGCGGCTGCGGCCCGACCAGCAGACGGCGCTGGCCCTGCAGACCGCCAGGGTCGCGCTCGATTTTCGCGACACCATGACGGATCCGACGCGCATCGAAGCCTTGCAGCGGATCGCCGCGCCGGCGCTTGTTCTGCGCGGAAGCGAGTCGCCGCAACCGTCCCGGCGCATAGCCGCGCTGCTGGCGCGAATATTGCCGAATGCGAGACTGCAAACGATCGAAGCGGCCGGCCACATGCTGCCGCTCACCCATACGGAGGCGGTCAACGCGGCCATCCTCGACCACTTGTCGCATCGTACGGCCGCCCAGCAGCGTCCGGCGGCGGCCTGATCCCAATCGCAATCATAAGGAGAGGTTACTGATGACTACGTCCAAGCATCCCCAGACGCTGGTTCTGCATGGCGGTACCTACCGAGCCGACCCGGCGACGGGATCGGTAGCGGTGCCGATCTACCAGACGACGTCCTACCAGTTCCGGGGCACCGAGCATGCGGCCAACCTGTTCGCGCTCAAGGAGCTGGGCAATATCTATACACGCGTCCAGAATCCCACCACCGACGTGCTGGAACAGCGTGTCGCTCTGCTGGAAGGCGGCGCGGCGGCGCTCGCCGTCAGCTCGGGCCAGGCGGCAAGCGCGTTCGCCGTTCAGAACATCGCCCAAGCCGGCGACAATATCGTCAGCTCGACCGACCTCTATGGCGGCACCTGGAATCTGTTCGCCAATACCTTCAAGACCATGGGCATCGAAGTCCGTTTCGTCGACCCGGTCGATCCCGCCGCCTTCCGCCGCGCGACCGACAGCAAGACGCGGGCCTACTATGCGGAGACCCTGCCCAACCCGAAACTCGCGGTCTTCCCGATCGCGGAGGTCGCCGCCATCGGGCGGGAGCTGGGCGTGCCGCTGATCATGGACAACACGGCCGCACCGGTGATCTGCCGGCCGCTCGATCACGGCGCCGCCATCGTCGTCCATTCCACGACGAAGTATATCGGCGGCCACGGAACCTCGATCGGCGGCGTCATCGTCGACGGCGGCAATTTCGACTGGCAGAAATATGCCGACCGCTTCCCGATGCTGAACCAGCCCGATCCCAGCTACCACGGCGCGGTATGGACGGAAGCGGCCAAGCCGCTGGGGCCGATCGCCTATGTTCTGAAGGCGCGCGTGACGCTGCTGCGCGACCTTGGTGCGGCGATGAGTCCGTTCAATGCGTTCCAGTTCATCCAGGGCCTGGAAACGCTGCCGCTGCGCATGCGCGAGCATTGCCGGAATGCCGAGGCCGTGGCGCGCTTCCTTTCAACGCACAAGGAGGTGGCGAAGGTCATCTACGCAGGCAGTCACACCAACCCCGTGCAGAAGCGCCGGGCCGAGACCCATCTGCAGGGTGGCTTCGGCGGCCTTGTCGGCTTCGAGCTCAAGGGCGGCCGGGAGGCCGGCCGGCGCTTCATCGATGCACTGCAGATGCATTACCACGTCGCCAATATCGGCGACGCCCGGAGTCTCGCCATTCACCCGGCGACCACCACGCACTCTCAGCTCTCGCCGAAGGAGCAGAACGCCACCGGCGTGTCTGAGGGCTATGTGCGCCTCTCCGTGGGCATCGAGCATATCGATGACATTCTTCTCGACTTGGATCAGGCCCTGAAGGCATCCGGCAAGATGCCCTTGGCCGCTTGACCAGCTAACCGGGCAGGGGGCGGCGACACTGCCGCCTCCTGTTCAAACCGCGCTTTCAGGAGGCATACCCTGTCCATCGCCCTTCCCCTTGGCTTGCCTGCGCGCGAGACATTGGCGGTAGAACGCGTTGAAGTGCTGACGAAGGATGAACTGCGGCGGCGGCCCGGTCGCCCGCTGCGCATCTGCCTCGTCAACCTGATGCCGAACAAGATCGTGACGGAGGCGCAGTTCTGCCGGTTGCTCGGCGGGACCTCGATCGACGTCGACGCGACGCTCTGCGTCCCGGATTCCTATCAGTCGAAGACCACGCCCGCGTCCCATCTCGCCGCGTTCTATCAGCCCTGGAGCGCGATCCGCCACGAGGCCTTTGACGGTCTTATCGTGACGGGCGCGCCGATCGAGACGTTGCCATTCGAGGCCGTGACCTACTGGTCCAACTTGCGCGCCATCTTTGACTGGGCGAAAGCGAACATCGCCAATAGCCTGTACATCTGCTGGGCGGCGCAAGCGGCGCTGCAACATTTTCACGCTGTGCCGAAGCATCCGCTGCGGACAAAACTGTCCGGCATCTATCCACACCGCGCGTCCCGCAGCGACTCCGACCTGCTCAAAGGCTTTGGGGAGAGTTTTCCGGTCCCAGTGTCACGGCACACGGAGGTCCGGGCGGCCAGATCTGCCTGATGGTGCGGGCTTGACCATCCTGGCGGACTCCGCCGATGCGGGGCTGTGCCTCGTCGAGGATCGCGGGAATCGGGCGGTCTATATGTTCAATCACCTGGAATACGACGCCGGGACATTGCGCGACGAGTTTCTTCGCGACCGGTCGGCCGGCAGGCCCGCGGACATTCCCGTCAACTACTTTCCCGAGGACGATCCCACGCGCGCGCCGGAGAATCTGTGGCGACCCTTCGCCCATCTCCTGTTCCGCAACTGGCTTGGCGAGGTCCAGCGGACGGCGTCCGCCCGCGAGATCGGCAAGCCGCTGTTGGATCAGTCTTGGCGTAGGCGGATGCAGGGGAAAGCCTTCGCTGCCGCATCAATTGCCGCCCTTGCGCAATTCGATGAGCTTCCCATAGGTCTCGCGGAAGCGGCGGTAGCCGGCGTCGTAAAGCGCCTTGTTTGACGCGTTCGGCGAAACAACTTCCCCCTGTGTCACGAAGTTGGTCACGCCATGCCAGTCGGTCGTGGCCCCCGTGCCGATGGCGGCGACCCATGCCGCGCCCAGGCAGGAGCCCGGATGGCCGGTCAGGCGCTGTATCGGCATTTGCAGGATATCTGAAACGATCTGCATCCAGAATCTCGAATTGGAGCCGCCATCCGACGCCATGTATCGCGCTGTTGCGTGGCCCATGTCGTTGAGAACCTCGATATGATGGCGGAAGGCATAGCCGAAGCTTTCCAGGAGAGCCCGCCAAACATGCGGCGGCCCGTGGTTGAAGCTCAGGCCAAGAATCGAGCCGCGCGCATAGGCGTCGTGAATGGGGGTTTTCTCGCCGAGGAAATAGGGGATCACGTGAACGCCATCGGCCCCGGCCGGCGTTTCGGCGGCCAGGAGATCAAGATGCTGGTGGATCGTGTGTCCGGCACCGGCGGCGGCGGCCTGTTCTCCGGTGGCGAACTTCGCCGCGAACCAATTGAGCGCCGAGCCGCCGGAAGCCATGCAGCCATTCGGCACGTAGAGCCCGGGGATCAGATGATAGTCGAGAAACATCCGGGGATCCGGAGCAATTCTCTCGGTAGCAACCAGGATATCGGCTGAACCGCCGAATTTCAGCAGCACGTCGCCGCTCTTGGTAAGCCCGGCGGCGAAAGCCGACGCGATCAGATCGGCGACGCCGCCGACCACCGGCACGCCAACAGGCAACCCCGTCGCGGCGGACGCCGCGGCGGTCACCCGGCCAAGGATCGCGTGGGAGGCGATCTTCGGCGGCACCGCTCCAGGCGGAATGTGTGCGAGCTTGATCAGGCGATCGGAAAGGGCATGCGTTGAGATGTCGACAAATCCGGCCTCCAACGCCCAATTCTGTTCGACGGCGCGTGCTCCGGTCAGGCGGTAGTTGATGTAGTCGTAGGATCCGAACACCGTCGCGATCTTGCCGAAGATTTCTGCTTCGTGCTTTTCCAGCCAGCGGAGCTTGCAGCCGACGAGCTGCTGGTTGATGCCGTTTGCGGCAACGCGAATGAATTCCGCCTCGTCGATATCCCGGGCAAAATCCGCCACTTCGGCGGAGCAACGCCCGTCGCTCTGCTGTATCGAGGGCCGCAGCAGCTCGCCGGCCTTGTCGAGAAGCACGACCGCCGGAAGCATGCCGGTCACGCCGATGCCCGAGACATCCGGTGCCGTCACGCCGGCCTGGGACAGGAGTTCCGGCACGAGGGCGCAGACATTCGCCCACCATTGATTAGGATCCTCTTCCGCCCATCCTGGATGGCGGGAGGACAAGGTCACCGGCCTGGAAGCAATCGCCAAGACTCGGCTGGGCAGCTCGATCAGGATCCCGATCGTGGACGTCGTGCCGATGTCCAGCCCCAGAAAATAGCCCATGCGCCCCCGCCAGAGTCCGATTCTCGTTGCGCGACCCTAGCGTAGAGGAATTGGACGGCAACCCCCTCAGCCCCGCCGCTTGAAGTACTGCACCGCGCGCTCATGCCGTTCCGCGGCTTGGCGCGTGGCGAAGGTGCCGAGATTGCGCCGCTTGCCGGTCTTGGGATCGGTCTTGCGCGAGTAGAGCCGGTACTTTCCCGATGGCAGTTTTCTGATCATTGCTGGATCTCCGCATCGTTCCGCCGCTTAGAAAAGGCATCGGGAATGCGATGGTTCCAGCATCCGCCTCACGTCTCCGCTGCTTCCTGCACGATCCACTGCCGGAACAGCAGCACCTCCGGCCGGACGTTCGACATCCCGATCGGCGTCAGCAGGAAATGCGCCTGCTCGATCGGCAGTTCCAGGTCGAACGGCTGGTGCAGCGGCAGGAGTTCCACGGCGCGCTTCGCATAGGGGCGCAGCACGATCGTCGCGCCGGCGCTCGCCGCCAGCAGCACAGCGGCGACGGAATTGTCCACGCGCAAGGCCTTGCTCGGCTGCGGCATCGGCAGGCCGATCTCACGGAAGGCCTCGGTCCAGTGGTTCTCATGGCCGACCACATGGATCAGCCGCGTCTCCGCGATCTCCAGCAGGCGCTTTGCCGCGCTGCCCCGCTGCGCCACCTCGCGGTTGCAGACGACGACCGAGGGCTGGTGCCACAGCCGCTCGGCTTCATAGCCGGCCCAGGCGCCGCTGCCGAAACGGATATCGATATCAGTCGCCTCGTCCGGCTGCGCATCGGCCCAGATGGTGGAGAGGATCAGGATCTCGATCCCCGGATATTCCGCCTGGAAGCGCGGCAGCCGCGGCGCCAGCCACAACGTCACGAACGACACCGGCGCCCGCACGGTGATCGAGGTCATGCCGCTCTGGCCGAACAGCTTGGTGGTCGCCGCCGACAGGTTCTCGAAGGTCCGCCGCACATCGGGCAGATAGGCGGCGCCCATCTCCGTCAAGCGCAGGCCGCGGGCGAGCCGCTCGAACAGCGCGTGGCCCAGATGCCGCTCGAGGGAGCGGACCTGGTGGCTGATCGCGGTCGAGGTCAGGTTCAGGTCCGTGGCCGCCCTGGCGAAGCTCATATGGCGGGCGCTGGTCTCGAACGCCCGGAGCCAGTTCAGGGGTGGCAGGCGATAGGTCATGCTGAGGCCCAAGAAAACTTAGGTCTTGGCAGCATAAAGCTTCGCTTGCGTTTATGCACGCCGCGCATAATCCTCTGATTTCAGTATAAAAAAGATAATAAGCGCTCAGGGTCCCTTAAACCGGCCGCCGGGCGCCTCCAGGGCCAGGCAATCACCGTCGACATGCGGATCGCGCGTCTCGAGACCTTCAGCACCCGAATTCATCGGCTTCGTCCGCGTGACATCGGACAGCGGCGCCCAGGGCTGGGGCCAGCTTTCCACCTACAATTCGGACATCAGCGCCCAGGTGCTGCACCGGCAGGTGGCGCCCTATGCCCTGGGCGCCGACATCTTTCCCATCGACCCGCTGCTCGACCGCATCGAGGAGAAGGAACACAAGTTTCCGGGCTCCTACGTGAAACGGGCGATGGCGGGCCTCGATACCGCGCTCTGGGATTTGCGCGGCAAGATCGAACGCAAGCCTGTCGTGGAACTGCTGGGTGGCAAGCCCGGCAGGCTGCGCTGCTATGCCTCCTCGATGAAGCGGGACATCACGCCCGAGGACGAGGCGGCGCGTTTTCTGCGCCTGCGGGACAAGCACGGCTTCGACGCCTTCAAGTTCCGCGTCGGGGCGGAATGCGGCCATGACATCGACGAATGGCCCGGCCGCACGGAGGCCATCGTGCCGGCGATCCGCCGGGCGCTCGGGCCGAAAGCAGCGCTGCTGGTGGACGCCAACAGCGGCTTCTCGCCGGCCCGGGCGATCGAGGTGGGCCGCCTGCTGGAGGCCGAGGGAATCGAGCATTTCGAGGAACCCTGTCCTTATTGGGAGCTGGAGCAGACCAAGCAGGTGACGGAGGCGCTGGGTGTCACGGTTACCGGCGGCGAACAGGATTGCGAACTGCCGGTCTGGTGGCGCATGTGCCGGGAGCGGGTGGTGGATATCGTCCAGCCGGACGTGCTGTATGTCGGCGGCATCGGCCGCGCGCTGCGGGTCGCCGCCATGGCCCAGGCGGCCGGCCTGCCGGTCACGCCCCATGCGGCCAACCTGGGATTGGTCACGCTGTTCACCATGCATCTGCTGCCGGCGCTGCCTAATGCCGGGAAATACCTGGAATTCTCCATCGAGGAGGCCAACTACTACCCCTGGCAATACGGCCTGTTCCGCAACGATCCCTACCGGGTGGAGGGCGGCTGCGTGACCGTCCCGAGCGAGCCCGGCTGGGGGGTGGAGATCGAGCCGGAATGGCTGGCGCAATCCGCCTATCAGGTCAGCGAGGCGGCATGATCCGGCCGGCGGCTCACCAAACATTCACTTGCCAGCCCTTGGCCGGCGAGATGATCATGACAGACTGGGCCGGCGGGCGCGCCGAAAGCGACGCCGACAACCATGCAAAAATCGCGGCGGGCAGCGGCCGGATGTCGGTCGAAGCCCGAACCAACAAGAATAAGTAAACAGGCTAGGCAACAACTGAGGAGAGGAGATTACGCCATGACTAAACTGACTACCGGCCAGCGCGGCGCGCGGGCCACCGTATTTGCGGCACGGGCCAGTCGCCGCACCATTCTGAAAAGCGCCCTTGCGTTGGGCGCCGTCGGCGTCGTTGGACCGATGCTGTCGCGCAATGCTTTTTCGTCGTCGGGCGAAGTGAACTGGTTCACCTGGGAGGACTATGCACCGCAGCCGCTGCTCGACAAATTCACCGCCGAAAGCGGCATCAAGGTCAACGTCACGACCTATTCGTCCAACGAGGACTGCCTGAACAAGCTGAAGGCGGCCGGCGGCAGCGGCTGGGATCTGACATCGCCGTCGATCGCCTGGATCTCGGCGCATATCGACCAGGGCAGCTTGGCGCCGATCGACGAGTCCAAGCTTCCGAATCTCAAGCAGGTGCAACCCAGCTTCCTGGAGCAGACGAAGCAACTCGGCGCCACGAAGGACGGCAAGTACTATGCGCTGCCCTATGATTGGGGCACGGAGGCGCTCGCCTACAACACCGAGAAAGTGCAGCTCGAGTATGGCAAGGCGTCGTTCGGCGATTTGTGGAAGCCGGAACACAAGGGCCTGATGCTCAGCCGCCAGCGTTCCTCGATGCTGGTGACCGGCCTCTGGATGGAGACCACTGGCGATCTGCCGCCGGGCACCATGCGCAAGGCCTATGACGATGAGACCGCCTTCGATCTGGGTTACGGCAAGGCGGCGGAGTATGTCGTCGCCAACAAGGCGCAGATTCTCAATTGGTGGAAGGGCACGGCGGATACGCAGTCGGGCTTTGAACAGGATGGCGCGGTCATCGGCCATACCTGGGACGGTCCAATATTCCAGCTGAAGAACCAAGGCAGGCCCTATAACTACTTGGCGCCTACTGAAGGGGCGCTGAGCTGGATCGATTCGATAGCCCTGACCTCCGGAGCGGCCAATCTCGAGCAGGCCTATGCCTTCATGAACTGGTCATTCCAGCCGGAGGTGGGCGGAGTCGTCTCCGACGCCACGACCTACAACTCAGTGGTCATCGGGTTCGACAACTTTGTCACCGATAGCTTCAAGAAGAACTTCGCCGACGCCTATCCCGGCGATGCCATCGCGAAGCTGTGGGTGCAGGGCACGGAGCGCCCCTGGTTCCTGGAGAAGCGCCAGGCGCTGGCGGACAAGATCTCCGCGGCCTAAGCGCGGTACTGGAGTCCCGTGGCCGGTGTTGAAACCCGGCCACGGGATGCTCTACGCTGGCCGCGCGTGAGTTCCCATGGCGAATGACCTGCAGTTCATCGATGTCGTGAAGCGCTTCGGCGGCTTTACCGCTGTGCGCAATCTCAATCTCACCATCAAGCAGGGCGAGTTCTTCTCGTTCCTGGGGCCGTCGGGCTGCGGCAAGACCACCATCCTGCGCATGATTTCCGGCTTCATCGAGCCGAGCGAGGGCGATATCCGCCTGGGATCCCGCTCGCTGGCCGGCCTTGGCCCCAATGTGCGGCCGACGGCGCTGATCTTCCAGAATCTGGCGCTGTTTCCGCTGATGTCGGTGGAAGAGAATATCGGTTTCGGGCTGGAGGTGCGCGGCGTGCCGCTGGCCGAGCGGCGGCGCAAGGTTGATGCCATGCTCGACCTGATCGCGCTGCCCGGCTATGCCAGCCGCCGCATCGACGAATTGTCCGGCGGCCAGAAGCAGCGCGTGGCGATCGCCCGCGCCCTGGCCGTGGAACCGGAAGTACTGCTGCTGGACGAGCCGCTGTCGGCGCTGGACCTGAAGCTGCGGCAGCATATGCGAGCCGAGCTGCGCGCCATCCAGCAGCGCACCGGCGTCACCTTCGTCTACATCACCCACGACCAGAGCGAAGCGCTGGCCATGTCCGACCGCGTCGCCGTGATGAGCCAGGGCCGGATGGAGCAGGTCGGGGTGTCGGCGGAGATCTACAACAATCCGGCGACGGCTTTCGTCGCCTCCTTCGTCGGCGAGAACAATCTGTTCGATGGCCGTATCGTCGCCGTCAGCAACGGCGAGGCGCAGATCGAAACGGCCTTCGGCAGGCTGACCGGTGCCAATCCCAGTGGTCTGAAGGCAGGCGACGAGGCGCTGCTGTTCGTGCGGCCGGAGCGCTTGCGGCTGCAACCGCCGTCGGGCGGATTCTACAACACCATCGCCTCGACAGTGCTGGGTGAAGTTTTCGAGGGCATACTCGTCAATATCAGCCTGGCGAATCCGTCCGGCACGCCGGTGACCCTGACCATGTCGAACGACGGCGAGGTGCCGGAGATCCGCGAGCAAAGCCGGATCGAGGTGCATTTCGCCGCCGATGACGCGCGCATCCTGCCGCGGGCGGAAACCGCCCATGGGTGAGACGCTCAACCGCTTCGGCCGCGCGGGTCTCGCGTTCATTTTCGGCTCGGTAGCGGTCTGGATCCTGCTGCTGATCCTGATTCCTCATCTGATGCTGCTCGACTACGCCTTCCATGCGAATCCGGGCTCGGTCAACAAGGGGCTCGTGGGCGACGGATTCACCCTCTATTCCTTCGGGCCGCTGTTCGATCCCAAGGATGATCTTGCCTTTCAGACCTTTCTCCGTACGCTGCTGACCAGCGGCGTCATCACCATCATGTCCCTGATCGTCTGCTATCCCATCGCCTACTATCTGGCGAAGGTCGCCACGGCGAAGTGGCTGCATATCTTGATGCTCTGCCTGCTGGTGCCGTTCTGGGTCAACGAGGTGCTGCGCGCCTATGCCTGGCGCACGCTTATGGCAAGGCAGGGGTTGCTGAACCAGCTGCTGATCGCCATGGGCTTCGAGCCCTTCGAGTTCTTCAATTACGAACTGCCGATCCTCGACGCCAACATCGCCCTCTTCGTCGGCCTCGTTTACTCCTACATCCTGTTCATGGTCTTTCCGATGTTCAACGCCATGGAAAGCCTGGACCGCAATCAGGTCGAGGCGGCGCGGGATCTCGGCGCTTCATGGGTGCGGGTGCATCGGCGCATCGTGATTCCCCATGCCAAGCCGGGCATCGCGTCGGGCTGCATCGTCATGTTCATGCTCTGCGCCGGCTCTTTCATCGTGCCGGTGCTGCTGGGCGGCAAATCCAGCTTCTGGTTCACCCAGGCGATCGAGTCGCAATTCTCGGTGCTGAACTGGAACGGCGGCTCGGCCTATGCGCTGGTGCTGGAATTGGTCTGTCTCGTCTTCGTCGTGGTGATGATGCGGGTCTTCCGCGTCACCCTGCGCGATATCGCGCGCTAGGTGTCGGCCATGGGCAATTACGACAACCTGCTGAAATGGTCGATCCGCGGCTATCTGGCGATTTTCCTCGGCTATCTGCTGTTCCCGCTGCTCTACCTGATGCTGCTGGCCTTTAACACCAGCCGCATTCCCACGCACCGGAACTTCCAGTTCACGCTCTCCTGGTTCAGCGAGGCCTGGAACGATCAGCGCATGTTCGACGGGCTCTATATGAGCATCCTGATCGCCGTCTTCGTGGTCGTGCTGTCGGTGGCGCTCGGCCTCGGCGGGGCCTTGGCGCTGACCCGGCTGCAGATCAGGGGCAAGGCTTTGCTCTACGCCGTGCTGGTGTCGCCGATCCTGGCGCCGGGGATCGTGCTCGGCATCTCCACCTTCATCTTCTGGAGCCAGCAGGTAGGCCTGCGCGCCTCCTGGTGGACGGCGGTGCTGGCGCAATCCAGCTTCATCGCAGCGTACTGCATGCTGATCTTCATCGCCCGGCTGCAGCGCTTCGACACCACGCTGGAAGAGGCGGGGCTGGATCTCGGCGCCAGCCCGCGCCAGGTGTTCTGGCGAATCACCGTGCCCTATATGCGGCCGGCGCTCCTCTCCGCGGCCGGCCTTGCCTTCCTGCAATCCTTCGAGAACTACACCACGACCTATTTCGCCATCGGCGCGGAGCAGACCTTCGCCATCTTCATCGCCAACAAGGTGCGCCAGGGCGTGACGCCGGCGGTCAACGCGGTCGCCGTGGTCCTCGTCGTCACCACCGTGGCCATCGCCATTGCCGCCGAGATCCGCCGCCGCAATGCGGCGAGCCGCGCGATGGAAGCCGCCCGGCTCGCCCAACAGGCGGATGTGGAGATGGCGGGCGGCCTCCGTCCGCAGGAAGCCGCCGCGCAGTAGTCAATCTGCCGCCAGCTAGTTGCCCAGCGTCTTGCGCAGGCCGCCGCCGTCACGGCTGTAGACGCGGCGTCCGGATGTCCTTGCCGTCATAGGTGCCGGCGACGCTCAACGCATCGGTCTCGTTGTTGTGCCGGAAGGTGAATTGCCCCTGATGTGCGCCGCTGACGGCGATCTGCAGGGTGAGGCCGGGATTGCTGCCGCCTGCTTCGACATCGGTCCCCGTGCCGTCCAGGACGACATTCGGCCACATCGCGCATCCGGTGAAGGTGTATTCGGTCCCGGCGTCGGCTGCGGCCACGTCGATCTTGCCGCCGCCGTTGCAGCCCACGGCGAGGGCAGTCTCGCCGTCCCAGTTGTCGATCTCCGGCGATTCCCTGATCTCGAGCTCCACCCCGCGCCCGATCAGCGCCGGGTCCACATCAGCCGGATCGGTCAGCGTCAGCTTCCGATAGCTGCCGATGAAGTCCTGGCGGCAGATCTGCTCCCGCGCTTCCGGCTCGGTGCCGTCGAACATCAGCTTGAAGACGATCTCGTCCGGGCAGGGCAGCTCCCGGCCCCAGATCACATGGGGCCCGCCCATCATCGTAACGAGATAGGCATTCTCCGCATTGTCCATGACGGCCTGGGCCATGGTGACCGGCGTGATCGGGTCGGTGTCGGCGTTGAGGATCAGAGTCGGGAACTCGCCGCCGGCATAGGGCTTCGGCCGCTCGACCGGGCCGCGCTTCGGCCAGAAGGCGCAGGCCAGCCGCTCGACATAGTAGGAGTTCAGCAGCCGCGGTGCGCGGGCGGCAAAGGCCTTCGCCTTCTCGATGATCTGCCGCGCCGTTTCGTCGCCATCGGCCGTGCCCTCGCCATAGTCGCTGCAGGTGACGGCGTAATAGGCGGCGCCGTACCAGGTGGGATCGGGCGCGCCGATCATGGTCTGGGGATCGATTTCCAGGTTGTAGTAGGCCAGGCGCAGCAGCGGCAGCAGGTCGCCGCGCGATCCCGCCGCCAGCGCCCGGAGGAAAGTGGCGCGATCGTCGGGGCCGTAGAGCGCGTAGAACGCGTCCGCCTCCAGCATGCCCGCGGTCAGCTTGCGCTTGGTGATGGTCCCGTCGGCCAGAGGGAAATCCACCTCGATCGGCCCGATGCTGGTCAGCGCCGCGAGGCCGTCATAGGCCGATGTGGCGTCGCCCCGCATATCCTCGCGGCAGCCGGGTGTAATGGCGCAATCCGCCAGCACCCGTGCCAGGATGCGTTCGGCCGCCAGCACATAGGCAGTGTAGTAGCCGTCGAAATCCAGGTTCAGATCGACGACGCCATCCACCACCACGCCCTTCACCGAGGTGGGAAAGGCGGTGGCATATTGCTGGGCGAGCTGCGTGCCGTAGCTTTCGCCATAGATCCAGATCTGCGGGCCGCCAATCGCCTGGCGGAACAGCTCGACATCGCGGATCGCCTGCTCGGTATCCACATAGGGCAGCAGGTCGCGGGATTTCAGTTCCGCGGGGCAGTCGGTGGCATAGGCCTTGGCAATGGCGATCGCCGCCTCGAGCTGCTTGATCGACGTTTCCGCCGTGTCGAAGATCGCCTGCGCCTTCGGGCAGGCCAGGCCGTGATCCGGGCCGATTCCCCGCTGATCGAAGAACACGATGTCCATGCTCTCGGTCAGCTTGGCGTCATAGGCGGAGAGATAATCATCGGCCACCGAGAGCCCGCTGCCGCCGGGCCCGCCGACCACATAGATCAGCACGCCCTTGCTGGCGCCGGTGGCGAAGCTGACGGCGAATTCGATATCGATGGTAGGGCCGCTATTGGCGCGATGATCGACCGGTACCTTGATCTTCACGCAGGTCAGGCTGCCGGTGGCGCAGGGCGCTCCGCCCAGCTTGTCGATCACGGCCTTCAACGGATTCACCTGCGGCGCACCGCTGCCCAGCAGCAATGGCGCCGCAACCGCAACGAGAATCGCTATTGTCATCCTGCGCATGAATGCCCCCCAATGCACTGATCGGTTGTACCGGCCCGATTGTTGGGGGTCAGCCTAGCCGGTCGCAAAGTGGCGGGCAAACCGCAGTAGAAAAATAGACCCCTCGCCACCACGAAGTGGGGAAGAGGGGCAGAGGTGAGGGGCGGTGCCGAGATCCCCGTGAGCAAACATGAGCGCAACAGGCTGAAATCGAATAAGGCCCTCAATCATCCAGCGGCACGAACCCTACGATGCTCGTGCTCCCAGACCCTCACCCGCATGGCAGTCGCTGAGCGGCCGCCATGCACCCTCTCCCTGCTTGCAGGTAGAGGGGACGGCAAATCCATGCGAGAGGAATTTCCACTCCCCGCTCTCGCCGGAAAGACAACAATAGGGGCTTCAGCGCGGAGGTCCGCGCCAACTTGGGAAAGAGTGCAGCAACCCTTTGAGGTTTACGGCAGCGGCAGGCCCGGGATGCCCGGGACTCCCGGGATGCCGGGGATCGGCAGGCGCGAGCGCAGTTCGCTGAGGCCGAACTCCACCGCCGGGTCGTTCAACTCGTGGATGAAGTTGCGCACGCCGCCTTGGAAGACGCCGGTGCCGTCGAGCAGGCCCGACTGGCCGGTGACGATGGACAGCGCCGTGCCGGCGATCAGCGAGGTGAGCTGGATCGCGCCTTCGAGCACGCTCACTTCGGTCGAGCCGTCATCGGCGACGTCGATCTTCAGTTCCGTGCCGCGGATCACCATGGTGGCGGTCGGCGTCTTCAGCGTCACTTTTTCTTCGGCCATCTTGCCGGAGACATAGCGGAAGGCGCCCTTGGTCAGGTTGAGCACCGACTTGCTGCTGGCCGGATCGGCATAGACGAATTCATCCACCGTCAGCCGGGCGCGCTGGCCCATGGTGAGCTTGGAACTGTCGGCGAACTGGATCTCGACGCCGCTCTCTTCGCCGGTCTCCAGCATTTCGTTGCGGTGCACGGGCGATGCCTGCGCCAGCTCTTCCTTCGATTCGCCCGGCGGCGTGCCCCAGGCCTGGTTAACCACGTCCTGGGCGCTGCCGACTTTCTCGGCGGCGAAGGCGAGCTTGATGAGCCCGAATGCCGCAGCGCCGCCAAACAGGGCGGCGCTGGCGACGGTTCTGAAAAGGACATTGCGGCGTGCGATCATGATGCCGGATAGGAATAATCTAGGTTGGTTCAGGATTGGTTAACAGGACGTTGTCCATATCGGCGCCGGCCGCATTTCGTCAACTCCGGAGCAGTTTTCCCTGGGGATCGTGGGGCGAGGGCGGCACGACGCGGCATTTCCGCTTGGCGCCGACGATATGCACCTCCAGCGGCCCGCCGGCGGCGTCGCGGTCGACATAGGCCATGGCCAGGCTCTTGCCGACGGTGTGGCCGTAGCCGCCGGAGGTCACGAAGCCGATGCGGCGCTCGCCGTGCCAGACCGGCTCGAAGCCCGACGGCGTCGGCATCGATGGCGTCGACCTCCAGCGTCACCAGCTTGCGCCTGGCCGATGTCGCCGTCGCGCTCCGCAGCGCCGCGTCGCGGCCGATGAAGCTCGCCCTTGTCGAAGGCGACGAAGCGGTCGAGGCCGCACATGCCCGGCGTATAGGCCTTGCGTGAACTCGCGCGACCAGATGCCGAAGCTCTTTTCCAGCCGCAGGCTGTTGAGCGCGTTGTAGCCGATCTGGCGCGAGGCCGAGATCGGCGCCCGGCCTCCAGCAGCGTGTCGTAGAGCGCCCGATGCTCGACGACCGGCACGTTGATCTCGTAGCCGAGCTCGCCGGCGACCGAGAGCCGGCCGACTTCGTGCCACGACCAGGCCGACGTCCATCTCGCGGCAGCTGCATGAAGCGGAACGCCTCGTTGCGAGACGTCGGCATCGGTCAGCGCGCGCCAGCAGCTCGCGCGAACGTCGGGCCGGACAGCGCCGAAGCCGGCATACGTCGTCGGAGATGTCGCGCACCGCCACGCCGCTGTCGGGCAGATGGCTCGGCGAACCAGCGCATGTGCCACTGGCGCAGATAGTAGGAGCCCATCAGCCAGAAGGTGCGGTCGTCCCAGTTGAACACCGTGAGATCGCCCCGCAGCTTGCCCGATGGCGCTCAGCATCGGCGCCAGGCGCGCCCGCCGGCGGGCCGGCAGCGGCAGGCCAGCAGCTGGTCGAGCCAGTCGCGCGCGCCCGGCGCCGGTGATCTCGTAGCGCGAGAAGGCCGTGCTATCGAGCAGGCCGACGCCCTCGCGGGTCGGCGGCATTCCTCGGCGCACGAGTCGGGGGCGTTGGAGCGGCGCAGGGTCGGCGTCTCGACGAAACGGCTCGCCCGGGCGCGAAGTAGAGCGGAACCTCCAGGCCCCAGCTAAGGCGCCCCACTGGCAGCCCTCGCGCGGTCATGGCGTCGTAGGCGCCGGGCGTGCGCAGCGGCCGGCCGGCCGGCAGCTGCTCGTTCGGATAGGTGAGGACGAAGCGGCGGCGGTAGAACTGGGCCGTCATCGCCTTGAGGTATGCGGCGGTTGCGACGCGAAGCGGCCGTAGCGCGCCACGTCCATGCCGTAGATGTCGGCGCCGGGCTCGCCCTCGATCATCCACTGCGCCAGGCGTCAGGCCGACGCCGCCGCCCTGGGTGAAGCCGGCCATGCACGCCGCAGGCGGCCCAGTAGTTGCGCAGGCCCGGCACCGGCCCGACCAGCGGGTTGCCGTCGGGCGTGAAGGTGAAGGCGCCGTTGACCCAGCGCTTGATGCCGACGTCGTTCAGGCAGGGAAAGCGCTCGAAGCCCTTGGCGAGTTCGCGGCGCGATGCGGTCGATGTCCTCGGGGATCAGCTCCATGCCGTAGTCCCAGGGCGCGCCCTCGATGTTCCAGTGGCGCGGGATCGAGCTCGTAGACGCCGAGCAGCACGCCCTTGCCCTCCTGCCGCAGGTAGGTGAAGCCCTCGAGGTCGACGGTGAGCGGCGAGTCTCCGGTCCAGCGCCGCGATCTCCGGAATGCTCTCGGTGACCAGGTAGTGATGCTCCATCGGCGTGACCGGCAGATCGACGCCGGCCATCAGCCCGACCTGCTTGCGCCCACAGGCCGGCGGCATTGACCACGTGCTCGGCGCGTGATGGTGCCCTGCTCGGTGACCACGGTCCCAGCTGCCGTCGGGCCGCGGGTGCAGCTCCAGCACCCGGTTGCGCAGGATCAGCTCGGCGCCGCGCTTCTTGGCCGCGACGGCATAGGCGTGGGTGGTGCCGTAGGGATCGAGATAGCCCTCGTCGGCGATCGTAGAGGCCGCCATAGATGCCGGAGACGTCGGCGATCGGGCACAGCTCCTTGATCTCTTCCGGCGTCATCAGCCGGGCTTCGTCCATGCCCATGGTCTGGAACATCGCGGCCAGGCCGACTTCAGCCATTCCCAGCGTTCCGGCGTGCCCGCCAGGTTGACGCCGCCGGTCATGTGCATGCCGACGCTCTGGCCGCTCTCCTCCTCGAGCTTCTTGTAGAGGCCGATGGTGTAGCCCTGCAGCGCGGCGATGTTGGGGTCGGCATTGATGGCGTGGAAGCCCGCGGCCGCGTGCCAGGTCGAGCCCGCCGTCAGCTCCTTGCGCTCGATCAGGACGACGTCGCGTCCAGCCGAGCTTGGCCAGATGATAGAGGACGCTGACGCCGACCACGCCGCCGCCGATGACCACGACGCGATAGTGCGATTTCATGGATTGCTCTCCCCGCCGGCCGCTCCCGGGCCCTTGCCGAATCCATAAAACATGGTCCCGGCGAAGTCTAGACACATGTGTCCAGAGCCGTGGCCGCCTGGACAGGCGGGGCGGCGCCCGGCTACGGTCGCCGCGCCGATGACCCTGAAGAGCAAGACATCTCCCCGCAAGCGGCCGGCGGCGCGCGCCCTCAACGGCACGCCCGAAAGCCGGCTGACGCGCGAGGACTGGCTGACCGCCGCGCTGGACGCGCTGATCAGCGACGGAGTCGAGAATGTGAAGGTGCTGCCCCTGGCCGAGCGGCTGGGCGTGTCGCGCTCCAGCTTCTACTGGTTCTTCCGCAGCCGCGAGCATCTGCTGGATCTGCTGCTGGAGCGCTGGCGCGACAGCAACACCCGCGTCATCGTCGAAAAAGCGGCGGCGCCCGCGGCCACCATCACCCAGGGCGTGCTGAACATCTTCATCTGCTGGATGGATGAAAGCCTGTTCGATCCCCGGCTGGACTTCGCCGTCAGGGAATGGGCGCGGCGCTCCGGCCATGTGCGCCGCGCGGTGGACCAGGCCGACGACGAACGGGTCGACGCGATCAAGCGCATGTTCATCCGCCACGGCTATCGCGAGCGCGACGCCTTCATCCGGGCGCGCGTGCTCTATTTCATGCAGATCGGCTATTACTCGCTGGATCTCGAGGAGTCCCAGGCCACGCGCCTGGACTATGTCGCCGACTACCTCCGGGCCTTCACTGCACGGGAGCCCACGCGCCAGGAAGTGGCGACGTTCGCCAAGGCCTATAAGCGGCGCTGAGACCTGTCAGGGATGCGCAATCGAGATCGCGGAGATGGCCTTTCCAGCCCCTTCGGCGTGTCTCAAGTCGCGGGGATTCGCCTGGCCTTCGTGAAACCAGCGTGAATCAAGGGTATAGATACAGGAAATCATGCAGACCGGTGCCGCTAAAGGCCCTTGCCGTTGTGCGCTTCGTCACATCCCCGGGGAATAAAAAGCGGCGACATCTCCATCCCTGTTAGCAGGCCGCCCAGATTGCGGTAGAATGGCCGGTAAGAAAAAGCGCTGACAGGACTTCCCGCCGGCCAGTCTGCGCGACAGAGGGAGAATGAGGTTGGACATGCAAGCACAGCATACTGTTGCGCTGAGCCGCAGCATCATGTTGCCGCGGCGCGCGCTCATCATCGGTGGATTATTGCTTGCGGCGCTGGCGCCGCCGGAGGCCGTGGCGGGCGAGCCCGTCGCCGTGGTCGAACAGATCGAGGCGCCGAGCACCGGGCTGCAATTCATGGACTTTGTGGAGGTCGGCCGGCTGATCAAGCTGCGGGCCGGCGAAACAATGAGTCTCGGCTATTTCGGCTCTTGCATCCAGGAACGCATCGTCGGCGGCTCGGTGCAGATCGGCACCAACCAGAGCAATGTCGATGGCGGCGAGGTGCAGCGCGAGCAGGTGGAATGCGACGGCGGCCGGCTGCAGCTCGATGCCAACAGCAACGATTCCAGCGGCGTGCTCATCCTGCGCAACATCGATCCGGCCACCAAGGCCAGCGGCGGCGACGGTTCCCTGCCGGCGGCGGAGCTGACGCTGTTCCACACCCAGCCGATCATCGGCATCAGCATTCCGAACTCGCTGCTGCGGATCGACCGGCTGGATGCCTCCGAACCGCGGTTGGAGATTCGCATCGAGGCCCGCTATCTCGATCTCGCCACCACGGCCAATGCGCTGACCCCCGGCGGCCTCTACAAGGCCGAGGCGGTAGGCCATTCCATCGTCTTCCGCGTCGATCCCAAGGCAGCGGCGGGCGGCGGCCCCGTCATCGGCCGGCTGCTCTACCTCTAGCCGGATGCGGCTGCGCGATCTCGTCGTCACGGCGCTCGCGACGCTGATTGCGGTCGGTTGGCTGACGCTGCCGATGGTGGAGCGGCTGAACGGCCTGTCCCTGGACATGCTGTTCTGGCTGCGCGATGCCGCCTTCGGCGTGCGTCACGATCTGCAGTCCTCGCCGGTCGCCGTCATCGCCCTGGACGAGGAGACCTACCGGCAGCCGGCCTTCCGGGATCTGCCCAGTGCCATGTGGACGCCGCAGCTGGCCAAGGTGCTGAATGCGGCGGTGGCCGCCGACGCCCGCGTCGTCGCTTTCGACGTGATCATGCCGATCTCCCTGGAAAAGCATGTGCCGGGCTTTGACCGGGAATTCCTCGTCGCCCTCAATATCGCCGCCACCCAGGGCAAGATCATTCTCAGCAAGGTGCAGCACCGGCAGAAGCCGATCAGCCCCTTTCCCGCCTACAGCTATGCCGTGGGGCACCAGGAGAACATCCGCGCCGCCAATCTCAGCGAGGATTCCGACGGCGCGATCCGCCGCGCGCCGCTGATCTTCCGCAGCGAGGATCTGCAGGCCGGCGGCCGCATCGATCCGTCGCTGGCGCTGGAGATCGCCGCCCGCTATCTCGGCGTGCGGCCGGGCCTTGCCCCCGACGGCACGGTCAAGCTCGGCGACGACGTGGTGCCGGGCTCGGAGGCGGAGGGCATGCTGGTGAATTTCGACGGCGGCCAGCAAATCCCCACCTATTCGCTCGCCGATCTCTATGCCTGCGCCCAGGAGGGGAAGGGCGATTTCTTCCGGGAGCATTTCTCCGGCAAGGCGGTGCTGATCGGCGCCGCGCTGGATGTGGAAGACCGGCGCCTCACCTCGAAGCGGCTGATCCCCGCGCCCGACGGCAGCGGCCTGGGCGAACGCTGCAGCCTGCCGATCCCCGCCGGCTTCTACGACCCCAGCCATGTCCGCGATACCCTGCCCGGCGTGCTGATCCATGCCCAGGCGGTGAACGACCTGATCCGCCACGAGGTGCTGCGGGAGCCCGCCTTGATCTGGCGGTTGGCGCTGCAGTTCGTGCTGGTGTTCGGCGCCGGCTGGCTGACCATGCGCCGGGCGCCGTTCCGCGCCGGCTTGCTGTTGTTCTGCGGCGCCATCGTCTGGGCCGCGGTCTGCACCCTGTTTTTCCAGCGCAACATCCTGCTGCCGCTGTTCGGGCCGATGTTCGCGAGCGGCCTCGTCTTCGCCTGGCTGCTGGGCTACCGCTTCGTGGTGACCGACCGCCTCGGCCGGCAGATCCGCCAGGCCTTCGGCTATTACCTGCCATCAGCCATCATCGATCGCATGGTCGCCGATGGCCAAAGCCCGAAGGTCGGCGGCGAGGTCCGCCGGGTCACCGTCATGTTCTCGGACATCAAGGGCTTCACCGAAATCGCCGAAGGCCTGTCGCCGACCGATCTGGTCAAGCTGCTCAACGCTTATCTGGAGGCGATGACCGAGATCGTCGAAACCCATGGCGGCATCGTCGACAAATATGTCGGCGACGGCATCGTCGCCATGTTCGGCGCGCCCGCCGAAGACCCGGAGCAGGCGCTGCATGCGGTGCAGGCGGCGCTGGCCTGCCGGCGTCGCGAATTCCGCTCGCAGTTCTTCCGCGAGATCATCGGCGAGCGCGAGCTGCACACGCGCATCGGCATCAACACCGGCGAGATCATCGTCGGCAATATCGGCTCGCGGCAGCGGCTGAACTACACGGTGATGGGCGACGCGGTGAATCTCGCCGCGCGGCTGGAGAGCGCGAACAAACTCTATGGCACATCGATCCTGGTCAGCGAGGCGACGATGGCGGCCTGCGGCCAGGCCGTCGCCTTCCGCGAGATCGATCATGTGCGGGTGATCGGCCGCCAGGCGCCGGTGCGGATCTTCGAGCCCCTGGCATTGCAGCTAGAGATCACTGCCGAGCATCAGGATCTCGAGAGCCGGTTCGCCTTCGCCCTCTGCGAATTCCGCCGCCGCGATTTCGAGGGCGCGGCCGCCGCGTTCCGGGAACTGGCGTCCATTATCCCCGCCGCCGGCACCTTCGCCCGCCGCTCGGCAGCCTTCGCCGCTACACCGCCGCCCACCGATTGGAGCGGCATTCATGACCTGGAGCAGAAATAGCCTGCCGACTGCCTGCTACCCCTATGAATCCAAAGGAATTCAACAGACTAGCCAAGCCATGCCAATTCTATTAAAATTATGCCCCTTATCAGCAGGGAAGGTTATTCCGTGAAACTCTGCGCGGTTGCGTGCGTGGTTTTTCTCGCGTTGCTGTCGATAGCCAGCACGCGCGCGGAGACGCCTGAAAAACGCTTGGCGCTGGTGGTCGGCATCGGGGCCTATGAATTCGCGACCGCCCTGCCAAATCCACCGAACGATGCCAAGGCCATGGGCGATGCGCTGATCGATCTCGGCTTCGAGGTCTACAGCGTGCTCGATCCCGACAAGCGCGGCTTGGAAACCTCCCTGCGCGATTTCGGCCGCAAGGCGTCGGAAGCCGACCTGGTGATGATCTTCTTCGCCGGTCATGGCGTGCAGGTGAATGGCCGCAACTACCTGGTGCCGATCGACGCCAAGCTCGAAGATCCGCGCGACCTGCCTTACGACGCCGTGCCGCTCGAGCTGTTCCTTGGCGCCATGTCCGAAGCGAAGGTGGCGGGCATCACCATCATCGATGCCTGCCGCGATAATCCCTTCGTCGATCGTCTGAGCGCCCGCGCCGACGGCAGCACGGAAGTGAAGGCCGGCTTGAGCCGCGTCGACGATGTGCCCAGCGGCACGATCATCGCCATGGCAACTCGCGCCAACGGCGTCGCCGAGGACGGCGCCGGCGCACACAGCCCCTATACGACGGCGCTGCTGCAGGAGCTGAAGGAACCGGGCGTCGAGCTTCGCCTGTTCTTCGGCAAGGTGGCCGATACCGTGAAGGCGATGACCAAGAACCGGCAGGAGCCGTATGTTGCGGGCACGCTCGGCGGCACGCCAGTGTTCCTCAACCCGCTGCCGCCGAACCAGATGCCGGTCGCGACCCGCGGCCTGGTGGTCAAGGTGTTCGATTCCGCCGGCGCGACGCCGCTCGGCATTCCGGCCCCCACCGATCCCGACAAATCGGACCGCCTTGTTGTTCGCATCACCGCACTGCCGGCGGGCGGGCAGGTGAAGCTGTTCGACCGCGTGGTGCTGATCGGCGATCTCCTCACGGCCGAGCAACTGAAGCAGGCGGCCTTTGCGCCCGATGGCGTGACTGTCGGCGATGTCGGCAAGCTGGAATTTCAGGTCAGCGACGATCGCGGCGGCTCGGATGTGGGCAGCGTGGCGGTCTATATCCAGCAATCCAACAAGGCGCCGGCGGTGGTTGCCGCGACGACCGTCCAGACGGTGCGCAATCCGCTGAACCTGCAGCCGCCTACCGATCCCGACGGCGATACCATGACCATCACCGTGACCGCGGTGCCGGCCAAGGGCGCCATCCATGACGGCCCGACGATCCTGGCCAAGGGCGACCGCATCGATGTCGCGGCGCTCACGCGCCTGACCTACGATCCCGAGGACGCGGCGCCGGGAACTGCGGGCACCTTCAGCTATTCGGTGGATGACGGCCGCGGCGGAACATCGGTCGCCAGCGTCAGCATCAACGTGAACGAGGGCGCCGCACCGGCGGTCGCCCAAATGGCGGCGGCCCCGGCGCCGGCCGTGCCCGATACCGTGCGCGGCATCACCATCGTCCCGGTGTCCGGCCGCTATATCGCCCGCAGCGACGCCAATGTGCGCGACGAACCGAACTCCGGCGCCAAGCGCATCGATCGGATTGCCAAGGGCACGGAAGTGCAGGTGCTGGGCAAGGCCGAAGGGGCGAACTGGTACTCGGTCGCGACATCAGCCGGCGATGTCGGTTTCATCGCCAGCGAATTGCTGGAGCCGGTGCCGGAGCCCGAGTCCGTAGCACCCGCCGCGGCTGCGCCGGCTGAAGGGCAAGCCGTGGCGCCCGCCGAAGGGGCAGATCAGACCGCCATGCTGCCGTCAGCCGTACCGGAAGCGCCGCCTGCTGGATCCGCCAATGAGTTCTCCGATTGCGAAGACTGCCCGGTCATGGTGGCCTTGCCCGGCGGCGAGTTCATCATGGGCAGCGACAAGGGCGACGCCAGCGAGCGGCCGCCCCATCGCGTCAACATCAAGCCGTTCGCCCTGGCAAAATTCGAGGTCACGGTTGCGCAATGGCGCGCCTGCGTCGAAGCCGCCGGCTGCGAAGCGATCTCGCAGATGAACACGGCCGACGACACGATCCCGATGTTGAATGTCTCCTGGGACGACGCCGTCGCCTATGCGAAATGGCTGAGCGAAAAGTCCGGCAAGACCTATCGCCTGCCCAGCGAAGCGGAATGGGAATACGCCGCGCGCGCCGACACCAAGACGCCCTATTGGTGGGGCGACAAGGTCAGCGCCGAGTTTGCGAGCTGCAAGGATTGCGGCGGCGAATACTCCAAGCTCACGCCGCCCAGCGCGGTTTCATTGAAGGCGAATCCGTTCGGCCTCGTCAGCATGAGCGGCGGCATTTCCGAATGGGTCTTGGATTGCTGGAACGCCAGCTACGAGGGCGCCACCGGCGACGGCAGCGCCCGCAGCGACGGTACCTGCAGCCGCCGGGTGCTGCGCGGCGGCTCCTGGCGCGACGACCACAAGCACATCACGGTTTCCAGCCGCGGCTTCTACGACCACGACGTGCGCTATCTCTACAACGGCTTCCGCGTGGCGCTGGAAATCGAATAGCCGCGGCGAGCGCCGCGCTACTTCACGGTGATCGTGATCTTCTTCGAATAGAGCGGCGGATCGAGCGGCACGTGATCCTTGTCGCCCATGATGAGCTGCAGGGTGTGCTTGCCCGGCGGCAGCTCGATGACAGTCTCGGTCTGGCCCTTGCCGAAATGCAGATGCTGTTCGTCGCTGGGGATCGGCTCGTCGAAGGGCGGGAGATCGACGTCGATCAGCAGGTGATGATGGCCGGTGTTCGCCATCTCGACGCCGGCTGGGGCGACGCCCATGTTGCGCAAGCCAAACCAGACGCGGATCTGGCGCTTCTTGATGACTTCGCCGTTGTTTGGCCAGCCGATATAGAGCTCGGCGGCCGGGTCGCGCTTGGTCGGTCCCGCGGACACCGCCGCCGCACCGGCGACAAGCGCCACCAAGGCAATCGCTGAAATCAGTAGGCGCATTTTATGATCTCCCTGCTGTCGCCGTTTCCTCTGGGAAAGCCGGCGGCTATGGCGGCCCGTTCAGGGCACCACGACGGTGATTTTTTCGGAATAGACCGGCGGATTATGCGGCGTGTGATCGGCATCCCCCAGCAGAAGCTGCAGGGTGTGGGTGCCCGGCGCCAGCTCGATGCGCGCTTCGGTCTGACCCTTGCCGAAATGCAGATGGTTGCTGTCATTGGGGATCGGCTCATCCAGCGGCGGCAATTCGGCATCGATGAGCAGGTGGTGATGGCCGGTCTCGGCTTTCACCACGCCGGCCGGCGCGATGCCCATATTGATCAGGCCCATGCGCAACCAGAACTTGCCGCCCTTGATGACGGTCCCGTCCCCTGGCCAGATGATATAGACCTTCGCCCCTTCCGGTGACGGCTCGACGGCGAAAGACGGCATCGCAAATGCGAGAACCGCCGCGGCTACGGCAATTCGAACTAACGCTGACATGGAGCACACTCCCCCAGCAACACGGTGTCTTATTTCTTGAAATATCCGCCGATCATACTCCTGCCCGATACCCTGTAAAGCAGCTAGATCGCACCGTGGCCGGTATGGCCTGGGAGCGGTGCGTTCGGGCCAGACCATTGGCACTGGCGAAGTCCGGCAGGCCGATGGTACTCATGATCGCGCTGAACTCGGCGATCCATAGAAGCACGGCGCGAGCCCGCGGGAACGGTGACCATGGCGACAATCAAGCTGACGGCGGCACAGGCAACGGTGCGTTACCTGGCGGCGCAACGGACGATCCTCGATGGCGCGGAGGCGCCGCTCTTCGCCGGCGTGTGGGCCATCTTTGGCCATGGCAATGTGGCCGGCCTGGGCGAGGCGCTGTATCAGGCACGGGAATCGCTGCCCACCTTCCGCGCCCACAACGAACAGGCGATGGCGCTGGCCGCCGTGGCCTTCGCCAAGGCAAAGCGGCGCAGGCAGATGATGGCATGCACCAGCTCGATCGGCCCGGGCGCCACCAACATGGTCACGGCCGCTGCCGTCGCCCATGTGGACCGCCTGCCGCTGCTGCTGCTGCCCGGCGACGCCTATGCCAGCCGCCGGCCCGATCCGGTGCTGCAGCAGATCGAGAATTTCGGCGATCCCACGGTCACCGCCAATGATTGCTTCCGGCCGGTGTCGCGCTATTGGGATCGCATTACCCGGCCGGAACAGCTGCTGGCCTCGCTGCCCCGCGCCGTGCAGGTGCTGACCGATGCCGCGGAATGCGGGCCGGTGACGCTCTGCATGTCCCAGGATGTGCAGGCCGAAGCGTTCGATTATCCGGAGGCGTTCTTCGCGCCCCATGTGACGCGGCCGCGCCGCCTCGCCGCCGATCCGGCGGAGCTGGCGGTGGCGGTGGAGCTGCTGCGCGGCGCCCAGCGGCCGCTGATCGTCGCCGGTGGCGGCGTGCTCTATTCGGAGGCGGAAGCAACGCTGCAGGCCTTCGCCGCGCGCCATGGCATTCCCGTCGCCGAAACCCAGGCGGGGAAGGGCGCTCTGCCCTGGGATCATCCTTGCAACGCCGGTTCCATCGGCGTCACCGGCGCCAGCGCGGCCAATGCCCTGGCGCAGGAAGCCGATGTGCTGCTGGCCATCGGCACGCGGCTGCAGGATTTCACCACGGGATCCCGCGCGCTGCTGCCGGGCAAGGCGCGGCTGATCCAGCTCAACATCGCCGCCTTCGATGCCGGCAAGCATGGCGCCGTGCCGCTGGTGGGCGACGCCAAGCGCACCCTCGAGGATATCGGCGTGGCGCTCGGTTCCCACATGGCGCCGCAGGCCTGGCGCACGAAGGCGCAGTCGCTGGGCAAGGAGTGGCACGGCGCCGTCGACCGCGCGACCGCCGCGACCAACGCCGATCTGCCGTCGGATGCGCAGGTGCTGGGCGCGGTGAACCGCAAGGCCGGGCCGAAGGACATCATGGTCTGCGCGGCGGGCGGCCTGCCGGGCGAACTGCACAAGCTGTGGCGCACCGCGACAGCAGGCGGCTATCACCTGGAATACGGCTATTCCTGCATGGGCTACGAGATCGCCGGCGGCCTTGGCGTGAAGATGGCCCATCCGGACCGCGAGGTGTTCGTGCTGGTGGGCGACGGTTCCTACCTGATGATGAACTCGGAGATCGCCACCTCTGTGATGCTCGGTCGCAAGCTGACGCTGGTGGTGCTGGATAACAGCGGCTTCGGCTGCATCAACCGGCTGCAGCGCGCCACCGGCGGCGAGTCCTTCAACAACCTGTTCGAGCATGTGGACCACAAGGAAGGCGCGGCCGCGGTGGATTTCGCCGCCCATGCCAAGAGCCTCGGCGCGGTATCGGAGAAGGTCCAGAGCATTGCTGATCTGGAACTGGCGCTCGGGCGCGCGCGCACCTCCAAGCAAACCTATGTCATCGTCATCGACACCGATCCCCTGGCGACGACCAAGGAAGGCGGCGCCTGGTGGGATGTCGCCGTGCCCGAAACCTCGGTGCGGCCGCAGGTGCGCAAGGCCCGCGAGGATTATGTCGCGGCGATGACGCGGCAGAAGCTGGCATAGCGGCAACGGGACTGCATCGATGAGCGCGGCGTCCCCGGGACCGGATATGTCCCTGCATCATATCGTCATCGTCGGCGGCGGCGCCGGCGGCCTGGTGCTGGCGACCAAGCTCGGCCACCGGCTCGGCAAACGCAAACGGGCGCGCATCACCCTGATCGACACGTCCCTGACCCATGTCTGGAAGCCGCTGCTCCATGAAGTTGCGGTCGGCACGCTGGATTCCCACAAGGATGACGTGATCTATCTCGGCCATGCCAAGGGCCACCACTTCAACTTCCAGCAGGGGCGGATGGACGGTCTGGATCGGAGCAAGCGCGAGATCATGCTGGCGCCGGTGGAGTTCGAGGGCCATGAGATCATTCCCCGCCGCACGCTCGGCTATGACACCCTGGTCATCGCCATCGGCGGCATTTGCAACGATTTCGGCACGGCCGGCGTGAAGGAGCATTGCCAGTTCCTGGATACCCACGAGCAGGCGGAACATCTGCAACGGCTGCTGCTGAACGCCTGCCTGCGCGCGCATCTGCAACAGGCGCCGCTGGCGGAAGGACAGCTCAGTGTGGCGATCGTCGGCGCCGGCGCCACCGGCGTCGAGCTCGCGGCGGAGCTGCACAAGGCGGCGCGCCAGCTCGTGAATTACGGCCTCGACCGCATCGATCCCGAGCGCGACGTGAAGATCAGCCTGATCGAGGCCGGGCCGCGGGTGCTGCCAGCGCTTCCCGAGCGCCTGTCGAAGGCGACGTTGAAGGAGTTGGAGCGGCTGAAGATACAGGTCTTCGTGAACGAGAAAGTCGTCGAGGCGACGGACCAGGGCATCAGGACCCAGAGCGGCCGGTTCTTCCCGGCGGAATTGAGAGTTTGGGCCGCGGGCGTCAAGGCGCCGGATTTCCTGCAGGGAATCGACGGCTTGGAGACGAACCGCGCCAACCAGCTCGTGGTGGACCAGACGCTGAAGACCAGCCGCGACGACAACATCTTCGCGTCAGGCGATTGCGCGTCATGTCCTGTGCCGGGCAGCGACAAGCCGGTGCCGCCGCGGGCCCAGGCCGCCTATCAGCAGGCGCTGCTGCTGGCGAAGAATTTGCCGGCGCGGCTGCAGGGCAAGCCGATGCGGCCCTTCGTCTATCGCGACTATGGCTCGCTGATCTCCCTCAGCTACAGCAGCGTCGGCAGCCTGATGGGCAATCTCCTGGGCACTGTCATGATCGAGGGATTCCTGGCGCGGCTCACCTATCTCTCGCTCTACAAGAAGCATCAGCTTGCGCTGCACGGCCTCATCTGGGTGATGCTGGCGACGCTGATCAACCTGATCCGGCTGAAGACCGAGCCGCGGCTGAAGCTGCACTGATTTTCGAATGAGGGGCCAACCGTGACGGAAGTGACCTGCGTGCTGGACGCCAAGGCGGTGCTGGGCGAAAGCCCGTTCTGGTCGGCGCAGGAGAATGCGCTCTATTGGGTGGATATTCCGGCGCCCGGCGCTGCACCGCCTGGATCTGTCGTCGGGCAACCTCAAGACCTGGAAGATGCCGGAGACGATCGGCTGCCTCGGCCTGCGGGCCAAGGGCGGCGCGGTCGTGGCGCTGCGCAACGGCTTCCACTTCTTCGATTTCGACAGCGGGCGCCTGACCGCGGTCACCGATCCCGAAGCCGAACCTGGCCACCAACCGCTTCAACGACGGCAAGGTCTCGCCCGACGGACGCTTCTGGGCCGGCACCATGGATGACGAACAGCTCAAGCGGCCGCTGGGCGCGCTCTACCGCCTCGATCCCGACGGCTCCTGCCACAAGATGGTGACGGACCTGATCGTCTCCAACGGCCTTGCCTGGAGCGGCGACGCCAGGACCATGTTCCATTCCGATTCCAAGGCGCAGGTGATCTGGAAGTACGATCACGATCCCGCCACCGGCAGCATCGCCAACCGCCGGGAGATCGCGCGGCCCACGGAGGAGATCGGCCGGCCCGATGGCGCCGCCACGGATATGGAAGGCTACTACTGGAGCGCCGGCATCTCGTCCGGCATGCTCAACCGCTGGTCACCGGATGGCAAGCTCGACCGGCAGATCCCGATGCCCTGCACATCGCCGACCATGCCCTGTTTCGGCGGTCCCGACATGAAGACGATCTACGTCACCTCGCTGCGCCACAATGTCAGCGCCGAAAGATTGGCGGCCAAGCCGCTGTCGGGCGGCATCTTCGCGCTGCGCGTCGACGTGCCGGGCGTGCCCGTCCCTATGTTCAAGGGTTAGGGCATGAGTAGTGCTCAAGGCTGTGTAGAACTTGTCGCCTCGCCCCACAAAGTGGGGAGAGGCAGGCAACGTCCGCGTCCAGCGGATGTTGCCGGTGAGGGGTGGCGCCGATGGTGCCGCACGCGAAAGCTTGGATACAGCGGAGCGGTAACGACCAGGAGATCGGCCCCTCGTCATCCCATGCATTTCTCAGACCCTGGTGCGCCTCACCCTCACCCCGCCACATTCGCTGGACGCGAATGTGGCATCCCTCTCCCGCAGAGCGGGCAAGGGGTCAGTTCTGGTTTACCTGATACACGGGTGTTGCGCATGGTGGAGTTCAGATCGTGACCCTGAACATCTGCATGGTCGGCTATGGCATGATGGGCGTCTGGCATTCCGAGGCGCTGAAGAAGACCGATGCCGTGCTGCATACCGTGGTCGGCCGCCGTCCCGAGGCCGCCAGGGAATTCGCCGAGCGTTACGGCTACAGGAGATGGACGGTGTCGCTGGACGAGGCGCTGGCCGATCCCGCTGTCGATGCCGTGATCGTCGGCAGCCCCAGCGAGCAGCATGAGGCGCAGGCGATCAAGTGCCTGGCCGCCGGCAAGCACACGCTGATCGAGATTCCCGTTGCCATGACCCTGGCCGGCGCCGAGCGGGTGATCGCCGCCGGCGAGAAGAGCGGCAAGACCTACGGCCTCTGCCATCCCATGCGCTTCCGCCGCGAGCGCGAGGCGCTGCGGGCGCGCATCCGCGCCGGCGAGGAGAAGATCCGCCACATCGCCGGCCGCTTCTTCATCAAGCGGCTCGTGAATATCGGCGCCACCGGCTACAAGCGGAGCTGGAGCGACAACATCCTCTGGCACCATTTCTGCCATTTCGTCGATTTGGGCATGTACCTGTTCGACGGCACGCCGATCCGCCGCATCCAGAGCCATCTCGGCCCGCTGCACGAGACCACCGGCATTCCCATGGAATGCATCGTCATGGTGGAGACGGAGGCGGACCAGACGCTGCTGGTGCATGGCTCCTACCACGCCACCTACCGCTTCTATGACAAGCTGATCGTCACCGACCGGGATACCTACTTCTACGACATCCTCGCCGGCACATTGCGCACGGAAGCTGGAAGCGCACCCATAGAGGCCGAGCAGGACAACTGCGCCCGGGTGATCTTCGATTTCCTCGACGCGGTGAAGACCGGCCGCCAGCCCCTGGCCTCCGGCCCGTCGGTGCTGCCGGCCATGACCGTGCTGCAACTGGTGCAGGATCAATGGGACGCGAAATACGGCGTTCAAGCCATTCCTGGACGGCCCCTCTCCTAGGTGCGAAGATTCCCGCAGTACAGAAATGTGAGCAGAGTGTAGCGGATGCGCGAGAACCGGATTCGGAACCTGTGGCGCGAGGACAAGGCCGTGGTGAATGGCTGGCTCGCCATCCCCAGCACCTTCTCCGCCGAGACCATGGCCCATCAGGGCTGGGACTCCCTGACCATCGACATGCAGCATGGCGTCGTCGACTACCAGATGGCGGTCAACATGCTGACGGCAGTGTCCACGACGAACACGGTGCCGATGGTGCGCGTGCCCTGGCTCGATCCCGGCATCATCATGAAGTCGCTGGATGCCGGCGCCTATGCCGTGATCTGCCCGATGATCAACAGTCGCGCCGAG
The DNA here is from genome assembly GCA_963810485.1 of uncultured Alphaproteobacteria bacterium. Taxonomy (GTDB): domain Bacteria; phylum Pseudomonadota; class Alphaproteobacteria; order Dongiales; family Dongiaceae; genus DATKFM01. The sequence goes on from CAWENQ010000005.1 coordinate 77,747, forward strand.
GCGGAGAAGCTGGTGTCCTATGTGCGCTATGCGCCGCGGGGCGTCCGCAGCTTCGGGCCGATCCGCGCGCTGCTCTATGGCGGCGCCGACTATCCGGCCAAGGCCAACGACACGGTGATCCCCTTCGCCATGATCGAGACCAAGCAGGCGCTGGAGAATCTCGACGACATCCTCTCGGTGGAAGGGCTGGACGCGATCTATGTCGGCCCGGCGGATCTGTCGCTGACGCTCGGCTGCACGCCAAAATTCGACCAGGAGGAAAAGCCCGTGGTCGAGGCGATCGACTACATCATCGGCAAGGCGAAGCAGCATGGCGTTTTCGCCGGTATCCATAACGGCACGCCGGAATATGCACAGCGCATGATCGCCAAGGGCTTTCGCTTTGTCACAATCGCTTCCGATGCACGGCTGATGGCGGCGGGCGCCCAGCAGACGCTGGCCAAGATGCGCGCCGGCCCGGGCGTGGCGGCCAGCGGTTCGTACTAGAGACACGCGATGAGCAAGCCGGCCAGACCGCGCAAGACCGCCGAACAGCTCCGCTCCCACCGCTGGTTCGGCGTGCAGGATCTGCGCGCCTTCGGCCACCGCTCCCGGGCCAAGCAGATGGGCTATGGGCCGGAGGATTATGCCGGCAAGCCGGTCATCGCCATCCTCAACACCTGGTCCGACATCAACCAGTGCCACGCGCACTTCAAGGACCGGGTGCAGGACGTGAAGCGCGGCATCCTGCAGGCGGGCGGCTTCCCGCTGGAGTTGCCGGCGATCTCGCTGTCGGAACCCTTCGTTAAGCCGACCACCATGCTCTACCGCAACTTCCTGGCGATGGAGACGGAGGAGCTGCTGCGCAGCCATCCAATCGACGGCGCGGTGCTGATGGGCGGCTGCGACAAGACCACGCCCGGCCTGATCATGGGCGCGATCTCCATGAACCTGCCGGCGATCTTCGTGCCGGCCGGCGCCATGCTGCGCGGCAATTGGCATGGCAAGGTGCTAGGCTCCGGCTCCGACAGTTGGAAATACTGGGCCGAGCTCCAGGCCGGCAACATCACGCTAGAGGACTGGAACGAGATGGAGAGCGGCATCGCCCGCTCCCACGGCATGTGCATGACCATGGGCACCGCCGCCACCATGACCGGCGTCGCCGAGGCGATGGGCTTCTCGCTGCCGGGCGCGTCGAGCATTCCCGCGCCGGACGCCAACCATCCGCGCCTCTGCGCCGCCTCGGGCCGGCGCATCGTCGAGATGGTGTGGGAAGACCTGAAGCCGTCGGACATCATGAGCGCTGATGGCGTCGACAATGCCATCCGCTGCCACCTGGCGATGGGCGGCTCCACCAATGCGATGATCCATGTGGTGGCGATGGCGCGGCGGGCGGGCATTCCGCTGACGCTCAAGCGCTTCGACGAACTGGCGCGGCAGATTCCGGTGCTGGCAAATGTGCGTCCGTCGGGCGCGTTCCTGATGGAGGATTTCTACTATGCCGGCGGCATCCGCGCGCTGCTGGCGCAGCTCAAGCATGAGCTCGCTCTCGATTGCCTGACGGTGAATGGCCGGACGCTGGGCGAGAACATTGCCGGCGCCGAGGTCTACAACGCCGAGGTCATCCACAGCTTTGACAAGCCGGTGTCGAAGGAGGCGACGGCGATCCTCTATGGCAACTTGGCGCCCGACGGCGCTGTCATCAAGCCGTCGGCCGCCGATCCGCGCCTGCTGAAGCACCGCGGCCCGGCGCTGGCCTTCGAGGACTACAACCACATGGCGGCGGAGATCGACCGCGACGATCTCGCGGTGACTCCAGATCACGTGCTGGTGCTGAAGAATGCCGGGCCCGTGGCCGTAGGCATGCCGGAATGGGGCATGCTGCCGGTGCCGAAGAAGCTGCTGAAACAGGGCGTGCGCGATATGATGCGCATCTCCGACGCCCGCATGAGCGGCACCTCCTACGGCGCCTGCATCCTCCATGTCTCGCCGGAAGCGGCGATCGGTGGCCCGCTCGCCTTCGTGCAGACCGGCGACATGATCGAGGTGGATGTGGAGGCGCGGCAGCTCAATCTGCGCGTCGCCGACGACGAACTGGCGCGCCGCAAATCAGGCTGGAAACAAAAGCCGCTCCCGCCCCGCGGCTATGGCCGCCTCTTCGCCAGCCACATCCAGCAAGCCCATCTCGGCTGCGATTTCGATTTCCTGCTGGGCACCGAGCCGCTACCCGAGCCGGAGATTCACTAAGCCGCAATTCTGAGAATTGTCGCCTCGCCCCACGACGTGGGGAGAGGCACGCAACATCCGCGTCCAGCGGATGTTGCGGGTGAGGGGTGTGGATGAAGGTCTCGTCAGGGGGAATTGGCCCCTCACCCTAACCCTCTCCCCGCAAGCGGGGCGAGGGGACAGTTTTTTCATTCTGTCGCCTCGCTCCACGAAGTGGGGAGAGGCAGGTGATATCCGCGTTCAGCGGATGTCACCGGTGAGGGGTATCGATGCAGTGCGCGGTGGCACAAGCTTCGGCTCACCTCGTCCCCTCACCCTAACCCTCTCCCCGCAAGCGGGGCGAGGGGACAGTTTTTTCATTTTGTCGCCTCGCTCCACGAAGTGGGGAGAGGCAGGTGATATCCGCGTTCAGCGGATATCACCGGTGAGGGGTGTCGATGACGTGTGCAGCGCTACCGAGCGTCGGCTCATCTCCGCCCCTCACCCTAACCCTCTCCCCGCAAGCGGGGCGAGGGGACAGTTTTTTCATTTTGTCGCCGCGCCCTACGCCGCGATCTCCGGCGCCGCCGCCCAGATATCCTTCAGCAGCCCCAGCAGCACGTTGATCAGGGGATCGGTCTCGCGCTCGCGCAGATAGATGAACTGCAGGGACGAGGCAGGCGTCGATCCCCAACTACCCGAACGGCCATGCGCAGCATCTGTACTTGAAGCAACTCGTCAGCATGTGAGTTTCGCCCCGAACTTCGATGGTAGACGCCCTCGCAAATGGCCGATAAAATCGGTGGTATTGCGTTCTCTGAGGGCGACCCTTCCATGGCCGAAGAACGCGTTCAACGCCGACTCGCCGCCATTCTGGCTGCTGACGTGGTCGGATACAGCCGGTTGATGGAACGGGACGAGACCGGGACATTGGCCGCTCTCAAATCGCGCCGCAAAGAGGTGCTGGAGCCGCTGGTTGCACATAATCAGGGGCGCGTCTTCAAGGTGACTGGTGACGGCGTGTTGGTGCAGTTCGACAGCGCCGTCAACGCCGTGCAATGCGCCATCGACCTTCAGCGGGGGATGGCCACGGCGACCGGCGATCAGTCCGACGGTCGCTCTATCGTTCTCCGTATCGGCGTCAATCTGGGTGACGTGCTTGTCGAAGGTAGCGATCTGTACGGCGACGGCGTCAATATTGCGGCTCGCCTTGAAAGCATCGCGGAACCTGGCGGCATCCTTGTCTCGGGAACTGTCTATGATCATGCCAAGAACAAGATCAATGCAGGATTCGACGACCTGGGTGCCCAGATCCTGAAGAACATCGCCGAGCCTGTTCGAGTCTATCGCGTCGCCGGAACGCCGCCCACTGCAACTGCTGCATTGCACGTCAGCTCTGAAAAACCGTCGATTGCTGTGCTGCCGTTCACGAACATGAGTGACGGCGCGGATCAGCAGTATTTCAGCGATGGCATCACCGAAGATATCATCACCGAACTATCCCGATTCCGGCAACTGCATGTGCTCGCCCGAAACTCTTCGTTCCAATACCGCGGAAAAGATGTCGACGTCGTTCGCGCCGGCCGCGAGCTGGGCGTTCAATATCTTGTCGAGGGGAGCGTTCGCAGGTTCGGTGGCCGCGTCCGCATCACGGCGCAGCTCGTCGAGACCGGATCGGGCCATCACCTATGGGCCGATCGATTTGATCGCGATCAGGAAGACATTTTTGCCGTCCAAGACCAAGTCGTGGGAACAATCGTGGGAACTCTCGTGGGCCGCCTCGAAGCGGCCAGTGCCGAGCGGGTCACGCGGCGGCCGCCCGCGAGCCTGGCGGCGTATGAGTGCGTCCTGCGCGCGAATGCCCTGTCTTACGACGATGTCAAAGCCGAGGCGGAGGGACGTATCCTTTTCAAGAGGGCGATCGAACTCGATCCGGGCTACGCGCGGGCGTACGCGCTCCTGGCGGTCAATCTCCTCTACGAATGGTTCCGGGACATGAGTGCATCCGATAGCGCGCTTGACCAGGCATTCGACTATGCAAAGAAGGCTGTCGAACTCGATGAACAAGACAGCCTCTGCCAAGGCGTGCTTGGCTCGGTTTATCTACACCGCCAATCCCACGAACTGGCCGAGCACTACTTCCGGAAATCGCTCGAATTGAACCGGAACAGACCGGCAATGATGACCAGCCTTGGGTCATTCAATGCCTATATGGGAAAGACCGAGGAGGCTATGAGGTGCTTCGCGGAGGCAAGGCTCCTGGATCCCCATTTCGATCCATCATGGTACTGGAGCGAGTTTGGCTCCATTTGTTTCATCGCGCACCGATATGACGAGGCTATCGCGGCACTGAGCCGTTCTCGGAACATGCCATACTGGGTACATGTATATCTGGCCGCATCTCATGTGCAGATGGGCAGGATCGATCGCGCAAAAGACCATGCGGCCAGCGTTTTGCGCCTAATACCTGATTTCTCGGTGAACCGATTTGCGGCAAAGGAGCCGTTCAAGCATTCGGCAGATCGCGACCATCTGCTCGACGCCCTGCGCAAGGCGGGGCTGCCCGAGTAGTCACAGGGCATGCGCAAGCCCTCACCCATCTCCTGCAGGGCACCGAAGCGGAGGTTCACTGAGTCCAGACGCCTCGCCCCACGAAGTGGGGAGAGGCAGGTGATATCCGCGTTCAGCGGATATCACCGGTGAGGGGTGTCGATGACGTGTGCAGCGCTACCGAGCGTCGGCTCATCTCCGCCCCTCACCCTAACCCTCTCCCCGCAAGCGGGGCGAGGGGACAGTTTTTTCATTTTGTCGCTGCGCGCTACGCCGCGATCTCCGGCGCTGCGGCCCAGATATCCTTCAGCAGCCCCAGCAGCACGTTGATCAGGGGATCGGTCTCGCGCTCGCGCAGATAGATGAACTGCAGCGTTGTCACCAGCCGCGTGTCGCCCCAAAGGCTGACTTGGCCGCGCGCCTGCCGGTCCAGCGCCTTGTCCTCGCGCATCAGTGCCAGCCCGAGTCCCGATTTTACCAGCGAGCTGACCACGGACTCGTTGTCGGCCTCGAGGATCTTTTCAGGGTAGACGCCATGCTTGCGGAACTGCGCCGTGGCCAGCTGATTGTGGGTGCTGATGGCCGGGGGAATGATCCAGGGCAGCGCGGCGATCTCTTTCCAGCCGGCATTGATGATGCGCTCGCGCCACGCCGCGGGCGCGGCGACGCGGTAGGCGATCTCGCGCAGGGGGAAGCGATTGACAGCCGGATGTGTCGTTTCGCCATAGTAGAAACTGGCGTCCAGATCGCCATCCGCCACCGCCGCGAAGGCGGCGCCGGAAACCTCATGCTGCAGCTCGATGCGGATCAGCGGATGCTTCCGCATCGCCAGCGACAGCAGGTCGCCGATGCGGATGAACTCCGGGTCGGCCAGGGTGCCGAGCCGGATCGTGCCGGCCAGTTCGCCGCGCAGCGTGCCGGCCTCGTGCCGCAGGGCCTGGGCGGCCGACAGCACCGACTGCGCCTGGGACAGCAGCCGCCGCCCGGCGGAGGTCAGGGCCATGCCGGCGGGCGTGCGCTCGAACAGCGCCAGGCCGAGCTCGTCCTCCAGGGCCTTGATCTGGCTGCTCAGCGCCGGCTGGCTGATATGCAGCCGCTCGGCGGCGCGGGTCAGATGGCCCATCTCGGCGACGGCCGCAAAGCTGCGTAGCTGATAGATCTCCATGCCGTTCAGACTGCCTTTCACCCCAAGCCTACCATGAAAATGGTGCGACGCAACAATAGCTTATCTAGGGATAGCATTACATTATGTCATTCATTCAAATAACAAATTTGATTTGAGCGCCGGGTTCTCCAACATGTGATAGCGCAATGCAGCAATTTCCATGACTCTCCGAAGGAGGTTGGAATGGCGCTATCAGGATTGTTGTCGTCTCCGGGGGCTTTCGCCCCTCGGCCGTCCGGCTTTCGGGCGGCCCTGAAGCGAATATCCGAGTATTTCGAGCTGAACGACTGGCAGCGGCGCGCCCGCCGCGAGGAAGCCTACCTGGCGCAATCCGCCAGCCTCGAGGACCTGGAGCGCCGCATGCGCGACCTCGACCGCGAAGACCGGCGTCCGCGGTTCATCGGGTATTTCTGAGTAAGGCCTGAGAGAGTTTCTCGAGCGCCACCCGCCAGTTTCGCAACCATCGGTGTCATCCCGGAAACCGCGCTTCAGCGCGGTTGTCCGGGACCCAAGAACACGAGCTTATCCAAGCTGTGACGATGGTTCCTCGCTGCTGCAAGGCATCGCGCATACATCAACGCGCCGCCACAGACAACGCGCGACGCATAAACTCCACCTGTCACTTCCCGTGTTCTTGGGTCCCGGGCTCCGCCGCTGAAGCGGCGGCCCCGGGATGACAATCTTTGGTGACTTCGAAGTATAGGACTCCATTCTTGAACGGTCGTCCCGCGCGCCTATATGAACTCCCTCGCCGCAACCGCGGCCTCGATGTTGGACATCGTATATAGGACTACGGCATGCCACCGTGCCTCGGTGGACCCGATGCCGGGGTGATTCCCTTGTATGGCATCGTTCCCAGGAATCAGGGTCCCCCGGCGAAGAAACTGGCGTTTCCCGGGATGGCCGAGGAAATTCAACGGGCTATGCAGGAATCCCTGGCGCGCGCGGGGTTCGCAACAGCTTTGCAATCGCTCGATTTCCGTGCGCGTAAAATGCGCAAAAATGCGCGCTTCCCGGCCTACCCGCCGACGAACGGCTTTGGATCGATGAACCGCCGCAGCACGTTCTCGGTAATGCGGGACACGTTGTTGTCGTGGCCGTTGTGGGACAGGCTGCCGATCCAGGCGATGGAGCCGGTGGAAAACACCGCACCTCCCGCCGGCATCTCGAAGAACACCAGGTCGGCGCGCACGAGGTCGGACTGGCTGCCGGTGAGGTGCGGCGAGTTCACGAGGATCTCCTCGCAGACCACCATGTAGAGATCGGAATGGCCTTCCGATGAGGCCAGCACCAGCGCGTGGGGCGGCGTGCCCAGCAGCGGGTCGGCGCGGTCCAGCTCCAGCCCGGCGGCGCCGCCGCCCACCAGGCCGAAATCGCCGATCAGCTCGTCCCGGCCCGACGCCCTCGAAGATGAAGCCAGCGCGCGGATCGAAACTGCCGGGCTGGCGCCGGTAGTAGGACGAGACGTCGAAGCCCTGGGCGGTGAAGCCGACGCCGGTGAGAACTTGCGGCGGCCGGCCGTTGCGCCGCCAGAGCCCGCCATACTCGCCGTTGAAGCTCTGATAGTACTCGCCGGGCTCCGCCGCCCAGGTGCGGATGCCGCCTTCGCCGCGCCGCACCTCGATCACGCCGGGCTGGTCACCGTGGAAGGCGATGCGCCAGTAGAAGCCGTTGGCGCCCATATACATCAGCCGCCCGCCGGCGGCGGTGTAGGCGCTGACGGCGTCCAACATCTCCGTCGTGTAGTACTCCGGGTGGGAACCGGTGAGGATGGCGCGGTAGGGCTTCAGCAGTTCATGCCCCTCGGCATGGAGATCCTCGTCGGTGATGACGTCGTAGCTGAAGCCTTTCGCCTCCAGCCAGGCGATCAGGTCGAGATCGGCGTTGAACTGCCAGAGGCCGGAGCCGCTGCCGCCCAGCCAGGACGAATAGCGCGGCCGCATGTTCAGGATCGGCCGCAGGCGCGAGGAGTAGCAGACGCCGCTATCGTCGGAATGGGTGTCGTACAGCGCACCGCCCAGCTCCCGATGCTCGGCCATGTGGATATCCTGGGGCTGCAGGATGATCAGCCGGCCCATGAGCATCTCCGCGCCGGCGGCATTCACCGGCGCGTGGTCGTTGGCATAGGCCATGTAGCTGGCGGTCGGCGCCAGGAAGGCGATGTCGGCGGTGGCCGTGCCGCGCTTCGGGCGCACGAAGAACGGGATGTGATCCTCATCCTCGCCGGCCCGCAGCCGCGCCGCATAGATGCCGCTGCGCAGGCCGTCCGGCACGGTGAAGGCGAAGTCGGGCTTCCAGCCGGCGTCATAGATGTCGTCGTCATGGAAGTGGATAGCACCATATTGGCCGGGCGCGCGGTTCCAGTTCATCTCCGCGCCCGTCCAGTTGTGGCCCTTCATGGCGCGGGCCGGCAGGTTGACGGCCTTGCCGTGGAGTTTGCTGGGGGAAAGATCGCGCACACGGGTCGTCGTGATGTCCCGGCCGAAATCCCAGGCGGCGACGATGTCCGGGTGCTGGCCCGCCGTCGGCTCGCGCACTAGGCGGGCTGCTTCCCTGGGATCGATCGCGCGGCTGAACAGCCTCGGCGAATCGATCTTGCCGTTGTAGTGGCCGGCGATGCCGCCGCGCTTGGCCGCGCTGTCGCCGACCCAGGCCGCCATCACCAGCGGCCCGGCGCTGGCGGCGCAACCGGACACCTCCGCCTGCAACTCGCCGCCATGGGTGACGCCGGCGTAGCTGTTGACGGGATGCTGCCACACCACGGCGCGGCCGGCCTGGGCGTCATAGCTGGCGCCGACGCAATACCATTCTCGCGGCAGCAGCTTCGGACCTGCGGCAATGATCTGTTCGGATTGCCCGTCGCCGAGGATCAGCGCCGTGGAGCCGGACTCGTCGATGACCAGCGCCCAGCCGCGTTTCTGCGCCGCATCCCAATGCGTCACCAGGCCCTGGCGGCCCTTGGCCGGCGTGGTCGGCCAGATCATCGCGGCAGCCGTGAAACTGGTCAGCGCCGCCAGCGGCGGCTTGTTCGGCGCCAGCACATGGGAACCGGCGTAGGCCCGCTGCAGCCGGCCGCGATAGCTGCCATTGACGTCGGCGGCGATTTCTTCCTCGCGAAAGCCGTCGCCGGCGGGGTTGGTGTCGCCATGCACCAGCCGCGTGATATGGGCGTCGTATTTCTTGTGGCCGTCGCAGCTCACCATGAAGCGGATGCTGTCGCCGGGACCGACGCTGAACCTGTCGGCGTAACCGAGGATGCGCATGGCGGCGGCCCTCCCGGCCTATTCCGGCAGATCGCCGCCGGTATGCTGCTTCCAGCGCCGCCGGAAGATCGCCAGCTCCGCCGCGTTCAGATCGGTGAACCGCAGATCCGGGATGATCTTGACGGAATCGCCGCGCACGCCCGTCAGCCGGCCGACAACCCATTCCCGATGCGGCGTCACGCAGACCAGGACGAATTTGCCCTGCTGCGGCACACCGCGCATGGCGTTGAGGACGCGCTGCAGGCCCGGGCTGTGCTTGCCCACCGGCTTCGCCCGGAACTCGTCGACGTGCGTGATATCTTCGTTCCTGATCTTATACATGGCATCCCCGTCTGCGCGCTGATGAGAACCGAGCGGCGGCGGATTTGCAAGCTGTGGCGAGCCCCTCGAACCAGGACCGGCAATGCCTTAATGTCGAACCAGCGGCGAAACGAGGATTGCGCATGAATGTCGGCGGCAAGCCCTACCGGACCATCTGGCTGAACGAGGATGGCTGGTCGGTGGAAATCATCGACCAGACGCGTCTGCCGCACCGGTTCGAGACGATCACGCTGCGCAATCTCGCCGATGCGGCCCATGCCATCAGATCCATGCAGGTGCGCGGCGCACCGCTGATCGGCGTCACCGCCGCCTACGGCCTCTGCCTGGCGCTCCGCGAGGATGGGACGGACGCCGGCATCGACCGCGCCTGCGAAACCCTGATGGCGACGCGGCCGACCGCGGTGAATCTCCGCTGGGCGGTGGAGGAGATGCGCGCCGCCCTGCGCAACCAGCCGAAGGACAAGCTGACCGGCAGCGCCTACCAGCGCGCCGCCGCCATGGCGGACGAGGATGTGGCGATCTGCAAGGCCATCGGCAGCCATGGCCTGAAGATCATCCAAGGTCTGGCCGCCAAAAAGCCCGCCGGCAAGCCGGTCAACATCCTCACCCACTGCAATGCCGGCTGGCTGGCGACGGTGGATTGGGGCACGGCGACGGCGCCGATCTACACCGCCCACGGCCAGGGCATCCCGCTCCATGTCTGGGTCGACGAGACCCGGCCGCGCAACCAGGGCGCCTCGCTGACCGCCTGGGAGCTGAACGGCCATGGCGTGCCCCACACCGTCATCGCCGACAATGTGGGCGGCCATCTGATGCAGCATGGCCAGGTGGACATGTGCATCGTCGGCACCGACCGCACGACGGCCACCGGCGACGTGGCCAACAAGATCGGCACCTACCTGAAGGCGCTGGCCGCCAAGGACAATGGCGTGCCGTTCTATGTCGGGCTGCCGTCGCCCACCATCGACTGGATGCTGGCCGACGGCGTGCGGGAGATCCCCATCGAGCAGCGGAGCGGCGAGGAGCTGTCGCAAGTCACCGGCCGCACCGCCACGGGCGAGATCGCCACCGTGACCATCACACCCGAAGGCAGCCCGGTCGCCAACTACGCCTTCGACGTAACGCCCGCGAGCCTGGTCACAGGCCTCATTACCGAGCGCGGCGTGGCACCGGCATCGCGGGAGGGGCTGGCGGCGCTGTTTCCCGACCGCGCGCGCTGAACCGTTTAGCTGAGCTTGGCGACCTCGCGTCGGACCTGCCGCGCGGCGGCGGTGACTGTGCCAATGTCCCGGTAGCGTTCGGTATGAACCATCATGTCGCGGGCAAGGCGCAGCGCCCGGGTCTCGCAGAGCGCTCGGCTATCCGCGTCCTTGATCCACTCGAAATCGATATTGTGGGCCAAGCCGAGGATGCGCCGGATGGTCTTCGCCGCCGCGAAGCCGACGGTATCGGCGAACAGCCGGTCCATATAGGCCTGTCGTTCCACTTCCAGCCGGGACTTGGACGGGGCGCCGGCGAACAGCGCCTGCGGATAGGCATCGCCCGTGGCGTTGTCGCGCCATAGCGAGAGGAACTGCTCGCGGAAGCGCGTCCATACCTCTTCGGTCGTGGCCAGCACCCAATCCTGATACTCCGCGCGCGGCGACTTTGAAGTGGCGTGGCCGTCCTGGCTGAAGTAGCTCATCAGCAGATTGCCTAGCACCGCGCCGACATCGAATCCCATGGGGCCGAAGAAGGCGAATTCGGGGTCGATGATCCGGGTGTCGGACTCCGTGATCATGATCGAGCCCGTATGGAGATCGCCATGGATCAGCGCCTCGGCCGAGGACAGGAACTTCAGCTTGAGCCGGGAGATCGCCAGCTTGAGTTCGGGATCTCCGCGGAATTCCTCAGCGATGCCGTCGAGCTGCGGCTTGGTCCAGCGGTTGCGTTCATGGATGATGTAGGGATCGGTGAAGATCAGATCCTCGGTGATCTTGCAGAGCTCGGTGTTGTCGCAGAACACCGCCATCTGCCGCTTCTTGTCGCCGGCCGGCAGCGCCAGGTCCGAGGTGAAGTACAGCGACTTCGCCATGTAGCCGGCAATGTCGGCGGCAAATCGGGGATAGCGGATTCCCTGGATCATGCCGCGGCGCATGATGATGTGGGGCTGCAGCAGCTCCATGACGATGGCATAGAGCAGCGGATCGTAGTGATAGATCTCCGGCAGCAGCCGGCCCACCTGGCGGCCATGCTCGGTCAGGCATTGATGCTCGAAGTAGGCGCGCTTCAGCGGCATCGGCCAGCCTTCGCCCACCAGCCGCACATAGGGCAGGGCCTGCTTGACGCAGACGCCGCCGGCCGGTCCTCTGACAATGAAGACGAGATTCAGATTGCCGTCGCCGACTTCGATGACCTTCCACTCGCCGGGCTTGCCGCCGAGCCGCGCGGCCACTGCCGGCAGCGCGGCCAGGAACGGCGGAAGGCTTGCGGCATCCAACGGCCGGTAGCCGGCGGGCGTCTCCAAAGGCAATGGCTCCCCCTCGTCCTAATCGTTTCGTATGACGCCATTCTTGTTTGATCGCCGCCGCCACGCAAGCGCTTGACTTCGCTTCTATCCGCTCTGAATACTCGGGACCAACCCGCGATATTCCGCCTCATGCCGGATGGCACAGCGGCAGGGCAAAAGACGGGGCATGCACGAAGGGAGGGCTTGCGGGCGATGTGGCTTGGCCTTCGGGATCTGCGCGGCGGAGAGCCGGCGCTGTGATGGCGGAAGTTTCCGGGAGCGCCGCAGCGCCTGATAACGCGCATACCGAGGCGCTGCCGGAGTGGTTTACGCGCAAGCGACGCCGCGGCAATCTGATCGTCAGCCCGATCGTGCCTTGGATCATGGTCGGGATTCCGGTGGCGATCCTGGTGGCGATCGTCGTCTATCCCACCGTCTGGATGGCCTACCACGCCTTCCAGGACACCAACATGATGAGCCTGTTCAACGGCGAGTGGAGCTATGTCGGCTGGCAGAACTTCGCCACCGCGATCTCCGACGACCGCTTCCTCAGCAGCGTCAAGCATCTGATCCGATATCTGCTGTTCGGCGCCTGCCTGCAGGTGGTGCTGGGCGTGGCGCTGGCGCTGATCCTCTATGAATGCGTGAAGAACAACACGCTTCGCACCGTCATCCTGATCCTGCTGGTATTGCCGATGATGCTGCCGCCGTCGATCGTCGGCGTGCTCTGGAAATTCCTGCTGCAGGCGAACAATGGCGGCTTCAATCATCTGCTGATCAATCTGCATTTGCTGCCGGCCGCCGATCGCATCGACTGGCTCGGCACCAAGCTGTCGCTTTGGGCCATCACGTTGGTGGATGTCTGGCAATGGACGGCGCTGCCGCTGCTGATCGTCTATAGCGGCCGCGTCTCGTTGCCGCCGGCAATCTACGAGGCCGCGCGCGTCGACGGCGCCTCGGGCTGGCTGGTGCTGCGGCGGATCACCTTGCCGATGCTGAAGGAGATCATCGCCATCGCCTTCATCATCAGGTTCATGGATGCCTACAAATTCGTCGACCATGTGTCCGTCATGACCCAGGGGGGGCCGTCGGAATCGTCGGAATTGCCGGTTTTCATCGCCTTCCAGAAGGGTATCCGCGAATTCCAGGTGGGCGAGGCGGCGGCCCAGGCCTGGCTGATCTTCGCCGTCGCCGCCGTGCTGATCACGCTATTCCTGAAATACATGAAGCGCGTGCTCAAGGCGCAGGCGATCGCGTAGGCCCGATCAATGACGCAGGGCAATTACAAGTTGGTGAAGACGCTGCTGCTGCTGTTCCTCGGCATCTGGCTGATCTTCACGCTGTTCCCGCTCTATTTCATGGTCGTCACCTCGTTGAAGCCGGTGGAAGAGATCAACCGCATGATCCCCACCTTCTGGCCGCAAACGATGAAGTTCAACAACTACGCGGGCATCTTCGCCGATCCCGGCAGCCTGAAATCCCTGGTCGACAGCGTGATCGTGTCCGTGACCAACACGGCGCTCTCGCTGTTCCTGGGCACGCTGGCTGGATATGCGCTGGCGCGCTGGGTGCGCGGCGTCATCGGCGAGAATCTCGCCTTCTGGATCCTGTCGAACCGCATGTTCCCGCCGGTCGCGGTGATCATCCCCATGTTCTTCCTCTTCGACTCCATGCCCTGGGGCACCGACAGCTATTTCTCGCTGATCGTGCTTTACCTCGTGTTCAATCTGCCGCTGGCGACGTGGCTGATGATGGTGTTCTTCCGCGATGCGCCGCGGGAGCTCGAAGAGGCCGCCTATCTCGACGGCTACACGCCGTTCCGCGCCTTCTTCAAGGTCACGCTGCCCCTGGTGTTTCCCGGCATGATCTCGGTGGCGATGCTCTGCTGGATCTTCGCCTGGAACGAATATCTGTTCGCCAATCTTTTGACCGGCACCACGGTCAAGACCTTCCCGGTGCATATCCCCACTTTCACGCTTGGCAGCCAGACGCTGTGGAACCTGGTCATGGCGTTCAGCCTCGTCGCCATGCTGCCGCCGGTGATCCTGTTCATCGTGCTGCGGCGCTACATGGTGCGCGGCCTTTCTCTTGGCGTGGTGAAGGGCTAGGCCATGGCAAGGCTGGAACTCGACGGCATCTGCAAGGGCTATGACCGGCCGATCATCGACCGGCTCAGCCTGACGGTCGAGGAGGGCGAGTTCTTCGTCATCGTCGGCCCTTCGGGCATCGGCAAGACGACGCTGCTGCGCTGCATTGCCGGGCTCGAAGTGCTGGATGCCGGCCGCGTGCTGTTCGGCGGCAAGGATGTCACCCGCGTGCCGCCCTACCGGCGCAATGCGGCAATGACCTTCGAGAGCTACGCGCTCTATCCGCACCTGACGGTGTACGAGAACATCGCCAGCCCGCTGCGGGCCCGCAAGGTGGACAAGGCGGCGATCGAGAAGGCGGTGACCGACGTGGCGCGGCTGTTGCGCATCGAGCAGCTGCTGGACCGCCGGCCCCATGAGGTTTCCGGCGGTCAGAAGCAGCGCACGGCCCTGGGCCGCACGCTGGTGGCGAAGCCCGACGTGTTCCTGCTGGACGAGCCGATCAGTCATCTGGACGCCAAGATCCGCCACGAGCTGCGGCGGCAGTTCCATACCCTGCAGGAGCTGCGGCGGGTGGCAACGATCTATGTCACCCACGATTATGCGGAGGCGCTATCGCTGGGCGACCGCATCGGCGTCATGGGTAATGGCGGGCTGGTGCAGATCGGCTCGGCCCGCGAGGTGTTCGAGCGGCCGTGCAACATCTTCGTCGCCCACCATCTGGGCCAGCCCTCGATCAATGAAGTTGCCTGCCGTATCGCGGATAGCGGCGGCCAGATCACGCTGCAATCGGCATCCGGCAGCTTCGCCTTCGCGGCTGATGGCGCGCGGCGCGGCCTGTTGCAGAACGCCAGGGGCAATGTGCTGGTCGGCATCCGGCCGCAGCATGTCCGCGTCGCCAACGGCGCGGCTACCGGCCAGATCGCCGATGCGAAGGTGGAGGCCTTCGAGGCACTTGGCGCCTCGGGCGTGCTGATCGCCGAGGTCGGTGGCATTGCGCTCACGGTTCTCACCTCGCCCGAAGATGACTACAAGCCGGGCCAGCCGGTCCGCCTGGCGCTCGATGTCGACCAGTTCCTCTATTTCGATTCCGCGCAGGGCACCAACCTGCAGACGATAGCGGCATAGATCCGATGGCGCAGGTCACCCTCACCGACGTCAACAAGATCTATCCCGCGCGGGACCGGGTGGTGCATGCGGTCAAGGATCTGAACCTGACAGTCAAGGACGGCGAGTTCGTCGCCCTGCTCGGCCCGTCGGGCTGCGGCAAGACATCGACACTGCGCATGATCGTCGGGCTCGAAGAGCATCACCTCCGGCAACATCGCCTTCGACGGCAAGCGCGTCAATGACCTGACGCCGGAGCAGCGCAACGTCGCCATGGCGTTCGAGACCTATGCGCTCTATCCCAACTTCACCGTGGCGGAGAATCTCGGCTTCCCGCTCGAGGTCCGCGGCTTGGCCAAGGCCGAGCGCGAACGCGAGGTCATGCGCATCGCCAGAGCTGCTGCGCATCGAGTCCATCCTCGACGAGAAGCCCGGACAACTGTCCGGCGGCCAGCAGCAGCGGGTGTCGCTCGGCCGCGCGCTGATCCGCGATCCGGCCGTCTTCATCCTCGATGAGGTGATGAGCCATCTCGATGCCCATCTCAAGTTCCAGATGCTGTTCGAGCTGAAGCGGATCCACCGCTCGGTGGGCAAGACGACGATCTATGTCACCCACGATCAGGTCGAGGCGCTGGCGCTCGCCGATCGCGTGGCCGTCATGTCCAATTCGCGGCTGCAGCAAGGTCGGCACCCGCGACGAGCTCTATCATCGGCCGGCCAACCGTTTCGTTGCCGATTTCATCGGCGAACCGCCGACCAATTTCTTCACCGCTGACATCGCCGAGGAAGCGGGAAGCCTGGCCCTGAAGATCGATGGCTCCAGCCTGGCGTTCCGGCCCGACGATCAACGCGTGGCAGCGCTGCGGCGCCAGCCGGTGCCCCAGGCCATCGTCGGCATCCGGCCGCAGAACCTGTCGCTGGTGCCCGTCGCAGGCGCGCCATCGGTGACGGCGCGGCTGATCCTCAACGAATATCTGGGCGAGCAATCGATCGTGACGATGGAGGCCGGCGGCACGTCGTTCCGGGCTCTGGCGTCACCGGACTTCCGGCCGGCGACAGGCGCGCCGGTCACCTTGTACTACCGCAGCAGCGATGTCATGGTTTTCGATCCGAAGTCAGAGGCGTTGATCGGCTAGCCTAGCAACTTCACAAACGCACCGGGGCAATCAATGGCCCCAAAACAAAGGGAGGGACAAACAAGATGGGTATCTTCAGCGGACTTTCGCGGCGGAAGTTCATGCAATATGCCGCGGCCGGCGCCCGGGTGCTCCCGGCAGCCAGATGTTCGGCGGCCGCGCCCGGGCGCAGGACTCGAGCATCATCATGCCGCCCGGCGGCAAGAAATTCACCGACGTGCAGCTCACGTACTTCCAGGATTCAAACTGGCTGCATGCGCCGCTCTGGCTGTCGCCCACGTTCGAGAAGGATGCGGGCGTCAGCATCAAGAGCCGCGAGCTCTATGACGGCGGCGACACGATGGCGAAGGTGCTGCCGCAGCTGCTGTCGAAGCAAGCCGCGCTTCGACTGGGTGCAGTATCCCTGCCTGTTCTTCGGCGCCTTCGCCGAGACCGGGCAGCTCGAGCCGCTCGACGACTATCTCGCGCAGTATGAGGGTTCGGCGGAGTATCTCAACTGGGTGATGCCGGCCTACCGCGAGTTCTACACCAAGTGGAACGGCAAGACCTATGGCGTGATGCTCGACGGCGATATCCACGTCCTGCACTATCGCAAGTCGCACTTCGCCAATCCGGATCTGCAGAAGAAGTTCTCGACCCGCTTCCAGCGGGAGCTGCAGGTGCCGAAGACCTGGGCCGACTTCCTCGATTGCACGCAGTTCTTCACCGAGGAGCTGTCGAGCCAGGGCATCTACGGCACGTCGATGGTGGTCAATCCGCCGAATTTCGGTTGGGGCTTCTGGATGGATATCGCTGCCGGCAACGGCGTGAATTATTTCGACGAGAACATGAACCCGACCATCAACACGCCGCAGGCGGTGGAGGCGCTCGACATGTACAAGGCGATCATCGATTTCGGCCCGCCGGGCAAGGAATCGATGGACCTCGCCCAGACCATCCAGCGCTGGCAATCGGGCGCCGATGTCATGTCGGTCTGGTGGATCGACCTGGCGGAGTTCACCGTGCAGCAGCAGGGCCTGGAGCGTGCCGAGGATCAGGGCGCCGACATCGTTCCCGGCTGGAAGCAGGCCGACGGCAGCATCAACCACAAGGCCATTTCGCTGTGGTGCCGCACTGCCTCGATTCCGAAGAACCTGCCGCAGGACGTAAAGGATGCGGCCTTCTATTTCATCTACCGAATGTCCCATCCGTCGGTATCCGACCACATTGTCGCCGATGCCTATTGCGGCTCGGATCCCTACGGCGCGTCTCATTACACCGACGCGGCGGCGCAGCTCTATATCGAGCCCAATCCGCAGCGCGGCACGGATAACGAGCTCTGGCCGACCAATGACGGCATCTTCAAGAACTTCGACACCGCGCGGAACCATCTCGATGGCGGCTTGAAGAACGTGCAGGTGGGCTATCCGCAGTTCTACTGGGAAGGCACGCCGGAATATGCCGACGCTCTTGGCCGCAACATTTCCAAGGCGGTCACCGGCGAATTGACGTCGCAGCAGGCCCTGGACGAAGCGGCGGAGGAATGGGTGAAGATCGTGCAGAAGCTGGGCATCGATAAGCAGAAGGCACAGTACGCGAACTTCATCAACGGCGCCCGGAAGCTCGGCTATAAGATCTGAGTATTGGCGTGAAACAGCGGGCGGGGGAAGGTGCGACCTTCTCCCGCCACGTTTCCGATTTAGTGTGGCGTTGAGTAGTTTGTCTGGCGGCCTGTTGGAATAGGATCGGGACGATGGCCGAACGCTATGTCGTGGGGATCGATGGCGGCACGGAGTTGCTGCGCGCCGCGGTGTTCGATCTGCAGGGCCGGCCGCGCGCCTTTGCCGCCGCACCCTATCCGACGAATTTTCCCCAGCCGAGCTGGGCGGAGCAGAATCCCGAAGACTGGTGGCGCGCGGTCGGCGTGACCGTGCGCAAGGCGGTGCAGGACGCGAAGATCCGGCCGGAGGAAGTCGTGGCCGTCTGCGCCGACACCACCTGCTGCAGCGTGGTGGCGCTGGATGCCGAGGGCAGGCCGCTGCGGCCGGCGCTGATCTGGATGGATGTGCGCTCCGGCGACATGGCGGCGGAAGTCGCGGCGTCGGGCGACCCGGCGCTGGACGTGAACAGCAATGGCGCAGGGCCGGTGTCGGCGGAATGGATGGTGCCGAAGGCGCTGTGGATTTACCGTCATGAGCGCGCGCTGTTCGATCGCGCCGCCACGATTTGCGAGTATCAGGACTACATCAATTTCCGCCTGACCGGCCGCATGGTGGCGAGCATCAATAATGCCAGCGTGCGCTGGCACTACAATTCGCGCCGCGGCGGCTATCAGCCGAGTCTGCTGAAGCGGCTTGGCCTTGAGGCGCTGATGGAGAAGTGGCCGCGCGAGGTCGTTCCCCTCGGTCAGGTCATTGGCGGTATCACCGCGGCGGCGGCGGAGCATATGGGCCTGCCGAAGGGGTTGCCGGTGGCACAGGGCGGCGCGGACGCCTTCATCGCCATGATCGGACTCGGCGTGGTTCGGCCCGGCAAGCTGGCGCTGATCACCGGCTCTTCCCATCTGCAACTCGGAGTCAGCGCCAAGCCGTTCCATGGCAAGGGCATCTGGGGCACCTATCCCGATGCGGTGATTCCCGGTCTCTACATCGTCGAGGGCGGGCAGACCTCCACCGGCTCGATCGTCAACTGGCTCAAGAATTTGCTGCCGGAAACCATCAGCTATGACCGGCTGAATGCGGAGGCGAAGAAGCTGCCGCCGGGCGCCGAGGGGCTGGTGGTGCTGGATCACTTCCAGGGCAACCGCACGCCCTATACCGACGCCAACGCCCGCGGCGTGATCTCCGGCCTGACACTGAAGCACGGGCCGGCCCATCTGTTCCGCGCGATGATCGAGGGCGTGTCGTTCGGCAGCGCGCTGATCTTCGAGACCATGCGGGCCAACGGTTTTGCGCCCGAGGAGATCGTGATCTGCGGCGGTGCCACGCGGTCGGATCTCTGGCTTCAAATCCATGCGGATACGGCCGGCGTGCCGCTGGTGCTGACAGAGGTCGCGGATGCGCCGGCGCTGGGCTCGGCGATCCTCGCCGCCGTCGGCGCAAGCTACTATGGCAATATCGTCGAGGCCTCCGATGCGATGGTGCGCACCGTGAAACGTATCGAGCCTGACAAAGCCCGGCATCGGGCTTATCAACCGTTCTACCAGGCCTACAAGGATACATACCCGGCCATCGCCGATATCGTGCACCGACAGGCGCGGGCCGGCCGTTAGCAGCGTGACAGAACAAGGAAGGTTGCCATGCTCAAGAACATCGATCCCCTACTGAACGCCGACCTGCTGCATGTGCTGGCGGCCATGGGCCATGGCGACGACATCGCGCTGGTCGATCGAAATTTTCCGGCGACGGCGAATGCGCGGCGATTGATCCGGCTGACCGGCGCGGATGTTATTGCCGTCGGGCGCGCGGTCCTCTCGGTTTTTCCGCTCGACAGTTTCGTCGATCATCCGGCCAGGCGCATGCAAATCGTCGGCAAACCCGATGAGGTGCCGCCGGTGCAGCAGGATTTCCAGAAAGTCGTCGATGCCGCCGAGGGCCGTGCCTGGCCCATGGGCAGCATCGAGCGCTTTGCCTTCTATGAAACAGCAAGGCAGGCTTTCGCGGTGGTTGCCACCAGCGAAAGCCGGCCCTATGGCTGCTTCTTGCTCAAGAAGGGCGTGATATTCGCCTGACGCTAGCGCGCCTTCAGCTGCAACACGCCGATGCCGCCGGCGATGTTGATGCCTTCGACGCCTTCAACGCTGAGCGGCTGCAGCACGATGGACTCCTCGCTGCCGCCGACCAGAACGTTCGCGCCGGCGCCGACGCCAACAGCGGCGCTACCGGTGACGCCGCCATAGTTGCCCGCGAGCGCGCCGGGGCCAACGTCATCGGTCGGCGCGACGACACCCCATAGAATGACGCCGTTCTCGAGATAGCCGATATCCACGCCGTACTTGTCGATCGTGCCGCTGTAGCGGTCGACCCGGCCCTTGCCGTCGGGCGTGTAGGTGCAATTCACGTCGCGCGACGAGCCGAAGACGAAGCTGACATTGCCCTCGACATCGCACTTCAGATAGCCCGCCTTCACACCGCTCTCCGCGGCGCCGCTGCCGGCGGCAACAGCTCCGCCAAGAATTGCGGCGGTGAGAGCGAAGACAACTCGGGTTCCGTTTCGCATTTGATCC
This sequence comes from uncultured Alphaproteobacteria bacterium, assembly GCA_963810485.1. Lineage (GTDB taxonomy): Bacteria > Pseudomonadota > Alphaproteobacteria > Dongiales > Dongiaceae > DATKFM01. The sequence goes on from CAWENQ010000005.1 coordinate 98,252, forward strand.
TCCGATCACAATGATTTCCACCCCACGCGCTGAGCGCAGGAGGGTTGCGAACAGAACAAAAAATCCGGTGTCCGGTTCCGAAATGGAAAAACCGTGCGGGGTTAGCCCCTTATCGGGCTATCGGCGGTCCATAGGGCTGAATGCGGGCGACCAGCTGCTCTTCCAGCAGCTTTTCGCGCAGATCTTTCAGCTCCGCCTTCACGGCTTCAAACAGACGCAGCTCCTTCTTGTCCAGCTTTCGGCCGGCGAATTTGAGCTTCATCGGGTTCATATTCTTGCCGTCGACGAGCACTTCGTAATGCAGATGCGGACCTGTTGCGCGGCCGGTGCTGCCGACGAAGCCGATGACCTGGCCCTGCTTCACCTTGTCGCCCTTGCTGATGCCCTTGGCGAAGCGGCTGAGATGGGCATAGGCGGTCTGGTATTGGCCGGTGTGGCGGATCTTGATGAAATTGCCGTAGCCGCCCTTCTTGCCGGCAAACTCAATGGTGCCGCTGCCTGATGCCAGGATCGGCGTTCCGGTGGCCGCGGCGAAGTCGACACCCTTGTGCATCTTGCTGTAGCCGAGGATCGGATGCTTGCGCATGCCATAGCCCGAGGTGACGCGGACCACGTCCAGCGGCGTGCGCAGCAGGTCCTTGCGCACGCTCTCGCCCTTGGCGTTGTAGAACTCGCCCGAACCGTCCTTCGGCTCGAACCAATAGATCTCCAGGGTCTGGTCGCCTTGGGTCAGCGCGGCGTAGCGAATGTTGCCGGTGCGCGCCAGGCGGCCTTGATCGTCCTCGAGGCGCTCATAGACGATCTCGAAGCTGTCGCCGGGATGAATTTCGCGCTCGAAATCGACGTCATAGGCGAAGGCCTTGATGACTTCGGAAAGGACGGAGAGCGGCACCGCCGCATCCTGGCCCGCCTGATAGAGGCTTGAGTCAATGCGCGCGGAAGCCAGCGCCATCTCCGTCGACAGCGGACGTTCGACGGCATTGGCCTGGAACTCGCCATCGTCGCGGCGCTCGACCCTGACGTCGCGCTCGACGCTGGGCTGCAGCGCGATGCTGGCAAGCTCGACCTCGACGCTGTCCTGGTTGCTGCGCTCATGAAGATTGAGGCCGAGGGTGATCTGCTGTCCGGGCATCAGATCCCGGGGCGAGAAGACATCGCCGAGGGCGCTGACGGCGTTGTGCGCTTCGGTGCGGCCGATGCCTGCTTCCAGCAGCAGGTCCATCAGCGTGTCGCCGGGCTCTACCTGCACCATCTCCAGCATGGAGCTGTCACCCGGCGTGGGCAGGGGCAAGCTCGACAGCGGCGGCGGCGGGGGCAGGGCTGCGGTCTGCAGCGGCAGGGACGTGACGGGAGTTTCGATAGCGGGAGCCGGCGGCGTGACGGCGGCAACTGGCGCCGCGTCGACAACCTCGGCTGCCACAGCATCGGCGACTGGAGCCGGCGACTGAATATGGAAGTAGGCCGCTGCGGCGCCCGCCAGGGCGGTTCCTGCGAGCAGTAAAGCGATTAACCTTTTGGAGCCGGGCCGTGTCGACGGTGCCGTGTTATTGCCTTGCAATACTCTGTCCCCCTGAACCGTGTGCAACTGCCAGCCGGGCTGCACCTAGTGGTGCCATGATCTTTTGTATCAATATTTTGTAGGTCTAACGGTAGCTTAGTTAAAACTCGGCCGAAAATGCCGACGCTGCGAATCGCTGTCAACATAAGTTTTCAATGGTTAAACAATGGTATCCAAGGCGCAGATTCGGG
>CAWENQ010000005.1:102500-826483 GCA_963810485.1 uncultured Alphaproteobacteria bacterium
GCTGGGTCTTTTCGTAATCCGCGGCCGGAGGTGCGCGCTCTCACGTGCATCGAAGGCGGCGGCGAATATGCCCATGGTCAGTTTGCGGACAAATGCTGAGACATTGAAGCTTAGAGATTCAAGCTCGCGGGACTTTGTCTCTGTGCGCGACAGTTTCAAAGGCTTTAGATCAAGCGCAATGAAGGGCATCTGGTGGATGCCTTGGCACTGAGAGGCGATGAAGGACGCAGCACGTTGCGATAAGCCACGGGGAGCCGCGAGCAGGCGTTGATCCGTGGATTTCCGAATGGGGCAACCCACCGCTTCGGCGGTATCCTTCGACTGAATCCATAGGTCGAAGGAGGCGAACCCGGGGAACTGAAACATCTCAGTACCCGGAGGAAAGGACATCAACCGAGACTCCGCAAGTAGTGGCGAGCGAACGCGGACCAGGCCAGTGGTCGTTGTGAGACAACCGGAACCGTCTGGAAAGGCGGGCCATAGCGGGTGACAGCCCCGTACGGGTAAAAACCATGATGATCCTCGAGTAGGGCGGGACACGTGAAATCCTGTCTGAACATGGGGGGACCACCCTCCAAGCCTAAGTACTCCTCAGTGACCGATAGTGCACCAGTACCGTGAGGGAAAGGTGAAAAGCACCCCGACGAGGGGAGTGAAACAGACCTGAAACCGGATGCCTACAAGCAGTCGGAGCCTCCTTGTGGGGTGACGGCGTACCTTTTGTATAATGGGTCAGCGACTTAGTCTTGCAGCGAGCTTAAGCCGGTAGGTGGAGGCGCAGCGAAAGCAAGTCTGAACAGGGCGCTTCAGTTGCAGGACTAGACCCGAAACCGGATGATCTAGCCATGGGCAGGTTGAAGGTGCGGTAACACGCACTGGAGGACCGAACCACGTCCTGTTGAAAAAGTCGGGGATGACCTGTGGCTAGGGGTGAAAGGCCAATCAAATCGGAAATAGCTGGTTCTCCGCGAAAGCTATTTAGGTAGCGCGTCGGATGGATTACCCACGGGGGTAGAGCACTGGATGGGCTAGGGGGCCGCGAGCCCTTACCAAACCTAACCAAACTCCGAATACCGGGGAGTACAATCCGGCAGACAGACGGTCGGTGCTAAGGTCGTCGTCAAGAGGGAAACAGCCCAGACCGCCAGCTAAGGTCCCCAAGTGGTGGCTAAGTGGGAAAGGATGTGGGAAGGCCATGACAACCAGGAGGTTGGCTTAGAAGCAGCCATCCTTTAAAGAAAGCGTAATAGCTCACTGGTCTAGATAAGCCGTCCTGCGCCGAAAATGTATCGGGGCTCAAGCCACCCACCGAAGCTGCGGGTGTGCCGCAAGGCACGCGGTAGCGGAGCGTTCCGTAAGCCTGCGAAGGGGCACCGTGAGGTGTCCTGGAGGTATCGGAAGTGAGAATGCTGACATGAGTAGCGACAAAGAGTGTGAGAAACACTCTCGCCGGAAGTCCAAGGGTTCCTGCGCACGGTTAATCCGCGCAGGGTGAGCCGGCCCCTAAGGCGAGGCCGAAAGGCGTAGTCGATGGGAACCAGGTTAATATTCCTGGGCCTGCTGGAGGTGACGAATTCTGTGTGTTGTACCCGCTTATCGGATTGTGGGTGCAGCGGAGGAGTTCCAGGAAATAGCCCCAGCGTATAGACCGTACCCCAAACCGACACAGGTGGACAGGTAGAGCATACCAAGGCGCTTGAGAGAATGATGTTGAAGGAACTCGGCAAATTACCCTCGTAACTTCGGGAGAAGAGGGCCCCGTCCCTGGGCAACCAGGGGCGGGGGGCACAGACCAGGGGGTGGCGACTGTTTACTAAAAACACAGGGCTCTGCGAAGCTGGCAAGACGACGTATAGGGTCTGACGCCTGCCCGGTGCCGGAAGGTTAAGAGGAGGGGTGCAAGCTCCGAATTGAAGCCCCGGTAAACGGCGGCCGTAACTATAACGGTCCTAAGGTAGCGAAATTCCTTGTCGGGTAAGTTCCGACCTGCACGAATGGCGTAACGACTTCCCCGCTGTCTCCAACACCAACTCAGCGAAATTGAATTCTCCGTGAAGATGCGGAGTACCCGCGGTCAGACGGAAAGACCCCGTGCACCTTTACTACAGCTTTGCAGTGGTGTTAGGGATTGGATGTGTAGGATAGGTGGGAGGCTATGAAGCGCGGGCGCCAGCCGGGTGGAGGCAACCTTGAAATACCACCCTTGTGTTCTCTGACATCTAACCGCGCTCCCTGAACCGGGGCCGGGACCCTGCATGGCGGGTAGTTTGACTGGGGCGGTCGCCTCCCAAAGAGTAACGGAGGCGCGCGATGGTGGGCTCAGGCTGGTCGGAAATCGCTGATGAGTGCAATGGCATAAGCCAGCCTGACTGCGAGACCGACAAGTCGAGCAGAGACGAAAGTCGGCCATAGTGATCCGGTGGTCCCGCGTGGAAGGGCCATCGCTCAACGGATAAAAGGTACGCCGGGGATAACAGGCTGATGACTCCCAAGAGTCCACATCGACGGGGACGTTTGGCACCTCGATGTCGGCTCATCACATCCTGGGGCTGGAGCAGGTCCCAAGGGTTCGGCTGTTCGCCAATTAAAGTGGTACGTGAGCTGGGTTTAGAACGTCGTGAGACAGTTCGGTCCCTATCTGCCGTGGGTGTCGGAGAGTTGAGAGGCGCTGTCCCTAGTACGAGAGGACCGGGATGGACGCACCTCTGGTGTACCGGTTGTGGCGCCAGCCGCATCGCCGGGTAGCTAAGTGCGGACGGGATAACCGCTGAAAGCATCTAAGCGGGAAACCCCCCTCAAAACGAGCTCTCCCTGAGAGCCGTGATAGACCATCACGTCGATAGGCCGGGTGTGGAAGCGCGGCAACGCGTGAAGCTAAGCGGTACTAATCGCTCGATCGGCTTGAACTAAAGCTGACTGTCGCGCACAGGGACAAATTCCTGTGCGAAGCTTCAATGACGCATCCGTCCGCGTCACAACTTACTTCATCGGAGTTCTTTCGCGCTTCGACGACCTGGTGGTCATAGCGAGGGGCCCGCACCCGATCCCATCCCGAACTCGGCCGTGAAAACCCTCTGCGCCAATGGTACTGCGTCTTAAGACGTGGGAGAGTAGGTCGCCGCCAGGTCTTCCAAGCGCGGAAGATCTTTCGAAACCACATTACCTATCGCAATGCGCCGGCGTCGGCCTTCGATCCTCGACACCATGGGCGGATATCTCAGATGGCGTCGACCTCGGCGAAGGGCGGCGCGTGAGATCGCTTTTGCTGGTGAGAATCTCGCAATGACGCGGGGTGGAGCAGCCCCGCCGGCGTGAGCCGGCAAGACCAGAGAATCAACCGGGCACTTGGTCCGGTACACTAGAGATAACGCGGGGTGGAGCAGCCCGGTAGCTCGTCAGGCTCATAACCTGAAGGTCATAGGTTCAAATCCTATCCCCGCAACCATCTCAACTTGCGAAACAAGCCCGTCCGATGAGGACGGGCTTGTTTTGTTTCCTGCGACGCTGAGAACGCCAACGAGATCGCCGCGTAGCTCAATCTTCAGTTCGCCGCCTTCAGGCGTGAGGACAATCGCGTCAATCAACGAACGAAGAATGTCCGTAGCCTCGGCGCGTATTGCCTCGCCTTCGTTTATTGCCGCGTGCAGGTCGGCGACCTTTCCGCGATAGATCTCCGCCATGCGAGGGTGCAGCAATGGCGGCGGCGCCTCAGCTGCCGCCAGCCCGGCCGTGAGTTCGGTCTTACGGGTCTCCAAGCGCTCAATCTTCGCCTTGATTGACTTTGCCGGCACGCCGTCCAGCAGCGCCTGAACGAGCTTTCCTAGATCCCGGTCAATGCGCGCTACTTGGCTTCGATCTGCTTCAATCTGCGCACGCTCCTGGATGCGCAGCCGATTCACCTCTTTCGTGAACTCCTCGCAGAACAGCCAAAAGACTTCGGGATCCATAAGTTTGTTACGTAGGGCATCGAGCACGCGCGCTTCCAGGTGGTCACGGCGAATGTTGAGGCGATTGTCACAAGTGCCTTTGTTGCGGGCCGCTGCGCAGCCGACCAGATCCCGCGAGATCATGGCGTAGCCGCCGCCGCAATCCCTAGCTAGCATCAGTTCGATGTCTGCCAAACCTCTCGAAGTGGACACTAGCAAGTTGGCTGACACTGCATCCTACCGGTACTTCCAATTCCTAGCTTAGGGCCGTGTATCCCTAGTCGATCAAGCATCGCAGCCTCTTCGGACGCAGTATCGGAGGTCCTGCATCGCGCCATTAGTTTTTGAAATCAACCCATTTTGCGCACGACTACACTCAATTAATTAGAGCTCGTTCAAGCACTTGGATGCAATCACTAGTCCTTAACAGCATTGCAGTAAGATGAGTTGGGTTTGCCACGATCTTGGATGGTCATTAGCGATGTCTGACTTCCGCAGAACACTTACCGATCCTGGTCTGGTCCGCTTCTACGATTATTGGGCGGATCTCCTTCACGGGCGCGCGATGCCGGCACGCAAGGATATCGATCCTTTAGCGATGCCGCGCGGCTATCTGCCTAACATCATGCTGGTGGATGTCCAGCATAGCTCACGGAGCTTTCGCTATCGCCTTGTAGGAACGAATGTTGTCAACGCGACCGGCGAGGACCGAACCGGTAAATCGTTTGAAGAGGTCAGGTTCTTTCGGGAGCATCCGGTAGTGCTCGATCAATACGAAATGGTTGTCGCAACTCATCAGCCAATTCATTCGCTGGAGCCGTTCACAAACTTCCTGGCCGGGACGACCTATGATGTCGAGTGTCTAATGCTACCGTTGTCCAATGACGGGCAGTCAGTGACTACCGTGCTAGTGTTGTTCCAGTTCAACACGGGGCCCTATGCAGGCCGATTGCCCAGCGAAATTACTAAGAGAGCTGCTTCGGTCTACTTCTAGCGCTGTTTTGATTTGGCTTCGCGCTGGACCTTGTGTTCCTCGGTGATGGCTTGCTGGCTTGCCTCTGATGACCGGCTAAGCCACTGAAACACTCCGAGCCCGACGAGCGCCAGAACAGACGTTGCCAGCAAGAGCACAGGATACAACAGCAGCTGCATTCGGTCGGTGCCGACTTGGAAAACGGCAACCAGACCTTCCAGGCTCGTTGCAATCACAATAATAGTCATGAACTTGGTCAGCGATTGGCGCACCTCCCGCGAGGAACGCAGTTCGCGGCTGCGCATCACCTCTTCCTCGATGAGGTATTTCGCCACGTCGAAAACAGCTACGCCAATCACGATTAGCCCCACACCGCGCAGTCCCTCTGAGATCAAGGCAGGCTCGCCTGATCCAATAGTGCGAAGCATTGCCCACGCGGCGCCGAAGATCAGCACCAGGGAAAGGACCGCAAGAATCGCAGCGGCAACGATGTATAGCGCCTTTGCGATGTACCCGATCAGATCTGCAGTCATGCCAGCCTCAACCCGAAGCAGGATTTCAAGTTCCACAGCAACATGCGTGCCGAGCGTGCGCTGTGGCTGACCGAATGGGCAAGGCGCTGGGGGCTGCGCGTGATTCGCGGCGAAATCTGACTGGCGTAAGATATGCTGCGGGCCGGGGGCTTTGGCTGCCGGCCATCTGTCGCACGCGACGACTCAGCGCTATACTAACATGAAATTCACGCCGGCTCTTGGATATACGATAGAGAGCATCCAATTGCGCGAAGAACATAGTGTGAGGAGGTCATATGACTAGAAAGCTAGATTGGAAGTGGATTCTGATTGGTATCGTGATCATGGTTGTATTGAACTTTGTGGCGGGGCTGATCCTGGCAATGACTTTAGGTTCGCAAATTCAATCGGCTACAACCCCCGCCGAGATCACGCTAACTGGCGGCCAGGTCGTGCTAGTGGCCGTGCTGAACTTCCTGGCATTTGCCATTGGCGGCTATATCGTCGGCTGGAAATCCGTCGGGCGGACAATTCTTGAGCCGGGTATTTCTGCCGCGGTCGCCGTGATTATCGGTCTACTCATATCTGGCAACGTGACGGTTCTGAACATAATTGCCGGGGCGCTCGTGCCATTTATAGCCGGCGTTCTTGGTGGCTGGCTCGGTGAACGACAGCAAGGCACAGCCAGAATCTGACAATGCTTCGTTGGCGCTAGGGGCGACCGGGCCCTGCAAGCGCACCTGGAGAAAAGGACGCGAGGCATTCCTGTTGTCATTCCCGGCCCTGCAGCTCTGCGGGCACTGCGGGCGTTGGGTGTGCGCCGTCTCGCCCTTATCGATCCGCCGTGGTTCTCGGCCGAATTGAATCGGATGGGCGCTGACTATTTCCGCACACAACAGATCGAGGTCGTCTATAGTGCTCCAGCTACGGGACTTCCAAGCGTCAGCATGACCAGGATCCCGGGCGGCTCTACGATTGGGTTCGCGCGGAAGTGCCTACGAACGCAGAGGCCGTACTGACCGGGGGCAACGGCTTCCGGGCAGTGGGCGCGATCGAGGCTCTGGAGAAGGCCTTGGGCCGGCCCGTGCTTACCGCCAATCAGGTTACATTCTGGAATGCACTGCGCGCCACCGGCGGGCTGCAACCGGTAACCCACTACGGACGGATCTTCGCTGAGCCAATGCCGGCGGACTAAGTCGACTTTTCCGACGAATGGCGACCTTGGGTCAAAGCGCTCGCTGAGGCGGCGATAGCGTGAAGGTGTGGCGGCTGCATCGGAACGCTTAGAATCCACCGGCATTTACTAGTGAGGAAGGTTGCAGACCGCTTGCAATAGGCGGTCCGTCCTATCACGCAATCTTCCTGAACTTAGCCCCGCGATTCCCCCTGCGGGGCTCTTTTTAATGCGAATTCTCCGGGACCTTAGAATCGCTTTGAACGCATGGATTGTGTCAGAAATTTGCCGATGGCATGCAACTTTTCGGGCGCCTCTGAGTTAGTTCCTTGGGAAGGAACCGACTGAACCCGATTTCTCCCTTGGCACGGCTGCGGTTCGGGAGGCTCTTTCTCGTTGCATTAGTTTATTTGTAAGGCATTTCCTCTATTGATGTAGCGATCGAACCCCCGGCGCTCCAAGCGCCGAGGGTTTATCTTACCTCACCGTAATATCTTAAGGGCTCACGTTCCTTGCTGGATGACGCCGCACGCAACTCGGCCGCCCGCATTACCGGCCGGATCACTCTTGTAGTCGTCCACTCCCGCATGGATCACAATTGAAGTGCCGGTTGGGCTGAAGACTGAGTTCGGCTTGTCGTTCTGGAGCGTGATCGTAGGATTCAGGATCTCGATACTTGCCTCACCGCTTTCCAGAACATGTAGATTCGGCATGTCGCCGGCATGATGACCTTGCGGTACGAGTAAGCCGTGCTTCTTGGTCGCTGGATTGAAATGGCCGCCAGCAGATTCGAAAGGCGGCTCGCACTTGCCGATAGCGTGGATATGGACGGCGTGACCGCCAGGCGTCAGACCCTTCACCATCAATTTCAAGAGCACGCCAGTTGGCGCCTCGATCAGCTCGACTGTGCCGACGTCCCGTCCGTGAGCGTCCTTAAGCGCTGCATGGGCGTTTTGGGCGGCCGCCGGAAGTTGTAGCGCCGTCATAAGCACGAATAGGCACACCGCTGCAGCCACGCTAATGCGTAGTCTCATAACAAATCTTCCTGTCTGACAAGTACGCTATCTAGCCGGGATGCCGCTCGGGATCGTGTCCGTAGGTCCACTCGGTTTGGATAACGTGGTTCATCTTCTTGACGACAAGCTGGCTGTTGCCACGCCGCTTTGCCAGCTCCCGGCCGCGGTCAATTGCCTGCTTTTTGGTGGGGAATGCCCCGACAGGCTTGTCAGCGCCTTCCGGAAAAATGCACCATTTCCCATCCGCATGGTCGATAAAGTAGCGTTGTCGCTCCATGGCTTCCTCCTAAACACATTAAAATCCAACGACCCCATGGAGTTATTGTTCCCTAAGGCTCGTTAGCGGATTTGATCCATGGTGCATTGCGCGGGACGTTTGTCGTCTCGCCAGCGGATTAAGCGGGCGCCGTGCCGAAAGTGCTTATTCTCAATATGATCCGCAATCGCTTCGACAACTAGCTTCGGACGTAAGGGCACGACCTTACGTTGCCTATCCGACCAGCGGCTTTTGCCGCCTGGCGCTCGGCCGGTAAAGCCCTTGCCTCCGACAAGGGGGCTTAGCAGTTCCTGAATTTGGCCGCTCTTGTCGTCAACTCCTGCCCGGCCGAGATAATTCAGCCGGCCTTGGCGGTCATACAATCCGAGAAGGAGATATTCGACATGGCTGCCACCTCGAACCGGGTAGTAGCCACCCACGACGCAATCGACGGTCTTCCACAGTTTGTATTTCTGCATCGCTCGTTCGCCCGGTTGGTACGGCAGATCCAATTGTTTTGCCACAATCCCATCCAATCCGTGGCCGGCATCTCGCAGCCATTTCAATGCCTGCGTTCGAGAACGAGTCGCCCGAGACTTTATCAGCCCGGAAGTCTTCGGAATCTTCCTGAAGAATGAGTCGAGCTCTTCCCGGCGATGTTCAAATGGCTCACCTAAAAGAACGCGTCCGTTGCGGTTCTTCAGCAGGTCGAATGCCACGTATGTCGCTGGAAACTGCCGCGCGAGCTGTCTCACCCGGCTCTCCGCCGGATGCAGACGGAGTTGGAGCGTATTGAAAGGTTCGCCCCGGATGATGATCTCGCCGTCAAACACAAACCGAGACGAGGGAACCGCTTTGAGTGCGGTGACCAACTCTGGAAAGTATCGATCTAGCGGCTTCTGATTGCGGGATTGCAGTTTGACCTGTGGCCCATCTCGGAACGCGAGACATCTGAACCCATCCCATTTGGGTTCGAACAACCAGTCCTGCCCCGTAGGCAGAGAATCAACGGGAGAGGCCTCCATCGGTTTGATCGAGGTCGAAATCCTTCGCGCCATTGCATATCAACACGCAACAGCGCCAAAGGTTCGATTCCGGAAGTGGGACCGTAGCGACGTTGCAAAAGGACCGCCTGGCGGCTTATCTAACCCTTCCCCGGCGAATGAGATTTACAATTGCCAACAGAATGATTGCGCCAAGCAAGGACACCAGCAGCGCGGCGATACTGAAATCGTTCTGATTGATCGTTGCAATGCCAAGAAGGGGCGAGATGAGGAAACCCCCGAGCATCGCCCCAATGATGCCGACAATAATGTTCAGGAAGATCCCTTGCTGAGCGTCGGTCCGCATAATCTTGCTAGCGATCCAGCCGATGATGCCTCCGAGAATTAGCCAAACAATAAAATTTATCATTACGGACTCCCTTTGTTCGGATTCAAATGCGCCAGATTGGCAGCAGTGGCATTCTGCAACTAGCCGCCGAGTACTCCGGGTAACAAACAGACATCCAGTTGTTGAAGGTGAACTACTCTCTGATTGACCTCAAGCATGTCCCTAGGGAACATCAAACCAGCAAGTGATTCACAAATCTGCATCCGAGTCTATGTCAGAATTACTGGAGGCAATAGATGTTCGAGCTCAACTTTCCCTGGTGGGAACTTCTGTTACGGGCGGTTCTCGTGTACTTCATGGTGGTCCTACTGCTGCGCTTTGCCGGTAAACGCCAGGTCGGACAGCTCACCCCATTCGACTTGACCCTTCTCCTGCTTATCAGCGAAGGCGCTTCAAACGCTATTAGAGCCGACGAGAATTCAATTACAGGCGGAGCTATCGTGATTGCTGGAATGTTGGCGGCAAACTCGCTCGTGGGCCGGCTTGGCGTCTTTTCAAAGCGTTTTGAACTTATGATCGAGGGAAAGCCCCAGCTTCTGATTCGTGATGGGGTTGTTGATTATCAGGCGATGCGAAGAGAATCCATAACCAGGAGTGAGCTACTAATCGCACTTCGTGCGAAGGATTGCTTCTCGCCGCATCAAGCCGCATACGCGGTCTTGGAGACAGACGGAACAATCTCTGTTTGCAAAAAATAGGAAATGCTCATCGACACCGGGATTTATACTGTTGACCATTCTGAGACCGCGCATAGTGAAACAGCCTCGAGGGCGATGGCCCACAAGGAAAGGCATGAAAGAATGAATGCCATCTGAGCTATCGCTTGAGGCGATTCTTTGCCAATTACAGTCTGCCGCCGTCTGAGGAGCAACAAAATGGCGGCGATGGCAGCGGTCATCGATAGAGTGGCACCCCAAACCAGGTTAAGGCTCGTCAGATGATCAAGCCCGAACTCGCCGCCAAATCCAATGACACCATAAACAAAGCCAAAATGCAGAAACCAAAGGAACGGCCCACCAGCCAACAGCAGAATCAGCCCTACGAACCTGGACGTCCAAGGTTCAGTCATGCAACCAGCCTCGGAAAAATGTGAAGTAACAGAGCACTAACTAAGCCCTGGCCCACTGTGTAATGCCAGACGAGTTTTGTATTATCAAAAGTTACACGGCGTTCCGCGGTAAGCTTGCCGGTAAGACCGCGAGCTATAGTAAAGATTCCCATCAGAACCGCCAGCACCACAAAGTGGGCCTGAACTGCCAACGTGATGTAGACCATCGCCGCATAACTACTATCGCTGGGACGCAAGCCGGTTTGCCAGTGCCCGCATAATTCAATGATAGAAGCCGATCCCAATGCGAGACACGCGAAAACAATCGCGCCGCACGCGATCAGGCTCCCATTTCTTCGGGAATTCATGAGCGCACCATCCGCCAGCTTGATGATGGCACTGCTGGCAAGGAGCGCGCCGACGCTTGCCAATGGCCATTAAATCTTCGGCAGCAGAGGGCCCGATTGGCCTGGCCATACTTGCGGCGACACACTCCATAGATACACATAAGAAAAGATAAGTGCGATAAACATCGACGCCGCGACAAGAAGTGCCACGATCACTGCCCACCACGAATGCGCCGCAGGCCCGCAGACATAGACCGGCAGGATCACGTCTCCTCCAATTGTCACGGGCGGCCAATCTGCTCCGGGGTCGGTATCCCAAAGCCATACTAGCAGGATGGCAAGCGCCAACACCCCGCACACAATTGCTAAATAGACGTGCTTGAACGTCAGCAGTGCAAAGAATGCTGCAGTGAGTATGGCGGCAAGAAAGGAAAGCCAGCTCGGACCTGGAACTCTCAGCAGATATTCAGGCTTCGCATCGATCGGACTGGTGACCAATGTTTCTCGTTGGCCGGTTGCCGATCCCGGCAGGAAGTATCCGCCCTTTTCCACATCGTCGGCGAGCGCGTCGTCCTCCCAGATAGGGTCACGGCCATTGACGATTGGAATGCTGCGCGCGCCGTAGGCTGCCGCAGGCAGCCACTCCAGCGTGCCCGCTTTCCATAGATTCCCAGCGGTCTCACTGAGTGTAAAACGGAAATTCACAGCCAAATTCACAAGCGTTACCAGTACGCCCGCCGCAACAAGAAAGGCACCCGCGGTTGACAGGAGATTGAGCAGATCCCATCCGAAATTCGCCGGATACGTATAAATACGCCGCGGCATACCCATGAGTCCCAGAATGTGCATCGGAAAAAACGCCACATTGAACCCGACGAACATTAGCCCGAATGACCATCGGCCAAGGCGCTCGGACAGGGGCTGAGCACTCAGAGTCGGCGTCCAGTAGTAGAGCGCTGCGAACAACGGGAATACCATGCCGCCGAAGAGTACATAATGCAGGTGGGCGACCACGAAGTATGTGTCATGGACCTGCCAATCGAAGGGGACCATGGCCACCATAACACCGGTAAGTCCCCCAAGAGTGAATATCGCCAGGAATCCAAGCACGAACAACATCGGCACCGTGAATCGCGGCCGACCGGCCGCGATTGTGGCGATCCACGCAAACACCTGAATGCCGCTCGGAATTGCTACGGCCATGCTTGTTGCGGAGAATAAGGCAAGCGACAATTCCGGAATGCCTGTCGTGAACATGTGATGCACCCAGAGCCCGAATGAGAAGAAGCCGGTGCCCACCAGCGCAACAACAATCAATCGGTACCCTATGAGCGGTACTCCCACCATTGTCGGTACAATCATCGACACCATTCCCGCTGCTGGCAGAAAAATGATGTAGACCTCCGGGTGACCGAAGAACCAAAAGAGATGCTGCCAGAGCAGCGGGTCGCCGCCTCTATCAGTTATGAAGAAGGGCCACTGAAAGGCGCGCTCGAGTTCCAGCAACAATGTCGCAAGAATGACGGCGGGAAAGGCAAACACGATCATTCCTGCAAATACCAGCATTGCCCAGGCAAACAGCGGCATCCTGTCGATCGTCATTCCCGGTGCGCGCGTGCGCAGAACGCCGACGATGATTTCCACAGCGCCGGCGATTGCCGAGATTTCTATGAACCCGATTCCAAGGAGCCAGAAGTCGGAATTGATTCCCGGAGAGTAACGCCCGCTCGTCAATGGCGGATACATGAACCAGCCGCCATCGGGCGACAGGTCGAGGAATAGCGAGCAAAAGAAGAACATTCCGCCGATAAAATACGCCCAGAAAGCAAAGGCGCTAAGCCGCGGAAACGGCAAATCACGCGCTGCCAGCATTTGCGGAAGTAAAAGTACGCCGACGGCCTCCACCACAGGCACGGCAAAAAGAAACATCATTACTGTGCCATGCATTGTGAACAGCTGATTGTACGTGCCTTGATCGATAAGCGCGTTCTGTGGGACGGCGAGTTGGAGGCGCATCAGCAGAGCAAGAATGCCAGCGAGCACGAAGAACAGCATCGCGGCGCCAATATAGAAAATGCCGATGTAGGTATTGTTCACGACACTGAAGAGCCGCAGACCGGAGGGAGGTGCCCAAATCGCCTCAAGCTCGATTAACTCGGCCGGCGGACGAGGAAGTTTATTTGGTAACTCAGTCATCTGAGACTCTCGAGATACGAACTGAGAGCTGCGATTTCAGAACCTGAGAGGTTTTCAAATGACGGCATTCGGTTGTTTGGCTTATGATGCTGATTGTTGCGAATCCATTGACCGAACGAGCTTGCGTCGGTCGGCAAAGTGTCGGCCCCGATTGACAATCTGCCGCCTACATGAGTCAGGTCCGGACCAATCATGCCATCGGCCATAGTACCGCGAATGGCATGACAGCCGCTGCAGCCGACCGACATGAAGAGCGCTTCGCCGTTCTGCCGCATCAAACTCGTTGGGGGTGCGGCAGGCTGACCTTGCAGCATCAACCATCGGTCGAACTCTTCTGGTTCAACTGCTATAATGGTGAACGCCATGTGTGCGTGCGGCCCGCCGCAGTATTCGGCGCACTGCCCGCGGTAGACACCCACGTGATCTGTCTGCAGAAGCAACCTGTTGGTTACTCCTGGAATCATATCAACTTTCCCGGCGAGTGCGGGCACCCAGAAGCTGTGGATTACGTCTGCGGATAGCAGATCAAGTGTAACCGGCCGACCTACTGGTACGTATATCTCATTGGCAGTTGCAACATTCGACGCATCCAAACCCAGATAGTGAACACGCCACCACCATTGTTCGCCAGTGACTTGGATGCGCAAGGTACTGTCTTCGAACTGGCCTTTTGGTGAAGCGGTGAGCAGCAAACCATACACCAGCAGCACGGCAAGTGAGATCGCAGGAAACACTCCGCCTCCGACCAGTATGAAAGCGTCGCTTCCCAGGAGCCGCCGCGCACGCTTGCCACTGAAACAGGCGTATCCAGTAAGAACTGCGACCAGGACAATGATGCCCGCCGCGCCAAAAAACATCAGCCAGCCAAGATTCGCGATGGCCTCGGCTTTGGGGCTGAATGGGAAGAGGACGGAATGCTCCTGCATGGCGAGCCCTCTACCGGCACCTATGGAGGCCAGCCGGAAAGGTAGTTCGAAACGGCATTGATTTGCTCTTGACTAAGGCGCTGTCCAACTACGCACATGATTCTGGCCGTGGGCGTGCCACAACGGTTGCCGGACTGAAATAGAGCAAGTTGATCGGCGATTTGGGTGGCGTGCTGGCCGAACAAACTCGGATACAGAGGATGTCGCTCTGCCGCGTTCTCGGCATGGCACGACACGCAGGGCGGAATTCCATCCTCCTGTACGCCCACCTCTGTCAACGATTGTCCCAGCTTGAAAAGTTCACTGCCGGTATCCCTTGGAGGACCAACCGCGATCGATGACTGCTGGGCAGCGTAGTAGCCCGCAATGATCTGCCGTTCGGTCTCATCCAATTCCACAGCGATCGGCTGCATGATTCCGCTCTGTCGCTTGCCTTCGGCGAAGTCCTGCAACTGTCTCTGGATGTAACTGGCCGATAGCATATCGAGTCGCGGGAAAGCGCCGCTTGGACGCCCGGTTCCGTCCAGGCCATGGCACTGGGAGCAGCCTCTAAGAATTGTTTCAACAGATGCATCGCTTCCGGCCGCCGCATCAGTCGTATCGAGTGTTGTAAGGGCCTCATACTCAGCTGAATCCATTGTCGGTAGTTGCTGCAAAAAATCTACAAGCGCCCACACTTCGTCGTCTCTTCCTTGAGCTGGCCAAGCGGGCATGCCCGTGTATTTCAGCCCGTTCATTACGATCCAGAACAGTTCATTGGGCTCCCAAGCCGCCACCCGGGGACCGAGATCGGGCGGCGGGGGCAGCATCGCTTGAGCTATTGGGCTGGGCGCTTGGCCGGGCGCGCCATGACAAGCTGCACAGCCAATTCGGTAGTGTGCGGCACCACGTTCAATCTGCGACGCTATCCCAAGGTCCGGTACTTCAATTCCCATGGCGTGCGTGCGCACAGAGCTGTGCATTCCAAATTCGAGGATTGCCTCAACGCCGGACCAATGGCCCTTGCTCGCCGCGACGTTATACAGTCCTGACCAAGCGAACAGGAATCCACCGACGAACAATGTCGCGCCGATGAAACCCGCCCATTTCGCGATTTTCTGCCATCGGAAAGCCTTGCCGCGTCCGTTATGAGGCCAGATGCGCGCCATCAAAACTCTTGTCCAAAGCCTTGTGGAGGCTTCGTTCCCGGAAGATCCATCGAGCAAATAGCACAATCGCCACCATGACATAAATCAGAGCGCAGGCGCCGGTCATTAACAACCCCGCCAGTTGCTGATCCTCCAGTGTGGAAATTCCAAAGACCTCCGGAGCTACGATGCGGTCCATATAGGATGCGGCGTGAAAATATGAGAATTGCGCCGAAGAGGCACAGAATCTTGCCGCACAACAGTAGGGCGAAGACTGTCCGCCAAACTGTGCGCTTATCGCTTCTCCATAAGGAGCTCCAAAAGACAAATGCAGCAAAAAGCAACGATCCGTGCATGAGGAAAGTGAGAGCTGTGCTGTGATGGGCAGCCGTGAATACCGAAGGAACATGCCATGTCAGGAACAGGGCAATTTGCAGGATGGAAGCCAGAATGACGGAAGGAAGGTAGCGCAAACAATGCATGGAGAAGGCTGCCGCCAGGAGCGGGCCGGCGAAGTTCATCGTAATCAAGTGCTGCAGCATATGGACGGCAAGAGAATCCACCGCGAATGACCGCAGCGGCCAGATCCAGGCGAAGGACAGCAGAAATACAGCGCCGATTGCGGCCGACGTTAGAAAAAGCCGCTTCTCGCAAGGCTGACCTTCCGACAGAACTCGGAAATGCGACGCCGGCGCCGGCTTTTTTACGACCATTGGCCCCCCTGGAATCGCCCGCTTGGTAGCTTAGCAACTGGTTGGCAGACAACTGGTTCCCCAATCCGGCAGAGGTTCGACTTCAGGTTGGGGAACACATCCGGAAATACGGTGTTCAGAGTCGCAGTGTTCCACACGCCTGGACAGGATTCGTGAGCAGTTTCAGAGCATTATTGCTTGGTGGCTTCATTCTCGGCATTGCTGTGTTCGGCTTTGCGTCTTGCGGGGACAGAGCGGACCTGGATCCGGAAGACAGCATGGGCGTCAATCCGGTCCTGCCGGACCCCAGCACGCCACTCATCCCCACGGTAAACGTTGCTGAGGCTGTGCGTTGGCCTCCCGGTGTAACGCCGAAGGCTGCGCCTGGCCTGTCGGTGTCCGCATTTGCCACCGGCCTCGATCATCCACGTTGGCTGTACGTGCTGCCGAATGGGGACGTCCTAGTCGCAGAGACCAATGCTCCACCGAGGCCGGATCAAGGCGGTGGAATTCGCGGATGGTTCTTTAGCATTTTTCAGGAGAAAGCCGGAGCATCGACCCCGAGTGCCAACCGCATAACCTTGTTGCGGGATACCAATAGCGACGGCGTTGCAGACATTCACACGCCCTTCATTCAAGGGTTGAATTCTCCTTTCGGCATAACGCTGGTGGGCAACTCTCTCTACGTCGCGAATACTGACGCAGTGGTGAGTTTCGAGTATCAGCCCGGCGCGACGAAGATTGACTCCCCACCCCGAAAAATCGCCGACCTTCCCGCTGGCCCGCTCAATCATCATTGGACGAAGAATCTCATTGCCTCCGCCGATGGAAAGCGCCTTTACGCCACCGTTGGATCGAACAGCAATGTAGGCGAGAATGGATTGGAGAAAGAGGAGCGGCGGGCCGCAATCCTGGAGATTGATCCAACAACCGGCTCGTCACGACTGTATGCAACTGGGCTGCGCAACCCAAACGGGCTTGCCTGGGAAACGGAAACGGGCGTCCTGTGGACCGTGGTCAACGAGCGTGACGAATTGGGCAGCGATTTGGTTCCTGACTATCTCACGTCCGTGCGAGAGGATGGATTCTACGGCTGGCCATACAGCTACTTCGGGCAACATGTCGACGAACGGGTCGAACCGCAAAGACCGGATCTAGTCGCTGAAGCCATCAAACCAGATTACGCACTTGGGAATCACGTTGCTCCGTTGGGACTCGCCTTTTCTGAGGGCAATCTATTGCCGCCTCGTTTCCGAGGTGGCGCTTTCATCGGACAGCATGGTTCATGGAACCGAGAGCCTCGCAGTGGCTACAACGTGGTGTTCGTGCCATTCAGCGGCGGGCAGCCAGTCGGATTGCCTATAGAAATTCTCACGGGTTTCATCAGTTCAGATGACGAGGCCTATGGTCGTCCTGTCGGGGTAACATTTGATAAAGCTGGCGCTCTCCTAGTCGCCGACGATGTTGGCAACATTATATGGCGGATCACACCAGATTCTTGAAGCGCTCCAGAGGTCGCGCGATAACACGTCGATGTTAGCGGTGAGTTAAAGTTGCCCGTATCAGCCGGGGCGGAACAATGTCCGCCTATCCATCAACAGCGGCCGATCACATGTTGTCGCCGAACATCCGAAATGTGCCATGAGTGGAAGTCTCGAGCAGCAATGTCAAATAGCTTGACGTTGAACGTCAAGGTTGGACGCGAACGTACGCAGCTATTCCCGCAAGCGCACGACCTGTCCACTAGGATGACCAACCGCATGGCTGCTTCGACCAGACTCTCCGAATTGAGTGTCTTGTTAAGCACGACGGCATTTCGGAACGCGCGAGGCAGGCTTTCACGCCCATAGCGGAATACGAATAGGAACGGAGTGTTTCAGCAACGCAGCCCCGCCGCGACTTCGTCCGCTCCGAGCAGATCTGCAGCGTGGAGAGATCTCGAAAGTCCCTCTGGGCGCACTTTATGGTCTGGTGAATCCAGGCTTAGTGGACGACAGCTGGCGGCGTCTGGGAAGGCGGTGTGACTAAGTTACAGACCATGAGTAGCGTTAGTTTCCCGATTTATCGAGTTAAGCTCACCGAGGCCGCAATACGGCTCACCCGGGACCTTCAGGGGAAACCGTGTTCACGGAACTCGAGATCTGGCGATCTGCCACGGCGATGAACAAGGGCGACGGTATGGAAGCTAGGCTCGAAGCTGCAAAGCGGGCGGATGAGTTGCGGGCAGACGGCGACGTTGAGGGAAGTGCGACCTGACGCCAGACTATGACAGCGATTGAGCGGCTGCAGACCGATCGCCCCAAGGAACGAAAGCGAATTGAGGTAGCTACGCGAAGCCGCTGGACATCGCCGAGAAATGGGACTCTGCCATGACTGAGTCTGTCCGCGATCATAGGTCGCCGCCGAACCTTTAGCGCAATTGCGCATTCGGTCGAGTGGGGAAGAGTACAGCAGACAGCAAATGAATCTCCTCTTCGGGAGAATCGATTGAGGTGTGAAGTATTTTTCCCCACTTCCCCGGGCGTTCCCACCCGCCCTGGCATTTCTCGATACCCGCGCCTCTCACTCAGCCCCGGCAAATCACCGGGGCTTTTCTTATTGTCTTGATGTCACAGCAAAGATTTCGTACCCATTCGTACAATATTTTTGGTGACCTTCGCGACACAGCGGAAATAAATTTCGGCTGTTGGGCGGGACAGTTCGATGCTCGCAAACTGCCGAATCCTGATCGTCGAAGACGAAGCGGTGATCGCTCTCGAACTGGCTACGATTCTTGAGGACGAAGGTGCCGAGATTGTTGGCATTGCCAACAATCTAGCGTCGGCACTCGATTTCGTGCGCCTAAGCCACATAGACTGCGCACTGCTCGACATCTATTTGCACAACGAGACCTCTTATCGTGTTGCGGATGCTCTTTCGCACCGTCTCGTGCCATTTGCTTTCTTGACCGGATTTACGGATCCCGTCTTACCAGCGCGGCACAAACATCGACCGGTAATCAACAAGTCATTCATGCCTACGGATATTTTGGAAGTCGTAGCGGTATTGCCATGGCGTTCGGGCACAGCCGACAGAAGGCTGACCCTAAAGCCCTAGTAGCCGTTCGGGTGAGTAGTGACGCTAGCGCCTGAACATCGAACTAACTAAGCGAGTCAGAAAATTCGCGATCCTAGTGGGAACCGGTCCGCCGATGTCACATTCATGATTTACAAATTCAACAGGCTGAGAATGGGGAGGGGCGCCGTGAACAAGGTCAGCAACGGAAACAGCGTCATTCAGCTGGTTGACCCAATCACAACTGGGCTGGGAAAGAAGCTGCTATGGCGGCGGGGAACCTGTGAGCTGTGGGAGGGCTCAGTCGAAGGCGAGCGGCGCAGTGGAAGCGTGCACTATTTCGTTACCGAGCCAGGCGTTCACCCTGCGTCATTTGAGGGTCTTCGGGATGCATGGCTCTACTTCCGCAAGATAACCGACAAGCCTGGCAACGGTTTGAACCCGCCTGGTAGACCGAAACCTCGGTCTCGGCGGCCTGAGCAGCCATCCCCGCAATAGTCGGGGGGACCGTCGCAAGATCCGACGCCAGGATAACGCGATGCTCTCCGAGATCGACATCTGGCGAGCGGCTGCAGCGATGATCAAGCGCTACGGCGCTGAGGCTGGGTTCGAGTCAGCAAAGTGCGCAGACGCGATGCTGGTGGCCGGCGATGGCGGCGCTACTTGGCGCTGGATTATGACGGCTATCGAGCAGTTGCAGGCCGAGCGGCCGAGTGGCGCAAGAGTGAACTAACTGCACCATACGGGAATGCGCGTTGCGACACTCAACCTTTGCGACGCTCTGAATGCTGCGTTTCCAGCTTCCTCAGGTCCGGTTCTGGCACAGACATTCGAGAGGGCAAGCGCGTTGTCCGGAGCGCCCCCAAAAGCAGATGCGCAGCATTTCGACGGGCCGACGGCTATGTCTGAAAATACGACCAAGGCTGAGCCTTGCTTTCGGAAAGGACGGTCACTTGTGATCAAATTATCAATGGGTTGCCTGATTTCGTCCTATCGCTGACCTATGCAGCAGCCACGAAAGGCAATTCGAGATGGCTGCACTTCCCCGCAACCAACCTTGCCGAACAAGCCGCCAAGTCTCCTGACTTGGCGGATTTTCTGTTTGAATCCTTGCATCAGGCCTTCGCGCCGAGTTTCTTGCCCAGCGCGGCGATGCCGACGGCAAAAGTGTTTCGGCCCACCCGCTCTTTGACTTGCGCTTCGTCAGCTTGCGCGACATCGAAATCAGCCGTCCATTCGACGAAGGTCTTGTCGCCCTCGGTCACCGGTTTGCAGGTGAAGCGGGCGATGTAGTTCCGGATCGGCAGCGGCGAGACGATGATGTTGTAGGTGAAGCTGCGGTCGAGGTCGCTGAAGGACAGGAGCCGCTCCCGCAAATGGCCGCCGTCGGACAGCTTGAAATTGCGCACGCAGCCGACGCGGTCGCTCGGCAGGCCGTCCTCGATATGGCTCTCGGCAATGATCGGGTGCCATTCATGGTGGCCGTTGAAGTCGCGGGCATAGGCCCAGACCTTGTCGACCGGCAGATTGATGATCCCGCTGATATAGACATTGGCCATCTGTTTCTCCTCCCCTAGGGCATGATTTCGCGGAACTGCGCGACCAGGGCATCGGCAAATTCCGGATCGTTGATGTGGTACGGCAAGCGTATCAACCGGCGCTTCGGCGCGGGCTTCAGCGTGCGCTCGATGGCGTCGAACAGCGCCGCATCGGCGACGGGGTCATGGAACGCGGCACCCGGCGCATCGAGAGCCGAGACGCCTTTCTCCGGAATGAGAAACCGAACCGGACCTTCGCAACGGTTGAGCCGTTCGGCGATCCAGGCGCCGATTTGCCGGCATTCCTCTGCCGTCGTGCGCATCAGAGTGACCTGCGGATTGTGGCGGTAGAGCAACCGGCTGCGATATTTCTCCGGCACGCTATCCGGTCCCCAGAAGTTCACCATGTCCAGCGCGCCGGCCGAGCCGACATAGGGAACGCCCGTGCGGGCGATGGCGCCCAGGCGGTCCGGACCGGCGCTCAGCACGCCGCCGAGCAGCAGATCGCAGACTTCGGTCGTCGTGGCGTCGAGCACGCCGACCAGCATGGCGCTGTCCACCAGCTTCTCCATCGCGCGGCCGCCGGAACCCGTGGCGTGGAAGACAACGCAGTCATAGTCGGCCCGCAGCACCTCGGCCGCACGGGTCACGCAGGGTGTTGTAACGCCGAACATGGTCAGGCCGATCGCCGGCTTGGCATCCGCCGCAGGCACCGGCGCCCGCGCCATGCCGACGATGGCGGCGGCGGCGTTGGTCAGGACGGCACGGCTGATGCGGTTAAGGCCGGCGATGTCGGTGACCGAGTACATCATGGCGATGTCGCTGACATCGACGAACGGGCCGACATCGCCCGACGCCAGGGTCGACACCATCAACTTCGGCACGCCGATCGGCAACGCCCGCATGCCCGCGGTGACGATGGAAGTGCCGCCGCCGCCGCCGATGCCCAGCACGCCGGCCACGTCGTTGCACTCGCCAATGAAGCGGGCGAAGGCTTTGCCCATTTCGGCAACGGCGGCGCCGCGGTCATCCGCAGTCAAGATGGCTCCGGTGTCGCGGGAATGCTGCGCTGCGATATCACGGATGACGAAATCGGCTTGGATCTTCGCCGCCCGCGTGCCGACATCGACCAGGGCACAGGGAAAACCCGTGCCGGCGACGAGGTCTCGCAGAAAGATGAGCTCCTCGCCCTTGGTATCCGCCGTGCCGACGATGTAGATGCGCTTCATTGCGTTCCCGCGACAGGTTCGACCCGGGCCGGCGGAATTTGCTATTCCTGTGGGACGCCGGTACCGTATTGGCATGACCGTCTCACGTCAAGAATGGGACATCGTGCCGCCGGCTGCGAAAGGCCCGCGGGCGCGGATGAGGCGAACGATGCTCGATACGGCGATGCGATTGATGCAGAGTGGATTGATTCCGTCGGTGAGCGATGTCGCCGAAGCGGCGGAGGTGTCGCGCACGACCGCCTATCGCTATTTCCCAAGCCAGGCGGCGTTGATCCAGGCTGCGGTCGATGAAGCGCTGGGGCCGATCCTGGAATGGGACTCCGAGTCCGCCGACGCCGAGGAACGCATCTCCGACCTGCTCGCCTTCGCCTATCCACGCATGCATCTCTACGAAGCGACGCTCAGGGCGGCGCTTTTGCTGGCGATCGACCAATGGACAAGGCGGCAAGCCGGCACGCTGGCGCCTGAGGCGCCAATCGTGCGCGGCCACCGCAAGGCGCTGTTGCGCTTGGCGCTGGCGCCATTGCGGGGAACGCTCGACCGCAAGGCGCTCGATCGCGTCACGCAAGCCCTTTCTCTGGTGTTCGGGACCGAGGCCTTCGTCGTCCTGAAGGATATTTGGCAGCTTGACGACAAGCAGGTCCTGCGGGTGGCGCTCTGGACCGCCCAGGCCATCGTCAGAACCGCCATTGCCGAGGCCGCGACGGTTGATTCCTCTGCCGCCGGTCATGCTAAAGTCAAAGCGGCACAAAGACCGCGTAAGAAGGAGAATGGCCCAACGAACAAATAAACCGCTGCAGGCCGGCCCACCGGCCGCGGCACTTAGACTAGGGAGAGAAAACAAATGCTCAAGAGGACCTTGCTTGGAATGCTTGCCGGCGTGACCGTCGCCTTCGCCGGCTTTACGGCTTCGGCCCAGGAGGAATTGACCATCTTTTGGGCGGAATGGGATCCGGCCAATTACCTGCAGGAGCTGGCCAACCAATACACCGCAGAGACCGGTGTCCCGGTGACCGTGCAGACGACGCCCTGGCCGGATTTCCAGACCAAAGCCTTCGCCGAGTTCAACGCCCATGGCGACGCCTATGACATCGTCGTCGGCGATTCACAGTGGCTCGGGGCCGGCTCGGTCGGCGGCCACTATGTGGATCTCACCGACTTCTTCGCCAAGCACAAACTGACCGAAGCGTTCGCGCCCGCCACCGTGCAGGCCTATGCCGAATATCCGAAGGGCGGCGGCAAGTTCTGGGCCATCCCGACCGAGGGCGACGCTACCGGCTGGGCCTATCGCAAGGACTGGTTCGAGGATCCGGCGGAGAAGGAAGCCTTCAAGGCCAAGTATGGCTACGACCTGGATGTGCCGAAAACCTGGCCGCAGATGCGCGATATCGCCGAGTTCTTCCACCGCCCGGACCAGAAGCGCTACGGCATCGCCATCTATACAGACAACGCCTATGACGCCCTGGTCATGGGCTTTGAGAACGCCCTCTTCAGCTATGGCGGCGATCTCGGCGACTATTCGAGTTACAAGGTCGAGGGCATCGTCAATTCGGGGGACGCCGTGGCGGCGCTTGAGACCTACAGGGAGCTCTACAAATTCACACCGCCAAACTGGGGCAAGTCCTTCTTCCTGGAGAACAACCAGGCGATCACCGAGGGCCTGGCGGCGATGAGCATGAACTACTTCGCCTTCTTCCCGGCACTCGCCAACAAGGCGGCAAATCCTTACGCCGATGTCACCGGCTATTTCGCCAATCCGGCCGGTCCAGGCGGCAAGCAGCATGCGGCACTGGGCGGGCAGGGCATGTCGATCGTCAGCTATTCCACGAAGCAGGAGGAAGCCTACAAGTTCCTCGAATGGTTCATCCGCGAAGACGTGCAGAAGAAGTGGGCCGAACTTGGCGGTTACACTTGCAATGCCAAAGTCCTGGAATCATCGGAATTCCGCAAGGCAACGCCGTATAACGAGGCCTTCTATCAGTCGATGTTCATGGTGAAGGACTTCTGGGCGGTGCCGGAATATGCGGAACTGCTGACCCAGATTAATAACCGCATCTATCCCTTCGTCGTCGGCGGCGAAGGTTCTGCAAAGGAAGCGCTGGACGGACTCGCCCAGGACTGGACGGCGACGTTCAAGAAATACGGTCGTCAATAGCAAACGGCCAACGCAAACGGCCGGTGGAGGATAACCCTCCGCCGGCCGCTTGAATGATGCGTAGGAGGGAGGCGGGCGTGGCGGTTATGGCGAAGCTCACGGCGGATTCGCGGGCGGCCGCGCGCGGCTGGAGCGATCTCACCATCCGCAATCTCTTTATAATCCCGACGATACTTTTCCTGATCGTTTTCAACATCTTTCCGCTGATCTACTCCCTCGGCTACTCCTTTACCGATTTTCGCGCCTCCGTGAGCGAGCCGGCGAACTTCGTGGGTCTGCAGAACTACCGGGAGCTGCTGGCCGACCCCAATATCTGGCGCAATTTCTCGGTCACCGCGAAATATGTCATCGTTTCCGTGGGCGGCCAGATGATCGTCGGCTTCGGCGTCGCGCTGCTGCTGAACCGGGCCTTCCCGTTCAAGGGGCTGGTCACGACCTTGCTCCTGCTGCCGATGATGATGTCGATGGCGGTGGTCGGGCTGTTCTGGAAGCTGCTCTACGATCCGTCCTGGGGCATCATCAACTACGCCCTGGGGCTCGGCACCTTCGATTGGTTGTCCAATCCGAACATGGCGCTCTATGCCATCGCTATCACCGATATCTGGATGTGGGCGCCCTTCGTCATGCTGCTGTCGCTCGCCGGCCTATCGGCCGTGCCGCAGCATCTCTATGAAGCGGCGGCGATCGACCGCGCCGGGCGCTGGTACACCTTCACGCGCATCACCTTGCCGCTGGTGGCGCCGCTGCTGCTGATCGCCCTCATCTTCCGCACCATGGAGGCGTTCAAGACCTTCGACCTCGCCTTCATCATGAGCGGCCAGCCGACCACCGAGGTGATCGCCATCAGGCTCTACAAGATGGCGTTCCAGGAGTGGCAGACCGGCCGCTCCTGCGCGCTCGCCTATATCATGCTGATCATCGTGCTGGCGATCACCAACATCTACGTGAAGTATCTGAACCGGGTGAAGGAGCGCTGAGATGGCCGCCGTCCGCACCCGCAGCCAGCGAGTCTTTCACCGCGTCGCCGTCGCCGCTGTCATCGTGATCACCCTGATCTTCCTGTCGCCGATTTACTGGATCACCTCGACCGCTTTCAAATCCCGGGCCATCGCCACGTCGGTGCCGCCGACCGTGATCTTCTCGCCGGAGATCACGTCGTTCATCAAGCTGTTCACCCGCCGCGTGCAACTGACGAAGCCGGTGGAGCCGGAGGTCTATGCGGCGGCGCCTTGGTGGGAGCAACGCATCTATGACGGCGGCGAGCGCGTCCTCAAGGTTGGCGATAGCGTTCAGTTGTCGCAGTACCCCAACCGCTTTCAAAACAGCCTGATCATCGCCATCACCAGTACGTTGCTCGCGGTATCCATGGGTACGCTGACGGCCTACGGCTTTTCCCGGTTTCGAATATCCGGCGAACAGGATCTGCTCTTCTTTATCCTGTCGACGCGCATGCTGCCGCCGGTGGTGGTGGCGATACCGATGTTCCTGATGTACCGCGCCGTCGGCATGACGGATACCCACATCGGGCTGATCATTCTTTACACGGCCTTTAACCTCTCCTTCTCCGTCTGGCTGATGAAAGGTTTTATCGACGAGATCCCGAAGGAGTATGAGGAGGCGGCGCTGGTCGACGGCTATACGCGGCTGCAGGCTTTCTTCAAGATCGTCCTGCCGGAAGCGGTGACCGGCATCGCCGCGACGGCGGTGTTTTGCTTCATCGTTGCCTGGAACGAGTATGCCTTCGCGCTGATGATGACGAACCGCCGGGCGCAGACGGCGCCGCCTTTCATCCCCGCGCAGGTCGGCTCCGGCCTGACCGATTGGACGGCGATCGCGGCCGGAACCTTCCTGTTCCTGCTGCCCGTGGCGATCTTCACCTTTGCGCTCCGGAAGCATCTGTTGCGGGGCGTTACCTTCGGAGCCATCCGCAAATGAAGGCCGCGCTTAGGGAACGATTATGAGCTTTCGCAGACTGAATTCGAAGGTCCTTGAGCCGCTGTCGCAATGGACAATGGTCTTCGGCATCGTCGCGCTCTGCCAGCCCTGGAGCGAGCTCCTGCATCGCTATGGCTTGACGATCATCATCGTCGGCCTGGTGGGATTCAGCGTGTTCTCCAAGTTCAAGCCCGAGTCGAAGCCGGACTGACCGAACATGGCCGACATCATCCTGCGGGACATCCAGAAGTATTTCGGCGAGGCCCATGTCATCCGGCAGCTCAACCTGGAGGTTCGCCACCGGGAGTTTGTCGTGCTGCTCGGGCCCTCGGGCTGCGGCAAGACGACGACCCTGCGGGCCATCGCCGGACTGGAGGAGATCGACAGCGGCAACATCATCATCGACGGCAAGCCGGTGGAAAATCTTCGCGCCTCGGACCGGGATATCGCCTTCGTCTTCCAGCTATATGCCCTATACCCCCATCTGACGGCCTATGAAAACATCGCCTTTCCCCTCCGGGCCACGAATGAGAGCCGGGCCGCTGTCGATGCCCAGGTTCGCCGCGTCGCCCGGGCGCTGGCCATCGAGCATCTGCTGAACAAGCGGCCGTCGGCGCTCTCCGGCGGCGATATGCAGCGCGTCGCGATCGGGCGGGCGCTGGTGCGGCGGCCGAAGGCGATGCTGATGGATGAGCCGATCGGTTCCCTTGACGCCAAGCTCCGCGAGAACATGCGCACGGAGATCAAGCGGCTGCATCTGGAGAACGAGACGACCACGGTCTATGTGACCCATGACCAAGTGGAAGCCATGTCGCTCGCCGACCGGATCGCGGTGATGCATGACGGCGTGCTGCAGCAGGTCGGCACCCCGACCGACGTCTACCGGCATCCGGCCAATCTTTTCGTCGCTCAGTTCATCGGCAGTCCGGTGATGAACATCGCCAAGGCGAGTCTGCGCGAAGAGAACGGCCGCGCCCAGGTGGTGATCGGCGATGGCGACGGCGCCTTCGATCTGCCGGCCGAGCTTCAGCGTCGGGTCGCTTCGGCGAGCAGCCGGGAGCTGACGCTCGGCGTGCGGCCGGAGAGCGTACGCATCGCCCGCCAGCCCGCCGAAGGCTACACCCAGGTGGAGGCCCATATCATCGAGCCGCTGGGCGCCTACGATATCGTCGATCTCAAGCTTGGCCGCCAGATCTTCCGGGCGCGGACGCCGAGCGGATTCGTCCCCCGGGCCGGAGAAACCGTTTGGGCCAAGCTCGACGCGGCGGAAACGCATTTCTTCGACACCAGCAGCGGTGGGTCGCTGGACGCAAGGCTGAGCTGACAACATGGCGCATATCCGGCTCGAAAACGTCAGCAAGAATTTCGGTTCCCATAGCGCGCTCAAGGGCCTCGATCTGGAAATCGCCGATGGCGAGTTCTTCGTGCTGCTGGGGCCGACCGGCGCCGGGAAGACCACCACGCTGCGCCTGATCGCCGGACTGGAGCGGCCGAATGCCGGCGCAATCAGGATCGACCATGAGGATGTGCGGGAATGGAATGCGGCGCAGCGCGATGTCGCGCTCGTGTTCCAGCATTATTCCCTCTATCCGCGCTACACCGTGCGGCAGAATCTCGAATTTCCCCTGAAATCGCGGGTGCGCCGCTATCCGCAGCCGGAGATCGACATCCGTGTCGCCCGCGCCGCCAAGACGCTGCGGATCGAGCATCTGCTGGACCGCAAGACCGACCGCCTTTCCGGCGGCGAGATGCAGCGCGTATCGATCGGGCGCGCCATCGTGCGCGAACCCCGCGTCTTCCTGATGGACGAGCCGCTGTCCAATCTGGACGCCAAGCTGCGCGAGGCGCTGCGCTCGGAACTCAAGGATCTGCAGATGAAGCTGGGCGCCACCTTCCTGTTCGTCACCCATGACCAGATCGAAGCGATGTCAATGGGCGACAAGGTCGGCGTCCTCAACCAGGGCCGCATCATCCAGGTCGGCACGCCGCAGGAGATCTATAACCGCCCGCGGGATCTCTTCGTCGCCGGTTTTGTCGGCTCGCCGGCGATGAACCTCTTGCCGGGAGAGGCCGGCAATGGCCGGCTATCGGCTTTGGCCGGCCAGATGGATCTTTCGGCCGAAGCGTCGTCTCGCGGATGGCTTGCGGGTCATTCTGGCTCCGTCACGATCGGTATCCGTTCGGAGGATTTCCGCATCGGGCCGGTGGAGGCTGTGGAGGCGCGGGTTCATGACGTGGAGAATCTCGGTGTCGAGAAGATCGTCACGCTCCGCATCGGCGAACAGCTCCTACGGGCCACCGCGCCGGCGTCGCTGGACCTGCCGATCGATAGCACGGTGCGTTTCGGGTGGAATCCGGAGAAGCTGCATTTCTTTGATGGTTCGACAGGCGCGAATCTGGCGGCTGGCTAGTGCGACTTTGCCGGCCCTGGCGTCGATCTTCGGCAGACTGCCATGGACACTGCCGAAAAGTTTTTCTGGAGATTGCGGGAAGGTGGAGAAAGTAGTGGGACAGCCTCAACAGTCGGCGGAGCATTCATTCCATTCCCCCTCCCCCTGTGGAAGCGGGTGGGGGGAGGCGGAAGGGTTCCCTCGAGCCAGTGGGGGTTGCGTATAATGCCCCGCATACCGCGCAAGGAGATCCTCGACAAATTCCGCGCCATGATCGCGCGCGGGGAGCCAATCATCGGCGGTGGTGCGGGCACAGGCTTGTCGGCGAAATGCGAGGAAGCCGGCGGCATCGACCTCATCGTCATCTACAATTCCGGTCGCTATCGCATGGCCGGCCGCGGCTCGCTGGCTGGCCTCCTCGCCTATGGGAATGCCAACGAGATTGTCCTGGAGATGGCGCACGAGGTGTTGCCCGTGGTGAAGGCCACGCCGGTGCTTGCCGGTGTCAACGGTACCGATCCCTTCATGCTGCTGGCACCGTTCCTGACGCAGATAGCATCGCTCGGCTTCTCCGGCGTGCAGAACTTCCCCACCGTCGGCTTGTTCGACGGAACCATCCGGAAGAATCTGGAAGAAACCGGCATGGGCTATGGCCTCGAAGTGGAGATGATCCGCAAGGCCCATGAGATGGATCTGCTGACCACGCCCTATGTCTTCTCGGAAGCCGAGGCCGAAGCGATGGCGCAGGCCGGCGCCGACATCGTCGTCTGCCATCTCGGGCTCACGACCGGCGGCGCCATCGGCGCCGAAACAGCGCTGATGCCCGGCGATTGCGTGCCCCTGATCAATGCCTGGTCCGCCGCCGCGCGTGCCGTCCGGCCGGACATCATCGTGCTCTGCCATGGCGGTCCGATCTCCTCGCCGGAAGACGCGACCTATATCCTGAAAGTCTGTCCCGATTGCCACGGTTTCTACGGCGCTTCCAGCATGGAGCGGCTGCCGACGGAAATCGCGCTGACCGAGCAGACGAGGAAATTCAAGTCAATCAAACGAAGCTAAACGGCCGTCGCGTGCAACCCCGCGGCGCTGTCGAAGCTCACAGCACCGGAGATGTCGACGGATTCTGCTGCCATAGCCCGGCGTGTTGCAGTCCTAGGCCGGCAACAGGATCGGGTGGTAGGCATGAACCGCCGGCGAGCCCGGGCAAACATGCAGGATGCGCTTTCCGCAATCCGCGATGACTGAGAAGGCTGTCTGGGTCGGCTCGGCTTCGGAGTGGTCCTTGCAGATCGAGTCCGGGGCGCCCTCGCGGTTTCCCAGGACGGCGGCAAGCTGATCCACTGAGGATGTACCGGGGGCGAGCCGCT
Organism: uncultured Alphaproteobacteria bacterium; assembly: GCA_963810485.1. Classification (GTDB taxonomy): domain Bacteria; phylum Pseudomonadota; class Alphaproteobacteria; order Dongiales; family Dongiaceae; genus DATKFM01. Next base: position 131,754 of record CAWENQ010000005.1, read on the forward strand.
GCAGCACCTGTAGCCTGTGGCGGCTCGAAGGATATGTCTTCATCAGAGCGGCTTCGTCCTCATCGCCTCTGATGTCGGAATCCAGGGCATGGTTGGTGTGAAGGACCGGAGCCGCGCGCTGGTTCACGCGGACGCCACGGCCGGCGGAAACCTCGACACCGGCCACGTCGCCGGTGGAATTGCCGAGCAAGTATGAGCGGCCCGCCATATGCGGAAGCGAGCGCAGCGCCGCGAGCGCAGTCTCGACACTCGATTCCTTGAGAACAATGCGGCGAACGATCTGGCTGGGCAGCCCCGGCGCGCGGCTGCGCAGCATCAGGTCATTATTGAGAAGCACAAGGCCGTGCCGGTTGCAGCCCACCCAGGCGAGCCCGCCGACCGAGGCGATCACCGCTTGCTCGAAGCCTTGGGGGCCGACATGGATGAACAGCGCAAGCGCCTTGGCGGCGTCCGGTGGCGCATCCCAGTTCTGCCCGAGAATAGCGCCCCGCGGTCCCTTGAACGCCAATGCGGTGCAGCCTGTGGGCGACGGTGTATCGAAGAACTCGAGGCCGAGGCGGAGAAGGATCTCCATGAGTTGGGTCGCGGAACCCTCGGCGATTCCCTGAAGCTCGTCTGCAATTTCCGGCGCACGGGTCAGGATCATGGGCCAGGCAGTTTCTGCCTTCTCCCGAGCCGACGCGAATACCGCCGGGCTGTGCTCCTGCCGCAGCGTCGCCAGTGCCGCGGCGATCTCATCGCGAAATCGCTCGCCATGCTGGCGGCCCCGGGCGCGGGGCAGGCCCTCCAGAAGGACGATGGGGAATGTGAATTTCAGTTTAGTCATGCCCTAGACATCTGCAGAAGCCATGGTTCGGCGACCGCGATTTAATCTAGGTTCAAGCCACTGGACGAAGAGCGACATTGGCCAGGCGATACTGAAGTAGATCGCCCCAACAAGTACGAAGACGTGCAGCGGCAGGAATGACTCGGACATGATGACGCGACCGCTCAAGGTCAATTCGTTGACGGCGATGAGGGCGCAGACGGAGCTGTCCTTCAACAGAGAAATCAGAGAAACCAATAGGGGTGGCAACACCACGCGCACCGCTTGTGGAAGTATGATCAGCTTGAATACGAGAAGTGGTGTCATGCCGACGGCAAGGGCCGCTTCCCGTTGGCCACGGTGGAGCGAATCGACGCCGGCGCGCAGAACCTCAGTCAAGTATGTGCTATAGACAATTCCAAGGCCAATCGTTCCCGAAACAAACGGCGAAAAGGTGATGCCCAATCCCGGCAGGCCGAAATAGATGATGTAGAGGACAGCCAGAATAGGCAGCGCCCGGACAATTTCGATGTATGCGCCAATGATTCGCCGAACGAAACTCATACCGGAGATGCGTCCGAACTCCATCAGGATGGCCAGGATCAGCGCCAATGCAAAGCTGGAGGCTGTGATCAGCATGGTCTGACCAGCCGCAGGCAGGAGCCGCCAGCTCCAATCCGGGGCGTGCTCGATCATGGTTCGAAGGAATTCAATCACTGAGGAACCGCCATTCGCCTTTCCAGGCGCCGGATCGCTCGGGACAGCGGGATGCAAATTGCGAGATACAATAAGGCCGCAATGCCATAGACGAGAGTCGTCTGAAACGTGTTGACCACGAGATTTCGCGCCGTGAACATGATCTCCGGTGCTGCGATCGCCGCGACCAGTGATGTGTCTTTGACGAGCTGAACGGCATAGTTGCCGATCGGCGGCAGAGTTATCCGCCAGGTCTGGGGCAGGATGATCTCACGAAAAATCATCCTTGGCGTCATTCCGGCGGCCAGCGCCGCTTCCCGCTGCCCGATATCCACGGCGGAGAATCCAGCTCGGAAAATCTCGGTCAGGACGGCAGCGCCGATCAGACCTAACCCAATAATGGCGGCGGTCAGCGAATTGAGCCGTATTCCGACATAGGCAAGTCCAAAGAAGATAATGAATAGATGCGTCAGGCTGGGAACGTTCCGGAAAACTTCGATGTATATCGCGATCGGAATCTGGATCAGGCGAGACGGCACGAAAAACCGGATGGAGGCAAGCAGCAAGCCGAGTGTCGTTGCCACGACAAATGCTCCCGCCGCAACTTCGATCGTAACGCCGGCCGCCATAATCAGGGGCGCTGCGAATTGCAGCAGGTAGTCAAAGAAATGCATCAGGCCCCGTTCTGCCGGACAATCTGGCGCAGGAATTGGCGCAGTCTTTCGGTCTTCGGTTCATTCAACACGGCGGCAGGATCACCCTGTTCGACGATCAGGCCATCATCCATGAAGAGAACGCGGTTTGCCACCTCGCGGGCAAAACCGATCTCGTGCGTGACGAGGACCATTGACCGGCCTTCGTCCGCGAGCTCGTGAATGACATTAAGCACTTCGCCAACGAGTTCCGGATCGAGCGCCGAGGTTGGTTCATCGAACAGCAAAAGCTTGGGCTGCTGTGCGAGGGCGCGCGCAATGGCGACACGCTGCTGTTGTCCACCCGAGAGCCGTTCGGGATATTCATGGGCCTTATGGCTCATATGCACCTTGGCGAGCATTCCATCGGCAATTTCCATCGCCTCCGCGCGTGACCGCCGGCAAACTTTCTCCGGCTGCAGGGCGACGTTCTCCCGCGCGCTCAGATGCGGCCATAGATGGAAGAGCTGGAAGACCATGCCGATCTGAGCGCGCTGTGGCGCAAGCTCGGTGTCGGTCATGCGGCGCCAAGCGCCAGGTGACACCTCTCGCTCTCCGATGACAGCGCCGCTGAGTTCGACGCGGCCCCTTGTGGGCGGCTCGAGATAGTTGATGCCACGCAGGCAAGTGGACTTGCCCGATCCGCTTGGTCCGATAATGGCCACCCGCTCCCCGGCGGCCACGTCGAAGCTTACGCCCTTCAGAACCGATAGAGGGCCAAAATGCTTATAGAGATCCCTAACGCGCAGGAGAGGTACAGAATCGTCCATTGTCTTGATCGCGAGCTGACGAAAAACGACGGCCCGCGCGAAGGCGCGGGCCGTCAGGTGCTGCTGGCGCCATCACTTGCAGCTGGGAGGAACCCAATCATTGGCGCGGTCGACTCCATTGCGTGGGCTGACGCTTCCCGGCGTGAACCATGCATCGCCGGTCATCCCATACTTCGCACCAATTGCGCGAACGGTGCAGTCCTTCCACAGATCCCGTAAAACCGCGTTCATATCTTCGGCCAGCTGCGCGTTCTCCGGGTTCACGCCGAGGACGAACTGCCGTCCCTTGCCGGTCAGCATGGGAAAGCCTGGGTTGTCATCGGCGAATGCCGTAAATTCCAGCTTCCAATCGGGGTTCTGGGCGATCACGTATCCCATGACTGGAGGGTCGGCGATAACGGCCTCGACGCGGCCGTTGAGCAGATCGCGTATTGCCGCATCCGAAGTGTCATAGAACGACAACTGGATGCCCGCAATCTTCTCGAGTTCGGGGATAAATGAAAACCCCGTGATCGTGGCCACCGGCTTGCCTTCAAGATCGGCCAGGCGCGACAAGCCTGCGCCCGACTTCTGCATGATGCCATTCTGGAAATACTGAGTCGGCTCGGAAAGCGCGAGGATCTTGGTGCGCTCCTCGGTCCACCCCACATTGCCGCCGAGCACATCCATGCGGCCGGCCTGGACCGATGCTATGACGCCCGACCACTCCATCTTTACCGGATTGACCTGAAGGCCCAATCGGTCGGCGATGATCTGGAGGATCTCGCCGTCGTAACCGATAAGCTTTCCTTCCTGCGGCACGATTCCCGGCATCTCGGCCGTGGTCGCGATCGTCAGTTTGCCGGGCTCGACCAGCTTGTACTTGTCCTGCGCGCTCGCCGGCGCCGTTGCGTCATAGACTATGCAGCTAAGCAACATTGCTAGTGCGGAAAGACGCCGGTTGATGGTGCTTGCCATCGATTCTCTCCCTCTCCTGTTCGGTCGAGCCGTTGATTGCCTTGCTCGCAGCTGGCCCGTTGACCGCGATGCTGTCGTGGGGCGTGCCTCGCTTCAGCAGGCGCATTGCCCTAAGCAACATTCAGACATTCCATTATATGGAAGTCAATATCATAATAGTCCATATAGTGGATATTTCTATTGACCCCCACATGCGCCCATGCGAGGTTCGACGCGAAGGGACATCCATGACGATCGCACTGGCACTCGCCACTTTCGCTTGCGGTTTGCAAACGGCACCGAAATCGGTCCGTCCGGCGGTCATGCGCGCCGTCTTCGACCTGATCGGTTGTGCAATCGCGGGCACGGGCACGGGCGGCGGCACTGCCGGTCGCAAGGCTGCCATCCGTGCCTGGGGCAAAGGGCCGTCGAGCTGCTGGTTTTCTGGCGAGCGCCTGACGGCGCCAGGCGCCGCGTTCGCCAATTCCGCGATCGCTTCCATGCTGGATCTCGATGACGGGCATCGGGCCGCGTCCGGCCATCCGGGAGCGGGCGTGATTCCGGCTGTGATCGCCACCGCGGAAGCCATCGGCGCGAGCGCCGAGCGGGTGCTGACGGCCATCGCGCTCGGCTACGAGATCGGCGTGCGCATCTCCGCCGCCCGCGATTTCAGGTCGCTGCATACATTCGACAGCGGGCTCTGGTGCGGGCAGGGCGTGGCGGCGGCCGTGGGATGGCTGCGCGGGCTTTCGGCGGAAACAATCGCCAATGCGATCGCGATTGCCGGCACGACCGCGCCCGGCCAGACCGCCACGGGCTATACACGATTGATGGGCAACAACGTGAAGGAAGGGATCGCCTGGGCGACAGCCACAGGCGTGACCGCCGTTGAACTCGCCGCCCACGGCTTCACCGGGCCGACGGATTTCCTTGACGATGCAACGCACTACGATCCGTCGATTCTGACCCAGGCGCTCGGCGAGCGCTGGCATATCGAGGACGTCTATTTCAAGCTCTATAGCTGCTGCCGGTGGGCCCATGCGGCCATTGACGGCATCCTGGAAATCAAGGAGCAGCAGGGCATCGGGCCCGATGACATCCTGGCCATTCGCATCAGCAGCTTTGCCCAGGCCCTGTCGCTGAACAACGATCTTGCGCCGCCGACACTGGAGGCGGCGCAATACAGCGTTCCCTTCTGCGTCGCCGTTGCGGCGGTGCGGGGGCCGGATGCGCTGTTGCCGCTGCAGGAATCGAGGCTCGTCGACCGGGCGGTGCTTGACTGTGCGCCACAAGATCACCCTGACAATCGATCCCAAGCTCGACGCGATGTTTCCCTCGGCGGTGCCGGCGCATGTCGAGGTCGAGATCGAGAAAGGGCTTGTTCTCCCGTACCGTCACCGCGCCCCGCGGCGAATCGACCAATCCTCTGGGATGGGACGGCATCGGCAGGAAGTTCCAATCGGTGGCGCGAAAACGCCTGTCGCCATCGGCGGTTGCCGGGCTGATCGAGGCCATTGCCGCTTTGGAAGGCGGCGATATTGGCCCGCTTCTTTCGGCCCTTGCCGCGCCGGATCGGAACAGCCTGCCAGCCGCGGCCGTCCTGCAAGCTGGTGCATGACGCGGCGACCGGGTAACCATGCTGCGACGGGTGACGGACCGGCGGGTGACGAGTGAATAGCCAACAAGGAATCGAACTGGCAACGGGGACACAGCTTCTCGACCGGGCGGTGGCCGTGATCAAGCTGCTGGGCGAGGTCGGCGAGAAGGGCGCCAAGATGGCCGAGATCGCCGAGGGGTTGGGCCTGAAGACTTCGACGGCGCATCGCATCGTTTCCGCTCTCGAACGTCATGGCCTGATCGAGCGCGAACTGGCGACGAAACGTTATCGCCTGGGCTTGGCGCTCTTCTCCCTCGGCGCCGCGGCAGCCGACGGGACAGGCCTGCGGAAGGTCAGCCGTCCGGCGCTACTTCGGCTGGCGGCGCATACCGGCGACACGGTCTTTCTCATGGCGCGCAGCGGGTTCAACGTCGTGTGCGTCGACCGGCAGGAAGGCTCCTATGTCCTCGACAGCCTTACCGGCCATGTCGGCGGGCAAATCCCGATGGGTGTCGGCCCGGCGAGCCAGGCGATCCTGGCATTCCTGCCGGCCGAAGAGGCGGAGATCATCATCAGCGCCAACGCGCCGCTCTATGGCCGCTACAACGGCCTCTCGGCGGATGCGGTGCGGGAACGCTTGCCGCAGATTCGGGCGCAGCGCTTCGCCCTGGACCATGGCGAACTGGTGAAGGGAATTTCGGCGCTGGCGCTGCCGATCCTGCCCCAGGGACGCGACGCCATTGCGTCGATCGCCATCAACATGACCAGCGCCCGGCTGGAGCCGGACCGGCTTACCGAACTTGTCGACCTCCTGCGGGCCGAAGTCTCTGAGATCGAGCAGATGATCAATCCGCTTGAAAGGTCCGGCAGCGGCACAAGGCGCGCCGGGTAACGAGTAGGCATATGGCTTGGGAATGACCCGGCACGACGCGCCGCCTGATGGCGCAGCAGCACCGGCCTATTCGGGTCCACCCCTCGATGCTTGCGAGACCGATGCGAGTCCGCCGCGCGCCGTCGATGTCGTCGTCATCGGCGGCGGCATCGTGGGAATCAGCACGGCCCTGTTCCTCGCCGAGCGCGGCGTCTCGGTCGCGCTCTGCGAGAAGGGAATCCTGGCCGGCGAGCAGTCGAGCCGCAATTGGGGCTGGGTTCGCAAGATGGGCCGCGATCCCCGGGAATTGCCGCTGATGATTGAATCCATGCGCATCTGGGACGGTCTCCAGGGACAACATGGATTGGACCTCGGCTTCCGGCGATCGGGCATCGTCTATCTCTGCCGCAACAAACGCGAGCTGGCCCGGCGGACGGCGTGGCTCGATCACGCCAGGGATTTCCAGCTCGATTCCCGGATGATCGACGCAGGCGAGATCAGGCGCGTGCTGCCGGGAGACGAAGGGCAGTGGCTCGGCGCGCTCCATACGCCGAGCGACGGCCGTGCCGAACCGCAGAACGCTGTGCCGGGCCTGGCGCGCCGGGCGCGCGAATTGGGGGCCAGGATCATCACCGGCTGTGCGGTTCGGGGAATTGAAACCAAGGCCGGGCGGGTTTCCGCTGCCGTCACCGAGCACGGCACGATTACCTGCAGCAGCGTCGTGCTCGCCGGCGGTGCGTGGTCGCGGCTCTTCTGCCGCAACCTGGACCTGACGCTGCCGCAGCTCAAGGTCATCGCCTCCGTGATGCGGGTCGACGGCGTGACCGATGGGCCGGAGAGCGCGGCGCTCTGCTCGGATTTCGCCTTCCGAAAGCGCGCCGATGGCGGCTATACGGTGACCGGTGGGACCGGCGCCGTCGCCGACATCGTGCCCGACAGCTTTCGCTTTTTCCGCATGTTCATTCCCCTGGCAGCCGCCGAGCGCCGGCATACCAGGCTCCGCCTCGGGCGCCGCTTCGTCGAGGAGTATCGCCAGGCCACTCGTTGGCAGCTCGATGAACCGTCGCCGTTCGAACACTCGCGGATTCTCGATCCTCAGCCGTCGACCCGGGAATTGGAGGCCGGGCTGCAACATCTCAAGGCTACCTTTCCTGCCTTCAATTCAGCTAGGGTCCGCCAGCGCTGGGCCGGAATGATCGATGCGACGCCTGATGCGATCCCCGTCATTTCCGGCGTGGACAGTCACCCTGGCTTCTACATCGCCACCGGTTTCTCGGGCCACGGCTTCGGCATCGGACCCGGCGCCGGCCGGCTCATGGCGGACATCGTCACCGGTCACCCTCCGATCGTCGATCCGTCAGCATTCCGTTTCTCCCGGTTTACCGATGGATCGCGCTTGAGCTTTGTCACGGGGTTATGAAGTCATGGCGCCATTCGTCATCATCCGATAATGGCGATCGGTCATTAGCGATTTCATTTAGCCGCCAGCCGCTATAGTCTCCGGGAAGTGCCTCAGTGCACCATGGATTCTCGGGCAATTGCGTTCATCTGCGTTTCAAGGGGATCGATACGGAATAATGCGGGCAGCGCTGCGCGTGATTGTGCCAGTGCTATTGTTCTGTGCAGTGCTGCCGGGCGGCATCGCGGCGCAGACCTTGGACCGCGTCGCGGCAACGAAAACTGTGCGGATCGGCTACATTGCGGATCAGGCGCCCTTTGCCTCAAAGAGCACGGAAGATAAGCCTGTTGGCTATGCTATCGACCTTTGCAATCGCGTCGTTGCCGAGATCGACAAAGACATCGGCGGCGTGAAGCAGGTATTTGTCGAAACGACCCTGGCCCAGGCCTTCGATGCCGTGGCCGATGACCAGATCGACCTTCTGTGCGGCGCGATCACGGTAACAATCGGCCGGCGCGAGACCGTCGATTTCTCCGAACCGATCTTCATGACCGGTATGAGCGGCCTGCTGCGCACCGATGCGCCGCGGGATCTGCGTGAGCTGTTCTTGGGCGAGCGCACCATCAGCCCGCCGCGCTCGCCGAACTCTGCGGCCGTATGCGACCAGCCGGATCGGCGTCCGCGACGAAACCACCACCGAGGCGAGGCTGCGCCAAGCCATTGCCGAGGAAGGGTATGGCGCCCAGGTGCTGGATTTCGCGACCCACAAAGAGGGCTTGGCCGCTTTGGAATCCGGGGAGATCGACGCCTATTTCGGCGACCGGGCTCTGCTGGCCGGGTTGCTTCAGCAGTCACAGCACATTTCCAATCTCACACTCGCCAGCAGACTCTTTACTCGTGAACCCTATGGAATTGCCATGAAGCGCGGCGATGCCGATCTGCGGCTTATCGTCGACCGCACCTTGTCGAATTTCTATCCTACGCCGGAATTTGCCGCACTGCTTGAGCAGTACTTCCCCGAGGAAGCGCAGGTTATCAGCCGCGAAATCCTGGCGCATTCGGTTCCCGAATGAGTGGATCCATAGGAAACGGCCAATGACCGCCAACGCAAGACGCATCGAACTCTTCCCGGCGACGATGCTGGTGGCCGGCAACATGATCGGCGCCGGCATCTTCATGATGCCGACGATCATGGCCAGCATTGGCAGTATCGCCGTCCTGGGTTGGCTGGTCACGGTGCCGGGCGCCTTCATAATGGGCTATCTTTTCGCCCGCCTCGGCAGAGCCCAGCCGAAGGCCGGCGGCCCATACGCCTATGCCCGCGAAGCCCTCGGCGATTTTGCAGGCTTTCAGTGCAATCTGTTGTATTGGTTCTCCAACGTCATCGCCAACATCGCGATCGCGACCTCGATCACCGGCTATCTGACCGTTTTCATTCCGGCACTGCGCAATCCCTACCTGGCCGGCTGCAGTACGGCGCTGATGATCTGGCTGTCTGCTATACTGAACATGATCGGGCCGCGGCTCGTCACCCGCTTTGAGACTGTCACAACCTTGCTCGGCGTCGGCCCGATTGCGCTCGTGGGCATTGGCGGCTGGTTCTTCTTTAACCCCGAAACCTTTGCTGCAGGATGGGACACGGCAGGCATCGGTTCGGTGCAAGCCGTGTCGTCAGCGGTGTCGATCATGTTCTGGGCCTTCATGGGCGTCGAAAGCGCGTCGGTGGCGGCCGCGATCGTCGAGAATCCGGAACGCAACATCGGCCGCGCCACCATGTACGGCGTCGCTATCGCCGCCGTTGTCTATGTCCTCAGCACGACGGCGATCATGGGCGTCATCGCAAACGATGAATTGCGTCATTCGACGGCGCCCTTCGCGGATGCTGTCATGAAGGCCGTGGGACCGGTCGGCGCAATCGTCATCACCATTTGCGCCATCATCAAGGGGGCGGGTTGCCTTGGCGGCTGGACGTTGATCAATGCGGAGACGGCGCTGGCGACGGCCCGCGACGGCCTCTTCCCGGCAATGTTCGCTCATACCGATTCACGCGGCGTACCGGTCCGCGGCATCGTCATCGTGTCCTGCCTGATGACGGCGATCGTCTTCCTGACGCTATCGCCGACGGTCGGCGAAGCCTTCCTGGTTCTCACCGACATCTCCGTCCTGCTCGTTCTGACGCCCTACATCTTTGCGGCCGTGTCGGTGTCCTACTACATCCAGAAAAAGCTGCTGCCGCAGCCTGTTGTCTGGGCCGCCCTGCTGACCGTCGCTTATTGCCTGGCGGTCATCGTTTCCTCCGCGGGCACCGCCGTTGCCATCAGTATGGCGCTGGGGTTGGCGACCGCGCCGCTGTTCCGGGCCTTCCTGGCGTTCAGCAAGCCACCGGCACTGGCATCGGAGACGCCGAAGTAGCAGGTTGTGACAAAAAATGGCTCTGCCGCCGATGACGACCACAAATCTCTGTAATTCCCTGATATCTGTGTTCCCTGGGATTTTCCTATAGGATATATCTTCGAATAACATCCTTCGTCTTGCATCTCCGGCTCGCAACGAGGCCGCGCACTTGGATCCATTGCGTAACTCCATCGACGCGGCACTGCGCGACCGCGCCCAGCGGGTGATCCCGAACGGCATGTGGGGCCACATGAATGTCGCACGCCTGCCGGCCGCCTATCCGCAGTATTTCGCGCGCGCCGACGGCTGCCACCTGTGGGATGCGACGGGCGCGAGTATGTCGACTTCATGTGCGCCTATGGGCCGATGCTGCTCGGCTACAACGATGCCGACGTGAACCGCGCCGCCGACGAGCAGCGCGCGCAGGGCGACATCTTCAACGGCCCGAGCGCGCGTCTGGTCGAACTGGCGGAGCTGATGGTCGAGACCGTCGCCCATGCCGATTGGGCGATGTTCCAGAAGAACGGCACCGACGCGACCACGACCTGCGCCATGATCGCGCGCGAGGCGACGGGCAAGCGCAAGATCCTGGTGGCGAACCGGCGCCTATCATGGCGCGGTGCCGTGGTGCAATCCGTACCCGAACGGCGCGACCGCCGAGGATCGCGTGCATCTGATCCGCTACGACTACAACGACGTCGCCAGCCTGGAGCGCGCGGCGGCGGAGGCCGGCGACGATCTCGCTGGCATCTTCGTTTCCGCCTTCAAGCACGATCTCGGCAAGACGCACGAAGCGCCGACCCGCGGCGTTCGCCGCAGGCGGCGCGGCGAATCTGCGACAAGACGGGCGCGGCCCTGATCGTCGACGATGTGCGCGCCGGCTTCCGCCTGCATATGGGCGGCAGCTGGGAGCTGGTCGGCGTGAAGCCGGACCTTTCCGCCTGGTCCAAGGCGATCGCCAATGGCTATGCCCTGGGCGCCGTCACCGGCAACGACAAGTTCCGCGAGGCGGCCGGGCGCATCTTCGTCACCGGCTCCTTCTGGTGCGGCGCGGTCTCGATGGCGGCGGCGCTGGCCTCGATCCGCAAGATGAAGGAGATCGACGCCGTCGACATCATGCAGCGCATGGGCCAGCGCCTGCGCGACGGCATCGAGGCGCAGGCCAAGTCGCACGGCGTGACGCTGCAGCAGAGCGGTCCGGCGCAGATGCCGGTGATCCTGTTCGACGACGACGCCGATCGCAAGAAGGGCTGGTTGTTCTGCACCGAGGCGCTGAAGCGCGGCATCTACCTGCACGCGACCCACACGATGTTCCTGAGCGCGGCGCACACGGCGCCGCCGACATCGACCGGACATTGGATGCGACCGACGCGGCCTTGGCCGAAGTCGCGCGGCAGTTCGGATAGGACCGGCATGACCGCGAAGCTCGCATTCCGTGACAACGATCTGCCGCTCGCCGGCATAAAGCTCGAGCAGGTCGACGGCAAGAGCCGCACCGACCGCGTCTATCAGCAGATGCGCGACCGGCTGATGCGCGGCATCTTCAAGCCGCATCAGCGGCTGCGCATCAGCGAGCTGTCGCAGGCTTTCGGCACCAGCGAGACCCCGGTGCGCGAGGCGATCTTCCAGCTGATCCGCGATGGCGCGGTGGAAGCGAAGACGCATTCCTATTACCGCGTGCGCAAGCTGTCGGTGGCGGAATATCTGGAGCGGCGCGAGATCCGCCTGCTGCTGCAGCCGCAGGCGGCGCGGCGCGCGCTGGAGAACATCACCGAGAGACGACATCGACCTACTGGAGCGTCATGCACGACAAGCTGATCGCGGCGGAAGCGGCGCAGGACTACGAGACTGCGGTGCGCGCCAATTTCGATTTTCACTTCGGGCTCTACCGTCTGTCGAAGATGCCGGCGCTGATCGGCATGCTGGAGAATCTCGTGGATCCAGCATGGCCCGATGCTGAACTATCTCTATCCCGACGGCCATCCGACCTACGATAACGAGCATCAGCAGTCTACATGCTGCGGGCCCTGCGCCGCGTGACGCGGATGCTCTGTGCGAGGGCGTGCGCGAGGACCTGATTCGAAGGCGGCCGCAAGTTCCTCGCCCATCTGCAGGAACTCGAGCGGCGCGAAACGGAAGGTGGCCAATGAATGTCGTTGCCGGCAAGCGCGGCCACAACGTCTCGCGCGCCCATCTGGCCGACCGCGCGATGTTCGTGCGGCTGGAGACCCTGCGCCTGGCGCGCATCTGCGGCGCCGGCCACTATTCCTCGACCTTCTCCGCGGCCGAACTGTTCGCGGCGCTCTATTATGCGCATCTGCGGCTCGACCCGAAGGACCCCGACCTGGCCGGACCGCGACCGTTTCGTCCTGAGCAAGGGTCACGCGGCGATCGGGCTCTATCCGATCCTGGCCGATCTCGGCTACTACCCGGCGAGCGAGCTCGACAACTTCACCACGCCTCGGCAGTCCCTTCGGCGATCATCCGAACATGAAGAACATCCCGGGCATCGACTTCTCTTCGGGCTCGCTCGGTCACGGCCTGTCGATCGCCGTCGGCATGGCGCTGGCGGCGCGGGTGCAGAAGCGCAGCTTCCGCGTCTATTGCATGCTGGGCGACGGCGAGCTGGCCGAAGGTCAGATCTGGGAAGCGGCGATGGCCGCCAGCCACTACAAGCTGCAGGGTCTGGTCGCCATCGTCGACCGCAACCAGCTCTGCATCGACGGCCAGACCGAGGCGGTCATGGGCGTCGAGCCGATTCGACGAGCGCTTCGCCGCTTTCGGCTGGGAGACGCAGCGCATCGACGGCCACGATTTCGACGCCATCCTCGGCGCGCTGGGCAAGCTGGCGCCGGCCGGGACCGGCCAGCCGCAGCTGATCGTCGCCGACACGATCAAGGGCCGCGGCGTCAAGCGCATGGAACTGTCGCTGCAATGGCATGTCGCCAATCTGGCCGGCGCAGGACTACGACGACGCCGAAGCGGAAATCCGCGCCGGCCTGCAGCCGCGCGTCGACTTCGGAGAAGAAGAATGGCAAGGCAGCGCGCCGAGCAGCGGAAACCCGAGGACACCCAGGGCCAGGACGCGATTTTCCGCGGCACGTCGGGCGGCGATGCCAAGCTCAAGGACGAGGCCTTCAAGGATCAGCGCTCGGTCCGCGGCACGCCGAACGCGGCGCTGCCGGCCTTCGTCCTGGGCGAGGAACTGGCGGATCTCGCCGACCGCGATCCGCGCATCGTCGTGCTGACGGCCGATCTCGCCAACGCCAACCGCACCAACGATTTTCGCGCCCGTCATCCCGGACCGCTTCTTCAATCTCGGCATCGCCGAGAAGAACATGATGACGATCGCCGCCGGCATGGCGTCCTGCGGCATGGTCGCCTATGCCGCGACCTTCGCCTCCTTCTGCGTCATCCTGGGCGCCGAGCAGGCCAAGACCGATTGCGCCTATCCCGCCATGAAGGTGCGCCTGATCGGCCATCATTCCGGCATGTCGATGGGCTTCTACGGCACCAGCCACCATGCGCTGGAGGACCTGGCGATCACCCGCACCATCGCCGACCTGACGGTGATCTGCGCCACCGACGCCAATCATCTGCGCGCGATCCTGCGCGCCTCGGTCGATCATCCCGGCGCCATGTATATCCGCCTCGGCCGCGGCCGCGATCCCGCAGGTCTATCCGGAGGTGCCGGCGCGATTTCCGCATCGGCAAGGCCGCGACCCTGCGCAAGGGCAAGGACTTGGCCATCATCACCTGCGGCTCGATGGTGCGCGCCATCGCTCGACGCCGCCGAGCTGCTGGCGAAGCAGGGCATCGAGGCGCGGGTCATCGACATGCACACGATCAAGCCGCTCGATGCCGCCGCCATCCGCAAGGCCGCGCGCGAGACCGGCGGCCATCATGACCGTCGAGGAACACAACATCACCGGCGGGCTGGGCAGCGCGGTCGCGGAGGTGCTGGTGGACGAGGAGCGCGTGCCGTTCCTGCGCCACGGCATCCCCGACGAATTCGTGCCGGTCGGGCCGCCGGCCGCGCTCTATGCGCACTACAAGCTCGACGCCGCCGGCATTGCCAAGAAGGCGAAGTCGTTCCTGGCCGCCGCCGGCAGACGCTGAGAACCCGTCGCCGTTTTAGACTGCCGCTATCGCGCCCTGGATCGCGGCGATCAGCGCTTCGTCGTTCAGCGGCTTGCAGAGGTAGGCGGCAGCGCCCGCATCCAGGCATTGCGTCCTGGTTTGCGGCTCGTCATGGCCGGTGATAACGACCACCGGTACCCGAACGCCGGTCTGCCGCAGCCGCCGTTGCACTTCCAGCCCATTCATGGCCGGCATATGCAGATCGAGGATGAGACAATCGGGCGTCTGGCCTTCCAGGAAGTGGAAGAACTCGTGCCCGGACGCGAACACCTCGGCATCGAATCCGGACGCGCGTAGCAGGCGCTCGAGCGCTCTCCGCACCGAAAGATCATCATCGACAACGGCAATCCTAGGTCGCACATCGCCCATAAGGGGAAGTCGATAGCAGATTGCCGGCTCGGTTGTGTATTGGACCATGGCCTTATGCGGGGAGAGCTGCACCAACGGGAATTCGAAGTCGCAGATCGCCCATCAAGGGAAACCGATAGCAGATTTCCGGCTCGCTTGTGTATTGGACCATGTCCTTATGCCAGGCTGCCGCAAAAGGCGGTGTGCCGTCCGTTAATTCTTACCGGACTAAGCTCTGCCGGACGTCGTGCTCTGCTGCGATTCTATTCCCGCCCGCTGCGTCATGCGGACGAGCTCGACGACGGAGCGGGTGTGCATCTTTTCCATGACCCGGGCCCGGTGGACCTTGATCGTCTTTTCCACGGTCCCCAGGGCGGCCGCGATCTGCTTGTTCAGGCGTCCGGCGACGACATGCTGCAAGACCTCGCGCTCCCGCGGCGTCAGTGCTCCAAGCCGTTGCAATACTTCGTTCAGCTCCGTTTGATCGCGGCGCGTCTGGAGATCGATGTTGATCGCGCGCCGCACGGCCGCGACAAGGTCGTCGGCTTTCACAGGCTTGGTCAGGAAGTCGACGGCGCCCGCTTTCATGGCCTTGACGCTGGTCGGAACGTCGCTGCGGCCGGAGAGGAAGATGATGGGCCGCGGAACCTCGGCGACCGCCAAGGCCCGCTGCAGCTTCAGCCCGTCCAGGCCCGGCATGGCCATGTCGACAACGGCACAGCCGGGCCGCGCCGGATCATGCCCCTCCAAAAAGGCCTGTGGTGAACTAAAGCTTTGCGTTTCGAAGTCTTCGCTCCGCAGCAGCCGGGCAATCGCCCGCAGGACCCGGGGATCGTCATCGACGAGATAAACGATGCTGTCTGTGGTCATTGGCTTTCTCCGAGAGTCCTTGGCAGTTCGACGACAAAGGTTGCGCCATGGTCGGGATTGTTGCGTGCCCAGAGCCGCCCCCCGTGGGAAGCAACGATCGACCGCGATATCGACAGCCCCAACCCGAGTCCATTCTCCTTTGTCGTATAGAACGGTTCAAATAGGCGATCCATCGCGTCGCGCGGTACACCGCTGCCGTGGTCCGTGACTTCGATGTTCACGATCCCATTGTCGCGCAGGATTGTGGATACGCCAAGCTGGCGTGATGTGGGATCGGTTGCGCCCATGGCCTCGCAGGCGTTCACGACAAGGTTCAGCAGGACTTGCTGAAGCTGGACCCTGTCAGCCTGCACCGGCGGCAGGTTGGGCGTCAGATGATAGTTTCCTATTACTTGATGGGTGACGAGCTCGCTGTGAGCCAATCCCAGAACCTCCATGGTCACTTCGTTGATGTCGGTTGGCTGAAGTTGTGCTTCGCCCTTCTTGAACAGCACGCGGAGCCGGCGGATCACCTCGCTCGCCCTATTATCGTCGATGACGATGTCATTCAAAATCTCGCGGACCTCCGGCAGATCGATAACCTTTCTTGCCAATATCCGCTGCGCCGCCTGCGCATTGCTGAGGATCGCGGTCAGCGGCTGGTTCAATTCATGGGCCAAGGCACCGGACAGCTCCCCCAGGCTGGCGACACGGGTCAGATGCGTCACCTCCCGGCTGCGGTCACGGGCTTCCCGCTTCGCCCGCTTGAGTTCGGTGATATCGCGGCCGACGCCCTGGAGTTCGATGATCTTGCCGTCATCGCTGCAGATGACGTGATCGCTCCACTCCTGCCAGCCCCTGCGGCCCATTCTGCCGATGACCTGATGTTCATAGCGGACGGGCCGCTGGTTACTGATCAAAGTTTGAACATGGGCAAGTGCGCCAGCACGATCTTTTTCGGGAATCAGATCAATGAACTTCGTGCCGATCAATTCCTCGCGCGAACGGCCGAAAAATCGGCAGTAGGCGTCGTTGGCAAATGTGAGGGTGGTATCCGGCAGATAGCGGCAGATCAGTTCGCTCTGTGTTTCCACGACATTGCGGTACCGTTCCTCGCTTTCGCGCAACGCCTCGTCCGCCTTCTTGCGCCCGGTGATATCGATGACGACGCCGGTGATGCGGCGCGATTTGCCCGCGCCATCGACCTGATTGTGCGCGCGATCGAGAATCCAGCGGACCTGCCCGTCAGGATGGACGACCCGGTACTCCTGTTCATAGGACTTGCCGTTCTCGATGGCGTCCCGGCAGATGCGCGTGGCCTGGGCCCGGTCTTCGGGATGGCAGGCGCTGATGAAGGACTGCTGCGTGACTTCCGCCTCCGGATCCAGTCCAAGGATCCTGCGGCAATGCCCGGTCGCCCAAATGCGGAATGTGTCGGGGTCAAGCTGCCAAAGGCCCAGATTTGCCGACTCCGCGGCGATACTGATGCGCTCTTCGCTCTGCCGCAGATGTTCTTCGGCGCGGCGCCGGCGCCGGCGCTGCAACAGCAGGGCGGTGATGAGCAGTCCTTGAACGGCAATAACTGCGCAGATGATGGCAAACTCGATCTGATACCGCTCCCAAAACGGCGGCTCCTTGAACTGGACGATCGTGCCCGGCGGCAAGCGGGCAGCGTTGAGGTTCCAGCGGTCGAGCTGCCGGAAATCCACCATGAAGCCGTCTGTATTGGCACGATGCAGCGAGGCATTGGCCGGGCTTTCACCCGCGAGGATCCGCAGCGCAATGCCGGCTGCCGAATTGCCGAGATCCTCGAACCGGCTCATATAGCCGCCGACGATGCCGAGGCCCAGATATGTGTCATACAGGCTGTAGACGGGCGCGTTCGCGGCGGTCGAGATCAGCTTTGCGACGTCTCGCCCGTAGAATCGGGTGCCGGCGCCGTCCAGGAAAACGCTGAAGTAAACGACCACCGAACGCTCCGGAAGATTGGCGACCTGCCGCAACAGCTCTGGCATCGGCAACCCCGACAAATAGATGAAATCCAAGCGCTTTTCATATTCCTGGTAGCCGGCCCGCGCGGTGGCCTCCCATTTCTTGTCAAAGGGTGCGGCGCCGGTAACGACGGCGACATGTTGGATATCGGGCTGGAGCTGCAGGGCAAGGTCCAGGGTTCGGACGGGATCGAGCTGGAATGTCGTTCCCACCACGTCGGCGGGGAGCGCCGCGGTGCGAAGGGTCCCCTCGCGTATGCCGGTGAAAACCACAGGCGCCTGCAAGGACAGTTCGGCCCGATGCTTGACCGTAAAACTCAGCGCCTCGGGACCGATTGCAAATGTAAGGTCGAAACGCATCGACCCATACTTGCCGCGCAGATACTCCACCATCCGCGCTTCATGTCCGGGCTCGGAAAATCGAACGAAATCCAGGTATTCGGGGAAGAGTTCGAGATGTTCGTCCGTGCCGGCATTCAGCGTATTCTGGATGCTGCTGGTCAGGGTCTGCCCGGCGGGAAGCAGGCTTTCGTTCGAGAACAACAGCAAAACGCGCTTTGACTCCTGCGCCTGCAAGGGAAGGGCGGCGCTCAGACAAGCAATTGCCACTGCTAGCGTCAGCGCGCAGAAGTGCCAAAACCCCGCGCATGTCGAACGCGGAGCGTACTCCCCGGTGTCTTTGCCCCCTGGGACATCCATCACAGATTTCCTGCATCGGCTGTGTTTGGACGCTATCTGCCCTAGCCCACGCAAAGCATAGCTATGTCCCGTGAAAGTATAAACACATATCTCCTAGTGATCGTCTTGAACGGTCTGGACAATTGCCTTTCCGTTTGGGGCGCAAAGACTGGCAGAGTGGCGATTGGTGCATTGCACAAAGGCGTCGGTATCGAAGGCTGTCCCGACCATGGTTCAATTGAGACAGATCGGAGTCGATGGACATAACTTCATTAAATGTGGCTAGACAGGATGCGGTCGTTCGAGTTCCATCGAGTGGTCGGGCGTGACGTAAGATGATCCGGCGAACAAGCCCGGAAGGGCGTGTGCAGGGGGTAGGGAAGGCAGTTCTGAGAACAGATGGCGGTTGGCGCGCTGTGACTGCACTGCTTGCCTAGGCCCGATTCGGCGGTCGAACCAAGCGGGTCTTTGCCGCCACACCAGGTTTCTTCTTTCGCTGGGTTTGCGACCCGTCCATCCACCGCACATCGGAGAGAAGGAGAAAGTCAATGATATCGAAAAATCTGCGGAGCCTGGCGCTGGCAACCGCTATGATCCTCGTTGTCACGGCCTGTGAGAGTCAGTCCACGACGACGGCAGCATCCTCCGACAACGTGATTGCGGCACGGGACGCCCTTATCGCGGACCTCAAGCAATGCACGCTGAAGCACGGTTATGATCCGAATGCGACCGGCCTGCCCGAGACCGCACTCGCGCCGAATGAATTGCCTTGGCGGCAATGCGCCTACGATGCGGCACACAGATATGGGCAGGCGCATCCCGCCGTAAGCGACCGGTATGAGCAGCTCATTTCCGAAGACCTGCAGATGACCACGGCCATCCAGCAGGGCACGATGACCCGCAGTCAGCGCCGTATCCGTGTCCAGCAATTGATCGAGCAGGTCAAAGCGGCGGAAGATGCGCAAATCAAGGCTGCGACCAGCGAGCAGGAACGACAGCAGCAGCAGTTGAGAAACGTCGTTGACGGTGCGCGGGGCTTCGCGAACTAGCTTTTATGCGTTGAGACTGGCTTTCGGCGGGAGTCATTGGACCAAGGTCCAATTGTGAGACCGGCGGAAGCAAATAACATCGCAGGCGAAACTTTGACGAAGCGGCAGCGCGCCGGGCGTATGATTCCCTTGAATCACGCAGTGATTGCGTGCGCCGTGGATACCGGGATTGCTTGAGCACCGGCTGCAACGGCGGAGTTCGACCATGATCAGCTTGATTGGACTGATTCCGGAATTGCGCCGGTACATGCGGTCGCTTGCCGCGAGCATCGGGCTGGCGATCTTCTGCGCAGCGAGCGCTGTCGTAGCTCAAGAGGCTGAAACGGAGGAGGCCGCAGAGGCTGATACGGAGGAGGCCGCGCTCGAGGCCGATGACGGGCTCCTCTCCGCCGAGGAGTTGCGCGTCATCGTCGCCCCGGTGGCCTTCTATCCGGATGAGGTCCTGGCCGTTGTGCTGCCGGCCAGCACCACCGGCATCCAGATCGTCCAGGCGCAGCGTTTCCTGGAGAAGCAGGCCTCCGATGCGTCGCTTCAGCCCAATCCGGACTGGGATCCATCGATACTGGCGCTGATCAATTATCCCGACGTCATCGATCTCATGAACGCCGACCTCGATTGGACGGAAAGCCTCGGCAATGCCGTTCTCGACCAGCAGGCCGACGTCATGGACGCGATTCAGGAAGCACGGGCGGAGGCCACCGCCGCGGGCTACCTGAAATCCGACGACAAGCAGACGGTGACGCAGACCGCGGATACCGTGGTCGTTCAGTCCGCCGACCCCGAGGTCATTTATGTGCCGCAATACGATCCGGTGGTCGTCGTCGAGCAGTCCTACGCAACCTATCCGCCGCCGGCCTATTACAACCCCTATCCGCCCTACTACGCGCCGGGCGCGACCTTCTTCGCCGGTGCGATTACCGGCGCCGCATTTGCGTTCGCCTTCGATTGGGGCGGCGACGATA
Source organism: uncultured Alphaproteobacteria bacterium (assembly GCA_963810485.1). GTDB lineage: Bacteria > Pseudomonadota > Alphaproteobacteria > Dongiales > Dongiaceae > DATKFM01. The sequence continues at coordinate 151,931 of CAWENQ010000005.1, forward strand.
TCGACATCAATGTCGGCGGCGATAACATCAATGTCGGTGGCGGCGACAATATCAATATCGGCAACGATATCGATACCGACAGGTTCAATGGCGACCGGGTCCGGGGCGAGGGCGGCGACAAGGTCAAATGGAACCCGAAGGAAGAACGCGCGAAGCGCGATACGACCGCCAAGAAGCGCAAAGACGTCGCCGCCCAACCGCTGGGGAAAGGTACCGCGGACAGGGCCAAGCAGGGCCAGGCCCGCGACCGGAAAAATCAAGGCGGCAAGCAGCAACAGATCGGCGGGCAGAACAAGAACAAGGGCAACAAGGCCGGTCTCGGCAATCCCCAAAGCAACCGCAAGACCACCAAGGACAGCAAGCGCGGCAATGACAGCCTCAACCGCAGTTCGGGCGACACGCGCAAGCGCCAGGGCGGCGGCAGCCAGCAACAGAAAACGCAGAAGAAGAAGCAAGGCGGCGGCGCCTTTGGCGGCCAGTCCAGCGGCAAGAAGGCCAATGCGCAGAAGAGCCGTGGCCAGAAAAGCATGGGCGGGCAGGGCCTGCCGAAGAAGCGCAGATAGCCGAAAGATAGCCTGGTCAGTTTCTTGGGTGCGCAGCTCGCAAGTTCAAAGGTGGCAAAATGGCAATCCTGACAAGTTCAGTGGACAGAATGGCATTCCGGATCATCAGGCGATCGGTGGCGGTCATGCTTGTTGCGATGTTCGCCGCCATCCTGTTGCCCGGCCGCCCGGGGTTGGCAAAAGATCCCGCGGTCTACGATTCGGCGGATGCGGCGGCCCAGGCGATCCTGGATGCCCTGGCAAAAGCCGATCACGACGCCATCCTTGCCGTCCTCGGCGACAAGTATGCCGACGAGCTTTTCACCGACGAGGAATCCCGCGAGCGCGACAGCTACAAGCGCATCGTTGCCGGGGCCAAGGAAGTCATGCAGTTGCGTGCCGATGATGACAATACCCGCGTGATGGTCATCGGCAAGAACGCCTGGCCGATGCCGATTCCGATCGTGAAGACCAATGCCGGCTGGGCGTTCGATACGGCGGCTGGCATCGACGAAATGCTTGCCCGGCTTATCGGCCAGAATGAGCTGGCGACCATCGAGACATTGCGCGCCTTCGTCGAGGCGCAGACGCAATATGCCAGCGCGGACCGCGACGGCGACGAAGTCCTGGAATATGCGCAGAAGGTCATCAGCACCGAAGGAAAGAAGGATGGTCTGTACTGGCAGGTGGCGAGCGCCGACGAGGACGTGAGTCCCTTCGGGCCGTTTATCGCCGAGCTGCCCGAGTACGTCCATGATCGCGCGAAGGGTGAGCCCTATATGGGCTACTACTACCGCATCATCACGCGCCAAGGCGACAATCCGCCGGGCGGCCGCTACGACTATGTCATCAATGGCAACATGATCGCGGGCTTTGCCGCCATTGCCGTCCCCGCGGAGTACGCGGAGTCCGGTGTCATGACGTTCATGATCAGCCATCAGGGCAAGCTGTACGAAAAGGATCTGGGCGAGGACACGGCGCTGATCGCCGCGGGAATCCAGGACTACAATCCCGATGGCAGTTGGACCGTGGTGAAGGACGAAGAATAAGACACCGCAGCGGGGGAGCAGGGCATGTCCGGCATGATGAGCGATATCGATTCCAGCTACTGGATGAGCATCCTTGTCGCGATCACGCTGAAGGTCGCCGGCGCGATCATTGTCTGGGTGGTCGGCCGCTGGCTCATCGGCTTGTCGATGCGGCTGCTATCGGCTGGCCTGACCCGGCAGCATGTCGAACCGACATTGATCCGCTATCTCTTGTCGTTCCTGACGATCGCTCTGAATATCATCCTGGTCGTCGCCATTCTCGGCTATTTCGGCCTGGAGACGACGAGCTTTGCCGCCTTCATCGCCGCCGCCGGCATCGCCATCGGCGCCGCCTGGGCGGGCCTGCTATCCAACTTCGCCGCAGGCGCCTTCCTGCTCATGTTCCGGCCGTTCAAGGTCGGCGACTACATATCGGCGGGAGGAGTCGAGGGAACAGTGGAAGAGATCGGCCTGTTCGTGACGACGATCAATACGCCGGACAATGTCCTGACCATCGTCGGGAATGGCAAGATCTTCGCCGACAACGTCAAGAACTACTCCGCCAACCCGCACCGGCGCGTGGAGCTCGCCGCGCAACTCGCCCATTCCGTGGATCCGGATACGGCCATTTCACAGCTCAAAGCTGCGCTAGCGGGCATTCCCAACGTACTGACGACGCCGGCGCCGGATGTGGAGATTCTCACTTTCAACGAACGCGGACCGGTTCTTGCCGTTCGGCCCCATTGCAACAATGCGCATTACTGGCAGGTCTATTTCGACACCAACAAGGTCATCCGCAGCACCTTCGCAAGCAACGGCTATCCGGTCCCCGAAGCACATATCGCGCAACGGGTCGCCTGATCCTCTTTCTCCCTGCCTACGGACGCTTGGCTCCGTTGTCGGACAGCGCCGAGAACCGGTAGCCACCCTCGGAGATACGCTCTCTGTCGCTGGCGTCGGCCGGCTTCCTGACCGGCTCGTTCATCGGCGCGCTCGCACAGGCGCAAAGCTCCGGCGCCATCGCCACCGCATGAAGCGCCCCTAAGAGAGCCGAAGTCTTCTTCATTAGCGTTGGCGCCCACAAACGGTCCCACTTCCGTCGGGTAAATGGGTGTACTTTTTGGAAAGTGGGGTTGCCATCTCCTGTCTGACGTCGAAGTCTTGAAGTCGATAAACTCCGTTAAGTCCACAACATTTGGCAGAGTGTCATTATGAGTGATCTATCCAGAAGTGAACCGATCTACGATCCCCAGGAATTGGAGCGGCAGTTGGTAGTCAGAGAGAACGCAGGTGACGTTAGTGGCATGACCGCCTTGTTTGAGCCGGACGCGGTGATTGAGCTCAACGACGGGCTCAACGACGGACGGCTAGTGCGAGGCAGGGAAGCTATTCATGAGTTTTTCACCAAACTCCAAGTTACTGGGTTGGGACCGGAAGGACGAAAGTTCAGGCTCGGGGAGCAGCGCCCAGCACTTATTTGCGGTGATCTGGCCCTCACCTCGACGCGCAGCCTTGATGGTGACATAACCTCTGAGGTTGCGCGGCGCCAAGACGATGGAACGTGGCTTTGGGTGATCGACAGGTGGTCGGTCAACTGGTGATTGACAGGTTTTCAGTCACCTAAGGGGACGTCGGATAATGCCCTTCGCGAGCTGCTAAACCCGGCGATCGCCTCAGTCTTGGCGGACGGAACCTTTCAAGCCATCGAACGAAAGTATTCTTCGTACGACATCTACGGCAATTGAGATCTGACGTGCTGATCTGGCGAGATCGGCCGCCACCAACTCTCCGCCAGGGGCATACCAAAAGACACCGCGGGACGAGCCGTGGACGGGCGAGGCCGGTGGCAGGGCCGATGGCCATTCAATCTGCACATTGTGCGAATGATTTGCAGTTGCAATTCGATCTGGCGGCGGCTAAACTTCAATGATCGGCAGGGGTTGACCGGCCCTGTGGCGCGGGTTGTCCGCGTGGACGCAGGCCAAGTCATGGGGAGCAGGAGCGATGTCGTCGCCAGGAGACGGCTCTAAGAGCGATCGCGGCTCAACGGGTGCGACGGTGCGCGCGGACCGGGCGCAAGCTTCCGCGCCACAGACGGAAGGCGATGTCCGTTATGTCAGCAGCGCCGAGCTCTTTGCCGGCGCGCGCGAGGTGGTGATCAAGCACGAGCATCACCGCTATCGCCTGAAGATCACCAGCAAGGGTGGCATGATCCTGAACAAATAGAATTCCGCGCCGCGGCGACGCGGCCGGCATGGCCGGTGAAACGGTCCAAAACAAGAATCTTGAAAACGGTCTAAGCCAGCAACCATGCGTATCCACGCGCCCGGCAGCCAGCCAGGACCAACTCATCTATGGGGGTTGGAAAATCATGGCGTGGCTCAGAGTACAGATACGAATGACGCTGCTGGCAGCCGCATGCTTCGGGACGATGCCGGCTGGAGCGCAGGATGACCCGGCGGCCGACGGCGGCGCCGCGGCACAGGAAACCGAAAGCAGCGAAAGCTCGACTGACGAAGCAACAAGCGCCGGACCGGACGATGAGCCTGGCGATATGACGGCGCGAAATCTCAGCCCGATTTCGGTCACGGCAACGCGCAATCCGATCGAGGTCTTCGACTATCCCGGCATGGTGACGGTCGTGGGCGAGGAAGAGATGCGCACGCTGCAGCCCTCGACGCCGGATGATGTGCTGCGCCAGGTGCCGGGTGTGGAATTCGTCGGCGGACCGCGCCGCACCGGTGAAATTCCGAGCATCCGCGGCTTCTCCGGACCCGATGTGGTCGTCATGATTGACGGCGCGCGGCAGAACTTCAACTCGGGCCATGACGGCCGTTTCTTCGTCGATCCCAGTCTGTTGGTGGGCGCCGAGGTGTTGCGCGGTTCCGCCTCCTCCCTCTACGGCAGCGGCGGCACCGGCGGCGTCATCTCCTTCCGCACGGCGCGGGCCGACGACTACCTCGATGAAGGCGATACCGCCGGCGTGACCTTCTTCACGGGCATGCATTCCGCCAATGGGGAGTTCTATGGCGGGGCCACGGCCTATGCGCAGCCGGTCGATGGCCTGGGCATCCTCGGCAGCGTCACCAAGCGCGATTCCGGCGATATCCATCTCGGCGACGGCACGACCTTGGAGAATAGCGACGACGACATCATCGGCGCGCTCGGCAAGGTCGATTATCAATTCGCTGACTTCCACCGCCTCGAAGCCTCCTACTTGCGTTTCGACAACACCGCCGAGGAGCCCAACAACGGCCAGGGCGTGGGCGGTACTGACAGCGTCGAGAAGGACATCGTCAGCGATACCTGGCGCCTTGCCTACGAATACAGCGATCTCGGCAACGACCTGGTCGATCTCGATGTCACCACTTATTACACGCGCTTCCAGGCGGACGAACTCCGTCTCGATGCGCTGGGCGGCGGCCCAACAGGCGAACTGTTGAAGCGCGATGTCGACACGATCGGCTTCCGTGCCGATAACCGCTCGCGCATGGCGGTGTCCGACGATACGAACATCACCTTCACCTATGGCATCGAAGCCTATCGCGGCCTGCAGGATGGCGAATCAGCCGCCGGCAACCGCGACGGCGTGCCCGATGCGAAGTCGAAGTTCGGCGGCATCTTCGCCCAGGCGGAGATTGCGATTGCCGAACCGGGCGGCGTGATCGGTGGCGACCTGCTGATCATCCCGGGCATCCGGGTCGATACCTATGCCACCGACAGCGAGATCGACGACGGGAACAGCGACACCGCGGTGTCGCCGCGCCTGGGCGTCAGCTATCTGCCGAACGACTGGCTGATGGTCTTCGGCAGCTATGGCGAGGCGTTCCGCGCCCCGACGTTCGACGAACTCTATCTCACGGGCGTGCATTTCCGCATTCCCATCGGCCCGGGCATCGTCAATCGCTTCGTTCCGAACCCGGACCTGAAGCCGCAGCGAACCCGCACCCTGGAGTTCGGCGCCGGTGTCAATTTCGAGGACGTGCTCGCCGACAATGACCAGTTCCGCTTGAAGGGTTCGTACTTCTTCATCGACGGCAAGGATTTCGTCGATCTCGCGGTCAACCAGCCGTCGCCCTTCGTCGATTGCAACCCCTTCATCCCCGGCGATTGCGACGGCACCACCACATCGACCAACGTGCCCCATGCCGTGCTTTGGGGCGCTGAGGTGGAAGGGTATTACGAGAATGACCGCCTGATCTTCAGCCTCGGCTATTCGGAGATCCATGGCGAGAACGACGACACCGGCGATCACCTGGGCATCCTGACGCCGCCGCAGCTGACGACGAATTTCGCCGTGAAAGTGCCGGAGATCAACTCCCTGGTCGGCTGGCGGGTCACCGCGGCGACAAAGTTCGATGAAGTCGACGATCCCAGCGAAGAGCGCGATGCCTACATCGTCAACGACATCTATTTCAGCTGGATTCCCGGCGATCGCATCCTGAACGGACTTCGCCTCGATCTCGGCATCGATAACATCTTCGACGAGAACTACGACCGCGTCTTCACCAACTCCACGGAGCCGGGGCGCGATTTCAAAGCGATGGTCAGTTACTCCCTTACCTGGTGAACCTGGAGGCAGGCATGAATCTCGAAGCGGCTACAAATCCCGAACAGGCCAATCTCCGGTCGCGGATTATCTCCTTGCGGAGTGCGCAGCCGGCGCTCCGCGCGCGAGACGCGGCGGCCAGCCTCGGCGTCAGCGAAGCCGAGCTCGTCGCCGCCGGCTGCGGCGAGACGGCGACGCGGCTGAAAGGCCCCTGGGGCGAACTGGTGGCCGGGCTGCAGGCCGTCGGACCGGTCATGGCCCTGACCCGCAACGAATTTGCCGTGCATGAGAAGCACGGCACCTACAACAATGTCTCGATGTCGGGCAATAGCGGCCTGGTGCTCGATCCCGATATCGATCTGCGGATCTTTTACGACCGCTGGCATCACGGCTTCGCCGTCGCCGAGGAAACCCGCAGCGGCCCGCGCCGCAGCCTGCAGTTTTTCGACAGCGACGGCACCGCGGTGCATAAGGTCTATGCGGTATCGGCCAGCGACATCGCCGCCTGGGACGCGCTGATCGAACGCCATCGCAGCGCCGATCGATCATCGGATCTTGCCGTTGCCCCGCGCGCCGCGGCGAAGGCGAAAGCGGCCGGCGGCGCCGATGCGGCGTCGCTGCGCCGGCGCTGGGATGCCCTGCAGGACACCCATGATTTCTTCCCGATGCTGCGGGAACTGAAGCTGGACCGCCTCGACGCCTTCCGCCTGGTGGAGGGCGACTACACCGAGCCGGCCGCCGGCGACTCCTTTCGCAAGGCGCTGGAGATGGCGGCAGCGGAATCCGTGCCCATCATGGTGTTCGTCGGCAGTCCCGGCGTCATCCAGATCCATGGCGGCCCGGTGGCCAATCTCAAGGAGGTCGGCCCCTGGTTCAACGTGCTGGACCCCGGCTTCAACCTGCATCTGCGCATGGACGGCATCGCCGCAAGCTGGATCGTGCGCAAGCCGAGCCGCGACGGCATCGTCACCTCGTTGGAGATCTTCGACAGTGAAGGCCGGCAGATCGCCTGGCTGTTCGGCCAGCGCAAACCGGGCGAGCCGGAACTTTCGGCCTGGCGCCAGATCGTCGACCGCCTGCCGCGAATGATCCGGCAATGAGCGCGGGATCATTCATCCGCGGTTCGCTGCTCGGTCTGCTGCTGACGGCGGCTGCGTCGGTCGCCACGGCCGGCGACAAACCCCGGGTCATCTCCATCGGCGGCGCGGTCACCGAGGTCGTGGCGGCCCTGGGCGCGGCCGACCGATTGGTGGCGATCGACAGCACCAGCCGCTATCCGGCGTCCCTGCGCGGCCTGCCTGACATCGGCTACATGCGCCACCTCGCGGCCGAGCCGATCCTGGCGCTGGAGCCGACCTTGATCTTCGCCGTCGCCGATTCCGGCCCGGCGACCGCCCTGGCGCAGTTGAAAGCCTCCGGCGTGCCGCTGGTCATGGTGCCCGATGATCCGACAGTGGAGGGGACGCTGCAGAAGGTCGACGTCGTCGCCGAGGCGCTGGGCTTGCAGAAAGAAGGCATCGAACTGCGGGCGAGGATCGCGGCCGAATTGGCAGCATCCACGGCTGCCGTCGAAAAAATCACCGAACGCCCCGGCGTCCTGTTCCTGCTCTCCATCGGCACCGGCACGCCTTTGGCAGCCGGCCGCGAGACCGCCGCCAACGGCATCATCCAGCTCTCGGGCGGGCGCAATGCTATCGACGGCTTCACCGGCTACAAGCCCCTCTCACCGGAAGCGGCGGTCGAGGCGGCGCCGGAAGTGCTGCTGCTGACCACGCAGGGGCTGGAGATGATCGGCGGCGAGGCCGGGCTGCTGACGCTGCCCCAGGTCGCGGTCACGCCGGCGGCGGAACAACGCCGCGTCGTCACCCTGGAGGGACAGTTACTGCTCAGCTTCGGGCCGCGGACCGGGGCGGCGATCCTCGAGCTGGCGCACTATCTGCATCCGGATGCGGACTTGCCGGCGACCGCTTCTTCGGCCGGGGCGCCGCCATGACCATCACCGTCGCCGCCGGCACCAGCTACGATCTGGCGCGCCGCCGGCAGCGGCGCGTCGCAACGTTCATTGCACTGCTTGCCGGCTTGCTCGTGGTGGCATTCGTCGCTTCTGCCGGCATTGGCGCCGTGGCGATCCCGCCGGATCATCTGCTGGCGATCCTGGCGGCGAAGCTGGGCCTGGCGCCGTCAGAAGCGGTCAGCGAGCGTGAGAGCCTTGTCCTGCTGTCGATCCGCCTGCCCCGCGTCGTGCTGGCCGTGATGGTCGGCGCGGCGCTGGCCTGCTGCGGCGCTGTGCAGCAGGGCCTGTTCCAGAATCCATTGGCAGATCCTGGACTGCTGGGAACTTCGTCGGGCGCGGCCGTCGCCGCGGCGGCGACCATCGTCCTTGGCCACAGCCTTGCGGCGCAGCTACCGCCGTTTCTTCTGCCCTATCTGCTGCCGGTCGCCGCCTTCGGCGGCGCGCTGATCGCCACGATATTCATCTACCTCGTCGCCAGCCGCAGCGGCACGACCGATGTTTCCACCATGCTGCTGGCCGGTGTCGGCGTGAACGCCATCGGCATGTCCGGCATCGGCCTGCTGATCTTCGCCAGTTCGGACCGGGAATTACGGGATCTGAACTATTGGATGCTGGGCAGCCTGGGCGGCGCGACCTGGACCACGCTGATCCCGGCCCTGCTGCTGGTCATCCCCTCCCTGATCGGCTTGCTGGCCCTGACGCGGCCGCTCAATGCCTTGCTGTTGGGCGAAGGCGAGGCTCAGCATCTGGGCTTCAACATCGAACGGATCAAGCGTTTCTCGATCCTGTTCACCGCCCTGGTCACCGGGGCTTCGGTCGCGCTGACTGGCATGATCGGCTTCGTCGGGCTGGTGGTGCCCCATCTGGTGCGGCTGATCATCGGCGCCGATCATCGCAATCTGCTGCCGGCCACCATCCTGCTGGGAACGTCGCTGGTGCTGGTCGCCGACCTGATCTCGCGGCTGATCGTCCTGCCGGCCGAATTGCCCATCGGCATCGTCACCAGCTTCATCGGCGCCCCGGTGTTCATCTGGCTGCTGTTGATGCGCCAGCGGGGCAGCATCTGATGCTGCGCGCCGATGGCATCCGCGTCCTGCTGGGCGGCCATCTGGTCGTCGATGGGATTTCCCTCGATGTCCGCCCGGGCGAGGTGCTGGCTGTGCTCGGCCCCAATGGCGCCGGAAAATCGACGCTGCTGCGGGCGCTGTCAGGGCTCCTGCCGCCGCGGGCCGGCACCGTGACCCTGGACGGCACGCCGCTGTCTCAATGGCGCCGGCGGGATCTCGCGCGGCGGCGAGCGGTGCTGCCCCAGGAATCCCAACTCGCCTTTCCCTTCCGCGTGCATGAGGTGGTGCAGCTCGGCCGCTCGCCCCATGGCACCAACGGGCGGCAGCCGCGGGATCTCCGGGCCATCGACGGCGCCATGGCGATGACCGACACGCTGCAATTCGCCGACCGACTCTACGGCACCCTGTCCGGCGGCGAGAAGCAGCGGGTGCAGATGGCCCGCGCGCTGGCGCAGATCTGGCACAGCCCCGGCGACGATAGCGCGCCGCGCTATCTCCTGATGGACGAACCCACCAACAATCTGGATCTCCGGCATCAACATGGCGTGCTTCAGGCGGCGCGACGTCTTGCCGCCGACGGCGTCGGCGTCCTCGCGATCCTGCATGACATCAATCTGGCCGCGGTGTTTGCCGACTGCCTCTGCCTGCTGAGACAGGGCCGCGTCGTCGCCTCCGGCCCCATCGCCGACATTCTCACCACCCGCCATCTGGAGGCGGCTTTCGACGTCGCCGTCGATCTGCTGCCCCACCCGTCATCCCCGGTTCCCCATGTGATCTGGACCGTCGCGGAGAATCCCGTCTCTCAAATCGCGAGCACGCCATGAAGATCTCGACCTGGATACCGTCTGTCTGCCTTGCCTTATTTTCACTGACGACAGCGCCGTGCAGCGCCGCCACGGCGGACGCCCCGGTGACCGTCGAGCTCAACAAGCTCGAGGATCAGGGCGGCGGCTGCCGCGTGCATCTGGTGATCCGCAATACGACAGCCGCCGCATTCGACGCCTACAAGCTCGATCTCGTGCTGTTCGGCCGCGACGGCATCATCGCCCGCCGCATCGCCGTGGAGATCGCGCCGCTCCGCGCCAACAAGAAATCGGTCAAGCTGTTCGACGTCGCCGACCTTGCCTGCCCGACCATCGGCAGCATCCTGGTGAACGACGTCCTGGAATGCAGCGGCCCCGGCGCCACGGCGGCGAGCTGCATCGATGACTTGCAGGTCAGCTCGCGGGCCGGCATCGAACTCTCGAAGTAAGGAGCTGCGATCATGAATCCGAACGAGGCGTTCAACGCCCCGGCGCCCTTGGTCATTCCCGAACAGGCCGATCCGCTTGTCGTCTACGATCTTTCGCCGCTGCGGCTGTTCCTGGATGCCGACCCGGTGGTGCAGGGCGTGATGGTGCTGCTGGCCGCGGCGTCCGTGGGATGCTGGGCGTTGATCATCGAGCGCGGCTGGCGCCTGTCCGCTCTGCGCAGCGATGTGCGAAAGTTCGAGACGTCTTTCGGCACGGCATGGCAACCGGCATCGCTGCCGCAAACGGGCTCTATCGCCCGGGCCATCCTTGACGCCGGACGCCACGAGGCCCAGTTCAGGGACAGCGGCGAAACGGCGGGCGAAGCACGCCACCGCTGCGAGCGGGCGATGAAATCCGCCTTGGCCGCCGGCTTGCGTCCCGCCGAGTGGGGCTTGCCCTTCCTGGCGACCATCGGCTCATCGGCGCCGTTCATCGGCCTGTTCGGCACGGTCTGGGGTATCATGAACAGCTTCTCGGCCATCGCCGTTGCCAACGACACCAGCCTGCGCGTGGTCGCGCCCGGCATCGCCGAGGCTCTGTCCGCCACAGCGCTCGGCCTCGTGGCGGCGATCCCCGCCGTCGTCGCCTATAACAAGCTGGCGGTATCGCTGAACCGCGTTGCTGCCCGCTTTACCGCCGGTATCGAAGAACTGGCGCGGCAGTTCACGCGGCGGCCGGATCAGGCGGCCCAGCAATGGAGGGCGGCGGAATGATGACCCGGCCGCAAACCGGCGGCGAGTTCCAGCCGCTGGCCGAGATCAACGTCACGCCCTTCGTCGACGTGATGCTGGTGCTGTTGATCGTCTTCATGGTGGCGGCGCCGCTGATGATGTCGGGCGTGGAGTTGCAGCTGCCGAAATCCAGCGCCGCACCGCTGGAGAAGCCGCAGAAGCCGGTCATCGTCAGCATCACCGCCGACGGCGCGCTGCATCTTGGCGAGGAGGTCGTGGCGGATGGCGATCTCCAGACAAGGCTGGCGGCAATATTGCAGGACCGCGCCGACGGCATCGTCTATGTCCGCGGCGATCGCGCCGTGCCCTATGGCCGCATCATGGAAGCGATCGCGGCCATCAATCGGGCCGGATTCAACGACGTGTCGCTGATCGCCGAATCCGCGCCCGATATGGCGGTCCAGGCGCAGTAGGACCGCCATGGCCTTCCCGTCGCGAGGCCTTGCGCTCTCCATCGCCATCCATGGCGTAATCCTTCTTGCGCTTGTCGTGGTCTGGCCGCGGCATGAGGAAGAGGAAGCCAGCCCCGTGCCTGCCCCGGTGGCCGTCTCCCTCGCGGCCGCAGGCGGCGCCCCGGCGAGCACGCCCACAGCCGTTCGCGAGGAGGTTGCCGCCACGGACGCCATTGAACCGCTGGCGGAAACCGAACCGGAAGAAGTCAAAGCGGTGGACATGGCGGCGGAGCCGGTAAAGCCGCCGGAACCCGTGGAGGCCATTCCCGCCGTGCCGGCGGAGAACGCCACGGTGGCGGCCATCCCTGAAACCGTTCCGGCGATCGAACCGCCGCCGCCGACAGCGGCGCCGGAACCCGTGCCGGAGGCGACGCCGGCAAAGGAACCGGAGACGACAACGGCCAAGGAGCCGGAGCCACCCGCGAAAGTGGAGACTCCCGCGACGAAATCCGAGCCATCGCCGGCGGAAGAAACCGCCAATTCCACCGAGCCTTCAACCAATGCCACCAACGCCGCTGCTCCGGCCGCCACCGGCAGCGCTGCCGCCACGGCCAGCGTATCGGCGGGCGTGACCAACTATGCCGCCGTGCTGCAGGCCTGGCTGCAGGACCATATGCGCTATCCCCGCCGGGCCAAGCTGCGCAACATGCAGGGAACGGCCACGCTCTGGCTTTCCATCGACGCCGAAGGCCATGTGCTGGATTTCCGCATCAAGGAGAGTTCAGGCCACGATATCCTGGACTCCGAGGTGGAAGACCTGGTCCGCCGTGCCGATCCCATGCCGCCGGTGCCCGAAGCGATGCAAGCCTCGTCTATCGAGTTCGTGGTGCCCGTGCAGTTCGTGTTGCGTTAGACGTCCGTTCGGGCAGTTCTTCCGTTTGAATCTAGGCTTCGTTCGAGGACGCTTGTCCAACCGCGTGGGGTTGCCACGCTATGACACCGGCCGTTCGGGCCCTCACCGCAGGCGCGGCCAGGCAGGTAGCAACGGCCTCGTACCCCGGCGCGCCGGAATAGGGGGCAACACAGATTGGCGGACTATGGTTGGCGGGGCACAGTATGATCGTCTCATCACTGCCGACAGCATCCAGATCCAGAATTGATGACGAGCGAGTCAGTAGAAACAAAGTGCGATTTTTCTGCATTCTCAAGCGCAGATGAGCAACAAGAGCCACTTGGGTCGCTTGATCCAAGTCCTGCTCGATCATGTCGATGACGAGAACCCTTGGCGCTTCTTCCTCCAATGCGATGACGAGAGCAACCAAAGCGTCCGACCTCTGAGCGCCATCCTCGACGAGCCAGGTCAGAGCCCGTTCCACACGGGCGCTCAGCGCCGTGTCCTCATTGAGACGCGAACGAACTGTCGCGCTGTCGGCCAATCGGTCCAAACCAAGGAATCTGGCGTCGGGAAGCGTCTCCGCCAGGCGCTTAGCCAAGCGTGTCTTGCCGCAGCCAAGGGGGCCAGTGATGTAATTCAGCGGCCGGATGTCGCGCAGTTCGAACAACTCGCCGCCCCAAGGCCAGGGAAGATCAAAGGTAACGGTGAGGCGAGCGCTGATATCAACCGCATGGGCTAGTTCTTCGATAGCCGGGGCCCGCCCGTGAACGAGATTGGACCGAATGCGCCGCACTTTATCCAGGGCGCGGGCGATCTGCTGCGCCTGAACCTGAAGGCGCCCCTCGTGCGCCGCCAACCCGGCTTCCAGGTCACTGGGATCGCCCTCGAGCACCCGCGCCACTTGCGCGAGACTGAGCCCCAGCGCGCGCAACGATACGATCTCGGTAGCGCGTATCATCTCGGCAGGGCCGTAAGCCCGCCACCCCGCGGCAGTTCGGTCGGGCGAGATCAGGCCGCGCTGCTCGTAAAGCCGCAGCGCCTTTACCGAGACACCCAGTCTGGAAGCTGCTTGCGAGGGACTGAGACTTCTGGCTGGCGGGCTCACAAATCACCTCCTCGGTTGATTCCTGTCCTTAATCGGGCCGGCCCCAAGGGTCGGGTCAAGCAGATTGTCGTCCTTCGACGCAGGACAGGCTGCTAGTCGGCATCCGGGCGCTTTAGTTTCCGTCGGGCACAGCCGGCTTGGGTCACAATCACAATTTCAAATTCCAGTCACGACGCCCACGCCCGCTCTTGACCCGCAAGACGCGGCGGTTAGCCTTGTTCCCACCGGCATGAAGCGCCGTCAGTAGCGCCGCGCCGCGGGAGAACAGATGCGCCAGGCCGAAACCGCCATCCTCTCCACCAGCTTCCGCTACTTTCTCGCCGTCGCCGACAGCGGCTCGATCCGCGCGGCGGCCAAGGAGCTGAACATCGCCTCATCGGCGGTCAGCCGCCAGATCGGCGCGCTGGAGCAGATCCTCGGCATCCAGCTCTTCGATCGCATCGGCCGCGGGCTGAAACTCTCCGATGCCGGCGGCCTGCTGCTGCGGAACATCCGCGCCGCGCTGTCGGGATATGGCGACGTGGTTACGGCGCTGGATGCACTGAGGGGCCTGACCCGCGGCCGGATCAAGGTCGCGACCGTCGAGAGTATCTCCGTCGGCCTCTTGCCCGATCTGCTCACCGCCTTTCTGGCAGAAGCTGCCAGACATCGAAATCTCCGTCACCGTCACCGGCGCGGAAGCGGTGACGCGGCAGGTCCAGGAGGGCCATGCCGATATCGGCTTCACCTTCAATCCCCGGGGCATGGAAGGCGTGACCGTGGTCTATGAGCGCTCCTTCAGCATCGGCGCCCTGATGGCGCCGTCCCATCCCCTGGCCAAGCGCAAGACCGTGTCGGTCAAGGATTGCATGGACTATCCCCTGGCTTTGCCGGCGCGGGGTCTCAGCTTGCGGGCCGCGCTGGAGCGCGTGCTGGCGCGCCATGCCTCGAAGAAACCGCCGCGGCTGCAGAGCAACTCCCTGCGGCTGACAGCGACGCTGTCCCGGGCCGGCCAGTGCATCGCGTTCCAGACCTCGGTCGGAATTGATGCCGAGCTGAAGCGTCGGACGCTGGTGCTGGTTCCCCTGAGCGACCGGACGATTCCGAGCAACCGCTTTGTGGTCATGTGCGAGACCGGCCGGACCGCAAATCCGGCGCTGTCCGCCTTCGTCGCGTTTGCCCGCGCCCATTTGCAGGAAATGCCCGAATAACCTGCGTGTCTGTTGCCTTTGAGGCATCGAATCGTGCGCATAACTCTTCTTTTTCGAGCATTGGCGGTGTGACAAAATCCAGGACGGAAGGCCGGCTGGGACCGGCCGCGGGAGCAATGATGGGCCGACTGACCACCCATGTCCTCGACCAGGCGGCAGGCAAGCCGGCGGCCGGACTTCGCATCGAAGTCTGGCGGCTCGATGGCGCGAGCGCGCTGCTCAAGACCGTGACCACCAATAGCGACGGCCGCATCGACGGGCCGCTGCTCGAGGGCGAGGCGCTGACTGCCGGCCACTATGAGCTGCGCTTCCACGCCGGCGACTATCTGCGGTGCCTCGGCGGTGAAGCTGCCCGATCCGGCGTTCCTCGACGTGATTCCGATCCGCTTCGGCATTGCCGACCCCGGCGCGCACTATCACGTGCCGCTGCTGCTCTCGCCCTATGGCTATTCGACCTATCGGGGAAGCTGATGGCTGATGCAGACGCTCCATCCGCTTCCTGCGCCGGGGCAAGGTGGTCGAGCTCGCCGACGTCGCGCCCATGCGCACGCTGCTCGACTATCTGCGGCTCGAGGAACGCGCCAGCGGCACCAAGGAAGGCTGCAGCGAGGGCGATTGCGGCGCCTGCACGGTGGCGCTCGGCTCGCTGCGCGACGGCCGCGTCGTCTATGAGCCGGTCAATGCCTGCATCCTGCTCCTCGGCCAGATCGACGGCAAGGAGGTGGTCGACGGTCGACGATCTCGCGCCGCGAGGGCGGCCTGCATCCGGTGCAGCAGGCGATGGTCGACCATCACGGCTCGCAATGCGGCTTCTGCACGCCGGGCTTCGTCATGAGCCTGTTCACGCTCTACCACGCCGAGGCGCGCGCCGACCGGGCCGAGGTCGAACGACTGGCATCGCCGGCAATCTCTGCCGCTGCACCGGCTACCGGCCGATCGTCGATGCGGCGTTGACAGCCTGCGCCGGCGCAGCCCGGCCGATGCCTATGCGCGCCGCGGCCGAGACCGCGCGAAGCTCTGCGGCAGCTCGCCGACGGCGAGGATCGTCTTCATCGGCGACGAGCAGCCGTTTCTTCGCCGCACCGGCCAGCGCCGAGAGCCTCGCCGAGCTCTATGCCGCGCCATCCCGATGCGATGATCGTCGCCGGCGCGACCGATGTCGGCCTGTGGATCACCAAGCAGCTTCGCGACCTGCCCAAGATCATCCATCTCGGCCGCGTCGCGGATCTGCGCCGACATCGCCGACAACGGCGACGCGCTGTCCATCGGCGCCGCCGTCACCTATGCCGAGGCCGCAGCCGATCGCTGGCGGCGATCGATCCCGATCTCGGCGAGCTGCTCCGCCGCCTCGGCTCGAAGCAGGTGCGGGCCACCGGCACGGTCGGCGGCAACATCGCCAATGGCTCGCCGATCGGCGACATGCCGCCGGCGCTGATCGCGCTCGGCGCCACGCTCGAGCTGCGCCGCGGCGGCGGCACGCGCACGCTGCCGCTCGAAGATTTCTTCATCGCCTATGGCAAGCAGGATCGCGCGGCCGGGCGAATTCGTGTCGGCGGATCGACGGTCCCGAAGCTCGCGGCCGAACGAAGCCTTCCGCTGCTACAAGATCTCCAAGCGCTTCGACCAGGATATCTCGGCCGGTGATGGGCGCCTTCCGCTTGACGCTCGATGGCGGCCGGATCGCGCGACGCCCGTATCGCCTTCGGCGGCATGGCGGCGACGCCGAAGCGCGCCGCAGCGCACGGAAGCGGCGTTGCACGGCGCTCGACTTGACGATGCAGCCAGCTGGGACGCCGGCCCTCGCCGCGCTCGATCGAGGATTTCCAGCCGATCGGCGACCACCGCGCTCGCGCAGCCTATCGCCTGGCGACGGCGCACGCGCTGCTGACGCAAGGCGCTGCACGAGATCGCCGGCGCGCGACAGCGCAGCCACGCGGATCATCGGCCAGCGGGAGGTGCGCCATGACGCGTCGCCTGAAGCTCAGGGCACGCCGCGATCGCCGCGCCGGCCACCACCGGCGTGGCGGCGAGCGCTCGCCCATGACAGCGCCGCGCGCCATGTCCAGGGCGCCGCCATCTATATCGACGACATGCGCGAGCCCGAGGGCACGCTGCATGTGGCGCCGGGCTATGCCGCCGAAGGCGCCTGCGGCCGGATCGCGACGCTCGATCTCGAGGCGGTCCGCGCCGCTCCGGGCGTCGTCGCCGTGCTGACCGCCGACGATATTCCGGGCATCAACGATTGCAGCCCGGCGCATCGGCGACGATCCCATCCTCGCCGACGGCGAGATCGAGTTCCACGGCCAGGTGATCTTCGCGGTGGTCGCCGAAACCCGCGACGCCGGCGCGCCGCGCGGCGCGGCTGGCGCGGATCGAGATCGCCGCCGAAACGCCGGCGGTCACCGTCGACGACGCGCTCGCCGCGGACACGCGACGTCCTGCCGCCCTACGAGTTCATGCGCGGCGATGTCGGCAGCCGCCCTCGCCGCGCTCGCCACCGGCATCGACGGCAAGCCTTCCGCATCGGCGGCCAGGAGCATTTCTATCTCGAAGGCCAGGTGGCGCTGGCCATGCCGCGAGGAGGACGGCGGCATGACTGGTCTATTCCTCGACCCAGCATCCGACCGAGGTGCAGCATTGCGTCGCCAAGATGCTGGCGGTGCCCGATGCCGTGGTGATCTGCGAATGCCGGCGCATGGGCGGCGGCTTCGGCGGCAAGGAAAGCCAGGCGGCGCAATGGGCGGCGCTGGCCGCGCTCGCCGCGCGCGTCACCGGCCGGCCGGCCAAGATGCCGGCTCGACCGCGACGACGACATGATCATGACCGGCAAGCGCCATGACTTCCGCGTCGACTATGATGCGGGCTTCGACAGCCGACGGCGCGCTCGCGCGCCGTCGATGTCGACTTTCCTGGCGCGCTGCGGCTACTCGGCCGATCTCTCGCTCGGCGTGAACGACCGCACCATGTTCCACGCCGACAACGCCTATTTCTATCCGGCCGCGCGCATCCACTCGCGGCGGCTGCAGGACCAATACGGTTTCGAACACGGCCTTCCGCGGCTTCGGCGGCCCGCAGGGCATGCTGTTCGCCGAGCGCATGATGGACGCGATCGCCATCACGCCTGGGCCTCGATCCGCTCGATGTGCGCAAGCGCAATCTTCTACGCGCGCGGGCCGCGACGTCACGCCCTATGGCCAGAAGGTCGAGGACAATATCATCCTCGAGCTGATCGAGCGAGCTCGAGCGATCCAGCGACTACCGCACGCCGCCGGAAGGAGATCGCGGCCTTCAACGCAGCAGAGCCGATTCCTGAAGAAGGGCCTCGCGCTGACGCCGGTCAAGTTCGGCATCTCCTTCACGCTGACCCATCTCAACCAGGCCGGCGCCCTGGTCCATGTCTATACCGACGGCTCGGTGCATCTGAATCACGGCGGCACCGAGATGGGGCAGGGGCTCTACGTCAAGGTGGCGCAGGTCGTGGCCGAGGAGTTCGGCATCGGCCTCGACCGGGTGAAGATCACCGCCACCACCACCGACAAGGTGCCGAACACCTCGCCGACCGCGGCGTCCTCCGGCTCCGACCTCAACGGCATGGCCGCCAAGATCGCCGCCGCGACCATCACGCAGCCGGCTGATCGATTTCGCCGCCGCAGCGATTCGGAACGTGCCAAAGTCCAGCATCCGCTTCGAGAGCGGCCAGGTGATCGATCGGCAACCAGCGCATGGCCTTCGGCGAGCTGGCCAAGAAGCGCCATCTGGCGCGCGTGTCGCTGTCCTCGACCGGCTTCTACGCCACGCCGAAGATCACTGGGACCGGGCCAAGGCGAACGGCCGTCCGTTCTTCTACTTCGCCTATGGCGCCGCCTGCTCGGAGGTCACCATCGACACGCTGACCGGCGAGATGCGGGTCGACCGCGTCGATATCCTCCACGATGTCGGCCGCTCGCTCAATCCGGCGGTCGACATCGGCCAGATCGAGGGCGGCTTCGTCCAGGGCATGGGCTGGCTGACCACCGAGGAACTGGTCTTCGACGACGCAGGGCCGCTCCGCACCCATGCGCCTTCGACCTACAAGATCCCCACGCGCCTCCGACGTGCCGGCCGATTTCCGCGTCACGCTCTACGAAATCGGCCGGCAACCGCGAGGATACGATCTATCGCTCCAAGGCGGTGGGCGAACCGCCGCTGATGCTGGCGCATCTCGGTGTTCTCGCGCCATCACCGACGCCATCGCCAGCCTCAAGCCGGGCACCATGCCGCCGCTCGACGCACCGGCGACGCCGGAAGCGATCATGCGGGCGGTCAACGCGCTGACAGGCAGGCATGACATGCGGTCTGGGCACATATCGCCGAAGCCCTCGACAGCGCATGGCACGCTGCGCCATGGTCACGGTCGTCGACAGTCGAAGGGCTCGGCGCCGCGCGAAGCCGGCGCGCGGCATGGTCGTCGCCCGATGGCGGCTTTCACGGCACCATCGGCGGCGGCGACACTGGAATGGCAGGCCATCGCCGAGGCGCAGGCGCTGCTCGGCGGGCCCGGCGCGCCGGTGAGATCCGCCATGTCGCTCGGGCCGGAACTCGGCCAATGCTGCGGCGGCCGGGTGACACTGCTGATCGAGGTCTTCGACGCGCAGTCGACTGGCCGCAGGTGCGGCGACTTCGCGGCGCGGAGGCCGGCGGGGCTTTCTGCCACGCGCCGTATGTCGAGGACGGGTCACCGGGACGGCTGGATCCGATGGCGCGCCGCCGGAGCCGACCATTCGCTCGCCGACGGCATTCTCATCGAGCATTTCGGCGACAGCCGCCGGCCGCTCTATCTCTTCGGCGCCGGCCATGTCGGCCGCGCGCTGGTGCTGGCGCTGGCGCCGCTGCCCTTCGCAGGTGACCTGGATCGACGCCGCGGCCCGAGGCGTTTCCCGCGCGCCGTGCCGGCCAATGTCGTACAGCGTCGTCTCGGCCGATCCCGCGGCCGAGGTCGCCGATGGCGCCGGCCGGCAGCTTCGTGCTGGTCATGACCCACAGCCATGCGCTGGACCTGGCGATCATCGATGCCGCGCTGCGCGGACGAGCGTTTCCCCTATGTCGGCCTGATCGGCAGCGCCACCAAGCGGGCGCGCTTCGGCAAGCGGCTGCGCGAGGCGGGCATGCCCGAAGACCGGATCGCGGCTCTGGTCTGCCCGATCGGCATCGCCGGCATCGACTCCAAGCACCCGGCGGTGATCGCCGCGGCGACGGCGGCGCAGATTGCTGGCACGCGACGAAGCTGCTGCGACGATGCGTCTGAATTCGGCCGACCGCATGCGGCAAGCCGCCTAATGGTCATGGCCAAGAGTCGGAACGCGGGGAGCACGGGCGTGCACGAGCGGCGCCGGCCTATCTGCTCGAGGCCATCGGCATCGTCAAGGTTTTCGGCACGCTCCGGGCCAACGACGATGTCGACTCTGCGGGTGACGCCCGGCGAGATCCATGCGCTTGCTGGGCGAGAACGGCGCCGGCAAGTCGACCCTGGTCAAGATCATCTATGGCGCGCTGCAGCCCGACGTCCGGCGAGATCCGCTGGCAGGGCCAGCCGGTGCACATCGCCAACCCGCCGCCGCGCGCAAGCTCGGCATCGGCATGGTGTTCCAGCACTTCTCGCTGTTCGAGGCGCTGACCGTCGCCGAGAACATCGCCCTGGCCATGCCGGGCAACTTCGATCTCGGCAGCGCTGTCGGCGAAGATCGCCCGGGTTTCCGAGGATTACGGCCTGCCGCTCGAGCCCACGGCCACGGTCGCCGATCTCTCGGTCGGCGAGCGCCAGCGCATCGAGATCGTGCGCTGCCTGCTGCAGGAGCCGCAGCTGCTGATCATGGACGAGCCGACGGCGGTGCTGACGCCGCAGGAGGCGGACCAGCTTTTCCTCACCTTGCAGCGCCTGGCGCGCGAGGGCTGCGCGGTGCTCTACATTTCAGCCACCGCCTGGAGGAGGTGAAGCGCCTCTGCCACAACGCCACGATCCTGCGCCACGGCAAGGTGGTGGCCGAGTGCGATCCGCGCAAGGAGACCGCGGCCAGCCTCGCGCGGCTCATGGTCGGCGGCGACATTCACACGGTGCACAATGCCGGCGCCGACGGGCTGGCGCGGTGCCGCGTCTGCGGCTCGAAGGACCTCAACCTAGCGGCCGGACGGCCCTTTCGCCGTCGCGCTCAAGGACATCTCGCTCGATGTGCGCGGCGGCGAGGTCATCGCCATCGCCGGCGTCGCCGGCAACGGCCAGTCGGAACTCTTCGATGCGATCTCCGGCGAACGGCGGCTACGCCGACATGGCATGCCATCTCAATCGATGGCGCGCCCGTGCGGCGCATCGGGCGTCACCGCGCGCCGCAAGCTGCGGCGCCGCCTTCGTGCCGGAGGAGCGTCTCGGCCATGGCGCGGTGCCGGCTTTCACGCTTGTCGGAGAATGTCGTGCTGACCCGCCATTCGGCCGATGCGGCGCTGGTGCGAAATCGGGCTTCCTCGATCGCGGCAAGGCGAGTGCGCGATCGGCGACCGGGTGGTCAGCAAGACTTTCGACGTGCGCAAGGGCAAGCCCGATCCGGAAGCGCGCGCGCTGTCGGGCGGCAATCTGCAGAAATTCGTGGTCGGCCGCGAGCTCGACCGCAAGCCGACGGTGCTGGTCGTCAACCAGCCGACCTGGGGCGTCGATGCCGGCGCCGCCGGCGACCATCCGCCAGGCGCTGATCGATCTCGCGCGCGCCGGCTCGGCGGTGCTGGTGATCAGCCAGGACCTCGACGAGATCTTCGAGATCGCCGACCGCATCGCCGTGATTTCCCGCGGCCAGCTTTCGGAGGCCCATCCGGCGGCCGAGATGACGCGGAGAAGATCGGCCTGCTGATGGCCGGCGCGCACGAGCGCGAACCGGAGGACGCGCGCATGCGGCTCGTGCTTGAGAAGCGCGCCGAGCGCTCGACGGCTCATGGCGATCTGCTCGCCGGTGCTGGCGCTCGCGCTGACGCTCATCGCCGGCGGAATCATCTTCGCCTTGCGCGGCCTCAATCCGCTCGAGGCGCTCTATGTCTATTTCATCGAACCGCTCACGCACGCTGTGGTCGCTCGAGCAGCTCATCGTCAAGGCGACGCCGCTGGTGCTGATCGGCGTCGGCCTTGCGGTCTGCTACCTGGCCAATGTCTGGAACATCGGCGCCGAGGGGCAGCTCACCATGGGCGCCATCTTCGGCGGCCTGCATTCCCGTCCTGTTTCCGGCTGGCAGTCGCCGCTGACGCTGGCCTGCATGCTGCTCCTGGGCATTGTCGGCGGCATGCTCTATGGCGCCGATTCCGGCGCTTCTCAAGAACACGCTTCAACGCCAACGAGATCCTGACCGCCTGATGCTGGTCTATGTCGCGCAGCTGTTTCTCGACTGGCTGGTGCGCGGTCCCTGGCGCGATCCGCAGGGATTCAATTTTCCGAAGACGATGACCTTCGAGGGCTGGCAGTTGCTGCCGACCATCGGCGGCGACCATCCATCTCGGCGCGCTGTTCGCGCTGCTCGCCGCGCTGCGCTCGCCTTCGTCATGGGCCGCACGCTCAAGGGGTTCGAGATCCGCGTGCTCGGCAATGCGCCGCGCGCCGGGCGCTTCGCCGGATTTTCGCGCGACCGCATGGTGATGTTCTGCTTCCTGCTGTCGGGCGGGCTTGCGGGCCTTGCCGGCATCTGCGAAGTCGCGAGCACGGTCGGCCAGCTGCAGCCGACGATCTCGCCCGGCTATGGCTTCACCGCCATCATCGTCGCCTTCCTCGGCCGGCTCAATCCGCATCGGCGTCCTGTTCGCCGGCATTGCTCCTGGCGCTCAGCTATCTCGGCGGCGAGGCGGCGCAGGTGACGCTCGGCATCTCCGACAAGATCGCCAAGGTGTTCCAGGGCATCCTGCTGTTCTTCATCCTCGCCTGCGACACGCTCATTCTCTATCGCATCAAGTTCGAGCGTACGGCCGCGCTGCACGCGGCCAGGCGGCGGAGTAGCGGCCATGGACCGAAGCTGCAGGCAGTCATCCTCACCATCATCACCGCCTCGACGCCGTTGCTGCTGGCGGCCATCGGCGAACTGGTGGTCGAGCGCTCCGGCGTGCTCAATCTCGGCGTCGAAGGCATGATGGTGATGGGCGCCGTCTGCGGTTTCGGCGCCGCCTTCGTCACGGGATCGCCTTATGCTCGGCATCCTCGCGGCCATTGTCGCCGGCGTAGCGCATGTCGGCGCTGTTCGGGTTTCTCACGCTGACGCTGGTGGCCAA
This sequence comes from uncultured Alphaproteobacteria bacterium, assembly GCA_963810485.1. Taxonomy (GTDB): domain Bacteria; phylum Pseudomonadota; class Alphaproteobacteria; order Dongiales; family Dongiaceae; genus DATKFM01. The sequence goes on from CAWENQ010000005.1 coordinate 175,008, forward strand.
CCAGGTCGCCACCGGACTCGCGCTGACGCTGCTCGGGCTCGGTCTTTCCGGCCTCATCGGCGAAGTCCTTCGTCGGCCAGCCCGGCGTCAAGCTGCGCGATCTATATTCCCGTTCTGACCGATATCCCGTTCGTCGGCCGCATCCTCTTCGGCCAGGATGTTCTCGTGTATCTTCATTTCTGCTCACCGCGGGCGTCGCCTATGTCCTGTTCACGCACCAAGACCGGCCTGATCATCCGCGCGGTCGGCAACAGCCATCAATTCGGCCCATGCCCTGGGCTACAGCGTCATCGCGCGTGCGCTATGCTCTGCGTGCTGTTCGGCGGCGCCTGCGCCGGGCCTGGCCGGCGGCTATCTGTCGCTGGCCTATACGCCGCAATGGATCGAGAACATGACGGCGGCCGCGGCTGGATCGCGCTGGCGCTGGTGGTCTTCGCCTCCTGGCTGCCCTGGCGGGCGGCGATCGGCGCCTATCTTTTCGGCACCGTCTCGATCCTCGGTCTCTATACGTCCAGCCGCTGGGACTGCGGCATTCCCTCGCAGTTCCTGTCGTGCGCTGCCCTATCTCGTCACCATCATGGCGCTTGGTGATCATTTCCGGCAACCGCATGCTGACGCGGCCAATACCCCGGCTTGCCTCGGCCAGTCCTTCGTGCCTGATCGCTAGCCGGAAAGCGCCGCGCCCGTGGCAGCCGCGGGCGGTACGGCCAAACAACATCGGCTGCAGGATGTCCAAATACAGGGAAGGAGCAGTACTATGAAGAAAATCTGGTGTCGGCCGCTTGGCCGCTCGCGCTGGCGCTGGCGGCCGGCGGCGCCGCGGCTCAAGACAAGATCAAGGCCGTGCTGGATCTATGTCGGTCCGATCGGCGATCGCGGCTGGTCCTATCAGCACAATCAGGGCCGCCTGGCGCGTGGAGACAGGAACTCGGCGACAAGGTCGAGACGGTCTTCGTCGAGAATGTCGCCGAAGCCGATGCCGAGCGCACCATCGAGCGGCTGGCGCGCGATGGCTGCAAGATCATCTTCACCACCTCATTCGGCTTCATGGAGCCGACGCTGAAGGTCGCGAAGAAATTTCCCGATGTGAAGTTCGAGCATGCGACCGGCTACAAGACCGCCGACAACGTCACGACCTACAACGCCAAGTTCCATGAAGGCCGCTATGTGATCGGCCAGATCGCCGCCAAGATGTCGAAGACCGGCGTCGCCGGCTACATCGTCTCCTTCCCGATCCCCGAGGTCGTGTCCGGCATCAATGCCTTCATGCTCGGCGCGCAGTCGGTCAATCCCGATTTCAAGGTGAAGATCGTCTGGGTCAACACCTGGTACGATCCCGGCAAGGAGGCCGACGCCGCCAAGGTGCTGTTCAGCCAGGGCGCCGACATCATCGTCCAGCACACCGATTCGACCGCGCCGCTGCAGATCGCCGAGGAGCAGGGCAAGCATCGGCTTCGGCCAGGCTTCCGACATGATCAAGTTCGCGCCCAAGGCGCAGCTCACGGCGATCGTCGACAATTGGGCGCCCTATTACATCGAGCGCGTCAAGGCCGTGCATGGACGGCACCTGGAAATCGCAGTCGTCCTGGGATGGCATGGCCGAAGGCACGGTCAAGATCGCGCCCTTCACCAACATGCCCGACGATGTCGCGAAGATGGCGACCGAGACGGCGGAGGCGATCAAGACCGGCACAGCTCCATCCCTTCACCGGACCGATCACCAAGCAGGACGGCACCGTTGTCGGCGAAGCCGGCAAGCCGCTGCCCGACGGCGATATTCTGGGCATGAACTGGTACGTCAAGGGCGTCGACGACAAGTTGCCGCAATAGACTGCTGCGACGCGCTGGCGGGAGTCTGCATCGCGCCGGCGCGTCATTCTCAACCCGACGAAGCTGCGCTGCGGCTGCCCTCGAGCAATGGTCCGGTCATGGATCGCCTTCATTGCTCGACTGGCTGAATCTTGCTGCTCCGCTGGGCCCATCTGATCGCCGGCATCGCCTGGATCGGCACGTCGTTCTATTTCGTCGCGCTCGATTTCACCCTGAAGAAGCGGGCGCGGACTGCCGCAGGGCGTCTCCGGCGAGGCCTGGGAAGTGCATGGCGGCGGCTTCTATCACGTCGCAGAAATACCTGACGGCGCCGCCAACGCTGCCCGACGATCTGCATCTGGTTCAAGTGGGAAGCCTATCTCACCTGGGTCACCGGCTTCCTGCTGCTGATCGTGCAGTATTACTTGAACGCCACGGCCTATCTGATCGATCCCGCCGTCTGCCGCTCTGACGCCGTGGCAGGCGATCGCGCATCTCGGTGGTCAGCCTGCTCGCGGGCTGGTTCGTCTATGACGGACTCTGCCGTTCGCCGCTTCGGGCAGAGTCCCGACGGCTGCTCGCCGTCGCCGGTCTTCGCTGCTGATCGTCGTCGCCGCCTATGGCTTCACGCCAGGTCTTTTCCGGCCGCGGCGCGCTCATCCATGTCGGCGCCTTCATCGGCACGATGATGGCGGCCAATGTGTTCGCGCGTGATCATCCCCAACCAGCGCAAGATCACCGCGGCGCTGCTGCGCGGCGAGGCGCCCGATCCGCGCCTCGGCGCCATCGGCAAGCAGCGCTCGCTGCACAACACCTATCTGACCTTGCCGGTGCTGCTGATGATGATCAGCAACCATTATCCGATGCTGACCGACCATCCGCAGGCCTGGCTGCTGGTCGGCGCTGATCGTGGTGGGCGGCGCGGCCCTCCGGCATTTCCTGGTGCGCCACGAAGTCGGCGATCCCCTGTCGAAGATCGCCTGGACTCTGCCGGTCATCGCCGTTGCGCTGTTGCTGGCCGTTATCTTCACCGCACCGCGCAGCGATGCCGCAGCGCCGTCATTGCAGGTCAGCGACGAGCGGGTGATCGAGATCACCCAGACCCATTGCGCCATGTGCCACTCGGTGCATCCGGCCGATGAGGGCTTCGCGCATGCGCCCAAGGATGTGGCCTTCGATTCCCTGGCGGAGCTGCGCCGCTATGCGCCGCTGATCCTGGAGCAGGCCGTGCGTACCAACGCCATGCCGCTGGGCAACCGGACGGGCATGACCGATGACGAGCGGCGCGAACTCGGCGCCTGGCTGTCACAGCTCTGACGGAACGCCAGGCCATGTCAACTCCGCCGCCGATGGGCATTGATGAGGTCAATGCATCTGGATGCTACCAGCTTTGCCGTGCTGTTCGGCGATGTGGCCGAACATTCGCCCTGGGTGGCGGAAAGCGCTGCTCATGCGCGGCCCTACGCGAACCGCGATGCGATGATCCAGGCGTTCGTCGACACCGTCATGCGGGCGCCGCGGGCCGATCAGCTCGCCTTGATCCGCGCCCATCCCGATCTGGCGGGCCGCGCTGCCATCGCCGGAGAACTGACCGATGACTCGAAGCGGGAGCAGGCGGGCGCGGGGCTCGGCAGCCTGACGCCGGAAGAGTTCGCGCGCTTCTCCGATCTCAACGGCCTCTACCGGCAGCAGAACGGCTTTCCCTTCATCTTCGCCGTGAAGGGGGCGACGAAGCAGCAGATCCTCGACGCCTTCGAGGAGCGGGTGAAGAACAATCATGCGACGGAATTCGCGACCGCGCTGACCCAGGTCTGCCGCATCTTTCATTTCCGCATCCAAGGGCGGGTGAAGGCATGAGCGCCGCGCCATCCATCCAACCCCGTGTGCTGCGCGGCGCGATGCTGAGTTATCGCGCGGATCCCCACGGTGTCGCGGCGAAGGACGCCTATTTGTTTCACGAGAAGGGCGCGGTCGCCTTGGATGGCGCGGGCCGCATCGCCTGGGCCGGAGACGTCGCCGATCTGCCGCCGGCCCATCGTGCCCTGCCGGTCGATGATTACGGTGACAAGCTGATCCTGCCGGGCTTCATCGATGCCCATATCCATTTTCCCCAATACCGCATGCTGGCGGCGCCCGGCGCGGATTTGCTGGCATGGCTGGACCGCTTCACCTTCGCCGAGGAGGCGCGCTATGGCGACGCCGCCCATGCCGCCGCCGCGGCCGAGATTTTTCTCGACCGGCTGTTCAGTCACGGGACGACGACGGCGGCGGCTTACTGCTCCGTCCATGCAGCCTCGGCGGAAGCGCTGTTCGCCGCCGCGGAGAAGCGCACCATGGCGCTGATCACCGGCAAGACCCTGATGGACCGCAACGCGCCGGATGCGGTGCGCGACGATGTCGCTTCCGGCACCCGCGACAGCGAGTCCCTGATCAAGAAATGGCACAACCGCGGCCGCCTGCGCTATGCCGTGACGCCGCGCTTCGCCATCACCTCCACGGAAGCGCAGCTCCAAGCCGCCGGCGACCTCTATCGATCCCATCCCGGCGTCTATGTGCAGACTCATCTCTCCGAAAGTGCCGGCGAGATGGAGATGGTGAAATCGCTCTACCCGGGCGCGCGCGACTACACGGATGTGTATGACCGCTTCGGCCTCCTGGGCCGCCGCAGCCTGTTCGGTCACGGCATTCACTTATCGGAGCGGGAATGCGCGCGACTCAGCGAGTCAGGTTCTGTGGTCGTGCATTGCCCGACCTCCAATACATTTCTTGGCTCCGGCCTGTTCGATATCGGCCATCTGCGCGATCCGCGGCGGCCGGTGCGCGTGGCGGTGGCCAGCGATGTCGGCGGCGGCACTCAGCTACTCCCTGCTGGCGACGCTGGGCGAGGCGCACAAGGTGGCGCAGCTCAAGGGCCGCAGCCTGCCGGCGCTCGACGCGTTCTATCTGGCGACGCGAGGGAATGCGCAAGCGCTCGAACTGGACCAGGAGATCGGCAGCCTCGAGCCCGGCTTCTGGGCCGATATCGTGGTGCTCGATCCCCAGGCCACGCCGGTGCTGGCCAGCCGCCAGGAACTCTCGGAATCCCTTGAAGACACGCTGTTCGCCCTGATGATGCTGGGCGACGACCGCGCGATCGCCGCGACCTATGTCGCCGGCCGCTGCGTCCACCGCCGCGCGGCGGAGAAGGAGAGCCGCTGATGGCCGACAACCCTTATCCCCGCGATCTTCGCGGCTATGGCGCGCGCACGCCCGATCCCCGATGGCCCGGCGGCGCCCATGTCGCCGTGCAGTTCGTGGTGAATTACGAGGAGGGCGGCGAGAACAACATTCTCCACGGTGACGCGGCGTCCGAGGCTTTTCTCTCGGAGATTGTCGGCGCGCAAGCTTGGCCCGGCCAGCGGCACATGAACATGGAGTCGATCTACGAATACGGCGCCCGCGCCGGCTTTTGGCGGCTCCATCGCCTGTTCACCCAACGCAAGGTGCCGATCACCGTCTATGGCGTGGCCACGGCGCTGATGCGCTCGCCCGAGCAGGTGGCGGCGATGAAGTCAGCCGATTGGGAAATCGCCAGCCACGGGCTGAAATGGATCGAGTACAAGGATTTCAGCGAGGCCGACGAGCGCCAGCATCTTCGCGAGGCGATCCGCATCCACACGGAAACCACGGGATCGCGGCCGCTGGGCTGGTACACCGGCCGCTGCTCGGTGAACACCCGGCGGCTGGTGATGGAGGAGGGCGGATTCCTCTACGATTCCGACGATTATTCGGATGATCTGCCCTACTGGGTTGCCGGGCCGAAGGGGCCTCATCTGGTGATTCCCTACACCCTCGATGCCAACGACATGCGCTTCGCCACGCCCCAGGGCTTCAATTCCGGCGATCAGTTCTTCAGCTACCTGAAGGATTCATTCGACGTGCTCTATGCCGAAGGCAAGGCGCGGCGCGCCGAAGATGATGTCGATAGGCCTGCATTGCCGCCTAGTGGGACGGCCGGGCCGCGCTGCATCATTGCAGCGTTTCGTCGACTATGTGCAGGGCTATGACCGCGTCTGGTTGCCGCGCCGCATCGACATCGCGCGCCATTGGCATGAGAATTTCAAGCCGGCGTGAGGCTTGTAGATGCTTCTGAAGTAATGTCGCCTCGCCACCACGAACTGGGGGAGAGGCAGGTGACATCCGCATTCAGCGGATGGCACCGGTGAGGGGCGGCGCCGTTGATTCCGCGCGTGACTGCATGGCCACCGAGCGCCGAGCCCTCACCCGTGCGCCATCCGCTGAACGCGAATGTCGCACACCCTCTCCCTCAGCGAAATCGCGAAGCGATTATCGCGACTGCGCGGGCGAGGGGACAGTCTCAAATCTCCAAGAAAACCTTCTCCGACTCGGCGAACCAGGATTCCTCCAGGTTCGCACCGGCGCCGCCGCGGTCCACCACCAGGAAATCGCTGTCGGGCTCCAGCACCAGCAGCGGATGGTGCCAGACATTTCGTGTGTAGTTCACGCCCTGGCGGCCGGTGGCGCTGAAGGCGCGCAGCGTGGCCGGCGCCAGCTTTTCCCGCGGGTCGGCCACCACCACCAGGTAGTCACGATCCTGCAGCGGATAGAACGCCTGGCTGCCGAGCGGATGCCGCTCCATCAAGCGGATGGCAATCGGCAGCGGCCGGGGCTGGCCGCGGAAGAAGTTGATCAGCGGCCGCCCGTCCTCCGCCGCCACATCCACTGCGGCCAGATCGTGGTAGCGCTCGGTGGTGTTCTCGTTGATCGGATAATGATGGGCGCCTTCCATTTCGATCACGTCGCCATAGGGCGCGAAGGCGGCGCGGGTCAGCGGTTCCGGTTTCAGAACGACGGGCACGGCGATGCCTAGGCGAGCCGCCCGAAGATGCGCAGCCGGCTGACTCCGCCATCGGGATAGATGTTGAGCTTCACATGGCTGACCGGCCCGATCGGCGCGGAGCTGCTTGTCGAACTTGTGGATCTTGTCCGCTGACAGCTTCTGCTGCGGCAGCAGTTCCGCCCAGAACATGGATTGGGTGATGACCGCCTGATCGGTGCCGCCCTTGACCAGCGCCGCCTGCAGCGAGCAGCGGTCCGGGTAGTTGCCCTTGTAGTGGGCGGTGTCCAGCTCGACGCGCTCGACGTGGCCGGGCGCGCCCAGCTTGACGATCAGCCAGTCATTGCCCGGCTCGCGCCGCCGCCGCGTCTCCCAGCCGTCGCCCATATTGATGCCGCGCCCGGCGGTGATCAGCGTCCAGACGGTGCCGTAATGGGCGTCGTTGTAGGCGACGATGCGGCCGCCATTGGCGAGCGCCGACAGCTCGTAGACCGATTTCTTGTTCTTGCCTTCCCAGGCCGCCACCGGCTCGCCATAGATCCGCAGCCGCGCCACGCCGCCATCGGGATAAATGTTCAGCCGCAGGTAATCGAACACGCCTGGCGCGGAGACCGGCTGGAAGTGATGGGCGCTGGGGCCCAGCTTCACCGAGGGCAGAATTTCCGTCCATTTCGTCTTCTCGCCCGGCGGCTTGTCAGAGAGGCAGGCCTCCAGCGATGCCGCCGGCGGGTAGTTGCCGGTGAAATGGCTGGTGTCGATGTCGACGCCGCGGATGACGCCCTTCACCCCCAGCTTGACGATGCACCAGTCATGGCCGCCGCCGCGCCGCCGGCGGGATTCCCAGCCGTCCATCCATTTGCCGTGGCTGTCGTATTTGTCGGGGATGAAGACCGCGGGCGTATCCTGCAGCATCCGTGTCGCCGGGGCGAAGAATTCGTCGCTGTTGCCGGCCGGCTTGGACCCCAGGCGCGGCGAGGCCAGGTTCACCAGCTTGCGGGCGAATTCGGGAATGTCAGGCGTCGCGCTCATCCTTGTCTCCAAAGCGATGGGCCAGCGGCCGGCTTCGACCGCAGGGTCCGGCGCCATTTGTGGCAGATGTTCCAGTCCGGACAAGGGGGTAGGGGCGGGAGGTTTTCCGGCTTTCCGGCCTTGCCCCGGCCGCCCGCAGACTCCACCATGCGGGCCGCCGGCTCCTAATGGGCCTCAGGGGGTTTATGCCGCGTTTCTGCGCCAATCTGTCCATGCTCTACACCGAGCATGAGTTCCTGGACCGCTTCGCCGCGGCGGCCAAGGACGGCTTCAAGGGCATCGAGTACCATTTCCCCTACGCCTTTCCGAAGGAACAGATCCTGGAGAAGCTGAAGGCCCATCGGCAGGTGCAGGTGCTGTTCAACCTGCCGCCGGGCAATTGGGAGAAGGGGGAGCGCGGCCTCGCGTGTCTGCCCGGCCGCATCGGCGAGTTCCAGGAAGGCGTGGGCAAGGCCCTCGATTACGCTAGGATCCTGGGTTGCCGGCAGGTCAATTGCCTGGCCGGCATCGTGCCGGCGGATGCGCGGAGCGATTCCGTGCACAAGACTTTCGTCGAGAATCTGAAATTCGCCGCTCAGGCGGCGGCGGCTGAGAAAATCCGGCTGCTGGTCGAGCCGATCAACCAGTACGACATGCCCGGCTTCTATCTCTGCGGCGTGGGCATGGCCCGCTGGATCATCGACGAGGTGGGCTCGAACAACCTGTTCATCCAGTACGACCTCTATCACCAGCAGCGCAGCGAGGGCGAGCTGGTGGCCAATTTCCAGCGCCACCAGGACCACATCAAGCATATCCAGCTCGCCGACAATCCCGGCCGCCACGAGCCCGGCACCGGCGAGATCAACTACCCCTACGTCTTCACCGAGATCGATGTCGCCGGCTATGAGGGCTGGGTGGGCTGCGAGTACAAGCCCAAGGGCAAGACCTCGGACGGGCTCGGCTGGATCCGCGAGTGGGCGCGGAGTCAATGAGCCAGCGGGAGTTGCTGCGGTCGCTGTTCCAGGCGGCCGTCGATGCCGCCGATCCCGCCAAGCTGGTCCCGCGCCATCTGCCGCCGAAGCCCCGCGGCCGCACCATCGTGGTCGGCGCCGGCAAGGCCTCGGCCGCCATGGCCCGCGCCCTGGAGCAGAGCTGGGACGGGCCGCTGGAGGGGCTGGTGGTCACCCGCTACGGCCATGGCGTGCCCTGCCGGCGGATAGAGATCGTCGAGGCCGCCCATCCGGTGCCCGACGCCAAGGGCGCGGGGGCAGCGGCCCGCATGCTGGATCTGGTCAGGGGTCTCACCTCCGACGACCTGGTCATCGCCCTGATCTCCGGCGGCGCCTCGGCCTTGCTGGTGGCGCCCGCTGATGGCCTGACCCTGGCCGACAAGCAGGCGGTGACCAAGCAGCTCCTGGCCTCCGGCGCCGACATCACGGAAATGAACTGCCTGCGCAAGCACCTCTCCGCCATCAAGGGCGGCCGCCTGGCCGCTGCGGCCGCCCCGGCGCGGGTCGTGAGCCTGCTGATATCGGACGTGCCCGGCGACGATCCCGGCGGTCATCGGCTCCGGCCCCACGGTGCCCGATCCCACCAGCTTCGCCGACGCCCGGGCGATCCTGGCCCGCTATCGGTCTGCAGCTTCCACCGGCGGTCCGGGCTCATATGGACCGCGCCGCCGATGAATTGCCCAAGCCCGGCGACGCGCGGCTGGCGCGCAACGAGGCCGTTACGATCGCCACGCCGCAGCTCTCTCTGGAAGCGGCGGCGAAGGTGGCCAAGGCCGCCGGCATCGCGCCGGTCATCCTCGGCGATTCCATCGAGGGCGAGTCCCGCGAAGTGGCGCGGGTGATGGCCGGCATCGTCCGGCAGGTGAAGCGTTATGGCCAGCCGGCGGCGCGGCCTTGCGCCTTGATCTCCGGCGGCGAGACCACGGTCACCGTGCGCGGCAAGGGCCGGGGCGGCCGCAATGTGGAGTTCCTGCTGGCGCTGACGGTGGCGTTGCGCGGCCTCGACGGCGTCCATGCGGTGGCCGGCGATACAGATGGGGTCGACGGGCAGGAGGAAATCGCCGGCGCCTTCATCGATCCCACCACCTGGCAGCGCGCGCGGGACAGGGGTCTGGATCCCATGGCGCGCCTCGCCGACAATGACGGCCACGGCTTCTTCGAGACCCTGGATGATCAGTTGATCACCGGCCCCACCCTCACCAACGTCAACGATTTCCGCGCCATCCTTGTGCTCTAGGCGCCTCTCCAATCGCCAGCATCGCTAGCAACAAGAAGAGTTCACGCGCCCATGACCAATGCTTCCTGGAATGTCGATCGCATCCGCGCCGAATTTCCCGCGCTCGACGTCACCGACGACAACCGGCGCCGCCTGTTCTTCGACGCGCCCGGCGGCACCCAGGTGCCCAAGCAGGTCATCAAACGCATGACCGACTATCTCGTGCGCAGCAACGCCAATTCCGGCGGCCCTTTCGTCACCTCTCGCGACTCCGATGCCCTCAGCGAAGAGGCCCATCGCGCCATGGCCGACCTGCTGAACGCCCCGGCCTGGGAGGAGATCATCTTCGGCGCCAACATGACGACGCTGACCTTTGCCATGACCCGCAGCCTCGGGCTGCGTTTCAAGGCTGGCGACGAGATCCTTCTCACCCGCATGGATCATGACGGCAATGTCGGGCCCTGGCTGCTGTTGGCGCGGGATCTCGGCCTCACCGTGAAGTGGCTCGACTTCGATCCCCAGACATTCGAGTTCCGCCTGGATACTTTGCCCTCGCTCATCGGCCCGCGCACCAGGCTGGCCGCGATCAACTACGCCAGCAACGCACTCGGCACCATCAACGACGTGAAAGCGATTGCTGCAGCGGTCCATGCGGTCGGCGGCCTGGTCTATGTGGATGCCGTTCAGTACGTGCCCCATGCGCCGACGGACGTGCAGGGGATCGACTGCGATTTCCTTGCCTGCTCGTCATACAAGTTCTTCGGTCCGCATCAGGGCATACTCTGGGGCCGTCGCGCGCTGCTCGAGGAACTGGAACCCTACAAGGTGCGCCCGGCATCGAACCTGCTGCCGACCAAGTTCGAAACCGGCACCCAGAGTTTCGAAAGCCAGGCCGGCGTTCTCGGCGCGGTCGAGTATCTGGACTGGCTGGGCGAGACCATGGGCGGCGCCCATGCCGCGAAGTTCGGCTCGATGACCGGCCGGCGGCGGAACGTTCATGCCGCCATGGCGGCCATGGTGGAGTACGAGATCGAACTGGGCCGCCATATGCTGGACCGTCTGGAACGCATCCCCGGCCTCAAGGTCCACGGCATCACCGCGCGGGACAAGCTGCACATGCGCGTGCCCACCTTTTCCGTCACCATCGACGGTCGCAATCCCCTCGACCTGGCCCGCCGCCTCGGCGCGGAGAACGTCTTCGCCTGGGAGGGAGATTTCTATGCCAAGGAAGTAGTCGACCGCCTCGGCCTCGCCGACAAAGGTGGCTTCCTGCGCATGGGGCTCTGCCACTACAACACGAAAGCCGAGATCGATAGGCTCTGCGATGTGCTCAGCGTGGCGTGACTCGGTAGTAACGACGCGGTTACCATGGCCGCCCTGCAGGCTTGGCCATCTTCAGCCTATTGATTGCGGATGGGATGTTCCTATCTGCTTCTGACGGCGCTGCGTGACCGATCTGGGGCGCTGTGACATTTCCGACACAGACTATCTCATAGTAACATCCATGGTGCCGCTGACCTGTTACCGGTTCGCTGCACAGTATTTCATCAGCCGCCCGGCGGGGAACATGTGGAGGGGCGATGAGCGATCAAAATCCTGCAGCCGGTGCACCGGCTGCAAATGTGACACCATCTAGTCCGCCGCGGTCCCGCATCGGCTGGTATCTCGGCGTCGGCCTGCTGATGGTGCTGGTGATCGGTGGTGTCGTTTATTGGCAGCAACAGGCCGGCACCGAGGCCCCGCAGGCAACACAGATGATGCCGCCGCCCGAAGTGACCGTGGCCGCGCCGATCTACCAGGAAATCACCGAGTGGGACGAATATACCGGCCAGTTCTCCGCCGTCGACAAGGTGGAGCTGCGGGCCCGGGTTAGCGGCTACATCGAGTTGATCCACTTTCAGGACGGCCAGATCGTCAATGCCGGCGACCTGCTGTTCGTCATCGATCGCCGCCCGTACGAGATCGACCTTGAATCCGCGAAAGCGCGGTACGACGAGGCGGCGGCGCGACTCGACGTCGCGACTCGCCAGCTCGAGCGAACCAGCAAGCTGCGCAAGAGCGACTTTGCGGCGGCGACCGAATTCGATGAGCGCACCAGCGAGGCGGCGGGCGCCAAGGCGGCATTGGCGGGGGCCCAGGCGGCGGTGGCGGCCGCGGACCTCAATCTGGAATACACCCAGGTGAAGGCGCCGATCAGCGGCCGCATCGGCAAGCATGAGGTCGGCGAAGGCAACCTGATCACCGGCGGCAATTCCGGCAACACCACGCTGCTGACGACGATCGTCTCCCTCGATCCCATCTATCTGGAATTCGACATGAGCGAGGCGCAGTTCCTCGCCTATCAGCGGGCCTACGAGGCCGGCTTGATGCAATCCACGCGGGCCGTATCCGTGCCCGTGGCGGGGCACCTGTTCGACGAACGGGACTGGACGCTCAAGGGAAATATGAACTTCGTCGACAACCAGGTGGATCGCTCGGCCGGCACCGTGCGGGCGCGGGTGGTCTTCGCCAATCCCGACGCGTTCATCACCCCCGGCCAGTTCGGCCGGATCCGCATACCGGGCTCGGAGCCCTACAAGGCCATCCTGATCCCCGACAGCGCGATCGTCACCGACCAGTCGCAGAAGATCGTGCTGACCGTGGCGCAGGATGGGAAGGTGGTCCCCAAGATCATCCGACCGGGGCCGATGTTCGATGAGCTGGGTCTTCGCATCGTGCGCGAAGGCCTGGAGCCGACCGACCGCATCATCATCAACGGCCTGTTGCGCGCCCGGCCCGGGGCGCAGGTCACGCCCGTTGACGGCAAGATCGAACCGGTCGTCGCCTCGAACTGACGCGCCGGAGCCAGCGGATGAACCTGTCCCATTTCTTCATCGAACGGCCGATCTTCGCCACCGTCCTGTCGATCTTCATCACGCTGATCGGCGCGGTGGCCTATTTCACCCTGCCGGTGGCGCAGTATCCGGAAATCGCGCCGCCGACCATCGTGGTGAGCGCCAATTACCCCGGCGCGTCGGCCGAAGTGGTCAGCAACACGGTCGCCGTGCCGCTGGAGCAGGAGATCAACGGCGTCGAGGACATGCTCTACATGACCTCGCAGGCGACCGGCGATGGCATGCTGTCCATCACCGTCACCTTCGCCCTGGGCACCGATCTCGATACCGCGCAAGTCCTGGTTCAGAACCGTGTGGCCGTGGCCGAGGCCCGGCTGCCCGAGGAAGTGCGCCGTCTCGGCATCACCGTGCGCAAGAATTCGCCTGATCTCATGATGGTCATACATCTGAGCTCGCCGGATCAGTCGCGGGATCAGCTCTACATCTCCAACTACGCGACGTTGCAGGTGAAGGATGTGCTGGCGCGCATCAACGGCGTCGGCGATGTCAGGGTGTTCGGCGCGCGCGACTATTCCATGCGCGTCTGGCTCGATCCTGAGCGCACGGCAGTGCGCAATCTCACGGCCGGCGAAGTGGTTGCCGCCCTGCAGGCGCAGAACGTGCAAGTGGCGTCAGGCTCGCTCAATCAGCCGCCAGTGCCGGACCCGGGCGCCTTCCAGCTCAGCATCGAGACGCTGGGCCGGTTGGTCGATGAGCGTCAGTTCTTAAACGTCGTCGTCAAGACCGATCCCGACGGACGGGTGACGCGTGTCCGGGACATCGCCCGGGTGGAGCTCGCCGCGCAGAGCTATGACGCCAACGGCTATCTCGACCAACTGCCGGCGGTGCCGCTCCTCATCTTTCAGCGGCCGGGCTCCAACGCGCTGGAAACCGCGGAGAACATCAAGTCGACGATGGTGGAACTGTCGAAAGCGTTTCCAGAAGGCCTGCGCTACGACATCGTCTATAACCCGACCGAGTTCATCGCCGAGTCCGTCCGCGAAGTCATCAAGACGATTTTCGAGGCGGTCGCTCTGGTCATCCTGGTGGTGATCCTGTTCCTGCAGACTTGGCGGGCCTCGATCATTCCCATCGTCGCCATTCCCGTATCGCTGATCGGCACCTTTGCGGTCCTCGCGGCGCTCGGCTACTCGCTCAACAACCTGTCGCTGTTCGGCCTGGTGCTGGCCATCGGCATCGTCGTCGACGACGCGATCGTGGTGGTGGAGAATGTGGAGCGCAACATCCGCAGCGGCATGTCGCCGCGCGAGGCCGCGCACCGCACCATGGACGAAGTGGGCGGCGCCCTGATTGCCATCGCCCTTGTGCTCTGCGCCGTGTTCATTCCCGCGGCTTTCATCACCGGCATTTCCGGCCAGTTCTTCCGGCAGTTCGCGGTGACCATCGCCTCGGCGACGATCATCTCCTGTTTCGTCTCCCTGACCCTGAGTCCGGCCATGTGCGCCCTGTTGTTCAAGCCCCACACGGAGGGCGCGCACGGAGGATGGGCGGTGATGCGGCCGGTCCGCGGCTTCTTCCGCGGATTCAACTGGGGGTTCGACAAGCTGTCCGGCGGTTATGGCGGGCTGACCCGGCGCCTGGTGCGCCTGGTTTTCGTCATGCTGGTCGTCTTCGGCGGCTTGATCGGTGTCACGGGCTGGCAGTTCAACCGTGCGCCCACCGGCTTCATTCCGCAGTTGGACCAGGGCTACCTGATCACCGTTATACAGTTGCCGCCCGGCAGTTCGCTGGCGCGCACCGACGAAGTCGTGCGGCATGCGGCCAAGATCATGCTGGAGACGCCCGGCGTGATCAATGTGGTGCCCTTTGCGGGATTCGACGGCGCGACTTTCACCAATGCGCCGAACGCCGGCGCCATCTTCTCGGCGCTGGCGCCGTTCAAGGAACGGTCTGCCCAGGGCCTCTCCGCCCAGCATATCATCGGCGATCTCTCCCAGCGCCTGAGCGTCATCCAGGAGGCTTTCATCATCACCATCCCGCCGCCGCCGGTGCGCGGCATCGGCAATTCCGGCGGCTTCAAGATGATGATCCAGGACAAGCGCGGCCGCGGCCTGCAAGCCCTGGAGGCCGCGACCCAGGATATCGTCGGCGCCGCCAATCAGACGCCGGGCCTGATGGGCATCTTCTCGCTGTTCAACACCCGCACGCCCAAGATCTACGCCGATATCGACCGCGTTCGGGCGGAGATGCTGGGCGTAACAGCGGAACGGGTCTTCCAGACGCTGGAGATCTATGTCGGCTCCGCCTTCGTCAACGACTTCAACCTGCTGGGCCGCACCTACCGGGTGACGGCCCAGGCCGACGGCAAGTTCCGCCAGGACATCCGGGACATCGCCAATCTCAAGACACGCAACGATGCCGGCAAGATGGTGCCCATCGGCGCCGTGACCAATTTCCGCGACATCACCGGCCCCTACCGCGTGCCCCGTTACAACCTCTATCCCGCCGCTGAAGTGCAGGGGAATGCCCTGCCCGGCTACTCCACCGGCTTTGCCCTGGCCGCGATGGAGAAGCTGGCGGCGGAGCGGCTGCCCGACGGCTTCAGCTATGAATGGACCGAACTCGCCTATCAGGAGAAGCTGGTGGGCAACACGGCGCTGCTGGTGTTCGGCGCCGCCGTGGTGTTCGTGTTCCTGGTGCTGGCCGCCCAGTATGAGAGCTGGAGCCTGCCCTTTGCGGTCATCCTGATCGTGCCCATGTGCCTGCTGGCGGCGGTCTCAGGCCTGCTGCTGCGGGGCATGAGCGTGGATGTGCTGGGACAGATCGGCTTCGTCGTCTTGGTCGGCCTTGCGGCCAAGAACGCCATCCTGATCGTCGAGTTCGCCAAGCAGGCGGAGGAACACGGCTCCGACCGCTTCGATGCCGCCGTCGATGCGGCGCGCACCCGGCTGCGGCCGATCCTCATGACGTCGCTGGCCTTCATCCTCGGCGTCGTGCCGCTGATGATCGCCAGCGGCGCCGGCGCGGAGATGCGCCAGTCCCTGGGAACCGCCGTCTTCTTCGGCATGCTCGGCGTGACCCTGTTCGGTCTGATCCTGACGCCGGTGTTTTACGTCGCCACCCGCCGCTTTGCGCGAACCCGCGCCGAACGCCGTCAGACACCGCCCCTGGCACCGGCGCCGGCGGAGTAGGTTGCATCCTCCAGCAATGCCAGGAGGCCCCTGAGCAATTCCAGCGGCGAGGGCGGGCAGCCGCGGATATGCAGATCGACGGGCACCACCGAAGAAACGCCGCCTTCGACGGCGTAGCTCCCGGCAAAGACTCCGCAATTGGCGGCGCAATCGCCCACGGCCACCACCCATTTCGGGCTTGGCGTCGCATTGTAGGTCCGTAGCAGCGCTTCGCGCATGTTCTTCGTCACCGGTCCGGTGACCAGCAGCACATCCGCATGGCGGGGCGAGGCGACGAAGCGGATGCCGAACCGCTCGATATCATAGAACGCATTGTTAAGCGCGTGAATCTCCAGCTCGCAGCCGTTGCAGGAGCCGGCATCCACTTCGCGGATGGAGAGGCTGCGCCCCAACCGGTGACGCGACTTGCGCTCGACCGCGGCGGCGAGTTCGGCCAGCGCCGCGTCTGTTGGCTGCGGCGGGCCTTCGGTAAGGGGCGAGCGGATCATGCCTTCCAGGAGGAGCTTGCGCATGCTGACGGTCCTCTAGAGATCGTGCCCGGAGTAGGAGCAGTTGAACGACTTGTTGCAGAGCGGGAAGTCCGCGACGATGTTGCCCTCGATGGCTGCTTCCAGCAGCGGCCATTGGAACCAGGAGGGATCGCGCAGGTGGCAGCGCTCGATCCGCCCTTCGCTCCCGAGGCGCAGCGAAACCAGGATATCGCCGCGAAAGCCTTCCACCAGCGCCAGGCCTTCGCAGGCTGCCCCGGCGGCGTCGATCTCGACATGTAAAGGTCCATCCGGCAGCCGTCCCAGGATCTGGTCGATCAGGGCGAGGCTCTGCTCGATTTCGCGGATGCGGATCCAGACGCGGGCATTGACGTCACCCTCCTCCAGCACTGGGACTTCGAACTGAAGTTGATCGTAGGGCGGATAGGCGACGGAGCGCCGTGCATCGAACGCGCGGCCGGACGCCCGTCCGACATAACCGCCGGCGCCGAACTGGCGCGCCAAGCCAGGTTTCAGCACGCCTGTCGAAACCGTGCGATCTTGCAGGGACGTCGTGTTGTCATAGAGTTCGATCAAAGCCGGGAAGCGGCGGCGGATTTCACCGATCACCGCACGCACGGCGGCAATTCCGTCGATACCGATATCGCGGGCAATGCCGCCGGGCCGCACGATATCGCGCATCAGGCGGTGCCCGAATGACGTATCGGCGGCGCGCAGCACAAGCTCGCGCAAAACGCCGCAATGGGCATGCATGAGCGAGAAGGAGGCGTCATTGCAGATCGCGCCTATATCGCCGAAATGGTTGGCCAAACGCTCCAGCTCCGCCATCAGCCCGCGCAGCCATTGCGCACGCGGCGGTGCCTGGATATCGAGCGCCGCTTCGGCGGCTCGGGCGAAGGCGATGCCGTAGGCCACAGTGCTGTCGCCCGACGTACGGCCGGCCAGCATTGCGCCCTTGGCAAGATCGGCGCCTGCCATCAGGCCTTCGATGCCCTTATGCACATAGCCCAGCCGCTGTTCCAGCCGCACCACGGTCTCGCCGTTCGCGGTGAAGCGGAAATGACCGGGTTCGATGATGCCCGCATGCACGGGGCCGACGGGAATCTGATGCAGGCCTTCGCCCTCGGCCGCCAGGAACTCATAGCGCGCGCCTACAGCCGGCACTTCAGTTCTCGCAACCAGCGGGTAACGTACGCCCCAGCGGTCATGGTCGAGCCAGGGCCGCGGATCGGGCAGGGCGCTTGCTTCCAGGCCGAACAGATCCTGGATCGCGCGCTCCAGCCTCAAGGCCGGTGCGTGAAGTTGGCCGACAGCGGGATAGCGGCCCTCGGGGGATTCCAGGCTGATTACGCCGATGTCGCCATCGGCATTGTCCAGCAGCGCCATATGCACGGAAGCGGCCTCGCCCCAGAGGCCCAGCAAAGTCCAAAGACCGTCGGCAAGCTGCACGGCGGCACTGTTCCAGCCCGCGGCATCGACCATCGCCCGCGGCCAGGGCCGATGCTGCGCGACAGGCCGGCCTTCCCGAATGAATTCCAAGAGAGTCGACATCGGCCGCGTGCTCCCCTTAGCCCAGAAGAAGCGCGATATGCTGGAACCAGCCGACCAGCGGCGGCGGCAGATAAATACCGGCGCCGAAAACCAGGGCGAGATGGACGAACATGGGCACGTAAGATGCCTCGGCCGGCGCTGCGCTGCCTTTGGGCTCGCCGAACGCCAACCCATGCAAGCGCAACAGCAGCGCGCCGAAGGCCACGAGCAGGCCGAACACCAGCGGAATTGCGAGCCACGGCACCCGGGCAAAGGTAGAACTCACCAGCAGGAACTCGCTCATGAAAATGCCCATCGGCGGCAGGCCCGCGATGGCGACGACGCCGAGCACCAGCCCCCAGCCCAGCCAGGGATGAGTCACCGTGAGGCCGCCGATATCCGCGATCCTCTGCGTGCCCTTCACCTGGGAGATATGGCCTACGGCGAAGAAGATCGCCGATTTGGTCAGGCTGTGCATGACCATGTGCAGTAGCCCGGCGAAATTCGCCAGCGGCCCGCCCATGCCGAAAGCAAAAGCGATGATGCCCATATGCTCGATTGAGGAATAGGCGAACATGCGCTTGATATCACGCCGTCGGTAGAGCATGAACGCCGCGAACACCAGCGAGGTGAGACCCATCGTCACCATCAACGGCCCCGGCGCCAGCGCCTCGGGATTGGCGGCCAGCAGCAGCTTGAACCGCAGCACGGCGTACAGCGCCACATTGAGCAGCAGGCCTGACAACACCGCCGATATCGGCGTCGGGCCTTCGGCATGGGCATCGGGCAGCCAGGCATGGAGCGGCGCCAGCCCCACCTTCGTGCCGTAACCCAGCATCAGGAAGACGAACGCCAGATTGATCAGCGCGGGATCGAACCCCGCGGCATGCTCGATCAGGATGGTCCAGACCATGGCGTCCTGGCCTTCGCCGATCACCGGCCGCGCCGCCATGTAGACCAGGATCGTGCCGAACAGCGCCAGCGCGATGCCGACGCTGCCGAGGATGAAATATTTCCAGGCGGCCTCCAGCGCCGCCGGCGTGCGGTAGATGCCGACCATCAGCACGGTGGTCAGCGTCGCCAGCTCGATCGCCACCCACATCAGGCCGATATTGTTGGCGACCAGCGCCAGGTTCATGCCGAACATCATGATCTGGAACATGGCATGGTAGAAACGCAGATAGGCCGGCTTCAGCCTGCCCGTCTCCAGCTCATGGGAGATATAGCTGGCACTGAACACGCTGGTGGTGAAGCCGACGAAGGTGTTGAGGACGATGAAGACGATGTTGAGGTCGTCGATGAATAGATATGTCCCGGGCGTCCGCGGCTCGAATATGAAGAGCGACAAGGCGGAGAGCAGGGTCAGCAATGCCGCCAGCAGATTGATCCGCGCCGTGACCCGATAGCCCGGCAGCAGCGCCAGGAGTGCCGCCGCGCCGAGCGGGATCAGCAGCACCGCCGCCACGGGATCGAAAGCCGGCCAAATCATGACTGCTCGCCCCGGAAGCGGTCGAGCGCATGGACATCCACAGTGTCGAAACGCTCGCGGATGCGGAACAGGAAAATGCCGATGACGATGAAGGCGATCAGGATGGAGAAAGCGACGCTGATCTCCACCACCAGCGGCATGCCCTTGGCGCCCGTGGCCGCCAGGATCAGCCCGTTCTCCAGCGACATGAACCCGACCACCTGGCTGACGGCGTTGCGCCGGGTGACCATCATCAACAGGCCGAGCAGGACGACCGCCAGGGCGAAGGCGAGATCCTCGCGCGCCAGCGGATCGGCCTCGGCGGTGACGCGCAGCATCACCACCATGGAAAGAGCCACGAGCCCCATACCCGCCAGCATGGTGAGTCCGATGCCGACGACGGTCTCGATCTCCCGGTGAATGCCCAGGCGGCGCACGATGCGGTGCAGCGCCACGGGAATGATGCCGGCCTTGAAGGTCAGCGCCAGCAAGGCGGTGATATAGAGATGGGGCGCGTGCTGGCTGTAGGCCTGCCAGGCGACGGAGAGCGCCAGCAGGAAGGCATGGGCCGCGAAGACATTCAGCAGCGCATAGAGCCGGTCCTGATACAGCATGACGAAGCTCATCAGTACGAGGCTGCCGGCCAGGAGATGGGCGATGTCGAAGACGATGCCGTGTTGCATCAGAGACTCAGCGATACGAAGAGGAGCAAAGTGCCCAGCAGCCCGAGCATCAGCGCTGCGCCCATGAATTCCGGCACGCGGAACACCCGCATCTTGGCGATTGCCGTCTCGAACAGCGCCAGCAGGAAGCCGCCCGCCGCCAGCTTGGCCAGGTAGGTCACGGCGCCGAGGGCATAAGCGGCGGGACCTGCGGTTGCAGCCGCCAGGCCCCAGGGCGCGAACACACCGACGATCAACGATATGTAGAGCAGCAGCTTCAGCGACGCCGCGAACTCGATCATCGCCAGATGGCGGCCGGAGTATTCCAGCACCATCGCCTCATGCACCATCGTGAGTTCCAGGTGCGTCGCCGGATTGTCCACGGGGATGCGTGCATTCTCCGCAATCGCCACCATGGTCAGCGCGATCAGCGCCAATCCGAGCGACACCCGGAGGCCGACCGCCGGCGAGGCCAGGAAACCGGCGAGCGTGGAAAGCTGGGTCGTGCCCGCCACCAGCGCCAGCGTGAACACCACCATGATCATGGCCGGTTCGGCGACCGAGGCGATCATCATCTCGCGGCTGGCGCCGATGCCGCCGAAGCTGGTGCCCACATCCATTCCCGCAAGCGCCAGGAAGAACCGTGCGCTGCCCAGCAGTGCCACGATGGCGATCAGGTCGGCGGTCCAGCTGAAGATCAGGCCGGTGGCGAAGGTGGGTACCAGCGCCGCCGCCACCCAGGTGGCCGCGAAGATCAGATAGGGGATGGCGCGGAACAGCCAGGAGGCGTTCTCGGCCAGCACGGTCTCCTTGCGCAGCAGCCGCAACAGATCGCGGTAGGGCTGCAGCACCGGCGGGCCACGGCGGCGCAGAAGGCGCGCCTTGACCTTGCGCACGAAACCGGTGAGCAGCGGCGCCAGCAGCAGCACCAGCGCCATCTGCGCTCCCTGCACGACGAGATCGCCGATGAGCGTCATATGGCGAGTACCAGCAGCAGGATCACGAGCGCCATGAACACCAGGCTCAAATAGCGCCGGATGGTAAGGAACTGCAGATAGTTCAGACGGTCGGCGGCAAAGTTGATGGCGCCGGCGATGTTCGCATAGAGCCCGTCCCAGATCAGGTCGCGCTGCTCCACGAGATGGCGCGCCGGGCCGGTATCGCCGGGCGGCGGCATATCCACCTGCTCCCGGGCGCGAAACAGTAGCGTGCCGAACACGCGGCGAATTGGCTGTGAAAAACTGTCGCCGGTGTACTGCGTTGCCGGGCTCGGCTCGACGAAGCCGCAATCCCAGGCCGGCCCGCGCCGCACGCGGTTCGACGCGAAGCTGTGGATCGCCAGCACGGCGATGGAGGCGGACAGGCCGATGAACAGGAACACCAACAGTCCGTTATAGGAGCTGCGTCCCGAGGCGATCGGCACGAGCGAGAGCCAGGGATCGCTCGCCTGGGCCGGCAGCCGTTCGCCCAGCAGCGCCAGCGTTGCCGGCGAGATCCAGTCGAGCACGAGCCCGGGCAGCACGCCGGCGATCAGGCAGAGCGCCGCCAGGATCCCCATGGCCGCCGTCGAGAAGCGGTCCACCTCCCGTGCATTCGTCGCGGCGGCCGTGCGCGGCCGGCCGAGGAACACCACACCGAAGGCCTTGACGAAACAGGCGGCGGCAAGTGCTGCGGAGAGGGCGAGCACCGCGCCGATTGCCGGCACGACGATCTTCAGGCCCCATTGCGGCAGCGCCGGGCTTTGCAGGATCGCCTGGAAGATCAGCCACTCCGAAGCGAAGCCGTTGAGCGGCGGCAATGCCGAAATGGCGACGCAGCCCACCAGGAAGAACAGCGCCGTCGCAGGCATGCGGTGGATCAGCCCGCCCAGGCGCTCGAGATCGCGCTCATGGGTCGCCGTCAGCACCGCGCCGGCGCCGAAGAACAGCAGGCTCTTGAAAATCGCGTGATTGAAGGCGTGAAACACCGCCGCCGTCAGCGCCAGCGCCGCCGCCCACGCCATGCCGCTCGCCTGGAACGCCAGCGCCAGCCCAAGACCGCAGAACACGATGCCGATATTCTCGATCGTGCTGAAGGCGAGCATGCGCTTCAGGTCCCGCTGCATCAGCGCCTGCAGTATGCCCACCGCCGCCGTCGCGCCGCCGATCAGCAGGACCGCCATGCTCGACCACCAGGGCGGCTCGCTCAGGAGGTCGAAGACGATGCGGATGAAGCCATAGATCGCCACCTTGGTCATGGCGCCGCTCATCAGCGCGGAGACATGGCTCGGCGCGGCGGGATGCGCCAGCGGCAGCCAGACATGCAACGGGACCAAGCCCGCCTTCGATCCCGCGCCGATCAGCGCGAAAGTCAGGACCAGCGCGGCCGCCAGCGCGCCATGTTCGGCAACGCGGATCGCCGCAAAGCCATAGGCGCCCGCGGGCCCCGATAGTAAGCCGAAGGCTAGCAGCAGCATCAGCGTGCCGAAGCTGGCCATCAGGAGATAGATATAGCCCGCCCGGGCATTTTCCGAGTCCCGGTGCTGCGCCATGACCAGCGCCCAGGAGGCGAGCGACATGAACTCCCAGCAGAGCAGAAACGTGAAGGCGTCGTCGGCCAGGATCACCAGGTTCATGCCCGCCAGGAAGGCGGGAAAGAACGGCAGCACCCGGTGCGGCGCTTCTTCGTGCCGGCCGTAGCCGAGTCCGTAGAGGCACGCCGCCGCCGCCGCAAGATTAACCATGGCGAGGAAAACGCTTGATAGCGCATCGACACGGAAATGGGCCCCCAGCCAGGGCAGGCCGAGGGGCAGGGCCGCGACCGAGTCCGCAGTGCCATCGATGATGACATGGGCGATCGACACACCCAATGCCACCAGCGTCGCCGCAAGCGCCACGGAATAGACCAGCTCATGCGCGGCCCGCGTTCGCGCCAGCGCCACCGCCAGCACGGAGGTGCTCAACAGCGCGGCCACGCACAGCAGGAGCAGCGATACCGATGTCATGTTCGGCTCTTCATGAGTTCGCGCGGTGGCGACTCGCCGCTGCCCTCGTTCAGTGTCCGGAAGCCGGCCGGCGTCTTCAGCCGCACGCCGCGCCCGCCGCCGCGGCTGACCCCGCCTTCGCCGATCAACTCGATGCCCGCGTTATCCAGCGCGCCAATCAATTTCATCAGGGAATCGACATTGCCGCGGACCACGCCGTCGCTCGACTCCATGCGCTGGATGGTCGGCACGGACAGACCGGACAGCTCCGCCAGCTTCCGCTGGTCGGCGCCCAACAGGGCGCGGGCGGCGCGCATCTGTGCGGCTGTAATCATTCCGGGCTCATCACTCCGCAGCATGGAGAGCAACGTTAAGTGATTTCTACATATCTATAATGATATGTCAAACATTAGTAATGATCTATTGCGCAGGGAAAACTATGTCGCAAACTGGCGGACTGGCCAGGCTCGGGGTGTCGCAGCTTGACCCCTTCGCAGCGCACGGGAGCGCAATGGATCATAGGACAATAATCCAAATGAGGGCGTGACGTTTGTGCAAGAGCTTGGCCGGCGACTCGTGGCGCCCGGCAGATTCAGAGCTCGCGTTGATCGGACCGCGTGCCGGCGCCCGCATCCCATGTGACAATGCTGTGGCTGACAGAGTGACTAGGGCGCTCCTGCCTGGATTCAATTCTTAGGCGCGCCGTCGGGCAAATTTCCGCTCCCGGATGCAAAAAAGACCGCGTCCCGAGGGGGATATCGCCGCAAATCATGGTTAAAAGTGTGTTGATGTGGCTCAAGGCGCGGCTTTCTCCGCCTGAGGCACCCTGTCGGCCATGGATTTATCCCTCATCGCCCGGGTTTTGCATGTGCTCGCCGTCATACTTTGGATCGGCGGAGTCGGATTCGTGACTCTCGTGCTGCTGCCGGCGCTCCGGCCGCAAGCCGGCCGCGTCGATTGGCTCGATAAATTCATATTGCTGGAGAATCGCTTCGCCTGGCTGGCGCGATTCGCCTCACTGCTGGCCGGACTCACGGGATTCTACATTCTCTATGACGATGACCTCTGGTACCGGTTCGCCGAGCCGTCCTTCTGGTGGATGCATGGCATGATCCTGGTCTGGGCGATCTTCAGCTTCATTCTCTTCATCGGCGAGCCGCTGTTCCTGGATGCCTGGCTGCAGGCAAAGGTGGCGCGCGACCCCGCCGGCGCCCACCGCCTGGTCTACCGGCTGCATCTGCTGCTGCTGATTCTGTCGCTGGCGGTCACCGCGGGCGCCGTGGCCGGGAACCATGGCGGACACGTCTTCTGACCGTTCGGTTGGCGGAACGCCGCCGGGCGGCTATGACTTGATGGTCAATAGTTACCGGGCGAGCCGCCATGGACTTCACCCTGCCGCCAGACCTGGAAGAGCTTCGCCAGCGCGTCCGCTGCTTCGTCGGGGACGAGGTGCTGCCGCTGGAGCAAGACCGCGACAACTACGACGCCCACGAGAATATCCGGCTGGATGTGCTGGACGCCGTCCGCGCCCGGGCGAAGGCGGTCGGCCTCTGGGCGCCGCAATCGCCGAAATCCCGCGGCGGCATGGGACTGCCTGTCGTGGGCTGGGCGGCGATGTATGAGGAGGCCAACCGCTCCATCTTCGGTCCCGCCTGCTTCAACTGCGCGGCACCCGACGACGGCAACATGAACCTGCTGAACAAGATGGCCACCGAGGCGCAGAAGGACCGTTGGCTGCAGCCAATCATCGACGGGAGGGTCCGCTCGGCCTTCGTCATGACCGAGCCCCATCCCGGCGGCGGCTCCGACCCCGCGATGATCCGCACGGCGGCGGTGAAGTCCGGCGGCAAATGGACGATTACCGGCCATAAGTGGTTCATCACCGGCGCCTCGGCGGCGGATCACTTCATCCTGATCGCTCGCACGTCGGACGACGCCCGCAAGGGCCTCACCGCTTTCCTGTTCCATCGCGACCAGCCGGGCTGGCGGGTGGAGCGGCGCATTCCCATCATGGGCCCCGAGGAACATGGCGGCCATGGCGAGGTGATCTTCGACGGCTTGGAGATTCCCGACGAGAACCGGCTGATGGAGGTGGGCGACGGCCTGAAGGCCACGCAGATCCGCCTCGGCCCGGCCCGGCTGACCCATTGCATGCGCTGGCTCGGCCTTGCCAAGCGCTGCATGGAGATCGCCCAGGATTACGTGGAGCGCCGCGAGGGCTTCGGCCTGAAGCTCGGGGAGCGCGAATCCGTGCAGTTCAAGCTGGGCGAGGTGGCGTCGGAGATCCAGATCGGCCGCCTGCTGGTGATGCATGCCGCCTGGAAGCTGGATCAGGGCGACCGGGCGCGGAAGGAAATCTCCATGGCCAAAGTGCAGGTGGCCGACACCCTGCACAAGGCTGCCGACACCGCGATCCAACTCAACGGCGCCCGCGGCTATTCCAAGGACACGGTGCTGGAATGGATCTACCGCTACGCCCGCCAGGCCCGCCTGGTGGACGGCGCCAGCGAGGTGCACCGCATGGTGCTGGCGCGGGCTTACGGAGAAGAGGGCAACGATTTCTGGCAGTGGGGCGTGTAACCGTGCGGTGCATTCGTCGGCTGCCGCGCTGGCGGGCGGTGCTTTGTGCCTTGGCCGCCTTGGCGATGGCATCTGTCGCGGCTGCCCCCGCGTTGCAGGCTGCAGGTGCGGCAAATCCGATCCTGCTGCACACGCGCGCTGAAAGTCCACCGGTGTGGTGCGACAACTCCACCATCGTCTACGCCGTAACCTTCTCGACGGACGACTCGCACGAATACAGCATTGTTGTGCAGAAAGTCCCCGATGGCGAGCCGGCCGAGCTGTTTCATGACATGGGATGGGCGGTGCCGTATCAATGCATCAACGGTCACATTCTCTATTGGAAAGGGGAGGCTTCGGAGTGTGGTGATACCGCGAATGCGTTAGGCCGGCAGGCGGCATACGTCGCTGACATGAACGGAAATAGGGCGCTGCTTGCTTGCGGTGCCGCGATTGCATTGCTGTCGCCGGATGAGAAAGCGCTCGTTGTCGCCACCGATTTCGCCTGGGTGGGGGAATGGCGGCTGATGCCCGAAGGCGTCAGGTTTCTTGCCGGAGCCGGCGAAGCGCCGCTCATCGTCGACTTAAGAAAGCGCGACCTGCGCGATGCTCTCTTGGCCGATGGCCGCGCCATGCCTACGGACTTCCGCGCCATGCGTTCACCTGTGCTTTCGATGCAAATGGAGTACGCGCTTGGAAATGGCGCGATCCGCTGGCTTTCGAACGACAAGCTGGCAGTCGCGATGGAGAGTTGGGATGCCCGTGAAATGCAATTGCACATTGTTCAATTGGATCCGCGAACCGGCGCAGTCATCGCGGCTGATCGTGCGCCTTTTGGAACGGGAGCTCATGCGGTTTTCGACAACTCCCGGCCGGGATGGCTTTATGCCTGGTCTACACGCGACCGCCTGATTGCGGTCCAGGAATGCCGTCTAATGGATCGCGAAATGTCCTGTGAACCCCTTGCCCTCGATACCCTCCTCAACAAAGCGAAGGCGGGAATGGCAGCCGATTTCGGGGCGGACGTCGACTTTCTTGACGATAATACGATGTGGTTCATGGCTGATACTGGAAACGCAGAATGCCTGATGAGGCTGCATCTTGATACCGGAGCGCATGAATGCTTGATCGACAATACCGAGAAACTCATCGTGGGGCATTTTGACGGAAAGCGGCTGGCGATTTCACCTGACCGGAAATGGCTGGCCTTCATTGGCCCAAAGAATCTTGGATCGGATGGCAGCAGCGACCTCATGCTATTGCCGCTGCCGAATTGATGACCCCCGTGCAACGAGATTCGCTCGCCGGTTGGCTCGCGGCGGAGTTCGGTGTTACGCGCGCGGAGATTCGCGACATCGCGCCGCTCAGTGGCGGCGCCATCCAGGAGAACTGGAAACTGCATTGCGTCATCGCCGGCGGGCGCGAGGCGGGGGAGCGGCGCTATGTGCTGCGCAAGGATGCGCGCTCCACCATTGCCGCCAGCCGCTCGCGGCTGCAGGAATTCGCGCTGGTGCGTGCGGCAAAAGGGGGCGGCGTCACTGTGCCGCGGCCGGTGGCGGCCTGTGCCGATGCCGCCATTCTCGGCGCGTCGTTTGCGATCTATGAGTTCGTCGCCGGCGTCGGCCTCGGGCCGAAAGTGGTGAAAGATACCGCGCTCGGCGGCGACCGCGCGGCGCTGACGGAGCGATTGGCGCGCGAACTGGCGCTGATCCACAAGATCGCGTTGCCCCGCGCCGATCTCGCTTTCCTCGGTGCACCGCCAGATGATCCGGCGCTCGCCGCCGTGACGGAACTGCGCGGCTATCTCGATTCGACGCCGCTGCGCCGTCCCGGGTTGGAATGGGGCCTGCGCTGGGCCGAGGTTCACGCGCCGGCACCGGGCGAAATCCTGCTCACCCATCGCGACTTCCGCACCGGCAACTACATGGTCGACGAGCGTGGGCTCACGGCGGTGCTCGATTGGGAGTTCGCCGCCTGGGGCGATCCCATGGCCGATATCGGCTGGTTCTGCGCCCGCTGCTGGCGCTTCGGCCGCGACGATCTGGAGGCCGGCGGCATCGGCGAGCGCGCACGATTCTATCGCGCCTATGAATCCGCCAGCGGACGCAAAGTGGATGACGCGCGCGTCCGCTATTGGGAAGTCGTCGCGCATCTGCGCTGGGCCGCCATCGCGTTGCTGCAGGGCTGGCGCCACGCATCCGGCGCCGAGCCGTCACTGGCGCTGGCGCTGACTGGCCGGATCGCCGACGAGCTTGAATATGACGTATTGAGAATGACGACGCCGGACAAATGGGTGCGTGCGTCATGAGCGGCGATGCACTCACCGGCGCGAGCCTGCTCGCCGCCGCCAACTCCGCGCAAGCCGCGCTCGATGCCGGCACGCCATCGGCCGGCAGCGGCGAGGCCCGCTTCATCGCCGCCATGATCGCCCGCACTCGCGAGCTGGCGAAACGCGACCAGGCGATGGCGCTGGATATCGCAGCACAGGAAGCGGACATTGTGCTTCGGTTCGGCGATGACCGCGATCTCAGCGCTGTTGTCGCGGCCATCCGCAGCGGCAAGCTCGATGCCGAGGAGGGGCTCTATCAAGCGCTCCATCGCCTCGCGATCCTGCGCATGCAGGCGACAAAGCCGGAGGCGCTGGCGCCGGAGGACCGGCGCTGAAGCTACTGCTGCTGTTGCAGCGGCCTTACGCCCAAATCCTGCGCAAATCTGAGTAGATATCCATCGGGGTCCTGCACCAGGAATTGCCGGTTGCCGACCTCCTGATCGTCCCGCCGATACCAGCGCTCCTCGATCTCGCGGAACAGTGTCACATCAGCCGCCTTCACCCGGCGGCAGAGCGCATCCACGTCATCGACGCCGATCTCGAAATTGATGCCGCGCCCATAGGGCCGTTCCAGCTTGCCGGTGAACCAGTAGTCGCTCTCCCGCTCCAGCATGATCGACGCGCCGTCCAGGTCCATGTAGGCGAAGCCCTCCTCGGGCCGCTCATAGAGAATCTTGAAGCCCAGCACATCGCGGTAGAAGGCGATGCTGCGCGCCGTGTCCGAGCAAAGAAGCTCCGGAACCAGTTTAGCCCAATCCATTGCAATGCCTCCCCCGCTGGCGCGATCTCGGGCGAAGGTAGGACCCCGGTACCAATTTGCCAACGCGGCGCGATTCTGTTGTAAATTCTGCCGCACAGCCGAGTCCCACCGCCTATCACTCATGACCCGCTATTCCGTCTTTTCGCTGATACGGCAAGGCCTCGCCGGCCATCGCGGCTGGTCGCCGGCCTGGCGCAGCGCAGCGCCAAAGCCGCGCTATGACGTGGTGATCATCGGCGGCGGCGGCCATGGGCTGGCGACCGCCTACTACCTCGCGCAAGAACCACGGCGTGCGCAATGTGGCGGTGCTGGAGAAGGGCTGGATCGGCGGCGGCAATACCGGCCGCAACACCACGGTCATCCGCTCCAACTATTTCCACCCCGAGAGCGCCGCCGTCTACGATCTGGCGCTGCGGCTCTATGAGAAGCTGAGCGACGACCTCAACTTCAACATCATGCTGAGCCAGCGCGGCCTGCTGTTCTTCGCCCATTCGCGGCAGGAAATGGAGCTGTTCGCCCGCTCGGTGAACGCCATGCAGCTCAACGGCATCGATGCCGAGCTGCTGGATGCCCAGGATGTGCGCAAGCTGGTGCCGATCCTGAATTTCAGCGACGGCGCGCGCTTCCCCGTCCATGGCGCCTTCTATCAGGGCCGCGGCGGTATCGCCCGCCATGATGCGGTCGCCTGGGGCTATGCCCGCGGCGCCGATGCGCTGGGAGTCGACATCATCCAGAATTGCGAGGTCGCCGGGTTCCGCCTGTCGGGCGGCCGCATCACCGCGATCGAGACCAACAAGGGCGTGATCGAGGCGGGCGCCGTCGGCCTCGCCGTCGCCGGCCATTCCGGCGTGATGGCGGCGAAGGCCGGCTTCCGCCTGCCGGTGACCAGCTACGCGCTGCAGGCGATGGTGAGCGAGCCGGTGAAGCCGATCCTGCACACGGTGGTCGATCTCGCCGGCGACCGGCACCTATGTCAGCCAGTCCGACAAGGGCGAGCTGGTGTTCGGCGGCGGGCTCGATCTCTATCCCTCCTACGCCCAGCGCGGCAATCTGCCTGTGGTCGAGACCGTGGTCTCGGGCCTCACGGAGATGTTCCCGATCTTCCGCGAGCTGAAGATGCTGCGGAAATGGGCCGGCCTCGTGGATGTCGTGCATGATTCCAGCCCGATCCTCGGCCCCTCGCCGGTGGAGGGCCTCTACCTCAATTGCGGCTGGGGCACCGGCGGCTTCAAGGCGATCCCCGCCGGCGGTTATCTCCTGGCGCACATCATCGCCACCGGCCGGCACCACATCTATTCCGAGGCCTTCGATCTCAAGCGCTTCTCATCGGGTGCGCTGGTGGACGAAGCCGCCGCCGCCGGCATCCCGCACTAGGAACCCAGCATGCTGCGCATCTCCTGTCCCCATTGCGGCCCGCGCGACGAAACCGAGTTCCGCTATGGCGGCGAATCCCATATCGCCCGGCCTGGCCCTTCGGCTGAGGTCAGCGACGAGACCTGGGGCGACTACCTGTTCGGCCAGCGCAACAACAAGGGCCTGCATCTCGAACGCTGGTGCCACAGCGCCGGCTGCGGCCAATGGTTCAATCTCGCCCGCAGCACGGTCACCCACGAGATCCTCGCCGTCTACAAGATGGGCGAGAAAGCGCCGGAGTGGCTGGAGTGATGTTGGGTTCGAATCATGCGAACTCGCCAACCTAACCTGTCCCCTCTCCCCTTGAGGCAGAGGGCAAGCAACGTCCGCGTAGCGGATGTTGCGCGGGTGAGGGGTTTGGCGCCGGCAGGCGCCAGAGAATCCTTTGCTGTGGATGATCCGACCGAAATCTCGTGCGAAGACTTTCCGCGCCAATGCGCGCAAAACCCCTCACCCCTACCCCTCTCCCTCAAGGGGAGAGGGGACATTTTGTATGCGACGCTTGCGGACTGCATAGATTGACATGACGCAAAGCCAAACCCATCGCCTATCCAAAGGCGGCGCGGTCGATCGCGCGACGCCCCTGCGCTTCACATTCAACGGCCGGGCGCTCACGGGCTATGAGGGCGATACCCTGGCATCGGCCCTGTTGGCCAATGGCATCGCGGTCGTCGGCCGCAGCTTCAAGTATCACCGTCCGCGCGGCATCTTTGGCGCCGGCGCGGAGGAACCCAACGCCATCCTCGATGTGATCGCCGAGGGCCGTCACGATCCCAATGCCAAGGCGACGCTGCTGCCGCTGACCGACGGCATGGTCGCAAAGAGCGTCAATTGCTGGCCCGGCCCGCGCTTCGATCTCCTGGGCGGGCTCGACATGCTGCAGCGCTTCCTGCCCGGCGGCTTCTACTACAAGACCTTCATGAAGCCGTCCTGGCATCTGCACGAGCCCTATATCCGCCGCATCGCCGGGATCGGCAATGTCGGCAGCGACATCGATGAGTCCCGGTTCGAGCAGCGCCACGATCATTGCGACGTGCTGGTGATCGGCGCCGGCCCTGCGGGAATTGCCGCGGCGCGCGCCGCATCCTCCGCCGGTTTGCGCGTCATCCTCGCCGACGATCAGCCGCGCGCCGGCGGATCGCTGCTGTGGCGCGGGGCGGAGATCGATGGCCTGTCGGGCCCGGCCTGGGTCGCCAACGCAATGGCCGGCTTTGTCACCAATCCGCGGGCGCGGGTGCTCCATCGCACGACGGCGGTGGCGTACTTCGATCACAACCTCATCGCCCTGGTGGAGCAGCGCGAGAGTGCCGCCGCCGGCTGGGCGTCGGAGCGGCTGTGGAAGATCCGCGCCAAGCAGGTGATCCTGGCCACCGGCGCCATCGAGCGGCCGCTGGTGTTTCCGCAGAATGATCGTCCGGGCGTCATGTCGGCGGCGGCCGTGTCGCAATATCTCCGCCGCTGGGGCGTGCGTCCCTACCTGCCGGCGGAGGGCGGCCGCGCCGTGGTCTTCACCAACAATGACGGCGCCTATGACACGGCGCGCGACCTGCTGGCGGCGGGCGCCCATGTCACCATCGTCGATCTGCATCGGCCGATGTCCCAGGAGCTGATCGACCGCATGCGCAGCCTCGGCGTGGAGATGCGCAGCGGATTCGTTGTCGTCGACGTGCGTGGCAGATCACGGGTGCGCGCGGTGCGCATCGCCGCGATGAACGATCCCGCCGGTCCGCGGGAGACCATTCCCTGCGATCTGGTCGCCGTTTCCGGCGGCTGGACGCCGACGATCCATCTGCACAGCCAGTCCGGCGGCACGAACCGCTACGACAAATATCTCGGCGCCTTCCTGCCCGACCGGGTCACCCAGGCGCAGCGTTCCATCGGCGCGGCGCGCGGCCTGCTGGATCTCGGGGAGTGCTTGGCCGACGGTCACGCCGCCGGCAATGCCGCAGCCGAAGCCTGCGGCGGTGCGCCGAAGGCAAATGCTTCCAGCGCCGGCGGGCCGAAGCGCAGCATCAATATTCTCCCCTACTGGCAGGTCGACCTGCCGAAGTCGCGCCAGTGGGTCGACTACATGAACGACGTCACCGCCAAGGACGTGCAGATCGCCGCGCGCGAGAACTACATCTCGGTGGAGCATCTGAAGCGCTACACCACGCTGGGCATGGCGACCGACCAGGGCAAGACCAGCAACCTGAACGGCCTCGCCATCCTGGCGCAAGCGACTGGCCGCTCGATTCCCGAAGTAGGCACCACCACCTTCCGCCCGCCCTATGTGCCGGTATCGCTCGGCCTGCTGAGCGGCCATCGTCGCGGCGAGATGTATTCGCCGGTGCGGCGCCTGCCGGCCCATCGCGAACATGAGCTGCGCGGCGCGGTGTTCGACGACTATGGCGGCTGGCGGCGGCCCGGCACCTATCCGCGGCCCGGCGAGGATGAAGCGGCCGCGATCCGCCGCGAGGTGCTGGCGGTGCGCCAGGGCGTCGGCCTGTTCGACGGTTCGCCCCTGGGCAAGATCGAGGTCAGCGGCGCCGATGCCGCGCGCTTCCTCAATCTCATCTACTACAACGAAGTGGCCAACCTGAAGCCGGGCCGGGTGCGCTACTGCCTGCTGCTCAGCGAAACCGGCAAGGTCTATGACGATGGCGTCGTCGCGCGCCTGGCCGAGGACCGCTATCTGCTGTCGCCCTCCAGCAGCCATGCGGCCGGCGTCCACGCCATGCTCGAGGAATGGCTGCAATGCGAATACCTGGGAATGCGCGTGGCGATCAGCAATGTCACGACGTCCTGGGCGACATTCGCCGTCACCGGCCCGCGGGCGCGGGAGGTGGTCGCGCGGCTCGACACCGATATCGATATCTCCGACGCCGCCTTGCCGCACATGGCGCGTGCGCGAGGGCCGGATCGGCGGCGTTCCCGGCCGTGTCGCCCGCGTCAGCTTCACCGGCGAACGCTCCTTCGAGATCAGCGTGCCGGCGGGCTATGGCGCATCGCTGATGCGCGAGATCGAGGCGTTGGGGGCTGAGGCCGGCATTCAGCCCTTCGGCCTGGAGTCGCTGATGCTGCTGCGGGC
The DNA here is from genome assembly GCA_963810485.1 of uncultured Alphaproteobacteria bacterium. Lineage (GTDB taxonomy): Bacteria > Pseudomonadota > Alphaproteobacteria > Dongiales > Dongiaceae > DATKFM01. Next base: position 208,154 of record CAWENQ010000005.1, read on the forward strand.
GGAGAAGGGCTACATCCTGATCGGCCGCGACACCGACGGCACCACGGAACCGCAGGATTTGGGCATGCTCGGTCCGCTGCAATCGAAGACCCTCGAATATGTCGGCCGCCGCTCGCTGTTCCGCTCGGACTCGAAGCGCGACGACCGTCGCCAGTTCGTTGGCCTGATGACGGCCGATCCGGACGAGGTCATCCCCACCGGCGCCCACGCGATCGAGGATTTGGATTCCGGATCGTCGAGTCCGCGCAGCCTCGGCTATGTCACGTCCAGCTACATGAGCCCGACGCTGGGCCGCTCCATCGCTCTCGGCCTGATCGAGCGCGGCCGCGAGCGGCAGGCCGCCGGCGAAACCGTGGCCATCTACGCCATGGGCCGCCGCCTCGCGGCGAAAATCGTCGCACCCGCCTTCCACGATCCCAAGGGAGAGCGGCTCCATGGCTAATGCTCTGCGCCACGAGACACCGTTCGACGCCATGCTCGGCGAGTCACCGCGCGAGATCGCCGCGCGCGGCCTGACGATTTCGGCGGCGCCGGTCGCGGCGCAGATCGCCGTCACCGGCGATATGGCGGCGTCGGCAGCGGCGCTCGGCGCCATCATCAGCCAGGTGCCGCCGGCCCAGCCGAACCAGATCGCGGGCAGGGAGCCGTACTTGCTCTGGCTGGCCCCGGACAAGCGGCTGGTTGTCTCGGAAAGCGGCAGCCGCTTCGACCTCAGGGATCGATTGTCCTCGGCGCTGGCCGGAAAATTCGCCGCCGTCAGCGATGTGAGCGACGGTCTTGCTGTCATCGATATCCTGGGGCCGCGCGCCCGCGAGATCGTCGCCATGGGCTGCGGCCTCGATCTCGATCCCCAGCTCTTCACGCCGTCGGCCAGCGCTCGCACCCTGCTCGCCGGCCAGCCGGTTGTGCTGTATCCCCTGGCGTTGCCCGAAGCGAAATGGGAACCGGGCCGCCCTCACATTCCCCAGCCCCCGAACCGCGGCTATCGGGTTCATGTCGACCGGGCGATCCTGCACTATCTCTGGAAATGGCTGGCGCAAGCCGCGACGGCTCTTAGCTGACCCTATAAGCCTCCCTGATTGTCATCCCGGAAACCGCGAGGCCAGTTTGCAGAAGCGATCTCAAAAAGTGATTCACCGGAGTTTCGGATGATCTCCATCGACCATGCACGCGCCATGGCGCGCTACAACAAATGGATGAACGACAAGATCTATGCGAGCGCCGCGCAGCTCTCCGACGAAGAGCGCAAGCGCGACTGCGGCGCATTCTTCAAATCGATCCACGCGACGCTGAACCATATCCTCTGGGCCGACCAGATCTGGCTGCATCGCCTCGCCGGCACGCCGAAACCCGTTGCCGGCAACATCAGCGAATCCGTGGCTCAGTTCGCAGACTTTGCCGACATGACACGGGAGCGGCAGGCGTTCGATCAGGTGATCCTGGATTGGGCTGCTGCGCTCGATGCGACGACACTCGCGGGGGATTTTTCCTACTACTCCGTCGCCGTGAACCGCCAGATCGTCAAGCCGCGCTGGCTGCTGGTCACCCACATGTTCAACCACCAGACCCACCATCGCGGCCAGGTGCATTGCCTGCTCACCCAATGCGGCCTGAAGCCCGGCGACACCGACCTGCCGTTCATGGACGGGTAGAGCGCAAACGTTCCCTTTGTAGGGGCGACCGGCGGTCGCCCTGCCGACGCTGTGCTGTTGTAGGAAGGGCGACCGCCGGTCGCCCCTACACGGGCGCGATTTATCATATATAAATCAAATAGTTAAGCCGACGTGGAAGTGCGAGAAAACGTCACGCCCCCACCTTGAATTGCAGAGCAAGAACTGGATAGCGACCCCGGCGCGCCTCCGGCATTCTCGTGGCCATCATGGAAACGGGAACCACAATGCCTCTGAAATCCACCGCCACCGGCCTCGTCATGGGACCCCTGGAATGGGGCCTGCTGGTGCTGCTGTCTGCGGTCTGGGGCGGCTCGTTCTTCTTCGCCGCGGTGGCGCTGCGTGACGTGGGGCCGCTGACCGTGGCGGGCAGCCGGGTGCTGATCGCCGCCATCCTGCTTCATGCCTTCATGCTGATGAACGGCATCCGCATGCCGCGGGACGGCCGCAGCTGGGCCGCGTTCTTCGGCATGGGCCTGCTGAACAACGCCATCCCCTTCAGCCTGATTTTCTGGGGCCAGAGCCATATCGCCAGCGGCCTCGCCTCGATCCTCAACGCCACCACGCCGCTGTTCACCGTGATCCTCGCCCATTTCCTGACGAGCAACGAGAAACTCACGGGCGGCAGGGGCCTCGGCGTGGTGATCGGTTTCGCCGGTGTCGTCGTGATGATCGGCACCGATCTGTTGAGCGGGCTCAGCACCAACCTGCTGGCGCAGCTTGCCGTGCTCGGCGCGGCGGTCACCTATGCCTGCGCGACCATCTACGGCCGCCGCTTCCGCCAAATGCCGCCGATCTGCACCGCCGCCGGCCAGGTGACAGCCAGCACGGTCCTGATGCTGCCCGTGGTTCTGTTCGTGGATCGGCCCTGGAGCTCGCCGATGCCCGGCTGGCAGACATTCGCCGCCCTCCTGGCGCTGGGCGCGGTCTGCACCGCTTTCGCCTACGGCCTCTATTTCCGGATTCTCCGCACGGCCGGCTCGACCAACATCTCGCTGGTGACATTCCTGGTGCCGATCAGCGCGCTGCTGCTGGGCATGGTCTTCCTCGGCGAGCGGCTGGAGCCGAAACATTTCCTCGGCATGGCCCTGATTGGCATCGGTCTCGCCGCGATCGACGGCCGGCCCTGGCGCATCCTCACCAATTCTTTCGTTCAATCCCGGAGCTGATCATGCAAACTGCAATCCAGACCAAAGCGAGCAAGGTGACAGCGATGCCCCGCGCCTTTGAAACCGATGACCGGCGCTGGGCCGCCGTGCAGGCGCGCGAAACCGCGGCCGACGGGCAATTCTACTTCGCCGTGCGGACGACGGGCGTCTATTGCCGGCCCTCCTGCCGCTCGCGGCAGGCGCTGCGGAAGAATGTGGAATTCTTCGCCACGCCGGCGGACGCCCGCCGCGCCGGCTACCGCGCCTGCAAGCGCTGCAAGCCTGACAATCTCGCCGCGCCGAGTTCGCAGCACAAAGCGGTCATGCGCGCCTGCCGCCTGATCGAAGAAGCGGAAACGCCGCCGAAGCTGGCCGATCTGGCCCGCGCCGCCGGCCTCAGCCCCTATCACTTCCACCGCCAGTTCAAGAAGATCCTGGGCGTGACGCCCAAGGCCTATATCGCGGCGCGCCGCACCGGCCGCCTGCAACATCATCTCGCGAAAGGAACGACCGTGACCGACGCCATTTATGACTTCGGCTTCAACACCAGCAGCCGTTTCTATGAGACCTCGGCGCAGACCTTGGGCATGAAGGCCAGCGCCTACCGCAAGGGCGGCGAGGGCACCGAGATCGCCTATGCCGTCGTGCGCTGCTATCTCGGCCACCTCTTGGTGGCGGGTACGGCGCGCGGCATCTGCATGATCGCCTTCGGCGACGATCCCACGGAACTCGTCACCGACCTGAAGCACCGCTTTCCCCGCGCCGCCTGGCGCGAAGACGCCAAGGACTTCGCGACCCAGGTGAAGCGCGTGGTCGCCTTCATCGAAGCGCCGGCCGGAGGATTCGACCTGCCGCTGGATATCCAGGGCACGGCGTTCCAGCACCGGGTCTGGCAGGCGCTGCGCCAGGTGCCGGCGGGCACGACCGCCAGCTATGCCGATATCGCCCGCAAGATCGGCCAGCCCGCGGCGGTGCGCGCTGTGGCCCAGGCCTGCGGCGCCAATCCCGTCGCCGTCGCCGTGCCCTGCCACCGCATCCTGCGCAGCGACGGCGCCCTCGGCGGCTATCGCTGGGGCACGGCGCGCAAGGAAAAGATCCTGGCCCGCGAGGCCGCCGCGGCGAAGCGCGGCCGGTGATTGCGAGAGCCGAAATTCAGGAGACAACCGCGATGAATTCCGTCCGCTTCGTTTCCCTGCCGACCGAGATCGCCCGCGCCTACCAGGCCGGCGCTCTGGACGCCAACCGCCAGAAACCGGAGCGCCACATCTCCGATGGCGATGGCGTGCCCTGCCGCCACTGCCAGCGGGACGTGGCGGCCGGCGAGGCCTATCTGATACTCGCCTATCGCCCGTTCGACGAGGCGCAGCCCTACGCCGAGGTGGGGCCGATCTTCCTCCATGCCGAACCCTGCGAGCGCTATCCCGTGACCGGCGAAACGCCGGCGATGTTCCTGCAGCGCGAGCGCTACCTGCTCAAGGGCTATCACCCCAACGATCGAATCTTCTACGGCACCGGCCGGATCGTGCCGTCGGCCGACGTTGCGGCGGCGGCGGCCGAGATCCTGGCGCGGCCCGGTGTGGCCTATGTCCATGTCCGCTCGGCGCTGAACAATTGCTATCAATGCCGGATCGAACGGGGCTGACCGCCTTTAACCCTCGCTGATTTCCGTGCTGCCCGGCGCCGCCGCTGGCCAAACAGCGGCGGCCATGTTGTATACTGATCCCGGTTGCAGCAGAGGATTCGCGGCGGGATCGGCAATGACAATGACGGGTCGGATCGCGTGACATTGCCCGCATTGCCGCTGTGGTCTGCGGATGACCTCGCCGCCATCACCGGCGGGCGCTGGCTCGATGCGCGGCCGCCGGCAAAGCTGCCCACGGGCATCACCTACGACCTGAACTACCAGCGTCCCGGCGACCTGTTCGTCACCATGAATTCCCAGACCTACAATCGCGGCGAGGCGGAAACCGTCGAGCCGCTGACCTGGGATTCCGCCAGCCGGCTGCGGGAATTGCAGACCCTCGGTTGCGCCGGCGCCATTGTCGAGCGCGATGTCGCGGATGCGCCGCCGGGTTTCCCGCTGCTGCGCGTGGCCGACTCCGCGCGGGCGGTGAACGATCTGGCCGTGGCCGGCCGCAACCGCTATGGCGGCGCGCTCATCGCGGTGACGGGAACCGTCGGCAAGTCGACGACGCGCGAGATGATTTGCCATGTGCTGTCGCGCCAGGCGGAAACCTTCGGCTACACCGGCAACTTCAATACCTATTTCGGCATGGCGCTCTGCATGGCCCAGCTCAGCCCGAAGGCGGCCTTCGCCGTGTTCGAGGTGGCGATGAGCGCGCTCTACCGGACCGAAGACCCCGTCGCCGAGAGACTGCGGCCGAACGTGGCCATCATCACCGCCATTTCCCGCGAGCAGACCAGCCTGGCGCCGACGCTCGATCATACCGTCCGCTTCAAGGCGCGGCTGTTTCGCGGCCTGGCGCCTGGCGGCACCGCCGTCATCAACCGCGACATCGGCATGTTCGACCAGCTATTGGAACGCGCCCGGCGGTTCGAGGCGCCGCGCATCGTCACCTATGGCCGCCATGAAGAGGCCGACATCCGCCTGCTGGATTTCAAGCTCCACGGCGAATACAGCCGGGCGCGCGCCGCGGTGCATGGCGAGGAGATCGAGTACGAGATTCCGGTTCCCGGCAGCGCGATGATCGCCAATTCGTTGGCGATGCTGGCGGCGGTGGAGGCCGTGGGCGCCGATTGGCGCCAGGCGGCGTGGGACCTGTCGTCCTACCGCACGCGCCACGGCCGGCTGCAGCGGGCCCGCGTGCCGATCGCCGGCGGTCATTTCGATCTGATCGACGACACCTGGAACAATACGGAAGCGGCGATGCTGGCCAATTTCGAGGTGCTGCGACTCGCCGAGCCGCAGCCGGGCGGCCGCCGCATCGCCGTGCTGCAGCAGATCGGCTGGATCGACGGCATCTCCCAGGAGGTGCATGCCGGCCTCGCCGGGCCGCTGAAGGACTTGCGGGCCGACAAGGTGTTCACCCTCGGCGACGAGATGCTGCATATGCGCGCCGGCTTGCCGCAGGAAATGCTCGGGCTGCACGCTACGGCCGCAGACGAGCTGGCGTCAGCGGTGCTGGACGAGGTGCGGCCAGGCGATGTGGTTTCCGCCAAAGGCTCCAGCATCACCGCCGGCTTCGCCGAAGTCATGCGCCGGCTGCGCCGCGGCCGCCCGCCGGTGCCGACATCGCAGGAAGCGCAGGATGCGCGCCAGCGGCAGGGTACCGTCGATCTGCGCGACCGCCGCCAGCTCAGCATCAACATCCTCGGCGATTTCTACCCCGGCGACCACTATCAGCGGCGCAAGGAAGCCCGCGGCGGCGGCAACTTCCTGCACGAGCGGGGATACACCTACTCGCTGCGGAATGCCGAAGAATTCCTGCGCATGGCGGATTTCTCCATCGTCAATTTCGACGGCGTGCTGACGCGCCCGCGGGAATCGCCCTTCGCGGGCCGCAAGAAGCTGCTTCTCGACGCCGATCCGAAGCAGACATTGAAGGCGCTGCGGTCCTACAAGATCGGCGCGGTGTCGCTGGCCAACGGCCACAGCTACGACTTCGGCCTGAAACGGCTCTGGACCATGGTCGCGCAATTGTCCAAGTCGAACATCCGCGCCTTCGGCGCCGACCAGCGCGAGGGACAGGCGGTACAGCCCATGCGCATCGCCGCCGAGGTCGGCGGCCACCGGCTGGGAATCCAGATCTTCTCCGCCGTGCAATTCAGCCGGAAGGCCGACCAGGACCTGAAGGTTTTGTCGGCGCCGGGCCGGCCGGGCGTCGCCTGCCTGTCGGAGGAGCTGATATCGGCCATCGCCGAGGCGCGCACGGCCGCACCCCTGGATCTGATCATCGCCTATCCCCATTGGGGCGAGAACTATTCCTGGCGGACATCGGAGCAGCGGGAGATCGCCGGTTGGCTGATCGGCGCCGGCGCCGATCTCGTGCTCGGCCATGGCGCCCGCATGCTGCAGGAGATCGAGCGCGTCGACGGCCGCTGGGTCGTCAACGGGCTCGGCAACTTCGTCTTCAACAGCGAAGGCGAATATGACGAACGCAAGGCGCCGCCCTACAGCCTGGCGGCGCGGCTGGAGCTGACGGCAACCGGATCGGGCCTCGAGCGCCGCCTCAAGCTCTATCCCATCCTATCGGACAATCAGAAAACCGACTTCCGCCCGCGCTTCGTCAACGCAGAAGAGTTCGACGCCGTGCGGTCGCTGCTGGCGCAGCGGAATCCCAGCCTGGCCAGCGAAGCCGCTGTCTTGCAAACCGGCTTTGACACATTCGGATGGCATCTCGACCTGGATTTCGACCGCGCGCCCGCCGCCCGCCATCGCCGGGCGCAAGCGCGGAGCGAAGGGCCGGACTCAACTGCCGGGAATGCGATCCCGGCCGGCGCAACGCCGGCCGACCGGCCGTCGCTCTGGACCGCCGAAGAGCTGGCGCTGATCACCGGCGGACATTGGCTGAGCGCGCCCGGCGCCGGCTGGCGCGCCACCGGCCTGACGATGAGCACCCATCGCCTGCTGCCCGGCGACATCATGATGGCGATGGACGCCGCCACTTGGCGCCGGGCCGAGGGCGCGTCATCGGAAGAGGCTTTGAGCGAGAAATGGAACACGGCGGAAAACCTGCCGCAGATACTGGCTTCCGGCGCCGCCGCCGCCATCGTCCAGCAGGATGTGCGGCGGCCGCCCGCCGGGCTGCCGGTCTTGCGGGTCGCCGATGCGCCCGAGGCGGTGGTTGCATTGGCCCATGCCGCACGCGAGAGATTTACCGGCAAGGTCATCGCCGTCACCGGCACCGTCGGCAAGACGACGACCCGGGAGATGCTGAAATATGTCCTCGGCCGGCAGGCGCCCACGACCGGCACCGGCGCCAATTCCAATACCAGGTTCGGCGTCCCGCTGAGCCTGGCGCAGACGCCGCGCGATGGCCGCTTTGCGGTATTCGAGATGGCGGTCAGCGGCCTGTCGCTCAAATCCGGCTCGATCTCCCGCATGGCGCGCCCGCATGTTGCGATCCTCACCAATGTCGGGCTGGCCCACACCTCCTACGTCAAGAGCGTCGAGGAGACCGCGCGATACAAGTCGCGGATCTTCTCGGAGATGGAGAGCGGCGGCATCGCCATCGTCAACCGCGACATGGACTCTTTCGCGCTGGTCGCCGATCTGGCGCGCCGCTTCGGCGTGAGCAATCTGATCGGCTTCGGCGAAGCGACGGAAGCCGATGTCAGGCTTCTCGGCCTGGAACCGGCCGAGGATCACAGCCTGGTGGAAGCCTCGATCTTCGGCGAGACCGTGCGCTATGAAGTGCCAATTCCCGGGCGCGGCATGGTCATGAACTCCCTGGCCTGCATCGCCGCCGTCCATGCCGCCGGCGCGGACTGGCGGCGCGCGATCGAGGACCTGCCGTTCTACAAGACCCGGGACGGCCGTCTCCGCCGTTGGAAGCTGCCGGTCGGCGGCGGGAGCTGGGAACTGATCGACGATGCGGCAAACGCCGCGCCGCTGTCGATGAAGCACGGGATTGAAGCGCTCGGGTTGGCGAGGCCCGGCCCGGGCGGCCGCCGGATTGCGGTGCTTGGCCGCATGGCGGAAATCGGAGAGCGGGCGCTGGAGCTGCATGGGGAGTTGGAGCCTGTTGTCATTGGCGCCGGCATCGACAAGGTGTTCACCGCACATGATGAACTCCTGGAACTGCGCAACCGCTTGCCCAAGTCCATGCTTGGACCTCATGCCGACAACACCCTGGAGCTGGCGCGTTACATTTTCGCGGATGTCCGGCCCGGCGATATCGTGCTCGTCAAGGGTTCGCATGCCGGTGCGGATTTCTATAAGCTTCCAAGTTATCTGCGCCTGGGGTTGCCGGGCGACTCCGGCGACATATCGCCGGTTGCCGGCGGGCGTGACGGCAATGCATTGCCGTCGGGCAAGAAGATCGATCTCGCCGCGCGCCACAACCTCGATATCAGCTTGGTCGGCGACACTTATTTCGGCGAATTCTATCAGGAGCTGCGACAGACCCGCGGCAAGCGGAACTATCTGGCGGCCAACGGTTATGACTACGCGCTGAAGCATCTGGCGCCGTTCCTGCAGTCGGCGGATTTCGGCATCGTCAATTTGGAAGCCACCCTGACCGAGCGGCCGTCGTCGCCCTTCACCGGCGCCAAGGACTGGATCCTGAAAGGCGACCCCGCCAAGACGCTGGCGGCGCTGAAAGCGGTCAACATCGGCGCCGCCGCCCTCGGCAACAACCACACGGTCGATTACGGCCGCGCCGCCCTTGACGACACATTGAACGCGGTCCGCTCGGCGGGCGTGATCGGCTTCGGTGCGGGCCGGAACGCTGCGGAAGCCGCCGCACCGCTGGAGATCGAGATCTCGCTGTCCGGCGGCACGCGGCGGCTGGCGGTATTCTCCGCTTATCAGTTCACCAGCGAATTCGAAGAGGATTTGCAGGGCTATGCCCGCGGCATTGAAGGCGGCATCGCCTGCATCGACGATGCGTTCTACGCCACGATTTCCGGCTGGAAGGAAAGACATCCCGATGGCCTCGCCATTGCGTTCCCCCACTGGGGCAAGAACTACATGTGGCGCAGCCGGGATCAGAAACAGATCGCCGAACGGATGGTCGGCGCCGGGGCTGATCTTATCGTCGGCCATGGCGCCCACATGATGCAGGAGATCGGCCGGCGGCGCGGGCGCTGGGTCGTCTATAGCCTGGGCAACGGCTACTTCGGCAGCGAGGGCGAATATGCGCGGCGCAGCATGCCGCCCTACAGCTTTCTCGCGCGCCTGAACGTCAATGACCGCGGCGGCGCGCCGGCGTTCTTCCTCCGGCTCTATCCCATCATCTCGGACAATCAGATGACGCGCTTCCAGCCGCGCTTCGTGACCGCCGGGGAGTTCCAGGATGTGACGAATTTCCTGGATATGCGCAACCCCGACATCTTCGCCGGCTCCACGTTGCTGCAGGGCGCCCGGGACGAATTCGGCTGGTACGTGGAATTGCCGATTGCCTGATTTGCCGCTCTTTCAAGACACACGGCTTCCCCTGGTGCCGTTGCGGTGGCATGCCTATAAATGGCCTCGCGTTCTGAATACCGATAGCAAGAGACCAGCCTCCCGATGACATCCGATCCGACCTCGACACAACTCCCGGCCGGGGAAGTGACCGCCAGCGGCCTTTGCACGGCCCTGCGGAGCATGGCTCAGGCCGGCGGCGCGCCGGGCTCGCTCGACGCCGTGCGGCTGGCCATCATCATCGCCCGCCGCAGGGGCGTGATCCTGTTCCGGCGCTGGCTCGCCGGGCGGGATGGCTGGCCGGTGGTGGAACGCACCGTCGAGCGCGCCATGGTGGCGTCCATCAAGGAAGAGCAATATCCGGATGCGCTGCAGATCGAGATCGGCTGGCCGCCGGTCCGCACCTCGCTGGCGGCGGTGAAGGCCATGGGCCGCACGCAAGTCGGCCGCAAAGGATTGGCGTTGCTGGAGGGAACACGACTTGTCGCCGTCAGGGGCGCTACGGAAATGATCGCAGCGAATCGGGATCATGCGCGTGCGCTCGAAAGGCAGCTCGCGGCGGATAAGCTGCCGCCGGACGCCGTGGAGAAAGGCGCCGTCGCACCGGCCTTGTTCGACTCCCTGCAGTTTCTGCTGCGCCTGCAAACGCCGCCGCGCCTTGATCTCCTCTGGCGCGGCAATCGCATCGTCGAGGCGTCCGATGTCGATAGCGGCAGCGCGCGGGCTCTGGCCGAAAGCATGATGCTGTGGATGCGCAATCAGGTCGATGCCGGCGGGCGCATCGTCTACAAATATTTTCCCAGCAGCGGCCGGGAATCTGACGCCGACAATTCGATTCGCCAGACGATGGCGACCGTGTGCCTGAATCGCATCGCCCTGCATTCCGGACTTGCCGCCGATCGCGATATTGCCGACCGGAATCTCGACCATCTGCTGCGGGTGTATTACCGGACCGAAGATGCGCTGGGCTACATCGCCGAGGGCGAGAAGGCCAAGCTCGGCGCCGCGGCTCTGGCGGGCCTGGCGATCGTCGAAAATCCCGGCGCCGAGCGTTACCGGGAACCGCTGGCGGCCTTGTCGAAAACAGTCGATTCCCTGTGGCTGCAGACCGGCGAATTCCGCACCTTCCTGAAGCCGGCGGATCGCAACGATAATCAGAACTTCTATCCCGGTGAGGCGCTGGTGTTTTGGGCCGCACGCCTGGCGCAGGCGAAAGGTGCTGATGATCCCGCGCGATTCCTGCAGAGCTTTGCTTTTTACCGCGAGCACTTCCGGACCAATCCGAATCCGGCCTTCGTGCCCTGGCATAGCCAGGCCTACTATGCCGCGCTGCCCTACATCGGCGCGGCGGCCGCTCCGGTGAAAGACTTCATCTTCGAGATGAACGACTGGCTGCTCAACATGCAGCAATGGGACACCGCACCCCATCCCGATCTGCGCGGCCGCTTCTACGATCCACAGCGGCCGGAATATGGACCGCCGCATGCCTCATCCACGGGCGTCTATCTGGAAGGGCTCACCGACGCCCTGGAACTGGCGCGCAGCGGCGGCGATTTGGCGCGCGCGCAGGCCTACCGCCTGGCGATCCTGCGCGGCCTTCGCAGCCTGATTCAGCTGCAATTCCGCGATGGCATCGATATGTACTATGTAGGGCGGACCGAGCGGGTGCAGGGCGGCATCCGCACGGAGGCCTACGACAATACCATCCGCGTCGACAATGTGCAGCACGGCCTCATGGCGCTGCTGAAAATCCTGGCGCGCATGAGCGGCGAAGACCTGCGCCTGGTTTCCTGATGATGTCAGCCGACATGGAACAATCCAAGGCCAGCCGAGCCATGAACGATTCCCTGACGATTGCCATCGAAGGCGCGCAATGCCTGGCGCGGCTTGTCGACCGCCGCGGCAAGTTTCTCTATCGCTACGATGCCGACAATCCCGGGCCTTCCACCGGCTACAACATCCTGCGCCATTGCGGCACCATCTGGGCGATGACCGAGGTTGCCAATCGCGCAGGTCCCCTGCCTGACGTCGCCGAGGCGGCGCAGCGGGCGACCGAGTGGCTGATCGGCCGCCATATCCGCCCCTATGGAACCACCGGTACGCGTTGCGTAGTGGCCGGCGACGCGGTCAAGCTCGGCGGCAATGGATTGGCAATCCTCGCCTTGCTCGAGGTGGCCGCTCTCACCGGGAACCAGACATATATCGAACTCGCCGGAGATTTGGCGGGCTACATCGTTCTGCAGCGGCAGCCCGACGGCAATTTCGCCCACAAGCGCCGCTTCTCGACGGATGAGATCCAGCGCTTCCATTCCGACTATTACACGGGCGAGGCGCTATTCGGGCTGCTGCGCCTGACAGCCGTCACCGGCGAGCAGCGCTGGCTCGATATCACGCAAGCCAGCGAAGAGCAGCTGGCCGCGCAGGACTATGGCGTGCCCCAGCAAAGCCATTGGATGCTGTATGCGCTGGAGCAGCTGCACAAGCTGCGACCGCAGAGGGTCAGCCGCCTCCACGCCCGGGCCATCGCCGAGGACATCCTGGATAAGCCCGAATACCGGAAAAACCAGCGCAGCACGCCGGTCGCCTGCCGGACCGAAGGCCTGCTGGCGTTCGTGCGGCTATGCCAGGATCTGTCGAGCGACGCCGCCGATCGGCCCGTTTTCGACCAGGCGGCAGCCCGGTCCCGGATCGCCATTCATGACAATCTGGAGCTGCAGACGGGCTACCGCCGGCCCAACGGCAGTTTCGTACATGGCCGCGGCAATAGCGAAGTGCGGATCGACTACATCCAGCACAACATTTCGTCGTTCCTGGGTTACTCGTTCTTGCCGGGTGCAAGGCCGCTCGCCGTCGCCGGCGCGCCATAGCAGCGGCGGCGGCGCAGATCCGGCAATCGAGCGCCGCCTGCCGCGCTAGCCAAGCGCGGCTTCAAGAAATCCCCTAGAGCCAAAAGAAATGGGGCGGCAAAGCCGCCCCATCTTGAAAACTTCGGTCCGGAGGGAACCCGGCGGTCTGACGACCGCCGGGAGTTCCATGTTCCGTCCGACGCCTGGCCTAGTTGTATCCGCCGCTGCGCCAGTTGTCGTGTGTCGGGCTGTTTTTGCCCTTGCCCTTGCCCTTGCCTTTGTGGGGCTTGCCGTCGTCGTCATCATCATCGTCATCATCGTCGTCATCGTCATCATCGTCGTCATCGTCGTCATCGTCGTCATCGTCATCATCGTCGTCATCGTCATCGTCGTCGTCATCATCGTCATCATCGTCATCATCGTCGTCGTCGTCATCATCGTCATCGTCATCATCATCATCGCCGTCGCCATCATCGTCGTCGTCGTCGTCGCCGTCTCCATCATCGTCGCCGTCGCCGTCGCCGTCGCCGTCGCCATCGTCGTCGTCGTCACCGCCGTCGTCATCATCGTCATCATCGTCGTCGTCGTCATCATCGTCGTCATCATCGTCATCATCGTCATCGTCGTCATCGTCGTCATCATCATCGTCATCATCATCATCGCCGTCGCCATCGCCGTCGCCGTCTCCATCACCGTCGCCGTCGCCGTCGCCATCACCGTCGCCGTCGTCATCATCGTCGTCGTCATCGTCGGGATCGTTGTCGCCGTCGCCGTCGCCGTCGCCGTCTCCATCACCGTCGCCGTCGCCGTCGCCGTCGCCATCACCGTCGCCGTCGCCGTCGCCGTCTCCATCACCGTCGCCGTCGCCGTCTCCATCACCGTCGCCGTCTCCATCACCGTCGCCGTCTCCATCACCGTCGCCGTCTCCATCACCGTCGCCGTCTCCATCACCGTCGCCGTCACCCGGATCATCGCCACCGGGGCCGTCGTCGTCGTCATCGTCGCTGTCGTCACGGGTTGTCGTCGTCGGCGCCGGGCCGGCAGCGGGCTGAATGTTGAGGAGGCTTGCGCAGAACTGGATCAGCGCATCGTCGATCGGCAGCGCTTCCGGGAGCTCGACGCAGACATCCTTCTGCAGGTCTTCCGGCAGCGCCTGGACCAGTTCCAGGCCCAGCGGGCTCTGGGGATAGGCTTCGATGAACTTCAGTGTCGCTTCGGTCGTCTGGGAATTCTTAGCGACCGCATAGGCTGCAAACTCCGTCGTCTGTGCCTGAACGCTATTTGGCAGTAGAGCTATGGCTGCGACGCCCGCGCTCAAGGCCGCAGCTCGCACTAGGCGAGCAAGCTCGCGAGATTCGTACTTCATGACATCACCCACACACGGTAGAGAGCGCTGGTTTTTCTTTGTGTTTCTAGCAAGTTAGCCAAGTCACCAGCCCTAAAACCCGAAAACTTGCGTATTGGTTAACGTGTTATTAACAAACTATTGAATTATAAGGGCAAATTCCATTCAACTACAAGCTAAATTTGATTCTGATGCAGTGATTGCTGTCACACTATCTAGCAATTTCGACAAATTCTAGGTTGTGACATCCTCTCCGGCTGCGTGGTCCTCAATGCGGTCAGTGGGTTAGCCGCTAGGCGCTCGGCGACTGGCAACTCCGGCCAGGAGCTTCCGGTCGGCCGCCTGCAAATCTTCGCAGTCGCGAAGACGGGTGGCAGCGCCCTGTTTTTCGCCCTGACTCGGCACCCCATCCGTTGGCAGTCCTCGGAATTTCTGCAAAACAATCAAGATCATAGAAATGCTATGCCGAGGTCAGCCGGCCATGCCGGTCGCAGCCGAATCAGACGAGGTCGTGGCCTGTGGATCGCCTGGTGCCGATTCGGGCGACTGTCGGGGAAATGGCGGCTGGAGCGCCGGGAGAGAGGGGCAAATGAGCGAATCCGTAAAACTGTTGCAGCGCGGCCACATCCTGGAGATCACCCTGGACCGCCCGAAAGTGAATGCCATCGATATCGTCGCCAGCCGCGAGCTCGGCGCCGCCTTCGTGAGGCTGCGCGACGATCCGGAATTGCGGGTGGGCATCGTGACCGCGGCCGGGGAGCGGATCTTCTCCGCCGGCTGGGACCTCAAGGCGGCGGCCGGCAATGAAGAGGTCGGCAAGTGGTGGGAGCTGGATTACGGCCCCGGCAAGTTCGCCGGCCTGACCGAACTCTGGGATCTCAACAAGCCGGTCATCGCCGCGATCAATGGCCACGCTCTGGGCGGCGGGCTGGAGCTGGCGATCGCCTGCGACCTGCTGATCGCCGCCGATCATGCGGAATTCGCCATGCCGGAACTGCCGATCGGCATCCTGCCGGATTCCGGCGGCATCCAGCGCATACCCAGGCGCCTGCCTTATAATGTAGCGGCCGAGATGCTGCTGCTGGGCCGGCGCATGAGCGCCCAGGAGGCAAAGCACTATGGCATGGTGAATGCCGTCGTACCGAAAGACAAACTGATGGAAACGGCGCGGGACTGGGCCGACAAGATCGCCGCCGGTGCACCGCTGACCATTCAGGCCCTGAAGGAATCCCTGCGGGCGATCGATGGCCGGAGCATCCGTGAGGGTTTCGACATCATCCGCAGCGGCAAGCTGCCGGCCTATGAACGCGCGTTGCTCTCGGATGACGCCAAGGAGGGCGTCCGCGCTTTTTCAGAAAGACGTCCGGCGGTGTTCAAGGGCCGTTAGCCGCAAAGAAAAACGGCCGGAAGGGTCTACCCTTCCGGCCGCCTGATCCGCTCCGGTACCGGGGCATGATCCTGCCCGTTAGTTCACCAGGGTCTTGGTCCGCTCCAGCATCTCCTGCCGCTCCTTGTCGTTCAGCGGCATCCAGCCATCCTTCACCAGGTAGCCGTCCGCGCTCTGGGCGGCGTCGCTCAGGAACTCGGCGACGAATTCCATCACGCCGGGCACCATGCCGACATGCTGGTTCTTCACATAGAGATAGTGCGACCGGGAGGCCTTGTAGGTGCCCGCGGCGATCGTCGTGGCATCGGGCGCGACACCGTCGAGGCTGACCAGCATGGCATCCTTGGCGCCCGGGGTCGAGCTCATGAGCTGGATATTCGTCAGCGTCAGCGGCTGATCCGCGCTTTCCACCAGCGAGGTCAGCGCATCGCGGGACACGGCGAAGTCCAGGATTGCGCCGTCTTCGCGCGGCGCCAGGCAGGCTTCCTCGCGGGCTTCGTCCGCCATGTCCGCCATCAGCGGCTCATCGGCGCAGACGCCCTTGAGGACCAGGTCGCCGAACACGTCGCGCATGGCGACGCCTTTTTCCGGCAGGAACAGCATGATCGGCGAAGCCGGCAGCGACGCATCGATGTCGCTCCAGTTCTTGTAGGGGTTCGCCGCCATGGCGCCGTTCACAGGAACGTTCTTGGCCATCGCCAGCCAGATCTGCCGGCCGGTCAGCGACAGATTGCCGAAACCGCTGTCGGCGCGGTAGGCGAGCAGTACGCCGTCATAGCCGATCTTGATCTGGGTATAGGACTCGACGCCGTTCGCCAGGCAATCCTTCGCCTCGGCTTCCTTGATCTGGCGCGAGGCCATGGCCAGGTCGGGATAGAGATTGCCGACGCCGCGGCAGAAATGCTTGAAGGCCTGCGACGTATTCGAACTCGTTGATTTCCGGCGCGCCGAACCCCTGGTTCTTCACGAACTCCGCGGCCACGAGCTTCGCATAGGGCGCCACGGTGCGGGAACCGATGATGTTCAGGTCGTCATTGGCCAGGGCCGGCGCTGACAGCGCGGCGATGAAGGCCGCGGCGGCGGCCGCCAACGTCAATTTGCGATTCATGTTGTCCCCCAGGGATCGGTGATTGCACGGATCGACCCGCAAGATGAACGCGAGGTCTTTGTTCCTGTAGCCTAAGAGAGAAGACCTAAGCGCCGGTTAATAGGAAAATATTGTCCAGGATTTCGCGACGCCGATGCGGCAGATGAGGAGAATGTATTCCGCTTTCGTCCAATCATTCAGCCGCGGCCTGGCTTCCATCGCAGCAAAACGTTTTGCTACGCGCGTTTCCCGGAAACACGCGGCCAAGCGTGATGGTATACAGTGCTACAATCTCGAGATCGCGGATAACGTCCAGCAGCGGAATCGGCGCATGCGGCCGCCTGTCAATTAACTCCTAGAACATAAATTGCTATGGATCGATAAGGGGGTCTTAACCAGTCTCGGTTACTCCTGTAACCCCCGGTTTCCGGTGTCGCCGCCGCTAGCAGACGCCGGTCTCCCCAGACCGCAGATTGCCGAACGCTGGAAGGAAGACTCAATTGGCCCGCACGCGCAGTTCCTCGCCGTTCAAGTGGATTTCCCGGATCGGCAAGGCGATCACGGTGCGCCAGCGTCTCTTCCTGCTGAGCGGCCTTGCCGTGACCTTCACGCTGGCCATCGCCACCGTGGGCATCATCGGGCTGAACAATGTCAGCCAGCGGATCAACGATCTGCCGATCCTGTCGCGCGTGACGCGGCTGCAGCTTGAAGCCGAGATCGAGCATCGCGAGGTGCGCAGCGGCGTGCTGCGTTCCTACCAGGTCGCATTGCGCGGCAATACCACGGGCATCGCCAGCCGCGCGACCTCGCTCAACGCCGTGCTGGGACAGATCCGCGACCACGGCAAGGCGTACCAGGAAGCGATCGCCGAGATCCTGACCGTCGAGGGCGGCGCCGCGCAGCTCAAGGAGGTCAAGCTTGCCATCTCCGAGCTGGCGCCCCTGGTGGATGAGTATCTGACGAAGGCGGATGCGGCGGCGCGGGCGATCTCGGAGAATGCCCCGGGCCTGCAGAGCAAGCTCGCCGCCTTCGACGAATCCGCCAGCGATCTCGAGCTCTACTGGGCCGGCATTTCCGACGTGGTGCAGGACGCGGAAAACGAGATCCACACCGACAATGCGGTAACCGCCAAGACTCTTCGAGACGTCCTTCATCGTCGTGGCCGCCATCGCTTTCATCCTGTTGATCGTGACCGCGGTGTCCTCGGCGCGGGCGATCGTGAAGCCCCTGGGCGCGATCACCGGCGTCATGGCGCGGCTCGCCCGCGGCGATCAGGATGCGGAGATCCCCGCCCTGGATCGCGGCGACGAGATCGGCGACATGGCGCGCTCCCTCAGCACCATCCGCGAAACCGGCGTGCGCGCCGCGCGGGTGCAGACCGCGCTCGATAACGCCTCCAGCATCATGCTGATGGCCGACACCGCCGGCGAGATCATCTATGTCAACGGCGCCGCCCGGCGCTACTTCTCGGAGATGACGCCGTTCCTCGGCGACAGCTTCGCCGCGCTGGCGCAGGGAAACCTGGAAGGCCGGCATGTGTCGGCGATCTACGCCGATGGCGCGGCCGCGGCGCGCCTCGCCGCCCTCGACGTGACGGCGGTGGAACGCATGCAGATCGGCAGCCGCAAGCTGCAGCTCACAGCCAATCCCGTGGTCAACGAGGACGGCCAGCGCCTCGGCACGGTCATCGAATGGGCCGACCTCACGGAAATGCTCGCCGTCGAGGCGGAAGTGGCCGGGCTGGTGGACGCGGCCGTGGCCGGCAATTTCTCCCGCCGCCTGGATCTCACGGGCAAGAAGGATTTCATGCTGCGCCTCGGCGAAGGCATGAACCGCTGGGCGGAGACCATTGCCACCGCGCTCGGCGAAGTCATGGGCATGATGTCGGCGCTGGCCCAGGGCGACCTCAGCAAGCGCATCGGCGGCCAGTATCAGGGCGACCTGGCGCGGCTCAAGGACGATTGCAACAGCACGGCGGTGAAGCTGGCGGATACGGTCGGCCAGACCGCGAACGGCGTCGAGGCGATCCGCTCGGCGACGCAGCAGCTCGCCGGCGGCTCCCAGGATTTGTCGTCGCGCACCGAAGAGCAGGTGGCCAGCCTCGAGGAAATGGCCTCGGCGATCCGCCAGCTCTCCACCACCATCAAGCAGAGCGCGGAGAACGCCCAGCAGGCGAGCACGCTGGCGCTGGGCGCGCGCAAATCGGCCGAAGGCGGCGGCAGCATCGCCACCGACGCCGTCGCGGCCATGGGCCGCATCGAGGAATCCTCCCAGCGCATCGGCGAGATCGTCGGCATGATCGACGAGATCGCTTTCCAGACCAACCTTCTGGCGCTCAATGCCGCGGTCGAAGCGGCGCGCGCCGGCGATGCCGGCCGCGGCTTTGCCGTCGTGGCCTCGGAAGTGCGCGCCCTGGCGCAGCGCTCCGGCCAGGCCTCCAAGGAGATCAAATCCCTGATCAGCAGCAGCGGCGAGCATGTCCGCCGCGGCGTGGAGCTGGTCCATAAGGCCGGCACCTCGCTCTCCGACATCGTCGGCGGCGTCAAGCGCGTGGCCGACATCGTCGCCGAGATCGCCGCCGCCAACCAGGAGCAGAGCACCGGCGTCGCCGAGGTGGAGAACACCGTCGGCCTGATGGAGCAGGTGACGCAGAAGAACGCCCAGCTCGTGGAAGAATCCAGCAACGCGCTGTCGGCCGTCGATCAGCAGACCGAGGAATTGGCCGCTCTCGTGCGGTTCTTCACCGTGACCGGCCAGCGAGATTTGCAGCGCGAGAAAGCCTACGCCGCGCCGAAGCAGCGCGACTCCCGCCCGCCCGCCACGGCGCGCGGCCTGCAGTCGAAACTCACGCAGGCGCTGGGCGGTGAAGCCGTCACGGAAACGGCCGATGCCGGCGAAGCGCCTGCGCCGGCCGCCGCCAAGCCACGGGCACCCGGCGGGCCGCTGCGCCGCGCCCAGATGTCGACAGGCACGTCAGGCGAAAGCTGGGACGAGTTCTAGGCGCCTACGCCACCGCCGGCGACGCGCCGGCGGCGCCCGATAGCTGATCGGCGAAGTCGTGATTGACGTCGCGGTGGCCCGCTTCGTCGGCGCGCACCACAATCACCACCTCCCGCAGCCGCGCGTCCGGCGCCAGGCCCCAATAATCGATGGCGATGCGCGGCGCCGGCAGGTTCTCATGCCGACCGGCCTCGATCTCCGCGAGATACTGGGTGTAGCTGATGACAGCCTCTTCCTCGAAGTATCCCACGATCCGGTGCGCCGTGCGCGGCGCGAATAGATACAGCACGAAGAAGCAGTTGAAGAACACGCCCTGCACGATGAGCACCAGCGCGCGCTCGAGCCAGTTCGGCTTTGCGACGGCGATGAAGGTCATGAGATGCATGCGCTCGTTCTCGGCTTCGTCCAGCAGCGTCTTGATCCAGCCGCGGTCGTCCTGCATCCGGCGCAGGCTCTTCAGGTGGTTCAGCATGCCGCCCACCATGCCGGGCACGGCGGCCACCGTCTCCAGCACCACGGCGCGGTGGCCATAGCGCTTGGCGAAAAATGTATCGGCGAAGAAGCGCAGGAACCTGACGAAGAGGAAGGCGATGCGGTCGGACAGGCCAACCGGCCGGTGGTGCCGGTTCAGATCGACGGCAGCGTTATGACGCGACATGAGGACCCTCCCTGGTCGCTGATGCTATCAAATTTGGGCAGTCGCCGCGGCGCTGCAAGCCCCGATTTTCCGCTACGGGTTGTCGCAGGGCCGCCTATTCGTGGGGCCGCAGCAAGGCCCGCGAGATGATATGCCGCTGGATTTCCGAGGTGCCGTCCCAGATGCGCTCGACCCGGGCATCGCGCCACAGCCGCTCGACGCCCACCTCTTCCATCAGCCCCATCCCGCCGAAGATCTGCACCGTATGGTCGGTGACCCGCGCCAGCATCTCCGTGGCATAGAGCTTGGCCATGGCATAGTCCTGGTCCTGCACCGTGCCCTGGTCGCTCTTCCAGGCGGCCTGCAGCACCAGCAGGTCGGCGGCGGCGATCTCCGTCGCCATGTCGGCCAGCTTGAAGCTGGTGCCCTGGAACTTGCCGATGGTCTGGCCGAACTGCTTGCGGGTCGCCGCCCATTGCGTCGCCTTGTCCAGCGCCCGCTGCGCCCGGCCGACGCATTGCGCAGCGACGGTCAGGCGCGTGGCGCCGAGCCAGGTATTGGCCACATCGAATCCCCGGTGCTCCTCGCCCAGGATCTGGCTCACCGGCACCTGGCAATTGGCGAACACCAGCTCGCAATGATGGAAGCCGCGGTGGGATACCGAGCGCGGCCCGAGCCGCACGTCGAGGCCCGGCGTTCCCTTGTCCACCAGGAACGAGGTGATGCGCTTCTTGTTGCCCTTCGCCGTTTCCTCCACGCCGCTGGCGGCGAACAGCACGATGAAATCGGCGACATCGGCGTAGGAGATGAAATGCTTGGTGCCGTTGACGACATAGACGTCGCCCTGGCGCTCGGCCCGCGTCTGCATGGAGCGCAGGTCGGAGCCGGCGTTGGGCTCCGTCAACGCCAGGCATTCTACCCGCTCGCCGCGGATCGCCGGCTTGAGATAGCGGTCGATCTGCTCGCTCTTGCAGGCGCGCAGGATATTCGACGGCCGCGCGACGGCGTATTGCAGGGCGAAGCTGGTGCGCCCCAGTTCGCGCTCCATCAGCGCCAGCGCCACATGATCCAGCCCGCCGCCGCCCAGATCCTCCGGCATGTTCGCCGCATAGAAGCCGGCCTGCAGCGCCTTCTGCTTGATCTGCTGGATCAGTTCCGGCCGCACCTTGTCCGTGCGCTCGACTTCGTCCTCATGGGGCGCCAGTTCCGCCTCGACAAACGCGCGCACGCTGTCGACGAGCATCTGTTGTTCCGAGGTCAGGCCGAATTGCATGGAAGGACTCCGCGGGCGGCAGCAGCCCCGGGAAATCTAGAGATTTGCGCTATCTGACCTTGGCTGGCAGCGGCATGGACGGGATGAATCCCGACATGTTCGACGCCAGGTTCATAACTGATCGAAGTTCCACAGTCCCCTCGCCCGCGGAGCGGGAGAGGGTGCGCAATATTCGCGTCCAGCGAATATTGCGCGGGTGAGGGTGTGGGAGCAGGAACATTGAACGCCTCGTATCAGTCGATATCGGCGCCGCCCCTCACCGGTGACATCCGCTGAACGCGGACGTCACCTGCCTCTCCCCACTTCGTGGGGCGAGGCGTCAGGTTATGGCTGACGCGATGAGGGCAATGGTGGCTGCAATGGAGCGGTGAAGCGCTCCTCTACATATGATCCCGCGGAATCTTATGCTGCTTGCAGCGGCTGAAAATCCTCGCGCCGTCCGTATAGGCATCGATATCCGACTGCACGTAGAAATTCTCCTTGTCGCAGGTCAGGACGATCTTGGTATCCAGCCGCGCGTTCCAGTCGCCGCGGCGGAAGCTGTGGCTGGTGGTCACCACCTCGCGCTTCGACAGGGGATCGCCTTCGATGACGCTCTCCTCCTTCGATTTCGCGTAAGCGACTTCCGTGCCGATATCCTCGATCCGGCTCCAGCCGTCATTGCGCGAAATGCGCATGGTGACTCGGCCGGTGGCGAGATCGTTGTGGATCTCGCGAATGTCATGGCCGGGCGCCAGCACCGTCGACGGACGCGGCCGTCCCTGTTCCGCCGGCTCGAACGGTTCGACCACCTTCAGCGCCTCCTTGCGCAGGAACGGCAGCTCGATGGAGCTTTCACCCGCCTGCAGCGTCAGCGTCACCGGCTCAGGCGACGGCCACACCAGCGGGAAATAGCTTGTCGATACCGAAATGCGGATGCGGTGCCCGGGCTCGAATTGATGGGCGATCTCGTTCAGCCGCACGCGGATCTGATAGCGCTGGCCGGGCACCAGCTTCGATGGTTCGGCCTGGCTCGCCCGCTGCGCCAGGTTCTGCAGCCCATAGGTCACCTTGGTGACCTGGCCGTCGGGCGCGACATCGCTCAGCCGCACCGCCACGAAGGCCAGCGGCCTGTCGACCGAAAGCTCCAGCCGCGCCACGGGATCGCCCACCAGCAGGGCATGCTTCTCCAGCGGCGCGGAGTCGAACACCAGGGACCCGGCATCGTCGACGCGCTGATCCAGCGGCATCTCCGGCGCCACCTTGCCTAGGCCATAGGGACACCATTCGCCGCCGGCCAGACCGGTGGTCTGCGGCGAACTGATCTTGAGCGCCGCGGGCGCGCCGGCCTTCGCCGACAGCCCGTCCGCATTGAGCGCCCAGGTCTGCCGCTCGACGCCTGCCGACGGCCATTTCTCCAAGCGCGATCCAGCGCCCCGGCCGCACGTCATAATGCGACTTCGGCGGCACGTAATCCTGCAGCCAGAGGCGCAGCGCCGGGTCCTTCTCCACGCCGGTATCGATGCCCTTCAGCCAGCGGTCCCACCAGCGCTTGCATTCCTGCAGGAAGCCGATGGGCGGGCCGGGAATGCCGCGATAGGGATCCAGATGGCCCCAGGGCCCGGCGATGCCCTTGCAATCCGGCCGGTTGAGGTTCTCCACCAGCCGGAACACCGCCGCCGTATAGCCGTCGGCCCAGCCGCCGACCGCGAGGATGGCGGCCTTCAGCTTGCCGTAATCCTCGCAGACCGAGCCATGCCGCCAGAAGGCGTCGCGGCGCTGATGCTGCAGCCACTTCGCCGGAAACGCCTCGGCGATTTCCAGCCGCTTGAGCCACTGCTCCTTCCAGCCCGGCCCGACCATCTGCGGATCCGGCGGCACGTTGGCGACGGAGAAGAACGCGCCGCCCCAATCCATGTTGTCGCTCAAGAGGCAGCCGCCCATGTAATGCACATCGTCGTTATAGCGGTCGACGGTGGAGCACATGGTGACCACGGCCTTCAGCGCCGGCGGCTGACGATAGGCGGCCTGCAATCCGTTGAAGCCGCCCCAGGAGATGCCGATCATCCCCACATTGCCGCTGCACCAGGGCTGCTTCGCCAGCCAGGCGATGATGTCGCAGGCGTCGTCCTGTTCTTGCTTCAAATATTCGTCATGGAGGAGGCCGTCGGAATCGCCGCTGCCGCAGATATCCACGCGGGCGCAGGCATAGCCGTTCGCGGCGAACCAGCCATGCATGGGGTCGTCGCCCAGGCGCGTGCCGTCGCGGCGCCGGTAGGGAATATATTCAAGGATCGCCGGCACCGGCGTTGCGTCGGCCCCGTTGGGAATCCACAGCCGCGCCGCCAGCCGCCGCCCGTCGGACATCGGAATCCATTGCAACTCGATTTCGCGGAACTTGCCGTCGACGTCGCGCAGAATGGTGGTGACAGCGGTGGGCGCTTCAGGCATTGGCGATTCCCCTTTGTCCGCACCGGCTTCTTCTGTCCGGCACGGGTTTCTCGCGTTCTTGTTCAAGCCATGGAACCGGTCGCGGCGCCGTCTGTCAAATGGCGCACGGCGGTACACGAGAATGTGTAGGGGCGACGTTACCTGCCGATAAGATGCGGCGCGACCGAAACGACCTTGAATGGCCGCGTCACGCCGTCATGCTCGGTGATCGAGACATATTCGCCGACGGCGAAGCGGTGGTCGGCGAGGCGGTAGATCGGCTCATCGTCCTCTTCGCCGATCTCGTAGGAGAAGGCCCATTGCTTGCCGCGGCTGTGGATCAGCAGCCCATGCTCGTCGATATCGTCGGGTACGAAGCGCCGCACGCGGCAGAACAGGCGCAGCGAGGGCCAAGCCTTGCCGTCCAAATGGCCGTCCTTGTCCAGCGGCGCCACCAGCTCATAGCCGTGGCGTCGATTGCCGTCGGGCGAATCCTTTGTTCGCGCCAGTTCAAGGCGGATCTTCTGGAGATGCACCTGCACAATTGGTTCCTTCGTGTTTTCCGTGGCAGAGTCCGACAACAGGCGGGGGCGCGCCTTGACCCATATCAAGCAGCGGCACGGACGACCGTGAAATGAACGTAAAAAGACGATGCGAAATCTCGCCTAGTCTTCCGTCCGCGTTCCGTGGCGCTGATCGGCGCCAGCGATCGCGCCGGTGCAGTTGGATAACGATTTGCGGATTACGCTGATAGTGCGCGGCGGTACCAGCCATTGACCCACACATCACGTTGTCTTCCCGGAAACCGAACTTCCCGCGCAAACGCGCAGCGTTTGTCGCGAGCGCGGTTGTCCGGGACCCAAGAACACGGACCCATCCAGCCTACCCAACCGCCGCTAGGTGTTCATGGGTCACGCACAATCTCGCTGCGCGAGATTTGCGGGATGACAAATATTGGGTTTGCTCGAAACCTTGAATGTTGGGAACACACTCCCATATCCGCTCGATCAAACTCTTGCTGTTGGACATTGTGTATCGGAATACGGCATACGCCCGCGCTTGACGGCGCCTGTCCGCGCGAGAATTTTTCCGCCAACAATCGATTCCCGCGAGGACGTGGTTCCCTTGCATGGGATCGTTCCGCAAAATCAGGGTCCCCATATCCGGATTTGCGGATTTCCGGGAATTGCGCGCTGAATCAATTACTTGACGGCGGAATCGAGCATCCGATCCGTCTCGCAACCCCTTGCGATGATTGAGGAATTTCGGCGGGAAATAGCGAAAAATGCGCGGCCGACTTGACTAACCCAGCTTAAGACCCCACGCGATATTTGTTCGCGTAGTGCTTGCCCAGCAGCCTGCGGTTCTGCGCCGTGATTCTCTTGTTGGTGCCGGCGCCGGCCCCATGGCTCGGTTCCCGCGCCGGTTTGGGGCCGTGGGCTCGCTTCGTCTTGCTCCGCTTTGCCTTCGCCATCGCAATCCTCAGAGATTGTCGCGCGGGAAATCCATGGACCAGTTGCGGGTGAAGACTCTGTCGTCGCCTTCATAGGCGTCGATCGTCGCCTCCAGGTGGAATTTCTCCGCCGTGCAGGTGACCCGGGTACGGCTCTCGGTGCGGATGCGCCAGTTGCCGCGCTCCCGGCCCATGCCGAACGTCGTCCAGGTGGTGGCGGTGGCGGGATCGTCGCCGGTGACCTGGTGATGCACCTCGCCGGTCTCATGCAGGGTCATGTTGATGTCAGGCAGATGCTGGCTACCGCCGTCCCGCGGCAGGAGCACGGTGGTGGTGCCGGCATGGAGATCGCGGGTGACGATCCGGTTGGTGGTGCGGCCGGCCGCGATCTCCGTGACGGGCGTGGGCGCGCCCGTCTGCGGCTCGGCGAAGGCGCGCAGTTTTTTATCCTCAGCTCGGGGCGGGCGGACTGGCAGGGAGATGTTGCTCTCACCGGTCGTCACCGTCAGTGCCGTCGGCGCCGGCGAGGGCCAGAGCACTGGCCAGTAATGGTTGGAGATCGAGACGGCGATGCGGCTGCCGGGCGCGAAGGCGTGGGCGATGTCTTCCATCTGCAGCGGATGCGGTACTCCTGCCCGGGCACCAGCGGCGACGGCCGCTCATGGCTGTCGCGGTGGGCAGAGGTTGAGGACGCCATAGGTGACCCGCGTGGACCGGCCGTCGGCAAACACCTCGTTCAGCCGCACGGCGATCAGGGCTTGCGGCGCATTGGCCGACAGCGTCAGCTCCACGATCGGCGCGCCGAGAATCTCCAGCCGCGCCGGCAGCGGATCGCCGGTGAAAACCAGCGAGCCGCCGTCATCCTCCCGCTGGTCGGCGGCGAACTCCGCGCCGTCGCCATAGCGGCCGATCTCGCCGGCGGCGAGGCCGGTGGTGAGCGGCGACGACACGGTGAGCTTGGCCGGCGCGCCCGGCTTCTCGTCGAGCCGGCCGGGATTAAGATACAAGCGCTGCCATTGCAGCCGTGGCGACGGCCAGCTTTCCTCCGCCACCCAGCGCCCCGCGCGCTCGGGATAATTCACCTGGGGATGCACGCTCTCCTGCATGCAGACCCGCAGCATCGGCTCGTCCATGATGCCGGTGTCCTTGCCCTTCAGCCAGTGATCCCACCAGCGCAGCGCCTCCTGGAACCAGCCGATCGCCGGACCGGGCTGGCCATTCTGCGGGAAGCTGTGGGCCCAGGGTCCGATCAGGCCCTTGCGCGGGCCGCTCAGCCCGGCCAGCAGCCGCGGGATCGAGACGCAGTAATTGTCGGCCCAGCCGTTCACGGCATAGACCGGGATCTTGATCTTGCTGAAATCCTGGCAGACCGAGCCATGCTGCCAGTAGGCGTCGCGGCGCTGATGTTCGAGCCAGGGAATGATCCAGGGCTGCAGGTTCTCCAGCCGCTGCATCCACATCTCGCGCCAGCGCTCGCCGACAATTTCCGGATCCGGCGGCGTCGAGACATGAGCGAACATCACGCCGCCCCAATCGACGTTGTCTTTCGTCATGCAGCCGCCCATGTAGTGCACGTCGGTGGCGTAGCGGTCATCGGTCGAGCCCATTGTGATGATCGCCTTCAGCGCCGGCGGCTGCAGCGCCGCGAGCTGCAGCGCGTTGAACCCGCCCCAGGACATGCCATGCATGCCGACGGCGCCGCTGCACCAGGGCTGCTTCGCGAGCCAGGCGATCACCTCCACGGCGTCGTCCTGCTCCTGCTGCAGATATTCGTCGTTGATAAGTCCGTCGCTGTCGCCCGTGCCCCTGATATCGACGCGGATCGCCGCATAGCCGTGGCCGGCGTAGTAGCTCTGCATCGGCGTATCCCGCGCGCGCATGGAGTCGCGCTTGCGGTAGGGTAGATATTCCAGCAAGGCCGGCACCGGATTCTTCTCCGCATCCTCCGGCAGCCACAGCCGCGCGGCGAGACGCGTGCCGTCGCGCAAGGGGATCCAGATGTTTTCGACGTGGCGGACCTTATGCGGAAACTCGGTGATCACTTTGGCGTTCAACGTTTCTTCCTCCCCGGTGATGAAATTGACTATCACGGCAATGCCGGGGAATCGATGGCGCGCGGTTGGCCGCCTTATTCTGTGTCGCACCGGCGAAACATCTGCGCTGTTGCATCGGAGGCCGAGTTCGGTTAGCAACGCGCGCCCAATATCTGAATAAAAACCCGATGGGTGGAGGCATAAATGCAGCGTAAAAAATTCGTTATAGTGCAGATCGCGATCGCCGCGCTCGGGCTCATCGCCGCCGGCCATGCCATGGCCGACGATGCCCTGTTGGAGCGCGGCCGCTATCTCGCCAACAGCATCGTCGCCTGCGGCAATTGCCACACGCCCCAGGGACCGGACGGCCCGGTTCCCGGCATGGAATATGCCGGCGGCATGGTGATCGACATGGCAGGCCTGTTCACCGCCAATGTGGCGAACATCACGCCCGACACGGAAACCGGCATCGGCAGCTGGACGGACGAACAGATCGCCAAGGCGATCCGCGAGGGCCTGCGGCCCGATGGCTCGCTGATCGGCCCGCCGATGCCCTTCGGCATGTACCGCAATATCTCGGACAGCGATCTCAAGGCGCTGGTCGCCTATGTCCGCAGCGTGGCTCCCGTGAAGAACAAGGTGCCGAAATCCACCTTCAAGATCGCGCTGCCGCCGGCCTATGGCCCGCCGGTCGAGTCGGTGCCGGATGTGCCGCGCGACGACAAGGTCGCCTATGGCGCCTATCTCGCCGGGCCTCTCGGCCACTGCATCGAATGCCACACGCCCATGGGCGCGGGCGAGATGCCGGATTTCGCCAACAAGCTCGGCGCCGGCGGCATGGAGATTCCCGGGCCTTGGGGCATCTCGATCACCGCGAACATCACGCCCGACAAGAAAACCGGCATCGGCAATTGGAGCGACGCCGACATCAAGAAGGCGATCACCGAAGGCGTCCGCCCCGACGGCAGCCTCATGGCGCCGCCGATGCCCTACGGCTTCTACCACAACATGAGTGCCGAAGACCTGGACGCCATCGTCGCCTATCTCCGCTCCCTGCCGCCGATCGAGAATGCGGTGAGGTAGGGCGAGGCTAGAACCGCCGCAACTCATCCGGCCGGAACTCGTAGCCCGGCGTGACGAGAGGCTGGCCTTCGGCGATCTCGAACCAGGCGCCGAGTTCGGGATGGCGTGTGTTGTTCAGGACATAGATGCCGCGCGCGGGCATGCTGCCTTGGACCAGGAGCACGAGCCGCTGGCCGGATGCACTCACCGCCATGTCGGCGATGATCATCGCATGGCCTGGTTGTCCCGGCCGGATGAAAACATCGCCGATCTCCGCCTCGCGCAGGCCGGGTACCGGCTGCAGCTCGCGCGCCAGCGACTGCGTGCTGGCGAAGCCGAACAACAGATCGAGGTAGCGCCGAAGATCGCCGTGGCCGGCGCCCCGCGGCTTTTCGCTGGCCAGCGCGATGTCAGCGCCTTCCTGCCGCGGCGTGGCGCCCCGGCTATAGGCGGAAAACGGATAGCGCTCGCTGTTGACGAGATCGAAACCGATCGCACCCAGCAGGCCGCGGCTGTAGAGGAATTCGGCCCGCAGCCGCATGACCGCGTCGGCGCATTGCTGGAGATCGGATGTGCCGGTGTCGATGTCGACCACGGCGGCGATGATCGACTGATCCAGCAGCGGCCGGCCGTCATGGAGCACAACCGCCGTGCCCGCGGGCGCCAGCGGCAGGCGGCGCAGCCAACCGGCGAAACTATCCGCTGCCGCGGGCACGCGCTCGAATCCCGCCGGCGCCGCCAGCGCGCTTTCGATGTCGCGGCTCGGCTCTCCGGACAGCCACGGATACTCGCCCGCGCCTGCATCCAGCGTTAGCGCTGTGAATGAAAAGCTGGCAATCAGCAAGGCCGCGAGAACCTGGATTTTCTTCACCAACATGGCGGGCAATCTACAGGGCCGCTGGGCGGAATCTCCAGGCATCCTGCATATATTTGATTTGCCTAAGATATATTCCGGTTCCCGGCGGCTTGCATTGACGTGGCGGGCGGCTAGAGTGATTGCAACGCTGCGCCAGTCAGCACCGGGAGGCTGTAGAGAACGAGAAATCGACGGGATCGACACGAGGCAGGATACGGAGCCTCGATGATCCCCGGCGTGAAAATCGGAGCCGCCTGATCGCGCAGCGAAAAGCAAACTGAACGGCAACATCGCTTGGACAGAGGAGCAGAGAGAATGATCAAACGTTTTGTCATGGCCGCAGTCGCGGTCGGCATGATGGCCGGCCCGGCCTTCGCCGCGGATCTCGGCGGCAAGGTGCTGAAGGTGGGCTCGGACACCACCTATCCGCCGATGGAGACTGTCGACGAGGCCACCGGCCAGATCGTCGGCTTCGATGTCGACGTGATGAACGCCATCTGCGAGCGCATCAATTGCAAGGCCGAGTTCGTCACCACGGCCTGGGACGGTATCTTCGCCGCCCTGCAGCAGAGCCAGTTCGACATGGTGGTCTCCGGCGTCTCCATCACCGAGGAGCGCGACAAGGAGATGGATTTCAGCGATCCCTATATCGTGGTGAGCCAGGCGGTGCTGGTGCGCGTCGCCGACAAGGCGCTGACCATCGAGGACTTCAAGAAGGGCAGGAAGCTGGCGGCGCAAACCGCGACCACCAACGCCCAATTGGCGGAAGAGCTGGTGGGC
Source organism: uncultured Alphaproteobacteria bacterium (assembly GCA_963810485.1). Classification (GTDB taxonomy): domain Bacteria; phylum Pseudomonadota; class Alphaproteobacteria; order Dongiales; family Dongiaceae; genus DATKFM01. The sequence goes on from CAWENQ010000005.1 coordinate 238,227, forward strand.
CGGGAAAATCTGAGCCTCTACGACACCTTCGTCGCCGCGGTCGAGGCGCTGAAAAACGGCGACGTCGACGGCGTGGTCATCGACGGCACCTCCGCGGTCGCCTATGAGCAGCAATTCGCCGGTGAATTGGTCGTTGGCATCACGGGACTGCAGTCCGATCCGCTGGGCCTGGTGTTCCGCGAGGGCGACACGTTGCGTGACGCCTTCAATGAAGGCCTCAAGGCGATCAAGGACGACGGCACGCTCGATACGCTCATTGCCAAATACTGGGGCAAGACCTCGTAATCGGGGGAATTGTTCCGAAGCCCGAAAACAGCCGTGGAAATGCGCGGCCGATTGCGGGCAGCAACCACATGAACTCGATCACTGAACGCGCTCAGGTCGACCCCGATCTGGGCGCGTTCTTTCTTTGAGCGCATCCGGCGCTTCATGCCGCGGATACCGGGGGACTGACATGGACGCCATCAAGCGAATCCGGCCCAGCAATTTTGTCATTCTGATTGCCATTCCTTTCGTCGTGTATCTCTTCGCGTCGACGCCAAACTATCAGCGCTCGCTGCGGGAGATCCTTGGCATCGAGGACAATGCCGCGAGCCTGTTGGCGGTATTCCTTCTGCTCCTCGCCGCGATGCTGCTCGGAACGATCATGCCGCTGGCGCGGGCCTCCCTTCGCTTCAGCGGACCGGAGTGGCGCTGGCTGATTCTTGCGGCTGCCGCGGCAAATCTCGCACTCGCTGTCCTTGTCGCCGGGATTCTCGATCCCTCGACCTTCCTGAATTCGGTTGTCGCCAACAGCGTCGATCCCTTCGCCTCCGACCTGATCGAGAAAGCGGTCAAGCCGCGGCGTCTTACTGCTGAAGCCCTCGACCTTTGCGTGACCGTTTTTCGCACGGGGGCATGGATCTATTTCGCCGTATCGGCCGTCCTAAGCGCGGCCGCGCTCGCGTTCGGCATCCAGGGCCGTACCGCGTCCCTCGGCAACATCGCCGCAACCGTCATCCTGCTGCTGAATGCCATCGGCGTTGTCTACCTGGTCTTGATCATGCCCGTGGAATTCGCGTCCGGCGTGTTCGTGACGCTGCGCGCGGCGATCCTGGCTTATCTGGTGGCCGCCGTCCTTGGTCTGGGCATGGCGGGACTGCAGCAGCTGAAGCCGCAGCGTTACACGATCATCATTCATGCCGCCGTCTGCCTTCTGATGTTTGCCGGGGCGGCCTTCTTTCTCCTGCAGGAAAAGCAGAGCTACGCATTGGTCGGCACGCTCGAGAAATCAGTGGCGATCATCAAGGATACGCCGCAAGGCCTGATCGATACCGTGCGCCGCGGCGAGTATGAAGGCGGCTCCGGGGAAACGGTGAAGATGCGGGGCGTGCTGAATGTGGAAGAGGCGCTGCAGGAACTCGCGACGAAAGAGCGCGTCACCGCGGCCTTTCTGCCGGCATCCGCTTTACCGGCAGATGCGCCGGTCATGTGGCGTGTGACATTCCTGCCCGAGCGATACAAGCTGCCCGGCCTCGGCCTGGCAATCATCGGCCTGTTCGTGGCGATCGTGACCTTTGGCGGCGCCATGCATTTCCGCCATCCGATGGCCATCGCGGCGGAATTCTATGTCGATACCATCCGCGGGATTCCCATCCTCGTGATCATTCTCTATGTCGGATTCCCGCTGAGCGGAACGCTCAAGGACATGACCGACGGCGGCATCGATCTGCCGAACCTGGTGCGCGGCATTATCGCCCTGGCAATCGGCTATTCGGCTTACATGGCGGAGATCTTCCGCGCCGGCATCGAGGCCGTCCCCAAGGGCCAAGTTGAAGCGGCGCGGAGCCTGGGCCTCAAGGGCTGGCATGTCGCAAGATTCGTGATCTTGCCGCAAGCGTTCCGCGTGATCTTGCCGCCCCTGGGAAACGAGTTGATCGCCATTCTCAAGGACACCGCGCTCCTTTCAATCATTTCCGTCCGGGATGTGACGCAGCGGATGCGGGAGTTCCAGTCCGACAGTTTCCTCACCTATCCGCCATACAACACCCTGGCGATCTTTTATGTGCTGCTGACATTGTCGGTCGCCAGCATGCTCAAGTGGAACGAACGGCGCTTCAGTGTCAGAGCCCATTGAGGATATCGGCAGCCTGATCGCGCGGGCGCGCGCTGTCAGGTTCCCCGCCGATTTCGCCATCGGCGCGGCGACGGCCGCCTATCAGATCGAGGGCGCGGTCTCCGAGGATGGCCGGGGCGAGAGCATATGGGACCGCTTCACCCATTCGCCCGGCACCATTGCCGACAGGCAAACGGGCGACATCGCCTGCGATCACTATCACCGCTGGCGCGAAGATATCGCGCTGATGAGGCAGTTGAACCTCAATGCGTACCGCTTCTCCATTGCCTGGCCACGGATCGTCCCGGAGGGTCGCGGCAAGGCGAACGAGGCGGGGCTCGCTTTCTATGACCGGCTGGTGGATGGGTTGCTGGAGGCCGGCATCGCGCCCTTCGTCACGCTCTATCACTGGGACTTGCCGCAGGTGCTGCAGGATGAGGGTGGCGGCTGGCTGCGGCGGGGCATCGTTGACGACTATCTGGCCTATGTTGACGTGGTGACTCGGCGGCTTGGCGACCGGGTGAGAAACTGGACCACTTTCAACGAGCTCTGGACCTTCACCTGGTGGGGTTACGCCTTCGGCGAAGACGCGCCGGGCCTGAAGCTCGGCGCCAAGGGCGCGCTAGCGGCGGGCCATCATGCGCTTCTCGCCCATGGCAAGGCAGTGCCGCTGATCCGGGCGAACGTGCCGGGCGCGAAGGTCGGCATCGTGCTGGATCTCAATGCCTCGACACCGGCGAGCGGCCGGCCGGAGGACGTCGCGGCCACGCGCCGATTCGATGGCTGCCAGAACCGCTGGTATCTGGATGCGCTGTTTCGCGGCGCCTATCCGGCCGACATGTTGGAGGTCTATGCCGGTCTCTTGCCGGATATCCGCGGCGGGGACATGGCGGCGATTGCCGCGCCGATCGACTATCTGGGCATCAATGTCTACCGCCGCTCCGTCATCGCCGATGGCGCCGATGTGCCACCTGTGAATTTCAGCCGGATCGAGCCGCCGGGTGTCTATACGTCCATGGGTTGGGAGGTCTATCCGCCGGCGCTCTATGACATCCTGGCCTATGTGCAGGACAATTATGCGCCCGGCGACCTCTACATTACGGAGAACGGCGCGGCGTTTACCGATGACGTCGGCCCGGATGGCGCCATTGTGGATAGGGAACGCGCGCGCTACATGGTGGCCCATCTGGAACAGGCCGCGCGGGCGGTCCAGGCGGGCATTCCGCTGAAAGGTTATTTCGCCTGGACGCTGATGGATAATTTCGAATGGGCCTGCGGTTTCAGCCAGCGCTTCGGGCTGATCCATGTGGACTATGAGACCCAGCGGCGCCGGGTGAAGCTGAGCGGCGAGATCTTCGCCGAGATCACCCGCGGCGTGAAACAGCCGGTTCGCCAGGCTGTGTGAACGGACAGAGATCGAGTAAGAAATGACCGGACAACCCAAACCCACAGTCTCCGCCATGGCGGCGTTCGATAGATTGCCGCCGGCGTTTCCGGCCGCCGACCTCCAGACAATTGCCCGTGAGCGCTTCGACTTGACGGGAGAGATCACGCCGCTGGTCAGCGAGCGGGATCAGAATGCGCGGATCAACACGCCTGACGGCGACTATGTGCTGAAGATCGCCAATCTGGGCGAGGACCGTTTGGCACTGGAGTTCCAGCAGGCAGTGCTGGCGCATCTGGAAACCGTGGCGCCGGACCTGGGTGTGCCGCACATCCGCCCGGCGAAGAGCGGCGATGGTATCGTGAGCTGGCCGTCGGCCGATGGCCGGGACGCCCATCTGGTGCGCGCGGTAAGCTTTCTGCCGGGCCGGCTGTTCAGCGCCGTGCCGCGCACGTCGGCGCTGCTGGAGAGTTTGGGCCGATTCATGGGCCGGCTGTCGCGGGCGCTGCAGGGCTTCGGCCATGGGGCGGCGCACCGTCCCGATTTCCTGTGGAACCTGGACAATGCGGAAGGTTGCCGCGGCTATATCGCCGACATCGCCAAGGCTGAGGACCGGGCGCTGGTGGAGCGGGTCTTCGTCCGCTACCAGGCGCAGGTGAAGCCGCGCCTGCCGCGGCTGCGCGCCGCCGTGATCCATCATGACGCCAACGACAACAACATCATCGTCGATGCGGCAGACGCCGGCAAAGTCACCGGCCTGATCGATTTCGGCGACATGCTGTTCGGCCGGCAGATCAATGAGCTGGCGGTCACGCTCGCCTATGCGTTGCTGGACATGCCCGATGCGATCGCGGCCGCGCGGCCACTGATCCACGGCTATCACGCCGAGTTCCCGCTGACGGAAGACGAGCTTGCCGTGCTGTTCGATCTCGTCGCCATGCGGCTGGCGATGAGCGTCTGCATTTCCTCGCGGCGGGCGAAGCAATATCCTGACAACGAGTATCTGCTGATCTCGCAGAAACCGGCCTTCGAAATGCTGCGGCGGCTGGATGGAATGAATCCGCATTTCCTATATTTCGCCGCGCGTGAAGCGGCGGGCCTGACGCCGGTGCCCACGCATGATGCCGTTGTTCCCTGGCTGAAATCGGCGGATTGCAAACCGGCGTCAGTGCTGCCGTTCGAAATCGGCCGCGCCGGTCGGGTCGTCATTTCGCTGCAATCCGGGGCACCTGGCATGGAGCATGCCACGGATCCGCATGCCTATTGGAGCTGGCTGAAGGCAAAGATGGCGGGCGAGGGCGCATTGTATGCGCTCGGACTCTATGGGGAAGACCGCAATTGCTATGCCGGCGAGCAGTTCAAGACCGATGCGCCGGAGATGCGCTCGGTCCACACCGGCATCGATCTCTTCATCGAGGCGGAGACGCCCTTGCATGCGCCGCTGCCCGGCCGCGTGGTCAGCGTCGTCGACAATGCCTTCGCCTATGATTACGGCCCGACCGTGATCCTGGAGCATCGCGCCGGAGCCGATGGCCCAGCCTTCTATACGCTCTACGGCCATCTGTCGCGGCGCACGCTGGAGACTGTGGCCGCGGGCCAGACGGTCGCGGCGGGGCAGGTGATCGGCTATATCGGCGACCCCAGCGTCAACGGCAATTGGGCGCCCCATGTGCATGTGCAGATCATGACCGATCTCATGGGCAAAAGCGGCAATTTCGAGGGCGCGGGCGAGCCGAGCCGCTGGGCCATCTGGAGTTCCATCTGCCCGGACACGAACCTGCTGCTGCGGCTCGACGAGGCGACCTTCCGTCCCGATCCTGCGCCACCGGATGTACTGCTAAAGAAGCGCGGCGATCTGCTGGGCCCATCGCTCAGCATCAGCTACCGCAGGAAGCTGAAGGTCATCAGGGGCAGGGGCGCCTATCTCTATGACCACACCGGCCGCGCCTATCTGGATTGCGTGAACAACATCTGCCATGTGGGCCACTGCCATCCGAAGGTGGTTGAGGCACTGTCAACGCAGGCGGCGATCCTCAATACCAACACCCGCTATCTGCATGACACGATCCTGGCCTATGCCGAGCGCATCGCCGCCACCATGCCGGAGCCGCTGCGGGTGGTGTATTTCGTCTGCTCGGGGTCGGAGGCCAACGAACTGGCGCTGCGGCTGGGGCGCACGGCGACAGGACGCAAGGACATCATCTCCGTCGACTGGGGCTATCACGGCAACACGCAGAACCTGGTGGACATCAGCCCCTACAAGTTCAACCGCAAGGGTGGCGCCGGAAAGCCCGAGCATGTGCATATCGCCGATCTCCCCGATCCTTATCGCGGGCCGCACAAGGGCTATGGCGAGGCGACGGGACGCGCCTATGCCCAATCGGTGGCCGAGCGCATTGCCGATGTACGGGCGCGCACCGGTGCGGGGCCGGCCGCCTTCATCGCGGAGTCGATATCAGGCTGCGGCGGGCAGATCGTCTTCCCCGACGGCTATCTGCGCCATGCCTTCGATCACGTGCGCGCGGCGGGCGGAATCTGCATCGCCGACGAGGTGCAGGTGGGCTTCGGCCGCGTCGGCGACGCCCTATGGGCCTATCAGCCCCAGGGCGTGGTGCCGGATATCGTCACGCTGGGCAAGCCGATGGGCAACGGCCATCCGCTCGCAGCGGTCGTCACGACCCACGCCATCGCCGAGCGCTTCGCCAACGGCATGGAGTACTTCAACTCCTTCGGCGGCAATCCGGTGTCTTGCGCCGTCGGCATGGCGGTGCTGGACGTGATCGAGCAGGAGGGTTTGCAACGCCGGGCTTTCGAAACCGGCAACTATCTGCTGGAGCGGTTCCACGATATGCAGGTACGTCACGATCTGATCGGCGATGTTCGCGGCCGCGGCATGTACCAGGGCATCGAGCTGGTCCGCGACCGCGGGACGCTTGAACCCGCGACTTCGGAGGCCGGCGATGTGATCAACATCCTCCGGGATCGCGGTGTGCTCTTGTCCACCGACGGGCCGTTCGACAACGTGCTCAAGCTGAAGCCGCCGATCGTCTTCGGCCGCGAGGAAGCCGATATACTCTGCGACGAACTGGAAGTTGCGCTGGCGCAGGTCGGCCGCGCGCGGCGTTAGCAGAAATCTTCGAGCCCGGCATCAAACGGAGCATGCTCAACAGGTGCTATCGGTCACTTGTGGGGCGCTGTTAATCCCTTTTTTGGAATTGGCGCTGCACGCCCTGGGTCGTTTTCGCATCCCGAGGCGGGAGCTATCCTTGAAAGGCCTAAAGAATTCCGAAATTAAGAATTAACGCGTTAACAATGATTTACGGCTATTTTCTTCCGCGTCGGGCCTTACTTTTGGCCGAATATTTGTGTAAGATTTTACTCAAGTTCCGGCGCCCCACATTGGGCAACTCACAAACGGAACGTCGCGGGAGTGGAAAAGATGTTGGCTTCGATCGGGCGCAAGTCCGCAAATGACTGGAGCTTTGTTCATTCGCCAATCGCCTTCGGTCCGTCGCTGAAGCGCACAGCCGCTGCCATCGGCTGGGGTGTCGCCATCGGCGCCGGCACCATGCTGTTCGAGGTTGTCGCCGTCGTCGGCGCGCTCTACGCATCGGGCATCGTCGCCCTCTAGCAGTTGCCGCGCCGGGTTGTGCGGCCGCCGCGTCCCGCTAAATTGCGGGCGCCATGGCCGCCCGATCCCAGCATTCTGCGACATTGCCGTCCCTTGCCATCGCCGCCAGCGGCCTGCTCTGGGGCCTTTGGTGGATTCCGCTGCGGCTGGTCGAAGGGGCCGGGCTTCGGGGCGCCTGGGCCAGCATCGTCATCTTCGGTCTTTGCGCGCTGCTGACGCTGCCGCTGGCGCTGCGCGGCCGCCGGCCGAACAGCGACGAAATCCGCAACCTCCTGATCATGGGCGTGATGTCCGGCGTGACGCTGGCGCTCTGGAACTTCGCGCTGCTGACCGGCAGCGTGGTACGCGTCACCCTGCTGTTCTATCTGGCGCCGGTCTGGGGAACGCTGTTCGGCTTCCTGTTCTTCGATTTGCCCCTGCGTGGCTTCCGCGTGCTGACCATCGCCTTCGGCTTTGCCGGTGCGATCATCCTGTTGGGGCTGGAGGGGCTGGGCTCGGCGCCGCTGTCGCTGGCCGACGGCGCGGCGCTCATCTCCAGCATCGCCTTCGCCCTGACGGCGACCTACTCGCGCAAGCTCGGGGGAGAAATCACCGGCTGGCAGAAGACATTCGTGTCGGGCGCGATGGGCGCGCTGTTTGCAGTGCCCCTGCTCGCGTTGCCCCTTGCGGCGGGGGCGCTGCCGTCGCCGGCCATCATCAGTTCGGCTGCTCACTTCCTGCTGATCTGCATGATATGGCAGGTGCTGCTCGCCTGGCTGGTCATGTGGGGCAGCGGATTTGTCGAGCCTGGGCGCGTGACCGTGCTGCTTCTGCTCGAGGTCGTCGGCGCCGCCATCAGCGCCGCCATCCTGACCGACGAACCCTTCGGCTGGCGCGAGATCCTGGGCTGCATCTTCATTGTCGGCGCCGGCCTGATCGAGGGTTTTGACGAGATCCGCGCCAGCCGCACCGCGGAGCAGAAATCCGCCTGACGCCGCTGCTTGCCAACGGCCTTGGCACCGTGGTTTTCTGACCGGAAAGAGAAAATCCGCCGAGGAGGGAGCCAAGCGTCATGGGCAAGCTGAGCCGCAGCTATGTGCATGGCGGCAGCGAGAAGCCGCTGATCGGCCAGACGGTGGGCGAATATTTCGATGCTGCCGCGCAGCGCTGGGCCGATTGCGATGCCCTCATCGTCCGGCAGCAGAATCTGCGCTGGACCTATCGCGAGCTGCAGCAGCGGATCGACGCCTTCGCGGCCGGATTGCTGGCGCTCGGGCTGCAGCCCGGCGACCGCATCGGCATCTGGTCGCCGAACAATTCGGAATGGGTGATCACCCAGTTCGCGACCGCCAAGGCCGGGCTGATACTCGTCAACATCAATCCGGCCTACCGGCTGGCCGAGCTGGAATATGCGCTGAACAAAGTCGGCTGCAAGGCGCTGATCACGGCCACGGCGCTGAAGAGCAGCGACTACATCGCCATGCTCAACGAACTGGCGCCGGAGCTGGCGAGTTGCCAGCCGGGCAAGCTGCGCGCCGCCAGACTGCCGGACCTGCGCACGGTGATCCGCATCGGCGGCCCGTCGCCGGGCATGCTCGCATTCGACGATGTGCCCGCGCTCGGCACGGATGCCGAGCGCCAGAGGCTGCGGGAGATCGGCGCCGAGCTGCAGTTCGACGATCCCATCAACATCCAGTTCACCAGCGGCACCACGGGTTTCCCCAAGGGTGCGACGCTGACCCATCACAACATCCTCAACAACGGCTACTTCATCGGCGAGACCATGCGGCTCACCGAGAAGGACCGCATCTGCATTCCCGTGCCGCTCTATCACTGCTTCGGCATGGTGCTGGGCAATCTCGCCTGCATCACCCATGGCGCGGCGATGGTCTATCCCGGCGAGGCGTTCGATCCCCAGGCGGTGCTGGCGGCGGTGCAGGACGAGCGATGCACGGGTCTCTATGGCGTGCCCACCATGTTCATTGCCGAGCTGGGCCATGCCGAGTTCAAGCGCTTCGACCTTTCCTCGCTGCGCACCGGCATCATGGCGGGCTCGCCTTGCCCCACCGAAGTCATGAAGCGCGTGGTCGGCGAGATGCATATGCGCGACGTGACCATCTGCTACGGCATGACGGAAACCAGTCCCGTCAGCTTCCAGACCGCGGCCGACGATCCGCTGGAAAAGCGCGTCGGCAGCGTCGGCCGCATCCATCCCCATCTGGAGGTGAAGGTCGTCGACGAGTCGGGCCGCATCGTGCCGCCGGGCATGCCGGGCGAGCTCTGCACCCGCGGCTATTCCGTCATGCGCGGCTATTGGAACGACGCCGACAAGACCGCCGAGGCGATCGATAGCGGGCGCTGGATGCATACCGGCGATCTGGCCACGCTGGACGAGGACGGCTATTGCAACATCGTCGGCCGGATCAAGGACATGGTGATCCGCGGCGGCGAGAACATCTATCCCCGGGAGATCGAGGAATTCCTCTACCGGCATCCGAAAGTGCAGGATGTCCAGGTTATCGGCGTGCCCGACGCAAAGTATGGCGAGGAGCTTTGCGCCTGGGTCCGGCTGAAGGCCGAGCAGCAGGCGAGCCCCGAGGATATCCGCGAGTTCTGCAAGGGCCAGATCGCCCACTACAAGATCCCGCGCTACGTCAAGTTCGTCGACAGCTTCCCCATGACCGTGACCGGCAAGATCCAGAAGTACCTGATGCGGGAGCAGATGAAGCGGGAACTCGGTCTGAGCGACGAAAAAACCGCGTGATTGCCGCACTTTCCCGGCGGACGGCGGCTTCCGGCCGGTTGACGCTTTGCGCCGCCTGCGGTCTACTGGCCGGTAGAAATCAACGAGCGCAGACAGCGCCTAACCAGGGAGAGAAGCTCATGGATAACAATGGTTTGATTCGCGTCCGGTCGTTCGGATCGGTGACGCGGCGCGACGTCATGAAAGGCGCCGCTGCGATGGGCGTGATGGCCGCGGCCGGTCTCGGCGCGACCGCCGCATCGGCAAAGTCCACCGTCTCGCTGTTCGGCTGGCAGGGCTATGACGAAGGCCTTCGGGTCGGCGATTTCCTCGCCAAGAACGACATCGAAGTGAACTTCACGCCAATCGGCAACAATGACGAGATCGTCACGCGGCTCGCCAGCGGCGGCGTGGGTCAGATGGACCTGGTCACGCCTTACATGGGCTATATCCCGTTGATGGTGGCGGCCGAACTGCTCGATCCCGTGGACGAGGCGCTGGTGCCGAATCTGGCGAAGGTGCCGGAAGTGTTCCGCAACGATTCCAACCTGGTCATTGACGGTGTGCGCTATGCGGTGCCGTTCACCTGGGGCTCCGGCCCGATGGCCTACGATCCCGCCGCGTTCTCGGCGCCGCCCACCTCCTGGAAAGTGATCCTCGAGGATAGCTTGAAGGGCAAGGTCGGCATGATGGACGATCCCATCGGCAACCAGATGCTCGCCGCCATCATCGCCACCGACGCCAAGGTGGCGACGGAACTGACCAAGGACCAGCTCGACCAGGCGACCGAGTTCCTGATCAAGCTGAAGAAGGACCATGTCCGCACGCTGTCGGCATCGTGGGGCGAATTGGCCGACGCTCTCGCGCGCAACGAGATCGTCGTCACCTTCAGCGGCGGCGAATTCCTCAAGAAGTTTGTCGCCGACAAGGGCAAGGTGATCGAGTTCACCTATCCGGAAGAAGGCACCTTCGGCTGGCTCGACAGCTATTGCATCGGCAAGAACGCGCCGAACCGCGAGGCGGCCCACAAGCTGGCCAACCAGGTGCTGGAGGTGGACGCGCAGCTTGCCTTCACCAAGAGCACGCTGCAGGGCATCGTCAATCCCGATGCGATCGCCCAGCTTCCGCCGGAACTCAAGATCTATCCCTATGACGATCTGGCGGGCTTCCAGAAGAAGGCGGCCTTCTATCCGATGCCGCCGATGGAGTTCGGCGGCGAATACGCCTCCTGGACCGAGTGGCAAGAGGCCTATCAGCGCTTCAAGGCGGCGTAACTTCCGTCTGCTGCACCGACCTCCCCTGCAACGCGGGGGAGGGTCGGGAAGGGGTGGCGGCGATGGCCGATCTTTCTGGCAAGGTTGCTGTAATCACCGGCGCGGCCTCGGGTATCGGCCGCGCCGGCGTTCGCGCTTTTGCTGACGCGGGCGCCCAGGTCGTGGTCGCCGACATCAACGAGAAGAATGGCCGGGCCGTCGTCGAGGAGACCGGCGCCGGCAAGGCCGCCTTCGAGAAGGTCGATGTGCGGGACAGCCAGTCCGTGCAGCGCATGGCGGCCAACACGGTTGCCAAGTTCGGCAGGATCGACGCCCTGTTCCACAATGCCATGAATGTGCCGCTGGTGAACAAGGGCGATGGGCGGGCCACCGAGTTGCCGGAGGAGACCTGGCTCGAGATCGTCAATCTTGTGCTGAACGGCACGTTCTACTGCTGCAAATATGTCGGCCAGCAGATGCTGCGGCAGAAATCGGGCTCGATCATCCTGACCGCGACCACCGACGCCCTGATCGGCCAGGCGGGGATCGACGCCTATACCGCGGCCAAGGGCGGCGTCGTGGCGCTGACCCGGTCCTTCGCCGCCGGCGTGTCGCCGGAGGGCGTGCGCGTCAACGCCATCTGTCCCGGCTTCGTCGAGACGCCGCACCAGGCGCCGTTCATGGACAATCCCGCCGAGCGCAAGAAGATCGAAGACCTGCATCTCATGGGCATCCTGCAGCCGGCAGAGATCGCCGATTTCGCCGTCTACCTCGCCAGCGACAAGGCGAAGCGGATGACCGGCGGCATCCATGTGGTCGATGCCGGCTACACCGCCTTCAAGGGCCGGATGGACATCAAGGCGGCGGTGGCGAGCTGAGATGTCCGAACGCCGCGTCATCGCGATGCAGCTCGCGCCGGCGGCGCTGATCTTCACCGGCCTGTTCGGCGCCTCGTCAATTTTCTATTTCGTCGTCAGCTTCTGGAGCGTGAAGCTCTACAAGCTGCGCGCCGATTTCACCTTCGTGAATTATCTTAAATCGATCGAGCAGCAATGGAGCGTGCTGCTGTTCACGCTGGAGCTGTCGCTCGTCATCGGCATCGTCACCACGATCCTGGGCTTCGTCTTTGCCTACATCGTGCGCTTCAAGGCCGGCCGCCATGGCTCGCTGCTGCTGTTCGTGGCGATCATCACCTTGTTCGGCGGCTATCTGATGAAGATCTACGCCTGGAAAACCATCCTGGGGAATGAGGGCGTTCTCAACACCGCCCTCGAAGCGCTGGGGCTGATCGACGCGCCGCTGACGTTCCTGTTCTACAATCCCGGCGCCGTGGTTGTGACGCTCGTGCATTTCCTGCTGCCGCTGGCGATCCTGCCGATCTATTCGAGCATGCGCGGCATCACCGATATCGAGATGGAGTCAGCCCGCGATCTGGGCGCCAGCGGCTGGCGGGCGCTCAGCGATATCGTCGTTCCCCGCTGCCATACCGGCCTGATCGCCGCCTTTGCCCTCTGCTTCCTGGTGTCGGTCGGCGATTATGTCACGCCCGCCTTCGTGGGCGGCACGATCAGCATGATCGGCAGCAATATCCAGGACATGTTCGGTCGCGCCCTCAATCCGCCGCTGGGCGCTGCGACGTCCTTCATCATGCTGTTCGCATCCTTCGTGATCGTTCTCGTCGTCAGCGCCTCGATCAAAGCGTGGCGGCCGCGATGAACAGGACCGGCGATATCGTCTGGCGCTTTGTCGGCGCTCTCTACGTCGTCTTCCTGCTGACGCCGCTGTTTCTCGTCGTGCTGTTCTCCTTCACCAACAGAGGCATCGCCGCCTTTCCCATCGACTATCCGTCGCTGCAGTGGTGGCAGGCGATGCTGGATGATCCGGAATTCTGGCCGGCGTTGAAGAACAGCCTGACGATCGGGTCGACGGTCGGCGTGATCTCCGCAATCATCGGCACGATGGCGGCCATGGGACTGTCCCGCATCGATGTCAGGCGGGCGCAGTCGCTGACGGCGCTGCTCTGCCTGCCGCTGATGCTGCCGCCCCTGCTGCTCGCCGTTTCGCTCCGCACCTTCTATACGCAGCTCGCCGGCATCCCGCTGACGCTGGGCACAGTCATCCTCAGCCACCTGCTGTTCACGCTGCCCTTCGTGGTGCTTGTGGTGTATTCGCGGATGCGCAATTTCGACTACCGGGTGGTGGAGAGCGCCCGCGACCTCGGCGCTTCGCCGCTGCGTGCCTTCTTCACAGTGACCTTGCCGATCATCCGGCCGACGGTGGTGGGCGCCGCGCTGATCGCGGTGTCGCTGTCGATCGATGATTTCATCATCACGAACTTCACGATCGGCGGCGGCGTGACGCTGCCGACATTCGTTTTCGGCATGATCCGCACCTCCCTGACGCCGGCGGCCAATGCCGTGGGAACGCTCATCCTGGTCATGACGGTCGGCACTACGCTGATCGCCCTGCGACTCACGCGTTACCGGGGCTAGGGGAGAGACGAATGCCGAGGCTCAGCGGCTTTCCGCAGGACAAATCCAGGGCGGGCAACGCCTTGATATTCCATACGGGCCCCGATGATTGCCGCATCGGCAGCCGCCCTGGTTCTCAGCCCGTTTGCGCCCGGCCGGAAATCATGTAATGGAACCCCGCATCCGTCCCACTCATCCGTCACCCTCCATGGTCGCATCCGTCACGGTCTTCGATAATTCCCAGGTGCTGGGCCGCGTTCTGGCGGCCGAGATCCTGGAGCGGATCCGTGTCGTCGCCGGCCAGGGTCGGCCCTATCTGCTGGGTTGTCCGGGGGGCCGCAGCTTGCGCAGCACCTACCAGTCTCTGGCACAGCTCGCCGGCAAGACCCGGCAGGACCTGTCTCGACTTGTCATCGTCATGATGGACGAATACCTGCACCGTCTCGCCGACGGCAGTTTCGAGAATTGTCCCGCCGATGCGCCCTACGGTTGCGTCAATTTTGCCCGCCAGGAAATCCGCGATCAATTGAACGACGAACTGCCGCAGGAATACTGGCTGCCTTTGGAGAATATCTGGGTGCCGGACCCCGCGGATCCCGCCGCCTATGACACCCGAATCGAATCCGCCGGCGGCATTGAACTATTTCTCCTGGCGAGCGGCGCCTCCGACGGCCATGTCGCCTTCAACCCGCCGGGTGTGGCCCTCGATAGCGGTTCCCATATCCAGGAGCTTGCGGAAGAGACCCGGCGCGACAACCTGGAGACCTTTCCCGAGTTCGGCTCGCTGGATGTGGTGCCGAGCCACGGCGTCACCATCGGCCTGGGCACGATCCATAAGTATTCCAAGGAAGCGGTGCTGGTCATCCATGGCTCGCACAAGAAGGCGACCGCGCGCCGCGTCTGGTCGGCCAAGGAGTTCGATCCTGCCTGGCCGGCGACGATCATTCACGCCTGCAAGAACGGGCGGGTCTTCCTGGATCGCGCCGCCGCCGGCGCGTGATTGCGCGGCGCTGTCCCTGAGGGGAACATAGGCGCCGGCAATGATAGACTTGGCGAACCACGCAATTGGCATCGACGTCGGCGGCACCAAGATCGCCGGCGGCCTCGTCGATCTGGCCAGCGGCTCTGTCCGCGCGCGCCGGCATCAGCCGACCTTGCCGCAACGAGGCGGCGTTGCTGTCCTCGGCGATGTGCTGACTCAGGCTGGTGAGCTTACGGCCGAGGCCCGCGTGCTCGGCGTTGCATTGGCCGGCATCGGCGTCGGTCTGCCGCAATTGGTCTCGCCGGATGGCCAGGTGCGAAGCGCGCATCTGTTCGACTGGCGCGATCTCCCGGCGGTCCAGTGGCTGAATGGCATTGCCCCGGCGCGCCTTGACTCCGATGTGCGTGCGGCCGCGCGGGCAGAGGCCCGGCTCGGCGCCGGGCGGAGCCACAGAATTTTCTGTTATGTCACCATCGGCACCGGCATGAGCTATTGCCTGGTGCAGGATGGAAGGCCCTTTGAGGGGGCGCGCGGCTACGCCATTCATTTCGCGACGATGCCGCAATGGACGCGATGCAGCGCCTGCGGCGAGGTCCATGCGCCGGTGCTGGAGGAGATCGCCGCCGGGCCGGGCATTGCCGGCGCCTACGGCAAACGCACCGGCCGTGCGGCCGCCGATGGCGAAACCGTGCTCGCCGCTGCCGTCGGCGGCGATGCCGATGCCGCGGCGGTCATTTCCGATGCGGCAACGGCGACCGGCTCGCTGATCGGCCAGATGATCAACATGCTGGACCCCGAAGCCGTGGTCATCGGCGGCGGGCTGGGTCTCGCCGGCGGCCTCTATGGCGATCGGCTGGTCACCGCCATCCGCCAGCATGTCTTTGCCGAGGATGCGCGACGCTTGCCAATCCTGGCCGCGGCGCTCGGTGCGGATGCCGGCATCATCGGTGCCGCGCTGGCGGCTGTGCCAGGGGAAGGCGCGCCGCGGTAGCGCAACCTTCTGAAAGTTGTTCAGCTAGTCTACCCGGTTATCTGGAAGGCCGAGTCGCGGATGCGGCGGCGTCAATAGTCCGGCGTCATTCTTCCAGCACCCGCTGATCGGCTGACGACCAGCCGACCTTGACCGGCTCGCCGACAGCGATCGTGCGCCTGCCGGCGATGTCGCTGCTGTGCAGCGTCGCGCGCTGCCCGTTGCTCAGGGTCACGACATATTTGATGAACGACCCGAGATATACGGCATCGGCAAGCCGGCCGTCGAGTGTCGCGGCGGATCCGTCGCCAACCAGTGTCAGGCGCATCTTCTCTGGCCGGACCACCAAGGTCACCGCGCCGTCGGGTCCGGCGGCAGGAAGAACCGCCCCTGCGTCCAGATGGATCATGCCGCCGCGGCGCTGGCCGGAAAACACATTGGCTTCGCCGATGAACGTGGAAACGAAGCGCGTCTTCGGCGAGGCATAGACCTCTTCCGGTGTGCCCTGCTGCACGATCACGCCCTGATCCATCACGGCGATCCGGTTGGCCAGCGCCAGGGCCTCGCCCTGGTCATGGGTGACGAACACGAAAGTGCCGCCGATCTCGTTGTGGATGCGGCGCAGCTCGTCCTGCATCGCCTGCCGCAGCTTGAGATCCAGCGCCGCCAGCGGCTCGTCGAGCAGCAGCACGCGGGGCCGCATGATGAGCGCCCGGGCCAGGGCGACCCGCTGCTGCTGGCCGCCGGACAATTGATCGATGGACCGCTCGACGAAATCCTGCAGCCGCACCAGGGCAATGGCTTCCTCGACCCGGCGTTCGATCTCATCCTTGGGGCGTTTGGCGGTTTTCAGGCCATAGGCGATGTTCTGCCGCACGGTCATATGGGGGAACAGGCCATAGCCCTGGAACACCGTGTTGGTCGGCCGCCGCTCCGGCGACAGGGCGGTGACGTCCTGGCCGTCGATCTCGATGCGGCCGGTCGTCGGCGCGACGAACCCGCCGATGATCCGCAGCAGCGTGGTCTTGCCGCAGCCCGATGGCCCGAGGATGGCGAGAAAATCGCCGCGAAGGATGTCCAGGTCCTGTTCGCGAACCGCGCTCACGGGTCCGTAGCGCTTGGAGACGCCCCTAAGCCGGACAAGCGGCGTGCCCTCGCCATTGCGGCTTGAGCGTTCTTCCTGCGTTCTGTTCAATACACCACGCCGCTTCTTGATTTGGCTGCCACAGCAGGGCCGTTGGGACGGCCGCCCAAGAATGATTGGTCAATTCCGGGGCCATGTCCAGCCGGACCGCTGGCACGGCAATCGGATTTCGGCGCGGAGTCAGTGAATTGGCGCTGCGGATCTACTTGCCGGTGAGAAGCGGCACGACCTCGCCGACATGGGAGCCGTGGGATCCCTTGACCAGCACCACATCGCCGGGCGCCAATTCCTTGCGCAAAAGCTCCGCCAATTCCGCCACCGAGCCGGCATGGGGCGCCAGCAACGACGCAGGCAGGGCGCCGCGCATGGCGATCAAGCTGTCTCCGAGCGTAAACACCCGTGCCACCTTGGAATCGATAACCGGTTTCGCGAGTTCGGCATGCAGGCGTTCGGACTCCGCACCCAGTTCCTTCATTTCGCCCAGGACGGCAATGCGCCGTCCGCCCGACGGCGGCGCGATATCGGCCAGGGTCGCCAGCGCCGCCGCCATGGAAGCGGGGTTGGCATTGAAGGCGTCGTTGATGATGCGGACATTGCCGCCATCGAGCGCAACCGTGGCCTCTTCCATGCGGCCATGCACGGGCGCAAAGGTCGCGAGATCCGCGGCAGCCTGGCGCCAGTCGGCATCGACGGCGAGCACGGCGGCCAGAGTCGCCAGGCTGTTCATGGCCATGTGCCGGCCGGCAATCGGCAGATGAAAGCTTTCGCGCTTGCCGTTGACGGCGACTTGAATGACGGAGCTCCTGTCCATCGGCAGCCAGTGCGTGAGCTGCACATTGGCGAGCGGGTCGGCGCCGAACGTCACCAGATTGGGAATGGAGCGCCGCTCGGCATGCTCCTTCAGCCGTCCGAACGCCGCCGAGTCCCGGTTCAGGATAGCCGTGCCGCCCGGCTCGATCCCGTCGAAGATTTCCGCCTTGTGATCGATGATCGCGTCCAATGTCGGAAATTCCTCCAGATGCGCGAGCGCGATTTCCGTTATGAGGGCGATGTGCGGCCGCGCGATCTGGGACTTCTGCGACATGGCACCGTGAGCCAATTCGTACACCACAAATTGGGAATCGGCGGGGGTGCGGGCGACGCTGAGGGCGACTCCGGGCGATGTATTCGCATTGGCCTCGGTTGCCGCGGTGCGGCCCTGCCGCATCAGGACATGGTGCAGCATTTCGCGCGTGGTCGTCTTGCCCACCGATCCGGTGACCCCGATCACCTGGCCAAACAACCGATTGCGCGAATACTGGGCAAGCCTGGTCAAGGCCAGCCTTGTATTCGGCACCTGCAGGATCGGCAGGCCCTTCGGCAGCTTGCCAGGCAGGTTTTCGGTAATCACCGCCGATGCGGCGTGCTGCTCGACGACCGGCAAACTGGCAATCGTGTTCTTGTACTTGTTGCCCCAGTTTTCCGGATTGGTGACAACGAAGAGATCGCCCCGCTCGACGCGACTGGGAAACAACTCGATGCCGCGGATCCGGGAATCGGCAGGCGGACTGCCGATCCACAGGCCGCCGGTGATTTCTGCGAGAGTTTGCGCCGTCCAGAGTGGGCGATCTAATGACAACATTCCCAGCACTTCAAATATTGACAGCGAAGTCTAATGCGGCGTGATCTTGGTGGACGATGCGGAGTCCGTGCCAGTGACCTTTGAGTGGCGGGGAGCGCCGGCAACCGCGCAGCTCACGCTTGTGACTGCGCATATGCTGCAGTAACAAGGAAGGAGAGGCGAAGTTCCGGCGCCGAGGAGCATTCAGGTGCCGGCGTCCGGCTATCATCTTGTGGCCCTGGCACGGCGGGGCCGGCGCAGGCTACTGTCCGTCGTCATCACCGGTAAAGATCGCTGCTCAGAGGAGTGCCGGAACTGTGACCAAGCTTGAATGCGTCCTCGACAGCAAATGCTCGCTCGGCGAAGGTCCGACCTGGCATGCGGGAGAGCAGGCGCTGTATTGGACGGATGTGCCGGCGCGTAGGCTGCATCGCTGGAATCCGGGCACCGGCGCGCACAAGACTTGGCCGACCCCGGAGATGGTCACGTCCATCGGCGTCAGGCGGAAGGGCGGCTTGGTCGTCGCCAGCCTGACGGGCATCGATTTCTTCGATACCCAAACCGGCGCCATGACGCGGTTCGCCGAGCCCGAGAAAGACAGGCCGAAGAACCGCTCGAACGACGGCAAATGCGACCGGCAGGGGCGCTTCTGGTACGGCACCATGATGAACAATCTGGCCGACGACGGCAGCGAGACGCCGATCACCGGCAACACCGGCGGGCTTTATCGCATCGATCCCGACGGCAAGGTCACCCGGTTCGAAGACGGCCTCGGCATCGCCAATACCTTTGCTTGGACCGCCGACAACAGGACGATGTATTTCGGCGACACCTTCGATGCGATCTACGCCTATGATTTCGACGCCGCCGCCGGCCGCGTTTCCAACAGGCGCGTCTTCGCCAAGGCGGACACGGCGAAGTACGGCTTTGCCGACGGCTCCACCATCGATGCCGAGGGTTGCCTGTGGAACTGCCGATGGGATGGCGGCTGCATCATCAGATGGACGCCCGAGGGCAAGATGGACCGGGTGATCCAGATGCCCTGCCGCCGGGTGACCAGCTGCATTTTCGGCGGACCCGCGCTCGAGACTCTCTACATCACCACGGTCACCTACGGGTTCAGCCCCGCGGAACTGGTGGAGCAGAAGAATGCAGGCGGCATCTTCGCCCTCGATGCGGGCGTCAAGGGCCTGCCGGATGGCGATTTCGCGGGATAACAGGATACGCGCCGCGATTGTGAGCGCCGATAGTGATATGCTATCTGCGCACCATGGACACAGCCGCACCCGATAACGCCGCCCTTGCGGACCTGAGCCGCTGGATCGCCGAGCGCACGCTCGCGGGCGATGCGGAGACGCGCATGCTCGAAGGAGTCTGCGAAAGGCTGGTGCGCCAGGGCATTATCCTGAAACGGGTACTGGTCGGCGCCGATACGTTGCACCCCGTGCTGGAGGGGCGCGTTTTCGAATGGCATCGGGACCAGCAGGATGTGAAGGAAGTGGAGTACGGGCCGGCGACCTCGCCTGTTTCGGAGGAGAGCTGGCTGCGCAGCCCTTTTCATTATCTTTTCCAGACTGGCCAGGCCACGATCCGCAAGCGCCTGCCGCAGGACCCGAAGGACGATCCGATCTTTCCGATCCTGGCCGAACTCGCGGCTGATGGCACGACCGACTATATCGCGTTCTCCAACCGACTCGGCGGCGCTCTGGTCATGGGTGAGATGGATGCCGTGTTTTCCTCCTGGACAACGGATCGTCCCGGCGGATTCTCGGATCCCGATCTCGCGGCGCTGGCGTACATTGTGCCGGCAGTTGCCAGCTCGATCCTCGGCGCCTCCCTCGGCCGCATTGCCGGCACGCTGGTGGAGACCTATCTGGGCCGCGATGCCGGACGGCGCGTGTTGCGCGGCACGATCAACCGCGGCGTCGCCGAGCGGCTGCATACGGTGCTCTGGTTCAGCGACCTCAAGGGATTCACCCGCCTCGTGGACACCGTGGCATCGGAGCAGATCATCCCGCTGCTCAACGATTATGCCGACGCGATCGTCTCGTCGATCCACGAGCATGAGGGGCAGGTGCTGAAGTTCATCGGCGACGGCTTGCTGGCCACCTTCGAAGCGCGCGATCCGGCGGCGGCCTGTGGCCGCGCTCTGGAAGCGGCGCGAGCGGCGCTGCACAGGGTCGAGACAGTGAACGCCGAACGGACGGGGCGGCAGCAGCCGATCACCGGCTTCTATCTCGCGCTGCATGTGGGCGACGTCTTCTACGGCAATATCGGCAGCGCCGAGCGGCTGGATTTTACTGTCATTGGCCCGGCAGTGAATGAGGTGTCGCGCATCGCCGGGATGAGCCGCTCCCTCGATCAGGACATTCTCCTGTCATCGGCCTTTGCTGGTGCCGCCGGCGACGCGCGCGTGCAACTGGTGTCGCTCGGCCGCTATGCGCTCCGGGGGATTGCCCGGCCGCAGGAGCTGTTCACGCTGGATCGTTCGGCCTGACCGAACCTCTCAGGCGCGATCGAGCCGGAACGGTTCCGCCGCCACGTCCGGCGTCCGCCCGGCGATCAGTGCGGCGATCACCAGCGCCGACCCGCAAGCCAGCGTCCAGCCCAGCGGTCCGTGGCCCGTATTGAGCCAAAGATTGCGCCAGCGCGCCTGGCCCAGGATCGGCCGTCCGTCCGGCGTCATCGGCCGCAGGCCATTCCAGTATTCGACATTCTGCGGCTTATGGTGCGGGAACAGGTCGCGGAAGCCGGCCATCAGGGTGGCGCTCCGGGCCGGGTTCGGCTGCTGGTCGTAGCCCGTGAACTCCACGGTGCCGGCCAGCCGGATGCGGTCGCCCAGCCGTGTCACCGCCATCTTGCGGCTGTAATCGACCAGCGGCATCAGCGGCGCCTCGTTCCAGCCGTCGATGGCGAAGGTGGCGGAATAGCCCTTCACCGGCTGCACCGGAATCTTCAGGCCGAGCGGCCTTGCCAGGGCCGGGCTGTAGCTGGCGCCGGCGAGGACAAAACCATCCCCGGCTATGCGCCCTTTGTCGGTACCCAGTGCCGTGATGCGATCGCCATCGGTGTCCCAGCCGGCCGCCGTGGTCCCATAGCGGAAGACGGCGCCATGCTTCTGGGCCAATCCGGCGATGGCCTGGGTGAATTTATGGGCATCGCCGCTGCGGTCGCCGGGAAAGTGGATGGCGCCGGCGATCTGCGCCTGCACCGATTTCAGCGACGGCTCCAGCGCCACGGCGCCGGCGGCATCGAGGACACGGAACTCCACGCCGAGCGACCGGTAGATCTCGGCGCCCTCCTGGGCATGGGCAAAATCGGTGCGGGACCGGTACATCCGCATCGTGCCGCTGTCGAAGCGGTCATAGGCCAGGCCGGTTTCCTCGGTGAGACGGTCCAGGGCGTCCCGGCTGTACGTGGCGAGCTTGAACACCGCCTCGGTGTTCTCCCGCCAGCGCGCCTCGCCGCAATTGCGCAGGAAGCGTAGGCCCCACCCGATCATGGCAGGCACGGCGCCGGGCCGGAGCACGAACGGCGCGTCATCCCGGCCCAACCCCTGCAGCATCAACGTCGGCACGCCCGGCGCCGCCCAGGGATCGGCCATGCTGGGCGTCACCAGCCCGCCATTGGCGAAGCTGGTCTCCAACCCGGCCGCGTCCCGGCGATCCACCACGGTGACCTCATGGCCGTCGCGGGCGAGATAGTAGGCCGTCGTCGCGCCGACGACGCCGGCGCCCAGGATGACGATGCGCATGGGACCGGTTTAGCGGCGGCGAGAACGCTTGGCTGCGGCCTTCTTGCGGGCCTTCGCCTTCGGCGCCGCCTTCTTCGCCTTTGCCGTTGCTTTCTTTGCAGCCGTCCGCCGGCCGATATGGGCGTAGGCAAGGATCTCGATGCGCGCACCCGGCACCATCAGCTGGGCGATGATCGTGGCGCGGTTCGGATAGGGCTTGTTGAAGGATTTGGCATAGACCGCGTTCATGCCCGGAAAGTCAGCGGGATCGGGCAGATAGACGATGACCTGAGTCACGTCGTTCATCGTGCCGCCTGCCGCCTGCACCGTGCGCCGCAGATTGCTGAGCGTGAGTTCGGCCTGGGCGGTGATGTCGCCCTGCTCGATCGATCCATCCTCGCGGTTGGGGATCTGAGCGGTATAGAGGATGCCGTCGGCCATCGTCGCCCATTCCAGCGGTGCGCTGACGGCCGGCAGATGTGTCTTCACTGGTTCGCGCATTGGTTCGCCCCCTTTGTTGTTCGCATTTGCGAGACGCTGGCTACATTCCTACGGCATGCGCCGTGCATAGCCGCGTCTTTTCAGGCTTTCTTGACTCCCCTCTACAAATGCCCAACAGTTGCCGGGCTGTCCAGTCACGTACAACCAGATCATAATCGGACAGTGACATAGGGAGAGGCAGAATGACGAAGATCACAATCCGCGGGGCAACGCCCTGGCGGCCTTCGCGGCGCAAGTTTCTGGCCGGCGGCGTCGCCGCGGCCACGATCATTGGGCTGCATTCCCGGCGCGGCTCCGCGCAGGAAATCAAGACGATCGAGCCGGGCAAGCTCACCATCGGCATGAACGGCGATATGCCGATGACTCAGATCAAGGACGGCAAGCTCAGCGGCACCGACGGCGAACTGATGATCTATGTCGCCAAGAAGCTCGGCCTCGAGCCCAACATCGTGCAGATGGATTGGGCGGCGCTGATCGAAGCGACCAAGCAGGGCAAGGTCGACGTGATGCACGGCGCCATGGGCTGGATCGAGCCGCGCACCAAGATCATGAACCTGAGCGAGCCGATCTATTACTTCGGCACGCTGCTGGCGCAGAAGGACGTCGAACAACTATCAGCACCTTCGCCGACATGAAGGGCCGTTCGGTCGGCACCGTCACCGGCTTCACGCTGGTGCCGGAGCTCAAGGCCGTCGAAGGCATCGGCGAGGTGAAGCTCTATGACACGTCCGACGGCGTGCTGCAGGATCTGGTCGCCGGCCGCCTCGACATGGCGATCCTCGATCCGCCGCTGGTGCAGTGGGGCATCGTCCAGCATCCGGAATGGAAGCTGAAGCAGGTCGAGCTGGCGCCCGACGTCGGACAAGTATCCGATCATGTCGACCAAATACAACGTGATCTTCGGCGTCAACAAGGACGAGAAGGCGCTCGACGAGGCGATGAGCAAGATCATCACCGAGGACATCTGGCCGAACTGCATCAATGTGAAGACCATGGCCAGTACGGCATGGGCGACAAGTCCTGGTTCATCCCGCCCGATGAAATCCGCGCACGGCGTCGACCGCCCGGCCGAATACAAGTCGCCGACAGCGGCTCATTGCTTCCCTGACCGGCGTTAGCAGTGTGGGTAGGTAACCGTGGGGCGGGCGATGAACCCGCCCCCACATCTGTCGCGCTGTCTGGGCGCACGATGGATCCGCTTCTCCGTATCGTCGGACTTCACAAGAGCTTCGGCGAGCCTCGAGGTTCTGTCCGGGGTCGACCTGGATGTGGCGCGGGGCGAGAAGGTCTCGATCATCGGCCCCAGCGGCTCGGGCAAGACGACGCTGCTCCGCTGCATCAACTATCTGGAGAAGCCGACCTCCGGCCATATCTATATCGACGGCACACTGATCGGCGAGAAACAGACCAATGGCGGCTATGTCCATCTGAGCGACCGCGAGCTGGCCAAGGAGCGGCAGGAGATCGGCTTCGTCTTCCAGCGCTTCAATCTGTTTCCGCATCTGACCGCCCTGGGCAATGTCACGATCGCGCCGCAGAAGGTGCTCGGCCTGTCGCGCGATGAAGCCGAACGGCGCGGCCGCGAGATGCTCGAGAAAGTCGGTCTCGAGCCACAAGATCAACGAGTATCCCGAGCGCCTGTCCGGCGGCCAGCAGCAGCGCGTGGCCATCGCCCGCGTGCTGGCCATGCAGCCCAAGCTGATGCTGTTCGACGAGGCGACCTCGGCGCTCGACCCTGAACTCATCGGCGAGGTGCTGCGTGTCATGCGCCAGCTGGCCGAAGAAGGCAGCACCATGGTCATCGTGACCCACGAGATTCAGTTTGCCGGCGAAGTCTCCGACCGGGTCGTCTTCATGGACCAGGGCAAGATCGTCGAGCAGGGTCCGCCACGCGACGTGCTGCTTCAATCCGCAACAGCCGCGCACTCGCGAATTTCTGAAGCACCTGCAGGAGCGCTAGGGAGAGACGCCGGGATGAGCCTTCTCGACGTCATCAGCCGAAGGGATGGTACTATTTCACCAGCTTCTTGGTCGGCTGGCCGGAAACGGTCAAGGTAGCCATCGCCGCCCTGATCTTCGCGCTCATCTTCGGGCTCATCGTCGCGCTGTTGCGGTTGTCGCGCTGGCGGCTCTTGCGTTGGCTCGGCGATCGTCCTATGTCGAGTTCTTTCGCGGCACGCCGGCGCTGGTGCAGCTGTTCGTCATCTATTTCGGCTTGCCGGATGTCGGCTTCCAGCCGTCGCCGTTCCAGGCGGCGATCGTCGGCCTCGGACTCAACGGCGCGGCCTACATGTCGGAAGTCTACCGCGCCGGAATCGAGTCCATTCACCGCGGCCAGATGGAGGCGGCTCTGTCGCTCGGCATGACGCCGGCGCGCGCCATGCGCTACATCATCTTGCCGCAGGCCATGCGCACCATGCTGCCGCCGATCACCAATTTCGCGATTGTCCTGCTCAAGGATACGTCCATCGTCTTTGCGGTCGGCGTCGTCGAAATCATGGCGCTAGCGCGCAATCTCGTCACCGAAACCTTGCAAAGCGCGCGTCGTCTATCTGATGGCCGGCGCGATCTATCTCTGCGTGACCATACCGATGGCGCGGCTCGCAGCACGTCTCGAACGCGCAGCGCCAGGCCTGGCAGTGAACGGAAGGGCATGGCATGCTGCAGCTTCCCGAAATCTATGCCGAGAACATCCATCGCTGGCTGCCGGAACTGCTCTACTATGCCCGGCTCACGCTTCACGATCGCCTGCGCGTGTCATTCCTGCTCGGCGTCGCGATCGGCCTGTTCTTCGCACTCCTGCGGACATCGCGCAACCAGCTCTTGCGCACTGTCGCCGGCGTCTACATCGAGGTCGCGCGCGGCCTGCCGATCGTTGTCCTGCTTTACATCGTCTATTTCGTGCCGCCGCAGCTTTGCCCGGGCGACTGGAGATGGTTCTCGACTTCACTTCGGCGCGGTCATCGGCCTTGGCCTGCATGGCGGCGCCATTCTGGCGGAAGTATTCCGCTCGGGCATCGAGGCCCTGCACAAGGGCCAGCGCGAGGCGGCGATCGTCCTCGGCATGACGCCGGCAAAGTCGATGATCTACATCATCCTGCCGCAGGCGTTGCGCGTCGTGCTGCCGCCGGTCGACGAACTATGCGATCGGGCTTGCTCAAGGATACGTCGCTTTGCTCGCTGATCGGCGCCAATGAATTGATGAACGGCGCCAAGAGCATCGCCTTCGCCGACTATCAGCCGATGGCGGTCTTCGTGCTGGTCGCGGCAATCTATTTCGTCATGAGCTATCCACTGTCCATTGCCGTCCGCTACATGGAATTGCGCATGAGTCATGGGCGATAGATCCGATACCCAAGAAGGAAGAACATGAAAATCGTCAAGCTCGAAGCCATCCCCGTCCGCATTCCCTATAAGCGCGTGGAGGCCACATCGCTCATTAACGCGCAGCGGTGTGTGCGATGTGCTGGTCAAGGTGACGACCGAGGATGGCCTCGTCGGCTGGGGCGAATGCACCCGTGCCGCCGATACCGCTGGGATCGAGAGTGCGGTGAATGTCATGGCGCCGCTGGTGATCGGCCGCAGCGCCTGGGACAAGGAGGCAGATTCACCGCGATCTCGCCATCCCAGCCGTCTGGGCGTTTCAGCCGATGACCGGCAATTTCGCCTTTGCCGGCATCGACATGGCGCTGTGGGACGTCTGCGGCAAGGCATGCGGGCAACCGCTCTATCGCCTGTTCGGCGGCGCCATGCGGGAAGAGGTCGATTATTTCTACTACATGGAGTGGGGCACTCCGGCCGAGATGGCGCGCCAGGGCCGCGACGGCCGCAAGCGCGGCTACAGCTGCCTATTACATAAAGGCCGGCGTCGACGAGAAGCGCGAGGAGGCGATGCTCGAAGCCCTGCGCGACGGCATCGGCCCCGAAGGCCGCATCCGCATCGATGTGAACCAGGCCTGGGACCGGCCGACGGCGCTGCGGCTGCTCAAGCGCTGGCATGAGAAGTTCGATCATCGATTTCGCCGAAGCGCCGGTGCGCATCGATCCGATCGAGAACAATGCTCGAGCTGATGAAGCTCCTCGATGTACCGATCTGCGTGAATGAGGGCCTGTGGCGCGAGGCCGATGCCTAGCGCATCATCAAGAGCCGCTGCGGCGCACTATCTCTGCTTCTCGCAATACTGGGTCGGCTCGCTGGCGCGCTGGCATATGCTCTGCCATGCCGCCCATCAGGAAGGCTGGCTGGTCTGCAAGCATACCCACGGCGAGTACGGCCTTGCCGCCGCGGCGGGCCAGCACGTCATGCTGACGCATCCCCAACGCCTGCATGGGCCAGCCAGCAGACGGCGCAGATGATGGAGGACGACATCCTCACCGAGCGCATCCCCATCATGGACAAGCCGCGCTGGGGCCGCATCGAAAAACCCGGCCTGGGCGTCGAGGTCGACGAGGACAAGGTGGCGAAGTATCACGCCGACTACCGCAAGCATGGCGATTACCGGACCTACTCCGACAAGCTTGTGGTGCCCGTATCCGGCAAAGCGAAGTCAAAACGGAAATAGCGTCTAGCAGAAAACCGTTCGGGCATCACTCCATGAATGATGCCTTGACGCTGCCGAGTTCGCCAAAATCCATGACGATGGAATCGCCGGGGGCGATCGCCACCGGCTTGACGCAAGTGCCGGTCGTGATCACTTCGCCGGCGCGCAGGAAATCGCCCCGTCCCTGCAGATCGTTGGCGATCCAGGCCAGCGCTTCGCGGGGATCGCCCAGCACATTGGCGCCGGACCCTTCGGCAACGATCTCGCCATTCTTGCGCGCCGCAACCTTGTGGGTCGGCAGATCCGCCAGGCGCCAAACCTTCGCCTCCGGCCCGAGAACGAAGTAGGCCGCGCAGCTATCGTCGGCGACCAAGCTCGGCGCGCCGATGGTGGCGAAATCCTCGTATCGGGAATCCGGCACTTCGATGGCGAGATGCAGCGTGTCGACGGCCGCCATCACTTCATCCAGCGTGTAAGGCTCGCCGCGCGCCGGAAGATCCTGCGCCATCTTGAAGGCGAACTCGGCCTCGGCCACGCGCATATGCAGATGCCCCGCGGGCAGCCTTGCGCCATCGCTATGGGCGAAGCGCTTGAATAGCCGCCCCGCCAGCGGCGCATCGACGCCGATATGCTGCTGCCCGGCCTTGCTGGTGGCGGCGATCTTCCAGCCGATGGCGGCACCCTGCAGCGATTCGAGCTCGCGCTGGATCTCATAGCCGTCGCGCAACCGCTTCGGGCGGCAGTCCTCCGGCAAGGCCGTCAGCCGCCGCCGGTTCTCCCAGCAGGACCGGATCGTCAGCGCCGCGCGCCGGATGGCCTCACTGTCCATGTTCCCCCTGCTCTTTTCTGTTCCCCGTAGAATTAACCAAATGGGCCGGCCGGGAAAGCCCGATTGCAGGACTTCAAATCTGAAATGTCACGGCAATCCCGCGCGGCTGCGCGAAATCTCTTCGGTCCCGCGTAAACCAAGTTTCGTAAGGATGCGCTGGGTGCGGAAAAGAATCCGCTGGGAATGAGGCCGGCGTCACACCGCGATCTTCGACCCGACACTATTTCTTAAGCCGTTCATGGTGCCATGGATGTGGGTTCGGCGGGTCCCGCAAAGCGGCCCGGCCAACAGGGCGAGCGGATCGAGGAGAAGCAATCATGATGACGAAGGCGTTGATTCTGTCTGTCGCGGTTGTTGCGACACTGAGCCTGCCGGCGAGCGCCGGAGGCCCTGGCGGCGATGATCGCGGCACGCGGATCATCATCCTGCAGCGCGGCGGTTGGGACGGCAACGGGCCGGATTTATTGGGCACGGCCGCGGATGACCGCGGTACGCGCCTGTACCACCGCGGCGGTTGGGACGCAAACGGACCGGCCGTCACCGGCGCGAGCAATCAAGTCCCGCTGGCGGAGTTGAATCTCGAGGGATTGAGCGTCGACTCGATCGAGCTGCCTGCGGCCGAAGCGCAGGCTGTCATGCAGCGCTAGACGCGAGCCGGCGTCGAGTTCAAGCGCAGGAGCCCTAACGGGCTCCTTTTGCTTTTCCCTGTTATCGCATCGATTATCGTCGGTCGGCTGCCATGAATCTCCGATCCTGCATCTTTCTGCTTGCTGTCATCCTGCCCGCTTCGGCCGTCGGTCGCACTTGGCCCGCGGGAGCGGACGACGCGCCCGGTGCGGCTCCTCGCATCGAGGTCACTGACGCCAAGTTCCGCGTGATCAAGCCCGACGGCAGCATCTTGCGCGGTGCCGATCTGGTCGGCCTGATCCTGCATCTGCGCAATGGCCAGGGAGAGCCGATCGGTATCCGGATTGATTCCGTCATGCTGCCCGCCGGCAAGCCCGATGCCGGGGTCGAGCTCTATGGCCTCTCGCACCGGGGCGCCGGCGGCACGGACTGGGTACCGTTGTGCAAGCCCGGCGCCGATGGCCGAGCCCTCGGTTTTCCGCTGCCGGGCGCGACGCCCACCGACGAAGAGACACCGATTTCCGGTGGTGAGTTCTCGATCACCTGCACCGCGGGCGCCCGCGGCAAATGCGTCATGCTGGGCTACCGGCCCTGGGCGGTGGCGGAGGATGGGCAATCCCTTCGGCCCTACTTCGCCGCCTGCGTCCGTATGATGCGGGCGGACTACTGCGGCGATGGCAGGCCGCATACGCGCCCCGGCGTCCAGGTCGACATGTGGGATCGCGCCGGCGTCCAGACGGCGCAGACGGGCCTGCCGTTCGAGGCCGCCTGGGGGCCGGAAGGGGCGGTTTGCATGAAACGGCCGCGGGTTGCCGATGTCGCAACCCTGGCCGAAATGCAGAGTGCCTGTCCGCGCCTCGCCGCTCACGCCGATGATTGCGAATCCTGGTCGCAGCTCCCGGCGAACGGCGCCCTGCTCTGGAACCGCTCGCCAGCGGAGAACTGAAGCGCCGCGGGACTACGCGACTTTGGAATTTGGAAAGTGTGAAGCCGAAGTGGAAGCCGGAGTCAGTGGCGGATAAGCATGGTTAACTTGCCACGTTCCTAAACTTACGCCAGCGCCCATGTTTCACTCATGAAACACTGTTCGCCTTGCGGTCGATCCTAACGGCGCACTTTCTGCACTGTGCAATCCGACAGAACGGCATGCTGCCGCTGATCAACCATGGTAGAATGCCGGTCGTAAACGGCGGCACAGCAAAACAAGATCGCCGTGATGGGATGGAAGACGCACCGATGTCATTCACCGCGGCCCTAGGACGCTTGGCGATGCTGGCAGTTCTCTGCACCGCCTTCGCCTTGTTCCAGGTGACCCCCGCCGCCGCCGATAAGGACGCGGGCGACGCCGCGTTCGATGCCAACGACTATGCGAAGGCCTTCACGGCGTTGCTGCCGGAAGCGCAGCGCGGCCACCGGCGCAGCCAGTACCGCATCGGCTGGATGTATCTGAACGGCAAGGGGACGGCGGCAAATCAAGCCAAGGCGATGCTCTGGCTCACCAAGTCCGCCGAGCAGCTATACCCGCGCGCACAGGCGGAGCTAGGCGAGATCTTCCTCGAAGGCCGCGGGGTGAAAGCCAATGCGGAACAGGGCGCGAAGTGGCTTCGCCTCGCCGCCGTCAACGGCGACAATGACGCCATGTATCAGCTTGGCGATCTCTATCTCAAAGGCAAGGGTGTCGCGAAGGACGAGAAGCAAGCCGCTATCTGGTATCGCAAGGCGGCGGATGCCGGCGAAGCGGCTGCGGCGCAACGGCTGGGGCGGTTGTATCGCGACGGGATCGGCGTGACGCACAATGATGCCGAGGCCGTCAAGTGGTTCAAACTCGCCGCCGACAAGGGCAACAAGAACGGCCAGTACTATCTGGCGAAGATGCTGCAGCAGGGCAGCGGCGCGCCGAAGGACGCCGCGAAGGCAAAGGCGCTATTCGAACTCGCGGCAGCCGATGGGCACCGCGATGCGCAAGTCGCGCTCGGCGAGATCTACAGTGGCGACGAGGGCGGCTCGAAGGATTTTGCCAAGGCGCTGATCTGGTTCAAGAAGGCGGCCGCCGATGGCAGCAGCACCGCCGCCTACCGGCTCGGCGTGATGTATCGCGATGGCCTCGCGGTCACGCGCGACTACGGTATCGCGGTCAATCAGTTTCGCAGTGCGGCGGAACATGGCCATGCCCGCGCCATGCATGCGCTGGCGCAGATGTATGCCAAGGGTCTTGGCGTCAAGAAGGATGCGACGGAGGCCAAGCGCTGGACCGAGCTTGCCGCGAAGAACGGCTACAAGGACTGACCGTTATCCCGTCAGGGCGTGCGCTTCTCCAGCACCCGCAGCAATTCGTCGACCTTCTCGAACTGCGCGTCGCGGTTGCCGCTTTCGATCGCGCCATGGACGCAATGCTGCACATGGTCGCGCAGGATCTCGTCCTCCACCTTGCGCAGCGCCGCCCGCACCGCCTGGATCTGCGTCAGCACATCGATGCAGTAGCGGTCGTCCTCGATCATCCTGGCGATGCCACGCACCTGGCCCTCGATGCGGTTCAGGCGGCTGCGGCAAGCTGTCTGGGTCTTCGCTTTCATCTTGTAACTATACCCCGGTAGGGTATAATTGTCAAATCCAGCCGGCGCCGGCTGAGGGCAGGATGCCGCCGCTAATCAGTAATCCAGGAAACGCATGAGCCTTCACCCGTCACCCGAACCGGCAGCCGCGATCGATCCCGTCTGCGGAATGACTGTCGATCCCGCGACGGCGCCACATCGGCATCACCATGAAGACCAGGACTACTACTTCTGCAGCGCTTCCTGCCTGAAGCGGTTCAGCGCAGATCCCGAGAAGTTCCTAGGCGCGAAGCCCACCACCGTCAGCCTTGGGCATGAGGCCCACCGGGCGTCCAAGCCGGGCCCGGCCGCCGCCGATGCGATCTACACCTGCCCCATGCATCCGGAGATTCGCCAGGTCGGGCCGGGCAGTTGCCCGATCTGCGGCATGGCGCTGGAACCTGCCGATATCACTGCCGCCGATGCGCCCAATCCGGAACTGGCGGACATGTCCCAGCGCTTCTGGATCGGCGGCCTGCTGACCTTGCCGCTGCTGATCCTGGCGATGGGGCCGCATTTCTTCGGCTTCCCGTCCCACGAACAGGTGGCGCCGCAACTCTCCAACTGGCTGCAGCTTCTGCTGTCGGCGCCCGTCGTACTCTGGGCCGGCTGGCCGTTCTTCGAGCGCGGCTGGCGATCGCTGATCAGCCGCAACCTCAACATGTTTACGCTGATCACCATCGGCACCGGCGCGGCTTTTCTCTACAGCCTAGCCGCCACCGCCGCGCCCGGCCTATTCCCGCCGGAAATGCGCGGCCATGACGGCGCGGTCGGAGTCTATTTCGAGGCGGCGGCCGTGATCGTGGTGCTCGTTCTCCTCGGGCAAGTGCTGGAACTCCGCGCCCGCGCGCGCACCGGGAGCGCCATCCGCGCGCTGCTCGATCTGGCGCCGAAGCAGGCGCGCCGCATTGGAACCGATGGAACGGAAACCGACGTGCCGCTGGAGTCCGTCATCGTCGGCGACAGCCTGCGCCTCCGCCCCGGCGAGAAAGTGCCGGTGGACGCCCTGGTGATCGAGGGCCAGGGGCTCGTCGATGAATCCATGGTCACCGGCGAATCCGTGCCGATCGCCAAGGCGCCCGGCGACAAGGTGATCGGCGGTACCCTCAACGGCACCGGCACGCTGATCCTGCGTGCCGAGAAGGTCGGCAGCGACACGCTGCTGGCCCGCATCGTGAAGATGGTCGGCGAGGCGCAGCGCAGCCGGGCGCCGATCCAGGGTCTGGCCGACAAGGTCTCCGCCTGGTTCGTGCCCGCCGTCATCGCCGTTGCCGTCATCGCCTTCTTCGCCTGGTTCTTCATCGGGCCGGAGCCGCGCCTGGCCTATGGGCTGGTCGCCGCCGTCAGCGTGCTGATCATCGCCTGTCCCTGCGCCCTTGGCCTCGCCACGCCGATGTCGATCATGGTCGGCGTCGGCCGCGGCGCCCAGGCCGGCCTGCTGGTGCGCAGCGCCGAAGCTCTGGAGCGGCTGGAACGGGTGACGGTGCTGGTGGTCGACAAGACCGGCACCCTGACCGAAGGCCGCCCGCGGGTGGTTGAAGTCTCCGCCCAGCCCGGCACCGACGAAGCCACCCTGTTGCGTTTCGCGGCAGCCCTGGAGCAGGGCAGCGAGCATCCCCTGGCCGCCGCCGTCATTGCCGAGGCCAAGGTGCGCAAGCTGCCGCGCGCTGTGGCATCCGATTTCAATGCCATCACCGGCCAGGGCGTCACCGGCCGTGCCGGCGGCCGGCCCGTGGCCATCGGCAACGCCCTGCTGATGCAGACGGTCGGCGCCGACATCGCGCCATCAGCGGCCAAGGCCGAGGAACTGCGGGCGCGCGGCGCCTCGGTGGTCTATGCCGCCATCGACGGCGCCTTCGCCGGTCTTATCGCCGTCGCCGATCCGATCAAGCCGTCCGCCGCCGCCGCTGTCAGCGCTCTCACCGCCGAAGGCGTGCGGCTGGTCATGCTGACCGGCGATCACCGCACCACGGCCGAGGCGGTAGCGCGCCAGCTCGGCATCGCCGAGGTGCAGGCCGGCGTGCTGCCCCAGGACAAGGGCGCCCATGTGCGGGAGCTGCGCGCCGCCGGCCAGATCGTCGCCATGGCCGGCGACGGCGTGAATGACGCGCCCGCCCTGGCCGAGGCCGATGTGGGCATCGCCATGGGCACCGGCACCGACGTCGCCATCGAAAGCGCCGGGATCACTCTGCTGAAAGGCGACCTCGCGGCGCTGGTGCGCGCCCGGCACCTGTCCCGCGCCGTCATGGCCAATATCCGCCAGAATCTGTTTCTCGCTTTCGTCTATAATGCGCTGGGCGTGCCGATCGCGGCCGGCGTGCTTTATCCGGTGTTCGGGCTATTGCTCAGCCCGATGGTCGCCGCCGCCGCCATGAGCCTGAGCTCCGTCTCGGTGATCGCCAACGCGCTCCGCCTGCGCGCGGTGAAGCTGTAGGAGGGCCCGATGAAACTCTCACGTCGTAGGCTGCTCGCCGGCAGCGCTGCACTCGCCGCTGCATCCGCCTTGCCGTCACTGTCGTCAGCCGCACCGGACGCGGTGACCCTACGCGTCATCAAGCGCAACATCGAGGTCAATGGCCGCGCCGCCTCGGTTTTCGGCATCCAGCAGCCTGACGGCACGCCCGGACTTATCACCGATGACAGCAAGCCTTTCCGTGTGCGCTTGAACAACCAGGTGGATGAGAAAACTCTGGTGCATTGGCACGGCCTGGTGCCGCCTCCGGAGCAGGACGGAGTGCCAAGCCTGTCCCAGCCGCTGCTCAATCCCGGCGATACTTATGACTACGAATTCCCGCTGCGGCGCCCCGGCACTTTTTGGATGCATTCTCACCACAGGCTGCAGGAGCAGAGCATGCTCGCCGCGCCGCTGATCGTGAATGCCGCATTCGCGTTCGACTCCGGTGAGAAGGACGTGGTGATCATGCTGCACGATTTCACGTTCCGCGATCCCCAGGAGATCTATGCCGAGCTCACCGGCGGGGGCATGATGATGGACCACAGCGCCATCGGCCAGGGGATAGATATGGGCGAGGGCGGCACGGCCGGCATGGATCACGGTGCGATGCCCATGGGTATGGCGCACCTCAACGATGTGGAGTTCGATGCCTATCTCGCAAATGACCGCACGCTGGGCGATCCGGAGGTCGTCGCCGTCGATCCGCGCCGGGGCGTTCAACTGCGAATTATCAATGGATCGGCGTCGACGAACTTCTGGATCGATCTCGGCGCGCTGGAGGGCAGGCTGCTGGCCGTCGATGGCTCTGGTTGCCACGCTGCCAGCATCGACGGGTTGCGCCGCCGCCATTTTCCGCTAGCGATGTCGCAGCGGGTCGACATTTTGATCCAGCCGCCGCCGCCAGGCGCGTATCCGATCCTGGCGCAGCGCGAGGGCGACACCGCGCGCACCGGAATCATCCTGGCGACGCCTGGCGCCGCTGTCGCGCGCGTGCCGGACCGCGCTGCGAAACGGGCACCGGCATTGACGCTCGACATCGAACGCGCCTTCGCCCCCAACAGTCCACCCACCGCCCGCGCCGCGGACCGCCGCCTGAGGCTCGATCTCACGGGCTCAATGATGGGCTATGTTTGGGGTTTGAACGGTCGCAAATACGGTTCACACCAGCCGCTGACCGTGCGTCGGGACGAGCGCGTTGAGATCGATATGGTGAATCGCACCGACATGTCCCATCCCATGCATCTCCACGGCCACACCTTCCAAGTGGTGGAGATCGACGGACAGCGGATCGACGGTCCGATGCGCGACACCGTGCTGGTGCCCGTGAACGGCCGCGTCGCCATCGCCTTCGATGCCGACAATCCAGGCCGCTGGGCACTCCACTGCCATAATCTCTATCATATGAACGCCGGGATGATGACGACGCTGGAGTACGAAGCGTGATGCAGGAAAAGTCGCCTCGCCCCACGAAGTGGGGAGAGGCAGGTGGCATCCGCGTTCAGCGGATGGCACCGGTGAGGGGCGCCGCCGATATTGGCCCGCACATATCCGTGGCCGCCAAATTGCGAGGCAATTTTTGACAACTTTGGGCCTGACCCTCACCCGTGCAACAATCGCTGGACGCGAATATTGCGCACCCTCTCCCGCTCCGCGGGCGAGGGGACAAGAGTAGAGTAAGGTGAAGGCCAAAACGACGCTTCTGCGGCATTTCCACCCGATGTGACGACCGTCACACATGCGTTTTCTGGCCCTTAACCGATAGAACCCTCCGCTGACTACCGCCGACCCATGGGTATCGGGCGGCAGAAAGTCTCGGCCGCCTTCAACATCTGGAGGATAGCCATGCGTGGTACCCGTATTTCCATGATTGCCCTTGCCGCGGCGATGTCGCTCGGCCTCGGTTCGGCCGCCCACGGCGAAAGCCTGGTGCTGAAGCGCGATACCGGCGTGAAGCCGGTTCTGGCCGCCGCACCGTCGGCCGGCTCGACCGCCCAGCCGGTCGGCGCCACCAAGCTCGGCGCGCCGAAGACCCAGAAAGCCGACCTGGTGATCCTGCCGTTCTACAACAATCCGAACGGCTTGCCGGAAGGCTTCCCCACCGAGAGCTTCTGCGTGAAGAAGGCCAGCGGCGGGGCGCCGAACCAGATCAAGTTCATCATCCGCAACACCGGCAATGCGCCGAGCGGCAACTTCCAGTGGGTGCCCCTATTCCCGACCGCAGGCGCTGCGCCGGCCATGGTGCAGGTCTCGCTGGCGCCGGGCGCACAAAAGATCGTCACCCAGAATCTGCCAGCCAATTGCTACACCCCCGGCTTCTCCGGCATCTGCCAGTTCTCGATCGATCTCGACACCCACAACGAGGTTGCGGAAATCAACGAAGCCAACAACGACGATGACAGCTTCTGCGCCAGCCCGGCCGGCTAAGCTGCATCCACCAGTGCCTCTGTTCCCTCCACAACCTGCGGCGGCGTCTTCGGACGCCGCCGTTTTTCTTTGCGGCGCATTCAGTAGGGCTTCCCGTCCTTGTGCAAATAGCGCTCCTCGCCGTTGACCCAGCGCACCACCATGTCGATGTCGGAATAGTCCACCTCGTCGGCCGCCGTGCGATCGCCGACTTCCAGCAGGATCACGTCGCGATCGCTGCGATTGACCAGATGGTGCCCATCGCCGGTCCCGGCCGGGAAGCCGGCGGCCATGCCCGCGGTCAGCAGCTGCTCGCCACCATCTGTCACCAGCACCGCTTCACCCGATACCACGAACACGAACTCGTCCTGCTTCGTATGCCAGTGCCGCTGCGACGAGATGCTGCCCGGCGGCAGCCGCATCAGGTTGACGCCGAAATTCTTCAGGCCAACCGCATCGCCGATCCGCCGCCGCTCGCGCTTTGCGGGGCCTTTGTCATGCGGCGGCGGGTAGTCGCTGCCGACAAGCGGTTTGACGGTCTGGGGATCGAGCGCCGGTAGTTTCAAACTAGGCTTATTCATGACGGGCGGTTCTCACATCTACAGAGTTGTTGGCACGCGGAGCCGCGGAGGCGCGAAGGGGAGGATAGACATTCCTACGTTCTTCTCCGCGACTTCGCGCCTCCGCGTGACTCCCTAACCTTAGGCTTCGCGCGAGGTCTTGACGGTGGTTTCCCCCGGCAGCGGGACGAACTCGCCGTTATCCAAATCGGGCAGCTTCATCCGCCTGGCGCGCCAGTCGGCCTTGGCCTGCTCGATGCGTTCCTTCGATGACGATACGAAGTTCCAGTCGATGAACCGCTCGCCCACCGGCTCTCCGCCCAGCAGCATGACGGTCGCCGCCGTGACACCTGTGAATGTCACCGCCGGCCCGGCCGGAAACACCAGCATGCGACCGGCTTCATAGACGCGGCCCTCCACCTCCACCGATCCCGAGACGATATAGGCTGCCCGCTCCGGATACTCCGCCGGCAGCTCCGCCTTGGCACCCGGCTGCAATTGCCAATGCACATAGAACAGCGGCGAATGGGTCTTCACCGCCGCCTTGGCGCCGAACGCCTCGCCCGCGATCAGCCGCGCCCATAGCCCTTGGCTCTCATAAGTCGGCAGGTCCGGAGCACCATGATGGAAAAACGCCGGCGCGGTCTCCTCATCTTCCTTCGGCAGCGCCACCCAGGCCTGCAAGCCATGGATCGGCCCGCCGCTACGGCGTGCAGCCTCGAAGCGCTCGGAATGGGTGATGCCGCGCCCCGCGGTCATCCAGTTCACCTCGCCCGGCAGGATCGCCTGCTCGGAGCCGACGCTGTCCCGATGCATGATCTCGCCCGCCAGCAGATAGGTAACGGTGGAGAGCCCGATATGCGGATGCGGCCGCACATCGACGCTGCGCGGAATGTTGGGCGGAAAATTCACCGGCCCCATATGATCGAAGAAAATGAACGGCCCCACCATCCGCCGCTTTGCATAAGGCAGCACCCGCGCCACCTCGAACCCGCCGAGATCGCGCCGCCTCGGTTCGATGATGAGTTGGGGCATGGGAGGACTTCCAATTCAAGGACGGTTTGTGGGTTCTCGATTAGTTAGGGACATTGCCATCGAAGATCAATTGTTGCTTTGTGCACGCCTCAACTCCGGACTTTCAGGTGGAAAAGTACACTACCCTGGACGATTGGAACCCCGACCCCGCAACGCTGCGAAGGTGGGCCTATGATGAGAATCTTCTTCTTTCCGATCAAGATGAAGATCTCGCACTCTATCGGGAAGAGCACCTTCCGGTGTTGCTACCGTTCGCCGACGATCCAGCCTGCCCGAAGGCCGACTATATTCTGTCATGTCTTGATGGCTATCTGATGGACACAGTCCTTCGCGGCACTGACAGCCAGCTCAAAGCGTTGGACAAGGCTGCCGCGCTTGCGGAGCAAGCTCTGCTGCCGCGTCTGCATGCCTGGGGCGAACTTCAACGGCGGCGGTTGAAGTATCGGGTGGGCGTCGGTCCCGTATCCCGCGACGATGCCGTGATCATGGGTCAGGACTTGCTGATTGGAATATGCAGGGTGGCGAATTTTACGATTGCCGGCGAGTCTACCGAGTGCTGGGAGCTTCGGCTTTCGGTTCCTAGCCAGACGGAACACCTATCGATCAACAAGACAACGGGCAGGTTCACGTATTGGCGCGACTATGGGTACAGCGTCCCCTCACAGGACGGCAAATCTCCGCTATCGCTCTGGTCAAGACTGAGGGCGTTCTTCAAGCTCAGTGATTGAACAATCGCCTGATCCGTGGTGTAAGTGATCACGCTGTTGTTTGGTAACATGGGTGAAGAAAATCCCGGATACGACGGCGGCGATGAGACCTCGCACCGCCGGCTCAGCGGCTCGCCAGCGCCCGCTCCCTTATCTGGCTCAGGCTCATGCGCGGGCTGATGGCTTCGGGGTCCAGCTTGATCTCGATCAGTGCCGGCTTGCCGCTCTTGGCCGCGACCTCGAAAGCGGCGGCAAAGTCGGCGGTCTTTTCCACCGTGGCGCCGTGGGCGCCGTAGGCGCGGGCCAGGGCGGCGAAATCCGGATTGACCAGCCCGGTGCCGCTCTCGCGGCCGGGATATTCCCGCTCCTGGTGGGCGCGGATGGTGCCGTACATGCCGTTATTGACGACGATGAAGATGACACCCAGGCCGTACTGCACGGCCGTGGCCAACTCCTGGCCGTTCATCAGGAAGCAGCCGTCGCCGGCGAAGCTCACGACGGTGCGCGTGGGATGCACGGCCTTTGCCGCCACCGCCGCCGGCACGCCATAGCCCATGGAGCCCGCGGTGGGCGCCAGCTGGGTGCGGAACTTGCGG
Source organism: uncultured Alphaproteobacteria bacterium (assembly GCA_963810485.1). Classification (GTDB taxonomy): domain Bacteria; phylum Pseudomonadota; class Alphaproteobacteria; order Dongiales; family Dongiaceae; genus DATKFM01. The sequence goes on from CAWENQ010000005.1 coordinate 277,057, forward strand.
TATTGGTGGAAGCGGTGGACCCAGGTGGTGTAGTTGCCGGCGCCGTTGGTGATGATGGCGTCCGTGGGCAGGCGCTCCCGCAGCCAGGTGACGATCTCGGCCATCTGCATTGGGCCCGGAGATTGGGTCGGCTTCAACTGGTCAGGTAGTCGCCATGGGCGGCCTTGGTCCAGCTCGCGCCAGGCGCCGGACTCCACCAGCTGCAGGCCGCGCGCCGCCGCCGCGAACGGCACCATGCCAGCATTGATCGGCAGCGTCGCCTGATACACGCGGCCCAGCTCCTCGGCCCCGCCATGGACGTGAATCAGCGTCTGCTGCGGCACCGGTACTTTCAGCAGGGTGTAGCCGCTGGTGGTCATCTCGCCCAGACGCGCGCCCACGACGAGCAGCAGGTCGGCGTTCTTCACCCGCTCGCCCAGCGCCGGATCGATGCCGATGCCCACATGGCCGGCATAGTTGGGGTGGCCGTTGTCGAACAGGTCCTGGCAGCGGAACGACGTTCCCACCGGCAGATGGTTGGCCTCGGCGAACATCCTGATGTTGTCCACCGCCGCTGCCGTCCAGCCGCCGCCGCCGAGGATCATCAGCGGCTGGCGCGCATGGCTCAGGAGACCGCGCATGGCCTCCAGGTCAGCCACGCCCGGATAGGGCTGCACGATCTTGTAGGGCGCCACGTCCTCCGCCTCGGCATGGTCGGTGAGCATGTCTTCGGGCAGGGCGATCACTACCGGGCCGGGCCGGCCGGAAACGGCGCGGTGGAAGGCTTGGCTGACCAGCTCGGGGATGCGCTCGGCGGCGTCGATCTGCGCCACCCATTTGGCCATCGGCCCGAACATGCGGCGGAAATCCACCTCCTGGAACGCCTCACGCTCCACCTGGTCGCCGGGCCACCTGGCCGATGAACAGGATCATGGGCGAGGAATCCTGGTACGCGGTGTGCACGCCGATGGAGGCGTTGGTGGCGCCCGGCCCGCGGGTCACGAAGCAGATGCCCGGCCGGCCGGTGAGCTTGCCGTAGGCCTCGGCCATGAAGGCGGCGCCGCCTTCCTGCCGGCAGGTGATGCAGCTTGATCTGGTTGCGCGCGTCGTGGAGCGCGTCCAGCACGGCCAGATAGCTCTCGCCGGGAACGCAAAAAGCATGGTCGACGCCATGGATCTTCAGCTGGTCGACCAGGATTTGCCCGCCGCTGCGAGCCTGGGAACGTTTGGGCATGGGACGGAGATTACGCGGAAAGGGATGGGGAAGGACAGGCCGGGAAAATTAACCTCCGGGCGGCATGATGGCCAGCGCCTCCCCGCACCTTGCCAGGCCAGGGGGGCGATGTTCTGCTGACGGCATGGGAATCCGCATGATGTATCTCAGGATGAAAACCGCTGGGCTCGCCGCCTTGATTGCCGCGCTCCTGCTATTGCCGGCTGGCGCCGCGCGGGCCGATCTGGATGGTGCCGTCAACAACTACTACGCCGGCAACTACGACGCGGCCGCCCAGGAATTCCAGCGCCTCGCCGATGCCGGCGACGGCGAAGCCCAGCTCTGGCTGGGATATGTCTACATGACGGGCGAGGGTATCGGCCGGAACTACTGGGAGGCACGGAGCTGGTACGAGCGGTCTGTGGAAAACGGCAATACCACGGCGTTGTCGTACCTTGGCGATCTCTTCTACTACGGCCATGGGGTCGAGAAGGATCTGGTGGCGGCCGCCCGCTATTACCGCCGCGGCGCCAATCTCGGCGACGCCGACGGGCTGTTCAATCTCGGCTATGTCCATGAATTTGGCGAGGGCGTGCCCAAGGATCTGGAAAAGGCCGCCGGCCTGTACCGGATCGCATCGGAGCAGCAGGGCTCGTCCCGGGCGCAGAGCCGCCTCGGTTATCTCTATGAGCAAGGCATCGGCGTGCCGCAGGATTACGCCCAGGCCCAGTACTGGTACCGAAAAGCCGCCGACCAGAGCGAGACCGACGCAGAGGCCAGCCTGGCCTGGCTGCTGCTGCAGGGATATGGCGGGCCAAAGGATTTTGACGAGGCGCTTCGTCTGTTCCGGCTGGCGGCCGAGAAAGGCAGCGCCAGCGCCCAGAACGGCATGGGCTACGCCTACGAATTCGGCTACGGCGTCGCCCAGGATTTCCTGGCCGCGGCCAACTGGTATCGCCAGGCCGCCGAGCGGGACTTCGCCATTGCCCAGTACAATCTGGCATTGCTGTATGAAAACGGCCGTGGCGTGCCCCAGGATCTGGATGAGGCTCGCCACTGGTATCATCAGGCAGCCGATCTGGGCGACGCCGATTCGAAGGCGGCGCTCGCCCGGCTCGGGCAATAAGCGTGGAGACGCCGCTAGCGCTTGCGCAGCGGCACCACCACCGAGGATTCGTCCCGCGCCTGTTTCGGCAGTTCGGCGGCCTGATGGACCGTATTGCCGCTCCGGCCGGCTGCGCTGGTTACGCTACGGCGGCGAACCGACCTCCAGGGGCTGATCGTGCCCTTGAAACCGGCCAAAGCCCCTGGCGACAGTTCGCGCACCTGCAGCCGCTCCGGCGTCTTTTCCCGCGGCATCACCAGCCCGTGGGCAGTCGCCGGGTGAAAGCCGAATTGCCGGTAGTAATCCAGGTCGCCCACCAGCACGACGAGCTTGTGGCCGGCCAGCATGGCCCAATCCAGGGTCTGCGCCACCAGCGTGCGGCCGATGCCTTCGCCGCGCCGCTCCGGATTGACCGCCAGCGGCCCCAGCAGCAGCGCCGGCAGGCCCGTGCGGCCGATGCGCACCGGCCAATAGCGGATCGCGCCGACGATCTCGCCGCCCTTGTCCATGTCGCGGGCGACTTTGCAGAGTTCGCCGATCGGCTTCACGCCATGGCGGTAGCGGTAGGACGCTTTCGCCATGCGGTCAGAGCCGAAGGCGACGTCCAGAAGGGCTTCGATGGCGCCGGCATGTTCCGGCTGTTCGGGAGAAATCGTGATCATGACCTATGCCTCATTCCGCGTGGTGTCAGGTGAAGAGCCAGCGGCGCCAGCCGCTGTCCACCTGAGGCATTGTCAATGTCGGGAAGTTTCCCTTGCGGGGAGTGGTCTTCGGACAGTGAGCGCGCTTCAACGGACTCAGCAGCTCGCGCCGCGGGTTCGCGCGGCTCGGCGTCGTCGGTTGGCGGGGGCGAAGCTCACATTCCACACTCCTGTACGGCGCATATGAATGGTGATGCGCGACGCGGATGTCAATAGCCCTAGGGGGTAAAGGAAGGCTTAACCCGTGAACGCGATTCGCCGATGTCAGACCGGCGGACGCTTGTCGGCCCAGGGCCGCGCCTGCTCCAGCGCCTTGCCGATGCCGAGCACGGTATCGTCGCGGAACCGCCGCCCAACGATCTGCATGCCGATCGGCAAACCGCTCTTGGACCAGCCGGCGGGCACCGACAGCACCGGACAGATGCCAAACAGATTGAACTGCCCGGTCATGTCGAGCCCGTGATAGCGCCCGTCGCCGTGGTCCTTGTAATAGATCGAGTCGTCCTCCTCCACCGGGCGCGCCGTCACGCGCATGGTCGGGCAGAGGAGCGCGTCGTACTTGGTCAGGATCGGATGCAGCTGGCGCCACCACGCCGTGCGCTCTATCTCCAGCCGCTTGTAGTCGCGGGCGGAGATGCGGTTCCCCGTCTCGATCAGCGACACCACATGGGGGTCCATCTTTTCCCGGAATTTCTCCAGCGTGTGGCCGAAATACGCGGCCATGAACACCTGCCAGTATTCCACCCAGGCGTCGGCGATGCGCCGCGTCCAGGGCAGGGCGACTTCCTCGACGATGGCGCCCTGGGATTTCAGCGCCTCGGCGGCGGCGCGGACAGCGGCCGCCACTTCGGGATCCACGTCGTAGCAGCCGAGATCCATATTCAGCGCCAAACGCACGCCCTTCACCACGGCCGGCTGCGGTCCGGCGAGATCAAGCTTGCCGCCGATAGATTGGATATCATCGTCGGCCGGCCCTTGCGCCGCCGCCAGGAACACCCGCGCGTCGTCGATGGTGCGCGCCAGCGGACCGAAATGGGAGATGTTGTCGAACACGCTGGGCAGCAGATCCATGGGAATGCGGCCCATGCTGGGCTTGAGGCCGACGATGCCGCACCAGGCCGCTGGGATGCGCACCGAGCCACCCATGTCCGTGCCCTCCGCGAGGGACACGCAGCCGCTGCCGACCGCCGCGCCGGACCCGCCGGAGGAGCCGCCGGGAGTCTTCCCCGGGTCCCAGGGATTGCGGGTGATCCCCCAAAGCGGGCTTTCGGTGAAGCTGGAATAGGCGAATTCCGGCGTGGTGGTCTTGCCCACCATGATCGCGCCCGCGGCGTCCAGCCGGTCCACGATGACGGCGTTGCGGTCCGGCACCCAGTTTTCGTGGGTGTAGCTGCCCAGGGTCGTGCGCTTGCCCTTGGTCGGCGTCAGGTCCTTGATGGCAATGGGAACGCCATGGAGCGGGCCGAGGGTGCGGCCCTCCATCACCGCCTGCTCCGCCGCCCGCGCCTTGGCCAGCGCCTCTTCGGGATAGACGAAGCAGAAGCAGTTGAGCTGGGGATTGACCGCCTCGATGCGCGCCAGGGTGTTCTTCATCAGTTCGACCGGCGACAGCTTGCGGTCGCGGATGCGCGCCGCCAGCTCCGTCGCCGGCGTGTAGCAGAGATCGAGATCGGCCATGCTGGTCCCCCTGGATATCCCGGCGGCTATGATAGGCCACGGACAGCCGGGCCTGCCAATCCTGCGGCAAACCGGCCAATGCCGGACCGGTCCGCGACGCGGAGTCGCTGGGCAAGGCGGCGACTCCACGGCAGAATGGCCAGCGGGAAGGTCCGGGAACCGCCATGCTGAATGAACTGACGCCGCAGCAGGTCCAAACGTTTCACGACGACGGCTTTCTGGTCGTCGAGAATTTCATCCCGCCGGCCGTCGCCGCGCGCGTGGCGGCGCGGTATGAGGGGCTATTCCGCGGCGAGTTCGAGACCGGCCTCTATCCCGACGAATGGAACTGGAAGGAAGGCCGCGACCAGCCGGACCTGGCGCGGCAGATCTGCAACGGCTGGAAGTCGGACCACAGCGTCGCCAGCTTGGTGCTGCGGCCGGAGGTGGGCAAGCTCTGCGCCAAGCTTGCCGGCTGGCCCGGCGCGCGCATCGCCCAGGACAACGTGGTCTGGAAGCCGCCTGGCGCCAAGTCCCTCGGCTTCCACCAGGACGACAGCTACAACGGCTGGATCGATCCACCGCACATGCTGACCTGCTGGATCGCGCTCGATGCCACCAGCGCCAAAGGCGGCACCATCGAATATGTGCGCGGCTCCCACAAATGGCCGGTCTCGCCGCCGATCAAGCAGTTCCATGCGCCCGACGATTACCGCAAGGAGTTGGTCGAGGCGGCGACCAAGGTCGGCCTGACGCCCGACATCGTTCCGGTGGAAGTGCCGGCCGGCGGCTGCGCGTTCCATGACGGCCGCACCTGGCACGGCTCGGACAAGAATTGCGCCGACCGGCCGCGCCGTTCCGCCATCGCCCATTGCATGTCCTCGTCGGCCAAGTTCCATCCGACGAAGATCAGCTATATCTACAACCGCTATAAACGCGCCGGCGACACGGCGATGGACGAAAGCTATTTCCCGATCCTCTGGCGGCAGGACGGCTATCGTACCGCCTTCCTCGACGATTACATACGCAGGGGATCGGCCGCCGACGCCAAGGCGGCGGAGTAAGGGGCAAATTGACCAAGCGGGGTAAGGGCACGGTTCTGATCACCGGCGCGTCCGCGGGCATTGGCGCGTCGCTGGCGCGGCTGATGGCGGCCGAAGGCTTCGACATCGTGCTGACGGCACGGCGCCGCGCGCGGCTGGAGGAACTAGCTAAAGAGGTCGCGGCGCGCGGCGTGAAAGCCCATGTCTGGCCGGACGACCTCGCCGATCCGGCGGCGCCGCAACGCCTGTATGACAAGGCGAAGGCCGAAGGCCTCGAAATCGATATTCTTGTGAACAATGCCGGCTTCGGCGCGCGCGGACTCTTCGGGGAGATCCCGCTGGAACGTCAGCTCGAGATGATCGCTGTCAATGTCACGGCGCTGACGGCGCTGACGCATCTGTTTCTGCGGGAGATGAAGGCACGAAGACGCGGACGCATCCTCAATGTGGCATCAATTGCGGGATTCCAGCCGGGGCCATTCCTCGCGGTCTACTATGCGACCAAGGGTTACGACTATCTTTTCACGGAGGCGCTGGCGGAGGAATTGCGCGGCAGCGGCGTGACCGCCAGCTGCCTGTTTCCCGGCGTGACAGCCACGGAATGGCAGGCCGTTGCGGGCATCGATGGCTCGCGTCTCGGCGGCATGCGCGGCATGAGCGCGGAGGCGGTGGCGCGGGCGGCCTATGACGGACTCATGGCGGGGCAGCGCACAATCATCCCCGGCTTGCATAACAAGGCCAGTGCGCTGGCAGTGAAGTTCATGCCGCGCCGTTTAGTGACGCATATAGTCGGCAGGATCCAGAGTCTGCGCTGAACGACAATCTAGTGATGGCTGTGATGCAGGATCTCGTCGCGCAGGCCTGTGTCATACTCCATCCCCGCCGGCGTCATGATGGCGGCGACGGGGAAATGGGACTTGATCAGGCCCTTGCGCTCCAGCACGACCCAAGCCGCCTCATTGGCGAGGCCCGACGCATCGCGCGTCGCCACGACGGAATTACCGAGATGGAAGTGATCGCCGTGGGGATGGGGCATGCCGCCAATCAGGATATGCCCTTCGGCTTCCTCCGGCGCCGGCTCGCCATGCAGCCGCGCCAGCTCCTGCAGCAGCGTCAAGGTCTTCAGTTGCAGCGAATTGAGGTTCAGCGGATTCTTCTTCGGCGCCATGGCGTCATCCGTATGTTGTCGAGGAAAACTAGTCGCGGAAGTTCACGTACTGCAGCGGCTGCACGATCTTCATCTCCCGCACATGCTGGATCGCCGTCTGCAGATCGTCGCGCTTCTTGCCGGAGACGCGCAGCTCATCGCCCTGGATCGAAACCTGCACTTTGAGTTTCGAATCCTTGATCGAGCGCACGATGTCCTTGGCCAGCGTCTGTTCTATGCCTTGCTTGACCTGCACCACCTGCCGCAGCGCATTGCCCGAAGCCTTCTCCGGCGGCTTGAAGTCGAGAGCGCCGGCGTCGAGCTTGCGCCGGGTGATGTAACCCTTCAGCAACTCTTGCATCTGCTTCAGCTTGAGATCGTCGTCGGCGAGCATGGTCAGCAGCTCGTCCTTGCGTTCGATCGTGCATTTGCTGCCCTTGAAATCGAAACGCGTCTCGATTTCCCGGCGCATGCCGTTGACGGCATTGTCGACCTCGGAAAGGTCGGTCTTTGAGACGATATCGAATGACGGCATGAGGCGGATTCCAGATTAGTCGGAGGGCGTATAGGCCGCTAAACTACACCGGTGTTCCAACAGTCGCAAAGGCGCTCTGAAACAGTGAACACATCAGAAAACTATTCCTTCTTCACGAAGTCCTCAAACGAGGTGCGCTGCAGCTTGTCCAGATCGGCCATATGGATGCCGTCACTGCTGAACAGGCCCATCTTGCCGGCGGTCGGGAACTCGACGATATCGGCGCGGCCGCGCTCGCCGCCCATGAGATAGACCAGATCTTCCTTGTACGGATTGGTCAGATGATGGCCGATCGACGGCGTCGGAAAACCCATGAAATCTCCCGGGCCGACTTCGAACGTCTTGTCGCCGATGAGCGCCCGCCCGCGGCCGGACAGGATGTAGAGCCACTCTTCGTCGCCCTTGTGGGCGTGATAGATGAACGACTCTTTCCCCGGCGGAATGCGGCTGAGATAGACCTGTTCCCGCTGCAGGCCGACCATCGTACTGAGCCGATGCAGATACACTTCCGATGTCGGATTCAGCGGATGCGCGATCGGCACCTCCGGCTCTGCTTGGATTTGCGCCGATGTCGCCAGATGCGACTCGGAAGTCTTGTCGGTCATCGCTCTGCTCCATGAACGGTTGCCGGTCGCATCACCGGCCGATAGCGTAGCCCTGCATGCCTCGCGGATTGGCGGCGACCTTGAGCAGGCCGCCGTCGCGCGTCGCCGCCGAGAGCCGGCCCAGGTCCCAATCGCCGGCGACCGTCACATCGTGGCCACGCTTTTTCAGGGCCTTCGTGGTTTTGGCGGCGAACCGGCCCTCGATGGTCAGGCTCGCAGGCGCGCGATTGCGCGGCCAGAAGGAGCTGGGCATGTGATCGGTGTGGAACATCGGCGCATCGATCGCCTGCTGCAGATTCATGCGGTGATGCACGTGGCGCAGGAAGAAGGTCACGCTCCATTGATCCTGCTGATCGCCGCCGGGCGTGCCGAAAGCCATGTAAGGCCGGCCGTCGCGCAGGGCCAGCGATGGCGTCAGCGTGGTGCGCGGGCGGCGTCCCGGCGCCAGGGCCGAGGGTGAGTCCGGATCGAGCCAGAACATCTGCGCCCGGCTGCCGAGGCAGAAACCCAGGCCGGGAATGATCGGCGAACTCTGCAGCCAGCCGCCCGACGGCGTCGCCGAGACCATGTTGCCATGGCGGTCGATGACATCGATATGGCAGGTGTCGCCCCGCGGCGGCGCATCGGCGAACTCCGCGCGCGTCGGCTCGCCGCCGCCCATCGTGTCATGTTCACCTTCCAGCCCGGCGCGTTGTTCTAGAGCCAGCCGAATCGAGCCGCCGAATCCCGGGAGATCGCCGGGCCGCAGATCGGCACTCGCCTGTTCGGTCACCAGCTTGCGCCGCAGATCGTTGTAGGGCCTGCCGAGCAGGACATGGAGCGGCACGTTGACGAAGTTCGGATCGCCATAGAACGCCTCGCGGTCGGCAAAGGCGAGCTTGGCGGATTCGGTCACTGTATGGACGAACTGTTCGCCCAGAGGGTCCATCGCGCCGATGTCATAGTCCGACAGCAGCGCCAGTTGCTGCAGGAAAACCGGGCCCTGGCTCCAGGGGCCGCATTTGCAGACGGTGTGGCCGTGATAATCGAAGGTGAGCGGCTTTTCCACCGTCGCCCGCCATTTCGCCATGTCGCCGCCGCGCAACAGGCCGCCATGGCGGCGGCCCGAGCTGTCCATCGACTCAGTGGTGCGGCAATAATTGTCGATTGCCTCCGCGACGAAACCTTCGGCCCAGATGCGCCGCGCCGCGTCGATCTGGCCTTCGCGATTCGCCGTCGCCGATTCGGCTTCCAGGATGATGCGGCGCCAGCAATGCACGAGGTCGAGATTGCGGAACAGGCTGCCCGGCTTGGGCACATCGCCATCGGGCAAATAAGTCTCGGCCGACGTCACCCACTCGTCTTCAAACAGCTGCTGCACGGAGGCGATGGTGGCGCAGATCTGCGGCACCAGCGGATAGCCTCGTTCGGCATAGCCGATGGCATGCTCCATCACCTCATGCAGGCGCAGCGTGCCGTAATCCCGCAATAGCAGCAGCCAGGCATCGAAGGCGCCGGGTACCACGGCGGCCAGCAGGCCGGCGGCGGGCACAAGATCGAGCCCAAAATCCCGATAGCGCTCGATGGTCGCCAGTTCCGGCGCCACGCCCTGGCCGCAGATCACGTCCACCGATTCGCGCGCGGAGTCCCACAGCAGGATCGGCGCATCGCCGCCGGGACCGTTCATATGGGGCTCGACCACTTGCAGCGCGAAGCCGGCGGCGACGGCGGCGTCGAAGGCGTTGCCGCCCTTTTCGAGCATGGCCATGCCGGCGGCGGTGGCGAGCCAGTGGGTGGAGGCGACGACGCCGAAATTGCCGATGATTTCCGGCCTCGTGGTGAATTCCGCCATCTGGCTGCCCCGTATTTTGAAGGCGGGCACGATATCGGCCGGCCTTTGCCGGAGCAAGGCGGGCGGAATCTTGCCCTAACGGCGGGCATCGCTAGGATGCCGGCAAAACAGAACAGCGCCGAGGGTCACCTGATGTCCATTGCTCACCCCTATCTCATGTTCCTGGGCGACGCGCCCGATCAACTGGCGGCCAAGACCGCCCAGGGCGTCGCCTATTGGCGGCCGGAATGGTGCGTCGCCCAGTTGCGGATGCCCGGCTGCAAGGCCGATCTGAAACTGCCGGACATGACCCTGGAGCAGGCGAAGGCAGCAGGGGTGAAGACAGTCATCGTCGGTGTCGCCAACAGAGGCGGCCTGATCGGCGAGAGCTGGACCGGCGCGCTGAAGCAGGCGCTGGGGATGGGCATGGATCTGGCCAGCGGCCTGCATAAGCGGCTGGTGGATGTGCCGGCGCTGGCGGACGCGGCGCGAAAGCTGGGGCGTAACCTGTTCGATGTGCGCCACCCGACGCGGGACTTCGCCGTCGGCACGGGCAAGAAGCGCAAGGGCAAGCGCATGCTCACCGTCGGTACCGACTGCTCCATCGGCAAGATGTACACGGCGCTGGCGCTGGAGAAGGAGATGCGCAAGCGCGGGCTGAAGGCCGACTTCCGCGCCACTGGCCAGACCGGCATCTTCATCGCCGGCGACGGCGTCTCCATCGACGCAGTGGTGTCGGATTTCGTGTCGGGAGCGGTCGAGTGGATATGTCCGGAAAACGAGGCCGATCACTGGGATCTGGTGGAGGGGCAGGGCTCGCTGTTCCATGCCTCCTATGCCGGCGTCACGCTGGGCCTGATCCATGGCGCCCAGCCCGATGCGCTGGTCATGTGCCATGAGCCGCAGCGGCCCCATATGCGTGGCCTGCCGCACTACCAGCTCCCGGACCTGCAGACCTGCATCGACGCCAACCTGGCGGCGGCGCGGCTGACCAATGCGTCGGTGAAGCTGGCGGGGTTCAGTTTAAACACTTCGGCGCTCGACGGCGCGGCGGCGGAGCGGGCGCTTAAGGATTGTTCGCAGAAATTCGGCCTGCCGGCGGTCGATCCCGTGCGCACCGGTGTCGGGCCGCTGGCGGACGCGCTGGCGCGCTTCTGATGCGCCGCTTGGGGGTCACGGCGGAAAGCTGGCCGATCGCCGGCACCTTCACCATCTCCCGCGGCAGCAAAACGGCGGCGGACGTTGTTGTAGTCGAGATCACCGACGGCGCTCATCGCGGCCGCGGCGAATGCGTGCCCTATGGTCGCTATGGCGAAACAATCGCGAAGTCTATCGCGGAGATCGAGTCGCTACGCGGGGCGCTCGAGGCTGGACTCAGCCGCGAGGCGCTGCAGAACAAGATGAAGCCGGGCGCGGCGCGCAATGCCGTGGACTGCGCGCTCTGGGACTTGGAGGCGAAGCAGAACGGCCGCAGCGCAGCGGCACTCGCCGGCCTATCCGCACTGAAGCCGGTAACAACCGCCTATACGCTAAGCCTGGGTAGCGTGGAGACCATGGCTGCCGCGGCGAAAGCCAACGCGCACCGGCCGCTGCTGAAGCTCAAGCTGGCGGGGCCGGGCGATTTGGATCGCGTTGCCGCCGTGCACGCCAGTGCGCCGAACTCGCGGCTGATCGTCGACGCCAATGAGGGCTGGACGGCCGCCATCTTCGCCGAGCTGGCGCCGAAGCTCGTGCCGCTGGGCGTGGAGATGATCGAGCAGCCTTTACCTTCGGCTGACGATTCGGCGCTGGCAGGGCTGTCGCGGCCGATCGCCATCTGCGCCGACGAATCCTGCCATGGCGTTGAAACGCTGCCGCAGCTCGTGGGCAAGTACGACGCCGTTAACATCAAGCTGGACAAGACCGGCGGCCTCACCGGCGCGCTGGCGCTGGCGGATGCGGCGGCGGCCCAGGGCTTCGAGATCATGATCGGCTGCATGGTCGCGACGTCGCTGGCCATGGCGCCGGCCATGCTCATAGCGCAACGGGCGCGCTGGGTCGATTTGGACGGCGCGCTGCTGCTGGCGCGGGACCGCGAGCACGGGCTGCAGTTCCAGGGCAGCCTGATGCAGCCGCCTGCGCCGGAGCTGTGGGGCTGACCTCTAACTTCGCGCTAGCGTGGCAATTTCAGCTGTGAAGCGATCTATCTCGTCTTCGGTGTTGTAGTAGTGCACGGAGGCTCGCAGCACTTCAGGCAGGCGCCGCGCCGTCGCGTCCAACAAAGTCGAAGCCGGTGAAGATGTGCTGCAATTGAAGCCCCGCTGACGCAGGGTCGTCCGAAGCGCGGACGAATCCTTGGCGGCCAGGTGCATGCTGACAATGCCGCATTTGCGGCGGCCGATGTCGGCGACCGTGACACCGGGGATGGCGCCCAGCCGCTGCCGCAGCAGCGCCGCAAGAACGTCGATTCGCGCGGCGATGTTGGCAAGGCCGAGATCGAGCGCGTAGTCGACGGCAGCGCCCAGGCCCAACTGTGCGGCGTAGTTGTTCTCCCAATTCTCGAACCGGCGGGCGTCCTGGCGCAGCTCGTATTTCTCCGGCGCCGTCCAGTTTGCCGCGTGGTTGTCGAGAAAGGACGGCTCGAGGCGGTCGAGAACCTCACGCTTCACATAGAGAAAACCGCTGCCTCGCGGACCGCGCAGATATTTGCGCCCCGTCGCCGACAGCAGATCGCAACCCATCTCGTTGACGTCGACCGGCATCTGCCCGACCGACTGGCAGGCATCCAGCAGATACATGATCCCATGCTGGCGCGCGATCTTGCCGATCTCCGCCGCGGGGTTCACCAGGCCGCCATTGGTCGGCACATAAGTCACGGCGATCAATTTCACGCGGCCGTCGATCATGCGCGCGAGCGCGTCCACGTCGATCTCGCCTGATGGCGTGTTGGGGATCACCTCGATCGAGAAGCCGATCTGCCGCTGCCGCTGCAGGAACGCGATGTAGTTGCTGGAGTACTCCGCCTGGGCGGTCAGGATGCGGTCGCCCTTTTGCAGCGGCACGGCATAGAACGCCATGTCCCAGGCGACGGTGGCGTTCTCCACCAGCGCAATCTCGTCGGCGCCGGCGCCGATCATCCGGGCGATGGAAGCGTAGATATTGGCGACCCTGGGCTGCGCCTCGTCGGCCGCTTCATAGCCGCCGATCTCCGCTTCCCGCTGGATATGGGCGATCTGCGCCGCCACCACGGGCTGCGGCGGCAGGGCCGCGCCGGCATTATTGAGATGGACGATCTTGGCCGTGGCCGGCGTATCGCGCCGCGCCTTTGCGATGTCGATGGTCATGAAATCCGCCTGAGTGAATGCGCCGTACTGCTCCGCAGTTTCGGCGCTGCGGGCCGGCGGATCAAGCGGCGGCGTGCACGCTGCTGCCGGGGACGCGCCGCAGGGGCGGCAGGGTCACGGTGACGGTGGTGCCGACACCCGGCTCGCTCTCCAGCCGCAGCGAGCCGCCATGCATCATCACCAAGGCATGGCTGATTGGCAGGCCGAGGCCGGTGCCCGGATGCTTGCGGCTGAGATGGCTGTCCACTTGGCCGAACGGCGCCATGATGCGCGTTATGTCATTGGCGGCGATGCCGATGCCCGTGTCGGTGATCTGATAGGCGAGTTCGTAGGCGGCGCTGACATAGAGCCGGAAAATGATCTGGCCGCCCGAGGGCGTGAACTTGATCGAGTTGGAAACCAGGTTGAGCAGCACCTGCTTCATGGCGCGGGGATCGAGCCGGTATTGCGCGATGTCGCCGTCGACACGGAACTCGATCTCAAGGCCGGCATTCTCGGCGCGGCCGGCCACCAGCCGCAGCACGGCCTTGGCCACCTCCACCGGATTGACGTCCTCCTCCGCCAGCGTGAACCGGCCAGCCTCGATTTTCGAGAGGTCGAGGATGTCGTTGATCAGCGACAGCAGATGCTGGCCGCTCTCATGGATGTCGCCGGCATATTGCCAGTAATGCCGGTCGCCCAGGGGGCCGAACATCTCGGTGATCATCACCTCGGAGAAGCCGAGGATGGCGTTCAGCGGCGTGCGCAGCTCATGGCTCATATTGGCCAGGAATTCCGATTTCGCGCGGTTGGCCACTTCGGCCTGGTCGCGGGCCGCCATCGCCTGCTGCTCGGCGCGGCGGTAGGCGGTGATGTCGCGGATCGACACCACATGGCCGCCGTCGGGAACCGGGCTGCGGGTCAGCTCCAGGATCTGGCCGTTACGGGTGTGGAACTCCTGCGGCGTCGGGTCGATCCGCCGCGCCTTGGCCAGGAGATCGCCGATCGCCTGATCGCTGAGCTCGCTGCCGAACACGCCGTGGCGTGAATCGATGCGCAGCAATTCTTCGAGCGAGAGCCCGGGCGTCAGCCTTCCGGGCGGATAGGCGAAGATCTCCTGATAGCGCCGGTTCCATTCCACCAGCCGGAGATTGCGGTCGAACACGGCGATGCCGTCGCCAATGGCGCCGATCACGCTGGCGCGGAACGCCGTCTGCGCATTCAGCCGTTCATGGGACTCGCGCAGCTCCATCAGGCGGGCTTCATGGGCCCGCCGCAGCCGCTCCTGATGGCGCAGGATCAAAAACGCCAGGAGCGCCATGATGGCGAAGGCGGCAGCCACCACCGGCAGCACCCGGCGGGCGATCTCAGCGCCTGGATTGCTGGCGCGCCAGGTGAGATAGCCCAGCAGCCGGCCGTTCCTGGAGGTCAAGGGAACCGATTCCCTGTTGGCCGCCATCGGCGATTGGCTCACCAGCGGATCGTGCAGGCCATAGGGTTCGAAGATCTCCGTCAGCCGTATGGGGGTCAGCGGAATGCCGATCAGCAGGATGTTCCGCTCCTGTATGCGCCTGTTGGCGGGCCAGGCTTCGGGCTGCTCCGGGGTAATGGCGGAAGCGGCGATCAGGAAGAAGCGCTGGCCGATCAGGACGACACCGCTTTGCGCCTCGGCGGCATCCAGCGGGGCGCGCCGCGTCGCGGCGATCACCCGGTAGAAATCATCGCCGCGGAGACGTTCGGCGTTCCTGGCGGTTTCATCCGATTCGGCGGACAACTGCAGCAGCCGGTTGCTCTCGTCCAGGAAGCCGACGAAACCGGCCTGCCAGGTGTCGCGCAGATAGTCGGACTGGTACTTCATCCAGTCCTGATCCGGCGCAATGGTCACGTTCTGATAGGCTTCGTTCCAGAAGCTGTAATCGAAGGCCAGCTTGGCCATATGGTTGCTTTGCTGCGCCAGCAGCGTCTGCGCCAGGGCCCGTTCGCTTTGTTGTGCGAGTTCGTCCTGGCTGCGCGAGGTGTGGAAAACCAGCAGCAGGATGGTCAGCGCGCCGAGCCCCAGCAGCGCCATGACGGACATCGCCGGCCACCAGCCAATTCGCCCCCTGGCGCGCGCAGCGAACTCCAATAGGGGCGTGAGCCAGGTCATTCGGGTGCGGGATCTATCCGGTTTCTATCCATTGCCGCCGGGTTCGCCCGGGGCCGATTGCAGGAGGCTGATAATACCGCGCCCGACGCGTTCTGCATGCGGTTCGATCAGCGGCCAGAGCGAGGACCAGTCGCTGCCGGGTTCTACCGGTTCGGCGCGGACGAAGCCGGGGTAGAAGCCGCCGATCAGGTCCCAAGGACCGACCGCTGCGGCCGGCCGCACCTCGGCAGGCTCACGGGCCGCGAGAGCAACCTGGCGCCCCAGATAGGTGACATCGGCCGGCTCGCGGGCGGCGATGGAGACCGGCGCTTGGAGTGGAGGCCTGATATCGGCCGGCTCCCGCGCCGCGATGGCGACCGGCGCTGGGGTCGGCCAGTGGAATTCCGTCGGCTCCCTTGCCGCGATCGATATAGGCAGACGCTCCGCCTGATGAAACTCGAGCGGCTCGCGGGCGGCGATGGCCGCGGTCATTGTCGGCCTGACCGGATCGGCCGGCTCTCGCGCCGAGACAGCCACAGACAAGCGGAACTCGCTTGAAGGTTCGCGGGCGGCGATGGCGACGGGCAGGGCCGACTGGTAGGCCAGTGTGGCCATGGGCACCGCCTCCGGCATCTCACCGTCCATGCCGTTCTCGAATTGCGCCGAGGCGAATGTCAGGGTTGCCAGCTGATTGTGGAACGGCTCGGCAACGCTGGCCTGATGCCAGGTCATGATGGCCGGCAGCGGCTCGATGTCGGCGTACTGGGTGGCCTGCAGCTCCGTTAGTGCCGCCAGATACTTTGCCCGTTCCTCGCGCCAGGCGAGATGCACCTTCAGGCGGTACTGCTTGTATCGGCCGGGATTGGCGGAATGGTAGCGCGCCACCGCCTTGGCCCAGGAACCTTCCTCATGCTTCAGTGAATGCAGATATGCCGCGGCATAGGCGACATTGGCGACGGGATCGAATGCCTGGTCCAGGTTGGCGAAGGCATGGGGATGATAGTGCAGGTTCACCTGCATGCAGCCGACGTCGATGTTGCGGATGCCGCGCGCCTTGAGTCCCTCGACCTCGGCAATGGCCGCTGCCTTGGTCGGCAGATAGCGGCCGCGGCCTTCGGCCATGACGGTCCAGGGCCAGGCCATGACGATGCGCTTCTTCTGGTGCAACCGGCCGGATTCGACCTTGGAGATCGCGCGCAGCAACTGCCGCGGCACGCCTTCCTGGCGCTCGATCAGGTTGGTCGCCCTGGCGCAGAAGGTCCAGGGGCTGGGCTTCGTCACCTGCGGTTGTTCCTGGCCCGCCAGGGCTGCCAGGGGCGCCAGCAGGCTCAGGGCCGCCACTGATAGCGTCAGCGTCAGCCCCACGGCCAAGCGGCCGCAGCGCCGAACCGGGCCGCTTCTATTGGCCTGGAACGACTCGGAAAACTGCCGTTTTGAGAGAATTGTGCAGCGCAGCATAATACCCCCCGCCCGCGGCGTGGGTTAGGGCCGATGGCGATTTATCCACTAAAAACAAATCTATGGAGGAATTTGGTTGATAACTTGTTAAGGATGATTCATATTGTTTTTGCGGTGGCACTGCGCCGTCTCCCTGATGGTGCGCCGCCGCATACGCCCCTCGGGCGTTTCCTCCCAGAACTTGGGCCGTGCAACCCACGGCCCTTTTTTTGCCCCCTACTAGGGCGCTATTGCCCGTTCCGTGGGCAGATTTTCGTCGCCGGGACCCAGCGCCCGCTGCATCAAAACACTGTCGACCCAGCGGCCGAATTTGAAACCGACGGCGGTCAGCAAGCCGGCGCGCCGGAAGCCCAGCCGCTCATGCAGGACGATCGAGCCGGTGTTGGCCGAATCGCCGATCACGGCCACCATCTGCCGCAAGCCGGCCGCCGTGCAACGCTCGATGATTTCGGCCAGAGCCAGCCGGCCGATGCCCTTGCCGGCCAGGCCCGCCGCAACATAGACCGAATCCTCGACCGAGAACCGGTAGGCGGAGCGCGTGCGATAGGGGCCGGCATAGGCATAGCCGCCGATCTGCGCGCCGCATTCCACAACCACATAGGGGAGCCCGCGCGCCAGGATATCGGCGCGCCGGCGGCGCATCTCCTCGACATCCGGTGGCGTCTCCTCGAACGAGGCGAAGCCGGTGCGGACATGGTGGGCATAGATCGCCTGGATCGCCGGCATGTCGCCGTCGCGCGCATCGCGCAGGACCAGCGCCGGCCTGCCGTCGGCGCCGCTCATCTTGCGGCGCTGCCGAGACCCTGCGCCACGTCGATGACGGCGGCGATGATGCGTTCCATGTCGCTGATGACAGCGGCGAAAGACGGGCCGCGCTCCATCGTCGTCTCGACCACATAGAGGGCGCGATTTATCTCGATTTGCAGGGCATGCAGGCCGGCCTCGGTCTTGCCGTAGTGCTGGGTGGTGAAGCCGCCGGAATAGGGCGAATTGCGCGCTACGCGATAGCCGAGATCGCGGAATGCGGCCTCGATCTGCGCCGTCACCTGCGCCGCGCAGGAGGTGCCGTGGCAATCGCCGAGCACGATGTCGACCCGCGAATTGCCGGCGTCGCTCTCCGTCGGTCCGCCGATCGACGGCATGGAATGGCAATCGATCAGCACGCATTGGCCGAACTTCACCTTGGTCTCGGTGATCGTCTGGCGCAGCGCCTCGTGATAGGGGCGGTAGTAGTTGTCGATGCGCTGGCGCGCCTCGGCGAAAGTCAGGCGCCGGCTGATAGATCGGCTCGCCATTGGCGACGACGCGCGGCGATGGTGCCGAAGCCGGCGGCGACGCGGGCGGAGCCGGTGTTGACGTGGCTCGGCAGCAAATCCTCGAACATGTCGGGATCCAGCTCGAACGGCTCCCGGTTCGGATCGATGAACACCCGCGGAAACAGCGCCCGCACCAGCGGCAGGCCCTTGCGCGGCGCTGAGCCGAACAATTCGTCGACATAGCAATCTTCCGACCGGCGCAGGCCGGGAAATTTCAACTGCGCGCCGGCGACGAATTCGGGCGGATAGTTGCTGCCGCTATGAGGGGAAGCCAGCACGGCCGGCGCCAATTGCCGGTCAGGCGCCAGTATTTCCACCGGGGGCAGTGTCTCTGTTACTGTTTGGATCCGGACTACCATGAAATCATCTATTTAAAGCAACGGCTTCGCCCCCGCCATGGGGAATTGCTAATTGCCGCAGGGCGGGGTTGAATGATTGACGTTGGTAAGTTTCTTTTCAATGATCCGTAGTATGCAATGCAGTTGGCCGCCCAGCAGGGCGCCCTAATTCCCAGAGGTAGACAAGGCTTTCAATGGCTCAGATTCTCGTCGCCGAAGACGACGACAGCATGCGCTCTTTCCTGGCTGGTGCGTTGCGTCGCGCCGGCCATGCGGTGGAGACGGCTTCGGACGGCTTCGAAGCCTTGTCCTGTCTGGCGCGGCACAAGTATGACGTGCTGCTGGCCGACGTGGTGATGCCCGGCATGGATGGCGTGGAGCTGGCGCGCCGCGCCTCCCGCGACCAGCCGCAGATCAAGGTCATGTTCATCACCGGCTTTGCCGCCGTCGCGCTCGCGCGGCCGCAGCGGCATGCCCGGCGACCCGAAGATTCTCAGCAAGCCCTTCCATTTGAAGGACTTGGTCAGCCAGATCGATCAGCTGCTGGCGCAGCGTCAGCCCGCCGGCGCTTGAAATGACCAATCATTGGTGGTAAGTCGCCGTCCGCCTTGGGGGCGCCAGCCCCCTCATTTCCGCGGCGGATCAGAGGGCGCGTAGCTCAGCGGGAGAGCACTACGTTGACATCGTAGGGGTCACTGGTTCAATCCCAGTCGCGCCCACCATTCTTTCAAGAGTCCAGAAGAAGTGCCAAATCCGGCGGGTCGCGGAATGGCATTGGAATCAGAACGACCTTGAATCGCGACCTTTTGAACTTCGGTCTCTCGCTGCAGGCCGCAGTCTTCTACTATGCCGTCATGTCTAAGCACCGTGAATTGACTGACCGCGCGACGACGTAGTTTTCGTCGTCACCGGAGTTGCCGCAGCTATCGTCCACTGGCTCACCTGAAATTGGAAGGCCCCCATGAGGAAATCTGCTCGAGACGGCCGCCCCGATTATCGGTTGTGGCTTTCCGGCTTGGTGCTTTGGCTGGCGACTTTGTCACTACCTGCAGGCGCCACAGACGAGTTGGTCGCCGATCGTACACTTCTCCTAGATCCGACCGAGGGCTTCTGCGCCCTGGATCTCTCGAACCCGGTGGATTCATTGTTGTTCGAATACATGGCAAATCTGCAAAAGGACTACAACCAGCTCGTCGGGTACTGGGTCGAGTGCCAGCAGCTTGAAAGAGTGCGCAGCCGCGAAACAGAGACGCTGGATTCCTATATCCTGGTTCTCGCCCAGAGGCAGGAAACAGGCGCGGCGATACAGCCCGTTGATATGCCGCTGGGCGGTTTCTTGAGTGCGATGAAGGACTTCATTCTGAATTCCGGAGGCATGGGAAAGATCGAGGAAGGCTATGAGCTGGGCAAAGATGTCTTAGATGACCAGGGGATCAATCTGGGAGAGACTCGGTCTCTGGGACTGATCGCGGATGATGCGTCGGCACTCTACCTGGGCAACGTTCAGGGCTATGAGTTAAACGGTGTGACTGCAGTCATGGCTTGTGTGATAGCGATGACTGAACTCAATGGCATAGTGATTAGCGTCAACGTCTACGAAACATACCGGGGCGCTGAAACGATTGAACTCTTGCAACGGCGAGCGGCGACAATTGCCGCCGACTTAGTCGTCAAGAATCCAACAGTGGTAAACTAGCGGCCGAGTGTCGGCCTGCGCCTTGCGATGCGGTCGCCGGCCACTCGATAGCGCCTTCGCCGCAAGCACGAATTTTCCTGCGCTGTCGATCTGACAGCGCATTGGGCGGCTTCGGTTGTTTGCAGATCTGAATGAACGCGCGCAGCGGGCACACCATGCACGCTGCGCGCTCTCGAACTCAGGCGCCTGGCGTCAGGCGCCTTCCTGCATGACTTCGCCATCAGGCGTGAGGAGGACGTTGACGTTGACGCCATCCTTCATCGCTATGCCGTGCCAAAAGTTGTCGCAACCTTTCCTGAGGTCGCGGACCTGGTCGTAACCGGCAGCCTCAAACTTTCCCTTGGCATAGTCGGCCGTTGTTCCGTCGATGCTGTCGCCGGCGCTGCACGCTGCCGATGCAGACTGACTGATTGCAAAGGCCAATGTCAGCGCGGCGACGAGAATTCCCGTTCTGCGCATGTCGAATCTCCTTCAGCGGGCGCGGCATGGCCGCAACGCCTTGATAAACGTCGACATGGCCCGGCGGTTCCCTGCGATCTTCGCGCCGTCCTTGGGTGGCGCCAGAGCGCGCCGGAATTTCAATGACTTGACGCACGATCTAGCGCTGCGCCGTCCGCTGCCGTCCGAACGCGAGATAGACCAGCCCGCCAATCAGGTTGTTCACCACCCCCAGCGTGAAGAACGCCAATGACAATGCAAGCGCCTGCTCCGCCGTGGCACCCACCGCCCCGAAGAAGGAGACGAAGGCGGCCTCGCGGACGCCGATGCCGGCGATGGAGATCGGCAGCTGGCTCAACAGGAAGATCACCGGCAGGAACAGCGGCTGGCTCCAGAGCGGCGCGGAGAAGCCGCCGATGGCGCCGGAGATTGCCATCACGCAGAGGGTCGTCGCCGCCATCATCGCGCAGGACTGCAGGAATGGGATGCCGAACAGGCGCGGTGAGCGGAAATCCCGCAGAGATAGCAGCGACAGCGTGCACCACGCGCTCGATGCGACTCTCGCCGGCGGCGGTCTTGTGGCCATAGTAGCGGCGGTCGAGCCAGTGGCAGAGCCAGAGGCCCACCGGCAGTCCAACACAAAGCAGCAGCAGCACCCACCCCAACACATGCAGTGCGCCGCCGGATTGCAGCGCAAAGATCATGCAGGGCACGGACAGCACGACGACGCTGACCAGGCCGATGAAACGGTCGGTCAGGATCGAGCGGGTGATCTCCAGGGCGCCGATGCGAAAGCGCGCCAGATAGACGCCGCGGGAGATGTCGCGCCCGATGCCGCCGGGCAACAGCAGCGAGAAGAAATTGGAGATCCAGGTGATCGCCCACAGCGGGCGGAAGGGCAGGTCATGGCCTTGCCAGCGGAGAATCAGGCGCCAACGGAAGACAGAGATCAGGAGCGCCGCGAGGAAGCAAGTTTCGGCGGCGAACACTTGCCAGGACCAGGGGCTGGGAAAGTGATCGACCAGCGTGGCAAAATCGATCTGTCGCGTGACGTAGTATAGTGCGCCGGCAGAGATCGCCAGCTTGAGCGCGAACAGGGCCAGCGTTCTCGCGCGCATCGCCGGTCCGTTTCAGGCGCCGAGTGCGCGGCGCAGGGTGGCGATGACGGATTCGACCTCGGCATCCATGCCGTACCACAGCGGCAACCGCAGCAGACGCGCGGCCAGATCGCAGGTGACCGGCAAGTCGCCATGGGCGCGGCCGTAGGTCTGCCCCGCCGGCGATAAATGGAGAGGGATGTAGTGGAACTGCGCCTTGACGCCGGCGCTCACCAGTGCGCGCAGCGCCGCATCGCGCTTCTCCGCCGTCGGCAGGAGCGCGTAGTAGATATGGCCGTTATGCGCGCATCCCTCGGGCACCACGGGCCGTCGCAGCAGGCCGGCTGTTTCCAGGTCCGCGAGCGCGTCGTTGTAGCGGTGCCAAATCGCCAGCCGCGCCTGGGTGATCTCTTCGATCTTGCCGAGTTGCGCCAGCAGCAGTGCGGCGGTGATCTCGCTCGGCAGATAGGACGAGCCGAGATCGACCCAGGTGTATTTGTCGACCTGGCCGCGGACGAATTGCTTCCGGTTCGTGCCTTTCTCCCAGATGATCTCGGCCCGCTCGATCAGCGACTCATTGTTGATCAGCAGGGCGCCGCCTTCGCCCGAGGTGATGTTCTTGGTCGCATGGAAGCTGAGCGTGGCGAGATCGCCGAAGCTGCCGAGCGGCTGGCCGCGATAGCTGGCGCCGAGACATTGTGCGGCGTC
Organism: uncultured Alphaproteobacteria bacterium; assembly: GCA_963810485.1. Taxonomy (GTDB): domain Bacteria; phylum Pseudomonadota; class Alphaproteobacteria; order Dongiales; family Dongiaceae; genus DATKFM01. Next base: position 299,329 of record CAWENQ010000005.1, read on the forward strand.
CTCGACGAGTCTCAGGCCATAGGCCGCCGCCACCTGCCGCATCGCCAGGGGATCCGAGGCGATGCCGGCATAATGCACGGTGAAGATGGCCTTGGTCTTCGCCGTGATGGCCGGGGCAATCAGCGTCGCATCGAGGTTGAGCGTGTCCGGCCGGATATCGACGAACACCGGCGTGGCGCCGCGCAAGGCGACCGCCGACGCCGTGCTGACGAAAGTATAGGACGGCAGGATGACTTCATCCCCCGGCCCGACCTGGCAGAGCAGGGCGCTCATCTCCAGCGCGCTGGTGCAGGAATGGGTGAGCAACGCCTTGCGGCAGCCGGTCATCGCTTGCAGGCGCTCCTGGGCCTCCCGCGTGAAACGGCCATGGCCCTCGAGCCGCCGGTCCTCCAGCACCTGCTTCAGGAACTCCAGTTCCGTTCCAGCCAGCGGCGGACGGTTGAAGGGGATGTCAGTGCTCATGCCGGCCGGCGTCCCATGCCCAGCATCACCGTGCCGCGATTGCTGAGATAAAACCAGCGCTGCAGGGCGAACCAGGGGAACATCGTCACCCGATTCAGCAACAGGCGAAAGGCCGCCGGAAAGGTGGTCTTGAACGGCACTTCGCGCGTGGCGCTCAGCTTCGTCTGCTCCAGCTTGCTCATGCCCAGTTTCTGTGTCTCGTTGCTGTGGCGCGTGAGCCAGTCGCCGATCTCGAACGTCAGATTCGCCAGGGGCACGGCGATCGACCAGGCGGTGACATCGACCAGCCCTGCCGCCTCCATGGTGCGGATCACATCGGCGCGGTCATAGCGGCGCAGATGGCCGACGGTCTCGTCCTCGAAGCTCCAGCGGTGCCGGCCGCCGGGCACGCTGATCATGACCATGCCGCCGGGCCGCACCAGGCTGCCGAGATGCCGTACGAAACCCACATCGTCTTCCACATGCTCGATGACCATCATCGCCATGCTGAGATCGCTTTCGCCCAGCGTCTCCCCCGTCATCCTGAGGACGTCGCCCTGGACGACTTTCATCTTGTCCGACGCGATCTCCGCCGCCAGTTCGCGGCGCGCCGCCTCGATGCTGTCAGGCGAGAAATCAACGCCGATGCCGCGCCAGCCGCGGGCGATCAGCTTGCCGGCAATGCTGCCCTGGCCGCAGCCGACATCGATGAACCGGCCGGGTTGGTCCTCCTGCAACAGGTCGAAAACCGCCTCGTGATGACACAAGGTGCCCGGCGGATCCAATCTCACGAACTTCATCGGCGAGGCCGCCTGGGCGCTGTTTTTCTGAGGAATTGTAGATCGTTAAGCCGTTGAGCCCACAGCGACAATGACCTTGCCATTGCAACCGAACGGCGGTCTAACTTATACGGGTGAGCGGCGGGACGGCTCAAGCGAAAGTCGCAAATGCAGGTCGGTAGCGAGGCAGCCAGGTTCAGATGTCCGAACTGTGGCGGGCCCACCCCAACAATCCTCAATAGTGCCGACGCGCGGCAGCGGCCGCCGGCCATGTCCGATGGGCAGTATCTGCGCAGCGGTGCAGCGATTCGCGTGCTCTGCGCGCAATGCGGCTGCATCGGCATCGTCTATTCGCCGGAGGACTGCCTGCGGCAGTACTTCGAATCGGACTACGACGTCTCGTCCTCGATCCAGAACAATCTGGTGGTCATGGAGAATCGCGAGGTCGTGCCCAAGCGCTCGCGCGTCTACAGCCTGCTGTTCGAACATCTGGCGGCCTTGCCAGGGCAGGGTGTCAATTGCCTGGAGATCGCCTGCGGCGAAGGCGACCTGATTCGCAGTATCAAGCAGTTGCACCCCGCCTGGTCATGCGTCGGCGTCGATCCCTCCGCGCAGCTGCCTTCGGCGGCCGGCGATGGTCCCAAATTCATCCGCGGTTTCCTTCACGAGGTGGATCTGCCGGAGAATCACTTCGACGTCGTGATCGCCCACGGCTTCCTCAACCGGAGTTCGATTCTGCCGGAACTGGCGCGCATCAACCGCGCGGCCAAGCCGGGCGCACTGATCAGTCTCGAGTTGCTGGAGCTCGAGGATTCGCATTTCGCGCCCTACATCTGGGACCACCCGTTCATGTATACGCGGGACATGCTGCGCGATTATCTCGGCCATGGCGGCATGAATGTCACTGTCATGCAGGACTGCGGCTCGGCGCGGCATTATCTCTGCCGGAAAACGGCGCCGTCAGTGGCGCCCGGTTCATTCCAGGCAAAGCCGGCGGCGGTGGCGGCCACGCTCGATCAATTCCAGAATCATCAGCGCTGGTGGCTGGATGTCCTGTTCAACGCCCGTGCTCATCGGGACAAAGGCAAGGGCCCGTACTATCTGTTCGGCGCCGGCATCTACAATGTGGTACTGGGCCATCTAATGGAGTTGGATTTCGTCGCCGCCATCATCGACGAGCAGAAGGCCGGCGAGACGCGCTGGGGCCTGCCGGTGATCGGTATCGAACAGGCGGCGAAGCGGGGCGGCACGGTGCTGGTCTGCGCGCGGCCGTCCTATCTCGCGGTCATGCTGCAGAAGCTGGCGGCGGCGCGCCTGCCGGCCGTGGTGCTCAATCCCGCGCCGTCGGGTGAGCCGTTGCCGATGCAGCGCAGCGGCGCCGCCTAGGGTCCGTCCGCGCCATGAAACTTTCCATCGTCACGACGATGTACAATACAGCCGCGCAACTCGGCGAGTTTTGCGACCGCATCAGCCGTTGCGCCGGGCGCCTGGCCGACAGCTTCGAGATCGTCCTGGTCAATGACGGATCGCCCGACAACTCCAGGGATCTGGCGATGAAGCTGGTGGCCGCGGATCCGCGCATCATTCTGGTGGATCTCAGCCGCAATTTCGGCCATCACCAGGCGATGATGGCCGGGCTGGAGCAGGCGCAGGGCGAGCGCGTCTTCCTGGTCGACTGCGACCTCGAGGAAGAGCCGGAGTTGCTGGAGGAGTTCCACCGCCGCTTTGTGGCGGAAGGCGATTGCGACGTGGTCTACGGCTATCAGACCCGCCGCAAGGGTTCATTGTTCGAACGCTTCAGCGGCTGGCTGTTCTACAAGGTGATGAACTTCCTCAGCGATGTGTCATTCGTCGAGAATCCGCTGACCGCGCGGCTGATGAGCCGGCGCTATGTCGACGCCCTCTTGAAGTATCGCGAGCGCGAGCTGGTCATCGGCGGCATCTGGGTGCTCGCCGGCTTCAAGCAGGTGGGCATCGCCGCGGCCAAGGGATTCCGCGGCGCGTCAAGCTATTCCCTGGCGGCGAAGCTGCGCATGATGGTCAACAGCGTGACCTCCTTCTCAGCCAGGCCGCTGTTCGTGATCGTCTTCTTTGGCCTGGGAATCTCCACGCTGAGCCTGGTCGGCATGCTGTATCTGCTGCTGCGGGTCCTGATCTTCGGATCGGTGGTGGCGGGCTGGGCCTCGGTCATGATCTCCGTGTGGTTCCTCGGCGGCCTGATCATCCTCTTCCTCGGCGTGATCGGCACCTACGTGGCCAAGATATTCATCGAGACCAAGAACCGCCCACTGACGATCGTGCGCGCCGTGCATCGGCATGGCGCGCCGGGGGCGCTGGCAACGGCGGAAAGTCCGTGATGGGCGCGGTCCTGGCCACGGCGCGTCCGCTTGCCGCCGCCGAAGACGCCGTTGCGCGCTGGTTCGGCCGCGAGCGGGCGCTGCTGGTGGGATCGGGTACGGCGGCGATCACCCTGCTGCTGGAAGCTCTGGGCTTGCCGCGGGACTCAAAGGTGCTCTACCCCGACACGATCTGCGACACGGCTGTTAATGCCGCGGTTTGTGCCGGTCTCGAACCAGCGTTCGCCGATGTGGAGGCGGCGACGGCCACTCTCGATGCCGGATCGGCGGCGGCGGTCCCGGGCAGAATTGCGGCGGTCATGCCCACGCATATCTTCGGCCATCTGGCGGCGATCCCGCGCCCCGGCGGTCAGGGCCTGCCATCGGACTGCGCCGTGATCGAGGACGCAGCCCAGGGCTATGGCGGCACGGCAGAGGGCCGCAAGGTGGGCGCCCTCGCGCCCTTTGCTATCGTCAGCTTCGGCAAGGGCAAGCTGCTGGATCTGGGCAGCGGTGGAGCGCTTCTGACCGACGATCCGGCGCTGGCCCGAGCCGCTGAGCAGGTCCGCGCCCGCTGGCCCGGGCCGCAGAACAGCGAGGCGGGGCGGAAAGCGTTCATGGAGGCCTGCTTCCGCGGACGGAAACAGGCGCCGTCTCCGGCGGAATGGGTCAGGCAGCGCGATGCCCTGATGCGCAGACATCGTCACGCCTATGTCTTTCAGATCGACGAGGATCAGGCGGCGCGCATCGGCGCCGCTGTAGGGACGATCGATGGTCTTGCCGAGCAGCGTCGGCAGGCCACGGCAGCGTTCCAGGCGGTGCTGCTCGACGCACAGGCGCGCTGGCCGTCGCAGGTTAGCGCTTTTGCCACGCCCGGTACGGCCGTGCTCTGGCGGTTCACATTCCAGATTTCGCCGCCGCATCGGCAGCCGGTCGTCGAGGCCTTGCGGCGCGCGGGGCTGCAGGTCAGCACCCTGTTCCAGCCCATGCATCGCCACTATCTCCAGCCGGACGAGGCCTTTCCCCGTGCTTGTGCCCTGGCCGACCGCCTGATCAACATTGCGTTTGACGGCGGAGACGTTATGAACGCCGCAGGATCGCTGCGGGATTGCCTCGATGGATATTTCCGAGATTGAGCAGAAGATGTGGGCCGTGCTGTCGGACAGCCTGGGCCGCGACGTCGGGCCGGCGCATATTCGCGTCGACGATGTGGAGGAATGGAATTCCATGACCCATATCGGCATCGTCATGGAGCTGGAGGAAGTTTTCGGCATCGAGATCGAGCCCGAACTCATCGGCGCGCTCTACAGCGGCAGCGATGCGATCCTGCGCTTCCTCATCGGGCGCGTCGGGGCGAACTCGTGAAGCAGCCTGTGCTGATCTATGGCGGCGGCGCCTTGGGCCGGCAGGTCTACCGGAATCTCGCGGACTGGGCGTCCAACATCGACATCCTCGGATTCGTCGATGACGTGAAGCCCGCCGGCACTGCGGTCGTTGCCGGCCTGTCGACGGTGGGAACACTGGAGTTGACGCGGCAACAAGCATCGCTGGCACCTGGGCGCGTGCTGCTGGTGCCGGGCATCGGTTATGGCGATCTCCCGGCCCGGCGCGCCGCCTATGAGCGGGCAAAATCGGCCGGCTATGGCTTTCGTGGCTTCCGTCATCCTCGGGCCTTGATCGAGCCGAGCGCGAAGGTCGACGAATCCGCAATCGTGCTCGCCGGCGTCGTGATCGATATCGAAACCGCCATCGGCCCGTTCTGTTATCTCGATGCCGCGGCCCGGGTCGGCGAATGGTCGAAGCTGGCGGCCAATTGCCATCTGTCGGCCGGCGCCGCTATCGGCGGCAGCGTCACCGTGGGCGCCGACACGTTTTTCGGCATGGATGCGACGGTCGTCAACGACATCACCGTCGGATCCCATGTGTTCATCAATGCCTGCGCGCTGGTGCATCAGGATGTCCCCGACAATTCGCGGATGCTTGAAGCGCGGAAGTCTCGCATCGTTCCCATCGACACCTTCGAGGCATAGTCCAAAATCTGTCCGCCCTGACGCGCCCCATTGCCGCAGCGGCGGCCGGTATCTTGACTTTCAAATCTTCGGCGGTGACAGTCCGCCCAGGCTCAGCCACCGGGATAAGCCCATGACATTGCAGGCCATCCTTTCCGCCAGCAAGCGCCTCAGCCAGTTCGCCGCGAGCGGCATCCTTGAGCTCGGCACGGTGCTCGACCCCGCCGCCTGCGAGCGGCTGCTGGGGCGCATCCGGGCCACGCGCAAGTTCGACGCCACGCTGTTTCTGACGGAGACGGCATTTCTGGCCGATCCTCAGCATGTCGGCGTGAATCCGAAGGCCGGGCCGGAATCTGCTGGAAACATTCAACGAAGATCTCGGCTTCATCGAAGCCAACACGGCCATCGCCGACGCGCTGAACGAAGTCATCGGCGCGGACTACCAGATATTGAACAAGAAGCTGGTCTGTGGCGTGCCGGAATCCCATTTGCCGGCGTGGCTGGTGCGCCGCATCAAGGGCAACCCGGTCAACAATCTCGGCGCCTATGTAAGGCCCGAGTATCGCGACATCACCTACTTCTACGGAATTGACTATCACCAGGACATCATCGACTACAAAAACCAGCCGTCGGATTTCGTGACGCTTTACCTGTATCTTCACCCGGTCCGGCGCGAGGATGCGCCGCTTTATGTGCTGCCGGAGAGCCACAGGCTGGGCGCCACGGTATTCCCTCATAAGCTGACGAAAGTCTCAGCGGATCCTGTGACTTGGCAATACGAGGATGGCCATGGCCATGCGGTCGAGTGCCGCCAGAAGATGCTTGTCGGGGAAACGGGGTATGCCGCCTTCTGGCATCCATGCACTTTGCACGGGACGCAACCTGATGTCGCGGATAACGAGCGGGTCTCTGTCCGCTATCTGCTGCAGAAGAAGGCCGGCCAGGGCCGCGCCGGGATCGATCTCGTCAATGAGACGCTGCTAGGACCCCATGCGCTTGACACCACGCGCGTTGACCTGGCGAAGGACGGAGCGGCGAAGATCAAGCACAATACGATCAACGCCGCCGGAGCCTGATCGCCGCCGCGCGGCTGAACCGCAGATCAGCGGTCCTTCCACTCGATATCGACTCCGAATTTTTCCAGGATGGCCTTGTAGCTCCGGCGCAGGTCGGCGCGCCGTTCCAGCCAGACGCTCCGCTGCAGCCCCAGGAAGTGAACGCCCAGGCGCACACCGTCCTTCTCGATGTTCGATCGCCGGAAGCCCTCTTCCTCGAAGCCGAACTTGCCATGCAAGCGGATGACGGCGTCATTGCCCTCGATGACTTCGCAGTTCAACTTTTCCAGGCCAAGCCGGTCAAAGACGAAATCCAGCAGCGTCAGTTCCAGCGCAGCGCCAAGTCCCCCGCGCTCGGTTTCCGTCAGGTAGAAAGCCCAATCGGCTTTGCGATGGCGCCAGTCCAGCTCGCTGACGCTGACCATGCCGATGGGCCCGATGCTGTCGTCGACAACGGCAAAGGCGATGCGGCATTTGTCATGTTGCAGCCGATCGAGCCAGGTCTGATGTTCGTCGATCTGGATCTCATGGTCGGTGTACATGACCCTGCGGATCGACGGCTCATTGCGGATCTCGCGGATGCGCCACTGGCTGCGCGGGTCCAGGGAGCATATTTCCCGCAAGACGATCCGCCTGGGGGGCGCCACCTGTAGGGCCCCCCGCTCCAGATTGGCCGTGGCTTGTGTCTGATAACTCATTCCGACCCGTTCTATTCCCTCATGTTTCTCGCTGACCTTGCTGCGTTTGGCTAGTCTTTTCTCTCGCGCCCGCCGGCCTCATTTTGCTCCAATTCCCTTCGATTGCGCGACATTTTCGGCGGCGAACCCGGCCGATTTCGTCGGTATTTATGCTCTTTTCACGCGAATTGAGGCGCCCGGCGCCGCTCCGTCCCCGGCATTCAAGCTTGCGCGGGGTATCGGATTGTTGGATTCACTCGGGCAGGCGCGGCTGGCGCCGTGGATGAATCCGATGCCGGCGATCGCAGGCGAATCGCCCGCGGCGGCGGGTAGAGCTTGGGGGATAGGGTATGCAGCGCAAGGGGATCGTCCTCGCCGGGGGCCGCGGAACCCGGCTTAGGCCGATGACATCGGTCATCAGCAAGCATCTGCTGGCGATCTACGACAAGCCGATGATCTGTTACTCCCTGTCGGTTCTTCTGCTGGCCCATATCCGCGATATCCTGCTGATCTCGACGGCGGCGGATCTGCCGATGTATCGCGGCCTGCTGGGTGATGGCAGCCAGCTCGGAAATTCCCTGGCCTACGCGACCCAGGATGAGCCGCGCGGCATCGCCGAGGCCTTCATTCTCGGCGCCGATTTCATTGGCAGCAATCCGGTGGTGCTGGTGCTCGGGGATAACATTTTCTATGGGGTGGGGCTCACCACGGTGCTCGAACGCGCCTCCCGCCGCCAATCCGGCGCCACGGTCTTCAGCTATCCCGTCAGCGATCCCCGGCCGTTCGGCGTGGTCACTTTCGGGCCGGATATGCGCGCCACCTCGATCGAGGAAAAGCCGCAGCGGCCGGCCTCGAACCATGTGGCGACAGGACTTTATTACTACGACAGCCGTGTCGTGGAGATGACGCGAAAGCTAAAGCCTTCGGCCCGGGGCGAACTGGAGATCACCGACGTCAACCGGGCCTATCTGGCGGTGGGCGAGCTTTATGTCGAACCGTTGGGCCGCGGCTTTGCCTGGCTCGACACGGGAACCCCCGATTCGATCCTCGATGCCGCGAACTTCGTGGCCACGGTGGAACGGCGCCAGGGCCTGAAGGTCGCCTGCCTCGAAGAGATCGCTTGGCGCCATGGCTGGTCACCAGCGAAGATCTCCTGCGCCTGGGGGCCAGGCATCACGACAACGCCTATGGCAAGTATCTCGGCTGGCTGGTGACGGGTGCGGGAGAGGGCGGCAGCGCGCTTTAACGCCGTTCCGGCCAGGTTTCACGCCACCTGGAGCGGCGGCGCCTTGCGGTCTTCATAGCCCTCATAGGGCTTCTTGTCCTTGGACATGTCCTTGTAGAGCGAGGCCAGCGCCACCAGCCGCCCATCCATCCGGTCGAGCGACGCGGCGACATGGGGATCGATATCGGCGACCCCATGAATCGTCGCGCCGTTGTAGAGAATCACATCACCGGCGCCGCATTGTTCTTCGAACATGAGGCGGTCCTCGCCGATATCGACGAAACCGCCGCCATCGCGGAAATCCTCGCCCTTGGTCGTCATCAGCAGCAGGAGCTGGTGAAAGCGCCGCTGGCCGGCATCGTGGGTGACGGTGTCGATCACCACGTCCCGGTGCGCCATGAAGAATCCGCCGCCGGCCGGATAATGCTGCATTCGCGCCGCGGTCCACAACCCATCGTCGACTGTGTCGATGGCGAAGTTTGGCGGATAGCCCTGGAGCCGATTCCGCAGCCGCGCGAAGCGCCGGAAGATATCGTGCACGCCGAAGACATCCGTGGCCCAGAGCGGCGTGTAGAAGATGCGGTAGAAGCGCGGCCGGTAGTCCCAGCTCGTCATCGCGCCGCCCACGGCCAGCTTCTGATAATTGTTCATGACATCGCGGCCGGTATCGCCGATGGCGGGCCGATCGTTCTTCGACGAGAAATTCTGCGCCACCCGCTCGCAGGCCGCCTTCATCTCCTGCTTGGAGAACAGGCCGCGGACGCAGGCGAAGGAATGGCGGTCTACCGCCGCGTTGACCCGCTCCACTTCCACATCCTCGATCGAGGAAACCTCGAAGGTGCAGTCCCGCAGCAATTGCTCAAGTTGGGGCTTCATGACCGGATGCAAATTCCTTCTATGCCGCTCGATCGCCATGCCGGACCACGAACCATAGGGAGCAGGCCCGCCCGGTCACGGCCAGCAGCATTCTCTCGATAACGGCGAAGAAGCTCAAGATGACAAACGACTGCAGCCCGCCATAGAGAATCTTGACCGGCGGAAACAGCACATCCGCCGGCTTGCGACCGATTGCCGCGGTGGCCAGCGAATGGGCGCTCCAGGCCCAGAAATTCGACATCGTATAGGGTCGGCAGGTTACCAGCCGGCAGCCCAGCCGCTGCGCCAGGCTCTCCACGGTTTCTTTGCGGAACAGGTACCAGTGGCGCGGCGTATGGTAGCCGCCCCAATGACGCCGCCTCAGCAGGTCGAAATCGACGCAATCGGTGTTGGGCGTCTCGATCATGACGAAGCCCTCAGGCGTCGCCAGGCTGACGCACTTCTCCAGGAACAGGTCGGGCCGCGCCACATGTTCGATGACATGGATCGAGATGATCGCATCGAAGTGGCCCTTCGGCAGATCGAGATCCTCGAATCGCCCCTCATATACCTTATGTCCGCGGCTGCGGGCCTTGCTCGCGGCGACGGCGCCATACTCGACGCCATAGGTCTCGCAATTCGGCAGCAGGCTGCGGATCGCGTCCAGTTGCGCGCCGACGCCGCAGCCGACGTCGAGAATGCGGTAAGGGCGATTTTCCCTGAGCTTCGGCAGGAACGGCAACACCCGCTCGCGATAGTTCTTGGTGTGGATCTTGTAGAACAGGCCCTGCACGAAGGACTTCTGCTGCTGCGTATCCTTGCCGTCCAGATTCAGATTGTTCGAGTAATAGTCCGATGCGTAGAGCGTCGGCAATTCGCTGACGTCGGGCCTGGGATAGAGAAATACCATCCGGCATTTCGGGCATTGATGGGCCGGGAACTCACGGTCCGTCGTGACATACTCATGCTCGCGGACTTGACCGATCGGCGCCGCGGAGATCGGGCTGCCGCAGATGATGCAGGCCTTGTCGAAATACACGGCGAAATCCTTGGCCGGTTTCGGTTCGCGTGGCGCCGTTTCGGTCGTCGTCATGGCGTAGGTTCGGCGGCGCTCCCGGTCCAGCTTACAAGGTGGCGAGTAGGGCCTTGCGATCCGTCTTGCCGCTGCCGGTGAGCGGGATGTCGTCGATGAAGTGGATCGATTGCGGCAACATACCGGCGGGCAGTCGGCCGCGCAACCAATCAGCCAGTTCCGCCGGCTCGACGGCGCTGCCGGCCGCGGGCTTGACGACGGCAACGAGAATCTTCGAGCCGTTGATCTCCTTGGGTACGACCACGGCATTGGCTACGGCCGCATGTTCCCGAAGTCGTCGCTTCGATCTCGCCCAGCTCGATTCGCTGGCCATTGATTTTCACCTGATGATCGATGCGGCCGAGGAAATCGATGTTCCCGTCCGGCAGGAACCGCGCCAGATCGCCGGTACGGTAGAGGCGGCTTCCCACGGCGCCGGGCACCGGGTTGGGGATGAAGCTTTGCGCCGTCAGGTCCGGCCGGTTGAGATAGCCCCGCGCCAGGCCGATGCCGCCGATGAACAGCTCGCCCGTGACTCCGGGCGGCAGGGGCCGCATATCCTCGCCCAGGACGAAGAGCTGGATATTCGAAATCGGCTTGCCGATGGGAACGATGCCGCCGCCGGCTTCATCCCGGCAATCCCAGGCGCTGACATCGACAGCGGCCTCGGTCGGACCATAGAGGTTATGCAACGCCGATTTCACGCGTTGCAGGAAATCGCTGCGCAGGTCATAGGGCAGGGCCTCGCCGCTGCAGAAGACAAGCCGCAGGCTCAGCTCGTCCAGGCCCTTCGCCCGCAGGAACATGCGCAGCATCGACGGGACGAAATGCGCGCAGGTCACACCCGACTCGCGCATGGTCTTCACCAGATAGTTCGGCGATCTGTGGCCGCCGGGCCGCGCCATCACCAAGGTGGCGCCGGCGATGAAAGGCCAGAGAAACTCCCAGACCGATACGTCGAACGTATAGGGCGTTTTCTGCAGGACGCGATCGCCTTGCCCCAGGCAGTACTGATGCTGCATCCAGACGATGCGGTTGTGAATTGCTCCATGCTCAACCATCACGCCTTTCGGCCGCCCGGTGGATCCCGACGTGAAGATCGTATAGGCGAGCTGATCGCTGTCGATGGCGATGCCGGGGTTCCGGTCCGGCCGGTCCCCGCCAGCCGCAGCCTCGGCGGTGACGATCACATGCTTGGCGAACGGCCGCAGCCTCGGCGCGGTCGCCGCGTCGCAGAGGATGATTTCGAGGCTCGCGTCGTCGATGAGTTCCTTCAGCCGCAGGTCAGGATCGTCCACGGCCAGCGGCACGTAGGCGCCGCCGGCCTTGAGAACAGCCCAAACCGCCGCTGGCAAATGGAACGACCGATCCAAGCAGAGGCCGATCAGCCGGTCCCGCCCGCAGCCCAGTTCGAGCAAGAGATGCGCCAGCCGGTTGACCTTGCTGTTGAAGGCCCCGTAGGTCTCGATGTCGTTTTCGTAGATAACGGCCGGATGATCGGGCAGTGCCGCGGCGCTCGCTTCCAGCAACGGCACCAAGCCTCCGGCGAACGGATAATCCTTCGCCGTGCGGTTCTGCGCCAGCTGCCAGGCTAGGCCGTCCACGGGCCGCACCGATGAAATCCCCCGCAGGGAATGCAATCGATCGTGCGCATCATTGCAAGGCGCTTCCCGCCGTTCCAAGCTCCCGAGCCGGCTGGGTTTGCCGCCGCAGGGTCGCGAAGTAGGAATCGCTGCGCGCCCGCGGGTGACGGTCATAGTAGCCGATCTCGACCAGCGCCCGATGCACCCGCGGCAGATGGTGATGGGGCAGATGCTGCATGATGTGATGTTCGTGGTGATAGTTGAAATTGAACGGCCCCAGCAGGAATTTCTCGATCAGCCAGGAGGGCTGCCGCCACCAAGGGACGCTCGAGACGGTGGTGCGCGCCGCATAGATCTGGTCCTGATTGCGCGCCGTTGCCGCGAGCGCGAGCCCGGCATGCTCGCCATACATCCGCAGGCCGCTGAGGAAACGCGACAGCACGAACATCGGCGCCAGCCAGAAGGCGAAATAGTGCCACCAGTCGCCGATTGCCCAATAGAGGACGAAGACGCAGCTCTGCGTCACCGCCATGACGGTGAGAGCGCCGAACTCGCTCGCAGGTTTTGTCGCGGCCGCGCTTGCGGTCTTGCGGCGCCAGAGATTGCGCTCGATCTTCTCACCGAGATTGGTCAGGGCGAAGCTGCGTTTGAAGATGCGCCAGATGAGTTCGGCCGTGCTGTCAGCGGGCGGGTCGAACATGTACTCGGCCCGGTCGGGATCCGACTCCCGGCCATAGAGCTGATGATGGCTCAGGTGATGTTTCTTCACGCTGTCGAAGTTCGCCAGGGCCAGGCCGCCGATCAGCACGCCGGCGGCGTCGTTCAGCCTGTTGTTCGAGAACAATGTCCGGTGGATCGCCTCATGGATGGCGACGATCATGTGGTAATGCAGCACGCCCATCAGCAGGAAGACTGGCAGCCCCGCGATCAGCGGGTTCCAGGCGCCCGCGAAGACGCAGGCAAGAAACCACAGCAGCATGACCAGCAGCTTTGCCCAGGATTGATGGTCCAGCGGGCGCAGCAGTTCCGGCCGCTCCGCTGTCAGGCCTTGGATGAAGCGGACCACTTCGATCTTGCCGTCGGGAACAGCCTTCGTCACCGGCACCCCCTAACCATGGCCGATCCGTTCCGGCAGCGTGGCCGGCGCCATGAATGGTTGCCCGTCGCCCAACACGATCGGCGCGTTGGCGAATATCTGGCTCACCAGCCTGCGATCCTCACCGAAGACCCTTTCCGCCAGGGCACGCTGGCCTGGGGACTCGGCCGGCTTGTCATCCTCTGTCGTCGCCATGCCTCGTTCATAGCACTTCCACAGTCCTGCCAGTAACCGTGAGGGAATGATGCTGCCGAGGATATGCAACACCGGCTCCCGGCTCATCAGCCATTCCGCCCGGCCCATGGACCGCTCCGTCCGGCTGTTGAGCCGCAGCGTCTGCACGCCGGTGGCGGCGAAATAGGCGGGGACAGCGATGAATTGTTCGATCGCTGTCAGGACGCGGAGCGGGTCCGCGGCGATCAGGCGGAAGTCGATCAGCAGGATGTTCCGCCGGAACGTCTGGCGAAACAGACCGATCTGCCTGCTGACGAATCCCGATCCCATCTTCACCTGCAGGACACCGCCGCCGCGGCTATAGTGGAAGCCTTCGACAAACTCCTCGAACGTTCCGGTGCCGGAGACACGGCGGATGCGTGAGTAAAGCGAGATTACCCAATCCACGGGATCGCGGACGATGAGGATCGCCCGCAGTTGGGGATCAAAAGCGATCATCCGTTCGGGGGCCAGCGGATTGACGAAATACTCCGTGCTGGCGTCGATGCCGACCTGGCCCGGCTTCAGCCCGGCATAAAAGCGCCGGTACCAATTCTCGCCCCGGCCGAAATTCTGCGAGAAGTAAGTCGGCTCCTTGCGCCAGGGCGCAAAGATTTGCGGATGCCGGGCCAGCCAGGCGAACAAAGTCGTCGTGCCGGCCCGGGGCATGCCCGGCAGAATCACGAGATTGCTATGATCGAGCGTCGTCATGCGCCACCTAGAACTTCATGTGGCGCCGGGCCTCCGGGCCAGTATTGAACAGGAGGTCGATGACCGAGACATGGTGGTCGAACTCGCCATAGAGCTGCGGATAGGCGGGATAGCCGCCATAATCCATCCAGGCAACGGCGATGCCGGCATCCGCGAAGGCAGTTTCGTCCAGATAATCCCGCGCCGAAGGCCCCGAAAGATAGCTGGCCGCTGACGCCGATTGGCAGAGAGTCAGCAGTTTCTCGGTCTTGTTGCCGGTGCTGGCATAATCGCGCGAACGGACCAGCCGCGTGCTGATGTTCAGCAGTTTGCACAAACCCTCGAGGAACAACCTGTTGATGTCACTGAGGTGCTTCAGGCCGGCGGCCGCCTCGTACAGGCCGGCAAGCGGCGACTTATAGGCGCTGAAGAACGGCGTCTTCCCATAGGAATGGCGGATACGCGCCCAATGCTGTTCCGCCCAGGGCTCGGAAATCTCGGTCTCGTCGATCAACTGCATCTGGCGGCCCTTGTTGGCCACGGGAATGGTCAGCCACTGCGGCCCCTGCGCCGTCTTGATCAGGTTCCGGTTGCGCCAGTCGCGCTTGGTATATTGTACATCGTCGAGCAGGATGAATTCATCGGCAGCGGCGATCAGGTCGAAATAGCCCTTCCAGGGGATATAGTTCGATTGCACGATGGCGACGCGTTTGCTCTCTGGTGCTGATGTCGTGACGGTGCTTGACATGGCGGCGGCGGACGGCGAATCAGACGCCGGAACGGCAATCCCGGGATTCGAGCCGCGGCGCGCTCTTGCCTCGATTTCCGAAACGTCGAGTTGGGATCGAGGATCTTTCATGGCTGAGCCCGGAATTCGCTGTATGGTTTCCTGGTCTTCCCACGAATTTACCGGAACTTGCAAAGCCTGCTGCGCAAGGAAGGTTCCGCCGATGTTGTCATCTCGAATCACTCGGGACCGCTGGCGGGCCGTCGTATTCTCGATGTCGGCTGCGGCCCGGGCACCGTGCTGCAGTTTCTGAGCGATGTCAATTATACCGGCATCGACTGCTGTCCTACAATCACGCCATCATGATCTGTTCGGTTTGAGGCGGATGATCTGATGTACAGCCCAAGCTCCCGGCTGCGCGCCGCCATTCTCATCTCCGGGCGCGGCTCCAACATGCAGGCGTTGATCGAGGATTGCGCGAAGGCTGATAGTCCGGCCGAGATCGCCCTAGTCATTTCCAACAAGGCCGATGCCGGCGGCTTGGCGTGGGCCCGCGCGGCTGATATCGCCACCGATGTCGTCTCCCATCGTGCGTTTGCGGATCGGGCGGCGTTCGACGCGGAAATCGACGTCAAGCTGCGCGCCGCCGGGATTCAACTCGTCTGCCTGGCTGGCTTCATGCGTATCCTCAGCGACGAATTCGTCGCCGCTTGGCGCGACCGCATGATCAATATCCATCCGTCGCTGCTGCCGTCTTTCAAGGGGCTGGACACCCACGCCCGGGCGCTGGCGTCCGGCGTCCGGCTCCATGGCTGTACCGTGCATTTCGTCCGCCCGGAGATGGATACCGGCCCGATCATCCTCCAGGCGGCCGTGCCGGTCGAAGCCACGGATACGCCGGAAAGCCTGGCGGCCCGCGTGCTGTCGGCGGAGCACCGCATCTACCCGCTCGCCCTGCGCTGGATAGCCGAAGGCCGCGTGCGCGTGGAGAACGAGCGCGCCATCATCGAAGGCGCCGTCGCTTCCGCGGATCCGCTGATCAATCCCCAGGCTTAGCGCCGATCAGTTGCCCGGCGTAGCGCCGATCAGTTGAACGTGTCACAGGCCTTCGGATCGCCGGATCGGAAGCCCTTGTTGAACCACTCCATGCGCTGCTGCGAGCTGCCATGGGTGAAAGTCTCCGGGCGGACATAGCCCTGGCTCTGCTGCTGGATGGCGTCGTCGCCGACCGCGCCGGCGGCATTGATGGCTTCCTCGATATCGCCGGACTCGATCATCTGCGTGTCGGTGTTCACATGATGCGCCCAGATGCCGGCGAAGCAGTCGGCCTGCAGCTCGATCTGCACGGAGACCGAGTTCCACTCCACCTCGCTCATCTGCTCGCGCATCGCCTGGGTTTCCTTCATCACGCCGACGAGGTTCTGCACGTGATGGCCGACCTCGTGGGCGATGACATAGGCCTGTGCAAAATCGCCGGCGGCATTGAGCTGCCGGGTCAATTGCTGCAGGAAATCCAGATCGAGATAGAGCTTGCTGTCACCGGGGCAGTAGAACGGCCCGACGGCGGCTTGGGCGAAGCCGCAGGCGGACTGCACGCCGCCGCTGAACAGGACCAACGTGGGTTCCGGATAATCGCGGCCGGACTGTTGAAAGATGCCATTCCAGACATCCTCCGTGCTTCCCAGCACCGCCGCCGCGAACTGCTTCAACTCATCGTCGCTGCCGCTCTGGATCGCCGACTCGTCGCCGGGCTGATAGGTGGGCGTTCCACCGAGATTGCCCTGCAGAAGCTGGCTGGGATCGAAGCCGAAGATCAGCGCCAGGACGACGATGACGATCAGTCCCAGCCCGCCGATGCCGCCGGCCCGGCGCCCGCCGCCCATGGGCATGCGGGGCATCCCGCCACCCAAACCGCCGCCGAACCCGCCGCCGCTGCCGCGCCGGTCTTCGATATTCTGGCTCTGACGGCCCATTCGCCAACGCATCGCGCTACTCCTCTATCAGGCAAACCTACGTCCCTGGATCGCGCAGGCCTTCGAGGCGGGTCAATGTCCGGGCGCCGGACAGGATCAGGGCAGTGACGTTGGCGGCAGGAACCCGGGGACCGATTGCCCGCTGTTTCTCAGGTTATAAAGGCGCTTGGCATCTTCCAGTTCCAGCTTCTTTTTGCAAGCTTCGTACTCGGGGCTGCCTTTTTCGCCCTCTGACGCGCAACGTTCGGTGTCGAACAGGTAGCTGCTGCCGGCAGGTCTCTCCGCTGGTTCGGTGCAGCCGGCGATTGATAGACCCAGGCATAACAGCGCAATGGCACGCATGGTCGTTTTTCTCCCAAACTGCCGCTGGGAACAGACCCTGGCCATCTATACCGCCCCACGCGCCATTCTACGATGTTGGCGGCCGCCCGCAACATCGATGCGCAAAGGCGCAAGATTTCGCTTTCCCGGCGGTCAAAAGCTTCGTTCAATGCCGGTGAAAGACGACAGCCCGGAACTCGCGCGCCGCGGTCCGGAGAAAAAAGTCAGAGGAAGCGTCAGAGGGGTTCCATGGCCAACAAGCTTGAAGGATTGACCGACATCTATGCCTTCTTCCGCCGGAACCAGACGCCGATTTATTTCCTGTCGCCGACGCCGTTCAATCTCCTGGGCCTGGATCGCTGGGTGAATGGCTTCGAGTACCTCAATTTTTTCGACTCCTTCGACAGCCAGCATCCGAAGATCCTGGTGCCCCGCGAGCATGGCCCTCATGAGTTTCGCTCCATCGAGGATGTGAACAACTACCTCCTGCGGCATAAGGAGGTGCTGAACCATATCCGCAGCCGCGGCGGCAAGATGCTCCTGGTCATGTTCGACGAGGAGACGGAAGCGCTGGCGAAGAAAGCCGGCGTCGAAATCGCTCTGCCGCCGGCCAAGCTGCGCATCCATCTGGACTCGAAGATCATTACCACCCAGCTCGGCAACGACGCCGGCATCGCCAGCGTGCCCAATGTGCTGGGCCGCGCGAAGAGCTATGAGGAGCTGAAACAGCTCGCCGCGAAGGCGAACCTGGGCAACGACCTCGTCGTGCAGACGCCCTATGGCGATTCCGGCCGCACCACTTTCTTCGTCTCCGGCGAGGGGGACTGGAAGAAGAACGAGGATGTGCTGGCGAAAGAAGAGCTCAAGGTGATGAAGCGCATCAACCACCTGCCGGGCACTGTCGAGGGCGTGGCCACCCGCCACGGCACGCTGGTGGGGCCGGTGATGACCGATATCACCGGCTTCGGCGAGCTGACGCCCTACAAGGGCGGCTGGTGCGGCAACGACGCCTTCACCCACGGCATGGAGAAGGAGCGGGCCGATGTGCGCCGCATGGCGCAGAAGCTCGGCGACCGGCTGTACAAGGAGGGATATCGCGGCGCCTTCTGCATGGATTTCTTGATCGATACCGACACCCGCGAGGTCTATCTCGGCGAGCTCAATCCCCGCATCAGCGGCGCCAGCCCGATGACCCATCTGGTCACCTCGACCTATGGCGGCGTGCCGATCTTCCTGTTCCATCTCCTGGAGTTCATGGATGTGGATTACGAGATCGACTTGGAGAGCATCCAGGCGCGCTGGCAGGACTATGACGAGTGGAACCAGCTCATCCTGAAATGGCCGGGCGACGATGTGGAGATCATCAGCAAGGCCCCGGCCTCCGGCATCTGGCGCATGGACGAGAATGGCAAGATCGGCTTCGTCCGCCGCACGCTCGATTGGACCAACGTCACCGGCGAGAACGAGGCTTTCTACATGCGCGTCTACACGGCCGGCGACTACCGCTATCACGGTGCGGATATGGGCATTCTGGTCGCCCGCGGCCGCATGCAGACCGACGACCGCAAGCTGCATGAACGCGCGAAACGCTGGGCCGCCGGCATCAACGGCCAATTCCAATGCGTGCCCGTGGCGCCGGAAGTCCCGGTGCATATCCCGGACCCGACGACGGCGCATAAGATGTATTGAGATCTCTGGAAATGCGAAGGGCGGCCCTCGGGCCGCCCTCGTCATTTGATCCCGTTAGCGAGGGACTTATCCCTGCTTGCGGTTCTTCTTCGCCCAGGACGACACCAGGTTCGGCGTGTCCCGCTGCGGCGCTTGCACCGGACCTAGGGAGTCGAGATAGGCGCTGTCGAAGTTCTTGCGGTCATAGACCGGGAAATCGATTGGCCGGTCGCGGAAGCTCTTGGCCATCTGGCCCAGGCCGCGTAGGCCGTTCTTGCGCTGGCGGCGCACCTGCTCCAGGTCGATCTCGATGGGGATGAACTGCTCCAGCGTATCGGCCTTGTGCAGGAAGCGCCCGGAGGGATCGATCACGCAGGACTGGCCGTTGCCGCCGGCGCCCAGGCCGTTCACGTCAAACATGTAGCACTGGAACATCGCCGCCGTGGCATGGGCGATGGCGATGTCCACGTCGCGGTCGATGGTGTAGGTCAGCACGGGATGCAGGATCACCTCGGCGCCCATGGCGGTCACCGTGCGAGCCGTCTCCGGGAACCAGATGTCGTAGCAGTTCAGCACCGCAAAGCGGCCGACGCCATCGATATCGAACACCAGGAACTCGGTGCCCGGCGTGACGCCCTGTTCCATCGGCGTGAACGGAAACATCTTGCGGTAGCGGCCGATGACCTCGCCCTGGGGATTGATCACCGACGTGGTGTTGTGGATCGCGCCATCCTTGCGCTCATACATCGAGCCGTTGACCAGCCACACCCGGTGGCGCGCCGCCATCTCCTGGAACGCCTCTTCCGAGGCGCCGGGCAGAGGCTGGGCGTGCTGCAGCATCGGCCCGAAGCAGGCCAGCTCGCTGAACATCACCATCTGCACCCAGGGATAGAGATGCATCAGCAGGTCGAGCCGATGCCCCATGGCGGCGATGTTGTTCTGCGTGGTGACGTGCATCTGCACGCCGGCAATCGCAAAGGGTGTCATGAACGCGGTCACTCCGAAGTTCCACCGGATGGGCCTTGGCCGCGGTCCGGCGCGCGATTCGCTGGAATCTACCTTTCCGCCGCTCCCCGCTCCATGGGGTATATTCGTTCGAATTCAAATACTTGACGGAATAGGAACGGCCGCAAGCGCGGCCCTGGCATGGTCTCAGGCTAGAGACCTAGCCTTAAGCGGCGATTAACGCTTGCCGCGGCCCAAGGCCGCAGCAGCCGGCGCCTAGTTCACCGCTTCCAGATGCCGCCGGTACTGGGCGATGAAATCGCAGCTCACCAGCTTGATATAGGCATCGATCAGCCGCTGCGTAACCGGCCCCGGCAGGTCCGGATGGTTGACCTTCCGGCCATGGATGCTGCGCACCGGGCAGATGCAGAGCGACGTGGAGGTCAAGAACGCCTCGTCGGCGGTGTAGGCGTCGTAGAGATCGATGTCACGTTCGACACAGGCAATGCCGATCCCCCTCGCCAGGTCCATGACAGTGGCGCGGCTGACGCCCGGCAGCACGAAGCGGTCCTGCGGCGTCATCAGCATGCCGTCGCGTACCAGGAAGATGTTGGAGCCGATGCCCTCGGCCAGATTGCCGTTGGCGTCCAGCAATACGGCCCAGGCTTTGGGATCGTGCGCTCGCGCTTCCAGGTCACCCATGATCAGGTTCAGGTAGTTATGCGTCTTGGCACGGGGGCTCAGCATATCCGGCGAGGCGCGGCGCACCGATGGCACATAGACATCGACACCATCCCGGTAGAGCGTGGCCCGCGCCTTCAGCGGCAGGGGCTGGCATTCGACGATCACCGTCGGCACGTTGCCGCTGCGCGGCGAGCGGTCGTCGGAGTTCATCCCCCGCGATACCCGCTGGCTCACCCAGTAATCGTCCTGCTTGTCCAGCAGATGCAGATTGCGCGCCAGCACATCTTCGGTGACGTCACTCATCTCCTTCGGGCTTAGTTGCGGGTCGATCTGCAGATAGCGCAGCGAGCGGTAGAGCCGGTCGATATGTTCCTTCAGCTTGAAGATCTTGTGGCTGAAGGTGCGCGTGGTGTCGAACGCCGCGTCGCCGGCCATGAAGCCGCGGTCGCGAAAGGGGATCAGCACATCGCGTTCCGGCATGATCTTGCCGTTGTGATAGGCCACCCGTTCATTCGCCAGCGCAGTCATCGTCCGTTCTCCTTCATGTCGCAGCCCGGATCATACGGAGCCTGTCGCTGGCCGTGCAAGCCGGTCACACCGCCGGATTGAACAGCGGCGGCACCAGCAGGGCCTGGGTCACCGCTTCGCCCGGCACATTGGCGCCGGTCAGCAGGATCACCACCCGCCGGCCTTTCAGGATGCTGCGTCGCTGCCAGGCGCCGGCGAGGCCCGCCGCGGCGCCGGGCTCGACCAGCTGATGGGCCCAGACCAGCAGGGTATGCATCGCTGCCTGCAGGTCGCGGTCGGTGACCAGGACGGCATCGTCGAGAAACTGCAGCAGGGCGTTCAGCGCCGTCTCCGCCGGCACGCGGCAGACGATGGCGTCGCCGATGGTGTTGCAGGGTCGCTCCACCGGCTTGCGGGCGCGGAAGCTTTCCACCATCGCCGGTGAGCCCACCGATTGCACGGCGATCACCCGTGCCGCCGCCTGCTTGGCTTTCAACCCGATGGCGACGCCGCTGGCCAGCGACCCGCTGCCCATGGGCACGAAGGCGTAGTCGACACCCTCCAGACCGCGAGCGATCTCGTCGCCGATGGTGCCGGCGCCCTCGATCAGTGTGCCGCTCTCGCCGTCATCGACGAAGGTGCCGCCGTTCTGTTCGCAGAACAGGCGCGCGCGGTCCTTCGCTTCGTCGATATCCCGCCCGCCCAGATGCAGCCGGCCGCCGAACAGGCGGATCATCGCCTGCTTCACCGGATTGGCGCCGTCGGGCAGGAAAATATCGGCCGGCGAGTTCAGCAGCCGCGCCGCATAGGCCACGCCCTGGCCATGATTGCCGGTGGAGGAGGTCACGGCCGTCCGGATTTCGCCGAACTCCCTGTTGATCAGCAGTGTATTGAGCGCGCCGCGCAGCTTGAATGAGGCGATCGGCGACGCCGTCTCCACCTTCAGCCAGACATCGGCATCGAACCCGCGCGACAGACTGTCGGAGCGATACAGTGGCGTCGGCGACATATGCGGCTGAAGCCGGCGCACAGCCGCCAGCACGCCGCCGGAATTGGGAGGGGCCGGCATCTAGCGCCTGCAGCGTTCGGGCGCCAGCTCGGCTGATGTCACGCCGGCTTCCGCCAGATCGGCCGGCAATGAACCATGGACAATGAGTTGCGCAGCGGCGCGGCCGAGGGTCGGCGCCAGCATGATGCCATAGCCGCCCTGGCCGCAGAGCCAGAAGAATCCCGGCACTTGATCGTCGAAGCCCGCCACCGGCGATTCATCGGCGACGAAGCTGCGGAGGCCCGCCCAGCGATGGTGGATGCGGCGCACCGGGATTGTCGTCCAGCGCAACAGCCAGTCGGCGATCACGGCGACGTCGTAGTCCTCCGGCTGGGCGTCGCAGGGTTCCGACGGCGTTGCATCGGCGGGCGACGCCATGACGCGGCCCATCTCCGGCTTCACGTAGCAGCCATAGCCGGCCTCATCGACCGCCGGCCAGCTCCTTGTGTCCGTGCCGTTGGGCAGATCGATCTGGATGGCGGTGCGCCGCTTCGGCACCAGGCCGACCGGTGCGGCGCCGGCCAGCGCCGCGAGCTGATCGGCCCAGGCGCCGGCGGCATTCACGGCGATGGGAGCCCGTACCAGCGTATTGTCCGATGCCGCATGCCAGGCGCGGCCGATGCGTTCCAGCCGCGCGATGGGCGCGTCGCAAATCACCTGGCCGCCCCGCGCTTTCAGGCCGCGCAGGAAACCCTGATGAGTGGCCGCCACATCCATATCCAGGATGCCTTCCTCAAAAGCCGCGAAGGCGACGGCCTCTGGCTTCAGAAACGGTGCGCGCTGCAACGCTTGCGCGGGAGTCGAACTCCACGATTTCGCCATCCTTGGCGCCGAGCTCCAGCAGGCTATCGATCTCCGCGCGCTGCTCGGCGTTTGCCACCGTCATGCCGCCGCGCGACGTCAGCAGCGGATGATCGGCGAAGCCCGGCGGCGGATTGGTGAAGAACGGCAGGCCCGCGGCATTCAGCTTGCGCACCGTCGGGCCGCCGAAATGGCGGGTGTAGAGCGCGGCGGACCGGCCGGTGCTGTGATGGCCGGGGCGGCTTTCCGCCTCCAGCACGGCAACGGAACCGTGGGCGGCCAATTCATAGGCCGCCGCCGCGCCCGAAATGCCGGCGCCGATCACCAGGAAATCGCAATCCAGTTCCATGCTGATGTTTGTTTAGCGGCTTTGCCGGGCCACGCAAGGGCAGGCGGGAAACGAGAAGGTGAATCAAACCGGGAGTATGACTCGGCGGGTGAAGAGGTGGAATCGTATCGCCAGCATCGTGCTGGCCACCAGCACCGCGATGCCGATGCCGGCGAACAGGCCCTGCACGCCCATCTTGGCGACGTGGGACAGATAGTAGCAGAGCGGCACCATGACGGCCCAGAACGAGATCGCCTGCAGCAATGTCGGCACCACCGTGTCGGCCACGCCGCGGGTCGCCGCCAGGATGACGGTCTGCAGCCCGTCGGAGATCGAAACCCAGGCGACCAGCGGCAGCACAGCGATGAGGATCATCTGCACTTCAACGTCGCTGGTATAGATGACCGCGATGCTTTCGCTGCCGGCAATGATCAGTATGGCAAACAGGCCGGTGATGACGACCTCGATGCCAGCGCCGACCCAGCCGGCCCGGCGCAGGCCCCCTTGATCGCCGCGGCCGACCGCGGTGGCGACGCGCACCGACGTCGCCGTGGCGATGCCGATGGCCAGCATGAACATCCAGGCGTTGAGATTGAGCGCGTCGGAAAACGCCGCGAGTTCCTTGGCGCCCATCCGGCCGGCGAAGAAAGTCACCACGGCAAAGGCCACGGACTCCAGGCCATTGGCCAGCGCCAGGGGTGCTCCGATGCGCATCAGCTTCTTGATGTTGTGCATGAAGCCGCGCAGCGAGGCATTGACGCCGAAATACAGCCGATCCGCCATGCGCAGCGCGTAGACGGCGATGCCCAGCAGCATGAAACCCCGGGTGATCGTCAGCGCCATGGCAGCACCTTCCGCGCCCATGGGCTGGAATCCCATCTCGCCGAACACGAACGTCCAGCAGAGCAGCACGTTGATGATGTTGGCGCCGACCGAAATGGCAAAGCCGGGCAGGGTGCGGCCGATGCTCTCCAGGAAGCTGGTGGTGGCCACATACATCAGCATCGCCGGGATGCCGTAGGCGTACATCCAGAGCACCCGGCCGCCCTCGCGCGCCAGATCCTCGCTCAGCCCAAAGAACAGCAGCAGCGACTGGCCATGGAGCATGATCACCATGGAGACGGCGCCGAGCATCGCCGCGCAGATCAGCCCGAGCCGCCAGATCCGCCCGCAATCCAGAGGCCGTCCGGCGCCATGGGCCTGCGCCGACAGCACGGTGACGCTGAGCATCAGGCCGATGCCCGTCACCAGGATCGACATATGGATCGGAAAGGCGGCGGAGAGATAGGCCTGCTCGTTCTCGCCGGCATGGCCGGTCATGATCAGCCCGGCGGCGATCATCAGCACCAGCCCGGAGCGGGCCAGCATGACGGGAACGGCCAGAATCAGCGTCCGGACAATATGTTCCGGAAGCGTCTGCGTATCGATCTGCCGATGCAGGGGGCGGTCAATTGCGGCGGGCATTGTAGGCGGTCACCCTACACGACGGTCTTATGGTTCGCCCATTGAAAAGCCGGGCTTTTAGGAAGGCAGCACCGCTGATGGCCGGGGTTGACAGGAGAAGGAGCCATCCGTAGTTTCCGCCCCTCTTTTCCCGGCATCGCGAGACGAAAGGTGCGGCCATGAAGGTCGTTAACTCATTGAAATCGGCCAAAAAACGCCATAAGGACTGCCGCATCGTCCGGCGCAAGGGGCGGGTCTATGTGATCAACAAGACCAACCCCCGCTTCAAGGCCCGCCAGGGCTGACGCGCACCGCGCACGCTATATAGCTGTTTATGGCCCGGCCGTGCAGTTTCGCACGGCCGTTTGCATTTGGCCCCGGCACAGTGCCGGGTCGCGCCGTGCATTGACCCCTACCGGCCTGTCACCCAGATTGCCTCCGGGCTGCTGAGCTATAGTCCCTCGGCAGTCAGGGAGGTGGGCCATGCAGATGCCGGAACCGGACCGGGCCGTGATCGGCCGCCGTGCTGCCATCGCTGCCGACCTCCGCCGCTTGCTGCCGTCAGACGCCGTCATCGACCATGAGGACGAGCGGCGGGTCTATGAAAGCGACGGCCTGACCGCCTACCGCCAATCGCCGCTGCTGACGGCGCTGCCTAGCACCACAGCTGAGGTCGCCGCAGGTGCTTCGCTATTGCCGCGCGCAGGGCATCAAGGTGGTGCCCAGGGGCGCCGGCACCTCGCTGTCAGGCGGCGCGCTGCCGCTGGAGGACGGCATCCTGCTGGGCCTCGCGAAGTTCAACCGCATCCTCGAGATCGACTATCCGAATCGCTGCGCCGTGGTGCAGCCGGGCGTCACCAACCTGGCGATCACCCATGCGGTGCAAGGCGAAGGCTTCTATTACGCACCCGATCCCTCCAGCCAGATCGCCTGCACCATCGGCGGCAATGTGGCGGAGAATTCCGGCGGCGTGCATTGCCTGAAATACGGAGTCACCGCCAACAATGTGCTGGGGCTGGAGATGGCGCTGATCGATGGTTCGGTCGTGCGCCTCGGCGGCAAGCATCTGGATGCCGATGGTTACGATCTGCTGGGACTGATGACTGGGTCCGAGGGCCTGCTCGGCGTCGTCACCGAAGTCACCGTGCGCATCCTGCGCAAGCCGGCGACGGCGCGGGCGCTGCTGATCGGCTTCGCCAGCAACGAGTCCGCAGGCGATTGCGTCGCCGCCATCATCGGCGCCGGCATCATTCCCGGCGGCATGGAGATGATGGACCGGCCGGCGATCCATGCGGCCGAGGATTTCGTCCAAGCCGGCTATCCTCGCGATGTCGAGGCGCTGCTGATCGTCGAGCTCGACGGGCCGGCGGTGGAGGTCGATCATCTGATTGAGCGCGTGGACGCGATCGCCGAGTCCTGCGGCGCCGTCTCCATCCGCGATCAGCAACGCGGAAGAGGAGCGGTTGAAATTCTGGGCCGGACGCAAGGCGGCCTTTCCCGCGGTCGGCCGCATCTCGCCCGACTATTACTGCATGGACGGCACCATCCCGCGCGCGCGGCTGCCCCTCGTGCTGCCGCGCATGAGCGAACTGTCGGAGCACTACGATCTCCGGGTCGCCAACGTGTTCCATGCCGGCGACGGCAATCTCCATCCGCTGATCCTCTACGATGCCAACAAGCCGGGCGAGCTGGAGCGCGCCGAGGCTTTCGGCGCAGACATCCTGAAGCTCTGCGTGGAGGTCGGCGGCGTGCTGACCGGCGAGCATGGCGTCGGCGTGGAGAAGCGCGATCTCATGCCCACGATGTTCAACAAGGCCGATCTCGCGCAGCAGCAGCGCGTGAAATGCGCCTTCGATCCCGAGCGGCCTGCTCAATCCCGGCAAGGTCTTCCCCGAGCTGCATCGCTGCGCCGAGCTTGGCCGGCTGCATGTGCATCGCGGGCAGCTGCCGCATCCCGAGCTGCCGCGGTTCTAGCAGCAGCCGGAGAACGCCGTTATCGTGCGCACCGACATCAAGCCTGCGAACATCGACCAGATCGTCGACGCCGTGCGCGGGGCGCTGGCGGAGCAGCACGCCGCTCGAGATCGTCGGGCGGGGGACGAAGCGCAACCTCGGCCGGCCGATCCAGGCCGGCTCGACGCTCGATCTGTCGGGGCTCTCGGGCATCGTTTCGTATGAGCCCGCCGAACTGATCCTCACCGCTTCGCCGGCACGCCGATGGCGGAGATCGAAGCGGCCCTAGCGGCGAAGAATCAGCAGCTCGCTTTCGAGCCCGGCGACTGGGGCCCGCTGTACGGCGAGGCGGCGGGGCAGGGGACGATCGGCGGCGTGCTCGCCTGCAACCTCTCGGGCCCGCGGCGGCTCAAGGCCGGCGCGGCGCGGGATCACTTCCTCGGCGTTCAGCGCCGTCAGCGGCCGCGGCGAGATCTTCAAGGCCGGCGGCAAGGTGGTGAAGAACGTCACCGGCTACGACCTGCCGAAGCTGCTCTGCGGTTCCTACGGCACGCTGGCTGTCATGGCCGAGGTGACCCTGAAGGTGCTGCCCGCGCCGGAGAAGTCGCGCACGGTGCTGCTCGTTCGGGCTCGACGATGCGCGACGCCATTGCCGCCATGCGGCGGCGCTCAACAGCCCCCATGAGGTGGCGGGCGCCGCCCATCTGCCGGCGCGAATCGCGGCGCGCACCGGCATCGATCTCGTCACAAAACCAGGCACAGCCGTCACCGCGATCCGCATCGAAGGCCCCGCGCCCTCGGTCGACCATCGCTGCGCGGCGTTGCGTGCGCGCGACTCGGCGCCGGCATCGCGACCGAAGAGTTGCATTCCATGCGCTCCAGCATGTTCTGGCGCGCAGTCCGCGACGCCGCGCCCTTGCTGCCCGATCCAGGCGCCCAACTCTGGCGTCTCTCCGTGCCGCCCGCCGCAGGCGCATGGCGATGCGATCTCGACGATCCCTCGCCGGAGCGGAGAGCGCGAGGCGCGATGCGACTGACTTTCTACGACTGGGCCGGCGGTCTGATCTGGCTGTCCGTGCCGCCGCGCTCCGACGCCGGCGCCGCCAGCATCCGCACCGCCATCGCCGCGCCACGGCGGCGGCCATGCCACGCTGATGCGCGCAATCGATGATGTGCGCCGCCGTGCCGGTGTTCGAGCCGCAAGCAGAACCACTCGCTCTGCTTAGCGCCCGCGTGAAGGACTCCTTCGATCCCCAGCGTATCCTCAATCCCGGTCGCATGGGCGGCTCAATGCTAGATGCAGACCTCCTTCACCCCCGCCCAGCTCGCCGATCCCGACATCGCGGAAGCCGACAAGATTCTCCGCGCCTGCGTGCATTGCGGGTTCTGCACGGCGACCTGTCCCGACCTATGTGCTGCTGGGCGACGAGCTCGACTGCACCGCGCGGGCGCATCTATCTGATCAAGGACATGCTGGAGAACGACAAGCCGGCCAACGCCAAGGTTGCGCTGCACATCGACCGCTGCCTCTCCTGCCTCTCCTGCATGACCACCTGCCCGTCGGGCGTGCATTACATGCATCTGGTCGATCATGCCCGCGCGCATATCGAGGAAACCTATCAGCGGCCTTTCCTCGATCGCGCGCTACGTGGTCTCCTGGCTCGCATCCTGCCCTATCCGCAACGTTTCCGCTTGGCGCTGCTCGGCGCCTGGTTCGCGAAGCCTCTACGCTTTCTGTTCGGCGGACGTTTCAGGGCGATGCTCGACATGGCGCCGGCCGCGCTTGCTGGCCGCTCACCGGCTGATGGGCCGCAAGTCTTTCCCGCGGAAGGCCTGCGGCGCAAGCGCGTGGCGCTGCTCGGCGGCTGCGCCCAGCCGGTGCTGAAGCCCGGCATCAACGAGGCCACCATCCGCTTGCTCACCCGCCATGGCGTCGAGGTGGTGATCGCCGAAGGCGCCGGCTGCTGCGGCGCGCTGCCCCACCACATGGGCAAGAGCGATCAGGCCCATAGTCTTGCCCGCGCCAACATCGCCGCTTGGACACGCGAGATCGAGGGCGAGGGTCTCGACGCCATCGTCATCAACGCCTCGGGCTGCGGCACGCCGATCAAGGATTACGGCTTCATGTTCCGCGAGGACGCCGCCTGGGCGGAGAAAGCCGCGCGCGTCTCGGCACTGGCGCGCGACATCAGCGAGTTCATGACGGAAATCGGCCTCGCCACGGTGAATGCGCCGGAGCCGCATGACCCTGGCCTACCACTCCGCCTGCTCCCTGCAGCATGGCCAGAAGATCACGGCGGCGCCGAAGCGGCTGCTGGAGTCCTGCGGCTTCACGGTGCGCGACGTGCCGGAGGGCCATCTCTGCTGCGGCTCCGCCGGCACCTACAACATCCTGCAGCCGTCGCTGGCGCGGCAACTGCGCGACCGCAAGATCGCCAATATCGAGTCCACCCGGCCCGATGCCGTCGCCACCGGCAATATCGGCTGCATCATGCAGATCGCCGGCGGCACCGGCATTCCCGTGCTCCACACCGTGGAATTGCTCGACTGGGCAACTGGCGGTCCGCGTCCTTCAGCCCTGCCGCCGCGTTAATCAACCTTAACGCGCGCCCGATTATTAACTTAAAAAATTCTTTCTCTTAACCGCAAGTCTTAGCAAATTCTCGCTAAATCTGTTGTACATTGCGGATTATGTGAGATGCGGTCGTTAGGTCTTCAGTCCTTCGGTCGCGACTTGGGGATGAAAACGAAGGGCAACGCAGATAACGACGGCGCCCGCGTGTGGAGGAGCAAAATACCATGACGGCAGAAATTTCCATTCTGAAGCGCGGCAACGAAGAGCAGATGCTCGTCGATCACCTGCAGCGCATGGCGTCCTTTACCGAGCGCGGCTGGGCCATTCACATTCACCTGTCGAAGCTGGGCACGCGCACACGCAACGAGAACCTGGTCTTCGCGCTGGATATCCTGCGCGGCCTGGTGCGCCAGTTCTCCGGGCGCTTCTTCGCGCTCAAGAACGGCGACATCATCTGCACGCTGCGCAGCGACTATCTGCAGCAGATCCGCGTTGACGTGCGGCGCGTGCAGCTCCTGTTCCATGACGACCCGCTGTTCCAGCTCGAGCAGGACGGCGCCGCCAAGTTCTGCACCTACTACAGCCTGACGGAGAACGAGGTGTTCAGCCGGTTTGTCGGCCTCGCCAAGCAGATCGCTTCCGTCACGGCGCCGGAGCGGCGGAATGCGCCGTCGGCCCAGGTGATCCCGCTGACCGGCAATGGCGGCGTCGGCGCCGCGCCGCCGGCCGCGCCGGCCAACGACTACTTCGATCTCCTGTCGAAGCTGCAGACCGCCGATATCTCCGCCTGCGTGCGGCAGCAGCCGGCCTGCGTCATCGACTCCGACGGCAGCGTCTTCCCGATGTTCGACGAGGTCTATGTCTCGATCCTCGACCTGACCAAGGCGATGGGCGCCGACATTCACACGGTGACCGACCGCTGGCTGTTCCAGCATCTGACCAAGCTGCTGGACCGGCGCATGCTCAGCCTGATCGCCCGGCCGGACGAAAGCGCGAACGCCAACGAAGTGGCGCTGCTGCGCTCGCGCCTGCTGCGCGGCGGCAACTTCTCGCTCAACGTCAATGTGGCCAATGTGCTGACGCCGGAGTTCCAGGCGCTGGATAACTGCATCGGCGAGATGATCCGCGGCACGGTGGTTCTGGAGTTCCAGAAGATCGACGCCTTCTCCGACCTCGGCGCCTACCGCTATGTCAGGGATCACGCGCATAAGCTCGGCTACCGCATCTGCCTGGATGGGGTCTCCCATCTCAGCCTCCCGATGGTGGACCGGGCGGAACTGGGCCTGGACTTCGTCAAGATCGCCTGGACCAACGACATGCCCGAGGACAATCAAAGCCTGCGCAAGCATGTGGACCGCATCGGCGCCAAGAGGGTCGTCCTCTGCCGCTGCGACACGCCGCAGGCCATCGACTACGGCCGGCAGATCGGTATCGACCTCTTCCAGGGCCAGCATGTGGACGCCTTGCTGGCCAGCCGGGCCAGGGCACCCTCCCTCCTCAGGCCCGCGGCAAGCGGGCCGGCCGTAGCCTAGCTCGAGAAGCGGAGAGCGGTTCATGCCGCTCTCCGCGCTCGCCTAGGTTTGAAAGAGGCCAGGATGCCGACCGGCAACAACAATAACGAACAAGAAACCGCACGGCAGCCGACGGCGCTCAGTCATCTGCAATCGCTCGCTGCCCGTACAGATCGCGGCTGGGCGGTGCTGCTCCGGCCGTCGCGGCTGACGGAGGCGACCCGCACCGAGTCATTCAGCCGCGCCATCGACGGCATCGCCGCCCAGATCCGCCAGTTCCGCGGCCAGGTGTTCGACTTGCCCGGCGGCGACCGTCTGGCGGTGCTGTCCGCCGGCCGTGTCGGCCAGCTTCGCGCCGGTGTCGCGCGCCTCGAACCGCAGCTGCGCGCGGACCCGAATTTCAACGGCGAGCAAAGCGGCCGCTGCGGTTTCGCCGCCGCCTGCGACCTGCAACAGCATCTGCCGGTCCTTACCGGTTACATCGCCGCCTTGTCCCAGGGCGAAACCCTGGCCGATCCGGCGGAACTGCAGCCCCTGCTGGTTCACGAAACTGTCCGCGAATCAGCGGTAACGCACAACAACGGCCTGGAAGCCGGAAACGAAGGGGACGCCCACCATGAGAACGACAGCCTACATGTATCTGCCCAAGCGGCTGCCGAAGCAGCGTCCGCCGCGGCAACGTTCGGAACGGCATTTGGCGCAGCAGCGCTACCGGCAGCGAACGACTCCGGGGCGGATGAAGATCCTGCTGCATTGCGAAATCTCGACCTCGATGAACTGACGCTCAATCTGCTGGGGCCGGCGCTGCGGGCGCTGAGCGACGCCGACCTCTCGCGCATGCTGCGCAGCCAGCCGGTCTGCCTGCTCTGCGACGACGGCTCGATGCTGCCGGTCTATGACGAGATCTACACCTCGATCGCCGACCTGGAGCAGGCGACGAAGCTCAATCTCCGGCGCGGCGCCAACCGCTGGCTGCTGCGCCATCTGACCCGCATCCTCGATCGCCGGGTGCTGGCCTCCTTGCGGCAGGGGATCGATCCCCAGGAGCTGCCGCCGGCGATCGCCGCCCTGCGCGACCGGCTGCATGCCCGCGGCAATTTCGCCCTCAACCTCAATCTCGAGAGCGTGCTGACCCCGCAATTCGCCGCCTTCGACTCCGGACTCGATCAGCGGCTGCGCGGCTCCCTGGTGCTGGAATTCCACAAGCTGGATGTCCTCGGCGACATGGCCGCCTTCACCCGC
This sequence comes from uncultured Alphaproteobacteria bacterium, assembly GCA_963810485.1. Classification (GTDB taxonomy): domain Bacteria; phylum Pseudomonadota; class Alphaproteobacteria; order Dongiales; family Dongiaceae; genus DATKFM01. Next base: position 331,086 of record CAWENQ010000005.1, read on the forward strand.
GTGCGGCAGATCTCGCGGCGCCGCGGCTACCGGCTCTGCCTGGATGGCGTCAGCCATCTCAGCCTGCCGCTGCTGGACCGGCACACCCTGGATGTGGAGCTGGTGAAGATCGACTGGAGCGAGGACATGGTGCCCGAGCGCGACCTCCTGCGGAAGCTGATCGCCGCCGCCGAGGCCCGCCGCTTCGTGCTCTGCCGCTGCGACAGCGAGGACGCCCTGGATTTCGGCCTCTCGGTCGGCATGTCGCTCTACCAGGGCCGCCAGGTGGACCTGATGCTGGAGCGCGAGCCGCGCCAGCCGTCCTTCCTCTGGTCGCTGTCCGCGCCGCCGCTCAGCCGCCGCTACCGCGAGCTGCTGGAGCAATAGGCGTTCTCAGCGCACCGGCCGCCGCGCCAGGCCGGCGAGCGTGCGCTCCAGCACATCCACCGAGCGCTCATAGACCAGCCGCTTCCACTCGTCCGTTTCCGGATAGAACGTGCCGCGGATCTCCCGCTTGATATCCCGTCCCTGGTCCGAGGCGGGCCGGCCATGGATATGCAGCCAGTTGTCGGCGCGCACGCTGTTGAGCACCTGCTCGATCGGCACCGTGCCGTATTCCAGGGTGACCCCCGTGATGTTCGCCTGCGGCATCGCCGCAGCCACGCCGTTGTTGATGTCGCCGAGGATCGGCGCGGAGGAGGAGGTGCCGTCCTCGCTGGTGGTCACCTCGCTGCCATACCAGTCGCGGACCCGGGCCAGCGCCGCCCGGTCGGACTCATGGTTGCTGATGATCTCGCCATAGCCATGCGGCCCGAGCCCAGTATGGAGGTCGATGAAGCCCACCTCCTGCACCCGGCGGCCGAATCGGTCGAGGATCGTCGCCAGCGTCGTCTGCGACCAGCTCGCCCGCCGCCCGCCATAGAATACGCCGTCGGCATGGTTGTACTGGCCGGACATGATGGCGCCTTGCAGCGCCATGGCGCCGTGCTGGTCGCGATAGGCAAAGAGCGCCTTGTCAGCCGCGGCCCGCGATTCCGGCGTCCATTCCCGGGGGCAGATGCTGTCGCGCAGCTGCTCATAGCCTTCATTGGCCGGATAGCCGCCGCCATGGCCGACGAAATTGCGGTTGAGGTCCACATTGTCCTCGTTCACCCGCCGCTGCCAGGCAAAGCCATGGGGATTGATGCCGTGGATCAGCAGCATCGCCGTATCCGGCGGCAGCTTGCGATGGCGGCCGCTGCACAGCCAGCCGATCTGGATGCCCGAGCCGCAGAAGGCCTCGACGCCATGGGTGCCGGATTGCGCCAGCAGGAGGCGCCGCGCATCCCTGGAGCCGAGCCATGCGATATCCGTCGACAAGGGTTCATCGCGATCGACGCGCGGCAGCCCGCTGGCCTCGGCCATGGCGTCATCCGGACCCGGCGCCGGTTGATGATGGGCCACGGCTTCGCCGCCGACAGCACGCGCGACCTCGCGGAACTTGCGCCGCGCCTCCGCATAACCTTTCGAAAAATAACCTGAAATATGTTCGGCCGTGGCCATCGTGAAATGTCCTTCTCTCTCGGCCCTTAGTTTCACGCTCTTGTGTCCGCTGGCAAGCCCTGTTTCCCGTTGGCAGCGGCTGCGCCCCGGTCGTAGGATTCACCCATGCAGCGATTCATCCCGGTCCTGTTGAGCTTTGCCTTGCTCGCCGCCGCCGCGCCGGCTGCCGCGGATCAGAACGATCCGCGTCTGAACGAACTGTTCGCGCGTCTGCAGAAAACCGACAACCGGCTCGAAGCGCAGACCCTCGAAAGCATGATCTGGGGCATCTGGTACTCGTCCGATGATGTCGAGGTGAGCCGGCTGATGGATCAGGGCGAAAGGGCCATGCAGGCTCAGGACATGCGCACGGCCATCGGCGCCTTCACCAAGATCACGGAGATCGCGCCGGATTTCGCCGAAGGCTGGAACCGCCGCGCTACCGCGCTTTTCATGATCGGCGAATATGAAGCCTCCCGAGCCGATGTGGCGAAGACACTGGCCCTGGAGCCGCGCCATTTCGGCGCACTCTCGGGTCTCGGACTGATCAATGCCGCCGAAGACAAGGGCGAAGCGGCGATCGAGGCATGGCAGCACGCGCTCGAAGTCAACCCAAACATGCCCTCGGTGCAGCAGAACATCGAGGAGATGCAGGCGAAGCTGGCGGAAGACAATATCTGATCGCCACTCGAGCATCGCCGCTTCACAACCGCCGGCGTTCTTCGCGCAACGGCCGAAGAGTTGCATCACTGGCCGTCGCGTTTGCAGGCTCAACTCCGGATTGACCCGCCTCCCCCCGGCGTTGCAAAACAACCGCCGCATTGGCGGGAGGCAGACGAACGTGAACAGCATACCGGCGATTGATACGAAGCGTCTGAAGTTGGAAGCTTTTGCGGAGAGCGATATCCCCGGCTTGGCGGCAATTCTCGCCGAGCCTGATGTCGCCAAGAACATCACCGCCAACGGGTCAACGCCGGAGCGTTGCCTGGCCAGCGCAGCGGCGCGCATATCCCGGCACAACAGAACCTGGACCGAGCGGGGCTATGGCGTCTGGGCAGTAAAGGCGCGGGACAATTCGGCCGCGCCGCGAGGCGGGTTGCTCGGCTGGTGCGGCTTTGCAGAGCCGGATGTCGGCGAAGATCCCGAGATTCTTTACGGCTTCGCGCCCGATGCCTGGGGCCGCGGACTGGCGCAGGAGGCGGCCCGGGCGGCGATCGACTGGCTTTTCGCAGAGACGTCCCACGGCGGCGTCTCCGCCATCATCTTCGGGCGTCTCAATCCCGTATCCGTGGCTATCGCCGGCAAGTTCGGCATGAAGCACCGGGGCACCATGTCGATGCCGGATTTTCTTCCCGACCGGGCGCTGGCGGAGGACGTTCTGAATTACGAGATCTGGCGCCTGGACCACGGGGCGACGCGCGACCTTGATGCGCTCTTGTTTCAGGCGCCATACAAGGGCGGCCAGATCGCGACGCTGGGCCTGCGCGAAACTGCGGCGGTCGAGCAGGCATTTTGCGATGCTGCCAGACAAAGGAACGATTGCGCCGGCATCACGCGGGTGGAACTGGACCGGCGCGTGCGCCAGGCATTCAAGCAGGGCATGACGGAGCCATATCTCGATTGGTACCACGTCCCGCGCGCGGACTGGCTGCAGAACAGCCGCGGACAAGGCGGACGCCGCAACTATTCAGACTGACGATCCAGAGAAACGACCGTGACGGAGTCTCGAAAGGACCCTACGCCGGCGTCACCGTCACCTCGACGGAATGCACCGCCGTGCTGCCGGCCATGTCGGCCTTGCGGCCGGGATTGAGGAAGTTGACGTTGGTGCGGCCGGGCTGGCGCTTGGGCCAGCGGCTCTTCCAGGTCAGCGCCGTGCCTTCGGGCACCATGTCGTCGATCTTGGCGGTGAGCCGCAGCTCGCCGAGATCGTTGGCGACCCGCACGGATGCGCCCTCGCCGATATTGCGCTTCCGCGCGTCTTCAGGGTGCAGCACGACGATGTCGGCGCCCATCTTGCCGGCGATGTCGCTGTCGTTGCCGTAAGAGCTGTTCATCAGCCAGGGCGAAGCCGGCGTCAGCAGGCGCAGATTGCCTTTGGCCGGCCGCTCGTCGATCAGCGGCAGCGGCGTGCGCGGGTGGCCGTCGGCTTCGGCTTGCGCCGAGGCGATCTCGATCTTGCCGCTGGGCGTGGGAAACTTCAGGTCGGCGAACTGCAGGACCGGCTCTTTCCACAAATCAACCGTGCCCGCCTTGGCCAGCGCCTCATAGCCGCCGGCGACATGGGCCTGTGCGGCGAGGTTGGCCAGCAGCGTCTTGTCGCTCTCGAACAGCTCAGGCTCGGTGAAGCCCATCGCCGCCGCCAGCCGCCGGAAGATCTCCTGGTTCGGCAGCGCCTCGCCAATGGGCGCCATCACCTGGTTCTGCGCCGACAGAAGTCAGATTGAAATAGGGCGAGACAATATCGTCGAACTCCAGGAAGCTCGCGGCCGGCAGCACGTAATCGGCGAAATCCGCCGTGTCGGTCTGATAGAGATCAACGACGACCGTGAGCAGATCCTCGCGGGCGAGCGCGCGCCGCAGCCGCGCCTGGTCGGGATTGGACGCCGCGATATTGATGTTCCAGCAGAAGAGGGCGCGGGCGGCCTCGCTGTCCTCAAGCTTCGCGCAGAGATCCATGTGGCTGACGCTGTTGTCGGGTGCGCGGCGCAGCGATGCGCCGTCGACATAGGCGCCGTCGATGCCCTTCCTGCCGCTGCCGTTGAGATAATAGAATCCGGCGCCGGACTTGCCGATATTGCCGCTGGCGGCACTGAGCAGCGACACCGCGCGGAAGATGTTGCCGCCCAGCGGCTGCCGCTGCAGCCCCTGGCCCAGCCACAGCAGCGACGGGCCCTTGGCGAAGGCGCGCGCCGCGCGCTCGATATCGGCCGCCGGCACGCCGGTCTGCGCCTCGCCCCATTGCGGCGTGCAGGGTGCGAGCAGCGGCTCGACCTCGTCCCAGCCGATGCTGTTGTCGGCAAGGAACTTCCGGTCGATCAGGCCGTCGCGCTTCATCACATGCAGCATGGCGAAGGCCAGCGCGCTGTCGGTGCCCGGCCGCACCTGCAGATAGAGATCGGCCGCCTGCGCCGTGCCGTGGCGCACGGGATCGACGACGATGCGGAACGCCTTCGCCTCCTTGAACCAGTGCTTATGGGCATGGGGCGCGCTGGCCGACGGGTTGATGCCCCAGAGCAGGGCGCAGGCGGCGTCCTTGATGCTGCGGGGATCGAAGCCGGTGCTGGAACTGCCGTAGACATATTGCAGCGCCTTGTGCCCCGCCGCGTTGCAGATGGAGTTGGGCTCCACTTCGCTGGCGCCCAGCCGGTTGAAGAAGCGCATGGGAAAGCCGCCGGCGATGATGGAGCAGGTGCCGGTGTAGTGGGTGTGCCAGATCGAAGCCGGCCCTTGGGCTGCCAGGATTCCGTTCAGCCGTCCGGCGATCTCGCGCCAGCGCCGTGTCCCAGCTCACCGGCTCGAACTGTCCCTCGCCCTTGGGGCCGATGCGCCGCAGCGGCCGCTGCAGCCGCGCATCGGGATCGCGCAGCACGCCGTTATAGGCAATGGCGCATTTGCCGCAGAGCGCGCCGCGGCTCACCGGATGCTCGGGATCGCCCAGCACCTTGACGATGCGCTCGCCGCGCTTGATCACGGCGATGCCGCAGCCGTCATAGCAGTCGCGCGGGCAGGTGGTGCGCAGGATCGTCTTGGCGTCGGACATGGGCGGGCCGCTCCCTGGTTGGGAGCAAGTGTACACGCCTATCGCCGCACGGTCGATGCAGCGCGTGAACGTCAAAGCAAATGCGCTTTCTTCCGAAATATACTCGGCAATCCTCCCCCTTGAGGGGGAGGATGGATCATCGAGCATCAGCGAGATGAACCAGGAGGGGGGTATGTCGAGGACGTACGGAAGCGGAGCAAACTGCGTTGAGGATTTGGCATCTTTACTTCCGAGCCCACCCCCCACCCGCTCGCTTTGCTCGCGACCTCCCCCTCAAGGGGGGAGGTTTGAATCCTAGCTTTCTGGGTTCGAAAGCAACTGCATCGATTGGAAGCGGATCACTCCGCCGGCTGCAGCCTCGTCGTCTGCGGCGGCTCCACCGGTACGGTTTCGGGCCGGTGCTTGGCCGCGAACAGCATGTACACCGCCGGCAGGATGAACAGCGTGAACATCGTGCCGATGGCCATGCCGGTGACCAGCATGATGCCGATGCTGTTGCGGGACATGGCCCCGGCGCCGGTGACGAACACCAGCGGCAGATGGCCGAATACTGTAGCCGCCGTGGTCATGAGGATCGGCCGCAGCCGCGTCACCGACGCCTCGCGGATGGAGTCGAGCTTGTTGTGTCCCTGCCGCTGCAGATCGTTGGCGAAGGACACCATGAGGATGCCGTTCTTGGCGATCAGGCCGACCAGGGTGATCAGCCCGATCTGGCTGTAGATATTGACGGTGGTGTAGCCGAGGAAGGTGAACAGCAGCGCCGCCGACAGCGCCAGCGGCACCGATCCCAGCAGCACCACGAAGGGATCGCGGAAGCTGCCGAACTGCGCCGCCAGCACCAGATAGATCAGCAGCAAGGCAAAACCGAGCGTGCCGGCCAGCGTCGAGCCTTCCTGGCGGATCTGCCGCGACTCGCCGGCATAGTCGATCGTGTAGTCGGCGGGCAGGATGCTCCTGGCCGCTGTCTCCAGGGTCTCGAGTGCGTCCGCCTTGGTATTGCCGGGGATGACGCCGCCAAAGACGCGGAAGCTGTCCGCCTGCTGGAACCGCGCCAGCGTGCGCGGCGCTGTCGACGTCTCCAGCCGCGCCACCGCGGAGAAGGGGACCTGGGTCCCGTCGCGGGTCTGGATCTTATAGTCGAGCAGTTGCGATGCCGCCGAGCGATTATCGCCGCCGACCTGGGGGATCACTTTGTAGGCGCGGCCTTCCAGGCTGAAGCGGTTGACGTAGTTTCCGGCAAGCATCACCGCGAGCTGCTGGCCCACCTCTGCCAGATCGAGGCCGAGGTCGGCGACTCGTTCGCGATCCACGACGACATGCACTTGCGGCAGGTCGATCTTCAGGTCGGTGTCGGCAAACAGGAACTTGCCGCTGCCGAACGCTGCACCCACCAGGCGCGAGGCATAGTCCGCCTGCTGCTCCGGCGTGCCCGGGCCCTTGATCACCAGCTCGACGTCGTAATTGCCGGCGCCGGGCAGGGCCGGCGGCAGCACGGAATAGATTTGCAGCTCCTTGATTTGCGACAGTTTGCCGAAGGCTTCGGCGAGAATTTCCTGGGCGCTGCGCGTGCGGTCGTGCCAGTTGCTGAGGAGAATGCCGCCGAAGCCGTTTGAGGCGAAGACGATGTCGAACATGTCCTCGAATTCCGGCAGCTCCTTGGCCGTCTGATAGACCTTGTCCATATGGCCCGCGGTGTAGGTGAGCGAGGCATCCGGCGCCGAATTGACGATCAGGAAGACGAAGCCTTCATCCTCCACCGGCGCCAGCTCCTTGCCGGAAAGCAAATAGAGGAATGGCGCGGCGATGAAGATGAACAGCCCGAAAAACAGCACCTGCGGCCGCAAGCCCAGCATCGCGGTCAACAGCACGCGGTAGATGTTGGCGACGCGATCGAACAGATGTCCGACAAAGCGGGTGTAACGGCCCTCGCGGCCGCCCATCGGCGCCATGTAGGCGCTCATGATCGGCGACAGCGTGATGGCGACCATGCCGGAGAAGAGCACCGCGATCGCCAGGGTGAAGGCAAACTCCTTGAACAGGACCCCGGTGAGGCCGGACAAGAAGCCGATCGGCGCATAGACGGCGGCAAGCGTAATGCTCATGGCGATGATCGGCGAGAACAGCTGCCGCGCGCTCTTCAGCGCCGCTTCCACCCGGCCCATGCCTTCGCGCATGTAGCGGGAGACGTTCTCCACTACGACGATGGCATCGTCGACCACCAGGCCAACCGACAGCACGACAGCCAGGATGGTCAGCAGGTTGAGCGAGAATCCCAGCACCATCATTGCCGCCATGGAGCCCAACAGCGAGATCGGGATCGCCACCAGCGGCACCAAAGCCGTGCGCGCCGAGCCCAGGAACAGGAAGACGATGATCGCCACGATCATCACCGTTTCGACGAAGGTGGTGGTGATTTCCTTCAGCGCATTTTCCATGTAGGCCGCGCCGTCATAGGCCATGTTGATCTCGGTGCCCGGCGGCAGATCGCCCTTGATCTCCTCCAGTTCGGCGCGCAGCGCATAGGCGACGCTGATCTCGTTGGCGCCCGGCAGCGGCCAGACCGAGAGATACACCGCGTCCTTGCCGTTGTAGCGCACATTGGCGGTCGGCTCTTCAGAGCCCAGTTCGGCCCGGCCGATGTCGGAGATGCGGATGATGCGATCGCCTTCCTCGCGTACGATCAAGCGCTCGAACTCATCGACGCTGCGCAAATCGGTGTTGGCCAGCAGGTCCACCTGCACCTGGCCGCCCTTGGCCTGGCCGATGGCGGCCAGGAAGTTGTTGCGGGTCAGGGCCGCCTGCACTTCCTCGGCGCCGATGCCGAAGGCGGCGAGGCGGTTGGCGTCGAGCCAGATGCGCATCGCCTGGGGCCGCGCCCCTTCGAGCCCGATCTTCTGAACGTCCGGCAGCGTGGAGAGGCGCGGCTGGATCTGCCGCGACAGATAGTCGGTGAGCTGCGGCGGCGTCATCGTCGATGACGTGACGCTGACATAGAAGGTGGCGTAGGACCGGTCCGCCCGCTGCACTTCCACCACGGGCGATTCGATCTCCGACGGCAGCTCGCTGCGGATCTGGTCCAGCCGGTTGCCGACCTCCGTCAGCGCCACATTGCTCGGATGGTTCAGTTTCAGCCGCACCGTTACCGTGCTCAGGCTGGAGACGCTCGTGGACTCCACATAGTCGACGCCTGATATCGACGACACCGCGCGCTCGATCGGCGTGGTGACGAAGCCGCGGATGCTGTCGGCCGACGCGCCGACATAGACCGTGGTGATGATGATCGAGGAGCTTTCGATGCGCGGATATTGCTGGATCGGCAATTCCATTGCCGCCCGCACGCCGATCAGCACGATGACCAGATTGACGACGACGGCGATGACCGGCCGCCGCACGAAGAGGTCGACGAAACGCATGTTGCTGCCCCCGCGGCTCAGTTGGTGGCGGGTTCTGACGAGGCGCCGGCGGCGGCATCCGCCTCGCCGGGCTTGGTGGCCTGCACCAGCAGGCCCTCGCGCAGCTTAAAGGAGCCGGCGGCGGCGATCAGGTCGCCCTCCGCGAGGCCTTTGACAATGGCGATCTCGTCGCCCTGCACCGGGCCGGTTTGCACGATGCGCTGGCGCGCCCGCAGCTTGCCGTCCTCTTCCACCAGGGCAAACACCAGCTCGCCATAGGGCGCGCGGCGCACCGCCGTCAGCGGCACGAACAGCATCGGCTGCGGCGCGCCGATGGTCGCCACCACGTCCACGAAGCCGCCGGGCCGCAGCGTCCCGCCCATGCCCTTCGCCAGGGCGCGGAAGCGCACGGTGCGATTGACGCCATCGACGCTGGCATCCTCGGCCATGATCTCCGCCGTGATGCCGCCTTCGGGCATTTGCGGCGTTACCAGCGTGACGGTCGCGCCGGGCTTGATCGCCGCCGCGGCGTCCTGGGGCAGCGAGAAATCCACGTAGGCGTCATCGCCGACGCCCTGCAGCATGGCGATGGAGCTGCCGACATCCAGATAGGCGCCGGGCTGCAGGTCGGTCAGGCCGACGCGGGCGCGGAACGGCGCCAGGATTGTCTTCTTGTCGATGCCCACCTGCAGGTTCTGCGCCCGGGAATTGGCGGCCGTGAGCTGCTGCTGCGCCTCGTCCAGCTCCTGCGCGGATACGGTCTGCGATGCACGCAGCTTCTTGCGCCGCTCATAGGTGAGACGGGCCAGCTCGGCCTCGGCCTTGGCCGCATCCAGGCTCGCCTGCTCCTGGCGGGTGTCGAAACGGACCAGCAACTGACCGGCTTCGACGATGTCGCCCGACTTGAAGCCGATCTCCGCCACCGTGCCAGCCAGCTCGTTGCGGATCTGCACCTGGCGCAGAGCTACGACAGTGCCCACGGCCCTGGCGCTCGCGGCCCATTCGCCGCGATGGACGGTTGCCGCTTCCACGGATTCCTGCGCCTCGGGAAAGGCGGCGCCGGCAGCAATCGCGGTCTGAATCTGCGCGTACTTGTAGTAGCCGAGACTGCCGACAACCGCGACAATCGCCACAACGACTACCAGCCACGCCACCGCCCGCCTTAGCATTACAAACTCCAATTTTTTGGGATCTTGGCGCTACCGATTGCAGAGCCGGCAGGCCATGTCACGCGAAGCTCTTGTTACTGTCTCGCCGAATAACCGGCAACACGCACAACAGCTCCTGAATTAATACCACAATATCAGCAATGCATCAAGAACAAAACAGGAACACTGCTCTATCCCGTCACTCTCCTGACATTGACGAACGAGTGCCACGCCAATCGACAATCCGGCGCAGTATTTGTCACCACCGCGTCGCGACGGCCAGGGCCCAGGGCCGCGAAAGCGAATGATATTTCCTCATACGACGTGTAAGCAGGGCTGCCATGAAGCATCAGCTCCTCTAAGTAATTGATACTTGCCTCATTTATGCCGTCTTGCGCCGGGTCGGCCGCTTGTCCGCGAAACTGAACAGGCGAACCGGCTTGCCCGGCCCTCGGCCAATTGCGCGCTTCGCTTCAAGGTCGAGCTGGACGGCTTTGAGCCACCAGCCCGCCGTGGCGCCGCCCGGGAACAGGTCATCGGGCAGATCCGGCAAGAGCGCCGCCTTGGCTTCCGCGATCGTGATCCCGGGCGGGACCGCGGGCAGGACGGCGATCAGGGCATCGCGCATCGCCATGTATTTGGCGCGGTCCACGCGCTGCGTGTGGTTCGGGGAAGTTACGCTTTCGATCACAATCTTGCCGTCCAGGTCAGACACGGATCTCTCCCTTGATGAATGTTATTTTCGGGCTTCGGAACCCCATCGCGATCCACGCGCCGAGGAGCTTGGCAAAGAAAGAGATCGTCTGCCGCTTGCCGTGCGGAACATCGTCGGAAAGCACCCTGTCGTCCGCAAGGTCACTCGTCATGGTCCGCAGATCGAGCGGCGGCAGCATGCCCTCGGGCCACAAGCAGCCATAGAGGCTAAGCCAGTGGCCGTTCTGGAACTCCAGGAATACCGGCGTATTGCAACAGGTGGCGACGACCCTGCGCGACTTGGCCCCGGGCGCCAGGCGGAACTCCTTGAGCAGCTCGGTGCCCTCGAGGAAGCGGATGCGGTTCTTGCGGTAGAGAACGAAGCGCGTGCCGCCGTTTGATTCCAGAAACGGCGGCGCGGCCGGAAGCGCCTGCAGCTTGGTGCCGGCCGCACGGCAACTGTTGCAATGGCATTCGGTGCTGATGATAGGCGCCCGGTCGACCTCAAGACGAACCCGTCCACAAGTGCAGGCAAGCTGTGTGGTTTCGCTCATTGCAGCGCTTGCTCCTTGATGGGACAGCCGAAGAGGAGGCGGATGTAGCGGTCGAGGTGGTCGATGCTTTCGCGCGCCAGCGTCGGGTCGTTCCCCGCCTTGGCCAGCACGAAAGCGCCCTGGATCACCGCCTGCGTGTGGCGTGCCAGGCTTTCGGCCGTCCAGCCGCCGGAGATGCCCCGCTGCTTCATGGCCGCATGGATATCCGCCTGGAGCGTCGCCGCATGGCCAAAGATGCTCGCGCCGCAGGCATCGCGGATGGCCGGCGAGATTGCATAGACCTCCTGCACCATCGTGCCGACCAGGCAGGTGAACTCCGCCAGTTCTCCCGCGATGATCGACTTGCGGAAGGCCACGTAAGCCAGCACCCGGTCGAGAGGGTCTTCAGGCACATGGTAGGGCGCGGCCGCGAAGAAGGCGGAGGTCATCTCGGCCCAATGCTGGGCGGCCGCCACGCCAAGCGCTTCCTTGCTTTTGAAATGATGGAAGAACGAGCCCTTCGTCACCTCGGCGATCTGGCAAAGCTCGTCGACCGAGGTCGCAGCAAACCCGCTCGCGCGGATTGCGTCGCGACTGGCATCGAGGAGGCGTGTCCTGGCAGAGCCACGCTCAGGGCTGTGTTTTGTCGGTCTCGGCATGAAAAGTACAATACCATACGGTCGGTATAATTGCAAGCCGCCGGGGACTGAAGAAGCTGTCAACCGGAGCGTGGCTGATTTATCAACGCTCGCAAGGATTTATCTAGTCAGAACGAAACAGGAGCGGCGGGTAAGTTTGCCTTACGCTCATTCACGGGCGATTCCACTTCAAGGTAGTAGAATGAAGGCGTTCCTCGCTGCGGCGCGGAAGCAGGCAAGGCCATTCGGGGGCGGCAAGGGCGGATCATGGACGACATCGTAGGCTTGGCGATCTTGGCGGCGATCTTCTTCCTGCTGGTGGTGCCGGCCATCGCCATTGTCGCTTTGGTGCAGGTGGGCGGCCTGCGCAATCGCCTGGACCGGCTGGAAGGGCGGCTGGCCCAGGGTGCGCTGGCGCGGGCCGACAGCCCCGCGCCGGTCGAAAGACCTGCGCCCTACCAACCGCCGGCCGCGGCCTCGCCGCCATCGCCGCCCATCGAGATCAGAATTCCCGAACCCGCCGTGCCGCCGGCGCCGGCTGTTCCGCCCGCCCCGCAACGTCCCGTGGCGCCGGCCATGAAACCGCGGACCGGCATTGCCCTGGAAGAACGCCTGGGCTCCCGCATCTTCGTCTGGATCGGCGGCCTGGCGCTGGCGCTCGCCGGCGCCTTCCTGGTGAAGTACTCCATCGAGCAGGGTTGGCTCGATGCGAAGATGCGCTGCCTGCTCGGCGGCCTCATGGGCGCGGCGCTGCTCGCCGGCGGCGAATCCATGCGCGGCAGCTCGCAGCAGATCGCCCAATCCTTGTCCGCCGCCGGCGTCGCCGTGCTCTATGCCGTGTTGCTGGCGGCGATTGCCCTCTATCACCTCATCGAACCCGCGCCCGGTTTCCTGATGGTTGCCGGCCTCACCGCTTTCGCCATTGGTCTTGCCATGCGGCAGGGGCCGTTCGTCGGCCTGCTGGGCCTGGCGGGCGGTTTCGTCACCCCGGCCATCGTGCACACTGAAGAGCCCAACGCACTCGGCCTCTTCGCCTTCCTGCTGGCGATGCAAATTGGCACGCAGGTGCTCGCGCGCCGCCGCGGCTGGTGGTGGCTGGCGCCGATCGCCGTGGCCGGTGGCCTGATCTGGGTCTGCCTCTGGCTGATCGAGGGCACGCGCAGTTGGGCCGACGATGTCTGGCCGGCCCTGTTCCTGCTGGCGACGGCGGCGGCCACGGCATGGTCGCGCCGCTCTGTGGCCGCTCCGGCGGGCATGAAGGATTGGGACGCGCCCCGCGTGTTCGCAGTCGCCATCCAGATCGCCAGCACCCTGGTCATGGGCCTGCTGGTAATGGCGACCGGCCATGACAATACCGGCTGGATGTTCTACGGCGCGCTGTCGCTGCTGATGCTGGCCATCGCCCGCTTCCAGCCGGAGAACGAATGGGCGGCGGTCTTTGCCGCGGCCATGGGCGCACTGACGCTGCTGGCTTGGCCCTGGTGGCCGTTCCTGCCCGGGGATGTTTCGGACATGTCTCTCACGGCGGCCGCGATCGGCGGCCTGTTCGCCGCCGGCGGCTTCATCGGCCAGTGGGGCGCACGGTCGCCGATGCGTTGGGCGCTGCTCTCGGCAATTGCCACCGGCCTCTATCTTGGCGCGGCCTATCTGCGGCTGAATTCCTATGAAGGCCTGCCGTCCTGGGGTCTGGTCAGCGTCATCCTCGCCGGCCTGCATCTGCTGGCGGCCGAGCGGGTGGCCCGCTACCGCCTGAACTCATGCCGGCTATAACGACGCCCTGGGCGCCCATGCCCTGGCGGTTTGCGGTCTGCTCGCCTTCGCCGTGCCGATGGAACTGGACCATGCCTGGATCGCGGTGGGCTGGGCCATCCTGCTGCCGGCCATCGCTTGGATCGAGGACCGGCTGGATATCCCCTGGCTGCGCCGCGCTGCCTGGGTGGCGGCGGTGTTGGTGCTCGCGCGGCTGTTGCCGGGACCCTGGGTCGCCGATTTTCCGGCAACCGTGACTCCGGTGTTCAACTGGATCCTCTATGGCTACGGCATTCCCTTCGTGGCGTTCATCCTCGCTGCCTGGCTGTTCCGCAAGCGCGCCGACGATCTGCTGGTGCGAGTGATCGAGGCAAGCGCCATCGCCATCGGTTTCCTGCTGGTGACGCTGGAGGTGCATCACAGCTTCCACCGCGAAGCACTTCTCGCCGGCACCATCGACTTCCGCGAATTCGCCAGCTTCACGCTGGCCTGGCTGGTGATCGCCTTCGTGCTTTTGCAGGCGCAGCGGCGTCGGCCGCGTCTTGCCTATCTGTGGGGCGCGCGCATCGTCACCGGCATCGCCGTGGCGGCCCTGATCCTCGGACTGTTGCTGGGATTCAATCCGCTGTTCACCGGCGATGTCGTCGGCGAGGTGCATATCTTCAACTGGCTGCTACCGGCCTACGCGCTGCCGGCGGCGTTGCTGGCCTTGTTGGCGCTGGAGTTCAACCGGCCGGAGAATCGACTCGCCGGAATGCCCGGCTTCAGTGCCGTTCTCGGAGTTCTGGCGCTGGTGCTGGGCTTCGCCTTCGTCAGCCTGGAGACGCGCCAGTGGTTCCAGGGACCGGTGCTGGCCTATGGCGACATCAGCGATGCGGAGAACTACGCCTATTCCGCAGTCTGGCTTGTGTATGGCGTGGGGCTGCTGATCGCCGGCATCATCCGCGGCGGCCGCGCGCTGCGCTATGCCTCGATGGCGGTGATCATGCTGACGGTGAGCAAGGTGTTCCTGTTCGACGCCGCCGGTCTCTCCGGCCTCTACCGCGTGGCGTCATTCCTGGGATTGGGCATCTGCCTGATCGGCATCGGCTACGCCTATCAGCGCTTCGTGTTCCGCCGGCCGATGGAGTTGCCGCAGGTCTAATCCTCGATCCAGGCGATGCGCAGCACGTTGGTGGAGCCGGGGGTGCCGAACGGCACGCCGGCCGTGACAACCAGCCGCTGGCCCTTCACCGCCAGCCCCTGTTCGAGCGCGATGCGGCAGGCCTTCTCCACCATCTCGGAAAAGGTCTGCACGTCCTGGGTCTGCACGCAGTGGGTGCCCCAGCAGAGCGCCAGCCGCCGGGCGGTCTTGATCCGCTCGGTGAGGACGAGGATCGGCACATCCGGCCGCTCCCGCGCCGCGCGCAACGTGGTGGAGCCCGATGTCGTGTAGGTGACGATGGCGGCCGCCGACAGCGTATGCGCCACTTGCGCCGAGGCGGCTGTTATTGCGTCCGAGGTCGTCGCCTCCGGCTCGGGATGGTGGGCATGGATTAGCCGGGCATAAAGCGGATCCTTCTCCACCCGCGTGATGATGCGGTTCATCATCGACGCCGCCTCCAGCGGATAGTCGCCGGACGCGGTCTCCGCCGACAGCATGACCGCATCGGCGCCGTCATAAATCGCGGTGGCCACGTCGGAGGCCTCGGCACGGGTCGGCGTCGGCGAATGGATCATTGAGTCCAGCATCTGCGTTGCCACCACCACCGGCTTCCCCTTCTCGCGGCAGGCGGCGATGATCTTCTTCTGCAGGCCCGGCACGTCTTCCGGCGGCATCTCCACGCCGAGATCGCCGCGCGCCACCATGACCGCATCGGATTGCTCGATCAGCTCGTTGAGGCGGTCGATCGCCGCCGGCTTCTCCAGCTTCACCAGCACGGCGGCGCGCTTGTCGATCAGGCGCCGCGCCTCCGCCACGTCATCGGGCCGCTGCACGAAGGACAGCGCCACCCAGTCGATATCGAGCTCCAGGCCGAAGTTCAGGTCCTGCCGGTCCTTGTCGGTCATGGCCGAGATCGGCAGCACCACGCCGGGCACGTTCACGCCCTTGCGGTCGCTGAGCTTGCCGCCGGTGACCACCGTGGTCTCGGCGAAATCCGGACCGCAGCGTTCGACCCGCAGCTTCAGCTTGCCGTCATCCAGCAGCAGGTCGGTGCCCGCCTCCAGCGCCTGAAAGATTTCCGGATGGGCCAGGGAGACGCGGCGCTGATCGCCCGCCGCCGGCGCCATGTCCAGGCGGAAGGGCTGGCCCGATTTCAGGTCAACCGACCCGCCGGCGAACTTGCCGACCCGCAGCTTCGGCCCCTGCAGGTCCATCATGATGGCGATCGGCCGGCCGGTCTCCGTCTCGATCTGGCGGATGGATTCCACCCGCGCCCGGTGATCCTCCGGCGCGCCATGGCTGAAATTGAGGCGGAAAACGTCGACGCCGGCATCGAACAAGGCCCGGATGGCTTGCGGCGTGGAACTCGACGGTCCCAGGGTGGCGACGATCTTGGCTTTTCGGTTGCGAATCATATGGCTGGCAACCTAGCGGCGGATTCAGCGCCGCTCAAGCGACCATCCCATGACGGTATTAACCGTCGCGGCCTTCCGCGACGGTAGGTCCCCGCTTCTATTCGGTGACCAGCGTCCAGCCGTCGTCAGGGTCATAGACCTGGATGGCGGTGGCGGCGCCCGCTGTCAGATCGCCCAGGTCGGTTTGGAAGACCTTGCCGTTCTGGCTGACCATGAAAGTCATCACGCCGGAACTGCCATACTCGGCCGGCCAGGCAATCATGGCAAAGCCGGCGATCATGTTGCTGTTGATGACATAGTCATAGCGGCCGCCAGGGGCATTCTCGCCCTGCCGGGAGATGATCCGGTAATAGTAGCCCATGAATGGATCATTCTTGTCTTCCAGGGAGAGATAGGCCGCATGTTCCCCGAAGAAGGGACCGAACGGACTCAACTCCTCGTCGGATCCTTCGGCGGTCTCCCAATAGAGGCCATCCTTCATTCCCGCCGTGCTGTTGATCTTCTGCGCATACTCCAGGACGTCGTCGCCGTCGCGATCGTCGCTGGCATATTGGACCTGGGCATCGACATAGGCGCGCAGGTTGTCGATGGTCGATAGTTCGTTGGTGCCGATGCGGCGCGCGATGATCTCGTCCGCGCCGGCGGCCGTATCGAAATGCCAGCCATTTGCGTCGCGCACGATCGGCACCGGCATCGGCCAGGCTTCCTTGCCGATGACCATCACCCGCGTATCGGCATTGTCCTCGCGCAGCGTCAGCGATTCCTTGGCGGCATCGAGCACCCTCCGGCGATTCTCGCGCTCTTGCGCGGCATCGGGATTCTCCAGTTCCTCGCGGAATTCATCGCCGAGAATCGTCCAGAGCGCTTCGGCGTCGTTGCTTGCCGCCGCATCCAGAAGGGCTTGTGCCGCTTCTCCCGGCGTCGGGAAACTCTTCGGGTCTGCCGCAAATGCCGGCGCCGTCAAGAGCCACAGGACCGATCCCAACGCCCCATGGATCAGCATGGCGCGGATTCCGGCAAGGCCTGCGAATTTTCTAACCTGCATGACTTGGCATCTCCTTAACTTCGGCCTGCTATATGGCCGGTGGCCGCATCTACCGGCGGCCGCCGCCCCTTGAGCCACCACTTCTCGACGATCTCATGCTGCTGCTGCCGCGGTTGCTCGACCTCGCCGCACTCGAGCCGCTGTTATAATTGAACGCGCCGGCATTCGACCGGCTTCGATTCTGGTTGGCCCGCTGCTGGGAACTGCCGCTCCGCTGGTTCCGGTTCTGCATGCTCTTCGAGCCCTGATTGCGGGACTTCGTGGCATCCCGCTTGGACGACGGATTGCCGAGCGCCGGGTTCTTGAGATTTGACGACTTCCTGTCGCCGGCACGCTGTTTTTGGCCCTTGTTGGCTCCCCCCGCCTGCTTCGTTCCCTTTGTCGCGCGCTGGGAACTGGCGGGCAGTGTGCCGTTGCGTTTCGCCGCGGCCTGTTTCCGTCCCGTGGTCTGCTTCTGGCGGGCCTTGTTGCCGTTCCATTTCATCTTGTCGCCGCCGTTCACCCGCTGCTTGTCAGCGTTGAAGCGGTCGCCGTCCCGATGATCGACGCGATCGCCACGGTCGCCACGATCGCCGACGTTGATGTTGTCGCCACCGCCGATATTGATGTTGTCACCCCCGACATTGATGTCGATGTCGTTGCCGCCCCAGTCGAAACCATAGGAAAACGCCGCGCCGATGAAAGCTCCGGTCCAGAATGCCGCTGCCGGGGAATAGTAATAGGGATAAGGCGTGGAATAGTAGTAGTACGGCGGGTAGGAGGCATAGCTCTGCACATAGACAACCTGCGGATCATAATCGGGCACATAGATGACCTCGGGATTTGCAGGTTGGATGATGATTGTCTCCTTCTCCTGCACCACGACCTGCTTTTCATCTGATTTCAGGTAGCCGGCGGCGGAGGCCTCGGCGCGGACTTGCTGGATCATGTCCATGACATCGGACTGCTGGTCGATGACCGCATTGCCCAGGTCCTCCGTCCATGTCAGGTCCGCGTTCATCTTGGCGATGACCTCGGGATAGTTCAGCAGGGCGAGGACAGAGGGATCCCACGCCTCGTCGGGCTTTAGATTCTTGTCCGACTTGCTCTTGTCGAGAAACCGCTGCGCCTGCACGATCTGCAGCGGGCTGGTCGCCGCCGGAAGGACGATGGCCAGCAGGTCGTCGGGATAGAACGCAACCGGCGCCACCAGCTTGCGCAGTTCGTCCGGTCCCAGGAGGGCGGGCGCCGCCGCGGCGTCCGTCTCCGCGGCCGCCGTCTCTTCCTGCGCGAACACGGGGGCGGCACCCGATGCCAGCGCCATCCACGCGGCGAGGCCACCGAACAACAGGGCCGAGGCGATTTGGAACCAGGAACTCGATTTTCCCGTCATGCTGCTACTCAGTCCCTCTTCAGTCGCCATCTTGACCGTCCCAGTTGGCCACGCGGATTCACCGCTGGCAATAACCGTTATAATACCCGCAGGCCCGGCCTACTCAGGCAGCCCCGCCTTGCGCAGGTTGTCGCGCAGGCGCTTGCGGTCGCTGTTGCGCTTGAACGGCTCCTTGTCGATGAAGCGGGCGATGGAGAACTGCGGCAGCAGACTCATCAGCCGCGCCGCGACCTCGGCGGCCTCGGCCATGTCGCCCCGCTGGGCGTGGCAGGCGGCGATATAGGCATGCACCCAGGGCGGCTTGCTGGCGGAATGGCTGAAGGCCGACATCGCCTCGGCGGGATCGCGGTTCACGAAATGCGCGACCGCCAGCAGATGCCAGTACCAGGTGGGATCGTGATAGGGATCGGCCTGCTTGGCCTGCGCGAACCATGACAAGGCTTCTTCCGGCCGCCCGAGATAGGCCGCCAGCGCGCCCATGGACGTCATCTCATCGGGATTGTTCGGATTCAGTTCCAGCGCCCGCTGGTGATACTGCTCGGCCAGGTCGAAGTTGCGCAGATGGAGCTGGATCCAGCCCAGCGTGTCCTGGCAATCGCTGTCGTTCTCGTCCAGCCGCACGCCCTGGGTCGCCAAATCGAGGGCGTGCTCCAGCAGCGCGTTCGATGCCGTCATGTCCCGGAACCATTCGCGCAGCAGCGCATAGGCCAACAGCGCATAGGGCCGACCGTAGGTGGGATCGAGCTCGATCGCCTTGCCGTAGAGCCGGCGCATCTCCGCTTCCGCCTCGGGATCGCCCACTGTCAGCGCCTGGGCCCGCAGCATGCATTCATAGGCCGCGAGACTCGACGGCGGCTTGCGCCGCGCCTGCTCGGCGCCGATTGCCTGCAGCCGTCCGGCCACGGTGGCGACGATGGTGCGCACCAGCTGGTCCTCGATGGTGAACAGCTCCTGGGCGCGGCAATCGAAGCGCTCGGCCCAGAGCTGGCTGCCGCTCTCCGCCTCGATGAGCTGCGCGGTGATGCGGATGCGCTCGCCCCGCCGCCGCACGCTGCCGGTGACCACGTAGCGGGTGCCGAGCTCCCTGCCGATCTGCTTTACGTCGGTGGCGCGGTCGCGGTGATGGAATGAGGCGTCGCGCGCCAGCACCGACAGCACGCGGAAGCGCGACAGCTCGGTGATCACGTCCTCGCTGATCCCGTCGCTGAAATATTGCTGGCCGGGATCGTCGCTCAGATTGGCAAAGGGCAGCACGGCGATGGTGAGGCGCCCGGCATCCGCTGCCGGCGCCGCCGCCAAGGCAGGCGCGCGTACCGTCGTCGGCGGCCGGTAGTCCTGCGCCTGGATCTGCCGGAACAACCCTTCGGTCGCCGCATCGGGCGCCACGCCCAGCTCCCGCTGCAGCGCCTCGCGGCAGGCCTGGAACTGCCGCAGCGCCTCGGCGCGGCGGCCGCTGCCGGCATAGAGATGCATCAGCATGCGGTGGGTGTCCTCGCGCGCGGCATCGATCTGCAGCAGCCGCAGCGCCGTGGCGATCGACGCTTCGCCGTCCTGTTCCGCCGCCAGCCGCGCCAGTGCGCCGGTCGCCAGGTTCTGCAGCCGCGTGCGCTCGATGCGCAGCCAGTCGCCGAAGCCGTCCTCCCGCAGATGCAGCCCGTCCAGCAGCGCGCCGTTATAGAGCGCCGCCGCCTTCGGCAGATCGCCCGACTTCACCGCTTGCTCGAACTCCAGGGCATCCACATCGATCAGCGCCGGATCCAGCCGCACCGCGTCGCCCTCGGTCTGCAGCGGGGCGCCGCCGCCGAGCGTGCGGCGCAGTTCCGCCAGCGCCTGGCGCAGGCTGGCGCGCGCCTGCTCGTCGCTGCGGTCGCCCCAGAGCAGGGCGATCAGCTTGTCCCGCGGCCAGGGCGCGCCGATCGGCAGCGCCAGGCATGCAACCATGGCGCGCAGCTTCTTGCTCGATGGCGTCAGGTCAGCGCCATCGGCGCCGGCAATGGCGAAATTGCCGAGCAAACTCAAGCGAATCCGGTTCTGTGCGGGCGCATCCATATGGCGGTGCCAAGAAAGGCCAGGGAAAAATTTACGTTTTTTTCACGGCCACGGCAATCCATGCCATGACGGAGTCACGAAGCTTTTGCGGCCGGCTGGTCTAACCGCGCAACCAAAAAAACAGGACAGGAGGTCAATAATGAAAAGCGTGGCGTCGACACTGTTGGCAATCGGACTCTGCGCGGCCTATGGCACGGCCGAGCGCATGAACCGCAACTCCGGCCGCCTTCAGGCGGATCGGCAGGTCGAAGACGACAACAATTCCCGTGGCACGCGGCGCGGCTGGCTGCCGAGAGTCTTCCGCCGGCGATAGCACCGAATACCCGATATCACGCACGAGGCTAACCCCTCGCTTCGCGAAGCGGGGAGAGGGGGAAACCTGGAGTTTGCCATTATCGCTCTCGCGTTCGCCGCGATGGCGACAATGCCTCGCCGCAATGCCTTGCTCAATTCGAGCCTCGCCAGGACGTCATGAACCAGCGGGGGAAGAACGATGCGCATTGCCGGGCTGATGGTATTGGTCGTCGCGGCAAACTCGCTTGCTGCCGCGGCAATGGCCGGAAACAGGGCCGAGGCGGATTGCCGCAAGTTCCCCATGTCGTTGCCCTCTACGCCGCTCTTTGTCGCCGAGGGCTTGATTTGTCATACGGCGTCCGATCGCTCCGGACCGGTTGAAATCATCGAGGCCCATGGGCGGCAGAATTTCACCTATCTCCGGCACCTGGCGGGCGAGGAGGGTACAAGCCTTCAGCCCGACGACCTCGAGTACCGCGCCGACCGTTCGGACTTCTTCGAGCGGACCGACAAATGGGGCGAGACCGTTCGCCGCGGCGCATACACAACCCGTGCCTTTGCCGGCTTTACGGAGCGCGCGTCTTCGTACGGTTTTGAATGCGTGGCGTTCTCGCGCTATAGCGGCGATGGTGCCGAAGCCGGTAGTTTCCGGCACGAACTCTTCGGCCTGTTCTGCTTCGATGGCGGCAAGAATCCGGCGCCGATGCAAGGGGACCTGATCGAGGAGTTCCTCAAGCGCCTGCAGTTGGATTTCTGAGCGCAGAGGACTCAGCGGCCCCGAATCCCGCTTGACCTTGACGCAGCGTCAAACTGTAGTTTCCGGGCTCCTTCTCAAACAGGAGTTCAAAAAATGCTGAAAATTCATGGTGTTCCCTTTTCCGCCCACACGCGGAAGGTCATCGTCGCCGCCCACGAAAAGTCCATTCCCTTCGAACTCGTGCCGGTCGTGCCGCTGAAGCCGCCGGCCGGCTGGACCGAGCTCAGCCCGCTCGGCCTGATCCCGGCGATCGAGGATGACGGAGTCCGGCTGGCGGACTCCTCCGTCATCAACCTCTATCTCGAGCGGCGCCATCCGAAGCCGCCGGTCTATCCCCAGGAGGCCGGCGCCTACGGCCAGGCGCTCTGGATCGAGGAGTTCGTCGACAGCGGCCTGGCGCCCCATGTGCTGCGCGGCCTGCTGATGCAGCGGGTCTTCGCGCCGAAGTTCCTGAACCAGCCGCCCGACGAGGCGCTGATCAAGAAATCGCTGACGGAAATGATTCCACAGCGGCTGAACTATCTGGAGAAAGCCCTCGATGGTGACTACTTTGCCGGCAACAGCTTCTCGGTCGCCGACATCGCCGTGGGCTGCATGCTGGTCAATTTCCACTTCGCCGGAGAAACCGTGGCCGAGAAGACCTATCCGAAGCTGCACCGCTATCTCCGCAAGATCCTCGCCCGCGACTGCTTCAAGAAGGCGCTGTCAGCGGAATTCAAATCGGCTGATGGCATCGGCGGGCTGGATATGAGCCTGCACCGCAGCCTCGGCCACGGCTGAGGCAAAGGCAGGCGGCCATGTTCAAGATCGGAGATTTCTCGCGGGTCGCGCGCGTGTCCTGCCGGTTGCTTCGATACTATGACGAGCTCGGCCTGCTGAAGCCCGCGGAGGTGGAGCGCGGCAGCGGCTACCGCTATTACAGCGCGTCGCAGCTGCCGCGCCTCAACCGCATCCTGGTGCTGCGCGATCTCGGCCTCAGCCTGGAGGAGATCGCCGGCATCATCGACAGCAATGTGGGTGCGGCGGAGTTGCGTGACGCTCCTGACCAAGCGCCGCACGCAAGTTGAGGAAGCCGTCGCCGCGGAATCGGCACGCCTGCGGCAGATCGAATCCCGCATCGCGCAGATCGATACGGAGAACGATCTCGCCGTCGACGATGTGGTGATCCGGCCCGAGCCCGCGCACCGCATCCTGACGGCGCGGAAGACCGTCGCGTCCTTTGCAACGGCCCGCGCGCAGCTCCAGACGGTTTCGCAGTTCGTCCGCGGCAAGCTCGCCCGCGACTCCATCGGCCCGCTGCTGGCCATCGCCCATGCGCCGGAATTCGAGCCCGACAGCATCGACGTGGAGTTCGGATTCATCCTCCAGGACGGCGATCCCGCCGGTCTCCGCCTTCCCGACGGCGCAGCCCTCACCGTTCGCGAATTGCCGGCGGTGGCGCAGATGGCCTCCTGCGTCCGCGTCGGCCTGCCGGAACTGGCCCATCTCATCACCGGCAAGATCGGCCGCTATGTCGAGGCCATGGGCTATCAATTCGCCGGCCCGGGCCGGGAAGTCTTTCTCCAGCCGCCCCGCTTCGACCGCATGGAGGAATCGGTGGTGGAAATGCAGTTCCCGATCGAAAAGGCCGATGCCGGAGCGTCGCTCTGATCGGCGACGAAAATACCGGCCTGGCTGCAAACTTCCCGGGCCTCTAAACCTTGCCTGCTGTTTGCCGGAAACCTTTTCCCGCAACCGGCATCTAATCTGCGAAGGGGGCCGTGGGTCCGCTTCAATGACGATGCCGATTGGAGGGAACCATAATGCTCGTTTATGCACTGGTCGTATTCGCGATCGCTGCGCTCGGTGGGCTGACGCTCGCCGGCGTCTATGTTCTCCGCGGGCGCCTCGCGCCCTGGGCGCTATCGTTGCTTCATGCGGCGCTCGGCGCGGCCGGCCTGCTGATCCTCATTTACACCGCGCTCACCGCCGGCCTCTCGGGCGCGCCGCTCGTAGCGCTGGTCATATTCGTGATCGCCGCGCTCGGCGGGTTCTATCTGGCCTCGATCCACCTCCGCGGGCAAGTGGCGCCCCGGAAGCTTGTGCTCGTCCATGCCAGCGCCGCCGTCATCGGCTTTTTGACGCTGCTGGGTGCGGTCGCCGGATTCCTCTGACCGTGCTCACGTGACGCCATGCGGATCGGCGGCCATCCGGTTCATCCGATGCTGGTCCACTTCCCGGTCGCCTTCTGGACCGTGGCGGCGGCGGCCTATCTCGCCGCTGCCGCCGGGCTGGATGATCGCGCGGCCGGCATCGCCAATGTTGCCAACGGCGCCGGATTGCTCATAGCTATTCTCGCGATGATCGCCGGATTGTCCGAACTCCGCCGTATCGAGGCCCGCAGCGAGGCGATGCGGGTCGCGACCTGGCATCTGATGATCATGGCGACCGCCTGGTTCTGCTTCCTGTTCGCGCTGCTCCTGGCCACGGCCGCTGAAACCGTTGTTGATCCCTGGACGGCGCAAGCTGGTGCTGCGGCCGGCGCCGGCATCGGATTCATTCTCATGGCCGCAGGTGGCTGGCTGGGCGGACGGCTGGTCTACGAATTCGGCGTCGGCGCCAAGAACAAGCCGGAATCCTGACGCCTGTACTAGCCTCGCTTCTGCAAAGCCTCGGCGGTGAAGAAGCAGGCATAGGCGATGACGATCAGCGCCGGCAGGGCGAGATGGGCAAGGCCGAGGCCGACCTCATCGGCGAGCGCGCCCAACGCGATCGGCGCCAACAGCATCGAGACGCCGAAGGCGAGCGACAGGCGCACGCTGGCGAGCTCCCGGGCTTGCGGCGCGGCGCCGACGGCGAAATGCACCGACAGCGGATAGAGCGGCGCCACGCCGAGGCCGATGATGAACACGCCGACGACAGCGATCGCCGGCTGACTGAATCCCCAATAGACGAGAAAGCCGGCGAGACCGATGGCCAGCGTGCCGATGAGCAGGCGGCGTTGCGGCACCCGTTGCACCAGGCCGCTCAGCGCAACCCGGCCCAGCAGCACGCCGAGAGGGAATCCGGCGGCCGCCATTGCCGCCGAGGCCGGCGCGAAACCGACCACTTGTTCCAGGAACGCCGGCGCCCACAAGAGGATGCAATATTCCAGCGCGCAGGAGGCCACCAGAAGCGCCCAATAGGCCCAGAAGGCCGGCGGCAATCCCTGTCTTTCATGACTTGCGTGCGGCACAGGCTCCGCGATCGCGGTCCGCCGGAAGCAGAAGGCGATGGCCAGGCCGGAGACCGCGCCGAGAAGCACCGCCGGGCGCCAGCCGAAACCCATCCAGATCGACAGCCCGGTGATCAGCGGTGCCGCGAGGCCGAAGACATAGGCGATGATCGACTGGCCCGCATAGGCCTCCGCGCGCCGCTCGCCATGGATGTCGGCCAGCAGCGCCGGGACGACCGCCGGGATCAGGGTGCCGACGACGCCGAGCAGGAAACAGCTGGGGATGCTCGCCGCCGGTCCCGGCGACAGGCACAGCAGAATGCCGCCGGCGGCAAGGCCGCCGACCGCCAGCCACAAAGTCCTGCGCCGGCCGATGCGCCGCGCCACCCGCTCGCCGAACAGGCCGACCAGGATGATCCCGGCGGCAATGGCGCTCGAATGCAGGCTGACGGCGCGATAGCTGAGGCCGAACTCGTCCTGCAGAAACGGGACGACGTTGCCCTGCACATTGATGAGATAGATGTAGGCGCCGGTGAGCAGCCAGGAATACCAGGTGGCAGCGCCACGGATAAGGGCGCCGGCAGGCGGAACGGCCACTGTCGCGCTCACGCGCCACCCGGCCGCAGTTTGTTCGCCTTACACGAATGAGGGAGCAGGATGATGTTCAACGTCACACTCTCCCCAATGCAGCCTCGGCTCGTTCGCGCCACACGCAATTGATTGACAACCTTGCAGAGTTGGAGATTGGCTCGAATGAGCCGTAACTTGCAAGGCCCGACCCTGGGCCACGAGGCGCGATAGACTTCAGGATCAGGGCGTCAATACAATTCGATCTCCTGCTGGGTCTGAAAGTATTCCCGCGACATGGCTGAAGAACGCGCCCAACGCCGTCTCACCACCATTCTTGCCGCCGACGTGGTCGGCTACAGCCGGCTCATGGAGAAGGATGAAGCCGGAACGATGGCGCTGTTGCGGGCGCGCCGGCACGATGTCTTGATGCCATTGGTCGCGCAGCATGGCGGGCGAGTCTTCAAGGTCATGGGCGATGGCGTCCTTATCGAGTACACCAGCGTCGTCAACGCCGTGGAATGCGCCATCGACCTGCAAAAGGCGATGCAGGCGCAAAACGCGGGCGTGCCCGACGATCAACACATCCTCCTGCGCATCGGCATCAATCTCGGCGATGTCCTCGTCGAGGGCAGCGATCTCTATGGCGACGGCGTCAATCTGGCGGCTCGGCTCGAGTCGCTCGCCGAGCCCGGTGGTATCTGCGTCTCGGGCGATGTCTACCGCCAGGTTCGCAGCAAGCTGCAGATGCAATTCCAGGATTTGGGCGAACAGAAAGTCAAGAACATCGTCGGACCCGTGCACGCCTATCGAGTCCAGGCCGACGGCGCCGGATCCGGCACGACAGAAGTCGGTGGAAACTGCCCCATCCACATCAACACTGCCGAGGAAACCATCGATCGCCGTCCTGCCCTTTGCCAATATGAGCGGCGATCCCGAACAGGAATACTTCGCCGACGGCATGGTCGAAGACATCATCACGGCCCTGTCCCGGTTCAACCAGCTGTTCGTGATCGCGCGCAATTCGAGCTTCATCTACAAGGGCCGGGCAGTCGATGTGCGCCAGGTGGCCAAGGAACTGGGCGTGCACTTCGTGCTGGAAGGCAGCGTGCGGAGAGCAGGAAGCAAAGTGCGCATCACCGGACAGCTGATCGACGCCGCAACCGGCGCCCATTTGTGGGCGGACAGGTTCGACGGCGCGCTGGAGGATGTCTTTGATCTCCAGGACAAGATCACCGCAAGCGTGGTCGGCGCGATCGAGCCGACGCTGCGCAAGGTGGAGATTGAACGCGCACGGCGCCGGCCAGTCGAAAATCTCGACGCCTATGATCTCTATCTGCGCGCGTTGCCGCACGTCTATGCCTTTCGACCGGATGAAAATCTCGCGGGGCTGGAACTGCTCCGGAAGGCCATCGATCTCGACCCCGCCTATGCGCCGGCGCTCGCCTATGCCGCTTGGTGCCTTGAGCAGCGGCTTGTGCGGGGCTGGCCGCCGGTCGGCGATGACGATCGGGAGAAGGCGATCGCGCTTGCCCGCCGGGCGGTCGCCGCGGGCAGCGAAGACGCGATGGCGCTGGTCGTCGGCGGCTTCGTCCTGGTGATGGTGGCGCGCGACTACGACACCGGTCTCGACGCCGTGCACCGCGCGCTCAAGCTCAACCCCGGCTCGGGCTTCGTCGCCTTGATGGCGAGTGCCGCGCTGATTTTCGGCAGCGATGCGAAAGACGCGCTGATGCAGGCTGAGCGAGCCATGGCGCTGAGCCCGTTGGATCCCGGCTTTTTCATGTTTCTGAGCATTGCCGGGTTTGCCCATCTCTTCAGCGGCCGGCCGGACCAAGCCATGGACCTGGAGAAGCGATCGATTGCCCTCTATCCCGATTGGGACACGGCCTACTGGGCCCTGGTCGCCGCCTATGTCCAGCTTGATCGCCTGGCGGATGCGCGCGTCGCGCTTGCCAAGCTCCGGTCGCTATCGCACGGATTGACGGTTTCAGGCGCTCGGCAGCGGCTGCCGATCAAGAACCCTGCATCATTGGACATGATCCTCGACGGCCTGCGAAAGGCCGGCCTGCCGGAGTAGCTGTATTTGGCGATCAGCCGTCCAAGCCGAGGGTAGATTTCACCTTGCGCAAGCCCTCCTGGTGCGGCGTGAACATGCGGCCGCGGATCTGGCCGCCATCGACGACGATATCTTCGCCGGTGACGAAGGTGGATCGGTCGGAGGCGAGCCAGCAGGCGCATTGGGCGATGTCATCAGGGAGGCCGGCCCGCGGAATCGGCTGCACGGTCGCAAAGACCTGCTTCATCTTGTCTGCCATCGCATCCGCCTTGCCGGCATCGCTCACGCCCAGCGCCTTGGCCAGGATGCCCGTGGCGATGGCGCCGGGCGATACAGAGTTCACGCGCACGCCATGCTCGCCCAGCTCCATCGCCACGCAGCGAGTCAAATGAACCACCGCCGCCTTGGCGGCGCTATAGACCATCGAGCTCGAGTATCCCGCAAGGTGCGCGGCGACCGATCCGTTGTTGATGATCGATCCCGCGCGCTGCTGCTTCATGACCGGCGCAGCGTGCTTCATGCCAAGCATCACCGAGCGCACCAGCAGCGCCATCGCGGCATCGAAAGCCTCGACCGAGAGGCCCTCGATGCCCCCGGTCTGCGCCGGCCCGCCGGCATTGTTGAACAGCGCATCGATCCGGCCATGGCGATCCAGGGTGAAGCGGATCAGCTTTTGCCAGTCCGCTTCGCTGGTCGCATCGGCCTGCAGAAAGCTCGCGCCCGGCCCGAGCCGCTTCGCAATCGACTCACCCTCAGCCTTTCGCCGTCCGGTCAGGATGACCTTGGCGCCCTCGGCCACGAACAATTCGGCCGAACTCTCGCCGATGCCGCTCGTGCCGCCGGTGATGATGGCCACTTTCCCGTCGAGCATCCCCATTCGCGCTTTCCTCCGTACCCGCTGTATCTAGGCTACACCCACGGGCAATTGGAGTTGCCGCCGCCATAGGTCCAGCCGGCGCTGTAGCGGTTCAGGCTGAAGGGTTTCAGCTCCTCGGGCAGCGGGCCGCCGGTCAGGTGGCGCGCCGACAATTCGCCGACACCGATCATTTTGAATCCGTGATTGGAATCCGCGATCAT
The DNA here is from genome assembly GCA_963810485.1 of uncultured Alphaproteobacteria bacterium. Lineage (GTDB taxonomy): Bacteria > Pseudomonadota > Alphaproteobacteria > Dongiales > Dongiaceae > DATKFM01. The sequence goes on from CAWENQ010000005.1 coordinate 359,474, forward strand.
CCAGGCGTTCGGCGCAACCCAGTCGAATACGGGCACATTGTCGGGCGTGAAGGCACCGATGCCGCCGTTGCGCCGCTCCTTGAACAGCTTGCGCCCGCCCTTGAAGCGGCCGAACAGATAGCTGAGCGTGGCGCAGTAGTAATCCGCGAACCAGTCGTCGGCCTGGTACTTGTCGTTGAGGTGGCCATAGGGCTCGACATCGGCCTTGCCGCCGATCCGGATCGGAATCGTCCCGCCCTGGATGCCGGGCGCCCCGACGCGCTCCGCCGCATAGCGCGCATACATGTAGAAATGCTTGTCCGGGAACTCGCGGCCGTCCTCGGTCACGACCGGCGTGTTCATCAACTCGACATGCAGCACCGGGCTGTCGCGATCCTGCGCGGTGCGGAAGTCGGCGCCTTCGGGCAGGTAGACTTCGCCTTCCAGCAGGCGCCAGAAGGTCCACATGTCGTGATCCTTGGCGACGCGGCCGTCCTTGTAGTTGAGGTCCAGCTTGTCGGCTTTGCCCAGCCAGCCCCAATGCATCGGCGTCCAGGCGCCGGCGCCGATCACCACGACGTCGCATTTGACGTCGCCCTGGTCGGTCTTCACCGCCGTGACGCGGCCGTTCTGCATCTCATAGCCGATGACTTCGGGGCCATAGCAGCGGCGCACGCCATACTGCATGCATTTCTGGTCCAGGCCCCAGACCGCCATATGGGTGCCGGCATAGCCAGACGGCTTCTCATGCAGCACGACATCGGCCTTCTCGGTGTTGAAGTCCGGCCAGATGCTTTTGAGGAAGTTCTTGGCGTCCTTGCCGATATAGAGATCGGAGGGATAGCCCTCGGCGTTCTGCGACTTGTGCACGCCGATATAGTCGCTTTCCTGGTTGGCCTCGCCGACGGAGACGTAGCCGACCTGCTGGAAGCCGAAATTGACGGGATCAGATTTCCACACCTTCACGCTTTCCCGCAGGATCGCGTGCAGCGGCTTGGTCATGTAGAGGTTGCGCACGCAGCCGCAGGCCAGCCCGGTGGCGCCCGCGCCGGGGCCTGCCTTGTCGATCAGCACGACGTCGGAGCCTTTGCCCTTGCCGCTCTCGGTAAGGTATTTCGCCAGATGGTAGGCCGTCGACATGCCGTGCATGCCGGCGCCGACCACGACGAACTTCGCGCCGTCAGGCAGCTTGCTCACGTCATGCAGCGGCACCACGGCCGGATTGACCGCCTTGCCGTTCTTGGGGGCCGGCATCGGCCGCTCGCCGAAGGGATAGAATTGATTCTGCTTGGTGGGATTAGGGGCCTGCCGGACCATTTGGGAATTCCTCCGAGGGGGTGATTTCTGTGGCGCTGGGGTTCGGGACAAGATTTGCGCGGAATATAAGTGATGGCCGCCGGACGGTCCAGGCGAAGGAAATCGCCCGGCAGCGCTGGTTTCCGTCTCCAAAACGAGAGTCACGAACTATCGCGAGACGGCTGCTAGTTCCAAGAGCGCTCGAAATCGATTTGCGGCGACATGTGGATGCCTTGCTTTGATATCACGATGAATTGGCTGTGTCCTAAAGCCGGATTTTGTGGATACCGCTGGGATCGATTCTTTATTCGGGTCTCCAACCTAGACTGAGGAGCAACACGAAAAAGCCAACAACGTAGGCAACGATCACAAACCATCCCTCACGTAGCCACGTCAGCACTGACCGTCCTTCCGGATAAATGCTGGTTATGGCTACACCAGCGGATGACCCAAACCACACCATAGATCCACCAAACCCGACCGCGTAGGCCAGCAATGCCCAGTCGTAGCCCCCTTGCTCCAATGCCAGAGCGGTCAAAGGAATGTTGTCGAACACGGAGGATGCCAAGCCGATAACAAAAACCGAGGCCCAGGATGGCGTTGGCAGCGCTGCCACGGGCATGAGCGATGCCGCTGCGACCAACGCGACGAGAAGGGCTGCGCCGGGAAGGGCGGACGTCATGACACTCCAATCGGGGCGGCGGAGAAAGGCTGTCAAAAGGATGGCGGCCCATATGGCGATGCCAAACACCGGCACCACGTCCTCCATACCCGGGACGAATATGTTGACGGAAACATTGGCTGCAACGAGGGCGATTAGAATAAACAGCACGATCGCAACGCGGATCCAGTCGATTGGATTAGCCAGTTCTATCCGCTTGATGATTGGCTCGTGCCGCTGTTGCACGAGGGCCCCAGGAATTCCAAAGACTAGAAAAGCCGGAACAGCAGCGACGTACGCCCAAAGCAGCGTAACCGGTGAAACGCCGTCGATCCACATCAGCGTGGTCGTCGTGTCTCCAACGACACTGCCCGCACCACCGGCATTGGCGGCGGCAACGATGGATGCCAGGAAGGCGATGCTAACTCGGCCGTGGTAAAGGTGCTTGGCCATGACGCCACCAACGACGGCCGCGGCGATATTGTCGAGGAACGCGGACATGACGAAGATGATGCCAAGCAGCGCAAACCCTCCGGTCCAATTGTCGGGAAGGACGCTGGGCATCGCATCCGGAAGATTGCTCCGCTCAAATTGATTTGCGAGCAATGCAAATCCCACCAACACAAGGAGGACGTTCGCCCAAGTCACCCACTCATGCGTTACGTGGGTGCCGAGGCCACTCAGACCAGGGCCGGAAGGGAAGCTGCTGGCGAAGAACTGATAGGTGACGATAGCCAGTAGGCCTGGCGCTGCCGCCAACAATGGCCGGTCATGGAGGATCGCCACGCCGAGCAGCATTAGGCCGAACAGGATGAACTCAATCGGTATCAATACATTCGTCGCTTCGTTGTTGGGCCGCAGCGCCATCTTTGGCTGCCGAATGGTTGAGTGCTGCCCAGTTCATTGAACACCAAGTCAGTAATTATCTCCGCAGTTATCTCCGCCGATCCGAAGCGACGTTCTTTTGAACGATTGCACCGATGATGAGCGTGAAGGCGGCCAAGCGGATCAGATAAATCCAACTCAGGTCCTCCCTCGGGATGCCAGAGAGCACGACAAGGGCTTGATTGGCAGCAAGAAGCCAGAATGCAATAGCAAAGGCCAAAAATAGCTTATCCTTCGTGCGTACCCAGAACCTGAGAAAGAACAACCCTACTATCGCGAAACCCATTGCGATTGCGCCGGAGACAAACTCAAAGCCCATATATCCGACCATTGCCGCCTCTTAGTCTGTTTCCCAGATGAACCCGTAGAGCAGCACGGCTATTGCTGCGACAGTAGACAGATGGCGAAATGCCAATAAGTCTGTTGTCGGGAACATCACCAAGTCAGCAAACAGCAGCATATTGTTGGCCGCTAGTCCGACGAAGGCGAGAGCCGTCCAAAACAATAACCGCTGGCGTCCGCGAATGAAGCTACGGACAAGCAGCGCAACACATGCCAGACTGGTCGCAAAACACAGTAGATAGACCACCGCTGGCAGGATGCTCATTGCTCGTCCTTGTTGATCTTAAAGGCATCCGCAAGCTTTTGAATCCGCTCCGTCTGAGCTTGCGTGATACACTTGATGACAGAAAGAGGATGTGTCGCATACATCGCCACTAGGTCTTTGCTTATTCTCTCCAACTCGGCATTTTCCGGCGCCCAGCGATACCGACGATCAGTATCTTGCTGAACAAGTCCATTTCGTTCGAACTTCTGCAAAACATCCAGGACAAGCCCAATATTGCCTCGAAGTTCCCGATTCAATTCGTCGGGGCTCCACACCTGGTCAGGACGACGGCACAAGAGCAACTGTATCTCAAGTGCCCAAATCGTCTCTAGGTTGGTTCGAATGTACTTGATAAGCTCGAACGAAAGCACTTTGCGGCCCACGTCTGCTTGAATTCTCGCGGATCATGTAAGCTGCAGGTTACGTGGTCAACGCTTTAGCGAACACCCTTCGCCCATTCCAGGGCGGCGCAATCTTGTCCCGCCACTTGCCGCGGTTGCTTGACATGGCTGCCGGCCTCGCCGACCCTCGATATTGAGAACGCGAACCGGTGACCGAATGGCTTCTGGCTACTTTTGGATTCTCATGGACGCGCTGGCGATTATCGCCCTGTTCGTCTGGCTTGGCCTAAATCTCTGGCTCTGGGCGTCCGACTTATCGCAGGAGAAGATGTTCGTGCGGTCCATGCTGCTTGCCATTCCAGGCTATGCAGGTTTCTTTGGCTACTTGGCGTACCGCGGGCGTGACCGATCCCTGTGAATGGAGGCGCGGCATGAACGGCGTGTATATACTCGTGGGTGTACTTATGATGCTGGCTTCAATCGCGCTCCTCTGGAGCTTTGTCCCACGTGGCGGCAAATCACATCCCTGGGCGGAGCATCAGATTTTCCAGTCGCTTTTCCCAATCGTTGTAATGGTGCTGTTCGTGTTTGGGGCTGCCATCATTGTTTCTACGGTTGTTTGATCATCGAGTGTTTCCCATGCCGCGCAGCCACAGCCATTGGTCAGCCAGCAACCGGATGCGGCGGAAAGCTCGCTCCGCTACCAAAGCGATGTCCGCTCGCGGCACAAAGCGGGCTTGGCCACGCGACCGACCCGGAGCGGACTTCCCATGAAGCAGGAGTTTTGGCGTGCTCTAGCGCGAACCCGGCTGATTCGTGCCGGTCGCGGTGGCTGGGTAAGGCTGGACCGGCCGGAGTTTGTCGAAGCCGAGGTGGTAAAAATAGCTGTAGACTGCATAGGCCAGAGTCAGGCCGACTTCGGCAGCTAGTGCCTCCAGCCAGGTGAGATCGGTCACCAACATGATCACCGGCCATGTCACGATCACGGAACTGGCTTCCAGCCCCAGGGCATGGACGATGCGCCAGCGGTGAGGGCGGACGCTGGCGACCAGGCCGGTGACCCTGTACTCGACAAGATCGAATACGGTGTTGTAGGCGCCCATCCAGATCATGACAGCCACGGAAAGGCAGATGAGCAAGAAAGCAGAATTCTGTCGCCGAGGCACCGCTAGCGAACTTCCAAAGAGGTCCCACAACCAACAGTCCCCCCACCTCATAGCAGAGGGTTTGGATCGCGCGCTCCCACCAATCGCGTAGTGGAGCGACCGCAGGTCGACTCTGGATGGCCTCGGTTGACACGAGGGCTGCCAGCCCGGTCCGCTACATTCCAATGAAGGGGAAAGTCATCACGACAAAGAAGGGAAGTGCGAGAAGCACCACTGTCGCGACGATAAGGGCCTCGGTGGTCACTTGAATGACCGTGCGTAAGATCATTTACGCCTCCCAAGTTCCAATCATGCATTCGGTTTAATAGACTCCACCATCCGCATGCTAGGCGTGCGGATGGAAGATTTCTGTGACGGCTGTCACAACTTGGTTCGGGCGGCGGCTCCTGGAGCCAGATGGCTTGCGGACAACTCATTCTTGCCGCGCCTATGGCGGCTGCTGGCCCAAAACGGTCATTGGCAAGGACGATATTCTCTCCTGTAGAACCGTCCCCGATCTCCGGCGGATTTCGTGTGGACTGCGACCATAGGCGGTGCAATGATCGCGACGTTCGCGCCTGCCGGGCGATGTGTCGCGGTTCATATGCGTGCAAACTCACACGCATGATGTTGTAGGACGCGCAGCGAACCGGTTCCGTTTCAATGAAGGCGATTGAACCGACTTGTAGTTCGCAGGGGGAGAAAACGTCATGGGTAGAAATCCATCGTGGCTGATGGTGATTGTCGTTGTCGTTGTCGCGTTCGCCGGCTTGGCCCTCGCGGCGCAGGATAAGTACACGGTGCAAGTGCCGGGCGGGCTCGGGTTCTCCGAGTTCAGGGGATACGAGGATTGGCAGGTCGTCTCCGTCAGTCAGCCCGAAGGCAAGCTCAACGTGATCGTGGCCAATGCCGCGATGATCGACGCCTACCGGGCCGGCGTTCCCGGCAACGGCAAGCCTTTTCCCGATGGCGCCAAGATGGCGAAAATCGCCTGGAAACCGAAGCAGAGTGAGGAGGCTCCCTTTGACGTGAGCATACCGGACACTTTGATGGGCATCGGTTTCATGGTGAAGGATAGCGGCAAATTCGCGGACAGCGGCGGATGGGGATGGGCCCAGTTCGACTATGACCCTGCGTCCGACATTTTCACGCCCAATACGGATCAACAGGAGAACGATGCCAAGTGCGGCCTCGGGTGTCATTCGCTCGTGGAGGCAAAGGACTACATTTTCACGGCGTACGGGAACAGGTGAATGGCGATCGGCATTGTCACTCCTGCCGGCCGGCATCGGCCGCTCGGATGAAGCAATAGGGGCCGCACTTGCCTCAAAACGGATGGCGGCTGGCATTCTGGAGCGCAGCGCTGATGATCGCAGCGCCCGCGGCGCTGCGCGCCGACGACGGGCAGCGGCTTTCGATCATCGAGGAGAACAACTCGCTCTTCTTCGATTCCGACAAGCACTACACGCAGGGGATGCGGCTCGGCTATCTCGGGCCCGATGTGGCGCCCGGCAGCGGCTGGAACGACCCGTTCGATGCCCTCGCCGGCTTTTTGCCGGTATTCCAGGCGGGAGAAGAAGAGCGGTCGCGCCGTTACGGGCTGTCCCTCGGCCAGAACTTCTTCACGCCGAGCGTGATCTCGGCGGACCCGCCGGATCCGCGCGACCGGCCCTATGCCGGCTGGCTCTATGTCGGCGCGTCCCTGCTGCAGGACACCGACAAGCGCATGCTCGAGCATCTCGAGCTGCAGCTCGGCGTCGTCGGGCCGGCGGCGCTCGGTGAGCAGGTGCAGCGGCAATGGCACGACTTTGTCGAGGGCACGGAGCCCCGGGGCTGGGATGCGCAGCTCGAAAACGAGCCGGGCATCGTGCTGTCCTACGAACGCAAATGGCGCCTGACCCTCGCCGGCGACGGCAGCACCGGCGTCGACCTGATCCCGGAGCTGGGCGGCAGCCTCGGCAACATCTTCACATACGGCGAAGCCAGCCTCCTGCTGCGCGTCGGCCGCAACCTGCAGGCCGACTATGGGCCGGCGCGCATCCGTCCCGCGCTCTCGGGCACCGACTACTTCAACAATGACTATCTCGACGGGGATTTCGGCATCTACGGCTTCGTCGGCGTTCAGGGCCGGGCGGTGGCGCGGAACATCTTTCTCGACGGCAACACGTTCCGCTCGAGCGCCTCGGTGGACAAGGAGCCGCTGGTCGCCGACCTCCAGGCCGGCGTCTCCCTCTTTTGGCGCAACGGCGCGCGGCTCGACGCCGCCGTCATGTACCGGACCGACGAGTTCGAGGACCAGGACAAGGCCGACGCGATCGGCATCGTCAGCTTCGGCGCCTCGTGGTAGGCGCAGGAATCTCCAGCGCCGGTCAAATCAACTCCGATCATCAGAAAGAAATCTCCCGAGGAGCAGTCCATGATACGCGTGAAGCTGATGAGCATTATGGTCAACGACCAGGACCGCGCCCGCCGCTTCTACACCGGCTTGCTCGGCTTTCGCATCAAGCACGACATCCCGATCGGCGAAGCGGCCTGGCTCACGCTCGTGGCGCCCGACGATGCCGGGGGCGTCGAGCTCCTGCTTGAACCGAGCACCGGTCATCCGGCAGCCGTCGCCCTGCAGCAGGCGCTCTACAAGGACGGCATTCCCCTGGCGCAGCTTTACACCGAAGACATTGCCGCCGAGTTCGAGCGCCTGAAAGCCAAGGGCGTTGCGTTCAAAGCCGAACCCAAGTCCATGGGGCCGACGAAGTTTGCCGACTTCGACGATACCTGCGGCAATTTCATTCGGCTCGTCGAAGGCTAGCCGCCGGTTGCCGGGATCGCCTAGGCGATGACGCCTCCGGGATTCTTTTTCATCATCTCCGCGTAGGTCTCTGCCGCGGTCTCGGTCGCTTCGAGATAGGGGGTGGCGCTCGGACGAGATCGAACCAAGCCGTACAGCTTGGCAATCGCCGGAAACTGCATGCACACGCCCTTGGGGTCGAGATATGCGATCCAAAAGCTCAAATAGAAATCTGCAAGAGAGAAGCGGGCCCCCAGCAGGTATGGCCCGCTTTTTGCCAGTCTCGTATTCATGACATTCAGGCGGCTGAAGACGAGCGACTTTGCTTGATCCTGAATCCCGGCGTTGTCCTCTCTTCGCAGTGAGAAGCGGTGCGGGAAATGGAAGCGTTTCATCTCTGACTGTATGTCCGCGGCGATATGGAAAATCGTCGAGAGAAAAGGACCCCAATCCGGCTCGGTCGATAGAGGCGCAAGATCTCTGAGCTGATGCCGGTCAGCCAGGTACAGCATCAGTGCGGCCACTTCACAGAGCGCGTCGCCCTCAGGCGTAATCAGCACTGGCACCAAGCCGGTTGGGTTTATGGCGAGGAATTCCGCGGAGCGGTGCTCGCCGTTCACAATGTCGATTTTTTTGAATTCGTACTCTATCTTGCCTTCCTCAAGCACCCATTGAACCAGCGTTGCACGGGTGAACTCACCCCCATAGAGAATGTACACCGAAACCTCCCCACAACCGGCCACACACCGTCTGCTCAGTTCTTGACGTCGCGCCAACTTGTCAGTGAGTGACGTCGGCGTAGTCTATAACGGCGTACGGGCCGACCCCTAAAACCACATATCCGAGACGCACCGGCCGTCGCGGCCCAGGTCATCGAAGCTGACCAGCCCGTCGAAGTGATCGATGACGATGGCGCCCACCGCTTCCGGTTCCGCGAGCCGCAGATTGACGGCGATGCGGCGGCGGCCGTCCTTGCCGGGGCCCATCCCGCGCCAATAGGCGACGCAGCCGCAATCGGCGCAAAAATGAAAGCCCAGCGACTTGCTTCCCCGGGCATAGACCCGGGTGGGGCCCGAGACGCGGATCCGCTCGTCTTCGTAGTCATATGCCCAGAGCACGCCGTAGCGCCGGCACACCGTGCAGTTGCAGGCGGTGGCAGACTCGGGCGTTCCGTCAAAACTCCAGCGGACCGCGCCGCAATGACAAGAGCCGTTGATCATCCTGTCTGACCCATTTTTTGGGACGGCATAGCCATATCACAAGCGGCGGCGCCTGGGTACTGAGCCGGCCCACCCGTTGCCGCTTCCTCCAAACGGGGGGTGCGCCCAGCGCGAGGCTTGGCTATCCTGGCCAGAACCGTTCCGGGTTGGTCTTGGATGAACCGCGCAACCACTCCCATCCGTTCGCAGATCCGACAAGCAGTGCAATCATTGCCGAGCCAATCGCCGGCTTTCGGACAATTGCAGGCCGGCAAGCAGGAGCGAATGGCGCAGAACCTGGCGACCGTTGCCGGTTATCTGGCGGCGCAAGGCGGCGACCGCGTCTCCAAGCTTCGGCCACCGGCAACAGAAGGGGCCACGCGCGCAAGCTCGTTAGCCGATGAAGTGGACTTTCCGAACTTCGTCGCAAACCTGATACAAGGTGTGTTCGAGGCAATCATCAAAGCGTCGATCCAACAGATGGAAGCCTACGCGAAATTGATCGAGGAAGTGGCGAAGTCGGTGGAGCAGTACGAGAACAATTCCATATCCGAAAATCAGGCGCGCGACTATCTGGCGGCGGAATTTCCCGACCTGTTCGAGGTTAGCCCCGCCGGTCTTGGCGGCGGGAGCGCCCCGTGCCTGAAACTGCGTGGCGGAGTTGATCCGCGCGAGGCGCTCAGATGCGTCACCGGCCGGCTTGGCATTGACGATAGCCGGCTCCCGAGCATGGATTTCTCGAATAAGAACGTGGAAAAGACACTCCTGCTCGCGGCGACAGCGCAATTGGTGCGGAAGCGCCAGCAGTTGTTGGCGGAGATGTTGCTGATGGGCATCAACCGCATCGTCGTCACAAGCGGGAGCATCAAGGCATCGTAGATCTGCCCATGCCAATGAGCCCGCACATCATTGAACCGAGCAGTGAAGCGGAAGCTGAGCTGAACTCGTTTCTTGACGAGCGGATCTACGAGTTCAATGTCAGGAGTACCGGGGTCCGCGACGGAAGGCCTTTCAGCGGCGTCATCAAAGACGAGTCCGGCAACGTCATCGCCGCCATAAACGGCCACAGCTGGGGTGGGTGCTGCCACATCCTGCACCTCTGGGTTCATGAATCGAAACGTCGACAGGGAATAGGCTGCGCACTGCTCCAATCAGCCGAGAAAGAGGCAATCCGTCGCGGATGCACACAGTCGCTGGTCTTCACGCACAGCTTCCAAGCCCCGGCTTTCTACGAGCGCTTTGGCTATGTGCGGCAAGCGACGATCCCGAACTATCCGCAAGGTCATACGCAGCATATGTACCTTAAGGAGTTTGGGACCGATGGTAACATCTAGCCCCATTGTCGAACGGGCCTCATCGTCGACCCGGGCTTACCTCATTGCCAGCAAATGGCCGGTAGGACAAGATGCCCTGAAGCGAAGAAATCTCCAGGACGCCATGCCGCGAACTCTGTCTTTGACGCCGGACCTCGTTGCCTTGGTCGACCGCATCGTGCCGGAAACCGGAGGTGAACCTGGGCTGAAGCTGCTCGCAGACGATGAATATAGACGGCTTGCCACCGCGATCATGCAAGAGATCAAGGGGGTCCTCCACATCTTTGCTTACGGCTCACTCATCTGGAAGCCGCAACTTGGTTTCACGTCCGTCGGGAAAGCCCGCGCCTATGGCTGGCGTCGATCCTTTTGCCTCAATCTCACGACGTTTCGGGCGACGCCGGAACAGCCTGGTCTCATGCTTGCGCTCGATTATGGTGGTTGTTGCGACGGCGTTCTTGTGCGGGCAGATGAAGGGATGAACTTGGATGTCGTCGAAGCGCTGCTAAGGCGCGAGATGGAGTATGCCGAGGACATCCCGTCGGTCCGATGGATAATTGTGCGGAACGGCGGCAAGAAAGTACGGGCGCTCACCTTCTACGCTGCACCTCGCGGCGATGGGCTTACCGCTCATCTTCCAGTCGAAGTGCAGGCCAGCCGCATCGCGCGCGCCGCCGGTTCGGCTGGAACCTGCGTTGCTTACCTGCACAACACCGTCGTGAAGTTGATGGAGCACGGCATAGACGACGGATATCTGTGGAAGCTCCAGGCCCTTGTTGCCCAGGAGATTCAGGCAATGCAGTCGACAGGCGCCAGCGGACTGAATCCCGCTTGAAGGGAGGGGCGGTCGACCGAGTCGAAGTCCGTAACTTCGATCCCGCAGCAGTGGCTCGATGCAGTGGCTCGATCCACGACTTTGCAAACCTAAGGCATCGTCAGCTTCGGGGCATCGTGGCAGGCGCAGTCCCGGTTAGCGGGTGACCGCGTTCGGGGCATATGGCGACGTAGTGCGGATCAAGGTCGCACGGCGGCCAATGACCCAAAGCGGACCAAGCTCCTCAGTGCTATGCCAGCCACCGCATTACCGCCGATCGGCGCGGGAGCGACGGCGCCGCCGCCTGTCGAGAAATCGCATTGCGGGGGTCGAGGCAATGCCATGCAAGACAATCGATCCCACGACGCAAAGGCTGACGGTCGCCCACAACAGATCGGGGCTCTCGAAACTCGCGTGATTCAGGGCGTAAGCAAGATAGTAGAAGGAGCCGATGCCACGGATTCCGAAGAAGGCGATTGCGGCCCGCTCCTCGAGGGGACCGGGTGAGCCGTAGAGACTGACAAGACCGGCCGCGGGCCGGACTATCAGAAGGAACAGGATCACTGACAGGGCAGCGGTCCAGGTGAGCGACTCCAGGAGGCCCCCGGCAATAGCCCCACCGAACATGACCAGGATCATTGTCATCAGCAGGCGCTCGGTCTGCTCGGCGAAGTCGTGCAGCCGTTCGTGGTACTCATGGCGCCGCTCGATCTCACGCAACGTGACGCCGGCGATGAAGACGGCCAGAAAGCCGTAACCCTGAATGAGCTCCGCGGCGCCATAGGCTAGAAACACGATTCCGAGCGCGACGAAGCCGTCCCGCGCGCCCGCCAGGTTCTTCGATTTTGGCAACCGAAACATCAGCTGACCGAGGAGAAATCCGGTTAGCAGCCCGACGCCTATGCCGGCAGCGATTTTCCACAACACGTCGATCCCGAACCATTCGAGCGTCCAGACGCCGGGCGCCGATCCATAGACGGCCATGGCGATGGCAAGATTGACGAAGGGAAATGCCAGCCCGTCGTTCAGCCCGGCTTCGGAAGTCAGGCTGAACCTCACCTCGTCCTCTTCACCGGAGCCAGGCGGTCCCACTTGCACGTCCGAAGCGAGGACCGGATCGGTCGGCGCCAGAACAGCACCGAGCAGGAGCGCGGCGGCGGCTGAAACACCCACAAGCCACCATCCGAGAATGGCGATGCCGAAGATCGACAGGGGCATGGCAACGGCCAGGAGTCGCCATGTCGTTGCCCAGCGCCGCCGGCCCACCCTGCGGTCGATCTTCAGCCCGGCGCCCAGTAGCGCTATGATGACGACCAGTTCGCTGACCCGCTCGGTAATGACCGGCTGGTCCAGCGGGTTTAGCGCATCGCGGACGCCCGGAAGACTGAACACCAGGAACCCGAACAAGACGCACAGAATCGGCAGAGACAGCGGCAATTCCCTGAGGAGTAACGGCAGCCAGGAGGCCGCTAAGATGATCAGTCCGAGACAGGCCAGAAAGACGATGTAAGGATCCATCACTCCTCGGGGGCCCGCAGTCGCAGCAGTTACCCGACGCGGGCTGCGCTATCGACCCGCTCACCGGCCGGCGGGTCTGAGAGACCTATTCTGCATTGGGGTTAGCGGGTCAAGCTGTTGCTCGCCCCTATGGTCGGGGTAGCTATCCCGTGAAGTGATGCGGCAAGAGGGGCGATGCGTCGGCCTGCCGATCGCGGCGCTCACTCGCTCCCTTACCCGCGGGCACCGCGGCAATGCGCAGTCCATCAAGGCCCCATGCCGTGTCGCGACCGAATGTCCGCTCCTGGCACATTCCCGGCCATCTTGTTGGCTGCGTCTCAGGACTGTTTGTCGCCTCTAAGCGGACGGCCTGATTGAGAAATGGCCGACTGCCTTGACATTTAACGCATTATACATTATTATATACGCATGCGCCACAGCTGTCATTCCAAGTGCGACACATACCAAAGTCCCAACAATTGTCGTCCCGGGGCCGGCGCTTCCCGAGCAAACGCGCAGCGTTTGTCTCGTGCGCCGGAACCCGGAACCCATGCACACGGACCTCGTCAAGTTACTTCACCACCACTCGGTGTTCATGGGTCCCGGACAACCGCGCTGAAGCGCGATTTCCGGGATGACAATAGGGCGCGTGCTTTCGGCGAAGCACGCAGGGATTCCCTTGCATGGCATCGTTCCCAAAAATCAGGGTCCCCCGGATTCTGCCGATTCCCAGGTCAACGCCTTGATCTGCCGCGCAAAACGCCGACGGAAAATACCAAAAAATGCACGTAATCCGCCCGGACCGATCCGTAATCGTCCGGGCACGGCTTTCGCCGCCCTATGGCGCCCGCAGGCTCAGGATATACGCGACGAGATTGTCGGCCTCGCTGTTGCTGATCTGCAAATCGGGCATCTGGTCGTGGGGCGAGGCGAAGAACGCGCGAAGGCCCATCTCCGTCGTCGCGGGGTCGGCGGCGATGTCGAAGAAGCTCGGCGCTGCCGTCGACATGGTTTCGCCCTGGCCCTCCTCGATCACATGGCAGGCCATGCACCATTCCTCGGCCAATTGCTTGCCGGCGGTGGTGTTGAACTCGGCCGCCTGCACTCCAGCCGCCGGGGCGCCGGCGGCCAGGGCCGTAAGGGCGCCCGCCGCCAGAAGGTGGAATATGCTCCGCATGAGGTCCTCTCTTTCCCGTTCCGCCCGGGAAAGAGCATAGCCGGCCGCCAGCCGATGTATTTGACAGGGATCAACGACCGGCGCGCGCCGGTTCGGCCGTCACACCAGCTGGAACCCGTGCTTATACGGATCGCGGTCGTCGATGAAGATGGTGTTGAAGCCGGTGATCCGCGCCCAGCCCTCGATCGAGGGGATGATCGCCTCGTGGTTGCCGACCTTGGCCTTGGCCTCGACCCGGCCGTTGAACAGGCTGCCGATGATGCTCTCATGCACAAAATCGTCGCCGACCTTCAACTTGCCCTTGGCGGCGAGCTGCGCCATGCGCGCCGAGGTGCCGGTGCCGCAGGGGCTGCGGTCGATCGCCTTGTCGCCATAGAACACCGCGTTGCGCGCATTGGCCTTCGGGTTCGTCGGCTTGCCGGTCCAGAGGATGTGGCTGATGCCCTTGATGGTCGGGTTCTCCGGATGCACCACTTCCAGCTTCTCGTTCAGGAGGCGGCGCAGGATCAGCGACAGGCGCTGAATCTCGCCGGGCGGGAAATCGGCCATGTCCCGGTAGTTCTTCTGCGGCTCCAGGATGGCGTAGTAGTTGCCGCCGTAGGAGATATCGAAGCAGAGTTCGCCGATGCCGGGGCAGTCCACTGTCACGCCCTCGGCATGGAGATACGACGCGATGTTCTTGATGCGCACGGAGTCGACATAGTCGCCGTCGCGCTTGTAGGTCGCCTCCACCACCCCGGCCGGCGCGTCCAGCTTCAGCGTGCCCTCGGTCTTCGGCTGCACCAGCCCGCGCTCGATCGCCACCGTCACCGTGCCGATCGTGCCATGGCCGCACATCGGCAGGCAGCCGCTGGTCTCGATGAACAGGATGCCGGTGTCGCAGTCGGGCCGGGTGGGCGGATAGAGGATGCTGCCGGACATCATGTCGTGGCCGCGGGGCTCGAACATCAGGCCGGTGCGAATCCAGTCGTAATGCTTGAGGAAATACTGTCGCCGCTCGCTGGAGCTGGCGCCCACCAGGGCCGGGGTGCCGCCGGTCACCACCCTGACCGGATTGCCGCAGGTGTGGGCGTCGATGCAGAAGAATGTGTGGGGATTCATGGTGTTTTGTCGGGAGTTTCCTGGAGCTTCCGCCGGCCGGAGTTTTGTAGGGCCGGGGGCCGGACCGGTCAACGCAGGCCGGGCCGGCGGCGCCGGGGCGGGCCGGTTGCTGGCCCCAAGGTTGATGGCCGGGAGGCGATTTGGTCTAGTGGCCGCCGGTTCAACCCCTTAGCGCCCCAATTCCAGAAAGCGCCAGTGTCCCAGACCGCAGCCATGCCCCAGCCCGACGCCGGCCGCCTGTTGCAGCCTGATGATCCGCCGCCGTTCGAGATCATCAACAAGGACGGCGCCGGCCGCGTTGTGCTGATTGCCGACCATGCCGGCCGCGCCTTTCCGCGGTCCCTCGGCACACTCGGCCTGAGCCAGGCCGAGCTGGCCCGGCATATCGCCTGGGACATCGGCATCGGCGAGGTGACGCGGCGCCTGTCGCGGCACCTGGACGCGCCGGCGCTGCTGGGCGGCTATTCGCGGCTGGTGATCGACTGCAACCGGCGCCTGGAGAATCCCACCTCCATCGCCCAGGAGAGCGACGGCACGCCGGTGCCCGGCAATCGCGGTCTTTCCGCCGCCGACCGCAAGGCGCCGCGCCGACGAGATCCACGCGCCCTATCACGCCGCCATCGCCCATATGATCGCCGCGCGCCAGCGCAGCGGCCTGGCGCCGGCGTTGGTCTCCATGCACAGCTTCACGCCGGTCATGGACGGCTTCGAGCGGCCCTGGCATGTAGGCATCCTGTGGAAGGACGATCCTCGCATTCCCGTGCCGCTGATGGCGCGCCTGCGGCGGGAGGAGGGGCTCTGCGTCGGCGACAACCAGCCCTATTCCGGCCGCGACGAGCAGGGCTATTCCATCTTCGTCCATGGCGAGGAGATCGGCGTGCCCTATGGCCTGGTGGAGATCCGCCAGGACCTGATCGACACCGCGGCGGGGCAGGTCGCCTGGGCCGACCGCATGGCCGCCGTGCTGAAGGACGTGCTGGCCGACGATCAGCGTGTTTGCCCCGCGGGGGCGGTGACATGGCCCTGCGCGATCCCGAATTCACCATCGGCATCGAGGAGGAATATCTCCTCGTCGACCGCAAGACGCGGGACCTGGTGCCCGATGCGCCCGCCGGCCTGTTCGAGGATTGCCAGAAGGCGCTGAAGACCCAGGTGATGCCGGAATTCCTGCGCTCGCAGATCGAGGTCGGCACCGCCGTCTGCCACTCGGTCGAGGAGGCGCGCGCCGATCTGGCGCGGCTGCGGCGCACGGTGGCGGAGATCGCCGGGCAATATGGCCTGGCGCCGATCGCCGCCTCCACCCATCCCTTCGCCGCCTCGAGCGAGCAGCGGCACACCGACAAGGAACGCTACAACATGCTGGCCCGCGATCTCCAGGCCACGGCGCGCCGGCTGGTGATCTGCGGCATGCATGTGCATATCGGCATCGAGGACCCCGAGCTGCGCATCGATTTCATGAGCCAGGTCGGCTATTTCCTGCCGCACCTGCTGGCGCTCAGCACCTCGTCGCCGTTCTGGAACGGCGAGGATACCGGGCTCAAATCCTACCGCGTGTCGGTGTTCGACGAGCTGCCGCGCACCGGCCTGCCGGAGCAGTTCGACAGCTTCGGCGAGTTCGAGCGGCATCTGAAGGCGCTGATCAATGCCGGCGTGATCGAGGATGGCAGCAAGCTCTGGTGGGACGTGCGGCCGAGCGTGCGCTTTCCGACGCTGGAGCTGCGCCTCACCGACATCTGCACGCGGCTGGACGATGGCATCGCTGTCGCCGCCATCTATCGCTGCCTCCTGCGCATGCTCTGGCGCCTGCGCCGCAGCAACCAGCGCTGGCGCCGCTACGCGGCCATGCTGATCAACGAGAACCGCTGGCGGGCGCAGCGCTACGGCATCGACCAGGGGCTGGTGGATTTCGGCAAGGGCGAGATCGTGCCCTATGCCGCATCTGCTGGAGGAGATCCTGGAACTGATCGCCGAGGATGCCGAGCATTTCGGCTGCGTCGCCGCCGTCGCCCACGCGCGCGACATCCTGACAACAGGCACCAGCGCCCACCAGCAGACCCGCATCTTCCGCGAAGCCCTGGAAGCCGGCGTCGAGCGCGAGGACGCGCTGAAGCATGTGGTGGACTGGCTGATCGACGAAACGGTGCGGGGGCTATGAGAATACTGCAGGTTTTAAGCTACCATTGCAGCCCTCTGTCGCCTCGCTCCACGAAGTGGGGAGAGGCACGCAACGGCCGCGTCCAGCGGCTGTTGCGGGTGAGGGGTGACGACATCATGCGCGGTGCCAAAGCATCCGCTGCAGCAAAACGTCCCCTCACCCTAACCCTCTCCCCGCAGGCGGGGAGAGGGGACAGTTTGTATTGGCAGAAAACAGAAGCCGGACCATATGGCTACTCATGATCGTGAATTCCCAGGAGCCCCTCATGGATGACAAGACCCGAACCGAACTCGAAGCCGCGGCCTTCCGCCGTCTCGTGCAGCATCTGCGCGAGCGCACCGACGTGCAGAATCTCGACCTGATGAATCTCGCCGGCTTCTGCCGCAACTGTCTGTCGCGCTGGTATCGCGAAGCGGCGGAGCAGCAGGGCGTGGCGCTGTCCGATCCCGAAGCGCGCAAGATCGTCTACGGCATGCCCTATGACGAATGGAAGGCGAAGCATCAGAAGGAAGCGAGTGCGGAGCAGAAGAAAGCCTTCGATTCCGCCCATAAGCACTAGCGCGCGCCGCCTTGCCGCCGCGCCCTTGCCGTCGCCCGGCGCGGCCCTTGCCGTCGCCCGCGGGCGCCGATAATGTCGCGCCCGCCGCGCACCGGCCGCGGCCAATGTATGCAGACAATCAACGAAATTTAAGAGGAAACGATGGCGAGAGGCGGCGGCGTCGCAGCGGAGCGGCTGAAATCATTCATCGAGCGGATCGAGCGGCTGGAAGAAGAAAAAGCCGCGCTGACGTCGGACATCCGCGAGATCTACAGCGAGGCCAAGGGCACCGGCTTCGACACCAAGGTGATGCGCCAGATCGTGCGCCTGCGGAAGATGGAAGAGGCCGACCGCCAGGAGATGCAGGCGATCCTGGACACCTACAAGAAGGCCTTGGGCCTGGATGATTGATCCGTGCGCCTCGTCATCAGGACATGCATAAGCCGCCGTCATGACCGACCGCGCCGTCGCGCCGTCTGGCGTCCCGCTCGCGCCGGTTATTGTCGCCGGGCTGGTGATGGTGGTCTGGGGTGCGACGCCGGTCATGACCAAGCTGGCGACGGCGGAGATGCCGCCGCTGGTGGTGGCGATGCTGCGCACGGCTCTGGGCGGCCTGGCGGCGCTGCCGCTGCTGGCCGGTTTGCGCCAGCCCTTGCCGCGGGACCGCAAGCTGTTCGGCTTCCTGCTGGTATCCGCGCTCTCCGGCTTCGTGATCTTCCCCGTGCTTTACACCCTCGGCCAGCGGCAGACCTCGGCCATGCATGGCGGCATGATCCTGGCGGCGCTGCCGATCTTCACCGGCACCTATGCGGCCCTGCTGGACCGCACGCGCCCGAGCCGCCGCTGGCTGATCGGCTGCGCCCTGGCGCTGGCCGGCGAGTTCGCGCTGATCGCCTTCCGTGCCGGCAATGCGGGTGCCGCGGCCAGCCTGTTCGGCGATCTGCTCGTGCTGCTGTCGGCGCTGTTGGTGGCGAGCGGCTATGTGGCGGGCGCCCGGCTGGCGCAGCTCGGCTACAAGAGTCTGGCGGTGACGCTCTGGGGCATCGCGCTTTCGGCATTCATCGCGCTGCCGGTGGCGATGCTGCTGTTCGCCGCCGACGGCGTGCCATCAGCCGGCTGGCAGGCTTGGGCGGCCGTGTTGTTCCTGGCCATCGTCACCTCGATCATCGGCTATATCGGCTGGTACTGGGCGCTGGCCAAGGGCGGCATCTCCCGCATCGCCACCATCCAGTTCTTCCAGCCGATCTCCGGCCTGATCCTGGCGGCGATCCTGCTGGGCGAGCAGCTCACGTTGCCGCTGGCCGCATCCTCGGCGGTGATCCTCGCCGGCGTCTACCTGGCGCAGCGGCGGTGAGCGCGGCCTTCATTCATTCCAGTGATGGCAGGCCACCTGATGGCCGGACTCGATCGTCAGCAGCTCAGGCCGGTCGCGGGCGCAGATCTCCGTCGCCTTGGGACAGCGGGTGCGGA
The DNA here is from genome assembly GCA_963810485.1 of uncultured Alphaproteobacteria bacterium. Lineage (GTDB taxonomy): Bacteria > Pseudomonadota > Alphaproteobacteria > Dongiales > Dongiaceae > DATKFM01. Next base: position 378,437 of record CAWENQ010000005.1, read on the forward strand.
ACGTGCAGCCCGACGGCGGGAATAGCGGCGATGGGATGTCGCCCTTGAGCACGAGACGCTCCCGCAGGCGCTCCTTCTCGGGGTCCGGGATCGGCACCGCCGAGATCAGCGCCTGGGTATAGGGATGGCGCGGCTTCGCGTAGATCTGCTCGCGGTCGGCCACCTCGGCGACGCGGCCCAGATACAGCACCATGATGCGGTGGCTGATATGGCGGACGACCGAGAGATTGTGCGAGATGAAGATCAGCGCCATGCCTTTCTCCCGCTGCAGGTCCATCAGCAGGTTGACGATCTGCGCCTGGATCGACACGTCGAGTGCCGAGACCGGCTCGTCGCATATGATCAGCTTGGGATTGTTGATCATGGCGCGGGCGATGCCGATGCGCTGGCACTGGCCGCCGGAGAATTCGTGCGGGTAGCGGTTGATCTGGTTCGGCAGCAGGCCGACACTGGCCATCATCGCCTTCACTCGCGCCTTGACTTCAGACGCCGGCGTGTCCGGGAAGAAGGTTTTCAGCGGCTCGGCGATGATCTCGCCGATCGGCATGCGCGGATTGAGCGACGCCAGCGGGTCCTGGAAGATGATCTGCATCTCCTTGCGCCGCTGCCGCATGCCTTCGTCGTCGAGCCGGCTCAGATCCTGGCCGAGCCAGACCACGCGGCCCTCCACATTGTCGAGGAGGCGCAGCACGGCGCGGCCGAGCGTGGACTTGCCGCAGCCGGACTCGCCAACAAGCCCCAGCGTTTCGCCGGGGCGGAGATCGAAGCTCACGCCGTCGACCGCTTTCAGGACCGCCGGCGGGCGGCGCGACAAGAAGCCGCCGCCGATCAGGAACTTCACCTTCAGGTCGGTGACCGACAACAGCGGCGCACCGCGGCCGGGCAGTTTTTCGACGTTCATAGCGTCGCCAGATGGCATGCCTTGCTCCTCCCGGCCTCGAACGGCTTCAGCGCCGGTATCTCACGGGCACAGATCTCCATCTTCTTGTCGCAGCGGTCGCGGAAGGCGCAGCCCGCCGGCAGCCGCTGCAGGTTCGGCGGCTGGCCCGCGATCGTCGTCAGCCGCTCGCCCTTAGTCTCGTCCAGCCGCGGCATCGAGCGCAGCAGGCCGTGCGGTGTAGGGATGCTGCGGCCGCTTGAAGATGTCGATGACAGGCCCGCTCTCGACGATGCGGCCGGCATACATGACGAGCGACGCGGTCGGCGAGGCCGGCGATCACGCCGAGATCGTGGGTGATCAGCACCAGCGCCATGTTGAAATCGCGCCGCAGCTCGTTCATCAGATCGAGGATCTGCGCCTGCACCGTGACATCCAGCGCCGTCGTCGGCTCGTCGGCGATCAGCAGCTCCGGCTGGCAGAGCAGCGCCATGGCGATCATCGCCCGCTGCCGCATGCCGCCGGAGAATTCGTGGGGATACATGTCGACGCGCCGCGCGGCCTCGGGGATCTGCACGCGGTCCAGCATGGCGATGGCGGCGAGGCGGGCGTCGGCTTCGCTCATGCCCTTGTGGGTGACCAGCACTTCCGTCATCTGCCTGTTGATGGTCAGGTAGGGATTCAGCGACGTCATCGGATCCTGGAAGATCATGGACATGCGCTCGCCGCGGACTTTATTCAATTGCGGCAGCGGCAGGCCCAGGATCTCCTGCCCGCGGAACTTGATGCTGCCTTGCGCGCGGCCGTTGGACGCCAGCAGGCCCATGACCGACATGAAGATCTGGCTCTTGCCCGAGCCGGACTCGCCGACCACGCCGACCGCTTCGCCGGCATTGACCGTGAAACTGACGCTGTTCACCGCCTTTACCGGCCCCTCGGGCGTGCTGAACGTCGTCTCGAGATTCGTCACGTCGAGAACCGTATTCCCCTGCGCCGCCCGCTCCGCGCCGCGGGTTCCCGACTTGGGGAAGGCGGTGACGACGGTCATTGCCTAGCGGTCCTTCGGGTCCAGGGCATCGCGCACGCCGTCGCCGAGATAGTTGAGGCAGAGCAGGGTCATCGACAGGAAGAAGCAGGGGAACACCAAGCCCCACCAGGAGGTGTCCATTGTCCGAGACCCCTCGCTGACCAGCACGCCCCAGCTGGAGTTCGGCTCCTGCACGCCCATGCCGAGGAAGCTGATGAAGGACTCCGTCAGCATGACCGTCGGAACGGTCAGAGTCGACATAGATGATCACCGGACCCAGCGTGTTGGGCACGATATGGCGGCGGATGATGTTGAAGGTGGAGACACCGCTGGCATGGGCCGCCTCAACGAACTCCTTACGCTTCAGGCTGAGAGTCTGACCGCGGACGATGCGCGCCATGTCGAGCCAGGAGACGGCGCCGATGGCTACATACATCAAGACCATGTAGCGGCCGAAGACCACCGTGAGCATGATCACGAAGAAGATGAATGGGAGCGAGTAGAGGATATCGACGATGCGCATCATCGCGCCATCCAGGCGGCCACCGACAAAGCCAGCGAGGGCGCCCCAACTCACACCGATGACCAGACTGACCATGGTTGCCACGACGCCGATCGTGATGGAGACGCGCCCGCCATAGAGCGTGCGAACGAAGAGGTCGCGTCCGTTCTGGTCGGTGCCGAAATAGAAGCCCCGCTCGAAATTCGGCGGAGAGTTGATGAAGTCCCAATCCACGTAATCGAACGTATACGGCGCGAAATAAGGCCCGAAGAACGACAGCAGGACGATGATGATCAGAATGACCCCGCTCGCCACCGCGGCATGATTCTGCATAAGCCGGTGCCTGGCGTCGCTCCAAAGGCTCCGGCCTTTGACTTCCTGCTCGAGACTTAGTTGAGGTTTGAGCGTGATATCTGCCATGGCCCTTACTCAGTCATATCGGATCTTGGGATCGAGGAATCCATAGACGATGTCGGCTGCCAGATTCAGCATGATGATCAGCGCGCCATAGAAGATCGTGACGCCCATGACGAGCGTGTAGTCGCGGTTCAGAGCGGCTTGCACGAAATACCGGCCGATGCCGGGGATGCCGAAGATCTGCTCGATAATCACCGATCCCGTGATGATGCCGGCAACGGCAGGGCCCAAATACGACACCACCGGCAGCATGGCTGCTTTCAGTGCATGGCGCGCCACCGTCACCTGCTCCGGCAGGCCTTTCGATCTGGCAGTACGGACGAAATTACTGCGCAAGACCTCGATCATGCTGCCGCGCGTCAGTCGCGCGATGGCAGCGATCTGAGGCAAGGCAAGGGCGATGATAGGAAGCACCATATGCTGGGCGCTGCCCCAGCTGCCGACCGGCAGCCAGCCGAGCTTCAAGCTGATGAACAGCGTGAGCATGGGCGCGACCACGAAGTTCGGTATCGCAATTCCCACCATGGCAAAGCCCATGGTCGCATAGTCCGTGCGGCTGTTTTGCCGAAGGGCCGCGATCGTTCCCGCTGTAATGCCGATGGCGAGCGCCAGCAGTATGGCAATGCCGCCCAGCATCAGGGAGACAGGGAACCCGCCGCCGATCAACTCGCTGACGGAGAAATCCTTGTATTTGAATGACGGCCCGAAGTCGCCCTGCAGCAGATTTCCGAGATACCGCAGGAACTGCATCCAAAGCGGCTCATCCAGGTGATACGCCTTGATCATATTGGCTTCGATTTCCGGAGGCAGGCTCCGTTCACGGCTGAACGGGCCACCGGGCGCCAGGCGCATCAGGAAAAAGCTGATGGTGATGATGATGAAGAGCGTCGGGATCGCCCCCATCAGCCGTCTGACAATGTAACGCAGCATGCTCCGGGCCTTTCTAGGTTTCGGAGCCTCCACCCCTGCCGCCGTCCGTGATCATTCGCGGACGGCGGCTTGGATGGAGCGCCTCTCTAAAGGACTACGGCTATTCGGTGAGCGACATGTAGCGGGTCAGGTTCCAACCCAACAGATTGTCGTAGTAGCCGGCAACCTTGGTCGAGACGAGGTGCTGGTTAGTGTAGTGATAGATCGGAATCATCGGCACATCGCCCAGGAAGACCTGCTCGGCCGCCTCCAGGACCGCCATGCGCTCGCCGGGATCCGGCGTCACTTGCGCCTTACGCAGATCGCCGTCGAAGGTCGGGTTATTGTAACCCAAATCATTCTGCGTACCGGCGAACTGGGTGTGCTGCTCCATGAAGTTGCTGGGATCGAGATAGTCGCCGATCCAGGCCGCGCGCGTGATGTCGTATTGCTTCTGCTCGCGGGTATCCAGATAGACTTTCCACTCCTCGTTCTTCAGCGTCGCATCGACGCCCAGCGTTTGCTTCCACATCGAGGCGATCGCGACGGCGATCTTCTTGTGGTTCTCGCTGGTGTTGTAGAGGATCTCCACCGTGAACGGCTTGTCGGGGCCATAGCCGGCCTCGGCATAGTATTTCTTGGCCAGTTCATTGCGCTCTTCCTGGGTCATGCCAGCGCCTTCGATCTTCTGCTGCTCATAACCTGGTACGCCCGGCGGCACCCAGGCATAAGCCGGCAGTTCGCCGCCCTGGGTGATCTTGTCGGTCAGCACTTCGCGGTTGACCGCCAGCATCAACGCCTTGCGCAGCGCAAGGTTCGTCGACAGCGGCTCACGCGTCATGTTGATGCCGTAGAAGTATGTGCCGAAATAGGGCGCGTTGTGGAACTCCTTCGGCATTTCTGCCGCGGCTTCCTTGATGCGCTCGGACGGGACGTCATAGGTGAAGTCCAACTCGCCGGCCTTGAAGCGCTTATATTCCTCGTCCAGATCCTCGGTCGGGTAATAGACCACCGTGTCGATCTTGACGTTGGCGGCGTCGTGGAAGTTGGGGTTCTTCTTCAGCACCAGCTTCGATTGCGGCACCCATTCGGCGACCGTGTAGGCGCCGTTGCTGACAGAGTTGCCCGGCCGGGTCCATTCGTCGCCGAACTTTTCGATCGTCGCCTTATGGACAATCTGGCAGGAGCTGTGGGCAAGGATGCCCGTGAAGTAGGGCGTGGACGCCTTCAGCGTGACCTTCACCGTGTACGGATCGACCGCTTCGACGCCGAGTTGATCGACCGGCATCTTGCCGGCGTTGACATCGTCGGAGTTCTTTATCGGCGACAAGATGTAACCGTAGTCCGCGGCCGTGGCCGGATCGACCAGCCGGCGGAAGGAATAGACGACGTCATCGGCCGTCAGCGGATCGCCGTTGGACCATTTGCCGTCCTTGCGCAGATTGAACGTGTAGACAAGGCCGTCATCGCTGACCGTCCAGCTCTCGGCTGCGCCCGGCGTTTCCTGGCCGTGCGGGTCCATCGTGACCAGTCCTTCGAACAGGTCGTAGGTGATATTCGCTTCGGTGATGCCGGTCAGCTTGTGCGGATCCAGCGTCTCCGGCTCCGCGCCGTTGCCGCGGTGGAAAACGGTCTCAGCTTGTGCGGCCAGCGTACCCGCGAGGATAAACGCTCCCGCAAGCGCTGCCGTGCGAAGCCGTGCAAACGCGATATTCATGTTTTCATCTCCCTAGAAATTTGCGTCAGCTCAGTAGTTTTGTTTGTTGGCGGCTGCGCAGTAGAACGTCCGTACGACGCCCCAGCCGCCGGATGGCCGAATGTTCCTCTATTCGCTAAATTGGTTCAATCACTTTATCGCGAAGGCAATGGAAGGTCCTGGAGGGCCATGGATTGGGTAATAGTCGGACCCCGCCAACGCACGGCCGCGCAAGGTTCTATCGGTCCACTGCGGAACTCCGGAGAATTCGGGACTGCCTGAAGCGAACGGCCGTGCGCCAAGTGGGGCTTTCAGCGGCTTCAAAGACCGCATTCACCATCCTTACCGCGGCGCGAAATGGAACGGTTCTAGGTGCAAGCCACCGGGGCTCCGTGGCGATTTACCCGGCGTCTGTTGTCAAATTGTTCTTCCTGGCGGCGGTTCAGGCGTGGCTGTCGGCGGGCCGCCTATCAAGGACTTCGTGAACTGCGGCGCGCCTGTTCGGCGATGATCCGGCAGTCCTCCAACGACGCCACCGGCTATATCGTCGACCTGCTGACAGGCACGACCGGCGGGCCAGACCTGCCATCGGCCGCGTTCCGCCGCTGGCTTCACCGCCGAGGGGCGGTGCAACGTTACTTCGAGCGCTGGGGCTGGCCGGAATTCGCGCCTATCTGGGTCACGCAGAAGACCTGGGAGGAAAGTCCCTACGGCCGGGAGCAGCAATCCCGTGTCCAGGTCCGCAACAACCGCAACCGGCTGACCACCGAAGCGGCGGCGCGGCTGCTGTGGTCGATCGATCGGGATGAAGTCGTATCGAAGCGGGCATGCCGGGAGATGCGCCGCGTGCTCCAACGCCGCCTCGATGCGAAAGCCCGCCGGGATCACGCCGACAATCAGATCGACGGTTTCCTTGGCGAGGGCCTGCCGGAGGACGCGCGGCTCTGGTCCAAGGCCGGCTGGACCAGCAAGACCCGTCATGATGCAGCGATCATCGCATTGAAAGGCGGCCGCCGGTTTGTCCTCGTGGTCTTTTCCGAAGGGCGGAAACTTGCCGGAAACACCGCGCTGCTGCCGGCGATGGCGAAAGAGGCGGCGCGGCTGATGGGCTTGCTGGACGACCGGCCGGCGCGGCGGCGCCGCTAGGCGATGGCGCGCCGCGGCTTTACCGGCGCCTTGCGTACGACCGGCGGCGGATGGCTGATGACATCGTCGGTATCGGCCAGCAGCCGCAGCACCGCGCGCCGCGCCGCGTCGGGACGCTGCCGCCGGATCGCCTTCTCGATATCCTCATGCAGCGACTGTGCATGGCGCGTGCCGGCGCGGCGCGTGGCGAAATCGAAAACCGTCGCCAGCGCCGACTCGATCAGCGAGCCGAAGGGCACCAGGAATTCGTTGCCGGCGGCGTGCAGGATGCCCAGATGGAACCGCACATCGGCCTCGATGCGGTTTTCGACCGAGGTGGCGGTACCCATGTTCCGGCAGGCGAGGGAGATCGCGGCCATCTGTTCGGCGCTGCGGTTGCGCGACGCCATCGCCGCCGCCTCTGGCTCGAAGATGCGCCGCATTTCCTGGACCGAGTGCAGGAAGCGTTCGCGGTCGGGCGCGCCGATGTACCAGACGAGCACGTCGCGATCGAGCAGGTTCCAATGTTCCCGCGGCTCCACGCGCGTACCGACTTTCGGCCGCGCGCTGACCAGGCCCTTGGCCATCAGCATCTTCATGGCTTCGCGCACCGCCGAGCGGCTCATGCGCAGGCGCTTGCACCATTCGGCCTCGTTGGGCAGCAGCTGTCCGGGAGCGAAATCGCCCTTCAGGATGCGCGAGCCGATTTCCTCGGCCGCGGCAAAATGAAGACTCCGGCCCGGCCCCCGTTTACGGGAGCCCCCCGGCGCCGAGTTCTTGAACAATAACGTGTCTCCCTATCAATCCGTTTCCCGGATTCGTTTGAGACAGTCGAACAGGACCGCAATGACGATGCAACTGCCAATGAAGGTTCCCTGCCAGAATGTGCTTATGCCCAGCAATGTGAGGCTGTTGCGAATGACCTCGATCAATGCGGCGCCGATCACGCCGCCCAAGGCGGTGCCGCTGCCGCCCATCAGGTTGGTGCCGCCGATCACGGTGGCGGCGATGACCGTGAGCTCTTTGCCCTCGCCCAGGTTCTGGGTGACGCTGCCGAGCCAGCCGGCCATCAGGATGCCGGCGATGCCCGCCATCAGCGCGCTGAAGACATAGACGCTGAGCTTCACCTGGTTGACCGAGACGCCGGTCAGACGCGCTGCCTTCTCATTGCCGCCGACGGCGAAGACATGTGCGCCCCAGCGCGTCCAGCGTAGCAGGAATCCGGTGATCAGCGTAAGCACGACCAGCACGATGACCGGGTTGGGAATGCCGAGTGTGGATTTGCCGCCGAGCCACAGCACCGTTTCTCCGTAGGTGCCGAAATCGTAGACGCCCTTGTTGTCGGAGATGACCTGCCCCTGACTTCGGGCGATCGACAGCACGCCCAGCGTCACCACGAAGGACGGCATCTTCACATAGGCGACCATGACGCCGTTGAAGAGCCCGACGAGCAAGGCAACGGACAAGCCGGCGATGATGCCCAAAGGCGCAGGATATCCGGCGCCGAGGACCATGCCGCACATCATCGCGGAGAATCCCATCACCGATCCCACCGACAGATCGATGCCGCCGGTGATGATGACGGCCGTCATGCCGAGGGCGGCGATTGCGACGAAGGCGAAGTTGCGGGTCACGTTGAACAGGTTCTGCCCGGTGAGAAACTTGTCCGAGCCGATCGCGACCAGGATGCAGGCCGCGACCGTCGCCAGGAACACCCAGAAGGTCTGTCGCGTCAGCAGATAGCCGAGCGGGCCATAGGTGCGTTTGTTGATGACATCTTCCAGCGCTGCGCTCATGGCGTCGCTCTCCTGCGGTTCGAATGGGGTTGTCCGGTGCTCATGCCGTGGCAATGGCGCCGGTAATCAGGCCGGTGACCTCTTCCGGCGAGGTCTGCGCCGTCGGCTTGTCCGCCACCTTGCGGCCGCGCCGCAGCACCATGATGCGGTCGGCGACGGCAAAGACGTCGGGCATGCGGTGGCTGATGAGCACCACCGCGACGCCCTGGTCGCGCAGGTGGCGGATCAGGTTCAACACCTCCGCCACCTGGCGCACGGAGATCGCCGCCGTCGGCTCGTCCATCAGCACGATCTTCGCATCGGACAGGCGCGTGCGGGCGATCGCCACCGCCTGGCGCTGGCCGCCGGACATCTGCTTCACCAGGTCGCGCGGCCGGGTTTCCGATTTCAGCTCGGCGAACAGCTGCGCCGCGCGCTTGTACATGGCGCCATAATCGAGCACGCGAAAGGGGCCGATGCCCTTGGTCAGCTCGCGGCTCAGGAAAACATTCACTCCGGCGGTCATGTTGTCGCACAAAGCCAGATCCTGATAGACGATCTCGACGCCGTGATTGCGGGCGTCCACCGGCCGGTGAAGCACCGCCTCCTTGCCGTTGATCGTCATCGTGCCGTGGGTCGGCGGAAAGTTGCCGGCGATGATCTTCACCAGCGTCGATTTGCCTGCGCCATTGTCGCCCATGAGCCCGAGCGTCTCGCCGGGCTCGAGCGCCATCGACACGTCGCTCAATGCATGAATAGCGCCGAAATGCTTGGAGATTCCGGCGAGTTCCAACACCGCCATCCGAGCCTTACCTCCCTGAAAGCCCGAACTCGACGGTTGCAATGCCACCGGTGGGCCGTTTCTTCTTACCGTGCCGGCGGAACGCCGAACCCGTGTCATTAGAGCAAAGCATCCGCCGCCGTCAATCGGCGGCTGCCGGCGCTGCGTTCCTATTTATCTGACAAATCATACAAATCGGCTTGACTTGCTTTGCGCGCCGCCATTAGCCTTTTGCACCGGGAACAGGCAGGCCCCTGCGGCGGAGCGGATCGCAAAACGGACGACGGCAAGACTTGCCGCAATGCACCGTATCCCTCGCCATGGCGGAATGACTTGATAACCACGGAACACATCCGGACCTGCAACAGCAGGGCGGATTTCAACGACTTGCCAAACCTGGCAGTCATCCGGCGGCCGAAGCCGCCAAGAAAGGGAGGAGTAATGAAAAAAGCTTTAGGATTGTTGGCCGTGACCGCCTTCGCAGTTGCAGCGACGGCGGCGTCGGCCGAGGACAAGATCCTGGCCATCGTCGTGAAGGGCCTCGATAACCCGTTCTTCGAGCAGATCAACCAGGGCTGTCAGAAGGCGAATGCGGAACTGGCGGGCTCAGGTTACACCTGCCTGTATACCGGCCCGGCTTCCAGCGCCGATGAGGCCGGCGAAGTTCAGATCGTCGACGACCTGATCACAAAGGGCGTCGCGGCGATCGCGATTTCGCCGTCGAACGCGCCGATGATGGCAAACCTGCTGAAGCAGCGCGCGCCGAACATGCCGATCATGACCATCGACGCCGACCTCGGCGCCGCTGACATCGCCATGCGCAAGACCTATCTCGGCACCGACAACTATCTGATGGGTGTGAAGTTCGCCGAGCATCTGAAGAAGTTCAAGCCGAACGGCGGCACGATCTGCCTGCAGCTCGGTAACGTGGCGGCCGACAATATCAACGCCCGCGCCGCCGGCACGCGCGATACGCTGGCCGGTGAGAAAGGCGTGGAGCGGCTGACGGGTCAGGGCGGCTGGACCGAAGTCGACGGTTGCCCGCTCTACACCAACGACCAGGCCGATCTCGCCAACCAGCAGATGGCCGATACCTTCCTGGCGAATCCGGATCTCGACGCCTTCGTGCTTGAAGGCGGCTGGGCCCAGTTCGCGCCGCAAGCCTATGCCCAGGTCACCGACCAGGTCATGGACAAGATGAAGAGCGGCAAGCTGATCATCGTCGCCGGCGACACGCTGCCGCCGCAGATCGACGCGCTGAAGGCCGGCCGCAGCCACGCCCAGGTCGGACAGCGGCCGTTCGAGATGGGCTACAAGGCGCCGTTCGTGATGCGCGATCTCGTGGAAGGCAAGACCGTCGAACCGGTGCTCTATACCGGCCTCGACGAGTGCACCCAGGAGAACGTGGATACCTGCATCGCCAAGTAATCTTGGCGTCAGTTTGGGACGGATGAAGGGGCCCCTCGCGGGCCCCTTCGTTTTTGATCAAAGGGGCGCGGCCGCTTCGGCGGTCAGCCAGTCGCGGAACGCCGCAACCTTGGCGCGCTTTGTCGCCGCTTCCGGGTAGACGAGATAATAGGCGAATTTTCCGGGCACGCTGACATTGAACGGCCGCACCAGGCGGCCGGCGGCAAGGTCGTTGGCGACCAGAGCGCTGCGGCCCAGCACGACCCCCTGGCCCTCGATTGCCGCCTGCATGGCCAGCATCCAGTCGTTGAATTGCGGGCCCTTGGCCCAGTCGATATCGCGCACGCCCGCCGCCAGCAGCCACATGCGCCAGTCCGGCTCCTCGCCCCGCTGGGATGACCAGTCAGTGTGCAGCAGCCGGTGCCAGCGAAGATCCCCCGGCGTCTCCAGCGGATGCTCGCCCTTGAGCAGCTGCGGACTGCAGACCGGCGACACCTCCACATCCATCAGCTGCTCCGACACCAGCGCGGGGTAGCGGCCGGCGCCATAGCGGATCGCCACATCCACATTGTCGCGGCCGAAATCCACCAGCTGGGTCGAGGCGTCCAGCCGCACCTCCAGGTCCGGCCGCGCCTTGCGGAAGCCGTCCAGCCGCGGCACCAGCCATTTGGCGGCGAAGGAGGGGGTGACGGAGACGGTGAGCAGGTTTTCCGAGTTGCTGGCGCCCATGCTCTCCACGGCCTCGGCAAGCTGGTCGAAGGCCTCGCGCAGGCGCGGCAGGCTGAGCTGGGCGGCGTCGGTCAGCAGCACCGCCCGGTTCTGCCGGCGGAAGAGCTGGATGCCGAGATACTCCTCCAGCGACCGCACCTGATGGCTGATCGCGGCCTGGGTGACGTGCAGCTCGTCGGCGGCCTTGGTGAAGCTGAGATGCCGGGCAGCGGCTTCAAAGGCCCGGAGCGCATTCAGGGGCGGCAGGCGTCTATTCATCTGTTCGGATCAATAATTCTAATCGATGAGATGAGAACTGATCGTTTGTGGATTTGCATGAACATAGGCATTTTCATCATCAACAGCCACCGCAAACAGCGCCTCGACGATAAGATTTTTTGAGCGGGCGCGACCATGGAGAGCCAAATGACCCGTGAATCTTCTCATGAATTTACTATCAGCCACTATGTCGCAGCTGCCCATAACGATCGCGCCGAGGCGTTGACCCGGTTTGGTTACCTGGCCATCGCCGGCGCCGACCGCGCCGTCCGCCAGGTTCTGACTCCGGTCGGTGCAGCGGTCAGCACCCTGGTCAGCCGCTGGAACGATTTCAGCGAGCGGCGCGCCACTTACCTGGCCCTGTCGAAGCTCGACGACCGCATGCTCAGGGATATCGGCCTCACCCGGGCGGATATCGAAGTTACCCCGGCCAAACTCTTCGTGAGCGAGCCAGAACTGGAAGCCGCCATCCTTGCGCCAGCCCCACGGCCGACCGCCACGCTTCATGAATTCAAACGTGCCGCCTGAAGTCCGAGTACCGCGTCCCCTAGTAGCCTCCCTGTTGCCGTTCGGACCGTTGGTTCCCTCACCAGCCGTCCGTTTCCCAGGCGCCCATCCCGGCGCCGACCCTGGCGCCCCTCCCGTCCCCCGGGAGGGGCCTTTTTTTGCGCCAATCGGGGCGGCGCTGAAAAAATAGGCAATTGCCTTTCGGAACGTCAGGCCTGTGGCAATTAATGTGCCGGCGGGGATGACGGCCTGGTCGTGGCTAAGCTCTTGCTTCGACCGGTCCACTAGGCGATTTCCCGCGCCAAGAAGCCGGAACACTTTGGGCGCACTCTGGAATCTCCGGGAATCCGCTTGCCCGTATTCGCCAGATCTTGCGGCGTCACCGCGCGCGATTGCCGCAACCGCCCGGCGGCACCCTGTTTGGCACGAACTCTTGCAATCATCCCATCGGTACGCCGCACAACGATGTGTCGACGCGTCCGCAGATGCCTGCGGCCGCGAACGGTCGAGGTCGCGGTAAAGAGCGCAAAAGGGAAGCGTGGAGGAGCGCGTAATGAAATTCATCATGGCTGTGATCAAGCCGTTCAAGCTGGACGAGGTGCGCGAAGCGCTCACCTCCATCGGCATCCAGGGAATAACGGTGACCGAGGCTAAAGGCTTTGGCCGGCAGAAGGGCCACACGGAAATCTATCGCGGCGCGGAGTATGCCGTGAACTTCGTCCCGAAAGTGAAGCTCGAGATCGCGGTGTCCAACGATATGGCCGACCGCGTCGTCGACACGATCCAATCCACCGCCGCCACCGGACGCATCGGCGACGGCAAGATCTTCGTGTTCGACATGATGCATGCGGTGCGCATCCGCACCGGCGACCGCAACGAAGAAGCTCTCTAGGAGACAGGACAATGATAGCAAGAATCTCACGCATGGCGGCCGGAGGATCGGCCGCGCTGATGACCCTTCTCCTGGCGCTTCCGCTGCTGGCGCAGGAAGCCGCACCCGAAGTCCCGGTATCGACCCTGGATCGCGGCGATACCGCCTGGATGCTCACCTCGACGGCCCTGGTGCTGATGATGACCATCCCGGGCCTGGCGCTGTTCTATGGCGGCATGGTGCGGAAGATGAATGTGCTGGCGACAGCCATGCAATCCTTCGCCATCTGCTGCCTGGTCACCATCCTGTGGATGGTGATCGGCTATAGCCTGGCGTTCACGGAAGGCAACAGCATCTTCGGCGGGTTCAGCCGCATTCTCCTCAGCGGCATGGAGCCCGGCGGTTCCCATGCCCTGGCGGCGAGCATTCCGGAATCGGTCTTCATGACCTTCCAGATGACCTTCGCCATCATCACGCCGGCGCTGATCGCCGGCGCCTTCGCCGACCGCATGAAATTCAGCGCGATGCTCTGGTTCATGGGGCTTTGGCTTATCCTCGTCTACGCGCCGATCGCCCATATGGTGTGGGGCGGCGGCCTCATAGGCACCATGGGCGTGCTCGACTATGCCGGCGGCACTGTGGTGCATATCAATGCCGGCGTCGCGGGCCTCGTCGCAGCGCTCGTGCTCGGCAAGCGCCGGGGCTACGGCAAGGTGCCGTTCCCGCCGCACAACCTGGTCTACAGCTTGATCGGCGCCTCGCTGCTGTGGGTGGGCTGGTTCGGCTTTAATGCCGGTTCTGCCGTCGCCGCCGATGCGCGCGCCGGCATGGCCATGGCGGTGACTCAGATCGCCACCGCCGCGGCGGCGCTGTCCTGGATGTTCGCGGAATGGCTGACCAAGGGTAAGCCCTCGGTACTGGGCATCGTGTCCGGCGCGGTGGCGGGCCTTGTCGCCATCACTCCGGCCTCCGGCTTCGTGCTGCCGGGCGGGGCGCTGGTGATCGGCATCGCGGCTGGTGTCATCTGCTTCTTCGCCTCGACGGCGGTGAAGAACGCGCTCGGCTATGACGACTCCCTGGACGCCTTCGGCGTTCATGGCGTCGGCGGCGTTGTCGGCGCGCTACTGACAGGTGTGTTCGCCACCATGGCCGTCACCGGCGCAGCCGATCCCGTCGGCATGCTCGATGGCAATGGCGGGCAGCTGTTCACCCAGCTCAAGGGCGTGGTGATCACCATCGTCTATTGCGGCGTCGTCACCGCCATCATCCTGTACGTGATCAAGGCCGTGATCGGCCTGCGCGTATCGGAAGAAGAAGAGCGCGACGGATTGGATCTCAGCCTGCATGGCGAAGTCGTTCCCTAGCCGGGGACGGCCTTACCGCTATTCGGTCTGCTGAGAAACTACCGGCCCCGGAGGCGAGTGCCCCTCCGGGGCCGGACCAATTTTGCGGCGACCCCACGCGGCATTACTCGCCGACGAACGAACCGTCAGGGGCCAGGATGAAACTCTCGCAGAGCGGCGCCAGGGACCGCCAGCCGCCATCGTCGATGCTCGCCAATACGCGAAGACTGCGCTTGGTCTTGTCGTCCCAGAAGACTTCGACCTCGATCTGGTACTTCGCGCCGCTCGGCCCGGCGATCTCCGCCACATCGACCGCTCCGAGGAGGCGCACCAGGTCGGCATGGGTCCGGCTGCGGTAGCCGGCAAGGTGCCGGCTCAGGATCTGTCTCGCTTCGTCCTTGTCCATCAAACGCGGCGGAGTGGAACTATTCCGCCGCCTGTCGCGGCGCCGCCGGCGCACTCCAGGCGGCCAGCAATTCCGCTTCCCGTGCCTTGGCGCGGTCCAGATGGGCCTGCTTCACGTGGCCATAGCCGCGGATCTGCTCGGGGATGCTGGCGATCTCGATCGCGAGCCCGTGGTTGTCGTGGTTCAGGGCGCCAAGCAGGTCGCCGACAGTGCGTTCGTAATCGGCGATCAGTTGCCGTTCCAGCTTGCGCTCGGCCGCGTAGCCGAAGATATCGAGCGCGGTGCCGCGCAGGCCCTTGAATTTCGCCAGTAGCCGGAAGGCGGTCAGCATCCACGGCCCATAGCGGCGCTTCGTCAGATGGCCGCTGTTCGGATCCTTCTCGGCCCAGAGCGGTGGCGCCAGGTTGAACTCCAGCCGGTAGTCGCCTTCGAACTGCGCCGATATCTGCTTCTTGAAGCTGCCGTCGGTATAGAGCCGCGCGACCTCATACTCGTCCTTGTAGGCGAGCAGCTTGAAGTAATAGCGCGCCACCGCCTCGGCGAGGCCGTGCAAGCCGGGCGCGCGCTCCTGTTCCGCGCGGGCCACGCGCTCCACCAGCGCCTTGTAGCGGCCGGCATAGGTTGCGTTCTGATAGCCGGTCAGGAACTCGACGCGCCGCGCCACCATCTCCTCCAGGGTGGTTGCGAGCTGATGGCTCGCCGGCGGCGGGTTCGCCGCAGCGACCGCTGCTTCCACGGTGCGCCGGTCATGGGCGGCGCGGCGGCCCCAGAGGAAGGCCTGCTTGTTGGACTCGATGGCCGTGCCGTTCAGCTCGATCGCCCGCTCGAGGGCGGCCGAGGATACCGGCACCAGGCCCTTCTGATAGGCATAGCCGAGCATGAACAGATTGGTGGCGATGGAATCGCCCAGCAGCGTGGTGGCGATATGGGTGCCGTCGATGAATTCGGTGCGGGCGGCGCCCGTCGCCTGCTCTATCATCCGCTCCAGCTCGGCGGCCGGAAATTTCATGTCGGGCTTGCGGCTGAAATCACCGGTCACGGAGGCGTGGGAATTGATGATCGACCAGGTCTTGCCCTGTTGCACCTTGGCGAGGCTGTCGAAGCTCGCCGCCGTCACCATATCGCAACCCAGCAGCAGCCGGGCGCTGCCGGCGGCGATGCGCACGGCGTGGATATCTTCCGGCTTCTGGGCGATGCGCATATGGGTGAACACCGCGCCGCCCTTCTGCGCCAGGCCGGTCATGTCGAGCGAGGTGCAGCCCTTGCCCTCCAGATGGGCCGCCATGCCCAGGAGCGCGCCGATGGTGACGACGCCGGTGCCGCCGACGCCGGTGATCAGCATGCCGTAGGGCTCGTCGAGCGCCGGCAGCTTCGGTTCCGGCAGTGCGGCGAATTCCGCCGTGCTCCGCGCGGCCTTGCGCTTCTTCAGCTTGCCGCCATGGACGGTGACGAAGCTGGGACAGAAGCCCTTGAGGCAGGAGAAATCCTTGTTGCAGGAGGATTGGTCGATCGCCCGCTTGCGGCCGAACTCGGTCTCCACGGGAACCACCGACAGGCAGTTGGACTGCACGCCGCAATCGCCGCAGCCTTCGCAGACCAGCTCGTTGATCACCACGCGCTTGTCGGGATCGGGCATCAGGCCGCGCTTGCGCCGCCGCCGCTTCTCCGCGGCACAGGTCTGATCGTAGATGATGATGGTCGTGCCGGGGATCTCGCGGAAGTCGCGCTGCACCTGGTCCAGATCGTCGCGGTGATGCACCGTGGTGCCTGGCGGGAAGACGCCGCCGGTCGGATACTTCTCCGGCTCGTCGCTGACGATGGCGATGCGTTTCACGCCCTCGGCGGAAACCTGATGGGCCATCATCGGCACGTCGAGCGGCCCGTCCATCGGCTGGCCGCCGGTCATCGCCACCGCATCGTTGTAGAGGATCTTGTAGGTGATGTTCACGCCGGCGGCGATGCAGGCGCGGATCGCCAGCAGGCCGGAATGGTAGTAGGTGCCGTCGCCCAGGTTCTGGAACACATGCCCGGTCTTGCTGAAGGGCGCCTGGCCGATCCAGGTGGCGCCTTCGCCGCCCATCTGGGTGAAGGTGTCGGTGCTGCGGTCCATCCACTGCACCATGTAGTGGCAGCCGATGCCGGCCAGCGCGCGGCTGCCCTCGGGCACGCGGGTCGAGGTGTTGTGGGGACAGCCGGAGCAGAAATAGGGCAGGCGGGAGATCGGCGCCTTCTGCGCCTCGAGCGCCTTTTCCTTCTCGGCCAGGAAGGCGAGGCGCTGCTCGATATCCTGACTGGTGTGGAAGCGGGCGATGCGCTTGGCGATCACCCGGGCGATGCGCGCCGGCGTCAGCTCGTCGGCGGAGGGCAGGATCCAGTTGCGCTCCTCGTCGAACTTGCCGATGACCCGCGGCCGCACATTCTCCTTCCAGTTATAGAGCTGCTCCTTGAACTGGTTCTCCATGAGGGCGCGCTTTTCCTCGACGACCAGGATCTCCTCCAGGCCCTCGGCGAATTGCCGCACGCCCTCCCGCTCCAGCGGCCAGGTCATGCCGACCTTGTAGATGGACAGGCCGATGTCGCGGGCATAGGCCTCGTCGATGCCGAGATCGTCCAGCGCCTGCCGCACGTCGAGATAGGACTTGCCGGCGGTGACGATGCCGAAGCGCCGCTTCGGCCCGTCGATGATGGTGCGGTTCAGCTTGTTGGCGCGGGCATAAGCCAGGGCGGCATAGGCCTTGTATTTGTGCAGCCGCATTTCCTGCTGCAGCGGCGTGTCGGGCCAGCGGATCTGCAGCCCTTCCGGCGGCATGGCGAAATCCGTGGGCGTAACGATCTCCACCCGGCCAGGATCGACATAGACCGACGCGGCGCTGTCCATCGTCTCCGACGTCACCTTGAACGCCACCCAACAGCCGGAATAGCGCGACATGGCCCAGCCATGCAGGCCCATATCCAGGATCTCCTGCACGTTCGACGGCGCCAGGATCGGGATCATGGCGTCCATGAAGGCGTATTCGCTCTGATGCGCCGTGGTGGAGGATTTGCAGGTATGGTCGTCGCCCGCCAGCGCCAGCACGCCGCCATGGGCCGAAGTGCCCGCCAGGTTGCCGTGGCGCAGCACGTCGCCGGAGCGGTCGACGCCCGGTCCCTTGCCGTACCAGATGGAGAACACGCCGTCGTGCTTGTTGTCGCCGAATAGGCCCGTCTGCTGCGAGCCCCAGACGGCGGTGGCCGCGAGGTCCTCGTTCACGCCGGGCTGGAAATGGATCTGGTTGTTGAGGAGGAATTTCCGTGCCCGCGACAGCGCCTGGTCGAAGCCGCCCAGCGGCGAGCCGCGATAGCCGGTGATGAAGCAGGCGGTGTCCAGCCCGGCTGCCTTGTCCTGCTGCCGCTGCATCATCGGCAGCCGCACCAGCGCCTGCGTGCCGGTCAGATAGACGCGGCCGGATTCCAGTGCGTATTTGTCGTCGAGGGTGACGGCGGCAAGGGCGGACATACTAAGCCTCTGGGGCCGGGGCGGCCCGAATCTGTCTGCACGTATGAGAGTAGTGAAGGGCGGCAGCGGGCGCAATTAGGGTTGGACCGGCTTACGGCATTGGCAAGAGGCTTTCGGAACGATGCCCATGCCATTGCCTGAGATTTCAGGTGCTGCCGCAGAAAAGGCACGAAGTTGCGCGATCAGCTAGGGCATGAAGCCGCGAAGACTTTCACATTGCCGTGGGAAAGCCATTGCCCTGTTCTAAAGACGAGCAATACGCCCCACTTTCCCAAAGGGCCGCTCAGCAAGGGTTGGAGCATGTCGCGAAGATGATTGTGAAACATGTTGCACTGCGAACTGTGGTTGCGCTCGTCCTGGCGGCCGCGCCGGCTTTCCTGGCCGCTCCGTCTCATTCAGCCACGACAGAAACGCAACACAGCTATGCCGCGCTATTCGACGAAGCCTGGCGCGTCACGCGGGACCGGTTTTACGATCCAGGCATGGCCGGCCTCGACTGGCAGGCCGTCGGCGACAAGTACCGGCCAAAGGCGGAGGCGGCCTCATCTTCCGCGGAGTTCGCCGCTGTTATAAATGCCATGCTCGCGGAGCTCGGCGCGTCCCATATGGGCTATTACACGCCCGCCGATCCCGCCTACTACCAGCTCGCGGATATCTTCGGCGGCACCGAGCGCGACGATGCCAAGCGGTTCTTTGACGGCAGTGACGTCCGCTATCCCGGCATCGGCATCTTCACCCGCGAAATCGAGGGCCGCACCTTTGTGTCCGGCGTAATGGAGGGACTGCCCGGCGAGAAGGCCGACCTCCGCGCCGGTGACGAGATCGTCGGCGTCGAGGGCCAGCCATTCGAACCGGTGGCATCTTTTGCCAACAAGGTCGGCCAGCCTGTGAACCTCATCATCCGCCGCAACCCCGACTCCGCGCCGCGGCCGCTGACAGTGACGCCGGTATCGATCCAGCCGAACGGGGCTTTCCTCAGCGCAATGCGCAACAGCGCCCGGATCATCGAATCCGGCGGTCTCAAGATCGGCTATGTGCACATCTGGAGCTATGCCGGGCGGCAATATCAGAATGCGCTGGAAGAGCTGGTGTCCGAGGGCGTGCTCAAGGATGCGGACGCCCTGATCTGGGACCTGCGCGACGGCTGGGGCGGCGCGCAGCCGGATTATCTGGACATCTTCGCGCCCGGGCCGACCATGACCATGGACGGCCGCCGCGACAGGGACGACCACATCTACAACGCCAAATGGCGCCGGCCGGCGGTGGCCCTGGTCAATGGCGGCACTCGCAGCGGCAAGGAAGTGCTGACCTATGGGTTCAAGAAATACGGCTATGGCGAAGTCGTGGGCACGCGAACCGCGGGCGCGCTGCTGGCCGGCCGAACCTTTTATCTCAGCGACGGCAGCCTGCTGTTGATCGCGGTGTCCGATGTCGCCGTCGATGGCGAGCGGCTGGAGAGCAGGGGTGTTGACCCGACCATCGAAGTACCCTTCGACCTGCGCTATGCCGCCGGCGCCGATCCCCAGCTCGACCGTGCCGTCGAGGTGTTGACGCAGAAGCTGAGCCAGTAGCTGCCAATCACGTTAGGAAAAAAGGCGGACCCCAGGGAGGGGTCCGCCTTCGCGGCGATCGGGCGGCGAAGAACCGCGGCGGATCAGCTATCGACGATGTCGCCCTTCATCGGGCCGAGGGCGCCCAGCAGTTCGTTCTTCTCGCGCTCGGGCACGTTGAACTGGTCGAGCGCGGCGACCAGGTCTTCCACCAGCGCGTTGAAATGGTCGTCGGTGATGCCAAGGCCCTTGTGGGTGGTCGCCATGTCGCGGCCGGTGTAGGTGCAGGGACCGCCGCTGGCTTCGCAGATCTGGTCCACTAGCTTCGTCTGCAGGTCGGCGGCATCCACATTGGCGAAGAAGCCGTTGATGCGGTCGTCGGCGACCACGTTCTGCAGGAACTGGCCGACCACAGCCTCGATGGCGGGCTTGCCGCCCAGCCGCTCATACAGGCTGGCCTGTTCCTTGGGTGCGTCATGCATGGTGCAGGCGCCGAGCGCCAGCACGGCGGCCAGGGCGCCGGCGGCAAATGATTTTTTGGCAAAGGCAAACGTCATGGAGAACCTCCCCTTTTTGGGTGACGGGTTATGGAACGCGTGAACAAGCGTTCTACGGCCGGGCGGCGCAGGCGGATGCAGCCAGGCGATTTCAGATCGACCGGCACGCGCCCGCCGCCGGATTGTCCGCCGCGTTGCGCTTATGCCGTTGGCCGAGGCCGTATTTTTGCCGCAGTTTCAGCGTCAATTGCCGCCGTCGCGGGGGCGCGATGGGCCGGCAATTGGAGATGTCGCTTGATTTCACGCCCGACTGTTTTTCTGATTTTTGCGCTGATGCTCGCGTTTCCGCCGGCGGCCGGCGCCGCGGGCGAGGCCGACGCGGTGCGTCAGTCCTTTCAGGCCCTGAAGACGGCCCTGCTGCAGGACCGCGGCGAAGAGGCGGCGCGGCTGGTGTCGCGCTCGACCCTGGCGCTATCCGACAAGGCCAGGGATCTCGCGCTTTATGGTTCCCAGGCGGAACTGGAGGCCCAGCCGACGGCGCTGCTGACGGCGGCGCTCAGCCTGCGCCAGAGCATCGGGGCGCAAAAGCTGAGCTCGATGCCGGGCCGAACCCTCGTCGTCTATGTGGTGGATTCCAATCTCACCCGCGACGGGCCGGTCGCCAATATCGATCTCGGCGGCGTGCGCATCGATCAGGCGAGTGCCATCGCCGACCTCGTCTCCGATCAGCCATTCCCGGTGTCGCAACTGCAGTTCGCCAAGGAAGAAGGGCTGTGGAAGCTCGATCTCACCGATATCGCCTATGGCCAAACCGCCTTGGACAGGTTCGTGGCGGCGATGGCGCCGAATAACGCCGCCGTCCAGCAATCCATGCGCAATGAGTTGGTCATGGCCATGATCGCGGCCCAAAACGGCGGCGTCGACGGCTCCATCTGGCTACCGCCACTCCGGCGGCCCTAGTACGCGACAAATCTTCGTTGACCGCGGGCCGGCTTTCCCGCGACCCTGACGCTCAAGCAAGAAAGTCAGGGGAGGTCGTTCTATGTCTGCAGCCAAGGCCGCTGCCGAAAAGGCGCCGATCACCATGTTCGGCCCGGATTTTCCCTTCGCCTATGACAATTGGGTGAAGCATCCGGCGGGGCTGGGGAAAGTGCCGGCGGAACGCCATGGCACGGAGGTTGCCGTGATCGGCGCCGGCATCGCCGGGCTGCTGAGCGCTTTCGAGCTGATGAAGATGGGGTTGAAGCCGGTGGTCTACGAGGCCGGACGGCTGGGCGGGCGGCTGCGGTCGGTGCCGTTCGAGGGCGCGGAAGGCGTGATCGCCGAGCTGGGCGCCATGCGCTTTCCCGTGTCCTCCACCACCTTCTACCACTATCTCGCCATGGCCGGGCTGGAGACCAAGCCGTTTCCCAATCCAATGTCACCGGCCACGCCCTCCACCGTCATCGATCTCGAGGGCGAGCCGATCTATGTGGAGAAGCCGGAAGACCTGCCGCGCATCTTCAAGGAGGTGGAGGCGGCCTGGAACGAGGCGCTGGAGCATGGCGCGCAATTCTCCGCCATGCAGGACGCCATGCGCCGGCGCGATGTGGCCAAGGTCAAGGCGATCTGGAACTCCCTGATACCGATCTGGGACGAGCGCAGCTTCTACGGCTTCGTCGCCACGTCGGACGCCTTCGCGCGCCGCAGCTACCGCCACCGCGAGATCTTCGGCCAGGTGGGCTTCGGCACCGGCGGCTGGGACACGGATTTTCCCAACTCCATGCTGGAGATTTTGCGCGTGGTCTATACCGACCAGGACAGCCATCAGCGGCTGGTGGTGGGCGGCGTGGAGCAGCTGCCGCGCCGGCTGTGGAAGATGGCCCCGGATCACGCGGTGCATTGGCCGTCGGGCACCTCGCTGGATGCGCTCCATGGCGGCGGCCCGCGCCCCGGCGTCGCCCGCATCGCCCGCGACGACGATGACGGCAAGTTCCTGATCACCGACCGCTGGGGCGACACCCGCCGCTTCGACGCGGTGGTGTGCACCTGCCAGACCTGGCTGATGTCGACGACCATCGAGACCGAGGAGCGGCTGTTCCCGCAGAAGCTCTGGATGGCGATGGACCGCACCCACTACATGCAGTCCTCCAAGACCTTCGTCATGGTGGACCGGCCGTTCTGGAATTCGCGGGACGCCAAGACCGGCCGCTATGTCATGAGCCAGACGCTGAGCGATCGCCTGACGCGCGGCACCTACCTGTTCGACAACGGTCCGGACAAGCCGGCGGTGATCTGCCTGTCCTACACCTGGATGGGCGACGCGCTGAAGGTGCTGCCCTTCGGCAAGGAGAAGCGCGTGAAGCTGATGCTGGACGCGCTGCAGAAGGTCTATCCCAAGCTGGACATCGCCAAGCATATCATCGGTGATCCCATCACCGTCTCCTGGGAGGCCGACCCGGACTCCCTCGGCGCCTTCAAGGGCAACCTGCCGGGGCATTACCGCTATCAGCGCCGCATGTTCTGCCACTTCAAGGAGCAGAAGGATCTGGCGCCGGCGCAGCGCGGTCTGTTTTTGGCGGGCGATGATATCTCCTGGACAGCCGCTTGGGTGGAGGGCGCGGTGCAGAGCGCGCTCAATGCCGTGTGGGGCGTGGTGGATTTCCTCGGCGGCGCCGCGCCGAAGGAGAATCCAGGACCCGGCGATCTCTATGACGAAATTCAGCCGCTGGCGCTGCCGGATTAGCTTGCTTCCCGTTCCGCGCAACCTACTTTCAGGAAACACCGCGCAGGCTTGATGGCATCGGCGCTGCGCTTACCGCAAGGTTACTTGGAGTTGGATGGGATACATGGACAGCCACGCGACAGCCACGGCGGACACCGTAACCGCAACGCTGAACTACCTCACGCCATCACCGGAACGGCCTTACGTTTACATGTACGACCCGCCGCCGGGCATGCCGCAGCGGCTGGGTGACTATCGCGGCCATCCCGTGGCGATCGGCGATGCGCGGCGGCTGGTGGATCGGCTGTCCCTCGATGAGCAGGGCTTCGTTCTGCGACAGCAGAGAACCGCTGTCCGCGACTTCTACGACCAAGCCGAAATACGGGCCGCCTATTATCCGGAGATGGAACGCTTCGTGTGCGATCTCACGGGTGCATCGCGCGCCCTGATGTTCGATCATACGCTGCGCAGCGCGTTGGCGAATGCCGGCGGCGAACTGCGGGAGCCGGTCCGGGCGGTTCACAATGACTACACGTTCGGTTCCGGCCCGCAGCGCTTGCGCGACCTGCTGCCGGCGGAAGCAGCAGGGAAACAGCGGTTCGCCATTTACAACACGTGGCGGCCGATCAAAGGCACCGTGTATGACACACCGCTCGCGCTCTGCGATGCGCGCACGATCGCGCGCGGCGATCTGATCGCGACGGAAATGCGCTATCGCGACCGGATCGGCGAGACCTTCGCGCTGGCCTTCAATCCCGATCATCGCTGGTACTATGCGCCGCGGATGCAGCGCGACGAGATCTTCCTGTTCAAATGCTTCGAACTCCGCGCCGAACGGCGGCCCGCCCTTCACCGCGCACACGGCCTTCGACGATCCGACATCGCCGCCGGACGCACCGCCGCGCGAAAGCATCGAGGCGAGAATCCTCGTATTGTACGACACATAGTTCTGACCGCACTTGCCGCCTGTCGCTTGCCGATTAGCCCTGAATATCCGGAGTAGACCCAATGTCCGCCTACCTCATCGCCGATGTGAATGTCGAGAATGCCGACAGCTACGCCGAGTACCGCCGGCAGGTGCTGCCCCTGATCGAGCGCCATGGCGGAAAGTTCATCGTGCGCGGCGGCGCCCATGAAACGCTGGAAGGTAGCTGGCGACCGGCTCGCCTGGTCATCATCGAGTTCCCGAGCATGGCCGTGCTCAAGCAATGGTACGGCTCGCCGGAATACGAAAAGCTGATCGAGCTCCGCCAGGACGCTTCAAGCGGCTCGCTGGTCGCGGTGGAGGGGGCTTGAACGAAAAAGCGGCGGGTCTACCCCGCCGCTTTCGAACGCCTCACCTAGAGAACATTCCATTGGGTGTTACGGCCCCGGCCAGCTGGTCAGGGCGTCGCGCTTGGCTTTGCGCTTTTCGTCGTCGCTCAGCTTGAAGTCGTTGTTGTAGGGCGTGGACTCGAAGGAGCCGTAGGTCGGGTTGGCGATCACGATCCACTCCTTGCCCCAAAGTGCCGCGTTCGTTTCGAAGACCTGCAGCCGTTCGGCGTCGGTGCCCTTGTAGTCGTCGGTGAAGTCGCTGAAATTGTCGCCGATGTTCAGCAGGACGCGATAGTTCTGGGCGACAAACGCCCGGCGGGCGCTCTTTGCCGAGGACTTCCATTCCTCCTTCTCGCCCCGCACCAGGATGGTGTCCATGTTGGCGTCGAGCGGGAAGCCGTACTTGGCCAGGTTCTCCCGCGTTGCCGCCTCTTCTTCTGCCACGCGGTTGGTGACGTAGAAGACCTTCACGCCCTTCTTGACGGCATACTGCGTGAATTCCAAGGCGCCGGGGATCGGCCGGGATGTCTGAGAATTGACGAAGCTGGTCCAGGTCTTGGGATCGAAGCTCGTGCCGGCCGTCACGTTCCAGGCCTGATAGTCGGAATTGTCCAGCACGGTCTCATCCACGTCGAGAATGACCGCCGGCGGCAGGTTCCGGAAGCTTCCGGTCTGCTCGGCCGGAACGCCGGTCCACTTCTTGTTGGCCAGCGCCTGGTCCAGGCGGATCATCGCCAGTTTATATGCCGTCCAGGCATTGCCCTTGAACTCCACCGACCGCTGGGTCCACAGCACGGCATTCAGATTGTCATTGGCGGGAACGGCGGGCATCGCCTGTTCCTGAGACTCCTCCTCATGCAGATGCGCAGGCTGTAAGGCCAAACGCCAGGCCGAGGGCCAGGAGCAGCGCCATCGGGCGCCGGGTCTTTCGGCTGAGTTCTAGTTCCACGGTCATTTTATTCCTCCCTCTCACAGTCTGTCGGACAAACTGATTGAACGAATAGAAACTGAAATCTGTCAAAACGTTTTGCTGCGTTATCAGATGGAATGATGGTGTGGCCGCTCGACCTGGCACAACAGCTTTTTTGCCGGACCAATTTTTGCAATGGTTGATATTGCAGTGCAATGCAGGTTTTGTACGCCGTAGCACAATTACACAATTGCATCGCGTCTCGAATGGGGCGTTAAATAATGCGGCGCGTATTGAGCGCGAAATTCAAAAAATCGTTCGTCTGAGAGGAGGCATAAATGAGGACCGGATCGCCAATCTTCCCGGCTTTCCTGCTTGGTCTCGCCGCGGCTCTCGTGCCGGCGGGAGTTTCAGCAGACAATATGGAGAAGCTCGGGCAATTCAAAACCACCGGCACGTCGATGGACATGGAGATGATCCCCCAGGAAGGCAGCTATGCCGACGGCCTGCGGGCAAATCTCGAGCGCATCAAGATGCCGCCGGGGTTCAAGATCGGACTTTACGCCGTGGTTCCCGACGCCCGCCATATGGCCATCGGGCCGTCCACCGGCATGGTGTTCGTCGGCACCCGCAAGACAAAGGTCTGGGCCGTTACCGACCGCAACAAGGACCGTGTGGCCGATGAGGTGAAGGTGTTCGCGCCATCGGTGGAATTCGTTCTGCCGAACGGCGTCTGCTTCACCAAGGACGGCTTCCTCTATGTCGTCGAGCAGAACCGCGTGCTGCTGTTCCCGGCCGCCGAGTTCTTCTATGAGGGGCCGGACGTGGTGGCGGTGCCGATTGTCGAGCAGGGCAAGCTGATCCCGGTTGAAGAAGAGTCCTATAATCATACTGCACGTGTCTGCGACATCGGGCCGGACAACAAGCTCTATGTGTCGCTGGGCCAGCCGTTCAACGTTTTCGCGCCGGAGAAGATGGATCTCTACAACGAGGTCGGCATCGGCGGCATCATCCGCATGGACCGTGATGGCAAGAAACGGGAGGTGTTCGTCCGGGGTGTCCGGAATTCGGTGGGCCAGGACTTCAATCCCGCCAATGGCGAACTGTGGTTCACCGACAATCAGGTCGACGGTATGGGCGATGACATTCCGCCGGGCGAACTGAACCGGATTACTGCGGCCGGGCAGCATTTCGGATTCCCCTGGTACGGCGGCGGCAAGATCCGCACCGACGAATACAAGACGTCCGATCCGCCGGCTGATGCCGTGTTCCCGCAGATCGAGCAGACTGCACACGCAGCCGATCTCGGCATGATGTTCTACAGCGGCAAGATGTTCCCGAAGGAATATCAGGGCGGCATCTTCAGCGCCCAGCACGGGTCCTGGAATCGCACGACACCGGTTGGCGCGCGCATCATGTTCACGAAGCTGAACGAGGACGGGTCTGCGGCCGAGAGCAAGCCCTTCGCCGAGGGCTGGCTCGACAGCAACACGGGCGAATATCTGGGCCGTCCCGTGGACATCGCCCAGCTTCCCGATGGATCGATCCTGGTTTCCGACGATACGGCGGGCGCGATCTATCGCATTTCGTACACGGCGCCGTAAGGCGTGCATATTTTCGGCGCCCGGACCGTCCTCCGGGCGCCGATTTTCTTGAGCATAGGGGAAAGCGCGATGCCCACTCAGGACCGTACGCACGTAAGTTTGTTCCGGCACCTGGCTTTCGTACTGGCATTCGGCGCTGCAGTTGCCGGGATGCATACAGGCGCTCTGGCCGCAGACGCAGCCGCCGGTAAGGCAACGGCCAAGAAATGTCAGGCCTGCCACGGCATCGATGGCATTTCCAAGCAGGCCCATGTGCCGCATATCGCCGGCGAAAGCGACATCTATCTGATCAAGCAGCTCAAGGCTTTCCGGTCCGGCGAGCGCCAGGATCCGCAAATGACCGTCATGGCCAAGCCGCTGAGCGATGAGGACATCGCCAACCTGGCTGCCTGGTACTCCAGTATCAAGATTACCGTCACCTTGCCGGAATAGCCTGGCGGCGTCCGGATCCGGTGCCGCGGCTCCGTCCTTGAACCGCCGCCGATATCCGGCGACAAATCGTCATGGCAATTCTGATGACCGGCGCCGCCGGCTTTATCGGGTATCACACCGCCCTTCGCCTGCTGGATCGCGGGGAGGAGGTCATTGGCGTCGACAATCTCAATGACTACTACGATCCGCGCCTGAAGGAAGCGCGGCTGGCGCAGCTCCGGAAGCGCAACAACTTCTCCTTTCATCGGGCCGATATCGCCGACCGGGCGGCCATGGGGGCGATCGCCGCGGCGGCGCCCGATGTCGACCAGATCATCCATCTCGCCGCCCAGGCCGGCGTCCGCTACTCCCTGATCAATCCACAGGCCTATATTGACAGCAACGTCACCGGGCAGCTCGTCATGCTGGAACTGGCGCGCAAGTTGAACCGGCTCCGGCATTTCGTCTATGCAAGCTCGTCATCGGTCTATGGCGCCAATACAAAGCTGCCGTTCTCGGTTGATGATCCTGTCGACAATCCTGTCTCGCTGTACGCCGCGACGAAACGCGCGGGCGAGCTGTTGAGCCTGAGCCACAGCCGGCTCTTCCGCCTGCCAGCAACCGGCCTGCGGTTCTTTACGGTGTACGGTCCCTGGGGCCGGCCGGACATGTCGCTGTTCATTTTCACCAAGGCGATCCTGGCGAGCGAGCCGATCCGCGTTTTCAATAACGGAGAGATGAAACGCGACTTCACTTATGTCGACGACATCGCCGATGGCGTCGTCGCAGCGCTCGATCATCCGCCTGCTGTCACTCCTGATGGCGAGCCGCCCCACCGGCTCTACAATCTCGGCAACCACCGCTGCGAGCCGTTGATGCGCTTCATCGAGGTGATCGAGAAGACCTGCGGCAAGAAGGCGAAGCTGGACTTGCAGCCGATGCAGCCCGGCGATGTGCGGGAGACGTTCGCCGACATCGAGAGGTCGACGCGGGATCTGGGATTCAGCCCCAAGACGTCAATCGACGAGGGCGTGCCACGCTTTGTCGCCTGGTACCGGGACTATCACGGCGTTTAGCGCGGCGGGCTTAGCAAAATACCTCGATCAGGGCGCGGAAGTCCGACTCGCCATCGGTGGCGATATAGACCAGGGCGCCGTTGGCCAGGAGCATGACGACG
Source organism: uncultured Alphaproteobacteria bacterium (assembly GCA_963810485.1). Lineage (GTDB taxonomy): Bacteria > Pseudomonadota > Alphaproteobacteria > Dongiales > Dongiaceae > DATKFM01. The sequence goes on from CAWENQ010000005.1 coordinate 406,730, forward strand.
AAGGCGGTCAGCAGGATCGCCAGCACATGCCGGCCCGTCAGCGGTTTCCCCGCGCCTGCGTCCGGTATCTCGCTATTTCTGAGGGCCATGGAAATAAGTCCCGTAGCTGTTGAATTCGCCGTCATCGATCTCGGATACGATGAAGCTGATCGGCACTGAGGATTCGGTGTCTGCGCCGGGCGCGGTGCGGACAAAGACGCGGAAGCTGCCAACACTGTCGCCCTTGACCGGCAGCATCGGCATCACGCCGTCGCTCTCATGGCCGACGACGTTGACGACGGCGCCGGGCAGGCCTTCCAGGCTAAGCGCGAAATTGCGGTCCTCGCGGGTCTTGTTGATGATCTTCACCGTGTAGCCGTTCTGGATGCCGCCATTGCTGAGCTGCACGAACAGCGGGGCGCGATCCGGCTGCACCGTTACCTCCAGGCCGCCTCGCAGCATCAGGGACGTCAGCATGGCCGTCACGCCGGCGAGTAGAATGGCGACATAGACGAATGTGCGGGGCCGCAACAGATGCAGGCTCTCCGGTTCGCCGCGGGTGCGGCAGGCTTGGTTCGACAGCGAGTCATAAGTAATCAGCTCTTTCGGCCAGTTCATCTTTTCCATGACGCTGTTGCAGGCGTCGATGCAGAGGCCGCAGCCGATGCAGTCGAGCTGCTGGCCCGTCCTGATATCGATGCCCGTGGGGCAGACCCGCACGCACAGCCCGCAATCGATGCAGTGGCCGCGGCCTTCGGGCGACGAGCCGGCCTTGGTCTTGCCCCGGGGCTCGCCGCGCCAGGCCTCGTAGGTGACTAGCATCGTGTGTTCGTCGAACATCGCCGCCTGGAAGCGCGGCCAGGGGCACATATAGATGCAGACCTGCTCCCGCGCCCAGCCCGCCAGGACATAGGTCGTGGCCGTGAACAGCGCCGTGAAGCCGTAGACCGTGGAGCTTGCCTGGCCGGTAAGAATGTTTCGAACGACTGTCGGCGCGTCGTTGAAATACATGATCCAGGCGCCGCCGGTGGCGAAGGCGATCAGCAGCCAGGCGCCATGCTTCATCGCTTTCTTGGCGATCTTGCCGCCGCTGAGCGGCGATTGATCGAGCTTGATGCGCTTGTTGCGGTCGCCCTCGATGGTTCGCTCCACCCACATGAAGAGATCGGTCCAGACGGTTTGCGGACAACTAAAGCCGCACCACACCCGGCCGAATAGGGATGTCACGAGGAACAGCGCGATCGCCGCCAGGATCAGTACGGCCGCGAGATAATAGATTTCCTGCGGCCATATCTCGATCCAGAAGAAGTAGATGCGCCGGCCGGGCATATCGACCAGCACGGCCTGATCTGGCGCACCCGGGCCGCGATCCCAGCGCAGCCAAGGCGTGACGTAATAGATCGTCAGCAGCAGGCCGAGCACCGCCCATTTGAAACGGCGGAAGGATCCGGCGATGCGCTGGGGATAGACCTTGACGCGGTCCGCAAAGAGCGGCCCTTCGATATGGGTATAGACCTCCTCCAGCGCGCCGCTGTCACCATTGGTCAAGATCTTGTTCACTCCCGGCCGCCGCCCGGCTACTGGCCGCCGCCCAGGGAATGCACATAGACGGTCAGCATCTTCACGGTGTTGTCGTCCAGCTTGCCTTCCCAATTGGGCATGACGCCCTGCTTCGGCGTGCTGATTTGCGCGATGATTTGCTCCCGGCTGCCGCCATAGAGCCAGATCTGATCGGTCAAGTTCGGACCGCCCAGTTCGGCTAGGCCTTTACCGTCCTCGCCATGGCAGGCGGCGCATTGTTCGGCGAAGACAGTCTTGCCCCGCTCAGCCGCCGCCGCGTCTGACTGACCACCTGAGAGCGTGACCACATAGTCAGCGGCATCGGCAATCTGGTCCGGCGTCAGCATGGCATCGGCGCCGAACCGCGGCATTTCCGAGAACCTTGTCGAACTCATGTGGACTGCGGACTCCATAGCGCACCGTCTGCTCGATGGCGGCGAGATCGCCGCCCCAGATCCAATCGTCGTCGGCCAGCACCGGATAGCCCGGTGCACCCTGGCCCCCGGCGCCGTGGCAAGGCTGGCAATTCACCGCGAAGATCGCCCGGCCGCCGGCCATGGAGTAATTGAGCAGATCGGGGTTTGCCGCGACCTGGTCGACCGGCAACCCCTTGAGCTGGTCGGTCCAGACCTGCCGTGCGGCCGCTTCCGCCAGCATATCCTTGCTGAACTCGGCGCGGGTGGAATAGCCGAACAGGCCGGCCGTGTAGCTGCTCAGGCTCGGCCAGGCCGGATAGACGATCCAATAGCCGATCGCCCAGACGATCGTCGCATAGAGGACATAGAGCCACCAACTGGGCAGCGGCGTATTCAGTTCTTTGATGCCGTCCCATTCATGGCCGGTGGTCTGCTGGCCGGTGACCTTGTCATGTTCCTGAGCGCCACTCATCACCGGACCTCTTTTGCGTTGTCATTGAGGCTGTCGTCGCGCAGCGGGATGTCGGCATAGGATTCCAGCTTGCGGCGATGGCTCGGCCACAGCGTCCAGGCCATCAGGGCGATGAAGGCGATGACCGACAGCACCATCCAGATGACGAACAGGTCGGAATGAAGTTCGGGGCTGATCATGACGTTTTCCTCACCGCAGCGCCTTGGATTCGTCGTAGGTGGAGAAATCCGCCAGCGTGCCGAGCACCTGGAGATAGGCAACAAGCGCATCCATCTCCGTCAGCTCCGCGGCATCGCCGTCGAAGTTTGCCACCACCGCTTTCGGGTAACGGGTCAGCAAGGCGGCATTGTCGGCGTCGGGATCGGCCTGACTCCTGAGATCGCCCAGGGCGGATTCGACCATGGCGTCGTCATAGGGCACGCCGACGATGCGCAGGGTGCGCAGATGGTCGGCGACATCGTCGAAGTTCAGCGCCCGCCCGGCGAGGAAGGGATAGGGCGGCATGACCGAGCCGGGCACGATGCCCTGGGGGTAGACCAGATGCTCCACCTGCCATTCGTTGGAGTATTTGCCGCCGACCCGCGCCAAATCGGGGCCGGTGCGCTTCGATCCCCATTGGAACGGGTGATCGTAGCGGCTCTCCGCGGCCAGGCTGTAATGGCCGTAGCGGTCCACCTCATCGCGGAACGGCCGCACCTGCTGGCTGTGGCAATTGTAACAGCCCTCGCGGACATAGATGTTGCGGCCCGCGAGCTCCAGCGGCGAGTAGGGTCGGACGCCCTCCACCTTCTCGATCGTGCTGTCCATCGTCGCCAGCGGCACCATCTGCACGATGCCGCCGATGGAGACAGTGACGAGGATGCCGACCAGGAGCAGCAGCGAGTTCTTCTCGAAGAGTTCGTGACGGAATGCCATGGAGATCTCTCCTTACTCGGCTGCCGCGCGCGCGGTGGACTGTTGCAGGGCCGCCTGCACCGGCTCGTCTGCCAGATCGCCGCGCGCCGTGCGCCAGAGGTTGTAGACCATGATCAGCGCGCCGGTGAGGAAGAGCAGCCCGCCGAGTGCGCGGATCACGTAGTAGGGGAACATGCGCTCGACCGTTTCGATGAAGGAGTATTGCAGGAAGCCGAGATCGTCATAAGTGCGCCACATCAGGCCCTGCATGATGCCGGACACCCACATCGCGGTGATGTAGAGGACGATGCCGATGGTGGCGATCCAGAAGTGGTAGTTCACCAGGCGCAGGCTGTAGAGCCGTTCCCGGTTCCAGAGCCGCGGCACGAGATCGTAGAGCGCACCGAAGGACACGAAGGCGACCCAGCCCAGCGCGCCGGAATGCACATGGCCGATGGTCCAGTCCGTGTAGTGGCTGAGCGAATTGACGGAACGGATCGACATCACCGGGCCTTCGAAGGTCGACATGCCGTAGAAGGCGACCGACGTCACGAGCATGCGCAGCACCGGATCGGTGCGTAGCTTATCCCAGGCGCCCGACAGGGTCATGATGCCGTTGATCATGCCGCCCCAGGAGGGCATCCACAGGATGATCGAGAAGGTCATGCCCAGCGTCTGGGCCCAGTCGGGCAGGGATGTGTAATGCAGATGGTGCGGACCGGCCCAGATATAGAGGAAGATCAGCGACCAGAAATGCACGATGGACAGGCGGTAGGAATAGACCGGCCGTTCCGCCCGCTTCGGAATGAAATAGTACATGATGCCGAGGAAGCCGGCGGTCAGGAAGAAGCCGACGGCGTTGTGGCCGTACCACCATTGCAGCATCGCGTCCTGCACGCCCGCCAGCATCGAATAGCTCTTGGCGCCAAGTAGCGACACCGGCACTGCCAGGCCATTGCCGACATGCAACAGAGCAATAGTGAGGATGAACGCGAGATAGAACCAGTTGGCGACATAGATGTGCGGTTCCCGACGCTTCATCAGCGTGCCCAGGAACACCACGAGATAGACCACCCAGACGATGGTCAGCCAGAGATCCACATACCATTCCGGCTCGGCATATTCCTTGCTCTGGGTGAAGCCCAGGACATAGCCGGAGGCCGCGAGCACGATGAACAGCTGGTAGCCCCAGAACAGGAAATCTGCGAGTGCCGGGCCGCCGAACAGGGTTGCGCGGCAGGTGCGCTGCACGACATACAGCGACGTCATCAGAAGCGCATTGCCGCCGAACGCGAAGATCGCGGCGGAAGTGTGCAGTGGCCGCAATCGTCCGAACGTCGTCCATTCCAAGCCCAGATTGAGGGCGGGGAAAGCCAGCTGCAGGGCGATATAGACGCCGGCGAGAAAAGCCACGACGCCCCAGAATGAAGTGGCGATCGCGAACTTGCGCACCACCTCTTCATTGTAGTCTTCGATGACCGCGCCTTGATCGCGGTTCAGTGTTGTGGCTGTCACCGGGACCCCTCCTGGATTGAAATCGACTGTTCAGGCTGTTTTCACTGTCCGCGCCGCGGATCTGCCATCGGCGGGCTTGCGGTCGTAGCTCCGCTTGATCGCGGCAAAGACATAGAAAATGGCAAAGGCGGTGAAGGCGAAGCCAAAGAGATAGATGCCGGTGTCCTTCGCATTGGCGGCCAGAAAGAGCCCGACCACGCCAAGCAGGCTGAATAATCCGCCGACGATCCATTTTCCGCTGTTCGCCATGATGTCCTCAACTTCCCTATAACTTATTTTTCTTCCGTGCCGACGAGATCGCGATAGGCATGCCAGGAAGCGTGGCCGATCAGCGGCAGCGTCACGGCCAGGCCGATATAAAAGGTGACAAGACCCGCCGCCGTGAACAGCACGATGAGGGCAGCCCAGCCGATGAGCACGCGCCAGTTCTTGGTCACCGCGGCAACGCTGGTGACGATGGCGCGCAGCACGCCGGCATCCCGCTCCAGCAGCAGCGGCAGGGCGACGGCGCTGATGGCGAAGACGACTACGGCCAAGGCGCCACCGACCGCGGTCCCTACGATCAAAAAAGGAATGCCGTCGGTGCTGAAGAACAGCGTGGTGATCAGGAATTCCCAGGAGGCCGGCCGGCCGCCGAAGAACAGCGCGAATATCAGGAAGGCAATGCGGATCCAGGCCAGCAGGAACAGCATCAGCACCAGCCCCATCACGGCGATGGAGCCGGCATTTTCGCGCCAAGCCATGATGGCGTCGCGCAGCGTCACTGGCTGTCCGCGTTCGAGCCGCCGGCTGACCTCGTAGAGTCCGATGCAGACCACTGGTCCCAGGAACATGAATCCTGCCGCCAGCGGCATCACCAGGTAGAAAACGTCGGCAATCCACAGGCCCAGCGTGAGCAGGAAGCTGACGATGACGAAGCCGGCGCCATAGAACAGGCTGACCGGCCAGGCGCGGCACAAATCTCGCCAACCCTTGGACAACCAGATCCAAGGCTGATCGACCGTGATCTTGCGGACCGGGAGCGACAGGGTCGTCCCGCTGCCTGCCGGCTGTTCCATCGTTGCCATCGTAACTCCGCCCCGGCGGCCAGGGCCACCGGTTCCGTTTTCCCGCATTGGTTTTTTCGCAGGTGCAGCGAAATCGCCTTGATCCAGGTCAAGCCGCCGCCGCTGGGGGCATAGAAAACCATAGCCGGCGCGGGCATTTGTCGCAGCACCGGCCCTGTAAGCAGCGCCGTTGCCCACCGGGGAGGCCGGCCCTAGCTTGAAGCCTCAACCGACTGGGAGGCGGGGGCAATGGGAAAAAACGCCAAGGGCTCGGCAAAGCGGCCAACGGACCTGCGCAAGCATTGCCGCGTCCCGGACTACGGCAAGGGGTTCAAGCTGAAGGCCATCGATCCCGGCGAAAAGAAGGTGTTCAGGGATCGCACCGAGGCCGAAAGCGCGATGGCAGCCGATATCGCCCGCATCGACGAATTGCAGGATGTCCTTTGGGCGCAGGCCCGTCACGCGGTCATGGTGGTTTTCCAGGCCATGGATGCCGGCGGCAAGGACGGCACCATCAGAAAGGTTTTCGGTCCCGTCGATCCCCTAGGGTTGACCACGACCAGCTTCAAGAAGCCCACGGACAAGGAACTGGCCCAGGACTATCTCTGGCGCGTTCACCAGGCGGTGCCGCCCCGGGGCATGATCGGCCTGTTCAACCGGTCCCACTATGAAGACGTGCTGATCGTGAGGGTGCATGGTCTGGCGCCGCCCGAGAAGATCGAGCAGCGGTACGGCCAGATCAATTCCTTCGAAGAGCATCTGGCCGAGAACAATGTCACCATCTTGAAGTTCTTCCTGCATATCTCCAAGGAGGAGCAGAAGGAGCGGCTGCAGGACCGCATCAACGATCCGACCAAGCGCTGGAAGTTCAACCCCGCGGATCTCAATGAGCGCAAGCTGTGGAAGCAGTATGCGTCGGCCTATGAGCTGGCGCTGACCCGCTGCAGCACGCCCTGGGCGCCCTGGTATGTGATCCCCGCCGACCGGAACTGGTACCGCAACGCGCTGGTGGCGCGTATCGTGCGCACGACGCTCGAGGACCTGAATCCGAAATATCCGCCGGCGCCGAAGGGGATCGAGAAGCTCGTCGTCGTATAGGCGCTGCTCTAGAACTCGGCGACTTCCGGCAGTTTCCGGTCGATTCCATACCAGCAGGACTTGGACGCTGCGTAGATATGCCGCTCCCTTTCAGGCGCATGTCCCGGGGACGCGCCGTCGTCCAGCGTCGCTGCTGTGTAGACTCGCGACGTCGGCGGCCCGACCGTGTCGCAATAGATCGGGCAGCCGCAATTCTTGCAGAAAAAACGCAGGATGCCCGGCGAGCTTTCGAACAAGGCGAGCGCCGCCTGGCCCTTCTCGATGACGAAGGCGTCCTGCGGTATCACCGCATAGGTGCCGAACACCGCGCCATGCACCTTGCGGCACATGCTGCAATGGCAGTGATAGAGGTCGGTCGCCGGCGCCGTCACCGCATAGCGCACCGCCCCACATTGGCAGCCGCCGGAGACACGGAATGTGCTGGTCAAGACTTGGCCCTTTCATACAAAGCGTCGAGCGCCGCCCCATGGCGCTCGCGTATCTTGTGCCGCCGGATCTTCATCGACGGCGTCAGCATCTCATTCTCGATGGTGAAGGGCTCGGCCGCCAGGATGAACCGGCGGATCTTCTCGAGGTTCGACAGGGATTTGTTCACGCGCTCGATCGCTGCGGCCATGACTTTCTGGAACGGCTCGAGCTTCACCCAATCCGCCATCTCGCCGGCCGCCTTGTTCTCCCGCGCCCAGTGGCGAGCTAACTCCGCATCGGGAACTAACAAGGCGACAAGATGCGGCCGCTTGTCGCCGACGACCATGGCCTGGGCGATCTCCGGCTCCAGCAGCAGGAAGCCCTCGATCCGCGCTGGCGCGACATTGTCGCCGCCCGACAGCACGATGATGTCCTTCTTGCGGTCGGTGATCTGCAAATAGCCATCGCCATCGAGCCGGCCGATATCGCCGGTATGCAGCCAGCCGTCGCGCAGGGCCATTTCGGTCGATTTCGGGGTCGCGCCAATAGCCGGACATCACGAGCTCGCCGCGAATCAGGATCTCCCCGTCCTCGGCGATCCTGAACTCGGTGTTCCGCAGCGGCGGCCCGACCGTATGCAGCTTCACCTTCACCGGCTGGTTGACGCTGGCCACCGGCGCCGATTCGGTCTGTCCATAGCCCTGAAGGATGCGAACGCCGAGGGCGGTAAAGAACAGGCCGATTTCCTCGTTAAGCGGCGCGCCGCCGGAGACGAAGGCCTTGAGCCGGCCGCCGAAGCGCTGCGCCGCCTTGCGCCGCACCAGGAAATCGCTCAGCCGATCCAGAATCTTCTCGCCCAGCGATAAGCTCCGCGGATCCTGATAGCGCTTGCGTCCCAGCCGCAGCGCCATCTCGAACATGCGCCGGCGAAAGGACGGCATCTTCTCCATCGCCCTGACGATCCGCTGATGCATCACCTCATAGAGGCGAGGCACCGCCAGGATCAGGGTTGGCCGCACCTCCGCCATGTTGTCGGTCAGCTTGTCGACGCTCTCGGCGTAGTAGATCTGTGCGCCCAGCGATATCGGGAAGAACTGCCCGGCCGTGTGCTCGTAGGAATGGGACAGCGGCAGGAACGAGAGGAACACTTCGTCGTCCAGGCCGATCTGCTGCAGCATGTCATGAGCGCCGCGGCAGTTGTGCAGGATGGCCCCATGGCTGAGCATCACGCCCTTGGGCCGGCCGCCGGTGCCCGAGGTATAGATCAGGCAGCAGACATCGCTCCGCTTCTGCCGCGCCACCCGTTCGGCAATATCGTCCGGCCGCGCCGCGCCTTCGCGTAACGCGTCTTCCCAACTCAACTGGCGGAACACGGCCCGCTGCGCCGTGGCCGGGTCCTCGATCGAGATGACGAACTTGATATCAGGCGATTCGATCGCCGCAGGCAGCAGCCGCTGCGCCAGGGCCGCCGTGGACACGATCACGCCCTTAGCCCCGCTATGGGTGAGGATATAGGCATGATCCGCTGTGGTGTTTGTGACATAGGGCGGCACGGTCAGGGCACCCACGGCCATGATGGCGTGGTCGGCGATCAGCCACTCCGGCCGGTTCTCCGACACCAGGGCGATGCGGTCGCCCGGCTCGACTCCCAGCCCCACCAGGCAGCGCGCCAGCAGATTGACCTGCCTTGCCGCCTCGCCATAGCTTGTCGCGCGCCAAGCGCCGTCGCTTTTCCGCCACAGGAATGGCCGGTCGCCCTGGCGCGCCGCTTGTTCGAACAGCAAGGCTGGAAGATTGTCCGCGGATACGTAGCTCAATTCGCCCCTCGCTGCGCCGATTTTGACCGGTTCGGCTTGGCGTCTCCAGAATTTCTCCATATATCGCTAGCATGCGCATATGTCATTCCACCATGAGGGATACCAGATGAGTCCAGATACAGCCGCCGCGTCCGTCGACGCCGCCATTGGCCCGATGCCGGAATGGGATCTGCGGGATCTCTACCCGGCGCCGGACTCGCCGGCCCTGGCGGCCGACCTCAAGCGGGCGGCGGCGGAGGCCAAGGCCTTCAAGCAGCGCTATCAGGGCAAGTTGCCGGGGATCGACGGCGCCGCGCTGGGCGGCGCCATAAAGTCCTACGAGGCGCTACAGGACGTGCTCGGCCGGATCATGAGCTATGCCCAGCTCGTCCATGCCGGCAACATGATGGACCCGGAGATCGGCCGCTTCTACCAGACGACCCAGGAGCGGGTGACCGATATCTCCAGCGACCTGCTGTTTTTCATCCTCGAGCTGAACAAGCTGGAGGACGCCGATCTCGCGGCCAAGCTGAAGACGCCGGCGCTGGCCCACTATGGCCCCTGGCTGCGCGATGTCCGCAGCTTCCGCCCGCACCAGCTGTCCGACGATGTGGAGCAGATGCTGCATGAAAAGGCGATCGCCGGCCGCAGCGCCTGGATCCGCCTGTTCGACGAGACCATGGCCTTTCTGCGCTTCCCGCTGGATGGCAAGGACCTGACCAGCAACGAAGTGCTGAACCTGCTGACCGACAGCAATGGCGAGACCAGGCGCAAGGCGGCGAAATCCCTCGGCCATGTGCTGGGCGAGCACAAGCGCGAGTTCGCGCTGATCACCAACACCCTGGCCAAGGACAAGGAAATCGAGGACCGCTGGCGCAAATTTCCGCGGCCGGTGTCGTCGCGCAATCTCGCCAATTTCGTCGAGGACGAGGTGGTGGATGCGCTGGCCTCTGCCGTGACGGCGGCCTATCCCGATCTCTCGCACCGCTACTACAAGCTGAAGGCCAAGTGGTTCGGCGGCGACAAGCTCGACTACTGGGACCGTAACGCGCCCTTGCCGGAAGATTCGGACCGCACGATTCCCTGGACCGATGCGACCAGAATCGTGCTGGACGCCTATGCCGCCTTTTCGCCCGACCTCGCGGGCATCGGCCGGCAGTTCTTCGACAAACCCTGGATCGATGCGCCGCCGAAGGCCGGCAAGGCGCCGGGCGCTTTCGCCCATCCGACCGTGCCGTCAGCCCATCCCTATCTCTTGCTCAACTACCACGGCAAGACGCGGGACGTGATGACCCTGGCCCATGAACTCGGCCATGGCGTGCATCAGGTGCTGGCGGGACCGCAGGGCGCCTTGATGTCGGACACGCCGCTGACCCTGGCGGAGACCGCGTCTGTATTCGGCGAGATGCTCACCTTCCAGGCGTTGCTGAAGCAGGAGAAGGATGCCAAGCGCCGCCGCATCCTGCTCGCCGGCAAGGTGGAGGACATGCTGAACACGGTGGTGCGGCAGATCGCCTTCCACGAGTTCGAGCGCCGCCTGCATGATCAGCGCCGCGAGGGCGAACTCACGGCAGAGCAGATCGGCGATATCTGGATGGCGGTGCAGATCGAAAGCCTGGGGCCGGCGCTGCGCTTCGATGACGATTACCGGGTGTTCTGGACCTACATCCCGCACTTCGTCCATACGCCGTTCTATGTCTACGCCTATGCCTTCGGCGATTGCCTGGTGAATTCGCTCTATGCGGTCTATCAGAACGCGGCTGCGGGCTTTTCGGCGAAGTATCTGGACATGCTGCGCGCCGGCGGCAGCAAGCGGCACAAGGAGCTGCTGGCGCCGTTCGGCCTGAACGCCGCCGATCCCGCCTTCTGGGCCAAGGGCCTGGGCGTGGTGAAGGGCTTCATCGACGAGCTGGAGCGAAGCTAGCGGGCGCGGCCGATCATCTCGACGGGCGCGATCAACCCGCGCTCAAGATTGGCGAGCAGATTGCCGGTCTTGTCCAGGAAATCGCGGCCCATGACGATATGGATTCCCAGCGGCGGCGTTCCCTGGGCAGCGATGCGCGCGCGCACGGCGTGAAAGAACTCGATCGCGTACTTGCCGCGGTCGCGCTCATGCACAATGTCGAAGCCGGCGCAATCCAGCCGCCGGTGATAGGCGCCCGGCCGCACGACGAAGCTGGTCTTCAGTGATCGCGCCCACGGCACGGGAAACGCCAGATCGCCATCGCCTGTGCGCATCACGTCATAAATGCCGAACGCCGCGCCGGGCTTCAGCACGCGGCGCACTTCGCCCATCAGCTTCGCCTTGTCCTCGATGTTCATGCCGACATGCAGCATGTAGGCTGCATCGAAGCTCGCATCGGGGAACGGCAGATCGACGGCGCTGCCACGGACATAGCTGACGCGTTTGTCCAGGCCGACCCGCCGGGCCAGCGCATTGGCGACCTCGACATATTCCGGCGTCAGGTCGATCCCCGTCACCTGGCATCCAAGGGCCTGCGCGGCGAAGCGCGCGGGGCCGCCGAGGCCGGAGCCGATATCCAGCACATGCATGCCGGGTTTCAACCCGAGCTTTTCGAAGAACTCAGCCGTCGCCGCACGGCCGCCGATATGGAACTCGTCGACGGGAGCCAGATCCTCGATCGCCAAGCGGTCGGGGTCCTTGCCCATGGCGACGAGCGCGTCGAGAATCGCGCGCTCGAGATCGCCATGCGCGTAATGCTGGGCAATGCTGCGGTCGATGCTCATCGGACTTGGCGCTTTGTAGACGGAACGGTAAGCCCGAGCGGCAGAATCGGATCGGTGAGGCACAATACGGAATATGACGGCCGCTGTCCGAAAATAATGTGACCGGTGTCACGATCCCGGGCGCCATGTGTCGGGGGTCAGCAGGTACAGGAACTCACTGCAGGTTTCACCTTTGTATTCCACGGGTTCGCGCATTGCTGCATCGCGCACAAAGCCGAGTCGCTCGAGCACGGCGATCGATTTGGCGTTGCGCACGTCCGTGAGCGCTTCGATGCGGGACTTTCCCAAGATGCCGAAGGCGTAGCCCAGCAAGCCGGCCAAGGCTTCACGGGCATAGCCATGACCTTGATAGGCGGATGCGAGAGAGAAGCCGATCTCGGCCTCGGTTCGCCTGTCGGCAAAAACATGCAGCGCGCAATCGCCGATCATCCTGCCGGTCGATTTAAGTTCGATGGCGAACTGGAACCACTCGCCCGGCGTATCCGGATGCTGGCGCGCCATCTCCGCGATGAACGCGGCACCTTCCGCCCGCGTGAAGTTCTCCCAGGACTGGAAGCGCGCGACATCGGGGTCGGCGCGGTAGGCGACGAAGCTGTCGAGATCGTCGGGCCGAAAACGCCTGACAATCAGGCGCTCTGTTTCGAGCCGCGTGAATGCCGCGTCCGGCATCGATGCCCCATGATCAGTTCAGCTCCGCCCGCAGCTTCTGGCGGAACAGGTCGATGGGCAGGCGCTTGCCGTCGGTGGGCACGCACCAGAACTGCCAGCCATTGCAGGCCGGCGCGCCTTGCACGAGCGCGCCCACCTGGTGGATCGAGCCGCGGTGCTCGGCGCTGATCAGCGTGCCGTCGGCGCGTACTTTCGCCTGGTGGCGGCCATCGGGACTTTCGAGAACCATCCCCGGCGTCAGGTAGCCGCGCTCCACCAGCCAGCCGAAGGGAATGCGCGGTTCTTCGCGCTTGGAGGGAATCGGCGATACGGCCTCCGGGTCCGCCGGCTGGGTGCGATTCAGCCGCTCATGCGCCGCTTTGAGATAGCCGGTGTCGCGCTCGATGCCGATATAGCGCCGGCCCAGCCGCTTCGCCACCACGCCGGTCGTGCCGGTGCCGAAGAAGGGGTCGAGCACGATGTCGCCGGGCTTCGTCGCCGCCATGATCACGCGATGGAGCAGCGCCTCCGGCTTCTGGGTCGGATGGGTCTTCTTGCCCTCGCCGTCCTTCAGCCGCTCGCCGCCGCCGCAGATCGGGAACAGCCAGTCGCTGCGCATCTGCAAGTCTTCATTCAGCGCCTTCATGGACGCGTAGTTGAACGTGTATTTCGATTCCCGCGCCCGCGCGCACCAGATCATCGTCTCGTGCGCATTGGTGAAACGCTTGCCGCGGAAGTTCGGCATCGGGTTGGTCTTGCGCCAGATGACGTCGTTGAGAACCCAGTAGCCGAGATCCTGCAGCTTGGCGCCGACGCGGAAGATGTTGTGGTAGCTGCCGATGACCCAGAGCGTGCCGTCCTCTTTGAGCACGCGGCGCGCCGCCGACAGCCATGCCTCGGTGAACTTGTCATAGGTGGCGAGGTCGGCGAACTGGTCCCAGGCTTCATCGACGCCGTCGACCTTGCTGTTGTTCGGCCGCAGCAGATCGCCTTCGAGCTGCAGATTGTAGGGCGGATCGGCGAAGATCATGTCCACGGAGCTCGCCGGCAGGCCGTTCATCGCCGCGATGCAGTCGCCCTGGATGATGCAATTCGACGGCACATCCTCATTGGCGGCCGGCGCTGGGCGCACGGTCTTGGTCTGCTTCGGCATTGTAATCCCCCTGCGAACTCAGGGCGCCGAGCATGATTCGTCTGTGGATAACCGTCAATAAAATAATTGAATCAATATATTGTGGTCTGACTCTCTGAAATGGGTCGAAAAGACTGCCTATGGTGGGGCGTGATGCCCAGGCGCTTCAGCGCCGCCTGATGTTCGGCCGTGCCATAGCCGGCGTTATGCTCCCAGCCATAGCCAGGATGCTGCCGCGCCAGGTCCGCCATGATCCGGTCGCGGGTCACCTTGGCGATGATCGAGGCGGCGGCGATGGAGAGGCTGAGCCCGTCGCCCTTCACCACCGGCCGCACGGGACATTGCAGGTCGGGTGAGCGGTTGCCGTCGACCAGCGCGAAGGCCGGCGCCACCGGCAGGCGCTGCACGGCGCGCGCCATCGCCAGCATCGTCGCCTGCAGGATGTTGTGGCTGTCGATTTCTTCCACGGTGGCGTGGCCGACGCCGATCAGAGCATAGAGCGGCAGCAGGCCGAACAGTTCGCTGCGCAGCGGCGGCGGCACCACTTTCGAATCGTCGAGCTGCCTGGCGATATCCTTTGGCAGGGTCTTCTCATCGAGGATGACAGCCGCGGCCACCACCGGCCCGGCCCAGGGGCCGCGCCCGGCTTCATCGATGCCGGCCACCGGTCCCTGCTTGCAACTGCGCTCCAGCGAGAAATTGGGCATCGCCGCTGATAGCGCGAGTTGGGGACGCTGGCTAGCGGATCGTCAATTGAGGAAGTGGGCGATCAGGGCGGCGACGCCCGCAGGATCTTCCCATTGCAGATTATGGCCGAGCTTGCTGAAGGCGACGAACTCGGAGTCCTTGATGGCCTCGCGCAGCGCCTGCTGATCCTCGGCGCTGAACAGCGGATCCTGGCCGCCATACAGGATCATGGTCGGCACGGCGATCGTCGAGGAGAGGCGGCCATATTCGGCCGTGTGGAGTTCCTGCAATACTGCGCGCCAAATTCGTGTCGGGATTGCGCAGGCCTCGTGCCGCGCATGGGCGATGAAGTCCGGATCGACCGGCGTCGGATTGGTGGTCCATTCGGTGATGAAGGCGCATTTCTCATCGATGGGATCGGTCAGCTTCAGGACATTGTCGGACAGCCATGATCCCGGCGCGGTCGTCTTGGCGGCGGACAAGGTGGAACCCACGAGCACCAGCTTGCGCAAGCGATCGGCATGCCGCTGGGCGAAGACCTGCCCGATCATGCTGCCGAGGGAATGGCCGACGAAGTCTACTTTCTCGATCTTAAGGTGATCCAGCAGCAGGCAGAGGTCGTGCACCATGTCGGGAACGGTGTAACAGCATTCCGGCGCGGAGGACGCGCCATGGCCGCGCAGATCGACGGCGATCAGCCGGTACCGATGCGCCAGTTGCGCCGCCGGCAGCGACCAAGAACGGCTGCTGTCGGTATAGCCATGGACCAGCAGCACGGGCCGGCCCTCGGGATTGCCCATCTCGACATAGGCGATGGTGATGCCGTTGGGCAGGGCGGCCCGCCGCTTTGCGCCGGCCCAGCCGGCCTGGTCGATCCTGGTGACCGCGGGTTTCACGGGAGTTGGTGCGGGTTCCGCCTTGTGACTTAGGGGATTGCGACGGGGGCTGCTGCTCATGATCCATCTCCAATAAATCTGACCGGCGGGTGCTGCGGACAGTAGAGAGCCGGCGTCATAAACCCGTCACAAGATCTTTCGCCCTCGTTCGCTGCGGCCGCCGGGAAACTTGACGCGGTACTCGGCCACGCCTTCTTCCATGGTGATGAAGCTGGCGCCGCCGTCTTTCAGCGCGCGGATCAGCTTTTCCAGCATGATCATGCGGTGTCCGCGGCCGATCACGTCGGGATGGAAGGTATAGGTAATTATGCCCCAGTCATAATTATCCCGCATGTAGGTGAAGTCGCCGAGCCAGTTCTCCAGCACCAGGCCGGCATTGCTCAGCCCTTGGTTATGGTACCGGTCCACATGGTAATATTCGAAAGCCGGGAAATCATCGAGTGACCAGCTGATCGGCATTTCCACCAGCGTCGTGTCCGGCCCGTGGATCAGCGGCTCCTCCGGCTTGACGATATCGCCGTCGCGCGCCTGGTAGGGCAGGTAGTCATGGCCCATCAGGCTGCTGTCATAGACAAAGCCGTGCTTCAGCAGCAGCTCGATGGAGTGTGGGCTTAGATCCCACGAAGGCGAGCGGTAGCCGCGGGCATATTGGCCGGTCAGCTTCTTGATCGACTCGTTGCCACGCGTCAGCTCGCGCTCTTCCCCCTCGCGGCTCAGGCTGGCGGGGATGCGGTGGGTCCAGCCGTGATGGCCGACCTCATGGGCGCCGCGCGCCACCGCGCCGCAGATATCCGGATAGCTCTCGATCGTGTGGCCGGGGATGAACCAGGTGCCCGGCAGCGCATGGCGCCGCAGCAGCGCCAGCAGCCGCTCCGTCGCCACCATGCCGAAATCGCCGCGGGAGATCCAGGTGGGCGTCGAACTCTCAGGCGTCAGCGCCCCGGAGGTATTGTCCAGATCGAACGTCAGGCAGACGAAATGCTTAGCCATGAATTCTGCTGTCCCTTTGATGGGTCAGCATGGCGGGCGGTGGCGTGGGCTGTCAAAGGCGCTACCCGCCACCACCGGAAATTCAATGCGTCGGCTCGGCGGCGCCGGCTTCTTCCACCTGCACCTCCACCTCGATGCTGCCGGCCTTCTCGAAGGTCAGCGTCAGGTGAAAGGTGCCGTATTCCACCAGCGGCTCCTTCAGCCCCATCAGCATGATGTGAAAGCCGCCGGGCTTCAGCTCGGTGGTGCTCTGTGCGGGCAATGGAACGAAATCGACTGGCCGCATCTTCGCGACGTCGCCCTCCATGACATGCTCATGGATATGCACCATGTCAGCCACATCGGACGCCACGGCGAGCAGCTTGTCCTCGGTCTGGCCCTGGTTCTCGATTTTCACGAATACGGCCCCGTTGGGCGCCTGGCCGGGCGTGGCCCGTGACCAGGGATGGACGATCAGCAGATCGCCGACCTTGATCTGATGGGCGGATGCCGGTGTGGCAAGTGCGATCAGCAGCAGTGCTGCCAGAATTCTCTTCACCAGGATATCTCCAACTACAGAATTTCTTCGAGCGCCGCGGCGATTTCCTTCGGCGCCAGGGTATGGCGGAGCGCGGTGCTGTACTTGCCCTCGGGATCCATCACATAGATCGCGACGCTGTGGTCCATCACGTAGTCGTCGCCTTCGCCGACGCGCTTATAGTAGGCGCGATAGGCGCGGGCGACGGCATCGATCTGCTCCGGCGTTCCGGTCAGGCCGGCGATGTGCGGATCGAATGCCGCCACATAGGCCTTCATCGCCGCCGGCGTATCCCGCGCAGGATCAACGGAGATGAACAGCGGCTGAATCTTATCGGCATCGCTGCCGAGAAGTTTCAATGCACCGGCGATATTGTTGAGACCGGTGGGACAGGCATCCGGGCAATAGGTGTAGCCGAAATAGACCAGCAGCCATTTGCCGCGATAGGTCTGGTCGGTCACCGTCCGGCCGTCGCCGTCTGTGAGCGTGAAGGGGCCGCCGATGTTGGGCATGCCGACGCTCACCTTGTCGAGACTGCCGGAGCGGTACCAACCGACGCCTACCAGCAGTGCCAAGAACAAAACGACCGTCAGCCCGCCGATCAGGATGTAGCGAAGCTTCATGGATGCCTCCGATGATCGCGATCTCGATGCGCGATGTCAGATTTGGCGGCCCAGAACCGAGGGGCCGCAGACCAAGCACAGCAATGTTGGCTTAGCCGACGACGGGCGGTGCGCGGGGTTGCGCTTTGGCGGATGGCTTTGCCGGCGGCGCGCTTTGATCGAGGGCCGCAATCAGCGGCGCCGCAGCGGGCAGCCGCAGGAAGGCGGAGGCCGTTTCCGGCAGATTGGCGCAACCGCCGATCTGCTGCGCCAGGCAATCCTGGCAATGACGATGCCGGGCCGGTGCCGGCGGCGTGCCATCGTCATCTGCGGCAGCGCTTGCGCTGCAGAGCAGTGCAGCGTCGCTGCCGCTGAATGCGGCGATGGCTGGCGGCGGCAGGAAAGCGGCAAAAAGATTCAGCAACAGCGCGAACAGCGCCAGGATGACCGACAATTCGCTGAAGCCGCGGGACCGCCGCGGTCCCCGCACCCTCTGCCGATCAAGTCGTTGCCGCCGATAAGTCATTTCCGCGCTTCCAGTATCTGCGGCGATTCTAGCATCGGCTGGGGCAGGGGCGCAGCCGCCGATTGCGTCTGCGGGGCGCGGGATTTTGCCGCGCCCCAGGCCGAAACTGGCTAGAAGCCCAATAGCAGAAAGGCGCCGGCGGCCGCGATGCCGGCGCCGCCGGCACGGACGGCAAGCTGTCCTCGCGGCAGCTTCAAGGTCTGGCCGATGGCCAGGCCGGTCAGGTGCAAGACCACCGTCGCGGCGACGAACCCCAGGCCATAGAGCAGCGGCGACGCTGCAGCCGGCAGTTCGGCGCCATGGGCGTGGCCGTGAAAAACCGCGAACAGTGCCACTAGCCCGATCGCCATGGGCAATTGCGGCCTGGCGGCGAGGGCGACAAGCAGGCCGAGGAGTGCCACCGAAGCGGCAATGCCGGTCTCGAGCCCCGGCAGGGCCGCGCCGCTCATTCCCAGCAAGCCGCCGGCCGCCATCGCCAGCGGGAATGCCAGCGGCAAGACCCAGAGGGCGCGCCGCCCGATCTGCGCCGCCCACAGGCCCACCGCCACCATGGCCAGGATGTGATCCAGGCCGGAGAAAGGATGGGCAAATCCCTGGGCCGTGCCCGCGTGGCTGGCGTTCAGCAGATGCGCCTCCGCCGGCAATCCAAGGACAGTGAGCAGGACGCCGACGGCAACAGCGGCGGGCAGGCGAAAGCGGCGGGCAGGGGACATCGCAAAACCTCCAGGGGGAAAATCCATTGCAACAACTCTTGCATCGCGGGCCGGCGGCATGTCCGCGATATCTGCGGCGATTCTGCGCCGGTCAGCGACACCGGGAAACGCCGACTATAGGACAGCCTTGACGGGGAATCACGATCTTGTGACCTGCATCCGCGGCTGGCGTCGATCCGTAAAGCGGTCAGTGGGGCGGATGATCGTGCCCGCCGGCAAAGGCGGACCCCCTCAACACCGTACCTGCAGCCGCCGCCGTTCACCGGCGTCGTGCTCCCGTCAACCGCAAGGAGGAGACATACAACATGTCTGAGACAATTCTGCTGCCGAAGACCGAGCTTTCCATCGATCGCCGCGGCCTGTTCAGCAGGGGCGCGCAATTGGCCCTGTCAGGCACCGCTGTCGCGATGCTCGCCGGCATCGGCACCGGCATCCGTCCGGCCAGTGCTGCGACGATGTCGGCCGATATCGACACCCTGAACGTCGCGCTCGGCCTCGAGCATGAGGCGATCGCCGCCTATCAGGTGGGCGCCGAAAGCGGCCTGCTGTCCAAGGGCGTGCTTGGCGTCGCCGTCGGCTTCCAGAGCGACCACAAGCAGCATCGCGACGTGCTGATCAAGACCATCCGCCAGCTCGGCGGCAAGCCGGTCGCCGACGTGAAGCACAAGTTCCCGGTCGACAAGCTGAAGAACGAAGGCGATGTGCTCGCTTTCGCTCTTGGTCTCGAAGAGGGCGCCGCCAGCGCCTATCTCAGCACGATCCCCGGCTTCGATAACCGTGATCTGGCGAAGGCCGCGGCCAGCATCATGGGCGTCGAAACCCAGCATGTAGCCATCCTGAAGAACGCGCTGGGCCAGAAGCCGATCGAAGCGCCGTTCATCATGTAGCGGCTGACTCTGCCGGAACGGCACTGCCACCCCCCTCCGCCAGGCAATGCCGACCGCCGCCGCCCCGCAGGCTGGAACCTCCTGCGGGGCGGCTCGCAGTTTCTCCAATTGAATCGCCGCGAGAAATATCCATGAACCGATTGCCAAGCAGGGCGGCGCTGATGAGCTTGCTGTTGCTTGCCGCCGCGCCGGCCTACGCTGGAGGCGATCCCGCCGCCGGCGAGAAACTCTACAGCCGTTGCCAGGGCTGCCACTCCATCGACGTCAACCGCGTCGGCCCGCGCCACCAGGGCCTGTTCGGCCGCACTGCCGGCAGCCTCGACGACTACAATTATTCCGAAGCCATGAAGTCTTCCGGCGTCGTCTGGGACGAGGCAACACTCGACCAGTTCCTCACCGCTCCGCGCGAATTCATCAAGGGCACGAAGATGCCGTTCAGCGGCATGAAGGACGCCGCGGAGCGCGCCGACCTGATCGCCTATCTGAAACAAGCGACGGCGATGCCGTAAGATTGCAATACGATCTTGCCGAACGTTTTTAGGTGCGCACCAGTTCAACCATCAGAGCAGGCTCAACTGATCCCCCGGGGCCGGCGGCGGCTTGAACAGCGAGAAATCGAACTCCCAGCGGTTGCGGTAGCTGTCGAGGTTGAGCCGGCGGGTGGCCAGCTTGAATCGCTTGCGCAGTAGGTCGGCATAGGGGCCGGTGCCGCGCATGCGCTCACCGAAGGTGGAGTCGTAAAGCTGTTCGCCGCCGCGCGCGCCGCGGATCAGCTCCAGCACATGCTTGGTCTTGCCGGGCGCGTGCGTGTCCATCCACTCGATGAACAGGTCCTTGATCTCCAGCGGCAGGCGCAGCATCACATAGCCTGCGCTGGTGGCGCCGACCGCCGCCGCGGTTTCCAGGATCTTTTCCAGCTCATGATCGTTCAGCGCCGGAATCATCGGCGCCGCCATCACACCCGTGGGAATGCCGGCGGCGGCCAACTGCCGGATGGCCTCCACGCGCTTGGCCGGTGCGGAAGCCCGCGGCTCCATCTTGCGCGCGAGTTCGCCATCCAGCGTGGTAACGGAGAGATAAGCATGGGCCAGGCGCTTCTCCGCCATCGGCGCCAGGATGTCGATGTCCCTGGTGATCAGCGCCGACTTGGTGACGATGCCCACGGGATGGTTGAATGCCGACAGCACCTCCAGGACCGAACGGGTGATGCGCTGGGTCCGCTCTAGCGGCTGATAGGGGTCGGTGTTGGTCCCCATGGCGATGATCTTCGGCTTGTATTTCGGATGGCGCAGCTCGCGATCAAGCAGCGCGGCCGCATCGGGCTTCATCAACAACTTGGTCTCGAAATCCAGCCCGGGCGACAATCCGAGAAAGGCGTGGGTCGGCCGGGCGAAACAATAGACGCAACCATGCTCGCAGCCGCGATAGGGGTTGATCGACTGATCGAAGGGTATGTCGGGCGACGTGTTGCGGGCGATGATGGTGCGGGTGGCGTCAATGGCGACAGTCGTCCGCAGCGGCGGCAGTTCGTCGTCGGGATCCGGTGCGGACGCGGAACTCCAGCCATCGTCCACGGCCTCGCGGCCATGGGGTTCGAATCGGCCCGCACGGTTGCTGACCGCGCCGCGCCCTTTGCGCGCACGGTCGGGCAGCCCGTCGCCGGGTCCGGTCTCGAGGAAGATGTCCGACATATCGATAATCTAGGGCTTTCGAGGGAACAAATCAAGAACGACGATTTTGTGATTTAAGTCACATTCGACTTCCGCGCTTCGGAGGCATACCATTGGACAACTCAATAAAGCCGGGGCCGTCTGGGCCAAGCCGAGTGGCTATGTCCAGCGGAACCACCGGTAACGAGGCAGGTGGGAGAAAGTCATGGGCATGTCCTGGCGGACGGCGGGAATGTTGGCTGCTTATGCGGCAGTCATGTTGCCGGTAGCGGCATCGGCGGAAGTACAGATCGGCGAGGTCTTTCAACCGGAGTACAAGGGGGCGATCGGGCAGCTGCCGACCGGCGACGAGCATGAGCTGGTCTTCAGCGAGCCGATCTTTGCCGAAGAAGTTGTGCTGACGGACTCACGCGCGAGCACGGCGCTGATGTTCCTCGACAAGACGCAACTGCGCATCGGCAAGAACTCGACGGTGAAACTCGACAAGTTCATCTACGATCCCGGCACCGGCGACGGCGCGGCGCTATTGAATTTCGGCGTCGGCGCCTTCCGCTATATCTCCGGCAGCCTCGGCAAGAGCCAGAAAATGCAGCTGGCGACGCCGACAGCCGTTCTCTCGATCCGCGGCACCGAGCTCGTCATCGCCGTGGCGGCAGATGGAACGACGCAGGTCGCTGTTCTCGATGGCGAAATCGAAGTGACGCCTTGCGGCGGCGAAGCGGCGGTCGCGAAGATGGGCGAAACCGCGACTGTCACGTCGGAATGCACCGGCGTCAGTGTCGCGCTGGGCATAACGGTGCCCGAGGATGACACGCTGTTCGCGGATCTCAGCAATATCGCGCCCGCGGCGGGGCCCCCTGAAGATTCCGAAGACGAACCGAGCGAACCGGAGCGCGGCCAGACGGCATCGAATCCCGACAAGCCCGACCCGCCTGCGCCAGAACCGGAGCCGGAACCGGAACCGGAGCCTGACGATGACGAAGACGGCGGCTTCCTCAGCGGCCTCGGCAATCTGGGCCAACTCGGCCGGATCGGCGAAGGGCTAGGCCGCGGATTTGGCGGATCCGATGACGACAACGGCGGAGAAGCAGGCGGCGACTAACCGATATCCGCTTCCAGAGCGATCGATGTTGAGTGCGATGCGAACGCGCAATCTAATTCTGCCGCTGTTGCTCTTGCTGCCGGCGCCTGCCGCGGCTGAGCCGCACCCCGTGCGCTGGGGCGATTTCGTGACGATGATGCAAGGCAATACGCTGTCCGGCACCACGGCCGCGGGCACCGCCTTCAACATGTATTTCATCGCCGGCGGCAACGCGACCTATGAGGAGGTCGGCGGCACGCGCGACTTCGGCACTTGGCATCTCGACAAGGAGGGCGACGTCTGCGTCGTCTGGAAGAACTCGCCCGAACTCGGCCAATGGCTGCTTCCACGTAACCGTCGATGGCAGCAAGGTCGCCTGGGAAGGCAAGAATACCGGCGGCAGCGGCAAGCTCCGCGGCGGCGTGACCGAGACCTTCCTGAAGCCCGTGCAGTAACGCCGGAGTAAGTCCCGGCGGGCATCCGTTGGTCCGCCTGTATCCATACATTCCCTAGTAGCGAAGCCATACCGGCCGCACAATCCGGCCATGTCCGCTTGCCGGTTGTGGCCGCGAGGCTTGAGGCGCAATGATCCGGCCTCAATCTCCCCAGAGGACCCGAGCATGGCTGCCTTGACGCGTAGTATGTGGATCGTGATCTGCTGCGGCGCGGGGCTGATCACCGTGACCATGGGCTTGCGGACCGGCTTCGGCCTGTTCCTGGCGCCGATCTCGGTCGATCTCGGCATGGGCCGTGAAGTCTTCGCCTTTGCCGTGGCGGTGCAGAACCTACTCTGGGGCGCCGCCGCGCCGTTCTTCGGCGGTCTCGCCGACAAGTACGGGGCCGTGCGCGTCTCCATCGCCGGCACGGTGCTCTATATCGCCGGCCTGGTGCTGATGTCCTTCACTGCAGGCCCGTTCGAGGTCATTGCCGGCAATCTGCTGGTGGGCCTGGCGATGGGTGCGGCGGGCATCTCCACCGTTATCGGCTCGGTTTCCCGCATGGTGCCGGCGGAAAAGCGGTCCCTGGTGCTGGGCATCCTCACCGCCGGCGGCTCGATCGGTCAGTTCGCGCTGGTGCCCGTCACCCAGGTGTTCATTGACGAGCTTGGCTGGTCGGCGGCGTTCATCGGTCTCGCCATCATTGCCTCCACGATGTTCCCCATGATCTGGGGCGTGCGCGAGGCGCCGAAGGCTTCGGCAACGTCCCGCGGCCAGACGATCCGCCAGGCGCTGGGCGAGGCCTTCACCCACAGGGGGTTCTGGCTGCTGACGATCGGCTTCTTCGTCTGCGGCTTCCATGTGATATTCGTCGCCACCCATCTGCCGGCCTATCTCGGCGACAAGGGCATGCCCGCCTGGCTCGGCGCGTCCACGCTGATGCTGGTGGGCCTGTTCAACATCATCGGCTCCTATAGCGCAGGCGTACTGGGCGGGCGCTTTCTGAAGAAGAACGTGCTGACGATCCTCTATCTCCTGCGCTCCCTGGTGTTCCTGCTGTTCATCCTCTTGCCGATCAGCAACTTCACCGTGCTGGCCTTCGGCGCGCTGCTGGGCCTGCTGTGGCTGTCGACGGTGCCGCTTACCAGCGGCCTGATCGGCACCGTGTTCGGACCGGCCTATATGTCCATGCTCTATGGTGTGGTATTCTTCTCCCATCAGATCGGCGCCTTCTTCGGCGCCTGGCTTGGTGGTAAGCTGTACGACATGTTCGGCTCCTATGACGCGATGTGGTGGATCTCCGTGGCCCTCGGCCTGGTTGCCGCGGCGCTGCATTGGCCGATCGCCGAAAAGCCGGTGGCGCGGCTGGCGCCGGCGATGGGAGCGGCGGAATGAGCCGCGGCCCGAAATTCTGGGGACTAACGGCGGCCGGTCTGCTGATCGGCGGCGGCGTCTATCTCTGGGCGGTGCGCGGCGAGGCGATGCTGCTGGATCTCAGCTGGATCGGCTGCTTCTAGCTTCCGCCCCGCCCGGACCCTATATCTTCCGGGCATGACCAATTCCTCCGAAGACAACCGCCTCGGCGGCCGCATCCGGCGTTATGCGCGGGTCGGCACGGCCGTGGGCGGCCTGGCGGCGCGGGTGGTGGGCGAGCGCTATCTCGGCCTCAAGCTCGACCGCGGCCAGCATGCGGCGGAGCTGCGCACCGCGCTGGGTGGCCTCAAGGGCCCGCTGATGAAGGTGGCGCAGATCATGGCCACCATCCCCGGCGGATTGCCAAAAGAATATATGCAGGAGCTGGCGCAGCTGCAGGCCAACGCGCCGTCGATGGGCTGGCCTTTCGTCAAGCGCCGCATGGCGGCGGAACTCGGCCCGGATTGGCAGAAGCGGTTCAAGATCTTCGAGCATCAGGCGGCGCACGCCGCGTCGCTCGGCCAGGTGCATCGCGCCGTGTCCCATGACGGCCGCGATCTTGCCTGCAAGCTGCAATATCCGGACATGCTCTCGGCGGTGGAGGCGGATCTCGGGCAGCTCAAGCTGATCTTCTCGATCTATGAGCGCTATGACCGCTCGATCTCCACCCGGGAGATCCATCCGGAAATCGCCGCGCGCCTGCGCGAGGAACTGGATTACGAACGCGAAGCCAAGAACATGACGCTCTACGGCCTGATGCTGAAGGACGAGGCCAATGTGCAGGTGCCGGAGCTCGAGCCGAAGCTGTCGACGAAGCGCCTGCTGACCATGAACTGGCTCTCGGGCGAGCCGCTGCTGAGCTTCATCGTCACCCATCCGGAACTCGAGGTGCGGAATCAAGTTGCGCTCAACATGTTCCGTGCCTGGTACGTGCCATTCTATTACTACGGCGTGATCCATGGCGATCCGCATTTGGGCAACTACACGGTGCGGCCGGACGGCTCGATCAATCTGCTGGACTTCGGCTGCATCCGCGTGTTCCACGCCAGCTTCGTCAAGGGAGTGATCGATCTCTATCACGCGCTGCTCAATGACGACCGCGATCTCGCCGTGCATGCCTATGAGTCCTGGGGCTTCAAGGGACTCAACCGCGAGGTCATCGATGTGCTGAACCGCTGGGCGCGCTTCGTCTACGGCCCTCTGATGGAGGACCGGGAGCGGCGCATCCAGGATTCGAAATCAGGCGTCTATGGGAAGGAAGTCGCCGAGGGCGTCCATGCCGATCTCCGCCGTCTCGGCCCGATCACGCCGCCGCGGGAATTCGTCTTCATGGACCGCGCCGCCATCGGCCTGGGCTCGGTGTTCCTGCATCTGAAAGCCGAGATCAACTGGTACCGCCTGTTCCACGAGCTGATCGAGGGCTTCGACGTGAAGCTGCTGGAAAAGCGCCAGGCGAAGGCGCTGAAGGCGGCGAGGTTGTAGTGCAGGGGAACTTCGCAGCGGTTGCGACCTAGGCTCGAGGACCGCTGAAGTAGCCGGGAGCTCCAAGGCCGACGGCCTCAAAGTATCGCCAGTCTGGGTCATCTTCGTCAGCTTCAGGCATGATCGAACGCCAAAGACTCAGTTCGATTTGGGGGGATGTGTAGCTGTAGCCAAGTTCCCGGTTGTTGGGATCGTAGGGTGTTTCTCGCGAGATCAATGCCACCAGTTCATCCGCGAGCGTTCGGTGAACGTCTATGCCCTTGTATAGCAGGACGTACTTATCGCTCGCGGCCAGTTCGATGAACTCGACCTTATCGGTGGCTGCGTCATAGTGGACCTGGAAACAGCTTTCGTACCAATGGTCCTCATCCAGATCAAAGCGCCGCCACACTTTCGGATCGCTTCCCATGGCGAGGCGCGCCTCGCTGCGCTTGGCACCAAGCTGGATTGGCCCAATTCCAACGCCAGGGACAATTTGATAGGTCAACATCTGCCTGTTGCTGAGACGAGCCTCTGCCAACTGATACAAGCAGAGTAACGACTTCAATCCTTTTTTACACCCCCGATAGCAGGCGATGGCCGAAGCCGTGGGAAGCTGCTGTGCAAGTGCCGCGGCTGCGGATGCGCGCCCAGGCCTTTTCGTGCAGATGGTAGGCCACCGTGTTGCACATCGGCTCCACCAATGCGAGCAGCCCGCCGACGATGAAGCTGCCGGTCAGCAGGTAGGCGACCGTGAAGGCGACGGTGAAGTGGATGGCGGCGAAGCTCAGGGTCTTGGTCAGCGGGTTGTTGATCATGGTGCCTCCTTTCCATCCGTTCATCGCGGCTCATGTAGGGGCGGGTTTCAAACCCGCCCCTACGGTGTTTGATGCGGGCTCCCTGCGTTATGCGGCCAATGCCGCAGCCGATTGCACCGCAAACTCGCCATCCAGCGTCGCCGCGACCGCATGCACCACCGATGCGATCCGCACCGCGGCCTGCACCTGCTCGGCGGTGATGCCGTGCTCGCGCACCACCTTCTCGTGCGAAGTCGATGCACATGCCGCAGCCATTGATCGCCGACACCGCCAGCGACCAGAGCTCGAAATCCACCTTCTCCACGCCCGGCTTGGCGATGACGTTCATGCGCAGCTTCGCCGGCAGGGTCTTGTAGTCCGGCGCCGAGGCGAGGTGGGTGAAGCGGTAGTAGATGTTGTTCATCGCCATGATCGCGGCGGCGGCCTTGGCGGCGGTCAGCGCCTCTGATGTCAGCTTCGGCGCGAACTCGGCGATGAGCGCGTCGCTCACCGCCGAGTTGCGCGAAGCCAGCGCGCTGGCGACGAACGCGCCGGCCTTCTGCTGGTCGGTCAGGACGGTTTCGGACGCCAGGCTCGACAGGTTCAGCTTCAGGTCCTTGGCGTAGTCGGGGAGTTGGTTCTTCAGGGTCTCGAGGGACATGTGTGTTCTCCGCGTAAGAGGGGCGGGTTCGAAACCCGCCCCTACGGTTCATTGGACAGTTAAGCGGCCTTCAGGACGTCGTCGCCCTTCTGCCAGTTGCAGGGGCAGAGCTCGTCGGTCTGGAGCGCGTCCAGCACCCGCAGCACTTCCTGCGGATTGCGGCCGACGCTAAGGTCGTTCACCGACACGAAGCGGATGATGCCCTGGGGATCGACGATGAAGGTGGCGCGCAAGGCCACGCCCTCGTTCTTGTCGAGGATGCCCAGCGCCGTGGACAGCTCGCGCTTGATATCCGCGAGCATGGCGAAGGGCAGGGACTTCAGGTCGGCATGGTTCTGCCGCCAGGCCAGATGCACGAACTCGCTGTCGGTGGATACGCCATAGACCACGGCGTCGCGGTCGTTGAACTCGCCGTTCAGCTTGCCGAACGCGGCGATCTCCGTCGGGCACACGAAGGTGAAGTCCTTCGGCCAGAAGAACACGATCTTCCACTTGCCCTCGTCGGACTCGCTGTTGATCTGGGTGAAGGCCTTCTTGGGGTCGGTGGAAACCACCGCCTTGAGGTCGAAGCTGGGGAAATTGTCGCCAATGGTAAGCATGGTTGGTTCGCTCCTGAAAAAGGGGAGGGGTTGCGGGCTGCCTTTGGGGTTGCTTGACACAGAAAGAGATAGTCCCCAGATTATAATCGTTCCAATTGATATTTTTCGTGACAGTAATCGGATTTGTCGATGAACGAACCGCTGCCGACCCTGAAGCAATTGCGCCATTTCGCCGCCCTGGCCGAGCATAAGCATTTCGGCAAGGCGGCGGCCGCGTGCTTTGTCACGCAATCGACGCTGTCAGCCAGCCTGAAGGAGCTGGAGGAGATCCTGCAGGCGCCGCTGGTGGACCGCACCAAGCGCCAAGTGGTGCTGACGCCCTTGGGCGAGGAGACCGTTGCCCGCGCCCGGAAGCTGCTGGAGGACGCGCGGGAGCTGACCCTGGCCGCCCAGGCGGCGCGGGAACCGCTGTCAGGCACGGTGCGGTTGGGGATCATCCCGACCATCGCGCCGTTCCTGCTGCCGCGCATCCTGCCCGGCCTGCGCTCCGCCTATCCGAAGCTGAAACTGTATCTGCGCGAGGAGCAGACGGCGCCCCTGGTGGCGCAGCTCCATGACGGCCATCTCGATGTGCTGCTGATGGCGCTGCCCTATGACTGCGGCAATGTGGAGACCGCGGAGCTGTTCAACGACCGCTTCAGCCTGGCCCTGCCGAAGGACCATCCGCTGGCCAGGCAGCGCAAGATCGAGGCTTCGGCGGCACGGCGGGAGACGCTGCTGCTGCTGGAGGACGGCCACTGCCTGCGCGACCATGCGCTGTCGGCCTGCCGCCTCGGCGCCAAGAGCCATGCCGAGGCCTTCGAGGCCACCAGCCTACAAACCCTGGTGCAGATGGCAGCCAACGGCCTGGGCGTTACCCTCTTGCCGCAACTCGCCATCGATGGCGGCATCCTCGCCGGCAGCAACCTGGTGACCCGGCCAATGGCTGTTGACGAACCCTGGCGCGAAATCGCGCTCGTCTGGCGCAAAGGCACCGGCCGGCGGGAGGAGTTTCAGCTCCTGGCGAAGGAGATCCGCAAGCTGGCGAAGGCGAGCTAGCACGCTCGCTGCTGCCACACATTAGTTGTCATCCCGGAGATCGCGCGTCAGTGCGATCATCCGGGACCCAAGAACACCGAGCGGTCGTCAAGGCAACCGGACGAGTTCCGTGTGCTTGGGTCCCGGGTTCCGCCGCTGAAGCGGCGGCACCGGGATGACAACTTGGGGTCCTACTCCCGCCACAGCTTGCCGCGCGCTTGCACCCGCTTAAGTCGCTCGGTTGTCGCGGGATCTTGCGGCGGCATCGTGTTTCCCCAGGGCTGTGGCGGGTCGGTGCGCCAGCCCATAGCCAACAACACCGGCACGGATTCGTAGTAATCGGCGAGCAGCGCCGAAAGCATCGCGCGGAACGCCTGGGGCATCGCACGTTCGACTGCCTGAATAGTGGCGACGCGCGTCGCGTCAGTGCCGGAGACGAACGCGTCGGGACCATCTGCCTGACGGGCGATTCCCTCGAAAACCTGATGATGCGTTTCTGTGAGTGCTCGCAGATCGATGCCCACGGCGCGGCCGGGCAGTAATGGCGGCCGGGTGCTCGGGCCATCCTCATCGCCCGGCAGCAGCGTATCGACGACAGCCGCGATGAACGCCGTGTTCATGCGACCTCCCGCGCCAGGTCGTCGGCGACCTTCAGCGCGAGCGCGCCGATGGTGGAACCGGGATTGACCGCGCCCACGGTGGTGAACAGGCTGCCGTCGGCGACCAGGACGTTCGGCACCGCATGCAAGCGCCCGCGTGTATCCGTGACCGTAGTCGCGGGATCGCTGCCCATGCGTGCCGTGCCCAGCAGGTGCCAACCCGTCAGCGGTGCCAGCGGCAGGCGCACCACACGATAGGCGCCGGCGGCGCGCAGCATTTCTTCTGCGCGGTCGAGACCGAAATCCAGGCTGCGCCGCGAATGATCGGACAGCTTGTACTCGATCCTCACGCCGGGCATGCCGTCGCTAGCGTTGCGATCCGTCAGCGTCACCCGGTTGTGCATCTCCGGCAGATCCTCGGCCATCACCAGCACCGCCATGGAATGGCGGAATTCCTCACGCAGCAGCCGCTGCGCCTCGCGGCCCCAGGCGGGATCGAGCCGCGCCGCCTGCAGCAGCAGCGGATTCTCTCGCGTCACCTGCAGATGCACGCCGCGCTTGAAGCCACGGCTCACGTCGGTTTCATAGAACTCATGACTGTAGAGCGCGCAGCCGATCGGCCCCTTCGGCCCGTCCAGTTCGTCGCGAAACATGCCCCGCACATAACCGCCGGGATGGAACATCAGGTTGCGCCCGAGTGCTGGGCTGTCGATGTCAGACGCCAGCAACAGCCGCGCCGTGCCGATGCCATTGCCGGCGACGACGACATGGCCTGCCGGCTGCCATATCTCGCGTCCGTCCGCGTCGCGATAGATCACACCTGTGGCCCGGCCGCCTTCGACGACGATACGCTGGGCAATACAGTTCGGCCGCAGCTCCACCCCGGCCGCGATCGCCTTCGGCCAGTAGGTTACATCGGTGCTGGCCTTCGCCCGGACGAAACAGCCTTGCTGGCAGGGGCCGCAATAGTTGCAGGCGCCGCGGCCATCCTGCGCCACCGTGTTGATTGCCGCATCGACCGGCCACCAATGCCAGCCCAGCGCATCGAAGCCCCGCGCCGCCGTTTCTCCCAGGCGGCCGAGCGCCAGCGGCGGCATCGCCCGCGCCGGCTTCGGTGGATAGGCGGGATCGCCGGCCAATCCGCAGACGCCCATCGCCGCGTCGTTGAGATCGTAGTAGGGCTCGAGATCGAAATAGTCGAACGGCCAGTCGTCGCCGACGCCATCAAGCGTATGCGTGCGAAAATCCGACGGATGCAGCCGCGGGAAGTGCGCCGCCCAATTGATGCTGGAACCGCCGACGCCGCTCCACATCAGCGGCTTGATCGGCGAACCCGTGTCGTCGATGGCGTAGTCGGCCGAAGGCGAGGGCCTCGCCGATTTCAGCCGCATGTTCGGCGACGCCGCCCAGTCGTTCAGCGTCGCGCGCTGCCAGTCGCGGCGCAGCGGCGGCATCGCGGCCTGATTGACCCAGCCGCCGCGCTCCAGGCAGGCGATGCGCAGCTTCGGCGCCCGCTCGGCCAGCCGCGCGCAGAACGCGGCGCCGCCCATACCGGCACCGACGACCAGGACATCGACGGGTTCGAGCCTATGTTCCATGGCAGCGCTCTCTCACGGCGTAAACCTTGCCGGGCCATAGGGCGCCAGCAACGGATCGCGCCGGCCTTGTAGCAGTTCTTCCGCCGCGAACCGGCCGGCGGCCGGCGCCAGGGTGATCCCGGAATGCATGACCGCGATATAGAGTCCGCCCCGGCCCTTCGGCCGTCCAATGGCCGGGAAGCCATCCACCGGCGTCGGGCGATAGCCGGTGCTATAGCCCTCCATCACCAGCAGCTCGCCGCCGGTCACCATCGATTGCAGCTTGGCGAACACGGCGCGAGCCGTGACCTCGGCATCCGTCTGGGGATCGCTGCCGCCGAAATCCGCACCGGCGACGATGCGCCCCTCCGCGGTCTGCCGCATATGCAGATCGGGCGCCATCACCAGGCCGTTGAGCAGGCGCCGATGGGGTTGGGAAGAAACCAGCAGGCCGGGCGGCACTGTCAGAGGCAGCGTCACGCCCGCGTTCGCCGCGATATCAGGCGACGCCGCGCCCGCCGCCAGCAGCACCTCGTCGGCATGGATCTCGCCGCTATCCGTCAGCGCGCCCTCGATCCGGTCCCCGCGCAGGATCAACCCGCGCACGCCCGTGCCCGCGATGAAACGCGCGCCCAATCGCTCTGCCGCTGATAGCAGAGCCAATGCCGCGGCCCGCGGCTCGACCGCGCCTTCCTCAGCGACATACAGGGCGGCATCCGGCGGATCGGCAAGACGCGGCTCCAGTCGTGCTGCCTCCTTGCGATCGACGCGGCGAATGCCATAGCCCCAGGCACTGTGTTCGCGCAGATAGGCGTCCATGTCGTCAGGCGCCATGTCCCAGCAAAGACCGCCATTGAAGCCGATCCGCAAGTTCGGCAGTGCCGCCGCGAGCCGCCGCCATTCCGCCATCGCTTCCCGGCGCAGGCGGAAATAGGGCTCGGGATTGCCCCAGCTCGCATTGATCCAGGCGAAAGAAGCGGGGGTGGCCACGCCGCCGGGGCCTCTGCTGTCGATGACGGTGACGCGCGCGCCGTCCCGCGCCAGATAATAGGCGCAAGCGGCGCCGATGATGCCGGCGCCGATTACCAGGATGTCGGGATTCTTGTTGGTCATTTCCGGCGCCGATTCTCGCGCCGGCGATTGCAGCCGAAGCCGTCCGAATCGGCAAGGGAAGGTTTTCGCGGCCTTGCTGCGGCCCGGCCGCCGTCCGTCAATCCAGGATCGGCGTATAGATCTCCGCCATCTCCTCGCCCTTCACGCCGAAATCGTGCTGTTCCAGCGGGAAGTCATAGATCGATACGCCGATGATCTGCGTGATCCGCCCATCCTCCATGCGCAGCGGCAGGCCCAGCCGCTCGCCGACGACGGGGCTGCTGTGGGAGAAATAGATGAGGCCCCCGCAATGCAGGATCGCCGGCTCTTCGATGATCCGGCGATACCGGCGCGTCATGACCGGCAGGAAACTCGGGCTCGGCGATCTCCTCGAAGTAGCAGGTGGAGATGTTCTTGCCGTAGAGCTTGTTGATCTCTTCGCCGGCGAGGCGCATGCGGAAGCGCTCCTCCGCCGCATTGAACTCGCAGAGCCAGATGTAGGGCAGCACCGGAACGATGGCCGAAGGATCGATTGAAGACCGCAAGGGAACGCCACCCTCGCCGCGGCGGTCGAGCCAATGATCCAACAGCAGATGAAGGCGCTTGTCCCGCAGATGGGGCAAGGACTGCCGGCTGAAATCGCTGCGCACGCGGGAACTGGTGGCGGTCATGAACAACCGTACTGCCCTTGCTGCTTCCCGGCCCTGTTCAATGTAAGACGCCACGGCGGGGCCTTGCGATACCCCATACTTATGGCACGGCGAGGCTGAATTCCGGTTAATGACCGGTAAGGCCTGACGGCACTTGAGCTTTCCAGACCCCTCCGGCATTGTGGCGCCGCCAAGAGGGGACCAAGTCGGGATCGAATCAGCCATGAAGATCGGCATTCCCAGGGAGCGCCGCCCGAATGAGGCGCGCGTCGCCGTCTCGCCGGATACGGTAAAGAAGCTCATCGCGCTGGGCGCTGAGATCGTCGTTGAGGCGGGTGCGGGCCAGTCTTCCGCCGTGCCCGATGGTGCATATGCCGCAGCCGGCGCGCGCATCGCCCATGATGAAGCCGATGCGCTCGGCGATGCCGATATCGTCCTCAAGGTGCAGCGGCCGCTGACATCGGGCGAGGGCGGACCCGACGAACTCGCGCTGATGAAGCCCGGCGCGCTGCTGATCGGCATCCTGGCGCCCTTTGCGGCGCGGGAACAGCTCGCCGACTACGCCGGCCGCAACGTCACCGCCTTTGCCATGGAATTTCTGCCGCGCATCACCCGCGCCCAGTCCATGGACGTGCTGTCGTCCCAGGCAAATTTGGCCGGCTATCGCGCCGTCATCGAGGCAGCGGCGGTGTTCGGCCGCGGCTTTCCGATGATGATGACCGCGGCCGGCACGGTCGCGGCCGCCCGCGTGCTGGTCATGGGCGCCGGTGTCGCCGGATTGCAGGCCATCGCCACGGCACGCCGCCTCGGCGGCATCGTCTCCGCGACCGATGTCCGTCCCGCGGCGAAAGAGCAGGTGCAAAGCCTGGGCGCTACCTTCGTCGCGGTCGAGGACGAGGAATTCAAGCAGGCGGAGACTGCCGGCGGCTACGCCAAGGAAATGAGCGACGCCTACAAGGCGAAGCAGGCGGCGCTGACCGCCGAGACGATCAAGAAGCAGGACGTGATCATCACCACGGCGCTGATCCCCGGCCGGAAGGCGCCGGTGCTGGTCAGCGAGGAGATGGTGAAAACCATGAAGCCTGGCTCGGTCATCGTCGATCTGGCGGTGGAGCAGGGCGGCAATTGTCCGCTGTCCGAGCCCGGCAAGATCGTCATGAAGCACGGCGTCACCATCGTCGGCCTGGTCAATCTGCCCAGCCGCATCGCCGTCGACGCCAGTGCACTCTATGCGCGCAACCTGCTCGCCTTCCTGACGCCGATGATCTCCAAGGAGACCAAGGCGCTGAAAATCGACTGGGAGGATGAGATCGTGAAGGCCACCGCGCTGACCCGCGACGGCAAGATCGTGCATCCGTCCTTCGTCTCCTAGGGAGTCCGCGCCAGATGAACCAGGACGAGCTTTCCAAGCAGTTGAACAATCTCAGCGATCTCGCGCAGGGGCTGTCGAGCCAGCTGTCCGAGCTCAGCCAGCAGGCGCTGACGGTGGGCGCCGAAGGCGGCGCGGCCGGCGGACATCTGCCCTTTGTCGCGCTGTTCACCGTGTTCGTGCTGGCCTGCTTCATCGGCTATCACGTGGTCTGGCGGGTGACGCCGGCGCTGCATTCGCCGCTGATGGCCGTCACCAACGCGATCTCGTCCGTCATCATCGTCGGCGCGCTGATCGCCGCGGGCGCCGCGGCGGAATTCACCTTCTCCTTCTCCGAGGTCATGGGCTTCATCGCCATCGTCCTCGCTTCCGTGAACATCTTCGGCGGCTTCCTGGTGACTCACCGGATGCTGTCGATGTTCAAGAAGAAGCAGAAATAGGTCGGGGAAGGAGCACCGCCCGTGAGCGCCGAGTTCGCCAACTTCCTCTATCTCATCGCTTCCGTCTGCTTCATCATGGCGCTGAAGGGCCTGTCCTCGCCCGAAAGCTCCCGCGCCGGCAATCTCTACGGCATCGCCGGCATGACGATCGCCATCATCACCACCCTGGTCTTCGCGGTGACGCCGGGCGTGCTGAGCTACGGCACCATCCTGGCCGGCATCGTCATCGGCGGCGGGATCGGCGCCGTCATTGCGCAGCGCATCCAGATGACCGCGCTGCCGCAGCTTGTCGCCGCGTTCCATAGCCTGGTCGGCCTTGCCGCCGTGCTGGTGGCCGCGGCCGCCTTCTACGCGCCGGAGAATTACGGCATCGGCACGGCAGGGGACGTGCACAGCTCCAGCCTGATCGAGATGGGGCTGGGCATCGCCGTCGGCGCCATCACCTTCACCGGCTCGATCATCGCCTTCGCCAAGCTGCAGGCGCTGATGAGCGGCGCGCCCATCGTCTTCCCCGGCCAGCACTATCTCAACGGCGCGCTCGGCGTTGCCATCGTCGTGCTGCTCGTGCTGCTGGTGATCACCGAGAGCCCCTTCATCTTCTGGGCGCTGGTGGCGGTGTCGCTGCTGCTGGGCTTCCTGCTGATCATCCCCATCGGCGGCGCCGACATGCCCGTCGTCGTGTCCATGCTGAATTCCTATTCCGGCTGGGCGGCCTGCGGCATCGGCTTCACGCTGTCGAACAGCCTGCTGATCGTCACTGGCGCGCTGGTCGGCTCGTCGGGGGCGATCCTGAGCTACATCATGTGCAAGGGCATGAACCGCTCGATCATCAATGTAATCGCCGGCGGTTTCGGCACCGATACCAGCGGCGGCGGCCCGGCCAAGGGCCCGAGCGACAAGCCGGTGAAATCCGGCAGCGCCGAGGATGCCGCCTTCCTGATGAAGAATGCCAGCTCGGTCATCATCGTGCCGGGCTACGGCATGGCGGTGGCCCAGGCCCAGCACGCGCTGCGCGAGATGGCCGACCTGCTGAAGAAGGACGGCGTCAAGATCAGCTACGCCATCCATCCGGTCGCCGGCCGTATGCCCGGCCATATGAACGTGCTGCTGGCCGAAGCCAACGTGCCCTATGACGAAGTGTTCGAGCTCGAGGACATCAACCGCGAATTCTCCTCCACCGATGTCGCCTTCGTCATCGGCGCCAATGACGTGACCAACCCGGCGGCGAAGACCGACACCAAGAGCCCGATCTACGGCATGCCGATCCTGGACGTGGAGAACGCCAAGACCGTGCTGTTCGTGAAGCGCTCCATGGCGTCGGGCTATGCCGGCGTCGATAACGAGCTGTTCTTCCGCGACAACACCATGATGCTGTTCGGCGACGCCAAGAAGGTTTGCGAAGAGATCGTCAAGGCCTTCGGGCACTGATCGCCGGCCGCCACGCTGCGGCGGAAGACTTCCACACGACCGGGTCCGAAAACCGCCATGATTCGCTGCGGCGGAGTCGCTGGCGCGCTGACAGTTCAGAATTTATCGGCTAGTATGACGGTATGGCAGCCGTCGCCCTCAGGAAATCCGAAGAACCTACCGCGGTGGAACTGCTCCGCGACCATGTTCCCACGCCTATCGGCGAGATGCTCCTGGCTGCGGCTGATGGTAAGCTGATGGCGCTGGAGTTCGCCGGGGTTCAGGAGCGATTCGACTACGACCTCCGCTTCCGATTCGGCGATTGCCGGATGACTCCGGCCCGGGATCCCTTCGGCTTCTGCGGCCGCATCGCCGCCTATTTCAAAGGCGACCTGCACGCCATAGACGACATTCCCGTCGATGGCGGCGGCACTCCATTCCAGCAGAAGGTCTGGGCGGCGCTGCGCCGTATTCCCTGCGGCGACACCTGGAGCTACAGCGATCTGGCTGACGCCGTCGGCCGCCCGAGCGCAACCCGCGCGGTCGGCATGATCAACGGCCGCAATCCCATCTCCATCGTCGTCCCCTGCCACCGGGTGATCGGCAAGGACGGCTCGCTGACCGGCTATGGCGGCGGCCTCGACCGCAAGCGCTGGCTGCTCCAGCACGAACATGCGCTGCTGATCTGAACGGGCACACATCGCCCAATGAAAAAGGCCCGGCGCAATGCACCGGGCCTTTCGAATTCATGAGATCTGGAAACGGCGGCTAGTAGCCTTCGCGCTCCATGCGCTTGCGCATCAGCTTGCGGTGGCGGCGGACGGCCTCGGCCTTTTCCCGCGCCCGGCGCTCCGACGGCTTCTCGTAATTACGGCGAAGCTTCATCTCCCGGAACACGCCTTCACGCTGCATCTTCTTCTTCAGAACGCGCAGCGCCTGATCCACATTGTTGTCGCGAACGATAACCTGCACGGTGTCCACAGCCTCCAGAATTTCAATCGCAAAAACGCCGCTCGCCCGGAGAATGCTCCGGACACGCGCGACGCGCTAATCGGAAGGGCGGTTTTATATCAGAGCCTTACGGGATTGCAAAGCCGTCTTCTGCGGCAATTTCCGGCCCCGGACTGGCGGCCGGGCCCGCCTTGGGCCATATTTAGGGTCATGGCCATTCTCAAGATCGCCCGCATGGGCCACCCCGTGCTCGCCCGCCGCGCCGACCCGGTCGCGGATCCCACCGCGCCGGAAATCCGTAACCTTGTCAAGGACATGCTGGAAACCCTGGCGGATGTCGGCGGCATCGGCCTGGCCGCCCCGCAGGTCCATGTGCCCAAGCGGGTGGTCATTTTCGAGGTCCCCGCCGCCCGGGCCAGCCGCGATTCGCCGGGGAGACAGCCGAGGCCGGGGTCGCCATGACGGTGCTTATCAATCCGGTCATCGAACCCCTGGCCGAAGCCAAGGCCGACGGTTGGGAGGCCTGCCTGTCGGTGCCGGGCCTGACCGGCCTGGTGCCGCGCTACACCCAGATCCGCTACCGCGGCTACGATCTCCTGGGCAAGCGCATCGAGCGCGAGGCCCGCGACTTCCACGCCCGGGTGGTGCAGCATGAATGCGACCATCTCGACGGCGTGCTGTACCCGATGCGAATGACCGATATGACCCAGCTCTCCTTCATGGAGGAGATGCGCTACCGCGCCGCCGCCGGCCATCCGGCGCCGAGCGAGGAAGAACTCGCTGAACTGGCGGAGGGCTGAACCATGGCGAAGAAACACCAGGACGAGCGCGAGGCGCTGCGCGAAAAACTTCTGACCGCGGCGCTCGCCCATGTGCCGTTCGACGGTTGGACGCAGACCGCCTTCGACCGAGCGATCGAAGATACCGGCGCCGACCGCGCGCTGGCGCTGAACGCGTTCCCGCGCGGCATCGGCGAGATGATCGAGTATTTCCATCGCCTGACCGACCGCCGCATGGTGGCCGAACTGGAGAAGCGCGATCTCGCCGCCCTGAAGCTCCGGCAGAAGGTGGCGCTGGCGCTGCGCCTGCGCTTCGAGATCAACGCCGGGCATCGCGAGGCGATCCGCCAGGGCCTCGCCTTCCTGGCGCTACCGACCAACTCGCCCATCGGCCTGGTCAGCCTCTACCGCACTGTCGACGCCATCTGGTACGCGGTCGGCGACCGCTCCGCCGATTTCAGCTACTACAGCAAGCGCGCGCTCTTGGCCGGCGTCTACACCGCCAGCGTGTTCTACTGGCTGAACGACAAATCGGAAGGCAGCGTCGATACCTGGTCCTTCATCGACCGCCGAATCGACGACGTCATGCGCATCCAGAAACTGCGCGGCAGGCTCGACAAGCTGGTCGGGCAGTTGCCCGATCCATTCCGCTTGCTGCGCGGCGTGGGGCGGTAGCCGGCTTCAAGGCCCGGATACTCAAGCCGGACAGACCCCTCGCCCGCGCAGCGGGAGAGGGATGCCACATTCGCGTTCAGCGAATGTGGCGGGGTGAGGGCTAGGCGCACGGAGTTTTGCAGCCGAGGGCGTGGAGTTTGTTCAGCTTTGATCTTCTGCGGTGATTCTGAAATTTGCCTCAGAAGCGGCGCCAACCCCTCACCCGCAACAACCGCGGAACGCGCTTGCTGCGTGTCTCTCCCCACTTTGTGGGGCGAGACGTCTCAATCAAACTAGGGCTGGAGCTAAGCACATGAACGCCCGCGAAGTGGTGAGGCTACCGCTTCAGCTTGTTCACATGCCCCATTTTGCGGCCGGGGCGGGCTTCCGTCTTGCCGTAGAGATGCAGCTTGGCGTCGGGATCGCCGAGGATTTCGCGCCAGGCCTTCACGTCGTCGCCGATCAGGTTCTTCATGACCGCCGGCGCATGATGCGCCGTGGAGCCCAGCGGCAATCCGCAGACCGCGCGGACGAACTGCTCGAACTGGCTGGTGACGCAGGCATCCATGGTCCAGTGGCCGGAATTATGCGGTCGCGGCGCCAGCTCGTTCACCAGCACCTCGCCCGACCTGGTGATGAACAGCTCGACGCCCAAGAGGCCCACCAGATCGAACGCGGCGGCGATCTTGCGTGCGATGGCCTCGGCCGCCGCGATCGTCTCCGGCTTCAAATCCGCCGGCGCAATGGTCTCATCGAGGATGTGATGCTTGTGGCGGTTCTCCACCGGCGGATAGAGCGCCACCTGTCCGTTGACACTGCGCGCGACGATGACCGACGCCTCCAGGGCGAAATCCACTTCGGCCTCCAGGATGCCCAGCGGTCCGCCCATCTGGGTCCAGGCCTCGTCCAGGTTCGACTCTGCCGTCAGCCGCACCTGGCCCTTGCCGTCATAGCCGAACTGCGCGCTCTTCAGGATGTCGGGCAGTCCGAGCCGCCGCACCGCTTCATCCAGCGCCTCCCGCGACGGCACCGGGAGGTAGCGCGTCACCGGCACGCCGTTCAGCGCCAGGAAATCCTTCTCCCGCAGCCGCTGCTGGCAGATATGCAGCACGAACGGCTTCGGCCGCGTCGGCCGCCGCGTGGCCAGGAACTCCGCCGCGCTGTCGGGGATGTTCTCGAACTCGAAGGTGACGACATCGACGGCGTCGGCAAAGCGCTGCAGCGCCGCCTCGTCATCATAAGGCGCAACGGTAGATGCGCTCGTCACCTGCGATCCCGGCGAATCCTCATCCGGACAAAAGATATGGCAGCGGTAGCCGAGCCGCGCCGCCGCCAGGGCCGTCATGCGACCCAGTTGTCCGCCGCCCATGATGCCGATGGTGGCGCCGGGCGCTAGGATCTGTCCCTGGTCGGCGCCGGTGAATTCGGCCGTCATCACATCGGCGGCGCGGGAACTCATTTCCTGCGGCCCGCCGGCGTTTCCGCCACTGCCGCTGTCTGTTGCGCGCGGCGCGCATCCAGCGCCTTGGCGATCTTCTTGTCATGCAGCGCCAGCACCGAGGCGGCCAGCAGCGCCGCATTCACCGCTCCCGGCTCGCCGATCGCCAGGGTGCCCACGGGAATGCCGGCGGGCATCTGCACGATCGACAGCAGGCTATCCATGCCCTTCAGCGCCTTGCTCTCGATCGGCACGCCGTACACCGGCAGCGGCGTCATGGAGGCGGTCATGCCCGGCAGATGGGCGGCCCCGCCGGCTCCGGCGATGATCACCTGCAACCCGCGACTCCGCGCCCGGCGCGCATAGTTGTAAAGGCGCTGTGGCGTGCGATGGGCGGAGACGATCTTCACCTCATGGGCGATGCCCAGCGCCTCCAGCGTTTCGGAGGCGCGCCGCATCGTTTCCCAATCGGACTGGCTGCCCATGATGATGCCGACGAGCGGCGCGGCCTTGGCCATGCGCTGGTATCCCCCTTGAAAGACGCGGGATTATAGAAGGGGCGGGGGGCGGCGCAACGGCGCTTGACCGGTGCCGGCCGGCATCGGCATTCTCCTGGCGCGCCGCTTCCAACCGGAAGCGGCGGCGTTCTCAGGGCGGGGCGAAAGTCCCCACCGGCGGTATTTGCAGACCATCGCAAGAGCCCGCGAGCGCTCCCCGGTCGAGGTCAAACTGAGACCGGTGAGGTCAGCAGATTCGGTGCGACGCCGAAGCCGACGGTCACAGTCCGGATGAAAGAGAATGGTTGCTTCCCGGCGATCCTCTTTGGGAATCGCTGCGAGGCGCCCGTACGTCCTGATTCTGGTTTCAACCTTCTGAGGGCGACCATGAATCAGCCAATTCAAGCATCACTAACAGCGAATGCCGGCCAGCATTCTCCGGCGGCCGGCCGCATCGCTTTCATTCAATCCTGCTGGCACAAGGACATCGTTGACCAATGCCGGATTTCCTTCGTTGCCGAGTTGGCCAAGATGGGCCGGCAAGACATCACCATCGACCTGTTCGAGGTGCCGGGCGCGTTCGAGATTCCGCTCCAGGCCAAGCTCCTGGCGGAGAGCGGCCGCTATGCCGCCATCGTCGCTGCCGGTCTGGTGGTCGATGGCGGCATCTATCGCCACGAGTTCGTTGCCGGCGCGGTGATCGACGGGTTGATGCGCGTGCAGCTCGAGGCGGAAGTGCCGGTTATTTCGGCTGTGCTGACCCCGCAGCGGTTCCACGAGCATGAGGAGCACCGGCACTTCTTCCGCCAGCATTTCCTGGTAAAGGGCGCTGAGGCGGCACGGGCCTGCGCCAGGACGATAGGAAATATCAGCGCGGCCTTGGCCATGCGCGTTAATACGCCGTAAAAAGACGCGGGCCTATAGAAGGGATGGAGCCGTGCAAGAATGCCGGCCCCCGATTGAATGGGCGAAAGTTAAAGAGGGAATTGTGGGCAAGAAACCGCGCGCATCGTCGAAGCTGCCTGTCCTCGAAAGCGAGCGCCTGCTGCTGCGCCCCCACCGCCTGGAGGATCTCGAGGATTGCGTGGCCATGTGGAGCAACCCCGTGGTCACCCGCTATATCGGCGGCAAGCCCTCGACGCGCGAGGAGACCTGGAGCCGGCTGCTGCGCTATGCCGGCCATTGGGCGCTGCTGGGCTATGGCTATTGGGCGATCGAGGAGAAATCCTTCAACCGCTACATCGGCGAAGCGGGCTTTGCCGATTTCAAGCGCGACATCACGCCGTCGCTGAATGGCGATCCGGAGATCGGCTGGGCCTTGGCGCCGGCGGCCCATGGCAAGGGCTATGCCACCGAGATTCTGCAAGCGCTGATCGAGTGGGGCGATGCCAAGCTGAATTCGAAGTCGACGGCCTGCCTGATCCACCCCGACAATTCGCCGTCGATCTATGTCGCCAAGAAATTCGGCTACAGCGAATTCGCCCGCACCAATTACAAAGGCCAGCCGACAATCCTGTTCCGGCGCAGGGCGGATGCGAAGTAGCGTTCTAGGACTCTGATATGATCTGTCCCCATTCCCCGCAAGCGGGGCGAGGGGACCGAGAAACGTTGCGCTGTCCGCTCCTAACCCTTCCGCTCCCCGTCGATAACAGCCAGGTCCACATGCTCCGGCCGGAAGCCCATGCCGAGGATGCGCGCGGGGAATCGGGCGAGCCAGGGAAAGCGCGCGATCAGTTTCAGGAACAGCGGCGGCTTCAACTGTTCGGGGCTGCCAAGCACGGCTGTTATCACGTTCTTCTGCAGGAACACCTGCATCGCCTGGGTCTTGCGCGTGGGCGGTTCGCGCCGTTCCTGCA
This sequence comes from uncultured Alphaproteobacteria bacterium, assembly GCA_963810485.1. Classification (GTDB taxonomy): domain Bacteria; phylum Pseudomonadota; class Alphaproteobacteria; order Dongiales; family Dongiaceae; genus DATKFM01. The sequence continues at coordinate 448,705 of CAWENQ010000005.1, forward strand.
CGCTCTCCAGGTCGGCATCGGTCACGGCGCCGCGGCGCAGCGGCGCTGCCAGCAGGTTCGCCGCCGCCACCGCATCCTGGATCGCCAGATTGATGCCGACGCCGCCGATCGGCGACATGGCATGGGCGGCATCGCCGATGCAGAGCAGTCCCGGCCGGTGCCAGCGCTTGAGCCGGTCGACGCCGACGGTCAGCAGCTTGAGATCGTCGAAGCTGGCGATCTCCTGCGTGCGGCCCTTCATGAACGGCGCCATCTTCTCGATGTCCTGCCGGAACGCTTCGAGGCCCCGCTGCCGCGCCTGCGCCAGCGAATCCTTGGCGATCACATAGCCGCATTGCCAGTAGTCGCCGCGGTTGATCATCACGAAGATGGCGCCCTTGCCGAAATTGCCCATCGATTCTCCGGGATCGCTGGGCTGGCGCGACATCCGGAACCACAGCACATCCATGGGGGCGCCGATATCCAGCACCTCGAGGCCGCCCTGCGCGCGCGTGGTGGAGTGCCGCCCATCGCAGCCGACCACCAGTTCGCTGCGGATCTTCGTGTCGCCCTCGGGCGTGCGCACGGTAACGCCGGCAACACGGCCGTTCTCCTCGATCAGGCCGGTCACTTCGGCCCGCATCATCAGCCGGAAGGAGGCGAAGCGCTTCGCCTCCGCCGCCAGGAAATCGAGGAAGTCCCATTGCGGCATGAAGGCGACGAACTTGCCGCGCACCGGCAGATGGGTGAAATCGGCGAACACTGCCTCCAGCGTGCCGAAGCGTCCCTTCAGTTTCGGCGTCGGTTGGTACGGCCGCTGCAGCAAGCGCTCATACAGGCCCAGCTCATGCATGACCTCGAGCGTCGAGGGATGGATGGTGTCGCCACGGAAATCCCGCAGGAAATCGCCGTGCTTCTCCAGCACGATCACGTCGATCCCCGCCCGGGCCAGCAGATAGCCGAGCATCATCCCCGCCGGTCCGCCGCCGGCAACGCAGCAGCGCGCCGTCATCTCCTGTTCCATCGCTGGCCCCGTGATTGAATCTCCACCGCGATCTCATTTTAGAGCGTGCGGGCGGCTGCGCCAGATGGTCCCCGCGGCGACCAATCAGCAATTGGTTGCACCTTCGGCGCCACGAATTGACTCGCGATTTCACGGCCTTGTGATCCCGTCGATGCGGCGCGCGTGCCGTAAAGTCAGCCGACAAATTCCCCCGGGATAGGAGGCGAGTCCATGAAAGCGACATTCAGCGGCGCGGCGTGCCTGGCCATTCTTCTTGCCGCCGGCTTTCCGGCGCAGGCGCAGGATACGAGCATGAGCTTCTTCATCACCAGCGCCGGTCCCGGCGACGGCGCCAATCTCGGCGGCCTCGAAGGCGCCGATGCCCATTGCCAGAAACTCGCGGACGCGGCGGGCGCCGGCGGCAAGACCTGGCACGCCTATCTCAGCAGCAGCGCCGCCAATGCGAAGGACCGCATCGGCAGCGGCCCCTGGTACAACGCCAAGGGCGAGCTGATCGCCAGCAACCTGGACGAGCTCCACGGCGACGCCAACAAGATCAGCAAGCAGACCGGCCTCACCGAAGCCGGCGCCGTGGTCAATGGCCGCGGCGACACGCCGAACATGCACGACATCCTCACGGGCTCGAACGCCGATGGCACTGTCGCCGCGGGCAAGACCTGCGGCGACTGGACCAACAACGGCGCCGGCGAGGCCTTCGTCGGCCATCACGACCGCGTCGGCCGGACCGATGACGCGCCCGCGAAATCCTGGAACGCGTCGCACCCATCGCGCGGCTGCAGCAAGGACGACCTGCCGAAGTCGGGCGGCAACGGGCTGTTCTACTGTTTCGCGGCGAATTGATTGTTGGTTGATTAGAGAGGTTGGTGATCCTGTCGTCTCGCCCCCACGAAGTGGGGGAGAGACACGCAACATCCGCGTCCAGCGGATGTTGCGGGTGAGGGGGCTGGCGCCGATGTTTGCGCGCGCAGATTTGCGGCCGCCAAGGATCTTAAACGTTCGTGCGTCCAGCCCTCACCCAGTCACATTCGCTGAACGCGAATGTGACATCCCTCTCCCTCAGCGCAATCGCGAAGCGATTGTCGCGACTGCGCGGGCGAGGGGGCATGGTTGCTATATAACCTGGGCCGCTACGATCGGGTCCACACTTACGGCGGCGACGACACACTGAACTTCACCGTGCCGAGCATCATATAGGCGTCGTCGCGCATCAGGCGGATTTCGTAGTCGCCGCCGTCGAGCTGACTGCCGATGGCGGCTTCGTCGAACACCGTCTCTCCCGAAGGCGCGGCGTAGGTATAGATGAAGGCCAGGTAGTTCCACTGGTCGGGATCGCCGGCCTTGTAGATGCCAATCCAGTCGCGCCTATGGCCCGGGGCATTCTCCCATTTCACCGTGATCGGGTCGCCGGCGGTGTAGTCGCTGTTGTCGAGGCTGAGAACCGGCAGGGCGCCCGGTGCGGTGATCCAGAACGGCGCCCGCGCCAGCTCCTTGCTGTCGGCGCCGGTCAGCACCGCGTCATAGCCGCCGGGCGCCAGCGCCACGGTGCCGAAATAGGCGACGTTGGACCGGTCGGTGCCGTTGTTGCTGCCCATGCTCATCAGGGGCTCCTCCGCCTTGCCGTCGCTGGCGACGATGGCGATCTTGCCGTCCTCGATGCGGCCGTCATCGGTCGCGGCATGGAAGCGCACGCCCAGCTCGTCGCCCACGGTAACGCTGCGCTTCGCGAAGGACACCATCGCCGGCGCCGCGCCCGGCACGACCGTGAAGCTCGAGATCACCGCATGATGATCCGACGGCCAGGGATCGATGGCGATGTCGATATCCGCGCCGCCGGCCTGGCCCAGAATCTGGCTCCCCGTCGTCGTGGAATTGCCGAGGGCATGGATCTGGTCGATGCGGTCGACAGCCTCGTCCGGTAGCAGATGGGGCACCGGATAGCCCGAGCTCCAGGTGATGCCGGGATTGATCACGGGATCCGGATGGATCTCCCGGTAGCTGTCGCGGAATCCGGCATCTGCCAGCGCCTTGCTGACCGGCCAGTCCAGCGCGTAGCGCAGCGCCGCCCGCTTGCCAACCATCGCCTCGGTCCAGTCGAGCCGCGAGGGTGCGTTGAAATCGCCGCCGATGAAGACGGGGATGCCCGAGGCCGCCACCGGCCCGAGCTGATCGATATAGACCTGGATCTCCGGCAGGCGTGTTTCCGTTTCCAGTTGCAGCACCGCCTCGGCGCTCTTGCCGTCGCGCACTTCATAGGGGCCGTAGGGGTCGGAGGTCAGGTGGATGTTCGACACCGCGACAAATCGCCCCGGCTTGATTTCCACCAGCGCATAATCGGCATCGGCGGCCGGCGGATCGAAGATCGGATAGCGCGAGACCATGTGCCAGCGCTCCGCCGCATGGGCGTAACCGAGGGCGTCGGCGATCACGCGGGTTTTACCCTCCGGCTCCTGCAGCAGCAGGATGTCGGGATCGGCGGCGTGGATCGCATCCAGCGTGCGCGTCATGTTCACCTGATCGCCGCCCAGCCAGATGTTGAAGATCATGATCTTCAACGGCACGGCCTCGTCGGCGGCGCGCGCGGCGCCGGTGGTGCCGAACAGCGCGAGCAAGGCGGCGAAGAGTGTGGTTTGTGCAATACGCCTCATGAGTCCTCCCTTATTCTTTTTTTGTAGTTCCCCCAACGTTGTCATCCCGGAAACCGCACGTCAGTGCGGTTGTCCGGGACCCAAGAACACTAACCCATCCAGGTTACATTTCCACCGCTTGGTGTTCATGGGTCCCGGACAATCTCGCCGCGCTGCGCGCTGTGCGAGATTTCCGGGATGACAAACATTGGCGGCTTGTCGCGCTCTAATTCACCCGCGCCGCCTCCCGCATCTCCCCGTCCTTCCGCCGCAACGAACCTTCCACCGGCGCTTTCGGCAGCGTCGTCACCGGCACGGCGGCGCGGATGCGGTCGTGGAAATCCTTGATGCAATGCTCGTAGCTGGACAGCGGTCCCGGCTCATAGCCGAAGCTGCGCATGCCCGCCTGCACCCGTTCGCTGAGCTGCTGATCCTCCAGCCCCACCTGCGTGTTGATGCGCCCATTCAGATAGCGCAGCACCTTGGCCTCGCGCCGCGCGTCGGGCCGCATGAAGATCGGATAGCGCATGGTGCAGGTCTCCGCCGTCTTCGGCAGGATCTGGAAGACGTCCATGCTGTCGGGGTAGATATCGATCCCCAGATTCGGCACCATGGAGAAGAACAGCCAGGTGCGCCGCGCCTCCGGGGGCAGGTCGGTCAGCACCTCCGGCGCCAGCTTCTGATACATGCGCTCGGCCCAGTTGCTCGACGGCTTCTCCCGCAGCACGCTCTTGCTGTAGGCGACGCCATGGGCGTTCACCACGCCGGTCAGGTCGCTGTCCAGCAGCCGGTGATAGCCGGGGTGGCCGACCGGCACGTGATAGTTCTCGAGATTGTTATCGACCGCGACCTTCCAGTTGCACTGCCACGTGTCGATCCAGGGCTCGTTCACCGGCTCCATCTCTTCCAGGCGGTAGGGGCGGGCCACTTCGGCGAAATCGCCGAACATCTCGGCGACGCTGGGACCACCGCCGATGATGCGCACGAACACGAGACCCAGCAGGATCTCGAACTCCACCGGCTTCAGGCTCAGTTCTTCCTTCTCGATGCCGGGAAAGGTCTTTTCCGACGGCACGCCGGCAAGGCGCCCGTCGAGACCATAGGACCAGCCGTGATAGGGGCAGGTGATGCGGCCTTTGCAGGAACCGCTGCCGTCCAGCAGCTTGGTGCCGCGATGCCGGCAGGCGTTGCTGAAGGCCCGGATCGCGCCGTCCTTGCCGCGCATGACGATGACCGAAGTCCTTCATCATGTCCAGCGTGGCGAAATCGCCCGGGATTCTTGAGCTGATTCACATGGCAGGCGAACTGCCAGGAGGGGCGGATGATCCGCTCATACTCGAGCTCGGTCAGCTCGTTGTTGAAATAGGTCCAGGCCGGCAGGCCGCGGGGCAGGTCGCCATGGGCCGGGATCTTCTGCTCCGCCGGTGACGTCATCGTCTGCAGCTCGGTCATGATCGGCGCTCCCAACGGCTCAGGGTTCTGTCGTGAAGTGCTGCGGAAACAGATTGGCGAGATAGGTGCGCACGGTGCGCCGCGCGCGATCCCGGTCGAAGGCGGGACCGGCCACCATGATCTCCTGCCAGAGATATTCGATGCTGCCGACCAGTCCCATGGTCGCCGCCTTGGGCTCGATATGCGTATAGCCGCCGCGCCGCGCGATCTCCGTGCAGATCTTCTCGAGGTCGGCGAAGTAGACGGTGTCGATCGAGCCGCAGCGCTCGAGATAGACGCTGCGCGAGCCGGCCTCGCCCCAGAAGGCGTACCAGACGGCGATCTTCGCGGGATCGCTGACCAGGGGATCGAAGGTCACATCGATCAGCCGGTTCAGCGCCGCCACCGGATCCTCGGCCGCGCCGGTGAGCGCCTGCTGCCGCGCCAGCTCGAACTCCCGCGCCAGCTCCTCCAGCGCGGCCACCAGCAGCGCCTCCTTGCGCTTGAAATGCAGGATCACCGTCGCCGGCGCCACACCCGCCGCGACCGCCACGCGCTCCACCGTGGTGCCCGACAGGCTGTGCTGCGCGATGACCTTGGTGGTCGCCGCCAGGATGGCCGCGCGCGTCTGCTCCGCGGAAACGGCGGAGCGGCGGGGGGTGACCGGCTGGTTGGGGGCGGCGTTCATGGATGATCGGGTCCTGGAAGTGCATATGAATGAATATTCATTTATAGGAATTTGGGCATTTTGTCAATCTCGCCCCTTGCTGACTTAAAGGATATCGAATACTGTATACGAAATCACGCACGGAGCCTCCGATGGAGCGCTTGGCCCTGCATATGCCGCTAACTGACCGTGTTTACAGGGAAATCCTGGACGCGATCTGCGATGGGGAGCTGGCGCCCGGCCAGCGCCTCACCCAGGACGAGCTGGCGGAACGGCTGAATGTCTCGCGCCAGCCGGTGCACCAGGCGCTGCGCCTGCTGAAGATCCCAGGGCTTCGTCGCGCGACACCCGCCGCCGCGGCGTCGTGGTGTCGCCGCTCGACCCGGCCTTCTTCGCCCATCTCTATGAACTGCGCAGCGCCATCGACGGCATCGCCTGCCGCGCCGCCGCCCGGCGCGGGCAGGCGGACGCCAAGCTCTGGGGGCCGAAGCTGATCGCCGAAGGGCGCGAAGCGGTCCGCAGCGGATCGCTGCACGAGATGATCGCCGCCGACATGCGCTTCCATCTCTTCCTGCTATGAGCTGTCCGGCAATCCGCTGATCGCGGAGACGGCGGCGCTGCACTGGGCCCATATCCGCCGGGTCATCGGCATCTCCCTGCAATACCGCGCGCGGGAGCCGATCTGGGACGAGCATGCCGCCATCCTCGACGCCGTCATGCGCGGCGATGCCGATCGCGGCCGAGCGGGCGGCGCGCCACCATGCCGACAACGCCGCCGCGACACTCGTCCAATCCATCGAAGGTGAAGCGGCAGCGCCCAATGCTGCAAGTCAACAAGCCAGCTAGAGCCAAAAGGAGGAGACCGCCATGAAACTGACTCCAGCGCAGATCGCCGAGTTCGAAGAGCAGGGCTACCTCTTCCTGCCCAATGTGTTCTCAGCCGAAGAGATGGCGCTCCTGCACGGCGAGACTGCCGGGCATCTTCGCCCAGAAGCGCGCCGGAGGTGATCCGCGAGAAGGGCTCGGAGGCGCCGCGCAGCGCCTTCTATGTGCAGACTTGGAACCCGGTCTACGAGATGGTGGCGCGCCATCCGCGGCTGGTGGAGCCGGGCACGCAGCTGCTCGGCTCCGACAAGCTCTACATGCATCAGTTCAAGATCAACGCCAAGGCGGCGTTCGACGGCGCCGTCTGGCAGTGGCACCAGGACTACGCCACCTGGTTCAATGACGACGACATGCCGACGCCGCGCGCCATGAACATCGCGCTGTTCCTGGCCGAGGCGAACGAGTTCAACGGCCCGCTGATGTTCATTCCCAAGAGCCACCGGCTCGGCCGGCTCGAGGCGGGCCACGACGTCACCACCACGAGCTATCCGCTGTGGACCATCGACAACGAGACCATCACGCGCCTGGTCGATGAAGGCGGCATCGTGGCGCCCAAGGGACCGGCCGGGCTCGATCCTGCTGTTCCACGGCAACCTGGTGCATGCCTCGGGCTGCAACCTGACGCCGTGGTCGCGCTGGATCCTCTATCTCTCGCTCAATCGCTGCGACAATGCGATCCGCCGCTTCAAGCGGCCGACCTGGATCGCCAACCGCGACTTCACGCCGATCGAGATGCTGCCGGACGATTGCCTGCTGACGTATGCGCGCGCGCATCGCGGCGCCGCGGCATGAGGAGCGCGACCATGAATCTCCACAAGCTCCTGCTGCGAGCGCGACGAGGCGGGAAGCGCCGCTGCGCGTCGGCCTGATCGGCGCCGGCAAGTTCGGCACCATGTTCCTGGCGCAGGCGCTGCGCACGCCGCGGCCTGCATCTGCTCGGCGTCGCCGACCTCGCGCCGGCGCGGGCGCGCGAAGCGCTCGCGCGCGTCGGCTGGCCGGCGGAGCGGTCGCCGCGCGCTTCGCTCAGCGAGGCCGTCGATCGCGGCACCACCTGGATCGGCGACGATGCGCAGGCGCTGATCGCCCATCCGGCGCTCGACGTGGTGATCGACGCGACCGGTCATCCGCCCGCGGGCATCGCCCATGCGCTGGCGGCGATCGCCAGCACGGCAAGCATATCGTCATGGTCAATGTGGAGGCCGACGTGCTCGCCGGCCCGCTGCTGGCGCAGAAGGCGCGCGCGGCCGGCGTCGTCTACAGCCTCGCCTATGGCGACCAGCCGGCCCTGATCGCCGAGCAGGTGGATTGGGCGCGCGCCTGCGGCTTCGACGTCGTCGCGGCGGGCAAGGGCACGAAGTATCTGCCGGCCTATCACCAATCGACGCCTGATACAGTCTGGGGCCATTACGGCCTGACCGAGGAGCAGGCGCGGCATCGGCGGCATGAATGCCGCAGATGTTCAACTCCTTCCTCGACGGCACCAAGTCGGCGATCGAGATGGCGGCGGTCGCCAACGCCACCGGCCTGACGCCGGCGCCGGATGGGCTCGCCTTCCCGCCCTGCGGCGTCGACGAGCTGCCGCGCGTGCTGCGGCCCGGCGTCGGAGGGCGGACAGCTCCATCACAAGGGCCAGGTCGAGGTCGTCTCCTCGCTCGCGCGCGATGGCAAGCCGGTGTTCCGCGATCTCCGCTGGGGCGTCTATGTGGTGTTCGAGGCGCCGTCCGACTATGTGCGCCGCTGCTTCTCCGAATACGGCCTGGTCACCGATCGACTCCGGAAACTACACCGCGCTCTACAAGCCCTATCACCTGATCGGGCTGGAGCTCGGCATCTCCGTCGCCAGCGCCTGTTTGCGCGGCGAAGCCACCGGCTCACCCACCGGCTTCCGCGGCGACGCCGTCGCCACCGCCAAGCGCGACCTCGCCGCCGGCGAGACGCTGGACGGCGAGGGCGGATTCACGGTGTGGGGCAAACTCATGCCCGCCGCCGACAGCCTCGCGGGTGGGCGCGCTGCCGATCGGCCTCGCGCATCACGTGAAGTTGCGGAACGCGGTGAAAGCGGGGGCGGCAGTGCGCTGGTCTGACGTTATTGTCGACGAAAACAGTGAAGCGGTGCGTGTGCGGCGCGAGATGGAGAAGGTGTGCGGCGGTAATTCCGCAAACGCTAAACGCAGCGCGGCAGAATAGTTCCAACGAAGTATCCCAATGTTTGTCATCCCGGAAACCGCGCTTCAGAGCGGTTGTCCGGGACCCATGAACACGGGCCTATCCAGGTTACCTCGCCACCGCTAGGTGTTCATGGGTCCCGCACAATTTCGCAGCGCGAAATTTGCGGGATGACAAGTTAGAGGTTGCACTACAGAGTTGTACGATGAATGAATATGCAATCATAAATTGCATAATCGTTTTGTCCACCGTGTTCGCATCCGACTCCCACATCTACTACGTTTACACCCTTGCCAGCAGGAGGCACGGCACGCTCTACACTGGCGTGACAAATGATCTGATCCGCCGGGTGCAGGAACATCGTGAGAAGATGCTGTCGGGCTTCACCAAGCGCTATGGAGTGGTGCGGCTCGTCTATTTCGAAATGTTCGGTGAAATCGGCAACGCCATCGCCCGCGAGAAGAAACTGAAACGCTGGCGCAGGGATTGGAAGATTGCGTTGATCGAGGAGAATAACCCCGGATGGGATGATCTTTGGCCGCAGCTAGCACAGTAACTCGCGCACTTCCTCATTTGTCATCCCGCAAAATTCGCGTAGAGAGTTTATGCGGGACCCATGAACACCGAGCGGAGGATAGATAATCTGGGTGGTCCCGTGTTCTTGGGTCCCGGATGATCGCGCTGACGCGCGCTCTCCGGGATGACAAGCATTTGTGCAACAAATGCTACGCAATAATATCCGGCAGCAGCATGCTCTCGAGCTTGGCCATCTGGTCTTTCAGGCCGAGCTTCCTCTTCTTCAGCCGCTGCATCTGCAGCTGATTGAACGGCGAGGTTTCCTGCAGGCGGGCGATCACCTCGTCCAGGTCGCGGTGCTCCTGGCGCAGTTCTTCGAGGCGGCGGCGCGCGTCCGCCTGGCTGGTCACGCCGCCGATGCCGGTGGGGGAATTCATGGCCCATGATAGCGCAGAACCGGCGCCGCCGTCACCGTCCGCGGCGGCGCTTTCGTTCCCGCCGGACAGCGCTTATGGTGCCCGCTCAAGGCGTTAACGGGGGAAAACGGCATGGCGGCGGGCAAGCGGATCGGCATCCTCACCAGCGGCGGCGACTGCGCCGGCCTTAACGCCGTGATTCGCGCCGTGGCCAGCCGGGCGCGCACCCTCGGCTGGACGGTGGTCGGCATCCGCAACGGCACCGCCGGCCTTTTGGCCCGGCCGGTCGACGCCGTGGAGCTGGGGCCGGAGGTACTGGGCGCCAACATGCTGCGCCAGGGCGGCACCATCCTGGGCACCACCAACAAGGGCGACCCCTTCGCCTTCCCCACCGCCGACGGCCATCTGATCGACCGCACCGATGAAGTCATCGACGGCTACCGCCAGCTCAAGCTCGAGGCGCTGATCGGCGTCGGCGGCGACGGCAGCCTGCGCATCCTGCGCAACCTCGCGGTCAAGGGCGGCATCCCCCTGGTGGCGATCCCCAAGACCATCGACAACGATCTCGGCCTGACCGAGGTCTCCGTCGGCTTCGAGACCGCGGTGCAGACCGCGACTTCGGCCCTCGACCACCTGACGCCCACCGCCGCCAGCCACAGCCGCGTCATGGTGCTGGAGGTGATGGGACGCGACGCCGGCCATATCGCGCTCACGGCGGGGATCGCGGGCGGCGCCGATGTCATCCTGATCCCGGAGATCCCCTACCGCATCGCCAACATCGCCGCGAAGGTGGAGGCGCTGAAAGCCGAGGGCCGCAATTTCGCGCTGATCGTCGTGGCCGAGGCCGTGCCGACCGAAGACGGCGAGGCGCTGATGACCGCCCATACCGGCGGCCAGGCCACCTATGGCGGCATCGGCCATTTCATCAGCGAGCAGATCGCCGACCTCACGGGCGCGGAAACGCGGGTCACCGTGCTGGGCCATGTGCAGCGCGGCGGCACGCCGGAGCCCGGCGACCGGGTCATGGCCTCGGCCTTCGGCATCGCAGCCGTCGATTTGATCGCCGCCAACCGCTTCGACCGCATGGTGGCCTGGCAGAACCGCGAGGTGGTGGACGTGCCGATCATGGAGGCCGTCGCCCGCTACCAGGCCGTGGACCTCAACGGCGCCCTGGTGCGCACGGCGCGGGCGCTCGGCATCTGCCTGGGTGATTCGCCGTGAGTGAAGCGCCGCAGAATTTCTGGAACTTCTCCCTCGGCCTCTATGGCCGTCCCGGCGTCGCGCCCGCATTGCTGGGGCTGCAGGACGCGCTGGGCCTCGACGTCAACATGCTGGTGTTCTGCTGCTGGGCGGCCTCGCGCGGCCGGGCCTTGACGCCGGCGGATCTGGACGCCGTGGAAGCCGTCGCCGAGCCCTGGCAGGTCGAAGTGATCCGCCCGCTTCGGGCGCTCCGCCGCACGGCTCAAGGGCGGCTTCCCGCCATTTCCGCCTGATCGGGTCGAGACCTATCGCAAAGGCTTCAGCGATCTGGAGATCGAAGGCGAGCACATCGCGCAGGAAGCGATGGAAGTTGCGCTGCCGCAATCCGCCGCCGCCTCGGCCAGCGCCGCCCTCACCGCCGCCAACCTCAAGGCCTACGTGGCGCATGCCCAGAAGGAGATCGGCGACAAGGAATCCGCCGCCCTGACCACGATCCTCCAGGCCTGCCATCCGGAGGAGAAGGGGACGTCCCACTTTTCGCAGCAACAATAATGGTACTGTCCCCTCGCCACCACGAAGTGGGGGAGAGGGTTAGGGTGAGGGGGTGGCGACAAGATACGCAATGCAGTTAGGCAACATTCTGAAGTGCTCAAACCGGCACGACCCCTCACCCTAACCCTCTCCCCGCTCCGCGAGGAGAGGGGACAGCTCGTGGACGTATCCTTCAGGTCGGCTTTCATCGGCGGTTAAAACTTCTACTTCCGCCGCGCCCGCTTCGTTTTGGATTTCGGCACCGCCTCGCCCCAGCGTTTCACCAGGCCGGAATCGATGCCCATGAGGTCAAGCACACGTCCCACCGAATGGTCGACGATGTCGGCCACCGTCTGCGGCTTGGTGTAGAACGCCGGCAGCGGCGGCGCCACGATGGCGCCCATCTCCGACAGCGCCGTCAGGTTGCGCAGATGCCCGGTATGCAGCGGCGATTCCCTGACCATCAGCACCAGCCGCCGCCGCTCCTTCAGCACCACGTCGGCCGCCCTTGTCAGCAGGTTGGTGGTCACGCCCGTGGCGATCTCGGCCATCGATCGCACGGAGCAGGGGGCGATGATCATGCCCAGGGTCTGGAACGAGCCGCTGGAGATCGCCGCCCCCACATCGGCCACCGGGTACCAATGGTCGACCAGCGCCCGAACGTCCTTGGCCTTGAATTCAGTCTCATAGGCCAGCGTCATCTCCGCCGCCTTGGACATGACCAGGTGGGTCTCCACCGGCAGGTCCTGCAGCGCCTGCAGCAGGCGCACGCCATAGATCGCGCCGGACGCGCCGCTGATGCCGACGATCAGTCGTGATTTCAATGACATGGGGCTCCGGGAGCTATAACGATCTATTAACGCGGCGGAAAAGGTTCATGTTTACAATGATCGCCGATGAGGATTAGCATCTTAGAGTCTTCAGCCAACATGGAACAGATGGAGGTTCCCGAATGTCGGTGATAGAGCACGTGGACGCCCTGCGGTCCAAGCATGCCGAAATCGATAGAATGATCCAGGAAGAAGAACACCGGCCGCACCCAGACGATGGCGCCCTCGCCGAACTCAAACGACAAAAGCTGAGAATCAAAGACGAAATTGCGGTTTTGAATTGCGAGCCCGGCAACGCCTAGTTGACGGGTGACGGGCCGGTCTCCGAAACAGGGGCCGGCCTTTGTGTTTGATGTGTGATTAGCATCACCGCGCGTCCGCGCGCGAAATCTTAACTGTTGCATATCAGAATCGAGGGGCCGGCTCGCGTTTTGCCCGCCGGTCCTAGAAGCATGGCGTGCGGGCAAGCATGGCGTGTGTATTCCTAACGAAGGGGTTGAGGGGATGATTCGCAATCTGGTGTTTGCGGTTTTGGCGCTGATGTTGATCTCGGCGCCGGTGTCGGCTCAGCAGGATCCGCAGGCGATCGCCGATTCGCTGTACCAGCAGGAGGGCACGATCCCTCTGGGCAACAATCTGGCGACGCTGCGGCTGACGCCTGCGTTTCGCTATTTGAACCCGGCCGATACCAAGAAGGTCCTGGTGGACCTCTGGGGCAATCCGCCTGATTCGGTGGGCGACGTCTTGGGCGCAATTATCCCCGCCGGCGTAAGCATCCTGAGCGCCGAAAGCTGGCTGATCATCGTCAGCTACGAGGACTCCGGCCATATCGACGACGCCGACGCCGCGGGAATTGACTACGCCGACCTGCTGTCGGACATGCAGCAGTCGACCCGCGAGAACAGCGAGGAGCGCGTCAAGCAGGGTTACGAGAAGCTCGAGCTGGTCGGCTGGGCCGAAGCGCCCCATTACGACAGCCAGGCGAAGAAGATCTATTGGGCCAAGCAGCTCAAGTTCGGCGATGCGCCGCCGCCGGACACCCTCAACTACAACATCCGCGCGCTCGGCCGCACCGGCTTCCTGGACCTGACCGCCGTCGCCGGCATGAACCAGCTGCCGATGATCAATTCGCGGGTGAACGAGATCCTCGGCACGGTGAGCTTCAATATCGGCAACCGCTACGAGGACTTCGATTCCACCTCGGACCATGTGGCCGAGTACGGCATCGCCGGCCTGATCGCCGGCGGCGTGCTGGCCAAGGCGGGCTTCTTCAAGCTGCTGGCGCCGTTCATCAAGTTCATCCTGCTGGGCCTCGCCGCCGCCGGCGGCATCTTCTTCAAATTCTTCCGCCGCAAGCCGACTGGACAGGCGTAGCGCTCCTCCGCACCATAGGAAAAAAAGTCCCCTCGCCCCCACGCCAGTGGGGGAGAGGGCGAGGGTGAGGGGGTGCCGACAAAGCGCGCCTTCCTATCGGAATATTCTCAGCAGATCGGTGCTATCCGCACCGCCCCTCACCCTAACCCTCTCCCCGCAAGCGCGGGGCGAGGGGACTGACCGATCCAACCGCCCCGGAACCATCGCCATCATCAGGACATTGATTCCCCGGCAACCGGGAGCAAGCCATGACCGTTGGCGATCGGGATCATCCCTGGACTTGCGATACTGTGATGTTCGTCGCGTTGCTGTCGACGGCGCTGGCCCTCGGCCCGGCGCTGGCGCATCTCCTCGAACTGCCCAACAAGATCGCCCTGCCGGTGGAGCAGTACTTCATAGTGCAGCAGATCTATCGCGGCTGGAGCCAGCTCGGCTACGTCCTGGGGTTCGAGCTGCTGGCGATGATGGCGCTGATCAGTCTGTCCTGGCGCCGGCCGCGGATCGTCGTGCCGGCAGCGCTGGCGCTGCTCTGCCTCGTCGCGGCGCAGGCCCTGTTTTGGATCTACACCTACCCCGCCAACGCGGCGACCGATAACTGGACAGTGGTCCCCCAGGAATGGGAGCAGCTACGCCGCCAATGGGAGTTTTCACACGCCGCCGGCGCGCTGCTGCAGCTCGGCGCCTTCTGCGCCCTTGTCGTCGCGGCGCTCGGCCGTCACCGCGCGCAAGCCTGGCCGTGGAATCTCCTCAGATCACGGCCAGCGCCTTACCCGCATCGGTGAAGGCGGCGATGGCGCGGTCGATGTCGGCGTCGCTGTGGGCGGCGGAGAGCTGCACGCGGATCCGCGCCTCGCCCTTCGGCACCACCGGATAGGAGAACCCGATCACGTAGATGCCGCGCTCCAGCATGGCGGCCGCCAGGCGGTGGGCGAGGGCGGCGTCATACAGCATGATCGGCGCGATCGGATGCATGCCCGGCCGGATATCGAATCCCGCCGCCGTCATGCGTTCGCGGAAACGCCGGGTGTTGGCATTCAGCTTCTGCCGGAGGTCGCCGCTCTTCGACAGCAGCTCGATCGCGGTGACGCCCGCCGCCGCCACGCAAGGCGCGATGGAGTTGGAGAACAGGTAGGGCCGCGAGCGCTGCCGCAGCAGGTCGATGACCGGCTGGCGGGCGGCCGTGAAGCCGCCGGTGCCGCCGCCCAGCGCCTTGCCGAGGGTGGAGGTGAAGATGTCGATCCGGTCCTGCACGCCGCAATGCTCGGCAGCGCCGCGGCCGTTCGGCCCGACAAAGCCGGTCGCGTGGGAATCATCCACCATGACCAGCGCGTCATGCGTCTTCGCCAGATCCACGATTTCGCGAAGCGGCGCAATGTCGCCATCCATGCTGAACACGCCGTCGGTGGCGATCAGCCGCGTGCGCGCGCCCTTGGCCGCGGCGAGCTGCGCCTCCAGGTCGGCCATGTCGGCATGCTTGTAGCGCAGCCGCTGCGCCTTGCAGAGGCGGATGCCGTCGATGATCGAGGCGTGGTTCAGCGCGTCGCTGATGACCGCATCCTCCTCGCCGAGCAGGGTCTCGAACAAGCCGCCATTGGCATCGAAGCAGGAGGAATAGAGGATCGCATCGTCGGTGCCGAGGAATCGCGCGATCATCCGTTCCAGTTCCTTGTGCAGGTCCTGGGTGCCGCAGATGAAGCGCACCGACGCCAGGCCGAAGCCGTGATCGTCAAGCGCCTTATGCGCGGCGGCGACGATCGCCGGATGATTGGCAAGCCCGAGATAATTGTTGGCGCAGAAATTCAGCACCTCCGTCCCCGCCGCGAGCCGGATATGCGCGCTCTGCGGCGAGGTGATGATGCGCTCTTCCTTGTAGAGCGAATCCCGCCTGATCTGCTCCAGCGTTTCCGTCAGTCGTTCCTGTAGACCCATTGAGTTTTCTCCAATTGCACCCTTGATTGTCATCCCGGGGCCGCCGCTTCCCGAGCAAACGCGAAGCGTTTGTCTCGTGCGGCGGAGCCCGGGACCCAAGAACACGAAACTCGTCAAGTTATCTCACCGCCGCTCGGTGTTCATGGGTCCCGGATAATCGCGCTGACGCGCGCTTTCCGGGATGACAAGCGTTTGCGTTCTGCAACTTCGTGCGCAGACAACATGCCAATGTTAGACTTCGGCGCGCGCAGCAGCGCAAGCTGCAAAGAAACCGCCCCTGGGGGAACCACCATGTCAGATCTCGACCTCTGCTACATGCCCGCCGTCCAGGCGCTGGCGGAATTCCGCGCCCGCCGCATCTCTCCGGTCGACATCCTGAAAGCACAGATCGCCCGCGCCGAGCAGGTGGAGCCTGTCATCAACGCCTTCTCGCACCGCTATTTCGAGCAGGCGCTGACGCTGGCCAAGCGCGCCGAGGAAAAATACCAGAAGACCGATGGCCGCCCTCGGGCGCTCGAAGGCCTGTCGCTGGCGGTGAAGAACGAGATGGCGGTGAAGGGCCAGCCCCATGATTCCGCCAGCCTGATCCACAAGGACAATATCGCCGGCCATACCGAACCCATCGTCGAGAGGCTGTTCCGCGCCGGCGCCATCCAGCATGCGCGCAGCAACTCGCCGGAATTCTCCGTCGCCGGTGTCACCTATTCGCGGCTCTATGGCGTCACCGGCACGCCCTGGAACCCGAGATACACCTGCGGCGGATCATCAGGGGGCGCGGGGGCTTGCCTTGCCGCCGGCACGTCGACATTGGCGACGGGCTCGGATATCGGCGGCTCGATTCGCATCCCCGCGGCGATGTGCGGTGTCGCCGGCTACAAGCCGCCCTATGGCCGCAACCCCGCCGATCCGCCGGGCAATCTCGACTGGTACAGCCACACCGGCCCGCTTGCCCGCACGGTCGCCGACTGCGCCCTGTTCCAGAATGTGGTCAACGGCGCGCATCCCCGGGACATCGTTTCCCTGCGGCCGAAGATCAAGCTGCCGCTGGCCTATCCGGAAGGGCGGCTCAAGGGCAAGCGCATCGCCTACAGCATCGATCTCGGCTTTCATGCCATAGCGCCTGACGTGCGCGCCAATGCGCTCCGCACCCTCGGCCTGCTGCGCGACCAGGGCGCTATCGTCGAGGAAGTCGATCTCGGCTGGACCCGCGAGATCCAGGATGCCGCCGGCGCCTATCTCGATCACCTGTTCGGCCACTACATGGCCGAGGCGGACCGCGACCATCCCGATCTCGTCACCGATTACGTCAAGTACTATGCAAAGCGCGCCGGCGCCGCCGCCGATGTGAAAAGGTTTGCGTGGAGCCTCGAGGTCGCCGGGCGCATCTACGAGAAGTTCGGCCCGCTGCTGGAGAAGTACTATGCCTTCGTCTGCGTGCCGCTGGCGACGCATGAGGTGCGCGCCGATCAGCCGCCTTGGGAGAAGATGCTGGTCGATGGCCGCGAGATCGATTCCGACTACGATTGGACCATCACCTATCCCTTCAACATGCTGAGCCGCTGCCCGGTCATGGTGGTGCCGGCGGGCATGGGGCCGCAGGGATTGCCGACGGCGGTGCAGATCGTCGCCCGGCCCTATGACGACAGGCGGGTGTTCGAAGTCGCCGCCGCCATCGAGCGGGCGCAGCCCTGGATGGATGCGCCGGCGCGGCGGCCGAAGTTGTAGCAGCAACTGGTCGGGACATTGCAATTTGAAATGCACAATCTTCCCCGTGAGGGGGAAGATGGCTCATCGAGCGTCAGCGAGATGAGTCAGATGGGGGGTATCTCAAAGCCGGACGCAATCGGTGAAAGCTGAAGCGAAGTTAGTTGCGTATCCCATGTCCAAGCCGTTCCCCCCACCCGGATCATCTCGCTTTGCTCAATGCTCCGACCGCCCCCTCAAGGGGGGCGGTTTGATGGATTGATGATTCAAATCGAGTGGATCGTGCGCTAGAAGGTTTCGTCGATGAAGTCGCCGATGGAACTCGCCGTGTCGGTCACGGCATCGCCCACCGTGTCGGCGGCATCTGCCAGCGCACCGTCACTTTCGTCGGCGTCGTCGGCATCATCGCCCTCGGCAACGTCATCGCCTTCCTCGCCCTCGTCGCCGCCGAGACCCTGGTTGGTTTCTGTCGCCTGGATCTCATTGGCTTCGTCGGCCAGTTCGTCGGCAAAGTCTTCATCGGTCAGTTGCGCGCTTAGGGCCTCGTCCTCGGCCAGCTCCGGATTGGTCGCGATCAGCTTCTCATGGACGGCGAGAACCTGTTCGCCCGTCAGCGGCTTGTTCGCCGCCTCTGCCAGAATGCCGGCGAGATCATCGGTCGTAACCGTGCCATCGACGTTAAGCAGCGCGTCCCGGTAAGTCTTGGACAGCGTGCCGACCGCCGAGTTTGGCGATGCATTCGCCAGCGCCTGCGGCGAAGCGTTCAGGAAGCCGTTGAGGCGCCCCAGATTGCTGGGATGCATCGCCTCGTCCTTCGACAGCTTGCCCTTGCCGTGCGATTTCTTCGCTTCCTGGACCTGATCCGACTGGCCTTTGCCGTGGCCCTTGCCATTTGCGTTGCCGTTGGCCTTGCCGTTGCCGCCGGCTGCGGCCAGCGCCGCCTTGCCATCGATTGTCATGTTGCCGGAGTCGAATGAAACGGGCAGCGCGCCAAGCGCCAGCGCAATGGCTCCTGCGGCCACGCCGAGACCGATTTTCTTTATTGGCATTGAGACCTCCGCGATCTGTTGGTATTCCGTATCCTCGACAGTCTATCTTAACGGGCTGTTAAGGATGGTAGTTAATTCCGTAAGATTGGTGTGGCGGCTTATCAGCCACATATGCGCAACAGGTTGAGAAGCGGGTACTAAATTCCTGTGCCAATTGGACCAAGTTCCAATTGAGGCAGGGCCGGGGGTCTATCAAAAGAAGAATGCTTCGGCTCGCATGGGTCAGAACAGCGGGCGGAATGCCAGGGGGGCAGATGCGGAAACTTTTCCGGAGCTATTGGTCTGTGCGCGCCGCCTTCATCGGCGGCATTCTCTTGCTCCTGTCTGTTGGTGGCTCCGCCATCGGCGAAGATCTCAAGAAATCCGGCACCGTGCGAATCGAGCAGGTGCAGGTCGCCTTCATCGGCAGCGGCAATCTCGGCGGCGGCACGCTGAAGTTCGCCGGCAAGTCCTATAATTTCACGGTCGGCGGACTGGGCATCGGCGGTTTCGGCATCTCGAAGATGGTCGCGGTCGGCAATGTCTACAATCTCAAGGACGCGGCCCATTTCCCCGGCTCCTATGTGCAGGGCCGCTACGGCATGGCGGTCGGCGAAGCGAGCACTGGCAAGCTATGGCTCAAGAACAGCCACGGCGTGGTGATCGAGTTGGAGGCTGACCGCACCGGCCTGGCGCTCTCCCTCGGCGGTGACGCCGTCTATATCGGTTTCGATTGAGCCGCGGTGGAGGATCAGATGATCAAGACAATGCAGCGGCTACTCTCTCTCGTCCTCGTCAGCGCCGCGCTTCCGGCCTCGGCGGCGGAAGAAGCAACGGTCAAGGCCTTCGTCGCCTGGCAAGGCAGCGGCCAGACCCTGCAGACGTCGGTGAGCGAGGCGACCTTCATCGGCTCGATCTCCGGCACCGTCTATGTCGATACCGACAAGGGGCCGATCGCCAGCGGCGAGATGGTCTGTCCAGCGACCGTGCGCATTGTTCTCGAGAGCGGCGCCCAGACCGGCACCGGCACCTGTGTCATGACGGCGCCCGATGACGCTCGCATCTTCGCCGACTTCACCTGCGCCGGCTACCACCTGATCGGCTGCAGCGGCGACTTCACCTTCACCGGCGGGACCGGCCGTTTCGCCGGCATCACCGGCGGCGGCCGCGGCGTGCTGCGCGCCAACCATCGCACGCTGACCGCGGTCGGCGGCGCCGGCGTGGCGGAAACCGGCAGCGGCATCCTGTTCTGGCCGGAATTGGCGTACAAGCTGCCCTGAGCTCGCCGTCATCGCGTAGCGGCCCTCAGCCGGGCCGCCTTCAATCCCGCATGTAGTCCCGCGGCCCGGCTTCCCGCCCGTCGGCGAGGCCGAGGTCGCGGAGCTGGTGGCAGCTCAGGCTCTCCAGGTCCAGCCGTTCCGCCGGCCACAGCCGGCCGAGGGCCGCCAACAGTCGGGCGGCGATGCCGTGGTTCTGCGGGACAGCGGCGATGTCCAGATCGGTGCAGGTGGTGCAGGTCATGGGGCAATCCTCCATTTAGACTGCATTGATGTCATGACCGGTATATGAGGCCGTAAACTCTGTACTTTCCAACTGAACCTCAATGGGGTAACATAAGGCTACCTTATATCAATAAGGGCCCTGCCATGAACCTGCCGCCGCTTGCCGCCATCCGCTGCTTCGAGGCCGCCGCCCGGCATCAGAGCTTCACCCGGGCCGCGTCCGAACTAGGCATCACCCAGGCGGCCATGAGCTATCAGATCAAGCTGCTGGAGGAGCGGCTGGGCGCGTTGTTCCTGCGCAAGCCCCGCGGCGTGGCGCTGACGGAGGCCGGCCGCCGCCTGGCGCCGCCGGTCACCGCGGCCTTCGATGGGTTGCGCTACGCATTCGAGGAATTGAACCAGACGGCCGAGGGCCTGCTGTCGATCACGGCGGTGCAAACCTTCGCCGTGAATTGGCTGGTGCCGCGTCTCGGCGCCTTCCAGGCCGCGCATCCGAAGATCGCGGTGCGGCTCGACGTCACCGGCCGCGTGGTCGATTTCGCCCGCGAGGAGTTCGATGTCGGCTTCCGTCACAACGCCACAAGCAGCTGGCCCGGCCTGGTCGCCCATCCGCTGATTGCCCTCGAATTCACGCCCATGCTGAGCCCTCGCCTGATCGAGCGGTTCGGTCCGGTGGAGCGGCCGGCGGACCTCCTCAAGCTCACGCTGATCGAGGCCTCCGATCCCTGGTGGCGGATATGGTTCGCGCTGGCCGGCGAGCCGGTGCCGGACATGGGCGCGCGCCCGAACCTGAACCTCGGCACCCAGCATCTGGCCGGCAGCGCTGCCGTGGCCGGCCAGGGTGCTGCCATGCTGACGCCGGCCTTCTTCCGCACCGAAATTGCCGAGGGCCGCCTGGTGCAACCGTTCCCCCTGATCGGGCGCGACAAGGGCCACTATTGCCTGGTCTATCCGGAGGCGCGCCGCAATTCGCCGAAGATCCGCGCCTTCCGCGATTGGATCCTCGCCACCATGGCGCGGGAATGTGGGCCAGCGGAAAATGGGCCGGCCGAACATGGGCCAGCAATGCACCGGGCGCTGGAGCATCGCACTCAAAGCTAGGCGCGCCGCCGCCTGTCGCCGATAGGCCAGCGGACGCCGCAGCGATCGTTTAGACTCCCCGTCGTTTTGTGGGCTGGGCCATAAGCAATGCGAACAGCCGACGCCGCGGCAACACCGCGCGACCGGCGGCGGGGAGGCCGTTATGCCGCACAAACTGACCCGCGCCCTGTTCGGGGCGCTGCTCCTTGGCGTCGCCGGAAGTGCGGCGGCCCTCGGGCCGGTCCACTTCGGCGGCGATGCCGCGCCGCTGCTGCAGCTTGCGGAACTGAAGTCGACAAGCTGCGACAACCTCAAGGTCCATCTCGAACCGGCGGGCGATTTCCGCCAGATCGACTGCAGCAAGGGCCAGTCCGGCTATGGCGGCGAGACCGGCTGGTCGATCGCCAGCAAGATCTTCGCCGCCGACGCGATCTCCTGGATCGTCGTCTTCCATGACGAGGCGGGCGTGCAGACCTATTTCGAGCGCGCAGGCCCGCAGAGCTTGTTCGAGGACTGGATGGACGAAGCGATCGACGGCAGCTGGACGACGGGCACCGGCGCCAACGGCTATGCGGTCAGCCGCTTCTTCGCCAAATTCGACGGCGTGAAGGTGCCCTGCTTCGCCTTCTCGCGATTCGGCAGCCATGTCTCCCGCACCTCCGGCTACCGGCAGCGCGTCGCCGGCGTCTATTGCGAGCAGATCACCAGCGAACAACCGGTCAGCGCCGAGCGCACCAAGGAAATGCTCGGCAAGATCAAGACCAAGCTGTTTTGAAGTCGGGGCGGCGGCCCTGCCGTCGTTGCCGGTCCGGCGGCCCGCGGGCGATGGCGAAAGGTGGAAGGAGCAAGGAGCATGTCGCGCAAGCGGACTCTCATTCTCGCCTCGGGCGCCTTGCTGGCGCCGCTGCTGGCGGCCGGTGGCGCCGCGTCACTCGGCCCGCCGCCCGGCGGCGTGCAGCACCTGCTTGCGATACCAGTGCAGGAGCAGACGACGGACTGCGCCAAGCTCGACGTCACCGTCGAACTCGGCAGCGGCTTCGACGAAGTCACCTGCAGCGGCCGGAAGAAAGGCTTCGGCGGCGAGAGTCCGCATGTCGAGCGGTCGAGGATCGACGCCGTGGGTCCGCGCATGGATTTGGTGCTGTTCCACGATCACGGCGGCTCGAACACCTATTTTGACCGCCAGACGCCGAGTTCGCTGATCGAGGCCGCCGTGGACTACGACATTCCCGGAAGTTGGGCGGAGGCGGACGAGAGCAACGATTTCGCGATCGCCACGTTCACCGCCAGTTTCGGCGCCCACAAGGTCCCCTGCTTCGCCTTTGCCCGCTACGCCGGCCACGTATCCCGCTCGACCGGTTACAGCAATCGGGTCTTCGGTGTCTATTGCGACAAGGTCGCGGGCAGCCAACCCCTCGGCGCCGCGCGCATCGACGAGGTGACGGGCAAGATCAAGGCGGAGTTTTTCTGAGTCGCTGCGCGGCTACTGAAAGCTGTAGGTCAGCGTCACCAGGATATTGTGCGTGCTGTAGTCGGGATCGACCGTCACGGTGCCGCCGCCAGCGCTGTCGGTGAATTCCTGCCCCGCGGTGGCGAAATAGCGGTACTCGAGGCCGGCGGAAACCTGCGGCGTGATCTCTGCGGCGACGCCGCCCATGGCCTGGTAGGCGAAAGCGAAGTCGCTGTCGCTGAAATTGCCGCCCACCGAATCCGCATCGATGCTCAGCAGCGCGCCGCCGGCGCCGGCGCCGACATAGGGCGTGAACATCGTCCCGGTATCCAGCCGGTAGTAGCCGTTCGCCATCAGCGCATAGCTGCGAAGGAAGCCGTCGATGGGAATGATTCCCCCGAGCAGCCGCTCCTGGTCGACGCCGTTCTGCCGGAAGGTGAACTCGCCCTCGACCGCAAAGCCGCTGTCGAATTCAAAGCCCGCCGCCACGCCCGCGAGCCAGCCGGGATCGAATTCGAGCTCGGCGGGAATCTGCCCGACGCCCGGTATCTCGATGGACATGTCGGAGTCCTGCAGCAGGCTGGCGCCGCCGCGGAAGCCGAGATAGACGTCGCCCGCCGGCGCTTCCGCTGCCAGTGCGCCGCAAGCCAACGCGAGGCCGCCAGCGAAAAGCCGCTTCCATGTCCCCATGATCCATCCCCCTGTTATGGGACCCAATTCACACTGTCGCGTCCGAGTGGCGCGGCTTCAAATGTCCAATTCGGGGCGGGACGCTACTTGATCACCGAGAACTCAAGAGCGACGGTAGGATACACCCATAGGAATTCTTTATAGCGGGTTTGCACCGCTTCGGTCCGCCGTAGGATTGCGCTGCAGCTTCCGCCCCAGTCCCGCATGGACGTGCAGATGAAATCCTTGTCGAAGCTGATCACGCTACCGTAGTCGTCGCCCCAGCTCGCGTTCTCGGTGATCGTGCCATCGGTGCCAAAGAAGTCGGTGAACACCTCGCCGGTCTTGAGATCGCGGCCCCTGATGGTATGGCCGGTCAACAGCGTCTTGATCTCCTCGCCGGTCAGGCGGTCGGCCGCCCGCGCATCGTAACCGAACGGCAGCTCCGGCAGGCCAGCTTGCGCCAAATCCGCCAGCTCGCGCTCCAGCAAGGCCCGGTCCTTGTAGGGGAACATCATGTCATAGCTGCGCATGCCGATCTGATTCCACCAGGGCTCGCGCTCGAGCAACCGGCGCACCGTGTCGCGCGCCTCGTCGATCTGGCCCAGGCGCACATGGCTCGAGGCTCTGTAGGTGGCGGCGTCGCCGGCAAATTCCCGGCTGAGCTGCTCGTGGGTTTTCGCCGCCTCGATGGATTTCTCGTAGTCGCCATTCAGGTAATACGCCCACGCTAGAAGTCGCGTATTGCGGCCGAGGGTGGGATCGAGCCGCATCGAACTCCTGCACCCATTCGATGCCGCGAGGCACGTTGCCGGTGGCGATCTGCAGCCGCGCCAGGAAGGACAGTGCGTCGGCCGCATAGGGGTTCAGCGTCACGGCCTCTTCCGCTGCCCGGACGGCGCGGACGAAATCCCGCTCGCTCCAGTAGACATAGGCCATCAGCGAAGTGCCGGACCAGCGCTCGAACGGCGTCAGGTTCGGCAGCGCCATCGCCTCTCGCGCCAGTTCGGCTGCGCGGCGGTAGTCGGCAGCGGGCTTCGGCGTCTCGAAATCCCGCGGCCGCCAGAAATGCGCCCAGGCCAGCGACAGGCGCAGCAGCGCCGAGTCCGGGAATTTCTCCAGCCCCTCGCGCCAGATCGCGCCGGCGCGGTCCAGCTCTTCGAGAGACGCGTAGTCCTCAAAAACCTCATGCCCGCTGAGATACCAGTCATAGGCGTCGAACGTCGGCCCGCGCCTTGCCCTTGGTCCGCTCGTACTCATGCTGGCGGATCTGCCCGCCCTCGTCCGCCAGGGCGACCGCGATCTTCCGGCCCGCCTCTTCCTGCAGCGCCGACGGATCGCCGCCGTCGAAGCCGTCGGCCCAGACATGCAGGTTGGTCTGGGTGTCGATCAGCTGCGCGGTGATGCGCAGGCCGTTGCCCTTCTTCTGCACGCTGCCTTCGACGACGTAGTCGACGCCAAGCTCGCGGCCCACTTCCACCGGATCGATGGCCCTGCCTTTCAGCGTGAAACTCGAATCAGGAGACGAGATGTCGATTTCCGGACCCTTGTAGGCAAAGCTCGCATTGCGCGAGACCACGGTGACGCTGGGGAAGCGGGAGAGCAGGGTGATGAGGTCTTCGGAGAAGCCGTCGCCGTAATGCGCGGGCGCCGCGCCGTCGCTGAAATCCTGGAACGGCAGCACGGCCACCGACGGAAATCCGGTCCGCGGCGGCTTCGCATCGAGCAGCGGCCAGGCCGCCAGCGCGCCGGCCGCGACCAGCAGGAGCAGCACGGCCGCCGCGGCGAGCCGCCGGTGCCGCCCGAGAGCCGCCGCCCAGCGCCGGTGCAGCGGCCGCCGGGCCGCGCCCGGCAGCAGCACGCGATAGACCGCGACCGGCGTGGCGATGTTCTTCACCTGATGCTCGCCCATCGGCTCGAGTCGTCAGGTCGGCCTTGTTGCGCAGATGGTCCTGGACGTTGCGCGCGATGCAGATGCCGCCGGGCTCGGCCAGCTTCTGCACCCGGTCGGCGACATTCACGCCGTCGCCGAACAGGTTGCCGCCCTCGGCCATGACATCGCCGATATTGATGCCGATGCGGAACTCCAGCCGCTTGGCCTTGGGCACCGCCTCGTTGCGCCTGCCGATCTCCTGCTGGATCTCGACGGCGCAGAGCGTCGCTTCCACGGCGCTGGCGAACTCGGCGATCACGCTGTCGCCGGCGGTGTTGAACACGCGCCCGCGATGGGCCGCTATCATGCCGTCGACGATCTCGCGGTGGCCGCGCAGCGCCGCCAGCGTTCCCTCCTCGTCAGCCTCCATCAGCCGGCTGTAACCGGCCACATCGGCGGCAAGGATCGCGGCAAGCTTGCGTTCCATGAACAGGCAGTCCTGGTGGAGGCGAAACGAACAAAGGCGCTCGATGATAGCCCATTCCGTATGGCAGGGCAGCCTTATCGGGACCAACGCTTCAGCAAGTTGTGCGGCATTTCTGCCTCCTGATTAAATCCCTGCCGTTCCGCCGCGCGCTCAAGCGGCCGGCGTAAAGCATGGACAAAAACAATGACCCCTCTCCCCTACGAAGTGGGGGAGAGAGTAGAGCTTGCCCCGGACTTGATCCGGGGGTGAGGGGGTGCCGATATAGCAGGAGATATAGAAGGAGAATGCACCGGCCCCGATGTCCGCGCCGTGTCCCCTCACCCCGCGACATCCGCTGAACGCGGATGTCGCATCCCTCTCCCCCTTCGGGGGCGAGGGGTCGCATTCCGAGGCAGGACGGCGCTGATCACCCCCGGAAGAACGCCAGCAGCTTCGGGATCACCTGGCCCGGCGCTTCCTCCATCAGCCAGTGGCCGGCGCCCTTGATGACGACGCCCTCGACATCGTCGGCGACCAGCCGCCCCTGCTGGATCAGGAATTCCCCCGACGCCTTCTCGCCGGTCAGCACCAGCATCGGCATTGTCAGCTTGTTCCGCGCGAGCTCCGCGAAATCGGGCGCGTCGCGCTCGAAGGCGCGGAACACCTCGAAGCCGGCGGGCATCGCGCCCGGCTGGGCATAGGCCTCGGCATAGAACCGCCGGTCCGCCTCCGGCACCGAACGCGTGCGGTCGGCGGCGAAGTCGTTCCAGAAATGCTCGAGATAGATCCGCTCGCGCCCCTCGACCAGCTTCAGCGGCACCTCGCCATAGAAATGGAAATGCCAGAGGTCGCGCAGCAGCCACACCGTCTGCCACTCGCCCACGCCCGGCAGGAACGCATCCATCAGCGCGATGCGCTCGATCTCCTCCGGAAACTGCGCGGCATAGGCATAGGCGACCATCAGGCCGATATCGTGCCCGGCGAGCTTCACGCGCCGCAGCCCGAGCGACGCCGCCAGCCCGTGGATGTCCTGCGCCAGCGCCTTCTTGGTCATAGCCCTGCGCCGGCTTGTCCGACCCGCCGAAGCCCCGCAGATCGGGCGCGATCACGCTGTGCGTCTTCGCCATCTCCGCCATCAGCGGCCGCCACATATGGCTGGTCTGGGCATAGCCATGCAGCAGAATCACCGGATCGCCCGTGCCGGCCGCGAGGTAGTGGAGCTTGACGCCGTTGACGGTGGCGACGCGGGAGTCGATGCCAGGGGTGTCGGGCATGGGGGCTAGACCGCCGCCGGGAAGAAACGAACCAAAGCGCTCAGGCTGTCGCGCGCTGCGATCTGCATCGAAGTTTCCTTGTCATGAAAACGCGCCCCAGTTCCAGGCACCGTGGAAGATCAACGTCTTCCCGACCGCAATGTCAAATCGTAGGGGCGGGTTTCGAACCCGCCCTTTTGTAGTGGCGACCGGTAGTCCTCTACTTCGGAATGATGTTCTATGCCAGATTGCGCCGCGGCGAATTGATCAATGCATCACCAGGAGTGTTCCAATGAGCCCCACCATCACCGCTTTTGCACGGTCGCCTGATCGCGGCAAGGGACAGGCGCGTGACATGCGCGTTCGCTGGGCGCTTGAAGAAGTGGGTCAGCCCTACGACGTTCGTCTTCTTTCATTCAACGAGATGAAGGAACCCGCGCATCTTAGGCTTCATCCGTTCGGTCAGATTCCGACCTATGAAGAAGGCGATCTCGCCCTCTTCGAGTCGGGGGCGATCATATTCCATATCGCGGAGCGCCATGCGGGACTGCTGCCGGATGATGCGAGCGCCCGGGCGCGCGCGATCGCCTGGATGTTTGCCGCGCTTAACACGGTCGAGCCGCCGATCGTTGATCTCGGAATGGCCACGCTCCTGGAGCGCGACAAGTCCTGGTATGAGGAGCGCCGGCCCATCCTCGAGGATCGCGTCCGCGCACGGCTGGACCAACTTTCCAGCCGGCTTGGCGATGCCGACTGGCTCGACGGTGCGTTCAGCGCCGGTGACCTGCTGATGGTGACGGTGCTGCGCCGGTTGAACGGATCGGGGTTGCTGGAGAAATATCCGAATCTCTCCGCCTATGTCGCCCGCGGCGAAGCGCGGCCCGCCTACAAGCGCGCTTTCGCCGATCAACTGGCGGTTTTCACGGGCAAGCCACCGGCCGGCGGATAAACGGCCGCTTTGGGCTCTTGGCGGTCGCCGCGCTACTAGTGCGCGCGAAGAATTCCTGATTGTGCGCCGGCGCCACCGTCATTTTGCACTATGCGCGATTGCCGTCAGCACGCCATCGCACCACCGGATGAAATCCCTGATCTCGCGCCGCTCACGGAGCACGGTCTGCCGGTAGCGCCCGTGTTTCAGCGCGTTCTCGTTGCCGATCTTGCCGCCCTCGTTCTTCCCGCCATGCATGCGGCAGCGGCGCTTGCCTTTCACCGCGGGATTGCGGCAGGGCTGCCAATCGCGCGTGCGGGCGCGGGCAGTGCAGCGCGGGCTGGCGTGCATCCGCGTGATGTCGGTTTCGTTCGGGCGCGTGCGACGTCCGGGGCGGGAATTCGAGGTGGATGCAGGCATTGTAAATCTCCACGTCCTGAAATTACATCGATCAAGGTTCTTGCCAAATCAGTCCCCTCGCCCCGCTTGCGGGGAGAGGGATGTCACATTCGCGTCCAGCGAATGTGACAGGGTGAGGGACATGGCAGCCGCTCATATGTCTCGCGATACTTTGGTCCGCACGGTGCCCTGCCTGGGCACCCCCTCACCCTGGGTCCCTCTCCCCCACTGGCGTGGGGGAGAGGGGTCTGTACTGTTCTGTTCGCGATCATGAGCGCTTCTTCCGCTGCGGCTTGCGCTTCCGCCGGCCGTCTTTCGCGCGGCGGGCGCGTTCTTCCAGCCAGTCGCGGTAGCGCATGCGGGCGTAGGCTTGGCGGCGGGCGAGCGTGAGCAGGCGCGTTGCCGCCAGTATGTGGTGGCCGGGCAGGCGCTCATCCAGATTCGCGGGATCGAGGGACTTGTGGATCAGCCCCATGCCCCGGCTATGGGCCGCCATCATCTGCGCCAGCAGCATGCCTTCGATCTCGTCCAGCGGCTCGGCCTCTTCCATCGCCGCCGCCGTGATCGCACAGCGCCGCTCGACGACTTGCCGCGGCACATAGCTGGTCATCCGCAGCGCCAGCAGCGCCTCCTCGGCCATGCGCGCCGGGAGATCCTGGAGAGCGTAGGGATTGCCATCCGCGGTCGCCTTGGCGCCGGTGCCGGCGGGCGCGGGATTGCCTGGCGGCGGCGCCGTCGGGGCCGGCACTTCTTCCAACAGCCACAGATCATCGCCGTCCTGCGGTTCGGCATCCCCGGCGGTTGAAAACGGTGAGGGAGGAGGAACTGGTTTCACGGCAATGCCCTTGAGGTATTACGTATAATACAGTAGTATTTACGTATTACAGGTATTTGTCAAGGTGGATCATGCGCCAGTGCCAACTCACCCTTTGTTGTCATCCCGGGGCCGCCGCGTCAGCGGCGGAGCCCGGGACCCAAGCACACGGAACCATCCGGGAAGTGCTGTCGACCGCTCGGTGTTCATGGGTCCCGGACGACGCTGCTGCGCAGCGTTTCCGGGATGACGAATTTTTTGACTTTCCCGCGAGTGATTCCCTTGCATGGCATCGTTCCCAAAAATCAGGGTCCCCCGGAATCCGCGGAATCAGCGCGCAAGATCCTGGCAGCGCTGATGAATTCGTGAATGTAAATTACATAAAAGTAGGTGCAGAAGCGCATGTAGGGGCGGGTTTCAAACCCGCCCAGCGGCGTTCATTCCGCGCAGTCGAATCCGGCATCGCGCCGCAACAGGGCCGGTTTGAAACCGGCCCCTACGGCATCTCGATCTCACTGCCGCGTGTAGCGGTGCTTCACGCCCACCGGAAACCACTCGGCATCGCCCGCCGCATGCAGCGTCACCTTCGGCAGCCGATACTCCGCCGGCGCGTAGTTCTTGAACTCGCTGTTCAGCCGCTCCAGCTCCACGCGGATCGACTCGGCGATGACCGAGCGCTTCGCGTCGTCGTCGGCCACCTTCGGCGCCAGTTCCACCGCGAGCGCCAGATGCGCGGCCTCCTTCAGCCCCTCCACCGCCTGCAGCACGAATTTGCCGGTGACCCAGTCGCGGATCTGCGGCTGCTCGAGGCCGACGCTGATGTTCTCGGGATAGATGTTCGCGCCGAAGAACGACACGGTGAAATGGCTGCGGCCGAACACGAAGGCGAAGGGCATGCGCCGGTGGCCGCGCCAGCCATGGCCGCCGAGCTGCTTCACGGGATCGAAGCCGGCATGGGCCAGGAACTTCAGCATCTCGTCATAGCCGACGATGCCGCCATGATCGGCGATGTGATAGCGGATCAGCGGCACGCCATTGTCGCCGGTGAACAGCAGCGTGTGCCGGTCGGCATTGCCGTCGGGAATGCTCTCGAAATAGCGGCCGCGGGGATCGTACTGCACCAGCGTCGGCAGCCGCGACTCGCCGAAGAGCTGCCGCGCCAGCTCCGGCTGGCCGCTGAGGAACCTGCGGATGCAGATCGACAGCGGCGTCTCGTTACCCAGAACACCCGCATCCGCCGTGCCGTAGAGCGAGGCGGAGTCGTAGCAGATGTCGGTGGAACCCAGCCGCTCGGCCACCAGGCTGCGCCATTCCTCGGAGAACACCTCGCCGGCCATGACCAGCTTCACCTTGTACGGCTTCCAGTCGATCCCGGCGGCGATGCCGCCATCGATCACGTCCTTGAGGAACGGCGGATAGCCCAAGAGCACCGTCTGGTCGAACTGCGGCGCCAGCGCCTTCACCACGCGCCAGATCTCCTCGCGGTTGTTGCCCGGTGTCGCCAGGGTGATCGGATAGCCCTTGGCCGCCAGCGCGCGGCAGCAGGAGGTCGTGAACATGCCGCCGACCCAGGTGCCGAGCGCGAAGCAGACGACGGCCAGGGTGCGCCGCTCGTCGGTGGCGAAGCTGTCATGGAAGACCTGCTCGAACCGCGCGGCGATCGGCATCTCGTCGGCCTGGAAGCGCGGCCAAAAAGTGGGCGTGCCGGTGGAGCCGGAGGACACCGCCAGGAAATCGCAGCTCTCCAGCCGCCCGCCGCGGCACAGAGCGGGCAGGGGATGCTTCTGCAGGTAATTGGCCTTGGTGATCAGCGGCAGCCGGTCGAAATCCTCCACCGTGCGGATGCTCTGCGCGGCGATGCCGTTCTCCTTCAGGAAGGCGCCGTAGGCCGGCACCTGGGCGGCGACGTCGCGGAACAGTTCCAGCGCCGTCTCGGCCGGCGGCCGCGCCGCCGGCGGCTCCAGCAGGTTATCCAGCGGCGTATGGATGAAGTGGTGCAGCGCCGTCTCCGCACGGCCTGCCTTCCGATGATCGAGCATGAAGCGATTTCCCTTCGGCGCACCGCCGGCGCGTGCACGCAGCCATGTATGGATACATTAGCTCCCGGCGCTGTCCGGGAGACTATAGGGGAGATCGGCGGCTTTGAATGCGTCTTATATCGGCTCCCGGCAAAAGAAAGAGGGCCGGGAAACCCAGCCCTCTCCCATCTCAGGCGCCTCTTGCGGGGAAAACAGCGGAGACGGACGCCCGAAATCCCGCTGAGTTGCTTCTCACAGCAGGAGCCGGGCGCTTTGGCCTCAGCTCCAGCTATTATCCCGGCGCTCCCTCGTCTCCCAGATCAGCCGCTTGATATCGCCGGCTGTGACGTGATCGACCGACATCACGGCTTGAACCACCGGATCGGCCAGCATTTCCTTAAGGTTGGGTTCGCCGCCGAACCGCAGGCCATCGCACCGCTTCTCCCGTTCGTGCTTCGCCACTTTGCCCATCGGAAATTCCTTTCCTCAATATGCTACGGCGGCGCCCCAATCCTTGACCTGAATCAATCGCACCGGCGCGGGTTGAATCTGGATATCGGTATTGCCTGTGGGTTAACGAGAGGATGTGGCATCGATGTCACGGAAGTTTGTCGATTGCATGGCGCAGGCAAATCAGATTTACCCCGCGCTTGCGACAGGAGGTCGCATCGCCTAATTTTCCGCCGCCGCGCCACAGGGTGCGGGGAATAAAACCGGAGACCCGCTGCCATGGCTTTCCTTGCCGAACGACTGGACCGCATCAAGCCGTCGCCGACCATCGCGGTGACCATGAAGGCCCGCGAGCTGAAGGCCGCCGGGCGCGACGTGATCGGCCTCGGCGCCGGGCGAGCCGGATTTCGACACGCCGGAGAACATCAAGGAAGCGGCGATCGCGGCGATGCGCCGCGGCGACACGAAGTACACCGACGTCGATGGCACGCCGGCGCTGAAGAAGGCCATTTGCGCCAAGTTCAAGCGCGAGAACGGGCTGGACTACAAGCCCGAGCAGATCACCGTCGGCACCGGCGGCAAGCAGGTGCTGTTCAACGCGCTGATGGCGACGCTGAACCCGGGCGACGAGGTGATCATCCCGGCGCCCTACTGGGTGTCCTATCCCGATATCGTGCTGCTCGCCGAGGGCACGCCGGTCATCATCCCCTGCGGCCAGAACAACCAGTTCAAGCTGCGCGCCGAAGAGCTGGACGCGGCGATCACGCCGAAGACCAAGTGGATCATCCTCAACAGCCCGTCCAATCCGACCGGCGCCGCCTATTCGCGCGCCGAGCTGAAGGCGCTGACCGACGTATTGTTGAAGCATCCGCAGGTTTGGGTGCTGACCGACGACATGTACGAGCATCTGGTCTATGACGGCTTCGAATTCTCCACGCCGGCGCAGGTGGAACCAAAGCTCTATGACCGCACCCTGACCATGAACGGCGTCAGCAAGGCCTATTGCATGACCGGCTGGCGCATCGGCTATGGCGGTGGGCCGGCGAACCTGATCAAGGCGATGGCGAAGCTGCAGTCGCAGAGCACGACCAACCCCAGCTCGATCAGCCAGGCCGCCGCGGTAGAGGCGCTGAACGGACCGCAGGATTTTATTCCGGCGCACAACAAGACCTTCCGCGAGCGCCGCGACATGGTGGTGGAGCTGCTGAACCAGGCGCCGGGCCTGACCTGCCACCGGCCCGAGGGCGCGTTCTATGTCTACCCGTCCTGCTCGGGGACGATCGGCAAGAAGACGCCCCAGGGCAAGGTGATCAAGACCGACGAGGATTTCGTCGCCTATCTGCTGGAGGCCGAGGGCGTGGCCGCCGTGCATGGCGCGGCGTTCGGCCTGTCGCCGTTCTTCCGCATCTCCTATGCCACGGGAACCGATGTGCTGCGCGACGCCTGCACCCGCATCCAGCGCGCCTGCAAGGCCCTGAAAGACTGAGATGGAGGGGCGATGAGCAGAGCCGCCAGGCCCTACGCCGTCGCCTCTTCGCTGCCCTCGGTTTCCTCGTCGTCCTCGACGAGGCGGGTGACCAGCAGCTTGTCGACCCGGCGGCCGTCCATGTCGACGACCTCGAACTCGAAGCCGGCGACCTGGAACTTGTCCCCGGCCTTGGGAATGCGGCGCAACTCGGCCATCACCAGCCCGGCCACGGTCTGGTACGTGGCCTCGTCCTCGTCCGGCAGCGGGCCGAGCTTGATGCGGTCCTTCAGTTCGTCGATGGCCAGCAGCCCGTCCACCAGCCAGGAGCCGTCGTCGCGCTCGGTGACCGACGGCTCATCCTCCTGGTCGGGCGCCTGCAATTCGCCCACTAAGGCCTCCAGCACGTCCTCCAGCGTCAC
The DNA here is from genome assembly GCA_963810485.1 of uncultured Alphaproteobacteria bacterium. Lineage (GTDB taxonomy): Bacteria > Pseudomonadota > Alphaproteobacteria > Dongiales > Dongiaceae > DATKFM01. The sequence goes on from CAWENQ010000005.1 coordinate 481,798, forward strand.
CAGGCCCTGGAAGTCGCCATATTCGTCGACGATCAGCGCCACTGGCTTGCCGGTCTCGCGGAAAATCTCCAGCGCCTTCAGCGCCGGCGCGGTCTCCGGGATGTACAGCGCCGGCTTGGTCGCGGCACGCAGGTCGAACGGCTTGCCGTCCAGGATCGAGCCCAGCAGATCCTTGGCCTCGACCACGCCGATAAAATTGCGGCGGCCGCCCTCGGCCACCGGGAAGCGCGAATAATGGCTCTCGCTGATCTTGCGCTTGCTCTCCTCGATCGGATCGCCGAGATCGAGCCATTCGACCTGCGTGCGCGGCGTCATCATGGCGCTGATGCGCCGGTCGCCCAGACGCAGCGCCATGTCGACGATGTTCTTCTCGCCGGGCTGGAAATGCCCGGACTCCGTGCCGGTTTGCATCAGCAGCTTGATCTCCTCGTCGGTGACCGACGGCTCGCTGCCGTGACGCATGGGAATCAATTTCAGCACCAGCTCGGTGAGCAGACTCAGCAGGTACACCGCCGGTGCGGCGAGCTTCGACAGCAGCGTCATCGGCCGCGCCAGCACGCGCGAGATCGATTCGGGCCGGCTCAGCGCCAGCCGCTTCGGCACCAGCTCGCCCAGGATCAGCGACAGCACGGTGATCACCACCACCACCGTGCCGATGCTGATCGGCTCGGCATAGGCGGCGAGCCGCGGATAGTGCAGCAGCCATTCCGCCACGCCCTCGGAGATCGTGGCGCCGCCGAAAGCGCCGGCCAATACGCCGATCAGCGTGATGCCGATCTGCACGGTGGAGAGAAAGCGGCTGGGGCTCTCGGCCAGGGCCAGCGCCGACTTGGCGCCCTTGTCGCCCTGGTCGGCGGCATGCTTCAGCCGCGCGCGGCGCGACGACACCAGCGCCATCTCCGCCATCGCGAAGAGGCCGTTCAGCAGAATCAGCAACAGAACGATGATGATTTCGAGCGTCATGGCGGCGAATGCATTGCGCTGCCCCGCTTCGTTACCGGCGCGCCGCAGCGGGGACGGCAACGCGAAGAGCTACATACCAAGGTATTTGAGGCCGAACTGCAAGGATTCTTGCAAGGTCACCCAGGTCACCCCGACCAGGAAACCGCCGGACGCCAGGGCCAACACAAAACCGGCGAGCGCGAACAGTCCGTCACGCTCGATCAGCGCCAGCGCCAGAACCACCAGCGGCACGGCCACCATCACATTGCCAAAGGGCCAGGGCAACGGCAACAGCAGCGTCAGCAACAGGCAGACCAGCCCAATCATCCGTTCCGCAGGCGCGCTGGCGAGCAGCAGATAGCGCGGCTTCAGCACTTTCTCCGCGCGCAGCAGATGGGGCAGGAGCTGCTCGACCACCCGCTTGAAATCGGCCGTCGCGGCCGATCGGCGCAGGATCGCCTTCGGCAGCCAGGGTTTTTCCATGCCGAGCATGAGCTGGCCGGCCAGCAGGGCCAGCGGAATCACGGCGATCGTCGAAATAATGGGAATCAGCGCCGGCAGGGTGAAAACCAGCAGTATCAGGCCGAAACCACGGTCGCCCAGCGCCGCCTCGATATCGCCGAGGGAGATGCGCTCGGCAGGCCAGTTCCGCCCGAGATCCTCGAGAATCTCCGAGGCACGGCGCCGCCGGCCGTTGCTGTCGAAGGTGGCAATGCGGGCGGTTTCTAGCATTTTGCTGGGAAATTATGGTCTCGGGGCGCCGCGTTGGCGTGAGGCCTTAAGTTGGGGGCTTATGGCCCGCTGCCAAGGTGCCGCGAAGTCCGATTCACATTTTTGTTGCAAGGGTGTACCCGGCCCGGAAATCATGGCCCAATTGCCTGACGGTCTGATGGTCGTATCTCGGTCTCGGACGCCCATCGCACAGGCCGCCGGACAAGATCCTCGTTGGCGTACGATAGATCTGGTTCGAAACAGCATAGAAGCGGCTCGCCTGGTCAAGATGATGCCGTCAACATTTGGGAGGACATGAACATGGGAGAACGCGCGCCCGCGGCGCCGCGCTGCGCCGCCTTGGTCGGCCCCTATCTCAGCGGCAAGACAACGCTGCTCGAAAGCCTGTTGCATGCGGCCGGCGCGGTTAACCGCAAGGGCTCAGTGAATGACGGCAACAGCGTCGGCGATAGCGCGCCGGAAGCGCGCGCCCGCAAGATGACCGCCGAATTGAACGTCGCCTCGGCCGAGTATCTGGGCGAGCGCTGGACCTTCCTCGATTGCCCGGGCTCGATCGAGCTGGCGCTGGAGGCGCAGAATGCGCTGCTGGCCGCCGACGCGGCGATCATGGTCTGCGAGCCGGAAGTGTCGAAGGTGCTGACGCTGGCGCCGCTGTTCAAGTTTCTCGACGACCACAAGATTCCCCACATGCTGTTCATCAACAAGATGGACAACGCCGCCCATCGCGTGCGCGAGGTCCTGGCCGCGCTGCAGAGCGTGTCGAGCCGGCCGCTGGTGCTGCGCCAGGTGCCGATCCGCGAAGCCTCGAAGTCCGGCGGCGAGATCGTCACCGGCTATGTCGATCTCATCAGCGAGCGCGCCTATCACTACAAGCCCGGCGACGCCTCGGACCTGATCAAGATTCCCGAGGACATGCAGTCGCGCGAGCAGGAAGCCCGGCGCGGCATGCTGGAGTCGCTGGCCGACTTCGATGATCATCTGTTGGAACAGTTGCTGGAAGACGCCGTTCCGTCGAAGGGCGAGATCTATCAGCAACTCGCCAAGGATCTGGCTGGCGATCTGATCGTGCCCGTGATGATGGGCTCGGCGCTCCATGACGGCGGCGTGCGCCGCCTGCTGAAGGCGCTGCGCCACGATGTGCCGGGACCGGATGAGACCGCCAAGCGCATCGGCATCGCGCCGGCCGCAGGCGACACGGCGGCACTGATCTTCAAGTCCTATCACCAGTCTCATACCGGCAAGGTATCGATGGCGCGCCTGTGGGGTGCGCCGATCCAGGATGGCGCCACACTCAGCGGCAACCGCGTCGCCGGGCTCTATCGCGTCAAAGGCCATGAACTCGGCAAACTCGCCACCGCGACGTCGGGCGATGTGGTCGGCCTTGGCCGCATGGACGCGGTGCAGACCGGGCAGGTGCTGACGGTATCCGGCAAACCGGGCGGCGAGGTGGAATGGCCGCCGAAGCCCGTTGCGCTGTTCTCGCTGGCGCTGAATGTGGAGAACCGCGCCGACGAGGTGAAATTGACATCGGCGCTGCACAAGCTCGTCGAAGAAGATCCGTCGCTATCGGTCGATCAGAATCCCGATACCCACGAACTCGTCTTGTGGGGCCAGGGCGAAATTCATCTGCTGATCGCCGTCGATCGCCTGAAGCTGAAATACGGCCTCGCCTGCAAGACCCACCGGCCGACCATCAACTACAAGGAAACGATCCGCCGCGGCACCAAGCAGCATTCGCGCTTCAAGCGGCAGAGCGGCGGCCACGGCCAGTTCGGCGATGTGCATGTGGAGATCCAGCCGCTGCCGCGCGGCACCGGATTTCAATTCGTCGATCAGATCGTCGGCGGCGTCGTGCCGCGCAACTACATTCCGTCGGTGGAGGAGGGCGCGCGCGAATACCTGTCCCGCGGTCCGCTGGGCTTCCCCGTCGTCGATGTGCAGGTGGCGCTTTATGACGGCCAGTATCACGCGGTCGACAGTTCCGACATGGCGTTCAAGACAGCGGCGCGGCTGGCGATGTCGGAAGGCATGCCGAAATGCGAGCCCGTGCTGCTGGAGCCGATCTGCGCCGTGCAGATCACCGTGCCCAGCGACTACATCGCCCGGGTAAACGGACTGCTCAGCAGCCGGCGCGGCCAGATTCTTGGTTTCGACGCCAAGGATGGCTGGCAGGGCTGGGACGAGGTGCACGCGTTCCTGCCGCAGTCGGAGCTGCATGACCTGATCATCGAGCTGCGCTCGCTGACCATGGGTGTGGGCACCTTCTCGTGGAAGTTCGATCACCTGCAGGAGCTGACCGGCCGCGTCGCCGACAAGATCGTCGAGCAGCGGCAGGCGGCGACGGCGCACTGAGAGCGATGGCTACCAGGCCTGCGACATATTTGTAACGATTCTAAGAACGGTTGAAAATTGTTGCCCGCATGGCATAATTAAGAGGCCGCTTCAAGAATTACGGGAGAAATGCCCATGGCCAAGGTCGATATCGGGATTCCCGACAAGGAACGTCGGGCGATCGCCGAAGGTCTGTCGCGCCTGCTCGCCGACAGCTACACGCTGTATCTCAAGACGCACAACTTCCATTGGAACGTCACCGGGCCGCAGTTCAACACGCTGCACCTGATGTTCGAGGCGCAGTACACCGAACTGGCCCTGGCGGTTGACCTGATCGCCGAGCGCATCCGCGCTCTCGACCATCCGGCGCCCGGCTCGTACGCACAGTACTCGAAGCTTTCCACGATCAAGGAAGAGACCGGCGTGCCCAAGGCGAAGGAGATGATCAAGCAGCTCGTCGCCGGGCAGGAAGCGGTGACGCGCACGGCGCGGGAGATATTCCCCACCGTGGACAAGGCCCATGACGAACCGACTGCGGACCTGCTGACCCAGCGCATGCAGGTGCATGAGAAGAACGCCTGGATGCTGCGCAGCCTGCTCGAGTAGGGCCCGGGAGTAACGCGTTTCTCACCCCGAGTTGACTTGCCGGTGATCGCGCTTCGGCCTACCTCAGAGCCACGTTGCCTGTGGCCTAGGAGGATTAGCCATGTTCATTAAGACGCGCCGGGGCTGGGAGCTGCCGGAATCGGCCGCGACGCCGGAGGCCATTTTCCGCGACCGCCGGCGCCTGTGCCAGGCTATCGCCGCAGGTCCGATTCTGTTGGCCGGCGCGTCGCTGCTGCCGCGCGGCGCCCTGGCTGACACGATGGCCGATCCCTCCGCCGGGCTTTATCCGGTGAAGCGCAACGACCGCTACATGCTCGATCGCGCCCTCACCGCCGAGGACCAGGTCACCACCTACAACAACTATTATGAGTTCGGCTCCAGCAAGGATGTGAAGGCGGCCGCCCAGGCGCTGAAGATCCGCCCCTGGACCGTCACCATCGACGGCATGGTGGAGAAGCCGATCACCATCGCCATCGACGATCTGCTGAAGGCGATGCCGCTGGAAGAACGGCTCTACCGCCATCGCTGCGTCGAGGCCTGGTCCATGGCGGTGCCCTGGAGCGGTTTTCCGCTGAAGGCGCTGGTGGATTTCGCCAAACCCGCCAACGATGCGGCCTATCTCCGGATGGAAACCTTCCTGGATCCGGAGACCGCCAACGGCCAGCAGGCTTCCTGGTATCCCTGGCCCTACGTCGAGGGGCTGACGATGGCCGAGGCCACCAACGAACTCGCTTTCGTCGTCACCGGCCTTTATGGCAAGCCGCTGCCGCCGCAGAACGGCTCGCCGCTGCGCCTGGCGACGCCGTGGAAGTATGGATTCAAGTCGATCAAGTCGATCGTGAAATTCAGCTTCGTCGCCGAACGCCCGGTCGGATTCTGGGAAGAGTTGCAGGCCTCGGAATACGGCTTCTGGGCCAATGTGAATCCGGAAGTGCCCCATCCCCGCTGGAGCCAGGCAAGCGAGCGCGTGCTTGGGACCGGCGAGACCGTGCCGACCCAGCTCTTCAACGGCTACGGCGAGTATGTCGCCGATCTCTACAAGGGACTGGAGAGCGAGCGTCTCTACGCCTAGCTGTCCCGCCTGACCTTTTGGTCAAGAAAAAAGCCAGGCCCGGTAGGGCCTGGCAAGTTAAACAGGGAGGCTTCACGTCTGGGAGACGTAGGGTCCGAAGACCCCGTTCGGGCATCGCGCCCGAACATCGGTGGCAGCCAAGTCAGCGCTGCCGAATTCCATTGTTGCAGTGCAACACAAATCTAAGATAATCACTCCTGGCCGGGACACCAGCCTAATTCCGGCATCTCTGATATGCGCTGAGCGCATGGCCTACTAAAATTGTATGCATATATGACGGGCTTCGGGAGCCAGTCTGTGACCATTTGGTCCAGATTGGTTACAGATCGGCCTCGGCGACCTTGCGCAACAGGAAGTCTCGAAAGACCTGAATGCGCTTCGAGTTCCGAAGTTCCTCTGGATATACGAAATAGGCTTCCATGCGCGGTCCTTCAACCTCCGGCAGGACCTGCACCAGTCCATGCTGCTCCTCGCCCATGAACTTGGCGAAGGTGGCGATGCCCAGGCCGCTCTGGACGGCCCGCAGGATGGCATAGACGTTGTTGACCGTGAGCGCCGGCTTGCGCGGCTGGTCCTCAGGGCCGCCGATCGTCAGCAGCCAGTTCAGCTCCGGCACCGGCGGCCGGGTTTCGTCGCCATAGACGACGAGCTTGTGGCGATCCAGATCATCGATCGTTTCGGGGACGCCGTAGCGCTGGATATAGGCCGGCGCCGCATAGATGCAGTTTCTGATGGTCATCAGGTGGCGTTGCACCAGCTCCGACTGCCGCGGCGGCACCAGCCGGATCGCCACGTCGGCCTCGCGCATGCTGAGGTCCAGCTCCTTGTCGTCGAGGACAAGATCGACGGAGACATCGGGATAGATGTTGATGAATTCGCCGATGCGCGGCGCCAGCCAGAAGGAGCCGAGGCCGACCGTCGCCGTGACCTTGAGCTGGCCTTTGGGGTGGTCCTTGTTCTCCGCCAGCTGCCCTTCGACCATGGCCAGCTTGGCGAAAACCTCCCGCACTGTGCGGTAGAGCAGTTCACCCTGTTCGGTCAGGATCAGGCCGCGCGCATGGCGGTGGAACAGCGGCGCCGCGGCGCTGTCTTCGAGCGCGCCGATCTGGCGGCTGACCGCCGACTGGCTCATGCCCAAGGCGTCGCCGGCGCGGGTGAAGCTGCCAGCTTCCGCCACGGCGTGAAAGACGCGAAGCTTGTCCCAGTCCATCATAGTTTTTCTATCGAACGACCCGCTGCCCGGCGCGGAATTCGGCCGGTGGCGCTATTCCGCCGCTTGAGCCGCCCGCGCCTCCTGTGCCGCCAGAAACTTTTCGGCTTCCAGCGCCCCCATGCAACCCATGCCCGCCGCCGTCACGGCCTGGCGGAAAATCTTGTCCTTCACGTCCCCGGCGGCAAACACGCCGGGAATGGCCGTCGCCGTGCTGTCGGGCCGCGTGATGATGTAGCCTTCATTGTCCAACTCGAGCTGGCCGCGGAACAACTCGGTCGCCGGCACATGGCCGATGGCGACGAACAGTCCGTCAACCTTCAACGCGCTTTCCTTGCCGGTCTTGACGTTGCGGATCTTGATTCCGGTCACGCCCGGCGGCTGGTCGGTGCCAAGCACTTCGGTGACCGTATTGTCCCAGATCACTTCGATCTTCGGATTCTTGAACAGCCGGTCCTGCATGATCTTCTCGGCGCGCAGCGAGTTGCGCCGGTGAATCAACGTCACCTTGTCGGCGTGATGGGTGAGGTAGATCGCTTCCTCGACGGCCGTGTTGCCGCCGCCGACGATCGCGACATTCTTGCCGCGGAAGAAGAATCCATCGCAGGTCGCGCAAGCGGAGACGCCGAACCCGCGGAACTTCTGCTCGCTCGGGATCTCAAGCCAGCGCGCCTGCGCGCCGGTGCAGATGATCAGCGTCTCGCCGATGTACACATCGCCGCCGTCGCCGACGCAGCGGAACGGGCGCCGGCTTAGATCAACCGACACGATGGTATCGGAGATTATCTGCGTGCCCACATGGGCGGCCTGGCCACGCATCTGCTCCATCAACCAGGGGCCTTGAATCACCTCGGCGAAGCCCGGATAGTTTTCCACATCGGTGGTGATGGTCATCTGGCCGCCGGCCTGCAGGCCTTCGACCAGAATCGGCTTGGCATTGGCGCGCGCGGCATAGATCGCCGCCGTGTAGCCGGCCGGGCCGGAGCCAATGATGAGGATTTTTGTATGATGTTCCGATGGCATATCGCCGTTTCCGCATTTCCCGCTGTCTTTAGAGGATAGTGATCGCAGCCGCAGGGGACAAGATAATGCGCCCCGAGCCGCTGTTTTGGCGGCGCGCAACGACGGAGGACGGCGCGATTCCCTGCATCCGATCAACGGCTTGGCGTAGTGGCAGAAAATTCCAACGTCGTCCCGGGCCAAACGAATCGCGACCTGCGCCGGCTCCGATCGCTGCGGCAACATGTCGGCTTCATTTGCCGGCGCGCGCGGGCAAGGGTAGCGTAGTCATGAAAATCAGTACGAATTTAGTAGTTTAGTATGCAGTTCATCGACGAATCGATGATGGATGGTCTGAGCGCCACGGCGTTTCAGGCCACCAAGCCCTACCCCTGGCTCAACCCGAAAGGCTTTTTGCAGGCCGATGCCTATCGGCGGCTGGTTGACACCTTGCCGCCGGCTGGAATCTTCAACCAGCGATTCGGCGAGAAGCGGAAATACGGGCAGCAGAGCCATGACCGGTTCTCGCTGGACTACGCGCCGGAGCTGCCGCTGGCCCCCGCCTGGCATGCGTTCGTCGCCGAGCTGCAGAGCGAGCGTTACCTGGAATTCGTCCGCCGCATGTTCGGCCGCCGGGCGATTCGCCTGCTGTTCCACTGGCATTATACGCCGAACGGCTGCTCGGTGTCGCCGCACTGCGACGCCAAGCGAAAGCTGGGTTCGCATATCTTCTACATGAACACCGACAGCGAGTGGCAGCCCGACTGGGGCGGCGAGACTTTGATCCTCGATGACAACGGCCGCTTCGGCGCCGGTTCGGCGCCGAAGTTCGAGGACTTCGACCGCGCCATGCCCTCAACGGCGGTCGGCAACTACTCTCTGCTGTTCCAGCGGCGGGAGCGATCCTGGCACGGGGTGAAGGAGATCACTTGCCCGCCGGAAGCGCTGCGCAAGGTGTTCATCGTTGTGGTCGAGGATTGGAGCCTGCCGGCGCGGTTCCTGCGCAAGCTGAATGGCACCAAGCGCGACCGCTACTGAGCTGCCGCGCGCCATTCCGCGGGAACGGGGTCCGCCCTCCATTCATTACAGCAGGATATCAGCGTACCGCTTGGCGCTACGCCCGGCCGGTAATATAATTTCGCGGCACCGGCCGGAATTGGAGGAAAATGATGCGGCGCGTGAAACTCGATCGCATCGATAGGCGCATCCTCAGGGAGCTGCAGGAGGATGGCCGCATGACCAATGTGGACCTTGCGGACAAGGTGGGCATCTCGGCGCCGCCCTGCCTGCGGCGGGTGCGTGCCCTGGAAGAGGGCGGCTTCATCCGCGGCTATCACGCCGACATTAACGGCGAGGCGCTGGGGTTCGGCGTCACGGTGTTCGCCCAGGTGGGGCTCAGCAGCCAGGCGGAAGCCGATCTGCGTGCCTTCGAGACGCTCGTGCAAAGCTGGCCGGAAGTGCGCGACTGCCACATGCTGGCGGGCGAGACCGACTTCCTGTTGCGCATCGTCGCCGCGGATTGGGATTCCTATCAGCGCTTCCTGACCACGCGGCTGACGGCGGCGCCCAATGTCAGCCATGTGAAGTCGGCCTTGGGAATCCGCAGCTGCAAGACCGCGCCGGGCGTTCCGATCGAATTGGAGTAAGCGGCCCGCGGCTGCGCGCCGGCGTGCCTACTTGAACGCGACGCGCACGATCTCGTATGACTTCGAGCCGTTCGGCGTGGTGACCTCGACATTGTCACCGGTGGTCTTGCCGATCAGCGCCCGCGCCAGCGGCGAGGTGATGGAGAGCCGCTTCTTATTGATGTCGGCCTCATCCGGGCCGACGATCTGATAGCTCGATTTCTCGTCGGTATCCTCGTCGACCAGCGTGACGGTCGCGCCGAACATCACCTGCTTGCCTGACAGCTTGCTGATATCGATGATCTCGGCGCGCGCGATCTTGTCCTCAAGCTCGCCGACGCGGCCTTCGATGAAGCTCTGGCGCTCGCGCGCGGCGTGGTACTCGGCGTTCTCCGAGAGATCGCCATGGTCGCGCGCTTCGGCGATCGCCTTGATCACCGCCGGGCGTTCCACATGCTTCAGGTGTTTCAATTCCTCTTCCAGCCGGTTGTAGCCTTCGGCCGTCATGGGGATCTTCGACATAGTTATAGTTCCTCGCCATCCGCGGACCGCCTCCATTGGCTGAACCGCGACAAAAATTTACCCGTCGGCGACGGTGGCGACCGTGCCGGCTAGGCGAACGACGCTCTAAAATAGGACTGGAGGGGGGCGACTTCAAGGTCACCAGCGGCGGTCGCGCCGATGGCCTCCACGGCCGCCCGGACACCCGCCACGGTGGTGTAATAGGGGATGCCGTTGAGCAGGGCGGCGCGCCGCAGGCTGAAACTGTCGGCGGCGGCCTGGGCGCCTTCCGAGGTGTTGAACACCAGCTGCACCTCGCCGTTCTTCATGGCGTCGACGATATGGGGCCGGCCTTCCAGCACCTTGTTGATCCGCTCCACCGGCAGGCCGCGCTGCTCCAGATAGTTGGCCGTGCCGCCGGTGGCCAGGATCCTGAAGCCCCGTTCCACCAGGCGCTTTGCCGGCAACACCATCGCCGATTTGTCGCGGTCCTTGACCGAGATGAACACGGTGCCGTCCTGGGGCAGCTTATTGCCGGCGCCGAGCTGCGACTTGGCGAAGGCGCGGGCGAAGGTACGGTCGATGCCCATCACTTCGCCGGTGGATTTCATCTCCGGCCCGAGGATGACGTCGACGCCGGGGAAGCGGGCAAAGGGAAACACAAACTCCTTCACCGCGACATGATCGCGGGCCGGCGCCTTCAAATCGAATGAGGCAAGTTTCTCGCCGGCCATGACGCGGGCGGCGATCTTGGCGATCGGCACGCCGGTGGCCTTGGCGACGAAGGGCACGGTGCGGCTGGCGCGCGGGTTCACTTCCAGCACATAGATGTCGTCGCCCTTCACGGCGAACTGCACGTTCATCAGCCCAATCACGTTGAGGCCGCGGGCGAGCGCGATGGTCTGCTCGTTCAAACCCACGAGCAGGCCATTGCCGAGAGTGTAGGGCGGCAGCGAGCAGGCGGAGTCGCCGGAATGAATGCCGGCCTCCTCGATATGCTCCATGATGCCCGCGACATAGACGTCCTTGCCGTCGGCGACGGCGTCCACATCGACTTCGATGGCGTCGCTGAGATAGGAGTCGATCAGCACGGGATTGCTGCCGGACGCCTTCACCGCCGTCGTCATGTAGCGGTGCAGCGAGTCGACATCATGGACGATCTCCATGGCGCGTCCACCAAGCACATAGGATGGGCGGATCACCACGGGATAGCCGATCTCGGCCGCAACCTTCTCGGCCTCGGCGGCGGAGCGCGCGGTGCCGTTGGCGGGCTGGCGCAGATTGAGTTTCTTCAGCAGCACCTGGAACCGCTCGCGGTCTTCGGCGAGATCGATCGCATCGGGCGAGGTGCCGAGGATCGGAATGTTGGCGGCCTCGAGCGCCGCCGCGAGTTTCAACGGCGTCTGGCCGCCGAATTGCACGATGACGCCGACAAGCGTGCCGCGGCGCTGCTCGACCCGCGCCAGCTCGATCACGTCCTCGGCGGTCAACGGCTCGAAATAGAGCCGGTCCGAGGTGTCGTAGTCGGTCGACACCGTCTCCGGATTGCAGTTGACCATGATGGTCTCGAAGCCGGCGTCCTTCAGCGCATAGGCCGCGTGGACGCAGCAATAGTCGAACTCGATGCCCTGGCCGATGCGGTTCGGACCGCCGCCGAGGATGATGACCTTGCGCTTGTCCGTGGGCTCGGCCTCGCATTCCGCCGGGTACTCGCCATCGCCCTCGTAGCAGGAATACATGTAGGGCGTGGAGGAGGCGAACTCGGCGGCGCAGGTGTCGATGCGCTTATAGACCGGCGTGACCTCGAGCTTGCGGCGCAGGGCCGCGACCTCGGCTTCCTTCATGCCCGACGAGCTCGGCGAGGCGTGCATCGGAGAAGCCGAGCTTCTTCAGCTTGAGCAAGCCGCGGCGGTCGCGCGGCAGGCCGTTGGCGCGCACCTCGGCTTCCGCATCGGTGACGCGCTTGATCTCCCGCAGGAACCAGGGATCGTATTTGCAGATCGCCTGGATCTCCTCGATGGACATGCCGAGCCGCAGCGCCTGCGCGATGACCAGCAGCCGGTCCGGCGTCGGCCGCGCCAGCGCCGCGCGCAAGCGGTTGCGGTCATGGCCGCTGAGGATCTCGACCTCGTTGAAGCCGGTGAGGCCGGTTTCCATGGAGCGCAACGCCTTCTGCACGGACTCGGCGAAGCTGCGCCCGGCGGACATCGCCTCGCCGACCGATTTCATTGACGTTGTCAGCAACGGCTCGGTGCCCGGAAACTTCTCGAAGGTGAAGCGCGGCATCTTGGTGACGACATAGTCGATGGTCGGCTCGAACGAGGCCGGCGTCACTTTGGTGATGTCGTTGGTCAGCTCGTCCAGCGTGTAGCCGACGGCGAGCTTGGCCGCGACCTTGGCGATTGGAAAGCCGGTCGCCTTCGATGCGAGCGCGGAGGAGCGCGACACCCGCGGGTTCATCTCGATGACGACCATGCGGCCATTGTCGGGATTGATCGCGAACTGCACGTTCGATCCGCCGGTGTCGACGCCGATCTCCCGCAACACCCGGATCGAGGCGTTGCGCATGATCTGATATTCCTTGTCGGTCAGCGTCAGCGCCGGCGCCACGGTGATGCTGTCGCCGGTGTGGATGCCCATGGGATCCACATTCTCGATCGAGCAGATGATGATGCAATTGTCGGCGCGGTCGCGCACGACCTCCATCTCGTATTCCTTCCAGCCGAGCACCAACTCCTCGATCAGCACCTGTCCGACCGGCGAGGCGCGCAGGCCGCCGGCGACGATCTCCTGGAACTCGTCGCGGTTGTAGGCGATGCCGCCGCCGGTGCCGGCCAGCGTGAAGGAGGGGCGGATGATCGACGGCAGGCCGATCTCGTCCAGCGCCTGCATCCCCTCGGCGATCGTGGTGACCAGCCGGCTCTTCGGCGATTCCAGGCCGATGCGTTCCATCGCCTGGCGGAACAGCAGCCGGTCCTCGGCGGTGTCGATGGCAAGGGCGCTGGCGCCGATCAGCTCGACTCCCAGCTCCGCCAGCTTGCCCGATTTGTGCAGGGCCATTGCCGTGTTGAGCGCCGTCTGCCCGCCCATGGTAGGCAGCAGCGCGTCCGGCCGCTCGCGCTCGATGATGCGCGCCACGATGTCAGGCGTGATCGGCTCGACATAGGTGGCGTCGGCCAGGTTCGGATCGGTCATGATGGTGGCGGGGTTCGAATTCACCAGCACCACCCGATAGCCTTCCTGCTTCAGCGCCTGGCAGGCCTGGGTGCCGGAATAATCGAACTCGCAAGCCTGGCCGATGACGATCGGCCCGGCGCCGATGATCATCACCGATTTGATATCGGTGCGCTTAGGCATTCTGTTCCATCAATTCCACGAAGCGCTGGAACAGGTAGTGGCTGTCCTGCGGGCCGGGCGAGGCTTCGGGGTGGTACTGCACCGAGAAGACCGGGCGGTCCTTCAGGCGGAAGCCTTCGTTGCTGCCGTCGAACAGGGAGACGTGAGTCACCTCGACATCCTCTGGGAGAGATTCCGGCACGACGACGAAGCCGTGGTTCTGGCTGGTGATCTCCACCTTGCCGGTCTGCAGATCCTTCACCGGATGGTTGGCGCCGCGGTGGCCGCGCGCCATCTTTTCCGTGCGGGCGCCCAGCGCGAGGCCGAGCATCTGGTGGCCGAGGCAGATGCCGAACACCGGCGTGCCGGTGTTGATCACCTCGCGGATCATCGGCACGGCATAGACGCCGGTCGCCGCCGGATCGCCGGGACCGTTCGAGAGAAACACGCCGTCGGGCTTGTGGCGCAGCACGTCCTCCGCCGTCGCGGTCGCCGGCACCACGGTCACCGCGCAGCCGGCATCGGCGAGGCAGCGCAGGATGTTGCGCTTGGCGCCAAAATCCACGGCGACGACGCGAAATTTCGGACTCGCCTGGCGGCCGAAGCCGCGGCCGAGTTCCCAGCGCGTCTCATCCCAGGTGTAGGTCTGGCGGCAGGTCACGTCCTTGGCCAGGTCCATGCCTTCCAGGCCGGGCCAGGCCTTGGCCTCGGCGATCAGCGCATCGATATCGAACTTGCCGTCGGGGGCATGGGAGATCACGCCCGACGGCGCGCCGCCGTCGCGGATGCGCCGCGTCAGGCGGCGCGTATCGACGCCGCTCATGCCCACGAGATTGAACTTCTTCAGCCAGCCATCCAGATGCTGCGCCGACCGCCAGTTCGAGGGCTCGGTGATTTCCGCCGAGATGACGCAGCCGCGCGCAGCCGGCTCGCCGGTTTCCCGGTCCTCGGGGTTGGCGCCGACATTGCCGATATGGGGGAAGGTGAAATTGATGATCTGCCCGGCATAGGAAGGATCGGTCATGATCTCCTGGTAGCCGGTCTGGGAGGTGTTGAAGCAGACTTCGCCCACGGCCTTGCCTGTCGCGCCCACGCCACGGCCGCGCAGGACGGTGCCATCCGCCAGCGCCAGTATGGCCGTCGTCGTGGGTTGCACAGACTGCTCCACCGAACCCTCCTCTCGCCGGCCGCCGGCCCGCCAGAATCCATCCGGCGGACCTTCTGAACGGTCGCGCCGCCGCCGCAGTTTTCGGGCCGCCGCTGCGGCCCACGATTTTACGCTGCAAACCCTAGGCGATGCCGGGCAAAATTGCAGCCTGTTAAGCGGAGTCTTGCGGCAGGTCAACTTGAATTGGCCCCGGTTTTCGCAATGGGGATCAAAGAGTTGAGTCGCTCCCGGAAAATTGCCTGAGCGGCGCCGATGCGCTAGGTTGCGTGTTTCCGCGACAGCCAAAATCTCCCCCTCCCGCAACCGGTGGATTGCCATGCTGCGTCAGCGCCTGAGCGACGATCTGAAAGAGTCCCTGAAAGCCAAGGACGCGCGGTCGGTCTCGACGCTGCGGCTGATTCTGTCGGCGCTGAAGGACCGGGACATCGCCGCGCGGGGCAAGGGCAACACGACCGGCGTCGCCGACGGCGAGATCGTCGACATGCTGCAGAAGATGGTGGCCCAGCGGCGCGACAGCATCGAGATGTACCAGAAGGGCAATCGCGCCGACCTGGTGCAGCAGGAGACGGAGGAGATCGCCGTAATCCAGCGCTACATGCCCCAGGGCCTGAGCGAGGCGGAGATGGTGGACGCCGTGGCTGCAGCCGTCACCGCCGTCGGCGCGACCACCGTCAAGGACATGGGCAAGGTCATGGCCAAGCTGAAGGAGGAGTTCGCCGGCCGGATGGACTTCGCCAAGGCCGGCGCCCTGGTCAAACAGAAGCTGGGCTGAGCCCTATTCCGGGCTAGAATCGATGGGGTCTGCAGCATAGTCTCCCTGAATTTGCCGTCATAGGGTAGGGGCACAGTGTGTCCCGCAAAGATTGAACTGGCTCGGAAGGAACAGGGTAGCCCGACGGCATGGCCATCCCCCCGCAATTCGTCGAGGAACTGAGGAACCGGCTGTCCATCAGCAGCGTGGTCGGGCGGCGCGTCCGGCTGCAGAAGCGGGGGCGGGAGCATACCGGGCTCTGCCCATTCCATAACGAGAAGACGCCGTCCTTCACGGTCAATGAGGACAAGGCCTTCTATCATTGCTTCGGTTGCGGCGCTCACGGCGACGTCGTCGGCTTCGTCATGCGCAGCGAGGGCCTGCCGTTCCCCGAAGCGGTGGAGCGGCTGGCGCGCGAGGCGGGGATGGAAGTTCCCGTCAGCTCGCCGGAGGAGCGGCGCAAGGCGGAGAAGCAGGCGACCCTCCATGGCGCGCTGGAGGCGGCCGCCAAATGGTTCGAGACGATGCTGCGCGGCAATGTCGGTCGCCCGGGCATGGAATATTTCAAGCGCCGCGGCTTGCGGGACGAAACCATCGACCGCTTTCGTCTGGGCTTCGCGCCCGATGATCGCAATGCGCTGCTGGAAGCCCTGAAGAAGCAGGGAATTTCCGACGATCTGTTGATTGAAGCCGGCTTGGCGAAGCTGCCCGACGACGGTCGCAGCGCCTTCGGCTATTTCCGCGGCCGGGTGATGTTTCCGATCACCGACCGGCGCGGCCGGGTGATCGCCTTCGGCGGCCGCATCCTCGACCAGGGCGAGCCGAAATATCTCAACTCCCCGGAGACGCCGCTCTTCCACAAGGGCCGCGTGCTCTATGGGCTGGCGCAGGCCCAGGTGGCGGCGCGGGAGAAGTCCGAGGTCATCGTCTGCGAAGGCTACATGGACGTCATTGCCCTGGCCGAGGCCGGCATTGGCGGCGCGGTGGCGCCGCTGGGCACGGCCCTGACCGAGGACCAGATCCTGGAACTGTGGCGGCTGGCGCCGGAGCCAATTCTTTGTTTCGACGGCGATGCCGCGGGCCAGCGGGCAGCGGCGCGGGCGATCGAGCGGGCCTTGCCCCTGTTGGCGCCCGGCAAGTCCCTGCGTTTTGCCATCCTGCCGCCGGGGGACGATCCGGACAGCCTGATCCGCCGGGGCGGCGAGGCCGCCATGGCCGAGGCGCTGGCCCAGGCCCGGCCGCTGGTGGACGTGATCTGGGACCAGGAACTGGCAGCCCGGCCTGCCGATACCCCGGAACGCCGGGCCGGCCTCCGGCAGCGGCTGGAAGAACGTGTCAGGCGGATCGCCGACCGGGCGGTCCAGGAGGGCTACCGGCAGGAAGTGGGCGTCCGCTTCGCCAAAGCCTTCGCCCCGGCCCGTCCGGCCGGCCCTGGGCGCTATCCGGGCCAGCGGCCCGGCCGGGCCCCCTATGGCTCCCGGCGCCAGACAGGGTTGCCTGACGGTGTGGCAGCGGGGGGTGCCGCAGCCCGCCTGGGCACCCAGGGGCTGGAAAGGCACGCAGAAGAGCAGCTTTTGGCGCTAGTCGTTAACCATCCGGTGCTAGCTTCCGACAAAGCGGAGGATCTGGCGCATTTGGCCCTGCAGTCCCATAGCCTTGACAAGCTTCGAATGGCCATAATAGACCACGCGGCCGCGCGGCCTGATCTTGACGCGGACGAACTCAAGCGCCACCTCAACCAGACGGGCTATGCCGGGACCTTGCAGACCCTGCTGGATCGGACCAGGGACATCAAATTTACCTTACCGAACGCGGACTTGGCTCATGCAGCCGACGCGTTGTCCCATTTGATCGGTCTGTTGCGGGAGCGTGACGCGCGGCGCGAGCGGGATGAGGCGGCCCGGAAGTTGGGGGAAGAGGGTACGGCGGAGAGCTTCGCGCGGTTCGATAGCGCGCGGCAGGCCACCCTGGATGGCGAAAGCAAGCGGCGCGACATCGACGGACCCGATGATGCGGGTCCTGGGCCGGTCCGGCCCCATTAGCGGGCGGGACAGCGGCGTGGAAATTGAGCATAGGTGAGTGATGGCAACCAAGACCACAAAAGCGGCGGCGCCTGAGGGACCGCGGGAGCCCGGCGACGGCCCCCTGATGGATGGCGTCAGCGCCGCCGTGAAGAAGATGCTCGTGAAGGGCAAGGAGCGCGGCTACATCACCTATGACGAGCTGAATTCCGTCCTGCCCCAGGAGAAGGTGTCTTCGGAGCAGATCGAAGACACGCTGGCGATGCTCAATGAGATGGGCATCAACGTCGTCGACAACGAAGAGACCGACGATCCGGCCGCGGCGGAAGCCGAGAAGGAAGAGGAAGAAAAAGAAAAAGAGGAAAAAGAGGAAGAGGAAGGCCAGACCGCCGGCAACGTCAGCGACGATGTCGGCCGCACCGACGATCCCGTGCGCATGTATCTGCGGGAGATGGGCAGCGTCGAGCTGCTGTCCCGCGAAGGCGAAATCGCCATCGCCAAGCGCATCGAGGCCGGCCGCGACATGATGATCGGCGGCATCTGCGAGAGCCCGCTCACTTTCCGCGCGCTGCTGACCTGGCGCGACCGCCTGTCCCAGGGACAGATGCTGCTGCGCGACATCATCGATCTCGACGCCACCTATGGCGCGACACCAGATGGCGAGAAGGCCATCCGCTCGGCCTCGATGCCGCCGGGTGGCGTGCCGCCGACGCCAGTCGCCGCATCGGCGCCTGCTGCCGCTCCGGCCGCGCCCGTGATCAAGGGCAAGCCCGTCGCCGGGGCCAAGCCGGCCGGCGAAGAAGAGAAGAAGGAAAAGGCCGAAGGCGAAGAGGATCTCGAGGGGCTCGACGATCTCGACGAGGATGCCGAGGAGAATAATCTCTCGCTCGCCGCCATGGAGCAGGAATTGCTTCCGGGCGTGATGGCGAAATTCGACTCCGTTGCCGGACTCTACAAGAAGCTGGAGAAGCAGCAGCTAAAGCGCCTGGAGACCGTGCGAACCGGCGAGAAGCCGGCGCCGCAGAGCGAGCGCGCCCATGAGAAGCTCAAGGCCGAGCTCATGGAGCTGATGCGCGGCATCAAGATGAACAACGGCCGCATCGAGATGCTGGTCGACGAGCTCTACAACACCAACCGCAAGCTGATGGGCATGGAAGGCAAGCTGCTGCGCTATGCCATCGACAGCGGCGTGCCTCGCGAGGATTTCCTGCAGCGCCACTATGGCGCCGAGAACGACAGCAAGTGGCTGCAGCGGGTGTCGCGGCTGACCGGCAAGGGCTGGAAGAAGCTGCTGACGAAGTACAAGGACGAGGTGAAGAACCTGCGTCACGACATCTCCACGGTGTCGGACCAGGTGGGGCTGCCCGTTTCCGATCTCCGCCGCATCGTCAACACGGTGCAGAAGGGCGAGCGCGAGGCCAGCCGCGCCAAGAAGGAGATGGTCGAGGCGAACCTTCGCCTGGTGATTTCCATCGCCAAGAAATACACCAACCGCGGGCTGCAATTCCTCGACCTGATCCAGGAAGGCAATATCGGCCTGATGAAGGCTGTCGATAAGTTCGAGTACCGCCGCGGCTACAAGTTCTCCACCTACGCCACCTGGTGGATCCGCCAGGCGATCACCCGCTCGATCGCCGACCAGGCGCGCACCATCCGCATCCCCGTGCATATGATCGAAACGATCAACAAGCTGGTGCGGACATCGCGCCAGATGCTGCACGAGATCGGCAGGGAGCCGACGCCGGAGGAACTGGCCGAAAAGCTCGCCATGCCGCTGGAGAAGGTGCGCAAGGTGCTGAAGATCGCCAAGGAGCCGATCAGCCTGGAAACGCCGATCGGCGACGAGGAGGATTCCCATCTCGGCGATTTCATCGAGGACCGCAACGCGGTCCTGCCGGTGGATGCCGCGATCCAGGCCAACCTGCGGGAGACCACAACCCGCGTGCTGGCCAGCCTGACGCCCCGCGAGGAGCGCGTGCTGCGCATGCGCTTCGGCATCGGCATGAACACCGACCACACGCTGGAGGAAGTCGGCCAGCAGTTCTCGGTAACGCGCGAACGCATCCGCCAGATCGAGGCGAAGGCATTGCGCAAGCTGAAGCACCCCAGCCGCAGCCGCAAACTGCGCAGCTTCCTGGATACCTGATTACCCATTAATTGTCGGCGTACCGGTAGGTCATGGGTAGTTGGTGGCAGAGCCAATCTGAAACCGTTGGCTTGGCGACAGTGCGGCTCTTCGAAGCGGCATCTGTCCGGATGTCGAAATCACTGCGCGACGCCGTGGTGCGCCGGCCCTGGCCGGCCTTGGAGCTGCTCAGCGAACTGAAGCCGCGGCCGGCGGAAATCCTGCGGCTGCGCTTCGGCATCGACGATGGCAAGATGATGACCCTGGAGCAGATCGGCCGGCGCTTCAAACTCACACGCGAGCGCATCCGGCAATTGGAGACTGAAGGGCTGGCGGCGCTCAGAGAATTGAATAAGGGCGGGAAGCGGCTGAAGATCGCTCTATCGAGTGAAATCGAAACCATGGAGGTGAAATGAGCGGTGAAGACGATGATTGCAAACCTGTCAGATTTGACGCGGATTGCTCGAAAAGCCGTGGCAGACCTAACGCCAAGCGAGCGGGAGCTGCTGCAGAGGCGTTTTGCGGGTGCGTATGGATTCTAAAGCCTGCGCTCGAAGAAATCGGCCAGCAGTTAGATGATCATTCGAGAGCGGATTCGGCAGATCGAAAGAAAGGCTCGCGCGAAACTGCAAATTGCCGCCCGACGATCCAGACGATGATCCGGATCTGCCCGCATAGCGCTGACAGGCTGCTGGCCATTCCCGCGGTTTTTCGCTATCACCCGCGACGGCCGGGCCCGTAGCTCAACTGGTTAGAGCTCGCCGCTCATAACGGTGTGGTTGCAGGTTCAAGTCCTGCCGGGCCCAGCCTTCGCTCGCGAAGCGGGCGAAGGCTGCCGCGCCGGAGCCCGAAGGGCGAAGGCGGGCTTTTGCCCCCGCGAGCTACGGCTCGGCATGCCAAGAGCAGAGTTACATGAAGTACGTATACATTCTTCAAAGCATCGGTGACCGCGACCGATACTACGTCGGGGTGACAGGCGACCTTCGCTCTCGCCTTCAGAAGCACAACGCCAGAGCGGTTTCGCACACGTCTAAATTTGCGCCCTGGGTGATCAAGACCTACCTCGCGTTCTCCGATGAGAAGCGGGCAATCGAGTTCGAAAAATACCTGAAATCGGCTTCGGGCAGGGCGTTTGCAAAGAAGCGGCTATAGGCCCGCCTACTGCGTGCTGGCGGTCTGGCCTTCCTTTTCCATCTCGCCGACCTTCTGCTTCAGCGCCGCGACAAGGCCGTCGACGCCCTTTTTGCTCAGCACCGAGCCGAATTCCGACCGCCGCGTGGCCAGCTCGCTGATCGAGGACTTCAGGTAGACATCGACGATCTTCAACTCGCCGCCGCTGTCCCGCATCAGGTAGTCGATCCGGATCGGCTCGCCGCTGCTGGTGATGATCTGGTTGTTGACGCGCACGCTCTTGCGCGGCCCCGGCTCCTCGCCCAGCACTTCGAATTTCTGGCCGGAGTAGCTCTTGAAGCGCGAGGCGTAGGTCGCTACAGAATAGTCCGCAAACGCTTCCACCAGGACCTGTTTCTGCGAGTTCGTCATGTCATTCCAGTACCGGCCCGTGCTTACGCGGGTCATTTCGCTGAAATCGAATGTCTGACTCAGCACCGGTTCCAACTCCTTAAATCGCCCGGCATAGCCGAGAGTGTCGCCCTTCTTCATGACATCCAGGAATTTTGCATTGAGCCCGGCGATCGAGTTGCTGGCCGGAGAGGCGGCGGAAGCCTGGGGCTGGAAACAGAACAGGCCGAGCACCGCGACCCAGAGGACGAACCAGAAGCGCAAGTGCATAATTGTTCCTTTTACTGAAGAACTCGAACGAGTTGGCGTGGGCCGGACTCCGGACGTTAAGGCAGCCCGGCAATGCTGACTATCATTAATCGGCGGGCTGTACAGGTCCTTACTTGGTGGGTACTCGCTGTGTCGCGCAGACCCGCGCTTACGCTAGCGTTCCTGATACCCGCAACTGTCGCTGCCGCTGTCTATGTGGCAACCCATATCGCCGTCAACTCCGACATGTCGGATATGATCGGCGAGGACGTGCCATACAAGGAGACGTTCGATCAATTCAACAACCAGTTCCCCCTGCAGGACAATGTCATACTTGTGGTGATTGACGGCGCGAGCCCCGAATACGCGCAAACTGCTGCAACTGAACTCTTTCGCTCGATATCTGCCGATAAGGCCGCTGTTGAATACACTTTCTGGCCGGCCGGGGACATGTTTTTCCGCCAGAACGGCCTGTTATATCTAGAAACCGACGAATTAGCCGATATTGCCGATCAATTGGCTGAGGCCCAGCCGCTGCTGGGACAATTAGCCGCGGACCCGAATCTGCGAGGCCTGGCCACCCTCGTCAGCGGCGCCCTGGATGCGATCGCGCGGGGACAGGCGGAAGCGGAGGGCATTGCCAGGCTCCTGGAGCCGGTGTCGAAATCGATCGAGGCGCGGCTGGCCGGCAAGCCCGCGGCCATGTCCTGGCGCGGACTGATGGCGGCCGGCGACAAGCCCAACCGCGCCCGCGAGCTGCTGCTGGTGAAGCCGGTGCAGGACTTTCACGCCCTCGAGCCCGTCGCCGCGGCACTCACCCGCATCCGCGCCGCCATAGCGGATTTGCCGGAGCCTATTGCCGCACAAGTCAAAGTCCGGCTTACCGGCGAAGCGATGCTGGCTTATGAGGAGATCGGCAGTGCCACAAGGGGCATCGGCGTCGCCGCGGCGCTGTCGCTGGTTCTTCTGGCCTTCATCCTGGTCTGGGGCCTGCGTTCGGTCTGGCTGGCGACGACGGCCTTCCTGGCGATCGTCGTCGGATTGATCTGGACGGCCTTCCTTGGCGTGGCCGTGTTCGAGGATCTCAACCTCATCTCCGTTGCGTTCGCCGTGCTCTTCGTCGGTTTGGCCGAGGATTTCGTCATCCATTTCGGACTGCGGGTGCGAGAGGGCATCGACTCGGACGGGCAGCATATCAAAGCTCTGGGGGATGCCGCCGATGGTGCGGGTTCGGCGTTGCTGTTCCTGGCGGCGGCGACCGCGACAGGATTCCTAGCCTTCGTGCCGACGGAGTATGTCGGGCTCGCCGAGCTCGGCATGATCGCCAGCATGGGCATGGTGATCGCCCTGCTGGTCACGCTGACCTTGATGCCGGCATTGCTGTCGCTGCGGCCCTTGCCGCAACGGCCGCGGCGGATCCTGGAAGCCGCCGTGACGGCGGAGTCCGGACTGCGCCACCATGCCGGACTCATCGTCGTACTCGCCGGCGTAGCCGCCGTCCTGGCGGCCCTGCCCCTGGGCAGGCTGCAATTCGACCCCGACACATTCAATCTCAAGGATCCCGGCACCGAGTCCGTGACGACGCTGCTGGAGCTGGTGTCCGAGGGCGACGTTGCGGCCTATCCCATCGATTTTGCCGTCAAGGGCGAAGCGGCGGCACGGGACCTGGCGGCGAAAGTGGCGGCCGATCCAGCGGTGGCAAAGGTGACGACGGTTCAGAGCTATGTACCGCCGGACCAGGACGAAAAGCTGGCGATCATCGGCGATATGGCGCTGTTTCTCGAGCCGATCCTGCAGACCGCGGCAGCGCCGCCGCCCGCACCGGCTGACATGCGCCGTGCGATTGAAACAGCGGCCGATAAAATCCGGACCGCAGTCGCCGGCGGTGCTTTCGGCGACAAGGCGCCGGTCTTCTCCGCTTTTGCTGAAGATCTGACGAAAATTGGCGCCCTCACGGACGACGATCTGCGCCAAGCGGATGCCGACATCTTCCGGTTCTTTCCGCTGTTCCTCGAGCAGTTGGACCGCGCCATGCTGGCCGAGCCGGTCAGCCTGGAGAAGCTGCCGCGGCTCCTCAGCCGCAATTGGGTGACGCCGGACGGATTTTACCGGGTCGAAGCGGTGGCCAAGGGAGATCGCGGCACCGGCAAGGTAGATGTGCCGGCTTTCGTCGACAGTATGCAGGCCATCGATCCGATCGCGACCGGCCCGGCCGTCGCCAATGTCGGCGCCGGGCGTGCCGTGACCGATGCGATGGTCAAGGCGACGATCTATGCGATCGTCGCGATCACGCTGCTGCTGCTGCTGGTGTTGCGGGACGTGATCGATACCGCGCTGACGATCCTGCCGCTGATCCTGTCCGGGCTGCTGACCGCATCGACGGCGGCATTGCTGGGCATTCCCATGAACTTCGCCAATATCATCACGCTGCCGCTGATCCTCGGTATCGGCCTGGCCGGCTGCAGCCATCTGCTGCTGCGGGCCCGGGAAGAGGGGCCCAATGCCCGGCTCTGGGAGACCAGCACGCCCCTGGCCACGGTGATCGCCGCCGCCAGCACCGTGACCTCCTTCGGCAGCCTCACCTTGTCGGCCCATCGGGGTACCCAGAGCATGGGAATTCTGCTGGCGATCGCCATCTTCTGGTCGCTGGTGGCGACCCTGCTGGTCTTGCCGGCACTGCTGGAACTGCACCGGCGGCAGAAGCCATCGCAGCCTCGTTAACGAATTGATCTGATTTGTTAATGTATCGTTCGGCCGCAGGCAGGGTTTTGGTTAATTCGGACTGATTTACTCTTGTTTGCGTGCGCTAAGTGGCTATGTTAGTTCCGATAGAAGCGGGATTCGGCGAGGGGGCCGGAGCCCAACGCGGCTTTGTGCGCGATAGGCGCCCGGCCAAGCATCAGGGGATTTCAGCAGCGACATGCGAGTAATTCTGGCTCAGCCCCGTGGATTTTGCGCCGGCGTCGAACGCGCGGTGGAAATCGTCGAACTGGCGATCGAGAAATACGGTCCGCCGGTCTATGTCCGGCACGAGATCGTGCACAACAAGCGCGTGGTGGAAAAGCTGCGCAGCATCGGCGCGCGGTTCGTCGACGAACTGGACGAGATTCCCGATGGCGCGATCACGGTCTTCAGCGCCCATGGCGTATCGCAGAAGGTCGCCGACGAGGCGGGCCTGCGCGAATTGCCCGTGATCGACGCGACCTGCCCGCTGGTGGCCAAGGTCCATCGCGAGGGTCAGCGCTATGCCGAGAAGGGTTATGACGTGATCCTGATCGGCCATGAAGGCCATCCGGAAGTCGAGGGCACCCGAGGCCGCATTCCCGGCGGCGTGCATCTGGTCTCCAACGTGCAGGATGTTGACCGGCTGACCGTGCGCAACGCGGACAAGGTCGCCTACATCACGCAGACCACGCTGTCTGTGGACGACACCCGCGCCATCATCGAAAAGCTGCAGGAGCGCTTCCCCCAGGTGGTCGGCCCGGATGTGCGCAACATCTGCTACGCCACCCAGAACCGCCAGGAGGCGGTGGTGAAGCTGGCGCAACATGTGGATCTCATCCTGGTGGTGGGCTCCTCGAATAGCTCAAATTCCAACCGTCTGCGGGAGATCGGTGCGGAGATGAACGTGCCGAGCCATCTTATCGATTCCGCCGACGATATCGATCCCAACTGGTTCGCCGGCAAGAAGACGGTCGGCCTCACCGCCGGCGCCTCGGCGCCCGAGGAACTGGTGCAGCAGGTAATTGCGCGCCTGGCGGAATTCGGTCCGCTGGAACTGCAGAACCTGGAGGGGGTTGAAGAAAACGTGCAGTTCAAGCTGCCGAACATGCTGTGGGATGTCGCGGGATCGAAATACGGCAAGGCCCACAAGCCGCCGGAGCGTTCGCCGCGCACGTCGCACGCCGCGAGTTGATCCAGCTTTTCCTGACGTTTCGCAATCCAGCGTTCGAGGTTAAAAATTGTCAGTCCCGATGATCCAAATGGCGCGTGTGGGCGCCTATCTGATGAAGCAACGCCTGACCGGCACCAAGCGCTATCCGCTGGTGCTGATGCTGGAGCCGCTGTTCCGCTGCAATCTGGCCTGCGCGGGCTGCGGCAAGATCGACTATCCCGACGCCATCCTGAACAAGCGCCTGTCGGTGAAGGAATGCCTGGACGCGGTCGATGAATGCGGCGCGCCCATGGTGGCGATCCCCGGCGGCGAGCCGCTGCTGCACAAGGAGATCGGCGAGATCGTCGCCGGCATCATCGCGCGCAAGAAGTTCGTCATCCTCTGCACCAACGCGCTGCTCCTGGAAAAGAAGCTGCATCTGTTCACGCCGTCGCCCTACCTGACCTTCTCGGTCCATCTGGACGGCGACAAGGGCGATCACGACAAGTCGGTCTGCCAGGATGGCGTGTTCGACAAGGTGGTGGAGGCGGTGAAGGTGGCGAAGGCCAAGGGTTTCCGCGTCAACGCCAACGCCACGCTGTTCGACAACGCCAATCCCGAGCGCATGGCGGCGTTCTTCGACTACTGCATGGAAGACCTGAAGCTCGACAATCTGACGATCTCGCCGGGCTATGCCTATGAGCGGGCGCCGGATCAGCAGCACTTCCTCAACCGGCAGAAGACCAAGACCCTGTTCCGCGACATCTTCCGCCGCGACAAGAAGAAGCAGTGGCGCTTCAGCCAGTCGTCGCTGTTCCTGAATTTCCTCGCCGGCAATGAATCCTATCACTGCACGCCCTGGTCGAACCCGACGCGCAACGTGTTCGGCTGGCAGAAGCCTTGCTATTTGCTGGGCGAAGGCTTCGTCGGCAGCTTCAAGGAGCTGATGGAGACGACGGCCTGGGATAACTACGGCACCGGGCGCTATGAGAAATGCGCCGATTGCATGGTCCATTGCGGCTATGAGGGCACCGCTGTCGACGACACCTTCTCGCGGCCGTGGAAGGCCATGAAGGTGGCGCTGTTCGGCGTGCGCACCGACGGCGAGATGGCGCCGGATATCGCGTTGGATCAGGCGCGGCCGGCCGAATATGTGTTCGAGAAGCAGGTCGAAACCGCGCTGGCCACCATCTCAACGAAGAAGGACGGCGCCAAGCAGCGCAGCAGCGCGGCCTAGGGCGCGGCGGGCAACCGCCGCATCGCGCGCCAGGTTCAGCAATCCGCCGATCTGACGGGGCTCGCGCCAGAGTTCGCGGGCCAATCCCCCGGCATCGATTCCACCCCCAGGCGCCATGGCTGCCATGGCGGCCGGCGGCAGGTCGCGCCCGGCGGCATCGATGACCACCCGCAGCACCGCAAAGGGCAGGCCGGCATCGCGCGCCGCGCGGGCGACGGCGCCGCTTTCCATATCGACGGCCAGGGCGCCACAGGACCGGTAGAGGGCCGATTTGGCCGCGGCTGAGGCCACCGGCTGGTCGACCGCCCGCAGGGCGCCGAGCTGCAGCGGCAGGCCCCGCGCGCTGGCCGCGGCGGCCAGGGCGTCGCACCAGGCGCGCTCCGCCGCCAGGGCGCCGCCACTGGCGGCGAGCACCTCCGTGGCGACGATGACGTCCCCAGGCGCCAGCGTTGGCGCCAGGGCGCCGGCCGTGCCGAAGCTGAGCAAACCGCTAGCGCCTTCATGGATCAGCCGCTGCGCCTCGCTCAGGGCGCGCGCGGCATCGCCGCCGGAAAGCGCGACGGCAAACGCCTGTGGTTCGGGAAGATGGCGCTTGAGGCTGTTGGCCTCGAAGGCGAGGCCAGTGACGATGCCGATGGCCGGGCGGTCGATTCCCGTCACATGCCCCAGGTCACTTGATGTGAATTGCTGCGCATCAGGTTGCGGAAGCGGGCCAGGGCCCAGACCGGGAAATAGGCGCTATAGCCGTGGTAGCGCAGGTAGAAGATGCGCGGGAAGCCCACGGCCGTGTACCAGTTCTCCTGCCATTTCGCGCCTTCGCGCGGCGCCCGCATCAGATAGTCGATGCCGCGGCGCACTTCGTGGCTGTCGGCTTCGCCGACGGCCATGAGCGCAAGGACGGCCCAGGAGGTCTGCGACGGTGTGCTGGCGATCGTGTGGTCGCGGCGCTCCTTCCAGTAGGTCTCGCCGCCTTCGCCCCAGCCGCCATCGGCGCGCTGGCGGTTCTTCAGCCATTCGACCGCCTTGCGGATATAGGGGCTGGCATGGTCCTCGCCGCAGGCGTTGACGGCGCAAAGGGTGGACCAGGTGCCGTAGATGTAATTGGTGCCCCAGCGGCCGTACCAAGAGCCGTCATCCTCCTGCTCGCGCTGCAGGTAGGCCAATCCGCGCTGGACCGCCTGGTGATCGCGGGGCAGGCCGGCCTGCGCCAGGAAGCTCAGGCAGCGCGCGGTCACATCCACTGTCGGCGGATCGAGCAACGCGCCGTGATCGGCGAAGGGGATATGATTCAGGTAATAGTGCGTGTTGTCGGCATCGAAGGCGCCCCAGCCGCCATTCTTGCTCTGCATGCCGATGACCCATTCCATCGCCCTATCGATCGCCAGCTTGACCTTGGGATCGCTGTCGGCGAGGCCGGTGCGCAGCAAGGCGACGCCCGCGACCGCGGTGTCGTCCACGTCGGGATAGTGATCGTTACGGTATTGGAAGGCCCAGCCGCCCGGACGAAGACCGGGACGGCGCACGGCCCAGTCGCCGACCACTTCGAGGATCTGGCGCTCGATCAGCCAGTCGGCGGCGCGGCGCAGGCGCTCGTCTTCGCCGTCGACGCCCGCTTCCATCAGCGCGTTCATCGCCAGGACGGTGTCCCAGATCGGCGACATGCAGGGTTCGCAGTAACCGCTGGTCTCGCCCAGCACCAGCAGGTTACGGATGGACTCCATGGCGATCTTCCGCTGCGGATGATCGGGCGCGTAGCCCAGGCTGCGATAGGCCATGACAGCATTGGCCATGGCCGGGAAGATGCCGCCCAGCCCGTCCTCGCCATTCAGCCGCTCGGCGATCCAGTCGATTGCCGCCTGGATCGAGCGCTGGCGCGCGTTCTTCGGCAGCAGCGGCTCGCAGATGCGCAAGGCCTTGTCGATGGCCAGAAACAGATTGCCCCAGGCGCTGCCGGTCGGGTTGGTCAGATAGGTGCGCTCTTCTTCCGGCGGCACCACGAACAGCTCGCGGATGTTCACGGCACGCGGGTTCAATGCCTTCGGCTTCAGGGCCGTCAGCACCAGCAGCGGCACGATCACCGTGCGCGACCAATAGGACACCTTGCTGAGATGGAACGGCGCCCAGCGCGGCAGCAGCATGATCTCCGCCGGCATCACCGGCACCGCGCGCCACGGCACCTGCTCGAACAGGGCGAGCGCGAAGCGGGTGAAGACATTGGCGCGCGCCGCACCGCCGGCCTTCAGGATGGCCTCGCGGGCGCGCTGCATGTGAGACGCCTCGATATCGTCGCCGCAGAGCTTCAGCGCGAAGTACGCCTTGACCGAGGCGCTGATGTTGAACTCGCCGCCATGGAACAGCGGCCAGCCGCCATGGTCGGCCTGGGTGGTTCGCAGATAGACGGCGAGCTTCTTCTGGATGCCGTCGTCGATCTCGCCGGTGAAATGCTCGAGCATGATGTACTCGGCGGGGATGGTGGCATCCGCCTCCAGCTCGAAGCACCAGTCGCCTTCCTCGTTCTGGCGCGCCTGCAGATCGGCCGATGTTTCACGGACCGCACGGTCGATCTCGCCCAAACTGATTTCGCCCAGCGAAACCCTGGTCGGATCGACCTGGGGCAGCGGGGTCGATCTCTGTCTAGCAACTGATTCGAACATGTTCATGCTTGATATTGATATTGAATGCTTAATGACGATCCAATGACTCCAAAGGGATACCTACGTTACCTGCCCCTAGTTCGGCAAGTACCAAGCTTGCGGCGAATTCGCCCGATCTGAGGCTGCCTTCGATGGTGGCGGGAAGTCCAGTATCGGTCCAGTCACCGGCCAGGAAAAGGTTGGTAAATTCACTCTTTGCCGGGGGCCGCAGGGCGACCTGCGCCGGCGTCTGGGCAAAAGTGGCATTCCTTTCCTTTACAACTCGCCAAAGCGGCAGCGGTTGCAGCGCTTGGCCGGTCGCAGCCGCAACGTCTTTCCATAATCTCAGGGCGATCTCCTCCGCGTCTGTGTCTGCCAGCACATCGGCGGCGCTGACGGTGACGGAAACCACGTCGCCGCGGAAGAATAACCACTGTGCGGTCCCGTTGATGATCGCTAGGAATGGCATGCCATCAGGTGCGCTGATGGGCTGCGGCAAGCGGAAATGCCCGTTGACGATGGCCCGGCTCTCGGACGGCGCTTTCAGCCCGGGAACCAATTCCGCGGCCATGCGATTGGGGACTGCCAGAATCACCAGATCGCCAAGCGGCACCGGCACCTGGGCGCCGGTGAAGTCCAGGGCCGAAATCCGGTTTTGTTCCAGGTTAAGGGACCGCAGCCTGTGGCCATAGGCGGGTTCGACACCCAGGGCCCGCAGGCGCTCCAGGGCCGGCTCCACAAGCGCGTCCGACAGGCCCAAGCGCGCGATCAGGGGCCGGCAGGCGGCGCCGCCCTGGCCGAAGGATTCGACGATCACGGGCCACAGGAGCCGCGCCGCGGCCTCGTTGGCCGCCGTGTTAAGGACGGCGACCGCAAAGGGCTCGAGCATCCGCCGGTACAGGGGATGGCTGTCATCGATCAGATCGGTGACATGGTCGTTGGCTGCGGCATTGCGGAACCGGAGCAGAGCCAGATAGTCCACGGCCTTGGTGCCGGGAACGCGCCGCGCGGCTGAGAACATCCACCATGGCAATCTTCCGGCGTTCAATCTGACCGTCCACCTGTCGCCAGTCTCGGCATCGAAAAACGGAAATACCGCCTCGCCGGAATCGATCATGCGATCCGCGGAACCGATGGCCCGCATGTAGCGCTGGGCGGCATGGTTGCCGGCAAAGATCAGGTGATTGCCGTTATCGATCACGCGGTCGAGTTGCGCATCGCGATAGGAACGGCAGCGGCCGCCGGCATGGGTGCTGCTTTCATAGAGGCGCACTGCCGCGCCTTTTTCGGCCAAACGCAATGCGCTGTTCAGCCCGGCCAAGCCGGCGCCGATGACGTGAACCGTTGCCATGACTTCTAGAAGATGCCGTGGCGGACGATGAGCCACAGCTTCTCGGCCTTCGACAGCGACACCCGCTGTTCTAGGTCACGATAGCCGCCGGCGTGGAGCCGCTGCAGCAGGCGCTCATAGACGACCAGAATCAGGCGCGCGGGCCGCATGTCCCGTCGGGAAAGCCTGGACAGCACGGTCTGCGCGGTGGCGAAGCGCTGTTCGGCGAGGGACTCGATCTCGGCGCAAACGCCGGCAAGGCGCGGATCGCGCAATGCCGCCGTCGGCGTGGTGTTCTTCACGCCGTGCAACGCCAGCAGCTCCCGCGGCAGATAGAGGCGCCCGAGGCCGGCATCCTCGGCGATATCGCGCAGGATGTTGGTGAGTTGCACAGCCTCGCCCAGGGCGTCGGCGAGCGCGATGCCCGCGGCGCGCGGCGCGCCGAAGATGCGCACGCAGAGTAATCCGACCGCGCCGGCGACCCGCGCGCAATAGAGCCGAAGTTCGGCCATGGGCGGGGCGACGATGGGTCCGCGTGCGTCCATCTCCATACCGTCGATGATGGCGAGGAAGTCGTCGCGGGCGAGATCAAAGGTCGTGACCGGCTCACGTAGCGCCCGCGCCACCGGATGGCGCGGCGTGCCGGCATAGAGCCGGTCGATCTCTTCCCGCCAGCCCTGCAGCTGGCTCAGCTTGACGCCGGCTGGCAGATCGCCGTCGGCGATATCGTCGACAACGCGGCAGAAGGCATAGACGGCGAACATCGCCTGGCGCTTGGCCTTGGGCAGCAGGCGCATGGCCCAGTAGAAGGAGGTGCGCGACTGATGCACCACCTCGGTCACATGGCCTTCGGCCGATGCGACGGCCGGCATATCCAGGGCCGCCGGTTCGCTCATGGACGCTCCCAATTGCGGTCGCCGAAGCGCTTTGGCTCAGGCCCGCGACAGGCTGCGGGCCGCGAGGTCCTTCTCCAATGCGCTCAGGGCCGCGGCAACGATGTGACGGGCATTGAGGCCCGCCAGGTCATATTGCGCGTGGGGCTTGTCATGGTCGATGAAAATATCGGGCAGGCAGAGCGGCCGGATCTTGAGGCCGCTGTCGAGCAGCCCCTCGGTCGCCAGAAATTGCAGCACATGGGAGCCGAAGCCGCCGATCGAGCCCTCTTCGACGGTGATCAGCACTTCATGCTCCCGGGCCAGCCGGCGGATCATGTCGGTGTCCAGCGGCTTGGCGAAGCGGGCGTCGGCGACGGTGGTGGACAGGCCGTGGGCCTGCAATTCGTCGGCCGCCTTGAGGCATTCCTGCAGGCGCGCGCCCAGGCTGAGGATGGCGATGGCCGTGCCTTCACGGACGATGCGGCCCTTGCCGATCTCCAGGGGCGTCGGCACTTCCGGCATGGCGATGCCCAACCCCTCGCCGCGGGGATAGCGGAAGGCGCTGGGGCGGTCGTCGATGGCTGCGGCGGTGGCGATCATGTTCACGAGATCGGCTTCGTCCGCCGCCGCCATGATCACGAAATGGGGCAGGCAGCCGAGATAGGCGACGTCGAAGGATCCGGCATGGGTCGAGCCGTCATTGCCGACCAAGCCGGCGCGATCGATGGCGAAGCGCACCGGCAGCTTCTGAATCGCCACGTCATGGACGACCTGGTCATAGGCCCGCTGCAGGAAGGTGGAGTAGATCGCCGCGAACGGCTTCATGCCTTCGGTGGCGAGGCCGGCGGCGAAGGTCACCGCATGCTGTTCGGCGATGCCCACATCGAAGCAGCGCTTGGGGAACTTCTCGGCGAACTTGTCGAGGCCGGTTCCGGAGGGCATCGCGGCGTTGATGGCGACGATGCTTTCGTCCTTTTCCGCCAGCTTGATCAGCGTGTCGGAGAACACCTTCGTGTAACTGGGCGCCTTTGCGGGCACCTTCACCTGGATGCCGGTGACGACGTCGAACTTGTTCACGCCGTGATACTTGTCGGCGGATTTCTCGGCGGGCACGTAGCCCTTGCCCTTCTGGGTGATGCAGTGGATCAGCACCGGGCCGGGCACGTCGGAGTCGCGGACATTCTTCAGCACCGGCAGGATATGTTCGAGGTTATGGCCGTCGATCGGGCCGACATAGTAGAAGCCCAGCTCTTCGAACAGCGTGCCGCCGGTGACGATGCCGCGGGCGAAACTCTCGGCCCGCTCCGCGCGCTCGCTGACCGGACGCGGCAGCTTGTGGATGGTGTTGCGCACGAGTTCGCGCAGCGAGCGGAACTGCCGCGACGACATCAACCGTGTCAGATAGGCGCTCATGGCGCCGACCGGCGGCGCGATGGACATGTCGTTGTCGTTGAGTATGACGATCAGGCGCGTATTCATCGCGCCCGCATTGTTCATGGCTTCGTAGGCCATGCCGGCGCTCATGGCGCCGTCGCCGATGACGGCGATGACATTGTTGCTCTTGCCCGACAATTCACTCGCCACCGCCATGCCGAGGCCGGCGGAGATCGAGGTCGAGCTATGCGCGGCGCCAAACGGGTCGTATTCGCTTTCGACCCGGCGGGTGAAGCCGCTGAGGCCGCCGCCCTGGCGAAGACTTA
This sequence comes from uncultured Alphaproteobacteria bacterium, assembly GCA_963810485.1. Lineage (GTDB taxonomy): Bacteria > Pseudomonadota > Alphaproteobacteria > Dongiales > Dongiaceae > DATKFM01. Next base: position 514,636 of record CAWENQ010000005.1, read on the forward strand.
ACATGCGGTCGCGGCGGCCGGTCAGCATCTTGTGCGGATAGCATTGATGGCTGACATCCCAGATCAGGCGGTCGCGCGGCGTGTCGAATGTATGATGTAAGGCGACGGTCAACTCGATGACGCCGAGGCTGGCGCCGAGATGACCGCCGGTCACGGAAACAACTTCGATCAGGTCGCGCCGCAATTCGTCGGCGAGTTGTTTCAGCTCCTCCATGTTCATGCCGCGCAAGTCGGCAGGATCGTTCACATGGTCGAGAAGTGTCACGCGATTATGTTTATCCATGTCCCCGCAGCTCTTTCAATGAAGGGGCAAGCCCGATGAGGCGATGAAGATCGCCCGGCTTCCCCAAGTTCCCCCGTCTGAGGCGGAACATAGCGCATCGGAATTGGCTATGTGAACCGCTTTCTTAACCAGTCTTACGGTAGATTATCAAATCTTATCAAATGATTAATACCGGCTGTCGGCGCTCAGAGCCGGATCAGGCGCCGTTCAGCGAACCAATCCAGCGCTTGCCGCAGGCTGGCCTCCAGCGGCGTCTGCGGCATTCCCAGCTCGCGGATCGCTTTGGTTGAGTCGAAACGCATGGGTGTGCGGGCCAGCCTGACTCCCGCCAGGGGGGCGACCGGTGGCCTCTTTGTGACATTTGAAATGAGTTCGCTGATGGCCGCAGTGCTCCAGGCGAGCCAATAGGGAATGCTTCGGTCAGGCATCGGCCGCCCGGCCAAATTGCCGAGCAGCGCCAGGAGGTCCTTCATACGGATATTGCGGCCGCCCAGGATGTACCGCTCGCCGATGCGGCCCTTGTCCGCCGCCAGGATATGGCCCCGGGCGACGTCCTGGACATCCACCAGATTGAGCTCGCAATCGAAATAGGCTGGCGCCTTGCCGTTGACAAAATCCAGCAGCATCCGCGACGGGGGCGTCATATGCACATCGCCGGCGCCGATCGGCAGCGTCGGATTGACGATGACGACGGGCAGACCGTTCTTTGCCGCCTGCAGGGCCGCCTGCTCCGCCAGGAATTTCGACCGGCAATAAGGCCCGGGCATGTCGTCGACGGTCCAGGAAACGGTCTCATCGACGGTCGCGGGCGTCGGCCGGCGGAAACTCTTCAGGATCGATTCTGTCGAGGTGTAGACGATCCGTTCCAGCTTGGCTTCGGCGGCCGCCTCCAGCACGGCGACGGTGCCACGATAGTTCGTCGCCATGAAGATTTCGGGATCACTGGCCCAGAGGTTCGGATTGGCCGCCAAGTGGTACAGACGATGCGTTCCGGCCATGGCCTGGCGCAGCGTGCCGGAGTCGAGGATCGAGCCGGTGATGATCTCCACGTCATCGGGCAATCCATCCGCGCCGGCCAGATCCAGCACGCGCACCTCGTCGCCTTGCTCGCGCAGCAGGCGCACCAGATGGCGGCCGACGAATCCGCCGCCGCCGGTCACCAGCGATCGTCTGTTCATGGGCGGCGCGTGCCGGTAGGCGCGGCGACAGCGTTGGCAGTGGCGGCCGGGCGCTTCGTCAGCAGGCCGTGGAAAATGCCGTGGAGGCCGCAGCCGAGGAACGCCGGCTTCGACAGCTTGACGCGCATCGCCAGGGGATCGCGCCGGCGCAGCAGAGCGGACAGCTTCTCGGCGATGCGCACGATGACGGCCGACTCCATGGCCAGATGGCGGCTGGTCAATTGCGCCGGCAACGTGCGGGCGAGGACGATGAGCCGGTCGGTGCTGTCGAGGCAGCGATCGATGACCGCGCGCATGCCGGCGGAGGATCGCGGCGCGTCCAGCTCCTCGACCGTCGTCTTCGCCGCCTGCAGCCAATCCTGCGGCAAATAGACGCGATTGAGCTGCCGGTAATCGTCCTGGCAATCCTGCAGATGGTTGAGAACCTGCAAGGCGTTGCACAGCGCATCCGACGCGGGATAGCCGGCGCGGGACTCGCCGTGGAGGTCCAGCAGATAGCGGCCGACCGGCGATGCCGACAGGAAGCAATAGCCCATCAGGTCGTCCCAGTCCTTGTAGCGCAGCTTCACCGCGTCCTGCTTGAAGGCGGCGACGAGATCGAGCCCATGCTGGGTCGTGACCTTGGTTTCGAGCAGGCTGGCGCGCAGCCGCACGGCTTTCTCATAGCCGGCATCTTGATGTTGCCCGCTCAACGCCGCGGCAAAGCCTTCGAGCCGCCTGACCTTTTCGTTGGCCGGCAGATCGGCTGCTGTCGGCGACATCGTCGATGGCGCGGGCGAACGCGTAGAACACCGCCACATGGGGACGCAGCCGCGCCGGCAGCAGCCAGGAGCCGACGGGAAAGTTTTCCGTGCCGGCGTTCTTGCCCGAAGGCGTCTCGACCGCTGTCGTCAATTTCAGAACTTCCCTTTAGGCGGCGCCGGCCTGCCGGCCATAGTCGCGCCCTTTCCAGTGGCTGCCGCTGCCGAACCAATAGCGCCGCGCCGAATCCAGGGTCATGGCCATATAGAGGAATGCGGCGGCCGGCAATGTCAGCGCCCAACCCGGCGGCAGAGCGAAATAGGCGATCGTCGGGCGATAGGCAAATGCCATCAGCAGCAGCGTCGCCAGGGCCAGGGCCGCAATCGAAGCCTGTCCATGCAGCGGATAGGCCAGGATCAGCAGCGGCGGCAGGAGATAGATCAGCGTCATGCCGAGCACCGTCCCCGCCAGCAGCCAGGCGGAATAGCGCAACTGCGTGAAGGCCGAGCGCGCCACCATCATCCAGATCGGCTGCAGATCGTCATAGACGCGCAGGCTGCGGCTGGTGTCGGTGAGGCCGAGCCACAGCTTGCCGCGGGCGCGCTTGACCAGCTTGGCCAGCGTACAGTCGTCGATCAGTGCGCCGCGCAAGGCGACGAGGCCGCCGATCCGCTCCAGCATCGACCGGCGGATCAGCACACAGCCGCCGGCGGCCGCGGCCATCGGCGACGCGTCGTCATTGGCGCGGGCGAAGGGATAGAGCTTCTGGAAGAAGAAGATGAATGCGGGGATCAACAGCTTCTCCCACAGGCTGCGGCAATTGAGCCGCGCCATCAGGGAGACGAGGTCGCGGTGGCTTGTCTCGGCCTTGGCAACGAGCGCACGCAAGGTATCGGGCGTGTGCACGATGTCGGCATCGCTGAAGAAGAAGAAGCTGGTGTCGGGCTGCCGCTCCACCGCCTGCGCGATGCCCTGCTGCTGCGCCCAGAGTTTCCCCGCCCAGCCCGCGGGCAACGGCTCTCCGGTCCGCATGATCGCGGAGTTTGCCGATGGCAGTGCGGCGATCGCGGATCGGGCTTGCGCCGCGGTGGCATCGGTGCTGCGGTCATCGAGCAGGATGATCTGCATCGGCCCCGGGTAGTCCTGCGCCATCAAACTTCGCAGCACGTCGGCGATGGTCTCCTCCTCGTTGCGCGCCGGGACGATGGCGGCGACCGCCGGCCATTGCGGCAGGCCGGGGATGCTGGATGGGACGAAATACTGATCGCTGCGCCAGAAGCCGCCATGAAAGGCGAGGAGATAGACCCACGCCAGCAGCGGCAGAAGCGTCAGCAGCCATAGCACCATTGAGCAGACCTCTCCGCGGCGTCGGTGCCGCGAAACCTGTAACACGTATTATCAAGTTATATCAATAAGTTGATGGATGCAACGCGCAGACCGATCCGCGGATGGCATATGGGTTTCTTCTTGCAAGGGGCGCTGCCCGCCGCTACCGCTAGCAAACCGCTGTGACGGGGGGCTGGACGGCGGGCTTGGCGGAATGGCGAGGGATCCAATCGATGCAGATGGCTGCGGCAAAGCCGGAGACGGAACGGCGGCGGATTACGGTCCTGGGCTCAACGGGCTCGGTGGGCTGCAATACCATCGACCTGATCGACCGCAACCCCGACGCCTATGAAATCGAGGCGCTGACCGCCTATAGCAACGTGCCGCTGCTGGCCGAACAGGCGAAGCGGCTGCGGCCGCGCCAGGCGGTGATCGGCGATGCCGCCAAATACAAGGACCTGAAGGCGGCGCTGAGCGGCACCGGCGTGGAAGTTGCGGCGGGAGCCACCGCGGTGGCCGAGGCGGGCGCGCGGCCGGCGGATTGGGTGATGTCCGCCATCGTCGGCGCGGCCGGCCTGGAGGCAACGCTGGCGGCGGTGCGCCGCGGCGCGGTGGTGGCCCTGGCCAACAAGGAAACCCTGGTTTGCGCCGGCGACCTGATCATGGCGGAGATCGCCCGTCACGGCGCGGTGCTGCTGCCGGTGGACTCCGAGCATAGCGCCATCTTCCAGGTATTCGATTTCAAGCAGAAGGACGCGGTGGAGAAGATCATCCTCACGGCGTCCGGCGGCCCATTCCGCAAGACAGACATGGCCGCGATGGCGAAGATGACGCCGAAGCAGGCGGTGGCCCATCCCAACTGGGACATGGGCGCCAAGATCTCCGTCGATTCCGCCACCATGATGAACAAGGGCCTGGAACTGATCGAGGCGCATCACCTGTTCGCGCTGCCGGGCGACCAGATCGACATCGTCGTCCATCCGCAGTCGGTGATCCATAGCCTGGTGGCCTATCGCGACGGCTCGGTGCTGGCGCAGCTGGGTTCCCCCGACATGCGCACGCCCATCGCCTATGCCCTGGGCTGGCCGCAGCGCATCGACTGCCCGGCGAAGCGGCTGAACCTGGCGGAGATCGCGTCTCTCACCTTCGAGGCGCCCGATCCCATCCGTTTCCCGGCGCTACGCCTGGCGCGCGAGGCGCTCAACACCGGCGGCACAGCACCGACGGTGCTGAACGCCGCCAATGAAGTGGCGGTCGCGGCCTTCCTGAAGGAAAAGATCGGTTTCCTGCAGATCGCGGAAGCCGTGGAGCGGACGTTGGAGGAGCTGCCGGCGGAACCGCTGGCCTCGCTGGATCACCTGCGCATGATCGACGACCTCTCCCGGCGCACCGCGGCGACGATCCTGGAAAGCCTGCCGCAGAACTAGCCGCGTCTCAGGTATAAGCGAACAGGGCCCCGGCGACCCAGAGGCCGGCGGCGATCCAGCCGGCATACTCGGCATGGCGCCGGTACTCCTGCGCCAAGATGCTGTTTATGACTCGGCCGGCATAGGCTTCCGGAAGGCCGGGATTCCGCTCCAGCATGTACCACAGCTCAGTGTGCCGGTGGTTCTGTTTCGGCGCCTGCTTGGATTTCACGAATAAAATCACGGCAGCTATCGCAGACAATACAGCACCCGTGCGGAAGCACATTGCTGGAAACGGATAGAGGCCAACCATGAATGTGCAGATAGCGAGCCCGGCAAATCCGCAAGCCCTCCGAATCGATAACTTGGCGAGAATTCTGATGCGCTCCATGAACCGGTCTTTCATGGCAAGTAGAACAGCACGAACCCGAGTATGGCACGCCTTTGGTTAACGGGGGGTTCAAATTTGTGGGATTACCGCGGCAGGAAAGCGCACTACCTCACATAGGGCAAAGCCGGCAATGTCAGGAGCGCGGCCGCCGCCAGCCAAACCAGCATGGAGACATTGTCGCTCTCCCGTTGTCCCCGCACTTGTTCGACGACGGCAGCCGGAACACCGGCAGCGATCAGCGTGCCCAGAGATACCGCCAGCGAGGCAAAGTAGCCGCGCGCTGCGGCGCTCGTGCCAACGAACTCCGGGAGCCATATCGGCGATAGGAAAAACAGCAGGGCGGCGACGGGCGAGAATAGTCCATTGATGATCGTGACCACGGCAACGGCCATGAAAAGGCCCTTTGGCGTCATTGGCCACCTATCTTCGGAAGCAGGTCGTAGGATCGCAGGATCAGGAAATAGGCATGACGCAGAAAGAAAAACCAGAAGGCCACAACCAATGGCAAGGCGAGCCCTTGCAAGAAGCGTGGCGTGACGAAGCTGCCGAGCACCAGCGACCAGTCGGTCAACTGGCGGAAGAACCGGAAGATGTAGTTGGGCGAGTTGGGTGGCAGAAACAGTGAAAACAAGAAGCGGCCGAGCAGCGTATAGGTCAATACGGCGGCGGCGTAGTTTGGAATGTGAAAGTACCAGAATTCCCAAAACTGGCCGCCGAGCATTGTGGTTCCATCCGTTCAGGAAGAGCAGGCAAAAGAAAGGCTGGGCCCGTCGCCAGGCCCAGCCGGGTAACATAGCGATTGTGGCGGTTTAGTCGACCGCTGCCTGATGGGCAACTGCCTTGACGTCACCGCGCGGCACACGGATCGAGTTGATAAACTCCTGCATCTCACGCGACGGCGCGGGAGTGAACAGGCTGACCACGATCGTAACGATGAACGCCAGCGGGATGCCGAAGAGGCCGCAGGAGATGTTCCTGATGCCCCACCAGTTGGCGTTCGCGGTGATGTGAGCCTTCACCGCGGCATCGGCCGCCGCCGCCGCCGTCTTGATTTCCGCGGCGGCGGTATCGCCCGCGGCGGTGAGCGCCGCTGCAGCCTGGGTGGCGGCAGCCTTCAGTTCGGCAAGCTTTGCCAGCACGGCTTCGCCCTTGAACATCGTGACGAAGTTCTCGGGATAGTACTGGGTCATGATCAGGTAGAAGAGGCAGATGCCAAACCCCGCGATCATACCGGCAACCGCGCCTATATTGGTCGCACGCTTCCACCAGACGCCCAGAACAAGTGCTGGGAACAGACCGGACGCCGCGATCGAGAACGCCCAGGCCACCATGGATAGAATGCCTGCGGGCTTTGTGCTGGCGACCCAGGCGGCAAAGACCGCCACGATGACCAGCAGCGCGCGTGACACGATCAAGCGGCGCTGCGTGCTCGCATGCCGGTCAATCATCCGGTAGTAGACGTCGTGGCTCAGCGCGTTGGCGATGGCCAACAGCAGGCCGTCCGCGGTGCTGAGCGCAGCCGCCAAGCCGCCCGCCGCGACCAGGCCGGCAATGACGTATGGCAGGCCGGCGATTTCCGGCGTTGCCAGCACGATGGCGTCATTGTCGATCTTGAACTCGGCCGCCTGCAGGATGCCGTCGGCATTGCCGACGACGCCGACGCATTTCTTGAAGATCTCGGCCGCATTCGCCGCGTCGCAGGCGCCGACGAGGTCAAGACCCGCGCGGCCCCATGACGCGACCCAGGCAGGCAACTGGTCGATCGGTTGGCCGATGACGTTGCTGTAGATTTCCCATTTCGCGAAGGCCGCATAGGACGGCGCCGTGAAGTAGAGCAGGAAGATGAAAAACAAGCTCCAGCCAACCGACATACGCGCCTGCTTGACGTTTGGCGTCGTGAAGTACCGCATCAGGATATGCGGCAAGGACGCCGTGCCGATCATCAAACAGAAGATCAGCGCGAAGAAGTTAAGTGCAGCCACCGGATCGTACTCGCCTTTCGCATTTACGAAAGCATCCGAGTGGTGCTTGGCGATGCCCAGGGTGCTTTCGAGAGAGTGTATTTGTTCGAGCGCCTGGCCGTACATGATCTGCGGTATCGGAACGCCAGTCTTGCTGGTTGAGAGCAATACCACCGGGATCAGGTAGGCGATGATCAGGATGATGTACTGCGCGACCTGCGTCCAGGTGACGGCCCGCATGCCGCCGAGCATCGAACAGACGAGGATGCCGAGCAATCCGACGAAGACGGCGATTTCGAACGAAATACCCAGGAATCGGGAAGCGATGATACCGACGCCGTAGATCTGCGCGACGACGTAGGTGAAGGACGCCGCCAGAAGGACGAGAATGCCGATGAACCGGGCGGCGTTTCCGCCGAAGCGCGCACCCAGAAAATCCGGCACCGTGTATTGGCCGAACTTGCGCAGATACGGCGCCAGAAGCACCGCGACCAGCACATAACCGCCGGTCCAGCCGAGCACGAAGGCCAGGCCGTCATATCCGAGGGCATAGAGCGAGCCGGCCATGCCGATGAAGGAGGCTGCGCTCATCCAGTCTGAGCCCGTCGCCATTCCATTGTAGAAAGCGGGCACGACCCGACCGGCAACATAGTACTCGGATATCTGTGCGGTCCGCGACAGGATGCCGATGAAGGCATACACTGCGATCGTGAAGAAGATGAAGAGGTAGCCGATGATTTTATCGGGCACCCCAAGCTGTTCCAGGATGGCCAGCAAGATGACAAAGGCGGCAAAGCCGCCCGTGTAGTACGCGTAAATCTTGCCGAGATTATCGAGGAAGCTGTTCTTTGTTGCGACGGCCATGATATTCCCCCTACCTCAGTCGACTTCGTGAACGTCGAATTCTTCGTCAATGGTGTTCTGCTTCCTGGCGTACCAGAAAATGAGAACGACGAAGATAATCAACGATCCCTGAGCCGCCATATAGAACCCTAACGGAAACCCGATGATTCGGATTTCGTTCAGTGACGGGGCGAACAGATGGACGATGAAACTAAAGAACAGCCAAATCGCCAAGCACAGCCACATAAGGTTGCGCGTCTTGTGCCAATGGGCGATCTGCTTTTCACGAGACCCTTGGTCAGCCATGATATTTCAGTCCTCCTCTGCGAAGCCGCGGCGTGGTGCGTTGGCACTGGCCCGCTGCGGCTCTTCCGGCTGGGTTTCCCGCGGCGGTCTTTTTCGAACTTTGGCGAGAACTAACAACGCCCGCCTGCCGACTCGCGCGAAGCCCCTTCTAGTTCAAGGTTTCATAAGGCCTGTTGCCGCGTCAACAATCCGACCGGTAACGTGGGGCGCTACAAACCCCCTACTTTGGTGGGGTAGCCCGCATCAATTTGTTCAAGGATTTCGATGACCGGTATGTCGCGATGAGCTTGTGGTCAAGGTTCTGGAGGCGAAGTAAAATTGAGACGCCGCAAGAGCTTGCGGTGTTCCTTGCGACCGAGGCGGACGAGCTGACGCAGCGGACAATCGTGTTCTACACGCAGGCAGTCGTAGGTCGGGAGTGGCGCAAGCTCATCGGTACCGAAGAGTTCCGGACAGCGATGCATCGTTCGCGCTGGGAGACCTATCCAGCGATCCTTGGTGATCTCGTCTGCATCGTCGAGGCTTACTTTCGCAGCGCGGCACCCGCCGATGCGAACGAAAGAGCAGTGCTGTATCGTGGATTGTTTGCCGCGGCACTCGCCGAACGTCCGGTTCCCGCCAATAGAAGGGAGGACGCCCAGTCAGCCATAGACCGTTTTCCGGCCGAGTTGGGCCGCCGCCTCTTGGCTGAGCCACAGCGATCGGACCGCATTGCCGTATCCGGCGGAAATTACCTCTTCGACCATCTGCCGATCCATGAAAGCGCGCGGGAAACGCACAAACTGCCGGTGGTCAATGCTGTGCGATTCGCGATGGTGGGCTTTCGCGACAGGCTAGAACGCAAGATAACCGATCCGGCAGCTTTCTTGCGGCGCTTATCAATGGCGGTGTCCCGCGGGCAGGACCAGTCAGCCTCGCGACCGGCCCAATAGCATGGACCGCGAGCCGCTCGAACGGATCGACAGTTTTCCGTACCGGCATCGCGTGTCCGACTTGATGTCCGCGCCCGCGGCGACCATCGACGACTCGGCCGACCTGCAGGCGGCCGCGCGCCTGATGAAGGAACGAGACATCAGTTCCCTCCTGACAGTCGATAGCGAGGGCCGCCCGGCGGGCATCCTGACCGAACGGGATTTGATGCATCTGTTGGCGCAGCATGGCGCCGCGGCGGTCCGGCTGACCGTCGCCGAGGTGCTGCAGAAGCCGGTACATACCATCGGCGCCGGGCATATGCTCTATCTTGCTATCGCGCGCATGGAGCGGCTGGGCATCCGCCATCTGGCCGTCGTCGACGAGATCACGGGACGCCTGATCGGTGTTATCAGCGCCCGTGCGCTGCTGCGCCAGCGGGCGAGCCAGGCGCTGATCATCGGCGATCAGATCGATAGCGTCGCCTCGGGCGCCGAACTCGCGGCCGTGCATCGTCAACTCCCAAAACTGGCGCGCTCGCTGCTTGCGGAAGGCGTGCCTGCCGTGCAGATCGCCGGAGTCATCGCCGGCATCTCCCGCGACATCCACACTCGCGTCGCGGCGCTGGTCGAAGCGGCGATGCAGCGGGAAGGACGCGGTCCGGCGCCGGCGCCCTGGTGCTTCCTGGTTCTGGGATCGGCCGGGCGCGGCGAAAGCTTGCTGGCGGCGGACCAGGACAACGCATTGATCCACGCCTGCGCCGCCGACGACCATCCCTGGTTCGCCGAATTCACCGCGCGCCTCGCGGACATGCTGAACGAAGCCGGCATCCCCTATTGCCGCGGCGATGTCATGGCGCGCCATCAGTTGTGGCGGCACAATCTCGCCAATTGGGAGGCTCGCATCGACCGCTGGGCCTCGCAGCCCCACGGCAAGAACCTGCTTGCCGTCGACATCTTCCTCGACTTCCGCCCCGTTGCCGGCGATTTCGCGCTGGCGGCGGCGCTGCGCAAGGCAACAGAGCGGGCGACATCGTCGATCATCTTCCTGCATGCGCTGGCCGACGAGCTGTTCGGGCTCTCCAAGGCGCTGGGCATCTTCAACCGCTTTCGCACCGAGAACGGCCGCGTCGACGTGAAGCGGGACGGGCTGCTGACGCTGGTATCCGGCGCGCGCGTCCTGGCGCTCAAGAACCGGATCGCCGCCCTGGCGACGGCGAACCGGCTGGCCGGCGCGGTCGAGGCCAAGTTGCTGGAGTCGCGCGACGGCCTCCTATTTCGGGATGCACAGGAACTGTTCCTGTCGGTGATCCTCGAACAGCAGCTTCTGGATATAGAGCGTGGCCTGCCGCCGGGCACCAAGGTCGAGGTTCGCCGTCTGAACCCCGTCATTCGCGAGCGTTTGCGTTTGGCGTTGAAAGAGATCGATCTGATGGACCTGGCAGTGCGCGACGCGCTGACGAAATAGCGCGGCCAGCGGTCGAAGGGCCGGGCTTCACGCGATGCCGAGGCGCCGCATCAGCCGTTCGGCTTCCTGGCGGTCGATGATCTCGAACGACTGGCTAGGCCGCTCATACGCATACATATCGCCGGTCGCGATATCGAACCAACAACCGCTGAGATGAAGCCTCCCAGCGGCAACCCGCTCCCGCACAATGGGATAGGACATCAAATGCTCGATCTGCACGAGCACATTGATCCGCGACAGCCGATCGTGGGGTTTCAGGCCGCTGTCCAGCGCGCCCTCTTGCTCGAGGCGAATAGCGGCGGTTTTGGCGTGATTGAGCCAGCGGTCGAGGTTTGGCGCCTTCAACGTCGGGTTGCGCGTCAGGACCGCTTTCATCGCCCCGCATTCGGAATGGCCGCAGACGACGATGTTCGCGACGTTCAGGACCAGGAGCGCGTACTCAATCGCGCTCGCCTCCGAAACGTCGCCGGTCGAAACGCCATCGGGCGCCGCCGGCGGAATCAGATTGCCGACATTCCGCATGGTGAAGAGATCGCCGGGATGGGTCGACGCCAGGAGATCGGGCACGACGCGGCTGTCCGAGCAGGTGATGAACAGCGCGTCGGGTGTCTGCGTCAGCGCCAGTTCGCGGAACCGCTTCGCATATTGGGGCAGCATCCGCTCGCGGAAATCGACGATCCCCATGATGAGTTTGCGCACAGCTCGTGCTCCTCAATGTCTGGAATTTCCGGATTGCGGCGGGTGAACGCTATGCGCCTCCCAGTCCCTGGGAATCCGGGATACGGGCAAGCGCAAGATCCTCGGGAAGCAGGTAAACCTTCTCCAGCGTTCGATCCAGCAGATCAAGTTCATGGCGCAAGGCGGGCACGCGGCGCTCCGGCAAGGTCTGCATGAGGTTTTCCAGCATTGCCCGCATGCGCCGCGCAATCTGCGCGTTTTCGGCGCCGTATTGGCGAATCTCGTTGCAGGCAAGATTAACGAAATCCGTCCAGTCCGGCGTGCTGAAGATCACCCGCAGTTGCCCGTCCCAGTCGAGGACCTGGTCATCATGCAGGTGCCGCTTGCCCACTGTGCGCAGGAGGCGATGGAGCTGATCAATGGACAACACGGCCGACGTCGGGTCGTTGATGGCCTTGGAGAGGGCCTTGATGGCGATGTCGACAATGACGCGGAAGGCGAAGGTCGTGTCCTGCTCGATCGTGCGCTCCCGCCCGAAGGCGACCTGGCCGCGCAGCATGCGGTCATCGAGCACCGCGGCGCCGCCGCGCAGCCGGAACAAGGGATCGCCGACTGCGACGAAGTCGCCGACCCGCGGCACGAACTCGATGATGCCATCGGCCCTTCGCGCTTCGGCGATCAAGCGGCGCAGATTTACCGCCAGGACGATCGCCGACGTGCCGCGATGCTCGACGGTTCTTACCGCCGGGGCCAGCTGTTGCGGGGATTGCCGGTTGTTTTGCGGTTCGCGAATCGAGTTGGGATAGACGCTCTCGATCACCCGCAGTCCCATCTCGCCCACGCGCCAGACGACGGCGACCGGCCGCAGCATGCGCGCTGCATAGTCGATCAGGAACAGGAACGCCACGGTGGAAACCAGCCCCAGGAGTGCGGCGAGGCTCACGATAAAATGGGGAACCGTATCCAGCCTGTTCCGCGCGCCGATGGCGAGCAGCAATGCGAAACTGAACAGTCCCACGATGCTGCGGATCACATTGTCGCGCAGCAGCGCCGTGACAATGATGCGCGGCGTCAACTGCCCGCTGGCGATCTGCACCGCCACCAGCAGCGAGCCGAACGTGAAGACCAGGAATGACAGGTGCAGCGTGATATCGATATCCATCGCGGAGAGCGCGCCCTCCTCGCTGAACTCGAATCCGGGGATCCAGCCGGGGTCGAGCTGCAGGATATACATCGCGCGGAACATCAGCTGCGACAGCAGGAAGGCAATCAACGGCGCGAGCCAGAGCGACGACAAGACGTAGCTCTTGATCGCGTACCAACGGTTCCACAACATCACGCAACTCCTTCGGCTTGCGCCGGGGCGGCTGAATTGGGCGCGGCCGCCTACCGTTGATCGCGGCCCGCCGGCTCGCATTGTTGCAGACTGGAATGGTGTCTGCACCAGGGACGATGCTGCGCCGGGGCTATCAGGATTGTCCTTTGGCGCTCAACCCGCTATGAGACCCGGCCCCGCAGATTTCCCGCTTGAACGATGACCGGATTCGAGCGGGCCGCCATGGTCGGGATCTTAGCATAGACAAGGAATTTCAATTAGATGCCTGCCTACCAGTACATCTACGTGATGAAGGGCCTGACCAAGATCTTCCCGGGCGGTCGCAAGGTGCTCGAGGATATCTGGCTGTCCTTCTATCCCGGCGCGAAGATCGGCGTACTCGGCCTGAACGGCTCCGGCAAATCGACGCTGCTGCGCATCATGGCGGGGATCGAGAAGGATGTGGCGGGCGAGGCCTGGGCGGCCGAAGGCGTGACCGTCGGCTACCTGCATCAGGAGCCGGTGCTCGATCCCAAGAAGAACGTGCTGGAGAACGTCCTGGAAGGCATGGCCGCGACCAAGGCCCTGCTGGATCGGTTCGAAGCGGTCAGCGCCAGGCTCGGCGAGGAAATCTCCGACGACGAGATGGAAAAGCTGATCGCCGAACAGGCGGAGCTGCAGGAGAAGATCGACGCCGCCGATGCCTGGGATCTGCAGCGCACGGTGGAGATCGCCATGGACGCGCTGCGCTGCCCGCCCGCCGATGCGGAGGTGGCGAAACTCTCCGGCGGCGAGCGCCGCCGCGTCGCGCTCTGCCGGCTGCTGCTGCAGAAGCCGGACCTGCTGCTGCTCGACGAACCCACGAACCACCTGGATGCGGAGTCCGTGGCCTGGCTGGAGCGCTTCCTGAAAGAGTATGCGGGCACGGTTGTGGCCGTGACCCACGACCGCTACTTCCTCGATAACGTCGCCGGCTGGATTCTCGAGCTGGACCGCGGCCGCGGCATTCCGTGGGAGGGCAACTACTCCTCCTGGCTGGAGCAGAAGCAGCAGCGGCTGGTGCAGGAGGAAAAGCAGGAGCAGGCGCGCCAGCGCACGCTGCAGCACGAACTCGAATGGATCCGGCAGTCGCCGCGGGCGCGCCAGGCCAAGAGCAAGGCCCGCATCACCGCCTATGAGAGCCTGCTGGCCAAGGGCGGCGATCAGGCGGCGGAAGCCGGGCAGATCACCATCCCGCCGGGTCCGCGCCTCGGCGACCTGGTGATCGAGGCCCAGCATCTGCGCAAGGGCTTCGGCAACAACCTGCTGATCGACGATCTCAGCTTCAAGCTGCCGCCGGGCGGCATCGTCGGCATCATCGGCCCCAATGGCGCCGGCAAGACCACGCTGTTCCGCATGATCACCGATCAGGAGAAACCCGACGGCGGCACGTTGCGCGTCGGCCCGACGGTGACGATGGGCTATGTCGACCAGTCCCGCGACTCGCTGGCGCCTAACAAGACGGTCTGGGAGGAGATCTCCGAAGGCCGCGACGAGATCGAGCTGGGCAAGCGCAAGGTGCCGAGCCGCACCTATGTCGCGGGGTTCAATTTCAAGGGCGGCGATCAGCAGAAAAAGGTCGGCCAGCTTTCCGGCGGCGAGCGCAACCGCGTGCATCTCGCCAAGATGCTGAAGTCAGGCGCCAACCTGCTGCTGCTGGACGAGCCGACCAACGACCTGGACGTGGATACGCTGCGCTCGCTGGAAGAGGCCTTGCTGGATTTTGCCGGCTGCGCCGTGGTGATCAGCCATGACCGCTGGTTCCTCGACCGCATCGCCACCCATATCATGGCGTTCGAAGGCGACAGCCAGGTCGAATGGTTCGAGGGCAACTATCAGGATTACGAGGCCGACCGGAAGAAGCGGCTGGGAGCCGAAGCCGATCAGCCGCACCGCATCAAATACAAGCCGCTGACGCGGGCCTGAGGCCGTGGGGTTGTGCCGGCGCCGCCGGCCTATTGGGCGCCGGTGGTGTCGGCGGTAATGGTCTTGTTGCGCAGAGCCTCCAGCAGGCCCTCGATCTTTCCGCCGGTGCTCTGAATTACGGAAGCGAACTCCGAGCGCTGGGTGACGGACATGCTGACGCCTTCGACGATGACGTCGGTGATAACAAGCTTTTCGCCCCGCGGCTCCACGCGCCAATCCAAGCGGATCGGCTCGGCACTGCCGCGCAGCACCCTGCTATGCACCAGCGTCGCCGATTTCGGCCCCGGCGTAGAGCCCTTCACGGCGAAGGTCTCGCCGGAATAGCCGGCGAACCGCACAGCGTAGGAACGGACGATGAAGTCCTCGAACAGCTTGAGGAACTCCGCCCGCTCCGCCTCGCTCGCCGATTTCCAGTGGCGCCCGAGGACAAAACGCCCGATCGCCGGCACGTCGAAATGCTCGGTCAGCAGGTTGCGGAAGCGGGTCTCGCGATCCGCCTGAGAGATATCTTCGGCCGCAAGCTCGGTGATGGCGCGCGTGCCGAGCGTGCTGATGAAGTCGGTCGGCTTTTCCGCAGCCGCGGCCCCCGGGGACGCGGCGACGAAGCTGGCGAACAACAGTACCAGGAAACTCCTAAGCGCAATCATGGGTCAGTTCATGCTCCCTTGCTTGACCACGGAGTCGTGAAGGAAATCCATCGAGGCACTCGGATCGATCATGATGATGGGCCTCACTTCAGAAGTTTCCTCCGGTTCGGACCCCGGGCCTTCCATTAGATTGGGATTCCCGTTGCTGATTTCATCGGCCCGCCGCTGGCGATAAAGGCTCCTGACGGTGGCGTAATAGTCGAGGGAACCTTTCTTAATTTGATCAAGGGTTTGCAAATTGCGCGCGCGGAAGTCCACGATATCCAACCCGTTACGCGTCGTATTGATCCAGCCGACATTGGTAAAAAATGTCAGGTAGGTCATGGGATCGAGAAAAGCGTCGACGATCCTGCCGAAGGCATCACGGGGATTTGACGGGCCGACCAGCGGCAGCACGAGATAGGGACCTTCATCCACGCCGGCCACCGCCATGGTTTGGCCAAAATCCTCGTCGTGGCGCTCGAGGCCCATCTTCTCGGCGACGTCGAACAGGCCGCCGAGCCCCATGGTCGAATTGACCAGGAAGCGGCCGAAGGTTGTACCCGCGCGCTCGAACTCGCCCTGGAACAGATCGTTGGCGAGAATCACCGGCGTGCGCACGTTGTTCACGGCATTTCGTATGCCATCTTGCGCAAAATCGGGCAGCGCGATGTAGTACCAGCCGGCCAGCGGCTTCATCAGTATTTCGTCGGCGAAGTTGTTGAGGTCGAAGAAATATCGATTCATCGGCTCTAACGGATCGTTCGCCTCGCGATAGGCCGCCAAGGCCTCCGGATCGTTCGAAGGCGGCATCGCGCAGCCTGCCATAACCACCAGACCCGCGAGCGCCGCTATCCGCGCTGCAGATCCACGCATTGCCGACCAAATGCGCATCAACCTCTTGCCCCCACTTCCACTCACGACTGGCCGTGCATCGCCGAACGAAGTTCGGCTGATCCGGCCCGCTTGGTGTTTCCCCCGTCGCTTGATCCACGGCCCCCACCAGCATTCGTTAACCATCATGGCGAGCCAAGGGTTAACAACAGCTTACTTACGCCTTAAGGCGCGGGTCGGATGCCCGATAGATCACAGACTTATGTGCCGCCTTAACATACCGGTTCGCGAAACGCTAGCCGGGATGGATGTCAAAGTAAGGGCTCCCCGACGCTAAGGCTGTGACGAATATAACGAATCGGGCGGATTTCCTGGATTCGCAACGGCCGCGGCGCCGGCCGTGGGAAATGCCTGTTTCAGCGCCTCCGGCCGCGGCCGCAGCGGGCCCGGCGGCGGATCAGGCGACCAATTCGGCGTGGTGACAGGCCACCAGCCGGCCGTCGACCGGGCGCAGCTCCGGCCGGGTCTCGGCGCAGACCGGGGTCGCCCGCGGACAGCGGCGGTGGAAGGCGCAGCCCGGCGGCGGGTCCAGGGGCGAGGGCAACTCGCCTTTGACGGCGATCTTCTGCCGCCGGTCGGCGGCCATCACCGCCGGCGTGCTTGCCATCAGCGCCAGGGTATAGGGATGGCGCGGCCGCTCGAAGATCGTTGCCTTGGCGCCGAACTCCACCGGCCGCCCCAGATACATGACCATGACATCGTCCGAGATGTGGCGGACGACGCTGAGATCGTGGGAGATGAACAGATAGGCCAGGTTGAGCTCCGCCTGCAGATCCATCAGCAGGTTCAGCACCTGCGCCCGGATCGAGACATCCAGGGCGGACACCGGCTCGTCGGCGACGACGATCTTCGGGTTCAGCATCAGCGCCCGGGCGATGGCGATGCGCTGCCGTTGGCCGCCGGAGAACATGTGGGGATAGCGGCTGTAATGCTCCGGCCTCAGGCCCACCTTGGCGATCATCGCCTGCGCAATGGTGCGGCGCTCGGCGGACTTCATCGGCGTGTTGATCTCCAGCGGCTCTTCCAGGATTTCCCCGACCTGCTTGCGCGGGTTGAGAGAGCCATAGGGATTCTGGAACACCATCTGCACCTTGCTGCGGAGGCCGCGCAGCGTCTCCTTGGTGGCGCCGATGACATCGGCGCCGTCGATTTGAAGTTTGCCGCTGGTGGGCAGCTCGACCATGGTGATCAGCCGCGCCAGGGTGGATTTGCCGCAGCCGAACTCGCCGACCACCGCCAGGGTCTTGCCGGCGGCCAGCTCGAAGCTCGCGCCCGCCACCGCATGCAGCGTCGCGGGATCGCGCAGAAAGCCGCGGGAGACCTGGTAGTCCCGGTGCAGGTCCTGGGCGCGGAGGACGTTGGCGTTCATGACGCCACTGCCTTCGTTGCCGCCATGCCCGGATGATTGCGCGGCTGGCCGCCAAAAAGCGGATAGTGGCAACGCACGGCGGCGCCGTTCTTCCCCGCCAGCAGCGGCGCTTCGCTCCGGCAACGCTCGGTGCGGTAGCGGCAGCGGGGATTGAACACGCAGCCGGCGGGCCGGTCGGCGATGCCGGGCACCATGCCGGGAATCGTGGCCAGGCGGCGCTTGTCCAGGCTGCGTTCCGGCAGCGCTTCCAGCAGCGCCGCCGTATAGGGGTGATGGGGATCCTCGAACAGCCGCGAGGCGGACTGCGCTTCCACCTCCTGTCCGGCATACATCACCATCACGCGTTGCGCGGTCTCCGACACCACGCCCATGTCATGGGTGATCAGCACCAGCGACATGCCGCGTTCCCGCTGCAGCCGCACCAGCAGGTCCAGGATCTGCGCCTGGATGGTCACGTCCAGCGCCGTGGTCGGCTCGTCGGCGATCAACAATTTCGGATTGCAGGCGATCGCCATGGCGATCATCACCCGCTGATTCATGCCGCCGGATAGCTGATGCGGATAGGATGAGAGCCGCGTTTCCGGCGCGGGGATGCCGACCAGCGCCAAAAGATCGATGGTGCGCTGCCGGCGTTCGGCGCGGCTGCCGCCTTCATGCACTCTCAGAGTCTCCATGATCTGGAATCCGACGGTGAAGCAGGGGTTCAGGCTGGTGGTCGGCTCCTGGAAGATCATGGCGATATCCTTGCCGACGATCCGCCGCCGCTGCCGGGCGCTGAGCTTCAGCAGGTCGGTGCCGTCGAACATCAGCCGTTCGGCGGTGACCTTGCCCGGCCAGGGGATCAGCCCCATGACCGCCAGCATGGTGACGCTTTTGCCCGAACCGGACTCGCCGACGACGCCGAGGATTTCCCCGGGCTCCAGGGTGATGTCGATGCCCTCGACGGCTCGGAATCCGCCGCGGTGAGTCTGGAACTCGACTGAGAGGTTGCGGATCTCCAGCAGCGGCATCGTCGGTGCCTAGCGCTTCAGCTTAGGGTCGAGTGCATCGCGCAGCCCGTCGCCCATCAGGTTGAACGCCACCACCGTGATGAAGATGGCGATGCCCGGGAAAACCACGATCCAAGGCGCCGCCCGGAGGTATTTCACAGCGTCCGACAGCATAGTGCCCCATTCCGGCGTTGGCGGCTGTGCGCCGAGGCCCAGGAATCCGAGCGCCGCCGCGTCGAGGATGGCTGTGGAGAAACTCAACGTTGCCTGTACGATGATGGGCGCCATGCAATTGGGCAGGACGGTGTTCAGCATGATCCGCAGCGTGCCAGCACCGGCGACCCGCGACGCGACCACATAATCCTTGGACAGCTCCGTCAGCACGGATCCGCGGATCAGCCGCGCATAGTGCGGGACATAGGTGATGGCCACGGCGATCATCGCGTTGACCAGGCCCGGACCGAGGATCGACACGATGACAATCGACAGAAGCAGGCTCGGCATCGCCAGCAGCATGTCCATCATCCGCATCAGGCCGAT
This sequence comes from uncultured Alphaproteobacteria bacterium, assembly GCA_963810485.1. Taxonomy (GTDB): domain Bacteria; phylum Pseudomonadota; class Alphaproteobacteria; order Dongiales; family Dongiaceae; genus DATKFM01. Next base: position 533,823 of record CAWENQ010000005.1, read on the forward strand.
GTCGGGAAGGCCGCGGAAGAAGCCCGACAACAAGCCGAACAGCAAGCCCAGCGCCAAGGACAGCGTGACCACGATGATGCCGACGAACAGCGAGATGCGCGTGCCATGAATGATGCGCGACAGCAGGCAGCGGCCGACATCGTCGGTGCCCAAGGGGAAGGTCCAGATGCCGGTGTCATACCAGGCCGGCGGATGCCGGAAATAGTCGCGGAACTGCTCGTTGGGATCGTGCGGCGCAATGATATTGGCAAAGACCGCCAGGATGATCAGGCCGACGATGACGATCAATCCCGCCATGGCGCCGGGGTTCGCGCGCATCGCCAGCCACGCCTCCCGGCGCGGTGTGATCGGCTGGGTGTCCGGCTGCAACGGCCCGGTCCGGGCGATATCGGCCATGTCTGCCTCTTATCGCCGGTGCCGGATGCGGGGATTGAGCAGGCCGTAGATCAGATCCACCGTCAGGTTGGCGAGAATGACCAGCGTGGACACCATGAGAACGCCGCCCTGCAGAGCCGGGTAGTCCCGCTGATAGATGGCGCCCAGCAGCCAGGTGCCGACGCCGGGCCAGGAAAATACTCGCTCAGTCAGAATGGCGCCGCCCATCAGCGTTCCCACCTGCAATCCGATGACGGTGACAACCGGTATCAGGGCGTTTCGCAGGGCGTGCAAGGAGATGACGCGTAAGTTGCTCAAGCCCTTGGCCTTGGCCGTGCGGACATAATCCTCGCCAAGCACCTCCAACATGGAGGATCGGGTCATGCGCGCGACGACCGCCAGCGGGATGGTGCCGAGCACGATGGTGGGCAGGATCAGGTGATGGAGCGCCGACCGGAAGGCGTCGTAGTCGCCCGCGATCAGCGAATCGATGGTCAGGAATCCGGTGGTCCGGGCAACGACAAACTCCGCGCCGATGCGGCCGGACACCGGCGTCCAGCCGAGTCCGATATTCGCCGCGAATGCCAGGCTGAGCATTGGCCCCCACCAGAAGATCGGCATGGAGTAGCCCGCCAACGACGCGGCCATGACGCCGTGATCGAAGATCGTGTTGCGCCGGACTGCCGCCAGCACGCCGGCCGGCAACCCGATAAAGATGGCAAAGATGGCGGCACAGATCGCCAGCTCCAGCGTCGCCGGAAACAGCTCCAGGAACTCTCCGAGCACCGGCCGCTGGGTGCGCAACGACTTTTCGAAATTGCCAGTCAGGACATTGCCGACATAGGCGAAAAACTGCACCGGCAGCGGCCGGTCCAGGCCCCAGTCATGCAGCATCTGGGCGTGCCGTTCGGGCGAGATGCCGCGCTCGCCCGTGCGCACCTCGATGGGGTCGCCGGGCACCAAACGGATCAGGATGAAAGTAATGAGGATGATCCCGAGGAATGTCGGGATGACCAAACTCGCGCGCGTCAGGATGAAACGCAGCATGGCGCGACTATCTCACGGACTGATATCGGACAGGAAAGAAATCGGCGGGGAGATTTGCATCTCCCCGCCGATCCGTAGGGTTTGAACGTTACTCGGCGATATCCACGCCTTCGAAGATGTGGGTGCCGAGCGGATGTACCTTGTATCCGCTGACCTTCTTGCTCATCGGCATGTAGACGACCGAGTGAGCGATCGGCAGCCACGGCGCCTCTTCATGGAAGATCTCCTGCGCCTTCGTGTAGAGCTCCGTGCGCTTGCGCCACATCGGCCGTCAGCTTCGCGTCGGCGATGAGCTTGGAGAAGTCCTCGTTGCACCACTTGGCGATGTTCTGACCGCCTTCGCGGGCCGAGCCGCAGGAGAGCAGCACGCCCATGAAGTTGTCGGGATCGCCATTGTCGCCGGTCCAGCCCAGGAGGCCCATCTGGTGCTCGCCCGCCTGCAACCGCTTGCGGTACTCGCCCCATTCGAAGGTCTTGAGCTCGGCGGTGATGCCGATCTTCGCCAGGTCCGCCTGCATCAGCTCGGCGATCTTCTTGGCGTCCGGATTGTACGGACGCTGCACCGGCATGTACCAGAGATCGGTCGACAGGTTGGTCACGCCGGCTTCCGCCAGCATGGCCTTGGCCTTCTCCGGATCGTACGGATAGGCCGGGATCGCGTCGTCATAGGACCAGATCGTCGGCGGAATCGGGTTCTTCGCCGGCTTGCCGGCCGCCTGATACACCGCCTTGATGATCGAGTCCTTGTCGATGGCCATGTTGAGGGCCTGGCGCACGCGCTTGTCGTCGAAAGGCTTCTTCTGCACGTTGAACGCCAGGTAGCCGACATTCAGGCCTTCCTGCGTCAGCACTTGCAGGTTCGCGTCCTGCTCGAGCATCGGCAGATCGGCCGGTGCCGGATAGGGCGCCACGTCGCACTCGCCGGCCTGCAGCTTGGCGGTCCGCACGGCTTGGTCCGGCGTGATCGCGAAGATCAGGTTGTCGATCGGCTGCTTGCCGCGGAAGTAATTCGCGTTCGCCTTGTAGACGATTTTCGAATCCTTCTCGTAGCTGGAGAAGACGAAGGGGCCGGTGCCGACCGGAACCTGGTCGACCATTTCCGGCGTACCGGCCTTCAGCATCGCGTCCATATACTCTTTGGAATGGATGGCCGCGAAATCCATCGCCATATTGGCGACAAACGGCGCTTCCGGCTGTTTCAGCACAAACTTGATCGTGTTGTCGTCGACCTTTTCGATCGAAGCCAGCAGGTCCGGCATGCCCATGTCGTTGAAATAATCATAGGCGCCGCCGGAAACCTTGGCGTAGGCATCGTCGGCCTTCCACATGCGGTTGAAGGTGGCGATCACGTCGTCGGCGTTGAAGTCACGGGTCGGTGCAAAGCTGCCGACCTGATGGAACTTCACGCCCTTGCGCAAATGGAACGTATAGCTCAGGCCGTCATCGGAAACGTCCCATGTTTCGGCGAGGCCGGGGATAACCTTCGTTGTGCCGGGTTCAAATTCGACCAGCTTGTTGAAGATGGGAACCGCCGCGTCGAAACTGGTGCCGGTGGTGTTGATTTGCGGATTGAAGTTCTCGGGGCTGCCTTCTGAGCAGTAGACCAGCGTCTTTGCCGCCTGCGCAGGTGCGCCAAGACAAAGGGCGATGGCCGTAACGGCCACAGCCCCCATTATGCGTCGTTTCATTGAGTGCCTCCGAACTAGAATTGTCGGCATTACAGGCCGCTAGAGGGCTTCTTCGAATGCCGTTGGCGCGAACCTAGGCCCGGCCCTCGCGCCCTGTCAATGCCGGGCCAGGGAACGATCTGAGAACCCGGGCCGGGCGCAGGTAACGAAGCCGTGCGGGGCGCTTTGCAGCAGAGGGTTCGCTCCTCTATACCGGCGCAAGAAACAATAATGGATTACGCCATGCACGATACAAATCTTGCCGCGATTGCCGCTCCATTTGAAACGACTGCAATTTCCGTCAAGCCGGAGTGGATCGACTACAACGGTCACATGAATATCGCCTTTTACATCATGGCGTTCGATCTGGCTTTTGACGATCTCTACAAAATGCTCGGCCTCGACCCCGCGACTGTGGAGAAAACGGGCATATCCACTTTTTCGGTCGAAAAGCACATCACCTATCAGCAGGAGGTGCATAAGGGGGACCGGCTGCGCATCACCACCCAGCTTCTGGGCTTCGACAGCAAGCGCGCCCATTACATCCAGCTCATGTACCACGCCGAGGAAGGCTACCTGGCGGCGACTGACGAATGGCTGATCCTCTGCGTCGACCTGAAGAGCCGCAAGGTGACGAACTGGCCGGAGGCGACCCTGAAGGCGTTCGAGAAGATCCAGGCCGTCCATTCGCGCCTGCCGCTGCCGCCGGAAGTCGGCCGCAAGATCGACCTCAAGGCGAAACGGCCGCGCTGACGCGGGCCGGCTAGAATTTCCGTCCGTCGACCGGAATCCGTTTCACGCCGGCGAGATCCACGCCTTCCAGGCAGCGTATATTGACGGCGGCTGTGTCCGCGCCCGCGCGGTCCTTGCCGGACGCGAATGGCGCGCAGCCGCAGGTCGGACAGAAGTGGTGCTGGATGACGTGCTTGTTGAAGGTATAGGTCGCGAGACTGCTTGCGGGCGTCGCCAAGCGAAACTTGTCCCCGGGAAGAAACCACAGAAGGTAGCCCTTCCGGCTGCAATGGGAGCAATTGCATTCCTTCGCCTCCGTCAGGTCGCCTTCGGCCTCGAACTTGACGGCGCCGCAGTGGCAGGAACCCTTGTATAGCATGATTACTCCTTCTCGCTCGGTGGGCCTTGGTCTGACGAGTTCATGATTAAAACCGCTCCGCTGCGGCCCTGTTCGGTAGACAATACGCGGCGGGTCGCTGCACAACGTCACGCTGTGGACACGGCGGCCTGCCGGGCCGCAGACACTGGAACGACGCTGCCTGCGGCTATGTTGTGCATCTCCGCACGGACGACGGCGTCAGAAACTCCGGCCATCGACCGGGATACGCTTCAGCGTTGCGAGGTCGACTTCTTCCAAACATCGCACATTGACTGCAGCCGTCGGCTTGCCGGCACGGTCCTTGCCTTCAGCAAACGGCGCGCAGCCGCAGGTCGGACAGAAATGATGCTGGATGACATGTTTGTTGAACGTGTAGCTGGGAAGGCTGTCTGCCGGCGTCGGCAAGTCGAACTTGTCCCGCGGCACGAACACAACAGTAGCCCTTGCGGCTGCAATGGGAGCAATTGCACTCCATCGCCTGTGGCAGGTCACCCTCGACGTCGAACTTGAGGCTGCCGCAATGGCTCGAAGGCCCGTTGTTCTTGCGGCAAGCTTTGGTTCGGATGTCATGTCATTCCCCTTTGTTCGTTCTTGATTTGACGGGGCGGTCTCGGCCCGAAAACCGTCCAGGCCTTGCCGGATTATCGCTGCTCTGTGGCGTGACCGCGGGTGGGACGTGGCGGATTTGAGATTTCCGCCGCAGAATGCCGGCGGAGGTACTGACATGTCGTTGGCCGCTGTCGTTACGGAAACCGCACAGCTTCTCGCTGCTGCAGGCAGCGCGACCCCAGCGTCGCGCGGTTTGCCGCACTCCTGGCGGAAGCGGCACCCGCGCCGGCGCAATCGGTGAGCGCAGCACCACTCCCGGTCTGCCGATTCTGGTCGGTTGCGCCTCGGCCAGGCCGGCGCCAGCGTCAGCGCCATTGGAATGGCGCTGGCCGCAGTTGGCGCCGCGCCTGAGCTGGACGCAAAATCCCAACTATCGCCGCTCGCCGCCAACGCCGGACTTCCTCGACAATTATGGCTATGCCGTGCTGGCGGGGCCGGCGGACGGGCCGCCGGCGCTGGCGCGTCATGACCGGCTCGCCTTCGGCGTGTTGCTGCTGGGGCCGCACACGCACTACCCGCTGCACCATCATCCCGCCGCCGAGGTGTATATTCCCTTGAACAGCGCCGAGTGGTGGCGCGGCGACGGACCGTGGCGCGAACAACGGCCCGGCGCCGTGATCCATCACCCGCCGGACCTGCCGCATGCCACGCGCGCCGGAGATGCGCCGCTGCTGGCGCTCTATCTCTGGCATGGCGAGCTTGCCACCCATGCGAAACTGACCGGCAATTCGTCCCCACAGCGGGGGTGAGCATCCGCGACTCGGATGCTATATAGGATTCATGCAGGAAATTGCCGCCGACATGTCCGACGAACCCGCGTCCGCGCCCTCAGCCGCCCCGCCGCCGCAGCGCCCCTATCTGGAGCGCCTGAACGAGGCGCAGCGCGAGGCCGTGGAGGCGATGGATGGCCCGGTGCTGGTGCTGGCCGGCGCCGGCACCGGCAAGACCCGCGTGCTGACCACGCGCCTCGGCCATATCCTGATGACCGGCCGCGCCACGCCGGCGCAGATCCTCGCCGTCACCTTCACCAACAAGGCGGCGCGGGAGATGAAGGACCGGGTCGGCGCCCTGGTCAACCGGCCGGTGGAGGGCTGGTGGCTCGGCACGTTCCATTCGCTGGCGGCGCGCATCCTCCGCCGCCATGCGGAGATGGTCGGGCTGAAGCCTAACTTCACCATCCTGGACACCGACGATCAGATCCGGTTGCTGAAGCAGCTCATCCAGGCGAACGATATCGACGAGAAGAAATGGCCGGCGCGGGCGCTGCTGTCGGTGATCGAGCGCTGGAAGGATCGCGGCCTGACGCCCGACAAGGTGACGTCGGCGCAGACCAGCGACTTCGCCCATGGCCGTGCGCTGGAACTCTATCGCGGCTATCAGGAACGGCTTCGCACCCTCAACGCCTGCGACTTCGGCGATCTGCTGCTGCACAATCTCACGCTGTTCACCGCGAACGCCGATGTGCTGCAATCCTATCAGCGGCAGTTCCGCTATATCCTGGTGGACGAGTACCAGGACACCAATGTCTGCCAGTATCTCTGGCTGCGGTTGCTGGCGCAGATGCACCGCAATCTCTGCTGCGTCGGCGATGACGACCAGTCGATCTATGGCTGGCGCGGCGCCGAGGTCGGCAACATCCTGAAATTCGAAAGCGACTTCCCCGGCGCCAAGATCATCCGGCTCGAGCGCAACTACCGCTCCACCGGCCATATCCTGGGCGCGGCCTCCGGCCTGATCGCCCATAACGAAGGCCGCCTCGGCAAGACGCTGTGGACCGAAAGCAACGAAGGCGAAAAAATCGGCGTGCGCGGCGTCTGGGACGGCGAGGAGGAAGCCCGCTTCATCGGCGACGAGGTGGAGGCCGAGCAGCGCCGCAAGACTCCCCTGGGCCAGATGGCGATCCTCGTGCGCGCCTCCTTCCAGACCCGCGAGTTCGAGGAGCGGTTCATTACTCTTGGCGTGCCCTACCGCGTGGTCGGCGGCCTGCGTTTCTATGAGCGGCAGGAGATCCGCGACGCCATCGCCTATTTGCGCGTGGTGCATCAGCCCGATGACGATCTTGCCTTCGAGCGCGTCGTCAACACGCCGCGCCGCGGCATCGGCGAGGCGACGCTGCGCTCCGTGCATGCGCTGGCCCGCAGCCAGGGCATTTCCGTCTGCGAAGCGGCAGCGCGCATCGTCGAGACCGACGAGCTGAAGCCGGCGGCGCGCCGCGCCCTGGGCGGCCTGGTGAAGGATTTCGAGCGCTGGCGCGCCGTCAGCGCCGCCATGGACCATGCCGAGCTGACGGAGATGGTGCTGGATGAGTCCGGCTACACCGCCATGTGGCAGGCGGACAAATCGCCGGAAGCGCCGGGGCGCCTGGAGAACCTCAAGGAACTCGTGTCCGCCATGGAGGAATTCGAGAGCCTCGCCGGCTTTCTCGAGCATGTCAGCCTGGTGATGGAGAATGCCGAGGCCAATCCCGTGGACATGATCAACATCATGACCCTGCACAGCGCCAAGGGCCTGGAGTTCGACGTGGTGTTCCTGCCGGGTTGGGAGGAGGGGTTGTTTCCCCACCAGCGCGCGCTCGACGAATCCGGCGCCGCCGGCCTGGAAGAAGAGCGGCGCCTCGCCTATGTCGGTCTCACCCGCGCGCGCCGCCGCGCCGTCGTCAGCTACGTTGCCAACCGCCGCATCCACAACATGTGGCAGAGCGCGCTGCCCTCGCGGTTCGTCGGCGAGCTGCCGCGGCAGCATTGCGAGAAGGCCAGCGACATGGGCGATTTCGGCACGGAATTGCGCGGCGGCCTGACGCGCCTCGGCGAGACGGAGTCCACCGGCTTCACCGCGCCGCGCAGCGGCTGGACACGGCGCCTCGCGCCGGTCATCGACGTCGAGGTGCGGCCGGTGCCGTCGGGCGCGCGCAGCAACTACACCGATGGCGCCCGCATCTTCCACCAAAAGTTCGGCTACGGCACGGTGATCACCGCCGACGGCGACAAGCTCGATATCGAATTCGACAAGGCCGGGAGCAAGAAGGTGCTCGCCAGCTTCGTCGTCCCCGCCGACCGGGCGCGCTGATGGCCCGAGGATCGAAGTCCGCGGCGCGCCCGGCGCGCGTGCGAAAAACCGCGCGGCGTCTGGGCCATCCGGCTGATCGTCCCGGCCACGGAGAAGGACCTGCGGCTGGCGGTCGAGACCTACCTGGAGACCATGAGTTCGGCGCTCTCCAGCTTCGAGGCCGCCGGCGGCAAGACCTGGAGCATCGAGGCGCTGTGCGAGACGCGCCCCAACCGCGGTGAGGTGCTGGTGGCGCTGGGCCGCCTCGGCGCGCCCGTGGCCAGCTTCGACTACCTGCCGCCGAGGGACTGGGTGTCGGAGAGCCAGCGGCTGCATGCGCCGATCCGCGCCGGCCGCTTCTTCATCCACGGCTCGCATTTCGCGGGCAAGCCGCCCCGGGGCAGCCAGCCGATCCTGCTGGACGCCGGCATGGCCTTCGGCACCGGCCGCCACGAGACCACCAAGGGTTGCCTGCTGGCGCTGGACCGTCTGCGGCGCGACGGCCGCAAGGTGCGGCGGCCGCTGGATCTCGGCTGCGGCAGCGGCATCCTCGCCATGGCCATGGCGCGCCTTTGGGGCGTGCCGGTGCTGGCGGCGGACACCGACAAGCCCTCGGTCGCCGTGGCGCGCCAGAACGCCGATATCAATGGCGTGGGGCCGCTGGTGCGCACTCTGCGGAGCCATGGCTTCCAGGCCGCGCCGCTGCGCCAGGGCGGGCCGTACGATCTCATCGCCGCGAATATCCTGGCCAAGCCGCTCTGCCGCCTGGCGCCGGGTTTCGCGCGGCATCTGGCGCCTGATGGACGGCTGCTGCTGTCGGGTCTGATGGTGGATCAGGAGGCGGAGGTCGTGGCGGCCCAGGAACGGGCAGGGCTCAGACTTCTGGAAGCGCGGCACCTGGGCGACTGGTCGACGCTGCTGCTCACGTCAGGCGGCCGCAAGCCAAAGCGCAAACCCACAAAAGCAAAGCGGCGGCTTCCGGGTGGAAGCCGCCGCCGTTCGGCCTGAAACTTGGCCGGGTTCGATTTACGCCGCCTTCGGGGCCGTGTCGCGATTGGCCGGCCAGAGCGAGCGGATCGCCAGTTCTTCGGCAACCCAGTCGATGTCGCCGCGGACAAAGCCCATGTCCGTCAGCTGGCGGTCGTCCATCGAGGCCAGGGTGCGGGCGGTCTCGCGGCTGCGGTTCCACACGCGGATGCTGGCGATCGGATCGAACGTCTCGCCATCCTGGCTAGCCGGCGCGGCGCCCATCATGGCGACCACGGCCGGAATGTCGGCGCGGCTGATGCCGATGTCGGCCAGCAGCCGGTCATCCAGCGAGTTCAGCTCGCGGCGCAGCTGGCGCCGCTTGTAAGCCGCCGCCAGATACTGGGCGACAACCTCGCCGAAGGACGGAACGGAGTCCCGCGAGGCCTTGTAGGCCACGTCGGTGATCTCGTGCCGCTTCATGCCGATATCCGCCAGCATGCGCTCATCCAGGCGCCCGAGCTCGAAGGCGAGCTGCGTCCGGCGCCAGGGGCGCCGCAGGCTTTCGACCAGGGCGGCGCCCAGGTCGGCCAGGGTGATGGACTTGCGGGTGGCGGCCGAAGGAGCCTGCATCTTCGCGAGGTCCAGCATGGCCTTCTCAAAATCGGTAAAGCGGGTCATGATTCACATCCGGTTCTGTCTGTATTGCTGCCCTATCCGAGGGCCGAAAATTCTCTTGGTCACGGGACTAAATATAGGAGGTCCCACGGCACCCGGTCAGGGGCCTTGTTGCATTGCAGCAATGCAGCCGGAGCATAGCTAAGTATTAACAAATAGTTGCCAAATTTCAGACACTTATGTGAATTTCGCAACTGCAGCATTTCCGCCGTCGCGGCGGTGGAACAAGAGGTCGTTTATGGCACAAGATATGGCATTGGAAGGGCTTCTGGCGGCGGCCCGGTCGCGGTTGAAGCCGGCGGACCTGCCGGCGCTCCTGGCAGGGGTGTCGGCCGCGCCCGAAGGGCTGGACCCCGACGCCTGGATGGCCCTGGTGGCCCCCCAGGTGGGTCCGGAGCTGAAAGCCCATCTGCGGCCCCTCTACCAGGCGGCGCGCCAGGAAGGCCTGGGCAAGGCCTCCATCGCCGATCGGCTGCAGGCGCTGCGGGCCGAGCTGGCCCGCCGGGGCCTGGCCGGCTTCATCGTGCCCCGGGCCGACGAGCATCAGGGCGAGTACGTGCCGCCCCGGGCCGAGCGGCTGGCCTGGATCACCGGCTTCGGCGGCTCGGCGGGCCTCGCGGTCATCCTGGCCGGCAAGGCGGCGATCTTCGTCGATGGCCGCTACACCATCCAGGTGCGCCAGCAGGTGGATGAGAAACTCTACGCCTACCGCCATCTGATCGAGGAGCCGGCCGATGCCTGGATCGCCGAGAACCTGCCCAAGGGCGGCAAGCTGGGTTACGACCCCTGGCTCCACACGCCGGACCAGATCGAGCCGCTGAAGCGCGCCGCGGCCAAGGCCGGCGGCGAGCTGGTGGCACTGTCGGACAATCCGCTGGACGCAGCGTGGCAGGACCAGCCACCGGCGCCCATCGCGCCGGTCCGTCCCCACGATCTCGCCTACACCGGCAAGGATTCGGCGGCGAAGCGGCAGGACATCGCCGCGCGGCTGACGGCCATGCCGGCCGATGCCGTGGTGCTCACCGGGCCGGATTCCATCGCCTGGCTGCTCAACCTGCGCGGCGCCGACGTGCCGCGCACGCCGCTGCCGCTCAGCTTCGCCATCCTCCATGCCGACGGCCGGGTCGATTTGTTCATTGAGCCGCGCAAGCTGGTGCCTGGGATCGAGTCCCACCTGGGCAACGCGGTGGCCGTCCATGCGCCTGACGCGCTCGGCGGCGCGCTGGATGCGCTGGGCAAGGCCAAGGCAAAAGTGCTGGCCGATCCCAGCAGCGCCGCCGCCTGGATCTTCGACCGGCTTTCCGCCGCCGGCGCGGAAGTCATCCGCGGCGCCGATCCCTGCGCCCTGCCCAAGGCCTGCAAGAACGCGGTGGAGATCGAGGGCGCCCGCGCCGCCCATCTGCGCGACGGCGCCGCCGTCACCCGGTTCCTCTGCTGGCTCGTCGGAAGAGGCGCCGAAAGGCAAGCTGACCGAACTGGACGCCGCGGCGAAGCTGGCGGAGTTCCGCAGGACCAACGACCTGATCCGCGATTTCTCCTTCGACACCATTTCCGCCGCCGGGCCGAACGCGGCGATCCCGCACTACCGCGTATCGGACGAGTCCAACCGGCCGATCGAGCGCGACCGCATCTATCTCGTGGATTCCGGCGCGCAATATCTTGATGGCACCACCGACATCACCCGCACGGTGATCGTCGGCAAGCCATCAGCGGAAATGCGCGACCGCTTCACCCGCGTGCTGAAAGGCCATATCGCCCTCGGCTCGGCGAATTTCCCCAAGGGCACCACGGGCAGCCAGCTCGACGCGCTGGCCCGCGCCTCGCTCTGGGCCGTGGGCCTCGACTACGACCACGGCACCGGCCATGGCGTCGGCAGCTTCCTCGGCGTGCATGAGGGGCCGCAGCGCATCTCCAAGGTGCCGAACCGCGTGGCGCTGGAGCCGGGCATGATCGTCTCCAACGAGCCCGGCTACTACAAATCCGGCGACTACGGCATCCGCATCGAGAACCTGGTGGCGGTAACCGAGGTGAAGGTCGACGGCGCCGAGCGGCCGATGCTCGGCTTCGAGAACCTCACGCTTGCGCCCATTGACCGCGCGCTGATCGAGCCGAGCTTGCTGACGCCGCAGGAGCGGGCCTGGGTCGATGCGTACCACGCAAGGGTGCGCGCCGCGATCACGCCGCTGGTGGATGCGAAGACGGCGGTGTGGCTGAAGGATGCGACGGAGAAGCTGTAGGGTTGGCGCCGGGTGCCCTCACTCAACTGGCAACCGCTGAACGCGGATGCCAGTCGCCCTCTCCCGCTCCGCGGGCGAGGGGACAAGCATAAGGTCGATCTAGGATTGTCGCCTCGCCCACGAAGTGGGAGAGGCACGCAACATTCGCGTCCAGCGAATGTTGCGGGTGAGGGTCGGTGCCGGCGAAGCGGTTTTGCCGAGGTCGCCCGTCCGCTGGACGGAGCGCTGAAGCGAATCCGTTCGATGAACCCCATGCCAAGCGAGAAATGCATCGCAACGCCCGCTGGAACTGGCGGGAAATGCCTACTCCGCATCACAGGTTGGAATGCCGTATGATGGGAATACAGACATAGAATTGATCGGGAGCCGCGACGCCCCCGCAGCAAATCAGATCCACAATGTCCAACATCGAGGCCCCAGGCGACAGGCCGAGGGCGATTCCCGGATATGGGGAACGCCGTCGCGGTTTCAAGGAATCTGATCCTGAACGGGTCGGTGCCTAACAGGCTTGGTCGGCCGGCGAAATAAGTCGTGGGGGCGGGTTTGAAACCCGCGCCTATAGGCATTCGATCAATAGTGGCATCTCTTCACCGCCGTCGCGAGATAAATCGGCGCATCGATCTCTCGCTTTAGCCGTCATAAAGAAAGAGCGCAGCGTCTAGGCTCGGGACGGCAGGCGGTGGGGGGCAACCGGCAAGCTCGACGCGGCTGAACAAGTTCGCCATCGACTGATTGACGATTGCACTTTCCTGGCCGACAGAATCACCACCCAGGAGATCGTCTACCGAAAGAGCTGCGGCTGAGCCGAACGCAAGTTCCTCGATATTGATGCCCATGAACCCCACATCGTTCTCGAATCCAACGATCCCGACACTCTGAAGCAATTGCCACTCGCCCGTGAATTCGCCCTGGCGATCATAGATTTGAATGCCGAGGCAAAGCACGAATTCGCCCTCAATTTCGGCAAACCCCAAATGGTAAATCTCACCCTGGCTACCGACATAGCCATAAGTGTTGACGTACCCCTGCTCTTCGTTCTGGTTGATCTCCTTGCCGATGAACTGCCAGCTGCCGCCGGTGACTGTCAGGCCGCCGATGGTGAAGGACTTAAAGCTCTCTGCATCCCAGATCTGTTCCGAGCCCCAGCAAGTAAAATGATCCACTCCGTCGCCGCCATAGAGCTGATCATCGTTCATAGTTGGCTCGATAGTCTCCGTGCCGCCGGCCAGGGTATCCGCGCCCCCGCCGCCGCGCAGGACGTCCGCGCCCTCGCCGCCGTCGAGGATGTCCGCATCGGTGTCGCCTTGGGGCAGCTCATCCGCCTCCGCTCCTCCGATCAGTGTATCGTCGCCTGCATCGCCGTAGAGCTTGTCATTGCCCGCTTCGCCAGCGAGATCCAAGGCTAGGGAGCCGTAGTCGCCATAGACGATGTCATTCATCGTTCCGGCATGAATCTCGTCGCTACCGCCTTCACCGAAGATCAGATCGCGTCCGGCGGGCTTGTTGTTCGGCGTCCGGTCAATGCTGTTGAGTCCGGTATCAATGTAGACCTCATCAATATCGGCCGAGGTATGGCCGAAGGGCTCAACGTAAAGCTGAGCAAGTACTTCCTTTGCTTCGCCGAATGCCTCCAGTCGAGTTCTGCACGACATCGTCGCCGGTCAGCCCATAGTCAGAGTTTGCATGGGCGATCTGGTCGTTCTCCGACACATTGTATTTGTCGTCATACGCCCGGATAGTATCTTCATGCAGCGTGAACATGCGGAACGTTTCCCGTGCGTCGGCCTCCGTCACATTTTCTTTGTCATCGTATAGACCGAAAAACTGACTTTCCGCAAAACGACGCTTAGCAATTCCGTTCAGAAATTCTGGTTCGCCGCCGTTTGACTGATATCGAATCTCGTACCATGCAGACGCTCGATCATCATTAATGATAGCCGCCTCAAGGTTTGGACCGACCAAGATCGGAGCATTGTAGGCCAGGGAATATAAGACCGCCAACTCGCGTGTTCCATTCATTCCATCCAGAATGTTCTGAGGAATCGCGTTTTCTGTGACGTCGGGTACTACGCGGCTGAGTATGAGTTCGCCGTGTGCCTCGGTGAGGTTGATTGCTGCGGCCGGTACCCAGCCATTGAACAACTGCAATGCCGCCGTTTCATCATTTTCATTAAGCGCTGCTGCAATGTTGACCAGTACAGTCTGCTCGGCTTGTGTGAAAACGTAGATGCCGCTGAATCATTCAACTCTTCCAATGTACGAGCCTGATAGCCTCCCTGACCCTCAAATATGAATGCGACACCATAGCCTATTGTTGGCACGTCTCCTGTATGGAAGTAGGCTGTGGACGACCAACCTTCAAAGCGCTCGATCAGTGTAGCCAAAGTATTATCGAAGTCAGTCGCTGTATTGCCAGGTATCATGACAATGTTCCTAGGATCATTTCACGCGCTACGAAATCATATTGCTCAGCGAAGCGGCACGTTCTTGCACACGGTGTGTACGGACGTGAAATCGCCCGCTGCTACGATTTGGGTAGCTTGTTCATATCGCAAGATACAGTGCTGAAGTTCGTAATGTGAGATTTGGATCTCGTGTCGTTGAGACCCGCTACATCCCCCGTGCGTCCCTGTTGCCATCGCGATCTCGGCCCCAGCGAGAGAAACCCTCAAATCTGCGTCTTCAACGCCACCGCAAGAGCCTTTGGCTTGGGGAGCATGGTAGTTGAAAATCTCGATTACAACCGTGCCTTGGGGGAGGTCGCAGGTCACGGGTTTTCCATCCAAACTGCGCAACTCATAAATGCCGTGATCCACTAGCGCAATCGGAACAGGAGTTACCGATGTGCCGATATTGTAGAGACCGAGGGTTTCCACCGCAGCATAGCCCGCCTCCGGAATGCAAGTGATCCGAACAAGCGGGAAGTACCAGTCCGCATGTGACGGATTTGTCGTGAGTAGCGCGACGACTGTTGCGACGAACTGCACAGCAATCCTCAAGAACCGTTGATATTTCCTCATTTGGCCGATTGGAGCCGTTTGCATTGATGTTTCCTCGAACAGGATGTTTCAGTCGATACTACTGCCGAGTTGCACAAGTACATATCACGACATGTAACACTCAATGCAGCTATGTATTGTTATGCAACTCGCAGTAGGTGTACGCGATATTCGATCTGCTGTCAGACAATTTGCTGCAATGCTCTAGATTTGGCTCTGGCTGCCTGATTGCTGGCTAGAGTTTTAGGATTGTGAACTGGAGATTCTCGGGAAGCTGTGCCCCGATGGCGCTGCGTTGTCCTTACGTGTTACAAAAAAACTGTAACTTCGTAGACGAAATCGATAGCGTCGTCGGCCGCCCGTCCGGTGCGAAAGCCTGCAGGCCGGCATAGCCCATCGGACCGCCAATGAAGTGCCAGCATCCCGGCAGGTAGATCGATAGCTGCATTAGCGGCATCACGCGGCAAGTGGCGCGATACTTTCTGGCACTCATGGTCGCCTCCTCAGTCGATCGCCAGTGAGAGGCGAACCTTATTGGTCAATTGCGGCGAAGCTGAGGTGGCGCGAGAGTAAAGTTAGAGCAGCCTAGCCTTTCATCGCGGTCGCGATATGCGCCGGGGCGGGGAAGGAGACGGTGCCGTCGTTCTTCACATATTTCTTGAGATCGCGCGCGGCTTCTACCTGCAGCGTCCGGTATTGCGCGTCGTCGATTAGGTCGGCCAGCGTCCAGCCCTTGACGTCCGTATGCATCCAGGATTCGAGCGACGGAAAGCGCGCGGTGCCGGCCAATGTCTGGATCTTCGCCTTGGCGATGCCGGCCGATTTCGAACAGCGCGCCGAGCGCCTTCGTGTCGCCGAGCACGAACGGCGCGCTCAACTCGTCCGCAATCCTCTGGCCGAACAGCCGCTTCAGAAGCGCTGTCATGTCGGCATAGCCGGGGCTATGCTCCAGCGCGTCCCACACCGCGACGGCGAGCCGGCCGCCGGGCTTCAGCACGCGCCACATTTCCTTGAGGGCGCCGGGGCGGTCCTCGAAGAACATCAGGCCGAACTGGCTGACCACCGCGTCGAAGGAGCCGTCGGGGAAGGGCAGGGCCTCGGCGCGTCCCTGGCGCCACTCGATGCCCGGCGCCACGCGGCGCGCGACCGTCAGCATGACCTCGTTGCGGTCCAGGCCGGTGACCTTGCCGCCAGGCTGCACAGAGCGCGCCGCTTCGCGCGCGAGCACGCCAGTGCCGCAGGCGACGTCCAGGACTTTGTTGCCGGGCGATAGAGCCGCGGCTTTGCATACGCGCGGCGCCCATTGTTCGAACAGCGCGGGCACGAAGAACTCTTCATAGATGTCGGCCGCGCTGTGCGTGACCTGACCTTCGGACAGCTTCTGCGTCGCTTTGTTCATCGATCAAACCTCCTCCGTTCGCCGTCCGCGGGGTCAGCGGATGGCCGTCATGGCGGTCGCCGTAACTGCGCGGATCTTCGCCGCGCCGCCCGGGCCTTCTTGTTTTCTAGACCGATTGTCATAATCTATAGACCGTTCGTCATATTCCGTCAAGCCTGATATCGGTGACCCATGGCCAGCGACACCCGCGCCCGCATGATCGAAACCACCGCCCGGCTGCTGCGACATCGCGGCTATCACGGCGCCAGCCTCAACGACATCCTGGAGGCGAGCGAAGCACCCCGCGGCTCGCTCTACTTCCATTTCCCCGGCGGCAAGGAGCAACTGGCGATCGAGGCGACCCGCGCCGCCGTGAACGAGGCAACGGATGCGCTCAAGCAAATGCTCGCCGAGGCGAAGACGCCGGCGGCCGGCGTGCGCGCCTATGCCGAGGCTGCGGCCGAATTGATGCGCGAGAGCGACTATACCTTCGGTTGTCCGGTCTCGCCTGTGATATTGGATGCCTCCGGCGGCGTGGCCGAGCTGGCCGCGCTTTGCCGCAGCGCCTTCGAGGAATGGGCCGGCCTGATCGCCACCGCCTGCATCGCGGCCGGCGTGCCTAAGCCGCGCGCGGGGCCGCTGGCCCTGCTCGCGGTGTCGGCGCTTGAGGGCGCTCTCCTCGTCGCACGCGCCTATCGCGACATCAAGCCGCTCATGACCGTGGGCGCGGAACTGGAGACCGTTCTCTCGGCGGCACTGCCGCGCCGCAAGCGCAGGTGACGTTTTTGCGCAAAAACGACGCTCCGGCATGATTCATGCGGGGTGTGACCATCATCCTTTACGATCCCTTAACTTGATGCCATGACAACATAATCTGTGGGCCGCGGAGCTTCCTGGCCGGATCGCCGGGCGGGATGAACCAGCGGCAAAATCCTATTTTTGACCGGCCGGCATTTTCATCCGCAATGTCCCCTTCAAGTGATCTTCAGTCCCTGATTGCGGCCTCGTCCTCGGCGCAGCGCGAGCGGCGGCCGGGCGATGCGGCACAGAGCCTGCGGGAGGCGGTGCGGCTGGCGCCGACGCGGCTCGATCTGCGCACGGCGCTGGTGCGTAATCTCATCGAGTCCGGTCAGCTCGAAGCGGCGTCGCGCGCGGCGGAGGAACTGGTCAAGGCTTCGCCGAAGAACGCCGACTCGCTGAACCTCCTGGGCGTGGTGCAGAAGCGCCAGGGGAAGTTGCAACAGGCGCTCGATACCTTCAGGCAGGCGATCAAGGTCAACAAGCGGCTGTTCAGCCCCTACATCAATTGCGGGAACACCGCGCGCCAGCTGCAGCGCTATGACGAGGCGATCGAGTCCTTCCGCCAGGCCAGCAAGCTCAACCCCAAGGATGCGGAGCCGGTGCGCCTGCTGGGCGGCACGCTCTGCGATGCCGGCCGCGATGAGGAGGGCTTGGCCCAGCTCGGCCGCGCCATCATGATGGACGCGAAGAACCCGGACTTCTTCAACAACCGGGCGGCGGTGCTGTACAAGCTCGGCCGCCACGACGACGCGCTGAAAGACGCCGAGCGGGCGATCGCGCTGGCGCCGCAGGATCCCACGGGCCATCGCGGCCGCGCCTCGATCCTGCGCCGCCTCGGACGCCTGGCGGAGTCCCGCGCGGCGTACGAGCAGATCCTCGCGACGGCGCCCGACGATGTGGCGACGCTCGAGGCCTACGCCAATCTCTGCGGCCGCTCCATGGGCGACTATCCCGCCGCCAACGCGGCGTTGCGCCGCGCCCGCCTGCTGCGCCCGGCCGATATCCGCATCGCCGGCCGGCTCTGCGACGCGCTGATGGACAGCCGCTATGAGGAGGAAGGCAAGTTCATCGACGAGGCCCATAGCATCGCCGCCCCCATCGTCGATTCCCAGCAGGTGCCGTTCGAGGTCGTCGACAATCTGCGCGCGGTGTTCCAGCGCACGGCCGATTTCGCGCGCCTCTCCAAGCTCGGCGACCGCCAGGCGCTGATGCGTTACTGGGCGGAGAACGACAATGTCGGCGCGCTGCACAACCAGCTCAGCCGCGTCGAGACCATGGAGGACCGCAAGTTCCTGCTCGAGTGCCATCGCGCCTGGGGCAAGCGCCTGTCGGCGACAGTGCCGGCGCGGGAACGGCTGAATGTGAAGGCTACGCCGTTGACCGGCCGGAAGCTCAAGGTCGGGCTGATGTCGTCGGACCTGCGCAATCATCCCGTGGCCTATTTCGCGCTGCCGATCTTCGAGCATTACAATCCGGAGCGCGTCGAGCTCTATTGCTACTCCTTCTATCCCGGCCAGACCGACAAGGCGCAGGCCTACATGGCCGAGCGCAGCACCGCCTATCGCCTGATGCCCTCCACCACCGTGCGCGAGACGGCGGAGCAGATCCGCGCCGACGGGATCGACGTGCTGCTCGAACTCGGCGGCACCACCCGCTACAACCGCATCGAGGTGATGATCCGCCGCCCGGCGCCGGTGCAGGTGAGCTGGCTCGGCTATCCGCATTCCGCCGGCCTGGCGGAGATCGACCACATCCTGACCGATCCCTATCTCGATCCGCCCGAGCCCGGCCTGCTGATGGAGACGCCGTTCCGCATGCCCGAGAGCTGGGTCTGCCTCGGCCGGCTCGGCTTCAGCGACCAGGCGATCGAACCCGGCACGCCGGAAGAGCGCACGGGCCAGCTCACCTTCGGCACCATGAACAATCCCTACAAGTTCACCGCCGCCACCATCGAGCTTTGGGCGCGGGTGCTGGCGAAGGTGCCGAATTCCCGCTTCCTGCTGGTGCGGCCGGAAGGCGGCGCTGCGGCGTTCCGCAACAATATCGGCGACATCTTCGAGAAGCATGGCGTCAGCCGCGACCGCGTCGCCTTCATGGCGGTGCGCGGCGTGCATATGCAGCATTACAACAGCATCGACATCGCGCTGGACGCCGTGCCCCATACCGGCGGCACCACCACCTGCGAGGCGCTATGGATGGGCGTGCCGACCGTGACGCTGATCGGTCCGGCCTTCTTCGAGCGGCTGAGCTACAGCAATCTCACCAATGCCGGCCTCGGCGATCTCTGCGCCAAGACCCGGGACGAGTATGTCGAGATCGCCGTCAAGCTTGCCGCCGATCAGGCGCGGCGCCAGACGCTCCGCCGCGAATTGCGCGACCAGGTCCGCGCCAGCCCGCTGGGCCAGACCCAGCGCTGGGTGACGGCCTTGCTGAACAAAGCGACCGAAGCGGTCGACGACAAGGCCAGCGCGTCATGAGGAGCCTGCCATGAAAGCCGTGATACTCGCCGGTGGCCGCGGCACCCGGCTGTCCGAGGAAACGTCGGTGCGGCCGAAGCCGATGGTGGAGATCGGCGGCAAGCCGATCCTCTGGCACATCATGCAGCTCTACGCCCATCACGGCATCAACGAGTTCATCGTCTGCGCCGGCTACAAGAGCTATGTGATCAAGGAATATTTCGCCAACCTGATGCTGCATCAGAGCGACGTGCAGTTCGATTTCCGCAAGAAGAAGGTGGACTACCTGACCAGCCATCCCAACGAGAACTGGTCGGTCACGGTGGTCGACACCGGCGAGAACACGCAGACCGGCGGCCGCCTGAAGCGCATCGGCAAGTTCCTGGAAGCGGACGAGCCGTTCTGCCTCACCTATGGCGACGGGCTGTCCTCCATCGATATCGCGGCGACCATCCGCACCCACCGGCAGCATGGCAAGCTGGCCACCATGACGGTGGTGCGGCCGCCGGCGCGCTTCGGCGCGGTGAAGCTCGACGGCGATACCGTCGTCGAGTTCCGCGAGAAGCACCCGGCGAGCGAAGGCTTCGTCAATGGCGGCTTCTTCGTGCTGTCGCCGAAGGTGCTCGGCTATATCGAGGGCGACGACACCATCTGGGAGGGCGCGCCGCTGGAGCGGCTGGCCAGCGGCCGGCAGCTCATGTGCTTCCGCCATGACGGCTTCTGGCAGGCGATGGACACGCTGCGCGACCGCATGCTGCTGGAGGATCTCTGGCAAAGCGGCAAGGCACCGTGGAAGCAATGGCCCTAGAATTCTGGCGCAACCGCCGGGTTCTGCTGACCGGCCATACCGGCTTCAAGGGCGCCTGGCTCTGCCTCTGGCTGCAGCGGCTGGGCGCGCAGGTGGCGGGCATCGCGCTGCCGCCGAACACCAAGCCAAGTTTGTTCGAGATCCTCGGTCCCTGGCGCGATCTGGAGAACCGCATGCTGGACATCGGCGACCGTGCCGCCACCGTGGCCGCGGTCGAAAGCAGCAAGGCCGAGATCCTGATCCACCTCGCGGCGCAGTCCCTGGTGCTGGAGGGCCATCGCGATCCGCCGGCCACCTTCGCGACGAATGTGATGGGCACCGCCCATGTGCTGGAAGGTGCCTTGCGCGCGCCTGGCTTGCGCGCGGTGCTGGTGGTGACCACCGACAAGGTCTACGCCAATGCGGAACAGGGCCGCCCGTTCCGCGAAGGCGATCCCCTGGGCGGCGACGAGCCCTATGGCGCCTCGAAGGCCGCGGCGGAACTGGTGGCCGCTGCCTACCGGCATAAGTTCGCCGATGCCAGGAAGGCGCTGGCCACGGTGCGCGCCGGCAATGTCATCGGCGGCGGCGATTGGGCGCAACACCGGCTGATCCCCGACCTGGTGCGGGCGCTGGCGGAGAAAGCGCCTACGGCGATCCGCAATCCCCAGGCCGTGCGGCCCTGGCAGCATGTGCTGGACCCGCTGGCGGGCTATCTGGCCTTCGCCGAGCGGCTGGCGACCGGCGCGTCCGGTCTGCCACCGGCGCTGAACTTCGGTCCGCCGGCCGAGAACAGCCGCACCGTGGCCGAGACGCTGAAGCAATTCCTGGTGCACTTCCCGGAACATCCTGGATATCGCGCCGCCGCGGCGACCGGTGCGCACGAAGCCACGCTGTTGCGGCTGGATTCGGCGCTGGCGCAGCAGAGCCTCGGCTGGCGGCCGCGGCTGAAGTTCGCGGACGCCGTGGATTGGACCGCCGGCTGGTACCGCCGGCATCAGCAGGGCGACGACATGCGGGCGACGTCGCTCGAGCAGCTCGCCCGCTATGAGGCGCTGCCATGACCGCGCTGCCCGCCTGCCGGCTCTGCGGCGCGACGCTGGCGCAGACGCTGGTGGATCTCGGCGCCATGCCCCTGGCCAACCGGCTGCTGACGCGGGAGGAACTGTCGCGGCCCGAACCGCGCTATCCCCTGCATGCCCGCGTCTGCGGCGCCTGCTTCCTGGTGCAGGTCGATAATGTGGCCAGCTCCCAGGACATCTTCGGCGACTACACCTACTTCTCGTCCTATTCGCAAAGCTGGGTCGCCCATGCCCGCGCCTTCGCCACCATGGCGCGCGACCGCTTCAAGCTCGGCGAGCAATCCCATGTCATCGAGATCGCCAGCAATGACGGCTATCTCCTGCGCAATTTCGTCGAGATGAAGATTCCCTGCCTCGGCATCGAGCCGGCGGCGAATGTGGCTAAAGTCGCGGTCGAGGCCGGCGTGCCGACGGAGGTGCGCTTCTTCGGCACGGAGACGGCGCGCGATCTCGTTGCGCGCGGGCTCACCGCCGACCTCATCGTCGGCAACAATGTGCTGGCCCATGTGCCCGATCCCAACGATTTCATCGCCGGACTGGCGCTGGCGTTGAAGCCCGACGGCGTCCTCTCGTTCGAATTCCCGCATCTGCAGAACCTGCTGCGCGAGGTGCAGTTCGACACCATCTATCACGAACATTTCTCCTATCTCTCGCTGCATGTGGTGATGCGCGTATTCCGCAAGCATGGCCTGGAGGTGTTCGATGTGGAGCGGCTGCCGACCCATGGCGGCTCGCTGCGGGTGTTCGCGGCGCCCCAGGCCGCCGGCCGTCCCCGCGATGCCCATGTGGATGACGTGCTCCATGGCGAAATCACCGCGGGCATGGAGTCGCTGTCGGCCTATCGCAATTTCAGCGGCAAGGTGAAGGGCGTCCGCAACTCGCTGCGCGCCTTCCTGCTGGACGCCAAGAGCAAGGGCGCCAAGGTCGCCGCCTATGGCGCCGCGGCCAAGGGCGCCACCCTGCTCAACTACAGCAATGTGACGACCGATCTCGTCGTCCTCGCCGCCGACCGCTCGCCCCACAAGCAGCACCGCTTCATGCCCGGCTGCCATCTGCCGATCCTGCCGCCGGAAGCCATCATCGATCAGATGCCGGACTATCTTCTGATCCTGCCCTGGAACCTGCGGAAGGAGATCATGGGCGAGATGGATATCATCCGGGAATGGGGCGGCCGCTTTGTCACCGCGATTCCCAAACTGGAAATCGTGCCGTGATCTTCCATCAGACGAAGATCGCCGGCGTGATGGAGATCGAGCTCGAACCCCAGGCGGATGAACGCGGCATGTTCGCCCGCGCCTATTGCGAGGATGAGTTCCGCGCCCAGGGCCTGAAGCCCGTGGGCATCCAGTGCAATATCAGCAGGAACAAACAGCGCCACACACTTCGCGGCCTGCATTATCAGGCCGATCCGGCGCCGGAGGCGAAGCTGGTGCGCTGCATCGCCGGCCGCGTGTTTGATGTGGCGGTCGATTTGCGCAAGGACTCGCCGACCTTTCTCGGCTGGGTGTCGGTGGAACTCGATGCCGAGCGCGGCAATATGCTCTATGTCGGCGAGGGCTGCGCCCACGGCTTCCTGACGCTGACCGAGGGCGCCACGGTGTTCTACCAGATGGGCGCCGCCTACCAGCCGAAGCTGGCGCGGGGCGTGCGCTGGAACGATCCGCGCTTCGCCATCGCCTGGCCGGCGGCGGCGGCCGCGATCAGCGAACGCGACGCCGGCTTCCCCGACTTCACGACATGAACTGCATCCTGGTCACGGGTGCGTCGGGCTATGCCGGCCGCCAGTGCCTGGGCCATCTGCAGGAGCTGGGTTTCGAAGTGCATGGCATCGCGCGGCAGCCGCTGCCGTCGGCGGGCGTGGTCATGCATGCGGCGGATCTGCTCCAGGGTTCGGACTGGCGATCCCTGTTGAACGAACTGCGCCCGAGCCATTTGCTGCATCTGGCTTGGACGATTGCCCATGGCGCGTTCTGGACCGATCCGGCCAACGACACCTGGCTGGAAGCGTCGCGGCGGCTGGTCGACTCCTTCATCGAGGCGGGTGGGCGGCGCGTGATCACCGCCGGTAGCTGCGCCGAGTATGACTGGGCCGCGCCGCCGCCATTCTCCGAGTCGCTCACGCCCTGTGCGCCGTCCACGCCCTATGGCCGCGCCAAGCTGGCCTTGTGCGAACATGCGGCGTCGCGCTGCGCGGCGGCCGGCCTGTCCCATGCCCATGCGCGGCTGTTCTTCAGCTTCGGGCCGGGCGAGCAGGCGGCGCGGCTGGTGCCGGCGGTGATCCGATCGCTGGCGGCGGGCCGTGAGTTCGAGATCAAGGAAGCCGGCGCGCTGCGCGATTATCTGGATATCAGGGAGATCGGCCGCGCCCTGGCGCTGATCGCCGCCGGCGATGTCACCGGGTCCATCAATATCGGCATCGGCGCCGGCGTGACCGTCGGCGATCTCGCCGGCCAGATCGCCCGCCTCATGGACTGCCCGTCGCTGCTCCGATTGCAAAACTCAGGCGCTGCCAGCGAGATCGTCGCCGACACGCGGCGGTTGACCATGGATGTCGGTTTTCAGAATCGCATTCCGCTGGCCGAAGGCTTGGCCTTCGCCGTGCAATGGTGGCGCGACCGGAACTTCGCCGGTTGACATCAATACTTCTCTAGTTCAATCGCACAATCTTCCCCCCCTTGAGGGGAAGATGGCTTATCGAGCGTCAGCGAGATGAGCCAGATGGGGGGTATCGCAAAGCCGGATGCAATCAGTGCAAGCTGAAGCGAAATCAATTGGGGATTCGAAGACCGAGCCGTCCCCCCACCCGGAGCATTTCGCGTTGCTCGATGCTCCTACCGCCCCCTCAAGGGGGCGATTTGATAGATGGTGATTCAGATCGAATTGATTACGCGCTAACTGCGCTGCCGCGGCCGCAGCAGCATCGGCCCGTAGATCGCCAGGAACAGCAGGAAAGCGGCGATCCAGGCAAGCCCGGCGAGTTGCAGCAGCAGATCGTACTGCGCCGGCAGCCACCAGACGGCGAGGCGCGCCAGGGCGGCCAGCGTGATGAAGGTGTAGATAGCAGTCGTGCCCGCGCCGGCGGTGAGAGCGTGGCCCGTATGGCCCAAGGTGGCGCGGGTCATGACAGCCAGGATCATGGTGCCGATAGCGCCCGCGGTCAGGGCATGGAGCGCCGCCGAAGCAGGCACCAGGTCGGTCAGCTCACTGGCGCCCAGCAGCATCAGCCCCACGGCAAGCCAGCCATGGCCGAGATGCAGCACCACCAGCAGCGGTTCCTTCACCGTCGCGAGTCCGCGCCAACGCGCAAGACGAATTGCTGCTGCGATGCCGGCCGCGATGAGCAGGGGTCCGCTGATGATCCCGGGAACGCCCGCGACCCAGGAGGCGAGAGCCAGGGCCGTGGCGGCGAGAGCAACACGATCTGGAATGCCGAATGCAGCAGGCAGTTCGGCGGCTTCCTGCTTTGCCAGCCAGTTGCGGGTGAAGCTCGGGATGATCCGGCCGCCGATCAGCGAGATCATCAGCAGCAGCATGGCCACGCCGAGGCGCCGGCCGAATTCGGCTGTGGGCGCGATTTCAAGGGCCTCCAGGTGGAACAGCAGGTTTGCCGCCAGCAGCAGCGACAGCGCGCCCACCATCGGCAGATTGCGCCAGTTGCGCCCGGCCAGGATTTCGCGCGCGATCGCCAGCAGCAGGATGGCGAGGAAGGATAGGTCCGCGATCGCCGCAACGGCCGGCCCCGTCCACAGGGACAATGCACAGGCGATGCGCCCCGCCAGCCACAGCGACGCCAGGACGATCAGCGGCACGCCCTGCAGCGGCATTCGGCCCGTCCAATTGGGAATCGCCGTCAGCAGGAATCCGGCGACCGCCGCCGCGGCGAAGCCGAACAGCATCTCATGCACATGCCAATTCAGCGGTCCGAAGGCGGTGGGCAGGTCGATCGAACCCGCGAGATAGCAAATCCACAAGGCCATCGCCGCCGGCGCCCACAGTCCGGCCGCCAGAAAGAACGGCCGGAAGCCCTCGCGAAATAGCGCCGGGCCGGAAAACGGCCGGTAACGCGGAATGCCGCCGGCCGCGGAGGGGAGCGGCGGCAGGGCCGCCGATGTTGCTGGCAACGAGGGCATGGAGGCGCACCTGTCCTAGGACTGCGATTCAGGTGGCCCTAGCTTGACCTCTCTGCCAGTGCGGCGCCTTGACGCCGATCAACGCCGTACCCGCCTGGGGCCGGAGCGAACTTGGGAAGCCCGTGCCTTAGGTGTAGTTGCCGCCCATGGTCACGCGGTTGCCGCCGCCGGCCATGCAGAAAATCCCGCCCAAGAAGGCCAGGCCCATGAGGAAGCCGCCGCCTGTGAAGAATCCGAACACCGACATGACACAGAGCAGCATGCCGGCGAGCCGGCCCGAACTCATGAAGGCAAACGCGGACAGCAGCAGGATCATGACGGAGATAGTGATGCCGATCGAACCCATGCCCGACAGGACTTCCGCCGTGGTTGTGTCGACGGTCTCTGCGGATTCGCCGAGAGCGTAGACGCCGCCGGACAGAACCAGGGCCAAAAGGCCGCCTAGGGCGGAAATCAATGCGCCAAAAATCTTCATCTGTAGTCCCCCTCGTTGCGGCCCGCGTCATGGTCAGTCGTCTGGCTGCCGACGGATCGGGCTCGCGATCGGTCTTGCCGCGCAGTGTCGGTGGGAAGGGTTAGCGAACCGTGAATGGCGGTGAAACTGCTTTAAGATCAGCCGGTTACGGTCATCATAGCCGGCGCGGAATCGCGCAATCCTCGTTGCTGGGGCGTGGGCGAGGCTGTTAGGGTCCGCTCGTACCCGCAATCACCGGCACAGAATCCAATGACATCGCATACCAACAACCTCGGCCAGCCGATCGGCATTCCCGTGCCCGGCTGGCAGGCGCGGCCGCAACCGCCGCGCGCGCCCATGGCCGGACGGACCTGCGACGTGGTGCCGCTCGATCCCGACCGGCACGCGCCGGAGCTGCATCAGGCGAATCTCGAGAACAAGGACGGCGGCAACTTCACTTATCTCGGCGCCGGGCCGTTCTCATCGCTGGCCGAGTACCGGCAGTGGATCGATGCCACCTGCCTGGGCAGCGATCCGCTGTTCCACGCCATCATCGACAAGAGCAGCGGCAAGGCCGTGGGCATCGCCAGCTATCTGCGCATCGATCCGGCCATGGGCGTCATCGAGGTCGGCCACATCAACTATTCGCCGCGGCTCCAGCATAAGGTCGCGTCGACAGAGGCGATGTTCCTGATGATGCGCCGCGTGTTCGACGAGCTGGGCTACCGGCGCTACGAATGGAAATGCGATTCCCTGAACGAGCCTTCGCGCCGCGCGGCGCTGCGGCTCGGCTTCACCTATGAGGGCATTTTCCGCCAGGCCATCATCTACCGCGGCCGCAACCGCGACACCGCCTGGTTCTCCATCACCGACAAGGAATGGCCGGCCCTGAAGCGCGCGTATGAAGCGTGGCTGTCGCCGGCGAATTTCGATGGGGCCGGGAAGCAGAAGCAGCGGTTAGCCGATCTCATTGCCCGGCACCACGCTGCCTAAATCGCGTCATTGTGCACTACGCGCTTCGGTCGTGGCAGCAATCCATTGGTATGTCCGGCGGGGGATATGTCTTGGGTGGGATGCGCAAATCCTGCATTTGTAGCTGCGGCGACCGCCTCAGAACTTCCTCCTCCAGCGCGGAGCATGATTGAACGATTGTCCATACCAAGGATTGATCGCGTTCCGGCGCCAATGGACTCATAAAGAGACGAACAAGCGAGGTATCTTCCCCCATCCGATCAACGACAAGGCGCCACATCACAGCACTGTCATCGCCCTCCGTTGTAATCGACAGGCTATAGGCGCTGTCATAACGCTCGTCACGGCGCAGAACCTGCACTCTGCCTTGCGGGCCGGCAAACAGCGGGCATGCTGACATCCACTCTGCTGATGTCGTGAACACTGCCTCCTGCTTCAAAGATAGTTGCTGTAATCCATCGTCCGCAACGACCGCAAACCCGGCAGTAGCGATCGAGGCGGCCGCGACGATCGCTGCAATCAGAAAATGGTAGCTCGTTTTCCCAAAAGCAGGCATAGGCCCTCGCCGAAGTACGACCAAAGGTAGCGCAACCCGCTCCGGCAGTCACCACGAAACGCTTGCATTCGATTCCACAAATGAAGGAGCTTCCGCGACCTTACTCAACCAAGCAACCGCCCAAGGGCATCTTCCGCCAAGCCATCATCTACCGCGGCCGCAACCGCGACACCGCCTGGTTCTCCATCACCGACAAGGAATGGCCGGCTTTGAAGCGCGCGTACGAGGCCTGGCTGGTGACGGGGAACTTCGATGGCGCCGGGAAGCAGAAGAAACGGCTGGCTGATTTGATTGCGTTGGAGCGGGCGCGGTAACGCGACAACAAGACTTGTCATCCCGGGGCCGTCGCGTCAGCGACGGAGCCCGGGACCCAAGCACACGGAATTCGTCAAGTTACCTTTCCACCACTCGGTGTTCATGGGTCCCGGATAACCGCGCTGGAGCGCGGTTTCCGGGATGACAAGGTTAGGTCCCGCACTATAAGGATAAATTCCTTGATTTTTTCGTGGGAATATGATCATACTAGGGATCGCCCACGGGCGCGTCCCGCCGGCCTCGATGTTGGATATTGTGTATCGGAATACGGCACACCGCCGCGCGTGGATGGCGGGCGCCAACGCTTGCCGCGCGCCAGTGATTCCCTTGTATGGCATCGTTCCCGAAAATCAGGGTCCCCCGGGAATCCGCGATTCTGAGGTTTTGTTCTTGAATGTCAGAGAGATGAGGTTGCGGGAAATCGCGGAAAATAGCGCAAACTGAGCATAGGGGCTTTGAGCCATCGGTTGCGGCGTGCGGCTGACGTTACGCGCCGATCAGCTTGAGCCACTCATCCTCGGTCAACGTCTTGACCCCCAGCTCCGCCGCCTTGGACGCCTTCGATCCGGCATCGGCGCCCACCACCAGATAATCGGTCTTCTTCGATACCGAGCCCGCCACCTTGGCGCCCAGGGACTCCGCCCGCGCCTTGGCCTCGTTGCGGGTCATCTTCTCCAGGGTGCCGGTGAACACCACGGTCTTGCCGGCGACGGCGGAGCCGCTGGTTTTCGGCTGGACGAAATCCTGGATCTGCAGCTCCTTCGCCAGATCGTCGAGGATCTTCAGGTTATGCTTCTCGCCGAAGAAGGCGAGGATGTCGGCGGCGACCGACGGGCCGATGCCTTCGATGCTGTCCAGCTCCTGATAGGCGGCGCCCTCGGGATCCTTGGCCGCGGCGGTCATGCCGTCGCGCCAGGATTCATAGGAGCCGTAGTTTCGCGCCAGCAGCCGCGCCGTCGCCTCGCCCACTTGCCGGATGCCCAGCGCATAGATGAAGCGCTCCAGCGAAATCTTGCGGCGGGTTTCGATGGCGCGCAGCAGGTTGGCCACCGACTGCTCGCCCCAGCCTTCGCGCTCCATCAGGGCGTCGCGGTGCTTGGCGAGCTTGAAGACATCGACCGGCGTCTTGATCAGGCCGTCGGCGAACAGCTCCTCGATGCTCTTCCAGCCCAGCCCCTCGATGTCGAAGGCATTGCGACTGACGAAGTGGCGCAGCCGCTCCATCGCCTGGGCGGGGCAGATCAGGCCGCCGGTGCAGCGGCGCACGACCTCGCCTTCCTCGCGCACGGCATGGCTGTTGCAGATCGGGCAGCGGTCGGGGAACTCGAACTTCTTGCGGCGCTTGTGCGCGGCGTCGTCGATGACACTGACCACCTGGGGGATCACGTCGCCGGCGCGCTGGATGATCACGGTGTCGCCCACGCGGATGTCCTTGCGGGCGAGTTCGTCCTCGTTATGCAGCGTGGCGCGGGACACCACCACGCCGCCGACGGTGATCGGCTCCAGCTCCGCCACCGGCGTCAGCGCGCCGGTGCGGCCGACCTGGATGGTGATCTCCCGCAGGATCGTCTGCGCCTGCTCGGCGGGGAATTTATGCGCCACCGCCCAGCGCGGCGCGCGGCTGACGAAGCCCAGCCGTTCCTGCAGGTCGAAGCGGTTGACCTTGTAGACCACGCCGTCGATGTCATAGGGCAGGGTGGCGCGGCGCGCGGCGATGTCCTGATAGAGCGCCAGCGCCTCGTCGATCGACTTGCAGAGCTTGCGCTCGGGATTGACCTGGAAACCCCAGTCATGGAGGCGGTCGAGGAAATCCCAGTGGGTCTTGGCCACTGGTTCGCTCACCTCGCCCCAGGCATAGGCGAAAAAGCGCAGGGGCCGCGCGGCGGTCATCTTGGGATCGATCTGCCGCACCGATCCGGCGGCGAAATTGCGCGGATTGGCGAACAGCGGCTCGCCCGCCTTGGCGCGCTCCTCGTTCAGCTTCTGGAAATCGGCGCGGCGCATATAGACCTCGCCGCGCACTTCCAGCACGGCGGGGATATGCTTGCCCTGCAACTTCGGCGGCACGTCCTTCAGCGTGCGCAGATTGGCGGTGATGTCCTCGCCCACCGTGCCGTCGCCGCGGGTGGCGCCCTGAACGAACTTGCCGTCCTCATAGCGCAGCGATGCGGAGAGGCCGTCGATCTTCGGCTCGGCGACGAATTCGATCTTCTCGGTCTCCGGCAGGCCGAGGAAGCGGCGGATGCGGGCGACGAATTCGCGGGCATCGTCCTCGTCGAAGGCGTTGTCGAGCGACAGCATCGGCCGCGCATGGCTGACCTTGGCGAAGCCGGCCGCCGGCGCAGCGCCTACGCGCAACGACGGGCTGTCGGGCCGGCGCAGCTCGGGATAGCGCTTCTCGATCGCTTCGTTGCGCTTCTTCAGCGCGTCGTAGTCGGCGTCGGAAATCTCCGGCGCATCCTGCTGATGGTAGAGCTGATCGTGATGCGCGATCTCCTTCGCCAGCCGCGCCAGCTCGGCCTTGGCCTGGCTCTCGGTCAATTCCTTGACGGCGATCGCGGCGGTGTCGGCCTTGCTCATCGCGCCACCTTGCGGCCGCGGGGCGGGGCCATGAGCTGGTCGGCGGCGGCGCGCGCCTCATCGGTGACCGTGGCGCCGGAGAGCATGCGGGCGATCTCCTCGCGGCGGCCGGCGGCGTCCAGCTCCACCACCCGCGTTGCCGTCGCGCCCTTGGCGCCGCGCGCCGGGCCGCTGGCCTTCTCGACCCGCCAGTGCCTGACGGCGCGGGCCGCGACCTGCGGTGAATGGGTGACGACGAGGACCTGCAGCCGCGACGCCAATTGCGCCAGCCGCTCGCCCACGGCCGCGGCCGTGGCGCCGCCGACGCCGCTATCCACCTCGTCGAACACCAGCGTCGGCACCGGATCGGCTTCGGCCAGCACGACTTTCAAGGCCAGCAGGAAGCGCGACAGCTCGCCGCCGGACGCGATCTTCGCCAGCGGCCCGGGCGGCAGGCCGGGATTCGTCGCCACTTCGAAGGCGACGCGGTCGAGCCCATGCTCGCCCCAGTCGCTCTCCGGCTGTCGCTCGAAGCGGGTGGCGAAGCGCGCCTTGTCCAGCTTCAGCGGCGGCAGTTCGGCGGTGACCGCGGCGTCCAGCTTCTTCGCCGCCTTGTGGCGCGCCGCGCTCAGCGCTTCGGCGGCCGCCATGTATGCCTGGCGGGCGGCGGCTTCCGCCTGCGTGAGCTTGGCCAGCCGGCCGGTCTGGTCATCCAGCGCCGCCAGCTTTTCGGCCAGGGCCGCGCCATGCTCGGCCAGCAGATCCGCCGGCACGTTGTACTTGCGCGAGAGATCGCGCAGCGCGAACAGCCGCTCCTCGATCTGCTCCAGCCGCTTCGGCGCCAGGTCGGGATTGCGCAGCAGCCGCTCCAGCGCCGCCGTCGCCTCCATCAGCTCGCTGCCGGCGCGATCCAGCGCGGCGATCACGGGCGCAACCAGATCGCCCGCCTTGTCGGCGATGCGGTCGAGCCGCCGCTGGGCATTGCGCAGGCCATGGTCGGCGCCATCGCTGCCGGTGAGGTCTTCCAGCGCCGCCGTCAGCGCCTCCAGCAGCTTCTCGCGGTTCATCAGCAGCCGACGCTGCTCGCTCAGCTCCGCTTCCTCCCCGGCCTTGGGCTCGATCGCCGTCAGTTCGCCGACGGCGTGGCGCAGATATTCCTCATCGCGCCGCGCCTGCAGGATCTGCGCCTCCAGTTCGGCGCGCGCCGTGCCGGCTGCCCGCCAGCCGCGCCAGAGCTGCGCCAGCTCGGCCGCCTTGCCTTTGAGGGCGCCGAACGAATCCAGGAGCGCCCGATGATGGCTCGCATCCAGCAGGCCCTGCTGCTCGAACTGGCCTTCGATCTCCACCAGGAATTCGCCGCAGCGGCGCAGCAAGGCGACGCTGACCGGCTGGTCGTTGATGAAGGCGCGGCCGCGGCCGTCGGCGGCGATCTGCCGGCGCAGGATCAGCGGCGAGGCCTCGTCGATGCCCTGTTCGCGCAGCAGCGCAAAGACCGGATGATCCGCCGCCACGCCGAACTCGGCGGTGACGCCGGCCTGGGCCGCGCCGGGCCGCACCAACCCGCTTTCAGCCCGGCCGCCGAGGGCCAGGCCGAGCGCGTCCAAGAGGATGGATTTGCCGGCGCCGGTTTCGCCTGTCAGCGCCGACAGCCCGGCGCTGAGATCGAGGTCGAGCCGGTCGACAAGCAGAACGTCGCGGATCGACAGGTTCTGCAGCACGGCAGGTCAGAAGGCTTCGTTCAGCCAGGAGCCCTTCTTCTGCTCCGGCTCGAGGCGATGCTCTTGCAGCAGATTATAGCTGTCTTCGTACCAGTCGGTGCCCGGATAGTTGTGGCCGAGCACGGCGGCGGCGGTCTGCGCCTCGTCATAGACGCCAAGAGCAAGATAGCATTCGGTGAGGCGCAGCAGCGCCTCGGCCGTATGGGTCGTCGTCTGGTAGAATTCGATGACGCGGCGGTAGCGATTGATCGCCGCCAGGAACTGGTCGCGGGTCTGGTAGAAGCGGGCGATCGTCATCTCCTTGCCCGCGAGGTGGTCGCGCGTCAGGTCGATCTTTAGCGCCGCATCCCGCGCATAGGACGTGTTCGGGTACCGGTCGACCACTTCCTGGAGCGTTTCCATGGCCAGTTCGGTATTGCGCTGGTCGCGGCCGACATCGACGATCTGGTCGTAGTAGGAAAGCCCCCTCAGATAATAAGCGTAGGCGACGTCCTTGTAACCGGGATGCAGCTCGACGAATCGCTCGAGTGCGATGATGGCATCGTCATACTCGTATTCGAGATAGTGGGCGTAGGCGGCCATGAGCTGGGCGCGAGTCGCCCATTCGGAATAGGGATGCTGGCGCTCGACCTCGTCGAAGGCCTGCGCCGCCTTCTTGTTCTCGCCTTCCCGGAGATAATTGTAGCCGATGGTGTAGAGCTCTTCCGCCGGCCGCTCGACATAATCTGGCTCACCGGAGCCGCAGGCCGACAGCAACAGGAGGCCGCCCAGCAGCATGAAGATACGGGCTGGGCGCAGCAGAGTGTGACCAATCATCGGATGCTCTTGTTCTTGGGCTTACCTGATTCCGGGCCGGACTATAGGGCCGGCGCGATGATCCCTCAAGGCGCGGCAACCGGGTGTAACTGACTGAAATCAGACGATGATACCGAATCGGCGGTCGGACAAGAAAAAGGGCGGCTCCCTGGGGGGAGCCGCCCGGCCAAGTTTGGAGGCCTAGTTCAGGGAAGAACGCCGGCTAATTCGCCTGCCGCCGCAGGAAGGCGGGGATGTCGAGGATCTCGTCATCGCCGTTGCGGGGAGCAAGCCGGTCTGCCGGGTCCAGACCGCTCAGTCGCGGCTGTGCCTGCTGCGGCGCCGGCTGTGAAGCCGGACGCTGCGGGGCGGGCTCGCCGGTGGAGACGCGGTTCATCATCGCCGCGGGTGTGGCCGAGCGCAGATCCTGGCCGGTCTTCTGCGCCCAGCTCGCCGCAGTGCTGGTCATGCGCGAGAAGATGCCGCCACTGCGCTTTGGCGCGGAATCGCCGGCCTGCGCCGCCGGAGCCTGCAGAGGTGCCTGCATCTGCGGCTGCGGCGCCGGTTCGGCGTAGTAGGCCGGTTGCGGCGCATATTGCGGCATCACCTGCGGTGCCGGCTGCTGCGCCGGTGCCGCATGCATTGGCGCCTGCATCTGCGGTTGCGGCGCGGGTGGCTGAGCGACAAACGGCAATTCCGCCATCTGCTGCTGCGGCCTCGCTTCCATGCGCGGCTGCGGCGCCTGCCGGACCTCCGGCGCAGGCGCGTAGACCGGCTGCGGCGCAGGCTGAGCGGCCTGCACCTGGGGCTGCATGCGCGCTTGCGGGGCCGGCTGCATTTGCGGCTGGGCATACATCTGCGGCGCCGGCTGCAAGTTCACCGCCGCCTGCGCGGTGTAGGCCGGCATGGACGGAGACGGATACTCCTGCACCCGCATGTCGCGGCCCTGCATCACCATCGGCTGCGGCGCCGGCTGGATCGTCTGCGCCTCAGCGATGGACGGCGTGTTCAGCATGCGGCCGCCCTTGGCGACGAGGGTGAGGGACGGGCGCGGCTGCGCCATCGCCTCGGCTTCGATGCCGGTGGCGACGACGGAGATGCGCACCCGGCCTTCCAGCTCGCGATCGAAGGTGGAGCCGAAGATGATGTTGGCTTCGGGATCGACTTCGTCGCGGATGCGGTTGGCCGCCTCGTCGACTTCGAACAGAGTCATGTCGAAGCCGCCGGTGATGTTGATGAGCACGCCGCGCGCGCCCTTCATGGAGACATCGTCCAGCAGCGGGTTGGAGATGGCGGCCTCGGCGGCGGCCACGGCGCGATTCTCGCCCTCGGCCTCGCCGGTGCCCATCATCGCCTTGCCCATCTCGCTCATGACCGTGCGGATATCGGCGAAGTCGAGGTTGATCAGGCCGGGCATGACCATCAGGTCGGTGACGCCGCGGACGCCGGAATGCAGCACCTGATCGGCCATCGCGAAGGCGTCGGCAAAGGTCGTCTTCTCGTTGGCGATCCGGAACAGGTTCTGGTTGGGGATGATGATCAGCGTGTCGACATATTGCTGTAGTTCCTTGATGCCGCTTTCGGCCAGGCGCATGCGGTGCGTGCCTTCGAAGTGGAAGGGCTTGGTCACCACGCCGACCGTCAGGATGCCATGCTCGCGCGCCGCACGGGCGATGACCGGCGCAGCACCCGTGCCGGTGCCGCCGCCCATGCCGGCGGTGATGAACACCATGTTGGAGCCCTGCAATTCCGAGACGATATGCTCCAGCGCCTCTTCAGCGGCGGCGCGGCCGATATCGGGCCGCGAGCCCGCGCCCAGACCCTGGGTGATGTTCAGGCCGAGCTGGATCCG
This sequence comes from uncultured Alphaproteobacteria bacterium, assembly GCA_963810485.1. Lineage (GTDB taxonomy): Bacteria > Pseudomonadota > Alphaproteobacteria > Dongiales > Dongiaceae > DATKFM01. The sequence goes on from CAWENQ010000005.1 coordinate 568,412, forward strand.
CCGGTCGCAGATCGACTGCGCCAGCGCCTGCGCGTCGGTGTTCGTCACCATGAACTCGACGCCTTCCAGGTTCGACCGGATCATGTTGTTGACGGCATTGCCGCCGGCGCCGCCGACGCCGATCACGGTGATGCGTGGCTTGATCTCGTTGGTGTTGCGGGGTGTTGTGAGATTTAGCATTTAGGCCTCCAATCTATAGGCTTCTAGTCAGTTGCACCGACCGAGGTCGGTTGGTTGGTCGCCCGGACGGCCACCCGCCGCCGGATCGTTGCGGTCAAAAATTTTCACGGAACCAGTGGCCAAGACGCCCGAAGACGCCGTTGGACTCTCCCGTTGAGATCAAACGCCCCGGCCGGAGCGTTTCGACATCGGCCGCCAGCGCGTAGGCCAGAAGGCCCGCCGCGGTGGCGAATGCGGGGCCGCCGGTCGCCTCGGCCAGGCCGCCGACGCGGATCGGACGGCCCATGCGGACCTGCTTGTCGAGGACCAGCGCCGCCAGCTCGCGGACGCCCGAGAGCTGGCTGGCGCCGCCGGTCAGGACGACGCGGCGGCCGGCGATCTTGTCGAAGCCGCCGGCCTCGAGATGCGAGCGCACGAGCTCGAACGTCTCTTCCATCCGGGGCTGGACGATGCCGACGAGGATCGATCGCGGTATCGTCGTCGATTGCGCGGGATCCTCTTCGCCGACCTGCGGCACGGTGATCATGTCGCGCTCGTCGGCGGGCGAGGGGATGCAGTTGCCGTACAGCGTCTTCATGCGCTCGGCATGGACCAGCGGCGTCGACAGCCCGCGGGCGATGTCGTTGGTGACATGGCCGCCGCCGATCGGAATGGCGTCGGTGAAGACGACGTTGCCGTCGAAGAACACGGCGATGGTGGTGGTGCCGCCGCCCATGTCGATGACGGTGACGCCCAGCTCCATCTCGTCCTCGACCAGGGTCGCGAGGCCGGCGGCATAGGGCGACACCACCAGCGCCTGGATATCCAGGTGGCAGCGCTGCACGCAGGTCTGCAGGTTGCGCAGCGGCCCGGCGGCGGCGGTGACCAGATGCATGTCGACGCCCAGCTTGTCGCCGAACATGCCGCGCGGATCGCGGATGCCGCGGCTGCCGTCGATGGAGTAGCTGACGGGGATGCAGTGGATCAGCCGGCGATCCTGCGGCGACTGATAGACGGTGGAGAAATCCAGCACCTTGCGCAGGTCGCCGTCGCTGACTTCCTGGCCGGCGATCGCCACCTCCACGCCGATGGTCTGGGAGTGGGGATAGCCGCCGGAGACGTTGACGATGACTTCGCGAATTGTTTCGCCGGCCATCTGCTCGGCGGCATGGACGGTTGACAGGATAGCGCGCTCGGCGGCCTCCATGTCGACGATCGTGCCGCCGCGCACGCCATGCGCGACCTGGTGCCCGATGCCGGTCACCTGCGGCTGCCCGTTATCGCCGGTACGGGCGATGAAGCAGCAGATCTTTGTCGTCCCCACGTCGAGAGCGGCAATCAATCCGCCGCGCGGAGCCGGTTTCGGCTTCCTCATATTGAACCACCCATCGTCATCACATGTTCACGTGTCATTGCCGTCTTCCTTCTCGCGGGTGACGGCGGTCGGCGCCAAACGCACCAGAAGCTGCGCGGGCACGCGCAGATCGATCACGGTCAGGTCGCGTTCGAGAATGCCGAAGTCGCGCTCCAGCCGGGCGAGTTGGCTCCAGGCTTCGGCGGCGCGGTCTTGCGGCAGCTTCACATCCGTGCCGTTGACGAAATGTAGATTCCAGCGGCGCTCGCCGACCCGGATGGCGGCCTGGACCTGGACCTGCAGCTCCGGCTGCGTCGCTAGCATCTCCAGAAGTTCGGCGGTGTGTTCGGGCGCGCCCACGCCGACCACCAGCGGCAGTGCGGTAAAGCGCTGCGGCTGTGGCTCGGCGATCACCTCGCCCTTGCGGCTCAGCAGCCGCAACTGCCGCTCATGCTGCCAGAGCGCCATCGGCTCGGCCTCGACGATGTGCAGGTAGAGCGTATCCGGCAGGCGGCGCTCGACGGTCACGGACTCGATCCAGGGCAGGGCGGCGACACGTTCGCGCGCCGCCTGGAGATCGATGTCGAAGATCGGGTGGCCGATGCGGACATCTAGGGCGCGGAGTACCTGAGACGACGTCGTCTGATTGCGGCCCTCGGCGAGAACCTTGTTGACCACGAAGCCGGCATCGGCGCTGACCGACACCAGGCCATCGCCCAGCACGGCCATCTGCCGGCCGACAAAACCGCTGGTCGCGATCCAGAATGTCGCGCCGGCAACCGCGGCGATAGCCAGCAGGCCGCCGCCCCATTGCAGGACCAGGCGCAAATGGCGCGGCAAGGGCCGCCGCCGCGCCGCCGCCGCGCGGTCATTGCGCTTGCCGGCCCGGGCAACGCGCACCGGCGCCCGCATCTCGCGGTCGGGTCTTGCGCTCAGGGATCGCATTGCGCGTTCTCCACCATCCAACTCACCAGTTCGGGAAAAGAGATGCCGACATGCAGCGCCTGTTCCGGCGCCAGCGACAGCGGCGTCATGCCCGGCTGCGTGTTGACTTCCAGCAGATAAAGTTTCTCCGGCCCACCGCCCTCGGTGTCGTCATAGCGGAAGTCGGAGCGGCTGACGCCGCGGCAGCCCAGCGCCTCATGGGCGCGCTTGGCGATACGCAAGGCTTCGTCGAATACCGCCTTCGGAATCTGCGCGGGAATGACGTGATCGGTCTTGCCGCCGGTGTATTTCGCCTCGTAGTCATAGAAATCGTTGCGCGACTTCAGCTCCGTGACGGTCAGCGCGCGGTCGCCCATGACGGCGACGGTGAGCTCGCGGCCGGGAATGAAACGTTCCACCAGCACGGCGGAGCCGAACTGCCATTGCTCGCCGGTCGGCAGCACCTTGTTGTCGCCCTTGCGCACGATCATGACGCCGACGCTGGATCCTTCATGGGTCGGCTTGAACACATAAGGCCGCGGCACGGGATCGGCGCGGCTCAGGCTGTCGACATCGACCACCTTGCCGTCGGGGCAGCGGATGTTGTTCGCGGCGAAGACCCGCTTGGCGGTCGGCTTGTCCATCGCCAGCGCCGACGCCAGCACGCCTGAATGGGTGTAGGGAATGCCCAGTAGATTGAGGATGCCCTGCACGCAGCCATCCTCGCCGAAACGGCCGTGGAGGGCGTTGAAGACCACGTCGGGCCGGGGCTCCAGCGCTTTCACCAGCGCCACCACGTCGCGGCTGACGTCGATTTCGTGGACGTCATAGCCGGCCTGCCGCAGACCGTCGGCGCAGGCCTTGCCGCTGACCAGCGACACTTCGCGTTCGGCGGATGGACCACCGAGGAGAACGGCAACGCGCTTCATGGGGCAGCCCCCCTTCTGGCAGGCACGCCGATGCGGCGGATTTCCCACTGCAGGTCGACGCCGCTCTGCGCCTTGACCCGGCGGCGCACTTCCTCGCCGAGGGATTCGATGTCGGCAGCGGTGGCGTCACCGGTGTTGATCAGGAAGTTGCAATGCTTCTCCGACATCATGGCGCCGCCGACGCGCAGCCCGCGGCAGCCGGCCGCGTCGATCAGCTCCCAGGCCTTGCGGCCCTGGGCTTCCGGTGCGGTCGGATTGGCGAAGGTGCTGCCGCCGGTGCGGGTGCGGATCGGCTGCGTGCTCTCGCGCTTGTCCTGGATTTCCTTCATGCGCTGGCCGATGGCGACGGGATCGTCGGCGCTGCCCTGCAGTTCCGCCTGGAGAAAGATCCAATCCTCGGCGACCGCGGAATGGCGGTAAGTGAAGCCGAGCTCGGCCAGCGTCAGGCGATGCAGCCGGCCGCGGCTGTCGAGCGCCTCCGCACTGACAGTCACGTCCTTCATCTCTTTGCCATAGGCGCCGCCATTCATGCGCAGGGCGCCGCCGATGGTGCCGGGGATGCCGCTGAGGAATTCCAGGCCGGCCACGCCGGCATTGCGCGCCGCCAACGCTACGTTGAGGTCCAGCGCCCCGGCACCGGCACGGACTGTCGTGCGGCCGATCTCGACGCCGGCGAAGTCGCGGCCGAGACGGATGACCACGCCGGGCACGCCGCCATCGCGCACCAGAAGGTTGGAGCCGACGCCGATCACCGTGACCGGCACATCGGTGGGCTTGGTCATCAGGAAGGCAGCGAGGTCGTCGCGGTCGGCCGGACGGAATGAGACTTCGGCCGGCCCGCCGACGCGGAACCAGGTGATGCCGGCCAGCGCCGCATTCTCGGTGTAGCGCCCGCGCACCGCCGGCAACCGTTCGAGCAGGGTTTGCATTTTCTGCGCCGCCATCATCGTGCATTCCCCGCGGCAGCCTGGGGCTTGCCCAGGAGCTTCGACAGCTCTTCCGGCAGCGCATGGGCCCAATTGGTGATGCTGCCGGCACCCAGGCAGACGACGAGATCGCCGGACGCGGCCAGCTCGGCCACCATGCCCGCCAGTTGCGCCGGATCCTGCAGCGGCACGGCATGACGATGGCCGCGAGTGCGCAGGCCCTGGACGAAGGAGTTGCGATTCACGCCCTCGATCGGCGGCTCACCGGCGGCGTAGACGTCGGCAACAATCACATGGTCGGCGTCGTTGAAGCAGCCGCAGAATTCTTCGAACAGGTTGGCGAGGCGGGTGTAGCGGTGCGGCTGCACCACGGCGATCACCTTGCCCTTGGTGCCGGCGCGGGCGGCGCGCAGCACGGCGGCGATTTCCACGGGATGGTGGCCGTAATCGTCGATGACGATGATGCCGTTGACTTCGCCGGTCTTGGTGAAGCGGCGCTTGACGCCGCCAAAGGCCGCCAGGCCGCGGCGCATCACGTTGTCGTGGATGCCCAGCTCGTTGGCGATGGCGATGGCGACCAGGGAATTCTGCACATTATGCGCGCCCATCATCGGCAGGCGGATATTGCCGACGGTGCGGGTCGCGTCATGCTTGCGATCGGTGATGATGGCGTCGAAGGTGGCGCCGCCGGCGCTGATGCTCACATTCACGGCGCGCACATCGGCCTGCGGGCTCATGCCGTAGGTGACGATGCGCCGGTCCGACAGCCGCGGGATCATCGCCTGCACCACGGGATGATCGATGCAGAGCACGGCGAAGCCGTAGAACGGGATGTTCTCGACGAACTGCTCATAGGCGCGGTTCATCGCCTCGACCGTGCCGTAGTGATCCAGATGCTCGGGATCCATGTTGGTGACGACGGCAATCGTGGCCGGCAGTTTGACGAAAGTCCCGTCGGATTCGTCGGCTTCCACCACCATCCAGTCGCCGCGGCCGAGGCGAGCGTTGGTGCCCATGTTGTTGACGATGCCGCCGATGACGATGGTGGGGTCCAGCTTGGCGGTATCGAACAGCGAGGCGACCAGCGAGGTCGTGGTGGTCTTGCCATGGGTGCCGCCGATGGCGACCGACCATTTCAGCCGCATCAGCTCGCCCAGCATCTCTGCGCGGCGCACGACCGGCAGCAGGCGGCTGCGGGCGGCAATGAGCTCGGGATTGTCGGCCTTCACGGCGGAAGAGATGACGATCACCTCGGCATCCGCGAGATTCTCCTCGCGATGGCCGATCTCGATGGGGATGCCCATGGCGCGCAGGCGCTTGACGTTGGCGTTGTCGGCCAGATCGCTGCCGCGCACCTTGTAGTTCAGGCTGTGCAGGATCTCGGCGATGCCACTCATGCCGATGCCGCCGATGCCGACGAAATGGATCGTGCCGATCTTGAAGGGCAGGTCCTTCATGCCGCGGCCTCCTGCTTCATGCCGTTGCCGGGCGCCAGCGCCGACACCAAATCGGCCAGCCGGTCCGCCGCATCGACCCGGCCGCTGCCTCGCGCTGCCGCGGCGGCGGTGGCGAGGTCCGCGGGCTTGTCCATCAGATCGCCGAGGTACTTGGCCAGCAGCGCAGGCGTCAGCGCCGCTTCCGGCAGCAGCCAGGCGCCGCCGGCCTTGGCGATCACCTGGGCATTGGCCGTCTGGTGGTCGTCGGTCGCATGGGGATAGGGGATCAGCAGGGCGGGCCGCCCGGCCGCGGCCAGTTCCGCCACCGTGGAGGCACCCGAGCGCGCCACCACCAGATGGCAGTCGCGCAGCCGCTGGGGAATATCGGTGAAGAATGGCGCCAGCTCGGCGGAAACCTTGAGTTCGGCGTATGTCGATTTCACGCGCTCGAGATCCTCGGCGCGGCATTGCTGTACCAGGGCGAGCCGCCGGCGCTTGTCTTCCGGCAGCAGCGCGACGGCTTCCGGCAGCAGGCGGCCGAAGGCGCGGGCGCCCTGGCTGCCGCCGGTGACCAGCAGGTTGAACTTGCCGTTCGCTTCCGGCGTCGCGTAGGTCGCGATGGACAGCGCGGCGATGGCCGGACGCACCGGATTGCCGGTGACGATGACACGGTCGGCCTCGGCGATGGCGCCGGGGAAGGACGCGGCAATGCGCGTGGCCCTGCGTGCCAGCAGGCGGTTGGCGCGGCCGAGTATGGCGTTCTGCTCATGGAGCACGGTGGGCACGCCGGCGAAGCTGGCGGCCAGGATCGTCGGCACGGAAGCGTAGCCGCCGAAGCCCACGGCGACGCCCGGCTTCAATTGCGCCATCAGGCTGCGTGCCTGGAAGAAACCGACGCCCAGCTGCACCACGCTCTGGGCGCGGCGCACCAGGCTGCCGCCGGCAACGCCGCCGGCGCTGATGCGATGCAGTTCGACGGAGGCCATGCGCTCGCCGAAGCCAGTGCCGCGGGGATCGGTGATCAGGGCGACGCGATAGCCCCGGCCGATCAGCACCGCGGCCAGCGCCTCCGCCGGAAACAGATGGCCGCCGGTGCCGCCGGCGGCGAGCACGATGAGGGCGCGCGCGGCGGTCATGGTGTGTCTCCCAGGCCGGCGCGGCGGCGGGTCAGCGCCAGCACCAGGCCCATGGACAGCGCCAGCGACAGCAGCGACGAGCCGCCATAGCTGATGAAGGGCAGGGTCATGCCCTTGGTCGGCACCAGATGCAGCGCCGACGCCATGTTGACGATCGCCTGCAGGCCGAACGCAGTCAGCAGGCCACCGGTCGCCAGCAGCACGAACAGATTCTGCTCGCTCATCAGCCGGGACATGCCGCGCAGCACGACGAAGGCGAACAGCGCCACCAGCAGCAGGCAGAGCAGCACGCCGAACTCCTCGCCGGCGACGGCGAAGATGAAATCGGCATGGGCGTCGGGCAGCACTTCCTTGACCGTGCCTTCGCCGGGGCCGCGGCCGATCAGGCCGCCATTCATGAAGGCCTCCAAGGAGCGCTCGACCTGGTAGCGGTCGCCGACGGCGGGATCGAGGAAGCTGTCGATGCGCTCGCGCACATGGGCCAGGGAGAAATAGGCGCCGGTGACTCCGGCGATGCCGCCGCCCACCAGCAGCGCGACCCAGATGATCGGCAACCCGGCCAGGAAGAACTGCACGAACCAGGTGGCCGAGATGATCACGGTCATGCCGAGGTCCGGCTGCAGCAGCAGCAGGGAAGCGACGACAGCGAAGAGTGCCAGGCAGAGCAGGTTGCCGGGCATGGCCTGCTTGCCGTGCTGGGCCGCCAGCAGCCAGGCGGCGACGATGGCGAAGGTGGGCTTGAAGAATTCCGAGGGTTGCAGCGAGAAGCCGCCAATGGACACCCAGCGGGTGGCGCCCTTGATTTCGCTGCCGGCGACCAGCGTCAGCGCGGTCAGGCCGAGCGCGACGGCGAAGCCGATGACCGACAGGCGCCGCAGCGCCTTCAGGTTCAGCGTGGAGACGCTGAAGATGATCGCCGCCGCCACCGGCAGCATCATCAGATGGTGCCGCGCCAGGTAGAAGCGGTCGAGGCCGATGCGCTGGGACACCGCCGGGCTGGCGGCCAGCACCAGGATGGCGCCGCAGAACATCAGGGCGAACAGCGCCAGCATCATCCAGCGGTCGACGGTCCACCACCAGCGGCCCAGCAGACTCGTGTCGGTGCGCGCGAAGGTGATCATCGAGCACCCCCCGCCGCCGTGGCCGATGGCGACTGCAGGGCCAGCACGGCGCGGCGGAACGCGTCGCCGCGCTCCTCGAAATTGGCGAACTGGTCGAAGGAAGCGCAGGCCGGCGACAGCAGCACCACGGCGCCCGGCTTCGCCTCGCGGCGGACCAAGTTGTGGGCGGCCGTGACGGCGGCATCGAGGGTGCCGCATTTGCTGAAGGCGACACGGCCGTGGAGCGCAGCGGCGAACCGCTCGGTCGCCTCGCCGATCAGGAAGGCATGGGCGATGCGCGGATAATAGGGCTCGAGCCCATCGAGGCCCGTCTCCTTGGCGCGGCCGCCGAGGATCCAGTAGATCGGCTGGTAGCAGGCGAGCGCCTTTTCGCGTGGCGTCGGCGTTGGTGGCCTTGCTGTCATTGACATAGGCGACGTCGCCGATGGTGGCGATCAGCTCCTGCCGGTGCGCCAGCCCGGGGAAGGACTTGATGCCCGCGACGATCTTCTCCACCGCGATGTCGAGAGCGCGGCAGGCGGCATAGGCGGCGGCGATGTTCTGCCAGTTATGCAGGCCGGGCAGGCGCGGCGCGTCGGCCAGGGTCATGACGGCGCGGCCGTCGCCGGCAATGTCGTCGATCAGCCTGCCGGCTTCGGCATAGACGCCGCCGTCGGCGCGGTTCGCGGCGGAAATCGGAATGACGCGCTGCTGCTTCAGATCGGCGATCTTCTTGCGGATGCTGCGGCAATGCTCGTCGTCGATGCCGATGATCGGCCGCCTGCTTCGGTGTCTGCCGCTCGAAGATGCGCAGCTTGGCGGCGACATAGCCGTCCATGCCGCCATGGCGGTCCAGATGATCGGGCGTGATGTTGAGGAGCACCGCCACGTCGAAGACCATCGAGGGCATCAGCTCGAGCTGGTAGGACGAGGCCTCCAGCACATAGACGCCGCGGGCATCCAACGGCTGCAGATCGAGCGCCGAAGTGCCGAGATTGCCGCCGACTTCCGTGCTGAGGCCCGCCTGCTTCAGGATATGGCCGATCAGCGAGGTGGTGGTCGACTTGCCGTTGGTGCCGGTGATGCCGACGAAGCGGGCGCCGGTATCGGCCCGCGCGAGCAGCTCCATGTCGCCGATGATGGCGCAGTCATGCTGCTTCGCCAGCACCGCCACCGGATGCGGCTTCGGGTGAGTGTGGGGAATGCCGGGGCTGAGCACCAACTCGCTCACCTCGGCCCAGTCGCAATGATGGAGATCGACCAGCGGAATGCCGGCTTCCGCCGCCTTGCCGTGCGAGGCGTTGTTATCGTCCCATGCCCAAACGCGCGCGCCATTGGCGGCGAGCACCTTCGCCGCGGCCATGCCCGAACGCGCCAGGCCGAACACCGCATAGGTGCGGCCGGTGACATCGGGAATATGAAAGCGCGCGTTGCTCATGCCCGTCCTAGCGCAGCTTCAGGGTGGCGAGTCCGGCCAGCGCCAGAATCGAGGCGATGATCCAGAAGCGGATGACGATGGTGGGCTCGGCCCAGCCCTTCTTCTCGTAATGGTGATGCAGCGGCGCCATGCGGAAGACGCGCTTGCCCGTGAGCTTGAACGAGGCCACCTGGACGATGACGGAGACGGTCTCGAGAACGAACAGCCCGCCGATGATCAGCAGCACGAGCTCATGCTTGGTGACGACGCTGATGGCGCCGAGCGCGCCGCCGACCGACAGCGAGCCGGTGTCGCCCATGAACACCATGGCGGGCGGGGCGTTGAACCAGAGGAAGCCGAGGCCGGCGCCGATGAAGGCGCCGCAGAACACCGCGAGTTCGCCGGTGCCGTCGACATAGACGATCTGCAGATAGTTGGCGAAGACCGAATTGCCGACCAGGTAGGCGATCAGCGCGTAGCAGCCGACGGCGATCATCGCCGGCACGATGGCCAGGCCGTCCAGCCCGTCGGTGAGATTCACCGCGTTCGAGGCGCCGACCATCACGAACATGGCGACGATGACGAAGAACCAGCCCAGCGGCAGCAGCAGATCCTTGACGAAGGGGATCGCCAGGCCGGTCTCGATATTCGGCGGCGCCAGCCAGACGATGGCGATGCCGGCGGCGATGCCGATGACGACTTGGGCGATGAATTTGTCCCGGCTGCGCAGGCCGCGGCTGTTGCGCTTGGTGAGCTTCAGATAGTCGTCGCCGAAACCGATCAGGCCATAACCCAGGGTCACGAAGATGACGACCCAGACATAGCCGTTGCTGAGATCGGCCCAGAGCAGGGTGGAGATCAGCAGCGACATTAGGATCAAGACGCCGCCCATGGTGGGCGTGCCCTGCTTGGTCAGCAGATGACTCTCCGGCCCGTCGCTGCGGATCGGCTGGCCCTCGCGCTGCTTCTTCTTCAGCCAGCGGATGGTGCGCGGCCCCATGATGAAGGCGATGATCAGCGCCGTGACCACGGCGCCGCCGCTGCGGAAGGTGATGTAGCGGAAGAGGTTGAACGCCGCGTTGTCGTCGGCCAGCGGGGCAAGCAGGTTGTAGAGCATTCTTGTTTTTCCTTATTGCCCGTTGACCGCCCGCGACAGGCCGCCGGCATCGAGCGCCTTCAGCGCCTCGACGATCGGTCCCATGCGGCTGCCGAGCGATCCCTTGACCAGCAGGATGTCGCCGGCGCGCACCGCTTCGAGCACCGCGGGCGACAGGCTGGCCGAGTCGTTGAAATGGGCGCCACGCAGGGCCGCCGGTAACGCCGCATACAGCGACGCCATCAGAGGCCCTGCGGTGAACACGAGGTCCACACCCGCCGCGGAGAGGTCGGCAGCGAGGTCGGCGTGTAGTTTTCCACCCTCGGGGCCCAGTTCGCGCATGTCGCCGAGAACGGCGATGCGGCGGGCGCCGCGGGCGGGTTTCGTCAGCGCCAGCACCTGGATCGCCGCGCGCATGGCGGCGGGGCTGGCGTTGTAGCTTTCGTCGATGATCTCGAAGCTGCCGCCGGCAAGGGCGACCTTCGAGCGTTGGCCGCGGCCCTTCAGCGCCTGCATTTGCGCCAGCGCGGCGGCGGCGACATCCACATCGACATTGAGGGACATGACGGCAGCCAGCACGGCCAGGCTGTTGACCGCCTGGTGCTGGCCGGCGGCGCCGACGGCGTACTCGATATCGCGGCCGAGGATGCGGGCGCGAATGCGGCCGCCATTGCCCTCGGCGGCATAGTCGATCAGGCGCGCTGTTGCTTCTGCATGGCTGCCGAAGCCGATGATGCGGTTGATGTCCTGGCGGCGGGCGTGATCGGCAAGGCGGTCGAAATACTCGTTGTCGCGGTTGAGGATGGCGATGCCGTCCTTAGGCAGGCCTTCGAAGATTTCCGCCTTGGCGTCGGCGATGGCTTCGACCGACTCGAAAAACTCCAGATGCGCCGGCGCGACATTGGTAATGATGGCGATCTCCGGCCGCACCTGTTTCGACAGCGGCCCGATCTCGCCCGCATGATTCATGCCGAGCTCGAACACGCCGAAGCGCGACGCACGCGGCATGTTGGCCAGGCTCAGCGGCACGCCCCATTGATTGTTCAGGTTGCCCGTCGTCGCATAGGTGCTGCCGGCCGTGGCCAGGGCGAGACGCAGCGCCTCCTTGGTGCTGGTCTTGCCGACGCTGCCGGTGACGGCGACGAACTTCGCCTTGGTGCGCGCCCTGGCGGCTTGGCCCAGCGCTTCCAGGGCAGTCATGGTGTCGTTGACCAGCAGCAGCGGCGCGTCGCTAGAGAGATTTTCCGGCATGCGATGTACGACCGCGGCGGCCGCGCCGCCTTTCAGCGCGCCGGCGATGAAATCATGGCCATCGAAATGCGGGCCCTTGAGCGCGACGAACAGGTCGCCCGGCTGGGCCGTGCGGCTGTCGATGGCGACGCGGCGCGCCGACCAGTCGCTGGTGGCATGGCCGCCCGTGGCCTTCACGGATTCATCTGTTGTCCACAGGATGTCGGCTGCTGCGGCCATGGCTACTTCGCCGCCTTGCCGGCGGAGCCGGCAGCGCTGCCGCCAAGCGCGATCGCGGCCTTGCGCGCCACTTGGGCATCGTCGAACGGCAGCGTCTTGTCGCCGACAATCTGATAAGTCTCATGACCCTTGCCGGCGATGACCAGGATGTCGCCGGCGCTGAGTGCGGCGACCGCGGCGCCGATCGCCTCGGCGCGATCGCCGATTTCCCGCGCATTCTTGCTGCCCGCCAGGATCTCCGCGCGGATACGCGCGGGATCCTCGCTGCGCGGATTGTCATCGGTGACGATGATGTCGTCTGCCAGCAGCTCGGCGATCTCGCCCATCTGCGGCCGCTTGCCCTTGTCCCGGTCGCCGCCGCAGCCGAACACGACAGACAGGCGGTGGCCGGTATGGGGCCGCAGCGCGCCGAGCACGGCGCTCAAGCCTTCGGGCTTGTGGGAATAGTCGACATAGATGGCGGCGCCCGACGGATGAAGCGCCACCAGTTCCAGCCGGCCGCGCACGCCGGTCAGCGTCGTCGCGGCCTGCATGACTTTATCTGTGTCGCCGCCGCCGCCGATCACGAGACCCAGCGCCGCCAGCAGGTTGAATCCCTGAAAGGCGCCGGGAACGGGGAAAGCAATGTCGAAGTTGCGGCCGAAAGCGGCGATCGTCAGGTCCTGCCCATCGGTGCGGGAATGGGCGCTGACGATGCGGAGATCGCCGGCTTTCTGCCCAAAGGAGACGATTTTCAGTTTGCGGACGCGGCACAGCTCGGCCAGCGGCGCGAATTCCGGCGCATCGGCGTTCAGCACCGCAAGCCCGCCGTCGCGCAGGATGTCAGCGAACAGCCGGCGCTTGGCGGCGAAATAGGCTTCGAGCGTGCCGTGATAATCCAGGTGATCACGGCTGAGATTGGTGAAGGCGGCGGCCTGCACGCGTACGCCGTCGAGGCGGAACTGATCAAGGCCATGGCTGGAGGCCTCCATCGCCAGATGATCGATGCCGGCGTCGGCCAGCTCGGCGAGCTGCTTATGCAGGGCAACCGGGTCGGGTGTGGTCAGGGCGCCGTCAATATGGCGATCCGGCAACACCACGCCGAGCGTGCCCAGGCTGGCGGCCTGATGCCCCAGGCGCGTCCAGAGCTGGCGGGTGAAATCGGCCGTGGAGGTCTTGCCGCTGGTGCCGGTGATGGCGGCGATAGTCTTCGGCTGACGGGCGTAGAAGGCCGCTGAAAGCAGCGCCAGCCGGCGGCGCGCGTTGCTGTCGCGGAGCACTGCGACGCTGGCGGGCAGATCGCCCAGCATTGTCTCGGCGGGCGCCAGCACGGCCACGGCGCCGCGCTTCACCGCGTCAGCGACGAACTGGCTGCCGTCGGCGCGGCTGCCGGGCAGGGCGGCGAACAGATAGCCGGCCCGCACCTGGCGCGAATCCGCGGTCACGCCGCTGATGTCGAGATCGGCGCGTCCCGTGCCTGCCTGCCAGATGTTCGATGCCGTGCCGATAAGTTCCTCCAACCGGGCCATTCTCAGTCCGCGGCACTCACCGTGACGAAGAGATCGTTCACTTCTTCAGCTTCCGTGTCGGGTACGCGAGGCAGGCCGACCAGCGGCGCCACGCGCTCGACGATGTTGTGCACGGCGGGTGCGGCAACCCAGCCGCCGGTCGCATAACCGTGGGAATGCTCATTGGGTTGCGGCTCATCCACCATGATGAGGAAGGCGTAGCGCGGATCGTTCATCGGAAAGGCGCCGACGAACGAAGCGACGCGCGAGTTCTCGCTATAGCCGTTGCCCTTCTGCTTGTCGGCGGTGCCGGTCTTGCCGCCGACAATGTAGCCGGCGACATCGGCGAACTTGCCGGTGCCGCCCTGCACCACCAGGCGCAGGAGTTGCCGCATCTTTTCCGACGTCTCTTCGCGGATAATGCGGCGGCCGGGCGCGGGATCGTCGGAGTCGCGCTTCATCAGCGTCATCGGCCGCAGCAGGCCGCCATTGACGACGGCCGCCACGCCGCTGACGAGATGCAGCGGCGTCACGGCGAGACCATGGCCGTAGGCAATGGTCATCGTGTTGATCGGCTTCCAGTCCGACGGGTACATCGGCTTGCCACGCTCGGGCAGCTCCAGCGGCACCTGCTTGAAGAAGCCGAGCCGGTTCATGAACAGCTGCTGCCGCTCGGTACCGGCCTGTTCGGCCATCTTCGCCGAGCCGATGTTCGACGAATACATGAAGATCTCGGGCACGGTGAGCCAACGGTTCTTCGGCTTGAAGTCGGTGATGGTGAAGCCGCCGATGCGGATCGGCTTGCGCGCGTCGAACCCGTCATTCAGGCTGACGATGCCGGCATCCAGCGCCATCGCCGTGTTGAAGATCTTGAAGGTGGAGCCCATCTCGTAGACGCCGAGCGCGTTGCGGTTGAAGCGCGATTCCTCCGAAGCGACGCCCGCATCGTTGGGATCGAAATCCGGCAGCGAGACCATGCCAAGGATTTCGCCGGTGCGGATATCCAGCAGCACGCCGGCGCCGCCGATGGCGGTGAAATCGGCGATCGCCTTGCCCAGTTCCTCGCGCAGGATATTCTGGATGCGGAGATCGATCGACAGCGTGACCGGGCGGCCGCCCTGGCGCAGCGTCTCGTCGAACGACTGCTCGATACCCGAGAGGCCGCGATTGTCCACGTCGGCAAAGCCGACCACATGGGCCGTCAAGCTGCCCTGGGGATAGACGCGCCGCTCCTCGCGCTGGAAATAGAAGCCCGGCAGGCCGAGGCGGTTGACGGCCTCGTGCTGCCGCGGCGTCAGGCCACGCTTGACCCAAACGAAGGAACGGTCGCTGGTGAGTTTCTCCAGGAGGTCGATCGGGTCCACATCCGGCAGCGCCTGGCTGATCTTGGTGGCGGCTTCCTCGATATCGATGACCTGCTGCGGATTGACATAGAGGGACGCGGTGACCAGGTTGGTGGCGAGGACCACGCCGTTCCGGTCGCGGATCTCGCCACGCTCCGGCTGCGCGCCATCAGGCGCCAGGACCGTCAGGCGCGGCTCCGCGCCGTCGGACAGCAGCGACACCGTGACCAGCCGGGCGGCAATGACAAAGAACGCCAGCGTGAACATGGCGGCGCCGAACAGCAGGCGCGAGCGGCCGATCTCGATCGCCCGCTTGGCGTTGCCGTCGAGGAGTAGCGTGTCGTCGCGGCGCGCTGTCCGGGAATCGACGGCGGCGGCGGCGCGGAACTGAAATGCCGGGGAATGCGCTGTGCCGGTCATTGGTCGGCATTCACTTTCTGCAGGAGATCGCCGATGGGATCGTCGGTCTGTTCGACGGGGACGTCCTGCGTCGTGGCGGCAGCGGGCTTGGCGGCCGGCGGCGGCATTTCGGTGCTCGCGGCCGGTACCGCGTCATTGGCAGGCGTTGCGGCAGAAGGCGGCGTGGCGCTCGCAACGGGAGCCTCCGGCGGTGGCGTCACAACAGCCGCCTCCGGCGGCGAGGCGGGCAGAGCCTGCTGGAAGCCATCGCCTTCGGCCACCAGCGGCGCCAGGCGCAGCGGCAGATCCTCGATGCGGATCATCTGCTCGGCCGCCAGCGGCTGCAGCGGCAGATGGCGGCGCGCCAGATCGGCCAGCCGCGACGGATTGGTGAGATAGCTCCAATCCGCCTGCAGGGCATGGAGGCGTTCGCGCTCCTCGACGATCCGCCGGTTCACTGTGTTCAACTCTTCTTCCAGCGCAGCGACGCGATAGGACACCTGGAACAGGCCGAAGCCCGCCGCGATCGCCAGGACGGCCCAGATCAGGGTGGCGCGGGTGATCATGCGGCCCTCCGGTCGCCGGGCGCCGCCAGCCGCTCCGCCGCGCGCAGCCGCGCCGAGCGTGCCCGCGGATTGCGCGCGATCTCATCTTCGCCGGCCGTGCGGCCATTTTGCGGCAGCAAGCGGAACGACGGTGCGGCATCATTGGCACTTTCAGGCGGCAGATGGCGGGAACGGCGGGGCGCCGCTCCGGAATGGTCGCGCAGGAAATTCTTCACCTGCCGGTCTTCGAGGGAGTGGAAGGTGACGACAGCCAGCCGGCCGCCGGTCTTCAGCAGCGCCTCGGCGGCGTGCAATCCGCGCTCGAGTTCGCCGAGCTCGTCATTCACATGGATGCGCAGCGCCTGGAACGTGCGGGTCGCCGGATCGATGCCGTCGGCGCCGCGGCCGGGATTGACGCGGCGGACGGTCTCCGCCAGCTCCAGCGTGCGGGAGAAGGGCTTTGTCTTGCGCGCATTCACGATAGCGCGGGCAATCACGCGGGCGCGCCGTTCTTCGCCGAAATTGAAGATGATATCAGCGAGCTCGCCCTCGCCGGCATGATTGACGATGTCGGCCGCGCTCGGGCCGCTGCTCTCCATGCGCATGTCCAGCGGGCCGTCGAAGCGGAAGGAGAAGCCGCGCTCCGCCTGGTCGATCTGCATGGAGGAGACGCCGATATCGAGCGCGATGCCGTCGGCGCCGGCAACGCCTTCGGACACCAGCAGCTCGCGCATCTCGCCGAAGCGGCCCTGCTTCAGATGCAGCCGGCCGGCATAGCTGGCGCTCATCGTGGCGCCGCCTGATATCGCCTGAGGATCCCGATCGATGGCCCAGACGGTGCAGTCGGCGCTTTCCAGGATGGCGCGCGAATAACCGCCCGCGCCGAAAGTCCCGTCGATGTAGATGCCGCCGGCGCGTGGCGCCAGCGCTTCGATCACATCGCGGAGTAGCACGGGGGTGTGGGCGGCGGCATTCATTTGCCGCCGTCCTGCCGCAGCTTCAGCGTGCGGCCTTTCTCCAGCGCCCGCTTGCGCGCTTCGGATTTGTAGGGTTCGAACTTTGCCGGCGACCAGATCTCGAAACTCGAGCCGCGCCCGACGAATGCCGCGGCTTCGCCGATGCCGGCGTGGGCGGTCAGCGACTCCGGCAGCATGATGCGGCCTTCGCCGTCGAAGGCGAGCTGCTTGGCGTCGGAGAACAGCGTCGCCGTTAGGTCGTCATTCTCATCGGAGAACAGTTCGCCGTTGCTGAGCTCGCTGCTCAGCCGCTGAAACCAGTCGATCCCAGCGCATTGGATGGCGGGAAACTTCATCGACGGGCTGGCGATGATGCCGTGGAAGGACAGGCCCTGCAGCGCCGCGCGAAAACTGGCGGGAACCGACACGCGTCCCTTGCTGTCGATCTTGTTCACAAAGGTGTCGAGGAACAGAGCCATTGGGCGTACAGCCGTCTCCCCCTTTGAACCGCTCGCCCCGAATCTGTCCGGGTTCAGGGTGGCGGCCTGCCATGCTCCATTTCCCCTGGCGGCACGGCTGATCGGCGATTTTGCCAATGGGAGATTGGGATATCATGGGATACTATGGGCGTCAATGGGCTGAAACAGTAATTCGTGGGAAAATTCAGGCAGTTAACAGAGATTTCCCAGAAGTTACCAAGCGCTCCAAAGATCGTCTTACAACTCCATGACAAGACGCGGAGAAATGGCCGTGAACGAATCGGCAATCACAATGTTGCTTGAAAGTTCTCATTTAAGCAAGATTTAGTATGCGGCCTTACGCATCTTCCCAAATCTAGTTACCGCATTTGAACAGAAAAAGAACGCCAGACGGCCTGTAAGCCGGGTTCTGTACCGGTCTTGCGACCGGTGACGGCCATTCATCTGGGACGTCCGTTGCCGGACGCCTCGCGCGACCTACCCGGGCGGCCGCGCGGAAACGCGTTCGACGGTTGCCCGTCATGCCGCCCCTATCTGGTCTTGCTCCCGGTGGGGTTTGCCCTGCCACCGCCGTTACCGGCGGCGCGGTGCGCTCTTACCGCACCCTTTCACCCTTGCCCCGGCGGCAGGACCGAAATCCTGCGCCGCTGGCGGTTTGCTTTCTGTGGCACTGTCCCTGGGGTCGCCCCCGCCGGGCGTTACCCGGCACCGTGTTTCCGTGGAGCCCGGACTTTCCTCCCTCCGTGCAAGCACGAAGAGCAGCCATCCGGCCGTCTGGCGCAGCATCAGGTAGGCGCTGCCGGAGCCCGCGTCAATCGCGGGTTTGGCTCAGAGAAACGGCAATTGGGCGATCAGCGCGGCCAGCACGCGCCGCGTGCCGCCGTCCGGCTCGCCGGTGATGCGGCAGGGATGGAAATGGCGCTGAAAGGCGGCCAGCGCCGCCCGGCTGCGGCCGTCGGCGATGCCGGTGACGCCGACATCGTAGCCGAACCGGGCGAGGTCCGACTGCACCCGCGCCATGGCATCGGCAGTTGCGGCGGCGCCGGGATCGGCAAAACCGGTGGCGTCGGGCCACAGGCCGATGCCCGCCGCCGCCATCCGTGGCCAATCGAACAGCTCACCGGGATCGACCTTGCGCGCCGGCGCCACGTCGGAATGGCCGAGCACGCGATGGGCCGGGATGGGATGACGCTCCAGGATGCCTTGGCAAAGCTCGATCAGCGCCTGCATCTGCGCTTCGGCAAAGGGCCGGTAGCCGAACTGATGACCGGGATTGTCCAGCTCGATGCCGATGGAGCGGCTGTTGATGTCGCCGGCGCCGGCCCAGGAGCTGATCCCGGCATGCCAGGCGCGGCGGTCTTCGGGCACTAGCGCATGCACCGTGCCGTCAATACCTATGCAGTAATGGGCGCTGACCCGCGCGGCGGGATCTTGCAGCCGTGCCACCGCCTCCTCGCAGCTCCGCATGTCCGTGTAGTGCAGGAGCAGGATATCGACCGGCATCCCGGCCGGCCGGGCATCGTGATTGGGCGAAAGGCTCTGGCGGATCTGCATCCGCCCTTATCGCCTACAAACCGGCCTTCGTCGACGGCGCTAGCACCTTCGGCCGCCGGATGGTGATGATGGCCACGCCGAGGATCGTGCCCATGCCGCCGATGAGCATCGGCCAGGTCAGCCGGTCATCGAAGAACACCACGCCTGACAGGACGCCGAACACCGGCACCAGCAGGGTGAAGGGCATGACTTGGTTGACGCTGTAGCGGCGCATGCAGCTATACCAGACGCCATAGCCGAACACCGTCACCAGCAGTGCCTGATAGGCGATCCAGGCGGCCAGTTGCCAGCCGCCAGCGATGATGGCGGTGAACTGGTCCTGCTCGGTGAAGGCTGAGAGCAGCGCCGTCTGCGGCACCGCCATCAGGGAGATCCAGCCATTGAGCGGCCAGACGCCGACATCATCGCCCAGCCTCTTGATCAGGATATTGGCGAAGGCCCAGACACAGGCGGCGGCCACGACCAGCAGCAGCGGTACCAGATTGCCGCCGAGCCGCGGCTCACCGGCGATCAGCACGACGCCGGCAAAGGCGATCGCCATCCCGGTCAGGCGCCGCCAGCCGAGCTTGTCGCCGAAGAAACAGGCGGCCAGCAGCGCCGCGAACGGCACCTGCAACTGGATAGCGATGGAAGCGGTGGAGATGTCGAGGCCGACCAGGCCGCTGAACATCAGGCTGAAATGCACCACGCCCAGCACAATCGACAGCAGCAGCAGGTCCTTCCAGCGCGGCGGCGGCCAGCGCAGGAAGGGCAGCAGCACGATCGCCACGGCGGCAAAGCGCAGCGACACGAAGGCAATCGGCGGCATCATCGTCACGCCCGCTTTGGCGACAGCGAAATTCACGCCCCAAACCAGGGCGACGACGACCAGGCCGATCAGGTCGAGGGGCTTCATGCGTGGAGGCGATATTCCCTGGTGCTCTGCAACGGGAGCGGGCGCGGCGGAGTGTTGCCCGCCGGATGGCCACGAAACCAGCGGTAAAAACGCATGGCGGCCTTCCGGGAATGCCGGGCTGGCCGCTCGATTATTTAGGTCATCCCGCGTTCCTGCGCCACGCGGTCATAGGCGCTGTTGATCGCCGCCAGCTTGTCGGTGGCGATGTCGATGAACTCCTTCGGCATGCCCTTGGCGATCAGCCGGTCGGGATGATTGTCGCGCACCAGCTTGCGGTAGGCAGCCTTGATCTCGGCGTTCGGCGCATCGTGGGCGACGCCCAGCACGACGAAGGGATCGGTCTTGTCGGCGCCCAGATGGCTGGCGCGGATGCGGGCGAACTTCGCGGCGTCGAATCCGAAGATCGTCGCCACTGAATGCAGATAGTCGATCTCCTCGTCGATCACCCTTCCGTCGGCCTTGGCGATGTGGAACAGGCCGTCGAGCAGTTCCTCCAGCACCGTCGGCTGGCGCCGGAACATGCCGGCGATCTGCTCGGCATAGGCTTCGTAGCCCAGCGAGGATTTCCGCGCCTGGTCGAAGATGCGGCCGACATTCTGCATCTCATCCTGCGGCACGTGGAACACCTGCTTGAAGGCGTCGACCTCGTCGCGGGTCACGATGCCGTCGGCCTTCGCCATCTTGGCGCCGAGCGCGATGGCGGCGACGGTGAAGGCGATCCGGCGCGTTGCCAATCGCTGATCGCCGGACTCCGCCGGTAGCTCATTGCCGGAAGCCGATCCCGTTTTCTTCTTCCGCCAGCGGTCGACGGCGTGGCCCGCGGCCGCGCCCAACAGCGCCCCAAGCGGGCCGCCGAGAGCGATAAGGCCGGCCGTGCCGCCGACGATGATGCCGAAAATGCTCATGAATCGTTCAGATGGGTCTCTCTGAATCCATTGTCATGTCGCGGGCGCCGCCATGTCCAGAAAAACAGGCAGGAGAATCGCCTATTTCCTCAGGCGACCCGGAACTTTTGCAGGGCGGCGTCGCTCAAGGTGACGCCGAGACCGGGCGCCGTTGGCACGGAAACCATGCCGTCCTTGTCGATGGTGAAGGATTCGTCGGTCAGTTCCCAGCGCAGCGGCAAATCGCTGGTGGAATATTCGAGCAGCTCTTCATCGTCGTGCTGCGCCAGAAAAGCGAGATT
Organism: uncultured Alphaproteobacteria bacterium; assembly: GCA_963810485.1. Classification (GTDB taxonomy): domain Bacteria; phylum Pseudomonadota; class Alphaproteobacteria; order Dongiales; family Dongiaceae; genus DATKFM01. Next base: position 589,203 of record CAWENQ010000005.1, read on the forward strand.
GGCGGCGATCAGGATGTTGGTCTTGTAACCATGGGGCACGAGCCGCTTGCCGCGCGCCTTGGCCATCTGCGCAATGCGTTTCACCTCGGTGAAGCCGCCGGCCATGCTGATGTCGGGCTGGGCGATGTCGATCTCGCCGAGATCGAACATCTGCTCATACTCGAACCGCGTCGTGCAGCCGAGATCGCCGCCGCCGATGGGAATGCGGAAACCTTGGAACCGGCGATGACCATGCACGTTGTCGACCGGCAGCGGCGCTTCGACCCAGGCGAAGTCGAACGCGAGAAAGATCGGCATCAGCGGCAGGCCTTGCTCCGGTGTGGTGATAGCGCCGGCAAGATCCACCATCAGGCGCATCGACGGTCCCACATGCTCCCGCGCGGCGCGGATCAGCGATTCCGTGAGCTTCAGATCGTCGCGCCAGAACGGATCGGCGGCGATCTTGATCGCCCGCAGACCCATTTTCAGTCCGCGGTCGATGTTGCGCCTGACGTCATCGGGCGTTGCGCCCAGGGGATAGATCGTGCCGTAGGCCTGGAGTTTGTCGCGTCTCTTTCGCCCGAGCACTTCGCACAGCGGTTTGCACTGCACCTTGGCGCGGATGTCCCACAGCGCCATGTCGATGCCGCTGATGGCGTGGATCACCACGCCGCGCCGGCCGTGATAGTCGGAGGCCTCGTACATGAGATGCCACAGGGCTTCGACGTCTGTCGGATCCTGGCCGATCAGCACATGCTTCAAGCCCATGGCGTGGGTGTGCGACCTCGGCGCCTCGATGACCGCGCGCACGATCGACGGCACGGAATCCACTTCGGCAATGCCGGTGATGCCCTCATCGGTCCGTACGCGAATGACGCAATCGTCGCGTGACCCGTCGAAGCTGTCGCCGCGCCAGCCGGGCACCCGCAATTCGATGACGTCGATACCCGTGATCTTCATTTGCCGCCGCTCCCGTCAGCGTCTGCAGATTTTATCGACCGGTCAATCGCAGCGCAGGCGATCGACCAGATCTTCGTTGAGATCGAATCCCAGGCCCGGCCGCACCGGCAACTCGATGTAACCGTCAACGATCTTGGGCTCCGGACTGGTCAGTTGATCGCGCAAGATAGATGGAAACACCTGCGGCGACACGAACTCGAACATCGGCGTCGCCGCACAGGCAGCGTGAAAATGCATGCCGGCATGAACGAGAATGCCGGTCTTCCAAGCGTGGGGGATGACCTGGACCGCGTGCAAGTCGCAATAGTCGGCGATGCGTCGGATCTCGGTGAGCCCGCCGCAGCGGCTGATGTCCGGCTGCACCACCGCGACCTTGCCCTGCTCGACCCATTCGCGGATCTCCCAGCGCGTCGCCGAGAACTCGGCGCCGCAGACGCGAATCGGGCTGGCCTGCGCCAGGCGCGCATGACCGGCGAGATCGTCATGCTGCAACGTCGCCTCGGCAAAGTAGATGTTGCTGTCGGCGATGCGATCCAGCACCCATTTCGCGTCATACCAGTTGTGCCAGCGGTAGCCGAAATCGATGGCCAAGGTGATCCCGTCGCCCAGCATGCGGCGGGCTTCCTTGATCAGGTCGACCAGCTCCGCGTCGGTGACCAGATCGAAGAACACAACCTCCATCTTGACGGCGCGAAACCCGGCGGCGAGCGCCTTGCCGAACTGCTGCTCGGTGATGCGCATCAATTCGCCGATCGTCCGGCCTTGGGGCAGGCCCGGATAGATCGTGCAATAGGCACGCAGCCTTTCGCGCCGCGCGCCGCCCAGCAGCTTGTAGACCGGCAATCCCAGCTGCTTGCCCGCGAGGTCGTGCAGCGCGAGGTCGATGGCGGACAGGGCGTGAATGCCGAGGCCGCGTCGGCCATAATAGATCGTTCCTTCGTACAGGCGCTGCCACAGCGCGCCGGTCTCGACGGGGTCGGCGCCGATGAGCATTTGCCCCATGCCCTGGCTCCACAGGTCCGCCGACTCCGCCTCGATGATGGCCTTGATGACCGACGGCGGCGCGTCGCTCTCGCCGATGCCGAAGCGCCCCTCTTCGTCCGTGATGCGGACGATCACCGTCTCCCGTGTGCCGTCCAATTCGGCGGCGTCCTGCGGCCCGATTGCCAGCGGGATGACTTCGACCGATTTGATCCGGTTCATGGTTCCGGCGCTTTCTCCGCGGCCGGTTTGCGGGCCGCCACCTTGACTCCGCGCAGACGCCGACCCTAACGTCAACTGTGACCAAATGCATAACGCGGAACGCCAGCGAATGGCGCATCACGCGAGACAAAAGGGAGGATCACGATGCCTATGTCAAAATCAGCGGCAGAACTCATCGCCAAGGCGCCATGGCTGTCGCGGCGCAATTTCGCCAAGGGATTGGCCGGTACCGGCATGCTTGCTGCGGCCGGGTTGCCGGCGCGTCGCGCGGCGGCCAAGACGACGGTCACCTGGATGGGCTGGCAGGGTTACGAGACGCCAATCACGTCAGGCACATTCCTCGCCGACAATGACATCGATTTCCAGCCGACATTCATCGGCTCGAATGAAGAGATCATTACCAAGCTGCAGGCGGGTGGCATTGGCAACACCGACCTCATCACCATGTATTTCGGCTACCTGCCGCTGATGGCCGAAGGCGGCCTGCTGGAACCTGTGGATGCCGCGCGCATCACCGCTTTCGGCGATCTCATTCCGCAGTTCACCGCGCAGGATGCCATCAAGCATGACGGCAATCTCATGGGCGTGCCCTGGAACTGGGGCTCGCTGCCGATCATGTACGATCCCTCGGTGGTCACCACGCCGCCCGCATCCTGGTTCGATGTGATGAAGCCCGAATACAAGGGCAAGGTGGCGATGGTCGACGATCCCCTCGGCAATCTCCTGGTGTGGGGCCGTCCGGTCACCGGCGCGGAGCAGGGCACATTGCTTTCGAAGGAACAGCTCGCCAAGGTCATCGACTTCCTGATCGAGGTGAAGACCAAGCAGGCGCGGGCATTCTTTGCCAGCTATGGCGACATGGCCGATGCATTTGCCCGCAACGAAGTGGTCATTTCCACCATCGGCTGGGAAGCCGTCGCGGTTTGGGCCAAGGGGAAGGGCAAGACCATCACCTATTCGATACCGCAGGAAGGCACGGGCATGTTCATGGACTGTCTCTGCATTCCCAAGGATTGCCCGCATCCCGATCTGGTTTACGGCATGATCAATCATATCCTGTCGCCGGCACCGCAGACCCAGTTCGCGACCGAGCAGAGCGCCGGCATCACCAACCTGAAGGCCGTGCCAGCGCTGCCGGAGGAGTTGCGCACCGCCTACAATTACGGCGACATCGACGGGTTCATGCAACTCGCCCGCCTGTTCCCGGTGCCGCCGACCGCGGAAGGCCAATACGCCACCTACGAGGACTTTCTCGAGGAGTATGAGCGGCTGAAGCGCGCGTGATCCCCGGCCGGTAATGCTGCATTGATCGCAACCGCCGACAAGAGCGATAGCAAAGGCGCATCGGGCAATCCGATGCGCCTTTCTCGCGAGGTTGAGGGCTCGCTCCCTTGACCAACCTGCGCCGCTGGCTGCCGGTGGCGCCGGCGGCGCTCATCTATCTCTCGGCGTTCGCCCTGCCGGTGCTGTTCTTTTTCGTGCTCAGTTTCTGGTCCGCGCGGGCCATGCGCATCCGGCGCGACTTCACTTTCGATAACTACATCGAAACCTGGCAGAAATACGCCGATGTGATCGGCGCGACGATCCTCATCGCGCTGGCGACCGCGGTCGTGACGACTGTCATTGCCTTTGCCTTTGCCTACCTGATCCGCTTTCGCGCCGGGCGTTTCGGGCTGCCGCTTTTGTTCATCACCTTGCTCACGTTGTTCGGCGGCTATCTCGTGAAGATCTATGCCTGGAAGGCGATCCTCGGCCGCGAAGGGATTCTGAACACGGCGCTACAGACCATCGGCCTGATCGACGAGCCGCTGACGATCTTCATCTATAACTCCGGCGCCGTGATCGCGACCCTGACCCATTTTCTTCTGCCGCTGGCGGTGCTGCCGATCTACGGTTCGCTACGCGCCGTGGAGGATGATCTGATCGAAGCTGCGCGGGACCTCGGCGCAGCGCAGCGCCAGGCGTTTCGCGATGTGGTCCTGCCGCTGTGCCAGCCGGGAATTCTCACGGCCTTTGCGCTCTCTTTCCTGATCGCCGCCGGAGATTATGTGACGCCGCGCTTCGTCGGCGGCACGGGCACGGCGATGATCGGCGATTTCATCGAGCAGCAATTCTCCCTGCGCTTCGACTGGCCGATGGGCAGCGCCATGTCCTTCAGCACGCTGGCGGCGTCAGTCCTGGTGATCGTCTTGGTGGGTCTCGCACTGCGCGCCGGAGTTCGGCGATGAACGCGCGCATTTCCCGGGTGATCTGGAGCCTGTTCGGCGCCGCCGTGGTCGTCTTCATGCTGACGCCGCTGGTGCTGCTCGTGCTCTTCAGCTTCGGCAGGAACGCGCTGACGGCCTTTCCCATGGGCGGCCTGACATTCGACTGGTATCGCAAGCTGCTGGCCAACGACACCTTCTGGGGCGCGGCCGAGAACAGCGCCGTCGTGGCGCTCAGCGTCGGCATTTGCTCCACGGCTGTCGGCACGATGGCAGCGCTGGTCCTGGCGCGCTTGCCGGGGCGCATCAGCAATCCGCTTCTGCTACAGCTCGGCGCGCCCGTGATGCTGCCGGCGCTGTTCATCGGCGTCGCCCTGATGTCGACGCTGCGACTGGCGCTCGATCTCAATCTCGGCCTGCCGACGGTGGTGCTCGGCCACCTGGTGATCACACAGCCCTTCGTGATCCTCATCGTCCATGCCCGCATGGTCGGCTTCGATCACGCGCTGATCGAAAGCGCCCGGGATCTCGGAGCGTCGCCGCTGCAGGCCTTCTTCACCGTCACGCTGCCCATCGTCCGCGCCACCATCGTCGGTGCCGGCCTCATTGCGGTGGCGGTGTCCCTGGATGATTTCATCATCACCTTCTTCACCATTGGCAGCGGCAACACCATCCCCACCCTGGTCTGGAGCATGGTGCGAACGTCTCTGGATCCCTCGATCAACGCCAGCGCCACGATCCTGATCACGCTGACCATGGGCATGACGGTGCTGGCGCTCTATTTCAGCAGGTATCGCGGCTGATGAAGCCCGCAATTGGAGAGACGCGATGAACAGCGAAGACTTCAGCGGCAAAGCGATCCTCGTCACCGGCGCCGCGCGAGGACTGGGATTGAAGATCGCCGCGGCCTTTCATGGGCGCGGCGGCATGGTGATGCTCAACGATCTGGAAGCCGGCCGCATCGCGCAGGCCATCGACGGCCTCGGCGGCGGCGAGCGGCTGGCGCCCGCGCCTGCGGATATCTCGACGGTGACCGGCTGCGAGAGCATCGTCGCCGCATGCCTGAAACGCTTCGGCCGTCTCGACGTCGTGGTCAACAACGCCGCCATAAATTGGGAAATGCCGATTGAAGCCCATACCGAGGAGATCTGGGACAAACACCTGGATACGATTCTGAAGGGCAGCTTCTTCATCACCCGCGCGGCCATCCCGGCGTTAAAGGGTAACAAGGGCAATGTCGTGAACATCGCGTCCGAGCTCGGGCTACGGCCGATCATCAATAACGTCGCCTATTGTGCGGCGAAGGGCGGGCTCATCAACATGACGCGTGCGCTCGCCGTCGAGCTTGCGCCGGCGATCCGCATCAATTGCGTCTGCCCGGGCTCGATGGATACGGAGCTGATGCGCGAATGCGCCGACGCCAGCGGCGATGCCAAGGCCTACTATGCCTACTACGAAAAATTCGCCGCGCTGAACCGGATCGGCACGCCGGAGGAGATGGCGGAAATGGTATTGTTCGTCGCGTCAGATCGGGCGGCCTTCATGACCGGCTCCATTATCACCGTTGATGGCGGGAGCACGGCGGGACGTCACGGCTAGCCGCTGCTGCGCCAACGCAAAGTTCCACCATCCGCGGGCGCCCCCACGTTTGAACAGTGCTGGAAAACCTCGTCAGCCGCGGTATTGCGCGGCGGTTGGCAATCGGGCGCTAGGCCGCGATTCCATCCCGCCAGTCGCTGGTCTGCTTGCAGGGCGAGCAAACGCGCTCGCCGGGCCAGGCGCTAGTAAAGGATTCCTGGCAGCGCAGGCACTTCCTCCGCTTCGGCTCGTACTTCTTGTCGGATTCCGGCTTCTTGTGGCTGTCGTCGGCCATTTTTCAAATACCTATCATTGCGGCGCTGCCCCCAGCACCGTTGCCATTCACAAATTGTCGCAAACCCGACATAAGTGGGTCCGAATCCACGACCGTTCAAGGTCTTGGCCCGGGCCCGTTGGGCAAATGCGACACCGCGCCGCAGCCTCGACCGCCTTCCCTGATCTGCTCTTCTTGAAAAGTCCTGCGACGGGAACGATCCCGCCGCGTTGTCTGGTCGACAGGCTACTACGGTGAATTTATAAACAGGGCTGCTGTCCAATTTCTTGTCAGAAAACGTCACCACGGGACGGATTCAGTAGCATGGCTGTCACAAAGGCATATTGGCAGTTTTGGATCGACCGCGGCGGCACCTTTACCGATATCGTCGCCCGCGCCCCCGACGGGCGCATACTGACGCATAAGCTCTTATCCGATAACCCGGAGTTGTATCGCGACGCCGCGGTCCAGGGCATCCGCGAGCTGCTGAATTTACCCGCGGGCGCAGCTATGCCGTCAGCGCATATCTCCTCTGTAAAAATGGGCACCACCGTCGCCACCAATGCGCTGCTCGAGCGCAAGGGGGATCGGACGGTTTTGGTGGTCACCGCCGGCTTCGCCGATGCCCTGCGAATTGCCTATCAGAATAGGCCCCATATTTTCGCCCGCCATATTCGCCTGCCAGAGCTGCTGTATGAGCGTGTGGTGGAAGCCAGGGAGCGGGTGACGGCCGATGGGCAGGTCCTGACGCCGCTGGATCTCCGCCAGCTAGGGACGGACCTGATCGCTGCTTACAATCTGGGTATCCGCGCAGCCGCGATCCTGTTCATGCATGGCTATCGCTACAGCGAACATGAAAAGCAGGCGGCTGAAATCGCCCGGGAGATCGGCTTCACCCAGATCTCCGTCAGCCACCTGGTGAGCCCGCTGATGAAGCTGGTGGGCCGCGGCGACACCACGGTCGTCGATGCCTATCTGTCGCCGATCCTGCGCCGCTATGTGGATCAGGTGGCCGGCGAACTGGGCGACGTGCGGCTGATGTTCATGCAGTCCAATGGCGGCCTCGCCGACGCGCGGCATTTCCAGGGCAAGGACAGCATCTTGTCCGGCCCCGCCGGCGGCGTGGTCGGCGCCGTGGAGACCGCGCGCCGCGCCGGCTTCGACAAGATCATCGGCTTCGACATGGGCGGCACCTCGACGGACGTCTCGCACTATGACGGCGAGTATGAGCGCGCCTTCGAGACCCGGGTCGCCGGCGTGCGCATGCGCGCGCCGATGATGCAGATCCATACCGTCGCGGCGGGCGGCGGCTCGATCCTGTTCTTCGAGGGCGGCCGCTATCGCGTCGGGCCGGATTCCGCCGGCGCCAATCCCGGCCCGGCCTGCTACCGGCGCGGCGGGCCGCTGACCGTCACCGATTGCAACGTCATGCTCGGCCGCATCCAGGCCGATTTCTTTCCCGCGCGTCTTCGGACCCGCAGCGGATCAGCCGATCGATGAGGCGGTGGTGCGGAGGAAGTTCGCCGCGCTGGCGCAGGAGATCAAGGCCGCGACTGGCGACGACCGGAGCGCGGAGCAGGTGGCCGAAGGCTTCCTGCGCATCGCCGTCGCCAACATGGCCAACGCGATCAAGGAGATCTCGATCCAGCGCGGCTACGACGTCACCGAATATGCGCTCTGCTGTTTCGGCGGCGCTGGCGCGCAGCATGCTTGCGCCGTGGCCGATCAGCTCGGCATGACGCGCGTGTTCCTGCATCCGCTCGCCGGCGTGCTCTCGGCCTATGGCATGGGCCTTGCTGACATGCGCGTGCTGCGCGAGCGCGCGGTGGAAGCACGGCTGACCGACGGCGGCATCGGCGCACTCACGGCAGCACTCGGCGAACTGGAATCCGAGGGCCGGCGGGAGATGTCCCGGCAGGGCCTCGATGATCAGCACATCCGGGTCATTCATCGCGTCCATCTGCGCTATGAGGGCACGGACTCGCCGCTTGTCGTCGCCTTCGGGACCCGCGCGGAAATCGTCGCCGGTTTCGAGGCGGCTCATCGCCAGCGATATGGCTTCATCGTGCCGGAGAAGGCCCAGATCGTCGAAGCGGTGTCGGTCGAGGTGATCGGCAAGACCGAGACCGTGGAAGATCCGGAACTCGATGCCGCGCCGCGCACGCTGCCCTTGCAGCCGAAGGCGACGGTGCCGATGTGGGCGGGAGACGGCGGCCCGGCCACCCGCCGCGACACGCCGCTCTACGATCGGAGCGATCTCCTGCCGGGCGACGCGATCCCGGGCCCGGCCGTCATCATCGAGCCGATCAGCACCATCGTCATCGAGCCCGGCTGGCGCGCCAGCTTCACTGCGCGCGGTCACTTAGTTCTCGAGCGTGTCGAAGCGGCAGAGCGCGGCGTGGCCGTGGGCACCGCCGTCGATCCCGTGATGCTGGAGATCTTCAACAACCTCTTCATGTCGATCGCCGAGCAGATGGGCTCGACCCTGGAGAACACCAGCCATTCCGTGAACATCAAGGAGCGCCTGGATTTCTCCTGCGCCGTGTTCGACCGCGATGGCCAACTCATCGCCAATGCGCCCCATATGCCGGTGCATCTGGGGTCGATGGGCGAGAGCGTGCAGACGGTGATCCGCCAGCGCGCCGGCGCCATCAATCCCGGCGACGTGTTCATGCTCAACGCGCCCTACAACGGCGGAACGCACTTGCCGGATGTCACGGTCATCACGCCGGTGTTCGACGAAGCGGCGGCATCGCCCGGCATCCTCTTCTGGGTCGCCTCCCGCGGCCACCATGCCGACATCGGCGGCATCACGCCGGGCTCCATGCCGCCGGATTCCCGCACGGTCGACGAAGAAGGCGTGCTGATCGACGACTATCTGATGGTGGATCGCGGCCGTTTCCGCGAAAAGGAAACCCTGGACCTCCTCGCGTCGGGCGCCTATCCCGCCCGCAACCCCAGGCAGAACATCGCCGACCTGCAGGCCCAGATCGCCGCCAACGAAAAAGGCGTGCAGGAGCTGCGCCGCATGGTCGCCCATTTCGGTCTCGACGTGGTGCGCGCCTATATGGGCCATGTGCAGGACAATGCGGAGGAGCAGGTGCGCCGCGTGCTCGGCGTGCTGCGGCCCGGCGCCTTCGCCTATGAGATGGATGACGGCGCCATCATCAAGGTCCGCATCGATATCGACGCCAAGGCGCGCAGCGCCGTGATCGACTTCACGGGAACGTCGCCGCAACAGGGCAGCAACTTCAACGCGCCGGCGGCGGTGACAAAGGCCGCGGTGCTCTACGTCTTCCGCACGCTGGTCGACGACGAGATCCCGATGAATGCCGGCTGCCTGAAGCCGCTGCAGCTTATCGTGCCCGAAGGCACCATGCTGAATCCGCGCTATCCCGCCGCCGTCGTCGCCGGCAATGTGGAGACGTCGCAATGCATCACCGACGCACTCTATGGCGCGCTCGGCATCATGGGCGCGTCTCAGGGCACCATGAATAACTTCACCTTCGGCAACGACATATATCAGTACTACGAGACGATCTGCGGCGGCTCCGGCGCGGGGCCGAGCTTCGATGGCACCGATGCCGTGCATACTCACATGACGAACTCGCGCCTCACCGATCCGGAAGTGCTGGAATGGCGCTTCCCCGTGCTGGTGGAGAGTTTCGCCATCCGCCGCGGCAGCGGCGGCGGCGGCAAGCATCGCGGCGGCGATGGTGCCGTCAGGCGCATCCGGTTCCGCGAAGCGATGACCGCCGCCATTCTTTCCGGCCATCGCCGCGTGCCGCCCTATGGCATGGCCGGCGGCGGCGCGGGCGAGATCGGCTACAATTATGTGCTGCGCAAGGATGGCACGCGAATCGATCTCGCGGGCACCGGTCGTGTCGAGATGGCTGTGGGCGATGTCTTCGTGATCGAGACGCCCGGCGGCGGCGGCTTCGGCCGGGCCGGCGAATCGCGGGAAGCGGCGGAATAGGCCGGACTAGTCGTCCCGCTCGAGCGCCTGCTGCAATTGCTCTTCCAGCTCGGCGATGCGCGTGCGCAGGCTTTTGCTCTCCTGCTCCCAGCGCCGCTGCGCCTGTTGCAGCCTTTCCTTGGTCTCGCCTTCCCATAGCGACCGCGCCAGGGCGATGCGCTGCTCCACGCCCATGGTCACTTCCATGGGTTCGCCCTGTTTCTGGCTGAGATCGCCCTGGAAGAGCGCGTCGAGATAGGAGGTGGAGCGATGGGCAACGAACTCTTCGGTGGAGCTGGCGTCGCCGAAGGTGAGCGCGCGCTTGACGGTCTTGGCGGCGAGCTTGCCGCGGCCCTTGGCCACCGACTTGCGCAGCCGCCGCACCGGTGCCTTCTCGTTGTCGCGGTCTTCCGGCTCCAGATTGCTGAAGGCGGAACGCGCGCCCTCGGCGGTCAACATGACGTCGAAGCGGCTCAGCACCTGGGGTACGCCGCCGGGTCCTGCCTCACTGCTGACGATGCTGACGCCGACGGGAACCTGATCGTTGAAGCTGCGGGGCAGCAGGATCTCAAGGCCGTCGATTTCGCCCCGTTCGATCAGCCAGTTCATGGCCTGATCCTGGGTCCCGGCCGTCAGGCCGCAATCCATGGGCAGGCCTTCGATCCGGATGACAAACTCGCCCTCGAGATCGAGATAGGCGAGGGCGGTCCGGAGGTCGAGCGGGATTCTCAGCCCTTGGATTTGCTTTGCTGCAAGCATGAGCGGTGACGGAGCTCCCACGGCGATTGTCATTCCCTCGCGGTCCCCGGCCGCCATGCCGGGAATCGTCCGGCGGGCAGCATACCCAGCGGGTGGTTTACTGAGTTCTAAGCAAGGGCAACTTGTTGATTTACCGAGATTTTGGCGGCGGCTAGGTCCCGGTCCGCGCCGATTCCGCTTTGCCGACATGTTCGGCGGTGCCGTGTGGCATGAATAGCTGGGCGGCCTTCTTCATGTCCGCGTCGGCCCATTTACCCTTGGAGGCGATAGCCCAAAGGGCGTAGTTGGGCCGGTCGCGCGCCACCACCACATGGGCGAAGCCGATCTCGCGCAGGGTGACCGCCAGCAACCGGGCGGTGAAGCCGCTGCGATGGGCCATATGCAGGTTGCCGCGCATCAGCGAGGCGCGGTGGCCGTAGAGCATGTCGAACGGCGAGATCGGCCCCGCCGCCGATACATAGGCCGGCTCGATCAGCTTGTCGTCGGCCACAAGCGTGGCGATGGTCTGAAGGTCGGGGCAGGTGATCAGCGCAAAGCCCTTCGCCGTCAGCACCCGCAGGAATTCCCGCAGTGCCAATGGTATTTCCTGCACATAGAGATGCTCGATATTATGCGAGGAATAGACCGCATCCACGGCGCCATCGGCGAAGTTCCCCATATCGGTCATGGTGCCGACCACGTCGGGCTTCACGTTCGGATCGATGTCGAACCGGATCTCCCGCCAATCGCCGCTGCGGAACGGCGCCGGCAGTTTGTTCGGCGCGGGCGCGCCGCAGCCGACATGCAGGACGGTCTTCTTACTGGCCTGAGACAGGGTCAATCCTCGCGCACTTCGAAATCATGGGTGATGGCGGCCGTGCGGCCGAGCATCAGGGTCGCCGAGCAATACTTCTCCGCGGAGAGCTGGATCGCCCGCTCGACCTTGTGCGCATCCAACCCCTTTCCGGTTACGATAAAGTGAATATGGATTTTTGTGAACACCTTGGGATCGGTTTCGGCCCGTTCGGCCTCCACCTCGGCAACGCAGCCGGTGACCGGGTCGCGGCCCTTCTCCAGGATATGGACGACGTCATAGGCGGTGCAACCGCCGGCCCCCATGAGCACAAGCTCCATCGGGCTGATGAGCTTGTTGCCACCGGTGGGGGATTCGGCGCGGCCCAGGGCAATTATATGCCCGCTGCCGGATTCACCCGTGAATGTCCGGCCTTCTACCCAGGTGATGCGCGCCTTCATGTGCTCCTCGCGGAATGAACCGCGCGGAGTTTGTCATTGCCGCGGGCTGCCTTGCAATCCGTTGCTAACTGGTCGACAGAACGGGAACTTTTGCGCAATCTTGCTAAACGGAGTTCTAATCGCTGGACGCGTCTTGCGGGGGAGATTGCCGGAATGCCCAACAGACTTGCGGGGTTTGCCGACCACGCGCCGGCGGCGGAAAGTTTCCGCGACGCCATATTCGCCGGGCTGTCCGAGAGTCCCAAGCGGCTGCCGAGCAAGTTCATCTATGACGAACGCGGCTCGCAACTCTTTGACGCGATCCTCGACCGGCCCGAATATTATGTGCCCCGGGTGGAGATGGCGCTGCTGGGGGATCATGCCGAGGAAGTCGCCGGACTGGCCGGTCCCGGCTGCGCGCTGGTGGATTACGGCAGCGGCTCCATGGCCAAGGCGCGCATCCTGCTGGAGCGGCTGCGCGACCCGGCTGTTTATGTGCCGGTCGACATTTCCGCCGAGCATCTGCTGGCCCACGCAATCGATGTGGCCGCGGATTTCGCGGCCCTGCAGGTCTATCCCGTCTGCGCCGATTTCCTGCGCAGCTTTCCGCTGCCCGAGCTGGCGCAGGCGGCGAAAGCGCGGCTGGGATTCTTTCCCGGCAGCACGATCGGCAACATGACCGATGACGAGAGGCTGACGTTCCTGCGCCGCACGGCGCTGCAGCTCGATGGTGGCGGGTTGCTCGTCGGTGTCGATCTGAAGAAAGATCCGGCAATCCTGCGCGCCGCCTACAACGATGCCGCGGGCGCCAGCGCGGCGTTCAACACGAACATCCTCTTCCGCGCCAATCGCGAGCTGAAGGCCGATTTCGATTTGCCGAAGATTCCGCCATCGCGCCGAATACAACGCGGCGGCGGGACGAATGGAGATCGGTATTGAAAGCCTGGCGGATCAGACGGTGACGATTGCGGGTCGCGCGTTCGAGTTCGGCGCCGGTGAGGTAATCGACACCCAGTGGGCCTACAAATTCACCGTCGAAGAATTCCAGTCGCTCGGCCGGCAGGCGGGATTTCGAGCCGCGGGATGTCTGGATCGACGATCAGCGGCTGTTTTCGATCCATTATCTGCGGGCGCCGGTCCGCGAGGCCGGCCGCATCGGCGGGCGCACGCTCTGAGCGGTTGTTCATCGGAGGACGCGGCGCAGCGCGTCCATCAGCCGGTCGATATCCTCCTCGTCGTGATAGATGCCGAAGCCGAAGCGCAGCCGGTCGCCGCGATGATCGGTGACGATGTCGGCGGCCAGCAGCCGCTTATGCAGATCGCCGGCGTCGGCCGAACGGAAGGTCAGGAAATTGCCGCGGTCGCGGTTCTCGATCGGCACCACCAGGTCGTCGGGATTCAGCAATGGCGAATTCATGGCCGCGAGTTCGCGCGCGAATGACGCCTGCAGCCGATGGGCGTGGCGGTGGATCTCCGCAATATCCAGACGCAACTTTGACAGCAGGCCCATAACCGCATTGAGGCGATAGAGCCCCACGGGATCGAAGGTGGCGCCGAGGAAGCGCGAACCATCGCCGCCATAGCCGACCGATCCGTCGGCGGCTTCGAGCGCGCCGAAACCGGCGAACCAGCCGGTGTCCCGCGGCCGCGCGCCATAGCCCGGCGGCACATGGAGGAAGCAGACGCCTTCGCCGGCCATGGCATATTTGTAGCCGCCGGCCATGTAGAAGGCGCGGGCCTGGATCTTCTGGAGATCGACAGGAAGCGCACAGAAACCGTGATAGCCGTCGATGACCACGACCGTCTGCTCGTTGGGCACAGCATCGACCAGCGGCACGAGATCGCGGATCGCATAGCCCGAGTTGTAGAACACCTGGCTGAAGTAGATCAGGTCGTGGCCGCCGCGGCGGATTTCCGCAGCAAAGCGGGCCGGGAAATCGGCGAAGGGCTCCGTGGCCACGCGCGTGACCTGGGCGAGGCCTTCCTCTTCCAGCCGCGCCGCCTGCCGGGTGAAGCTGTGAAACTCGCTGTCAGTCGCGAGAATGCGCAGCCGCCGGTCGGCGGGGAACAGCGACAGCAGCCGCAAGAGGAAACCGTGGGTGTTCGGCCCGAAGGCGATCCCTGCGGGATCGCTGAGATTCAGCAGGCGCGCGACGTGTTGCTGAGCGGCCGGCAGCACCTCGCCGAAAATCTTCTCCCATTTGCGGTCGGCAAGCCGTGCAGCGTCTTCCCAGCAACGCTGCTGCGCCTCGAAGGTGACGTCGGGCCAGAGGTGATGGCTGTGGGCGGCAAAATGCATCCGCTCCGGCGCTGCGGCGAAGAAGCGCTGGAAATGCGCTTTGTGGTTCACGCGCCGCTCTCGTCGGCATAGCGGTAGCCCATGGCGCGCATCAGCTCCGGCGGCAGCGCCGGCAGGCGCGAGCGCGGGATCAGGAAGGTGGAGAGCGCGAAGAGGTCGCGGAAGGCGCGGTGGCTCTCGGCGGTCTGCCGCAGATAGTCATGGCCGGAGGAGCCGCCGGTGCCGACCTTGAGGCCGATCATGCGCTGAACCATCAGGGCATGGCGGTAGCGCCAGGTGGTGAGGTTCTCGTCCACATCCATCAGGAGGCTGAGCAGGCGAAATGGCAACTGCAATACCGGTTCATCGCGATAGAGATTGATGAACAGCGCGGCCTGCAGGGCGCGCGACGACATCCGCCAGACTCCGTCATCCACAAGCTTCTTGTGAGCGGTTTCATCGAACAACCCGACGAATCGCTCCCGCGCCGCCGCGAGCGTCGCCAATTCGCCTTGCTTTTCCGCATCGCTCAAATGGGGATTGGCGCGCAGCAGCGCCGCGTCGCTCTCCAGCATCTCCTCGATCGTGCGGCGATAGGCATCGCGGAACTTGTAGCTGCCGCGATCGATGAAGGGCGTGCGCTCCAGCCATTGCGCCACCTGGTCGCTGATCGACGGCGCCGTCTGCGCGGATTCCAATCGTTCCCGGTCACTGGCGGTGAGATAGGCTTCGGGGCGGCGGCCGGCCAGCGCGATGCGGTCGCGGGCGCGCAGGCCGAGCTTCGTCTCGATCAGCCGGAATTGCAGGCTCTGGGAGCCCGACGCTGGCACCAGCAGGTCGCGGAAATCCATGAAGTCCAGGGGCGTCATGGTCTCGAGCACGGAAAGCTGTTGGATGATCAGCCGCTCGATCTCGACGATCCGCAACAGCGCATGGACGACGCTGCCCAGTGCCCGGTCATCCACCTTCGGACCGGCGAACAGCCGCTGCACATGATCCAGCTCGAACAGGATCTGCTTGAACCAAAGTTCATAGGCCTGGTGCACGATGATGAACAGCAGCTCGTCATGGGCGGGCCGGCCCTGCTTGTCGCTCTCCGGCTGCTGACAGGCGAGGAGCTTGTCGAGCATGAGATAGTCGGGATAGGAAACCGGCGCTCTCTGGGTCATCTTCTGTCCCCGGGAATTCTGCGGCGCGATGGGTCGGCGACAATAACAACCGCAACCGCGGCACCGCCAGTGCCCTCGTCATCCCGGTGTGCCGCCGCTAGAGTGGCAGAATCACAAAGGGGATTGCAGGAATGACCGAGCTTATCGTTCTGCCGGCGCGCAAGGGCACGGCTTTGCGCCTGGCGCAGGGCCAGCGGCTGAAGATCGTCAACACCCACGGCACGCAAGTGGTGGATTGCTGGGCGCTGATTCCCGACGATCCCCAGGAGCATATGTCCATGCCGCATTCGCGGAACGCCTGGTACCGGCTGGTGCCGCGGCCCGGGGATCCGCTGGTCACCAACAGGCGCCGCACGATCCTCCGGCTTGAGGAGGATACGTCGCCGGGCATTCATGACACGCTGATCCCCTGCTGCGACCTGGAGCGGTATCACCAGCTTGGAGTCAAAGGCCATCACGAGAGCTGCGCGGAGAACTTCGCCAAGGCGGTGCAGCCTCTGGGCATCGCGATGTTGCCGCCGCCGCCGCTCAATCTGTTCATGAACGTTCCGATCAAGGCCAACGGCGCGCTGGCGGTGGCGGCGCCGGAGTCCAAGCCCGGCGATCACGTGGTGCTGAAGGCGGAGCTGGATTGCATCATCGCGCTCTCCGCCTGTCCGCACGACATTTTTCCCGTGAATGGCGCCGATAGCACGCCGCGCGATGTCGCCTACGCCGTGCTGGACGGGTAGGGGCGCTCCGCCGATATGATCGAAGCGGTCACGAGTATTCTCGGCGCCTATCCGCTGCCACTCTGGATCTTTGCAGCCATCGTGGTGTTCGCCGCGGGATTCCTGCGCGGGTTTACCGGATTCGGCTTCGGCCTGTCGGCGGTGCCGGCGCTGACGCTGTTCCTGGAGCCGCAGGACATCGTGCCCGCGGTGGTGATCATCGCCTGCGCAGTCGGGCTGCAACTGCTGCGCCGCGTCTGGAGCCAGGCGGATTGGCCGTCGGTCAAACTGCTGACGATCGGCGCCGTCATCGGCACGCCATTCGGTACCTGGGTGCTGGCGTCGGTCTCCGCCGATCTGATGCGAGCGATCATCGGCTCGATCTGCATCGCCGCCGTGCTGCTGCTGTGGCGCGGCTTCAAGCTGCACAGCATGCCTGGCCGCAGCGCGCGAGTCGGCATCGGCGTCGTCTCCGGCCTGATCAACGGCGCGACGGCCATGGGCGGCCCGCCCGTCATCATCTTCTTCCTGGCGCTGCCTAGCGGCGTCGCGGTGGGCCGCGCCTCGCTGCTGGTGTTCTTCTTCTTCACCTCGATCATCAGCATCGTGGTGCAGGCCGGCGCGGGGCTGATGAGCCTGCGCGTGCTGGTGCTGACGCTGTTGATGCTGCCCGTGATGGCGCTGGGCAACAGGCTCGGCGATCACTGGTTCGGCAAGGCCACCGATAAGCATTATCGGCAGGTGGCGCTGGCCTTCCTGCTGGCGATCGCCGTCGCCGCCGTGGCGCGGGCGCTGATCGGGCTTTACGGCTGAGATCATTTATCGGCGACCTCCGGTGGCCAGACGATCGTGAAGCGCTCGAACACGGTTTCGGTGCGGTCGTGGAACTCGTAGCCCTCGCGCGCGGCCTGGCGGGCGAAGAAGTTGCGGTGCATGCGCAGCCAGTCATCGCGGCTGCGGTCGCCTTCGCCCTCGTCCCAGGCGAAGGCGTCGTCGACCTCGATCAGTGGTTTAACGGCGACATCCGTGGTGCGCCAGATGCAGCGGGGCTCGCCCCGGCCATCGATGACAACCGCATGCTCGCCGACCGCCGGCATCGGCTCGCCGCCGGGGCCGAAATCTCGGGCCAGGCCGGCGGTGGCGCGCTTCGGGCCATTGATCACGAGGTCCGCGAGTTCGTCGGCCATTTCCGCGCTGTCGCCGAACGCCACGACGTCATAGCGGTCATGTACGATGCCGATGGCGGCCTTAAAGGCGGCCCAGAAGGCTATTACCTGCGGCGTCTTCTCGCTCATGTCACAACTCCAATACGCGGCGGGTATGGGCCGCAATGACAAGTTCCTCGTCGGTCTGCGCGACCCACACAGCGGTGCGGCTGCTATTCGTGGTGATCAGCGGACCGGCGGCATCGTTGGCGGCGGCGTCCAGTTCGATGCGGAGCCAAGCCGCATCGCGGCAGACGGCGGCGCGCACCGGCGCCGCGTTCTCGCCGATGCCGCCGGTGAAGACCAGGGCATCGAGCCCGCCAAGCGCGGCGGCGAGGGAGCCGAGTTCGCGGGTGATGCGATAGCAGTATTGCGTCACGGCTTCGCGCGCGGCCGGTTCCGGGCTGGCCAGCAGCGAGCGCATGTCCGGGCTGAGGCCTGAAAGGCCGAGCAGGCCGGATTTGTTGTAGAGCAGGTCCTCCAGTTCCTTCAGGCCGTAGCCTTCGGCGCGCATCAGATGGAGGATGACGCCGGGATCCAGCGCGCCGATGCGCGTCGCCATGATCAGGCCGTCGAGCGTGGAGAAGCCCATGGTGGTGGCGATGGAGCGGCCGTCGCGCACGGCACACATCGAAGCGCCGTTGCCGAGATGGGCGATGACCAGCCGCTTCGGCAGTCCGCCGCCGGTCAGTTCACGCAGGCGCTGGATGACGTACTCACAGGAGAGGCCGTGGAAGCCGTAACGCTGCAGGCCCTTGGCGACAAGGTCGCGGGGCAGGGCGAGTCGGCGCGCTTCGGGCGGCTGGGTGGCGTGGAAGGCCGTGTCGAAGCAGGCGACCTGGGGCAAGTCCGGCATCTGCGCCGCCAGCGCGCGGATCGCCGCGACATTGTGCGGCTGGTGATGGGGCGCCAGCGGCTCCAGCGCGGCAAGCTGCGCGATGGCATCAGGCGTGAGGCGGCAATGTGCGATGAAGGCTGTCCCGCCATGGACAACGCGATGGCCGGCGCCGGCGAGGCCGTCGCCCTGGCCGGTTTGCCTGAGCCAGTCGAGCAGATGGGCGAGGGCGGCGCGGTGATCGCCGATCGTACCGGTGGCGGCGAAAGCGAGAGCTTGCCCGTGGGCATCCTTCGCCTCCAGGCGCGGCGTGGTGCCGATGCCGGCGATCTGGCCGCGGAGTTGGAGAGTCAGCGCGTCGCCAGCGATTTGATACACCGCGAATTTCAGGCTCGAGGAGCCGGCGTTGAGGGTGAGAAGGCAGGAGGCCATGTGTTCAGCGAGGATTCCAAGCCAAGATCAAATTCCTACGATGATGCCAACAAATAATTGTCATCCCGGGGCCGGCGCTTCAGCGACGGAGCCCGGGACCCATGAACACGGAACTCGTCACGGTGCTTCACCACCGCTCGGTGTTCATGGGTCCCGGACAACCGCGCTCGAGACAAACGCTCCGCGTTTGCTCGGGAAGCGCGGTTTCCGGGATGACAAGGAGGATTTCAGCGAAAATCACCCTCACGCCACCGTATAGTCCTTGTACTTCGCCAGGGCGCGCACCGGCTTCTTCAGGGCGTCGCGGCGGAAAGGGTCGCCGAGTTCTTGCGTTACCATGATCTCGATGACCGTCGGCCGGTTGGAGGCGATGGCGGTCGTAACGGCGTCGCCGATGCTGCCGGGCTTATCCACCTTGATGCCGTCCGCGCCCATGGATTTGGCGATGGCGGCGAAGGAGGGGTTCTTCAGGTTCGTGCCGACATAGCGGTCGGCGTAGAAGTCGATCTGGTTCTTCTTTTCCGCACCCCACTGGCCGTTGTTGAACACCACGGCGATGGCCGGGATGTCCTCGCGCACGCAGGTCAGCGTCTCCTGCAGGCTCATGCCCCAGGCGCCGTCGCCGACATAGGCCATCGGCCGGCCGGTCGGGCGCCGCCACCTTGGCGCCGATGGCCGTGGGATAGGCATAGCCGCAATTGCCGAAGCTCATGGCGGCGAAGAAGGAGCGCGGCTTGTCGAAGCGCAGATAGCTGTTGGAGACCGAGCAGATATTGCCGATGTCGGTGGTCACCATGGCGTTCTTCGGCAGGGCCTTCTCCAGTTCGCGCAAAGCGCGGCGCGGCGCCACCGGCGTGCCGTCGGCCTGGCCCCATTTGTTGAGCTCGTCCTCCCACTCCGCCTTCTGCTTCTTCACCTCGGCGAGGCGCTGGTCCTTGTTGCCGTGTGCCTCGATCTTCATGTTGCCGTGCTGCAGCCGGTGCAGCATCTCCGCCGCCGCCGGTTTCGCATCGCCGCAGACACCGACCGTCATCGGCTTCACCAGCCCGAGCACGCGGTGATTGGAATCCACCTGGATCAATTTGGCGTTCTTCGGCCAGTAGTCGATGCCGTGCTGCGGCAGGGTGCCGAACGGCCCGAGGCGCGAGCCCAGCGCCAGCACCACGTCGGCCTGGGCGATCAGTTTCATCGCCGCCTTCGAACCCTGATAGCCCAGCGGCCCGCACATCAGGGGATGCCCGGCGGGGAAGGCGTCGTTATGCAGATAACTGGTGACGACAGGCGCCTGCAGATACTCCGCCAAGGCCACCGCTTCCGCCTGGCCGTCGGACATGATGACGCCACCGCCCGCGAGGATGACCGGGAACTTCGCCGAGGCCAGCAGCTTCGCGGCGTCGTCCAGGCTTTTGCCGCCGCCGGCCGCGCGTTCGATCTTGATCGGCGTAGGTATGTTCACGTCGATGTCGCCATAGAAGACGTCGCGCGGGATGTTGAGCTGGGTAGGCCCGCGCTCGGTCAGCGCCAGGTCGAAGCAGCGGGACGTCAGCTCGGCCATGCGGTCGGCGCGGCTGACATGGGCCTGGTACTTGGTGATCTTGGAGAAGATCGGCAGCTGCTCGGTCTCCTGGAAGCCGCCGAGGCCGATGCTGTTGGAGCCCGTCTCCGGCGTGATCACCACCACGGGCGAGTGGGCCCAGTAGGCGGCGGCGACGGCGGTGACGAAATTGGTAATGCCCGGCCCGTTCTGGGCGATGCAGACGCCCTGCTTGTTCAGCACCCGCGAATAGCCGTCGGCCATATGCCCTGCGCCCTGCTCATGGGCGACGGAGATGAAGCGGATGCCGGCGGGCTCGAACAGGTCGAGCGCGTCCATGTAGGCCGAGCCGACGATGCCGAACACATGCTTGACGCCATGGGCGACGAGCGTTTCGACGAAGGCTTCGGAAGGCGTCATGCGGGTCATCAGGGGATCCTTGTGATTGGAGATTTTCGCAGGGTGGAAACGGGGCGGCGATACGAAGCGGCAGCATCGCCTATCGGTGCTGGAGATAGCAAAGGCCGCGTTCCCCGGTGAAGTGCCAGCGCCCGGCATTGCGGGGGGCCAGGAGGCGCCGGATCGCGGCGAGAATCGCGGCCATGAGCAAAGGTTGTTTTGCAAATGGGTGCGGCGCATCCCCTTGCCGCCGCAACGAAAGTTTGCGGACTTTTGATTTTTGCGAAAACAACCCTCGCGCAATGGGAAGCGACCGGCATCTGTATGCAATATGACGAATTCTGCGTACTCATGACAGCGGTCGGATGCTCCCAGAGTTGCAAGTGCGGTTTAGGAAATTGGGGTATGACAGCCACCGATTTCGCTCGACAGCGGCACCAGCATACGCTAATATTACGTATAATACAACAATTCGGAATCAGCCGATGATTCAGGACGGTGTCCCGCCGATGGAATTGGTGCCGCCTGTTTGCGGCGCGAGGCTGCGGACCGGCGGCCTGTGCGCCGCACGGCCGCCGCACGGCAAACGCCGCTGCCGAAGCCATGGCGGCGCCCCCGGCAGCGGTGCACCCAAGGGCAACAGGAACGCGTTGAAGCATGGCGCCTATACGGCGGCCACCAAGGCGCGCCGTAAGGCGATGCGCGACTATGTGCGGGCGAGCCAGACGCTGATGGATGCCTTCGATGCAGGCGTGCGATCCGCGGCGCTGCTCCGCTACCACGCCGCGATCGAGAGCATCGCGGACCAACTTACGACCACGACGCAACGGCTGCTTGGGGAGTAGGTTGAAGTCATGCCAGGTTTTGAAAACCTATCGACGACTGAACATCGATGCGCTGGACTCAAAAATAGCCTACGAGCCGGCCGAGAATGAGCACGGACAACCAGACGCCGAGTGATATCGCGCCGAGCAGGCGCTGTAGCGGTACAATTCCCATCGCCGCGGCGCCGCCCGCCGCCTGCCAGCCGAGGCGGCGGGACAGCAGGTGGTAGGCGAGCAGATTGGCGAGGCCGATGGCCAGCATGACCATCTTTGCCAGGAACAGGGACGAGGCGGCGTATTCGGTGGCCTTGACGATGAAAAGCAGGCTGCCGAAGCCAGCGGCGAGGCCGAGACCCGTGCCGGCGACGGGAACCAGGACCTTGGCCAGCGCCTCCAGCGGCACCCGGGGCCAGGCGCCCATGAGCCTGAGGTCGAAGCCGGCGATGGCGCCGAACAGCAGGGCGATGCCGGCGATGTGGCCGGCATTCACCAGGGGATAGACCCATTTCGAGCCGCGCAGGCCGGCCGCGAGCGCGGAGCCTTCGAGGCCGGCCAGGATCTCCATCAGCATGGCTTGCTGCCTAGGCCGGCGCGCGCGGCATCAGGACTCCCGGTCGGGGTAAAGATTGTAGTCCTTGCCCGCGATGATCAGCCGCTCTGCCTTCATCAGCTTCTCGTCGGGGTCGATCGAGCGATGGCCATGCACGGTGACCTCCGTGCCGATGGCCAGCAATTCATCAGTCAGGCCTGCCTGCTCGTTGCGCCAGGGCTGGCCGATCTCCACCAGCCAGGCCTCGCCATTGGCGTCGAGGTGCATTTCACCGTGGGGATTTCCAAGCTTCACTTTCGTGATCTTGCCGGTCAGCTCGAATTCCTCGTCGGTCGCCCAGCCCCAGCCGTGATGGGCCCGGAGCGGCAGCGGCAGGATGGCGCCGGTGATCGCGATGGCGATGCTCCAGCCCGACTGCATCAGAAAGGAACGCCTGGTCATGCTCACCTCCATTTCGAGTTGGTCAGCATTAGATAGTGCTGCTGCGGCCATGGGGAAGCAGGAAATCGCGGGCGGGGGATGGCCAAACGCCCTTGGCGCTCCCAAATCACGGTGAAATGGCCATCATCTCAAGGAGCGGCTCATGACCTCACAAAGATTTGAGTTTCGGCGCCTGTGTCACGCTCTTGCCGCGTTGATCCTGATTGTGGGCGCCGCGCCGGCGGCGCAGGCGCAGGAACTCGCAGGCGCCACGCTGGTCAAGGTGCTGCGGGGTGGCGGCTATAACATCTATTTCCGCCATACCACGACGAACTGGGACCAGGATGACCATGTCGATGCGGCGGGTGATTGGCGCAGCTGTGATCCCCAGGAGATGCGCCAGCTTTCGCCTCAAGGCCGCGAGATGGCTCGGCGCATCGGCGCGGCAATGACAGAGCTGCGCATCCCTGTGGCGCAGGTGCTCTCCAGTGAGTACTGCCGGGCCGCGGAGACCGCGCAGCTGCTGAATCTCGGACCGGTGACCCAGACATCCGACATCGTCAATCTGCGCAGTGCCGAGTTCGCCGGCGGCAATGACGCGGCGGTCCGGCGCGCGCAGGCCGTGCTTTCGCAGGCGCCGGCGGCCGGAAGCAACACGGTGATCGTCGGCCATGGCAATCTGATGAGCGCGGCGACCGGCGTCACGGCCGGGGAGGGCGGCAGCGCCGTCTATCGACCTGCGCCGGGCAGCGAGCGGGGTTTCGAGCTTGTTGCCAGGCTCACTGCCGAGGATTGGGAAAAACTCGCCGCGACTTTTGCCGGCGCCGATTGACGTTCGCGTCTCGCGGCGGTCACAGGCGTTTTGTCAGCAGCACCCAGTCGCGGGCCTCGTTGGCCCAATCCTCCTTCACCGCCGGCCGCGTCGCGCGCTCGCGGTAGCCGCAGCGTTCGTAGAGCCGCCGCGCGCCGCCGTTAGCGCCGGAGACTATGACGCTCATGCCTCGCTTGCCGAGGGCGCGGGCGGTGTCGTCTGCCAGTGACAGAAGCCTGGTGCCCAGGCCATGGCCACGAAATTGCGGCAACACGGCCAGGACGTTCACATACCAAGTGCCGGATGCGAGGTTCTCCAGCTCCTGCATGGGGACGAACATGGCGGGCATGTCGGCGGCAATGGGTTCGGGATCGTCGGAGATTCCATAGCCAATCAGGCAGCCGGCGCAGCGGCCGTCATGCTCGATCATCATGGCATTGCGATAGGAGAAACTGCCCTCGTCGCGCGCGGCGCGGCGGCGGCCGACATCCCAGGCGGTTTCGCCGGCCGCGGCCATCTTGCCCCAGAGATAGAGCGGCAATCCTTCGCCGGCGTAGTTGACCAACTCGGCGAGAATGGGCGCGTCCTCGATGACGGCAGGGCGGAAGGGCGGCGAAAGGTTTTCCATTGCGGTTTCGGAACCGGGTAACTGCGTGCGCGCATATCATAAGACAACAGTTCATACGGTCCAGGAACCCATGCATGCAACACATGGCGGAACAGAGAAGTCGGCAGGCGACAGGGAGCCGAGGCTCTTGTAATTTCCGCCGTTCATGACGGCACCAGTCTCTTCCCCGCCAAACTCCATTCAATCCGGCCGCCGCGCCCTCTGGGCGCTGCTGGTGGGCAACTTCGTCATCGGCACGGGCGTGCTGCTGCCGGCGGGGATGATGAACGATCTGGTGCGCGATCTCGGCGTGTCGGTGTCGAAGGGCGGCAGCCTGATCTGGGCCGGCGCCATCGTCATCGGCGTCGGCGCGCCGCTGATCGCCGCGGTGACCAGCGACGTCGACCGGCGCCTGCTGCTGGTGGGCTCGCTGCTGCTGTATGTCGTCGGTCATGCGCTATCGGCGCTGAGCTTGGACTTCGAGATGCTGCTGGCGGTGCGGGTGGTGACGATACTCTCCGCCGGCGTGTTCACGCCCCAGGCAGCGGCCACGGTGGGGCTGCTGCTGCCGCCGGAGCGGCGCGGTGCCGGGATCACCTTCATCTTCCTCGGCTGGTCGATCGCCAATGTGCTGGGCATGCCCATGGGCAGCCTGATCGGCGCCACGCTCGGCTGGCGGGCGGCCTATGGAATTCTCAGCGTCCTGGCGCTGATTGCGGCAGTGGGCGTGTGGTGGGCCGTGCCGCGCGGTCTCCGGGTGCAGCGCCTGTCGCTGGAGTCATGGCGGGGCGTGTTCCTCAGTCCGGTCCTGGTGTTGGTCCTGCTGGTGACGGTGGCCAGCCTCTCCGGGCAATTCGCGCTCTTTACCTACATTGCACCGGTGCTGAAAAAGTCGCTGGCGGCGGCGCCCGGCACTATTGCGCTGCTGCTGGCCTGGGCTGGTTTCTGGGGCGTGACCGGCAACAGCCTGGCGGCGCGGGTCAGCGGCCGACTGGGGGTGGCCGGCGCGATCCTGGTCTTCATGCTGTGCATGGCCACGGGCCTGGCGCTGTGGCCGCTGGGCCATAGCTCGCTGGCGCTGACCATGCTGGCCATGGCGGTCTGGGCCTTCGGCACCTTCGCCGGCAACTCGCTGCAACAGGCGCGGCTCATGGGCATCGCGCCGCCGCTGGCCTCGGCGTCGATCGCGCTCAATACCTCCGGCATTTATGTCGGGCAGGCGGTGGGGGCGGCGCTGGGCGGGCTGCTGGTGAGTGCCGGCCGCCTCGATCTGCTGTCCTGGGCAGGCGTGGCCTTCATGCTGGTGGCCATCGCCTGCTCGGTGGCGGCGGCGCGGCTGACGGCGCGCTGAGCCGCCGGATCGGATCCTAGCGCGCGACGATGGCGACGGCGGCGCCGGCCATCACGGTGCCGGTGGTGCGGTTCACCGCCCGCATGGTGCGCGGGCTGGCGATCAGCCGGCGGGCGCTGGCGGCGGCGAGCGCATAGGCCGACAGCACGGCGCTGAGGATCACGACGATCAGTGCTGCGATCTCGACGAAGCCGACGACGCTAAGGTTTTCCAGATCAATCACCAGCGGCAACAAAGCGAGGAAGAACACGATCACCTTCGGGTTGCCCAGGGTGACCGCGAGGCCGCCGAGGAACAGCCGTCCCCTGCCGTCGCTTCGCCGATCAAGCCCGATCTCGGCCTGTTGCGCCGGCGCGGTCCAGAGCTTCCAGGCGAGATAGAGGAGATAGGCGGCACCGGCATACTTGATAGCCAGGAACAGCACGGCGAAGGTCTGCGCCAGCAGGGCCAGGCCGGTGGCGGCGATGGTGAACCAGAAGAGATCGCCGACCACGAATCCGGCGATAAAGGCGGGCACGCCGCGCAGGCCGCGGCCGAGCACGCGGGCCAGTATGGCGGCAATGCCCGGGACCGGGTGAAGCGGTGGCGACCGCATAGGCGGCGCAGAAAGCTAGCAAGCCGGTGGAACCCATCGGTGACTTCCCGGTTAGAATTTCAGGTCAGCAAACGGGGCGGAGTGATGCCGCGCCCGGTCCGGTCTGTCCAGCCCCTCTGTTCAGAAACGATACAGCGGGGCGTAAATTTGTCATGGAGAGCAGGGGTGCCCTCGGGCACAATTGGCAAGGCTGGCCAGGAAGTCTGGGAAAAACAGGAGATCGAAATGAAACGCAAGACGATCGTGTGGATGGCGGCGGTTTCGGCTTTGACACTCATGGCATCGGCGCCGGTTTTCGCCAAAGGTGAAGGCGCCCGCAGTCATACCCGGAGCACGGTGACGGATGCGACCGGCACGGCTCTGGCAAAGGCCAAGGCATCGTGCAAGGGAGCCTGCTCGACATCGGCGCGCACCTCGGCGGAAGTCACGACGACGGGCACGAACACGAACGCCAATGGCATCAGCGTCAGCATTTCGACAGGCGGCACCAGCGGCAGCACGATGTCGTCGGGAACGGTCTCCAACAGTGTCTCCGGCAACAGCACGACGACGGGCAGTCCGTAGGTCAGGCGCTAGCGGCACTACCGCTTCAACTGGCGGCGGATGATTTCGCCCAGCAGCTTCAAGCCGGGCTCGATGCGGTCGACTGGGATCGACGAGAAGCCAAGACGGAAATGGTTGCGTGGCAGGCCGTCAATCAAATTGCCGGCGCTCGGCGCTTTCTTGCCCTTTGCCAAGGGCTGCCAGGTCGTGCCCATGAAGTGCACATCGCCGGGTTCGATCAGGATGCCCTCGATGGCGGCGAGGCGTTCGGTCTCGCGGGCGTCCAGCGTCTTCGGCCCTTCGATCCAATAGGCGGTGCCGCCGATCGACGGCCAAACCTTGCATTGCGGCAGATGCCGGATGAGCGCGTCGCGCATCACCTGCCAGCGCTCGCGATAGGCGTGGGACAGCCGCCGCATCAGGGAGTCATGATGACCGCGGGACAGGAACAGCGCGACGGTGCGTTGATTGTTGGCCGGCGGATGACGCAGCATCAAGCGGCGTAGCGCGCGCGCTTCGCGGATCAGATCGCGCGGGCCGACCATGTAGCCCATGCGCAAGCCCGGGGCGAGCGTCTTGGACAGGCTGGCAAGGAAAATCACCCGGCCGCTATCGTCGAGCGATTTCAACGCCGGGTGCGGCGGACCCACATGGTTGATCTCGCTCTCATAGTCATCTTCGATCAGGACGAAGTCGTCGGCCTTGGCGCGGGTCAGCAGGGCTTCGCGGCGCTCCAGCGGCATGTTGACGGTGGTCGGGAACTGATGGCTGGGCGTCACATGCACGTAGTCGCAGCCCTTGAGCTCCGGGCCGATCACAATCCCATTAGCATCCAGCGGCAACGGGCGCAGCTTCGAGGTGCGCAGGGCGAAGATGTTCCGTGCATCGGCATAGCCCGGCTCCTCGATGCCGACCGTGGTTTCGCCATTCACCAGCAACGCCGCCAGCAGATAGAGCGCATGCTGCGCACCGACGGTGACCAGGATCTCGTCGGGCGCCACGCGCACGCCACGCCGCGGCAGCAGCCGGGTGCGGATCTGCTCCACCAGCAGGGAATCGTCGAGGGTGAAGTGATCGGTGCACCAGTCGCGCACGGCATCGACGCTGAGCGCCTGGCGCGAGCATTCGCGCCATTCGCTGAGCGGGAATAGCGCCGGGTCCACCTGGCCGTAGATGAAGGGATAGCGGAAAGCCTGCCAATCCCCGGGTTTCACGACGTTCCGCTGCCCGGTCGGCGTCACCTTGAAGCGGTGCCGCCAGTCCGGTCCGGCATCGTTGGCGGCGGGTTCCGATGGCGCGGTGCGGCCGACAGCGCGGCCGGCCTGCACGCTGCCGGTCAGGATCTCGCCATTGACGAAATAGCCGCGCCGCTCATGGGCGACCAGGAAGCCCTCGGCGACCAGGTCCTGATAAGCGAGGGCGACGGTATTACGGGCTACGTCAAGCGTTTCCGCCAGCTTGCGGCTGGAGGGCAACGGGCTGCCGGCAGGGATTTGCCCTTGCAGAATCGCTGATACCAGCATCTCCCGCAGCTGCATTTGCAGCGAGGATTTGCCGTCTCGGCGGAGGTGGAAAAGGGCGTCGCGCATCTTTCCCGGGGGCAGGGGTCGCTTGACAATGGAAGCGCCCCACAAGAGAGTCAATCGGCGGTATGTAACAAATCCGCAGCAGAGCGGTAACACTCCACCCCTAGATTGCGCCCTGCTAAAAACAACTGGGAGGTATTTATGAGGTCGAACTGGCTACGCGTCGTTTCCGTGTCCGCCCTGGCGATGGCGGTTTCCACGGGATTTGCCTCGGCGCAATCGGATGAACTGATCGCCGCCGCCAAGGCGGAAGGCGAGCTGACGATCATCGCCGTGCCCCATGACTGGTGCGGCTATGGCGCCGTCATCGAAAGCTTCAATGCGAAATACGGCCTGAAGCTGAACGAGCTCAATCCGGACGCCGGCTCCGGCGACGAGATCGAGGCGATCAAGGCCAACAAAGGCAATATGGGCCCGCAGGCGCCCGACGTGATCGATGTGGGTCTGTCGCTTCGGGCCGTCCTCGAAGGCCGAAGGGCTGATCCAGCCGTACAAGGTCTCCACCTGGGACAGCATTCCGGACGGGCAGAAGGATCCGGAAGGCTATTGGTACGGCGACTACTACGGCGTGCTGTCGTTCGAGGTGAACGCCGACCTGGTCCCCAATCTGCCGCAGGATTGGCCGGACCTGATGAAGCCGGAATATGCCAACATGGTTGCGCTGTCGGGCGATCCCCGGACCTCCAACCAGTCGATCATGACCGTCTTCGCCGCGGGTCTCTCGGCCACGGGCGGCGATGCCGACAAGGCGGCCGAGGCCGGCCTGAAGTTCTTTGCCGACCTGAACAAGGCCGGCAATTTCGTGCCGGTCGGCGGCGGCACCGCGCCGCTCGCGCAGGGCACGACGCCGATCACCATCCGCTGGGACTACCTGTCGCTGGCCGACCGCGACACGCTGAATGGCAATCCGAAGGTCGCAGACCATCGTGCCGAAGACCGGCATCGTCGCCGGCGTCTATGTCCAGGCGATCAGCGCCTATGCGCCCCATCCGAATGCCGCCAAGCTGTGGATGGAGCATCTCTATTCCGACGAAAGCCAGCTGCTCTGGCTGAAGGGCTATTGCCACCCGATCCGGTTCAACGACCTGGTGAAGAACGGCAAGGTTCCGCAGGAACTGCTGGACAAGCTGCCGCCGGCCGACAACTACGAGAAGGCGCTGTTCCCGACGCTGGAGCAGCAGGGCAAGGCGAAGGAGATCATCACCAAGCAGTGGGACACCGTCGTCGGCGCCGACGTACAGTAGAAAGCTGCGATCGGCTTAGGGCCGCGCCGTCCGTCCGCCGCATAGGCAGATGAGCGGCGCGTCTCTTTTGTGCATGCCGGTCTTCCCCGCCGTTGCGGCGGGGAAGGTTCGGGCGTAACGGTCCTTCCCATGGCCCAGCAATCCGATATCGCCCTCGCAGCACCCGCCGGTGCTCCGCCCAGGCTGGGACAGATCTCCTGGGCCTGGATCGGCGTTGCGCCATTCTTTGTCTTTGCTCTTCTGTTCCTGATCATGCCGACCGGATTTCTATTCGTCGGCAGCTTTCAGGATGCCGACGGCAATTTCACGCTGAACAATCTGGTCAATTTGACCCAGCCGCTGATCCTCAATGCCTATTGGATCAGCATCAAGGTCAGCGTCATCTCGGCCATTCTCGGCGCCACCGTCGGATTTTTTCTGTGCTATGCCGCCGTCATGGGCGGATTGCCGCGCTGGCTGCGGTCCATCGTGATGACGTTTTCAGGCGTCGCATCGAACTTCGCCGGCGTGCCGCTGGCCTTCGCCTTCCTCGCAGCACTTGGCCCCCAGGGCCTGGTGACGAAGCTGTTCATCGACTATTTCGATTTCAGCCTCTACCGGTCGGGCTTCCGCGTTGTCAGCACCTGGGGCCTGATTCTCGCTTATCTCTATTTCCAGATTCCGCTGATGGTGCTGATCCTGGCGCCGGCGCTGGACGGTCTGAAGCGGGAATGGCGCGAGGCTTCGGCAATTCTCGGCGCCAGCAGCTGGCAATACTGGCGCTATGTGGCGCTGCCGGTGCTGTGGCCGAGCCTGCTGGGCGCGACGATCCTCTTGTTCGCCAACGCCTTCGGCGCCATCGCAACGGCCTATGCCTTGACCGGCAGCTTGCTGAATCTCGTGACGATCCAGCTCTACGCGCAGATCCGCGGCGACGTGCTGCATGACCAGAATCTCGGCTATGCCCTGGCGTTCGGCATGATCCTGATCACCGGATTGTCCAACGGCGCCTATATCTGGCTGCGGGCGCGCAGCGACCGGTGGTTGCGATGAAAACCTCCAAGATCGGCCCGTGGGTCGCGATCACCATCGGCATGCTCTATTTCATCGTGCCGCTGATCGCCACGTTCGAATTCTCGATGCGCATGCGCAAGGGCGAGTACAGCCTCGACGCCTACGGCGTCGTCCTCGGCGACCCGCGCTTTCAGGCGAGCTTCCTCTATTCGACGGGCCAAGCGCTGGCGACAATTATCGTTGGCGTGCTGCTCGTCGTGCCCACCTCCTACTGGATTCAACTCCGGCTGCCCCGGTTGCGCGGTATCGTCGAGTTCCTTACCTTGCTGCCGCTGGTGATCCCGGCGATCTGTCTCGTGTTCGGATATCTGCGCCTCTACAACAGCTCGTCATGGCTGCCGATGACCGGCAGCGACCGCACGACCGATTTACTGCTGATGTTCAGCTATGTCGCGCTGGCTCTGCCTTACATGTATCGCGCCGTGGACACCGGCATGCGGGCGATCGATGTGCGGACGCTGACGGAAGCGGCGGAGAGTCTGGGCGCAAAGTGGCCGACGATCCTCTTCCGTGTTATCTTTCCTAACGTCCGCATCGCCATTCTCAGCGGCGCATTTCTCACCTTCGCCACGGTCATAGGCGAGTTCACCATGGCGAGCTTGCTCGACCGGCCGGCCTTCGGCCCCTATCTGCAGCTCATCGGCGCCAACCGCGCCTATGAGCCGGCAGCGCTGGCGATCATGGCCTTCGTCATCACCTGGGCCTGTATGGGCGTCATTCAACTCTTCGGACGCAGCGCGCAAGGCGCAGCGCTCAAGCTGTAAGCGCGCAGGGAACAATCATGTCATTCCTCAAGATCGAGAATCTCCGCAAGTCCTTCGGCGCCAACCAAGTGGTGGAGCATTTCGATCTCAGCGTGGCGCGCGGCGAGTTCGTTTCCTTCCTCGGGCCCAGCGGCTGCGGCAAGACAACGACGCTGCGCATGGTCGCCGGGTTCGAGACGCCGACATCGGGCAGCATCAAGATCGACGGCCAGGAAGTCACCCATCTGCGGCCGAACCAGCGCAAGGTCGGCATGGTGTTCCAGTCCTATGCGCTGTTTCCCAATATGACCGTGGCGCAGAACGTCGCCTTCGGCCTGAAGGTCGCCAACCGGCCGGCGGCGGAGGTCGCTGCGCGGGTCGAGGAGATGCTGAACCTGATCAAGCTGCCGAAGCTGGGCGGCCGCTATCCGTTCCAGCTTTCCGGCGGGCAGCAGCAGCGCGTGGCGCTGGCGCGGGCGCTGGCGATCAAGCCGCAGGTGCTGCTGCTGGACGAGCCGCTGTCGGCGCTGGACGCCAAGATCCGCGTCTCGCTGCGCGAGGAGATCCGCGCCGTGCAGCGTCAGCTCGGCATCACCACCGTCTACGTGACCCACGATCAGGAAGAAGCGCTGTCGATGTCTGATCGCATCGTGGTGATGAACGAAGGCCGGGTCGAGCAGATCGGCCAACCCTTCGAGATCTACAATCAGCCGCGCACGCGCTTCGTCGCGTCGTTCGTCGGTACGCTGAACATTCTCCGTGGGAAGGTCATCGACGCCGCCGGTGGGCGCATCGAGGTCGACGGGCAGGAGATCATCGCCGCGCGCGGCATTCCCGACGGCCGCGCCGGCGAGACCCGCTCGGTGGCGCTGCGGCCGGAGGCGGCGTCGCTGGAGGATCGCGGCAACGGCGCCAACCGGCTGCGCGGTTCGATCGAGGAAGTCAGCTTCCTGGGTTCGGTGGTCCGCATCCGCGTACGCTTCAAGGACAATGCCATCTCGCTCGACACCTTCAACAATCCGGGCGTGGCGCCGCCCCAGCGCGGCCAGCCGGCCGATGTCACCTTCGCGCGCGAAGATCTGCTGGTCCTGAGCGGGCCGGAACCGTCCTAGCGGCAATTTCGAAGCGGCGGAAAAGATCGCGTAATGCCTTGAAAAGATGGCGGCTGCGCGGAATCTCAAAACCTGCTGAAGATTAGGTCCCGCCCGACGCCGATATCTGGTCCTAGGTACCGAACGGATACCGGCTACGATGCGGCCTGGCAGGCTTTTCCAGGGAGCGGGAAGCCGGGGCATGCGCGCCGGCTGGGACGTGGCAAATCAGGGGTTGGAGGGCCTTGGCGGTCGGTTATATTCTGGCGCGGCAGGGCTGGGCCAAAGGCGCGTAATTCGGACGGTTTGCCGGCGTCTGTAACACAGACGTAGCGGAATCGACGTATACGCCTTTATCATTCAATTCCATATTCGGATCACCCCTCATCACACCAAGGTTGCAACCAGGGAGCTAAACAATGGCCAACAAGACCAAAGCACAACTTGAGACGGAGGCAACGCTGCTGGCGGCGCGCAATTTCTCGCGGCGCGTCATGCTGAAGCGCTCTGCCGCCGCCGGCGCCGTTCTGGCCGCCGGTCCATGGATCGTGAAGGACGCGTTCTCTTCCTCGGGCGAGCTCACCATCCTCAACTGGGCGGACGAGCTGCCGGAGCCCGTGCTGCCGAACTTCGAAAAGGCGACGGGCATCAAGGTCAATTCGACTCCGTTCTCCCAGAATGAAGAACAGATCAACAAGCTGCAGGCGACCGGCGGCGAAGGTTTCGACCTCTGCCAGCCGACGCGCGACCGTGCGCCGCAGTTCAAGGAACTGGGTGTGCTCGGCGCGTTTGACACCAACAAGCTCGCCAACAGCAAGAACCTGATTCCCTCCATGCTCGAAGGTTCATCCTCCGAGTGGACCTGGGACGGCGGCCTCTACCATGTGCCGCATTGCTGGGGCAGCGAAGCGATTTCCTGGCGCACCGATCAGACGACGCTCGAATACAAGACGCTGTCCTACGGCACGCTCTGGAGCGAAGAGTACAAGGGCAAGGTGCAGGGGCGGCCGCATTCGCTGCTGCTCGGCATCGGCTTGTGGCTGGACCACGAGCGGCAAGCTGCCGTCGAACCGCATGGCTGACGCCTTCAAGGACGAAGAGACCTTCAAGAAGATCTACGATCAGATCCTGCCGATCGCGATCGAGCACAAGCCGTGGATCAAGCAGTTCTGGGACAGCGCCGACAACACCAAGTCCGGTCTGCTCGAGAACGGCGTGGTGATCGGCCAGACCTGGGACGGTCCGGTGCTGTCGCTGAAGAAGGACGGCAAGCCGGTGAGCTATATGGCGCCGCAGGAAGGCGCGATCACCTGGCTCGACGGCTGGGCGATGCCGGCGGCGGCGAAGAACCAGGAGCAGGCCTATGAGTTCCTGAACTTCCTGATGACGCCGGAAGCCAGCGCGGCGGTTGCCGAAGGCTCCGGCTACAATCCGGTGGTGACGGGCGCCGATGCCCTGCTGTCCGATACGGCGAAGAAGAATTTCGCCGAGGCCTATCCGGAGGATGCGCTGCAGAAGCTGTGGCACCGCATCCCCGAGCCGGCCTGGTTCGGCGAGCTGCGCACGCAGTACGCCGACAAGTTCAAGTCCGCCTAGGCGGACCGCAGAACGGCCTGAAGGCAACTCGACATCCCGGCTCACTCGAGCCGGGATGTCTTGTTTTTAGCATCGGGCGACGATAGACAAGTGACATAAGAAGAAACTTCCGGGACCGGAAGCGCACGGCTTAACAGGGCAGGCGAGACAGGGGCATGAGCGCCGACGTCGAACTCGACGGAGTCACCATCCGTTTCGGCGATTTTACCGCCGTTCAATCCGCGACGCTGCGTATCAACAACGGGGAATTCTTCAGCTTCCTCGGCCCTTCGGGCTGCGGCAAGACGACGATCCTGAGAACGGTATCGGGTTTCCTCGAGCCGTCGGAAGGCAAGGTCCGCATCGGCGGCAAGGACATGGCCGGCTTCGGCCCCAACAAGCGGCCGACCGCGCTGATCTTCCAGAATCTGGCGCTGTTCCCGCTGATGAGCGTCACCGACAACATCACCTATGGCCTGCGGGTGCGCGGCGCCTCGCGGCAGGAGCGTGAGAAGAGGGCGGACGAACTGCTGTCGCTGATCGCCCTGCGCGGCCAGGGCAAGAAGATGGTCAACGAGCTGTCGGGCGGACAGAAGCAGCGTGTGGCCATCGCCCGCGCGCTCGCCGTGGAGCCGCAAGTGCTGCTGCTGGACGAGCCGCTGTCGGCGCTGGACCTGAAGCTGCGCCAGCATATGCGCAACGAGCTGCGCAATATCCAGCAGCGAGTCGGCATCACCTTCATCTACATCACCCACGATCAGGGCGAGGCGCTGACGATGTCGGACCGCATCGCCGTGATGAATGCCGGCGTGATCGAGCAGGTCGGCGACGGCAAGACGATCTATGACCGGCCGGCGACGGCGTTCGTCGCCTCCTTCGTCGGCGAGAACAATCCGTTCCCCGGCAGGGTGCTGCGCGCCGACAACGGCACCGCCATCATCGAGACGGCGTTCGGCGCGCTGCGCGGGCGGAATGCGGGCGGACTTGCGCGCCGGCGACCAGGCCATCCTGTTCGTGCGGCCGGAGTCGTTGCGGCTGGGCCAGGGCGCCGCCGATACAACGATCGGCTCGAACGTCCTCAATGTCGCCTTCGAGGGCAATGCCAGCCATATCTTCCTCAAGGGCGCGGGCAAGAAGGACATCACCCTGACCGTCGGCCGCCATGACGGTGCGGCGATCCCTGAACAGGGATCGTCGGCGGCTGTCAGCTACGACCCGGATCTCGGCCTCGTGCTGCCGGAAGGAAAGATGGCCAGTGAGTAGGCTCTTCGTCTTCCTGATCCCGGTGGTGGTCATCGCCGTCTTCTGGGTGATGTCCCGCTATGAGGCGAAGGGGCGGCATGATCCCACGCGCAAGAGTTTCTTCGAGCGCAACGGCACCGTGCTCGGCATGGTGTTTATCGGACTGGTGGCATTCTGGGCGCTGTTCCTGGTGGTACTGCCCTATCTCTACATGGTGCAGGAGAGCTTCCATCCCCGGCTGCCGCCGCTGAAGCGCGGCGGCCCGGAGGATTTCCTTACCATTGCTCAGTACAAGTCGTTCTTCGTCGAGCCTTCGAGCGGCGATTGGAACGTCACACATATTGCGGCGTTCCTGTTCTCGATCGTTGCGTCCGTCGCCGTCACCGCCTTGAACTTCGCCATCTGCTATCCTTTGGCCTATTACATGGCGCAGGCCGGCACCGCCCAGAAGGTGCGCTTGCTCATGCTCGGCCTGATCGTTCCCTATTGGGTGAACGAGGTTCTGCGCGCATTCGCCCTGCGGCTGCTGATGGCCTCAAAAGGGCTGATCAATCAGGCAATGATGGGTCTCGGCCTGATCGATACGCCGATCGATTTCCTGGGCAGCGACACCGGCCTCTATGTCGGCCTGTCCTATGCCTATCTGCTGGTCATGATCTTCCCGCTCTACAACGCGATCGAGAGCCTTGACAAGAATCAGATCGAGGCGGCGCGGGACCTCGGCGCGCCTTGGTGGCGCATCCATCTCGAAGTCGTCATGCCCTACGCCAAGCCGGGCATCGCGTCGGGCTGCACCATGGTGTTCATGCTTTCGGCCGGATCGCTGGCGGCGCCGCAGTTTCTCGGCGGGCCGAACACGCTGTGGTTCACGTCGATCGTCTATGACTTCTTCTTCCAGGGCTTCAATTGGCCCCGCGGCGCCGCCTATGCCTTCATCCTGCTGACGGCCTGCATCTTCTTCGTCATGGCGATGCTGCGCCTGTTCAAGGTCAGCCTGGGAGAGACGATTCGATGAGTTCCCAATTCGTCATGAAGGCGATGATCGGCTTCTACGTGCTCCTGTTCTTCGGCTATCTGTTCGGGCCGCTGCTGGTGATGAGCGTCACCGCCTTCAACACGCCGAGCTATCCCCAGGCCTATCCGTTCGAAGCCTTCACGCTCGACTGGTTCGTCAAGTTGTGGAACCACCGGGCGATGATGGAAGGTTTGGTGAACTCCATCATCATCGGCTTCGGCGTCGTGCTCCTGTCCGTGCCGATCGGGCTCGCGGCCTCGATCGTGATGAACCAGATCTATCACCGGGCGCGGGGCATGTATTACCTGGTGACGGTGTCGCCGGTGCTGACGCCGGGAGTCATCATCGGCATCTCCACGGTGATCTTCTGGAAGGACATGCTGGGGCTTACCGCCTTCACCAAAGGCGCGTTCTATAACGGCATCACGCTGACGATCCTCGGCCAGTCGAGCTTCATTGCCGCCTATTGCCTGCTGATCATCATGGCGCGGCTGCAGCGCTTCGACCGGGCGCAGGAGGAGGCGGCGCTGGATCTGGGCGCCAGCTATCCGCAGGTGTTCTGGCATATCCTGCTGCCGTTCCTGAAGCCGGCCCTGGTCTCCGCGTCTGTCATCGCCTTCCTGTCGTCGTTCGAGAACTACAACACGACGACCTTTGCCATCCTGGCGGACAAGACGCTGGTGACCGTGCTGGCGGGCGAGGTGCGGCAGGGCACGACGCCGGCGCTGTCGGCGCTGGCTGTCATCATCATCGGCTTCACCCTGGTCGGCGCCATCGTCTACGAGATCATGCGCCGCCGCGAAGAGCGGGTGGCCGCCGACCGCGCCCGCGCGGCACGGGAGGCCGAGCGTCAGGACCTGGGCGCGGGGGCGCTGTCGGCCCAGCCCGCATAGCTGTTTCAATCAGAGGAATTTCATGACGATCAAGCGGTTGGGCGATCCCACGGAAATCAGCGATGCCGTGATCCATGGCAACATGGTCTATCTGGCCGGCGTGGTGCCGGAAGACCCGGTGCCGGCTTCTGTCTATGAGCAGACGAAGAATGTCCTGAAGCAGATCGACGAGGTGCTGGCCCAGGCCGGCACCGACAAGACCAGGCTGCTGAAGGCCCAGGTGTTCCTGGCCGACATCAAGACCTTCGATGATATGCACCGGGCCTGGAAGGAATGGGTGCCCAAGGGCCATGCGCCCGCGCGCGCCACCGTGGAGGCGAAACTGGTCCACCATCCCCATTGGGGCGTGGAAATCATGTGCGAGGCGGCGATCGGCTAGGCGGCGGAAGCAGCCCTGTTCGGGCTCTTGCGCCCGGCGCTGCCCTCGCCGGACACCTCCTGCACGGCGTTGATCGCGCCGATCAAAGTCGCCAGGCGGTTGTCGACCTCGTTCAGCGCCGCCGTGGAGCTTTCCACCATCGCGGCGTTCTTCTGGGTCATCGTCTCCATATCGGTAACGGTATCGGCGACAAGCTGCATGCCGCTGGACTGCTCCTGAATTGCCGACGCCATTTCGCCGACGATCGACGCCACCTGCTTGACCGAGCCGACGATATCGCCGAGCTGCTGCCCAGCCTTGCGGACGAGCGCGACGCCCTGGCCGACCTGGCCGCTGCTCTCGGTGATCAGCGTGCGGATTTCCCGCGAGGCTTCGGAGGCGCGCATCGACAGCGCGCGCACTTCCTGGGCGACGACGGCAAAGCCGCGGCCGGCATCGCCGGCC
The DNA here is from genome assembly GCA_963810485.1 of uncultured Alphaproteobacteria bacterium. Lineage (GTDB taxonomy): Bacteria > Pseudomonadota > Alphaproteobacteria > Dongiales > Dongiaceae > DATKFM01. Next base: position 626,855 of record CAWENQ010000005.1, read on the forward strand.
CGCGCCGCTTCGACCGCGGCATTCAGGGCCAGCAGATTGGTCTGGAAGGCGATCTCTTCGATCATGCCGATGATGTCGGCGATCCGCCGCGACGACACTTCGATCTGTTCCATCGCTTCGACTGCATCGGCGGCGACCACGCCGCCGCTTTCAGCGGCGCGACGCGTGGCATCGGCGAGGCCGCTGGCCTTCTGCGCATTGCCGGTATTGTTCTTCAGCGTTTCCGTCAGCTCGCGCATGGCGGCGGCCATCTCTTCGAGACTGGTGACCTGCTCTTCGGTGCGCTCGGAGAGGTCGCCGCTGCCGCGCGCGAGGCGGGCGGTGGCCGACTTGATCGCCGTGACGCCGTCGACGGCATGGCGGACGATCTCTTCCAGCTGCTGAGAGGTCAATTTCATCGACTCATGGGCGGCTCGCGCCGCGACTTCCGCGCTCTTTTGCTCGGTGATATCGGCGTGGAGGGAAACCACGCCGCCCTCGGCGGTATGATGCTTGCTGATCCGGATCCAGCGGCCATCCTCGAGTTGATGCACGACTGTGGAGTCTGAGGATTTGTGACGCGCGATGCGCTCGGCGACAAAAGCGTCTTCCCGCCCGACGGCCTCCGGGAACAAGCCGCGGGCGATGGCGCCGCGGATGATGTCCTCGAAATGGCGGCCCGCCACGCTGAGATCGGCCATCCTGGGATAGAGCTTGCGGTAGTGGTCGTTGCAGATGGCCAGGCGGTCATCCTTGTCCCAGAGGACAAAACCGTCGTTCAGGCTGTTCACGGCGTCGCTCAGGCGCAGGCTTGCGGTGTTGGCGACAAGGTCGCGTTCCCGCATCTCCTCGGCCCGTTGCGCCAGGGCGCGCTCCGATTCAGCGCGGTTGTGCAGCAGCTCGCCGAGATCGGCCTTCGAGCGGAGCAGCGAGCGTTGGGCGTGCAACCAGGCGAGGGCGATGCCAACGAACAGGCTGCCGAAGGCAATTGCGGCGCCGGCGAGGTCGATTTCGCGCCGGCTCAGGTTCTCGAAATCGCGCAGGATCCACAACCCCGCCACGACCAGCCCGATGATGACCATAACCGTGAAGGCCGCGACCGCCAGCATTGCGAATTCGCGAAAATTGCGCAACGACCCTATTCGCCGACATTGTACTCTTCCCTAGGCAATCGGGCCGCGCCGTACCGGGCACCCTGCGGCCGCCAAGCCAAGCGCACAATATCGCTGGAGCTGGTTAACAGAGCGTTATGAATGGCGCCGGGCTTACACAACCGGGGGTCGTGAAATCCTTTACGATCAGTACGTTAGATTCTGACTATAGGGATGTGCATCCCTGTCAATGAAACCGGGCGACGCAGACGGGAAACCCGACTGCCGTTAGAGCGATGAGCCCTAGGCCGCGAGGCCGAAGTCCGGCCGCTCCTTGTCGGTCAGCTCCTTGGCATCGTCGATGGCGCCGATCAGAGCGGCGAGGCGGCGGTCGACCTCGTTCAGCGCCGCCGTGGAGTTCTCCACCAGACCGGCATTCTTCTGCGTCATCGATTCCATGTCAGTGACCGTGTCGGCGACAAGCTGCATGCCGCTGGACTGCTCGCGGATGGCCGACGCCATCTCACCGACGATCTCCGCGACCTTCTTCACGGAAACGACGATCTCGCCAAGCTGCGTGCCGGCCTTGCGCACGAGTTCGACACCCTGGCCCACATGGCTGCTGCTGTTGGTGACGAGGGTGCGGATCTCCCGCGAGGCTTCCGACGCGCGCATCGAAAGAGCCCGCACTTCCTGGGCGACGACGGCGAAGCCGCGACCGGCATCGCCGGCCCGCGCCGCTTCCACCGCCGCATTGAGGGCCAGCAGGTTGGTCTGGAAGGCGATCTCTTCGATCATGCCGATGATATCGGAGATGCGGCGCGACGAAACCTCGATCTGTTCCATTGCCGCGACGGCATCCTTGGCAACGGCGCCGCCGCTCTCCGCGGCTTGCCGCGTGGCATTGGCCAGGGCGCTGGCCTCCTGCGCGTTGCCGGTGTTGCTCTTCAGGGTCTCCGTGAGTTCGCGGATGGCGGAGGCCATCTCCTCGAGGCTGGTGACCTGCTCCTCGGTGCGCTCGGACAGGTCGCCGCTGCCGGTGGCCAGTTTCGCCGTGGCTGATTTGATCGCGGAGACGCCGTCGACAGCATGGCGGACGATGGTCGTCAGCTTCTGCGAAGTGGCGCTTAGCGTGCGGTTCGATTCACGCACCGCCAGCTCGGCGTTCTTCTGTTCGGTGACGTCGGCATGGACACCGACGACGCCGCCCGCTGCGGTGCGGTGCTCGCTGACCCGGAACCAGCGGCCGTCGGGCAGCTGGCGCAGATGCGCGGAATTGGCGGCGCGATGCCGTGCCAGCCGCTCGGCAACAAATGCATCTTCGCGTCCGATCGCTTCCGGCAGCATGCCGCGGGCGACGGCGGTGCGGACATGGGTTTCGAAATCCGTGCCCGGGACATTGAGGTCAGCCATCAGCGGATAGATCTTTACGTAGCGGCTGTTGCAGATCACCAGCTTCCCGTTCTTGTCCCAGAGCACGAATCCGTCATTCAGGCTCTCAACGGCGTCGCTCAGGTGCTGGCTGGCCGTGCCGGCGGCGTTATCGCGTTCGCGAAGGTCATTGGCCTGCTGGGCCAGTTCGCGCTCGGAAGCGGAGCGGCGGTGCAGCATTTCGTTCATATCGACGTTCCACCGGGCCAAGGTGCGATAGACCTTGAGCCAGGCGAAGATCAGGCCGATCAGTGCCAGCGCGGCCGCTATGCCGCCGGTGAAGATTCGCTGGCCGATAGCGCCGCGTTCCGCCGCCAGCATGGCATTGAGTGCCGCATTGAAGCTGTCGGACCCATCGGCGAGGACCTTCTTGTCGGCTTCGTACTTGTTGCTGTAGAGCAGTTCGGCGGCCTGCGCCGCTTGGCCCTTGCGGACGAGCTCGAGCGCCTGCGTTTCCAGCTCCACCAGGCGGGTGTTGGCTTCGCCGGTTTCCTGCTGCAGCTTGTCGTTCAGATCCTGCGGCGCCAGGCTGCCGGCGTTCCTGATGGCGTCGTCCATCGGCTGCAGGAAGGTGTCGTAGCGGTCGGCCCATTTGACGTCGCCGGTCGAGGCGGCGAGACGGGCCGACATGGTCAGCGCTTCGTCATAGTAGACAATAGCGCCCTGAGCGCTGGCGAGGCTGGCGGAACGGCGGCTGAGATCGTCGAGGTCGCGCAGCACCCATCCGCCGGCGAGAACCTCGCCGATCACCACAACGGCGGTGAGTATCACGACTATCAGCAAGGTCGCGCGCGGGAACTTCGCGACAGCCTTCTCTCCCGACATAACGATGGTCTCCGAGGATAGCCGGCCTCGGCCAGCTTGAGCGAATGCCTGATACCTTGTCCTTATAGGAATGATTGCAGAACTTAGTTAACGGGAGCTTATCGCGGGCTGCCGACGAGAGCCGTTCAGGTAATAAATCCCATAGGTTCAAGGCCATGGAGAAAACTCCCGGGGAAAAAAATGGGCCGGTTTTCAGTTGAACCAGGCGGCATAGGTGAAAAAGTCGCCTTCCATCAGCATAAGGATGTTCTCCCAGGTCTCCGTCCTGCTGACTGGGCCAGGCTCGGCATAGGGCAGGGCGGCGCTTCCCTGGATCCACAGCACCAGATCGAAGGGCCGCGGCTCCAGGAAAACGCGACGGAGATTGACACCCTGGGCCAGTCGCCAATGGGGCATCAACTTCTCGCCCTTCAGCATGGCGCCGAACTCGTCCAGGAACAGCATCCAGGCGTCGATCCGCGACTGGGTCACCGCAAGGCCGGGGATGGCGCCGGTCTGCCGGACATTGGGCAGCCATTCGCGGCCATTGTCGGTTTCGGCCAGGATGCGGCTCCAGTTCTCGTGGCTTAGATCCACGACGCTTTCAAGGTGACGGAGGGCGCTGGCTATGCGGTCCGGTTCCTGCACTGGCCAATGGATCAGGTGGATGAAGGCAATGAAATCGGCGATCTCATCGACGTCCCCGGCGTAGGGGCTGCGCGTCGACCTATCGGTCAGAGACTGAAACGGTAGATTCGCCCGGGGAAACAGCGTGTGGAAAGTGTGGTCGAAACCCTCATGCCAATCATGGGCGAGGAGGAAATCGCCGAGTGCCATCAGCAGATGGCTGTAGCCGCGCAGCCACGGGGCATCGCTGCCGTCGAAGTCGATGACGAACTGCGCCACCTGATCCGGCGGCAGGTCCGGCGCCTGGTTGATCTGCCGGTAGAGCTGCCACAGTGTCTCCTGGTCGGTTGCCGTTCCGTCGCCATTGAGGTCGAGCCGGATCTGGCCGATCGCGAGCGGCATCTGCACGGCGGGATCGTCGACCTGCGCTAAGGTCGCCTCCGCGATGGCCAGATCGTCAGTAAATTGCCGGATCATGGAACGGGCCTGCTCGTAGGCGAGCGGCTCGGGAGTAGGATTGTAGGGCACCGGGATACGGAAAAACGGCACAGAGAAGACTTCCGGTGCGGGATTGAGGCCGTGGCGGTACAGCGATTGGCCGAGCCTCTCCGCCGCCTCCATGAACTGGACGGCACCCAGGAGGAACCGGGCGGTGTCATCGGCGGGCGCATTCCGCAGATGCGCATCCAATGTAGCCGCGGCAATCGCCAGGCGGCCGGCCGCGAGATCGGTCTTGGCCGCGTCGATAGCAGGTGTTTCCGCGGCGGCCGGAAAGCCGCCGGCGAATGCCGGGACGAGCGCCAGCAGCAGCGCGGCCCTGGTCAGAAACCTCGAGAGTGTCATCCTACCCACCTTTGATTTCCATGTTCGAGCGTTGCTGCATTCTACCGCAGGCGGTGCAAGCCGGGGTCGGCGCGACGTAAGCCGGGTTCACAGCAATCCTGGGCCCGAACAAGGGCTTGGCCTGATCGCCCGGCGGCCCATGCGGATTTGACTTTCCGAGGTTTCTGTCCCGCAATGGCGCGGCACAGGCGGTCGATTCCCCGCCAGGGGGCGGCGAGCGGAGGAAAGCTAGGGATGAACGATGTGAAACTGTTCCGCATGGCGGAGCTGAACCTGAAGCCGAACGATGACGGGATCGTCACCGCGCCGGTGGTCAACCGCCGCTACAGCACCGGCCTGGGCGCCGGCATCGGCGTATTCGAGAAGTGCGAGATCGAATGGACGGTCACCTATGACGAGGTGCTGTTCATCAAGGAAGGCAAATTCACCCTGCAGGTCGGCGACAAGACCTATCGCGCCGGTCCGGGCGACATCCTCTGGATTCCCAAGGACACGCCGCTGGTCTATGAGGCTCGGGGCAAGGTCGTATTCTTCTATGCCGTGTGGCCGGTCGACAAATCGCCGTCCACGAGCCAGACGACGGAGTATCCAACCGCCGCAGCCGAGCCGGCCGCATCGTAAGCGCGAGTTCTGCACCGAGTGGCCCGGCCGATTGGGATGATCTGGTTCTACGGCGGTTGCCGGCTCTCTTTCTAGACTAGTGAAGTTCCAAATCCGGGGAACCGGCGCTCTGCCCGCCGGCGCCAGCCGAACTTCACATTGCCGAAAGCAGGGACGCACGCCTCGATGACCGTGATGCAGAAGAGTTTTTCCGCCAACAGCCTGGAGCAGCACTGGGCGCCCTTCACGTCCAACCGGGAATTCAAGTCCGAGCCGCGGCTGATCACCAAGGCCGAGGGCATGTATTACTGGAACCATCGCGGCGAGAAGTTGATCGACGGCAGCGCCGGCCTGTTCTGCGCCGCCGCCGGTCATTGCCGGAAGGAGATCACCGAGGCGGTGTCGAAGCAGCTGGCGACCCTGGATTTCGCTTCGCCATTCCAGTCCGGGCATCCGCTGTCCTTCGAGCTGGCGCGGCGCGTGGCGCAGATCACGCCGGGTGACCTCAACTATGTGTTCTTCACCAACTCGGGTTCGGAGTCCGTGGACACAGCGATGAAGATCGCGCTTGCCTATCAGCGCGCCCGCGGCGATGGCACGCGCACGCGCTTCGTGTCGCGGGAGCGCGCCTATCATGGCGTCAATCTCGGCGGTGTGGCGCTGTCGGGCCTGGTGCGCAACCGCGAGGCCTTCGCCATCGGTGTCGCCAATGTGGTGCATATGCGCCACACCTGGCTGCCGGAGAACAAGTTCGTGAAGGGGCAGCCGGAGACCGGCGCCGACCTCGCCAACGATCTCCAGCGCTTCGTCGATCTCTATGGCGCCAGCACGCTCGCCGCCTGTTTTGTCGAGCCGATCGCAGGATCGACCGGCGTTCTGATCCCGCCCAAGGGCTACCTGGAGCGGCTGCGGGAAATCTGCGACAAGCACGGCATCCTGCTGGTGTTCGACGAGGTGATCTGCGGCTTCGGCCGCACCGGCAAGGCCTTCGCGGCGGACAGCTTTGGCGTCATTCCCGATATCATGACCATGGCCAAGGGGCTCACTAACGGCGCGCAGCCCATGGGTGCGGTGGCCTGCAGCACCAAGGTCTATGACACCATCGTCGATGCGGCGCCCGACGGGGCCATCGAGTTGTTCCATGGCTACACCTATTCCGGCCATCCCGCGGCCTGCGCCGCGGGGCTGGCGACGCTGGATATTTATGAACGCGAGAGCCTTTTCGAGCGGGCGGCCGAACTGTCGGAGTATTTCCTCGACTCGGTGTTCGCGCTGTCCGACCTGCCGATCGTGACGGATATCCGCGGCTACGGCCTGTTGGCGGGGATCGATCTCGCGCCGATGGATGGCAAGCCCGGCCTGCGCGGAATGGATTGCACGAAGCGGCTGTTCAATTCGGGCATGCATATCAAGTTCACCGGCGACGCCGGGATCATCGCGCCGCCGCTGATCGCCGATAAGAAGCATGTCGACGAAATCTGCACTATCTTCCGCAAGACACTGGGCCAGTACTAGAAGCCGAGGGAGACAGCTTGAGGAAGGGCCGGGGGCGGGTGATGAACCCGCCCCTTGCATTTTCGCGGACTTTTCGAGACCCACGAATGTTTCTAAGATAACCGGATACAGGCGGCGAAAAGGATAAGAGCGTGACGGCCCCTCATGTCGAGTTCTTGCGCGAGCATGGCTATGCCATCATCCGCGGCTTTCTCGCACCAGCGGAAATCGCCGATATCAAGCGGGAGACCGAAGCGGTCGCGGCAGAGGGCCTGAAGCACCACGCGACCTACCGGGATCGCAATCTCCTGTTCGAGATCATCAATGATCCGGCGGCAAAGCGCCGCGTCCTGCTGCAGGCGCACTGGTTCGCCTGGATCAATCCGACGCTGGAGGCGCTGCGGCGCCATCCGCGTTATCTGGAAATCATGGAGCCGCTGCTGGGGCGGGACATCAAGCAGGTGACCAACCAGCTTCATTGGAAACCCGTCGGCGCGAAGTTCACCGGCTACCGCTTCCACCAAGATCTGCGCTTCCGCGAGCTGCCGGAAGTCTACAGCAATCTGGACCGCACCTATCTCAATACCGGATTGGCGATCGATCCCCATGGGCCGGAGAATGGCGGCCTCGCGGTGTTCGACCGCAGCCACAGCCGCGGATATCTCGGCCTGTCGGATGACGGCCCGATCATGAAGGGCGAAACCCAGGAGGCGGAGTTGCGGCGGGCCGGTCTGGATCCGGCCGACCGCGTCGATTTCCGGCTCGAGCCGGGCGATCTGGCGATCTGGACCTTGCTGACGGTGCATGGTTCGCTGCCGAACAAGTCCGGCCGCGACCGCTGTTTCATGATCAACTCGTATGTGCGCGCGGCGAACTCGCCGGATCGCGGCGAGTGGGTGTTCCGGGACGGGGTTTCGACGCCGCTGGGCGCCGAGCCGGAGATCTGCAAGTACGAGGAGCTGCGGGAAAGGCCAGGGCCGTTCTACATCGAAGAGGATTGGACGGGCGAAACGCCGCCGCGGCCGGCCGCGGCGATGAGCTAGGCCTCGCGCGTGCAGCCGCGAATTAGAACATGTCGGCCTTGATCTTGCCGATCATCTGTTCGATCCGCGCTTCCGATACCGGGTTATCGCTGGGAACGAACTCGCAGTAGAAGCCGGCGACCATATGCCGGAACCCGGTGGTACCGGAAACGTGGCCGCCGTAGCGCGAATAGGCGAAGCAGGGCACCTTCTCCGACTCATTGTCGAACTTGCTGAAGAACTTGGAGATCGAATAACCCTCGCTGACGGTCGTTCCACTCCAGCTGTCGTCGATGGCTATATCGATGCTGTTGCTGAACAGCGTCTTGGGATCGGTCCGCTGGAGATAGGTCTGCACGCCCGCGCGGCTGTGATAGACAAGCAAGACCGATAGAGCGTCCTGCGCTTCGATCAATTCCATGTTGGACCAGCCGGTATCGCCGCCATAGCCCGTCTGCCCGACCTTGCATTCTATGCTGCGAAAATCCGCCGCCGGCTCGACGGCGATATCCAGGTCGTCGCATTCGGCGTCTCTCGTTACGGCGCCCGCATCGCCGCCTGCCAACAATATCGCGGCTGCCACCAAGGCCGGCGCCGCCATCAAGACGGCCGACCGCCGCGAGCCAAATCCATCCGCCACGCGCATGTTTCTTCCTCTTATGACGAACCGGCGCAGGCCGCAGTTGCCATCGGCCCGGCGCAGGTTGCTTCGTTGCATCATAGGCGTTTCCTGCAACGCAGGGAAGTACGCGGCTTGCGGGAGGCCGCCATGGGACGGTTCGGAAATCCGGTGTCGGCCTGGCCGCGCCGCTACGGCGGTTGCTTGCGCCAGAGGTCTTCGTAGTGCGAGTAGACAAGCACCTGGTCGACGCGCGCGCCTGTGAAGGACAGGGGCATGAACAGCAACTCATCGACCAGGAAGTGCCCGTCCTTGCTCCGGAAGGGGTCGTAGTCGTAGAGGTGAGATGCTTTTGTCGCGACATACCGGTAGTTGTCGAGGACGCGCTCCTGCTCGCTGCCAAACCAATTGCCGGCGACGGGCTTGCCCGTCGGATTGTAGCCGCGTGCTTCGACTTCGCGGGTGCCGACGACGCGATAGATGAACTCCATCGGCTCCCAGCGCACATCGACCAGCAGAATCCCCGGCAGGTGGCGCGGAAAGGCGGCCGGATTGATGTCGGAACGCAGCGGCATGATCCGGCCCGCGCGGCGCTCGTCCCAATAGGCATAAAGCTCCCGCACATGCGCGTTGCAGCTTTCGAGAAAGCTCAGATCGGTGATGACTCCGCTCTGACGGCGGTCGGCCGGTGCGGTCGGCATACGACGCCCTTGCTGGTGGTGCGGCTGAACCGTCCATATAGCATGCCGTTCCTACAGAAGGGAAAATCACATTCAGGCGATCTTGGCCTCTGAAACCGGTTGCGGACCGGTCAGGTCGGCGAGCGCAACGAAGAGGCGTGCTGCGGAGCTGGCCGCAGCCGGGCAAAAGCCGCAGCCAGCAGGAAGCCGAGCAGAGCGACGCCGCCGAAGCAAAGCCAAGTCACAGTGGGCGTGCTCTCCAGAATCAGCCAGCTGCCGATATAGTTGCCGGCCGTGCCGCTGATGGCCCAGGCCAGGCTGGCGACGCCGAAGAATGTCGCCTGGCTGCCCTGGTCGGCCAGACCGGCGATCAGCGTTTCGAGGGCGGGTATGAAGATCAACTCGATGATCGTGTAGAAGGCAACGAAAAGCAGGAACCACCATAGTTTGTCCGACAACGGCACCAACACGAAGATCACGGCGGCAGCCAGATAGCCGCTCCGGATCAGGGATCGCGCATTGACGCGCTCGAACAGCAGCATGGCGCCGATCATCGCCACAAAACCGACGGCGCCGTTGACCAGGAAAATCTTGGCGACGGCGCTGTCGCCGGCGATCCGCGAGAGATACAGCGGAAAGGCGACAAAGAGCTGCGTATAGAGAAACCACCAGGGCATCGACGCAAAAAAGAAAACGAGGAACGCCCGATTGCGCAGCACGCGCGACAGGCTGGTGGCTATGGCGGTCGGCTCGCCATGGATCGCGTCGATCTCGCGCAGGGTCGCGGTCCAGGCCGCCAGCAACATGAAGACGATCCCGCCGCCGATGAAGAGCGAGCGGATGTCCAAGTCAAGCGCCAGGCTGCCGATCAACGGCCCCACCATCACGCCGATATTGAGGAACTGATTGTTGACGATGAAGACGCGCGCCGCCAGCGCCGTCGGCTGACGGCCAAAGACGCCGTTAATGGCGGATTCGTACAGCGCCGTTCCCAATCCGATGAGGAAAGCCATTGCCGACAGCGAGAGCCAGTCGGTCCAGGAGGCAAAGCCGATCAGGCCCGCGCCGCGCAGGAAGAGGCCGGCGATCAGAAAGATGCGCAGTCCGAAGCGGTCCGCGACCGGCCCGGTGAGCGACGGCAGCACCTGCCTTGTCACCAAGTGAACGGTGAGGACGGTGCCGAGTTGCCCCGGCTGAAAGCCCAGATCGTTGGCCATGTAGACCGCGAACAGCGGAAAGGCCATGAAGTGAGTCGCGTTCATGCAGCCCTGCGTGGCCAGCAACCGCCACAGCAGGGAAGGGATCTCGCCGTAGTTCTTCGTGAGATCGCGAAGCAAGGTCGATATGGATCTCGATCTATGTCAGCCGCGCGGCGCGGCGCCGGATCAGACTCTCGAATTTATCCTCAATGAATAGTGCTTCTTCCTTGCGCGGCGCAATCGCCAGAAAGTCGAGAACGCCGAGTTGCTGGGTATCCTCGGCCATCACGACGATGCCGCGCCGCTCCGACAGGTCGAATTGCAGCCCTTGCTCGATGGTGATGTCGATGACCTCGTCGATCAGCGGCGCCGGAACGCGATGATGCGTGGCGATAAAGCTGTTGTCGCCATAGCCGGGGCCGAGCAGCAGCGAGGCGATATGATGGACCTGCGAACAACCGCCGATGCGGCCGTTGATCTCGTTGAAGACCAGATCGCCGCCGGGCGTGATAACGCCATCGACGCTCAACCGGCCGGCCATGCCGAGGTCGCAGGATATGCGCGCCAGCTCGGTGGCGCCGGACACGAACCGAGCGCCTTGGAAGGCCGGCAGCGACGGTGGAATGACAAAGCCGGTGAAGACCGGCTCCATGCGTTGCTCGCCCCAATTCAGCAATTCTACGGCGCGGCGCCGCGGATCGACGGCGAACTCGGCATAGAGGCTGATCGATGACGGATAGTAGACCTCGACGATCAGCGGGGCGCGTTCATGATAGGCGAGCCGCTTCCAGATCGCCGCGACTGCCTTGCGCATCGCCGGGCCGTCTTCGGTATAGATCGCCTCGAGCGCGCCTTCGCCGCAGATATCGCGCTTGCGGCTCAGCACCAGATTGCCTTCGGCGCCGGAGTGTCGGTCCTGCTTGATGATCACAGCGTTAGTGGCGCCGATCAGGCGCAATACCGCCCGGTCGAGTTCTTCGCGGCTGGCGACGATCTCGCCGGTCGCCAGCGGAATACCGCGCCCGGCGGCCAGAGCGCGAAACGCCCGCTTGTCGTTCAACATCTCGCAGCCGCCCTCATGGGCAAACGGCGTGAGAAGCGCGGAGTCCGGCAGCTCCAACTCCTGCGAAAGCGCAATGACAGCGCGGTCGCAAAGATAGGGCGCCATGATCCAGTCCCTGCGATCGCCCATCAGGCCGCGCACCTTGTTGACGAAACGCGGTTCCAGCAGGTTTTGCGCCCCCAACGGCAATGGCCCGTGATTTCCGGGATCGGGCGAAAGGACGCGGATCTCATCGGGATCGCAATGTTTCCAGCCGGCGAGATAGCGCTTCATTGCCACCGAGGGCAGGCTGGGCAGCAGCACGATATCGCCCGGCTCGGCGAACCAGAGCATGCGCTGGGCGATGAGCGCGCTGCCGGCGCAGAACTCCGGTGTCAGGCCGGACGGGTCCGCCATCATATTCTCATTGTCCACGTTGGCGACGACGATTTGCGGCGGCCGCAAATGTCCGTATGCACCGCGCGGCAGGCCCAGGGCATCGATAGCGTGTTGCATGCTGATTCACTCGCTGCGTTGCAGGCAGAAGCCGGAAGGCAACAGCAATTCTTGGGATTCCGCCTAAGTATAAAAGGTATGGGGCGTCAAGAATCTGCGAATCGGAATACAAAAGAAAGTTTTGCGGAACTTGCCGCGAAATCAAGGTCAACTCTTTCGCCAGATATCTTCATAGTGAGTGTAGGTGAGGATATCGGTCACGGTGCGCTCGTCCGGGGACAGTGGCATGAAAAGAGTCTCATCGATTACATAATTGCCGGAGCGGCCAATGAATCGCTCGAACTCGTAGAGGCAGGCGCCCTGGGTCGTCACGTAGTTGTAGTTGCCGAGCACCGCCTCCATGCCGCCGCCGCCATGCCAGTAATCGGCAACGCTCTTACCCGTCGGGTCGGAGCCGCGCGCTTCGATCTCGCGGATGCCGACACTGCGATATATGTATTCGAGCGGGTCGCGCCGCACTTCGACAAAGACGATACCGGGCAAATGGCCGGCAAAATCCGCGGAATTGATATCGGCGCTCGACGGCATCCGCCGCCCTTCGCGGCGGCGGTCCCAGTAGGCGTAGATATCGCGCACCGGTCCGCTGCATACGGAGAGAAACTCCAGGGTCGTAATGACCTTCTGTATAGAACCCTGCGGTCGACCGCTTGCCATCATCGGCCTCAGACGCACGGAGGAATTTTGGGCCGCGCGCAGTCTCAATGGTTTCAAGGCTTCCACAGTTTCATTGCGCAACGCAATTAAAAACGAAGATGGGTTCTGAATAATGGAGTCCGCATTCCTTTTCCACGGCCCGCCCGGCTACATTGTCTGATATTGCTGTTGGTCCCGGCATAGCCTACCCTCCGGGTCGTACCTGCTCCGGCTGCCAATAGCGGCGGCGGGCGCAGAAGAGAGGCTTGTTGCGCGCGGAACAGATCAATGGAAACAGCAGCGGCGCTGTCCGGTCACAACACCCATGCGGCCCTGTTTGCCGAATTGCAGGCGCTCCTCGGTAACCGCTTCTCGACGGCGCTGGCCGTGCGCGAGCAGCATGGCCACGATGAATCCTATCACGCCACCCATGCGCCTGATGCCGTTGTTTTTGCCCGGACGACCGAAGAGGTAAGCCAGATCGTCAGCGCCTGTGCGCGGTACCGCACGCCGGTCATAGCCTTCGGCACGGGTACGTCGCTGGAGGGCCATGTTGCCGCCCTGCATGGCGGCGTCTGCCTGGATCTCAGCCAGATGAACAATGTCCTACGGGTCAGTGCCGAGGACCTGGACGTCACTGTCCAGGCCGGCGTCACGCGCAAACAGCTTAATGAGCATCTCAAGGAAACGGGCCTGTTCTTTCCGATCGATCCCGGAGCGGATGCTTCCTTGGGCGGCATGGCTGCTACTCGCGCCTCCGGCACCAACGCAGTCCGCTATGGCACCATGCGAGAGAATGTCCTGGGCCTGACGGTGGTGACCGCTGACGGCCGGATCATCAAGACGGGGGGCCGGGCGCGGAAGTCGGCGGCCGGCTATGACCTGACCCGGATTTTCGTCGGTTCGGAGGGGACGCTGGGCGTGATCACGGAGGTGACGCTGCGCCTCTATGGCGTACCCGAGGCGATCTCCGCGGCGGTGGGCTCGTTTCCGACGATTGAGGACGCCGTTAACACGGTGATCCAGACCATCCAGACCGGCATCCCTGTCGCCCGCATCGAGCTGCTGGACGAAGTGCAGATGGACGCCGTGAACCGCTACGCCAAGTTCGACTACCCGGTGCAGCCGACCCTGTTCTTCGAGTTTCACGGCACCGAGGCCGGCGTGGCCGAGCAGGCCGCGATGGTGAAGGAGATCGCCAGCGGCTATGGGGCCGGCGATTTCCGCTGGGCCTCAAAGGCGGAGGAGCGCAACCGCCTCTGGCAGGCCCGGCACAACGCCTACTACGCCTGCAAGGCGATGCGCCCGGGCAGCAAAGGCTGGGCAACGGATGTCTGTGTTCCCATCTCCCGTTTGGCGGAGTGCATCTCTGAAACCAAGGCTGATCTGCGAAAGTCGACGCTTCTGGCGCCGATCGTCGGCCATGTCGGCGACGGGAACTTCCATGTGACATTCCTGGTCGATCCGGACCAGCCCGCGGAACTGGCGGAAGCAAAGCAACTCAACGAGCGCATGGTCATGCGGGCGCTGGCGCTGGGCGGCACCTGCACCGGGGAACATGGCATCGGCTATGGCAAGATCGACTTTCTTACCGCCGAACATGGCGATGCGGTCGCGGTGATGCGGCAGGTGAAGCTGGCGCTGGACCCCCAAAACATCATGAACCCCGGAAAAATTCTGCGTCTGTGAGCCGTGCATGAGCCAGAACCAATCCGGCCTGACAAAATTTTTCGATATCCGGGAGGAAGCGGTAACCCCGGCCACGCAGTTCATCAGCAAGAAGAACAAGCACCTCTATGACTGGTGGCGCAACGCCAATGGCGGCCTAATTCCGCCGCGCAAGATGTTCGACGTCACCGACCATAAGATGATCGTGGCCAACATCTTTTTGACCGAGGTGCTGCCCGACGGCGATTTTGTGTTCCGGCTGTTCGGCGAGGGCGTGATCCAGATCGTCGGCCGCAACCGCAAGGGCGAACTGGTGCAGAAGGGGGCCTTGGGCGACTATGGGCATGCCCTCTATGAGTACTACCATATCGTGGTCGCCGGCCGCGTCTGCCGGATGTGCGAGGGGTCCTTGGCTTTCGCCGGCCGCGAACTGCGGAAATTCGAATCGATCGACTGCCCCCTCACTGACGATGACGGCAAGGTCACATTCATAGTCGGGGTCATGGACTTCATTGTTTGAACCGCCGCAATGTCATTACCGGTCCATTGGCGAGTTGCCTGTCCCCATGGTTAAGAAACAGGAAAAATCCGGTTCAGACGCGGTTCAGGTCAACTGCTCGAAGATGACCGCCGTTTGATTTGCGAGCCGTCACAGTTTTGCCACGGCATCAGCGAAGGCTGCCACACCACCTTATCGGGGATCGGAATGTTGCTGGAACGTAGATCGGGCCGCGCCAATGGGCATGGGCGGCGGTTGCAAGACGCCCTTCAATCCAGGAGTTTATCGTCCAGGTTGCGGATTTCCCGGTCCTTTTCGGCACGGACCCGGCCACGGTCAGGCTTGTCACGGCCGAATTTCACGCGATTCTCGGAAGCTCGCTTGGCTGTCGCCAGCTTCTCCCGCTGCTTGCGGTATTTGTTGAGGTTGACCAACTCTCCCATAGGATCACCGCTGATCGCCGCACCGTCTCAGTACGCGGCGTACCGGTCGTCGGATTACATGCCAGACGACCAGATGCTACAATAGACTGAATTTTCCGCGGCGCAAAGAGAATGCTGCATTCGGCACGCGGACGTGAACAGGAGTTGCTCTGCGCATGAAGAAGTTTCTCATCGAACTCGGCGTCCTGCTGGTGCTGCTCGTCGTCGCCGTCCTTGTCGGTCCGAGTTTCTACGACTGGAATCAGCATAAGCAGCTGATCACCGACGAGGCGCGTAAAGCCACCGGCCGGGATCTGGTGATCGATGGCGATATCTCCGCCGCCATCCTGCCGATGCCGACGATCTCCGTCGCCGGCATCCGCTTCGCCAATGCCGAAGGCGGCAGCGCGCCGGACATGGTCACGCTCGAGACGCTGAAAGTCCGCGTCGCCCTGTTCCCGCTGATCCAGGGCAACGTGCAGATCGAAGAGATCACGCTGGTGAAGCCGGTGATCCTCCTGGAGAAGCTGCCGGACGGGAAGGGCAATTGGGAAATCACCCCGCCGGCCGCCGAGTCCGCCACCACCACGCCTGAACAAGGCGGTGGCGGCATGCCCGCGGTCAGCCTGGACAATGTCAATATCACCGACGGCACCTTGATCTACCGGGATGCCGTGGCAAAGAGCGAGCAGAAGATCGAAGCGTTGAACGCCAACCTGGCGGCCGCGTCATTGCAGGGGCCGTTCGGCGCCAAGGGCAGTCTGATCTATCAGGGGTTGCCGGCAACATTCGATGTTTCCACGGGCAGGATCGATCCGGCGCAGCCGGCGCCGGTCGCCATCGCCCTCGGCCTCGGGGGCGCGGGCAGCCAGGGCGACGCCCAGATCAAGTTCACGGGCACGCTGGCCCAGGCTGCCGATGGCGTCAGCGCCGTGGGCAAGCTGGAGGGCGGCAGCGCTAATCTTGCGGCGGCCCTGGAGGCGGTGGCGCCGGGCAGCGGCAACGGTGCGCCGATCGCCTTGGACAAGCCGTTCAAGATTGCCGGCGACGTCAATTACACACCGACGGGCGGCAAGGTCGAGAAGTTCACCTTGTCGCTTGGCGATCTCTCGGCGGCGGGCGACGTCAGCTTTACCCCGGGAACGCCGTCCCAAGCCGCGGTCAAGCTGGCCATCAACCGCATCGACCTGGATGCGCTGCTGGCCGGCGCGGCCGCCGAGCCGGCCGCGCCGGCCCAAGAATCCGCGCCGCCGGAGACGGGCGCTTTTGCTCTGCCGACGGGGATCAATGCCGCAATCGATATCGCCATCGATGCCATCAGCTATCGCGGTGGCCTGATCGACAACACGAAGTTCGTCGGCGAATTGGCCAGCGGCGAGTTCGCGATCAAGCAATTCTCCGCCCAGCTGCCCGGCGGCGCCGCGGTTTCGGCTGCCGGCGCGCTGACGGCGGTGGACGGCAAGCCGCAGATCGGCGGCGCACTGGAGGCCAAGGCGGACAATCTGCGGGCGCTGCTGGACTGGCTGCAGGTGGCGCCGGCCGGCGTGCCGGCGGAACGGCTGCGCAGCCTGGCGCTGACCAGCCGCTTCATCGCCGGTGCCGACTTGCTGGAGCTGGCGGACCTGGATCTAAAGCTGGACAACTCCCGGATCACCGGCGGCTTGCGGATCGCGCTGCCGAACGCCGGCCAGCAGAAAATGGCGTTCGGTGTCGGCCTGGCGATCGATCAGCTCAATGTGGACGCCTATATGCCACCGGCGGCAGCGCCGGCCGAGGCTGCACCGAAGCCGGCAGGGAGCGGCGGGTTGCCGTTGGACAGCCTGAAACCGCTGGCCGATCTGGACGCCAATGTGGAGCTGCGGGTCGGCAAGCTGACGGTCAATCAGCAGACGCTGCAGGGTGTCCATCTCGACGGCACGGTCACCGGCGGCACGCTGACGCTGCGCGATCTCTCGGTGAAAGAGTTCGCCGGCGGCAAGGTTGCGCTTAACGGCACGGTGACCGATCTCGCCGGCAATCCGCGGTTCGACACCAAGTTCGACCTCACCGCCAAGGACGCCAACAAGGCGTTCCAGGCGGCGGGCATGGGCGACCGGGTCAAGGGCAAGCTGGGCGCGCTGAAACTCGCCGGCGCGCTCGCGGGCGGCGCCCAGGATGTGAATTTCGATATCGATTTCGGTCTCAGCGGCATCGGCGCTTCCGGCCAGGCGAAGGGCAAGGCCTCCGGCATCGGCCAGGGCGTGGTGCCGCGCATCGATAGTGCGTTCAATGTCCAGGCGAAGGATGCCGGGCCGCTGCTGGCGCTGGCGGGCATCAAGGGCGATGTCAGCAAGCTGGGCGCGTTGTCGCTTAAGGGCAATGCGGCGAGCGGCGCCGACGATCTCAACTACGATGTGACGATCTCGATTGCCGGCGCCGGCGCCAAGGGCAGCTTCAAAGGCCGCGTGCTCGCTTTGTCGTCCGCGGCACCGAGGGTTGATACCAAGCTGGACTTCTCCGCCGACAAGCCCGCGCCGCTGCTGGCACTGGCGGGCATGGCCGGGCCGGAGGCGAACAAGCTGGGCAAGATCGCCGCCACCGGCTCCATGGCCGGCAACGCCAACGACATGAAGCTGGACCTGGCGCTGCAGGGCTTCGGCGGCGCGGCCACCGTGGCCGGCACGGTGCAAACCGCGGCCGCACCCGCGCCGACCAAGTTCGATCTCGCCGTCACCGCCAACCATCCGGAATTCCGTCAGCTCCTCTCGGCGCTGGTGCCTGGCTACAAGCCGGCGGCGGCCAAGCTCGGGCCCCTGCAGTTCTCCGCCAAGGCCCAGGGCAGCACCGACAAGGCGACCATCTCCGGTCTTTCGCTGCGCGCCGGCCAGACCTCGCTGAACGGTCAGGCCAGCATGGACAAGAGCAGCGGCAAGCCGTTCTACAGCGCCGCGCTAAAGGGCGGCACTGTCGATGTGTCGCCGTTCATGCCGCCGCCTGCCAAGGGCGGCAGCGGCGGCGGCGAGCGCTGGTCGCGGGAGAAGCTGGACCTGTCGGCGCTCCAGTCGATGGATGCCGATGTGGATTTCAGCGCCGACCGTTTCATCGCCAACACCACTGTCATCGACAATCTGCAAGCGCAACTCACGCTGCGCGACGGCACGCTCACCATCAAGCAACTCAACGGCAATACCTATGGCGGCGTCATCGATTTGACGGGAACGCTGGCCAGCCGTGGCGTACCGACGTTCAACGGCCACGTAACCGGCAGCAACGTGGCCGTCAGCGAGCTGATGGGCGGCGGGTTCCTCGCAAAACGCATCACCGGTCCGGTGTCCTTCGACACCGACCTGGCATCCAGCGGCTACAGCATGGCCGACCTGGTCGGCGGCCTGCAGGGCAACGGCAAGGTCGACGGCTCCATCACCGTGCTCACGCAGGTGGAGCAACAGGTCGGCTCGGCGCTGTTGGGAATTCTTGGCCAACAGGTAAAACAACTGCAGGGCTTCACGGAGAGCGTCAATGCCGTCTATTCGGCCTTCACCGGCTCGCCGAACGCGCTGAACGGTACGTTCGACATCAATCAGGGTGTGCTGAATACCCAGGATCTCAGCCTGACGAACAACCGGGCCAGGCTGCTGGCGACGGGCGACGCGAATATCGCCGCCTGGACCATGGATATGATCGCCAACATCTTTTCCCAGGAGTATCCGGACCAGCCTTATCTCAGCATCGATCTCGACGGGCCAATGGACGGGCCGAATACGAAGTTCAGCGGCAATGCCTTTGCCCGTGGCAGCGAGGAGTCGCAGGGCACCTTCGGCAGTCAATCGCCGACCGACATCTTCAACGGCATCATCCCCGGTCTGCCGGGTTCCGAGGGCGGTAGCGAGAGCGGCGGCGGCATAGGCATTCCCGGCATCGACGGCGTCATCCCGGGTATCGGCGGCGGCGATGCCGGCGTGGAGGGTGAAGGCGAAACGCCTGGCATCGGCGGGATCGGGACGGAGAACCTTCCCGATGCGCTTGGCGGCGAGCAGCAGCAACAGGAGACGGCGCCCGAAGGCGTAGCACCGGATGCCGCGTCTCCGGACGAGGCGCTCCCAACGAGGCCGCTCCCAACGAGGCCGCTCCGGGCGAAGCCCCGGCTGCGGAACAGCCGGCGGCCGAACCCGAGGCAGCCGCGCCGGAAGGCGAACAACCGGCGGCAGAACCGGAGGCGGAACAGGCAGAGCCGGATGCCCCGGTGCCGCCGGAGAAACCGGAGACCCCCAGTGACTTCGGTCAGCAGCCGGCGGCAGAGCCGGAGGTCGCGCCTGAGCCGGCCCCAGAGCCGGTGCCCGAAGCCCAACCGGAGCCAGAGCCGGAAGCTCAGCCGGAACCGGCACCCCAGCCTGAACCGGAACCGCAGCCGGAGATCGCGCCCGAACCGGCACCGGAACCGGAGCCCCAGCCGCCGCCCGAGCCTGAGCCTCAGCCTGAGCCGGAGGTGGTGCCGGAGATCGCGCCGCAGCCGGAGGCTGCCCCCGAGCCTGCACCGGAGCCGGCGCCCGAGGTTGCTCCTGAGCCTGTGCCCGACAGCGCGCCGGTGATTGTGCCGCAGCCTGAGGAATCGCAGACCGAGCAGCCGAAGAAGCGGAAGGCGACGGACGCACAGACGCAAGAGCAGCCGGCCGAAGAGGCCGTTCCGGAAGCGCAGCCGGAGGGCGAGCAGAGCACCGACCCCGGCACGATCGTGCCGTTGATCGAGCCAGAGCCGCAGTAGGGCTAGACGATTTCCACGGTCACCGCGCCGAGCCCGTCGAACGACGCTTCGACGCGGCCCGGGCGGTCGAGGCGAAGGGCCGCGACGATGCTGCCGAGGGTGATGATGTCGCCGGCGCGCAGCGGCGTCATTCGCGCCGCCGCATGATCCGCGAGCCAGGCCAGTGAATTTAGCGGATGGCCGAGAATGTCGCGGGCATTGCCGGCGCTGGCGATCTCGCCATCGACCGTGAATCGCCCGGGGATATCGGCGTCATCGGCCAGGATCGCCGATGGTTGTTCCGCACCGAGTACACAGCCGCAGGAAAAGAAGTCGTCGGCCACCAGGCTGGGCACGCCCGCGTTCCTGATATCCTGGAAGCGCCATTCGACGATTTCGACCGAGGTCATGACGGCCGCGATCGATGGCAACACACTGGCCCGATCATGGCCGCCGGGCCGTCCCGGCAGTGCCCTGGCGAGGCGCACGGCAATCTCGCATTCCAATCCAAGTTTTGAGTAGTCGGCGCGGCTGAGGGCGGCGTGGCCCCGATGCACCGTGCCGGCATAGAGCGTGCCGGCGCAGGGGAAGGGGATGCCGAGCGCCGCCTGCATGGGCGGCGAGGTGGAGCCGATTTTCCAGCCCACCGGCGCACCGCGGCCGCGGGCGGCGATCAGCGGCCGCGCGGCCTCTTGCACCGCATAGCCATCGTCAAGCGATTGCGGCCGGAAGGCTTCGGGAATCGCTTCGATCGGCGGCTGCCGGCCGCCCCGGCGCTGGCGCAGGTCGGCGAGGAAGTCGGCGCAATCGCCGATGGCGTCGGGAGTCAGCGGCATGTGTCGTCGTGCCCTTTGTGACTTTGCGGTGAAACTATTTTCTGTCTGCTGCGAGATGCTTGAGCACAAAGACGCGGATTGCGCTTGAGAGGTTGGCGGGCGTTGACTGCGCGCTCCGGGCCGTATCGATCTCGGCCACCAGCTTGTTCAGCGACAGGCCGCGCGCATCGGCGATTGCTTTCAATTGGTCCCAGAACGCCGCCTCCAGCGACAGGCTGGTGCGATGCCCGGCGATACGGACTGAGCGCTTGCGGATCGTGTGGGGATCGTCCATCGGCGGCAAAATGGGCGCCGGCGGCGTTACTTGCGCGGCCCGATCATCTGCTCCGGCCGCACGAACTTGTCGAAATCCTCGGCGGTGAGGAAGCCGAGCGCCACGGCGGCTTCCTTCAGGCTGGTGCCTTCGGCATGGGCTTTCTTCGCCACTTTCGCCGCCTTGTCATAGCCGATATGGGGATTGAGCGCGGTGACCAGCATCAGCGACTGATCCAAGAGCTGCTTGATCCGTACGCGGTTCGGTTCAATGCCGGCAACGCAATTGTCGGTGAAGCTGATGCAGGCATCAGCGATCAGTCGGCCCGACTGCAACAGATTGTAGATCATGACAGGCTTGAACACATTGAGCTCGAAATGGCCCTGGCTGCCGGCGACGGTCACAGCGACATGGTTGCCCATCACCTGAGTGGCGACCATGGTTAAGGCCTCGGCCTGGGTTGGATTGACCTTGCCCGGCATGATCGAGGAACCCGGCTCGTTCTCCGGCAACAGGATCTCGCCGAGGCCGGAGCGCGGGCCGGAGCCCATGAGCCGCAGGTCGTTGGCGATCTTCAGCAGCGAGACCGCCAGCACGTTATAGACACCGGAGAGCTCGACGATGGCGTCGTGGGACGCCAGCGCTTCGAATTTGTTGGCAGCGGTTACGAAAGGCAGCTTGGTCAATCGCGCCACTTGGGCGGCGAACTCCTCAGCAAAACCGGCCTTGGCGTTGAGGCCCGTGCCGACGGCGGTGCCGCCCTGGGCCAGCGGATAGATGCGCGGCAGACAGGCTTCGACACGCTGAACGCCGAGTTCGATCTGCGCCGCATAGCCGGAGAATTCCTGCCCCAGCGTGACCGGCGTTGCATCCTGCAGGTGCGTGCGGCCGATCTTGATAATGTCGGCGAATTCCTTCTGCTTCGCGGCGAGCGCCTTCTGCAGATGCTTCAGTGCCGGGATCACGGAGCGCGCCGCCTGTTCGCCAGCGGCGATATGCATGGCCGACGGGAAGCAGTCGTTCGAGGATTGACTCATATTGACGTGGTCGTTGGGATGCACCGGCGACTTGCCGCCGCGCTTGCCGGCCAGAATCTCGTTGGCGCGGCCGGCGATCACCTCATTGGCGTTCATGTTCGACTGCGTGCCCGAGCCGGTCTGCCAGACCACCAGGGGAAATTCATCATCAAGCTTGCCGGCCACGGCTTCGGCGGCCGCGGCCGCGATGGCGTCGCCCAGCTTCTTGTCCAGCCCGCCGAGCTTCATGTTGGTCTCCGCCGCCGCCTGCTTCACCAGGGCGAGGGCGCGCACCAGGGGAATGGGCATCCGCTCGCCGCCGATCTTGAAGTTCTGCAGCGACCTCTGGGTCTGGGCACCCCAATAGCGGTCGGCGGGCACGGCGATGTCCCCCATGGAGTCGCTTTCGATGCGGGTCTGCGGCGTGGCGTTCATCGGGATCTCCGGCGGCAATTGGCGCGCCTGTTTTACCCGCAAACGCCTGACGGGCAAAGGCCGGCAACGGGCGGTCCGGCGACGCTAGACCGGCCGGCGCGACAGGCAGTAGCGGCCGGTGTGGAGCCAGCAGGTTTCATCGCGCGAATGCTTGTCCCGGCGCAGCGAGCGGACCAATTCATGATCGGCCCTGATGAAGGCGTCGCTGAGCGCGGCCTCCGTCTGGGGATCGCGGTTGCTGATGCAATGGATGAAGCCGCATCGGCCAAGGAGCTGCGCCTCGAACGCCGCGCCGCGCCGGGTGATCTTGAGGGCACGGCCCCAATTGTCCCGGCCCGTCAGCATAAGCAGCAATCGGCCGCCCTCGGCGAGCCGGTCCAGCCATAGTGGCGCTGGCTCGGTGACACCGGCATTGACGTAGATTGCATCGAAGGTGCCCGCGTCATAGGCCGTGCCGTCGCCGCAGACCGCCTGAACGTTGGGATAGGCCGCGAGATTCTGCTGCAGCCGTTCAGCCAGCTCCGGCTGGAACTCGACCGCCGTGACCTGTCCTTTGGTGGGACCGGCAAGTTCGGCCAGGATCGCCGTGTAATAGCCGGTGCCCGTGCCGATATGCAGCACCCGGTCGCCGGGACGCACCGCCAGTGCCGCCAGCAGCCGCATATGCAGGGACGGCTCGCCATTGTTGATGCCTTTGATCGGATCGATGGCGACGACGACATCCTGATAGAGCCGGATCGGATTGGGGTCAGGTGTCGGCTCGTAACCGTTCTCTCCCAGCAAGAGCCAGGGACCGGCAGCGAGGAATTTCTCCCGCGGCACCGTGGCGAAGGCTTCGACGATGCGGCGGTCGGCGATTTCCGTGAGGCGCGCCAGTTGTTCGGCGTAGGCACGCCGCGCCTGTGCAAGGCTCTTCATCGTTTCTTCTTGGCCGGCTTCTTTGGCCGGGTTCTGCGGGCAGGCGCCTTCTTGGCGGCTTTGTGGCGCGCGGATTTCTTTGGCTTGGCCTTGGCGCGGCGCGAGACCGCCAGGGACTTGGCCACCCAGGCGCGCAGCAGCTCCGGTTCCTCCATCACATCGGCCGGGCATTCCCAATAGGCATTGATGGTCGCGGTCAGATTGCTCCGCCGGTAGCGGAACGGTTCCGCGCCCGCGGCCTCGAAATCGGGTCGGTTGGAGTCATCGGCCTTCAGATAGAAGGTGTCGAACGCAATGAGCCCGATGATGAACCCGTCCAGATAGACGCCGAAGCCGCCGAACATCGGGCGGCCCTGCGCGTCGCCCAGCAGCGACAAATGATCGACCAGATAGTCGAGAAGCGGATCGCTTTTGGCCATGGCGCGACCATAGCCCGGGCGAAAAGAAAGGGCGAGCCGCGCACGGCTCGCCCTTGGTTACGCACAGTCTACGGACCGATCAGATCCGGTAATCGCCCCAGCGACCCTTCCCCGGAATCGGATCGAGGCCGATATCGCGGCGCAAGTGATTGCTGAGGTGCTCCACCGGGGGTCCTTGCGTCCACTGCTTGGGCTTCAGCATGGCCAGGACCGAAGGCGCCGGCGGTTTGCCGGGAGTCGCTTCCGGGCGCGTCTTGCTGATGACCTGGTGGGACGCAATGAGCAGTCCGATGAACGAAGCGGCGGTCTTCATGACAAAGTCTCCTTACAAGTTAGATGTTGAAATCAGCATCGTTGGCCTTGGCACTTCGCCGGACCGCCGGACAAACCTCCGGCCTTCGCCAACTCGAGGTTTCGAGCGGCGTGGAGAAAGCCGACGGTTACGGTACGGCTGTCGGGGAGACTAAAGAGGCGTCTTCACATCGCGACTCTGTCCTTGCGGGACGGAATCACGCTCGCGGAATCGACTAACGGAAGCCGTCAGAAGCGGATTGGGATGATCTTTCGGGAGATCCTAGCAATCCATGCGAGGTGGAGACGCCTTGTTCAGGCGCTCACCGACATCGGCCGTTAGGCTGCGCTGCAGCCTCGAAGATGAATACGGGTCATTGATGCTCTCCCCTCGCTGAGAAGGATGGCGGAACTTAATGATTCCAGCCGTTTTCGTCAATCGCGAATGGAGGCGATCCGAAAATTCTCACGGAGGTGTGGCCGAGTTGCAACAGTCGCGCGGCGTTGTGACATACGTCACAGACAGGCGGAGAGCCTTACTTTTTCCGGAAGGCGTCGAGCGTGATGACCTTCTCGTCCTTGCTGTGCTCCGGATTTTTTTCCGAGTTCTCGGCTTTCTCCGGCAGCTTGGCGGGAACGGACGCTTTCGGCGGCTTGGATTCCTCCTCGCCCTCGCGGCGGGTCTGGAACTCGAGGCCGAAATTCACCGCGGGATCGTGGAACGCCGTCACGGCCGCGAACGGCACGAACAGCCGCTCCTGCTGATTGTTGAAGCTCAGCGTGACCGCGAAACTGCTCTCTTCGATTTCCAGAGCCCAGAACTGATATTGCAGGACGATGGTCATCGCCTCCGGATATTGCTGATGCAGCCAGTCGGCTATCTGCACATCCGGATGGTCGGTGCGGAAGGTAATGTAGAAATGATGGTTGCCCGGCAGCCCGCGCTTGCCGACATCGATCAACGCCGTGCGCACGACGCCGCGCAGCGCTTCGTCGATCATGCGGTCATAACGTAGACGTTCTTGCGCCATTGTTCCCCGTTGAACTTATCCTAGGCGGCCGCTGCTTGAGTTTTCCGCCAAGCGGGGCGCGCCTGTCAACAAGGTCCGACCGACAATTCGGTCACTGCGTGGGCCGTCAACCCGATCTCCTTGGATCAAGTGTAGCGAATCAAGTGGGGGGCTTCTGTTGCCCGGTGCCCCCCGGACCGCGCTTTCCTAAACTAGTTAGGCAGCGAGAGCCATACGGTTATCGTTGGCACTTTCAGAATAGCCCGATAACGGTGGTACCATGCCGGACGAAAACCAAGCCTTTATTGCGCGCGTCGATCCTGCTTCGCCCCCAGAGTGGCCGCGGCACGCATTCGTGCGAATCGCGGCTGAAGAAACTGGTGGAGGCGCCGGGTACTGCCCCCGGGTCCGCTACGCCTATGTCGCAGGGCGTTTATCGTCATAGTCGGTTGCCCGACAATTGAAATATATAGTGTCTCGCGCCGCGAATCAAAGGCCCCGGCGGCCCCTATGGTGCAGCGCGATAGTTCCCGTTAATCTGCAATTCGCTGCAAATGATTCGCGGTTCCCTCAAAATGGCGCTCACCAAAGACCAGCAGGCGGAAGTCGACGCCCTCACCATGGCGGCTTTACCCACCCGGCGCGCGACCGTGCCCGCGCTGGAAGAAATTCTCTACCAGGCGATCCCCGTGCTCGATCATGGCTTCGTCCGCGTGGTCGACTATATGGGCGACGACGCGGCGATCGTGCAGGCGGCGCGGGTGTCCTACGGCAAGGGCACGCGCAAGATCAGCGAGGATCGCGGTCTGATCCATTATCTCCTGCGGCACCGCCATACGACGCCGTTCGAGATGTGCGAGATCAAGTTCCATGTGAAGCTGCCGATCTTCGTGGCGCGGCAATGGATCCGCCACCGCACCGCCAATGTGAACGAATACTCCGCCCGCTATTCCGTGCTGGACGAGGAGTTCTACGTGCCGGCACCCGAGCATCTTGCGGCGCAGTCGCAGATCAATAAGCAGGGCCGCGACGATGCGTTGCCGGAAGCCGAGGCGGCCGAGGTGCTGGCGGCCATCAAGAACGAAGGCACGCGCGCCTACGGCACCTACACGAAGCTGCTGAACGAGACCGCCAAGGGCGAGGTGATCGACGAGAAGCGCAACGGCATCGCCCGCGAGCTGGCGCGCATGGTGTTGCCGGCGAACATCTACAGCCAATGGTACTGGAAGATCGACCTGCACAACCTCCTGCATTTCTTGAGCCTGCGCGCCGATCCCCACGCCCAGTACGAAATCCGCGTCTACGCGGAGGCGATGCTGGATGTGGTTAGTCGCTGGGTGCCGATCACCTACGAGGCTTTCACTCAGCACCGGCTGAAATCCGTCACCCTGTCCGCCGCTGCCTGGGAGGTTGTGAAGCGGATGCTGGCAGGCGAGGATATCGCGGAGGCACAGAGCGGTCTTGGTAAGCGCGAATGGCGTGAGCTGATGGCGGTGCTGGAGCGGTCGAAGTCGTAGAATATGCGGGAGTTAAATCATGGATGACGGTACAGACATCTGTGCGGTACCCGGAGAGGCCGCCCTACGTGACATTTTTGGACAGCCGGGCGACGGCGCGGTGCGTAAGCAACTCGCACAACTCGACAAGCATTGCCGGCGCTTCATCGAGTTGTCGCCATTCCTGTGCATCGGCACGGCGGACAAGAACGGCAAGGCCGACGTGTCGCCGCGCGGCGATCCGGCCGGCTTCGTTCAGGTACTGGATGACAAGACCATCATCATTCCCGACCGGCCGGGCAACAATCGCCTGGATACCATGAGCAACATCATGGAGAACCCGAATGTGGGCATTCTCTTCATGATCCCGGGGTTCGAGGATTCCCTGCGCGTGAACGGCCGCGCCACCATCGTGCACGATCCCGAAGTGCTGCGGAAGGCGGCGGTCAACGGCAAGGAGCCGAAAGTGGCGATCCGCGTCACCGTTGATGAGGCCTTCTTGCACTGCGCCAAGGCGTTCAAGCGCTCCCGGATTTGGGAGGCGGACGCGATAGTCGATCGCAGCGCGATGCCGAGCCTGGGGAAGATGATCCTCGAGCAGATCGCCCCGCCGTCCAAGCCGCCAACGCCCAAGGAAGTGGCCGAGGGCGACGAATGGATCGAGGAGTCCTACAAGACCGAGATGTACTAGCCCCTCTGAATAGAGGGCCCCACGCCAATCGGGTTTCAGCCCTGAAAAGAAAAACGCCGGCGGGAGTTCAGGCTCCCGCCGGCGTTGTCATAACTCGATACCGGCTATGCCTTCAGTTGATTGCCGATCGGCAGATCGCGGATGCGCTTGCCCGTGGCGTTGAAGATGGCGTTGGTGAGTGCCGGCGCGAATGGCGGCACGCCAGGCTCCCCTACGCCCGTCGCATGGGTCTTGAACTCATGAGGCACGATATGGGTGTGCACGACCTCCGGGAAGTTGTCGGCACGTACCATCTGATAGTCGTGGAAGTTGCTTTCCACCGCCTTGCCGTCCTTGAAATTCACGGCGCTATAGAGAGCCAGCGTCATGCCATAGACGCAGGCGCCCTGGATCTGCGATTTCACCCGTTCGGGGTTGGCGGTAAATCCGCAATCGATAGCGACATGGACCTCCGGCACCCGCACCGTGCCGTCGGCCGCCACCTTGGCATGCACCACCATGGCGACATAGGACACGAAGCTGCGATGCACCGCGATGCCCAGCCCTTCGCCGGCCGGTAAAGTCTTTCCCCAGCCGGCTTTTGCCGCCGCCAGTTCCACGACATTGCGCAAGCGGCCCGTATCGATCGGGAACTCAGCGTAGGGCTCGCCATAGTTCCAGAAGTCCTCGGGCAGCCCGACCGCCTTGGGATCGATCACCCGCGGCGAACCGATCATTTCCAGCAGGAAGTCCTTCTGGTCGCGGCCGAGCTCATGGGCCAGCTCGGCGGCAATCGACTGCACGGCGAACGCGCGCGGGATGTTGGACACCGAGCGGTACCAGCCGATCCGCGTGTGCGCCATGGCCTTGCAGTTCTCCACCCGGATATTGGGAATCTCGAACGGCATGTCGTAAAGCCCCATGCCGAACTCGATCGGGAACTGGAAGCCTTCATCCGGTGCAAAGGTCGAGAGGATCGAAGGCGCCGCGCTCCGGTGCCGCCAAGCGATAGGCTTGTTGGCGGTATCGAGGCCGATCTCAATCCGCTCCACCGAGGTTGTGTGGTAGAAGCAGTGCTGGATGTCGTCCTCGCGCGTCCATTGCACGCGCACCGGCGCACCGACCTTTTGCGACAACAGCGCCGCCTCGATCGCGTAGTCGCATTTCGATTTGCGGCCGAAGCCGCCGCCCAGGAGCGTGACGTGAACGGTCACGTCCTCTTCTTTCAGGCCGAGCGCCGCCGCGATATCCTGGCGGGTACCGTAGGGGCTTTGCACAGGCGCCCAGATCTCAGCCTTGCCGTTGGCCACGTTGGCGAGAGCCACCGGCGGTTCCATCGACGCGTGAGCCATGTGCGGCTGATAATACTCCTGAGCGAAGACGCGCGCCGCCCCGCTCAGCGCCGCCTCGGGGTCGCCCTGATTGCGGATCGAATTGCCCGGGGCGCTAACTGAGGTGCTCAGCTCCTTGCGGTACTCGGTCGTGGTGTAGCCCGCATGGGGCCCGTCATCCCATTCGATGACCAGCGCATCCCGGCCGTTGATCGCCGCCCAGGTGTTGCTGGCGATCACGGCCACGCCGCCCTGCGGGGCGAACTTGGCCGGCGGCATGCTGGCGGGGAGTTCTTCGATGCGCTCCACGCCGGCGACCGCCAGAGCGGCCGTACTGTCCACGGACTTGACCTTGCCGCCGACCACGGCCGGCCTAGCCACCACCGCGTATTTCATGCCGGGCAGGCTGATATCGGCGCCATAGACTGCCTTGCCGGTGATGATGTCATGCATGTCGAAGATCGGCACATTGCCTTTGCCGACATAGCGAAACTCCCGCTCGTCCTTGAACTTCAATTGATCGCGGGATGGCGTCGGCAGGCTCATCGCCCCTTTCGCCAGATCGCCGTAGCCAAGACTGCGGTCGAGAGATTTCTGCACGACCGCGTGGCCGATGGCCTGGACGTCTTCATGGGCGACGCCCCACTGCTTGGCTGCCGCCTCCTCCAGCATCCAGCGGACCGCCGCACCGATCTCGCGGCAGGGCTGGATATGGTGGCGCAGGCTGCGGGAGCCGTCGGTGTCCTGGTTGCCGTATTTCGGCTCATCGCCCGGCGCCTGGACGATCTTGACCCGGCTCCAGTCCGCTTCCATCTCGTCGGCAATGATCATCGGCAGGCTGGTGCGGGAGCCGGTGCCCATCTCCGAGCGGTGGGCGACGATCGTCACCGTGCCGTCGGGATCGATCATCACGAATATGTGAGGATCGTTGACGACGCCGTTCGCCATGCTCTGTCCGCCATGAGGATAGGCATCGAAGGCCTTCGCGCTGGATGGCAGGAACTGCAGGGCCACGACCAGCCCGGCCGCTCCCTTCAGTATGTTCCGGCGGCTTACGTTCTGGATGATGGCGCTTTCGCCGCTAAACGCCGGCGTCCGCGCTGCATACTGGTTCATTTGCTTCAACATGGCATCACGCTCCTGTCGCGGCTTGGCGAACGGCCGCAACGATGCGCTGGTAACAGCCGCACCGACAGATGTTTCCCTTCATGCCCTCGAGAATGTCCTGATCCGACGGCGCGGGGTTTTCGGCAATCAGCGATGCCGCCTGCATGATCTGGCCGGCCTGGCAGAAGCCGCATTGCGGCACGTTCTGATCGCGCCAGGCCTGCTGCACCGGATGGTTTCCCTCGGGACTCAAGCCCTCGATCGTCGTCACGGCGCCCTCCACATCACCTACCGCGATGATGCAAGAACGGACCGCGACGCCATCGACGTGAACCGTGCAGGCGCCGCACTCGGCGACGCCGCAGCCGAATTTCGTACCGTTGAGTCCGATGACATCGCGGATCACCCAGAGCAGGGGCATCTCCGCGGGGACATCGACATCATGCGCTTTGCCATTGACCGTAAGGGAAATTGCCATAGCAGGGACCTCCCGAGTTTGCGTGCGAATTTGTGTGAGGCAGGCGGGAGCTATCTTTAGTTCTTGTATTCTGTAACACAATCAAAAAAGGCCATAGCGCGACTGCCGCGATGCGCTGCACACGCAGTCGGTATTCCTGTCAGCGACTTCGGAGATGAATTGCTTAGCTAACGACGATCCGCGGTGCTTGGTGGCGCTTGTCGCCCAGGGCGGCCTGCGTCTTCTCCCACACCCGTGCGGCGATGGTCTTGAAAATGCGCGCATGTTCGCCATCAGGCGCGGACACGACGATGGGATTGCCGCCGTCGGATGTCTCGCGGATGTCGATATGCAGGGGAACTTCGCCGAGGAAGTCGGTGCCCAGCTTCGCGGCCTCCGCCTTGGCGCCGCCATGGGCGAAGATATGGCTGACATGGCCGCAGTTCGGGCAGGAGAAATAGCTCATGTTCTCAATAATGCCGAACACCGGCACTTCCACTTTGCGGAACATGTTCAGGCCCTTGCGGGCGTCCAGCAGGGCGATGTCCTGGGGCGTGGAGACAATCACCGCACCGGTCACCGGCACGTCCTGCGCCAGGCTGAGCTGGATATCGCCGGTGCCCGGCGGCATGTCGACGACCAGGATGTCCAGCTCACCCCATTCGGTTTGCTGCAACATCTGCTTGAGGGCGCCGGTCGCCATCGGGCCGCGCCAGATCATGGGGGTATCCTCCGCCACGAGGAACCCCGCCGACATGCATTTCACGCCGAAGTTCTGCAGCGGAATGATGATGCGATTGTCCGGGCTCTGTGGCCGGCCCTTCAGCCCCATCATGCGCGGCTGCGAGGGACCATAGATATCGGCGTCGAGCATGCCGACCTTCAGCCCCTGGACGGCTAGCGCCAGGGCCAGATTCACGGCCACGGTGGATTTGCCAACTCCGCCCTTGCCGCTGGCGACGGCGACGATGCTGCGGACGCCGGGGACAACCAATTTGGCAGGACGTTGCGGTGCGCCGCCGTGGGAATGGGCCTGAGGCGGCGGCGGCGCGGCCGCCTTCGCCCGGTGGGCGGTCAGGACCGCGCTGACGCTCAGAACGCCTGGAATGGCATCCACCGCTTGCTCCGCGGCCTTCCGCAGCGGCTCCAGCTTGGGCCCCCGTTGCGGGTCCACTTCAATGGCGAACGCGACATGGCCGTCGCGCACAGCCAGACCGGTAACCATGCCCAGGGTGACGATGTCGCCGCCGCGATCCGGGTCGCTGATCCGGCGCAGAGCAGCCATCACATCGGCTTCCGCCACGGGTGTGGATGGCTTATCGGCAGGCGCCATGCTTGAAAACTCCGGCCTGGGGCCAAGATTTAGCTGACTGCCGGCGGGTTGTGACCGGCGATGCGGTGACATATAAGGCCCACAACCGGCATTGGAAAGGCTGCGTTCCGCGGCCATAACAGCGAGGTCGATCAATAACATGCCCTGGCAAAGTCAAGGTGGAGGCGGCGGCGGCCCGTGGGGTGGCGGCAGCGGTGGCGGCGGTGGCGGCGGCCAAGGTCCTTGGGGCCGGGGGCCATCATCGGGCGGCCAGGGCGGACCCCGGATCTTGAGGAAATGCTGCGCCGCGGCCAGGACCGGATGAGGCAATTCATTCCCGGTGGCCTGGGCGGCGGACGCATGGCCGGCGCAATCGCCGGCGGCCTGCTCATCCTCTGGGGCCTTTCCGGCTTCTACCAGGTTCAGCCCGATGAGGTCGGCGTGCCCCTGGTGTTCGGCAAGGCCCATGCCGTGACCACGCCCGGCCTGCATTGGAACTGGCCGACGCCGATCGGCAGCGTCGAGCGGCCCAAGGTCACGCAGGTCAGCACCGTCGAGATCGGCGGCACCAGCGGATCGGAAGAAAGCCTGATCCTGACCGGCGACGAGAACATCATCGATATCCGGTTCACGGTGCAGTGGCTGATCAGTGACCCGACATTGTTCCTATTCAATATCCGGGAGCCGGATCAGACGATCCGCAGCGTGGCGCAGTCGGCCATGCGCGAGATCATCGGCCAGACGCCTTTTGAATTTGCCCGCAGCGATGCCGGCCGGGCGCAAATCGTGACCCGCACCACCGATCTGATCCAGCGCATGCTCGACAGCTATGGCGCCGGCATCGCCATCACCCAGGTCGCGCTGCGCAACACCGATCCGCCGGCCGCCGTTAACGAGGCGTTCCAGGACGTCGCTGCCGCAATCCAGGATGCGCAGGCACTGCGCAACGAGGCGGAACGCTATCGTTTCGAAGTTGGCAATCGCATTCAGGGCGAAGCACAGCAGACAATCCTTCAGGCGGAAGCCTACAAGGCCGAGCGCATCGCGAGCGCAACCGGCGAAGCGCAGCGTTTCCTGGCGCAATATGAACAATTCCGAGCGGCGCCAGATATCACCAAGCGGCGTCTCTATCTGGAGACCATGGAACGCGTCATGGGCAAGCTCGATAAGGTGCTGATCGATGAAGGCGCGGGTGGGTCGGTTCCCTATCTGTCGCTGAACGAGCTGATGCGCCGCATGGTGCAACCCGCGCCGACGACCAACCCGGCAGAGCCTGGTACCGGGCAGGCGGGAGCCGCGCCATGAACCAGTACAGAACCATCGGCGTCGTGGTCGCAATTGCCGTTGTCGTCATCGTCGCGTTGATGTCGGTGTTTACGGTGCATCAGCGGGAACAGGCCCTGGTGCTGCGTTTGGGTCAACCGGTTCGCGTTATCTCCGAGCCAGGGCTGCAATTCCGGATTCCGTTCTTCGAGGAGGTCGTCAAGATCGATCGCCGCGTGCTCTACGCCGAAGGCAGCGGTGAAGAGGTCCCGACCCGCGACCAGAAACAGCTCATCATCGACTACTTCGCGCGCTACAGGATCACCAATCCGCTGCTGTTCTTCCAGACTGTGCGCAGCGAGGAGATCATGCAGCAGCGCCTGCTGCCGATCATCACGTCGCAGCTTCGCCGCGTCGTCGGCGGCGTGCCGATGGCGCAATTGCTGACCGCACAGCGAGCCGACATGATGCTGGAGATCACCCGGGTCGCCAGCCAGGAGACGGAGCGGTTCGGCATCGAGCTCATCGATGTGCGCATGAAGCGGGTCGATCTGCCGACACAGAACAGCCTGGCGGTGTTCAACCGGATGAAGAAGCAGCGCGAGGCGGAGGCGGGACGCATCCGTACCGAGGGCGAGCGGGATGCCCGGCGGATTCGCGCCGAGACCGACAAGGAAGCCGTCGTGGCGATTGCCGAAGCGCGACGCCAGGCCTCGATTCTCCGAGGTCAAGGCGAAGCGGAGGCAACGCGCCTCTACAACGAAGCTTACGGCAAGGATCCGAAGTTCTTCGACTTCTTCCGCTCGCTGCAGGCAATGGAGACGGGGATGCCGGCCTCGACCACCACCTATGTCGGCCCGGCTTCGGGCGACTTCTTCCGTTTCTTCGGGCGGGAGGAAGGGACTAGCGGGAATGTCGCTCCTGAGGCGACGGCGCCCGCAACGCAGTAAAGGCGGCGGCGGCATCGCATGGGTTTTGCGTTCGGCGATTTCGCGACCGCAATCGGACTGGTCCTGGTCATCGAGGGCGCGCTGCTGGTCCTGGCGCCAAACCTGGCCAAGCGGATGGTGACCGAGATTTTGACCGCGCCGCCGCAGCTTCTGCGCCTGGGCGGCATTGTATCGGCCGCCATTGGCGTTGCCGTCGTTTGGGCGATCCGGGGCTAGCCCTGATCCCGGGTCCGTTCACGTCACCGTGAATGCCGCAATATGGCCGCAACTTGTTTCTGGGAAACTAAGTTAATTTCGTTAACCATTTTTCATTCTTCTCGCGTATCCTCGCGACAGCACATCTGAGACGGCTCTTGAACTCGGCGACTGCGCATCCGATTTCCTCGTATCCAGTCAGGGGCCAATTCCCCGGCGCACCGGCCCGTCCGGCCACCGGAAACTCACAAGCCAGGAATGGAGTAATGCCGTGACTTCCACCCGTTTCATCCGCCGCAGGCCTACCTCGAGCGTCCGGGCCGTGCCCGCGCCGCTGCCGGCCATGCGCGGCATCTATTGGCTGATCTGCCTGCTGACCGCTCTGGCTTTCCTGCTGGCCAGCCACGCCGCCTGGGCCCGGTCGGCGCCGGAGAGCTTTGCGGATCTCGCCGACAGCCTGCTGCCCGCCGTCGTCAACGTCTCCACGACCCAGACGGTAAAAGCCGACAGCATGAGCGGCAGCGAGGAACTCGACGACTTCTTCAACGAGTTCATGAATCGCCAGGGGCGCGAGAACAAGCCGCGCCGCATGACCTCGCTCGGCTCCGGTTTCATCATCGATCCGGCCGGTTATGTGGTCACCAACAATCACGTCATCGCCGACGCGGACGAGGTGACGGTTCTTCTCCATGACGACACCGAACTGAAAGCCACGATCATCGGCCGCGACGAAAAGACCGATCTGGCCCTGCTGAAAGTGGAAGCCGGCAAGCCGTTGCCGGCCGTGAACTGGGGCGATTCCGATTCGCTGCGGATCGGCGACTGGGTGATGGCGATCGGCAATCCGTTCGGCCTCGGCGGCACTGTGACCGCCGGTATCGTGTCGGCCCGCGGCCGCCGGCTCGACGGCGCGTATGACGACTACATCCAGACCGACGCCTCCATCAACAGGGGCAACTCCGGTGGTCCCCTGTTCGACATGAACGGACAGGTCATCGGCATCAACACGGCCATCTATTCCCAGACCGGCGGCAGCGTCGGCATCGGTTTCGCGATCCCTTCGACCCTGGCAAAGAACGTGGTGGCGCAGATCCGCCAGTTCGGCAAACCCAAGCGCGGCTGGCTCGGCGTTCGCATCCAGAACGTGAATGACGAGCTCGCCGAAGGGCTTCATTTGCCGTCGACCAAGGGCGCGCTTGTCGCCAACGTCACCGAAGGCGGTCCGGCCGACAAAGCCGGCATCAAGCAGGGCGACGTGGTGCTGCGCTTCGACAGCAAGGAAGTCACCGCCAGCCGGTCTCTGCCGCGCATCGTGGCGGAAACCTCCATCAGCAAGAAGGTGCAGGTGGTCGTCTGGCGCCAAGGCAAGGAGATGACCTTCGATGTGGTCGTCGGCGAGTTGACCGACGATGTGGAGAAGGCGGCGCTGAGCCAGCCTGAAGAGCAAGGCGATACCGGTCCGACCGAGGGCAAGATTGCCAATCTCGGCCTCACCGTCGGCCAGATCACCGATGCGGCCCGCAGCGAGTTCAAGCTCGAAAGCAGCGTCAAGGGCGTGATCATCAGCGCAGTCGACGAAACTGGCCCGGCGGCGGAAAAAGGCCTGCAGGTGGGCGACGTGATCGTCGAGATCGACCAGAAGGCGGTCGGCTCTCCCACTGACATCGAGCGCCGCGTCAAGGAAGCGAAGAAGAACGGCTTCCGGGTCGTGACCCTGCTGATCTACCGCGGCGGCGATTTCCAATGGTTCGCTGTCCGCATCGACAAGGGCTGATGCCGCCAATGGCGCCGGCCGGTCCGGCGCACTAAAAGAAAAGGGCGGCGCCCCATCGGTGCCGCCCTTTTTTCATGGCGACGCAGCGCATCCTCGTTATCGGCGGCCCGACCGCGAGCGGCAAATCCGCAATCGCCATGGAATTGGCGCGGGCGCTCGATGGCGTTGTGATCAATGCCGACAGCATGCAGGTCTATGCCGAGTTGCCGATCCTCACTGCCCAGCCCGATGCCGCGGCTCGCGCCGCTGTGCCACATCGCCTCTATGGCGTGCTGTCGGCGGCGGAGGTCTGCTCGGCGGCGCGCTGGGCCAACATGGCCTGGGCGGCGGCCGACGACGCGGCGCGGGAGGGCCTGCAGCCGATCGTCGTCGGCGGCACCGGGCTCTACATCCAGGTGATGATGCGGGGATTGGCGCCGGTACCGGAAATTCCGCCCGAAATCCGGGCAGAGGCGCGAAAGCTCCTGCAAGAGCTGGGGCCAGCGGCGTTTCATGCCCGGCTCGCCGGGCGCGATCCCGCCGGGGCGGCCCGGCTGCAGCCGACCGATCCGCAACGGCTGGCGCGGGCCTGGGAGGTGCTGGAGGCCACCGGCCGCTCCCTGGCCTATTGGCAGGCGGAAGCCGGTCCAACGCGGACAGATGCGAACTTCCTGCCGTTCGTTCTCAACCCAAGCCGCGAGGCACTTTACCAGGCGATCGACCGCAGATTCGCGGAAATGGTCCAAGCCGGGGCGCTGGAGGAGGTCAGGGCTATATCCCGCATGGAGCTTCCTGCTGAGACCCCGGCGCTGAAGGCCCTGGGCGTCCAGGAACTTCTGAGCCATCTCGCCGGTGATATCGACCTGCCAACCGCTATTGCCGCAGGCCAGCAATCGAGCCGCCGATACGCCAAGCGGCAAATGACCTGGTTCCGGAACCAGCTCCCGATCGCTAATTTTCTTTCTATTGACCGTAATTTTGAGACATCATTGGAAAGAATATTGCCCGAAATCTTTTCGGTTATTCGCAAGAACTGTTGACCGGGTAAAGGCGAGTCGCTAGCTTGTGCCGCCCTCGCGCGGCGTTGTGCAGTGCAATAAACAAGCCGGGCGATAGCTTTAGCTTTACCGCTGTGCCTGAAACGGCAAGATCAGGCGGGAAGGGCGTGAAGCGGCGAACGGTGCATTTTCCGGGCGCGGCGGATGATCAAGCGGAGAGGCGTTGGGCTATGGCGAACGAAGAGATGAATGGCGCGCAGATGGTGATCCGGGCTCTGGTGGACCAGGGCGTCGACGTCATCTTCGGCTATCCGGGCGGCGCCGTGCTGCCCATCTACGACGAGCTGTTCAAGCAGAACGCCCTGCGCCACGTGCTGGTTCGCCATGAACAGGGTGCGGTCCATGCCGCGGAAGGCTATGCGCGCTCCACCGGAAAGGTGGGTGCCGTGCTGGTGACGTCCGGCCCCGGCGCCACCAATGCCGTGACCGGCCTGACCGACGCACTGATGGATTCGATCCCGATCGTCTGCCTGACGGGCCAGGTGCCGACCCACCTGATCGGCAACGACGCTTTCCAGGAAGCGGATACGGTGGGCATCACCCGCCCCTGCACCAAGCACAACTACTTGGTGAAGAGCATCGGCGATTTGCCGCGCATCATGCATGAGGCGTTCTATGTGGCCCGCAGCGGCCGGCCGGGCCCGGTGGTGGTCGACCTGCCGAAGGACGTCCAGCAGGCAAAAGGCATCTACACCAACGGCGTTGCCGCCAAGCACCGCTCCTACAATCCGCAGATGAAGGGCGAGATCCGCGCCATCGAGCAGGCGCTGGATCTGATGGCGAAGGCGCAGCGGCCGCTGTTCTATTGCGGCGGCGGCGTGATCAATTCCGGCCCGACCGCGTCGAAGCTGCTGAAGCAGTTCGTCAACCTGACTGGCTTCCCGATCACTTTGACGTTGATGGGGCTCGGCGCCTTTCCGGCAGCGGACAAGCAGTTCCTGGGCATGCTGGGCATGCATGGCATGTACGAGGCGAACCACGCCATGCATGACTGCGACGTCATGATCAATATCGGCGCGCGCTTCGATGACCGGATCACAGGGAGGTTGGCGGCCTTCTCGCCCAACTCGAAGAAGATCCATGTCGATATCGACCCATCCTCGATCAACAAGAACGTTCGGGTCGATGTGCCGATCGTCGGCGATGCCGCCCATGTGCTGGAGGATATGATCCGTCTGTGGAAGGCGAAGCAGATCCGCCCCAACCAAAAGGCGCTGGACGCCTGGTGGAAGCAGATCGACGGCTGGCGGGCACGGGACTGCCTCAAGTATCGGCCCAGCGACAGCGTGATCAAGCCGCAATACGCGCTGCAGCGGCTGTTCCACGCCATCAAGGACAAGGATTTCTACATCACCACCGAAGTCGGCCAGCACCAGATGTGGGCGGCGCAGTTCCTGCGCTTCGAGAAGCCGAACCGCTGGATGACCAGCGGCGGCCTCGGCACCATGGGCTATGGCTTTCCCGCCGCCATCGGCGTGCAGATGGCCCATCCGGAGTCGCTGGTGATTGATGTCGCCGGCGAAGCCTCCTTCATGATGAACATGCAGGAGATGTCGACGGCCATGCAGTACAAGCTGCCGGTGAAGGTGTTCATCCTCAACAATCAGTGGATGGGCATGGTGCGGCAGTGGCAGGAGTTGCTGCATGGCGAGCGCTATTCCGAAAGCTACATGGAGTCGCTGCCGGATTTCGAGAAGCTGGCGGATGCCTTCGGTTTCGTCGGCCTGCGCGCGGACAAGCCGTCGGAGGTCGATGACGTCATCAAGGAAATGATCGCCGTCAAGCAGCCGGTGCTGGTGGATGTGCGTGTCGACAAGACCGAGAACTGCTTCCCGATGATCCCCTCGGGATCGGCCCATAACGAAATGCTGCTGGGCCCGGATGACGTGGCCAAGCCGGTGTCCGAAGAGGGCATGGTGCTGGTCTAGAGCCGGCCCGCGGAAAAGAACAACAGGGCCGGGCGCCCGGGAGCCATTGCTTGCAACCGCAGACGATCGAACGACACACGATTTCCGTGCTGGTGGACAACGAGGCCGGCGTGCTTGCACGCGTCATCGGCCTGTTCTCCGGCCGCGGCTACAACATCGAGAGCCTGACCGTGGCCGAGGTGGATGCGACGGAGCATCTGTCGCGGATCACCATCGTCACTTCGGGCACGGCGATGATCATCGAGCAGATCAAGAACCAGCTCAATCGCCTGGTGCCCGTGCATACGGTGAACGACTTGACCATCGAGGGTCCGCATGTGGCGCGGGAACTGGCGCTGATCAAGGTGAAGAGCACCGGTGAGCGCCGCGTCGAGTCCCTGCGCATCGCCGACATCTTCCGCGCCCGGGTGGTCGACGCGACAAACGACTCCTTCGTCTTCGAGATGACGGGATCGACCGAAAAGCTCAGCGCCTTCATCAACCTGATGAAACCGCTGGGTCTGGTGGACGTGTCGCGCACAGGCGTCGTGGCGATTGCACGCGGGGCGGAAGCCCTCTAGAACCCGGGCAAATTTGGCGCTGCGCGCCGGGTTCTCATGCTAAAACTGTCGAAGCATGGGAACGATTGAACTCGACAGACAATAGACGGGGCGCGGTCCATTGGTACTCGCCGCCGCAGCAAGGGATGCCAGACATGCGTGTCTACTACGATCGCGATGCCGATGTGAACCTGGTGAAGGGCAAGAAGGTGGCCGTCGTTGGCTACGGCAGCCAAGGCCATGCCCATGCGCAGAATTTGCGCGACAGCGGCGTCAAGGATGTGCGCGTCGCGCTGCGGCCGGGTTCTCCCACGGTGAAAAAGGCGACAGATGCCGGCTTCACCGTCGCGGCGCCCGCAGAGGCCGCGAAATGGGCCGACATCGTCATGATGCTGGCGCCCGACGAGTTGCAGGCGAAGATCTATAATGACGACCTCCATGCCAACATGCGCCAGGGCGCGGCAATCGCCTTCGGCCATGGACTCAACATCCATTTCCGCCTGATCGAAGCGCGTCCGGACCTGGACGTATTCATGGTCGCGCCGAAGGGTCCGGGTCACACGGTGCGCTCCGAATATCTGAAGGGCGGCGGCGTGCCCTGCCTGGTGGCGGTGGCGCAGAATCCATCGGGCAATGCGCTGGAGATCGGCATCTCCTACGCCTCGGCCATCGGCGGCGGCCGGTCCGGCGTCATCGAGACGTCGTTCAAGGAGGAATGCGAGACCGATCTGTTCGGCGAGCAGGTGGTGCTCTGCGGCGGCCTGACGGCGCTGATCCAGGCCGGCTACGAAACCCTGATCGAAGCCGGCTATGCGCCGGAAATGGCCTATTTCGAATGTCTGCATGAAGTGAAGCTGATCGTCGACCTGATCTATGAGGGCGGCATCGCCAACATGCGCTATTCGATCTCCAACACCGCCGAATATGGCGACTACACCCGTGGGCCGCGCATCATCACCGACGAGACGAAGAAGGAGATGAAGCGCATCCTTGACGATATCCAGTCCGGCCGTTTCGCCCGCGACTGGGTGGCGGAGTGCCAGGCCGGCCAGCCGAGCTTCAAGGCGATGCGCCGCCGGAGTGCCGAGCACAACATCGAGGAAGTAGGCGCCAAGCTGCGCGCCATGATGCCTTGGATTGCCAAGAACAAGCTGGTCGACAAGGCGAAGAACTAAAGTATGGGCGCGGCGGGCCGCGCTGACGGCGGCCAGCGCCGCCGGAGCCGGTCCGCATGATCATCAGGCAATTGATCTATCTGACGGCGCTGGCGCGGGAGAAGCATTTCGGCCGCGCCGCCGCTTCCTGCAATGTCAGCCAGCCCACGCTGTCGGCGGCGATCCAGCAGCTCGAAGCCGATCTTGGCGTGCCCATCGTCGAACGCGGCCAGCGCTTCAAGGGTCTCACGGCGGAAGGCCAGCGGGTGCTCGAATGGGGCCACCGCATCCTGGCCGATCTCGAGGCCCTGACGCAGGATCTGCAGGAGATGCGCGAGGGCCTGACCGGCCATCTGCGTTTCGGCGTCATTCCTTCGGCACTGCCGGCGGTGTCGCTGGTGACCGCGCCGTTCTGCGCCAGCCATCCGCGGGTGTCGATCACCGTGCGGTCGATGTCGTCGATCGAGATCCAGCGCGGCCTCGATGCCTTCGAGCTGGATATCGGCATGACCTATCTGGACAACGAGCCGCTGATCAATGTGCGGGCGCTGCCGCTCTATTGGGAGCGCTATGTCCTGCTCACCTCGGCCACCGGACCGTTCGCCGGCAACAAGACGTTGAGCTGGGCCGAGGCGGCGAGCGTACCGCTCTGCATGCTCACACCCGACATGCAGAACCGCCGTATCCTTAACGGCGTGTTCCGCTCGGTGAACCGGGCGCCGACGCCGGCGATCGAGACCAACTCCATGCTGCTGCTCTGCGCCCATGTGCGCGACGGACCCTGGTCCAGCGTCATGCCCCATACGGTCATGCACACCATCGGCCTGCCGGAGGGTCTGCGGGCCATCCCCCTGACCGAGCCGGATACCACCCATGAAATCGGGCTGGTCATTGCCGACCGGGACCCGTCGCCGCCCCTGGCCCGGGCCCTGATGGCCGTGGCAGCGGGCCAGACGATCCAGCTCAAGGTCGACCACGACCTCCAAGCGGGACCGCTGCCGTCTGTTGATAGCTATTAGCTATCATACGATCCAAAATTGCGATTTGATAATAGCCAACCCTTTGGTAATATTGCCCAGCTTATAAGCGGGCACAGATGCACACCTATAGCCATTGGGACGCGGGCGCGGCGAAGTCGCTGATCGCCGAGCGGCAGCATATGCCGGGAGCTTTGCTGCCCATCTTGCATGCCCTGCAGGAGCGGTTTGGCTATGTGGACGCCGCCGCAGTTCCGCCTGATCGCCGACGCGCTGAACCTGTCCCGGGCCGAGGTCCATGGCGTGGTCAGCTTTTATCACGATTTCCGCCGGGAGCCGCCGGGCCGCCATGTGGTGAAGATCTGCCGGGCCGAGTCCTGCCAGAGCATGGGCTGCGAGCGCCTCGCCGCGCACGCCCAGCAGCGGCTTGGCGTCGATTTCCACGAGACCAGCGGCGACCGCCGTTTCACTCTCGAACCCGTCTATTGCCTGGGAAATTGCGCGCTGTCGCCGGCCGTCATGATCGACGGTGAATTCCATGGCCGGGTCGATCCGGCGCGCTTCGACGAGCTGATCGCGGAGTGCGGGAAGAGCTCATGAGCACGCGCGTCTATGTGCCCGTTGATGCGGCGGCGCTGTCCGTCGGCGCCGAGCGCGTTGCGCGTGCGGTTGAGCGCCTGATCGACGAGCGCGGCGCCGATGTGACGCTGGTGCGCAACGGTTCGCGCGGCCTGTTCTGGCTGGAGCCGCTGGTCGAGGTCGAAACCGACGCTGGCCGCGTCGCCTTCGGACCCGTCGCGCCCGCCGATGTCGCCACCTTGTTCGACAGCAGATTCAAGCCGAACACAAAGCACAAACTCCATCTCGGCCTGACCGAAGAAATCCCCTACCTGAAGAAGCAGGAGCGGCTGACCTTCGCGCGCTGCGGCATCACCGATCCGCTGTCGCTCGAGGACTACAAGGCCCATGGCGGCTATCGCGGCCTCGCCCGCGCGCTCACGATGGACGGCGCGGCGATCGTCGACGAGGTCACGCAATCCGGACTGCGCGGCCGCGGCGGCGCCGGCTTCCCGACGGGCATCAAGTGGAAGACCGTGCTGAAGACGGCCGGGCCGACCAGAAATACATCGTCTGCAATGCCGACGAGGGCGACAGCGGCACCTATCGCCGACCGCATGATCATGGAAGGCGATCCCTTCGTCCTGATCGAAGGCATGACGATCGCCGGCATCGCGGTCGGCGCCACCGAGGGCTACGTCTATATCCGCTCCGAGTATCCGCACGCCTTCCGCGCAGATGACGCAGGCCGATCGAGATCGCGCGCGCCGCCGGCTATCTCGGCGCCAGCGTCCTCGGCAGCGGCAAGCCTTTCGACATCGAGGTGCGGCTCGGCGCCGGCGCCTATATCTGCGGCGAGGAGACGTCGCTGCTCGAGAGCCTCGAAGGCAAGCGCGGCATGATCCGCCACAAGCCGCCGCTGCCGGCGATCAAGGGCCTGTTCGGCAAGCCGACGGTCATCAACAACGTGATCTCCCTCGCCACCGTGCCCATCGATCCTCGACAAGGGCGCCGCCTTCTACAAGGATTATCGGCATGGGCCGCTCGCGCGGCACGCTGCCGATCCAGCTCGCCGGCAACATCAAGCAGGGCGGGCTGGTCGAGAAGGCCTTCGGCATGACGCTGCGCGAGCTGATCTACGATTTCGGCGGCGGCACGGCGACCGGCCGGCCGCTGCGCGCGGTCCAGGTCGGCGGGCCGCTGGGCGCCTACTTCCCGGCCAGCCTGCTCGACACGCCGCTGGACTACGAGGCGTTCGCCGCCCAGAAGGGCATGGTCGGCCATGGCGGCATCGTGGTGTTCGACGACACCGTCGACTGGCGCGGCAGGCGCGCTTCGCCATGGAGTTCTGCGCCATCGAGATGCTGCGGCAAGTGCACGCCCTGCCGCATCGGCTCGACCCGCGGCGTCGAGGTGATCGACCGCATCATCGCCGGCAAGGATCGCGCCGAGAACTTGTCGCTGCTCGACGATCTCTGCGAGACCATGCTCGACGGCTCGCTCTGCGCGCTGGGCGGCCTGACGCCGCTGCCGGTGCAGAGCGCCGTGAAGCATTTCCCCGAGGATTTCGACCGCCCCGCGTAAGCCCGGGCCGCGGCGGAGTAGGAGACCCAGGTCATGACGCTCATCGCTGATCAAGGAAATCGACTACGGCACCCCGGCGGTCGCCGGAAGGACCGATGGTGACGCTTGGAGATCGACGGCGTCAGCCGGTCACGCGTGCCGGCAGGCACCTCGGTCATGCGCGCGGCCATGGAAGCCGGCGTCAAGGTGCCGAAGCTCTGCGCCACCGACAGCCTCGACGCCTTCGGCTCCTGCC
The DNA here is from genome assembly GCA_963810485.1 of uncultured Alphaproteobacteria bacterium. Taxonomy (GTDB): domain Bacteria; phylum Pseudomonadota; class Alphaproteobacteria; order Dongiales; family Dongiaceae; genus DATKFM01. The sequence continues at coordinate 670,489 of CAWENQ010000005.1, forward strand.
GCCTCTGCCTGGTCGAGATCGAAGGCCGCCGGGGCACGCCCGCCTCCTGCACCACGCCGGTCGAACCCGGCATGAAGGTGAAGACCCAGACGCCGCGCCTCGCCAAGCTGCGCCGCGGCGTGATGGAGCTCTACATCTCCGATCATCCGCTCGACTGCCTGACCTGCGCCGCCAACGGCGATTGCGAGCTGCAGGACATGGCGGGCGCGGTCGGCCTGCGCGAAGTGCGCTACGGCTATGACGGCGCCAACCATCTGAAGTCCGAGAAGGACGAATCCAACCCGTACTTCACCTTCGATCCGTCGAAGTGCATCGTCTGCTCGCGCTGCGTGCGCGCCTGCGAGGAAGTGCAGGGCACCTTCGCGCTGACCATCGACGGCCGCGGCTTCGCCTCCATGGTCTCGGCCGGGCCAGAACGAGGACTTCCTCGATTCCGAGTGCGTCTCCTGCGGCGCCTGCGTGCAGGCCTGCCCGACCGCGACGCTGATCGAGAAGTCCGTCATCGAGCAGGGCCAGCCGGAGCACAGCGTGCATCACGACCTGCGCCTATTGCGGCGTCGGCTGCTCCTTCAAGGCGGAGATGCAGGGCGACCGAAGTCGTGCGCATGGTGCCGTACAAGGACGGCAAGGCGAATCACGGCCATTCCTGCGTGAAGGGCCGCTTCGCCTGGGGCTACGCGACCCACAAGGACCGCATCACTGAAGCCGATGATCCGCGCCAAGATCACCGATCCGTGGCGCGAAGTGACCTGGGACGAGGCGATCAAGCTACGCCGCCAGCGAGTTCAAGCGCATCCAGGCGAAGTACGGCCGCGGACTCGATCGGCGGCATCACCTCGTCGCGCTGCACCAACGAAGAGACCTACCTGGTGCAGAAGATGATCCGCGCCGCCTTCGGCAACAACAACGTCGATACCTGCGCGCGCGTCTGCCATTCGCCGACCGGCTACGGCCTGAAGACCACGTTCGGCACCTCGGCCGGCACGCAGGATTTCGACTCGGTCGATGGAAGCCGACGTCATCCTGGTGATCGGCGCCAATCCGACCGACGCCCATCCGGTGTTCGCCTCGCGCATGAAGAGGCGCCTGCGCGAGGGCGCCAAGCTGATCGTCATCGATCCGCGCCGCATCGACCTGGTGCGCACGCCGCATGTCGAGGCCGACTATCACCTGCCGCTGATGCCCGGCACCAATGTCGCCGATGATCAATGCGCTGGCGCATGTGATCGTGACCGAGGGGCTGGTGGACGAGGCCTATGTGCGCCGAGCGCTGCGAGCCCGGCGATTTCCAGCGCTTGGCGCGACTTCATCGCGCAGGAGCGCAATTCGCCGGAAGCGACGGAAGCAGTCACCGGCGTTCCGGCCGCCGACGTGCGCGCCGCGGCGCGGCTCTATGCGACCGGCGGCAACGCCGCGATCTACTACGGCCTCGGCGTCACCGAGCACAGCCAGGGCTCGACCATGGTCATGGGCATGGCGAATCTCGCCATGGCGACCGGCAATATCGGCCGCAACGGCGTCGGCGTGAATCCGCTGCGCGGCCAGAACAACGTGCAGGGCGCCTGCGACATGGGCTCCTTCCCGCACGAGTTCTCCGGCTACCGCCACGTCTCCGACGACGCGACGCGCGAGCTGTTCGAGCAGGCCTGGGGCGTCAATCTCGACGGCGAGCCGGGCCTGCGCATCCCCAACATGCTCGACGCCGCGGTCGACGGCACGTTCAAGGGCCTCTACGTCCAGGGCGAGGACATCGCGCAGTCCGACCCGAACACGCAGCACGTGACGGCCGGGCTTGCGGCGATGGAATGCGTCGTCGTGCAGGACCTCTTCCTGAACGAGACGGCGAACTACGCGCATGTCTTCCTGCCGGGCTCCTCGTTCCTGGAGAAGGACGGCACCTTCACCAACGCCGAGCGCCGCATCAGCCGGGTGCGCAAGGCGATGCCGCCGATGGCCGGGCTACGCCGACTGGGAAGTCACGATGGCGCTGTCGCAACGCGCTCGGCTATCCGATGAACTACAAGCATCCGTCGCGAGATCATGGACGAGATCGCGCGGCTGACCCCGACCTTCGCCGGCGTCAGCTTCGACCGCATCGACGAGCTGGCACGCATCCAGTGGCCGTGCAACGACAAGGCGCCGGAAGGCACGCCGATCATGCACGTCGGCGGCTTCGTGCGCGGCAAGGGCAAGTTCATGATCACCGAGTTCGTGCCGACCGACGAGCGCACCGACCCGCGCTTCCCGCTGATCCTCACCACCGGCCGCATCCTCTCGCAGTACAATGTCGGCGCGCAGACGCGGCGCACCGACAACGTCGTCTGGCATCGACGAGGACGTGCTGGAGATCCATCCGCTTCGACGCCGAGAATCGCGGCATCCGCGACGGCGATCTGGTGGCGCTGGCCAGCCGCGCCGGCGAGACGACGCTGCGCGCCGCGATCTCCGAGCGCATGCAGCCGGGCGTCGTCTACACGACGTTCCACATCGCCGATACCGGCGCCAACGTGGTCACCACCGAGTACTCCGACTGGGCGACCAACTGCCCGGAGTACAAGGTGACGGCCGTGCAGGTGCGCCTGACCAACCGCCCGTCGGAATGGCAGGACCGCTTCCGCGAGGACGACACGCGCCTCACCCGCATCGCCGCCGCGGCGGCGGAGTAGGCACGGCCATACCGGCCTTGCCATGAGCGCCCCCGCCCGACCGGCCAGCATCGCCAACGCCGCCCGCGTCCTGCGCAGCGGCGTTTCCGCGCCGATCACCGAGGTGATCGCCGAGGAGATGCCGGTGGCGCTGGTCTACAATAACATCAGCCACGCGGTGATGATGTCGACGCCGGCCGATCTCAGGGATTTCGGCCTGGGCTTCAGCCTCAGCGAAGGCATCCTGACTAGGCGGGACGAGCTGCTCGACATCGCGACCGAAGAGACCGATGTCGGCATCGAGGTCCGCATGGCCATCGCCCTGGAGCGGTTCAACCTGCTGAAGGATCGGCGCCGCAGCCTGACCGGTCGCACCGGCTGCGGCATCTGCGGCGTCGAGAGCCTCGAGCAGGCAATCCGCCCGGTCGAGAAGGTGACGGCCACCACCGAAGTGCCGATCAACTCGATCTACAAGGCGCTGACCGATCTGCCGGGGCAGCAGCTCGTGAACAAGCTGACCCATGCGGTGCATGCTGCCGCCTGGGTGAATTGCGCCGGCGAGATCCAGATCACCCGCGAGGATGTGGGCCGACACAACGCGCTGGATAAGCTGATCGGCGCCATGGCCTGGAAGGATGTGGATTCCGCGCAAGGCTTTGCGGTTATCACCAGCCGCTGCAGCGTGGAGATGGTACAGAAGGCGGCCGCGGCGAGGATCCCTGTGCTGGTGGCCATCTCGGCGCCGACGGCGCTGGCGCAGCGCATGGCCGATAACGCCGGCATCACGCTGGTGGCGCTGGCGCGGCTGGATAGCGTGCTCGTGGTCACCCACCCCGAGCGCATCATAGGAATACCCGGAGTTTCCGATCAATGAAGGCCGACCGGCTCGTGCATATGGCGAACCAGATCGCCGACTTCTTCAGTTCCTATCCCCAAGAACAGGCGGTGGCCGGCGTGGCCGACCACCTGCACAAGTTCTGGGACCCGCGCATGCGCAAGCAAATCATCGAGTATGTGGGAACCGACGGCGCCGGCCTGCGGGACATCGCCCTGGCCGCCATCAAGCAGCTGGCGGCCGAGAAGAAGTCGTAATAATCGGCCGTGCGCCTCAGTTAGGGCGCTTCTCTTTCCATCGATCGCTTGGCTTCAGCAACTCGGCGACCTTGGCGCGCTGAGCCGGATCCAGTTGCGCTGCCAGCTCCAGGATCAAGTTCTGGGCGCTGCTGTGCAGAACTGCTTCCGCGTCGCGCAGCGTCGACATCGCAGCTTCGACCTTTGCGGGATCGAACGGCTCCCCGGCGATGGCTTGAGAAACAGCCAGCCTTGCTTCGAACATCGGCTGGAGATTGACGTGGAATGTGTCACGCCGGGTTTCCAACATGCTCTCGAGAATTTCCTCACCGCGCTCGTCCAGGACTCCCCGCAGCTGACGCGGACTGGGCATGCCTGTCAGACGCGGGCCATGCGACGGACCGAACCCGAGCAGTCCGCCCATCCGGCCATGACCGGAGATGGCGGATACGGCTATGGCGCCGATGAAAAACAGATTGAGCGCCAGGGAAATGACCAGCAGGAGCCGCAGCCGCCGTGACCAGATTTCGCTCATAATTTAGTACTCCGAGTAGGCATCGTCATAGACGGCAAGCTGCACCAGATCGCCGTTGGCTTCGGTCGTGTTGTCCTCGTTGAAATACCCGGCGAACAGGCCCAGCAGCAGCGACGCAAACAGCAACGGCCGCACGGCGGGCAGGGCGCCGAACTCGCCCAGGAGATCTCGCAGGCCCTGCCACCGGCTGCCGCGGCCGGAACGATCGCCTTGCGGCATCCCCCCAAGCACGGCGGCGCGCAGCGCCGGGCTGGGTGCAAGGGCGGGCACCGCATCGAGGAGAGTGTCGAGCGGCTCCGCCTCCGCCAGCGCTGCGCGCGCCTCGGGCGACCGGGCCAGCAGGGCCTCGGCCGCAGCACGTTCCGCTGCGGGCCAATTGGCAGGCTTGCCGCCATAGGCGGCGACCAGGGCCCGCATCCGTTCCAGAGTCATGGTTTCACTCATCATGTCGATCCCGTCAGATCCGGTCTTTCTTCAAGCAACAGTTCCCGCAGCCGCCGGCGGCCGCGCGACAACAGGGATTCCAGCGCCTCGACACTCAGCTCCAGCACCGCGGCGGCCTCGATATTTCCCAGCTCCTGGAAGTGACAGAGCAGGATTGCTTCCCGCTGTCGCTCGGGCAATTGACCCAAGGCCGCCTGCACCCGAGTGACGACTGCCGTTTCCTGCAGTCCGGCATCGGGCAGCGGCGCGTCGCTCGCCATATCGCCAACCGCGTCCAAACCGGTCTCGCGCCGCCGCCGCAGCCGGTCGGTGCAGAGATTCAGCGTTACCCGATGGAGCCATGTGCTGAACTTCGCCTCGCCGCTGCGCCATTTCGGCGCCTGATTCCAGACCCGCAGAAAAACTTCCTGGGCCACATCCTCGGCATCGGCCCGGTTGCCTAGCACATGTCCCGCCAGCGCCGTGACGCGGCGGAGATGCCGGTCGACCAGCAGGGCGCAAGCGGCCCCATCGCCGGCGCCGATCCGGCGCAGGATTTCCAGATCCGGATCGCCGGACTCCGTTTCGGGCCTGTCCCGGTCCGCCAAACGCCGCTCGACCTCCTGCAACACGGTGCGGCCGGCACCCGATGGTGCCGGCCATCCCGCGGTTCGAACTCGGGGACGAGTTTACTGGTGATGGCGCATTCCGTCATGGGGTCCCATACGGGGGTTCAATTCCTTGGGATCGATGGTGCCGTTGCCATCGTCGTCCAGCCGCGCCAGGCGCCAGGTCTGGGCCGCTTGGTACTCCTGCACGGAGACCGTACCGTTGCCGTCTTGGTCCATCGCCTTAATCTCGTCGGCAAGGCGCTGCAACCGCTGCTTCTCGCGATAGGCGACGACTTCCTCGGCGGTGATGGCGCCGTCCTTGTTGGCGTCGATTTCCGTCGCCTGGGCGGCGGTCGCCGTCTCGATCTCGCTGCGGGTGATGGCGCCGTTATTGTCCGCGTCCATCGGCTCCAGCATCGTTTCCATCCACCGCGCACCATGGCCGCGGTGACCCTCGCCGTGCCGCGCTTGCGACGCATAGGCCGCCGCGCCGAGCCCGCCCGCGACCAGCAAGATCGCCGCGCCGGACAGAGCCAACTTCTTCGCTGAAATCTTCACCATGTTTCGGTCCTTTTCGTGGGGGAACTGCAACATCAAACGCTGCAGGCCGTTGATTCCGTCGCGCGACGGATTCCCTGGCCTCGCCCGTTGAATATTGTCGTTAAGGGCCGTTATGGCCGCAGAATCGGGAAATCCTGCCCATGCTGCTTGATGTTGAAACTGCTGCCGAAACCGACCTTCCTGCCCGTCGGCGGCCGAAGCGCTGGCTGCTGGCCTTGGCGGTCCTTCTGGCGGCAGCCGCCGTCGCCGGTGGCATCTATGGCTGGCACCATTGGCAGGCGACCGGGCAGCCGGAAATCCGCACAGCCGAGGTCGCCCTCGGCGACATCGAGAAATCGGTTACTGCGCTTGGTACGCTGCAGCCGAAGGACTATGTGGATGTCGGCGCCCAGGTGTCCGGGCAGCTCGATACTGTCCATGTGGAGATCGGCGATGTCGTCAAGAAAAACCAGCTTCTGGCGGAGATCGATCCCACGGTCATCGAAACCCGGGTGAGAACCGACAAGGCCAACCTGGACAATCTGCAGGCGCAATTCGCCCAGCAGCAGGCCGAATTGAAGCTGGCGCGGCTGCAGCTCAAGCGCAACCAGGCGCTCTTCAAATCCAGGGCGATCAGCCAGGATGCGTTGCAGACCACCGAAACCCTGGTCGCCGTGGGCGACGCCAAGGCCGATGCGCTGTCAGCGCAGATCGCCGCGGCGCAGGCCATCTATGATGGCGAGGTCGCCAATCTCGGTTACACCAAGATCTACGCGCCGATGGCCGGCACCATCGTCTCTCAGACCGCGCTCGAGGGCCAGACGCTGAACGCCAACCAGACGGCCCCGACTATCCTGCGCGTCGCCGATCTGCAGACGATGACCGTGAAAGCCCAGGTCGCCGAGGCCGATGTGGTCAAGCTGACACCGGGCATGCAGGTCTATTTCACCACGCTCGGCCTGCCCGAACGGCGCTGGCGGGCGACAGGTACGGCAGATCCTGCCGACGCCGGAAACCGTCAATGACGTGGTGCTCTACAATGTGCTGATCGACGTCGAAAACGATGATGGCGTGCTGATGACCAGCATGACGGCGCAGGTTTTCTTCGTGCTCGGCGAGGCCAAGCAGGTGCCGCTTATCCCCATCGCCGCGCTCGGCAAAAAGCAGCCGGGCAGCGACGACGAATACCTGGTGCGGGTCATGACCGCGAAGGGACCGGAAGCCCGTGCTGTCAAAGTCGGGCTGATGGACCGCAAGTCGGTGCAAATCGTCGATGGCCTCGCCGTCGGCGATCGCGTGGTCCTCGAGACACCGGCCAATAACGCGAGCGGATCCGATGGCAATCGGCCGTTCGGCATGGGATTCCGCCTGTGACACCGCTGACTCCGAAGCCGCAGGAGGCGCTGCTCGACCTGGCGCAGGTCAGCAAGACCTACCGCAATGGCGAGGCGGTGATCCGGGCGCTGGATTCCGCCAGCCTGCACATCCATGCCGGCGAGTTCGTCGCCATCATGGGCCAATCGGGTTCCGGCAAATCGACGCTGATGAACATCATTGGCTGCCTCGACCGGCCGACGTCGGGCAGCTATCGCGTGGCCGGCCGCGATGTCTCGCGCTTCACGCCGGATGAGCTGGCGGCGCTGCGCAGCCGCATGTTCGGCTTCGTGTTCCAGCGCTACAACCTGCTGAACACCGCCACGGCGGTGGAAAATGTGGAAATTCCCGGCGTCTATGCCGGGCGCAAACGGCGCGATCGCCTGGCGCGGGCTGCGGCCTTGCTGAAGCGCCTCGGGCTCGGCGACCGCGCCGGGCACCGGCCGAGCGAGCTTTCCGGCGGCCAGCAGCAGCGCGTTTCGGTGGCCCGCGCCTTGATGAACGATGCGCAGATCATCCTGGCCGACGAGCCCACGGGTGCGCTCGACAGCAAGAGCGGCGAGGACCTGCTCGATCTCCTGCGCGAACTCCATGCCGACGGCCGCACCATCGTCCTGATCACCCATGATCCTGCGATCGCCGCGCAGGCTGAGCGCGTCATTCAGATCCGCGACGGCAGCATTGTCTCGGACAGCGGTGCAGTGTTGCGCGCCCCATCCGTGCGGCCGGCGCGAGTGGTATTGCCCGGCCGCCACAGCACGCCGCTTGCCGATATTGCGGAAGCAACGAAGACAGCCTTCCGTTCCCTGCGTGCCAATCTGTTCCGCACCTTGCTGACGCTGCTGGGCGTGGTCATCGGCGTGGCTGCCGTGGTGGTCATGCTGGCCATCGGCAATGGCAGCCAGCAACAGGTGCTGGAGCGCATCTCCGCTATGGGTACAAACCTGCTGATCGTCCGCCCAGGGGCGCCGGGCGTGCGCAGCAGCGGCGACACCGCAACGCTGGTGCGGGAAGACGCCGACGCCATCGCCGAACTGCCGAATGTCGAGGCCGCCGTGCCCGAGCGGAATACCCGTGTCACCTTGCGGGTCGGCAATATTGACTACCAGACCAGCATTCTCGGCACGGCGGCCGACTACACGGCGACCCGCGAATGGAGCATGGCCTCCGGCGGATTCATCACCGATGACGATGTCCGCGGCTATGCGCCCGTGATCGTGCTCGGCCAGACCGTGGCGCGTAATCTCTACCCCAACGGCGAGGATCCTGTCGGCCGCTATGTGCTGGTGCGCAACGTGCCGATGCAGGTCATTGGCGTGTTGGCGCCCAAGGGCGCCACGCCCTTCGGCAGCGATCAGGACGATATCGCGGTTGTGCCACTGACCACCGGCTTCGTGCAGCTCTTCGGGCGCCAGTATCTCAGCACGGTGTCGGTCAAGGTCACTGACGCTGCGCAGATTGATCAGACCGAAGCGGCCATCGGCGATCTCCTGAAAACGCGGCACCGCACCGTCGATTTCCAGGTGCGCAATACCGCTTCGATCCTGGCGACCGCACAAGAGACCCAGGGCACTCTGACTCTGCTGCTGGCCTCGGTCGCCGCGGTATCCCTCCTGGTGGGGGGCATCGGCGTCATGAACATCATGCTGGTGAACGTCACCGAACGGCGGCGGGAGATCGGCATCCGCATGGCGACCGGCGCCCGCATGCGGGACATCCTGCTGCAGTTCAATACCGAGGCGTTGGTTGTCTGCGGCGTCGGCGGTCTGATCGGCGTGGCGCTTGGCTTCGGCCTCTCGGTGGCGGCGGGGTGGCTTGGATTTCCGATCCAGCTCTCGTTGGGGCCGGCACTGCTCGCCTTCACCTGCGCCTTCCTGACTGGCCTGCTGTTCGGCTTCCTGCCGGCGCGCAAGGCCGCCCGTCTCGATCCGGTCATTGCCCTCGCATCAGAGTAGTTTCAAGAACATGCCGTTAGTACGCGTTGTCTCCAGCCTTGTCCTGGCGTCGCTGCTCGGCGCCTGCTCCATGGTGCCGGATTACGAACGTCCGGTGGCGCCGACACCGGCGGCATGGCCGGCCGCGGCCGCCGTCAGTCCGAGCGCACAACCGGTTTCGGCCGGCTGGTGGCAACGCTTTGGCAGTCCTGAGTTGGACTCCCTAATTGCCGAGGCGATGACCGCGAACCAGGACCTCGCCGCGGCGGTGGCCCGCATCGACCAGGCACGGGCCAACGCGCGCGTCGCCGGCGCGCCGCTCCTGCCGACGGTAGAGGGGTCCGGTTCCGGCGCGCGCCGCTACAACGACATCGACACGGTGACCCAGCGGAGCACGGGGTATCAGACCGTAATCACCACCAGCTACGAGATCGACATCTGGGGCAAGAACGCCGCTGGTCTGCAGGGGGCGGAGGCGGCTGTCGATGCCAATGTCTACGACCGCGATGCTATCTTGCTGGTGCTGCAGACCGACGTGGCGACAACCTATTTCGGCATCCTGGCGTTCCAGGATCGCCTGGTGATCGCCCGCAACAATCTGTCCGCGGCCCAGGAGCTGCTGCGGCTGGTGGAGGTGCAGTTCGAGCAGGGTGCTGCCAGCGCGCTGGACGTGGCGCGGCAGAAGACCGCCGTGGCCGCCTTCGAGGCGCAGATCCCGCAGCTTCAGCAACAGATCCTGGCGGCGCAGACTTCGCTGGCGATCCTGCTCGGCCGAGCGCCCGGCAGCGATATCGTCGAAGCCGCGTCGCTGCAGTCGTTGGCGTTGCCGGCAATCGCCCCGGGGCAGCCTTCCAGTTTGCTGGAACGCCGGCCCGACATTGCCCGTACTGAGGCCACACTCAAGAGCGCCGATGCCGATATCGGCGCCGCCCGCGCCGCCTTCTACCCCAGCATCACGATCTCGGCCTCTGCCGGCATCGAGGGCATCGCCACCGGCGGCGCCAGCGCCCTGGCCTCGCTGGTGGCCGGGCTGGTGCAGCCGATCTTCACCGCCGGACGTCTGGAGGGCGAGTTGGACTTCACCAAGGCGCGCCGCGTCGAGTTGGCTGCCAACTACCGCCAGACCGTGCTTACCGCCTTCAAAGAAACCATCGACGCGCTGAGCGCCGTGAACACCAGCGAAGCGCGCCACGGCCTGCTGCGCAGCGCGGCCGAATCGGCGGCGGAAGCCTATCGCCTGGCGGATCTCAACTACCGCAGCGGCGCCGCCGACTTCCTGACCGTGCTCGACGCCCAGCGAACCCTGCTCGCCAGCCAGGACAGCGTCGTCCAGAGCGAGCTCGACCGCTACGCCGCCGCCGCCAGCCTGTTCAAGGCGCTGGGCGGCGGCTGGCAGCTGCCGCAAGTCGCTTCCGCCGCGACCCCTTAACCGCTACCGTCACGCCGCGCCTGCCGGACCGCCCGTCACACTTTTTTTGCAACGGGCTCAAGCGATTAAATACTTGTTAACCGTAATCCGGCAGGTTTAGAAACAGGCCTTAACACAATGCTTGCGGTCGGGCAGGGCCAAGGGCGCGTGGATGAAAAAAGAACACAATATCAAGGCGTTAAGACGGAACGGCGCGTTTGCCGCTCCGGTTCCGGGTCTGCCGCACCCCGAATTCCAGGTAAAATGGTGCGGCGGCTCATCCGTCCCTGAAAGTCGGGCATCGGACTTTCGGGAATCTCCGGGCCGGGGCGTCGTGTCTATCCAAGGGAATTCTGAGCACTAAACCATGGCCGAGCCTATGGATCAGAACCGGGTTTTCATCTTCGACACCACGCTGCGCGATGGCGAGCAATCGCCGGGCGCGTCGATGAACCTGGACGAGAAGCGCCGCATCGCCGCGGTGCTCGAGGAGATGGGCGTCGACATCATCGAGGCCGGTTTCCCCATCGCCTCCAATGGCGACTTCGAGGCGGTGCGCGAGATCGCCCGCCAGACGAAAACATCTTCCGTCGCCGGCCTGGCGCGCGCGGCGCGCCGCGATATCGACCGTGCCTGGGAAGCTTTGCAGGGCGCTGCCCGCCCGCGAATCCATACCTTCATCTCCACCAGCCCGCTGCATATGAAGTTCAAGCTGCAGATGGAGCCGGAGCAGGTGCATCAATCTATCGCCGATAGCGTCTCCTACGCGCGCAAGCTCTGCGACGATGTCGAGTGGTCGCCCGAGGATGGTTCCCGCAGCGAGCATGATTTCCTTTGCCGCTGCGTCGAGACGGCGATCAAGAGCGGCGCTCGCACCATCAACATCCCGGACACCGTAGGCTATGCGGTGCCCGAGGAATTCGCTGCGTTGATCGCCATGCTGATGAACCGCGTGCCGAACATCGACAAGGCGATCATCTCCGTTCACTGCCACAACGATCTCGGCCTTGCCGTCGCCAACTCGCTGGCCGCCGTCGGCGCCGGCGCGCGCCAGGTCGAATGCACCATCAACGGCCTCGGCGAGCGGGCCGGCAATGCCGCGCTCGAGGAGATCGTCATGGCGCTGCGCACGCGCCACGACCGCATGCCCTACGACACCGGCGTGAAAACCGAATCCATCACCAAGGCGTCGCGGCTCGTCTCCACGATCACCGGCTTTCCGGTGCAGCCCAACAAGGCCATCGTCGGCGCCAATGCCTTTGCCCATGAGTCCGGCATCCATCAGGACGGCATGCTGAAGCATGCGGGCACCTACGAGATCATGACACCGGAATCCGTGGGCCTGATGCGCTCGACGCTTGTCATGGGCAAGCATTCCGGCCGCCACGCCTTCAAGACCAAGCTCAAGGAACTGGGCTTCGAGTTGGGCGAAAATGCGCTGGAAGACGCCTTCCGCCGCTTCAAGGATCTCGCCGACAAGAAGAAGGAAATCTTCGACGAGGACATCGTCGCCCTGATCGACGACGCTGTCGTGCGCAGCAACGAACATATCCGCTTCATCTCGCTGCAGGTCATCGCCGGCTCGAAGGGGCCGCAGAAGGCGGACCTGGAGCTGGAGATCGGCGGCGAACGGAAAGCGACCACGGCGACGGGCGATGGTCCTGTTGACGCCACCTTCAAGGCGATCAAGCAGCTCTTCCCCCACGACGTGCGCTTGCAGCTGTACCAGGTTCATGCCGTGACCGAAGGCACCGATGCCCAGGCAGAAGTGACGGTGCGTCTGGAAGAGAACGGCAAGACGGTAAACGGTCAGGGGTCCGATACCGATACTCTCGTGGCGTCGTGCAAGGCGTATTTGCACGCGCTGAACAAGCTTCTAACCAAAAGGCAGAAAACGGCACCGGCGGCAATGTCGGCGTGACGCAGGGGATATTCATTAAACACCAGCAGCGGGACCAGCATGGCGGTCGGACCAGGCGCGGCCCGCATTATTGCGAGTAGGTATGTTTGGCAAGCTATTGGGTATGCTATCCGCCGATATGGCGATCGATTTAGGAACGGCGAATACACTGGTCTACGTAAAGGGCCGGGGGATTGTGCTGAATGAACCTTCGGTCGTGGCCATCGCCGAATCGAAGGGCCGCAAGCAGGTGCTGGCGGTGGGCGACGAGGCGAAGATGATGCTGGGCCGCACGCCCGGCAACATCACCGCCATCCGGCCGCTGCGCGAAGGCGTGATCGCCGACTTCGATGTCGCGGAGGAGATGATCAAGCACTTCATCCGCAAGGTGCATAACCGGCGCAGCTTCGCCAGCCCGCAGATGATCATCTGCGTGCCGTCGGGCGCCACGGCCGTCGAACGCCGCGCCATCCGCGAATCTGCTGAAAGCGCCGGCGCCCGCAAGGTCTTCCTGATCGAGGAGCCGATGGCGGCGGCGATCGGCGCCGGCCTGCCGGTGACCGAACCCACGGGCTCGATGGTCGTCGATATCGGCGGCGGCACCACGGAAGTGGCCGTGCTCTCCCTCGGCGGCATCGTCTATGCGCGGTCGGTGCGGGTCGGCGGCGACAAGATGGACGAGGCCATCATTAACTATATCCGCCGAAATCATAACCTGCTGGTGGGCGAGGGCAGCGCCGAACGCATTAAGAAAGAGATCGGATCGGCGGCGCCGCCGGAAGACGGCGACGGCCGCACCATGGAAATTAAGGGTCGCGACTTGATGAATGGCGTGCCGAAAGAACTTGTGATCACCGAACGGCAAATTGCCGAGGCGCTTGCCGAGCCGGTTGGTGCTATTATCGAGGCGGTGAAGGTTGCGCTGGAGCACACCGCGCCGGAGCTCGCGGCCGATATCGTCGACAAGGGCATCGTGCTCACCGGCGGCGGCGCTCTGCTCAGCAATCTGGACTCGGTCCTGCGCAACGCCACGGGCCTGCCGGTATCGATCGCGGACGATCCGCTGTCCTGCGTCGCGCTCGGCACCGGTCGCTGCCTGGAAGAGATGAATGTGCTGAAAGACGTGCTGATCGAGAACTGAACAGCGGGACGAAAATCGGGGGAGCCGCTGAGAACGTGAGCCGGAATCGACAGATGCGGAGGCCAAGCGCATGTCGCGCCTAGGCGCCCTTGCAGCCATCCTGCAACCGCTGAAAGCATGGGGCGATCGTATCGCCCTGTTCGGCTTTCTGATTGTTGCATTCGCCCTCGTCGCCATCGAGCGATCCAATCCGGATTTCGCCGGACGAGCGCGGGGTGCTGCATCCGATCTGGTGGCGCCGGTTCTGAGCCTGCTGTCGGAACCGTCGGCGGCCACGGCGCGCGCGATCGATAGCGTGCGGGAAATCAGCGACATGCGGGCGGAGAATGAGCGGCTGCGCGACGAAGTCGGCCGTCTCCTGCAGTGGCAGACCGTGGCGCGCCGGCTCGACGCCGAGAATCAGGAACTGCGCGCGCTGATGAATCTCGCGCCGGATCCCAAGGTGAAGTTCGTCTCCGCGCGCGTCGTCGGCGGCACCGGCGGCGCCTTCGTGCGCAGCGTCCTGATCGCCGCCGGTTCCCGCGACGGTGTCCGCAAGAACCAGCCGGCGATCACCGGCGACGGCTTGATCGGCCGGGTGATGGAAGTCGGCGCCCGGTCGGCCCGCGTTCTCCTGCTGACGGACATCAACTCGCGCGTGCCCATCTATGTGGAACGCACGCGCGCCCGCGCCGTTCTCGAGGGCGATAATTCCGATCAGATGCTGCTCAACTATCTGCCGACCGGGACGGACATCGTTGTCGGCGACCGCATCGTGACTTCCGGCCAGGGCGGCATCTTTCCGCCGGGATTGCCGGTTGGCGTAGTGACCACGAGCAATGCCGGAACAGTCCGCGTCCAGCCCTTGGTGGACTGGGAAACGATGGAGTATCTGCGGCTGGTGGATTACGAGCTGAGCGATCTGCTGTTGCCGCTGGATACAAATGATCCTCGACGGGGGCCGCAATGAACGAGTCGGTCTGGCAACGGCTGGACCAGACCGCCCGCAATCTGACGCCGGTGGCCCTGACCCTGTTGCTGCTCGTCCTGAGTCTTGTGCCGTGGCGGCTGCCCTTCCTGCCGCCCCTGGGACTGAACCTGACGCTGATCTCGATCTTTTACTGGATCATCCACCGGCCGTCGGCAATGCCCATTCCCGCCGTTTTTGCGATCGGCGTCGTGGCCGATCTGATCGGCGGCGGCCCCCTGGTCAGCCCCTTTGTCCTGGTGACGGCGGCCGCCGTCCTGCATTCGGTGCGGCGCTGGCTGGTCGGCGCTTCGACGATCATCGTCTGGGGCAGTTTCTTCGTCATGGTGATCGATGCGGTGCTTCTGCTCTGGCTGCTGATTTGGTATGTTTCCCGCGAGATGCCCGTACTGGCGCCGGGAATTTCCGGTGCGCTGCTGGGCGCCGCAGCTTATCCATTGATTGCGTCCCTGCTCAGCCGGGTTGAGCAAAAGGTGCTGCGGCAGATCTAGTGAGAATGTCAGGGGCGGAACGAAAGACGTGAGCGAAGAGAAAGAAAAATCCAAGCTGTTCAGCCGGCGCGCGGCGTTCCTCGCCGGCGGCAAGCTCTTGCTGCTGTCGGTGCTGGGCGGACGGATGTATCAGCTGCAGGTACTGCAGGCCGATCAGTTCGAGACGATGGCCACGGACAACAGCATCAGCCAGCGGCTGATCGAGCCGCCGCGCGGCCGTATCTTCGATCGCTATGGCCGGGCGATGGCCGAAAACGAGCAGAACTACCGCGTGCAGGTCGTCCGTGAAGAAGTCGGCGAACTGAAGGACGTGCTGGCGAAACTCAGCAAGTTCGTCCCGTTCTCGGATGCCGAACAGGCCGACATCATCAAGCAGAGCAAGAAAATCCGCCCCTTCGACCCGATGACCGTACGGGAAAACCTGAGCTGGAATCAGGTGGCGGCCATCGAAGTCAATGTGCCGGATCTGCCGGGTGTCAGCATCGATGTGGGCCAGCGCCGCCGCTATGTGCAGGGAACGCTGTCGGCCCATATTCTCGGCTATGTCGCCGCCCCTTCGGAAGATGAGGTCCAGGGCGAACGGCTGCTGCAGATGCCGAGCGCCCGCATCGGCAAGAGCGGCATCGAACGCCAGTATGAAACGAAACTTCGCGGCAAGGCGGGCACAAAGCTTGTGGAAGTCAATGCCGTCGGCCGGGTCATTGAGGAGAAGAAGGACGAGCGTATCGAAGCTCAGCCGGGCGAAGATCTCATCATTTCCCTGGATGCGGATCTGCAGCGCTACACACAGGTGCGCCTGTCACGCGAGCGGAGCGCCTCGGCGGTTCTGATCGACATACATACCGGCGATATTCTCGCTCTCGGCCGCTGGCCGTCCTACGATCCCGGCATGTTCACGCGCGGCATTACCCAGCGCGAATGGCAATCCTTGATGAATGACGAGTTGCGCCCGCTCGCCAACAAGGCGATCGCCGGACAATATGCGCCGGGGTCCACCTACAAGATGGTGGTCGCGCTGGCCGCCTTGAAGGAAGGCGTCGATCCTCACACCACGGTCTTCTGCCCCGGCGTGACCAAGCTGGGCAATGCGCGGTTCCATTGCTGGAAGAAGGGCGGCCACGGCAAGCTGGACATGACCGCCGCCATGAAGAATTCCTGTGACGTCTTTTTCTATGAGACGGCGCGCAAGGCCGGCATCGACAATATCGCGGCCATGTCCAAGGCGCTCGGGCTCGGCAATCTGACCGGCGTCGATCTGCCGGGAGAGAAGCCGGGCCTGATTCCGGATACCGATTGGAAGCTGGCCACCTTCGGTGAAAAATGGCAGCAGGGCGAAACGCTGGTGGCTGGAATCGGTCAGGGCTTCATCACGACAACGCCGTTGCAGCTCGCTTTAATGACGGCCCGCATTGCCAATGGCGGAATTGCGATCACGCCGAAACTGCGCCGCGACGCGGTGATTTCCGGCGAGCCCGATCCGCCGGGGCCCCACGGGCCTGCGCTCACCATCCCGGCGGAACACTTGGCCATCGTGAAAGACGGCATGAACCGCGTCACTAACGAGGCCGGCGGCACCGCCTTTCGCGCTCGCATCGAACAGGCGGGCATGGAAATGGCCGGGAAGACCGGCACGGCCCAGGTCCGCCGCATCACCATGACCGAGCGTCAGCAGGGTGTACGCAAGAACGAAGACCTGCCCTGGGACAGGCGCGATCACGCGTTGTTTGTCGGCTATGCGCCGGTGCATGCGCCGCAATATGCCGTCGCCGTCGTGGTGGATCATGGCGGCGGCGGTTCCAAAGTCGCGGCGCCGATCGCCCGCGACATCCTGCTCGAAGCGCAGCGGCGCAATCCCTCGCGGATAGCCGGAATGCCAGATGCAGCGCCCGCGGTGAAGCCATGAGATGGCGCCTGCCGTTGTCGACGATGCGCCGGTCGGAATTTTCGATCGGCGAGAAGCTGCAGCAACTCAATGTCGGCCTGCTGCTGCTAATCTGCGCCGTCGGCGCCGTCGGTGTCGCCTGGCTCTATTCCGCCGGCGGCGGCAACATGGAGCCCTGGTCGATGCGGCACGCCATCCGGTTCGGCGCCGGCCTGCTCATCCTGGTGGTTGTGGCGATGGTCGATTTCCGTCTCTGGCTGAAATACGCCTATGCCATCTATGGCGTCACCTTCGTGCTGCTGCTTTATGTCGAGGTTGCCGGCGAGATCGGCATGGGCGCGCAGCGCTGGATCGATCTGAAATTCATCCAGCTGCAGCCGTCGGAGATGATGAAGATCGCGCTGGTGCTGGCGCTGGCGCGCTACTTCCACCGGCTCAGCATCGAAGACATACGCAATCCCTTTGCATTGGTCCTGCCGACGGCGATGGCCGTGGTGCCGGCCGCGCTGGTGTTGATGCAGCCGGACCTGGGCACAGCCACCATCCTGTTGATGATCGGCGGCGGCATCTTCTTCATCGCCGGCGTCCGCCTGTGGAAGTTCACGCTGATCACCCTCGGCGGCCTTGCGGCCCTGCCGGTGGCCTGGAGTTTCCTGCGCGACTATCAGAAGGACCGCATCCTGATCTTCCTCAATCCGTCGAACGATCCGCTGGGCGCCGGCTATCACATCACCCAGTCGAAGATCGCCTTCGGCAATGGCGGCATCTTCGGCAAGGGATTCCTCGGCGGCACCCAGGCGCAACTCAACTTCCTGCCGGAGCATCACACCGACTTCATCTTCACCATGGTGGCGGAGGAGAGCGGGCTCGTCGGCACGCTGACCGTGTTGCTGCTCTATACCCTGATCCTGGTCTATGGCTACGCCATCGCCTTCAACGCGAAGAATCACTTCGGCCGGCTGATCGCGACCGGCATGACGCTCAATCTCTTCCTCTATGTCTTCATCAACATGGCGATGGTCATGGGCCTGATCCCGGTGGTCGGCGTGCCGCTGCCGATGATCTCCTATGGCGGCACGGCGATGATCACGGTGATGGCCGGCTTCGGGCTGCTGATGTCAGTCTACATCAACCGCGATCTCAAGATCGCCCAGCGCGGTTTCGCCGAGGAATAGCCGCCAGTCAGTCCTGCGCCAGACGGCGGACCTCATCCGCCATGCGGCCACGCCACATCAAGCCGTACATCTTGAGATCGCCGCGCACGCTCCAGAGCGGATGGCGAAACGTCGCCGGCTTGTTGCGTTCGATGAAAATGTGACCGATCCAAGCCAAGCCATAGGCGGCAACCAGCGCCACCGGCAGGAACCAAGCGTTGAGAAACAGCACTGCGCCAATCACGAGGGCGATGGACATCGTCGTTCCCACGAAATGCAGTTGCCGCGTCGCCGGCCGCCTGTGTTCCCGGACATAGTACGGCCAGAACTCCTCGAAATCGCGGAATTCTGCAGGCGCCATGCTCGGTCAGGCCTCGACCTTCTGCGACAGTTCCTGCGCCAGCCGCCGCGCCGTCTGCAGGTCGATCTTCCCCGTGGCCAGGACCGGCAGTTCCGGCACGCGATGGATCTGCTGGCGCTTGGGAATCCAGAGATTCGGCAGCTGGGCCTGGGAGAGGCCGTTCCAGAGAGCCTCTGGCGAGACCCCGTCTTCGCCCGTGTACAGCAGCACCAGCTTCTCGCCTCGCGCCGCATCGGCGACGGCGACGATGACGGCGCGGGTGACTCCTGGTGTCGCGGCCGCGGCCTCCTCGATCCGGCCATGGGGCACCATCTCGCCGCCGATCTTGCTGAATCGCGCCAACCGGTCGGTTATGCGGATAAAGCCATCCTCGTCGATGACGGCGATGTCGCCGGTAATGTACCAGCCGCCGGCGAGGGCTTCGGCTGTGCGGGCGGGATCGTTCAGATAGCCGGTCATGCGCCCGCCGCCTTTCACCAGCAGCAGGCCGGGTTCGCCGGCGCCCAGCAGAGACCGCGTTTCCGGATCGACGATGCGCGCCGCGACACCGGGGATCGGATGCCCCACGGTGCCAGGCTTGTGGCCGACATGCCGCGTGCCGCCGTCGGCCGTGTCCGGCACGTTCACGGCGACCACTGGTCCCATCTCGGTGCAGCCATAGCCTTCCAGCAGGCCGATGCCGAACTTCTCCTGGAATGCCTCGGCCAGCTTCGGCTGCAGCTTCTCCGCGCCCACCACGACATGGCGCAGGCTGCGAAGCTGATCGGTCTCGATCGCCCGGAGATAGGATTGGCAGAAGGTCGGCGTGGCGATCAGGATCGTCGCCTGGTGGTCCTTCGCCAGCTTGCCGATGGTCTTCGCATCCAGCGGATTGGGGTGATAGACCGCGCCGATGCCGGCGATCAGCGGCAGCCACAGCGTGCCGGTTACGCCGAAGGCGTGGAAGAACGGCAGGATGCCCAGTACCTTGTCGTCCTGCGCCACCCACAGCACCTGGCCCACGCCCTCGACATTCGACAGGATCGCATGGTGCGACAGCACGACACCCTTGGGCGTGCCGGTGCTGCCGCTGGAGAACATCACGGTGGCCGCGTCCTGGGGCGATTGCCGCCTGAGGCGGTAGCGCCAAACCAGCAGCCGCGCCGGCAGTAGGTAGGCGGCCAGCGCCAGGCGGACTTTCTCCAGCTTGGAGATCCGTCCGGCGATGTCCTCAATGAAGACCATGCCGTCCCGCGGCTCGATCTTCGCCTTCTCAAGGAAGCGCCGCGACGTGATGATGGTCTTGATGCCGCATTGGGCGATGGCGCTGTCCATGGCAGCGCTGCCCAGGGTGAAATTCAGATTCACCGGCACCTTGCCGGCAAAGGACAGGCCGACATTCACCAGCGCCCCGGCGGTTGAGGCCGGCAGCAGCACGCCCACCATCTGGCCCTCGGGCAGGTCATGGACAAACCGCCGCGACAGGGCCAGCGATCCGACGAGCGCCTTGCCGAATGTCAGGCTGCTGCCGGTGGAATCCGTCAGGGCATCGGCCCGCCAATAGCGCCGGGCCGTGCGCAGGAAATGCAGGTGCAGCAGGTCGTCGCGCCGGCGGCGATTGACGAACGCGTCGCTGCCCAGCTCCATGATCGCCTGGCGCATTTCCCAGGCGCTGGCCGTCGACTTCATCGCCTTGCCGAAGGACACGGTGACCGGCAGCGGCACGCGCCGCGGCCATTTCCAGAAGAACTTGCCGTCCTTGAAGCTGAAGATGCTGCCCCAGACGCGGTCCAGATGCACGGGTATGACGGGCACATCGATGTCTTCCAGGATACGCTCCACGCCGCGCCGGAACGGCAGCAGGTTGCCGGAGCGGCTCAGCGAGCCCTCGGCGAAGATGCAGACCACATGGCCCTGCTTCAGCGCCTCGCGGGCGCGGGCGAAGGCCTCGTTGATCAGCTTGGGATTGCCGCCGCTGATGGGGATCGCATGCATGGCGCGAAACAGCCAGTTCAAGACCGGCAGGTCGTAATAGGCGCGATACATGATGAAGCGCACGAAGCGCGGCACGGTGGCGCCGATCAAGAAGCCATCGACGAAGGAGACATGGTTGCTGACCAGCAAGGCCGGGCCCCTGCGCGGCATGTTCTCCGCGCCCGCCACAGTGATGCGGTAGATGCTGTGGGTCAGCAGCCACAGCAGGAAGCGCACGAAGAAATCGCCGAGCTGGATCAGCACATAGACCGTAGCGGCGAAGGTGGTGATGCCGATCATCAGCACGATCTCGTCCGCCGCCAGATTCAATCCGTTGCTCAGCAGCCATAGCACGCCGGCGGCGAGCATGACGCCGAACATGTTGAGAAAGTTGTTGGCGGCGATCAGCCGGCCGCGCTCGTCGGCGCCGGCGCGCAGCTGCAGGAATGCGTTGAGCGGCACGATGAACAGGCCGGCGGAGAAGCCGATCACCGCCAGCGCGATCAGCGTCATCGTGTAGGAGGGAGGTGCCGCCGCCAGCATCAGGGCACCGATGCCGATGCCGATCGATCCCAGGGGCACCAGGCCGAACTCCACATGGTCGCCCGACAGGCGGCCGGCGGCGATACTGCCGAAAGCGATGCCCACCGCCACGGCCACGTTCATCAGGCCGATCTCGGTGTCGCTGAGGCCCAGGATCTGCTCGCCCATCAGCATGTTGCCGAGCTGCAGCAGCGCGCCCAGGAACCAGAAATAGCTGATGCCCAGCACCGTCAACCACAGCGGCCGCACGCGGTAGAGCCGGCGGATGCCCGTGACCATCTCGCCCCAGGGCCGCTTGGGGAAGGGGCGCTTGCTAACCGGCGCGGCGCCCCGGGAAATCCACAGGCTCGTCAGCGAGCCGATGACGGCAATGACCATCAGCATGCCGCCGATCCACGGGATGTCGTTGCCCCAGGCGTCGCTCATGGCGCCGCCGGCTGCAGAGCCGATGACGATGGCGATGAAGGTGCAAAGCTGGTCCAGGCCGTTGGCGCGGGAGATGGCGCTCTCCGGCAGGATCTCCGGCAGGATGCCGTAATGTGCGGGAGCGAACAGCGCCGATTGCAGCGCGGTCAGGAAGATCACCGCCAGCATCATGTCCATGCGCCCGGCCATCAGCGCCCAATAGCCCAGCGCCATCGCCAGGATTTCCATGGATTTGACGATGATCAGCACCCGCCGCTTGTCGAAGCGGTCGGCGATATAGCCGGCATAGCCGGAGAACAGCAGATAGGGCACGACGAACAGCGCGCTGCCCAGCGCCAGGCTGGTGCTGTCGCCGGCATCGGCCGCCAGCCGCGTCGCGAACAGCGCCACGATGATGCGGAAGATATTGTCGGTGATGGCGCCCAGGAACACGGTCGCCATCAGGGCCATGAATCCCCGGTTCCGCAGCAGCGCGCCGTAGCCGGCGCTGTCTTTGTGCTCCATCGTCATTGCTTCACCGGCGCGTGGCCGCCGTCGATCACCCGCCAGCAGGCATCGGCCAGCGTCGCCGACAGCTCGCTCAAGTCCATCTTCAGCCGTCCGTAGATCCGGTCCACCGCCACCTGCATCACCAGCCCCAAGACCATGGATGATATCACCGACGGATCGATTGCGGGCTTGCCGCTTCCCTGCTTGGCCAGACCCCTCGGCGATCACCCGGCGCACCACGCCCGGCGGGGTCATCATGGTCGCCGGCACCTTGCGCACCTGATTATGCTGGGTCAGCAGCAGATAGGCGAACAGGGTCGGGTTCTCGTCGAACACCCGGGCGAAATGCCCGACCAGCGCATCCACCTTGCCGCGGAATGCCGGCTCCGCCGCCTGGAGCTGTTCCAGCTTGCGGGCGAGCTGGATGTAGTGATCGGAGAATAGCTGCCAGGCCAGCTCGTCCTTGCTCTCATAATGCCGGTACAGCGCGCCTTCGGTGATGCCGGCGGCGGCGGTGATCTCGCGCACCGAGGTCTCGGTCACGCCGCGGTCGACGAACAGCTTCAAGGCCGAGTCGCAAATCCGCTGGCGGGTGAGGGCACCGTTACGCATGGAAACCTCCATTGCTTGGCTGCCGATGAGCATAAGTTCGATAAGTAAACACTTACTTACATTACACGAACCTTCCCGCCCGCATAGCCGGATTCCCACCGGGGAGGTAAATCCGGTTTCCGATTAATACATTTAGATCAATAAGCTAGAATTCTACGCGAAAGAATGACCCCTCTCCCCTTGCGGGAGAGGGGTAGGGGTGAGGGCTCTAACCAAGGCTTCAACCGCCACGTCCAACCACTGCCGTTCGCCAGCGTCCACATTGGACCCACTGGTCCCCGGAGCAGGCTCCGCGTCCGACAAGACATCCAGGGAAGCATAGCCAGCTACAAGCGAAGCTTCGCCCCCTTTCCATCGACAAAGGGGATCGCCTCTGCTATATCGCGCGCCTTCCCGCGAGTTGGGATTGCCGAAAGAAAGCGCGCCTTGCGCCGCCATCCAGCGCGGCCCAAGGCACGACCGAAAACCCCGGCGGGGGCGCATAGCTCAGTTGGTAGAGCAGCTGAACTCTTAATCAGCGGGTCGCAGGTTCGAGTCCTGCTGCGCCCACCATTGCCGAGTATCCAGTGCAAGGTTCAGATTGTTGTCCTTCGCACGAACCGTGCCGGCAAATTCTCCTTAGGCCGCATTGCCATTCTTCAGCAGACCGACGAGCGGGTTCGGCGTGGGCGGTGCGATCCGCCGCAACGTATTGGTGTCACGGTGGTCGAACGCCGGCGTGTCTGCCCCGGACCGCCAGATCCGTGCGCGTCACATAGGTCCAGCTGTCGTCGTCGTTGAAGGTGATGTCGATGCGGTAATAGTCGGTGCGAAACGCCGCCTCGAGGAACGTGGTCGAGCAGATCCCGAAGCGGGTGTCGCCGCGGCGCGCCTCCACCGAAATGCGTTTGTCGTCCGGCGCCGCCGTGCCGCCCGCCAGCACCACCTGACCGCGGGGAATGGCGATGGTCTGCATGATCAGTCCTGTGGCCGGTTCCCACAGCCAGTAACCGACTTGATCGTGGAAGGTGGTGGCTTCCTCCGGTGTGTTGATATGGATGTGGTAGCGCAGGCCATAGAGGAGCTGGGGGCCGTTGGGCTGCGGATCGATCGGCTCCATGCGGATATGTTCGCGGTATACGCGCCGTTCGGGGCCTTCCGCCTTCGGGCTGAGGTCCACGCCCTGATCCGACTGCCACACGCCGGCCAGGCGACGCAGCGGTCCCAGATTGGCCAGCGTATCCGGCGAGATATCGTCGGGCTCGGTAAAGATGTCGTCGGGGATACTCGGCATGGGTTCCTCATGTGGCGCGCACGCGCCGAGCATGCGTGTTCGTCTTTGCGATGACAAGCAGCAGGCCAGCGGCGGCGATACCCGCTGCACCCGCAAGGGAACTGTCATGTTTTGCAGGGCTTTCGCGGCCATAGCCAGGGCCTGGCGTCCGGCTTTATCCTGGCCCGCTCTGCTAATCCGGCCGCTAGAGAAAAAATCTCGGGGAACCTGTCGATTCCCCGACTCTTCATTCGTCGTATCCCCATAAACCCGGTGCAAGAAGGAGCTCCCATGCAAGTTCAGCCCTACCTGAATTTCGACGGCCGCTGCGAAGAGGCGATCGAATTCTACCGCCAGGCGCTCGGCGCCAAGGTCGAGATGATGTTGCGCAACAAGGAGAATCCGCAGCCGCCGCCGCCAAGTTCAACCCCGCCCGGGAACGAGAACAAGATCTTGCATGCGAGCGTGCGCATCGGCGACACCGTCATCGGCGCGTCCGACGGCTATTGCACCGGCAAGCCGGCGTTCCAGGGCATCACCCTGACATTGCAGGTCGCGAACGAAGCAGAGGCCGACCGGCTGTTCAATGCGCTCGCGAACGGCGGCCAGGTGCAATTGCCGCTGACGCGCACCTTCTTCTCGCCGCGATTCGGCATGGTGAACGACCGTTTTGGCGTAGCCTGGATGGTGCTCGTCACCCCGGCCCCCGCCGCGTAACAGACTTCAGCAAGGAGATCGCAGCATGCGTTTCATGATCGTCGTCAAGGCATCCAAGGAGTCCGAGGCCGGCGTCATGCCGGAAGAGAAGCTGATCGCCGCTATGGCGACCTATCATGAGGAGCTGGCAAAGGCCGGCGTGCTCCTGGACGGGACCGGACTGCATCCCAGCTCAAAGGGCTGGCGCATCAAATACAAGGGCGACAAGCGCACGGTTGTCGATGGGCCCTTCGCCGAGACGAAGGAGTTGATCGCCGGCTATACGCTGATCCAGGTGAAGTCGCGGGCCGAGGCGCTCGAATGGACCAAGCGTTTCCCCAATCCCCAGGGCGAGGGCCGCGATGCCGAGATCGAGGTGCGCCAGCTCTTCGAGCTCGAGGATTTCGAGCCCAACGCCGCCGTCGAGCGCTTCCGCGAACTCGATGCCAGCATGAAGAAGTAGGCGGCATTGCAGTGACTTGAGCAGGGCCGGCCGCCGATTGCGCGCCGGCCTTGCGCCATCCGGCAGAGATGCGCTAATCGGCGGCGGTGAACACCCCCGACCTCAACAGCACCATCGACGCCATCTGGAGAATCGAATCGCCGCGGCTGATCGCCGGCTTGGCGCGCATGCTGCGCGATGTCGGCTTGGCCGAAGAGCTGGCCCAGGATGCCCTCGTCACCGCGCTGGAGCGCTGGCCTGTCTCCGGCGTCCCGGAAAAGCCGGGTGCCTGGCTGATGGCGGCGGCGAAGAACCGGGCCATCGACCGCCTTCGCCACAAAAAGCTGCACACGCGCAAGGCGCCCGACATCGCCCAGGAGATCGAGGCGCGCCATGCCGAGTCCGCGCCGGATCCCGACGCAGCATTCGATGATGAAGTGGGCGACGATCTGCTGCGCCTGATCTTCATCGCTTGCCATCCTGTGCTGCCGGCGGAGTCGCGCCTCGCCCTCACGCTCCGACTGATCGGTGGCCTGTCGGTGCCGGAAATTGCCCGCGCCTTCCTGGTGCCGGAGGCGACCATCGCCCAGCGCATCGTCCGCGCCAAGCGCACCCTGGCCAAGGCCGGCGCCGCCTTCGAACTGCCCCGCGGTGCGGAACTTGCTCGAACGGTTGTCGTCGGTGCTCGAAGTCATCTACCTCATCTTCAACGAAGGCTATGCGGCGACGGCGGGCGAAGACTGGCTGCGGCCGGCGCTCTGCGATGAGGCGCTCCGCCTCGGCCGCATTCTCAGCGAGCTCGCGCCCGATGAGCCGGAGGTCCACGGCCTCGTTGCCCTGATGGAGATCCAAGCCTCGCGCAACGCCGCCCGCGTCGGCTCATCCGGCGAGCCGGTACTGCTGCTGGATCAGGACCGCCGGCGCTGGGACTATCTCCTCATCCGCCGCGGACTGGCGGCTCTCGACCGGGTCGTGAAGCTTGGCGGCGCCCATGGCCGCTACGCGCTGCAAGCCGCCATTGCCGCCAGCCACGCCCGCGCCGCCACTGCGGACAACACAGACTGGCCTCGCATTGCCGCGCTCTACGCCGAGCTGTCCCGCGTCACGCCATCGCCCATCGTGGAGCTCAACCGCGCCGTTGCCGTGAGCATGGCCCAAGGCCCGGCCGCGGGCCTCGACCTCGTCGATGCGCTGGCCGCCGAACCTTCGCTGAAGAACTATCACCTCCTGCCCAGCGTCCGCGGCGACTTGCTGGCGAAACTCGGCCGCAAATCCGAAGCCCGCGCCGAATTCGAACTGGCGGCCTCGCTGACGCAGAACGCGCGAGAACGCAAACTGCTGCTCGATCGGGCCGCGGCTTGCCGCATTGCAGGTGATCGATGAGTTTTAGCGCCGTCCGCGAAGGCTATGGCGCGGCCAGCAATGCCTACCTACATCTCATCTGCCCGCTACTGCTGCCATCAACGGAGGGCCCGTGAGAGACCCCTACGAAATCCTCGGCGTCGAAAAGACCGCCTCGGCGGACGAGATCCAGAAAGCGTACCGCCGCCTGGCCAAGAAGCTGCATCCCGACCTCAATCCCGGCAACAAGGAGGCGGAGGAGCGCTTCAAAGAAGTCACCGCGGCCAACGGTTTGCTATCGGACCCTGACAAGCGCCGGCGTTTCGACAGCGGCGAGATCGACGCTTCCGGCGCCGAACGGCCGCGGGAGCGCTACTACCGGGACTATGCCGGCGAGCAGGCGGCCGGCGGCGCCTACGAGGATCCATCGGCCTTTGCAGACCTTGCCGATATGGACGATCTCCTGGCGCAAATATTGGGACGGCAGGCACGGCAGGCGCGGCGCGGCCGCGGCGCGGATCTGCATTACCGCCTGGCAATCGAGTTTCTCGACGCGGTCAACGGCGCTGTCCAACGGCTGACGCTGCCGGAGGGCGGAACCCTCGACGTGACTATTCCCGCGGGCCTGCAGGACGGACAGACGCTCCGCCTGCGCGGCAAGGGCGCGCCGGCCCTGGGCGAGGGCGATCCGGGCGATGCGTTGGTGGAGATCTCGATCAAGCCGCACCGCTTTTTCACCCGGCAAGGCAGCGATATCCATCTCGAGCTGCCGGTCACGCTGGCGGAGGCGGCGCTGGGCGCGCGCATCAGGGTGCCGACGCCGTCGGGCCCTGTCATGCTGACGGTGCCGAAGGGATCGAACACGGGATCTATCTTGCGGCTCAAGGGCAAGGGCGTCGCCGGCCCCGGCAGTCCGGGCGACCAGCTGATCAAGCTCAAGGTGATGCTGCCGGACCAGCCGGACCCCGAGCTGGAAACTTTCCTCAGCAACTGGAAACCGGGAGAGCGCTACAACCCGCGCCGGGACATGCAGCCATGATCATCAGCAAACGGGAATTTCTTGTTCGCGCGCAACTGGATCAGGAAACACTCGAAGTCTGGATCGCCGAGGAATGGCTGGTCCCCGGCGGAACCGCGGCCGAGCTGCACTTCTCCGAAGCCGACCTGGCGCGGGCGGAGCTGATCCGCGACCTGAAACGGGACCTCGGCGTCAATGACGAGGGCGTCGGCGTCATCCTGAGCCTGCTGGACCAGGTGCACAGCCTTCGCACCGTGCTGGCCGAGGTGCTGCAGTCGGTGCGGGCGCGCGCGTCGGCGCCTGCTGGCGATTCGACGGTGGGCGGGAATGGCGAACGGGGAATAGCTGCGGGACGGCCGATTCGGCCAGCGCGAGCAGGCTCCGACTCGAGATTTTTTCAATGGGTTCCCGGGCCATTCCCCTTGCTCGGGTGATCGTGTGCGGGACTCTTCGCTGTATCCTGCAACCGTTCAATCTCGTCGATTGCCGCCGGATACAGGGAGCAGGCAACCGAGATGAACTTCAGCGCATTGTCGAGCATCATGGCATTGTGATCGCGTTGATGCTTCTCGTCTAGACCCAGATAGTCCGCCAATGGTCTCGCATCATGGCCATCAATGCCCTTTGCCACGAATGTCAGATAGTCGACCACACCCAGCCTTCGGGTGTTTTCGATCCATATGCGAGCGGCGGTAATGTCTTCGGGGGTCATGACTGATTTCCGGTGGGCCTAAATCAAGAATGCTTTCGCTCGGCGACAAGTTCCGCGACAGTCTGCGCCATCTCGGCACTGGCGAAGGGTTTGCGGATTACGGGCTGCTTCCGGTGCCGCGGTGGAATACGATGATCGCTGTAGCTCGTCATGAAGACGAAGGGTACGCCGTGATCTGCCAACGCATCGGCAATTTGGAAGGAGTCGCCGTCGCCAAGCTTGATGTCCAGAATTGCGCAATCGATCGTGGTCCCCGTGCAAAGGCACAGACCATCGGAGAGAGACAGTGCCGGGCCCAACACGATCGCGCCTTCCCGCGTCAGCGTCATCAAGAGTTCTAAGGCGATGTATGCCTCGTCTTGGACGACAAGTATATGGCAGTCCGAAAGCATGAGCTCGCCTCGGCGGTCTCAGTGACTTAGATCTACGGCCTCATGACTTCAATTGCAGGTGCAGCTTTTCACGAACCGTCGAGCTCGACTGACTCGAGTTGCCGTTCGGCGTATTCGCGGTAGTCATCGCAGATTTCTCGAACCGCGTCGCTTTCCCGCATTTTGTGCATTGCGCCAGCGTATTGTTGTCTGGCGTCATATGCAGGAAAAATGAATTGCCGCCGCAATCCCGGCACACGAATTTCATCGCGGACCTCCCAGGTCTCAGCCCAATGCGAAATCAGGGCGCGGTTATGACGATGCTGTCAATTTGCAAAGGGTACGAAATCGCACAATATGCGGGCGCGATCAGCCGAGTATTCTTCGATACTCGCCTTCCGCAATGCCGTACGCGCCATTGGATACTTCCTTCAGCCCATCGCGATCAATCATGAAGATTCCGCCGCGCTTTGGCTTCTATCAGTCCGCGCTTTTCAAGAAGGCGGAGGGCCACGGTCACTCCCGCCCGACGCACGCCGAGCATCGTCGCAATGAATTCGTGCGTGAGTTCCGAGTTGATCGCTGTCCTGGCGGTCGTGTGCCATGAGCAGCCACCGCGCCAGCCGCTCTTCGATCTTGCTGCGGGCATTGGTCAGCGCTGTTTGGCCGGTCTGGATCATGAATGTGTGGCACCATTGCAGAAGAGTTTTTTGCAATGTCGCGCTCTTCGCGATGGCCGCCAGCAGATTGACGACACCGATACGTTGCCCCGCGCCGGCGCCCTGCATGAATGTATCGTGCGGAGAGCGATCAGAACCCATGATCACCGCGAGCCCGGTGACACCCTCGCGCCCAATGAGACCGACTTCGACGCTGCGCTCGGAGACACCATCCGCCACGACCGAGGCAAAACCGCGTCTCCACGAAATAGGCGAACTCGATCGGTCTGCCGCGCCGTTCAAGATATCTGAGGACGGGCAAGTCGACCTGTTGCAGGTGAGGCGTCACCAGTTGGGCGTCGGCCGCGGACAAACGCGACAAGATTTTGTTTTTGGTGCCGACTTCATCGGCCATGGCGCACCTCCATGAAAGAAGGTGCCAACGGCGGATTTTCGCCGGTAGGCGGTTTCGCCGATTTCATCGCTGATACTCCCGTAGTACAGGGTAGATCGGCGCACGCGAGCGGCGCTGTCTTCACCCCAGAAGGGAGATTTCCAACACTGACTGTGTGTCTATAGGCCTTGAGACGGCCACAACCGCATAGCGCGGCGCGCTCGTGTCATATGCCGAGCATCCGACTGGTTCTTCATAAGCACACGATTTGCATCGGAAGTCACGTCCGATGGGAAACTTCGTCGCATACGGTTCCGTACACAAATGCCCCAATGAATGGATCCTGCCTTTAGCGGCCATGCGCCGCGCCGACTGATCCAGGCAACACCATGGTAAACAAGCCGAATTCCCGGCTTTCTAACGCGCACCTTGCTTATTTGCCGCCCTATCCCTATATAGACGCCATCAAACTCCCACGGGCCAGTTCGCTCCGCCCACGCCTTTCCAAGCGCCGGACCAAGTGACCTTCCCTGTAAGTTCGATCCGACGCGCGATCGTCGCGCGGCGGCACTGCTTGGTTTGGAGAAAACAACCTATGCAAAACGGTACAGTAAAGTGGTTTAACCCGGCGAAGGGCTTCGGCTTCATCACCCCGGTCGATGGTTCGAAGGACGTCTTCGTGCACATCTCGGCGGTTGAGCGTTCCGAGCTCGGCACCCTCAGCGAAGGCCAGAAGATCAGCTTCGATCTCGAGCGCGGCCAGCAGGGCAAGGTTTCGGCGGTCAATCTGAAGGCTGCCTAAAGCCACGAGCTAGACCTACAGAGGGCGGGGCGCCGGAAGGCGCTCCGCCCTTTTGCTTTTTTGGCCTCCGCATCCCGCTAACGCCCGGGCGAATTCCTTACGGCTGTTTCTCGCAGAATCACCGGCCCGCTCGCCAATTCGGCGGTGCTGTTGGAGCCCTCCGCCATCGTCTATCCTGGTCTCTGCCGAAATTGCCGGCGGAATTACGTCCAGAACATCGCGGGGGCTGTCATGAGAAGCTCAAGCCACTTCACCCGATTTGCCACTTGGACAGCAGGGGCCACGGGCCGGCCAATGACGTTCATCCTGGCTTGTCTGATCATCGTCGTGTGGGGCATCACCGGGCCGCTCTTCGGCTATTCCGACACCTGGCAGCTGGTGATCAACACCGGGACCACGATCATAACCTTCCTCATGGTGTTCCTGATCCAGAACACCCAGAACCGCGACAGCAAGGCGACGCAGTTGAAGCTCGACGAACTGCTGCGCGCGACCCAGGGAGCGCATAACGCGCTGCTCGATCTGGAAGAACTGAACGAGGACGAGTTGAATCGCATCCGCCGTCTCTATGCCGTTCTGGCGGCAAAAGCGCGAGAGGACATGAATACCGGCCTGCTTGACATCGACATTCCGGATATCGATCTCAGCGACGATCGAAGCGGCGGCCGAAGGGGGCACTGAAACTGAATTGCAGCGCCACTCCGCCCTGGATGGGTAAGGTGGATCCTGTGGCGCTAACGCGCCGCGAGACTTGGTTCCGCCCGCCGCCGGCCGCGTTCCTTCGCGCGGAATCCGAGCACACGGGAGATCTCGTCGGCGTGGCGCATGACCAGGGCGCCCAGGCGAGTGGCTTCCGGCCCGAAGATGCGCTGCACCGGGCCGGGCACGCTGATGGCGGCGATGGCGATGCCCCTGGCGTCGCGGATGGGAGCGGCGATGCAGCCGGTGCCCGCCTCGAACTCCTCGCGCTCGGTGGCATAGCCCCGCTGGCGCACCTGATCCAGGTCGGCGCGCAGATCCGCTGCCGTGGTGATCGTCTCCGGCGTGAAGCGCTGGAACGGTGCATTCTCCAGGATCGCATTGAGCATCGCGTCATCCGCTTGGAAAGCCAGGATGGCCTTGGCCGATCCCGAGCTGTGGGCGGGAAACGTGCTGCCGATGCGGCTGGACATGCGCACCGCCCGGGCGCCCGGCACCTGGTCGAGATAGACGGCGCGCACGTCATCCAGCACCACCAGGTTGGTGGTCTCGCCGGTCTCCGCGACGATCTTCTCCAGCTGCGGCCGGGCCAGCGCGCGCAGATAGGCGGTTCGGCGCTCCACCGAGGCGGCGATGCCGGCCGTACGGTGGCCGGGGACATAAAAGCCGGAATCCCGGTCCTTGATTGCGAAGCCGTCCTGGATCAGCGTCGCCAGGAGCCGGTGCGTCGTGCTCACCGACAAGCTCGTGCGGTTGGCCAGCTCGGACAGGGTGGCGCCGCGGCCCTGGCTGTCGGCCATGGCGTCCAGCAGGGCCAGCCCGCGACGCAGCGATTGGACGGTTTCGGATTTGCCCATGATCCACCTGAAAACAGCGGCTGTATCGTTTAGCCCATTTCTGACGACAACGTATGCAGTATACCACTGGTCCCGCAATATAGAATCACAATCCCAGTGGCCGGGAATTGCATCACTGAATACCGCATGTCGCATGCCTCCGGATGATCGACGTTGGGGTCGGGAAATTGCTATCTTAACAGGATCATAGAAGCGGGGAGGGCAGCAGCATGATCGCAAATCCGGTTCCCTGGCCAGATGGCGCCCGTTGCGCCGTGGCCTTCACCTTCGACATGGACGCGGACAGCTTCCTGCATCTGGCGCGGCCAAAGGACGCCCACCGCCGGATCGCCGCCATCTCCCAGCTCCGCTACGGACCGCAAATCGGCGTGCCGCGCATCCTCGAGATGTACCGGCGCTATGGCCTGAAGCAGACCTTCTTCGTGCCGGCCTGGTGCATCGAGCAATATCCCCAGGCGGTGGAGGCGATGGTCGCCGATGGCCATGAGGTCGCGCATCACGGCTACATCCACGAGCATCCCAACGAGATGCCCCGGGAGGAGGAGCGCTACTGGCTGCGCCGGTCCATCGAGGTGATCCAGAAGCACACCGGAAAGCGGCCGCGCGGCTTCCGGGCGCCGCTCTACAACTTCTCGGAAAACACCCTGGACCTGCTGCTGGAGGAGGGCTTCGCCTACGACGCCTCGCTGATGGGCGACGATGTTCCCTATCTCATCCGTGGCAAGCGCGGCGATCTGGTGGAGCTGCCGAGCCATTGGGGCCTGGATGACTGGCCGCCCTATGTCCACATGGCCGACATCAACTACGAGATGCCGATCCGCGCCCCGGCCGAGGCGGTCGCCAATTTCCGCGAGGAATTCGACGCCGCCTGGGACCATGGCGGCCTCTGGATCGCCGTCTGGCATCCCTTTGTGTCCGGCCGCCTGGCACGGCTGTGCGCAGTGGCGCAACTCATCGAGTACATGCAGAAAAAGGGCAAGGTCTGGTTCGCCCCCATGGAGGACATCGCCGCCCATATGCGCAGTGTCGTCGCCAGCGGCCAGCACAAACCCCATGTGGACGATCTGCCCTACTATCCGGGCCCGGTCATCGTGGACAAGAAGGCGGCGGAGTAGGCGTCAATCGCAGCAGGTATCGATCTCGACGGTCACGTGGGACAGGCTGTTCAGAACGCGCAGCCGCTCGCGATAGTGGGACGGGCGCTCCGGCCGGTGGGTCACCAGCGAGACGATGGCGCTATAGTGGCCGGGGCCGACGCGCCAGAGATGCAGGTCGGCGACGCGGTCGCCTTCGACCTCCAGGATCGAACGGATCTTCTGCGCAATCCCCGGATCGGGTGTCATGTCCAGCAGCACGGCGCCGGTATCGCGGATGAGCTGATAGGACCAGCGGGCAATGACCGCGCCGCCGACGATGCCCATGATCGCATCCATCCAGATCCAGCCGAACAGCAGGCCCGCGGTGAGGCCGGCGATCGCCAGCACCGACGTCAGCGCATCGGCGAGCACATGGAAGTAGGCCGAGCGGATATTGTGGTCGGCGTGATCGCGATGCGTCGTGCCGTCTTCGTGGGTATGGACATGCC
Organism: uncultured Alphaproteobacteria bacterium; assembly: GCA_963810485.1. Classification (GTDB taxonomy): domain Bacteria; phylum Pseudomonadota; class Alphaproteobacteria; order Dongiales; family Dongiaceae; genus DATKFM01. The sequence continues at coordinate 703,777 of CAWENQ010000005.1, forward strand.
CATGGTCGTGGCGCAGCAGCCAGGCGCTCAGCAGGTTCACCGCAAGACCCACCACGGCGACCAGCAGCGACTCGCCGAAGGAGATCGGCACGGGATTGGCCAGACGCTGTACGCACTCCACAATCAGCCACAGCGCCACCAGCGACAAGATGATGGCGCTGGCGAAACCGGCGAGATCGCCCACCTTGCCAGTGCCGAAGGTAAACCGCGAGTCCGACGCCCGCCGCCGCGCATAGACATAGGCGGCGGCTGAGATCGTCAAGGCGCCGGCATGGGTGGCCATATGCCAGCCATCGGCCATCAACGCCATGGAGCCGAAAGCAAAACCGGCCGCGATCTCGATGACCGTCATCACGGCGGTCAGCGCGATCACCAGCTTCAGCTTGCGCTCATGCTCGCCATGGGCCTGGCCGAGATAGACATGCTCATGGCGCCACTTGTCGAGAGAGTCCGTATGCATCGCCGGTCCTGGTTGCCCCTCGGCAATATATAGGATGCGGAGGCCGGAATGAAACCGCCCGCCTTTCGCGAATCAGCTCTGCGGCCGCCGCAGATTGCGCACCATGCGGGACGCGGCATTGTCCGGCGGGGATTTTGGCGCCGGCGGTGCAGGTGCGGCCGCTGCCGGCGCTGGTACAGGCGCCGTCGGATGCAAGGGTTGCACAGTCGCGGGCTGCCGCTCGACTTCCGGCTCCGGCTTCGACACCGCCTTTAGATGCGGCAGCGGCTCATTCGGCGAAACGGAAGGGTCGAGAACTTCAAGCGTCAATTCATAGACCGGCCGCGGCACGAAGCGGCCCCGGTCCAGATGCCTCACGCGGATCGCCTCGGAATTGCTGATGCCGATCGTATGGCCGTGATCGACTACCGGCCCGTTCGCCAGCAGGTAGTGCGCCGTGCCGATGACACGCTGGGCAATGACGGATGGATGCAATTCCGCCGGCGGAAACTCGATTTCCCGTCCGACGAAGGGCATCAAGCCCGTGGTCATCATTCCCACGCCAGGCCTGCCATTCTCCAAGGTTCCCTTGAAGAAACGCAGCTGCAGCCAGTTGTCCACCGGCGGTGTACCGGTCGAAGAACCCAAGGCGCCTTCTTGAAAATGCTCCGGCTTGGTGACGACATCGCCGCTGCACCAGTAGACGCCGAGCGCCGGCGCGATATCGCAAAGCGCTGCGGTCACGATCGTCAGGTCGCCCGCCTGTCCGGCGACCTTGGCGAAGCCTTCGGCGGCGCCCATCGCGGCGACGATGATATGAGCCCTGTGCGTCTCCAGTTTCGCGCGGGCGTCGGGCCAGACGAGCTCCGCTGCTGCAATGGAGCTATTGAGATGTCCCGGCGGCATGGGCGCGTCGATTGACATCAGCACCAGGCGCGAGTTTCCCACCAGCAGCATATGCGTATTGCCGCTGGCGTCTTCCGGACCATCCCCGCCGACGGGCATGATCCCGCCCTTGAAGCCGGGAAAGCGGCGCTTGATCGCCGCCGTCAGCATCTGCATCGAGATCGGCGTCGGCCGCGCCAATGCGATCATCGCCATGAATTTTTCCGGCCCTGAGCTTTCGGTTGCGTTTGGGCCTGCGGCCGATCCTTCGGGCGGCGGCGCATCAGTGGCCGGTTTTGGCGGCAGCGGCGTGTCGCCGAATGCATCGGGCGGCAGCTTGCCCGCGGCATCCAGTTTCACCAGTCTTGTTTCGAAAATTGCAATTCCCTGGCGCTGGCCTTCGTTTGCATATCGCACGCAGGCGACGTCGCCGTCCTTCAGCTTGACGCTGTCGCCCTCGTCGAAACCGGCGCCGCGCTGCAGAGTGAATTGCAGAAGCTGATGTATGGCATCGAGCAGGTTTTCCCGCTCGCGCGCCATCGGCCGGATTTCGATCTCGCGGCCCACCAGCATGCGCAAGCCATTGGTCATCGCCGTCAGGCGGCGTTGCCCGTTGTCGGCGGGCGCGTCGGCGATGATCGTCTGCACCCAGGACTCGACCGGCGGTTCGCCTGATAGCATCTTCGCCGCCAGTTCGCGAAGGCGGCGGACGGGCGTCAGTGCATTGCCGCTGGGACAGAACATGCCGACTGCCGGCAGCAAGTTGCAGAGGCAGGCGGATATCAGGGTCAGGCAGATTGCATTGCGGATGGGGTTTTCTCTGCCGTCCTGCCGCTGCAGGGCAATCACCGCGACGTGGGAGCGGCAGCGCTGCAACTCCGCTCGCGCCTCCGGCCAATGGGGGTTCATGGCATAAGCGAACGTCAGCATGTCTGGCGGAATCGGTGTCGGCATCATCATGACATCGATGCCGGCCTCGGCATTGGCGCCGAGGATGATCCGGATCGGTGCGCCTGGCGCCTGCGGCTCAACTGCCTCGATCGGCAGTTTCTCGTGATAGCCGGGAAACAGCTTCTTGTATTGATCGGCGATCGCCTTGCCGGTCACCGGCGACTGACTTGAAATCGCGATCTGCGTGATGAGTTGAATGCCGTCCTGCGCCATGGTCCGTTTTCCGACTATCTGTCTGACGGCATAGACTTAAATCAAGGCCCTTTACGTTCCGTTAAGCGCGATTTTCGTTGAGAAATCATGGGCGAAAGCCGGGTCGATGGCCTATTCTGCCGGCGACGGAAATTGGGGAATCAACGAGAAAGTACAATGAGTGCGACCTACGACGCGATCGTCATCGGCGGCGGCCATAACGGGCTGACCGCTGCGGCCTACCTGGCCAAGGCCGGGCAGAAGGTCCTGGTACTGGAGCGGCGCGCCGTGTTGGGCGGCGCCGCGGTGACCGAGGAATTCCATCCCGGCTACCGCAACTCGGTCGCGTCCTACACCGTCAGCCTGTTGCGGCCGGAGGTGATCGAGGAGCTGGAGTTGAAGCGCCACGGCTATCAGCCGATTCGCATGAAGGCCCATCTCAGCATTCTCCAGGATGGGCGCGCGCTGCTGATGACCGGCGACGATGCGCACGACCGCGCCGCGGTCGGCCGTTTCTCCAACCGGGATTACGACAATCTCCATCGCTTCCATGCGGCGGTGGACCGAGTGGGCCAGGTGATCCGCGCCCAGTGGCTGAAGCCGCCGCCCGATCTCGGCGGCGGGATCATGGATCTGCTGACGCTGCTGCCCGCCGGGCGCGAGTTCCGCGGCTTGTCGCTCGACGACCGTCACCTGCTGATGCAGTTGCTGACATCGCCGGCGAACGAGATTGCTGAGCGCTGGTTCGAGAGCGAGCCGATCCGCAACATTACCGCCGGCCATTGCGTCTCCGGCAATTTCGCCAGCCTGGATGCTCCGGGCTCGGCAATCCCCTATTTCCACCACGCGCTCGGCGAATTCGAGGGCGAGCGCGGCGCCTGGGGCCATTCCCGCGGCGGCATGGGCGCGATTACCCAGGCAATGGCGTCATCGGGCCGCGCTCATGGCGTCGAGTATCGTACAGGCGCGGCGGTGGATCGCATTATCCTGGAGGGCGGCCGCGCCGTCGGCGTGCGGCTGGAGGGCGGCGAGGAATTCCGCGCCAAGCGGGTGCTGGCCAACACCGATCCGAAGCGGACCTTCCTCAAATTCGTCGGCCGCGAGAATCTGCCGGAGGGATTTGCCGACGGCATCGAGCGGCTGCGCATGGGCCACGCGACTCTGCGGATGAACCTGGCGCTTTCGGGGGCGCCGGAGTTCGCCGCGCTGTCGGGAACGGACGCCGATATCGCCCGCGGCGCCTCCATCACCATCTTTCCGGAACGCGCCACCATCGAAGCCAACTATCGCGCGGCCCTGGCGGGCCAGATCATCGACGAACCCTATCTGGATATCCGAATTCCCTCTGCCATCGACGACACGCTGGCGCCGCGCGGGCACCACGTCATGAGCCTGATCGGCAAGTACTATCCCTACCGCCTGCCTGATGGGCAGAACTGGGACGAAATTGGCCCGTCCGTCGCTGAAAGCATCCTGACGAAATTGGAAAGGCACATGCCAAACCTGCGGCGCCTGATCGTAGGCCGCCAATTCCTGACGCCGCTGGATCTGGAGCGCGTGTTCGGCCTCACCGAAGGCGACATCTTCCACGGCCGCCACGATCTCGATCAGATCTTCGGCCTGCGCCCCCACCCAAAATCGGCGCAGTTCGCAACGCCGATCCCCGGCCTCTATCTCTGCGGCTCCGGCGCCCACCCCGGCGGCGCGGTTTCGGGTGCGCCCGGGCGGAATGCAGCGATGCGCGTGATCAAGGACGCGAAGCGGGGGTGAAGATTCCTTGCTTCTCCGATTTTGGGCTCACCAGATTCTACGTCGAGAGAAACTGTTCTCAATAATCCCCTCTCCACGCAATGCGGGGAGAGGGATCGCAGCATTCGCGTACAGCGAATGTTGCGTGGGTGAGGGGCTGGCTCCGATGTGTTCGCTTGCATCGCTGTTGCTACTGAGGTTCGGATTTTCAAGGCATCGTGCATGCGAACAACAAAGTCCCGCTTAACGGGCTCGTGCGCCCAATTCCCCTCTCCCGCAAGGGGAGAGGGGACTATGAGGACGACTCCTTGTCGCGAATGCACCCCTACCGCAAGCCCGGTTGCGCGAACGGTTTCAGCACCGACATGGCCAGGCTCGACCGCGTGTCCTTCACGCCGGGCATGCGCAGCAGCGCCTTGAGCGCGAACTCGCTGTACTCCTCCAGGTCGGCCACCATCACGTGGAGCAGATAGTCGAACTCGCCGCTCATGATGTAGCAGGCGACCACTTCCGGCCGGGCCGCGAGAGCGCGTTGGAAGGCGGCGACTTTTTCCTCTGAGTGATCCTGCAACGTGACCTGCACGAAGGCCTGCAATCCGCGGCCGATGGCGGCGGGGCTGATCTGAGTGGTGTAGCCGACAATGATGCCGGCCTCCTCCATCTGCTTCACCCGCCGCTGGCAAGGGGTGGGGGACAGGCCGACCTTGTCCGCGAGGTCGACCATGGCGATGCGGCCGTCCTTGCGCAGTTCCTCCAGGATGCGGCGGTCGATGGCGTCGATTTCAGGAAGTAGGGATTTCATCTAAACGATTACGGAGTAATAGTGAATAACCTCTCATGATAGGCATCAGTAAGCCATTTTTGCAAGGTTTCCCTAGCTCGGTTAGCGTATTTTATAGGTATGCGAAGGAGGCTTCCAAATGCCTGATGGTGGCTTTGGACAGGGTTTGCGGGGCGACTACAGCAGGGCTCAGCCGGATTACACGGTTGAGGCGGACTGGCGCGCCTACAGCACCGACGATCACGAGATTTGGCGGCAATTGTTTCAGCGCCAGTCGGCGCAGGTGGAGCGCTATGCCTGCAATGAATTCATCCACGCGCTGAAGGCGTTGAAGCTCACCGACCGCATCCCTCATTTCGACAAGGTGAACGCCATCCTCGCGCCCGCCACCGGCTGGCGCATCGTCGCCGTGCCCGGACTGATCCCCGATGACGTGTTCTTCGCCCATCTGGCGAAGCGGCAATTCCCGGTCACCGTCTGGATGCGCAAGCCCGAGGAACTGGACTACATCGTCGAGCCCGACCTGTTCCATGATTTCTTCGGCCATGTGCCGCTGTTGTTCAACCCGGTCTTCGCCGGCTACATGGAGGCCTATGGCCGCAAGGGGCCGGAGGCGCTGGCGCTGAATTCGGTGAAGCTGCTGGCGCGGTTTTACTGGTATATGGTGGAGTTCGGCCTGATCCGCACGCCGCGAGGCCTGCGCGCTTTCGGCGCCGGCATGTTGTCGTCGCACAGCGAACTGGCCTATTCGGTGGAGAGCCCCGAGCCGAACCGGGTCCATTTCAATCTCGAACGCGTCATGCGTACGGACTACAAGATCGACGCATTCCAGGAGACCTATTTTGTGCTCGACAGTTTTGACGAGCTCTTTGCCGCCAGCCAGCGCGACTTCGCGCCGCTTTACGCCGCTTATCGCGATCAGCCGGCATTCCCGGCCGCAACGATCCTGCCCACCGACGCCATCATCCACAAAGGCCGCCGCGCCCTCGTTCCCCGCGCCGCCTGAAGTTCAGAGGACATTGCCATGACTCCTGCCGCCGCGCCGGCCATCGCTGCTTCCGTCGCCAAGCTGGCGAAGGATCTCTGGGACAATCCCATGGGCACCGACGGCTTCGAGTTCGTGGAGTACACCGCGCCCGATCCGGAAGCGCTGGGCAAGCTGTTCGAGACCCTCGGCTTTAGCGCCGTGGCGCGCCATCGGTCGAAGAAGGTGACGCTATATCGCCAGGGCGACGTCAACTTCATCGTCAATGCCGAACCGCAATCCTATGCGCAGATCTTCGCCCGCGCCCATGGCCCGTCGGTCTGCGCCATGGCATTCCGCGTCGCCGATGCCAGTAAGGCCTATCAGCGCGCGCTGGATCTCGGCGCCAAGCCGTTTCCCGGCAAGGTCGGGCCGATGGAGTTGAACATCCCGGCAATCGAGGGCGTCGGCGGCTCGCTGATCTATCTGGTGGACCGCTATGGGCCGCAGGGTTCGATCTATGACATCGATTTCCGCCCTGTCGCCGGCGTGGAGCAGAAGCCGGTGGGCGCGGGCTTGGCCGCCGTCGACCATCTGACCCACAATGTCTTCACCGGCCGCATGGATGCCTGGTCGGATTTCTACACCAAGCTCTTCAATTTCCGGGAGATCCGCTACTTCGATATCGAGGGCAAGCTGACCGGGCTGCGCTCCCGCGCCATGACCAGCCCCTGCGGCAAGATCCGCATTCCCATCAACGAGTCGGCGGACGACAAGTCGCAGATCGAGGAATATCTGCAGGCCTATCGCGGCGAGGGCATCCAGCATATCGCGCTCTCCACCAACGACATCTATTCCACTGTCGAGAAGCTGGCTGCCGCCGGGATTTCCTTCCTGGATTCGCCCGACACCTACTATGAGATGATCGACAAGCGGCTGCCTGGCCACGGCGAGGACTTGGCGCGGCTGCGGAAAGACCGCATCCTGATCGACGGCGCACCGGAATCGAAGCCGGGCGCCAAGGATGGCGGGCTGCTGCTGCAGATCTTCACGAAGACGGTGATTGGGCCTATCTTCTTCGAAATCATCCAGCGTAAGGGCGACGAGGGCTTCGGCGAAGGCAACTTCAAGGCCCTGTTCGAATCCATGGAGCTGGATCAGGTGCGGCGGGGTGTGCTGAAGCCGGCGGCCCAAGGGAGTTAAGGGGCGCATGAAGAACTGGATCAATTTTCCCAAGCGCGAAGGGGAGACGTCGCGCCAGGCCCACACCAATCTGCCGGCCGGCAGCTATGAGCGCGAGCTCGGCAAGAACGGCTTCTTCGGTCCGGCGACCGAGATGTATCACAGCCATCCGCCCACGGGGTGGACGCGCTGGGAGGGCGATCTCCGGCCCCGCGCCTTCGATCTCACGAAGATCAACAGCCTGGCGGACTCGCCCTGGGAAGCGGCGGCGCTCATGCATAGCCGCGGCATGCGGCTGCGCTATTGGCGGCTCAGCGGCAAGATGAAGAACCTGGCGCGCAACGCCGACGGCGATGAGCTGCTGTTCATCCATGAAGGCGCCGGCGATCTGTTCTGCGATTACGGCCATCTGACTTTCCGCGACGGCGACTACATCCTGCTGCCGCGCTCCACCATGTGGCGCATCGAGCCGTCCTCTCCAGTGACAGCATTGCTGATCGAGGCGACCGAAGACAGCTATCTGCTGCCGGAAAAAGGCATGGTCGGCCGTCATGCGGTGTTCGACCCCGGCATGCTGGAAACTCCTGCTATCGACGATGCATTCAAGGCGCAGCGCGGGGAGACCGAGACCAAGGTCCTGATCAAGCGCCATGACCGCCTGACCACTGTGACCTATCCGTTCAATCCCCTGGATGCGCTGGGCTGGCAGGGCGATCTATGCCCGGTGAAGCTGAACTGGCGCGATCTGCGGCCGCTGATGAGCCATCGCGCCCATCTGCCGCCCTCGGCCCATACCACCTTCGTCGCCGGGCGCTTCGTCGTCTGCACCTTCGTGCCGCGGCCGGCGGAGAGCGATCCCGACGCGCTGAAGCTGCCGTTCTTCCACAACAACGACGATTTCGACGAGATCATCTTCTACCACAAGGGCAAGTTCTTCTCCCGCGACAACATCCATCCGGGCATGATGACCTTGCATCCCTGCGGCTTCACCCATGGCCCGCATCCCAAGGCACTGGCGCTGGCCCAGGCGTCCAAGGGCGGCCAGATGCTGGATGAGGTCGCGGTCATGATCGATACCCGCGATGCCGTCGAGATCGCACCGCTGCCCCAGGGCGTGGAGTGGCCGGGCTATGTGGAATCCTGGCGCGCCGCAAAGGCGGCGGAGTAGGGACCACGGCGACAATTTCATCTCCGGTTTAGCGGGAATTGATGAAAATATTTCAACCAGAAGTTGCGTAATGAAAATTGACTCCCCTATTCAAGGGGGCTATGTGATTCCTGGGACAGGGTTAGGGGCGTTCTCGTCATGAAACTGGCGACGCTGAGGGATGGCAGCCGCGATGGCCGGCTGATCCTGGTCTCGCGCGATCTATCGCGCGCCATCGAAGTGCCCGATATCGCACGCACCCTACAGGCGGCGCTGGATGGCTGGGCCGTTGCGAGTCCGAAGCTTGAGGCTGTCTCCCGGCGGCTGAACGAAAGTCGCGAATTTGTGGCGGGCGGCGCCCGGGCCTTTGCGCTCGATCCGGCGCAGCTCATGGCGCCCCTGCCGCGGGCCTATCAATGGGCTGACGGATCGGCCTATCTCTATCACGTCGAGTTGGTGCGCAAGGCGCGGGGCGCCGAGATGCCGCCCGAATTCTACAAGGACCCGCTGATCTATCAGGGCGGCTCCGACGATTTCATCGGCCCGACCCAGGATATCGAGGCGGCGGATGAGGCCCACGGCATCGATTTCGAGGCCGAGGTCGCGGTGGTCACCGGCGATGTTCCCATGGGCATCGATGCGGCGCGCGCGCGCGGCCACATCGTGCTGGTGATGCTGGTGAACGATGTCAGCCTGCGGAATCTGATCCCCGCCGAGCTGGCCAAGGGCTTCGGCTTTTTCCAGGCCAAACCGGCATCGTCCTTTACGCCTGTCGCCGTGTCGCCGGATGAGTTGGGCGCCGCCTGGCATGACGCAAAGCTGCATTTGCCGTTGCAGTCGGCACTGAACGGCACGCCGTTCGGCCATCCGAATGCCGGCGCCGACATGAACTTCGATTTCGGCCAACTCATCGCCCATGCGGCGCGCACGCGCAATCTGCGGGCGGGTACGATCATCGGCTCCGGCACCGTGTCCAACCGCGACCCCGAGGCAGGCTCGTCCTGCCTCGCAGAGCGGCGGATGATCGAGACGATCCAACAGGGCAAGCCGTCGACACCCTTCATGAAGTTCGGCGACCGCATCCGCATCGAGATGCTGGACGGGGAGGGCCGCAGCATCTTCGGCGCCATCGATCAGAAGGTGGTGCAAGTGCGGAGGGGCAAATGAAGCTCTATGGCTATTTCCGCTCCTCGGCGGCGTTTCGCGTGCGCATCGCCCTCAATCTGAAGAACTTCAGCTATGAACAGGTACCGGTGCATCTGCGCCGGGGCGACCAGTCGGCGGATTCCTATCGGGCAGTAAATCCCCAGGGCCTGGTTCCGGCGCTGGCCGATGACGGGCGGCTGCTGACCCAGTCCCTGGCGATCATCGAGTATCTGGAGGAGACGCGGCCGATCCCACCGCTGCTGCCGCCGGATCCGGCCGGCCGTGCCCGGGTGCGGGCGCTGGCGCTGTCGGTCGCCTGCGACATCCATCCCCTGAACAATTTGCGGGTGCTGAATTACCTCAAGAACCCGCTGAAGCTGACCGCAGAGCAGGAGACGGTCTGGTACCGCCATTGGATCAAGACCGGCTTCGACGCCATCGAGGCGATGCTCGCCGACCCGGCCACCGGCGCGTTCTGCCATGACGGCCGGCCGTCACTGGCCGATGTCTGCCTGGTGCCACAGGTCTTCAACGCCAAGCGCTGTTACAGCGATGACGATCTGCGCGCTTGGCCGCGCATCGGCGCGGTCTTCGGCGCCTGCATGCGGCTGCCGGCCTTCGATCTCGCCCAGCCCAACAAGCAGCCAGACGCCGAAGCCTGACCGGCCGGTGGCCCTAGTGCTGTTCGGCGCGCTTCAGCGTGTCGCGCGTCGCCGCCTCGAGCGGCGCCCAGCCGTTCTGCGACAGTTCGGTCGCCCGCTGCATCAGCCGCGAGGCCTGGTCCAGATATTGCTGCGTGGCGTGCCGCGCATAGTCCAATTCCAGCCGCACGGCTTCCTGCGGATCGCCGCAGCGCATTACAGTGCTGGTGAATTCCATGTTCTCGCGCAGCCTGGCGGTGGCGAATTCGCCCATCTCCTGGCCCAAGGTCATCATGCCGCTAAACATGGCCTCGCTGGCCTTGATCCAGGGGGTGAGGTCGACACCACTGATTGTGCCGGTCTCAGCGGCAGCCGCTGTCGCGCCATTGCCATTGCCGCTGTGGCTCTTTTGCTTGGTCGATTTGGTCATGGGCTGGTTCCTCCGGGGTTTATTGAATCGACAATATGAAGCGCAACGCGCCAGGACCGGCTAATTTGCCGTTCCCGTTTCCCCCTATCGGCTCGATCGCAATGTAGTCTGAAATCAAAATCGCTGTGGGCGCTCGAGAAACTCCGAGACGCCACACCGAAACCGCAGCCGGTCCCCCGACGACTTCGGCTGAATGCTATTCCTCTACACTGCTCGGTGCAATCGATCGTTGATGCAAATCAACCCGAATTGAGTGCTGCTGCGCGATGTTGCATTTTCGTGGCGATGATGCGGCCGCACGCGTCTGGCCGATCAAACTCAGCCTGGTGTTCGCCGCCGCGGCCGCCGCGTTTCTCCAGCAAATGCCAAGCCTCTAGCACCACAACTTCAACTGCAACCGTGCCGATTTATGCCTAACAATCGTTCATCATTAAGCGCCCGTGAACGGCGGTCCTGGTATTCTTTATGCGCCGTTCACCGTTGATTTCAGGAATTGTTAGAGCTTTTCGCCGAACCTTGGGGCATCGAAATCGTCGTCCGGGAACACAAACCACAAACCGGACGAGCAGATGGGGACAAGCGAAATGAGCGAGATCATGCAAAACGCGCGGGTGGCGGCCTTGTCGATGGCGAACGGAGCGGCGTTGGCGCGCCTGCTGCGGGCGCACGGAATGGGCGCCCATGCCGATGCGCTGGAAGCAGCCCTCAACGAAGTCGCGTCGATCGTATCCACCCAGGTGGGGCGCGAAAATCTGGCGGAGGCCGTAAGTTGGGTCACCGACCAGATCTGGAACGACGAACAGAACGCCCCGAGCACGCTGACCTGCCACTAATCTTTGCCTGACTTGCGATGGTGCCGGCAACAAAGCTGGCGCTTCTGTAGGGGCAGGCAATCCGCCCGGTTTCAGCATTTTTCCCGTGCCATTGTGAGGCTAGCCGTGCGCCGCTAGTCTCTTCCCATGCCTCAACATATTGGAATTGTCGCCTGTTCCGCAGAAGGGGCGGCGCTTTGCTATCAGACGATTTGTACTGAGGGCGTGGCACTCTTCGGCCCGCATGGGCATCCGGAAGTGTCCATGCACACGCCGTCGCTCGCCGAATATGTAAAGCATCTCCAGCGCGACGATTGGCAGGCAGTCGGGGAGTTGATGCTGGCGTCGGCGAACAAGCTGGCGACCATCGGCGCCAATTTCCTAATCTGCCCGGACAATACCATTCACAAGGCCCTGCCGTTGATCGCGAAGCGATCGCCTCTGCCCTGGCTGCATATCGCCGAGGTCGTCGCGGCCGAGGCGGCGGCCCGCGGATTCGAATGCCTCGGCCTGACGGGCACCCGCTGGCTAGTCGACAGCGAGGTCTATCCGGAGAAGCTGGCGGCGTGCGGATTGAAGTATGTGCGGCCGGATGCAGGGGAGCGGGACGAGATCAACCGCATCATCATGGATGAGCTGGTCTATGGCGTGTTTAAGCCCGAGGGGATTGCTTATCACCAAAAGGTCATCGCGCGGATGAAGGGCGAGGGCTGCGATGCCGTCATCCTCGGCTGCACGGAGATCCCTCTGATCATGAACGACGGGAACTCGCCGCTGCCAACTTTGGATTCCACGCGCCTGCTGGCGCGGGCGGCGCTTCGGCGGGCAGCGGGTGTCGAGAAAAACTAGCCCAACGCACGCAACTTCGGCGTCGTCCTATTGCACTAGCGCGCCGGCTCTCCAACATCACGCTTGTTGCAGAGCCGGCCGTACGTACTGTCGCTAGAAATCCATACCGCCCATGCCGCCCATGCCGCCCATTCCACCAGATGGCATATCCGACGCAAGGTTGCCGTTCACCTTCTGTGTCACCATCGCTTCGGTGGTCAGGAGGAGGGCGGCAACGGAGGCGGCGCCCTGCAGCGCGAGCCGCACCACCTTGGTCGGGTCGACGATGCCGGCTTTCACCATATCGGTATATTTGCCGTTCTGGGCGTCGAAGCCGTGATTGACGTCGCCCGCTTCCAGCAACTTGCCAACGACCAGGGAGCCGTCCGCGCCGGCATTATCGGCGATGAGCCGTGCCGGATAGGCAATGGCGCGGCGGACAATATCGATGCCCGCCTTCTGATCGCTGTTGATAGACGTAAGTTTGGCCAGGACGCGCGTGCCATAGAGCAGCGCCACGCCGCCACCCGGCAGGATGCCTTCCTCGACCGCGGCGCGGGTCGCATGCATGGCGTCGTCGATGCGATCCTTGCGTTCCTTGACTTCGACTTCGCTGGACCCGCCGACACGAATGACCGCAATGCCGCCGCTCAGCTTGGCCAGCCGCTCCTGCAGCTTTTCGCGGTCGTACTCGGAGTCCGTCCGCTCGGCTTGCAGCTTGAGCTGCCCGACGCGGTCCTGGATATCCTTCTTCTTGCCGGCGCCATCGATGATCGTCGTGGTGTCCTTGTCGATGCGGACCTTCTTCGCCTTCCCCAGCATGTCCAGCGTGATGCTCTCGAACTTGAGGCCGAGATCTTCGCTGATGAGCTGGCCCCCGGTCAGAATAGCGAGATCCGCGAGCATCGCGTTGCGGCTGTCGCCGAAGCCGGGCGGCTTCACCGCCGCGACCTTGAGGCCGCCGCGCAGCTTGTTGATCACCAGCGTGGCCAGCGCCTCGGCTTCCATGTCCTCGGCAATGATCAGCAGCGACTTGCCGCTTTGGACCACGGCCTCAAGCAGGGGGAGCAGGGACTGCACGCCCGGCAGCTTCTTCTCGTGCAGAAGGATATAGGGATCGTCCAACTCAGTGGTCAGCTTTTCCGCGTTTGTGACGAAATAGGGCGAGAGATAGCCGCGGTCGAACTTCATGCCTTCGACGACATCGAGTTCCGTCTGCAGGCCCGTCGCCTCTTCCACCGTGATGACGCCTTCATTGCCGACTTTCTTCATCGCCAGGGCGATCATGTCGCCGATCTCCTGGTCGTCATTGGCGGAGATCCGGCCGACCTGGGCGATCTCGGCGTTCGTCGAAACCTTCTTTGAGCGCTTCCGCAGATCCTCCACGACTGCCGTCACCGCGAGATCGATGCCGCGTTTGAGGTCCATCGGGTTCATGCCTGCTGCCAGAGCCTTGGCGCCTTCGCGGACGATCGCCTGGGCCAGCACCGTCGCGGTCGTGGTGCCGTCGCCGGCAAGGTCGCTGGTCTTCGAGGCGACCTCCTTCACCATCTGCGCGCCCATGTTCTCGAACCGGTTGTGAAGTTCGATCTCCTTCGCCACCGTCACGCCGTCCTTGGTGATGCGCGGCGCCCGGAACGGCTGGGCCAGGACTACATTCCGGCCCTTGGGTCCCAATGTCACCTTGACGGCATTGCCGAGGATATCGACGCCGCGGATCATCCGCTCGCGCGCGTCGGCGCCGAATTTGACTTCTTTTGCAGCCATAAAGATTGAATCCCTTCTATTCCCTAGTTTCGAGACTTGCGTGCCGTCTCCCGCGCAATTTGCGCCGAGAGCGTGTTCTTCTGCGGTTCAATGCGAGCCGGCTATTTGCCGACGCCCGCAGGGCGGGACCGGAGCTGAACGCCCATGCGCCAGACCGATTTATTCTTGCAGGCCGGGCAGACGCGTTCGCCCGACCAGGCGCTGGCGAAGTTAGATCCGCACATCAGGCACATCCGCCGCTTGGGTATTCCCGCAAAATTGGCGTCGGGCTCGGGTTTGCGATGGTTTTGGCGTGACTGTGCCGGCATGCTCTCTATCTCCGTGACCGAAAGTTTAAATGACGCATAGGAATTTCTGATTCGTTGTTACTGAGGCTGCGGTGACCCGAGAAGCACTTCCGCGCAGGCTACCGCCAACAATCCGTTTGGCCGTTTTGCGGCGGGCACAGTTGCCCAGCCGGCCTTCATCACGAAATCCCGCCGCTCATAGGGCGACGTGATGGAATCGAGCTGCGCCACCTTCACCAGAGAGTCGGGATCGGCCTTCGATTGGTCGATACAGATCGGCACCAGCGCTGCTGTAACTGCCGCGTCAGATCGTTGTTGCGCGATGCGTTCCGCGGAACTTGCGAGTACCCAACCGCCTTGGGTAAAGCCCACGACAACGGCGGCCGTCGCGCCGACGATGGCGCCGATGACGCCCGGCGTAAGCCACTCCAGTCGCTTCATGTCAGACTCCATATGCCATGCGACCGGCACTACCCGTGCAATCGCAGGAACCAGATGATTGCCACGACCATAACGAGGCCGATGGGAACGGCGATCGGCGGAATAAGCCAGGTTTTCAAAAGCGTATCCTCTGCAAACGGGAATTCTCAGGGCGCGCCATCGGGATGAAAGCGTGCTGTCGAAAACGGAAACTCGCCGAGTCTGGGCCGATGAACGGCGCCCGTTTCAGGCGCTCGCCTGCCGTTCCCTTCGCGCAACATCGATGCGTTTGGAAAGCTCATGCAGGAACGTCTTGAACCCAGCCGGCGAAAGGCCGGCGCTGTGCACGGCTTGCTGCAGGACGCCGTCGGTCAACAGGTCGCCGAGGCTTGCCTGAATCACGGCCTCGGGCAATTCCAGAGCGTCGCTATCCTGAACGGCTTCCAGTTCGAGCGGATCGATCTCGATGTCCTGGCCGATGCCGGCGGCACCCGGCTGCCGCAACAGCAAAACGGTTGCCGTCCGGCGCCACGACGGAAACGAGAGCCCCTCGATCAGCTCTTCGTTGATCTCAACTGTGTAGATCCCCGCCGGCTGCACATCGTCGATCCCGCTCAATGAGAAGGGGCGACGGAAAGTGATGGCTTTTTGGCTTGTCCGCATGGTCATTGGCGCTCGCTTACGGCACGCGACCTGCGTGGACGGCTTCAATAATGTCTCTGATAGTAGCCTATATGGGCTTCGTAGGGGTCAAGTACAATCGAAATAATCCGCGAAATGACTGAGAAATCGTTGAATCGTCGTGAAATGCAGCGGTCCGGGAGAACTTAACTTTGATTGGGTGACTTCCGCGATGTTGGGCTGCCGCACTGGATCGTCGCCTGCGGCTCAAAGCGGCTTTGAAACCGGACGACGCATGCCAACTCGCTCTTGCCCATGGCGTCCTGGAGGTTCAAATGTCGGGAGCGATGTAAAGGAAGGTCAGGGAGTTCCGAATGAGCCAAGTGGTGGGTTGCGCGGCCTATGAGAATGGACGCCGGGTCGCCGATCTGGATATCGATCAGCTCGACAAATACACGCCGGGTAAAGGCGCTTTTGTCTGGATCGGGCTGCATGAACCCGACGAGGAAGTGCTGGCCAAGGTGCAGCACCGCTTCAACCTCCACGAACTGGCGATCGAAGACGCCCACCGCGCCCATCAGCGGCCGAAGCTCGAGGTCTATGACGAGTCGCTGTTTGTCGTCCTGCGCACCGCCCAGCTCGTGGCCGGCAAGATCCAGTTCGGCGAAACCCACATCTTCAGCGGCCGCAGCTACATCATCACCGTGCGCCACGGCCCCTCATCTTCTTACGCCGATGTCCGGCAGCGCTGCGAGCGGCGGCCGGAGATGTTGCGCGAGGGCGTGGATTTCGTGCTCTATTCCATCCTGGACTTCGTCGTCGACAACTACATGCCCGTTGTCGACGAGCTTGAAGCAGAGGTAGAGCGGCTGGAGGAAGCCCTGTCCGGCAAGATCTTCACGCGCAAGATGGTCAATGACATCTTTGGACTGAAGCGCGACCTGCTGGAACTGCGGCGGGCGGTGACACCTGTCGTGGAGATGACCAACCGGCTGATGCGCTACGACGTGCCGACGGTCGACCGCAGCACCCATCCCTATTTCCGCGACGTGCATGACCACGCACTGCGTGTCGCCGAGAGCATCGACTATCTGCGGGAGCTGCTGAATTCTGCACTCGAGGTGAATCTGCTGCTCTCCACCAACAATCAGGGAGAGGTGACGCGCAAGCTGGCGAGCTGGGCGGCGATCCTGGCGGTGCCGACCGCGGTGGCCGGCATCTACGGCATGAACTTCGCCCATATGCCGGAGCTCGGCTGGCAGTTCGGCTATCCGATGATCCTGCTGGTGATCCTCGGCGCCTGCAGCTTTCTCTATTACCGGTTCAAGCGGTCGGGGTGGTTGTAGCCCTTCACAATTTCGGAGCCCCAATATCCTTCGCACCTGCAACATCCGCCGATGCCGCTTGAAACGCCTTCGATTGGGTTTAGTATCCTGTGAAAGCTGAATAAGTGCCGCCGAAACAGGCGGTGGGACCGGGGGCGAACCCGGCCGCGAAGGGAGGCGTCATGTGCAAGATCTTTGCCAGTCAAAGCCCTGAAGCCTATGAGCTTATTACCCGTTCGGTGCGGCTGAACGGGTACTCTACGAGCATTCGCCTGGAGGCCTACTTCTGGGCGATCCTGGACGAGATCTCCGCCCGTCAGAACATGACCGCGCCGCGCTTCATGAGCACGCTCTATGACGAGGTCATGGAACTGCGTGGCGAGGTGGGAAATTTCACCTCGCTGCTGCGGGTCACCTGCGCGCTCTATATCGGCAGCCTGCGGGATAAGCCGGGCGCGATCGCCGAGGACTCGGCGCAAATCAACGGCCGTCACAAGGGAATACCACCACTTATCGACGCCGTGGCCTAGCCTTCATCCGGCGTAATTGCCGGGTGGGGCGTGATGGCGAAAGCAATCCATGTGATGGTCCGGGTGCGGGACCTGGACGCATCCCTGAAATTCTATGAGCGCGCCTTCGGCATGAAGCTGGCCGACCGTTATGACTTCGACGGCTTCACGCTCGCCTATCTGCGCAATCCCGAAAACGACTTCGAAATCGAGCTGACCTGGAACCACGGCCGCGCCGAGCCCTACGAGCTGGGCACGGGCTATGGCCATGTCGCCTTCACGGTCGCCGATCTGGATGGCGAGCATAAGCGGCTCAACGATCTCGGCATCGGGCCGCTGCCGATCAAGGAATTCCACCGCGACGGCGGGCTGATGGCGCGGTTCTTCTTCGTGCAGGACCCCGACGGCTACAAGATCGAGGTGCTGCAGACCCACGGACGTTATCACTAGCGGCAAAGGGCCCGTCGTTCACTCCCGTTGCCGCGGCAATAGAAGGAGGCTTGAAGATGAGCAAGAGCGGCATGAATCGCCGTCAGTTCCTGGAGGCGAGCAGCGTCGCCGTCGCAGGAACCGCGGCGGCGGTCGGTACGGGAACGTTGCTGGTGGCGCCTGGCGGCGCCTGGGCAATGACCCTGCAGGTATTCGACGAGCATACGGCGACCACGCTGGTGCATATGAGCCGTGAGATCTATCCCCATGACCGGCTCGGCGATATCTACTACGCCCAGGTGGTCGAGGGGCTCGACGGCAAGGCGGCCAAGGACAAGGCGCTGGGCACTCTGCTGACCGATGGCGTTGCCACTCTTGATAAGTCAGAGGGCACCGTGAAGTGGATCGATCTCAGCCCCGGCTACAAGCTGGCGACGCTGAAGCAGATCGAGACCACGCCGTTCTTCCAGACCGTGCGCGGCGAGCTCGTCACCGGCATCTACAACAATCCGGCCGTATGGCGCCATTTTGGCTATGAGGGCGCGTCGGCGGAATATGGCGGCTATATCGACCGCGGCTTCAACGATCTCGGCTGGCTGGACGAAGAGTAGGGAGGGCGGAACATGGTGGCAAAATACGATCTGAACAATGACGACGTAGTCGTCGTCATCGGTTCCGGCGCCGGCGGCGGCACTTTGTCCAACGAGCTGGCACAGAAGGACATCGATGTGGTCTGCCTGGAGGCGGGGCCGCGGGTGGAGATGGACGATTTCGTCAACAACGAATGGGCGAATTTCGTGCAGATCTCCTGGCTCGACAAGCGCACGACCTCGGGCACCTGGCGCGTGGCCAAGGATTTCGGCGGGCTGCCGGCCTGGATCGTCAAGGCGGTCGGCGGCTCGACTGTCCATTGGGCCGGTGCTTCGCTGCGCTTCCAGGAACATGAGTTCAAGGTGAAGAGCACCTACGGTGAAATCGCCGGCGCCAATCTGCTGGACTGGCCGCTGACGCTACAGGAGCTGGAGCCTTACTACGCCCGTGCCGAGGACAAGATGGGTGTCACCGGCACCAACGACATTCCGCGCCTGCCCGGAAACAACAACTTCAAGGTCCTGGCGGCCGGCGCCAAACGGCTCGGCTACAAGGAATTTCACACCGGCAACATGGCGATCAACTCGCAGGAGCGGGATGGCCGTGGTTCCTGCCAGCAGATCGGCTTCTGCTTCCAGGGCTGCAAGTCCGGCGCAAAATGGTCGACGCTGATCTCGGAGATCCCGAAAGGCGAGGCCACGGGCAAGCTGGAGGTGCGGCCGAACTCCCAGGTGCTGCAGATCCAGCATGACGACAGCGGCAAGGTCACCGGCGTGCTCTATGCCGACAAGGACGGCAAGCAGCAGGTGCAGAAGGCGCGCGCGGTGGCGCTCGCCGGCAACTCGATTGAGAGCCCGCGGCTGCTGCTGAACTCGGCGTCGGCGAAGTTCCCCGACGGACTGGCGAACTCCTCGGGCATGGTGGGCAAGAACTACATGCGCCACATGACCGGCTCGGTCTACGCCATCTTCGACAAGCCGGTGAATATGTATCGCGGCACCACCATGGCCGGCATCATCAAGGACGAGGCGCGCTACGATCCGTCGCGCGGCTTTGCCGGCGGCTATGAGATGGAGACGCTGGCGCTCGGCCTGCCGTTCATGGCGGCGTTCCTCGATCCCGGCGCCTGGGGCCGCGATTTCACCTCGGCGATGGATGGCTATGAGAACATGGCCGGCATGTGGCTGGTGGGCGAGGACATGCCACAGGAGAAGAACGGCGTCACGCTCCATGCGACGGAGAAAGACCAGTTCGGCTTGCCGGTGCCGAACGTGAACTTCGACGACCATCCCAACGACATCGCCATGCGCAACCATGCCTTCAAGCAGGGCTCGGCTGTCTATGCGGCGGTGGGGGCGAACCGGCTGATCGAGACGCCGCCCTATCCCTCGACGCATAATCTCGGCACCAACAGGATGAGCGAAAATGCGAAGGATGGCGTGGTCAACAAGCATGGGCAGACCCACGATATCAAGAATCTGTTCATCTCCGACGGCAGCCAGTTCACCACGGGGGCGGCGGAAAATCCGACGCTGACGATTGTGACGCTGGCAATCCGGCAGGCGGAGTACATTGCCGATCAGATGGGCAAGAACGAGATCTGACGCACGGCGCAAACGCCTCGGCCTGGGCCGGTCCGACTCCGCAGCGAGTTGGCCGGCTCTTTTCTTTCGCTGTGCCGTGGTTCCTTGACAGGCGCGACCCTGTGGTCAGGATGGCCGGGAACTCGACTTTCCGGCCATCGTTGTTCTATCAGTGGGTTTTGCAGGTCCGGCAATGCGGCGCGACGGCAATCAGGTCATCGGTCTGGTGGGCGATTTCGGCGGCTCCAACGCGCGCTTTGCGGTTGCCGCTGGGGATGGCGAGGGCGGCATCACGCTCTCGGCCGAGCAGGATCTGGTGACCTCGGCCTACCCGGACGTGGTGACGGCGGCGCGGCATTTTCTCGGCCAGCAGCGCGTTGGGCCGGTGAAGGCCGCCTGCTTCGCCATCGCCGGGCCGGTGACCGGCGACCGGGTTGAGCTGACCAATGCACGCTGGAGATTCTCGATCACGGAATCGCGGGCGGCCCTCGAACTCGATCATCTGGATGTGGTCAATGATTTTTCCGCTCTGGCGCTGTCGCTGCCCTATCTGAAAGGCGCAGATCTCGAGCAGATCGGCGGTGGCGAAGCCGTGGCGAACGACGCAAAGGCGGTGATCGGGCCGGGGACCGGTCTCGGCGTTTCCGGCCTGATCTGGAGCGGGCGCGCTTGGATTCCGCTGAAGAGCGAGGGCGGTCACGCGACGTTCTCACCGGTGGGCGAGCGCGAGCGGGAAGTCGGCCGCATCCTCGAGCGGCGCTACGGCCATGTTTCCTGCGAGCGGGTGCTGTCCGGCGGCGGGTTGGTGAATCTGTATGAGGCGCTGCGCGAAATCACGGGCCAGGCGGCGGAGGATCTGATGCCGCCGCAGATCACGGCGAAGGCGCTGTCGGCGGAAGGCGGCTTGTGCAGCGAGGCGGTGGAGATCTTCTGCGCGGCCCTCGGCACCGCGGCCGGGAGCCTGGCGCTGACCCTGGGTGCGCGAGGCGGGGTCTATGTCGGCGGCGGCATCGTGCCGCGGCTGCTGCCGTTGTTGCGGCGCTCGGCCTTCCGGGCGCGGTTCGATGAGAAGGGGCGGCTCGCCGACTATGTGCGCGCCATTCCCGTCTATCTGATCCTGCGGCAGCATGCGGGGCTGTTGGGCGCCGCGGCGGCGCTGGTGCAAGAGCAGAACAACGGCAAGGGAGACTAGGAGATGGCGTCCGTTCAGATCGTCCGCTTCGGCGTCGACGCGCCAGCGGCGGAGACGGGCAAGCCCGGCAATGTCATTAGCGGCGCACCGCAGACCAGCGTGCAGAACTACTACACGGACAAGGGAGGTGAATTCTTCTCCGGCCTGTGGGAGTCGACACCGGGGAAATGGAACATCAACTACACCGAGGACGAGTTCTGCATCATCCTCGAGGGCCGCGCCGTGCTGGCGGATGACTCCGGTAAATCGCAAACCTTCATGGCCGGCGATGCCTTCGTCATTCCCGCCGGATTTAAGGGGACGTGGGAGACTGTGGAGAAGGTGCGGAAGTACTACGCGATCAGCGAGCGGAAGGGTTAAGCTCAACCTCCAGCAAAACTCCCTTCTCCCCTTGAGGGAGAAGGGGCAGGGGATGAGGGGTTCGCGCGCGGCGGCGCGCCCACAACTGCCGGCCAAGAAATCAGCACATCGAGTAGTCGACAGCCTTCGCGTCATGAGCATGAGCTGATGGGATCTTTGTCGCGCTACCGCGCGGAGTCCCCTCACCCCTACCCCTCTCCCTCAAGGGGAGAGGGTTTCTATCGTCGCGATATGCTCACGGCGCCGGCATCTTGAATGGCGCCACCAACTCATAAGCCCGCGCCGCCTGCAGGACCTGGGCGTCCGCGTACATCGGTCCGACAATCTGCAAGCCCACCGGCAAGCCCGCCTTGGTAAATCCACAAGGCACAGTCGCCGCGGGCTGGCGAGTCAAATTGAACGGGTAGGTGAAGGGCGTCCAATCCGGCCAGCGGGTTTGGCCGGAGCCGGGTGGTACTTCGACGCCGGCCTTGAAGGCGGGGATGGGAATCGTCGGCGTCAGCAGCAGGTCCCATTTCCGGTGCAGCACATTCATGGCAACGCCCAGCGCCTCGCGCTCCTTCACCGCCGCCAGATAATCCATCAGCGAGAGCCGCGCGCCCTGCTCGGCGACATCGATCAGGCCGGGGTCCATCAGCTTGCGCTGTTCGGGCGTGTAGGCGCGAAGTGCGTTGGCGGCGCCGGGAAACCAATGCTGGGCAAAGCAGCGGCCGCTGTCGGGCAGCCCGGTGTCGATCTCCTCCACATGGGCACCAAGCTCACCAAAACGCTTCGCCGCCGCGGCAACCAGGGCCGCAACCTCGCCATCCACTTTGGCACCGGCAATGGTGCGTGCATAGGCGATGCGCAGGCCCTTCACGCCGGCATCGAGCTTGTCGAGATAGTTCGCACCGTCAGTCGGCAGCGCATACCAGTCGCGATCGTCAGGCTGCGACAGCACGGTCAGCATCAGCGCACCGTCGGCGACGGTACGGGTCATCGGCCCCACATGAGCCAGGGTGCCGAACGGGCTTAGCGGATGGGCCGGCACGCGGCCGTGACTCTGCTTGATGCCGAAGATGCCGGTGAATGCCGCGGGAATGCGGATCGAGCCGCCGCCGTCGGTGCCGATATGCAGCGCGCCCATGCCGGTGGCCGCCGCCACGGCCGCGCCGCCGCTGCTGCCGCCGGGAGTCATCTCCGGATCCCAGGGATTGCGGGTGATGCCCGTGAGCGGCGAATCGGTGACGCCTTTCCAGCCGAACTCGGGAGTCGTGGTCTTGCCCAGCAGCACCGCGCCGTTTTCCCGCAGGCGCGCCACCGATGGCGCATCCTCGTTCCAGGGCTGGTTGCGATCGACGGCCTTGGAACCGCGCAGTGTCGCCCAGCCCTTGGCGATGATCAGGTCTTTCACGCTCGCCGGCACGCCATCGACCAGGCCCATCGGTTCGCCGCGCTGCCAGCGCTGCTCCGATTCCCGTGCTGATGCCAGCGCGCCTGCTTCGTCGACGAAGCAAAAGGCGTTGAACTTCTCGTTGTGGCGGGAGATCTGCGCCAGCGCCGCCTTGGCGACCTCAACAGGCGACAGCTTCTTTTGTTTGTAGGATTTGAGCAGGTCGACGGCCGGCAGCATCGCCAATTCGGAAGACATGTAAAACCTGACCTCTTGCAAGGAGTAATGCGTCGCACGCATTCCTGTCATGCCCGCCAGTCCTTGTCGAGAGCGGCCCCGACCGCGTACATTCGCCGCCGGGGAAGGACCTCATCTCATGTCCGTCGCAGCTTACAACAGCGCGCAACGCACGCGCAGCCTGGTCGCTGTCATTGCCGCCGCTCTCAGCGTCGGCATCGCCGTGGGCGCCATGGTGCCGCTGATCTCGCTGCGGCTCGAGGCGGCCGGCTACAGCAATACCCTGATCGGCATCAACGGCGCGATGTTTCCCATCGGGCTGCTGGCGATTGGCTACTGGCTGCCGTCCATCCTGCGGTTCTTCGGTCCCCTGCGCGCCGTCTATTTCGGCGTCGCAGTGACATCGTTCAGCGTTCTGCTGCTGCCGGTGTTGGATAACTACATCGCCTGGTGCCTGTTGCGGTTAGGCGCCGGGGCGGCGGGCGGCGTTTACTGGGTCATGAGCGAGACCTGGATCAACATGATGGTGACGGAGAGAACCCGCGGCCGGGTGATGGCGATCTATACCGCGACTATGGCCTTCGGCTTTGCCTTCGGGCCGGAAATCGTCGCCCGGATCGGCATCGAGGGCTTCCTGCCTTTCGTTATCGTCAGCGCTTTGTTGGCGTTGAGCGCGGTGCCGTTCTTCTTCGTCCATGACGTAAAGCCGGATATCCCCGAGCATGCCGGCGTCAATGTGCTGGGCGCCTTGCGTATCGCGCCCCTCGTCCTCTTCGCCGGCCTTGCCGGCGGCGCCGCAGAGAGCGCGCTATACATTCTGCTGCCGCTCTACGGCACCGACGCCGGCTACGACCAGGCCAGCGCCGCGCGGCTGTTGACATGGTTCTACATCGGCAATGTCGTGCTGCAGTTCCCGCTCGGCTATGTCGCCGATCGCTTCGGGCGATTCCGCCTGCTTCAACTCTGCGTCGCGGGGACGCTCATCGGCGCAATCCTCCTGCCGCTGGTATTCGCGCAGGAGCTGCCGCTGCGCAGCATGCTGCTGCTGTGGGGCGGCGTGACCATGGGCATTTACACGCTATCCCTGGCGTTGCTGGGCGAGCGGTTCAAGCCGGGCGATCTCTCGGCCGCCAATGCTGCTTATGTCATGATGTACGAGTTCGGCGGCCTCGGCGGTCCGGTCATCGCCGGCGGCATGATGGACACGATGGGGCGGCAAGGCCTGCCGCTGTTCGCGGTGATCATCACGGCGGTTTATCTGATCTACGCGGTGGTGTCCCGGCGAAAGACGCCAGCCGGCCGCTAGCGCCCTTCCAGCTTCGCCAGCAGATGCTGGGCGGTGCCCAGGTCTTCGTGGCCGCCGCCACCGGATTTGAACAGGGTAATCTCGTCGTCACTTTGCCGTCCCGGCTTCTCGCCGCGCGCAAGCTGGAAGGTATCGGTGATGGCATCCTTGGCGATGAGGCCGGCCTCGAGCGGCTTGCAGATATCGCCGCAATGGGCGCCGGCGGTGAACCAGGCATCGATGAAGACGCGGGCGCGCTTGACGGCCGCGTCGTCGGCCTCGCGCATGTCCGGCCGGAAGCCGCCGACCAGGTCCAGATGTTGCCCTGGGCGCAGCCAGGCGCCCTTGATCAGCGGTTCCTTTGCCATGGTGGCGGCGGAGATCACATCGGCCCAGTGCACGGCGCCTTCCAGATCATCCGCAACCTTCACCCGCACGCCCGGCAACTGCAGCGCCGCCGCCATCTGTTGCGCCTTGGCGGCATTGCGGTTCCAGACTCGCACCTCTTTGATCGGCCTGACGGCGCAGTGGGCCATCGCGAGGTGGGGCGCGAGCTGCCCGGCGCCGAGCATCAGCAATTTGGCGGCATCCTTACGCGCCAGATAAGTGGCAGCGAGGGCGGAATTCGCTGCCGTCTTGCGCAGTGTCAGCGCCGCGCCGTCGATCACCGCCAGGGGATAGCCGTTGCTGCCGTCGAACAGCACATAGACGCCGACGACGGAAAGCAGGCCTTTGGCCTCGTTGCCTGGAAACACGCTGACCAGTTTCACGCCCTGATGCCGGCCATGCTGCCAGGCGGGCAGCAGCAGCCAGATATTCTCCCGGCCATCGGGCAGTTTCTCGGTGAGATGAATCGATTTTGCCTCATCGACACCGCGGCGGAACAGATCGCGCAGCGCTTCGACCAGCGGCGGATAATCGAGGAGGGTGTGGACCTGTTCGGCGGTGACGTTGTGCATGGGAATCTTCGCGGTGGTCTGGAAAAATCGGCCGCCCTAGTTTGTCGCTGTGGCAGCGGCCGTGCCCGCCAGCGGATAGTGACATGCCACCTGCCTCCCGTCAGCCAGCGGCAAAAGGACCGGCCGCTCTGTGCGGCAGCGGTCGGTGGCATAGCGGCATCGCGGGTGAAAGCGGCAGCCGGCGGGCGGATTGATCGGGCTTGGCACGTCGCCCGTCAGCACGATGCGCTTCCGCCCGGCGGCGCGGTCGGGATCGGGCACCGGCACGGCGGAGATCAGCGCCTGGGTATAGGGATGGGCGGGCGCCTGATAGATCGTTTCCGTCGGCCCGGTCTCGACGATCGATCCCAGATACATGACGGCGATGCGGGTCGAGATCTGCCGGATGACGCTGAGATCGTGGGCGATGAAGATGTAGGTGAGGTTCAGCCGCTCCCGCAGGTCGGCCAGCAGATTGACGATCTGCGCCTGGATCGACACGTCCAGCGCCGAGACCGGCTCGTCGGCGACGATCAGCCGCGGCTCCAGCGCGAGCGCGCGGGCGATGCCGATGCGCTGCCGCTGGCCGCCGGAGAATTCATGGGGAAAGCGCTGCAGATGATCGGGCATGAGGCCGACGAGGCCGATCAGCTCATCGACGCGCGCTTTGATATCGCCGGCGCTGCGCTTGCCATGGACCCGCAACGGCTCGGCGATCAGGTCGCCGACGCGCCGCCGCGGATTGAGCGAGGCATAGGGGTCCTGGAACACCATCTGCATCTCGCCGCGCAACGGCCGCATCTGGCGCCGGTTCAGGCTGCCGATTTCCCGGCCCTCGAACCGCAGCTTGCCCGCGGAGATGTCGTAGAGCCGCACCAGGCAGCGGCCGAGGGTGGACTTGCCGCAGCCGGATTCGCCGACCAGGCCCAGCGTCTCGCCCGGCCGGACCTCCAGCGAAACGTCGTCGACGGCATGGACAATCTGCCGGCCGCCCGGCGTGAAGGTCCCGCCGACCGCGAACTGCTTGCTGAGGTCGATCGCCTCCAGCAGCGGCGCTGCGCCATTACCGGTCATGACGCACCCGCAGGCGCGGCAATCCGTCCGGCGCGCGCGGCCTCCCGTTCGGCCGGCGGGAGGAAGCAGGCGGCCGCATGGCCGTTCGCGCCGCTCAGTTCGGGCCGCTGGCCGCAGGGATCGAAAGCGGTGGCGGCAGCGCGGCGCGAAGGCGCAGCCCGGCGGCAGTGCCAGCAGCGAAGGCGGATTGCCGCGGGATGGACGTCAGGCGGCGCGGCCGGGCACCCTCCAGCGGCGGGATCGAATTCGAGCAGGCCCCAGGTATAGGGATGCCAGGGCGTCTTGAAGACGATCGCGCGTGGCGCCTGCTCGACGATGCGCCCGGCATACATGACCATCACCCGGTCGGCGATCTCGGCGACCACGCCCATGTCGTGGGTGATGAGAACGATCGCTGAGCCGATGATCGCGCCGCAGCTTCAGCACGAGCTCGAGGATCTGCGCCTGCACGGTGACGTCCAGCGCCGTTGTCGGCTCGTCGGCGATCAGCAGCGACGGGTTGCAGGACAGCGCCATGGCGATGACGGCGCGCTGGCGCATGCCGCCGGAAAGCTGGTGCGGGATAGCGGTCGACGGCAGCCGCGGGGTTGGCGATGCCGACCTCGGCGAGCAGCTCGACGGCGCGCTGCCGTGCCGCCGATTTCGAGAGCTTGTTGTGCGTCATGCACCTGCTCGGCGATCTGCCAGCCGATCGTGTAGACCGGCGTCAGCGCCGTCATCGGGTCCTGGAAGATCATGGCGATCTCGTCGCCCCGCACATGCCGCAGCTCCCGCTGCGGCAGGCCGATCAGCTCGCGGCCCTTGTAGACGGATCGAGCCCTCGATCGCGGCGTTGGGATCGTTGATGAGGCCCATGACGCTCAGCAGCGAGACGGTCTTGCCCGAGCCGGATTCGCCGACGACGCCGACGATCTCGCGCTCGCCGGACATCGAACGAGACGCTGTCGACGGCGCGGACCAGACCCTGTCTCGGTGCGGAAGGAGACACTGAGGTTCCGCACCTCAGCATGAGTTCAGCGGCCCCGGCCGCGGGTGCGCACGCGCGGATCGAGCACGACGTAGACCATGTCGACCAGCGCATTGGCGAGGACGACGAAGAACGAGGCGTACATCACCGTCGCCATGATGATCGGCAGGTCGAGGTTCTGCAGCGCGTCGTAGGTGAGCTTGCCGACGCCCTGCAGGCCGAACACGACCTCGGTCAGCAGCGCCGCGCCGCCGACCAGGGCGCCGAAATCCAGGCCGAACAGGGTGACGAAGCTGATCAGCGAGGTGCGCAGCGCGTGGCGCACGAGGATGCGCGTCTCGCTCAGGCCCTTGGCGCGCGCGGTGCGGATATAGTCCTCCTGCAGCGCCTCGATCAGGTTGGCGCGCAGCACGCGGCCATAGAGGCCGATGTAGAGGATGGCCAGCGTGATCCAGGGGATCACCAGCGTCAGGAACCAGCCGGCGGGATCCGTCGAGCAGCGGCTTGTAGCCGAGCGGCGGCACCCAGGAGAACAGCCAGGTGTCGTGGAAGCGGCTCTGGCGTCAGCAGGTTCATCACCTCGCCGAGCCAGAAGACCGGCATGGAGATGCCGATCAGGCCCAGGATCATCAGCGCCCGGTCGAGCAGGCTGCCGCGGGTCGCGGCGGCGACGAGGCCGATGAGCGATGCCGCCCACCACCCAGAGTACCGCGCGCGCCGATCACCAGCGAGAGCGTCACCGGGGATGACGCGCATGACCGCCGGCACCACCTTCCAGCCGCGGTTGACGAAGGAGGTGAGGTCGCTGCGTGATGAACAGCTTGCGTCATCATCACGGCATACTGCACCGGCAGCGGCTGATCGAGGCCGAAGCTCTTGCGCACCGCCAGCCAGCGTCTCCGGCGACGCGTTGCGGCCGGCGATGCGCGCGGCGGGGTCGGCGCCGGGCGTGGCGAAGAAGATCAGGAACACCAGCACGCTGATGCCGAACATGACGAACAGCATCTGGCCCAGGCGCCGGAGCAGGAGCGAGCAGCATCACGTCGCCGATCCGCAGCTTGGCGCGCGGGATCGAGCGCGTCGCGCACGCCGTCGCCGAGCACGTTGAGCGCCAGCACGGTGAGCACGATGGCGATGCCCGGCGCCAGCGCCACCCAGGGCCGGGTATAGAGCAGGCCCTGGCCGTCCTGGATGATCGTGCCCCAGCTCGCATCGGGCGGCTGCACGCCGATCGAGAGGAAGGACAGTGCCGACTCCGTCAGCATGTTGAGCGCCATCATCAGCGGGCACGAAGACGATCAGAGCTGGTCGTCGACATTGGGCAGGATATCGCGCAACAGGATGCGATGGCCGGGCACGCCGAGGCCGACGGCGGCGAGCACGAACTCGCTCTCGCTTCAGCGAGAGCACCTGGCCGCGGATCGGCCGCGCCACATAGGGCACGTAGACGATGCCGATGATGACTATCGGCAGCGCCAGACTGCCGGCGTTGATGGTGATCGGGCCGATATCGATGCCGTGGCGATCAGCACGATCGACAGCGAGATCGCCAGCAGATAGACCGGAAAAGCCCAGAGCACGTCGAGCAGGCGGGACAGGACCCAGTCGACCACCCGCCGAAGAAGCCGGCGGACGAGGCCGACGAGCGAGGCGAAGCAACAGGCAGATGAGTGTTGCCACCCCAGCGATCAGCAGCGAGTTGCGTCCGCCATAGAGCAGCCGCGCCGCCACGTCGCGGCCCTGGCTGTCGGCGCCGAGCATGTAGGCCGTCGGATTCCAGGTCGGCCCGATCGGCGTGAAGCCGAGGCCGAGACCCTCGGTCGAGGCCTCCATGATCGGTATCTGCTGGCCGTCGAGCTCGATCTTGCCGCTCGAGGTTGGAGCGGAACGGATCGGTGCCGGCGACGTAGCCGGCATAGACCGGCGCCAGCAGGCAAAGCAATGACGATGACCAGAAAGACCAGCAGCGCCGCCATGGCGGCGCGGTCGCGGCGCAGCTTGCGGAACGCCGTGACCCAGGGGCCGCGGCTGGGCAGCGACGGCAGGAGCGAAGCCTTGCCGGCAAGATCGGTCGCGGACACCGTGCGATCCGTCATGCAAGTCGGCTCCTGCCGTTACGCCCTCTACGCCTGGGTACCGCCGTGGCGGTCTACTGCACCCAGGATTGCGTCACCATCCAGTAGTACTGGGCGTTGAACTGGAAGTTGCCCAACCGCTTCGAGACGAAGTCGAGGTGCTTTGGCGTGAACAGCGGCACGGCCGGCGCCTTCGTCCGTGACAGCCTTGTCGATCTCCGCCCACATCTTGTTGGCGGCCGCCTGATCGGTGATCGCCAGCTTCAACGCCTCCTCCATTCTCGCCTCGATCTCCTTGTCGCAGAAGCCGGCGATGTTGACCGAGGAGTCAGAGCCCGGATGGAAGGAGCCGCAGCCGAACAGGATGTTCAGGAAGTCCGACGCCGCCGGATAGTCCTGGTACCACTGGGTGACGCTGATCTGCACCTTGTTGTTGGTGTTCTGGATGTAGGTGAACTGGATGTTCGAGGAGATCGGCTTCACGCTGGCCTTGTAGCCGAGTTCGTTCAGCACGCTCTGCAGATAGATGCCGACGGCCTTGGACACGGCGCTATCCTCGGAGATGATGGTGACCTCCTGCCCCGCGGTGCCGGATTCCTGCACCAGCTGCTTGGCCTTCTCCATGTCAGGCGCCGACCAGGTCTCGCCCGGATTCTGGTGTAGAGGCAGAAGGGCTGGTGCCCGGGGAAGCCCGGCGGCAGGACCTGGCAGACCGGCGATGCCAGAACCGGCCCGCCGAACAGGTTGACCAGCGCCTTGCGGTCGATGGCGTAAGTTCACCGCCTGCCGCGCCTTCTCGTTGTCGAAGGGCGGGATGTTCACGTTCATCGGCACGTACCACCAGGCGGTCAGCGGTCTTGATATGCACCTGGTCCTGATACTTGGTGCCGATCTCGACCAGGCGGTCGGCCGGCGGCGGGTCGAACATCCAGTCGGCCTCGCCGTTCTGGATCGCGGTCACGGCGGCCTCGTCGGTCAGGCCGAAATCGTAGTCGATCTCGTCCGGATAGCCGTCCGGCTGGGCCTCGACGCTCCACTCCTTGAAGTGCGGATTGCGCACCATCTTGAGCTGCTTGTTCGGATCGTAGGCGGCGATCGTGTAGGCGCCGGTGCCCGGGATGGGCTGCGTGCCGACATCGGTGGCCGGTGTATCGGCCGGCAGGATGACCGCGTGCGGCAGGGCCAGCTTCTGGAAGAGCTCGGGATCGGGCTGGTTGAGATTGATGGTGACGGTCCCTGCCGCTTCATCGACGACCACGCCGCCTTCGAGCGTGCAGGTCGCCGGCTCGGCCAGGCATTTGTCCGCGCCGACGATGACGGAGTAAAAGCCGCCGGAGGTCGGGCTCGACACCTTGAAGATGCGCTGCAGCGAAGCGACGACGTCGTTCAACGTCACTTCATTGCCGTCGGAGAACTTGATGCCCTTGCGGAGCTTGAACGTGTAGCTCTTGCCATCATCGCCGACCGTCGGCAGCGCTTCGGCCAGATCGGGCACGATCTCGAAGCCTTTCACACCCGTCGTCATGCTTGAAGGTGACCAGGCCGTCATAGATCGACTGGTAGATCTGCCAGTATTGCAGCGTGTAGTTGATGTGCGGATCGATCGTGCCGCCGGCGCCCACCGCCAGCAGCCGCATGGTGCCGCCCTTGTGGGCGGGATCCAGCTCCGCCGATGCCGGCGCTGCCGCGGATAGGGACAGCAACGCCGCCGCCGCTACGCCCGCGAACTTGATGCGTGTTGAAATCATTTGCGTCTCCTCTTCTCCCTGCTGGGTTTCTTGGGTTTGCCGCCCAATTTCCTGGCGCGCGCCGCCTTGTCATGCTCGGCGAGGAAATCGCCGATGACCTTCAGGCAGCGTTCCTGCTCCTCGACATGGGGCATATGGCTCGAGTTCTCGAAGATCTCCCATCGCGCATTCTTGATGCCGTCGGCGAATGGCTGCACAACGGCGGGCGTTGCCTCGTCGTAGCGGCCGGAGATCAGCAAGGTCGGCGCAGTGATGCGGCCGACCTGATCGATGATGTTCCAGGTCTTGAGCGAACCGATGACATGGAACTCGCTGGGCCCGTTCATGGTCTGATAGACGGTCGGATCCGCGTCGATTTGCGCGAAGCTTCGCGCCACTTCGGCCGGGATCGGCTTGATGCGGCAGACATGCCGGCTGTTGAACACCTGCACCGCCTTCTCGTACTCGGCGGAATTCGTGGTGCCGTCTCTTTCATGCTTCAACAGCGTCGCTTGTACTTCGGGCGCCAGCGCTTCGCGCAACCGGTTCGCTTCCTTGACCCACAAATCCATCGAGGGCGGCGAGTTGGCGATGGTCAGGGAGCGCAGGCCCTTCGGACGCCGGATGCCGTGCTCGGCGCCAAGCATGCCGCCCCAGGACTGGCCGACGACATGATAGGCCTTGGCGATGCCCAGGGTCTTCAGCAGATTATCGAGTTCATCCAGGAACAGTTGGACGGTCCAGAAATCCTTCGGCTTCTCCCGGAGATGTGTGGATCTTCCGCAACCAAGCTGATCGTACTGGATGACCGCACGGCCCGTGGCCGCCAGCAGCTTGAATCCGTCCGTGTAGTCATGTGCGGCGCCAGGTCCGCCATGGAGGATGACGACTGGCGGCTTCTTCGCTTTCAATTCTCCGGTGACCCGGAACCAGGTCATATAGCCGCGGAATTCGGCATAGCCCTCGCGGACATGCAGCATGCCGGCCATCGCCTCTCGCCCTCCCGCTTGCGGTCCGCCGTTGGCCGACGGTACCGGAATATTGTTCGGAGGCCCGCGCTTTGGGCTCCCGCTCCTACTTGCGGATGGGAACTATCGGGGTTCGGTGCCGGACGGTCAACCGGTGCGCGGACGAGATGACGCGACAGTGAACCGCCACGAGGTTCACCGGTGGTTCGGCCCGACGGCCCGGGCAGCCATGGAGCGGGGTGAAGAAGTCATGCTAGGATTTGGCATGACCATTCCCGTCGCCCATGCCTTGGCCGCGATCGCCATTCTCGTCGGCCTGACGGCTTCTCCCGCCTGTGAGGCCCAGGAAGAGGCGGAACGCTGCGGCGCCCTGCCGGCGGCCGTCATCGCCAAGCGGGATGGCCTGCGCGCGGCGGCGGCGGCCGGTGACTATCAGGCGATGGCCAAGCTCGCCGACGATTCCGAGTTCATCTACAGCTTCGGCGACGAAGGCGATCCCGCGTCCTATTGGCAGAGCCTGAAGGCCGATGGCATCGATATTCCGCAAATCGTCGTTGCGCTGCTCGACATGCCCTGCGCCAAGCTGACCTATG
This sequence comes from uncultured Alphaproteobacteria bacterium, assembly GCA_963810485.1. GTDB lineage: Bacteria > Pseudomonadota > Alphaproteobacteria > Dongiales > Dongiaceae > DATKFM01. Next base: position 736,244 of record CAWENQ010000005.1, read on the forward strand.
ACAGCGGCACCGAGTTCGTCTGGCCCAGCGCCAACGAGATTCCCTATGCGGAGCTGACGACCGAGGAGATCGACGCACTGCAGGCGATCTACAATGGCAAGCTCGAGGAGAATTATCTCGAAGGGCCCGAGGTCGGCTACTATGTCGGCTGGCGCCTCTTCATCGCCGAAGACGGCCGCTGGACCACGCTGGTGGCAGGGGATTGACGCTCACGTCACCGCGTTCGGCAATTCCGCCTTCCGCCGCGCCATGAAATCCAGCAGCGCTTCGTCGATGGCGGGATCGAGCGGCGGCGGTTCGTATTGCGCCAACAGGCGCTGGGCGGCTTCGGTGGCGCGCTGGTTGGCGTCCTTCGCGCCCTCGGCTTCCCACTGCTCGTAGCTGTTGTTGTCGGCGATCTGCGACGTATAGAACGCGGTCTTGAAATTGCGCTGGGTGTGGGCGCAGCCGAGATAGTGCCCGCCGGGCCCAACTTCACGGATGGCATCGAGTGCCCGGTTCTCCTCCGATAGATTGATGCCGCCGGCGAAGCTCTGCAGCATGGCGATCTGGTCGGCGTCGAGCATGAACTTGCCGTAGCCCGCGGCCAGTCCCGCCTCCAGCCAGCCGGCCGAATGCAGGATGAAGTTGGTGCCGCCCATCAGCGTCGGGATCATGGTGGCGACGGATTCATAGGCGGCCTGGGCGTCGGCGATCTTGGAGCCGTTGAGCATGCCGCCGGCGCGCACCGGCAGGCCGTATTTCCGCGCCAGTTGCGTCGCCACATAGATCATCTGCGCCGGCTCCGGCGTGCCCATCATTGGCGCGCCCGACTGCATGGAGACGGTGGTGGCGAACACGCCATAGACCATGGGGGCGCCCGGGCGGATGAGTTGCGAGAAGGCGATGCCGGCCAGCACTTCGGCATTGAGCTGGGCGATGGCGCCGGCGGTGGAGGCGGGGGCCATGGCGCCCGCCATGATGAAGGGCGTCACCAGCACCGCCTGGTTGTTGCGGGCATAGACCGACAGCGCCGACAGCATGGTGCCGTCCCACACCATCGGCGAGTTGCAGTTGACGACGGAGGTGAGCACGGTCTTTTCGCCGACGGTCTTTTCGCCGAACAGGATTTGCGCCAGCCGCACCGTGTCTTCCGCGCGCTCGGGCGCCGTGACGATGCCCATGAAGGGCTTGTCGGAATATTTGATGTGGGAATAAACGATGTCGAGATGGCGCTTCGGCACCGGCACATCCACCGGCTCGCAGATCACGCCGCCGGAATGATGCAGCACCGGCGTCATGTAGGCGAGCTTGATGAAATTCTGCAGGTCCTCGAGCGTGCCGTAGCGGCGCTTGTTTTCGAAGTCGCGCACGAAGGGCGAGCCGTAGGTCGGCGCGAACACGGTGTTGCGTCCGCCGATCACCACGTTGCGCTCGGGATTGCGCGCATGCTGGGTAAATTGCGCCGGCGCGGTCTTGATCTTCTCCAGCACCAGGCCGCGGGGGAAATGCACCCGATCGCCACGGACGTCGGCACCGGCCGCGCGCCACAGCTTGATTGCCGGCTCGTAGCGGAACTCGATGCCGATCTCCTCGAGGATGGTCATGGACTCCTCGTGGATCAGCTCCAGCCCCTCGGCGTTCAGCAGCTCATAGAGCGGGATCTCGCGAGTGATGTATTTCTTCTGCACAATCGGCGCCGAAGCCCGCTCCGCCCGTCTCGCTACTTGTCCGCCGCGCCGCCGGACCAACGCCTCTGTCATGTTCTATTCCTTCGTTTTTCGAGCCGGATTGAGTCTAAGACGAACGTGGCACCTTGATCCAGGTAATGAAATTTCCCCGAAGAGCGCCGCTGTGTCGCCATTCACTCCCGCCGGACGGCTCCAACTCCCGCCGCTATGAAAAATGCGAAGGCGTTTTTTGGACCCCGGACGAGCCTCGGAAAATCACATTTTTCCACTTCAATTTCAAATATATAGCTCGATTCAATCGATCCAGGCTTCTCCGCCTTTCTAAATTCTCGTTAACCAAGACCGAAACCGTTTCTTAACACGACAGGGTGACGATGGAGGATCGAACGTCCTGGCCCGGCCTCGGCGTTCACCGGACACCCTTCAATCGGAAGGACGCGACGCCGATGGCAAACCTCTCCATTCACCCGATCTCCTCGGAACCGGTCGAACGCGGCACGCGCGTCGGCGGAACGCAGTCGCCCGTGGGGGCGATCCTGCAACGCCTGAGCCGCGAATTCACCGGCCCCGCGCAGACGGAAGCTCCGGCTGACGGGACGGAAGGGCTGGCGCCAGCGACCAAGACTGGATCTTCGCTCGCCTTTCTCTCGCGCTGCATCGTTCTCCAGGCGGTCGGGCTCGCTGGCGTGGCGGCCCTGTGGATCGCCGGCCTGGCCACCAAGCCGTTCGAGGCCAATGGCGTCCTTGCCATGCTCATACTCGGCATCGGCCTTATCGGCGTCGCCTGCGTGTTCCTGCAGCGCTGGCGCGACGTCCAGTGGATCGCCACCCATGTGGTGCGCATCGGCCTGCTGGGCACGGTGATCGGCCTGATCGCCGCTTTCTCCAGCGTGCATGGCGGCGCCTCCAACGACCCCAACCAGATCCGCGAGATGATCGCCGCCGTCGTCGACGGCATGTACATCTCGCTCTATGCCACGTTGCTGGGTATCGGCTGCAACCTCTGGCTCAAGGTCAATCTGCGGCTGCTCGGCAATTTCCATGGATGAGGAGACGCTCACCGTTTGGCTGGATACCGCCCTGCTGATGCTGGGCGGCTTCATCCTGACGACCGTGCTGATGATGTCGGTGGTCAATCCGCCGGCGAAATCGGCCGACAGCGAAGGCGACAAGGCGCCCGGCAATGTGGTGATCGAGGCCCAATGGCCCGACAAGCTGGATGCCGATGTCGACCTCTGGGTCGAAGCGCCGGGCGACCGGCCGGTGGGCTATTCCAACAAGAGCGGCCAGATCTTCAGCCTCTTGCGCGACGATCTCGGCAAATCCCAGGACATCACCGATTTCAACTACGAGATCGCCTATAGCCGCGGCATGCCGCCGGGCGAGTATGTGGTCAATGTCCATCTCTACCGGGCGATCAATGCCTCCTTTCCGATCCAGGTGAAGCTGGTGGCCAGCGTGCGCGCCGACGAGGAAGGCAAGTCGCGCCAGCTCGTCACGACGAACGTCGAGCTGCTGCGCCTCAACGATCAGGTGACGGCGTTCCGCTTCAATCTGGATCCCGAAGGCAATCTGGTGCCCGGCAGCGTCAACAGCCTGTTCAAGGAACTGCGGGTGGCGTCGCAATGATTGCCTTCGCCATCATCTTCGCGCTGCTGCTCGGCGGCTTCGTGTTCCTGGTTCTGCCTCGCGGCAGGTTCTGGTGGCGCGCCGTTTCCGCTTCGCTCTATGTCGTGCTGCTCGGCCTGGTCTATGGCGGTGCGGTGGAAATGCTGGGCCAGCCCAAGCCGGTGCGCCTGGAATGGCGCGGCGACATGGCGGAAGCCGACCTGCTGGGCGCCTCGCTGAAGGAAGGCCAGGCGATCTATGTGCTGCTGCAGTTTCCCGACGGCGCGGCGCCGCGCTATTACGAGTTCCCCTGGAGCCAGAAGATGGCCGAACAGATCCAGAAGGCGCAGCGCGAAGGCCAGGCGAACGGCACGGGCGTCAAGATGAAGACCGCCAAGGGCCAGTCGGGCGACGATCCCCGCGAGCCGATGTTCTACGCCATGCCGCAGCCGACCCTGCCGGATAAGAACTACGTCGCCAGCGGCGATACGCTGGTCTACCAGCAGCCGGGCACCAACCCGTAGCCTTAGGCCTGCCAGTTCGGCAGACTACCCAACATCTTCCAGTAAGCGAGCAGCGGGGGCACCCCTGTGGCCGGCCCGCCATCCGGGCAGCCCGCGGTGGCACCGAGGTCGCGCTCGGGCATCCGTTTGAACCCCAGGCGCTCGTAGAGGCGGTGCGCCGTAATCTGGAAGATGGCGCTATGCAGGCAGATGGCGGGCGCTTCATGCTGCCGCGCCTCGCCGATGCACCAGCCCACCAATCTCTGGCCGATGCCGCGGCGGCGAGCGGCCGGATCCACCGCCAAAGCGCGCACCGACGCCCAGCGGTCGGAGTCTTCGACATCGGCTTGATCGCCATCGGCGATAAGCGCGACGGCGCCGACGATTTGTTGTCCTTGCTCGGCGACCGCGGTCCTGACGCCCGGCCGCGCAGTGATCAGGTCGCGCAGGCTGCAGAAATACTCGTCATAGAGATTTGCCGGGATTAGCGGTCGATACTCCGCATTGGCAGCGGCAATGACGGCGAGAATGGCCGCCTTGTCGCCGGCCTCCGCCGGCCGCACGGTTATTGGCGCTCGGTGGCTTGGATTTCGCAGGGCGTTTGCCATCGTCTACTCCACCACAGGGACTGCTTCGATAAGGCTCAGCGGCGAATTCGTCGGGATCACCCGCACCAGATCAAGTCCCGCCGCCGCCAGGATGCCGCGATGCTCGCGCTCGGTGCGTTCCTGGCCGCCGGCGACCACCATCATGCTGATGTCGAAAAGCTTGGCCTCGGCGGCGCCGCTGCCCGCGGGAATGATCCGCTCGGCCAGCAGCAGCCGCGAGTCCGGCCGCATCGCCCGCCAGCAGTTGCGCAGGATCAGCATCGCCTGGGCATCGCGCCAATCATGGATGATGTTCTTCAGCAGGTAGACGTCACCGCCCATCGGCACCAACTCGAAGAAATCGCCTGATGTGCAGACGCTACGCCCCGTGAGGCCCGCTGCGGCCATCTTGCGCTCGGCTTCCTCCGCGACCATCGGCAAATCGTAGATCAGGCCGGAAAGCTGGACATGGCGGCGCAACAGCGCCATCGCCATCGTGCCGTCGCCGCCGCCGACATCGATTACCTTGCCGACCCCGGAGAAATCATAGGCGGCCAGGATGGCGTCGGCCTCCTGGTGCGAGAAGCTGCTCATGCCGCTGTTGAAAACCGCCGCCGCGTCCGGGCGGGCCATCAGGAAGTCGAACAGCGGTTCGCCATGCACCTCGTCGAAGGCGGGCTGTCCGGTCTGGATGCTGTGATGCATGCGGCCATAGGCCTGCCACAGCCATTCCTCGCCATAGAGCAGGGCCATGCCATGCAGGGATTCCGCGGCGTCCTTGCGCAGCGTCTGCCCCACGGGCGTCAGGGCAAAGGCGCCGTCGCCGGTTTCCCGGAAGATGCCGACGGCGGCCAGCGCCCGCAACAGGCGGTAGAGCGCGCGGGGCTCAGCGCCGGTCGCGTCGGCGAGCTGGCTCGCGGTCTGCGGCGATTCGGCTAGGCGATCGGCGATCTGCAGCTTGGCAGCGACGTGAATCATCTGGGTGACTCGGAAGCTCAGGATCATCTGCCGGAGCGTGGCGGCAGCCGCGTTGCTCTGGGATTCACGGGTGCGGATGGCGTTCAACTCTATCCTCCAATTCGTTCTTGCCGGGGGTCGCCCAATCTCGCGGGGCGCAGTTCGCGCGCCGCAAAGCACTGACAGCGCCCTCGGGTCGGCCGGTTCGTTTCTTTAGGGAAGCGGAAGCTGTGGTTCAAACCTGCTGCGAGTACCGGGACCAAAACGCGCCGGGGCTCCCTTGGGAACATCCGGCGTCACTCTTTACGCATGATAAATACGCATTCCCCAGGCCCAATTCCACAATCGCCGGGGAATTCTGCGGGGTATGTGACGAAGATCACAAAGGCGGGGCAGGGGCGTCGAACCGTCGCACGTGCGAAGGTCGTCATGGCGCCAAGAAGTTGTGGGCCAGCTTTGAATCGGTCAGATTTTTGGGGCCTGTGTGGATACAGAGACTTCCGGAGGCGCTTCCAGCAAGCGAACAAGAGAAGCTGTCGTCTCTCCCCCGCATAGTGGGGGAGAGACCGGCGACATCCGCGTTCAGCGGATGTCGCCGGTGAGGGGGGCCGGCGCCGAAATGGCAGCACGCGCATCAACAACGGCAAGAAGCAAGAACAGTCGCGCGTTCCGTAGTTCACATCAGTAGAAGTCTTTTGATTATGGTGCGCCCGGGCCCTCACCCCCGTAACATTCGCTGAACGCGAATGTTACGGTCCCTCTCCCGCTGCGCGGGCGAGGGGACGATCTTGGTCTGCTGCTCAGCAATTCAGTGATGCGCCACCGAGCCCGACCCGCTACCCGATCCGCTTCTGCGTCTCCGGATCGAACAGCACCGCCTTCTCCATGTTGAACGCGAACGGCGCCGTCTGGCCGGCGCGGGCCTGGGCGTCGGCGCGCATCCTGGCGATGACTTCCTTGCCGCCGAGGCGCGTGACCACATAGGTGTCGGAGCCCGTTGGCTCCACCACTTCGACATGGCATTGCGCTTCCTGGATATGGCGGCTGCCGCGGTCGGCGCCGGCGGTGTCGGTGATCGCCTCCGGGCGCAGGCCCAGGATCACGTTGCGGCCGGCATAGCCGGCGGCCTTGCCGTTCGGCAGCGCCAGCCGGATCGCGCCGCCCGCGGTATCGAGGCTCAGCGCCGCGCCGCCGGTCTCCACCTGCGCCTGCACCAGGTTCATCGAGGGCGAGCCCATGAATCCGGCGACGAAGATGTTGGCCGGGCGGTTGTAGACCTCCTCGGGCGTGCCGAGTTGCTGCACCTCGCCGGCATTCATCACGGCGATCTGCGTCGCCAGGGTCATCGCCTCGATCTGGTCGTGGGTCACATAGACGATCGTCGTGCGCAGGTTCTGATGCAGCCGCTTGATCTCCGTGCGCATGTCCACCCGCAGCTTGGCGTCCAGGTTGGACAGCGGCTCGTCGAACAGGAACACCCGGGGCTTGCGCACCAGCGCGCGGCCCATGGCGACGCGCTGGCGCTGGCCACCGGAGAGCTGGCTCGGCCGCCGCTTCAGCAGATGCTCGATCTGCAGCAGCTTGGCGACTTCGGCGATGGCCTTCTCGCGTTCGTCCCTGGGCACGCCGCGCATCTCCATGCCGAAAGCGATGTTGCCGGCCACGGTCATGTTGGGATAGAGCGCGTAGGACTGGAACACCATGGCGATGTCCCGCTGCGACGGATGCACCTCGTTCACCCGCGCGCCCTTGATGCGGATCTCGCCCTCGGTCACCGACTCCAGCCCGGCGATCATGTTGAGCAGGGTGGATTTGCCGCAGCCGGACGGTCCCACCAGCACCAGGAAATCGCCTTCCTCGACGGCGATGTCGATGCGCTTCAGCACCTCCGTGCCGCCGAACCGCTTGCCGATGCCGTCGATCTCCAGGAATGCCATCGTCTAGCCCTTCACCGCGCCGGCCATCAGGCCGCGCACGAAATAGCGGCCGGCCAGCACATAGACCAGCAGCGTCGGCAGCGCCGCGATCATCGCGCCGGCCATATGCACATTGTACTCCTTCACGCCGGTGGAGCTGGAAACCAGGTTGTTCAGCGCCACCGTCATCGGCGCGGCGCCGCCGGCGGCAAAGGAGGCGCCGAACAGGAAGTCGTTCCAGATATTGGTGAACTGGAAGATCACGGTGACCACGATGATCGGGCCGGAGCTGGGCAGCAGGATACGGAAGAAGATGCGGAAGAAGCCCGCGCCGTCGATCATCGCCGCCTTGATCAGCTCGTTGGGGAACGCCTCGTAGTAATTGCGGAAGAACAGGGTGGTGAACCCCAAGCCATAGGCGACATGCACCAGGATCAGGCCGGGAGTGGAATTGGCGACGCCGAGCTTGCCCAGCACCTGCGCCATCGGCACCAGCACCACCTGGAACGGGATGAAGCAGCCGAACAGCATCAGCCCGAAGATCAGCCGATGCCCCGGGAAGCGCCACTTGGTCAGCACATAGCCGTTGAACGCGCCGAGCAGGGTGGAGATGGCCACCGCCGGCACCACCATGCGGATCGAGTTCCAGAAATAGCCCTTGAGGCCCTCGCAGGTCAGGCCGATGCAGGCCGCACCCCAGGCGTTGAGCCAAGGCTCGATCGTCGGTTGTTGCGGCAGTTGCAGCATGTCGCCATTGCGGATCTCGTCCAGCGTCTTGAACGAGGTCACCAGCATGACGAACAGCGGCAGCAGGTAGATCGCGGCGAACAGCAGCAACGCGCCATAGATCACAATGCGGCCGATCTTCGGCGCACCACGCTGCCGGCGGTGGGAGCAACGGCAGCGCTACTCATGGCGCTTCTCCCGGAGCTCGGAATAGAGGTAGGGCACGATGACCGCGGCGATGGTCATGAGCATGATGACAGCGCTCGCCGCGCCGACGCCCATCTGGTTCCGGGTGAAGGTATAGGAATACATGAAGGTCGCTGGAACTTCCGTGGCCCGACCCGGTCCGCCGCCGGTCAGCGCGATCACCAGGTCGTAGCTCTTGATCGCCATATGGGCGAGCACGATGAAGGCCGAGAGGAACACCGGCCGCAGCATGGGAATGACGATGCGCCGGTAGATGGCGACAGTAGAGGCGCCGTCGATCTGCGCCGCGCGGATCAGTTCGCTGTCGATGCCGCGCAGCCCAGCCAGGAAGATCGCCATGACAAATCCGGAGGATTGCCACACAGCGGCGATGACAATTGTGTAGATCGCCTTGTCCGGATTGATCAGCCAGTCGAAAGCAAAGCTCGTCCAGCCCCATTCATGCATGGTCTTTTCCAGGCCGAGGCCGGGATTGAGGAACCATTGCCAGGCGGTGCCGGTGACGATGAAGGACAGCGCCATCGGATAGAGATAGATCGGCCGCAATACGCCCTCGATGCGGATGCGCTGGTCCAACAGTATCGCCAGCAGCAGACCGAGGCCGATGCAGATGCCGATATAGAGCGTGCCGAAGATCCCCAGATTCTGCAGCGCCACATACCAGTTCGGCTGAGCCCACAACCGGGCATAGGCGCTCAGGCCCGTGAAGCCGTAATTCGGCATCATCTTGGATTCGGTGAAGCTGAGATAGATCGTCCAGAGGATGAATCCGTAGACGAACAGCAGCACGACGGCGAAAGACGGCGCCAGCACCAGCTTCGGCAGCTGACGCTGCAACCAGCCGATCATACTATTGCCTGTGGTGGCTGCGCTCATGGGCGAGACCGTAGGGGCGGGTTTCAAACCCGCCCCTACATCCGCGCGATGACTTCCGGCCTACTGCGCGCCGGCCACCGCAGCCATCAGCTGCTTCACCGCCTCTTCCGACGACATGGCGCCGTTGAAGTGGTTGGTGACCACGTCATAGATGGCGTTCTTCACTGCCGCCGGGGCTGCATGGCCGTGGGCCAGGCTGCCGATCAAGTGATTGCCAGCGGAAGCTTCCTTGAGGTCCGCCATCGCCTTCTTGCCGCAATCGTCGAAGGCTGCGTCGGACACGTCGGTGCGCGCGGGCACGGAACCCTTCACCACGTTGAAGGCCGACTGGAAGGTCGGCGACATGATCGCCTTGGCCAGTTCCACCTGTGCGGGTTTCTGCGCATCGCCGACCGCAAAGAGCACAAACTGGTCGGAATTGAAGGTGACGTTGCCCTGGGTGCCGGGGAAGCGGAAGCAGAGGAAATCCTGCCCCGGCTTCTGGCCGGCGTTCAGGAATTCGCCCTTGGCCCAGTCACCCATGATCTGCATGCCGGCTTCGCCTTTGATCACCATGGCCGAAGCCAGGTTCCAGTCGCGGCCGGAGAAGTTCGGATCCAGATATCCGCGGATCTGGGTCATGCGGTCGAATACGGCCTTCATCGTGTCCGAGCCCAGCGTCGCTGGGTCCAGATCCACCAGCGCCTTCTTGTAGAAATCGAAGCCGCCCGTCGTCAGCACGACGCTGTCGAAGATGGTGGCGTCCTGCCAGGCCTGGCCGCCATGGGCGATCGCGGTAAGGCCCGACGCCTTGATCTTGTCGGCGGCGGCGATGAACTCGTCCCAGTTTGTGGGCGGCGTGATCGCCAGCTTGTCGAACACCGCCTTGTTGGCCCACACCCAGTTGGTGGAATGCACATTGACGGGGGCGGCGATCCACTTGCCGTCATGTTTCGAGAAGGCCTGCAGCGCCGCCGGCACCACGCCGTCCCAGCCCTCGGCCGAGGCCACGTCGTTCAGATCGGCCACCACGCCTTCCTTGCCCCAGTCGGTGATGTCGAAGCCCAGCATCTGCACGGCCGTTGGCGGCTCGCCCGAGGCCACGCGGGCGCGCAGCACGGTCATCGCCTGCTCGCCGCCGCCGCCGGCCACCGGCATGTCTTTCCAGGTGATGCCCTTGGCCTCCAGGTCCTGCTTCAGCACGTTGAGCGCCGCCGCCTCGCCGCCGGAGGTCCACCAATGCAGTACCTCCACCTCGTCGGCCTTGCCCGCCGTCGCGGTGAGAACGAGGCCCAGGGCGACGCCGCCGAGCAGCCGGGCCAGTCTGGTTTTCGTCATGTCGATCCTCCCATGTGGATGCGTTAATCTGGTCTAGCGGTGGAACCCGCTGGATTGGCATTCGTTATCGTCTTAATCTATCCATGGCGTGCCGTGGGCCGGAATGGCAAGGGGCTTTTTCCCCTGTATCCCCCTGCCTAAGTCGGTGTTTTGCAGGCGCGAACTGTGATCACAGGAGTTGCCGCTACATGCCCGAAACCCCCCGCCCGCCGGTCAACGGCGAGACCCGCCCCTGGGGCGCTTTCCAGATCCTGGATGAAGGGCCCGGCTTCAAGGTGAAGCGCATCACGGTCAATCCCGGCGGCCGCCTGTCGCTGCAAAGCCACACGAAGCGCAGCGAGCATTGGGTGGTGGCGCGCGGCATGGCCCGGGTGACTGTGGGCGAGACGGTGCGGGACCTCAGGCCGGATGAAGCCGTCTACATCGCCGTCGGCCAAAAGCACCGGCTGGAAAATCCGTTCTCCGAACCGCTCGAGCTGATCGAGGTTCAATGCGGCGGCTACCTGGGCGAGGATGATATCGTGCGATATGAAGACGCGTATAACAGGCGTTAGCAAGTACGCGTACCATCATTGTCATCCCGGAAATCGCGCATAGCGCGATTGCGCAGCAATCGGCGCGGCGCGATTATCCGGGACCCATGAACACCGGGCGGTTGTTAATATAGCTTGGCAGATCCCGTGTTCTTGGGTCCCGGGTTCCGTCGCTGAAGCGACGGCTCCGGGATGACAAATTTTGTGAGCATGAGAAGGCAAGATGGCCGATCTATCTGCCCTTAAAAATTCCAAGGACGCGCTCTCCCGCGTCATCCGTGACACCAAGACAAAACTCCGCGCGTTGAATCCGAATTACGCCGCCGCCTTCCGCGCCATGGAGGACGACATCCGCCGCGAGGTCGACGCCGTGGTCGGCAAGCGAGAGCGCGGCGACTTCATCGTCCCCGAGATCGCCTATGCCGACATCGCCGCCGGCCGCGTGTCCGAGTTTGCCATCGCCGCGATCCGCCGCACCGGCACTGCCGTCATCCGCGGCGTATTCCCGAAGGCCCAGGCTGAAGCGTGGAACGAGGAGCTCGGCGAGTACATCAGCGCCAATGGCTATTACGAGCAGAAGGTCGACCCCAACCTCGACAAATATTTCTCCACCCTGAAATCCGACCGGCCGCAGATCTTCGGCATTTATTGGTCGAAACCGCAGATCCAGGCGCGGCAGTCCGAAAGCCTTGCCGCCGCCCGCGCCTTCCTCAACGGCCTTTGGCGCCACGAGAGCGAAGGCCAGACCTGGTTCGAACCGAAGCGCGAGACCGCCTATGCCGACCGCACCCGCCGCCGCCAGCCCGGTGATGTCAGCCTCGGCCTCTCGCCCCACATGGATGCGGGCTCGGTTGAGCGCTGGATCGACGGGGCCTATCAGCGCGTTTATCGCCACGTCTTTTCGGGCGACATCGGCCGCTACAATCCCTTCGACGGCGCCTGGCGCACGCACACATCGGAGATCCCGTCCCCGGCGGTCTGCAGCGTGTTCCGCACCTATCAGGGCTGGACGGCGCTGACGCCCCAGGGGCCGGGCGACGGCACGCTGCAACTCATCCCCATTGCCCGGGGCATCGCCTACATGCTGCTGCGGGCGCTGCAGGACGATGTGCCGGAGGATCAGCTCTGCGGCGCCCAGCCGGCCCGCGCGTTGTCGGCCCTGCCGGACTGGCATCCGGCGCTGATGCCCGCCCTGTCGCCCATCCCGCTGGTGCAGCCCGGCGACACCGTCTGGTGGCATCCGGATATCGTCCACGCGGTGGAAGATCGCCATGGCGGCCAGGGCTACAGCAACGTGATCTATATCGGCGGCGCGCCCTGGTGCGAGAAGAACGCCGCCTATCTTCCGCGCCAGGCCGCTAGGTTCCTGAAGGGCGAAAGCGCGCCTGATTTCGCGGCCGAAAACTATGAGGTCGGCTACCAGGACCGTGCCACGCCTGATGATCTCACCGGCCTAGGCAAAAAGCAGATGGGGCTGGCGGCCTGGTGACCGCGCAGCCCCAACTCCCACTGGCCCATCGTCCCCTTGGCGGGTGCCCGGCCGTTTACATCGACAGGCGGACGTCGGTCAGGCGGGAGGAGATATCCTCAAGCGCATCGCGAAGATCATCGGCCGAATCTGCGTCGTAGAAGTAGTGGATGCCGTTCTCGGTCGGCGAGGCGATGCCCTCGAGCATGTCCAGCTCGTCCTGATTGCCGGCGAGATTGAAGCCGATGACGAACAGCTTGATGCCCTCGTCCTTCACGTTCCGTGCCAGCCGTCGCAGACGGTTGTCCAGATTGTTGTTCCTGGAGGCGATCACGCCTGCATCGTTTGGTGCATCGATCATGCCGTGGGCGGCATTATTGTTGTCGCCGGCGATCTCGCCATAGCCGAAGCGGCCCTTATAGGCGTCGCCATTGCCGCCGAACTGCGCGCCGTCGGTGACCAGGATGATGTAGCGGTCGCGCGTGAAGGGCGTGGAGACCAGGCCCTGGTTGAAGGGTTCGCCGGGCATCAGCACCTCCCAGGCCCAATAGAGGCCCTGGAGGATGTTGGTGGTGCCGTCGGGGTCGTTGTTGCCGATGCTGTGGATCTGCGCCTTGATCTGCGTCTTGTCCGGCGTCAGTGGAATAATGCTGCGTGACAGGCAGGCGTTGCAGTCCAGGCCGCCCGGATTGTTGGTGATGACGGGCACGGCATAGGGCCGCCTGTTGTCGTCAAAGAACCGCAGCGTGCCGGAATAGCTAGCGCCGACGGGCGCGGTCGCCGCCGGCACGGCCACGGGCCGGCTGGTTTCCGCCGCCGCGCCCTTGATCGTGCCATCGGCGTTGTCCAGCAGCACCGTGGTGTCCGTGGTGTAGTTGCCGCTGCCGAAATCGGTGTAGTAGGCCAGCGTGCAGCTCCGGTTGCGCCAGCTGCCGGTTGTGGCCCATCGCGTGCCCGGCCCGGCCTCTGCCGCCAACCAGTTGTTGTCGCGCGGCTCGGACTCGAGTTCGGCCATCGGTTCCCAGCCGGGCCAGTCCTTCTGCGTGCTGCCGGTGCCGACATCGAACTGCTCCCCGCGCACCAAGTCGGCGTCGTTGGTGTTGACGCTGTTGGTGTTGCTGTTGCGGGTGCCCGGCGTCGCCTCGCCGCCGACATAGCGGGCATAGACGCAGCCGCTCCAGCCGCCGGGCAGCTGGCCGCCGGCGGCCGGGGAGCGCGGATCCATGATCAGCGGCACCTGCGAATTGTTCGCCAGCCATACCGATGTCTGGCTGGCCGCGCCTGTCACCGGGTTGGTATAGGAGCTGACAGCCTGCGTGGTGACGCCCGAGAAGGTCTCGCCCTGGGTCATCACATTGACCTTGGAGTTCCAGGGCACGAAGCCGATATTGATCAGGTTATAGGGCGTGCCGTTGACCACCAGCACCGGCGAGGCGTTGTTGGTCACGCCATAGACCGCGTCCATGAAGTTCTCCAGGCCGTCGCGCGCCGCGCCGATGCGTTCCGCGCCGTCCATCGATCCCGACATGTCCAGGGAGATCACGGCGTCCAGCGCGCGGATGGTGCGCTCCACCTCGGATTCCGCCACCACGGTCATCTCGTTGCAGGCCATGCAGCCGAACGCGTTCAGCACCCGCGTGAAGGTGGTGGGAATGGTGGCGCTCGCCGCCATATGCAGCGTCTCGCTGCCGGCAATGCCGCCTTCCACCGGCGTGTGCAGCGTCACCCGCGCGTCCATGAAATCGGCGGTGAACGGCGCCTCGAAGACGATAGTGGTGGAGTTCGGGAAATTCGCCGAGAAGTATTTCAGCAGGTCCTCGTTGCGGTCGGGCGAGAAATAGACCTTGCCGCCCGCCAGCACCGCCTGGTCGATCGCCTGCGACAGGCGCGCCTTCAGCAGAAAGCCGCGCGCCGCGTCGGTCGCCAGCCCCAGCGCGCCGAGCATGGGAATGAGGGCGACGGCATAGAGTATGTTGATCGAGCCTCGCTCGCTGCCGAACCAGGCCGACAGCCACCGCCGCGTGCCGCGCCGCCGAGATCCCAACGCCAGCCAGCTCCACAACATGCCCATGTCCCGTTCCCCCTACGCTGCCCGGCCCCGATAACCCGGGACCGGTCCGCCCACCCGCGCCGTCCTGCGGCCATGGCAGAGCCTAGGCGGCCACCCGCTGCGATGCTTGGACGGTCGCTGGAGGAATGATGGAGGTTTCTGGGATTAACCTTGGGACGCCGGGATCAGGGTCGGCCTGCAGGACTTTTTTCCTGGAATGCGGCCTGCCGGCATACATGTGCCGCGCATTGAAGAAAACTGTATACTCGCTGCGGCGGAGTGGGTGGCGCCGGGTGGGCGGTCATCCCAAGAGATCGCCCGCGGGTGATAGAATCCGCGGCGGAGGTGACATCATGGAATACAAGGCCCGCTGCCATTGCGGACGCGTCCGCTTCTCGTTCCGCAGCCCGGAGATCAAGACCGGCGCCCGCTGCGACTGTTCGCTCTGCCTCCGCCGGGGCGCGGTGCTGTCGCCGGCCTATATCCCGGCCGCGGACTTCACGCCGCACCACGACCCGCGGGACCTCGGCCTGTATCTCTGGAACGAGAAGGTCTTGAGCAACTACTTCTGCAAGACCTGCGGCATCTTCACCTACATCGCCGACGGCGAGAACGGCAAGGACGGCTACCGCGTCAATCTCGGCTGCGTCGAAGGCCTCGATCCGCTGGCGCTCGACGTCAGCATTATCGATGGCAAGTCGGTGCCGTTGGTGGAAAACTCATCCTGAAGACGGCATCCGCTGGGAACGCGAGGGCAAGCCCATGAAGAGCAATCCTCTCCTGCAAGAACCTGGGGAACTGCACAAGGCAGCATCGGCGGAGCAGGCGGCTGCCACGATCCCGCGGCGCATCGGCGCCAAGGTTCTGCGCGAGCTGCGCAGCGCCTTGCCGCCGACGATCTTCTTCTTCGTCGGCTTCAACTTCATCGTCCTGACGACGAATCTTCTGGTCGCCAGCTATGCCGTCGCCGTCAGCAGTTTCATGCTCGCCACCGTGGCGGCGCTCGTCGTCGGCAAGGCGGTGATCACCGCCAATTCGATGCCCTTCCTCAAGATCTTCGACCGGGCGCCCCTGATCCAGCCGATCCTGTTCAAGACGGCGGTCTACTGGGTCGCGGTGTTCTTTGCGCGCCTGGGGGAGCGCTTCCTGCATTTCCTGATCGACGGCAATTCGCCCCTGGATTTCGGCGAGCATCTGATCGCCGAGCTTCTCCTGGGATCGCTTCATCGCCATCTCGCTCTGGATCTTCGTGCTGTTCCTGATCTATGTGACCGCGGCGGAGTTCAGCCAGCTCATCGGGCCGGCCGAAATGCGGCGGCTCTTCTTCGCCTACCGGCCGTCCGAGCTGCAATTGAACAGGCGCCAGCGCGCCCGCGAGCTGATGCGCTTGAGCCGGCTCGCCGATGATCACGGGATCGAGGAGTTCCGCGATACCGGCAGCGCCGCGCATCACCAGCTGGTCGAACTCATCCAGCGTCTCGCGCGGCCGGCGGAGGCGAAGGCCTAGTTGCTGCCGCGGGTCCTCGGCGGCGCCTTCTTCCAGGAATAGCCGCGCCGCGCCTGCTGATAGGCGTAGTCGTAGAGCGCGTTCATGTAGGTCTTGTCGAAGCGCCCCGGCTTCGGCGCGGCAAAGTCCTTGCCGATATAGGCGAGGTTGTAGTCGACGCCATCGCGCTCCGCGAGGTAGTAGATCCGCTCCAGGTCCTTCGAGCCGCCCCAATGGATCATGGTCGAGATCGTCCGGCCGGCGATGTTCAAGGTCCGGCGCTCCACCTGCGCCCATTCCGGATCCTCGCGGGCGTTGCGGATCAGGTACGCCTTGCGCTCCCGCTGCCCGCCCTCGCGCAAGTCGAGCCCCGGCGGATAGACGAACATCTCCGTGATCGCGCCGCCATCGACATGCATCTCCTGGTATGACTTGCCGTTGACCTCGACGTCGATCAGCACCGGCTGGAAATAGGCGGGGATGGCCGACGACGCGCGCAGGATCTTGCGGACGAGGTCGAGGCCGCCCGGGTGGCCGCTGGCGGCGATCGCGCCGACGTTCCAGGTGACCGGCCGCTGGGCATCCAGGTCGGTCGTGCCGATCAGGAGAAGCCGGCCCTTCTGATACTCGCGGGCGATGGCCGCCATCATCGACTCGTCGAAGTAATGGGCGATGAGCCGCCACAGCGGCGTGGTGTCGGCCATCGCATCGGCGAACATGACGCCGAGGAGGCCGCGGCTGCTGTACACATCGTCGGCGGAAATCGTCGTGTAGATATCGCGAAGCTGCGCGTCGTATGCCGGGCCGAGGAAGGCGAAGGGGGCGATCAGGGCGCCGGTGCTGACCCCCGTGACGACGTGAAACTCGGGGCGGTCGCCGGCCTCGGTCCATCCGACCAGCAGCCCGGACCCGAAGGCGCCGTTGTCGCCGCCGCCGGAGACCGCCAGGAACTTCGCCATCGGCAGCTGCGCATCCCCGGTCAGGCCCAGGACCTGCCTCTGGCGCTTCAGCGCCTGCAGGCCTTCGGCGGCCATGGCGGCCGGGTCATCGACGGGAAAGAAGCGGGCGCGGGAGATGCCCAGCGGATTTGCCCGCGTCGTGTCGGCGCGGGGAACCGACGGCATCCGCCGCCGATCCTTCTGCGTCGCGAGCCGCCAGGCATTCGAGGCCGTTCCAAAAAGCTTTCCCATGGCGATTCCGTATTCCTCTCAGCGCGGTTCATTGACTGAAAGCCCAATCGGTTTCGTCACGTAAGCGTTTGAAACAAGTCGATGGTCAGGGCCCTGGACTGTTGTACGCGCATTATCGGACTTGAAGTCTGCATGTATCACGACACGGTTGTCGAATCGCCGTGTCGTGCAAGGAATAAATAAAGGACAAGCCGGGGGATGGTGCAACCGGTTCCGGTCGGCGCGCGGCAAGTCGGTGCCGCTGGTGGAAGAGTCGTGGCAATGAAGCGTCATACGGTCGGCGATAAATTGGGTGCGCGTTTTTGCTGAAACCAGACAGTCCGGATATCGCGGAACCTCGCACAATGTTGTCCCCTCGCCCCGCGCAGCGGGGAGAGGGTGCCCAGCGGTCGCATCGCGACCGCTGGGCGGGTGAGGGGCCTGGGCGCACGGTCTCGTCAAGCCTCGCACGAAAAGAGCGCGCAGACCTCTCCATACATCTCGCCTCCGGGCGGCAACTCCCGAGCGATCGGCAACCTCGGCGCCGGCCCCTCACCCGCGTAACATTCGCTGGACGCGAATGTTACGATCCCTCTCCCCACTTCGTGGGGCGAGGGGACATTTTTTATAAGTTCGAGAAGAAGGCTGCCCACCTGTCGCGCCAGGCTGCGGCATTACTGGACGGCCACAGCGCTCCAGACATCGCGTCGAAGAATTACGAGGCCGCCCGTTTTCAGTTGGTGCGGTGTCGACAAGGGCGAGCGCCCCTCGCCCCTACAACTCAATCGTCAATGACGATCAGCGCCTCGACGCCTGGTAGCCGAGCCAGGCCAGTCCCGCCAACACAATCGCGGCAATCCACGACGGCAAGATCGGAATGGCGAAACTGCCAACGGTTACCGGCAATCCAGCGAGGGCGCGCGCGAGCTGCAATATTGCAATGATGGCGAAAATGACGGCCGCAAGAGTACAGAAATTGCGAGTGGTCATGCTGCTCTCCCCGGAAATTGCGATCTTCATGATATCACCGGGCTGCTCGTCACGGCATTCCCTATGTCTGTCCCCTCGCCCCGCGCAGCGGGGAGAGGGTGCTTGGCGGTCGCGGCGCGACCGCCAAGCGGGTGAGGGGCCTGGGCGCACGATCTCGGCAAGCCTCGCACCGACGAATTGCGCAACCCTCTCCACCCATCTCACTTTCGGCGTCAACCCTGTGCCATCGGCAATATCGGCGCCGGCCCCTCACCCACGTAACATTCGCTGGACGCGAATGTTACGATCCCTCTCCCCACTTCGTGGGGCGAGGGGACTGGTTCCTGTGATTTCTTCCCGATGTCGCGGAGCCTTGCACATTCTTGTCCCCTCGCCCCGCGCAGCGGGGAGAGGGTGCCTAGCGGTCGCGCCGCGACTGCTAGGCGGGTGAGGGGCCTGGGCGCACGGTCTCGGCAAGCCTCGCACGAAGAGAGCGCGCAGATTACGGAGTCGTTCACCGTCTCGTGCTCGGCGGGCAGGATGATCTCCAGCAGTTCGCAGTCGTCGGACCAGCCGACGACCGTGTGCTGGATGCCCGGCGGCTGCACCCAGCTGGACCCGGCAACCAGGCGCTGCCGCCCCACGCCTTCGAACTCGGTCTCGAACCAGCCCTTGAGGCAGTAGACCATCTGGAACTGCACGTTGTGATGGTGCCGGACGCTGAGTTCGGGCCGGAACGGCGCGGTCATGCGGATCACGTGCGCCTGCGCCAGGCCGCGCGTCGCCCCCGCCACGCCGAGGTCGCGGTAAGCCGAGTAGTCGCGCAGGCCGCCGGTCTTGAAGGCGGCCTCGTCGGGATGGCTGATGACAAAGCGCTGCGAAGGTGTCATGCGGAGCCTCCGGTGGTCGACAGGCCGCCACGAGAGCGTGGAATCGATGCCTGTGCAATTCTACGCCTGAGCCAATACGAACGCGAGTCCGCTTCGGGTCGAGGTGCCGAGTGACTACTTCTGCAAGACCTGCGGCATCTTCACCTACATCGCTGACGGCGAGAACGCCAAGGATGGCTACCGCGTCAACCTCGGCTGCGTCGAAGACCTCGACCCGCTCGCCCTCGACATCCGCCTCATCGACGGCAAGTCGGTGCCGCTGGTGGGGGAGTGGCGCTGACAAGGCGTCAAGCGGTCTGCGATGAAGCAACCGCCTACGACACAAATCCGGGTGTAAATCGAAGAATTTCCTCCGAATTTCTGCTCGCGTAGGTAGAGTTGCTGCGGTATATTGCCAGCCATTTAAGAACCCTGCCATAATAAAAATGTGAGTGCTTCGTGGGCTGGAGGAGATAAACAGCATGCCGGATCTCTCGTATCCAAAAGTACAAGAACTATTCGCATCGCAGAAACGCCGGCATACGACAGAATCACGCGGGATTCCTGCATGGGTTCTTGAGAACGTCTATCGATTGGAGGAAACGGAAGAACAACCATCGTGTCTGCGATGGTCCAGATGACAACGGGATCCATGGCATCTTCGCAAACCATGAGGCTACAACGATTGAAGCTTTCCAAAGCAAACTATTTCAAAACGCTAACAAGGAGGTTGGTGATGCTGCGCTGCGTGATTTTCTTGGCGCACTGACACAAATTCAAACTCCCGACGCAGTAAGAAACTCGAGAATTCGACTAAGAATTTATAGTTTCTCAAGGGCGCATTAGAGAACTGTCCTTAGCAGACTTGGTGGCGCAGAACTATCAAGTCAAAGGTGTCTTCGTTACGAACGGGGTCATCGATGCAAATGGCAAGCGGTTTATTGAGCGCAATCCAAGCATTTGACTTTGGATAGTCCGCGAATAGATATTTTGTATGTCTCTCCCGAAAGAGCAAAGCCAGAAACCGGTGACTTTGAGTTTGATGTCTCACGCTACGGCGCCATTAAATTCATCAACCCCCAAGGAGTTGACGCGGCGTTAGCGCCACTTCCTGCTGATCAGTTAGTTCGACTCCCCGGAATTGATAGCGGAGCGCTGTTTGAGCCGAACCTCCGGCAATCTCTTGGTCGTACCAAGGTCAACAAAGAAATCCTTGAGAGCATCGGTGATGTGGGAGAGCACGGCCAGTTCCTGCTCTATCACAATGGCATTACGATGGTGTCTGAGGAACTGTCCGTAGAGAAGGGAAAACTCAAGGTCAAGAATTTTTACGTGGTCAATGGTTGCCAAAGTTTATCAAGCCTCTTCGAAAGAAGGGATCGAGTAACAAACGATCTATGCGTGTTCACGAAAATTGTCAAAGTTGGTCGCAACTCGGATCTGATTGATAAAATCACCCACAGGAGCAATAATCAGAATGCAATCAAGCCACGTGATTTTAAATCGAACCATCCAATCCAAGCACGACTTCAAAATGAGTTCGCTAAGGGATTTGCGGCTCCGTCTCTATGAGATCAAGCGAGGAGAAACTAAAGCCGCCACTGTCATAGATAATGAGTTGGCGGCTAAGTTGCTTCTGTCATTCGATCTGCGGCAACCCTACACAGCGCACCAAACGTACAAGCTATTTGATGACCTCTACGGAGACATATTTGCGAGACGAGAAGTTACGGCGATTCGAATCGAGGTTATCTTCATCATCTATCAGAAGGTACTTGAAGCCCTCAATCGTATCGAAAATAAGTCGCTGGCAAATTACAAACTGACACAATTCTTCTTGCTTCACTTGATTGCTGAGGCATTGCGCACTAGTGATGCAGGCAAAGCATTTTTGCAGAATTCAGCCGAGTTTGTTGGACAGAAGTATGGATTTAAAGTTCTGGGAGTTTGCATTGATCAGGTTCTCAATGACCTGATTACGGACCTCAATGGAGGTCTCAAGGATCGAGAAACAGAATGGAAATCCAATTGATTTCAAACGTGAGCTCAAAAGTGCCTCAGCGGTCGGGGCTCTAACAAGGTCCATTGTCGGGGCATATCAAAAACTTGTCGTAAGAGGGCGAGTTGAATTGTTTGACGCGGAGTGGAAGAAAGAAACCGACAAGCTGATAGCTGCGGAGAAACAGTAGGTCTTGGGACATGTCAGACAATGCAACCAGTGGTTCCGGCGGACAAGCACCATCAGACTCGCGTCAACCGAACAAGGACGTGTTCCCAATGAAACAGGGCGGACCTCGACGTGGCGTCCTCTAGTGCAGTGGCTGATAAACGTCATCGCCTACATGGGTCGACACTCATTGCAGTACCTCCGAGCCACTGGGCGGTACCTTTTTAGCGATCCGACACGCACTCTGAGCATCGCCACGATTGTCCTCGCAGTATCAACTGTCTTGCTTTGGTTGTCGACATCGGACCTGGTTCGATTTGCGGCACAGCAAGCGAGGGATATGGAACGATCACTCGCAATTGCTGAAAGGTCAACCGCCGCTGCTGAGGCTGCCGCAAATGCGGCAACTCATTCTGCAGAGGTTGCGACAGAAACCTTGCACGTCAGCCAACGTGCCTATCTTGGAATCAGGCCGAGCGTCTTTGATTTGTCTGTCGGAGCTAAGCCTCGGGTTGCTATCGAGGTCACAAACTTGGTAACACTCCTGCGCTTGATGCCCGTGTTGAACTCTTCATGACTATCGAGAAGTTCCCACTCCCGGCAGATTTCCAGTTTGATCAAACCCTAGAGACACCTGCGACACGCGGTTCGATAGCGATGGGACGCTCTGTAACCACCGATGTGACGAGGAGTGTCGCAATGGATGCTCAGGATTTCGAGAGAATTAATGATTTACGCGACCTTCGAATTTACGCTTGGGGGACAGTTAGATACGGGGACGTCTTCAAGCAGTCGCATTGCTTGCGTTATTGCTTTGCATTTGATGGTGTCAGCGTACGCGAACAAACAGCAGAGGTCTGCGACAAATTCAACGGCGATTGCTAGCTACGTCCCCTACCTCATCGTCGGCATGACGAACTCGGCGCCCGAGCGGATGCCGGTCGGCCAGCGCGAGGTGACGGTCTTCAGCTGGGTATAGAACCGCACGCCCTCCGGCCCATGCATGTGATGGTCTCCGAACAGCGAGCGCTTCCAGCCGCCGAAGCTGTTGAACGCCATCGGCACCGGGATCGGCACGTTGATGCCGACCATGCCGACCTTGATCTTGGAGGCGAACTCGCGCGCCGCGTCGCCGTCGCGGGTGAAGATCGCGGTGCCGTTGCCGTATTCGTGGTCGTTCACCAGCTTCACCGCGCGTTGTAGTCGGGCACGCGCACGACCGAGAGCACCGGGCCGAAGATCTCTTCCTTGTAGACGCGCATGTGCGGCTGGACGTGATCGAACAGGCAGCCGCCCATGAAGTAGCCGTTCTCATAGCCCTGCAGCTTCAGGCCGCGGCCGTCGACGACCAGCTTGGCGCCTTCCTGCACGCCGAGATCGACGTAGCCCTTCACCTTGTCGAAATGCTGCTTGGTGACCAGCGGCCCCATCTCGGCTCTCCGGATCGGTGCCCGGCGCGACCTTCAGTCCGCCGCACCCGCGGCGCCAGCTTGTCGATCAGCGTGTCGCCGACCTTGTCGCCGACCGCGACCGCGACCGAGATCGCCATGCAGCGCTCGCCGGCGGAGCCGTAGCCCGCGCCCATCAGCGCGTCGGTCGCCTGGTCCATGTCGGCGTCGGGCATCACGATCATGTGGTTCTTGGCGCCGCCCAGCGCCTGCACGCGCTTATTGTGCGCGGTGCCGGTGTGATAGATGTATTCGGCGATCGGCGTCGAGCCGACGAAGCTCACCGCCTGGATATCGGGGTGGTGAGGATCGCATCGACCGCTTCCTTGTCGCCGTGCACGACGTTGAGCACGCCGTCCGGCAGGCCGGCCTTCTTCAGCAGCTCGGCCATGAAGAGCGCGGCGCTCGGATCGCGCTCCGACAGCTTCAGGATGAAGGTGTTGCCGCAGGCGAGCGCGATCGGGAACATCCACATCGGCACCATGGCCGGGAAGTTGAACGGCGTGATGCCGGCGAACGACGCCGAGCGCCTGGCGGATCGACTAGTAGTCCACGTTGGTGCCGACATTCTCGCAGTAGTCGGCCTTCAGCAGATGCGGGATGCCGGTGGCGAACTCGACCACCTCGAGGCCGCGCGTGATCGAGCCCTTGGCGTCGGACAGGATCTTGCCGTGCTCCGAGCGTCACGAGCTGCGCCAGCTTGTCGAGGTTCTCTTCGATGAGCTGCTTGAACTTGAACATGATGCGCGCGCGGATCAGCGGCGGCGTGCCGACCATTTCGGGAAGGCCTCGGCGGCGACCTTCACGGCCGCATCGACTTCGGCCTTGCTGGCCAGCGCGACCTTGGCCTGGATTTCGCCGGTCGCCGGGTTAAACACGTCGCCGAAACGGCCGCTCTTGCCGTCGACCAGCTTGCCGTTGATGAAATGATGCAGGGTCTTGACCATGATTGCTCTCTCGATGTCGCTGGTTTGCCGGGCTTTTTTCCGGCGCGCCGGGTGCCGCTGATGGCGTGTTAACAGAGATTATCGCGGACGCTGCGTGCATGCAAAGGGCCAGGCATTAACTGCACTTTGGTGCAGTATTAACGCGGTATTTGTGATAAGGTCTTTTCGTTGGGTGAGAAAACAAAAAAGCAAAAGCCAGATGGTTGGAGGTTTTTTATGACCCACAGTGTGCGCGTAGTTGCGGCGATATTGTCGGTCGGCCTGCTCGCTTTCGCAGCCCCGGCCTCGGCGGGAGATAAGGACACGCTGCAGAAGCAGCTCAACCGCCTGATGGAAGGCACCGCCGACGACATGAAGGCGCGGGCCAACGAGATGAGCCGCATCCTCCGGGAGCAGCTCGAGTCGATGATGGATGGCAACGGCAACATCGTCATCCAGGGCCCCTGGCCCTGGCAAGACGAGAAGGATCTGAAAGTGCAGCCGCAGCAGGAACCCTTCGGCGGCGAAGAAGTGTAAGTCCCCTACCTGAAATCCCTCTGTCCCAGCGAAGGGCGGGTCGAAAGACCCGCCCTTCGTTTTTGCGGGCGCGGGCCCCTCACCGCTGAACATCCTCTCCCCGCACGCGGGGCGAGGGGACTTTCGTTTGTCGCGCGACATCAACAGTAGTCCCCTCTCCCCTACGAAGTGGGGGAGAGGGTCAGGGTGAGGGGGTGTAAACGACAAACACTATACAACCTTTAAGTGTGCAGTTAGTATTCACAAATGCGCACGAACTCCTATGCCCGCAAACTCCGCCGGCAATCCACGCGACCCGAACAACTCCTCTGGCTGGCCCTCCGCAACCGGAGCCTCGAAGGACTGAAATTCCGCCGCCAGCACGCCGTCGGCCGGTTCATCACTGATTTCGCCTGCATCGAACGCAAACTCATCGTCGAACTGGATGGCGCAGCACACGACATCGACTACAGGCGTGACGAGCGCCGCGATGCCTGGCTCGGATCCCAAGGCTATCGCGTCATTCGTTTCATGAACGATGACGTGACCCACAATCTCGAGGGTGTAGTCGAGACCATTCGTCAAGCGCTGGCGCAAGCGGCGTGACCCCTCACCCCGCAACATCCGCTGAACGCGGATGTTGCATCCCTCTCCCCCGCTGCGCGGGGCGAGGGGACATTCAAATGTAGTAGTCCCCTCTCCCCCGCGAAGTGGGGGAGAGGGTTAGAGCTTGCCCCGGACTTGATCCGGGGGTGAGGGGGCTCTTCGCATTCACATTATAAGAACAAATTCCTTGATCTTCCACCGCCTCTCTGCTACACTTTTCTCTCCCGGAAATCTCCCCCGGCTCGATGTTGGACATCGTTGATCGGAAGACGGCAGGCCATCCGGCTCATTCCCAGGGGGTGATTCCCTTGCATGGCATCGTTCCCGAAAATTGGGGCCCCCTGAAAAACGCTTGTTTTGCCGGTTCGCCGATGTGAAACAGAGAGTTAGGCAGCGGGGAAATGCGCGAAAATGTCCGACACCTGGCGTGAGACCAACCGGCGGCTCTGGGACGAGCTGGCCTCGATCCATCCGGGCACGGCGTTCTACGGCGTCGATCGCTTCAAGGCCGGCGCGGACGCGCTGCTGCCGATCGAGCTTGCGGAGATGGGCGACGTCGCCGGCAAGTCGCTGCTGCATCTGCAATGCCATATCGGCCTGGACACGCTGAACTGGGCGCGGAAGGGCGCCCGCGTCACCGGCCTGGATTTCTCCGGCGAGGCGGTGCGCCAGGCGCGGAAGCTGGCGGCCGAGACCGGCCTCGCCGGCGAGTTCGTGGAGGCCGATGTCTATGACGCGCGCGCGGCGATCAAGGGCCAGTTCGATATCGTGTATGTCTCCTGGGGTGCTCTGATCTGGCTGCCGGACCTGAAGCGCTGGGCCAAGATCGTGGCGAGCCTGCTGGCGCCCGGCGGTTTCCTCTATCTCCTGGAGGGCCACCCGGCCGCGATGATGCTGGACCAGAAGGACAAGGACTCGCCCATCGCCGTGAGCCTGCCTTACTTCAAGACCGACGGCCCGCTGATCTTCAAATCGGACAAGACCTATGCCGGCGAAGACATCCGGATCAAGAACGACACCAGCATGGAGTGGGTCCATCCGCTGTCGGAGATCGTCATGTCGGTGATCGAGGCGGGCCTGACGCTGGAGTTCCTGCATGAGCATGACCGGCTCGCCTGGCAGCTCTTCCCGTCCCTGACCAAGGGCGAGGACGGCATGTTCCATCCGCCGCCGGAAACGCCGCCGATGCCGCTGGCCTATTCGCTGAAGGCGCGCCGTCATGCCTAACCGCCTCGGCGCCTTCGTTCCCCATTTCCAGGACACGCTGCGCGGCGCGGAGTCCGGGCCGCTCGCCGGCCTGAAATTCGCGGTGAAGGACATCTATGACATCGCCGGCCACGTCACCGGCTGCGGCAATCCCGACTGGCTGCGCACCCACAAGCCGGCCGCGAAGACCGCGCCCGTGGTCGAGAAGCTGCTGGCCGCCGGCGCCACCATGATCGGCAAGACCATCACCGACGAGATCGCCTATAGCCTGAACGGCCAGAACTTCCACTACGGCACGCCGGTGAATTCCAACGCGCCCGGCCGCATTCCCGGCGGCTCCTCCAGCGGCTCGGCCTCGGCGGTGGCGGGCAATGCCGTTGACTTCGCGCTCGGCTCCGACACCGGCGGCTCGGTGCGCGTGCCCGCCAGTCTCTGCGGCATCCTGGGCATCCGCACCAGCCATGGCCGCATTCCGCTTGATGGCATCATGCCGCTGGCGCCGTCCTTCGACACCATCGGCTGGTTCGCGCGGGACGGCGCCTTGCTGAACCGCGTCGGCGCCGTGCTGCTGGACGAAGACAAGGCGGCGGCGCCCTTCGGCGAGCTGCTGGTCTGCGAAGACGGCTTCGCCCAGGCCAATCTCTCCTGCGCCGCGGCGTTGCAGCCGGCGGTGAATGCCGCGGCCACCGCCGTCGGCAAGTCGCGCGCCGTCCGCATCGGCGGCGAAGGCGGCGAGTTGCACGACTGGGGCTGGCGATTCCGCCGGCTGCAGGCGCGGGAGATCTGGGCCACGCACCGCGCCTGGATCGAGGCGACCAAGCCGCGCTTCGGCCCGGAGGTCGCCGCGCGCTTCGAGTGGTCGAAGGAGGTGTTCGAGTCACCGGACGGCGGCGATGCCGAGGCCCGCGAGGAATTTGCCGAGCGACTGGATGATCTGTTGAAAGAAGGCGCGGTACTCTGCCTGCCGTCGGCCGCCAGCATCGCACCGCCGGTGGGATTGGCCGGCGAGGCGTCGAATGCCTTCCGCGAGCGCACGCTCAGCCTGACCTGCATCGCCAATCTGGCGCGGCTGCCGCAGGTGACGGTGATTGGCGGCCGGGTCGAGAATTGCCCGATCGGGCTCGGGCTGATTGCCCGCCGCGGCAGCGACCGGCAATTGCTGGCGCTGGCGGAAAGGATCGTGGTGGGGCGGGGCTAGGCCGGCACCGGCCGCAGCTTCAGCTTGCGCGCCTTCTCCACCGCCTGAACGGCGGACTCGGTGTGGCTGAAGATTTCCAACTCTTCTTCCGCGTCGCCCTCGACCACCGGCCGCAGCGCCAGATCCTCATAGCGCGCCGCCATCGGATCGCTCTCGACCCGCCAGCGCAGATAGCGGTAATGCGTCAGCGAGCTTGAGCAGCCGCGCATGCTTGGACAGGATTTCCCAGAGATAGCGGGGATAGAACACCAACGGGCTTTCCTTCGGCAGGCCCGGCCGGCGGTCGGCGCGGTATTTGCGCCGGAACAGCCCGGCCTGCAGCGGGTGCACGTTCTCGATGGCGATGCTGCCATAGAACCACAGCGCCATATGCGCGATCTTGTGCGGCTTCATGCCCGACACCAGCGCCCGGCGCATCAGCGTCATCACATGCTTCGGCTCGTAGTAATTTTTCCAGGCCAGATGATAGGCCTTGCGCCATTCATCCGGCGACATCAGGGGATGCGCCGTCGTCACATGCTCGGTGTCGTACTTGTTGAGATCCGGCTCCATCCAGATGCCCTTGCGGTGCAGGGTCTGATGATCCTCCGAGCCCGGCAGCGGCGTCAGGTAGAAAAACTCCAGCAGATCGACCGGCAGTTCGCGCTTGATGATCTCGATGTCGCGCAGCAGCCGCTCGGGCGTGTCGTTCGGGAAGCCGATGATGTAGCCGCAGTAGGTCATGGCGCCGATCGACTTCCACATCTGCAGCATCGTGCGGTATTCGGTGATGCGGTTCTGCTTCTTCTTCGCGGCGATCAGGTTGTCGGGGTTGATGTTCTCCAGGCCGATGAACACGCGGTTGACGCCGGCGAGGCCCGCTTTGCGGATGAAATTGGGAATGCGATAGCAGAGCGTGTCCACCTGGATGATCAGCTTGACCTTCAGCCCTTCGGCGCGCAGCGCGATGATCCGGTCGAACAGCGCTTCCCAGTTGCGGTTACGGGCGAAGTTGTCGTCGGTGATGAAGAACTTGCGGATGCCCTGGGCATAGTGGTCGCGGACGATCTTCTCGATGTCGTCGGCGGACCGGTAGCGCGACTTGCGGCCCTGAACATTGATGATCGTGCAGAAGCTGCATTGGAACGGACAGCCGCGCCCGGAATCGAAAGCCGCCCGCAGATTGAAATTCCGCTGATGTACCGACAGGGGCAATATCGGCGTGGTAGCGCCCTCGAGGCCCGGCAGATCGTTGCGGTAGTCGTAAAGCGGCTTCAGCGCATCGCGATAGGCGTCCTGCAGCAGCATATCGAAGCGGCCCTCCGCCTCGCCGGCGAAGATCGAAATGCCGAGGTCCCAGGCCTCGCGCACTTCCGGCGGCGGCTCGGGCAACATCGCCAGACTTCCCGCAGCGTGGAAACCGCCGATGCAGACGGGAATGCCGGCAGCGCGCACCTGCCGCGCGATATCCATCGCCCGCGGATATTGATTGGATTGGACGCCGACCAGCCCCACCAGCCCCTTGCCGCCAGACTTCCGGATCGTCCGCACCATCTTCGCCACGTTGATGCGGCAGTTGGTCTCGTCCTGCACCGTAATCGCGATGTCGATCTCGTCGCCGAGCACGGCGCGCGCCTGGCTGTCCTCAGCCAGCGCATTGAGCACGGACAGTGAATTCGACGGCAAGTCGGTCTTCGCCCATTGGATGACATATCCATCGGCGTCGTAGTGGGAAGGCTTGATCAGGAATAGTTGGAAGACTTCGCGGTGAACGGCTTGGCGGCGCTGCGCAATGGACATGCGGTCTCCAGTGGGGGGCGGCAACGAACAGCCAGTCCGAGGGACGGCTGGTCAGGCAAATCCTGACTTAGGGGGTTATTGAGCTAGCGCCCTGTTATCGTTCCCACCCGGCGGGTTCTGTACGCCGATTATCGAATTGCAATCTGCCTTGGATTGTTAAGGAATAGCAAGACAATAACGGCGTTCGGGCGTCTTTTTACAGTTAGGCGATGAAGCGCAGGGCTCGCAAAACCTCGAAATAGTCGCGGGATTCGTATCTTACGGTGCGCCGCCCGACATGCTTCGCGCCTGGATACCAGGCATTGCGGTAGGCTTCCGTCGGTGTCGCATAGGCGACGTCGAGCTTGAATTGCTTCGGCAGCTTGACCTTGCAGGCGGCCACATTGCCGTTCAGGGCCGCCGTCACGCCCTCGCGGATGCGGGTCACCGCCAGCAGCGGCGGGATGCTGATCGTCGACCGGCCCTTGCCCTCTGAGGTCGCGACCGTGCCGATGTTGCGGTTGAAGGTTCGGGCATCGGCGCAGATCCCCTTATCGCCGGAGATGAATACCACGGGCACGCCGACCAGCGCCGCCGCATAGCTGTGCATGACGAATTCCGACATGCGTTTGCCGTTCAGCTCGATATGGGAGACGTCGAGGGTCAGCGTGTGTGCGAGGGGATTGCCCTCGGCGCCGGCCTTGGAGTGATAGCCGATGAACATGGCAGCATCGAAGCTGGCGTCGAGTTCCTGCACCATGCAGAAGGGATGGCCGCTCCAACCGCGGATCAGCCGGGCGCAATCGGGCAGGTGTTTTGCGATGATGTTGCGGCCGCTGTCATGGGCGTCCTTGATCAGGATTTCCCGCGCACCGGCGGCAATCGCGCCTTCGCAGGCAGCGACCACTTCGGCCGTCATCTGCTCGCGGAATTCCGCATAGGTGTCGTGGGTCTTGCTCGCTTCGTCCCAATGGGTGATGCCGGCGGTGCCTTCGATATCGGCGCTGATGTAGACCTTCATGCGAACTCACGAATCATAGCTGACGATGGACAGCGCCGGCACGTCCAGCTTTGCGCGGCCATTAAGGAAAGCGAGCTCGATGATGAACGCCGCCGCCCGCACATCCGCACCGACCTTGCGCAGCAGCGCAATCGCCGCCTGCATCGTGCCGCCAGTGGCCAGGAGATCGTCGAGAACCACCACGCGCTGGCCGGGCCGGATCGCGTCGGCCTGAACCTCCACCGTGTCGGTCCCGTACTCCAGGTCATAGGTGAAGGGAATGGTCGCGCCGGGCAGCTTGCCTTTCTTGCGCACCATGATGAAACCGCAATCCAGCATCAGCGCCAATGGCGCGGCCACCAGGAATCCTCGGGATTCAATGCCCACAAGCAGGTCCGGCTTTTGCGGCCTCACTTTCTCGGCCAGCAAATGCATCGTGTGCTGCCAGGCCTTGGCGTGTGCCAGCAGGGTGGAAATGTCATAGAAGAGGATTCCGGGCTTCGGAAAGTCGGCAATCTGCCGGATATGTTCCTTGATCTGCATCGAATCCTGTAGCCCCCGATCGCGACCCCTTGGCGGTCGATGCCCGGCGATCCGGGCGCGGCAATCTAGCCGTCCGGACCCTGTTAAGCAATTTGCCTGAGGCCCGGAAAAGGGGTCGCTTGGCCCCGGCCGATTGGATAGGCTCTGCCAATTCGAATTCGGGGTGCAATGAAAGCTGGGTCGCTGGAAGTCACGCGCGAGGCGGACGCCGCCGTCGTCAAGGCGAGCGGCGACTGGACCGTCGGCTCGTGCACGCGCCTGGACCAGGCGCTGCGCAAGCTTTCCGCAGCGCAGGCGCGGCAGGTCAGTATCGATCTGTCCGGCGTCGAACGGCTCGACACTGCCGGCGCCTGGCTCGCGGTGCGCACGCTCCTGGAGATGAAGGCGGCGGGCATCACCGGCGCGTTCCGCGGCGTGAAAGCCGATCACGCCGTGCTGCTGCAGCGGGTCGCCGATGTCGGCGAACTGCCGGCGCTGGCGCCGCATCCGGGCTTCAATGTGTTGGATTTCCTGGAGCGGATGGGCAAGGCCGTAACCGACTTCGGCAAGGCGGCCCGGGGGCTCATCGGTTTTTTCGGTGCGATGCTGTTCGCCTTCGGCCGGGTGATGCGGCATCCGAGCCATATCCGCTTCACCTCTTTGGTCAGCAATATCGAGCAGCATGGACTGAATGCCATGCCCATCGTCGGCCTGCTGCTGTTCTTCGTCGGCATCGTCGTCGCCTATCAAGGTTACGATCAGCTGCGCAAGTTCGGCCAGGAATTGCTGACCGTCGATCTCGTCGGCATTGCCGTGCTGCGCGAGATGGGCGTGCTGATCACGGCGATCATCATCGCCGGCCGTTCAGGCAGCGCCTTCACCGCCCAGATCGGCACTCAGCAAGTGAACGAAGAGGTCGACGCCATCCGCACCCTTGGCCTGGATCCGATGGAAGTGCTGGTGCTGCCGCGGGTCATGGCGCTGTTGATCGCGTTGCCGCTGCTGACCTTCTTCGCCGACATCATCGCCATACTAGGCGGAGCGTTCATGGCCTACATGGTCATGGACATGCCGTTTCCGCAGTTTCTCGATCGATTGCGGCAGGCGGTCGAGGTCAAGCATTTCCTCGTGGGCATGGTGAAGGCACCGATCTTCGCCGTCATCATTTCGCTGGTCGGCTGCTATGAGGGCATGCGCGTCAGCGGAAGCGCCGAAAGCGTCGGACGGCTCACGACGCAAGCGGTGGTGGAGTCGTTGTTCCTGGTGATCATCCTCGACGCACTCTTCGCTAACCTGTTTTCCTTTGTCGGCATCTGACCCGGGCCGCTCATGGAAGCCTCGGCAAATTCCATCATCTCGATCCGGGGATTGCGCACCCAGTTCGGCAAGCAGGTGATCCACGACAATCTCGATCTCGAGGTGCGGCGTGGCGAAGTACTCGGTGTCGTTGGCGGATCGGGAACGGGCAAGTCCGTTCTGCTGCGGACCATCATCGGCCTGATCCGCCCGCGGATCGGCAAGATCACCGTGCTGGATCAGGATACCTCGGAACTGAACGATGCCGGCTGGGCGAAGCTGCAGGAGCGCTGGGGCGTGCTGTTTCAGAGCGGCGCTCTGTTCAGTTCGCTGACGGTGGCGCAGAACATCCAGGTGCCGATGAAGGAGCATACGGATCTGACGCCGAAGATGCAGGCCGAGTTGACGGCGTTGAAGATCGAACTGGTCGGGCTGGCGCCTGAATCGGGCGCGAAGTTCCCCTCGGAGATCTCCGGCGGCATGAAAAAACGCGCCGGCCTGGCGCGTTCGCTGGCGCTGGATCCCGAGATACTCTTCCTGGACGAACCGACGGCCGGCCTCGACCCCATTGGCGCTTCGGCCTTCGATCAACTGATTCGCAGCCTGCAGCAAAGCCTTGGATTAACTGTATTCATGGTTACCCACGATCTAGACAGCCTTGGCGCGATCTGCGACCGTATTGCCGTGCTCGTGGATAAGAAAGTCAAAGTGGGGACGATGGCAGAACTTCTGCAGGACGATCACCCCTGGATCCGTGAGTACTTCCATGGCCCGCGCGGACGGGCGGCTCGCGGAGAGACCAAGGAGAACGGGAAATAAGCCATGGAGACTCGGGCAAGCCATATCGCCGTCGGCACGTTCGTGCTGGTGCTGTTGCTGGGAACGATCGGCTTCCTCGTCTGGATCTCGAAGTTCCGGACCGATGACAATCTCGCCCGCTTCGACATCCTGTTCGAAGAGGCCGTGACCGGCTTGGAACTGGACAGCAACGTGCGCTATCGCGGCGTGCCGGTCGGCCGCGTCCGCGACATCCGCATCGACCCGGAAAACATCGAGCGCATCCGCGTCACGATCGAGGTCCGCAACGACACGCCGGTGAAGGCCGACACCAAGGCGACGCTGGAAATGCAGGGGCTGACTGGCGGCATCTATATCTTGCTGAATGAAGGCACGCAGAGCGCTGCCGATCTTCCGAAGACCGTGACGGCGCCCTATCCGGAGATCGGTTCACGGCGCTCGGCCCTGGCGCAAATCTTCCAGGGGGCACCAGAACTGATCGCCAAGGGAAGTTTGTTGCTGGACAAGGCGACGCTCCTGTTCGACGAAGAGAATCGGACGGCCATCAAGAAGATCCTGGGCAATGTGGAATCGCTGACGGCAACGCTGAATTCACAGTCCGGCGGGCTGGAACAACTCCTGACGGATGCGACCACGGCGGTCGAAAACATCGGCGGCATGAGCCGGGAGTTCGAAGGGCTGGCCAAGGATCTCCGGACAGAGCTTTCGAGCAAGGACGGCAAGCTATCGACACTGATCAAGAACTTCGACACGGCACTGACTGATGTCAGTACGGCGGCGGGGTCGGTCAATACGGCCGCGGACTCGCTCAAGGTGATTTTGGTCGAGAATCGCGCCGGCTTCGCAGAGCTAGGCAGCAATGGACTCTTCGAGCTGACGCAGTTCCTTCAGGAAGCGCGACTATTGGTGGCATCGTTGTCGCGGATTTCCAAACAGCTCGAGCGCGATCCCGCGCGTTTCCTGCTCGGCGACAGGCTGCAGGGCTATGAACCGGAATAACCAGGCGGAGCGCAGAGCATGAGCAAGTTCGTTTGGCGGCCGGTCGCGCGCCGCGATGTCTGTCGCGCGGGGTTGCTGGCGCTTGCCGGGACGCTGCCGGGCTGCGGCCTGCTGCCGGAAGTCAGCGTGCCGGTGCAGCTCTATACCGTGACGCCGAAGACTTCCTATCCGGAAACGCTGGAGTCGGTGGATTGGCAGCTCGTCGTCGAAATGCCGAATGCAGCGACAAGCCTGGATACGCCGCGCATCGCGTTGCAGCGCACGCCATTCACTCTGGAGTACTACGCCGGGTCCGCCTGGACCGACAATGCGCCGCTGATGGTGCAGACGCTGCTGATCGAGTCCTTCGAAAGCACCCGCAGTATCACCGCGGTCGGACGGGAAGGCGTCGGGCTTCGGCCCGACTACGTGCTGAAGACCGATCTGCGCGAGTTCGAAGCTATCTATGAGGACGGCAGCCCCAATCCAGTGATCTGGGTGCGCATCAACGCCAAGGTCGTGAAGATGCCCGAGCGGCGCATCGTGTCCTCGGCCACCTTCGAGCGCCGCGAAGCTTCTCAAGGCACCAAGCTTCCCGACATCGTCGCCGCCTTTGATGAGGCGCTTGGGCATACATTGAAGCGCATTGTGTTGTTCGTGCTCGAAGAACCGCAAGTTTAACTATCTGATATTTAATGGAAATTTCTGTTGGCCGCGGTTTCCCACGGGCCGCCGATAGCGTTTCTATTTCCTTAACCCTGACCGTGCTAATTTTCCTGCGCGTTGTGGGAAAAGTACGGGCATAGGCCCATGAACATTGTCGGCAAAGTTGTGACCTTGGCTGCGGCGGCGGTGCTGTGCGCCGGCGCTCACGCCACATGGGCGGACACGGCGCATGCCGGCGACGCCAAGATGCGAGATTTCGTTCTGACGATCACCGGCACCGATGGACTTACCTTCACCGGCGCCTGTCAGCTCAGGACAGCCGAGGGAACGGTCGAGATGCCCCTTGACGGCGTGGTGCCCGAGCACCGCGAGGTCCGCGGCCTCGGCCTGAAATGCGTGATCGAGAAAGCAGGCCGAGAGGGCACGATCACGGTCGAAGTCCTGCGCGACGGCAAAGTCGTCAGCTACAACAGCAACAGCGGCAGCTCCGGCATTTTCAACGTTTCGGTGCGCTGACCCGCCGGCCGCGTTTCCGCGGCGTTTCTCCCGAACTAACCCGCACAAACAAGATGGTAGTTGCCATCGGCGCCGTGCTGAAAGCCGGCGGACCGGAACAGCGCATGGGATGCCTGATTGCGCGGCATGACATGGGCGACGAGTTCCGCGCCCGGCATCTGTTCCCGGACCAGGATCAAGGCCGCCTTGGCAAGTCCCAGGCGGTGGCAATCCGGCGCGATGTTGATGGAAACCTCCCACACCGGCGCGGAGCCCTTTGCGACCCGATCGAGTCGCAGGCAACCGCCGGGGTCGGCGCCGTGGAGGATGATGAAAATCCTGCTGCCGTCATTGCCCATCCGCTTGGCAAACCAGTCGCGGTGTTCGCGCAGGGTCGGAGGATCGGGATTGCGGGCAAATTCACGGGTGTCCGGATGGATTTGCCACTGATAGAGCAGCAATTCATCGTCCTGCGCCGCCGGGCGCAGCGATACCGATCGGCCGCTTTTGGCTTTGGGGCTCTGCAAGGCTAGCCTCTCGACGTTCGGCGACGGGCCGGGTAATCGAATCAAGAAGCTACCGCCGATCTGGAGACCAGGCCCTCTCTCCAAACCCGCGTTTCAAACCGAATTTTGTACAGCGTAAGATAATGCAACAGTATCTTTGTTCAAGCCGCCGAAAGTGTCGGCCGATATTTTCAGGGTGATTGGGGGCGTTTTGCCGGTCGATTCAAAGTCTTTGCTCCTGCGGGTCGACGGCCATGCGGGAATCGGCGGCGGCCATGTCATGCGGTGCCTGGCGCTGGCTCAGGCCTGGCAAGATGCCGGCGGGCGGGCGGCATTTGCCAGTGCCGGATTGGCGCCGTCATTGCGCGCACGGATCATGCAGGAAGGCTTTGCCTGCACGGCGATTTCCGCGGAGTCCGGCGGTACGGAGGATGCGGCGTCGACGGCGGCCATAGCGAAAGAGATCTCGGCACGAACGGTCGTAATTGATGGCTATCATTTCGGCCCAGGCTTTCGCGCGCCCCTGCATGGGGACGGCGTCCTCACGATGGCGATCGACGACAATGGCGAGGCAAGCCCTTGCGCCGATCACCTGATCCTGAACCAGAACATTCATGCGGCACCGGCACTCTATCCCGATGCTGGAAGCCGCACGAAGCTGTTGCTCGGCACGCGCTATGCGCTGCTGCGCCGCGAATTCCGGCGCAGCATCCGCCGCAATATCAGGCGTGACGGTGCCGTGCGCACCATCCTGGTGACGCTGGGTGCGGTGGACCGCGACAACGTCACCGGCAGCGTGATCGAAGCCTTGCGCGGCCTGGATTTGCGGGACGCTGCCGTCGAGATCGTCGCCGGCGGCGCCAATCCCCATGGCGCGGCCATCAGGGAGGCCTGCATTGCTGTGCCAGGCGCCCGGGTCGTCGCCGATCCCGGCGCGGGAATGGCCGAGCTGATCGCCGGCGCGGACCTGGCCATCACCGCCGGCGGCACGACCATGTGGGAACTATCGGCCATGGGTGTGCCGTTCATTGCCGTGGTGGTCGCCGAAAACCAGCGGCTTTCGACATTGGCGATGACGGCTCTGGGGTTCCCCTGCGTCACGGCGGAAAACGTCATCGGTAAGCTGCCGGAGAAGCTGCGGACGCTTATCGGCGATGCGGCGCGGCGCCAACAGCTGGCAGCCGCCGGCCAGCGGCTGGTGGACGGCGAGGGCGCGCCGCGGGTCTGCGCGGTAATATCGAAGCTGGCGCTCGCAACCTAACGCAATTTCGTCAGGCCCGGCCGCGATGCTGGTGGCCGAGATAGAGCGTTTCCGCCATTTCCCAGTCTTCCGCCGTGTCGATATCGACCACGCGATGGCGCGGCAGGACATAGGGCACAGTCGGCCGGTTCTTCAGATCGGCGCCGGGCACGAAGTCGCTGATCGGGTGGATCGCGAGCATGCCGAAGTCGTAGTAGCCGTGCTGCAGGTCCTGGGAGCGGATAAAGTGGCTCGCCTGATTGTCGGCGATCAGCAGGCCATCCGGCGCAATGCGGAACGCCCATTCCACCGGGGCCGGATAGGACGTGACGCCGAGCACCAGCTTCTTCCCCTCATGCCGCTCGAAGATCTTGGCGGCGGCGATGAGATCTTCTGGTTCCAGCAGCGGCGCGCAGGCGGAGATCAGGCAGGCGCCGCGGAACTTCCGGCCGCGCCTGGCATACTCGTTCACGACGTAGTCGAGCACCGGCACCACCCCGACATGATCGTCGGCCAGGGCGGCCGGGCGCAGGAAATCGGGCTCATAGCCCAACTGCGCCGCCGTGTTGCGGATGGCGTCGTCGTCGGTCGAGACATGGATGACGGCGAACAATCCGGATTGCCGCGCCACCTCCAGCGGATAGGCGATCATCGGCCGGCCGCAGAACGGCCGGATGTTCTTATGCTGGATCCGCTTGGAACCGCCGCGCGCGGGAATGATGGCGATGAGCGACATGGGAAAATCTGGTCCGGATCGAATGAGGTGGTGGGCGGATACTTACTTCGGCGCTTCCAGGACATCGTCCCAGGACAGCGGCGAGTCCGCCTGCATGGCGCGGGTGACGGAGCGGCCCAGCAGCAGCGGCAGGAACTGGGGATCGATGCCGATGCCCGGACGCAATACCTTGATGTTCTGAGGAGTCAGCTTGTCGCCGGCGCGCAGCGCGCGGGTGACGAAGATGCTGCGCCGGCCGAGACGTACCAGCGGTTCCTCTTCGGTGGCGCGGGATTTGCGTGGGCTGCCGATGGCCTGCTCAGCGCCGCGCATCAGCTCCACCATCGATTTCAGCTCTGCAGGTTCCACGGCGAATGAATGATCGGGTCCCGTGCCTTTCTTGCGATCAAGAGAAAAATGCTTCTCAAGCGCTGCGGCGCCAAGCGCGGCGGCGGCCGTCGGTACTGCCAGCCCCATCGTATGGTCGGAATAACCCACGGGCGCACCAAAAGCGCGGCGGATGGTGTCCATAGCCGCGAGGTTGGCGCTGGCGGCGTTGAGCGGATAGCTGGAGCCGCAATGCAGCAGCGCCACCTTGGTGCCGCCGCCTGCGGTAACAGCTTCCAGCGCACGCTCGATATCGCCAAGCCCGGCCATGCCCGTGGAGATAATCAACGGCAGACCCGTGTTGGCCGCATGCCTGATCAGCGGCAGATGCACCAGCTCGAAGCTGGCGATCTTGATCGCTGGCACGCCGACCTTCATCAGCCGGTCCACATCGCGCTCGGAAAACGCGCTGGAGAAGAACGCGATCTTCCGCTCTTTCGCTCGCGCGGCGATGGGCTCGTGGAATTCGTCCGGCAGTGCGCAGTTGCGGTAGAGTTCCTGCAGCGTCTTGCCCCATTTATGCAAGTTCTCCGGCAGCGCCGTGGCCGATGAGCTGTAGTTGGAGCCGATTTCCTCGGCGACGAAGGTCTGGAACTTCACGGAGTCGCAGCCGGCGTCCGCGGCGGCGTCCACCAAGGCCAGGGCCTTGTCGAGCTGCTTGTCGTGGTTCGAGCCCGCCTCGGCGATGACATAGCAGGGGGCGCCGCCGCCAATCTTGCGGCCGGCGATCTCGAAGCTGTCGGCAAAACCCGGCAGGCGCGGGCTGTGGAAGGAAGGCGTGGTCATCGGCGGTTTGTCACCTAATGGGCGGCGCGGGCGGCTTCGGTATAGCGCGGATGGGCGCGGAGCCAGAGCGGCGGTGCGCCGCTGCGGTCGTCGATGCGGTTCTCGCTCGCTGCCGCGATGTGGAACAGGCGGTCGCCCATCTGGGTGATGGCGAAGTTCTGCTCGCGGTGGAGCTGCGTCTGCAGCCGCTGCAGCTTTTCCAGCAGCTGCTCCGGCGCCACGCGGGGCATCAGCGCGTCCTTGTGATGCTTCAGCCACATCCAGCGCTGGAAGCCGGCCGCGGGCTCCCAAGGCCTGGCGCCCGCCGAAGCGGCCAGAATGGCGAGGCGGCGCACGATCAGCTCAGCGGACAGGGCGCCGCGATAGGCGGCAAAGGCATTGGCGAACCGGTCCCGCAATGCCTGCGGATACTCGAAGGCGCCCGGCGGCTGGCCGACGATGCGCGCCACCTCGGTGACCAGCTCCTCCACGTCATGGGCGAGGAAGTTGATGCTCGAGGAAAGGTAGATGTCGTAGAGCGGCGTCTCCGTCGGCTTGAAGCAGATCGCCGGCTTGTCCAGCGCGAAGGCCTCGACTCCCGTCGTGCAATAGGGATGGATCAGCACGTCCGACGCCAGGATCCAGGGAATCGCCGCACCGCGCCGCTCCAGCGCCACCCGCGGCAGGTCGCCGATGATCTTGCGCCAGGTGTCCAGCACCTCGTTGGGATGGGGGCGCACGACAATGCGATGGCCGGGGAAGGCGTCATGCAAGCGGCGCAGCAGGCCGCCGATCTCCTCCATCAACAACGCTTCGACGCGCCGGCTCTCATTGATCAGGTGGGCATCGTCGGGCTTGTTCAGGTCCAGCTTGCCGCCGCGCACCAGCGCCCGGACCACCGCCTCCGGCGGGCCCTTGGCGGAATTCGTCAGGCCGAAATTCGTGTTGATGAGGATGAACGGCCCGAACTCCTTGCGGATGGCGGCCGCCTCGCCGGCATGGGCGGCGCGGAACTCCGGCCGCAGCAGGTCCCAGCGCGGGTTGCCGACGATCTCCAGCTTTGCCGCCTGCTGCGGGTATTTCTCCGCCAGCGCGTCGCGGTGATCCTCGCCGAGGGCGAAGATCACGTCGCTCTGCGCCAGCGCATCGGCCGATACCCAGCGCAAGCCGCCGGTGCGCGGGTCGATGCCCGGCGCTTCCTCGTCGATGGCGGCGGTGCGGTAGCCATGGGCATGGGCCTCGCGCATCGCCAGGGCGTCGCGATTGGTCAGGGTCTTGAACAGCAGGACGCCCGGCGGCATCTGCGGGATGTTCTTCTGCAACAGCCACTTCTGGCCAAGCACCACCTCCATGCCCGCTTCGCAGGCCACCGCCGCCAGGAGCAGCCGGGACTCCAGCTCGCGCACGGAAACCTCGACCGGCAGATAGAGAATTCCGGCGGACGGGCGGGGGTTGATTGGCGGGCGGATGCTATCGTTCATGTCGCGGTCAATGTCGATGCGGCAGCAGCATTTACGTCAGGAATCACGGGTCGGCGGCAGCGGCCTTCGATGCGGTAACATGCTGAAGATGGTGGGGCAACCGGCCGCTGTCATCGGGCAGGGATGGTCTCGAAGACCCATAAACCGACAGGCCCCAGCTCGGGATCGGCTGGCTTGTCCCCGGCTCGCCGGAAGCCCGCTTTCTCGAAGGCCTGTATCGATCCCCTGTTGGCGGCGATGATTCCGGCTTCGAGGCGGCTCAGGCCCAATTCGCCTGTGGCGTAGCGGGAGACAGCCGCGAGGGCGGCGCTCCCCAGCCCCTGGCCCCAGATGCGCCGGTCGAACAGTGCGATGCCGACGGTGGCGGTTCCGCGGCCGGTTTCCACGTCATGGAGCCGCACCGTGCCGCGCAGGATCTCGCCGACATAGAGCCCGAACAGGATGGCCTGGGCATCGGCCGCGTTGGCGGCGACGTAGGCGCGCACGCCCTCCAGCGTCTGCCGCTGCTTACGCGGCGCCTCCATGTAGCGGTGCACCTCCGGATCGTTCAGGCCGTCCACATAGGCCGTGGTGACGTCCGCGGCCTGCAGCGGACGGAGATGGGCGCCGTCGCGGATATCGAGGCGCAAAGCGGGCTTGAGGTCGAGCAGCGCGCGGGTCATCGGCGGCTTTGCGGTCCGTGGCTGTCGCGGAAAGGGGCGGCTGACAGGGCAATGGTCGGGAGGACTGGATTCGAACCAGCGGCCTCCTGCTCCCGAAGCAGGCGCTCTACCAGGCTGAGCTACCCCCCGCCCGAACCGATTGCCGGCGGCATCCGCCGCCGTGACGAAGCTTCAAGTCTTTGACCTAACTCGGGAAAATCGCCCCGTGGCACAGCCACGGACCGATCGTTCGGCCAAGGTCGCTCCGGCAGGCGGGCCTTATACTGCCATCGCCCCCGGGCTGCAAGGTTGCCGCCGCCGGCCCGGGCTCGCGCGGCAGTCGTGTTTTCCTCACGCCATCGTGTTTCCGGCGCCATCCGCTGCGGACGCAAGCGTGATCGCAATCACTGTTTCTGTCGCCGGATGGGGGCAGTTTCCGGCCCCTGGGCTGTTCCAGGTCTCGCAGAGTGGATATCATCTGTGGCGTCAGCTCCTCAAAGCCTCGAAGAACCACTGATCATGCAGCGCAAGCTAGCCGCCATTCTCGCCGCCGATGTAGTCGGCTACAGCCGCCTGATGTCCGAGGACGAGGCGGGGACGCTGTCGGCATTGCGCGCTCGCCGCAAGGAAGTGCTCGAGCCCGCCGTTGCCCAGCGCTATGGCCGCATCTTCAAGGTCATGGGCGATTGCGTGTTTGTCGAGTTCGCCAGCGCGGTGAATGCGGTGGAATGCGCCATCAACCTGCAGAAGGGCATGGCCGACCGCAATGCGAGCGACGCCGGCGGCCACGCGCTGCATCTCAGGGTCGGCATCAATCTCGGCGACGTGGTCATCGATGGCGGCGATCTCTATGGCGACGGCGTCAATCTGGCGACGCGGCTGCAGGAGATGGCCGATCCCGGCGGCATCTGCGTTTCGGCGAAGGTCTATGCCGAAGTCGGCCGCAAGCTGGAGCTGTCGTTCGAGGATATGGGCGAGCGGCCGGTAAAGAACATCGCCGAGCCGGTACGGGTCTACCGAATCGGCGCAGTGGCGCCCGTGAACCGCACGCCGACGTCTGCGCTGCCGCTGCCCAACAAGCCGTCCATCGTCGTGCTGCCGTTTCTGAACATGAGCGGCACCCCGGACCAGGAATTGTTTGCCGACGGGCTGACGGAGGACATCCTGACCGAGCTGTCGCGGTTCCGCGAATTGTTCGTCATCTCCCGCAACTCCTCCTTCAAGTACAAGGGCAAGGCCGTCAACGTGCAGCAGGTGGCGCGGGAGCTCGGCGTCCAGTATGTGCTGGAAGGCAGCGTGCGCCGCGCCGGCAACCGCGTGCGCGTAACGGCGCAGCTCATCGACGGCGAAACCGACCGCCATATCTGGGCCGAGCGTTACGATCGCGATCTCGAGGATATCTTCGCCATCCAGGACCAGGTGACGTCGGCCATCGTCGCCACGCTGCCCGGCCGCGTCGAAGCCGCCAACCGCGACCGCGCGTCCAAGAAGCCGACCGCCAGCATGGCCGCCTACGAATGCGTGCTCGCCGGCAAGACGCTGCACCACCGCAGCACCAGGGCGGACAATGCCGAGGCGCAACGGCTGCTCAGCCGCGCGATCGAGTTGGATCCGAAATTCGGCCACGCCCATGCCTGGAGGGCCTGCGTGCTGGGCCAGGCCTGGACCTACAATTGGTGCGAGGACCGCGAGGCCGTATGGAGCCAGGTGGCGGCGGAATTGGACATAGCGCTGGCGCTGGACGAGAACGACAGCGACGTGCATCGCATCCTGGCAGCGCTCAATGTCGCGCGGGACGATCTAGATCGCGCCGGCTATCACGAGGACCGCGCGCTGGCGCTCAATCCCAACGACGATCTGATCGTGGTGCAGCAGGGCGAGATATTGACCTGGCTGGGCAAGCCGGAAGAAGGCATCGACTGGATCAAGAAGGCGATGCGGCTCAATCCCTATCACCCGGAGCGTTACTGGAATCATCTCGGCCGCGCCTATTTCGTCGCCCGGCGCTATCGCGAAGCGATCGAGGCGTTTCAGCGCATCTCAGCACCGGATCATCTGGTCTTTG
This sequence comes from uncultured Alphaproteobacteria bacterium, assembly GCA_963810485.1. Lineage (GTDB taxonomy): Bacteria > Pseudomonadota > Alphaproteobacteria > Dongiales > Dongiaceae > DATKFM01. Next base: position 778,535 of record CAWENQ010000005.1, read on the forward strand.
CGAACCTCGCCGCTTGTCATGCCATGATGGACGACAGCGTGGTGGCGAAGGAATGTGTGCAGGAAGTCCTGCGGCGCCAGCCTGAATTCGCTGTGGAAGCATTCCGCACGTCGCTGCACTACAGGAATGATGCAGACCTGGAGCATCATCGCCAGGCCCTGCTGAAGGCCGGCCTGCCGCAATAGCGGCTCAGTAGCGTCTAATGCGCCCGTTCAATGGCGAAATCGACTGCTTCCAATAGCGCCCGTTTCTCCGGACCATCGCGGAAGATGCCGAGTGCATCCCGGGCGATCGCGCCATAGTGGGCGGCCCGCGCCACGGCATCGCGCAACGTACCGTGGCGTTGCATCAGGCTTAGGGCATGGCCCAGATCGCCGTCCTTCTGCTCGCGATCCTCGAGCGTGCGGCGCCAGAATGAGCGCTCCTCGGCGTCACCGCGGCGGAAGGCCAGGATGACCGGCAGCGTGATCTTGCCATCGCGGAAATCGTCGCCCACGGTCTTGCCCAATTCCGGCTGTGCCGCGGCATAGTCCAGCACGTCGTCGATGAGCTGGAAGGCGATGCCGAGATTGAGGCCATAACTGTCCAGCGCTTCTTCCTCGGCCTTTGGCCGGTCGGCGACCACGGCGCCGATGCGGCAGGCAGCGGCGAACAGCGCCGCGGTCTTCGAGCAGATCACGTCCAGATAGGCCTGCTCGCTGGTGGCGGTATCGTTGCTGGTCTGCAGTTGCAGCACTTCGCCCTCGGCGATGATGGCGGAGGCGCCGGACAGGATCTCCAGCACCCGCAGCGAGCCGTCGGCGACCATGATCTGGAACGCCCGGCTGAACAGGAAATCGCCCACCAGCACGCTGGATTTGTTGCCCCAGAGCGCATTGGCGGTCGCCAGCCCGCGGCGCAGGTCGCTCTCGTCCACGACATCGTCATGGAGCAGCGTCGCCGTATGAATGAATTCCACGCAAGCGGCCAGCCCGATATGGCGGTCGCCGCGATAGTCGCAGAGCTTGGCCGCCGCCAGCGTCAGCAGCGGCCGCAGGCGCTTGCCGCCGGCGGCGATGATATGCCCGGCCAACTGCGGGATCAGCGCCACCGGGCTCTGCATGCTCTGGAGGATGCGCTCGTTAACCAGGCGCATCTCATCGCCGACCAGGGCGGCGAGCGCGTTCATCGAGGGCTTTCGCCCCTTGCCGCGCTCTTCGTCGAGATTCACGATGATGGCCACGGATGATCCCTGTGGTTGTGTCTGCTAAGAGCATAGGGTTGGACCGTTTCCGGTCAAGTGCGGCAGGTTGCCCTTGGCCGCATCAACTCATACATATTCGGCGATGCGTAAATTGATGGAAACACAGGATCCTGCGCAATTGAGCTGGGTGGTCGCCCTGCTCACCGCCGAGGACATCGATTTTCAGGTGTTCGACAGCCATGTCAGCAGCCTGTTCGGCAGCGGCGTGATGATGATTCCCCGCCGCGTCATGGTGGCCGAGGCGGACTTCGCTCGCGCCAAGCGGCTGCTGGATGACGCCATCGAGGCCGGTCCCGCATGAACGATCTCGCGATCACCGAGGACAAGCTGCTGGGCGGCCGCGTCCTGCTGCGGCAGCCGGCGGATGGTTACCGTGTGGCGATCGATCCGATTTTCCTGGCGGCGGCGGTGCCGGCGGCGCCGGGCGAGCTGGTGCTGGATGTGGGTGCGGGCGTCGGCGCGGCCGCGCTCTGTCTCGCCTGGCGGGAGCCGAACTGCCTGATCCGCGGCATCGAGATCCAGCATGCGCTGGTGCGGCTGGCCGGCGAGAACGCGGCGCTGAACGGCAATGCGGCGCGGATGGAGTTCATGGTCGGCGATATCCTGCGGCCGCCACCGCGCATGGCGCCCGGCACCTTCCATCACGTGATGGCGAATCCGCCCTATCAGGCGGCGGAGTCGGGCACGCGCTCGGACAATCACGGCCGCGATCGGGCGAATGTGGAGGGCGAAGCGGCGCTGGCGGATTGGGTGCGCTATTGCCTCAATATGGCGCGGTCGAAAGGCTCGGTGACCTTCATCCATCGCGCCGACCGCCTGGACTCGCTGCTGGCGGAACTGCGCCAGCGGGCCGGCGACATCGCGGTCTTTCCGCTCTGGCCCGGCGGGAGCCGGCCGGCGAGCCGGGTGATCGTGCGGGCGCGCAAGGACGTGGCGACGCCGACCAAGCTGTCATCAGGGATGATTCTGCACGAGCCCGACGGCCGCTACAGCGCCGCCGCTGAAGCCGTGCTGCGCGACGGCGTTGCGCTGGCGCTGTAAAATGATCCGCCGCGTTAGGCTCAGACGGCGGTTTGCGTATGACATCGCTCCCTTGACCTGACCCGCACCCCGTCGCCATATCGCCCCTATGTTCAGTCTTCCCAGTTTCCCGAAGCTCTCGCTGCTGATCTTCGTGCTCGCACTGGTCTGGTTCGGCTTCCGCTGGATCGGACGGCAGCAGAGCGCGCGGAAGGCCGAGGGCGGCGCGCAGAAATCGCGTAGCCGCGGGCGTGCCCAGGCCGACGCCGTCGACATGGTCCAATGCCAGGTCTGCGATGCCTTCGTGCCGGGGACGAAAGCGTCGCCCTGCGAGCGCGCCGGCTGCCCTTATTGAGGCCGTCGTGAGCGCGAATCGGCGCGGTGGATTGCTTGACCCCCTGAGGGCCGGTCTCTATGTTGCGGCGCACCATAAGCCCCTGAAAACGGGCCCCGTGCCATGTCCAGCCGCGCCAATCCCGACACCTGTTTCCAGCGCCTGATCCTGAAACTGCAGGATTATTGGGCCGGGAAAGGGCTGCGTCATTCTGCAGCCCTATGACATGGAAGTGGGCGCCGGCACCTTTCATCCCGCAACCACGCTGCGCGCGCTTGGAAAGAAGCCCTGGCGCGCCGCCTATGCGCAGCCTTCGCGCCGGCCGAAGGATGGCCGCTATGGCGAGAATCCCAACCGGCTGCAGCATTACTACCAGTTCCAGGTGATCCTGAAGCCGTCGCCGCCGGACAGCCAGGATCTCTATCTCGGCAGCCTGCGGGCGCTGGGCATCAAGCTGGAAGACCATGATGTGCGCTTCGTCGAGGACGATTGGGAAAGCCCGACGCTGGGCGCCTGGGGCCTCGGCTGGGAGGTTTGGCTCGACGGCATGGAGGTCAGCCAGTTCACCTATTTCCAGCAGGTGGGCGGCATCGAATGCGATCCCGTCTCGACGGAGTTGACCTACGGCCTCGAGCGGCTCGCCATGTATGTGCAGGGCGTGGAGAGCATCTTCGATCTCGACTGGAACGGCGTCGAAGGTGCGGGCCAAATGACCTACGGCGATGTGTATCTGCAGGCGGAGCAGGAATTCTCCGCCTACAATTTCGAGCAGGCGACGACGGAGAAGCTGTTCCGCCACTTCGCCGACGCGGAAGCGGAATGCAAGAAGTTGCTCGGTCTCGATGGCAACAGCGCCAACCGATCGCCGCTGGCCTTGCCGGCCTATGACCAGTGCATGAAGGCGAGCCATAACTTCAATCTGCTGGACGCGCGCGGCGTGATCTCCGTGACCGAACGCCAGGCCTATATCGGCCGGGTGCGTGCCCTGGCGAAGGGCTGCTGCGAGGCGTGGCTGAAGAGTCAGGAAGCGAAGGTCTAGATCATGGCCGAACTCCTGCTCGAACTTTTCTCCGAGGAAATTCCCGCGCGCATGCAGGCGCGGGCGGCTGAGGATCTGATACGCCTGGTCACCGAGAAACTGAAGGCGGTGGGCCTGGCCTTCACCCGCGCCGATGCTTATGCGACGCCGCGGCGGCTGGCGCTGGTTGTCGACGGGTTGCCCTTGGTGCAGCCGGATGTGAACGAAGAGAAACGCGGGCCACGGGTGGGCTCGCCGGAGCAGGCGGTGCAGGGTTTCCTCAAGGGCGCCGGCCTCACCAGCCTCGATCAATGCGAGAAGCGCGATACCGGCAAGGGCGAGTTCTGGTTTGCGACGATCAAGAAAACCGGCGGCAAGACCATCGAGCTTCTGGGTGCGCTGATTGCGGAGTCGTTGCTGGCGTTGCCATGGCCGAAATCCATGCGCTGGGCGTCTAATCGTGTCAGTTGGGTGCGGCCGCTCCATAGCATCATCGCGACTCTCGACGGCGCCGTCATTCCCGGCGCACTGACATTCGGCGACGAGTCCAAGGTCGCATTCAGTGACACCACACGCGGCCATCGGTTTCTCGGTGCCGGCGAGATCAAAGTCGCCGGCTTTGCCGACTACAAAGTGAAGCTGAAAGAATCCTTCGTCCTCGTCGATCCCGCCGAGCGCCGCGCCGCCATTCAGGCGCAGGCGGAGAAGCTGGCGCAGGCCGAGGGCCTGACGGTGAAACAGGACGAGGCGCTACTCGATGAAGTTGTCGGGCTGGTGGAATGGCCGGTGCTGCTGATGGGCAAGATCGACCAGGCCTTCATGGACATTCCGCCGGAGGTGCTGACCACGACCATGCGCGCCAACCAGAAGTATTTCGCGCTGCTGGACAAGGCCGGCAAGCTGGCGCCGCGATTCCTGGTGGCGTCGAACATGCAGACCAAGGATGGCGGCAAGGCCATCATCGCCGGTAACGAGCGGGTGCTGCGGGCGCGGCTGTCGGACGCCAAGTTCTTCTGGGACCAGGACCGCAAGGTCAAGCTGGAAGAGCGCGTGCCTGCGCTGAAGGACATTGTGTTCCACGCCAAGCTCGGGACTGTCGCTGACAAGGTCGCACGGATTGAAACGCTTGGCGGTGACCTTGCCGCCGTTCATTCCCGGCGCCGATGTGGATCAGGTGCGCAGCGCCGCGCTGCTTGGCGAAGGCCGATCTCACGTCCGGCATGGTAGGCGAGTTTCCGGAACTGCAGGGCATCATGGGCCGCTACTACGCGCTGCAATGAGGGCGAGAAGCCGGCTGTCGCCGATGCGATCGCCGAACACTACCAGCCGCTCGGTCCCAACGATCGTTGCCCGACATCGCCGGTCAGCATCGCCGTGGCGCTCGCCGACAAGATCGACTCGCTGGTCGGTTTCTTCGCTATCGACGAGAAACCGACAGGCTCGAAGGATCCGTTTGCACTGCGCCGCGCTGCGCTGGGTGTCATCAGGCTCATCATCGAGAACAAATTGCGCTTGCCGCTCGTCAAGGTGTTCAGCAATGGCGAACCAGCTGTTCAGAAATCGGAACAGCGCAATTCCATCGCTGCAGCCGGTCGAACTGCTCGATCTTCTTCGCCGACCGCCTGAAGGTTGCTCTGCGTGAGAAGGGTGTGCGGCATGATCTCGATTTCCGCGATGTTCAGCAGCTCGGCGGCGAGAGACGATCTGGTGCGTCTCTTGGCGCGGGTCGATGCTCTGAAGTCGTTCCTGGATACCGACGACGGCGCCAATCTGCTGGTCGCCTACCGCCGCGCCAGCAATATCGTCAAGATCGAGGAGAAGAAGGACAAGGCCGAGTACAATGGCGGCGCCGATGCGGCGAAGCTGCAGCAGGCCGAGGAGAAGTCGCTCCATGCGGCGCTGGCGTCCGTGGCGTCATCGGGGGAACAACTGATCAAGAGCGAGCATTTTGGCAATGCCATGTCCCAGCTTGCCAAACTGCGCCAGCCAGTTGACGCCTTCTTCGACAAGGTCACGGTGAACAGCGACGACAAGGATTTGCGCGCCAACCGCCTGCGGCTGCTGTCGCAGATCCGCACGACCTTGAACAAGGTCGCCGATTTCTCGCAAATCGAGGGATAGAGAGGCCATGTCCAAGTGGGTCTACAGCTTTGGCGCCGGGAAGGCGGATGGCAGGGCGGACATGCGGAACCTGCTGGGCGGCAAGGGCGCCAATCTGGCGGAAATGAGCAGCCTGGGGCTGCCGGTGCCGCCGGGCATCACCATCACGACCGAGGTCTGCACCTATTTCTACAGCAACGAGAAAGCCTATCCTGCCGACCTGAAAGCGCAAGTCGCCGCCGGACTGGCGCAGATCGAATCCACTGTCGGCGCCAAGTTCGGCGACTCTGCCGATCCGCTGCTGGTGTCCGTGCGCTCGGGCGCGCGCGTCTCCATGCCCGGCATGATGGATACCGTGCTGAATCTCGGCCTCAACGACAAGACCGTCGAAGGCCTGGCGGCAAAGTCGGGCGATGCGCGCTTCGCCTATGACAGCTATCGCCGCTTTATCCAGATGTATGGCGACGTGGTGCTGGGCGTCGATCATCACAATTTCGAGGAGATCCTCGATCTGCATAAAGAGGATCGCAATCTCAGCCTGGACACGGCGCTCACCGCCGACGACTGGAAGACCGTGGTGGCCGGCTACAAGGCCAAGGTGCAGGAGCACCTGGGCAAGCCGTTCCCGCAAGATCCGATGGAGCAGCTTTGGGGCGCCATCGGTGCGGTCTTCGGCAGCTGGAACACGCAGCGCGCCGTCACCTATCGCAAGCTGCACAATATCCCCGAGGATTGGGGCACCGCCGTCAGCGTGCAGGCGATGGTGTTTGGGAACATGGGCGACAGCTGCGCGACCGGCGTCGCCTTCACCCGCAATCCGTCGACGGGCGCCAACGAGTTCTATGGCGAATATCTTGTCAATGCCCAGGGCGAGGATGTGGTGGCGGGCATCCGCACGCCCCAGCATCTGACTGTCGCCGGCAAGAAATCCAACCGCTCCAACCTGCCGGCGATGGAAGAGGTGATGCCCAAGCTGTTCGGCGAGCTCGACGATGTGCGCCGCAAGCTGGAGGCCCACTACCGCGACATGCAGGATATCGAGTTCACCGTGCAGCAGGGCCGGCTGTGGATGCTGCAGACCCGCAGCGGCAAGCGCACCGCGGCGGCGGCGCTGAAGATCGCCGTCGACATGGTGGCCGAAGGGTTGATCGACAAGCGCCAGGCGGTGCGCCGCATCGATCCGTCGTCGCTGGATCAGCTGCTGCATCCGACGCTGGATCCCAAGGCGCCGCGCAAGGTGATCGCCCGCGGCCTGCCGGCGTCGCCCGGGGCCGCGGCGGGCAAGGCGGTGTTCACCGCCGACGAGGCCGAGGACCGTGCCACCAAGGGCGAGAAGGTCATCCTGGTGCGGCTGGAGACCAGCCCCGAGGACATACACGGCATGCATGCGGCCCAGGGCATCCTCACGGCGCGAGGCGGCATGACCAGCCACGCGGCCGTGGTGGCGCGCGGCATGGGGCGACCTTGCGTGTCCGGCGCCAGCGACTTGCGCATCGATACCCAGGCCGGCACGATGACCGTGCGTGGCACGACGGTTCGGGCCGGCGATCTCGTTACCATCGACGGCGGCACCGGCGAGGTGATGCTGGGCGAGGTACCGACGATCCAGCCCGATCTCTCCGGCGATTTCTCCCAGCTCATGGCCTGGGCCGATGAGACCCGCGCATATGAAAGTGCGCACCAACGCCGAGACACCGGCGGACGCGCGGACGGCGCGGCGTTTCGGCGCCGAGGGCATCGGCCTCTGCCGCACCGAGCATATGTTCTTCGACGGCGACCGCATCGTCGCCATGCGCGAGATGATCATGGCCGAGGACGTCGCCGGCCGGCGTGCGGCGCTGGCCAAGATCCTGCCGATGCAGCGGGCGGATTTCGTCGAGCTGTTCCGCATCATGCGCGGCCTGCCGGTCACGATCCGCCTCCTGGACCCGCCGCTGCATGAGTTCCTGCCGCACACCGATGTGGAAATGCAGGAGGTGGCCAGGGCCGCCGGACTGGGTATCGATACGGTGCGCCACCGTGCGGCCATGCTGAAAGAGGCCAATCCGATGCTCGGTCATCGCGGCTGCCGTCTCGGTATCACCTATCCCGAGATCTACGAGATGCAGGCGCGGGCGATCTTCGAAGCCGCCGCCGAAGTGCAGAAGGAAGGCGGCGAGACGGTAGAGCCGGAGATCATGATCCCGCTGGTGGCCTGGACGCGGGAGTTCGTCATGCTGAAGCAGCTTGTCGACCGTGTCGCCGAGGAAGTGGCGAAGCAGTCAGGCCGTCGCACGGCCTATCTGGTGGGCACGATGATCGAGCTGCCGCGCGCGGCGCTGCGGGCCCATGATATCGCGGAGAGCGCGCAGTTCTTCAGCTTCGGCACCAATGACCTCACGCAGACCACCTATGGCCTCAGCCGCGACGATTCCTCGCGCTTTCTCACCGCTTATGAGACGGGCGGGCATCCTGACCCAGGATCCGTTCGTCACGCTCGACCGGGACGGCGTGGGCGAACTGGTGCGCATCGCCGCCGAACGGGGCCGCAAGCGCCGACCCGACCTTAAGCTCGGCATCTGCGGCGAGCATGGCGGCGATCCCGCCTCGATCCGCTTCTGTGCCGAGGTCGGGCTGGACTATGTATCCTGCTCCCCGTACCGCGTGCCGATCGCCAAGCTGGCAGCGGCGCAGGCGACGCTGGCAGCGAGTGCCGACGCGACGGTTTGAGCGCCGCTACTTCTTCGGCGGCCTGCCGTACTTCCGCATCGCCTTTTCCAGCAGATCGAACGGCAATGCGTGGACCGTGCGGCCTTTGAAGCCCGTTGTCGTCTCCGCCGCCGTCAGCGCGTTGAGGATTGCTTCTTCCGTGGCTTCGGCCGCCGCTTCAAACAGCGGCGACATTTCCGGCGGCGCGATCATCTTCACGTCATAGCAAGGCTTGTTGCGGGCGATGCGGTTCCCATTGGCGAAGGCGAGGAAGATGTCGCCGCTGCCGTTGCTGCCATAGCCGCCGACCCAGGCGAGGCCGGTGGCCGCACGGCGCGCCAGACGCTTGCATTGAATGGGCAGCAGCGGCGCATCGGTGGCCAGGATGACGATGATCGAGCCCGCGCCGGGCTCAAGGAAGCGATCGAGCCAGCCATCGGGCGTGGGCACGACGTCGCGACCGATCTCGCGGCCGACCGGCGCGCCGTCGACGCGGAATTGCTCGCGGTCGCCATAGTTCGCCTGCACCAGCGCGCCCACGGTGTATTTGCCATTGCGGGTCTCCGCGATGCGCGAGGAGGTGCCGATGCCGCCCTTGAATTCGTGGCAGATCATGCCGGTGCCGCCGCCGACGCAGCCTTCGGCAACCGTGCCGCCTTTGGCGCTATCCAGGGCGGCAAAGGCGTGCTCCTGTTTCACGGGAAACTTTTCCGCATCGCTGAGCCAGCCGTCATAGGTTTCGGCGGTGACCGGCAGGTGCCATTCCTGATCGACGCCTTTGTTCACCGCGTAGGCCACCAGCGCGTCATGCACCACGCCGACGGAATGGGTGTTGGTGATGCAGAGGGGTGCGGCGAGCAGGCCCTGTTCCTCGATCCAGATGGTGCCGGTCATCTCGCCATTGCCATTGAAGGAATGGAAACCGGCGAACACGCCATTGCGCCAGACATCGTCGCTGGCCGGCCAGATGGCGGTGACACCGCTGCGGGCGACGAAGGGCTGATCATGGACGACGGTGCAGTGACCGACGCGGACTCCCGGCACGTCGGTGATGGCGTTGAGCGGTCCCGTCGGCAGATATCCGGAGGCGAATCCGAGATCGCGTAAGCGCGCGCGGCCCATTTGCTGGTCTCCCTGTGATTATTCTCGGTGTTCTTTTGCTTTTAGGTCGGCGGCAGCGGACGGAGAGTCGCCTTGGCGCATAGTAATTCCCGACCCGGACCGACTTTGTCCAGGGCTTCCTGGCGCAGCAGGGCAAGGCCCAGGCCCTCCACCGCGCTGCGCATTTCGCCGGCTTCCGCGCCGTCGAGGGTGATCGGCGCGCCGAACTCGGGCGTCGGACCATCGATGGAGACCGGCAGGAGTTGCTTCCGCACCAGACTGCGATAGCGCATCCGCGCGGTTACCTCCTGGCCGATATAGCAGCCCTTCTGCCAGTCGATGCCGTGGAGCTCGTCGAAGCCGTTCTCCAGCAGCAGCGCGCGTTCCACAGGCAGGTCGCGGCTGCCGTCGGGCACGCCGAGGGCGATGCGGTGGCGGTCATAGGCATCTTCATCAGCCGCATTGAGGCCATGCTTGGCGATCCAGCTTGCGGCACTGTCGGCGGCGACGATCGCGCGGGCTCCCAGGGCAGGAAGGCGGGGATCGGCGTAAATCGCAGCGGCATCGTTGCTGCTGAGAGAGCCGGGTTCCAGACCATCGCCCCAGAGCAGGATCACCGCGAAGGAGTCGGTCTTGTCCTCGATGGTCGCCTTGGCGCGCAGCTTGTACATGCTTAGGCGGCGCATCAGGTCGGCGCGGCGCTCGGCTTCGCAATCCAACAGCAGCGCGTCGCTCTGCGGCACGATGAAAAAATCATGGAGGAAGCGGCCCTGGGCGGTCAGCAGCGCGGAATAGACCGGCTGCCCCGCGGCAGCGCGGGCGACGTCGTTGGTCACCAGCCCCTGGAGAAAGGACACACGATCCTCGCCAGCAATTCTGAGGACGCCGCGGCGCTTGGCGATGGTGGCAAATACAGGCATATCCGGCTCGCTGTTGAGAGCGGCACAATCAGAGAAGGCGCGGCCATTGGCAAGTCCCGCGCAATCGTCTATCGCAGGGACCCGACGGTAACCAATTCCCTTGCGAGTGCGCGTGGCCAACTACGATCTGATCATCCGAGGCGGTGTCCTCGTCACCACCGAACAGACCGGTCCAGGCGATGTCGCCATCAGCGGCGGGCGCATCGCCGCCATCGGCAGTGTCGGCGGCGATGCGGCCGAGGTGATCGACGCCAAAGGGCTCCACATCTTGCCGGGCGTCATTGATACCCAGGTGCATCTGCGCGAGCCGGGAATGGAGCACAAGGAAGACCTGGCCAGCGGCACCAAGGCGGCGGTGCTGGGCGGCGTCACCGCCGTGTTCGAGATGCCCAACACCAGGCCGAACACGGTCACCCAGGCGGACCTCGAGGACAAGATCCGCCGCGCCCGCGGCCGTGTCTGGAGCGACATCGCCTTCTATGTCGGTGCGACGCCCGACAATCTCAAGACGCTGCCTGATCTGGAGCAGCAGCCGGGCTGCGCCGGAGTCAAGATGTTCATGGGCAGCTCCACCGGCACCTTGCTGGTAGCCGACGACGCCACGGTGCTGCAGGTGCTGAAGCATGGCAGCCGCCGCATGGCCGTTCACGCGGAGGATGAGGCGCGGCTGAAGGAGCGTTTCGCGCTGGTGAAGGATGGCGCTTCGCCGGCGATGCATCCGGTCTGGCGCGATGCGGAGACGGCGTATCTGGCCACGCAACGCCTGATCGGCCTGGCGCGGGAGGCCAAGCGGCGCGTGCATGTGCTGCATGTCACCACGGCTGAGGAAATGGGTTTTCTGGCCAAGCACAAGGATATCGCCACGGTTGAAACCACGCCGCAGCATCTGACGCTGGTGGCGCCGGACTGCTATGAGCGGTTGGGCACCTATGCGCAGATGAATCCGCCGATCCGCGACGCGAGCCATCGGGCGGCGTTGTGGAACGCGGTGCGGGCGGGCGTGGTTGATTGCATCGGCTCCGACCACGCGCCCCATACAAGCGAGGAGAAGGACAAGCCCTATCCCCAGAGCCCGTCAGGCATGCCGGGGGTGCAGACGCTGCTGCCGCTGCTGCTGGACCATGCCAATGCCGGGCGGCTGACGCTGCAGCGTCTGGTGGAGATCACCAGCGCGGGACCGGCGCGCATCTTCGGCATCAGGGGCAAGGGCGCGATCCGCGAAGGCCACGATGCCGACCTGACGCTCGTGGATCTCAAGGCCAAGCGGACCATCCGCAAGGAGTGGATCGCCAGCCGCTGCGGCTGGACACCGTTCGATGGCATGGAGGTGACCGGCTGGCCGACGGCGACGATGATCCGCGGTCGTACTGTCATGCGCGACGACCAGGTGCTGGGGAAACCGGCCGGAGAGCTGGTGCGATTCTTGGATACCGACGGCGGAACCGCGTAGGATAGGGCAGGCAGCCTTGGACCTGCCGGGAGGTGACGCATGACCGCTTGCATCGTGGGCTGGGCCCATACGCCCTTCGGACGCCATGACGGCGAGGATGTGGAATCCCTGATCGGCAAAGTGGCGGGCGCCGCCATTGCCGATGCCGGCCTGCATCCCCGGGACATCGACGAAATCGTGCTCGGCCATTTCAATGCCGGCTTCTCGCGCCAGGATTTTACCAGCTCGCTGGTGCTGCAGCATCTGCCGGAATTGCGGTTCAAGCGCACTACTCGCGTGGAGAATGCCTGCGCCACCGGCTCGGCGGCAATCCATGCGGGTTTGCGGGCCATCGCCGCCCGCCAGGCGCGGCTGGTGCTGGTGGTCGGCGTGGAGAAGATGACGGACGCCTCGGCCGACGATGTGGGCCGCAACCTGCTGCGCGCCAGCTATGTGCGCGAGGAGGCCGAGGTGGAGGGCGGTTTCGCCGGCATTTTCGCGCAGATCGCCCAGCGCTATTTCCAGCAGCATGGCGACCAGGGCGATGCGCTGGCGCGGATCGCGGCGAAGAATCATGCCAACGGCGCCGGCAATCCGATGGCGCAGATCCGCAAGGATCTGGGCTATGAATTCTGCCGCCAGCCGTCGGAAAAGAACCCGATCGTGGCGCCGCCCTTGCGCCGCACCGACTGCAGCCCGGTTTCCGATGGTGCGGCGGCGCTGGTGCTGGCCGACATGGATGTGGCACTGGCGCAAGACAAGGCGGTGGTGTTCCGCGCCGCCGAGCAAGTGAACGATTTCCTGCCCATGAGCCGCCGGGATCCCACGAAATTCGAGGGCTGTGCGGTGGCGTGGCGGCGGGCGCTGGAATCAGCGCGGCTGGGCCTCGATGATCTGAGCCTGGTGGAAACCCATGACTGCTTCACCATCGCTGAACTGATCGAGTACGAGGCGATGGGCCTGACGGCGCCGGGGCAGGGCGCGCGGGCCATCGAGGAAGGCTGGACCGAGAAGACCGGCAAGCTGCCGGTTAATCCGTCCGGCGGGCTGAAGGCCAAGGGCCATCCCATCGGCGCCACCGGCGTGTCCATGCATGTGATGGCCTCCATGCAGCTGATGGGGGATGCGGGCGGCATGCAGATCCCCAATTCCAAGCTGGCAGGGATCTTCAACATGGGCGGCACGGCCGTCGCCAACTATGTCAGCCTGCTCGAGCGGCTGCGCTGAACTGCAATCCGGAAGAGGGATAACGAAGACGCATGTTCAAGGGAATTCTGCTGCGGGAACTGGACGGCAAGGTCAGCGCGGCGGTGGAGGATATCGACGAGGCGCAACTGCCGGCCGGCGACGTGACCGTGGACGTGCAGTACTCCACCCTCAACTACAAGGACGGCATGATCCTGAAGGGGATGGGGCGGCTGGTGCGGCAGTATCCCCATGTCCCGGGCGTGGATTTCGCGGGCAGGATCAGCGCGTCCTCGGCGCCGGGCTGGAATGTCGGCGATGAGGTGATCCTCACCGGCTGGCGCGTCGGCGAAACCCATTGGGGCGGCTATGCCCAGAAGGCCCGTGTGAAGTCCGACTGGCTGGTCAAGCTGCCGGCGGGCATGAGCACCCAACAGGCGATGGCGATCGGCACGGCGGGCTTCACCGCCATGCTGGCGGTCATGGCGCTGCAGCAGCACGGCGTCACGCCGGACAAGGGCGAGGTGCTGGTGACCGGCGCCGCGGGCGGCGTCGGCAGCGTGGCAGTGGCGGTCCTGCACAAGCTGGGCTACACGGTAGCCGCCTCCACCGGCCGGCCGGAGACCCACGACTACCTGAAGAGCCTGGGTGCCAGCTCCATCGTCGACCGGACGACCCTGGCCGTGCTGCCCACGCGGCCCATGGAGAGCGAACGCTGGGCCGGCTGCGTGGACGCCGTGGGCGGGCCGACCCTGGCCAATGTGCTCGCCTGCCTGAAACACCGGGGTTCGGCGGCTTCCTGTGGCCTGGCGGGCGGGAATAAGCTGGAGACCACGGTCATTCCGTTCTTGCTGCGGGGTGTAAACCTTTTGGGTATCGATTCCGTCAGTTCGCCCCGGACGGAGCGAGAAATCGCCTGGAACCGGCTGGCGAAAGAATTGGACCCGCGGGCCCTGGAAAGCATCACCTCATTGATTTCACTGCAAGATTTGCCCGGGAAGGCCGGCGATATCCTGGCCGGGAAGGTGCGCGGCCGTCTGGTGGTCGACGTCAATCGTTAATTTATGGCTGCGAATTAAGTAAAGTTTTAACGAAATTGGACGTCATATTAAGCCCACGATGATGACACACCCCCAAATCACCCGAGCAATTACCCTCTCCCTCGCAAACAGACGGAGGGCAGATATGCTCTACACGACGCTAAGTCTGGCTCTGTTTGGAGCCGCCTATGCCTTCATTGCGTCATTTGTGATTTTCTGATCCCACGCAACAACCCCAAGTTTCAGCGACGATTTTGGACCGCCGGCCTCAAGCCGGCGGTCCAAATCATTTGGGGCTAGAGTCTGGCGACGCTGACGCGGCCCGTCGGCGCGACACGGGTGACCAGCAAGTTCACGAGCGACGGCCTGTTGCCGCCCTGCAGATTGACGACGATTTGATCGCCTTCCCGCAGCAGCTCGTCGGCGCCGGCGAAATAGGGGTCGGCGGCGTCCGGCCGGGGTTCTGCCGTCAGATCCTCGGCGCCGTCGGTGGTGCGGTAGTGCCAAAGCGTGAAGCCGTTGGCATAGGCGAGCACGCTGAGATCGCGCGAATTGAAGGCCATGACTCCTCCCCGATTACGCATTTGATGTATTATGCGTAATGCGTTTGCCTGAGTCAAGACGGAATTGTGCGAATCGGCTGACGGAGGTCAGCTACCTTCGCCCGCGGCGACGATGCGATAGATATTCTTGATGTCCTTCGCCGCCAGCTTGAGGTCCTTGGCCGGATTGAACTGATGCAGCACCACCTGGTCGTCACTGCGGCGCAGGAACTGCTTGATCATGCCGCGCCCGTCGGTCAGCTCCACGGCGACGAAGCAGTTCTTGGTCAGGGGACGGTTGGGATTTACATACAGGATCTCGCCCGCATAATAGCGCGGCTCCATGCTATCGCCATCGACATAGAGGGCGAAGGCGTTGGTCGATCCCGCAAGGCTGGCGGGCCGCTCCACGTACTCCTTGGGATCGCCGTCATTGAAGTAAAAGCCCGTGGAACCGCCGCGAACCGCGCCGGTGACCGGCAAGTCGCGCTGCGGCGTCGGCTGCACGCCGTCGCGGATGATGACGCCGGAGCCGGGCAGGCTGCGATCGGCGCCGACACCTGCCAGCAGCATTACGTCGGCCGGGCTCACACCGTGGGGCGAGAACAGATCGGCCAGATGCCGCGCCAGCTCGATCGGCAGGAATCGCCGACGGTAGCGGTCCTCATAGTGCTGATATTTGGTCAGCCGCCAGCCCAGGGAATCGGCCACGACACGCATCGACAGGCCGGCCTGTTCGCGCAGGGCCTTGAGTTGGCGGGCAGCTTCGGAAATTTCGCTCATCTGACAACCTCATTGTACGCTGTATACGTTTAGCATAGGTAATTCGCGGTTGACAAGTGTCCGCAGTATGCGTAATATCCAGCGTATGGATAACGCACCCGACGCCCAGACCCCGCCGCCGGTTTCAAACACAAGAATCAATGCCGTACGACGGCCACGGCGGAAGGCGCGGTCCTGCTTGAATTGCCGGCAAACCTTCATGGGTAGCGGGCCGGGTGAGCGTATCTGCCTGATCTGCAAGGAAAGCGACAACTGGCGGAACGCAGTGGCGGCGACCAAGGGCTTCATCGAGTGGTGAGTGAATTGGAGGACGGAAGATGGGCGAGATCGTGGCGCTGCCGGCGGCGGATGGCATGACGGCGGGCGAAGCGGCGGGACAGATCGCCGGCGCCAGCTGGCGGCAGGTGATCGGTATCGGCGTCACCGCCGAGGGCAGCCTGGAGATCATCAACAGCAACATGAGCGCCGAGCGCGCGCTCTGGCTGACCGAATGGGCGCGGCGCTGGGCGCTCGGCCTGATCGGTGACGAAATCTAACTCGCGATGCGCAGGCGGAGGGAACGATGCGCGCCTTGAAGGGAAAGGCCCGCCGCGGGCGTCCTCGGCAGCAGCGCGATGCCCACGACCGCGGCACGCCGGAGATCCAGGCCCTCAAGCGCAAGCTGGCGGCCGGTGGCGATGCGGCGTTGACCGAGTATCCGCTGGGGATGCTGCGACTGCGGCAGATGATCGATGGGGATCAGCATGAAGCCGGTTGCCATTATGCCTTTCTCTATCGGCAGGCGGTGGGACGGGTGCAGATAAGTTGCGACCATCTCTATCGCGAACTGCTGGCAGTGCCCGGTGGCGGCGGCGAGCGGCCGGAGGCGCTGCAGGCGCGGCTCGAGACGCAGTACCGCGCGGCCAAGCGCCGGCTGCTGGCGGCGGGGCGCCGGGCCTGCGAGGCAACCGAGGACGTGGCGGTGTTCGGGCGGATGCCGCTGATTCTGGCCGATCCGCAAGCGGACACGCAGGGCGCTTGGCAACTGCGGGCCATTCGCGCGGGATTGGACGCGTTGCGCCAGAGCCGCCACTTTCTTATTGACAAATAGGAAAAAAATCATATACTGAAATGATAGTGGGGCGGCAATCGGCCGCCCCATTTTCGTTTCCGGCGGGGAGGGCTGACGTCCCGTGGCATCGCAGCCGAAGAAATCGGGGAAGCGGCCGGCGGCGGACAAGGCAAATCCACCTCCACCCCGGCGCAGGCATTATGCGCCGCGGACGCATCAAGCAGCCCTGCATAAGCTGCTAAAGCGCTTTAGTGTTCTTGTCGCCCATCGCCGCTTCGGAAAGGGCGCGCTCTACCACTGAGCTACGGCGGCTCCGTTGAGGGGGCGGAACATGCCATACGGGGGTGGCACTGGCAAGCAACCGCCTCGCGCCCCCGCCGGCCGGTAACTGCCTGACCCGCCGATGATTTCCTCATCTTGTTCGGCTGACATTGCGGTACTTTCGGCCTAGAACTTTGGCCGGGAACAGGCTCGGAGAAAGAAGCAGTGGCGTGACTGACAACAGGGATCAACCGCAAAAGAAGCCCTCCCGGGAGCAGCGGGAGGCACAAGCGCTGCGGCAGAATTTGGCCCGCCGGAAGGCGCAGCAACGCTCGCGGGCGGACGGACCGGACTCCGCCGCCGGTGAGTCTCCGGCCACCGGCGATTCGGCCAGTACGGCCGACAAGCCACCGCGCTGATCCCACAGCGCCCGCCGCGCCGCGGTCCGGTCCGCCGCCCCGGCAAACCCCTTCTTCCGTCTGGATAATTTCCGCCTTGCGAGCCGCCCACGGCTGCCGCCCTGCCGCCTTGAGGCGGCCCCTCCCATCAAGTAGAACCGCCTGCCGAGGCAGCGCCTCCCACGCCGGGAAGGTGCTGCCGGTCCCGGCGCCACAGGAAGGCCACCCTATGCCCATCATGTCCGACAGCTGGATCCGCGAAATGGCCACAAAGACGGCCATGATCGAGCCGTTCGTCGAAAGCCAGAAGCGGGAAGGGGTGATCTCCTTCGGCCTGTCCTCCTATGGCTATGACGCACGGGTGGCCGACGAGTTCAAGATCTTCACCAATGTGGACAGCGCCGTCGTCGATCCCAAGCATTTCTCCACCGCCAGCTTCGTCGACCGGAAAACCGATGTCTGCATCATCCCGCCCAACAGCTTCGCGCTTGCCCGCACGGTGGAGTATTTCCGCGTGCCACGCGACGTGCTGGTCATCTGCCTCGGAAAATCCACCTATGCGCGCTGCGGCATCATCGTCAATGTCACGCCGCTGGAGCCGGAATGGGAGGGGCATGTGACCCTGGAATTCTCCAACACCACGCCGCTGCCGGCGCGCATCTATGCCAACGAAGGCGCCTGCCAGTTCCTGTTCCTGAAGGGGGACAGGCCCTGCGAAGTCTCCTATGCCGACCGTGCCGGCAAATATATGAAGCAGCGCGGCGTCACGCTGCCGAAGCTGTGACCTCAGCGCGACGCACAAGCAAAATTCGGTAACCTGAGATCATGGACAAAATCAAGATCATCGGCGGCCATCGGCTGGAAGGCCAAATCCCCGTCAGCGGCGCCAAGAACGCAGCACTGCCCTTGATGGCGGCCGCGCTACTGACCGACCAGCCGCTGTGGCTGGAGAATCTGCCGCAACTCGGCGACATCGCCACCATGGCCGGTCTGCTGGCGCAGCTCGGCGCCAAGATCGAGCTCGGGGAGGGCATCGGGCCGGCGCGGCGGACCCAGCTCCATGTGCCGAAGATTACCGATACCACCGCGTCTTACGATCTCGTCCGCAAGATGCGCGCGTCCGTGCTGGTGCTCGGCCCGCTGCTGGCGCGCGAGCGCAAGGCGAAAGTTTCACTGCCTGGCGGCTGCGCCATCGGTACCCGTCCCATCGATCTGCACCTGAAGGGGTTGACCCAGATGGGCGCGGTAATCGAGCTGGTGGATGGCTATGTGGAGGCGACGGCGCCGAAGGGCCTGTCCGGCGCCCGCATCGTGTTCCCCAACGTATCTGTCGGCGCCACCGAGAATCTTTTGATGGCAGCCGCGCTGGCGCGGGGTGAAACCGTGCTGGTGAACGCCGCGCGCGAGCCGGAGATCGGCGATCTCGTGCACTGCCTTATCGCCATGGGCGCGCAGATCGGCGGCGTCGGCACCGACACGCTGACTGTGCAAGGCGTCGACCGGCTGCATGGCGCGACCCATGCGGTTATCGCCGACCGGATCGAAACCGGCACCTTCGCCATGGCGGCCGCGGTCACCGACGGCGATATCGAGCTGGTGGGCGCCCAGGTGGACCACATCGGGGCGGTTGCTGAGACCTTGACCCGCGCCGGCGTGGCAATCACGCCGACGGCGGCTGGGTTCCGCGCCAAGCGCGCCAATGGCGAGCTGATGGGCGTCGATGTGATGACCGAGCCGTTCCCCGGGTTTCCCACCGATCTGCAGGCGCAGTTCATGGCGCTGATGACTTCGGCCAGCGGCGCAGCGATGGTGACGGAGACGATATTCGAGAACCGCTTCATGCATGTGCCCGAGCTCTGCCGCATGGGCGCCAACATCAATGTGCATGGCGCGTCGGCCATGATCCGCGGGGTCAAGCGTCTGACCGGCGCGCCTGTCATGGCGACCGATCTCCGCGCCTCAGTGTCGCTGGTGATCGCCGGGCTGGCGGCCGAAGGGCAGACGGTGCTGAACCGCGTCTACCATCTGGATCGCGGCTATGAGCGCCTGGTGGACAAGCTCTCGGCCTGCGGCGCGCAGATCGAACGGTTGAAAGAATGAGCGACGCCCTCCTCAAGCTCAGCGCCGCCGACGCGGAGGATCTGCAGGTCATTGCCGCGATCTGCCAGGACGCCCTGGTGCCCGTGGGCGAGATGGCGTTCCTGCAGGACGAACAGCGCTTCGTCCTGGCGCTGAACCGCTTCCGCTGGGACCAGACGCCGGAGGGCGAGGCCAGCCCAACCCCCGCAGACGGCAAGGACGCGCCCTTCTGGGATCAGAACGACAGCGGCCCGGTCTATGAGCGGGTGCTCTGCGGCCTCACCTTCGAGAATGTCACGGCCGTGCGCAGCAAGCAGATCGACATGCGCAAGCGTGAGGATATCCTCGCCCTGCTGACCATCCATAGCGAGCCCGGCGCGGTCATGCTGCTGTTCGCCGGCGGCGGGATCATCAAGCTGGAGATCGGCGCGCTACGCTGCTTTTTGCAGGATTTCGGCCAATCATGGCCCACCCGGCGCCGCCCACACCACCCCGAAGACACGGGCCCCCGTTAGCGAGCCAGCCTTACAAAACCCGGCCGTCAGCGTATTGTAGCCGGGGCCTTGCCCATTCCCGCCGGTCGAACCGTCCGCCGGGTCCCCTGGCGTAAACGAGACCCGGTGTGAGCGAGTCCGATCCTCCCCCCAACCACCGCATTGCCAATGTCTCGCTGGACGAACATTCGGTGGTGCGCCGCAGTGCCGAGGTCGAGCATGAGCGCGCGGTAGCGATCTATGACCTGATCGAGGAGAATCTGTTCATTCCCGTGGGCAGCACGGGCGGGCCTTACAATCTGCATTTGGGGATCGAGGAAGGGCGCCTGGTCTTCGATATCCGCCGTGAGAGTGACGATCACGTCGGCAAGGTCATGCTGGCGCTCGGCCCGTTCCGCCGGGTGGTTAAGGACTACTTCACGGTCTGCGAGAGCTATTACGCGGCGATCAAGACGTCCTCGCCCTCGCAGATTGAGGCTATCGACATGGGCCGGCGCGGCTTGCATGACGAAGGCGCCGATCTGCTGAAGGAGCGGCTGGCCGGCAAGATCGAAGTCGACGGCAATACCGCCCGACGGCTCTTCACCTTGATCTGCGTTCTGCACATCAGGGGCTGACGGCTGGCATGGCGGACCTTCCCGGCAGCGTCCTGTTCTGTTGCACACAGAATGCCCTCCGTTCGCCGATGGCCGAGGGAATCCTCAAGATGCTCCACGGCAAGCATGTCTTCGTCAATTCCGTGGGCGTGCGTGGCGGCGAGCTGGATCCCTTCGCCGTCGCGGCGATGGACGAGATCGGCATCGATATCAGCCGCCACCGGCCCAAGACCTTCGACAATCTGGAAGACACGTCCTTCGACCTCATCATCTCCATGTCACCGGAAGCGCATCACTCGGCGCTGGAAATGACGCGCACCATGGCGTGCGAGGTAGAGTTCTGGAACACTTTCGATCCCAGCCTGATCGAGGGCAACCGCGAGGTGCGGATGGATGCCTATCGCGAGGTCCGGGATCAACTGATGCGGCGCATCCGGCAGCGGTTTCCGGCCGCGCTGGTCCCCGCTTTTTAGCGACTTTCGTGGGGGTTTTCAGGTCCTTGGCCTTGGCGCTAGTATTCGCGCCTCGAAGGGCCGCGCAAAGGGGGCGGCGACATTGGCCAAGGGACGTGAATGCCAAAGGAAGACCTTATCGAGTTCGCGGGGACGGTAATGGAACTGCTGCCGAACGCCATGTTCAGGGTCAAGCTGGACAATGAACACCAGGTGCTCGCACATACCTCCGGCAAGATGCGGAAGAACCGCATTCGTGTGCTGGCAGGCGACCGCGTCAATGTCGAGATGACGCCATACGATCTCACCAAGGGACGCATTACGTTCCGGTTCAAATAGGCCGGTTCGGATGGAACAAGTTACTGTGCAACCGAGCCGCTTGGTGCTGGCTTCCGCCTCGCCGCGGCGGCGCGAGTTGCTGCTGCAGATCGGCTTGACGCCGTCTGCGATCGATCCTGCCGATATCGATGAAACGCCAAAGCCGCGGGAAACGCCGGCGAGCTACGCGCGGCGCATCGCGCTGGCCAAGGCGCGGCCGGTGGCGGTCCGCCATCCCGGTGCGTTCATCCTTGCGGCTGACCACGGTGGTCGCTTCCGGCCCGCGGTTTGCTGCCGAAAGCCGACGATGCGGCGACGGCACGGCGCTGTCTCGAGCTCCTGTCGGGTCGGCGCCACCGGGTGATCGGCGGCATCGCCGTCATCGCGCCCGACGGCCGCGGCGAATTCTGCGCGTGGTGGGAACGCAGAGTTCGTCTCAAGCGCCTGTCGCCGCAGGAGATCGAAACCTATCTCACGTCCGGCAAGTCGGGGCAAAGCGGGCGGTTATGGCATACAGGGACGGGCGGCTGCGCTGATCCCCTGGATTGGCGGGTCCTATTCAAATGTCGTCGGCCTTTCCCTCAGCGATTGCGTGGCGATGCTGCACAGGGTCCGGCTTTCTCCTATGACGGCGCGCCGCGATGGGCCGCCGTTGCGCTCCTGGAGGTCGGCGATCGTGAAGAAGGTGGTGGTGTCGTCGTAGCCCCAGCCGAGGAGGCTCAGGTAGTTGATGACCGCCTCGGGCAGGTAGCCGAGGTCGCGCAGTTCCTGAGCGGAGGCCGCGCCGTGCCGCTTGCTCAGCTTCTTGCCGTCGGTGCCGTGCAGCAGCGGGAGGTGCGCGTAACATCGGCGGCTCGGCGCCCAGCGCCTTCAGGATCATGAGCTGGCGCGGGGTGTTCGAGATGTGGTCGGCACCGCGGACGACGTGGGTGATGCCCATGTCGTGGTCGTCCACCGCGACCGCGAGGTTGTAGAGCGGCGAGCCGTCGGAGCGCGCGATCACGAAGTCGTCGATGTCCGCGTGCTCGAACACGATCTCGCCGCGGATGATGTCGGTGACGGTGGTGGACCCCTCGTCGGGGACCTTCAGGCGGACGGCGCCGTCGTCCTCGTACGCGTGGCCGTCGTCGAGCAGGCGCTTGATCTCGGCCTTGTGGCGGTCGATCCGCTCGGCCTGCGAGATCGGGCCCTCGTCGTAGTCCAGGCCGAGCCACTCCATCGCCTCGAGGATGTGGTCGATGTTCTCCTTGGTCGACCGCTCGGCGTCGGTGTCCTCGATGCGCAGCACGAAGGTGCCGCCCGATCCCCGGGCTAGCAGCCAGTTGTACAGTGCCGTCCGCGCTCCACCGATGTGCAATGCGCCGGTGGGCGAAGGAGCGAACCGGACTCTCATGGAATCAGCCACACCTCGATGCTAGTCGGCGCACACGTATCGACGGCCGGCGGCCTGGTCGCCGCCCACGAACGCGGCGTCGAAGCCGGCTGCGACGCGATCCAGATCTTCAACCAGTCACCGCGCATGTGGCGGCCGACGAGCTGGAAGGACGAGGACATCGCCGAGTTCCGGTACCCGGATGAAGCAGGGTCCGATCAAGTCGGTCGTGATCCACGCCGTCTACCTGATCAACCTCGGGTCGGACGACGACGAGGTGCGCGTCAAGTCGCTCGCGTCGCTCAAGCACGCGCTGCGGGTCGGCGACGCGATCGGTGCGGACGGCGTGGTGCTCCATCCCGGTTCGGCCAAGGGCGGGCCGGTGGACGAGGCGATGAAGAAGATCGCCGACGGGATCGCAGGAATGCCTCGCCGAGACGGAGACGTGCCGGCTGCTGCTGGAGGACACCGCGGGAGCCGGCGGCACGATCGGGCGCTCGTTCGAGGAGCTCGCCGAGCTGATCGACATGTGCGGCAAGGACAAGCGGATCGGGGTGTGCCTCGACTCGTGCCACCTGCTCGCATCCGGCTACGACGTCCGCACGATCGACTCGGTGTCAGATGTGATGAAGGAGTTCGCCAAGGTCGTCGGCAAGCGGCGCCTGCGCTGCGTGCACGTCAACGACTCCAAGGTCGAGCTCGGCTCGAACCGCGACCGCCACGCCACGCTGCCGAACGGGCTGCTCGGCAAGAAGGGCCTCGCCGCGTTCCTGTCCGAGCCGGCGTTCGAGAAGCTGCCCGCGCTGCTCGAGACCGCCGACGAGGCTGCGGGCGAGGACTTCGTGCAGCAGGTGAAGATGGCTCGCAAGCTGCGCGCGCAGGGCCTGAAGGCCCGCGCGAAGTAGGTCAGCGACGTCCGGAGGTTGCGCATCGTCCCTCCCAACAAGGTGGACCCGGCATCGATGCGGTCCCTGGCGACGTGACGCGCGTTCGCAGGTCCTACAACTGGTCGCGCAGGTCGAACGCGGTCTCGCCGAGCCGCCGTCGTCCTCGTCGGCGAGCGGCTTCTGGAAGAAGGTGAGGTTGATGCACTCGAAGGCCTCGCCGTGGCCGTCGTAGGCGCGCTCGACCGCCATGCGGCACTGCGGGAGCGGCTTGCCGGTGAGCTTGACGCCGCCGTAGCCGTGGCGGGTGCGCTCGGCCTCGCGGAAGACCTCGATGTCGATCTCGACGGAGAAGACCTTGTTCAGGCAGCCCATGAAGCGCTGGCCGGTCTCCTCGTGGTCGTAGAAGTAGAGGTAGCGGCAGTCGGCGGCCAGGCAGCCCGGCCGGGTGCACCACCCGGTCGCAGAACGAGCAGCAGCGACGGCACTCCTGAAACTCCGCCGGCTGGGGTTGGGCTGCTCTAGGCACCGCCAATCAGTCTAGCCCCGGGAAATAAAGCCGTAACCGGTTGCGCGGTACCGCTCGGGCGCCGCGATCAGCCGCGAAAGTGGCGACCAGCAGGAAGACGTTCAGGGCGATGATCAGCCCGGCGACGCCGGCCGCCACCGCCGTCGTCGCCGGCCGGTTGACGAGCGCGCCCATCACGTCGCGCCGCCGGGTGATCACCAGCGAGCGGGATCAGCGCGAACGGGATGCCGAACGACAGGACGACCTGGGAGATGACGAGCGCGCGCGTCGGGTCGACGCCGATCGCCAGCACGACGAGCGCCGGGAGCATCGTCACGAGGCGGCGCAGGAACAGCGGGATCGTGCGGTCGATGAAGCCCTGCATCACGACCTGGCCGGCGAGCGTGCCGACGCTGGAGCTCGCGAAGCCGGACGCGAGCAGCGCGATGGCGAACGCGATCGCCGTGCCGCTGCCGACCATCGACTCGAACCCGGCGTGCGCCTCCTCGAGCGTGTCGACCTCGGCGCCCGTGCTCGTGGAACAGCGACGCGGCGATGATCAGCATCGCCATGTTCACGAGGCCGGCGAGCGTCATCGCGATCGCCGACGTCGAGGCGCTGGAACTTGAGGACGCGCTTCTTCTCCTCGTCCGTCGCCGGGCTCGCTGCGCTCGGACGTCAGCGCGGAGTGCAGGTAGATCACGTGCGGCATCACGGTCGCGCCGAGGATGCCGACGGCGAACAGCACGCTCTCGGAGCCCTCGAAGCCGGGCACGAAGCCGCCGGCGATGTCGCCGGCGTCGCCGCCGACCTGCAGCGTGTCGTAGATGAAGCCCGAGCAGGATCACGGCGAGCATGCCGGCGATCGTGACCTCGAAGCGGCGGTAGCCGCTGCGCTCCGCAGGCCGAGCACGCCGAACGCGACGACCGCGGTGATCAGGCCGGCCGGGAACAGCGGGATGCCGAAGAGGAGGTTGAGGGCGATCGCGGCGCCGACGAACTCGGCGAGGTCGGTGGCCATCGCGATCAGCTCGGCCTGCACCCACAGGCCCTGCGAGACGCGCTTCGGGAAGAGCTCGCGGCACAGTTCGGGGAGGTTCTTGCCCGTCGCGACGCCGACCTTGGCCGACAGGTTCTGGATCGAGGATGCCCATCAGGTTGGCGCTGAGGACGACCCACAGCAGGAGGTAGCCGAACTCCGCGCCGCCCGCGATGTTCGTGGCGAAGTTGCCCGGGTCGACGTAGGCGACCGCCGCGACGAACGCGGCGCCCAGCTGGGGCAGAACGCGGCCCGCGAGGGAGGTGGGCGGCGCGGGCGCCCGGGGGCGCGGCGGTCGATGGCACCGCGAAAGTATGGCATGCCAAAACTTGAGATCGCTTAGCCGCCGGAACATGGCATGCAAGTGGTGGCATCTTTCGGCGAAGCGGCAATCCGGTCGCAACCCGCTCGCAATGGCCTCGATCGAGGGTGGCTCCATGACCCCAGAGCGTCGTCACCCCAGGAACCGAAGCCGACGGCCGTCGCGGCGCCGCCGGATGACTCCCGTCTCTGCCGTCGCCGCCGCGGCCTCGCCGTGGCGGCGACTCGCCCCGGCCACGGCGTCCGCCGACACGATCTCGTACGTGAAGGACGACAACGTGTGGATCGCCGAGCCCGGCGGGACCAAGCAGCACTCAGGTGACGACCGACGGCTCGAGCAGACGCCGTACCGCTACCCGTCGCAGGCCGACGACGGAACGATCGTCGCCGCGCAGCGGCGGCGAGATCGTCGTGCTGCGCCAGAACGGCGAGGTGGTGCGCCGCATCGACGCGCCGGCGCTGACGGACTCGCCGGGCCACAGCGTCGACGGGACCGTCGACCACGTCGCCGTCTCGCCCGACGGCAAGACGATCGCGTACTCGTTCTACCGCTACTCGTGCCCGGCCGCGGCGAACTGCGCGTACCGCGGATCGCTCGGGTACGTGCGCGCGGACGGGTCGGCGATCCGTCGGCCGGCGCCTACGGCTGGCAGCCGTCGTTCGTCTCCAACAGCCGCGTGCTCGCGTTCGGCGGTGCCGGAAGCCAGGTGGGGATCCACGACGTCGGCTCGGGACAGCCGACCGCCCACTGGTTCGACGACGACGGCTACCCGGTGCCGACCGACCTCGAGCGACGGCGAGCTCACCCGGTCGGGCAACAAGCTCGCGCTGGTCCGCGGCTACGGCGATTGCGTCGCAGCTCGTCTGGTACGCGGTCGACGGGAACGCGCTCAGCGGACCCGGCGCCCGCCGGCCGGCGTCCGTGTGCAAGACCGGCGCCGAGGCGGGCACCCACGGCCCGTCGTGGGCGCCGGACGGCGACGGGCTCGCGGTCGCCGATTCCGACGGCATCGTAGTGCTGCGCAACACGACGCTCGATCGAGCGAGTGCGGCAACGTGATCGCTGACGCTGCGTGCATCCCGGGCGGCACGCAGCCGGACTGGGGTCCGGCCGCGGTGAACCCCCAGCCGCGCACGCGGCCGGGTACGCCGGCGGCACGCCGGGCAACGGCACGCCGGGCGACGGGAGCGGCCCGGTGGCGGGACCGGCGGCGGCTCGGACCGGCGGCGGCTCGACCGGCGGCGGCACGGTCGAGCCGGCCGCGGGCGCGAGGCTGAGCGTCAAGGCCGGTCAGAAGCTGCGCAAGGCGCTGGCGAAGGGCCTGACAGGTGCAGCTCGCCGGTCTGCCCGCGGGCACGGTGAAGGTGCAGGCGAAGGTGGGCTCGAAGGTCGTCGCCACGGGCACCGCGAAGGTCGGCGCGAGCGGCACGGCGACCGTGACGCTCAAGTTCACGAAGGCGGCGAAGAAGTCGCTCGGCAAGAAGAAGGCGGTCAAGCTGACGCTCGTCGCCACCGGCGCGCCGAAGGCGACGGTGAACCTCCGCCGCTGACGGCGCCGGTATTCGAGCTGCTGACGGCCCGCGCGCCCGCCACCCGGCGGGCGCGCCGCCGTTCAGGGGCGATCAGGCGGCGCGCTTGAGCGCGCCGGCGTGCGGCTCGGCTGCCGCCAGCACACGCGTCAGTGAGCGCCAGCGGGCCTGCCGGTAGCGGTAGAAGATCGCCGCGAAGAGCCACACCGAGGCGGTCAGCGGGCCGGCCTCGATCTCGACCTCGTCCGTGTAGCGGCACGACGACGGGCCCGTCGGCTCGAAGCGCAGCCGGTGGTTCCACGTCCGTACCGGCCCGCCGCCCTCGGCGGTCACGATCTCGTGCGGCGTCGGCGCTGACCAGCCGGATCGTGTGCCGCCAGCTCGGGATCACCCCGAACCACCAGAGGCGCGCCGGTGATCACGGCGCCGGCTTCGAAGCCGTCGTCTCGCCGGGACGCCGGACAGCCCGCGAACCGTCAGCACGGGGCTCACGACGTGGAAGAACAGCTCGGGCGTCTGCGCGAGCCCGAACGCTCGCTCGACGGGGATCGGAAGGTCGGTGCTCACGGTGACGACGGCCATGCGCATATTATGAGCAATTACTCGCATTCTGTACTACTCGCATTTCGCCACCGTGACCACGACCCAGCTCAACCCGCGCAAGCAGCCGCGCCAGGAACGCGCACGGCAGACCGTCGACGCGATCCTCGAGGCGGCTGCTCAGGTTTTCGAGCGCGCACGGGTACGCGGCCGGCACGACGAACCGGATCGCCGAGCGCGCCGGGATCTCGATCGGCTCGCTCTACCAGTACTTCCCGAACAAGGACGCGATCCTCGTCGCGATCATCGAACGCCACGTCGACGAGGGCGTCGCCGCGATGGGACCGCTGTTCGCCGAGCTTCACGAAGCGCCGCCCCCACCCCACGCCGGCTTCGCGCGGATGATGGACACGATGCTCGAGCTGCACCGCGGCCGGCCCGACCTGCACCGCGTCCTGTTCGAGGAGGCCCCGCGCCCGCCCGCAGCTCCAGCGCCGGCTCGAGGAGCTCACCACGACGGTCGTCGCCGGAGTCGCCACCTACCTGCGCGCACGCCCCGAGGTGAACGACCGACCCCGAGATCACCGCCCGCCTCACCGTCCAGGTGATCGAGTCGGTGACGCACAACCTCGTCCTCCACCCCACCACCCGCGACCGCACCGACGAGTACGCGGCCGCGACCGTCGAGATGCTCACGACCTACGCGACCGCGCGGGTCAGCCGCCGGCGCCGTACGGCGCAGCGCCGCTGAGAACAAGCGCGCTAGGCCGACGAGCGACCGGCTCAGGCACGGCCGCGGAGAACGGCGCCTCGACCTCGCGCAGCGCCACGTCGCCGTCACCGGCCACGGTGTCCTTGAGGTCCTGCAGGCAGTTCGCCGACCCCGACACCCGGAACTCCGGCCCCAGCACGAGCACGCGGTCGCCGACCACCAGCACGAGGTCGCGCTCGCCCTTGTGCGAGCCGATCAGGTCCTTCAGGTCGTCGAGAACGGTCGCCGGCACCTGGCCGTCGAGCTGCACCCGGACCTGGTGCACCACCGCGGCCTTCGCGTCGAGCTCGGCCATCTTCTCGCGCGCCTTCTCGATCTCCTGATCGGTCGGCTCGAACGGCTGACGTCCTGGACGACGACCTTGGTCTCGCCCTGGTCCTTGTGGTCGACCCGCCCGCGCACGACGACGAGCTTGTCGACGTCGATCTTGTCCGCGTTCGCCCTGGTAGGCGGAGTTGAAGACGAGGATCTCGACCTGCCCCTCGAGGTCGTCGAGGGTGGCGAACATCATCATGTCGCCCTTCTTCGTGCGGATGCGCTTGCACTCGACGATCATGCCGCCGACCGTGACCCACTCGCCGTCCTTGCGGTCGGCGGCCTCGGCCAGCGAGCAGTCGACCTTGGCCCGCAGCGCCGGCCGCACCTCCTTCAGCGGGTGCGACGAGAGGAACAGGCCGAGCGTCTCCTTCTCCATCTCGTTGCGCTCGCTCGGGTCGTCGGGCATCGGCGGCACCGGCGGGTGCTGCGGGCATCGCGAACGGCGTTCGCCGCCGCCGCCTCCCGCAGCCGGCTCGTCGAAGTCGAAGATCGAGCCCTGCCCGAGCTCGGCGTCCTGCTGCTGCTTCTGGCCCGCCGCCTGCGCCGACGGCAGGATCTCCATCATCCCCGCGCGCGACGCGCCCGGTCGAGTCGAGCGCGCCGCACTTGACGAGCGACTCGATCGCCTTCTTGTTCACCGTGCGGCAGTCGACGCGCTCGCAGAAGTCCCAGATCGAGTGGAACGGCCCGCCCTCCGTCGCGCGCCTCGATGATCTTCTCGACCGCGGCGTGGCCGACGTTCTTGACCGCGTCGAGCCCGAAGCGGATCTGCGCCCTCGACGACCACGAAGTCGTGGTCGGACTCGTTGACGTCCGGCGGCAGGACGTCGATGCCCATCTCCTCGCAGCGTGAGACGAAGAACGGCACCTTGTCCTTGGTCGACATGACCGACGAGATGAGCGCCGCCATGTACTCGGCCGGGTAGTTGGCCTTGAGCCACGCCGTGCGGTACGAGATCAGCGCGTAACAGGCGGCGTGCGACTTGTTGAACGAGTAGTCGGCCGCGGCCTCGTTGGTCGACCAGAGCTCCTGGATGACCGGCTCCGCTGGTGCCGCTGGCTCGCGCGCGCCCTCGAAGAACATCGGCTTGAGCTTGGCCATCGCCTCGCGGTTCTTCTTGCCGATCGCCTTGCGCAGGTCGTCCGCCTGCGGGCCGGTGAACCCGGCGATCTGCCTTGGCGATCTGCATCGACTGCTCCTGGTACAGGATCACCGAGTAGGTCGACTCGGTGATCGGGCGCAGCCGCTCGTCCAGGTACGCGATCGCCTCGGGGTTGCGCTTGTTGCGCGCGTACGTGTCGATGTAGCGCATCGCGCCCGGGCGGTAGAGCGCCACGAGCGCGACCAGGTCCTCGAACTCGGTCGGCCGCACCTTGCGCAGCGCCTCGCGCATGCCGTCGGACTCGAACTGGAACACGCCGATCGAGTCGCCGCGCGCGAGCATCTCGTAGGTCTTCGCGTCGTCGAGCGGCAGCGTCGACATGTCCGGCCGCGCGCCCGCCGAGCGCTCGATGATGTCGAGCGCCGACTCGATCACGTCGAGGTTGCGCAGCCCGAGGAAGTCCATCTTGAGCAGGCCGAGGTCCTCGACCGGCTTCATCGAGTACTGCGTGACCGTCTTGTAGTTGCGCTGGCCGTCCTCGGTCGACCTCGCCGCGGTCCTCGGCGAGCTGCAGCGGCACGATGTCGGTCAGCGGCCGGTCCGAGATCACGACCGCCGCCGCGTGGATCGACGCGTTGCGCACGATCCCCTCGAGCCCGCGCGCGACGTCGACGATCTGCTTGGCCTGCGGGTCGGACGAGTACGCGGTCGCGAGCTCCTCGCCCGGCTTCAGGCAGTCGTCGAACGACGGCGCCCGGCCCATGATCGGGTCGGGGATCATCTTGGCCAGCCGGTCGCCGGCGCCGTAGTCGTAGCCCGAGCACGCGCGCCGCGTCGCGCGTGGCCGCGCGCGGGAACATGCGGCCGAAGGTGATGATCTGCGCGACCGACTCCTTGCCGTACTTGTCCTGCACGTAGCGCATGACGCGGTCGCGGCCCTTGACCGAGAAGTCGATGTCGATGTCCGGCATCGACACGCGCTCGGCGTTGAGGAAGCGCTCGAACAGCAGGTCGTAGGCGAGCGGGTCGACGTCGGTGATCCGCAGGCAGTAGGAGACGATCGAGCCGGCCGCCGAGCCGCGGCCCGGGCCGACCGCGATGCCGTTGTCCTTCGCGAACTTGACGAAGTCCCAGACGATCAGGAAGTAGGCCGCGAAGCCCATCTTCACGATCACGCCGAGCTCCATCTCGAGCCGCTCGACCGCCTCGGCCGGCGGCGGGTCGCCGTAGCGCGCGCGCAGCCCCTCGTGCGGCGAGCGCGGCGCAGGTACGCCTCCTCGTCGGAGCCGTCCGGCGTCGGGTACTTCGGGATGAGCTGGCCGCCGGTCTCGATCTCGACGTCGCAGCGCTCGGCGATCTCGAGCGACGTCGGCACGGCCTCGGGCCACGGGCGCGAACGCCGCCGCCATCTCGTCGTTGTCCTTCAAGATAGAACTCGTTGGTGTCGAACGACATCTTCGGGCTCGGCCAGCGTCGACTTGGTCTGCACGCACAGCAGCGCCGAGTGGTTGCGCGTGGTCGTCGCGCGTCAGGTAGTGGACGTCGGCCGTGCCGACGACCGGCCGGCCCACCTCGCGCGGCGATCCGGGCGATGCCCTCGTTGGCCTTGTCCTGGTCGGCGATGCCGTTGACCTGGAGCTCGAAGTAGACGTCCTCGGGCCCGAAGATCTGGATCAGGTCGTCGGCGTGCGCGCGCGCCTCGGCCGGGTTGTCGTCGACCAGCCGGCGGCAGAACCGCGACGCCAGGCAGCCCGTCAGCGCGATCACGCCCTCCGAGTGCTGCTCGAGCAGCCGCAGGTCGACGTTCGGCTTGCCGCGCCGCAGCCCCTCGAGGAAGCCGGCGGACGACAGCTTGACCAGGTTCTGGAAGCCGGCGTCGTTCTGGGCGAGCAGCGTCAGGTGGTTGCGCTCGAACTTGACCGCGTCGTCCTTGACGTCGTCGACGAGGTAGGCCTCGAAGCCCAGGATCGGCTTGACGCCGTGCTTCTTGCACGCCTTGTAGAACTCCAGCGCGCCGTTCATCACGCCGTGATCGGTCAGTCCGAGGGCGGGCTGGCCGAGCTCAGCCGCGCGCTTGGCGAGCGCGTCGATCCCGCAGGCGCCGTCGAGCAGCGAGTACTCCGAATGGACGTGCAGATGGACGGCGGGGGACGACATGGGTCGATCATATAAGTCGAGGGGCGGTCGGAATCGGAGTCGGGCGGGAGGTCGTCCCCGCTACTTGCGGAGAACCGCTTTCCACTGCGCCGCGCCACCGCGAGCTCGTCCGCAAGCCGCTTCGTGAATGTCGGGGGGAGGTTCATCACGCCCTCGATGATCAGCCCCGGAAGCCATAACCACAAATGCAAGTTCTCGCCCCATGTCATACGCTGAGCGCATGCTCGACGTGCGCCGTCTCGAAGTCCTGAAGACCATCGTCGAGACGGGCTCGTTCTCCGCCGCCGCTGAACGGCTGAACTTCACCCAGCCGGCGATCTCCCGCCAGATCGCCGCCCTCGAGCGGGAGACCGGCACGCGCCTTCTCGAGCGCGACGCGCGCGGGGTCCGACTCACCCAGGCGGGCGAGCTGCTGCTCGAGCACGGCGAGCAGATCCTCGACAGGATCAAGAGCGCCGAGGCCCAGCTGGCCGCGCTCGAGCGCGTCGACTGCGGCCGGCTCCGGCTCGGCGGCTTCGCGAGCGCCAACGTCTTCCTCGTCCCCCACGCGATCACCCGCTTCACCCAGCTCCACCCGAACGTCGAGCTCACGCTCTCACCCGGCCCGACGCAGAACAACCTCAGGGCGCTCGCCGCGGGCGACATCGACGTCGCGCTCATCACCGACCTCGACCGGCGCGAGGATGACTGCATCGACGAGCTCGTGCTCGAGCGGCTGCTCCACGACGAGGTCTACCTCGCGCTCCAGTGCGGCCATCGGCTGTGCGCTCACAAGCCGACCGTGAAGCTGCGCGACCTCGAGGAGGAGACCTGGATCGAGGGCGCCCACCCGGACTGCCTCGGCCCGCTCGAGCGGATCGTGCGCGCGGCGGGGTTCGAGCCGCGGGTCGGATTCCGTGTCGACGAGTGGACGGGCAAGCAGGGACTCGTTGCCGCCGGTGTCGGCGTTATGTTGATCCCCAGCCTCGCTCTGACCGGTGTCCGGGAGGACATCGCGCTCCGTCATATCTCGCCGGCTCTGCCTCCGCGAGAGGTGTACGCCGCCTATCCGAAGCGCGGGTACCGGCCGCCCGCCCTGGAACCGATGCTCCAGGCGTTGCGGGACGCCGCGACCGAGCACCTCGAACAGGCGCAGCACGTCCTCGAGTGCAGCGGCATCGGCCTGAACGCGACCGCCGCGTAGCGCGCGGTAGCGTGCCCGCCTGATGCCCGATCTCGCGCGGCTGACCGTCGACGACTTCGCCCCGCTCGTGGGCGAGGCGTTCGACGCTGCGGTTGCGGAGGCCGAGCGACACCCGCTCGAGCTCGTCGAGGCCCGTCTCGTGGACGCGACGAAGCCGTCGGTGTACTCGGACGGCGGTCGTGCGCCCTTCACGCTGCTGTTCCGCGGATCGGCGGACACGATCCTGCCCCAGCAGATCTACAGGCTGGAGCACTCCGGCCTGGGCGCGATCGAGATCTTCATCGTTCCCGTCGGGCGCTCCGAGGCGGGGACGATCTACGAGGCTGTCTTCACCTGATCGGAGCGGGCGGGGTCCCACTCCATCCGCAGGTAGACGCCGTGTTCGCCGACCGGGTGGAAGCCGAGCCGCCGGTAGAGGGTCATCGCGGGATTGTGGATCTCGACATGGATGCTGAGCCGCTTGCCGGCGTCCCTGGCCTCGCCCATCAGATCGTCGAGCAGCGAGCTCCCCGCCCCGCGCCCGCGGAACTCCGGCAGCAGCGCGATGTCGACGATCCGGATCTCCTCGTCCCAGCGCGCCACGAGCAGGCGCCCGGCCGGCTCGCCGTCGACGAGGATCACGTGCGCGCTCATCCCCATGTAGTGCTGCTCGTAGTGGGCGCTCTGCGCCGCGAACTGCGCGGCGGCGAAGTCGGCCTTCTGCGCGTCGGTCCAGGGCAGCATCGCCAGCTCGTCCGCGCGCGTCCCCGCGTACACCCGGACGAAGAACGGCTGATCTTCCGGCTCGGCCGGGCGGAGTGCGACCGTCACTAGCCGCGCGGCGGGAACACGCCCTGGAGGGCGATGTTGAAGTAGAACGTGAGGAACGGCTGCATGTTGTTGTGCGGCTGGTCGCCGCCGGTCGGCGTCAGCGTCTGCGGCGACATCATCGCCACCGCGCCGAGCGGGGGTTGCTTGTAGACGTTCCCGTCGGCCTCGGCGAGCACGTTGCCGGGTCCCGGCGACTGCAGGTCGGCCGTACCAAGCGACGCCTGCGGCACGTGGATGTGCGCCGGGATCTCGCTCTCGAGCAGCGTCACGGTCTGCGATCCCCCGAGCTCGCCGAGGTCGTGAAGGCTCAGGCCCGGCCCCTGACCGGGATGCATCGCGGCGTTCCCCTGGAGGTCGGGCAGCGCGAAGTTGCTCTTGCCGTTGCCGCCGTAGGTCGTGCCGAGCAGCGAGAACAGCGCAGTGTTCTGCGACAGCGGCAGAAGCTGACCGTCGCACCACGCCCAGCCCTTGGGTGCGAAGTTGAACGGAAAAACGCGGATCTCAGCGACGAATGGGTCGGCCATTGGGGTTCCTAGGTCGGGCTCGGGAAAAATAACGCGGCTCGCTTGCTGAGCCTGCTGTCACTGCAATCGTTGTCGCGCACGCTGCTGTTCGACGCCGGGCGCCCGTTTTCGGAAGGCTTCGCCTATAGCGTCGATACGCGCGGACGCGACGGTCGCGCAGGGCGTCATGTCGACCAGCAACTTCCGGATGGCGGGCGCGAGCGCGACGGCGCTGATGTCGGGCACGATCAACCTGCGCAACGAAACGCAGCAGTTGCATCTGGTCGTGCTGCCTGAAATCGATGCAAGTACGGCCGCGCTCGCGCTCGGCGTTGCCAATCCGATACTCGGCCTGGGCGCGTTTGTCGCGCAATACGTGCTGCGCAATCCGCTGTCCAAAGCGTTTGCGCTCGAGTACGACATCGCAGGCACCTGGACCGATCCAACGATCACGCGCCGCGGCCGAGTGGCCGGCGCAGATGCGGAGTCGATCAAATGAAATCCACGGTACGCGTTGCCGGTGTGCAAATGGTTTCGACGACCGATGTCGACCAAAACCTGCGCGCCGCTGCGGCATTGATCGCACAAGCGGCCGACGGCGGCGCACAGGTGGTCGCGTTGCCCGAATACTTCTGTCTGATGGGCCAGCGCGACACCGACAAGGTCGCACTGCGCGAAGCCGACGGCCACGGACCGATTCAGGACTTTCTTGCCAACCAGGCGCGTCAGCACCGTGTGTGTTTGGTTGGAGGTACGTTGCCGCTGGTCGCGCCGGAAAATGATCGCGTTCTGAACAGCTGCTGGTGTACGGTCCGGCGGGTGAGCGCGTCGCGCGCTACGACAAGATTCACTTGTTCCGCTTCAACAAGGGCAAGGAGAACTACGACGAAGTCGCTGACGATCGCACCGGGCAGTGAGGTGGCGAGCTTCAAGCTGGCGACCGAAGACGGCGTTCGGCTGCGCGTCGGGCTGTCGATCTGCTACGACCTGCGCTTCCCGGAGCTGTACCGCGCGATGCCGCGGCCGGATCTGATCCTCGTTCCTTCGGCCTTTACCGCTACGACCGGTCGCGCGCACTGGGAAGTGCTGCTGCGCGCCCGCGCGATTGAAAACCTGGCGTACGTGCTTGCACCCGCGCAGGGCGGTACGCCATCAAAACGGCCGCTCGACCTACGGCCACACGATGCTGATCGACCCGTGGGGCACAGTTGTTGCAGAGCGGGCGGACGGCGAAGGGGTTGTGTTCGGCGATATTGACCCACAATTGATCGCCGATTCACGTGCTTCTTTGCCTGCCCTGGAGCATCGGGTGCTGAACTGACGCCCGTACAATTGCCGATTCCGCACTGCAACGTTCAATGAAAATCTCCGACCCCGCCCTCGCCCGCCTTGCCACCGCCAAGCAGCTGCTGCTCGACCCGTTCGGCTTGGACGAAGCGCAGCTGCAGCGCGTGCTGGCGACGATTTTCGAGCACCGTACCGATTACGCCGATCTGTACTTTCAGTATTCGCGCAGCGAGTCGTTTTCGCTCGAAGAAGGCATCGTCAAGAGCGGCAGCTTTGATATCGAACAAGGCGTCGGCGTACGCGCCATCGTCGGCGACAAGACCGCGTTTGCGTATTCGGACGATATCTCGCTCGAGTCGTTGACCGAGGCGGCGATTTCCGCGCGCTCGATCGCGCGCCATGGCGCCGGCAAGGTGAAGGTCGCGCCGAAGGTCGCCGTGCGCTCGCAGTCGGCGCGCTATGACGACGGC
The DNA here is from genome assembly GCA_963810485.1 of uncultured Alphaproteobacteria bacterium. Lineage (GTDB taxonomy): Bacteria > Pseudomonadota > Alphaproteobacteria > Dongiales > Dongiaceae > DATKFM01. The sequence goes on from CAWENQ010000005.1 coordinate 814,384, forward strand.
GATCCGGTGGCGTCGCTCGATGCAGCCGCCAAGGTGCGGATGCTGGAGAAGGTCGAGCAGCTGGCGCGCGCGCGCGATCCGCGAGTCAAGCAGGTGATGGCAAGCGTCGGCGCCGATTACGACGTGATCCTGGTCGCGCGCAGCGATGGCGTGCTGGCGGCCGACGTGCGGCCGCTGGTGCGCGTGTCGGTCAACGTCATCGTCGAACAGGACGGCAAGCGCGAGCAGGGGCATTACGGCGGCGGCGGCCGACACGATCTTTCGTACTTCACCGACGAGCGCCTTGCGGAATACGCGGATCGGGCCGTTGATCAGGCGCTGATCAATCTTGTCGCGGACCCGGCGCCGGCCGGCATCATGCCGGTCGTTCTCGGTCCCGGCTGGCCCGGAATTCTGTTGCACGAAGCAGTCGGGCACGGGCTCGAGGGCGATTTCAATCGCAAAGGGTTCGAGCGCATTTGCCGGCAAGGTCGGGCAGCGCGTCGCGTCGAAGGGTGTCACCGTCATCGACGACGGCACGATTGCGAACCGCCGCGGATCGTTGAGCATCGACGATGAAGGCAACCCGACACAGCGCACCGTGATGATCGAAGACGGAATTCTGCGCGGCTACATCCAGGATTCGCTGAACGCGCGGCTGATGAACGTTGCACCGACCGGGAACGGCCGCCGTGAGTCGTTTGCGCATCTGCCGATGCCGCGCATGACCAACACCTACATGCTCGCCGGCGACAAAGATCCGGATGAAATCGTGCGCTCGGTCAGCAAAGGCATTTACGCAACCAATTTCGGCGGCGGTCAGGTCGACATCACCAACGGCAAGTTCGTGTTCAGCATGGCCGAGGCCTACATGATCGAAAACGGCAAGGTCACGCGCCCGATCAAGGGCGCAACGCTGATCGGCAACGGCCCCGATGCATTGACGCAGGTGACGATGATCGGCAACGACATGGCGACTCGATCCAGGTATCGGCACGTGCGGCAAGGACGGACAGAGCGTGCCGGTCGGCGTCGGGCAACCGACGTTGCGCATCGAAGGACTGACGATCGGCGGTACCGCGTAGCACGCGCTATGCGTCGGCTACGGCTTCGGACAGTTGCAGACCTCCGAGCCGCTATCGAACACGACCCGCCAGACTCCCGGCGCTTCGAGCCGCCAGGTGGAGTGGAACCTCGCGAACACGACTATTCCGTCCGGGTTCGCAACGGGACCGGTCGAATAGGCGAGCGTGCCCGACGGCAAGACCTCCACTAGATCCGGCTTCCACGAAAATGGCGCGCGCGGCGCGTCATAGAACTTTTTCCAGTCGGCGGCGATCGCTGCTTTGCCGCGCACGGGCTTGCCTGCGTTGATGAACACCGCTTCTTCGGAAATGAAGCTGGAGAATGCCGCATGGTCCCGATCGGCCATCGTCTTCGCAAACGCCAGCTCGGCAGCGGTGACCTGCGCCGTCAACTGCTGCTGTATCGGAACCGCCGACGCTGGCACAGCCGCTGAGGAATGACTCGATAGACAGCGAAAAGCACAGCCAGGTAGACGTTTCATTTTCTCGATCTCGACTTGGTTGCACGCGTCATGCGGGCTGCGAGTTCCGGAATTCAGCCGACAGTGCATCGTAGTCATAGCACGTGATCTCAAACGGATTTCCATCGGGATCGCTGAAGTAAAGCGACCATGCCACACGGTGATCGACGGGTTGCATCGGTTGCTTCAGTACCTTCGGCAAGATGAGTGCACCAATCTGAGAACTGGCTCGCATCTGGCCGCAAAGGCAACGGTTGATCGGCACGCTTGCGTAGGTTTTTCGAACAGCGCGAGATGGATGCTTCCCGATTCATCGGCGATCGTGAGCGGGCCACCGTCGGTCGCCCAGAACTCGAGGTCCATGACCCGATGAAAGCCCATCACGTTGGCATACCATCGCTCCGCTGTGTTCGATCACTGCACGAACACGTGAACGTGATCGACTCGCTCAAGGCAGGGATCGAGTCCGCGTCACTAGATCAGCCGTCGCTGCCATGGCCCAGCCGCGCCTCAGACCGATCAGTAGATGCCTCTCAGTGCGACGGTCGAGTCCTCCGCAAGCATACAATTCTCCAGCTGCGTCATCGCGGTCTGCAGCTTCGTAAACAGCCTTAATACAGAGTCACCGGCAATGATTGCAGAGATCGCCGATGGCTTTGACCACCTGCGTCGTGCCATTGACTGCGCACGTTCCCTGCCGGTGTTCGAAAACGACTCTAGTGCGTGCGTTTCATTCGATTGCGTCCAGGCTCGCCGATAATGCACGTGCATCTCGCTTTGCTCAACAAGGGCGCTCGCAGATAATGGACGGCTCCTTGCATCGCTCGTCAACGTCACGTCCTCGCGTGAAACTGCTGCCTCCGATTGTCTGGCTGGTGCGCTTGCTCGTCGGCGCGTATCCGCGCTGGGTCGGTTCGGCACCGACCGCTGCGCAGCGCGTTTATTTTGCCAATCACACCAGCCACATGGACACGATCGTGCTGTGGGCCGCGCTTCCCGGCGCATTGCGCGCCAATACGCGGCCGGTGGCGGCGCGTGATTATTGGGACAAGCCCGGCATTCGCGGCACGATCGCAAAGGACGAGCTCAATGTCGTGATGATCGATCGCAGCCGCGCCGACCCCGACGCCGATCCGCTCGAGCCCTTGCGCGACGCGCTCGAGCACGGCTTCTCGCTGATCATCTTCCCGGAAGGAACGCGTTCGGCACAGCCGCTGCCCGGCGAATTCAAATCGGGCCTGTATCACCTCGCCACCGCGTTTCCGGCGGTTGAACTGATTCCCGTCTACATCGAGAACCTGCATCGAAGCATGCCCAAGGGTGCGTTGCTGCCGGTGCCGATCATCTGCACCGTGCGCTTCGGTGGCGCGCTCAAGCTGGAAGCCGGCGAGGACAAGGATGAATTTCTGCAGCGAGCGCGCGACGCGGTCGCCCTTCAGGCTAGGCATGACGACTCCACGCGCACTTCGTTCGCTTCCTAAGGACGCGCAGTGCCTTGGGCTCTCGGCGGTACTGACATGGGTCTGACGCTTAACGAAACGTTTCTCGCCATTTTCTGCGCGCTTGCGATTCTGTCGCTCGTTGCGACCGGCGCCGGACAGTGGGTCGCATCGCGCACGATGGACACGATGCGCCTGACGCGATTGGCGGTCGTCAACTCGCGCGTGCGCTCTTCATGGTCGGTGCTCGCGCTGTTCACGGTGGCCTTCGTCATCGGGCCGAATGCGCTGCTGGTCGTGTTCGCGCTCGCATCGTTCTTCGCACTGCGCGAGTTCGTATCGCTGACGCCGATCAAGCCGTCGGATCACTGGGCGCTGGTGGTGGCGTTCTACCTGGTGATTCCGGCGCAATACCTGCTGCTCGGATTCGGGCGCACCAATTTGTTCGCTGTGTTCATTCCCGTTTACGTGTTCCTGCTGATGCCGGTCGTGATGGCGATCAAGCAGGACACCGAGTTGTATCTGCAGCGCGTCGCCAAGGTGCAATGGGGATTGATGGTCAGCGTCTATTGCGTCAGCCACGCACCGGCGATCGCCACGTTGCCGATCCGCGGGCACGAGGATCGTGGTCCGCTGCTGCTGCTGTTCTTTCTGCTGATTCTTTTCCTGACCGATCTGCTGCAGGTGATCGCCAGCACACTGCTCGGCGGCGTTCCATTGACCGTCAATGTGAACAAGACGGCGAAAGGTGCGCTGGCCGGCGGTGCGGCGGGAGTACTGATCGGCACCGCGTTGTGGTGGATGACACCGTTTCTGTGGTGGCAGGCGTTCTTGCATGTCCGCGCTGATCGTCGTCAGCGGCTTCATGGGCACCGTGGTCTTGTCGCTGGTCAAGCGCAGTCTCGGGGCAAAGCAATGGGATTCGGAGCTCGTGCTCACGCGCGGAGTGCTCGAGCGGCTCGACGCCCTGATGTTTGCGGCGCCGGTGTTTTGGCAGGTGACTCGCTATTTGTGGGTAATTCGGGCCGATGTTTGACTTGCGTGCCGCAGCCCAAAGCTCGGGTATCTTGCGCACATGAACGTTTTTGCGCACCGCTTCTACTTTTACTTTTACGGCTTTTTCCGGCCACTGGCGGAACGAGTCGAACGGCGCGCGTAGAACACACCGAATCGACCCAAACCGCCAGGCAGACCTGGCGGTTTTTTTTTGCTAGCTGATATTAGAGAAGCACGATGGACGGATCTAAAGAGGCCCGAGCAATGCGCTACATGACCGATGACCTGCGGATCAAGGAGATCAAGGAGCTTGCGCCGCCGTCGCACCTGCTGCGCGAGTATCCGTGCGACGAGAAAACATCGTTGACGGTGTTCGAAGCGCGCGAGTCGATCCACCGCATCCTGCACGGCGAGGACGACCGCATCGTGGTCGTGATCGGCCCATGCTCGATCCATGACCCGCAAGCGGCGCTCGACTACGCGCGCCGGCTGAAGGCAGAGCGCGAGCGTCTGAAATCGGAGCTCGAAATCGTGATGCGCGTCTACTTCGAGAAGCCGCGCACGACGGTGGGTTGGAAGGGATTGATCAACGATCCCGACCTTGATGGCAGCTTTCGCATCAACCACGGATTGCGCGTGGCGCGTGAGTTGTTAATGGGAATCAACGTCGCAGGCATGCCCGCCGGAAGCGAATTTCTCGACATGATCACGCCGCAGTACATCGCGGACTTTGTGTCGTGGGGCGCGATCGGCGCGCGCACGACCGAGAGCCAGGTGCATCGCGAGCTCGCATCGGGGCTGTCGTGTCCGGTCGGGTTCAAGAACGGCACCGATGGCAACATCAAGATCGCGACCGACGCGATCAAAGCCGCCCAACAGCCGCATCATTTTCTTTCGGTCACCAAGGGTGGCCATTCGGCGATCGTGTCGACCAAAGGTAACGACGATTGCCACATCATCCTGCGCGGCGGGAAAAAGCCGAACTTCGATGCGGCGAGCGTCGCATCCGCGTGCGCCGAGTTACGAGCTTCCGGCCTGCCCGAGCGACTGATGATCGACGCCAGCCACGCGAACAGCCAGAAGGATCACGCCAACCAGATCAAGGTGTGCGCCAGCATCGGGCAACAACTGGCAGCCGGCGAGTCGCGCATCATCGGCGTGATGATCGAAAGCCACTTGTTTTCAGGCAGGCAGGACCTGGTCGTCGGCAAGCCGCTGAGTTACGGGCAGTCGATTACCGATGCGTGCATTGGATGGGACGACAGCGTCGGCTGTGCTTGATTCGCTGGCGAAGGCAGTGCGCGACAGACGGGCCGGCAAAGGCAGCCACTAGTTAGACCGACAGGCGCACCTCTGCGCCGTCGCAGCCGGCGACGGCCGTCGTTCGCGCTCGCGCAGGCTGCTGCAAGCCATTCGCCGACCGTCCGTCCGGCCGACTTGACAATCTCGGCGCCTTCTATCAAAGTGATATCACTTTGATAACGGAGGGAAGGCATGCAAAACGCGCCGATCACGAAAGAGATCGAAAGGACGAGCGGAAGCGGCTATGTGTGGGCTGCGATCGGCATCGTCTCTGTGCTTGCCGGGATTTACTTCGTCGTGCGGCCGATGGGGCTGATGGCGATCGCATTGGGCGTGGTTCTGATTCTCCTCGGCGCGCTGCTGCTTGCAGGGCTGTACATGTTGCAGCCGAATGAAGCCGCGATCCTGTTGCTGTTCGGAGAGTACGTCGGAACCGACCGCTCCGAGGGGCTGCGCTGGGCCAATCCGTTCTACAGGAAGCAGAAGATCAGCTTGCGTGCGCACAACCTGAACGGCGAGCGGCTAAAGGTCAACGACAAGCGCGGCAATCCGATCGAGATCGCGGCAGCAATCGTTTGGAGAGTGCGCAACACCGCGCAGGCCGTATTCGACGTCGAGGATTACGACGTCTATGTGCGCGTGCAGGCCGAAACGTCGGTTCGCTATCTGGCATCGAGCTACGCCTACGACGAAGGCGAGCACGAAGGCTCGGATGAACCGACTTTGCGCGCCAGCCAGTCGAAGGTCACCGCTGCACTGATACGTGAGCTGGCAGACCGGCTGGAGCCGGCGGGCATCGTCGTCGAGGACGCAAAGCTCACTCACCTCGCCTATGCGCCGGAGATCGCGCAGGTGATGTTGCGGCGACAACAGGCCGAGGCGATCATCGCCGCGCGCAGCAAGATCGTGCACGGCGCCGTCAGCATGGTCGAGATGGCGCTCAACGGATTGTCGGAGCGCGGCATCGTCGATCTCGATTCCGAGCGCCGAGCCGCGATGGTGTCGAATCTGCTGGTGGTGCTCTGCTCCGAGAACGATACGCAGCCGGTGATCAACACCGGCACGCTGTATCAGTAAGCGCGACCGCGATGAATGCGTTGGTACTTTGGATTCCCGGAACGCTGTTGGTCATCATCGGAGCGATGCTGCTCGGGCTCGGCCGGCTTGATTTCGAGGTCGGGCTTGCGGTGATCGGCATCGGCATCGCTCTTGAAACCGTCGGCACGCTGCTTTGGGTTCGACAGCGCAAGCCGCCGGGCCGCTAAGTTCAGCTAAGCATCAAGTGACGAGCGCGGAGAAGAAGGCGTTCCTGCTGCGGGTCGATCCGGCTTTGTGGGCGGAGCTCGAGCGGTTGGCGTCCACCGAGCTGCGGTCGGTGAACTCGCAGATCGAGTTCATGTTGCGCGAGGCGCTCGAGCGACGCGGCGTTCGACCTAAAACGTCGAAGAAATCTCGCGCCGCATAGCTCAGGCGGTGCGCGCTCCGTCGACCGGAAACTCGACGCCGGAAATGAATTCGGCAGCGTCGCTGGCCAGATAAACCGCCGCCGCGGCGACGTCCGAAGGCCGGCACATCCTGCCCAGCGGAATCGTCGCCAGGAACTTCGCTCGATTCTCCGGCGTATCCGGCATGCCCATGAATTGTTCGAGCAGGCCGGTCTCGCCGATCACCGGGCAGATCGCGTTGACTCGAATGCGATCGGGTCCGAGTTCGACGGCCAGCGATTTCGACAGCAGATTCACCGCACCCTTGCTGGCGTTGTACCAAGTCAGGCCCGGGCCGCGGACGAATGCCCGCCGTGGAACCGATATTCAGAATCACGCCACTTCCGCGCTTGCGCATCAACGGCACGACCGCCAGCACCATGTGATAGATCGATTTGACGTTGACCGCGAACACTTTGTCGAACGTCGCTTCGTCGACGTCGAGCAGCGGCATGTTGGTGTGCGTTGTGCCGGCATTGTTGACGACGATATCCGGTGCGCCGAACTGATCAACGCACGTGCGCACCAGCGCATCAATATCGGGCCGCAGCGAAACATCGCAGTGCACGAACACGGCGAGCGGACCCAAGCTGCCGCGCCAGCGCTTCGCCCTTGCTGCGCTCGAGATCGGCAATCACAACGCGCGCACCCTCCGCCACGTAGGCGCGCGCGATGCCCTCACCGAACCCGCCGGCACCGCCCGTGACGATCGCAACCTTGCCTTCGAGCTGCATCACGGTTCAAGGCTCATCGGCGGCCTGTGATCTCGGCATAAAAAGCATCGCTGGTCGGCTTGCGGCCCAGAAAGGCTTCGACCAGCGCCTGCGGCGGGCGCTGTCCGCCCGACGCGAGGATCGTCTGCCGATAACGACGCCCGACATCAGGGCTCATCAGCTTGCCGTCGAACGCCGACAGCATGTCAAGCGCCAGCACTTGCGACCACATGTAACCGTAGTAGCCCGCCGCATAGCCGCCCATCAAGTGGCCGAAGCTCGCGGGCAACATCGAGCCGTCAACGTGGCCCAGCCGTGTCTTGCTTTCGAGCTCGGCCCATGTCGGCATCGCTGCCGGCGGAACGCCGGTGTGCAGCTTCATGTCGTAGGCCGCGTACTCGCGCTGCCGCGCAAAGCGAGTGCCCTGCCCGTACTTGCGCGCCGAATCGAGTTGTTCGATCTGCGCGCTGGTCAAGCGTGGACAGTCGGGACAGATCTCCGCCAACAGTTTGAGGGCTTCCTCGCGCCGCGCCCACTCCTCGAACATCTGCGACGGCGCTTCGACAAAGTCGCGCTTGACCGACGTGCCGCTTTGATCGGCGTAACGCGTCTTCGAGAGAACACCGTGCAACACATGTCCGAATTCATGCAACAGCGTTTCAAGCTCGTCGTGGTTCAACCCCTTGCGATCGAAATTGGTCACCAGTACGGAGATGGGCGTGCGCTGCGTCAGCGTCGATCCCGCGCGGACCGGCAAACGCCGCCGCGTGGTTGTACTTGCCGTCGCGCGGATACAGATCGAGATAGACGCCGCCGATGAATGCGCCACGCTTTCCCGACGAATTTTTTCCGGGCAGTTGATCGAAGACGATCGAAGTAGCGCACGTCTTCGTGCCACGTAGGGCACCTTGCGCTCGACAAATCTCGACTCCGTAGAGCCGCTCGGCCAGCTTGATTGCGAACTGCAATGCTCTTGTCGGTCGGAAAGTAGGCGCGCAATGCTTCCTGATCGATCTTGAAGCGCGCACGGCGCACACGCTCCTGATGAAACGCCAGGTCCCAGCGATACAACATCGGCGCAGCCGGATCGGTGCCGGTGAACTTTGCCTTGTCGGCGCGCAACTCCGCGAGCTCGCGCGCTTCGACTTCATCGACTGCCGCCTGCACCTTGGCCAGAAATTCGTTCACCGCCGCGGGTGTCTGCGCCATGCGACGCTTCAGCGCGTACGTTGCATAGTCCGGCACGCCGTGCAGCTGCGCGAGTTCGTAGCGCAGCTTCAACGCTCGATCAAGCAGTGCGAGATTTTGCTCGCCACCTTCACGGTTTTTCGCCATCCACACCTTGCGCCGCGCCGCTTCGCTGGTCGCGTTCTGCATAGAACGGCACGACGGTCGGGGAGTCGAGACCGAGCACCAGGTTGCCGTTGGCATCGCGCTTTACGTGCCGCGAGCCATGCGTCGGGCATCCCTGCCGCTTCCGCCGGCGTCAGTACGACGGTGGTCGGATCTTCGTTGACGTTCTTGCTGAACTGCAAGTCGAGGCGCTCGATCTCATCGGCGATCTCCTTCGCACGCTTGCGTTTGTCGGGTGGCAGCGTCGCTCCGCCGTCTTCAAACTTCTCGATCAGGTCCTGCTTGAACGTCTGATCGATCGCGTCCTTCGGCGTGACCGCTCGCACGCGGCGATACAACGGCTCGCTTTGCGCCATTTCGGTCTCGAACGGCAAAAGTTTTTCCAGACACGTCTGCGCAGCGTCACGCGTCGCCTTGTCGCGTCGCGACGTTTTGCAGCAGGTAGACCGGATACGCAAAGTCCGCATACTGAATCGACAGCCGGTTCCAGTCGGCAAAAACGCCTCGCATCCTTTTTCGATTCAATCGCCTTTTTGGTTGCGCGCGCCTTTGCGAGCTCGCTGTCGCAGCGGGCAGCGATCGTCGCTGGCGTCGTACAGCGGTATCAACGGACGCGTGGGAGCGGCGCCTGCGGTACCAACCACAAGGGCGCCGGCAATCGCGCCGAGATATCTGATCTTCATTATCGGATTCGCTATTGGTTCTTGCGTTGCTGCCACTGTACGTCGGCGCCGCCCGCCTCTCGGTTCAGAACGCGCGCCAGCACAAACAGCAGATCGGAGAGTCGATTCAAGTAGTGCCGCGGCCCGTCGTTGATCGTGTCCTGCTTGCCCAGCGCCACCAGCGCACGCTCGGCGCGCCGGCACACCGTACGACACACGTGCGCAAGCGCGGCCGCCGGCGAACCGCCGGGCAGAATGAATTCGGCCAGCCGCGGAAGATCCGCGTTGTAATGCGCCAACCGCGCGTCGAGTCGAGCCACTTGTTTGTCGCTGATCATCGAGTAGCCGGGAATCGCGAGCTCGCCGCCGAGATCGAACAGATCGTTCTGAATCGCGGCCAGATCGCTGCGAATCGAGTCCGAAAGTTCTGCAGTCAGCAGCACACCGATGCTCGAGTTGAGCTCATCGACATCGCCCATCGCGGCGACCCGAAGATGATCCTTGCTGACGCGCGTGCCGTCGGCGAGCCCGGTGGTGCCATCATCGCCGGTGCGTGTTGCGATCTGCGATAGTCGGTTGCCCATAGAATGGCCCTGTAGCCAGACAAAGGACGCCATTATGAATGCGCCTTTATCCCCGCATGTGTTGCGCAAGCCGTTGCCCGCCGAGTTCATCGACGGCCTGCAGACAATCTTCGGCGGCCGCGTGTCGATCGCCGACGCGGTGCGCGAGCACCACGGGCGTGACGAGTCGCCGTATCCAGCCGATGCCGCCGGACGCGGTCGTTTTCGCCCACTCGACCGAAGAGGTCGTTGCGCTGGTACGTCTGTGCTCGCGCCATCGCGTGCCGCTGATTCCCTACGGCGTCGGCACGTCGCTCGAAGGTCATCTGCTCGCACTGCAGGGCGGTGTCAGCGTCGATCTGTCGCAGATGAACAAGGTGCTCGCGATCAACCCGGAAGACTTGACGGTGACCGTGCAGGCAGGCGTGACGCGCAAGCAGTTGAATCAGGAAATTCGCGACACAGGTTTCTTTTTTCCGATCGATCCCGGTGCCGACGCAACGATCGGCGGCATGAGTGCGACCGGTGCGTCGGGCACCAACGCCGTGCGCTACGGCACGATGCGTGAGAACGTGCTGGCGCTGACAGTCGTCACAGGTGAAGCGAAGGTCATTCGCACCGCGCGGCGCGCAAGAAAGTCGAGCGCAGGCTACGACCTGACGCGCCTTTTCGTTGGCAGCGAAGGCACGCTCGGTGTGATTACTGAAGTCACGCGTGCGGATCTACCCACAGCCCGAGGCGGTTTCCGCTGCGTCGTGTTCGTTTCCGACCGTCGAAGACGCGGTGCAAACGACGATCGCAACGATTCAGATGGGCATTCCGATCGCCCGCTGCGAGTTGCTCGATGCGCTAACCGTCAAAGCAGTCAACGCGCGCGACAAGCTCGGGCTGCCTGAAATGCCGTTGCTGCTGTTCGAATTTCACGGGTCCACAGCAAGCGTCGCCGAGCAGGCGACGATGGTCGAGGAAATCGCGCGCGAACACGGCGCGGCGGCTTTCGAGTGGGCCACGCGCCCGGAAGACCGGACGCGGCTCTGGGAAGCGCGTCACAACGCGTACTTCGCGTGTCTGCAACTCAAGCCAGGATGCCGCAGTTTCACGACCGACGTGTGCGTGCCAATCTCGCGCCTCGCCGAGTGCATCGCCGGCACCGTTCGCGACACCGAGCAGTCTTTCTTGCCCGCGCCGATCCTTGGCCACGTAGGCGACGGAAACTTTCATTGCGCGATTCTGGCCGACACGTCGAAGCCCGAAGAACTCGCCGAGGCCGAGCGCCTGAACAAACTCATCGTCACTCGCGCGCTGGCAGATGGACGGTACCTGTACCGGCGAGCACGGTGTCGGCATGCACAAGATGGATTTTCTGCGCGAGGAGCATGGCGACGATGCGCTCGAACTGATGGCACGCATCAAGCGATCGTTCGATCCACTGGATATTTTGAATCCGGGGAAGGTCGTGCGCGTCTAAAGTTGGACGTTGTTCGCGGGCGAGAGTGTCGTCGGTAACAGGCAACGGCTCCAATCCAAGCGCCGAGCGCTGCGAGTCGCTCAGCCCGCCGAGCAATTCGATCGCGTGGTCGTATCCCTGTTTGACGATCTGGTCAAAGCGTGACCATTGAAGCAATCCCGACCCTTTGCAGCGGCGGACTGAAGTACACATCAGTCAGCTGCCGCAACTGTTGCTGGCGCGATGTGCTGTACAGAATGGTGACGTTCAGCAAGTACGCCATCAACGATGGCACGCGGTAGCGCCGTTTATTTCGCGGCCGCAGCCGATCCAGCAACAGTGTCCACCCGCCGGGCATTTCGTCAACGCGGACATGGGCCCCCGACACCGGCACAGGCGGCCGCTTGGGACGCATCCCGACGGAGCTCTTCAATCTTCTCGATCGTGTACGGCGACGTCGTCGGGGTTTCTGGCCGCGATCCCATCACCGGAGCAGATGCAGTCGGCGCTGGGGTCAGCAGCTCTGGGGTGGGGCGGGGATTGGGTTCCGGTACTGATCGACGCAGCGCGCCGTCGTGGGGAACCCAGGAACAAGTTCCCTGGGCGTTCAGGCGCA
>CAWENQ010000006.1:0-220244 GCA_963810485.1 uncultured Alphaproteobacteria bacterium
ACGAGGGCGGAGACGGCCGCGTAGGTCCAGCCGTACTCCGCGATCAGGAACGGCAGCAGCGCCGGCACCGCACCCTGGCAGGTGTCGGTCAGCGCGTGCCCGGCGGAGACCGCCGACATCCCGCGGCGGTCCACCCGCTGGGCGGCCGGGGCGATCGTCTCGGCTCGCGACGTCATCGCGATCCATGATGACGCAGGACCCGGGGCCCTCGGGTCCGCATCCAGCGGGCGCGGCGGGCGCCGGCGCGGCGGCTCCGTACCCTGTGCGAGAGACCATGACCGTCGAGCTCTCACCGACCAGAGACGGCCGCCTCGCCCTCGACGCCGGCGCCCGCGCCGCGCTCCTGCGGCGCGCGCCAAGCGGGCCGTGCGCCGCGCCCGGCGGGGGGAGGGAGAGGTCCTCGCCGGACTCACCGTGCCGGTCCGCGCCGAGGTGGATCCGAGCGCGGCCGCCTTCGCCTCCCGCCGCCCCGGCGAGCCGTGGTTCTGCTTCGAGCAGCCCGACCGCGACGGCTCCGCGCTGGCCGGCCTCGGTTGCGTGCGCAGCGTGCGCGCGGCCGGTCCGGGGCGCTTCTCGCGCGCCGCGGCGGAGTGGTGCGACCTGGCGGGCCGCGCGGTGGCCGACTCGCCCGACGGCCCCCCGGCGCCGGGCTGGTGGCGGTCGGCGGCTTCGCCTTCGCGCCCGACGGCGGCTCGGCCCCGCACTGGGCCGGTTTCGCCCACGGCGAGCTGAACGTGCCCGAGCTCGCGCTCGCGCGGCGCGGCGACGACGTGCGCCTGACGCTCGCCGTGCTCGCCACCCCCGACGACGTGCCCGAGACCCTGGTCGAGCGCGCCGAGCGCCGGCTCGAGGAGCTGCGCACCGACCCGCTCCCGCTGCTGGACCCGGCGCCGACCGGGCGCTTCTCCGCATCGCCTCCACGGGCCCCGCCGGAGCACTACGAGGCGGCGGTGGCCCGCGCCGTCGAGCGCATCCGGGCGGGCGCGTTCGAGAAGATCGTGCTCGCGCGCGAGGTGTCCGTACACGCGCCGGCGCCGCACGATCCCGCCGCCGTGTTCGGCGTCCTGCGCGCCGCCTTCGACTCGTGCTTCGTCTTCTGCGTCGGTGCCGGCGAGGCGGCGTTCCTGGGCGCCTCGCCCGAGCTGCTGGTCCGCCGCGAGGGCCTGCGCGCCTCGACCGTCGCGCTCGCCGGATCCACGCGGCGCTCGGCCGACCCGGCCGTCGACGCGCACCTGGGTGAGCGCCTGCTGCGCTCCGACAAGGACGGGCGAGGAGCAGCAGATCGTCGCGCGGCGGATCGGCCGGGCGCTGCGCCCGCTGAGCGTGTGGGTCGCCGCGCCCGAGGAGCCGGCGATCGTCAAGGTCGCCAACATCCAGCACCTGGCGACGCCGATCCGCGCGCAGCTCACCGCGCCGGTCAGCGTGGGCTCGAGCTGGCCGGCCGGCTGCATCCGACACCGGCCGTGGGCAGCGAGCCGGCACGCAGTCGCCACGCCGCAGATCCCAGCCTTCGAGGGACTGGACCGCGGCTGGTACGCCGGGCCCGTCGGTTGGACGGACACCAACGAGGACGGCGAGTTCTGCGTCGCGCTGCGGTGCGCGCTCCTCCGCGGTCCCGAGGCGCGGCTCTACGCCGGCGTCGGGGTCGTGCGCGACTCCGACCCGGCCGCCGAGCTGGCCGAGACCGAGGTCAAGCTCGGCGCGCTGCTGCCGGTCCTCTCCGGCTGAGCCTCAGACCTCTCGGACGACCTCGGCGAACGGCTTGCGGTCGGCCCGCTCGAGCCACTCCGGCGCGCTGAGGCGCTCGGGATCGCCCGGCCGGGCCGGATAGCCGAAGCTCAGGACGTTGGCGATCTGGTCGTCGGGCTCGAGCCCCAGCGCGGCCGCCATCTCCGCCGGGTCGCGGATCCCGTTCGGGCAGCAGCCGATGCCGTCGTTGTAGGCCACCAACATCATGTTCTGCGCGGCGCGGCCGGCGTCGAACATGAGCGGGCCCTTGCCGCGCACGACGATGCCCACCACGAGCGCCGCGCCGAGCACGTTCTCCGGCGCCCACACCGCGCGCGCGGTGGCCTCGCGCGCGGCCGCGCTGCGGGCGATCACGAAGGTCGCGGCATCTCCGACAGCCGCGCCACATCGCCCAGCGCCGCCAAGCCGGGGTTGCCGCGGCGGGCCATCACCTTCAGGCCCTGCGCCACCAGCGCCCGGTTGACGCCGGTGAGCGGCACCACGTCGCAGACCGTGCCCAGCGCCACCAGGTCCAGCCACTGCTTCAGGTCCGGCTCGGCGCGGCCGTTGCCGTACCAGCCGGCCGCCCTCAGCGCCCGGTTCAGGGCCACGATCAACAGGAAGGTCACGCCGACGGCCGCCAACTGGCCGCAATGGCTGGTGTCATCCAGGCGGTTGGGATTGATGACGGCGGCCGCCACGGGCAGCGACGGCTCTGCGGTGTGGTGATCCACCACGATCGTCTGCAGGCCGGCCTTGGCAGCACCCTCCAGCGGCGCGAAGGCGGTGGTGCCGCAATCCACCGTGATGACGACGGCGACGCCCTCCGCCCGCAGCTTCAACAGGGCCGGCAGGGTCGGCCCGTAACCCTCTGTCATGCGGTCCGGAATATAGATCCGCAGCGGCACGCCGATGGCGCTGAAGAACCGATGCAGCAACGCCGAGGACGTCGCGCCATCCACATCGTAATCGCCGAACACCGCGATCTTCTCGCCGCCCTGGATCGCCGCCACGAGCCGCGCCGCTGCCGCGTCCATATCCTGCAGGCGCGCCGGATCGGGCAGCAGGTCGCGCAGGGTGGGATTGAGGAAGCTCGCGGCGGAGTCCAGATCGATGCCGCGCGCCGCCATCATGCGGCCGACGATCTCCGGCACCGACAGCCGCTGCGCCAGCGCCAGGCCAAGCCGGTCATCGCCGCCGCGGGAGATCCAGCGGCGGCCCAGCACCGAGCGCTGCACGCCCAGGATGGCGGCGCTATCCGTCGCCTGCTGCGGTGCCGCTAAGGCCATGGCACTCCTGGAGATGAGTTTGGGTCCGGCCGATGGGCCAGACCTTGCTTAGCCGAGATTCGCCGCGGCAGGAACAGCGCCGGACAGTCGCCCTAGACCTCGATCATCGGCTTGCGGGCGAAATTGTGCTGCGCCTCGATCACCCGCACGGTGCCGGTCTTCGAGCGCATGACCATCGAGTGGGTTGTGCCGCCGTCCTGGAACCGCCGCACGCCCTTCAGCATGGTGCCGTCGGTGACCCCGGTGGCGGCGAACATCACGTCGCCCTTGGCCATGTCCATCATGTCGTATTTGCGGTTGAGATCGGAGATGCCCCAGCGCAGGCCGCGGCCGCGCTCGTCATCGTTGCGGAAGATCAGCCGCCCCTGCATCTGGCCGCCGATGCAGCGGAGCGCCGCCGCCGCCAGCACGCCTTCGGGCGCGCCGCCGGTGCCCATGTAGATGTCCACGCCGCTGCCGGCGCGGGCGGTGGAGATCACGCCGCTGACGTCGCCGTCGGAGATCAGCATGATGCGGGCGCCCGCCGCGCGGACGCGCGCGATCAGCTCCGCATGGCGCGGCCGGTCGAGGATGCAGGCGACGATATCGGGCACCTCCACCTTCCGCGCTTTCGCCAGGTTCTTCAGGTTTTCTTCCGGCTTGGCATCGAGGTCCACCACGCCATCGGGCAGCCCGCCGCCGACGGCGATCTTGTCCATGTAGACGTCGGGCGCATTGAGGAAGCCGCCCTCCTCCGCCATCGCCACCACGCTCAGCGCGTTGTTGCCGCCCTTGGCGGTGATAGTGGTGCCTTCCAGGGGATCCAGCGCGATGTCCACCCGCGGACCGCCGGCGCCGACCTTTTCGCCGATATAGAGCATGGGCGCTTCGTCGCGCTCGCCCTCGCCGATGACAACCACGCCGTCGATGGCGAGGCCGTTGAGCGAGCGGCGCATGGCATCGACAGCCGCCTGATCGGCCGCCTTCTCGTCGCCGCGCCCCATCAGGCGCGAGGACGCCAGGGCCGCGGCCTCGGTGACCCGCACCACCTCCAGCGCCAGATTGCGATCCATCTTCTTCGCCATCATTCCCCCCTTCGCAGACCGGACGAAGCGGCGATCCCCAAGGAGATCACAGCGTCTCGATCCGGATCAGCCGCGGCGGTTCGACCACCGTCTTCAAGCTTTCGATCCGCGCCAAAGCGCGGCGCATCGAGGCCTCCACTGTATCATGAGTTGTCAGCACCACGGGCACCGCCTCGTCGGGAGCCCGGCCCCGCTGCAGCATGGCTTCCAGCGAGACTTCCTCATCACGCAGGGCCGCTGTGACATCCGCAATCACGCCGGGCCGGTCCACCACCATCAGGCGGATATAATAAGAGCCTTGGTGCCGCTCCATCGGCGACACCGGCAGCTTCCTGAGCTGTGCCGCCGGGATCGAGAAGGTGGGCAGCGTGCGGCCGCGGGCAATATCGATCAGGTCGGACACCACCGCCGAAGCCGTCGGTCCGGCGCCGGCGCCGCGGCCCTCCGCCACGTTCTGGCCGACGAAATCGCCCTCGGTGACCACGGCATTGAACACGCCCTCCACATGGGCGATGGGCGTGCCCAGGGGCACCATGCAGGGGTGCACCCGCTGCTCGATACCCAGTTCGGTCGGCCGCGCGATGCCCAGCAGCTTGATGCGGTAGCCGAGCTCTTCGGCATAGGCGATGTCGGTGGCGCTGATATGGCGGATGCCCTCGACATGGATGCCGGCGAAATTGACCTCGCAGCCGAAGGCGACGCTGGTGAGGATCGCCAGCTTGTGCGCGGCGTCGATGCCATCGACGTCGAAGGTCGGATCGGCTTCGGCGTAGCCCAGCTTCTGCGCCTCCGCCAGCACGTCGGCGAATTCGCGGCCGGTCTTGCGCATGGTCGTGAGGATGTAATTGCAGGTGCCGTTCAGGATGCCGTAGACCCGCTCGATGCGATTGGCCGCGAGGCCCTCGCGGAAATTCTTGATGACGGGAATACCGCCGGCCACCGCCGCTTCGCAGGTCAGGGCAACGCCCGCCTCCTCCGCCTTGCGGGCCAGTACCGTGCCGTGCATGGCCAGCAGCGCCTTGTTCGCGGTGACCACATGCTTGCGCGCGGCGATGGATTTTTCCACCAGCGCCTTGGCGACGCCGTCGGAGCCGCCGATCAGTTCGGCCACCACTTCGACGTCGGGATCTTCGGCCAGCTTCAGCGGGTCGTCATGCCATCGGTAGCCGGCGAGATCGACGCCGCGGTCGCGCTTGCGCTCCCGTGCCGACACCGCCGTCACCTTGATGGCGCGGCCGCAGCGCTGGGCCAGCAGCGTGCCATGTTCCTGCAGCAGCTTGACGGTGCCGGCGCCGACGGTGCCGAGCCCGGCAATTCCAATGCGCAGCGGCTGCGTCATGGCCGGCCTCCGCGCCGACGCGGCAGTCGTACAGGGGCCGCCATTAGTTGCTCAGCAGGATTTCGACACGCTGATTTGCGGCGGCGCCCTGGGCGCCGGTCTCATCGTAGACACTGCCGGCGCCGGTTGCGGTCTGGATAATCCCTGATGGCACGCCCTCCGCCATGAGCTGGGCAGCCACCGCGTTTGCGCGCGCCAGCGCCATGTCGAGCTGGGCTGCTTCCGATTCCGCCAGTTCTGTTTTGCTGGCATGGCCGACGATAGTCAGCCGCTTGACCTGCTGGCGCCGCTGCAACAGCGCGACATCATGCAGGATCGCCCGGTCGCGGTCAGTCATGCTGTCGGAGCCCGGCAGGAAGAAGATCACCGCAGCGGTATCGCCCGAAGTCGGTGGCAGTGCCGCAACTTCCGGCGGCGGCAGCGATGCCGCAGCGGATTCCGGATCTTCGGCACCGGCCTCCAATGCCTCGCCGTCAGCCGTGGCCGCCGGCGCCGCGGTGCTGGCCGGCGGAGGCGGCGCTGCGGGAACCATGGTGGTCTCTTCGGTCAGCGGCTCATCGGTGTATTCCGCATTGGCGTGGTCGGCCGCCAGTTGCTGCAACAGCTTGTCGCGCTCGATCTTCGGCGTCGATTCCGGCGCCTGATCCGGCACCGTGCCCAGATTGGGGAATTCCTCGCTGCCCGACTCGACCGGCGTGGCGGTCGAGCCCGGCGCCTCCGCCTCTTGGTCCGAAGAACTGCAACCGGCCGCAATCAAGGTGGCGGCAAGAAGCATCCCCTTCAGTTTCCAACGCAGATCTGCGGCAAGCGGCATGGTCCCTAAACCCTGTGACATCTTGGCTAATCGGCTCCGAGAATCAGTTGTCAGTCTATTGCAGCAAGCCTATGTTGCAATGCAGAAAGCCCGGGCCCATATAGGATGCAGGCCCGAAAATTTCGTGCGGGATCATAGGGAAAGGAAGATGGCGGATCAACCGGGAGCGGCTAGCGATTTTCCCGACCCGGCCGAGCTGTCCAAGACCCTTGCCAGCATCGCCGAGCGGTCGCAGCGCATCGTCAGCGATTTCCTGAAGCATCAGAGCGAGCATGGCTTCGGCATGGCCGATCCCCTGAACGTCGGCGCTGCGTTCATGGAAATGACCACGCGGCTGATGACCGATCCGGCCAAGCTGTGGCAGTCGCAGATGAACCTGTGGCAGGCCCATATGGACCTCTGGCAGTCCGCCGCCCGGCGCTTGATGGGCGAGGACACGGCGCCAGCTCACAGCCCGGCGGCGGACGACCGCCGCTTCAAGGACGCGGCCTGGGAAGAGAACCAGCTTTTCGACTACATCAAGCAGTCCTATCTGCTGACCGCGCGCTGGATGCAGCAGACGGTGCGGGATGTGGACGGCCTCGACGACAAGACGGCGAAGAAGGTGGACTTCTATACGCGTCAGTTCGTCGATGCGATGGCGCCCAGCAATTTCCTGTTCACCAACCCGGAAGTGCTGCGGACCACCATGGAGTCCGGCGGCGAGAACCTGGTGAAGGGTCTGCAGAACCTGTTGGGCGATCTCGAGCGCGGCAAGGGCCGGCTGCATATCAAGATGACCGATCTGGACGCTTTCAAGATCGGCGAGAACATCGCGATCACGCCGGGCAAGGTCGTATTCCAGAACGACTTGCTGCAGCTTATCCAATACACGCCGACCACCGAGAAGGTGCAGCGGCGGCCGCTGCTGATCATCCCGCCTTGGATCAACAAGTTCTACATCCTGGATCTGCGGGAGAAGAATTCCTTCATCAAATGGGCTGTCGCGCAGGGGCAGACCGTCTTCGTCGTCTCCTGGGTGAATCCGGACGAGAAGCTGGCGGCCAAGAGCTTCGAGGACTACATGGTCGAGGGCCCGCTCGCGGCGCTTGACGCGATGGAAAAGGCGACCGGCGAGAAAGAGTTCAACGTCATCGGCTATTGCCTCGGCGGCACGCTGCTGGCCTCCACGCTCGCCTACATGGCGACGAAGAAGGACAAGCGCATCGCTAGCGCCACCTTCTTCACCACGCTGGTCGACTTCAAGGAACCCGGCGAACTCGGCGTCTTCATCGACGAAGAGCAGCTCGCCGCGCTGGAACAGCGCATGAGCGAGAAGGGCTACCTGGAAGGCAGCTCGATGGCGAACACCTTCAATATGCTGCGCGCCAACGACTTGATCTGGTCCTTCGTGGTCAACAACTATCTGCTGGGCAAGGACCCCTTCCCGTTCGATCTCCTGTATTGGAACTCCGATTCCACGCGCATGCCCGCGGCGATGCACAGCTTCTATCTCCGGCGCATGTACCAGGAGAACAACCTGTCGAAGCCCGGCGGCATCACGCTGAAGGATGTGCCGATCGATCTGCGCAAGATCGACCTGCCGGCCTATATCCTGTCGACGCGCGAGGATCATATCGCGCCCTGGATGGCGACCTATGCGGCGACGCAGATCTACAAGGGCGATACGCGGTTTGTCCTGGCGGCTTCCGGCCATATCGCCGGCGTGGTAAATCATCCTGATGCCAAGAAGTATAACTTTTGGACAAACGACAAGCTGCCCGACGATCCCCATGCCTGGCTGAAAAGTGCGACGGAGCATCCCGGCTCCTGGTGGACCGACTGGTCGACCTGGGTGAAGAAGCATGGCGGCGGCGAGGTCAAGGCGCGCACGCCCGGCGATGGCAAGCTGAAGGCGATCGAGGATGCGCCCGGCTCCTACGTTAAGGTGCGCTTGCAATAGCGCTGATAGCGCTTCGCCTTATTGTCTCCGCAATCGGCCGTTAGCAGGGCACGCATGAAAATAGCCGCGTTCCTCTGCTCGATGATCATCTCCGCGACGTCGGCAGCGGGCGAGTGGACCGTCGGTCCCGCGCCCAGCGACGATCCGAGCATGCGCGCCGCCATGGTGACGAATGACACCGGCGACACGCTCTACATCTGGTCGCGCCGCGCCGACGAGCGCTTTCAGATCTTCGCCGAGCTGCATCCCGGTGCCGGCCACCATTTCGGCCGCGAAATGCCGCGCTACCGCATCGACGATGGCGATGAGATCGACACCGATCGCATCCGCCAGGACGGCGAGGATCTGAACGCCCTCTGGGGCTATATCGGCCCGACATCGGCGATCTGGCTGGTCTGGACCTCGATCCAGGACGAAGTGCTGAGCGGCGACCGGCTGCATGAATGGTTTGGCGGCAGCGAACTGGTCGTTTCCTGGCGCACCCCTGCAGGCGACCCGCAGGAGGCGCGCTTCACGCTCGCCGGCGCGCGAGCGGCGATCCTCGAAGGCACCGGCACAAAGCTCGGCGGGACGGCTGAATGAGGATGCGGTGATCCCGGCGCTTGTCATTCGCCCTTTCGCCGCCGGCGACACCGATGCCGTGATCGAGCTGCGCAACCGCGCCTTCGAAGAACTGTCGGGCGATGCGTATAATCCGGCGCAGATGGCCGCGCTGCGCGAAAACCGCGTACAGAAGGACTATGCCGAGGAACTCATCCGCAACCACATCATGTTGGCCTTCGACAATTCGCTCGGCCTTGTGGCCATGGGCGGCTGGATCGCGATGCCCGACGATGTGACCATCGGCCGCATCCGCAAGCTGGCGGTGCATCCGGCCGCGGCGCGGCGCGGGATCGGCCGCCATATGGTCGAAGATGCGGAGCGGCGGGCGCGCGATTCCGGATGCACGCGTTTCATCGTCCGCTCGAGTTCTGAATGCCGTGCCGTTCTACGAAAGCCTGGGTTATCGGATTACCGGCCAAGGCATCGTGCCGACCGCAGCCGGCATCGATATCCCGATGACGATGATGGCGAAGGTGCCTGACCGCTGAGGGTAATCTAACGATCGGCTCGGAGCAGACGCCTCGCCCCACGAAGTGGGGAGAGGCAGGCAACATCCGCGTGCAGCGGATGTTGCCGGTGAGGGGCCGGCGCTGACGGTAACGACCGCATTGGTGTCGACACGGAAGCACAATGCCAGGAAGTGATCTGCCCCTGATTGCCTCGCGCATTCGTGCCGCATTAGTGCTCCGAACCCTCACCCCGCCACATTCGCTGAACGCGAATGCGGCATCCCTCTCCCGCTCCGCGGGCGAGGGGACAAACTGGGCTTTGAGGCAATCGGAGAGGTAGGCTACCGCCCCACCGGCTCCACATTCTTCCGGTAGAACTCCGCCCGCCCGACATAGTGATCGACCGTCGCGCCGATCATGTCCCACTCCGCCGGCTTCAATTCCCGCATCAGCTTGGCCGGCGTGCCGGCCCAGAGTTCGCCGGTCTTGATGCGCTTGCCCGGAGTCAGCACGGCGCCGGCCGCCAGCATGCCGTTGGATTCTATCACGCAGCCATCCATTACCATCGCCTTCATGCCGACGAAGGCGCGGTTCTCGAGCAGGCAGCCATGGATCATGGCGAGATGTCCGACGGTGACCTCGTCGCCGATGACCGTCGCATAACCCAGCGCGCCGCGGCTGCCGTCCGGCTGGCCATTCACATGGATGACCGTGCCGTCCTGGATGTTGGTGCGCTTGCCGATCTTGATCAGATTGCCGTCGCCGCGCAGCGTGCAGCCGAACCAGATGCCGCTGCCTTCGCCGATTTCCACATCGCCGATGATCGCCGCCGTGTGCGCAATGAAGACGTCCGGCGGCAATGCGCGGCTTGTAGTTGCCGAAGGTGAGGATGGTCGGCTTCACGATCGTACGGCTATCACGGGAACAGCGGTTCCTGCTCCAGCGCCGTGGTCTCGGCGATGCCGCACATGACGTTCATGTTCTGCACCGCCTGGCCCGACGCGCCCTTCACCAGATTGTCGATCGCCGACATCAGGATGGCCCGGCCGGGCACGCGGTCGGCGAAGACATTCATCACGCAATGGTTCGAGCCCCGCACATGGCGCGTCGCCGGCGCCTGCCCGTTGGGCAGCAGCCGCACGAAAGGCTCGTCCTTGTATTTCGCCGCCAGGGTGTCCCGCAGCCCTTCGGCGGTGGCGCCATTGTTCAGCTTCACATAGATCGAGGACAGGATGCCGCGGCTCATCGGCATCAGATGCGGCGTGAAATTGACCACCACCGGCTTCTTCGCCGCCGCGCTCAGCTCCTGCTCGATCTCAGCCACATGGCGATGGCCGGCGATGCCATAGGCATGGATGCCCTCGCTGACCTCGGCGTAGAGGCTGCCCTGCTTGGCGTCGCGCCCGGCGCCGCTCACACCCGACTTCGCGTCGATGATGATGTCCGCTGCCTGGATTTCTCCTGAGGCCAGCAGCGGAATCAGCGGCAGCGCCGCCGAGGTGGGATAGCATCCGGGATTGGCCACCAGCCGCGCTGACTTGATCGCCGGACGCGCCAGCTCGGTAAGGCCATACACGGCCTCCTTCTGCAGGTCCGGCGCCTTGTGCTCATGGCCGAACCACTGGGCGTAGCTGGCGACATCGGCCAGCCGGAAATCGTTCGACAGGTCGATCACCTTCAGATCCCGCGGCAGCTTGGCGATGACCTCCTGAGTCGTGCCATGGGGCAGCGCACAGAACACCATGTCGATGCCGGACCAATCCGCCTCATCGATCTTGATCAGCGTCGGCAGCTTCAGATGGCCGAGATGGGGAAACACCTCGGCCAGGGGCTTGCCGGCTTGGCGGTCGGCGGTCAGCAGACGGATCTCCACCTGCGGATGGCGGGACAGCAGGCGCACCAGCTCGGCGCCTGTATAGCCGCTCGCTCCCAGGATTCCGACCCGAATTCTGTTCGTACCCGCCATCTTCAGGACTTTCTTAGAGGCCGCGCCGGAAAGCCCGGTGCTCAATAGTGTTTTCCGCGTTTTCCGGCGGCCCTGTCAATGCGTAGTTGGGCCCCGGGGCCGGCTTAGTCGGTATCCAGATTGTTGTAGGCGCCGGTCGCCGGATCGAACGCCATCAGGTGGCCGCTATGAATATCGAAGTACCAGCCATGGACGCTGAGCTTGCCCGCCTCCTCCCGTTCCACGATCCAGGGGAATGTCCTGATATTCTCCAGCGACACCTTGATGTTCTCCAGTTCGCCGAATTTTTGGCGGCTCAGCTCGGAAGTCATGGACACGGGCGTTGACCGCTGTACGGGCGCGTTCGGCGATCGCCATCCATGTGGCGATGAAGTCGCTGCCCATAGCCGCGGTTTCCGCTTCGTTCAACAGCGCGCGGACTCCGCCGCAGGCGGCATGGCCCAGAACGATGATATGCTCGACCTGCAGGGTCTTGACGGCGAATTCCAGGGCGGCGCTGGTGCCGTGGGAACGGCTGTCGGGCGCGTAAGGCGGCACCAGGTTGGCCACATTGCGCAGCATGAAGATCTCGCCGGGCCCGGCGCCGGTGATCAGCATCGGATCGACCCGGGCATCGCAGCAACCGATGACCATCACCTTCGGCGACTGGCCGCGCCAGGCCAGCGCCTGAAACAGGGCCTGGTGTTTGACGTAGTAGTTGCGGCGGAAGTTCTTGAACCCGGTCAACAGGCGCTCGATCGTCGGCGAAGGCATGGCGGCGGTCTACTCCATTCTGGTACTCCCCGTGCTAGCTACACGGCCTGCCAGCAATGTCAAAGGCCTAGGCCCCCGGGTTTGATTCAGCCGAACCGCCGCTCACGGCAATCCAGAGTGGCATTAACCATCTTTGCTGACGCGGCATTAAGGCTGGCGAGCCTTTAATTCCCGGGGATTCCCCAACCGCAATCGGAGCCTGGCCCGCGATGAAAAGGTGGCGCGCATTTGCTTGTCAGTGCTGGCGGCGACCGGCCGCTGGCCTGCGCGATGCTGGCGCCTGGTCGCGCGATGACAGCGGCGCCAGCGCCGTGGAATTCGCCTTGGTCTCGCCGCTGCTGATCGGCCTGCTTCTGGGGGTCATCGAGTATGGCTCACTGGCCATGGTGCAGATGCGGATGAACGACACGGCGCGCGATACCGCCCGCCGGCTTGCCGTGCACGATCTGGGGTCGGAGGTCGCCGGTGAGAAATTTGCATTGGCGCAGCTCGCGGATTGGGACGCCGCCTTCCGGGCGCAGGTCACATTGCCCAAGTTCCCGGAACGCGACATCGCGGTCGTGATCAGAGTCTCCATGCAGGATGCCGCGATCATGAATCTCGTGAATTTCGGCATGGAAGGCGACATGGTCGCCGAGGTTCACATGGTGATGGAATGACGGCTCTCGGCATCGCCGTCGGGATGCGGTGCGTGCCTTCGTTTGTGCGTGACGAGAGGGGCAGCGTTCTTCCGCTCGTCGGCCTCTGCATGCTGGTGACTTTCGTCGTCGGCGCCATTGTCATCGATCTCGGCTATCAGGAAGCGCTCCGCTCACAGATGACGGCGGCGGCCGACGCGGCGGCGCTCGCCGCCGTGATCGAGCTGCCGTACAAGGAAAAGGCAACCGATGCCGCGTTGCGCTACGCGGAGAAGAACATGCCCGAGGTGGCAAACGGCCGTGTCCTCTACAAGGATGACATCGAGTTCGGCCACTGGGACCGGAAGCACCGCAGTTTCTACGACGGCGGAAAGCCCATCAACGCCGTGCGGGTCACCCTCCGTCGCAGCGCCAAGAACGGCAACGCCGCCCCGACCTTTTTTCTCCACCTCTTTGGCGCGCGCGAGGCCGATATCACGATCCAATCGCTGGCAGGCATTGTCGTCCCCTTGATCGACTACTCGGACGATCCCGGCCTGCTTTCAGAGGCGGAGCGGAGGAAGATCGCGGAGATGAGCGAGGACGTCGAGGAAGAGAACAAGGAGCGCATGTGGGACAATGTCACCAAGCGCTATGACCGCAGCAAGGAAATGACCGCTGACGAGACCGAGAGATTCCTCGTCGAGAATTACGGCCAGCCGGCGCTGCTGAAGTAGCTCAACCCCCGAGCAGCGGCCCGCACGACAATCCGGCCCAATGGCGCCGCCATATGCAATTTGGTCTCCGCGCAAGGGCCGGCCTGCTCAAATTTCATAAGCACCGTGCAGAACTTACAGGAGATCGCCGCCGGGCAAGATCATTTCGGCATGCGGTATGCTATCATTTCTTATTATTGGCATCGCGCCGGAGTACCCTACAGTTAGGCAACGAACCGCTATCGCAGACGCTGCGCCAGGCCAGGGGTGCGCCGGCTGTCTTGCGGTCCAGGGGGCGTGGCTTTGTGTCTTCACTGACAGCGGGCAGATCTGGCAGCCGGTTCCCGTCGCCGCACGTCGTTGCGCGAGGTGCGGCGGTCTTGGCCGCTGTTGTCGCGCTTGCCGTCCTCGCCGGCTGGATCGGCGACATGCCGGCCCTCAAATCCGTCTTCCCCGGCTATGCACCGATGAAGCCGAATACGGCGCTGTCGATCTTGCTGGCAGCAATCTCGCTCTGGCTGGCGGCAAGCGACGGGGCTGACGACGGGATATCGGCGGCGCACCGGATTCCCGCTCTCGCCGCGGCGGCCATCGCAGGGCTGACGTTAGCCGAATATGCGAGCGGCTTCGATCTGCACATCGATCAACTGTTGTTCGCCGACACCGACCCCCTGTCGCTGCCCTATCCCGGCCGAATGTCGGCGCCGACGGCGCTGTGCCTGGCGATGTTCGGCATCGCGATGTCGTTGCCGCGGCGCTCGGAACCGTCGATCAATGCCGCATTCGGCGCGCTTTACGCGCTGGCCATCGTCATCTGTCTGCTGGCGCTGGTCGGCTTTCTCTACGGCGCGCCGACGCTCTACCGGCCCCGGCCCAACATGTCGATCGCTATCCATACGGCGGTGACCCTGCTCATCCTCATGATCGGCGCCATGGCGACGCGGCCGGATGTCGGTTTCTATGCGCTCGTCAGCTCGCCCTCCACCGGCGGCATGATCGCCCGGCGGATGCTGCCGGCGGTGATTGCGCTGCCACTGATCCTCGGCTGGATCGTTCTTCGCGTGCATGCGATCGAGCTGTTCGACGAGCCGACCGCGTTCGGGCTGATCGCGTTTGTCAGCACCGCGGCGCTGACTGCGGTCGTGTGGTTCACCTGCCAGCGTCTGGTGAACATCGATACGGAGCGCCGGGACTCGGGGGCTTCCCTGCGCGCCACCGAAGCGGTGTTCACCAGCTTTGCCCAGAACGCGCCGGTCGCGATGTACATGAAGGACATCAACGGCGCCTATATCTTCCACAATCGCGAGGGCGAGCGGGTCTATGGACTTCTCGACAATGCGCTGCGCGGCAAGACGGCGCGGGACATCCACACCGCCGGCGAAGCGACGGAGATCGAGGCGCTGGACCGCCAGGTGATCGAACTTCGGGAAAACCCGTGACGGCCGAACGGCACAATGCCCGGCTTTCTGACTACGAATGGGTGTCGATCACGAAGTTTCCGGTGCGCGATCACTCGGGCCAGGTCGTCGGCATCGGCGGCTTCGACATCGATATCACCAAGGAAAGACGGGGCGCCGCCGCGCTGCGCGCAAGCGAGGAGAGCCTGCGCACCAGCGAAGCCCGATACCGGCATGTGGTCGATCTGATCCACGAAGCCATCTGGATCCATTACGAAGGCAAGATCCTGTTCGCCAATCCCGCCGCGGCTGAGCTCTTCGGCGCGCCCACAGCGGACGCCCTGATCGGCAAGTCGATCTTTTCGCTCCTGCATCCCGACGACCGGGAATTGGCGCAGGACCGGACGCGGCTGATGACACGGGAGAAGCAGCCCGTCCCCGGCGCGGAGATGCGGGTCGTCGCCCTGGACGGCAGCGCCAAGATCGCCAAGCTGGACCCGATTCCCTTCGAGCAGGACGGGAAGATCTACATCCTCACGGCCGGCCGCGATGTGACCGAACAGCGCGAGACGGAAGCGCAGCTCCGGCAAACGCAGAAACTGGAGGCGGTCGGCAAGCTGACCGGCGGCATCGCCCACGATTTCAACAATCTGCTGCTGGTGATCATGGGCAGCCTGGAAGCGGCGCTGGAGCGGCCGCAGAGCCAGATCCGCTCACTGCTGGAGAACGCGCTGAAGGCATCCCAGCGCGGTGCTGCCCTGGTGCAAAAGCTGTTGGCCTTCTCGCGGCGGCAGGCGCTGCAGCCGGAAGTCCTGCACATCAACGCCCTCACCAACGAGATGGTGGATCTGCTGAGCCGCACTCTGGGTACCGAGATCGAAATCGCCCGCGTCTTGCATGACGGGCTCTGGCCGGCCTTCGCCGATCGCAGCCAGGTCGAGAACGCCCTGCTCAACCTCGCCATCAATGCCCGCGACGCCATGCCCGGCGGCGGCAAGCTCACCATCGAGACCGACAATGTTCACCTGGACGACGCCTATGCCGCGCAGCACAGCGAGATGGCGCCCGGCGACTATGTGATGCTGGCGGTCACCGACACCGGCACCGGCATGACGGCAGACGTTCTCGAGCGCGCGCTCGAACCCTTCTTTACGACCAAGGATGCCGGCAAGGGCAGCGGCCTGGGCCTCAGCATGATCTACGGCTTCGCCAAGCAGTCCCGCGGCCATGTGAAAATCTATAGCGAGGTCGGCCATGGCACGACTGTCAGCCTCTATCTGCCCCGTCATGGGAAGGAGGGCCCGTCGGCGGCGAAACCGATAGATCCGGAGGCCGAAGCCCCCCGTGGCAGTGAAACCATCCTGCTGGTGGAGGACGATGCCCAGGTCATGGATCTCGTGACCACCCAGATGGAATCCCTGGGCTATCGCGTGCTCGCCGCGGCCAACGGTCCCGATGCGCTGAAGATCCTCGCCGAGGAGAGCTCGGTCGCGCTGCTGTTTACCGATATCGTGATGCCCGGCGGTATGAACGGCCGGCAGCTCGCCCATGCCGCCCTGCAGATACGGCCCGGAATCAAGATCCTCTACACTTCAGGCCACACCCAGAACGCCATCGTGCATCAGGGCAAGCTGGATCAGGGCGTGCAGTATCTGGCCAAACCCTATCGCCGCAGCGAACTGGCGCAAAAACTGCGGCAGGTCCTGGATCGCGCCTGACCGGCGGTGAAGCCTACAGCCAGCCTTTGCGGTAGAAATAGATCAACGGGATGATCGCCGAAATCGCCATCAGCCCGAGCGCCCAGGGATAGCCGCCGAGCCATTGCAGCTCCGGCATATATTCGAAGTTCATCCCATAGATGCTGGCGACCAAAGTCGGCGGCAGGAATACCACGGCCGCCACCGAGAAGATCTTGATGATGCCGTTCTGCTCGATATTGATCATGCCCAGCGTGGCATCCAGCAGGAAGTTGATCGTATGGGACTCGAAGGCCGCATGTTCGCCGAGCGACAGGATATCGTTGCGCGCCGATTTCAGCCGGACCCGCACATCCTTCAGCGTCTTCTCATTGGCGCCCTGAAGCGTTGCGGTGAGGAAGCTGATCAGCCGGGTCATCGACAGCAGGCTTTCGCGGATCGTGGACACCAGGTCGTCGTTGCGGCCGAGGTCGCGGATAACCTCCCGCAGATCCTGCTGCGGCCGGCGGCGGCGCCCCCCCTTGGTCTCTTCCCGGAAGATCGTGTGGGATACCCGGTCCAGGTCCTGGGCGGTCTTCTCCAGGATATCGGCGATCCGGTCGATGAAGGCCTCCAGCAGGCCGGTCAGCGCCTCCTCGCCGCAGGTGCAAGCCTCCGTGCCCCGCAGAAGCTTTTGGGCGTAGGTCGCGACCGGTCGCGGCTCCACATGCCGCAAGGTGATCAGCCCGCGCGGCGTCAGGATGAAAGTCATGCTGGCCCGCTCCGGCAGGGGCGCATCGGCATGGACCAGGATGGTCGCCGTCATGAAGCGGGCGCCACCTTCGACATAGAGCCGGTCGGACGGTTCGATCTCCTTGGCCTCTTCGGGCGTCGGCAGACTCAAGCCGTAGGCCTTCTCCACCTGAGTCCGTTCCTCGGCGGTCGGCGCCACCACATCGAGCCACAGCACATCGGCGGGCAGCGGCGCGCCCTTGATCTGCTCGGCCCGTTGAAATCGGCCATCGCGCAGCACATAGGCTTGGATCACGGCGGTCTCGGCTCTTCCTGTTTCTCGTTCATGACAAGCGCCGGGGGCGCCGGCCGGTTCGTTAAGCCGGTGTTGTAGGTCCGAACCCTGAAGTGGGCAAGCTTCGGACTTGCGGCGCCGCGTGGCGGCCGCGACGGAGTTCCCGATTTCAATTGTATGACAAATAGTTCTTGACCCCATCGCGCCCGTCGGCTGTTTTATTCGTCGGGAAAACTTGGCACCGCCGCCGAAATGCCGGAGTCCAACCGGCGAGGCCGGCGCTGTTTGGGAGGCAAGGCATGGCGGCTGCCGCCGATTACCGGTACGCGGTGCGTCTCGAAGACGTGTCCATGGCCTATGGCAACGTCGTCGCGCTGCGCAATATCAATTTCCAGGTCGGCGCCAACGAGATCGTCGGCCTGATCGGCGACAACGGCGCCGGCAAATCCACGCTGATCAAGATCATTACCGGCGTGCAGAAGCCGACCGCCGGCCGGCTCTATATCCGTGATCGGCACATCCCCTGGTCCGACTATTCCGTCCGCCGCGCGCACGACCTGCGCATCGAAACCGTCTATCAGGAAAAATCCCTGGGTGAGAAGCAGCCGCTGTGGCGGAACTTCTTCGCCGGCCGCCAGATCACCAACCGCTGGGGCTTCATCGACGTCAAAAAGGAAAAGGAAATCGCCAACAAGATTCTGCTGGAAACCATCGGCTTCCGCGGCGTGGGAATAAACGCGGACTCGACGGTCAGCAAGCTGTCGGGCGGCGAACGGCAGGGCGTCGCCATCGGCCGGGCCATGCATTTCGACGCCGACCTCATCGTGCTGGACGAGCCGACGGTCGCGCTGGCGCTCAAGGAAGTGCGCAAGGTGCTGGATTTCATCGAGCGCATTCGCAGCAGCGGCCGGGCCTGCATCTATATCGAGCACAACCTGGCCCATGTGCATGAGCTGGCAGACCGCCTGGTCGTCATCGACCGCGGTGAGATCGTGACCAACATCAAACGCGGCGAAATGACCCTCCATGAGTTGACAGACCACCTGCTGTCCCTGCAGGCGAAGAAGGAGAGCGCGGCATGACGGCGGTGGGCCGGTATCGCCCCGCATCCCGCACGCCGCCGCTGGCGCGCCTGCTGGCGGCCGAGGGCGTGCCGATCCTGCTGGTGCTCATCGTCATCCTCATCGTGCTGATGATCATGGCGCCCAATGCCTTCCTCGGCTGGCGCACCTATGTCTCGGTCATGATCAACTACCAGCCGCAGATCATCTGCGTGCTCGGCCTGACGCTGGTGATCGCCGCCGGGGATATCGATCTCTCCTTCCCGTCCATCGTCACGCTGACCAGCCTGATCTTCGCCGCCTTCTATCGCTTCGATAACGTGTTCTGGCTGAGCTGGCTGGCGGAAGGTCACGCGCCCGAGGAGATCAAGATCCTGCAGGCCCAATATGCCTGGCTCGGCGTCATTGCCGCCATCGGCGTCGGCGCGCTTGCCGGGTTCATCAATGGCGTGCTGGTGGCGTGGGTCGGCATTCCCTCGATCATCGCCACCCTGGCCACCGCTTTCATCTGGCGCGGCATGGCCGTGTTTCTCGCCGCCGGAAAACAGTTCGCGCTCCGCGATTTCAACCAGACGACGCTCTGGGAATTCACCACCGGCCGCCTGTTCACCGGCCTGTTCAGCGGCGACGTGGTGCTGCGCAAGCCCGACGGCATACCCATTCAAGCTGTCATCGTCATCGGCCTGGCGGTGCTGCTCTGGTTCATCCTCAACCGCCACCGCTTCGGCGAGGCGCTGCTGTTCATCGGCGACAACGCCAATGTGGCGCGGGTGATGGGGATCGATGTCAAGACGACGCGCATCAAGCTATTCACGCTGATGGGCGCGCTCGCCGGTTTGGCCGGCATGTTCCTCACCATGGAAACCGAGAATTTCACCACCACCCAGGGGCAGGGCATGCTCCTGGTGGTGATCGCCGCCGTGTTCATCGGCGGCACCTCGATCTTTGGCGGCTCCGGCACCATCGTCGGCAGCTATATCGGGCTACTCATCGTCGTCATGCTGCAAATCGGCATGGTGGCCATGGGCCTGGGCGGCGATATCGCTGACATGGTGATCGGCCTGGTGTTCCTCGCGGCGGTCATCCTGCATATGCTGGTGGAACGGCCGGGGCGGCTGAAGGGACTTGGGTTCGGCAATCGATAACACTGCAACAATGAAACCTGACATGAGGAGGATCATGATGCGGACGATTACGAAGCTACTGAGCGTGACGGCGATCGCGGGCTCACTGGCGGCAATGACGGCGCCCGCCGTCGCGGCGGATATGATCGGCGAAGGCGTCACTGTCTATATGCAGATGGGCGGACAGCCCGGCGAGCCGCCGGTGCTGCCGCGCACCAACGGCGCCAAGGCCGCCGCGGCGGCGCTGGGCGTCACTCTGATCGAGCAGTATTCGAGCTGGCAGGCGGAGACCATGCTGGCCCAGTTCCGCGAGGCGCTGGCCGCCAAGCCGAATTGCATCGTCATCATGGGCCATCCTGGCAACGATGCCTTCGCTGACGTGGTGGCCGACGCGGTGGCGCAAGGCATTGTCGTGACATCCGGCAACGCGCCGCTGAAGGAGCTGCAGGTCAAGTATCAGGACAAGGGCTTCGGCTATGCCGGCGTCGATCTCTATGAGGGCGGCGCCATCACCGCCCGCGCCATGCTGGCGGCCGGCCTCGCTTCCGGCGACAAGGCGATGGTGTTCGGCAATTTCAGCCGCGGCGATCGCGGCCTGTCCGATACCGGCATGGCCGACACACTGGAGAAGGCCGGCGTGACCGTGGACCGGCTGGAGATGTCGGAGGAAGTGAACGGCAATCCGCCGCTCGCCATCCCGCAGCTCGTCGCCTATCTGCAGCAGCATCCGGACACCAAGGCCATCGGCACCCAGCATGGCGGCATCACGCCGCTGCTGCCCGATGTGGGCCAGCAGGCCGGCAAAGGGCCCGGCGACATCATCTTCGGCGGCATCGACACCGATCCGAAGACGGTGGATGCGGTGAAGGCCGGCACCATGACGGCGACCCTGGACCAGCAGCTCTATCTGCAGGGCTTCCTGCCGGTGCTGCAATGCGTGCTGTCGGCGAAGTACCAGATGGGCGGCTTCACCACGAACACGGCGGCGGGCACGCTGTCGCCGGCGAATGTGGAGAAGCTGATCCCGCTGATCGACGCGGGCATCCGCTAACTCGCTGAAGGGCTGCCATTGGCTGCGCCCGCTCGGGCCGATATGTTTCTGTCGGTCTGCGCGGGCGCGCTTTCTTCGCAGCATGCCCATCAAGGGGGAATGAATAATGGCCGAACAGTTTCCGCGCTTCGAACTCACGGGACAGACCGTGCTCGTCACCGGCGCGGCGCGCGGGCTTGGGACGCGCCTGCGCGCTGGCCTGCGCCAAGGCGGGCGCCGATATCGCGCTCGGCTTGCGCGACGTGAAGTCCGGGCCGGGCCAGGAACTGGCGGCGGAGATCAAGGCGCTGGGCCGCAAGGTTCTGCCGCTGCAGATGGATGTGGCGAAACTCGACCAGATCGAGAGCGCCATTGCCCAGGCCGAGTCGCACTTCGGCAAGATCGACGTGCTCGTGAACAATGCGGGCATCGGGCCGGAGAACCTGGCCGAGAACGTCAACGAGGCGGATTTCGACGCCACGCTGGCGGTGAACCTGAAGGGCACGTTCTTCGCCGCCCAGGCCGCCGGCCGGCGCATGATCAAGCGCAAGTCCGGCTGCATCGTCAATATGAGCTCCCAGGCCGGCACGGTGGCTCTGAAGGGCGAGCCGATCTACTGCATGACCAAGGCTGGTATCGACCACCTCACGCGCTGCCTCGCCAATGAATGGGCGCAGTACAACATCCGCGTGAACGCCGTGGCGCCGACCTTCATCTGGACCGACGGCACGAAGCCGGCGCTGTCCGATCCGGCGTTTCTGAAGCAGACGATCGCGAGTATCCCCTTGGGCCGCATCGGCGAACCGATGGAAGTGGCGGGCGCGGTGGTGTTCCTCGCGTCACCCGCAGCGTCGCTGATTACCGGCGTATCATTGCGGGTCGATGGCGGCTGGGCCTTGCCGTAGGCAATAGCTGTCAAATCGAAAGTTGAGTATCGAATCGCCCCCCTTGAGGGGGCGGTCGGATCAGCGAGCAAAGCGAGGTGATCCGGGTGGGGGTACGGCTCGGTATAGACAACCAAAGATCGTCGCTTCAGCTTTCACCAATTACGTCCGACTTAGAGATACCCCCCTTCTGGATCATCTCGCTTCGCTCAATGATCCATCTTCCCCCTCAAGGGGGGAAGATTGTCTTCTAGGTAGAAGCGAGGCTAAACCACCTTCACCGTGATCTCGCCGATGCCGTCGACGCCGCCCTGCAGGACATCGCCGCGCTTCACGGCGGACACGCCCGCCGGCGTGCCTGAGAAAATCAGATCGCCGGGCTTAAGCTCGAATAGGCCCGAGAGATAGCTGATTGTCTCCGGCACGCCCCAGATGAGCTGGCTGAGATCGCCCTGCTGCTTCACTGCGCCATTGACCTTCAACCAGACGGCGCCCTTCTTCGGATGGCCGATGACCGAGGCCGGCACGATCTCCGAACAAGGCGCGGCATGCTCGAACGCCTTGCCCACTTCCCAGGGGCGGCCCGCCTTCTTCGCCTCGGCTTGCAGGTCGCGCCGCGTCATATCCAGGCCGACGGCATAGCCGAACACGCAATCCAGCGCCCGCTCCACCGGGATGTCGCTGCCGCCCCGGTGCAGCGCCACCACCATCTCGAACTCGTGATGCACGTCGTTGGATTTCGGCGGATAGGGGAAATCGCCGCCGCCGGGAATCAGCGAGTCCGGGTTCTTCTGGAAGAAGAATGGCGGCTCGCGGTTCGGATCGTGGCCCATCTCCTTCGCATGTTCGGCATAGTTGCGGCCCACGCAGTAGATCCGGTGCACCGGGAACAGCTTGTTCATGCCGCGAACCGGCAGCGCCGGCGGCGGCGCGGGCTGGAACAGATAGGCGGCTTCCTTGACCATCACGTTTGTCATCTAACCCCCGCATAAAATTCAATGCGTTTTTCCAAATAGGCCACAAGCTCGGAAACCACCATCGCAAAGGCGAACAGCAGGATCGTCAGTGCCCAGAACTCTTCCATCAGGAAGTTGCGCGAATAGATCTCGAACAGTTCGCCATAGCCGATGATGGAAACCAGCAGTTGTCCGATCACCACGCCTTTGACGCCGCGGATCAGGCCGAGGCGCAAGCCGGCCAGGATCTCGGGCAAGGCGGCCAGCAGGATGATGCGCGTGTAAAGTTGCCAGCGGCTGGCGCCATAGCTGCGCCCCATCTCGACCAGTGAGACCGACACATGCTGCACGCCCGCGCGGGTATCCAGCACGATGATCCAGACCGCGAACAGGAAGACCGAGACGACGATCGTCCGCTCGCCCATGCCCGAGAGGATCATCAGCACGGGCACCAGCGCCGACAGCGGCGCGCTGACGAAAAGGTTCACCCACATGCCCAGCAGCTTGTCGGCGGCCTTGACCCGCCCCATCAGCACGCCAAGCGCGATGCCGATGACGGTCGCCAGCGCCATGCCGATGGCGAAGGAGCGCAAGGTGGTGACCGTCGCCACCTGGAATTTCTCGAGCTGTACGAGCTCGACGACCGCCACCAGCACCGACGAGAAGGGTGGCACCAGGTACATCAGGCCGGTCTGGCCGACGATCTCCCAGAGCAGGCACCAGACCAGGATCGAGGCCATCATCGGCACGCGATATCCGAAAATGATCATGCCGCGCTCACGTCACATATTGCCGCAGGCCCTGCCAGATCTCCTCCACCGTATCGAGATAGGCGCGGTCCCTGCGGATATCGTCGGGCGAAGCGGCGCGATCGATGTGGGGCTCGATGATCTGGGACACCTGCCCCGGCCGCTGGGACAACAGCACCACGCGGTCGGAGACATAGACAGCTTCTTCGATGCTGTGGGTGACGAAGATGAAGGTCTTGTGCTCGACGCCCCTGAGCTTCAGCAGATCTTCCTGGAACTTCCGGCGGGTCTGCTCGTCAACGGCAGAGAACGGCTCGTCCATCAGCAGGACATCGGCATTCACCGCCAGCGCGCGGGCGAGCCCGACCCGCTGGCGCATGCCGCCGGAAAGCTCGTGGGGATAGCGATCCTCGAAGCCGGCGAGGCCCACCTCGCCGATATAGTGGCGCGCCGCCGTCTCGCGCTCTGCCTTCGGCGTTCCCCGCAGCTCCAGCCCGAAGCCGACATTGCGCAACACCGTCGCCCAGGGCAGCAGCGCGAAATCCTGGAACACGAAGGCGCGCTCGGGGCCTGGGCCTGTCACCTTCTTGCCCGGCGACGACCACCTCGCCGGCATCCGGCCGCAGCAGGCCGGCGATGATCTTGAGCAGCGTGGTCTTGCCGCAGCCGCTGGGGCCGAGCAGCGATGTCAGCTTGCCCTGGGGAAAGGCCAGGTCGATGCCGCGCAGCGCCTCGACTCCGCCCTGATAGGTCTTGCCGACGCCGCGCACCTCCACCATGGCGGCTGGCTTCGTCGGCGAGTCCGGTTGGCGAGGCCTTCATCTTGTGCACAGTACCCATTGTCATGCTTTCTTCAATTCCGGCCGGAACAGGGCGATTTCCACCCGCTGCAGAAGCGCCAGCGTCAGCGCCGAGAACAGGATGATCGAGGCGATCGACGCATACATCTCCGCGTAGTCCGCCACTGCCCGGTGATAGGTGATGAGATCGCCGATGCCCGTCGGCGTGATCAGCAGCTCGGCCAGCACCACGCCGATGAAGCCCGCCGCCACCCCCAGGCGCAAACCGGCGAAGATCACCGGGCTGGCATCGGGAATGACGATCTTGGCGATCTGCTGCGTCCGCGTGCCCTGGAACGAGCGGCACATGTCGACCAGCGACGGATTCACGTTGGCGCACCGCCTTGTAGCAGTTGAGCACGATGATCGGCAGGGCCAGCAGCATCACCGACAGCGACTTGGCGACGAGGCCGATGCCGTAGATGAAGGTAACCAGCGGAATCAGCGCCGCCACCGGTGCGGCCTGCAGCACGATGAACACCGGCGCGACCAGCCATTCCGCGCCCCGCCGCAGACCCATCAGCACGCCGAGCCCGAGGCCGATGACGGCGGACGCGACCACGCCGATGACCAGCGGCTGCAGCGTCGACAGATAGGCGCGCGGCAGGCTGCCGTCGAAGATCATGGAGAAGAAGGCCGCCGCCGTCTCCGAGAAGGTGGGAAAGGCGTAGTTGATGGGGATCTGCCCGGCGATTTCCCAGATGCCGCAGAACAGGACGACCGACAGCAGGCGCCAGAGCCAGCCAAAGTCCCGCTGCGCCGCCGGCGCGCCGCCCAGCGAGCGCAGCCGGGGCCGCTACGGGCCCCGGCTTCGTCATCGAAACGTACTGTCAACGGATGGTCCGTCGCTTAATTGGTGCCGAGTTTCGCGAGCGCGCGATTGAGCGGCCCGAGGTCCCAGAAATCCTCGACCTTGAGCGTCGCCGGATCGCCTTCGAGCTGGCCGGCCACGCTGTAGAAGCCGAAATCGTCCTGTGCCGCCGCTTCGCCGCCGCCATTCTCCGGGAACGCGCCGGAGGCGACGGACTCCTCGAAATAGGGAACCACTTCCGGCTCAAGGTCCGCCGGCAGGTCTGCCAGCAGGTTGTACTTCTTGCGCAGGTCGGCGACGACGGCCGGATTGGCGTTGATCTCGCGCCAGGTGGTGATCAGCTCTTCCACCAGGATATCCACCGCCGCCTGTTCGCGCGTCAGGAATTCGGTGTTGGCATAGAGCGCCTCGTCGCTGGCGTTCACGCCTTCCATCGGCAGCACGGCGAACTTGCCGGGCGCCTTCTCTTCGATCATGCGCCGGTTGGCGGCATCGACGATGGTCGCCTTGACGTTGCCCTGCAGCAGCGCGCCGGCGCGCACTTCCGCGCCCGCGACATAGCTGATGTTGCTGTAGGTGATGCCGTTGCGCTGCGCCATCAGCTTCATGATGGCCTCGGTGCCGGAGCCGCGGGAATGCACCGCCACCTCCTGCCCGTCCAGATCCTTCCACTCCTTGTAGAACTCGGTGTTCACGATCGGATAGAAGCGCAGCGTGCTCAGCTGATAGAACATCCGGATCGGCGCCTTCACCTTCTGCAGCAGCGCATAGGGCGTGCCGACGCCCACATCGGCCTCGCCGCTCACGACAGCTTGTGCTGCGATATCTTCTTCCTTGAAGAAGGTGACCTCGATATCGACGCCCTTCTCCTTCGCCCGCTCGATGGCGATCAGGAAGTTCAGCGATTCGACGCTGGCGATATCGCCGAAGGCGATGCGGATCTTGTTTTCCTGAGCTTGCGCCGCCGACAGCGACAGCGTAGCGGCAATCAACGCGGCGCCGGCAACGCCGGCAAGACGACGCAGAAATCGTAGCCATTGGATCCTCCCAAGCCCTGTGTGAGAACGAGCCTGGGCTCTACGGCTTTTTTGACCAATCATTCCGTGATTGGTTTAACTTGGTTGAACCAAGTCGTCAATGAAAGCTTGATCTGCTTGATTTTCCGGTGCATATTAGCGAACCAATCATTTGATTGGTTGAGGACATGGACCTGAGATCGGCAACCGTTCAGCTCATCAGCACACTCGCCGAAGGCACTTCGGCGCTCGCTCAGTTGCGCGCCTATCTCGCCAGAACTCCGTTGGCCGCCGACAGCCGCCTGCCGCCGGAGCGCGAATTGTCGCAGGCTCTGGGCGTTACCCGTGCCGGAACTGCGCAAGGCGCTGGCGGTGCTGGAGTCCGAAGGCCAGCTCTGGCGCCATGTCGGCAAGGGCACTTTCCTCGGCAATCGTCCGCTCGATACGCTTGCCGATGTCGCCGCGATCTCCCATCGCACCAATCCGGCGGAAGTGATGCGCACGCGGCTGCTGTTGGAGCCGGAAGTGGCGCGCCTCGCAGCGCTGAATGCGACCCCGGCGCAGATCGCTGAGATGCAGAACTGTTTGAAGAAGAGCCGCGAAGCCGCGAGCTGGCGCCAGTATGAAGCGTGGGACAACCGGCTGCACCGCGTCATCGCCGAGGCGACGCAGAACAATCTGCTTCTCTGGCTCTGCTCGACACGCTGAACGCCGTGCGCCGCGCCGTCGCCTGGAGCCGCCCGCGCACCAATCCGGTCAAGCCCGACCCCGATCATCACAGCTTCAGCGAGCATGACGCCATCGTCGGCGCCATCGCCGAACGCGACATGGGCCGCGCCGCCGCCGGCATGCGCAAGCATCTGGAGTCGGTGGAGCGCAACCTGCTGAAGGCGAGC
This sequence comes from uncultured Alphaproteobacteria bacterium, assembly GCA_963810485.1. Lineage (GTDB taxonomy): Bacteria > Pseudomonadota > Alphaproteobacteria > Dongiales > Dongiaceae > DATKFM01. Next base: position 26,747 of record CAWENQ010000006.1, read on the forward strand.
TTCAACGGCGGGTGAGTATCCCTATCCCGGATACCAGATCTTCCTAGTATCGTTCGCCGCGCGGACATAGTTGTAGGCCGCATCCACCAGCTTCTTCAGGTCATAGTTCGGGCGCCAGCCGAGGCGATACCTTGCCTTCGAGTTATCCAGCCAAGTGCTGTGAAACTCGGTCGGCACTGCCACCGACGGCAGGCCGCGGGTCGCCTTGAGGTGCGCCGCGACAGAACCGTAGTCCACCGGCTCGTCCATGCAGATGTTGAACGTCTGCTGCCGCGCGCCGGGATGGTCCAGCGACTTCAGGATGGCGTCGACCAGATCGTCCACATGCACGAAGTTGCGCTGCATCGGCGCTCCGTCGGCATCCAGCATCAGCGGCACGGTGCCGGCTTTCTGATAGCCGGCCGCGCGCTCCTTGCCCACCATCTCGATCCACCGCGGCCCGCCGAACACGTCCTCGCCGAACGACATGGTGTATTTGAAATCGTCCTTCTCCATGATCCAGGGCGCCCGCAGGCAGCAGCCGGTGAAATCGTACTGGATGTAGTACTGCTCCAGCATCACCTCCTCGAGCACCTTGGACAGCGCATAGCAGCCGGGATAGGCGCTGTGCCGGTCGGCCTCCGTCACCGGCGCGGACCGGCGGTAGAAGAAATGCCCCATGCCGGCATCGCCGCCGATCAGGACGAACTGGCGGAAGGCCTTGCTCTCCCGCGCCGCCTCCAGCAGCCAGAAGAGGCCTTTCACCGTCACGTCCATGACGTCCTCCGGCGTCTCCTTGCAGGTGGCGAGATGCAGCACATGGGTCACCCCATCCATCGCGCGCGCCACCAGCGCGCGGTCGGCAATGCTGCCCTTCACCACCTCGACCCGCGAGGTCTCCGGCAGCGTGCGGTTATGGCAGAGGGCGCGGATGCGGTCCTGGCCATGGGCGGCATCGCCGAGCAGGCGGTGCATGAACGCCTGCCCCACCTTGCCCGTGGCGCCGGTGACGAGAATGAGACGGCCGGCCATGACGCAGATCCCCCGCTATTTGTCTGACAAATCCTCAGACAATGTTAGCGGAGGTCTTCGGCGGCGGGCAAGCCCGCACCGGCAGGTTACTTTGGAAACATATGCCAGTAAGGCTGCGCTTCCTTGAGCGCCCGCGCGAAGGACGGGCGCGCTTTCAGCCGGCCGAGGTAAGCCGCAGCATTCTTGTGACTGTCGCCGAAAGGCATCACCTGGTCCGCATAAAACAGCGCAGGCGACGCGGCGCAATCTGCCATGGTGAAGGCATCGCCCATGGCCCAGGTCTTTGCGGCCATGTCCCGCTCGACCATGCCGAGCGCAGTCTGCAACTGCGTCTTCGCCTGCTCCAGGCCAAAGGGATCGCCCTTCCCCGCCGGCCGCAGCCTTTCGGCGACGATCCTCTGCATGGGCATATGCACATAGAGATCGAAGAACCGGTCGCTCAGGCGCGTCTGCCGCGCCAGATCCTCGTCGGCGGGCACGAGCTTCGATTTGCCGGGATAATGCTTCGCCAGATATTCGATGATGATGCTGGACTCCGGCACCGTGCGCTCCCGCGCCTCGTCGCGCAGCACCGGGAACTTGCCGATCGGCCAGACCTTCAGGAAAGCGGCCCGCGACGCCTCGTTGCCGAAATCGACGATCACGCCCTCGAAGGGCGTGTCGTTCTCGTACAGCGCCGTGAGCGCCTTCATGCAGAAGGACGACAGCGGATGAAAATACAGCTTGAGCGTCATGATCCGGCCTCCGGCTATTTCCGCGCGACTTCCTTGCCCAGCGACTCCAGCAAGCCGCCCCAACCGCTCTCGCGCATTTTTGGATTGTCGAAGCCATCGAGAAAAGCGCCATGTTCGGTGAGAGTCAACGTCGTGCCCTTGTCCTTCGGCTTTAGTTCCACGGTCGTCAGCGAGCAGGAGATCCGGTTCTCGTTGATGAACATGTCATAGGCGAAGATGATCCGCTCATCCGCGACGATATCCCGGTAGATCGTGTCGTTGCGGATCTTAGGGCCGCCCTTCGGACTGCCGCGCCAGATCTCCTTCCCGCCCACTTGGAAATCGAGCTGGTACTCGTCGGTTTCCCAACCCTCGCCGCCGGCGAACCAGCGGCGCTTGGCATCGATGTCGGCGAAAGCCTTGAAAACCCGCGCCGGCGGCACGTCATAGGTCCGCTCGAGAACGAAAGTGCTGTGAATCACGGAACGCTTGGTCAAGATTTCCTCCCTTTCATGGGTTCATCGCCAGTGGTGGCCAGGAATTCGCCGAGACGGTCGAGCCGGCGCTCCCACATCATCCGCTGTTCGCCGATCCATTTCTCGGCGCTGCGCAGCGCCGCCGGCTCGATGCGGCAGGTGCGCACCCGCCCCACCTTCTGCGACTTCACCAGGCCGCTCGCCTCCAGCACCTGCAGATGCTGCACGACGGCCGGCAGCGACATGTCCAGCGGCTCGGCCAGTTCGCTGACCGAGGCCGGGCCGCGGGTCAGCCGCTCGACCATCTCGCGCCGGCCGGGATCGGCCAGCGCCTGAAACATTAGATCTAGCGACGCCTGATAGTTAAGCATATACTTAAGTATCATGAGGCCGCGAACTCCGGCAAGCCCGTCTTGGCGGATGCACGGCATGCCGTCCTGCTCTAGATTCGCCGCAACGAGCTGCCCCACGCCGGAAACCCCATGACCGCCCTCGCCGCCAGCTTCCTCACCGTCTTCATCGGCCTGTTTCCCATCGTCAATCCGCTGGGCATGGCGCCGATCTTCCTGCGCCTGACCTCCGAGTCATCGGCGAAGACCCGGGCACGGCTGGCCTGGCGCGTGTCCGTCGGCGGCTTTGTCCTGATGGCGGTGTCGCTGTTCATCGGCTCCCACATCCTCGCCTTCTTCGGCCTGACCATCACGGCAATCCAGATCGGCGGCGGGCTGGTTGTGATGGCGGCGGGCTGGCGCCTGCTCATGCAGGGCGACGACACCCGCGCCCGCGAACAGCAGGCCGCCGCGCCGGATGACGAAACGATGATGCGCCGCGCCTTCTTTCCCCTGACCATGCCGCTCACCGTCGGTCCCGGCACGATCTCGGTGGCGATCACCCTGGGCACCCAGGCGGCCGTGAGCGATCAGATACTCTGGACGGCCGCCGGCGGCGTGCTCGCCGCGCTCGCGGTGGCCGGCACGATCTATCTCAGCTACCGCTTCGCCGCCGGCCTGCTGCGCCGCCTGGGCGAAACGGGCACCGACGCCTTCATGCGGCTTTCGGCCTTCATCCTGCTCTGCCTCGGTGTGCAGATCATGACCAACGGCATCGCAAATTTGCCCTTCATCGCCGGCCCCTGAAGCCGACTTGACATATCGCCAGGGAATTTGTATTTAACTGATCGGTTAATTACGGAATGACGCAGCAGACAAACGGGAATTGGAACGGCCCGGCAGTATTGCGGGTTGAGTAACAGGCGCGCCGCCCACGGCGCGGTAGCAAAACAATCACGGCGAAGGAGCGAAGAATGGCACGCAACCCCCGTAAATCCTCCGGCAAAACCAAGGCGCGAAAGAAAGCGGCAAAGCCGCGCGCCCGCACCGCCGCCGCGCGCCGGGTTCTTGTGATGGTCGCAACGCGCAAGGGCGCCTGGCTCTATCACGGCGACGCCGCGCGCAAGACCTGGCGCGCCGACGGGCCGCATTTCCTCGGCCATATCGTCAATCACATGATCCTCGATCCCCGCGACGGCCGCACGCTGCTGGCGGCGGCGAAGACCGGCCATCTCGGCCCCACGGTGTTCCGCTCCACCGATTTCGGCCGCAGCTGGAAAGAAGCCAAGCGCCCGCCCGCCTTCGCCAAGGCGGCGAACGGTACCGCCGGCCGCAGCGTCGATCACACCTTCTGGCTGACCCCGGCCCATGAGAGCGAGCCCGATGTCTGGTACGCCGGCACGTCGCCGCAAGGCCTGTTCCGCTCGGCCGATGGCGGCGTCACCTGGGAGCCCTTCTCCAGCATCAATGACGATCCGAAGTACAGGGAATGGATGGGCACGGTGCAGGACGGCACGCCCGACGGGCCGAAGATGCATTCGATCATCGTCGATCCCCGCGATCCCCGGCATCTCTATTTCGGCATGTCCGGCGGCGGTGTCCATGAATCCACCGATGGCGGCAAAACCTGGAAAGTCATGATCCAGGGTATGGAGGTGGTCGAAGGCTTCGACGCGAGCACGCCTTCCTTCCACGATCCCCATTGCATGCGCCTCTGCCCGAGCAATCCGGACCGGCTCTATCAGCAGAACCATTGCGGTATCTATCGCCTTGATCGTCCGGCAACAAAGTGGGAGCGCATCGGCAATGCCATGCCGAAGAAGGTGGGCGACATCGGCTTCCCCATGGTTGTGCATCCCCGCGACGCCGATACCGTCTGGGTGTTCCCGATGGACGGCACCGCGGTCTGGCCGCGCACCTGCCCCGACGGCAAGCCCGGCGCCTTCATCACCCGCAATGGCGGCAAGAGCTGGAAGCGCCTGGATTCCGGCATGCCCAAGGGCCAGGCCTGGTGGACAGTGAAACGCCAGGCGATGACCGCGGACGCGCGCGATCCCGTCGGACTCTATTTCGGCACCACCAGCGGCGAACTCTGGATGAGCCGCAACGAAGGTGACCGCTGGCAGCCGCTGGCTCAGCATCTGCCGGAGATTTATGCGGTGGAGGCCGCCGAACTGCGATGAATGTGCTGATCCCCAGCGCCCTCCGCTCCTACACCAGGACGAAGGACGTCGACGCCGCTGGCGCCACGCTCGCCGAGCTGCTGGCCGATCTCGACCGGCGCTATCCCGGCCTGCGCTTCCGCATGATCGACGAGCAGGACAAGATGCGGCCGCATATCCGTTTCTTCGTCAACGGCGAGCAGACCTTCGACATGGCACACCCGCTGCGGCCCGCGGACTCCGTGCAGATCGTGCAGGCGCTGAGCGGCGGTTGAACCGCTCTCGCAGCTAGGTTTCCTGGCCGCCCTTCAAAATCGTTGCCGTCAGCAGCTTTGCCAGGATCGCTTCGCGGCTGACCATCGATTTGAAAGCGCCGTTCTCCACCACGGCAATACTTTCGAGCTTCTCCTGCTCCATGATCCGCAGCACGTCCAATGCCGACGTCTCGGCCGGGACAAATTGCTCGTGCCGGCCGACCAGCGCGCCCAGCAGCTGGCTGTAGTCCCATTGCTCGTCGCGCTCCGGCGGCGGCAGTTGCGAATTGAACAGGCCGGCGTCGATCCAGCCGACGAAGCGGTCGCCTTCCTGGAACACCACATAACGGATGCCCAGCAGATTCGACGTAGCTGTGTAGCAGCTTGGTCGAATATCTGAACCCGTCGCGCAGCCCGAGAACCTCGATCGTCTGTCCCGGCGACTGCCGCAAGCGGTCCTGCAATTCGTAGAGAAGCTGGCCGGACCCTTTGTCGACAAAGGCGTCATAGCCGCCGATGGCGTTGACCGAGAGGTCGATCTCCTTGCCGACATCCTTGGCGGTTGCGTCAACCACCTCGCCGATTGGCGTGCCGGCGCCGATCTCGAACAGGTCCACGACCTTGACGCTGCGGCCGGCCTCGATGGCGTTATTGAAATTGCCGATAAGTCGCCCGGCCTCTGCGTGATAGACGGTGCCGACGCCGACAATCACCGCCGGCCAGACCAGTTTTGCGAATAGGGGAACCCAAGCATCGAATGCCATGACATGCCCTCCTCGATATCCGGGTGGACAGAACGCGGTCGCGATATTGCGTCCGTCTCGACGCGAAGTACGTGATGTAAGTCACACCACGGCGCGAATCGAATTTGTTCCAGAAATCCGGCGGCTTGGAATGCCATGGCAATTCCAAAGCACGGAACCAAACCCGGCACACAGGGTTTACGGCGTCGGGGGTGCTTTGTGTGGGCGAGTCGCCGAATGCGGCTCGGAAAAGAAGGAGTTGCGATATGTCAAAGAGATACCTCCTGGCCGGCGCGAGTGCGCTGATGCTGGCGCTTGCCATGCCCATGCCGTCGATGGCGCAGACCTCGACGGTCATGACAATGCCTTATTCTGTCGCCGCCGTGCAGCGGGCGCTGAACGATCTCGGCTACTCTGCCGGCCCAGTGGATGGGCTGATGGGCGGCAAAACTCGTGGCGCCATCCGCGCCTATCAGATCGACAACAACCTGCCGGTCAGCGGCGAGCCGAGCCTGACGCTCTACGAGCACATCCAGCGCACGTTGACCGCGCGTGTAAATCCGGCGCCGGCGCCGAGCGTTGATTCCGCGTCGGTTGTCGAGATCCAGACGCGTCTGCGCGACCGCGGCTACAATATCGCCGCCGTCAATGGCACGCTCGATTCCTCGACGACCGCGGCCATCCGCGCCTTCCAGGGCGATGCGGGAATGCCGGTCAACGGTGTCGCCAACGCCGCCCTGCTGGACCAGCTGCGCGTCGGCAGCACAGCGACAAGCCGCACGCTGACACGCGCCGAAGTGGTGCGCCTGCAGCAGGCGCTCGCCGAGCGCGGCTATGAGACCGGCCCCGCCGACGGCGTGATCGGCCCCAAGGTTCGCGGCGCCATCCGCACCTATCAAGCCGACGCCAGCCTGCCGGTCACCGGCGAAGCAACGCGTACGCTTCTCGCCAGCCTCGAATCCGATGTCGGCGACGGCACCGATGACGACGACTCGGGTACCGGTAGCAGCGATGTCGGCACTACGCGCCTTCTGCAGATCGAGGGCGAACTGCAGCGTCACGGCTACTATGTCGGCGAGTTCGACGGCGTGGGTGACGATCAGCTACGCAACGCGATCCAGGCCTACCAGACCGATGCCGGCCTGCCGGTTACCGGCCAGGCGAACGCGGCCCTGCTGGACAGCCTGAACTCTTCGAATGTGCGCAACCGCAGCTTCAATAATTCGCTGCTGGTGTGGGAGGTGGAGAACCAGCTCGACCGGCTCGGCTATGCGGTCGGCAGCATAGACGGCAATCTCGATGACCAGACGCGCAAGGCCATCCAGGTCTACAAGACCAATGCCGGCTTGCCGCGCGATGGACAGCTCACATTTGCACTGCAGGATCATCTCGAGCGGAACAACATCCGCAACGATACCGGCAATGCCTCGAAGCTGATCTGGGACATCGAGACGGAGCTGAAGCGCCGCGGCTACAAGACCGGTCCGATCGACGGCACTGTGGATCAACAGACCACAGCCGCGATCCGCAGCTATGAGCAAGATGCCGGCCTCGCCGTGACCGGAAAAGCCAATGTGGCGCTGCTGGAGAACCTGGAATACTCCAACGCTCGTAATGTTACTGAACGGGATATCCGGGAGATCGAGCGCCGCCTGAACCGCCGCGGCTATGTGGTCGGCAGCGTTGATGGCGTTGTCGATACGAGGACGACGGCGGCGATCAAATCCTACCAGGCCGATGCCGGACTGGCCGTCACCGGCCGCCCGAGTCTGGCGCTCCGCGACCACCTGCGCAGCTCCAGCACGGTGTCCAGCAACTACGTCTCGCCGGGTCTCACCATCCAGCAGATGATCAACGAACTCCGTCAGGCGACGGAGTAGCGTAGAGACACGCCGCAAACCGGCCGAAGGTCACTTCGGCCGGTTCGCATGCGCCTCGCCGCCGACGGGCTCGTCCGGTTCGCCACCCAGGCGTTTGAAATCTTCCAGCACCGACTCGATGATCTTCTGCCGCCTCGGATCGCGGCCTGAAGGTGTCTGCGCCAGGATGGTCAGGAGATAGCGGGCTTTCTCCGCCGCCTCGGGCCAGGTTTCCGCCGGCGTCTCCGCCAGGAATTTCTCGAGATCGCCGCGGCGCTTGCGATACTCCGCATGGCCGGCTGCGACGTCGGTCAGGCGGCGGCGGATCTCGGTTGCCCGTTGCGCCAGCAAACCGCGATGCTTGTCGAGCATGATCGGACTATCGTCCATGAGTATACTCCCGACTAAGGTTGCCGCCGGTCCCTGCCGGCCGTCGTCCGTATCAGATCGAAAGCTTCTGCGCGCAGGCGCTGACGACGCTGAAATCGGCAGTGGTCGCGCCAGGCATGATGGCGAACTTCTTCGCCAGGTCGTTGCGCGCGGTGTAGTCGAGCTTGGTTGTATCCGCCGTCCCCGTCCGGGCATTGGTGGCGCAATAAGTGGCCTGGAGATCGACGAGGCCGGCCTGAACCTGGTTCCGCGCCGTGCTGCTGAGAACCTGCAGCCCGAACATGCCCGAAAGAACGGGACCCGCCACCAATCCGATGACGAGATAGACGATCTTCGGCTTTATCAATTCCCACTTGGATGTCATGGATAGCGCCATTGTATGTCTCCCTTGAGGTTGTTGGTTTACGCGTTGAACGGCGCCGAAGGGCGCCGCGACTTGAGTGATTGCCGCAATTTAGAGAGTCGAAACGGGCCGGCGAGTCCGCGGTCTCACAAACATTCGCGGTCGTGCCGATCCGCAACCCGCGGATCAGGCGGCGCCAATGGTTCGTGACGAACGGCGCCAGTCGCCTATGCCAGCTTATGCGATCGTGGGAAGCCCAGTCCTGTCGGCCAGCTTTCGACCGCCGCGCCACCAGCGGCGGAACATCGCGCTCATTCTTCTCTTGGGCGCCGTCGGCTCTACCGATCTCTCAGCACCATGACGGAAATGGCCGATAAATACAAGGAAAATCAAAAATCTAGCAGATCGAAATATTTTCTGCCGCCGCTGGAAATATTGCCGCTGTCTGTTTTTGGCTATTACTTTGATGTAGTTGCGGCAAGCACCCGGGAATATTTGCGCGCGGCTATCGGCGCAAATCACCGGCGGCTCATGCCGCGATCTCGTCGGTCCAGACCTTGAAGCCCGTCAGCATGTTCGGCCCGAAGGTGTGGGTCAGCGGCACGTCGGCGGCGTCGCGGCCGCGGGCGATCAGGATGCGGCCGATGCGCGGCGCGTTGTTGCGCGGATCGAACACATGCCAGCGGCCGCCGAGATAGACCTCCATCCAGGCGGCGAAATCCATCGGGCGCATAAGGCGGCGGCAGGCCGATGTCGCTGACATAGCCGGTGCAGTAGCGCGCCGGGATGTTCATGCAGCGGCAGAAGGCGATGGCGAGATGGGTGAAGTCGCGGCAGACGCCGAGGCGCTCGTGCGTAGGCCTTCGGCGGCGGTTCGCGTGGCGCGGGAATGCTCGATAGCCGAAGGTCAGATGGCCGTGGACGAAGTCGCAGATCGCCTGCACCCGCGGCCAGCCCAGGCGGCGTGCTCGCCGAACAGGCGCCAGGCCTCGTCGGACAGGCGGTCGGTCTCGCAGTAGCGGCTGCCGAGCAGGAACGAGCAGCGTTTCCGCCGGCAGATCCTGCGACCTGATGCTGGATCGCATCCACAGCAACAGGATCGGCACTGCCGTCGTCGCGGATGACGGCATCCGTTCCCAGCTTGAACCGCCCCGCCGGCGCCACCAGGCGGCAGCACCAATTGCCGAAACTGTCGCGGTAGCTCTCGATCGGGACGATGGCGTGGTGATCAGATGATCGGGCTGCTCGAGATTCGCCGACGCGCGAGATAATGTACGTTCAGCATGACGATCATCGGCGTCGGCGCGGGAAACTCATAGCCCAGTTCGCAGCCAAGCCGGATTCGCATGCAGCTAACTCCTCAAAACCTGTACTGGGAAATGCACGTGGCCACCCATGGTTGGAGTCCTGCCGCACAGGCGCGAAAGCAGAGCCCGACCATTACCGCTACATTACCGGAAGCGCCAGCAACGTGGTGTGGAAATCGGAATCCCTTGTAGCGTGCTTCAATTGGCTGCAAGTTAGCCCCTAGCCTTGACATGCCTCAAGGCAGAACTGCCAAGCGCGACAAATCATCTCGACCGAGATTTCGGGCATCGGCGGCACCCGGGTCGGCCGCCGGACCGCGCTTGATAGGCGTTATGCCTTCCGAATGTGCAGGCTCTGACGGAGGTGACGTTGGCTCTCTTTCCAACGCGACTGCTTTCTGCAGCGGACCAGCTTGCCGGCGCGTTCGGGATTTTCGAGCACCCGCTGCGGGGCGAGGAGCTGACGCAGCTTGCAGCAAAGCGCACCGGCTTGACCGACTTTGGCGACAGTTCCTTCGAGGAGCCGCTGGAAATTCTGCTGCGAGACTATGAGAGTGCCGCCGATTTAAGCCTGTTCGGGCGGATCGCCGCCCGCTGGGACGTGCTGCGGTTCCTCACCAATCTGCTTCGGTTGCACGAAGAGGAACGGCGTTGTCCCGAGATACTGCGGCAGCCGATCGTCAAGCCGATATTCATCACCGGCATGCCGCGCAGCGGAAGCAGCTTCCTGCATAACCTGCTGGCCCACGACTCCAGCATATTTGCCCCCTTGTGCTGGGAGACAATCCATCCGTGCCGCTTGCCGGGCGAAGCCGACGGAGATCCCAGTCACCGGCAGAAAATGGTGGATCGCCAGCTTGCCACTTACAACCGGCTGGCCCCCGAGCTTGGCGCGCTCCACCCTTTGACCGCGCGGTCGACCCAGGAATGCTCCGAGATCTCGGCACACGTCTTCAGGAGCCGGCGGTTCGAAACGACGCATCGCCTGCCGCACTATCGAGCCTGGCTGGAACGCGCCGGTGACCTGTCTGCCTACCAATTCCACAAGCGGTTCTTGCAACACCTGCAGCACCGGAGGGGCCCGGGACGCTGGATCGTCAAATGCCCCGAGCATGTCTTTTCTTTGAACTCGATCAGGACGGTTTACCCTGATGCAGGCTTCGTCTTCATGCATCGCGATCCGCTTGAGGTGTTGCGATCCCTGGCCAAGCTGACCGAGGTCCTGCGCCGGCCCTTTACGCGCAGCATCGACCGGCTCCAGATCGGCCGGCAGCTCAGCGATCACTGGGCCCGCGGCGTGGATCTGATGGTGGAAGCCGATGCGGAGTCACAGGGCACCGACCGTCCGATCCTGAACATCCAGCACCGGCAGCTCATTCAGCAGCCGCTGGCCACGGCTAAGGCGCTCTACAAGCATTTCGGCGTCCCCATCGGCGTAGAGGCCACCGGCCGGCTCGAACGTTTCATCGCCGGCCGGCGCAATGGCGGTTACGGCCGCAACCGCTACCGGCCAGAGGAATTCGGGTTGGTGCCGCAAACGGTCGCCCGGCGTTTCCGCGACTATGCGACTCATTTCGCTGACGACGGTGAGAATGGCGTGGGCGGGCTCGACAAACGAAGGCAGGTGCCCATATCTAATTTGGCGCCGTCCACCCTCAATGATGTGAATAGCGTCAGATCGGCGAATGCCTTCTAGTACCCATCAGCAACGAACTGGAAACCTCGGCGGGTCATGAAGAACAAGGTCCACGTTGTCGGTGCCGGCGGCATAGGCGTTGTTCTGGCCTGGTCGCTGGCCCGCGCCGGTTGGGACGTGACGCTTGTCGAACGCCGCCCGGAAAAAATCGCCGCCGGCCGGGCCGACGGACTTGTCGTCGCCGGCCAAAAGCCGATGAAGATGCCCTTCGTCGCTTTCGCGGATTGGCAGCCGCCCGCCGACGCCGTCATCCTGTTGTGCACCAAGACATATGACAATCTTGCCTTCCTTGCGCGCCTGAAGACCACCGGCCGCCTGGTGCCCGTGCAGAACGGCTATGACACCGTCCTCGATTCCCGCGACTTTGCCGGCGAAGGCATTGCATCGTTCGTCTCCGAATGCTCGCGCGAGCTGCCGGCCGCGCGCATAACGCGTCCCGGCAGCCTGCATATCGGCGCCCGGCGCCCGGCAAACGACGATGAGCGCGGCGAATTGGCAAGCCTGGCCGATGCATTGCAGCGGGCCGGTCTGTTCAAGGTCGAGCTGGTCGAGGATGTGCGGCCGTTCAAGGCCGCCAAGCTGATGTACAGCGCTGCCATCGCTCCGATCGCGGCCGCGGCGGGTGTCGATAACGCCGAACTCATGACCGATACGCTGGCCAAGCAGCTATTCTTCGGCCTGCTGCAGGAGAACTACGCCGTCCTGCGGCATGCCGGCCTGGCGATGGCGAAGATCGGCCCCTTCCATCCGGACACGGTCGCGCGCATCCTGCAGACTCGGGCTTGCCTGAGTTGATGTCGATTTTCTTCCGTCCGTCGCTCCGCGGCACCTATTGCTCGATGGCGGCGGACATCGGCCGCGGCGAAACCGAGATCGACGCCTACAACGGCCACGTCGTGCGGCTGGCCGGCAACTATCCTTGTCCGATCAACCGGGCGGCGGTCAGACATGGTCACGCGCATCACCCGCGAAGGCATGACGCCGCGGCGCAGCCATCTGGACGAGATGGCTGCAGACCTCCGGAGCCAGGGATGTCTGGCATAAGCGGACTACCGGCGGGCGGAACCTCTCAGTAAGGCCCGACCGGCGCGCCGCGCCTACTCCTTCAAGAACGCCAGCACCGCCTCGTTGAACTGCTCGGGATTCTGCAGCATGGCGAAATGGCTCACGCCCGGCAGGATCACGAGCTTGGCGCCGGGGATAGGCCTTGGCCATCTCCTCGTTGTGCTCCTGGCGGATCGCCTCGTCATGCTCGCCGTCGGCGATGGTGACCGGCACCTTGATCGTGGCGAGCTGCTCGGCCTTGTAGTCCGGCTGGGTCGCCCACATCTCGCTGATCTGCGTCGACGAACGCCTCGTACTCGGTCGGCGTCTTCGACAGCCGCGCATACTCGCCGCCGGCCATTCTCTATATACTGGTTGAACACCGGGTCTCTTGTCGATGTCGTCGTGAGGCCGGCGACGTTGGTGTTGGCGCCGAAGGCGAACAGCCTGTCGAGACGGTCGGGATGATTCATGGCGATGTCGAGGCCGATGATGCCGCCGTCGCTCCAGCCGACGATCGAGGCCTTCGGGATCTTCAGGTGAGTCCATGAGGGCGACCACATCGGTCGCCATCAAGCGCGTAGCTGTAGGGCTGCGTCGAGCGGGTCGAGCGGCCATGGCCGCGGCTGTCGACGACGATGACCTTGTAGCCGGCCGCCGTCAGCGCCGGGATCTGATAGCCCCAGACATCCGAATGGCCGAGGCCGCCATGGAGCATGACCACGGGATCGCCGGGGTTCGAAGCACCATAGATCGCGTAGTACATCTGGATATCGTTCACCGGCGCCATGCCGCTCTCGTCGGCTTTGGGCATCGGCGGGAACTTCGGCAGCGTCTGCCAGGCCTCTTCGGCGGCGGCCGGCGCCACAACTCCAACGATCAGCGCGAAAGCAAGCGTGAGCGACCTGTACATGGCGTTCCTCCTTATGTTCGGCCCTTCCCCGGCCGGCCGGCGGAAGCCGGCATTGTGTTCTGACCGAATGATCCGCCGGGCCAGGGGTAGGGTCAATGGCCGGGCGGTGGCAATCACGGGCGGAGAATGATCTCAGCGACCTGGAATGCTGCCAAGCGCGGCCCGTCCGCCGGGCGCCCTTTCTTGCCGTCACCCCGCGCGGGCGCTACAGTTTGGGAAAATCAGGGAGAGCCGGCCATGAAAAGAAGCGAGATCGATGCCCTGCCGCTGCAGGGCGATGTGTCCTTTCGCGAGCGCGCCATCGAGCCGGGTCGCGCCGCGCTGCTCGTCATCGATGTGCAGAATGGCGAGTACAATGAAAAGTTGATCAAGGCGGAGCCGCAGCACGAGTATTTCTGGAGCCGGCTGGGCAAGACCGTCCTCCCCAATGGCCAGAAGCTGCTGGCGGCCTGCCGTGGCGCGGGCATCGAGGTGCTGTTCACGACCGTCGAATGCTACACGCTGGACGGCCGCGACCGCAGCCTTGACTACAAGGTCTCCGGCATCTTCTTCGCCAAGGGCTCGTGGGAGGCGCAGGTCCTCGACGAGTTGAAGCCATTGCCCAACGAGATCGTCATCCCGAAGATGTCATCAAGCGTCTTCGTTTCGACGAACATCTCCTATGTCCTGCGCAATCTCGGCATCGAATATCTGATGGTCATGGGCTTGCTCACCGACCAGTGCGTCGAGTTCGGCGGTGCGCGATGCCTGCGACGAGGGTTTCCTTGTCACGCTCATCGAGGACGCATGCGCCACCAAGACCCAGGAACGCCATGACGCCACGCTCAGGGCGATCAAGGGGTATTGCCGTCAGCGCAAGACAGAGCAGGTCCTGACCGAGGTCCAAAAGCTGCAGAAACAAGCGGCCGAATAGGGGTTGCGGGGTCGATGAGGGCGCCCGGCATGATCGCGCAGCGAATAGAGCCGGCTTGGCCGCTCCACAGGGACGGCCTATGAGTGCCCTCCCGGCCCGGGAGAATCTTGACCTAGGGGCTCCCGGCGCGCCGGCCCCGTCGAAGGGCGAGCCGGCGCTGGAGCTTGACCAGGTTTCCATCAATTTCGGCGGCGTGCAGGCGCTCGACAACTTCTCGCTACGGGTCAATGCCGGCGAGATCCGCGGCTTGATTGGCCCGAACGGTTCGGGAAAATCCACGGCGTTCAATGTCATCACCGGCCTGTACCGGCCCCGCAGCGGCGATGTGCGCGTGGGCGGTCGAACCATCGTCGGCCTGCGGACCGATGAGATCGCCAGCCGCGGCGTGGCACGCACCTTTCAGTCCTTGCGACTGTTCCATGCCATGAGCGTGATCGAGAATGTGATGCTGGGCACGCATCTGGGTGCACGGCCGCCATCGCCGGCGTCGATCCTCCTGGGCCTGCCGGCGTCATCGCCGCTTCGAGGCGGAGGTCCGCGCCCGCAGCATGGCCGCGCTCGAAGCCCTGCAGATCGCCGACTACGCCCAGCGACACGGCCGGCAACCTGCCCTATGGCGTGCAGAAACGGGTCGATCTCGCGCGCAGCCTCGTCGCCAATCCGTCGCTGCTGCTGCTTGATGAGCCGGCGGCGGGCCTGACCGGTGCCGAGAGCCATCAGCTCATGGAATTGATCCGGACGCTGCATGCGGAGCACGGCTTCGGCCTGCTCCTGGTCGAGCATGACATGCAGTTCGTCACCGATCTATGTCCGCGCATCACCGTGATCGATTTCGGCAAGCAGCTCGCGGAAGGCACGCCGGAAGAGGTCCGCGAGAACCGCGACGTCGTCATTGCCTATCTGGGCACCGGCGAACTCAGCGCCGCCACGAAAGCGGCCGCCGAGAAGGCAAGCAGCGCTCCAGAGCTGGCGCCCGTGCTGGAGATCAAGGACATCGGCGTGCGGTATGGCGCCGTGTCCGCTTTGCGGGGCGTCTCGATCAAAGTCGCGGCCGGCGGCATCACCACGATTATCGGCGCCAACGGCGCCGGCAAGACCACTGTGCTGGCGACGGTGAGCGGCATCGTGGCGCCGCATCAGGGGCAGGTGCTGTATGGCGGAAGCGATGTTACGCGGCTGCCCTGCGAGCAGCGCGTGGCGCGCGGCATCGTCCTGTGTCCCGAGGGCCGCCGGCTTTTCCCCGATATGACGGTGCAGGAGAACCTGCTGCTGGGCGCCTATAACATCACCGACCGCGGCGTCATCAACAGCGGCCTTGAGCGCGTCTATTCGCTTTTCCCGCGCATCGCCGAACGGCGCCGGCAATCGGCCGGCACGCTATCCGGCGGCGAGCAGCAGATGGTCGCGATCGGCCGCGCGCTGATGGCCGCCCCGAAGCTGCTTGCTGCTGGACGAACCGTCGCTCGGCTTGGCGCCCAATCTGGTGGAGCTGATCTTCGAGACCATCGCCGAGATCCGCAAGCTCGGCTGCTCCATCATGCTGGTGGAACAGAACGCCGCGATGGCCCTGGAGGTCGCAGATTTTGGCTATGTCCTGGAAACCGGCGATGTCACGCTCTCCGGCTCCGCAAGGGAGCTCAAGGCGCGGCACGACGTCATCGAAGCCTATCTCGGGTAGCGCCGATGTCCGAGCTCAGCGAGTTTCTGCAGCATGCCGCCAATGGCCTGGTGCTGGGATTCCTCTATGCCCTGGTCGCCATCGGGCTGAGCATGGTCTACGGCATTTTGCGCATGATCAACTTCGCCCATGGCGAAATCCTCATGGCCGGCGTGTTTCTGGCGCTGCCGGTGTCGGCTCTGGGCGCGCCGGCCTGGGTCGTGCTGCTGGCCGGCGTTGCCGGCGCGACGCTCGTGGGATTGCTGGTGCAGTGGACCATCTACCGGCCGTTATTGAAATCGCCGGAAGTGACATTGCTCGTCGCCTCGCTCGGCGTGTCGCTGCTGCTGCAGAATGTCGTGCTCATGCTGACCTCGCCGCAACCAAAGCGGCCGGATCCGGCGCCGTTCCTCGATCAGCCGTTCTTGCTCGGCGATATCGTGCTGCGCAATGTGGATATTGCGATCGTTCTGCTGGCTCTCGGCTCGATGCTGGCAACGCACCTGTTCCTGAAGCGCACCCGTCACGGCAGGGCGCTGCGGGCGCTGGCGCAGGACATGAGCGCCGCCCGCATGATGGGCGTGCATGTGCCGTTCATGGTGATGATCTGCTTCCTCATCGGATCGGCGCTGGCGGGCGTCGCCGGCGTCCTCATCGGCTACAAGTACGGGCACCTGACGCCCCTCGCGGGCTTCCTGCCGGGCCTCAAGGGCTTTGTCGCCGCTGTCATCGGCGGCATCGGGTCCTTTCCCGGCGCCGTGGTCGGCGGCCTGA
Organism: uncultured Alphaproteobacteria bacterium; assembly: GCA_963810485.1. Lineage (GTDB taxonomy): Bacteria > Pseudomonadota > Alphaproteobacteria > Dongiales > Dongiaceae > DATKFM01. The sequence continues at coordinate 43,331 of CAWENQ010000006.1, forward strand.
TCCTCGGCCTGCTGGAGACATTCCTGGTCGGCTATCTGCCGGACGCATGGGCCCAGTACCGCGATGCCTACGTCTTCCTGGTGTTGATCCTGGTGCTGCTGGTGCGGCCCAGCGGGCTATTCGGCAGAGCCCGAGTCGGTGAAGGTATGACGCCCATGACCCGGTCGACGTCGGCGACTGTTTGCCATGCTGGTGCTCTTCGCGCTCGCGGTGTGGCTGGCGCAGCTCAATCTCAACCCGTTCTATCTGCAGATTCTCGGACTGCTGGGCATCAATATCATCGCCACGGTCAGCCTGAACTTCGCTGCCGGCTTCGGCGGCATGTTTTCGCTCGGCCACCCGGCCTTCATGGCGATCGGCGGCTATACCGCCGCCATTCTGACCTATCCGGTGGCGATGAAGGCATCGCGCATTCCCGGACATCGCCGATTGGCTGCTGCAATTGCAGATGCCGTTCTTGCCGGCGCTGCTGATCGGCGGACTGGTGGCGGCGTTCGTGCGGCGATCCTCGTGGGCTGGCCGGTGCTGCGGCTGCGCGGACACTATCTCGCTGTGGCGACGCTCGGCCTGACGGTCATCGTCCAGGTCGCCATCGTCAATCTGCGCGACTACACCCGGGGCTCACTCGGGCTTTCCGGCATTCCCGCGCTGACGAACCTGTGGTGGATCGCAGGATTTGTCGTGTCTGACGATCTATGTCGTCTATCGCCTCGTGCATTCGCGCTTCGGCCGTGCCCTTCGCGCGGTCCGCGACGACTATGTGGCGGCGCAGATGTCCGGCGTCCATGTAGCCCGCACGCGTCTGATCGGCTTCACCGTCGCCGCCTTCTTCGCCGGCATTGCCGGCGGGTTGCTCGGCCATCTCCTGCGCATCCTGACGCCCGGTCAGTTCTCTTTCAGCGCCGTATTTCTTGGCGTTGCCATGATGATCCTGGGGGGCATGGGCAGCATCACGGGCAGCATCCTGGGCGCGATTATCATGACCATCCTGCCGCAGCTCATCATCCCGTTCGAGCGCGGGGGCAGCGTCTTGGGCAGTCGAGGTTCCGGCGCTTAACGGATTGACGCAGATCGTTACGGCGTTGATCCTGATCGCCGTCATGCTGGTCAGGCCCGCGGGCCTCGCCGGCGCCAAAGAGTTCTCATGGCGGGCCCTGTTCGGCCGGCCGCGAGCGGGGAAAGGGGACGGCTCCGTGCCAGGTGGCGCCGGGGCCGGGGGTTAGTGGCAAGACCACCGGGGAGACAACGAGGAGGCTAACAATGAAACGGCGAACTTTCCTGGTTGCAAGTACGGCGATCGTCGGAACGGCGATGCTGCCGCGAGTTGCCGGAGCGGCTGACCCGATCAAGCTCGGCTCGATTTTCAGCCTGACCGGCGGCTATGCCACGATCGAGGATCCCGCGCTGAAGGGCGCCAAGCTCGCGATCAAGCAGGTCAACGCGGCCGGCGGCGTGAAGGGACAGCAGATCGAGCTGATCCAGTATGACGGCAAGAGCACGCTGGCCGATATCGCCAATGCCGCCCAGCGACTGGTCCATGAGGACAAGGTCATTGCGATCATCGGCGTCTGCGACTCCGGATTCTACCTGGCGAGTGCGCCCATCGCGCAGGATGCCGGCATCCCCTATCTGGACACCGGCGGCACCGTGCCGAACCTGCCGGAGCAGATCGGCGAGTTCGCTCATATGATGCCGTTCGGCGACGACTATCAGGCTTATGTCGCAGCCGAGTTCGCCCTCAAGGATCTGGGCGCCAAGAGCGCGTTCCTGCTGCGGGACAGCGATACCGACTACACCAACGCGATTGCCGACTTCTTCACGGAGCGTTTCCAGAAGGCCGGCGGCAAGATCATCGAGGAGAGCAGCTACCACACCGGCGACACCGACTATTCGAGCCACATCACCAAGATCCGCGGCACGGATCCGGCGCCGGACTTCATCTACGCGGCGATGAATCCCGGCGACGACGCGACCTTCGTGCGCCAGGCCCGCGAAGCCGGCGTGAAGATCCCGATCATCGGCGGCGATGCGTTCGACAACGCCGATCTCGTGAAGAACGCCGGCGCCAACAACACCGCCGATGTCTACTTCACGACCCACATGGCGTTGACCAATGACAATCCAGTCGTCGCCAAGTTCATCGAGGCTTATCAGGCCGAATACGGCAACCCGCCGGAAAACGCCTTTGCCGGACTCGGCTACGATTCCGCGAACCTGATGATCGAAGCGATGAACAAGGCGCCCGACCTCAGCTCGAAGGCGATCAATGACGCCATCTTCACCATCACCGCCTTCAGCGGCGTCACCGGCAACGCAGACTTCTCCAACCCGAAGCGGGCGCCGGACAAGGAAGTGACGATCATCGCGGTCAAGGACGGCAAGTTCGTGCCAATCGGCAACCGCAAGCCGTCGGCGTGATTGTTGCCGCGGCTCGCACTGGATACCGAGTTTTGATCATACCCGGAAGGGCGGCTTTCGAAGCCGCCCTTCCGGGAATTCTTTTACTTCGCGAGGCAATGTAGGGGCGACCGTCAGACAGATCGCGAAGCGATCTTGCCGAGGTCGCCCCTACATTTTCAATTCTCCGTAGCCTCTGTGGTGAATCCTCCCTCCCCACCCTTGATGTCTGGGTGCAAATTCCCACATCCCGCCCAGGCTTCCACCTTAGGGGCATTGCGCAGTGTATACAGGAATACAGTCCGCTGACCTGCGTTCGCCGGATCAATCGACCCGCCAGAGCGGCGAAACCGGGTGCAATTCCCTTGCATGGCATCGTTCCACAAAATTAGGGTCCCCTGGGAATCCGCGTTTTCGCACCTACCGCTTTGGCGCGGCTGGTGAATTCCTGCGCGAAAATGCGGAAAATTGTCACCGCAGATCGCGCCGCGCCGCGCCTTTGGCGTGCCGTCATACGGTTGCTATAGTCGACGCCAGAGCCGATCCGAACCGGCCGAACAGCGTCACCCATTGCGCAAGAAAGCCCCGTCGATGACCAGCGCCCCCCGCGCCAGCGATCCCCTTTTGCAGCCCTTCCGGCTCAAGCATCTCACGCTCAAGAACCGGATCATGTCCACGGCCCATGAGCCGAACTACCACGACAACGGCATGCCCGGAGAGCAGTACCGGCTCTACCATGTGGAGAAGGCCAAGGGCGGCATCGCCATGACCATGACCGCGGGCTCCGCCGTGGTGTCGCCGGACTCGCCGGCCGTCTTCGGCAACCTCCACGTCTACAAGGACGAGGTCGTGGCGCCGATGAAGCGTTTGGCCGACGAATGCCACGAGCATGGCTGCGCGGTCATGATCCAGATCACCCATCTCGGCCGCCGCACCGTCTGGAACAAGGCGGACTGGCTGCCGATCCTCGCGCCCTCGCCCGTCCGCGAACCGGCCCACCGCGCCGTTCCCAAGGAGATCGAGGATTGGGACATCGAACGGATCATCCGGGAATATGCCACGGCCGCCCAGCGCATGCAGGCTGCAGGATTAGATGGCATCGAGTTCGAATGCTATGGCCACCTGATGGACCAGTTCTGGTCGCCGGCCACCAACAAGCGCACCGACGAGTACGGCGGCTCCCTGGACAATCGACTGCGATTCTCCTTCCGCGTCTTCGATGCCGTGCGCAAGGCCGTGGGACCGGATTTCATCGTCGGCGCCCGGCTGGTGGCCGACGAGGATTGGGACAAGGGCATCAGCAAGGCCGAGGGGCTGGAGATCTGCCGCCGCGTCGTCGCCACCGGCCAGGTGGATTTCCTCAACGTCATCCGCGGTCATATCGATCATGACGCGCCGCTGGCCAAGGTCATCCCCGTCACCGGCATGCCCTCGGCGCCCCATCTGGATTTCGCCGGCGAGGTCAAGCAGGCGACGAAATTCCCGGTCTTCCACGCCGCGCGCATCGGCGACGTCGCCACGGCGCGACATGCGGTGGCCAGCGGCAAGCTGGACATGGTTGGCATGACCCGCGCCCACATCACCGATCCCCATATCGTCAACAAGATCGCCGCCGGACGAGAACAGGATATCCGTCCCTGCGTCGGCGCCACTTACTGCATCGACCGCATCTATGACGGCCTTGGCGCCCTCTGCATCCACAACCCCTCCACCGGCCGCGAGGCCACCCTGCCCCACAACATCGAGCGCACCAAGGGACCGGCGCGGAAGGTGGTGGTGGTCGGCGCCGGCCCAGCCGGCCTGGAAGCGGCGCGGGTTGCCGGGGAACGCGGCCATCAGGTGACGCTGCTGGAAGCGGCGTCCGATCCCGGCGGCCAGATCCGCCTCGCCGTGCAGGTGAAGCGGCGGCGCGAGATCATCGGCATCGCCGACTGGCGCGCCGAGCAATGCGAACGGCTGGGCGTGACGATGAAGTTCAACAGCTACGCCGAGGCCGATGATGTTCGCGCGCTGTCGCCCGACATCGTCATCGTCGCGACCGGCGGCCTGCCGACCCAGCAATCGGTGGAGGAAGGCGCGGAGCTGGCGGTGTCCTCCTGGGACATCCTCTCCGGCGACGTGCGGCCGGCCGAGGACGTGCTGTTGTTCGACGACAACGGCCAGCATCCGGGCATCGCCGCGGCGGAATTCATCGCCGAGGCCGGCTCGAAGCTGGAGTTGATGACTCCCGAGCGTTTCTTCTCGCCGGACGTGGGCGGGCTCAACATGGTTCCCTACATGAAGACCTTCCAGAAGCGCGGCGTGGTGATCACGCCCATGCAGCGGGTGCGCAAGCTGGAGCGGCGCGGCAACAAGATCGCCGCCACCATCTGGAGCGCCTTCACCGAAACCGACATCGCCGAACGGCTGGTGGACCAGGTGGTGGTGGAGAACGCGACGCTGCCGCTGGCCGATCTCTATTTCGCGTTGAAGGAGGAATTGCAGAACCGCGGTGAGGTGCGATTACGACGCGCTCATCGCCGGCAAGGCGCAGGCGCTGCGCACCAATGAGTTCGGGCAAGTTCCAGCTCTTCCGCATCGGCGACGCCGTCGCCTCCCGCAACATCCACGCCGCCATCTACGATGCCTTCCGCCTCGCGCGCACCTTCTGACGTCAGCCCCAATAGCGAAAGGGGCCGCCCAATGGGCAGCCCCTTCTGCAGTCGGAATATTCCGGGTCGCTTAGCGCTTCGAGAACTGGAAGCTCCGGCGGGCCTTGCGGCGGCCGTACTTCTTGCGCTCGACCACGCGGGCGTCGCGGGTGAGGAAGCCCTGCTTCTTCAGCACCGGGCGCAGCTCCGGCTCGAAATAGGTCAGCGCCTTGGAGATGCCGTGGCGCACTGCGCCGGCCTGGCCGGAGAGGCCGCCGCCGACGACGGTGACGATGATATCGTACTGGCCCGTGCGATTGCAGATGGCGAAGGGCTGGCTGATCATCATGCGCAACACAGGCCGGGCGAAATACACGGCGAGGTCGCGGCCGTTGATGGTCATCTTGCCGGCGCCGCGCTTGATCCAGACGCGGGCGACGGCGTTCTTGCGCTTGCCGGTGGCGAAGGAGCGGCCGAACTTGTCGATTTTCGGCGTCGGCGCGGGCGGGGACACGGTGGCGGCGACGGACGCCGCGGCGCTCTTGAGATCCTTGAGATCGGTGATGGTCTGGGTATCGGCGCTCATCGGGAAGCGGGCCTCTTGTTCTTCGGGTTCATTCCGGCGACATCGAGAATCTCGGGATTCTGCGCATCATGAGGATGCTCCGTTCCCGCATAGACGCGAAGGTTGCCCATCTGCTGCCGGCCGAGCGGGCCGCGCGTGATCATGCGCTGGACCGCCTTCTCGATCAGCCGCTCCGGATGCTTGCCGTCGCGGATCTCGCCCATCGTGCGTTCCTTGATGCCGCCGGGAAAGCCGGTGTGCCAGTAGAATTTCTCGCCGGCGGCCTTGTTGCCGGTGAGCTTCACCTTGGCGGCATTGATGACGATGATGTTGTCGCCGCAATCCATGTGCGGCGTGAAGGTGGGCTTGTGCTTGCCGCGCAGTCGCATGGCGACCACGGTGGCGAGCCGCCCGAGCACGACGCCATCGGCATCCACGATGAACCACTTCTTCTGGATGTCCGACGGCCTGGCGGAATAGGTTTTCATGGCGAGGTAAAGTCCGCTATCAGCTGTTCAGGAAATGCCCGGCGGCGCCGTCTCCGGCCCTTGGGGGTGGCGGGAAATACGAGATCGGCCAGGGGATGTCAAGCCGGGAGGCCGGATTTTAAGCATTATTCGATTGCGGTATCTGGTTACCGCAATCTACACCAGGCCGCCAGGACTTCGAATTCCTTTTCACTGTCCCGCCGGATGCTTATCGTCGCCGCCGGCCCCCGCAAGCGAGCAGGAATATGAAACTCACGCGTTACGCCCATTTCTCCGACGAGGACATCGCCAACAGTTTCATGCCGCGCCGGGCGGTGCCGGACCACGAGTCCTGGCTCACCCGCGAGGCGGCCCTATCCGAGAAAGCGCGGAAGGAGTTCAAGGGCGCACGGCTCGATGTGCCCTATGGCGACACGCCGCTGCAGCGGCTCGACATCTTCCCCACCGCGCGCAAGGACGCGCCGATCCATGTCTATATCCATGGTGGTTTCTGGCGGGCGCTGGACAAGGCCGCCTACAGCCATATCGGCGCCACGCTGGCCCGCGCCGGCGCCGTGGGCGTGCTGATCAACTATGACCTCTGCCCGAAGGTGACCGTCGATGACGTGGTGCGCCAGACCATGGCGGCGATCGCCTGGACCTACCGCCATGGCGGCGAGCTGGGGGGCGATCCCAACCGCATCTATGTCTCCGGCCATTCCGCCGGCGGCCAGCTCGCAGCCATGACACTGGCCCATGACTGGCGCGCCGATGGATTGCCCGGCGATTTCATCAAGGGCATTGGCGCGCTCAGCGGAGTCCTCGACCTGGAGCCGGTGCTGCGCATCGAGGCCAATGCGGAAATCCAGTTGAAGCCGGAGATGGTGGCGCGCAACAGCCCGCTGTTCCTGGAGCCGAAGGTGATGGCGCCGGTCATCGTGGCGCCCGGCGGCGACGAGCCGGAGGCCTGGGTGCAGCAATCCCGCGACTATGCGGCGATGCTGCAGAGCCGCGGCTATCCGGTGTCGCTGATGGTGATGCCCGGCCATCACCATTTCTCGCTGACCTATGCGCTGTCCAATCCCGGCGATCCACTGATGGCGGCCATGCTGAAACAGATGGGCTTGTAGTATGTTCTATGACGCCCGCCGCAACGATCACGGTCTGCAGATCAGCCCGTTCAAGGCCCTGGTCGTCCCGCGCCCGATCGCCTGGGTCACCAGCCTGAGCCCGAACGACGTCGTCAACCTCGCGCCGTTCTCCTACTTCAATGCCATGTCCGAAGACCCGATGATGATCTGCTTCGGGCCTGGCGGCAGCAAAGCCGACCGGCCGATGAAAGACACGCGCACCAACATCGAGGCGACCGGCGAGTTCGTCGTCAATCTCGCGACCTGGGATCTGCGGGAACAGATGAATGCGACGTCGGCGAAGCTGCCGGCGGAGACCGACGAGATGAAGCAAGCGGGACTGACCCCTGCTCCCTCGCAACTGGTGAGGCCGCCGCGGGTCGCGGAATCGCCCGTGCATCTGGAATGCCGCTACTGGAAGACGATCGAGCTGCCGACGAACGATCCCAGGGAGCCGAACGCCAGCATCTTCGGCGAAGTCATCGGCATCCACATCCGCGACGACCTGATCGTCAACGGGCGCGTCGATATCACCTTGGCCAAGCCGATCGCGCGCCTCGGCTATTCGGAATATGCCGTTGTCGAGAGGACGTTCGCGATGCGCCGTCCGGGCTAGGCTGCCGACGGCCGCTCAAGCGCGTAGACAATGCGATGACCGCCGCTTGGCCTGACAACCACCGGCCCGGCGACGAAACCGAGTTTTTCCGCGAGACGCTGCGACGGCTGATTTTCCGGTTCGATCAGCGCCACCAGCCGGTCCAGATTGAACCTGGCAAAGCCATATCCGGCGATCGCGCGCGAGGCCTCGAATCCATAACCGCGCCGCTGAAAGCCGCTGCCGATGACATAGACCAGCTCGATGTCCTTGCGGCCGTCCTGTTCCTTTTCCAGCAGGCCGCAATGGCCGACGACCTTATCGCTCGCCTGCTCGACCACGGGCCAGAGCGTGTAGGTTTCCGGCAGTTGCAATTCGTCGTTCAGCGACTGGCGGACTTTCTCCCGCACGCGAGGGCCGCCCATGAATTTCGTGATGGCGGGATCGCACCAGATGTCGCAGAGCGGCTCGATATGCTCCGCTCGCAGATGCGCAACTATCAATCGCGGCGTCCGCGCGATTTCGCTTCCACTCATGACCAAACCCTACTGCATGAACCAACCGTGACTGACGACGATAGACTGCCCGGTCAGCGCATTGGTGGCAAAGGAGCCGAACAGCACCGCGCATTCCGCCACGTCGGCCGTGGTGGTGAATTCGCTGTCGACCGTTTCCTTCAGCATGACCTTCTTGATGACATCGGCCTCGCTGATACCCAGTTCCTTCGCCTGCTCGGGAATTTGCTTGTCGACCAGCGGCGTGCGCACAAAGCCGGGACAGATGACGTTGGCGCGGACATTGTACTTGGCGCCTTCCTTGGCCACCGTTTTGCAGAGACCGATCAGCCCGTGCTTGGCAGTGACGTAGGGCGCCTTCAACGGCGACGCCTCTTTGGAATGCACAGAACCCATATAGATGATGCTGCCGCCCTTGCCGCTCTTATACATATGGCGGAGGCAGGCGCGCGTCGTAAGGAAAGCGCCGTCCAGATGGATGGCCAGCATCTTGCGCCAGTCGGACAGACTGAGATCCTGCAGCGGCGAGATGATCTGGATGCCCGCATTGCTGACGAGGACGTCGACGCCGCCGAGCGCCTTAACCGTCGCTTCGATGCCGGCATCGACTTGCGCCTCGTTGGTCACATCCATGGCGACGGCAATGGCCTGGCCGCCGCCATTCTTGATTTCCTTCGCCGCCGCCTCGGCAGCGTCCTGCTTCAGATCGGCGATGGCGATCTTGGCGCCTTCACGGGCATAGGCGCGGGCGATCTCCAGGCCGATGCCGCTGGCAGCGCCGGTGACGATGGCGACTTTGTCTTTCATTCGCATGGACGGATCTTTCGTAGGTTCAGATATCAGCTACAAGCCGACATTGCGCGGCGGATATTCGTAGACCATGACGCCCACATTCGCCGGCACCGGTTGTTCCCATTTGCGCTCGGCGATGGCGCGCATGGCATCGCGATAGCCTGCGGCGCGATGTCCGGCGATGGAAGCGCGGGAAAATTCGTAGTCTTTGGTCGCGGTCTCGTATTTCTCGTTCTGATAGATCAGATGCACGATCTGCATGGTGGTCGTGCAGCCGAGCCAGGAGAGCTGCTCCAGCTCCTGATCGGCGCGGGCGGATGGCGGCAGTTTCTTCCACATGGCCATGACCGCGCGGCGCAGATTATGGGTCCGGCGATAGCCCGAGATCGCGCGCTGCGAGCGGCTGGCGTAGCGAATGTCCTTTTCGCGCTCCGTCACGTCGTCAAGCGTGCGCGGCAGAGGGCCCATGGGATCCCACATATCCACCATGAAGCAGAGCGTGCTCACCCGCGGCTCGTCGTCGAGCACGACCTCAAGCGGCGTGTTCGAGACGACACCGCCATCCCAGAACAGCTCATGATCGATTTCCACCGGCGGAAAGCCCGGCGGCAGCGCACCGCTGGCCATGACGTGGCGGACATCAATGCTCTCGCGCGTGCTGTCGAAGTAGACCTGCCGGCCCGTCGCAATGTTGACGGCGCCCAGCGTGAGCCGCGAGCCCTCGCTGTTGATACGCTTGAAATCGACGACCTGGCCGAGGGTATCGGCCAGCGGTGCCGTGTCATAGAAACTGATCGCGCCGGGCGTGCCCGGCGGCGACAGGAACGGGCCGAACAGCCGCGGCTGGAAGAAGCCGGGCTGGCCATAGACCAGCGTTTCCCAGGCGTGCCACTGGTTCGCCGCCTTGCGTCCGTCATCGCCGACCGGTGCTGCCGCCCAGCCATCGGGACGGGACACCCGATCCCAGAATTCGGCCAGCTTCTCCCGCACCTTGCCCTGGGCATTGCCGGCCATGATCGCGGCATTGATCGCGCCGATGGATGTGCCGGCGAACCATTGCGGGCAGAACCCCGTTTCCTCCAGCGCCTCGAAGACGCCGACTTGATAGGCGCCGAGCGCGCCGCCGCCCTGCAGCACGAGGGCGATGCGATCGAAGGCGCAAACCTGGGCGCCGCCGGCGCCGTCCTGTTCGCTCATGGGAGTTCCGATGCGTTGACGCGGATGGGATGCCGGCGACGCTACATCGCCGGCTGCCGCAAAGACCATACCAGAGAAACATGGGTGGCCGGCACCGCCATCCGCAAGCGGCGCGCCAACTTGCCACAGGGAGCGCGGGCTAGTTGACCGAGAGCGTCTTCAGCAGCGGCTGATTGAGCGTTTCGATCTCAGCGGCGGCCGGCAGCCGGATGCGGACTGTCGTGCCCTCGCCCAGGCGGCTTTCGATGCTGAACTCGCCGTCATGGAGTTCGGTGAGCATCTTGGCCAGCGGCAGGCCGAGGCCAGTGCCGGACTGCGCCCTGGTATAGCTGTTGCTGACCTGGCCGAAGGGCTCGAGGACCCGCGGCAGATCGTCGGGCGCGATGCCGATGCCGGTATCGGTGATGCCCAGCGCAACATAGCGACCGCCATCGTCGGCGGCGAACAGCGTGACCAGCCCGCCTTGGGGCGTGAACTTGACCGCGTTGGTCAAGAGGTTCAGCAGGATCTGCTTCACCGCCCGCATGTCGGCATTCAGGCGGCGCAGGTTCGGCGACAGATCGACCTTCAGGCGGACCATCGAGGCGTTGGCGCGGTCCTTCACCAGGCGGATGCAGGCGACGCAGATCTCCTCGACCGAGCAGACCTCCATGTTGAGTTCCTGCTTGCCGGCTTCGATCTTCGACACGTCCAGGATGTCGTTGATCAGCGACAGCAGCAGCACGCCGCTGTCATGGACGTCTTTCAGATATTCCTTGTACTTCGGCACACCCAGCGTGCCGTGCACTTCCTGCATCATCAGTTCGGCAAAGCCGATGACTGCATTGAGCGGCGTGCGCAGCTCATGGCTCATATGGGCGAGGAAGTCGCTCTTGGTGCGGTTGGCGAGCTCGGCCTGCTCCTTGGCGACGCGCAGCTCGTGGGTGCGCTCTTCGACGATACGCTCCAGGTCCTGGCGCGCGCGCTCGAGGGTTTCCATCTTGGTCTGGTCGACCTTGAGCTGGAGCTGCATGCGGCTGAGGCGATGCTGCACGCCGGCGGTGCGCAGCTCCGTTTCCATGGCGTAGAAATCCTTGAAGTGCTTCAGCGCGGTCGCCGTGTCGCCGGCGGACTCGAAGATCTCCGCCAGCGTGCGATGGCATTCCAGGACGATGCCCTTGATGCCCTTCTCCGCCGCGTGGCGCAGCGCCTCGTTGATCCGCTCATGGGCCTTGTCCAGGCGCTTGAACGCCATCGCCGCGCGGCCGCAATTCAGCAGGCCCGCGGTGTAATCGTAGGGATCGTTGATCGACTCGCCGATCGCCGTGAATTCCTCGATGCAGCGGCTGGCCTCGTCGATATGTCCCAGCCGCGCATTGGCCAAGGCCAGGATGCCGTAGCAACCGGCTTCGATGTTCTTGCTCTTGATCTCATGGGCGATCATCAGCGTTTCCAGCGCGCCGGCGATCGCTTCCGGACTGCGGCCGGCATCCAAAAGCGTCTGAGAGCGGGTGTATTTGAACTGCAGCGAGGCGTAGTCGGCCTCGTCGGTCTTTTCCATGAGGTCGAGCTGTTCGCTGGCGCGGTTGATTATATGCAGCGCCTCATCGAACTCGCGCCGCTTGCGATACACCTCCGCACATTCCATCAGCGCGATGAAGTAGTAGCGGCGGTTGGCGACCTCGTCGAAAATCTCCAGGGCTTCGCGATTGAGATCCAGAGCCGGCTCAAGCAAGCCCAGGTCCATATACACGGCCGACAGCGTGCGGATGGTCATGCCCACCGATTCGCGATCGCCCAATTCCGTGAACCGTTCGGGCAGCGGTTTCAGGACCTCTTCGGCCTCCGCGTAGCGGCCCAGCATGCGCAACATGCGGCCGCGCTCCAAGCGTGCCAGAGCCGCCTCCCGCCCCAGGCCGGTGCTATCGGCAATCGTCCGGGCATGATTCGCGAACTCGAGGGCTGCATCCAGGTCATAGACCCAGACGCGATGCACCAGCCGAAACAAGACCGAGCACTGCCCTGCGGCGTCTGGCGTTACAGCCAGTTCCTCCAAAAGCAGTTCTACATCAGGCGGGTGCACGATCATTTACATCCGGCAGGTACGCAACATACCAGCAGCTCCGGCTGCCGACAGACGGAGCCTATTCTGGCCCAACAATAGCATCGCGCCAATTTGCTAAAAAATTGGTGAATTTTTCTATGATGCTAATCACAGCCTTCCCAGCGGAAAATTTTCTGCTCGTTTCCGTACATACGTCCGGGAACAAAAATAGAACGAGTAAATGCCCCTGGCATGGTCATGCGCCCGGGATCATAGGCATTCCATCTCAACAATCGTAAAAAAATTGCGGTGGATTGGGCGATTTCTGCGGCACCCTTGATAAGACAATAGTCTTATAGCGATCGGCTATACCGCTGATTCAGATCGCGTCAAGGTTGAAACGTTCATAGATTCTTAGGGTTAATAGAGTGTTGCTTTGCTTTGATAAGTAAGGCATTATCTTAAGCATTCGTTAACCATTGGCAATCCGCCGAATTCAACGGTGGTCCATTAGGGGGTCAGGAAAATGCGCGTTAGTGAAAACTGGGACGAGGTCGTGTCTGCAGCATTCGCCGACACACCGATCCGGGATCGACATGCCGGCGCTTCTGCAAGGCATGCCAGCTCATCCATGCGGCACGCCAGCGCTTCCGCCAGGCATGCCAGCGCCAGACACGCCAGTGCGTCCGCGAGGCATGCCAGCGCCTCTGCGCGGCATGCGAGCCTGTTCGCCGGTCAGGTTGGCATCGCTTAACACTGTGCGGGTGCTGCGGGGCGGTTAGTCGCACCCAGCGAGCAGTCTAGTTGAAAGAAGCCCCGTCGCTTTGCGGCGGGGCTTTTTCGTACCCTGGCTGAACTGGCGGCGGCCGGGTTCTCCGTGCTAGGTCAACATCTGCCGCGCTTTGCGAGGCGCAAGCCTGCATCTCTAGCGAAAATGCCATCGTGACCTGGATTTCAGCCTTCCAGCAGGCGTTGACAACGCCGACCCAGAAACTCCACCGCGGCGGCACCCACCGCACGGTAACGCCCAGCACGACGCTGGAGCGTGTACGGCCGCATCTTGCGGATATGGGCATCACGCGGATCGCCAATGTCACCGGCCTGGATTACCTCGGCATTCCCGTGGTCATGGTGACCCGCCCCAATTCCCGCGCTTTGTCCGTCTCCCAGGGCAAGGGCATCGACCTGGATCATGCCAAGGCTTCCGGCGTCATGGAGGCTATCGAGGGTTTTCACGGTGAGCGCATCGATCTGCCGTTGAAGCTGGCGAGCCACACCGAAATGCGCCGAAGCCATTCTGTCGCCGATATCGCCACGCTGCCGCACCTGCCCAATAGCCGCTTCCATGAACATCTGCGGCTGTTGTGGATCGAGGGTTACGACCTGATGGGCCGCGCGCCTCTCTGGCTGCCTTACGAATGCGTCCACATGAACTACACCCTGCCGTTGCCGGAGGGTGCCGCCTGCTTCGCTTCGACATCAAATGGTCTCGCCTCGGGAAATCATCTGCTGGAGGCGATCAGTTCCGGCATTTGCGAAGTGGTCGAGCGCGATGGCGATGCGCTGTGGGAGATCATGTCGGACGACGAAGCCGGGGCGTGCCGGGTCGATCTCAGCAGCATCGACGATTCCCAGGCGCGCGAAATCCTGGCCAAGTACGAGGCGGCTGACATTGACGTCCAGCTCTGGGAGACGACGTCGGATGTGGGTATCGCCGCCTTCCGCTGCCATATCTATGAGAGCGACAGGAATCCGCATGAACCCCAGGGCGTGTTCTTCGGCGCCGGCTGTCATCCGGCCCGGCGCATCGCACTTCTGCGGTCGCTGACGGAGGCGGCGCAATCGCGGCTGACCTATATCGCCGGCGCCCGCGACGATATCGAGCGCCGCGACTACCGCCGCCCCGGCGACGAGCGCCCAGCGGACTGGTATCGCGCGCTGGCGAAAGGATGGCCGGCAACGCGGAGAGCGCAAACCGCACCTAGTCAGGAAAGCGATCTGCTCAACGAAGATCTGACCTGGGAGTTGGAGCGGCTCGCGGCCGCCGGCATCAAGCAGGTTATTGCCGTCGATCTCACGATGGCCGCCTACGCCGTGCCCGTCGTGAGAATTGTCATCCCCGGCCTGGAGAGCGTGCCCGACGATCCCAGCTACAGCCCCGGCGCCCGGGTGCGCACGAAGCTCGGCCAGGCCGCATGAATGTGGTCGTCTTCACCGGCCCGACCCTGCCGGAGCGGGAAGCGCGGCAGTATCTGGAAGCCGACTACCGCCCGCCCGCGGCGATCGGCGATCTCTATAAGGCGGCGCTGAGCCGCCCCTTCGCCATCGGCATCATCGACGGCTACTACGAGACCACGCCGTCGATCTGGCACAAGGAAGTGCTCTGGGCGCTGAAGCAGGGCATCCATGTCTATGGCGCCGCCAGCATGGGCGCGCTGCGCGCCGCGGAATTGGCCGATTTCGGCATGACCGGCGTCGGCAAGGTATTCGAGGATTACCGCGACGGCGTCATCGAGGACGACGACGAGGTGGCGGTGCTGCACAGCCCGGCCGAGATGGGCTACCTGCAGGTCAGCGAGGCGATGGTGAACATCCGCGCCACATTGAATCGCGCCGCGGCGGATGGAGTTATCGACGAATTGGCGGCGAAACGATTGATTGCCGCGGGCCGCTCGATCTTCTGGAAGCAGCGCGGCTATGACGCGCTGCTGGCGGCGGCCAAGGATGTCGGCGCCGATGTCCTGGCGCGGTTGCGCGCCTGGCTGCCGGCACACAAGGTCAATCAGAAGCGCGAAGATGCGATCGCCATGCTGCAGCGTATCGCCGCCGACTGCGCCGCCACCAATGAACCAAAGAAGGTCGATTTCGACTTCCAGCATACCGTTGCCTGGGACGCCATCCTGCACCGCTTTACCGGCGGCGAGGATGGCGGCGCGGTCGTCGATCGCGAGGAACTGCTGGACGAACTGCGGCTGACGCCCGGCGCGTTCGCCGCCATCCGGCGCAGGGCCCTGCTGCGCGCGCTCGCGGGCCGCGAGGCCGAGCGCCGCGGGCTGGAGCCGACGATCGCGCAGTTGCAGAACACGCTGCGGGACTTCCGCCGCGCGGCCGGCCTCGCTTCACCGTCGGCCCTGGAGGAATGGATGCAGGAGGCCGGCCTGAGCCGCGACGAATTCATGCGGCTGATGAACGAGGAAGCGCGTCTGGCAAGTCTGGAGGAAGCCCTGGGCGGCGCCATCGACCGGGCGCTTATGGATGAATTGCGCCTGGATGGTGCGTTTTCCCATCTGCTCGGGCGCGCGAGAGAGAAGCAGAACTTGCTGTCTGAGGCCGGACTCAGTGAAATCGGCATTGCCGACACCGGACTCGACGAAACCGCCCTGCTCCGCTGGTACCGGAACGACAGCGGCGGCGAAGGCCCTGATGACGCCGCCGATCTGGCGCTGGCGCTGGGCTTCGAGAGCCGGCGGGATCTGCTGCGGGCGCTGGCGCGGGAATACTGTTTCCGGCAGCCGCGCAAAGCGTGATAGTTTTGCCTTCGTTGCCGCACACTCATTCCGATCCGAGCCTTCCATGACCAGCCCCGCCCGAACCGAAGCCGCCGCCAACGAATCCCTGCTGCTGCGCCAGGACAGCAACGGCGTGGCGACGCTGACGATAAACCGGCCGCAGGCGCGCAATGCCCTGTCGATAGCGCTCATGGGGGCGCTGATCCAGGCGCTGGACGGCCTCGCCGGCGATCCCGACATAAAGGTCGTGGTCATTGCCGGCGCCGGGCCGGGATTTTGCGCCGGACACGATCTCAAGGAACTGCGCGCCGATCCGCGGCGCGAGAATTATGAGGCGACGTTCAATCGCTGCAGCGAGCTGATGCTCAAGATCACCCACCTGCCGAAGCCGGTGATCGCGCGGGTGCACGGCATCGCCACCGCCGCCGGCTGCCAGCTTGTCGCCACCTGCGATCTCGCCATCGCCGAAAACGGCGCGCGCTTCGCCACGCCAGGTGTCAATATCGGCCTGTTCTGTTCGACACCCATGGTGGCGCTCTCCCGCGCGGTACCGCGCAAGCAGGCAATGGAGATGCTGCTGACCGGCGAGATGATTCCGGCCGCGCGGGCACTGGAGATCGGGCTGATCAACCGCTCCGTGCCGGCGGAAGAGCTGGACAGCGCCGTGACGTCGCTGGCCGCCCAAATCGCCGGCAAATCGCCGAAGGTCCTCGCCATCGGCAAGGAGGCGTTCTACCGCCAGGCGGATCTGGGCCTGGCCGAAGCTTACGCCTATGCCAGCGAAGTCATGACCCGCAACATGATGGCCCGCGACGCCGCCGAAGGCATCGACGCCTTCATCGAAAAACGCCACCCCACCTGGCAGGGCCGCTGAGTCATATCATAGAGTTCACCGATGGCAGCGTTGCGCGACATGTCCCACCACGATTCCTATCCAGACCGGCTCTTGCGCCGTATCCTCGGCAGTGTTCGGAACATCGCCATGGTCGGCGCCAGCCCGGATTGGCACAAGGCCAGTTCCTTCGCGATGAAATATCTGCAGACCAAAGGCTATCGCGTCATACCGGTGAACCCGCGCGCCGCCGGCAAGCTGGTCCTCGGCGAAAAATGCTACGCCACCCTGCAGGACATCCCCCTGCAGGAGACCGGGCCGATCGACATCGTCGATGTCTTCCGCAAATCCAGCGCCGCCAACGCAATCGTCGAAGATGCGATCGCCATCGGCGCCAAGATCGTCTGGATGCAGCTCGGCGTGCGCAATGACGAGGCGGCGGCCAGGGCCGAAGATGCCGGCCTTACCGTCATCATGAACCGCTGCCCGAAGATCGAATATGCCCGGCTGCAGGGCGAATTGAGCTGGGGCGGGTTCAATTCCCGCATCATCACCAGCAAGAGGAAGAGGACGCTCGGCTGATGAATGACGACAGCAAGAAGGCGCCGCAGCAGCGCCCGGACTGGCGCGTGGCGCCCGGCTTTGAGACGCGCGCGGTCCATGCGGGCGCGCCGCCGGACCCGACCACCGGCGCGCGGACCATGCCGATCTATCACACGACCGCCTATGTCTTCGACACCGTCGACCATGCGGCGTCGCTGTTCGATCTCTCGACTTTCGGCTACATCTATTCGCGCCTGACCAACCCGACCGTGGCGGCCCTGGAAGAGCGCATTGCCAGCCTGGAGGGCGGACGCGGCGCCACGGCCTGCGCCTCGGGCCACGCCGCGCAGTTGCTGGCGTTCTTCTCCTTCATGGAGCAGGGCGACGCATTCGTGGCCTCGCGCAAGCTCTATGGCGGCTCCATCACCCAGTTCAGCAAGACGTTCAAGAAGTTCGGCTGGGAGGTGATCTTCGTCGATCCCGACAAGCCCGCGAACTTCAAGGCGGCGCTGACGCCAAAATGCAAGGCGATCTTCATTGAGAGCATCGCCAATCCCGGCGGCGTGGTGGCCGACATCGAAGCCATCGCCGCCATCGCCCACGAAGCCAAGCTGCCGCTGATCGTCGACAACACCCTGGCCTCGCCCTGGCTCTGCCGGCCGTTCGAATGGGGCGCGGATATCGTCATCCATTCGACAACGAAGTTCCTCTGCGGCCATGGCAATTCCCTGGGCGGCGCGGTCGTAGATTCCGGCAAGTTCGATTGGAGCCAGAGCGAGAAATTCAAATCCCTCACCGGCCCTGAACCCGCCTATCACGGGCTGCCGTTCTACGAGACCTTCGGCGACATGGCGCTGACCATGCATACGAAGGCGGTCGGCCTGCGCGATCTCGGGCCGGCGCTGTCGCCGATGAATGCCTTCCTGACGTTGACGGGCATCGAGACGCTGCCGCTGCGCATGGAGCGCCATTGCGCCAATGCGCAGAAGGTCGCCGAGTTCCTGGAGAGCCATCCGCAGGTCGGCTGGGTGTCTTATGCCGGCCTGCCGTCGAGCCCCTATCACGCGCTGGCGCGGAAATACATGCCGCGCGGCGCCGGGGCGGTCTTCACCTTCGGCGTCAAGGGTGGCTTCAACGCGGGCGTCAAGGTGGTGGAGGCCTGCGAGCTGCTGTCTCACCTCGCCAATATGGGTGAGACCCGCAGCCTGATCCTTCATCCGGCGTCGACCACCCACCGGCAGCTGACGGAGACGCAGCGCGCCGCCGCTGGCGCCGGCGACGACGTCATCAGGGTCTCCATTGGCCTCGAGACGGTGGACGACATCATCGGGGACCTGGATCAGGCCCTGCTGATAGCCGGCGCGTAGGCTCCAAATTTACGCGACCAGCTTCCGCCGCAGGCCGGATAGCTGCATGAAGTTGTCGTAGAGCAGCCGCGAGTTGCGGTTGAAGTCGGCCATGTTCGCCTTTGCATCGGCCTCAAGCCGCGATAGCGCACCCGTCCCCAACGCCCGATCGAGCGAAGCGGCATAGGTCGGCACCGCGCCCCATTTCGTCACCGTCTCCGGGGTCAGCTCGATGTGATATTGCAGGCCATAGGCGTGACTGCCGATCCGCATGCCTTGCACCCGGCAGAGCGGCGAATTGGCGAGCACCACCGCATTGGCCGGCAGCGTCGCCACCTCGGCGCCGTGCCATTGCAACGCCTTGAAGCGGTCCCGCAGCCCCGCGAACAGCGGATCGCGCTTGCCCTCCTCCGTCAGATCCACATCCAGGATGCCAATCTCGGCCTGCGCCGCCTTGGCCACCTTGCCGCCGAGCGCCTCGCCCAGGAGCTGATGGCCGAGGCAGAGGCCCAGGAAGGGCATGCGCCGCACGGCGACGGCCTCGCGGATCGCCGCCATCTCCGGCTTCATCCAGGGATACTCGTCGGCCTCCCAGACATCCATCGGCCCGCCCATGACCCAGAGCGCGTCATAGCCATCGAGAGAGGGGATCTTCTCGCCCGCATCCAGTTCGACAGCGTCCCAGGCAATGCCATCGGCGGCGAAGAAGTCCCGGAAGATGCCGGGATGCTCGATATCCACGTGCTGGAAGACGAGAAATCGCATGAGGAAGATGCTCCATGGGGGTGAACGGCAACCATTCCTTTAGCCTTGGCGGCGACAATAGCGCAACAGACCTCTTGCGGCCGGATTAACCAAGAGTACAATGTCAGCATAAACTCATAAGCTAATGGAATCTGGGAATGATACAGGAAGCGCTCATACTCGACTTTAAGTCTGGTATCAGGTCCGGCTTACATCACCGCCCCTCCACCCAGCAGTTTCACTGGCTGGAACGCGGTCTGGATCAGCCGGGAGGCAAGCTGCCGCTGTTCGATGAATGGGGACAGCGCATCAGCGAACGGACGGTCAAGAGTTGCATCGAGCAGGGGTGGGCCGAGCCCTGGTTCACCAACCCGCTGAAGCCGGATTGGCTGGTCTGCAAGCTGACCGACGCCGGCCGGGCCGCCCTGACCAAGCAGTAAGCTGCGGCCGGCAGCCGAGGCGATTGGCGTGATTGCGCGAATTGACGCGCGGTCCTACTGTCGCCGTTGTCGACAGCGTCCCCGGAACGAAGGGCCGAATGGATCCGCGGGAAAGACCAGTACGCGAACACGCGCGTCCGGATGAACATGACCTCCGCGGCGATGAGTTTTCGACCGCCCCGCACCGCTCTCCCCATAAGCCACGATTTACCAGCCAATCGCCGTCCGCCTGGGTGCTCCCATTGGTGGTACCGATTTTGTCGCTGATCCTTCTCGCCCTGATTTTGTCCGGCTGTGAAATCGGTGTGGCCCTCGGCCTGCCGAACAATGCCGATTGCCGGGATTCTGAAACTTTGCCAGGCAGTCCAATCAGCGGCGCCTGTCTCGATTCGATCGGAACCACGTCAACAAACCCGTAGATCCGCGTCTGGCGAAGCCGGCCGCAACGATCCTTTCCGGCTGCCTATGGTATCCGGCATTCCAACGCGCCAGCACCATGTCTGAGAACGACAGCCTATATTCGGATACCTGCCCTGCTTGCCAAGGCGGCTGAACCTGGGAAGATGCCGGGCTACAATATGAAGAGATTTGTCTGACCGCGCGGCGGCGGACCCGGAGCGGAGGCGGCATTGCGCGTAATCCAGTTTCAAGACGACAACGGTCAGCGGCGGGTTGGACTCGTGGAGGCCGACGGCGATCATGCGATCGCCCTCAAGGGCTTTTCGACCACCTATGAACTTGCCAACGCCGCGCTCGACCGCGGCGTTGGACTTGCCGCCCTTGTCAGCGAGGCGGCATCGGGCGAACGCGTCGACTATGCCGCCCTGCTCAAGGCCGGGCGCGTATTGCCGCCCGTCGATCATCCGGAGCCAGCGCGGTTCCTGATCACCGGCACCGGCCTGACCCACACCGGCAGCGCGGCCGCACGCAACAAGATGCACACGGTCACCCACGGCTCCAACGCCCCGGAGTCCGATTCCATGAAGATCTTCCGCATGGGCATCGAAGGCGGCAAGCCCGCCAAGGGACAGATCGGCGTCCAGCCGGAATGGTTCTTCAAGGGCACGAGCCACTGCATCGTGCCGCCGGGCGCGGCCTTGCCCATGCCGGCCTTCGCCCTCGCCGGTGGCGAGGAACCGGAAGTGGTCGGCATCTATATCCTCGACAAGAGCGGCGTCCCGTTCCGCATCGGCTTCACCCTCGGCAACGAGTTCTCCGACCATGTGACGGAAGCGCAAAACTATCTCTTCACCGCCCATTCGAAGCTGCGCGCCTGCTCCATCGGGCCGGAGCTTCTGCTGGGCGAACTGCCCCAGGAAGTTCGCGGCAAGACCCGGGTCATCCGCGACGGCAAGACGCTCTGGGAGGACGATTTCCTGTCGGGCGAAGCCAACATGTCTCACTCGGTCGCCAATCTCGAGCATCATCATTTCAAGTACGATATGTTCCGGCGCCCCGGCGATCTGCACGCCTATTTCTTCGGCGCGGCAGTGCTGAGCTCAGCATCCGGCGTGAAGACCAAACCGGGCGACGAATTCGAAATCGTCGCGTCCGTCTTCGGCAAGCCGCTGCGCAACAGCATGGAAACGACGAAGGACGAAGGCCTCGTTACTGTCCGGGCCTTGTGAACAGCGGCAGTTCGAGCCCGCTTAGGCATAGTAAGGTTGACATGAGTTTGTTTGCCGTCATTCCCGCCTTCAATGAGGCCATGACGATCCGCGACGTGGTCCAGCGCACCCTGTGCCACGTTGCCGACGTCATTGTCGTGGACGATGGCTCCACCGACGGCACGGCCGATCTGATCAAGGATCTACCGGTCACGTTGATCCGCCATGAGCGGAACCTGGGCAAGGCCAGCGCGCTGGTGAGCGGATTCGACCATGCGATGCGCCACGGCGCTGACGCCGTCATCACCCTGGATGGCGACAGCCAACATCGTCCGGAAGAAATTCCGCTCTTCCTGGAGGCCTTCAAGGCTCACCCCGAGCATGTAATCGTCGGCTCGCGCCTCTGGAACAAGCCGGAAATCCCCATCGTGCGCTATTGCGCCAACCGCTTTGCCAATTTCTGGATCTCCTGGGCCAGCGGCGTGTATCTGGAGGATACGCAATCGGGCTTCCGGCTTTATCCGCGCCATCTTCTGGAGACCATCGACGCCCGCCACGGACCCAAGCACGGCTTCGTCTTCGAGAGCGAGTTCCTGATCAACGCCGTGCGGGCCGGTCACTGCGTCACCTATGTCCGGATCACCATCCATTATCCTGAAAACCACTGGCACCAGACCCGCTTCCACCCCGTGCGCGACATCGGGCGGATCACCAAGATGGTGGCGGGCAAGCTGATCCCCCGGGGCATGGACCCGGCGGCGCTGTTCCGGTCGCTGCGGGAGCGCGACCGCCGCTCTTAGGACTCACGCACGCCCTGATTTCAGTCCTGCCGTTTCCAGCACCTGCTCGGCATAAGTCTGGCCGACGACAAACCGGTCGGCGCCATAGATCGGATAGCTGGCCTGGTCGTGCACCGGCGTGAAGTTCACGGTGATCACATTGGCGCCGGCGGCGAATCCCATGGCCTGAGCGCCCGGCGCCTGCTTCTGCAGCGCGCTGACGCTGGGGATCAGCGCCAGGGGCATCGCCAGCCGCATGACCGCCAGGGCATTCAGCGTCAGGTCCACGTCGCCCGGCTCAGCGTCGGAAAGCGGCGTCCCCGCGGCGGGAACGAACGGCGAGGCGCTGCACATGTGAACACCCAAGCGACCGGGCCAGCAGGATATCGTCAGCCAGCATCTCCAGCGTCTGTCCCGGCAGGCCGACGATCGTCCCCGTCCCCACTCGATAGCCGAGGGACAACAGGTCCTGCAGATGCGCCATCCGCTGCTCGAGGGGGTAGAAGCGGTGCCGCAAGTGCAGCGCCGGGTCCGCGGTCTCGTGCTTCAGGATATAGCTGGTCGCCCCCTGCTCCCGCAGATAGGCGTACTCCTCCCGGCTCTTGTCGCCGAGCACCAGCAGGACATCCACCTCGCCGCCGAAGATCCGCCGGATCTCCGGAATTGCCTCGCCGACCGTCTGCGTCGTCCGCGGGATATCGCCGGCTTGCAGCGAAACGGTTCGGATGCCGGCGCGGTGGATGTGCGACGCGAGCTCAACGATTCGTTCGCTCCGGTAGATATAGCGCGGCATCTTGTTGTCGAGCCGCATCGGGCAATAGGTGCAGTTCTGCACGCAGGCGCTGGCGACCTCGATGACGCCGCGAATGACGGCGGCGTCGCCGAATTGGTCGCGGCGGACCCGGCGCGCCTGCCCGAAAAGGTCCTGCTGCTCGGCCCCCCGCAGACGTAGCAACTCGACAATATCAGACCGAATCATGGGTATTGCCCTTCCGGTCGGCGGGTCGCGCAATGACCAATCTTATCATATTGTAATCCGGGATTCCTGTGGCCATGGAATAACTGGCTGATTTCCGGTATTATTAGGTTAGAATGGGCAATTCAAGCTGATCGGCCGGGCGTCGGCCGGGCCACCATTCTCCTAGACACCCGACGAACGAAGCAAACAATGCAGCAGCCTGAAACCTGCGACGTCCTCGTGATTGGCGGCGGCCCAGCGGGATCCACAGTTTCGACCTACCTGCGCCGTGAAGGCTGGAACGTGGTCCTGCTCGAAAAGGACCAGCATCCCCGATTCCATATCGGCGAGTCCCTGCTGCCCCGCAACCTGCCGATCTTCGATGAGATGGGCATCGCCGAGAAGATCCGGAACATCGGCGTCCTCAAGCGTGGCGCCGATTTCACGCTCCCCGGAGAGTCGGCCTATGTCATCGCGGATTTCTCCAAGGCGCTGGATCCGTCGCCGCCCACGGCTTATCAAGTCAAGCGGGCAGAATTCGACGAAGTGCTGCTGCGTCACGCCCAGGAGTCCGGCGTCGTCGTTCACGAACGCACGAAAGCCACCGCCATCCGCTTCGAAGGCGACGAGAAGGCAATCGTCGAAAGCCGAAACGAAAGCGGCGAAACCAAGACCTGGGAAGCCCGATTCCTGGTCGACGCCTCGGGCCGCGACACCTTTCTCGGCAATCGTTTCAACCTCAAGGTCAAGAACCCCAAGCATGAGAGCGCGGCGATCTTCGCGCATTTCGAAAACGTGACGTTCCGCCCCGGCGATGAAGCCGGCAACATCAGCATGTATTTCTTCAAGCATGGCTGGTACTGGTTCATCCCCTTGCGCGACAACATCATGAGCATCGGCGCTGTCTGCCGGCCCGCCTATCTGAAATCGCGCAAGGTGCCGATCAAGCAGTTCCTCATGGATACGCTGGCGATATGCCCGGAACTCACCGACCGGATACGCGGCGCAACGTTGGCTTCCGACGTCATGACCGCCGGCAACTTCTCCTATGACTCAAAGCAAATGTACGGCAAAAACTACCTGCTGATCGGCGACGCCTACGCCTTCATCGACCCCGTGTTTTCGACCGGCGTATTCCTGGCGATGTCGGGCGCGCGTTCAGGCGCGGAAACCATTACCGCTTGCCTGCGGAATCCGGCGAGCCGCCAGCGCCGTCTGGCCGATCACCAGCGGCGCGTCCGCCGGTGGTTGCGCGTCTACAGTTGGTTCATCTATAGGTTCACCAGCCCGGCAATGAACCGCATCATCACGACCCGCAATAATCCGCACCGGCTGAAATCCGCCGCCATATCCATTCTCTCCGGCGATACCACGATGACGCTTTCTCGTATCCTCCGGATCACGGCATTCAAAGCCGTCTACTACCTTTTCACCCTTCAGACCTGGCAGCAGTCGCGTGAATGGCGCAAGCACGTCCAGGTTCTCAAGACCGCCGAGTCAGCAGCCGAGTAATAGGACCTCATGACGACCGAAACCATCAAGACCGCCCCTGCCGAGATCGCAGAACTGATCGTTTCCGCGCTGAACCTGGAGGTTCCGCCCGGGACGATCGCGGCCGATGCGCCGCTGTTCGGCGATGGGCTCGGCCTGGACTCGATCGATGCGCTGGAACTTGCCATGGAAATCTCGCGCCGTTACGGCATCGAGATCGAGGCCGACAATCCGGAGACGCCGAAGATCTTTGCTTCGCTGAGCGCGCTCACGGAATTCATCGACAAGCACCGGCGGAAATAGCCATGTGGCGCCGCCGGCCGGAAAGCCGCATCCTCTTCGCCGTCGTCAGCTTTCTGGCCATCCATATAGCCATCGTGAAGCAGGCGCCGGCCGCCGCCATCATCGTCGGCCTCGGCTATGCGATCATCAATCTTGTGCTGGACTGGGGTCAGGGCGCCAGCGCCGCGCGGCGCATTGCCTGGTTCACCGCGATTATGCTGCTCGTCGCTGCGCTGGCAGCAATCTGGCACGGCTATGCATCGGCGATCGCCTTGCTTCTGGCGCCGTCGGTCCTGGCCAACCTGGCAATGCTCTATGTATTCGGGCACACGCTGCTGCCAGGTAAGGAGCCGCTGATCACCCGGTTCCGGCGGCTCGATATCGGGCATGTCGAGCCGAAGTTCATCCGATACACGCGGCAGTTGACGATGCTCTGGACGATCCTGTTTGCGGCGGGGACGCTCGTATCGCTGGCTGCCGCCGTGTCCGGCAATGTCGAGTTGTGGTCCTGGATCGCGTTCGTTCTGCTGCCGGCGCTCACTGTGGCGCTCTTTTTGGGGGAGCATGTGTACCGCGCCTATCGCTATGGCGCCGAGGAACGCACCTCGCCCCTGCGCACGCTGTCGCTGATGTTCCATCCCCAGGTGTGGCTGCCGCAGCCGGTGGCCGAGCCCCAAGGCGACAACATCCGACATGGCTGAACTCATCCGCGGCTTCCGGGCAGGCCGGGCCATCGCCATCCGCAAGGGTGTAGCGATCACGCAGGTGGAGTTTCTGGCAGATGCTCTTGCCAGCGCCGCGTCGCTCCCCGATGGCGCATTCGCCGTCAATGTCTGCGAGGATCGCTACAACTTCCTGGTGGCGTTCGCCGCCGCCATCATTCGCGGTCAGACCAGCCTGTTTCCCGGCAGCCCGTCGGCCGCTTCCCTTGTGATGCTCGCCTCTGCCTATCCTTCGCCCTATGTGGTTCATGATGGCGCAGCGCCTGTCTCATCAATGCGAACTCACCAATTGATTTGTTCCGGCGGCAATCCTGCCGGTCATGCCGACCTCCCCGATGTCGACCCGGAACGCATCGTCATCCACGCCTTCAGTTCCGGCAGCACGGGCACGCCACAAGCGACGCTGAAATCCTGGAAAGCGCTGATTGCCGGGGCGGATGCCCTGGCGGCCCGCGCGGGGTGGCCCGCGGACGAGGCAATGTCGGTGATCGCCACCGTTCCGTCCGGGCATAGCTACGGCTATGAAACATCGATCGCGCCGCAGCTATTCAGCGGCGCGGCGGTCGAATCGAGCCGGCCGCTGTTTCCTGCCGATGTCCGGGCCGCGCTGGCAAAGAACTCCTTCGCCTCGCTGCCTGGTCACCACGCCGGTGCATCTGCGCGCGCTTGTGCTGTCATCGACGAAGTTTCCACCCGTAGACCTCATCTTGTGCGCCACGGCGCCACTGTCCCTCGATCTGGCGCGGCAAACGGAGAAGCGGCTCGGCGCCCGCATCCTCGAGATCTATGGCTGCACGGAATCCGGTTTCGTCGCGACCCGCTGGCCATCGGCGGATCCGGATTGGCAGGTCAGAGGCGACATGCGGTTGCGGCCGGACGGCGAGCGCCACTACGTCCACGCCAGCTTCCTGGAACGCCCGGTGCCGCTGGCCGACGTGATCGAAATGTCCTCGACGGAACACTTTCAGCTCATGGGCCGCGCCGCCGATATCGTCAATATCGCGGGCAAGAAGACTTCGCTATCGGGATTGAGCCGCACCCTCCTGGAGATCAGCGGCGTCGAGGACGGCATCGTCTTTGCCCCGGAAAATGAAAACGGCACGGAAGTTCAACGCCTGACCGCCCTGGTGGTTGCCAAGGGAACAACCGAGGCGGAAATCCGCAGGGAGCTGCGCCAGCGTGTCGATCCCGCCTTCGTGCCGCGGCAGATCATCCTGGTCGCCGAATTGCCGCGCAACGCCACCGGCAAGCTGCCGATCGACCGCCTGCGGTCGCTGGCGGCGCGCGTCGACTGAGCAGCCGATGCCGGTCCAAGGCAGCTTTGTCATCGGCGCGGATCATCCGAGCCTGCCCGGACATTTCCCCGGCGATCCCATCGTGCCCGCCGCCGTGTTCCTGGATCATGCGATCGATTTTATCCAGGCGAACACCGGACGGCGCGTGAG
Organism: uncultured Alphaproteobacteria bacterium; assembly: GCA_963810485.1. GTDB lineage: Bacteria > Pseudomonadota > Alphaproteobacteria > Dongiales > Dongiaceae > DATKFM01. The sequence goes on from CAWENQ010000006.1 coordinate 70,340, forward strand.
CGCCATCTCAGCCGCCAAATTCAACCAGCCGGTGTTGCCCGGGAAGACCTGCGTTCTCAGCATGCAGCTCAAAGCTGATGCGGCAACGGTATCGGCCGTCATCGACGGCGAGGTCGCGTTCTCGCTGACCGCGCTGCTGCAGGATGGCGCGGCTCATGACTGACAAGCCCGAGAACCCGGCGGACCGTGGCAGCCTGCTGCTGATCCGGATCATCGTCTTCCTCAGCCTGCGCATCGGCCGGCCGTTGGGCCGCGCCCTGCTCTATCCCATCAGTCTCTATTTCCTGGCTTTCGCCCCGTCGGCGCGGCGCGCTTCGTCCGAATATCTGACAATCGTGCTGCAGCGGCGCCCGGGCTGGCTCGACTTGTTCCGGCATCTGCACGTTCATGCCAGCGTACTGCTCGACCGCTTCTTTGTGCTGGCCCGCGGCTCCCGGGATTTCGATCTGGAGATCCATGGCCTCGACGTCATCGAGGACCAGAAGCACCGGCAGCAGGGCTGCATCCTGCTCGGCGCCCATCTCGGCAGCTTCGATGTGCTGCGTTGCCTGGCGGCGGAGCACAAGGTGGCCGTGAAGGCGATGATGGATGTGGACGTGTCCCGGAAATTTAACCGCATCCTCGGGACCGTCGACCCCACGTTCAGCGACAGCGTGATTGCCCTGGGCACGCCCACCAGCCTGATTGCCGCCAGCCAGTTCGTGCGCCGTGGCGGCTTCGTCGCATTGCTCGGCGACCGCGCCATCCGCGACGACAAGCTGGTGGAGGTTTCTTTCTTCGGCCGGCCGGCGCGGCTGCCCGTCGGTCCATTGATGCTGGCGATGACGCTGAAGGTACCGGTCATCCTCTTCGTCGGCCTCCGGCGGAGGGACCGCGGCTACAGCATCCATTTCGAACGCTGCCCCGAAACGCCTGCAGGACCGGCGCGCGCTCTGCCGGAAGCGGCTATGAGGACTTGGCTGCAAGCCTACGCCGACCGCCTGGAACATTACTGCCGCCTCTCGCCCTACAATTGGTTCAACTTCCATGATTTCTGGGCTCACTGAAGCGATGTCCTGCCGGTCAGACCCACCCCATCTTGGACGGATCACATTCGTTGCCGCAGGAGTGATGTTTCTGTCGAGCGCCACCGCTTCCTCCTGCGAACTCGCTGACGTCCTCAGCGCCCGGGCCAAGATCAGCGAGAGCAATGCCACCTATACTGAAGAACGCCATATCCATTATGTTACCGCCCCCGTGATGGCCGCCGGCAATCTGCGTTATCGGGCGCCGGATCGTCTGGAGATGAATGTTGCGACCCCGAAGCTGGAGTCATTCATCTATCAGGACGGCGTGCTGACCGTCGCCAATGCCGGCCGCGATATCTCCGTCGAGTCCGAAGCGCTGCTGTCCGCGCTGTTCGCCGCCCTCGTCGGCACTCTGTCGGGCGACGAAGCAAGGCTGCGCGACAGGTTCGATGTCTTCTTCACCGATACAGATTGCAATTGGCGCATGACCCTGGTGCCGAAGCCGGAGCGCGTGCGCGCCAAGGTCGACGGCATCGAGATCGCCGGCAACAACGGCAGTATCGTCGAGATTCTCCTGAAGCTGGCCAACGGCGACCGTTCGGTGCTGACGATCCGCGAGGCGGAATGAACCGTCGTACGGTAATCCGCATCGCGGTAGCCGCTGCGATCCTCATCGCATTGACCGCCGCGACCTTCAGCAACATCCGGATCGGCCGCGATCTCAGCTTTTTTCAGCCGGCGGCGCTGTCGGCGACGTCGCAGATCGCCATGGAACAAGTGCGGCGCGGGCCAGCCTCACGCCTCATCCTCATTGCCCTGGAAGGCGCCCCGGCGCCGAAACTGGCCGAGCTGAGCAAGAGCCTCGCCGCGGAACTCAATGCCTCGCCCGCCTTCCGCCATATCGCCAACGGCGCGAACGAACTGGACGAAAGCGCGATCGCCTTCCTGATCGAGCATCGATACCTGCTCGGTACGCCGCCCAACCCACAGGAATTCGCCGAAACTGCGTTGCGGCAATCGCTGGAAAGAGCCCTGGCCGATCTCGGCACCTTCACCGGCCTCGCCACCGCCGATCTCTTGCCCCGCGACCCCACCGGCCGCACGCTGGCGCTAGTCGAGGCCTGGCAGGGCGGCTTCCAGCCTCACTTCCTTCATGGCGTCTGGTTCAGCCGCGACGATGCTGCCGCCGTCATTGTCGCCGAGACATCGGCCACCGGCGACGATGAGCCCGCCCAGGGCGCCGCGCAGGCAGAGATCGCCGCAAGCTTCGATAATCTCGCCGCCGGTAGCGGCGCACGCCTAAGCATGACCGGACCGCCGGTCTTCTCCCGAACCATCAGCCAGTCGATCCAGCGCGAGGCCTATTGGATCGGCTTCGGCGCCTCCATCGCCGTGGTGTTGCTGCTTTATGTCACGCTGCGGTCGCCGGCTCTGCTGATCGTCATCTGCTTTCCGGCGGCGGCCGCCAGCATCGCTGGTGCGACCGTCGTCCAGCTCTTCTTCGGCTCTGTGCATGGCATCGCCCTCACCTTCGGGATGACTCTGATCGGCGTCACCTCCGATTATCCGGTGCATCTGATCGCCCATCTGCGCGCCGGTCGCTCTTCCTGGCAGGTGCGGCGATCGATCGCGGCACCGCTGCTGATGAGCGGCGCCACCGCCATCGTCGCCTTCCTGCCGATGACATTGTCATCTTTTCCCGGTTTGGCGCAGCTCGGCGTGTTTGCGGCCACCGGCATCGCCGCCGCCATGCTGACGACCTGGTACCTGGTGCCCTGGGTGCTCGACGGCTTCGTGCCGCGCGGTCTCGGCGGCATGCCGCCCCTGCCCGCGAAACCCGCGCGCTGGATCAGGCTGCCGCTGATCGCCCTGGCCGCTGTCAGCGCCGCCTGGATGTTCTCGGGCGCTGCGACGCTGTTTTCCGACGATCTCAGCCGCCTCAACCCGCTGCCGCGCGATCTGCTGGACCTGGACATCCGCCTGCGCGGCGATCTCGGCGCGCCGGATGTGCGGCGGCTCGCGGCGGTCACCGGCGACGGCGCGGAGGCTGTGCTGGAAAAATCGGAAGAGCTGCTGCGGGTTCTCGATCGCGCCGTGAGCGACGGCACGATTGCAGCCTACGACTCGGCGCCGCGCTACTTGCCCAGCGCCGCCGAGCAGCAGCGCCGCCAGCAGGCGCTGCCGGACAGCGCAACGCTGCAACAATCGCTCGACCGCGCCCTACAAGGTCTGCCTTTCGAGCCTGCAACCTTCGCGCCGTTCCTGCGCGATATTGCCGCGGCGAAGACGGCGAAGCCCCTCTCGCCCGCAGATATCGCCCCCATCCCGCTGATCGGCGACAAGCTGCAGTCGCTGCTGTCGGAGCGGTCTGGCGGCCAATGGCTGGCGCTGACGCTGCTGAGCGGCGTGACGAATCCCGACAAACTCCAGGGCTCGATCAACGCCATCGGCGATCCCGCCATCCACTATCTCGATCTCCAGGCGGAGTCGGTGCAGATCATCGCCGGATACCGGCAGGAGTCCCTGCGCTGGCTCGCCGGCGGCTTGCTGGCGGTCGCGTTGCTGCTGATGACGACGCTCAAGCTGCGGCGCGCGCTGCGCGTCATCCTGTCGCTTGGCATTGCGCTGCTGCTGACCGCCGCGATCCTGTCGCTCCTGGACATCGCCCTCACCCCCTTCCACATCGCGGCCTTGCTGCTGGTCGCGGGTATCGGGCTGGACTACGCTCTCTTCATGAGTCATGACAGCGCCAATGCGCAGGATCAGCGGCAGGTCGTAAAGTCGCTGGTGATCTGTGCCGCAACCACAATCCTGGCGTTCTTCTTCATGATCTTTTCCAGCGCTCCCATCCTCCTGGGCATCGGCCTGACCGTGACGATCGGCGTCACGCTGGCGCTGCTGAGCGCGATGGTGATCTGCCCGCCGCCGGAACCCAGCTGATGTTCGCGCCACTGAATATCGCCGCCATTACGCTGGTCTCCGCCATCGGCTGCGGCATGGCTGCAACCGCCGAAGCACTGCGCGAACAGAAATCCGGCCTGTCGCCCTGCAACTTCGACGGGCTGGTGCTCGACAGCTATATCGGCATGGTGCCCGGCCTGGATCAGGCGCCGCTGCCGCAGCAACTCAAGCGCCACGATTGCCGCAACAACCGCCTGGCGCAGAAGGCGCTGCAGTCGGACGATTTCGAGGGCCAGGTCAAGCGCGCGATCGGCCGCTATGGCGCCGGCCGCATCGCAACCATCATCGGCACCACCTCATCGGGCATCCAGGAGGCCGAGCACGCCTATGCCCAGCGCAAGACTGAGGCCGAGAGTTTGCGATCCTCCTTCGAATTCGAGTATTCGCAATCGCATTTCTCCGTCACCGCTTTCGTGCGCGACTATCTCGGCCTGCGCGGACCGGCCTACACCGTCTCCACCGCCTGCTCCTCCAGCAACAAGGTCTTCGCCGACGCGCGCCAGCTGATATCGGTCGGCGCCTGCGATGCGGCCGTGGTCGGCGGCGTCGACAGCCTCTGCTGGATGTCGCTCTGCGGATTCAATTCCTTGCAGCTCCTGGCCCGCGGGCCTTGCCGGCCCAACAGCGCCGACCGCGACGGCCTGTCGATCGGTGAGGCCGCCGGCTTTGCGCTGCTGGAGCGCGCGACAGACGACTCCGCCGCTGCGAAGCTGCTGGGCTGCGGCGAAAGCTGCGATGCCCATCATATGTCGGCGCCTCATCCGGAAGGACTGGGCGCCATCACCGCGATGCGGCGCGCCCTCGCCGGCGCGGGGCTGGTGCCTGCAGGCATCGACTATGTCAATCTGCACGGCACCGGCACGCCGGCCAACGATCGCGCCGAGGACATGGCGGTGACCAAGGTCTTCGGCCCGGCCCAGCTCGCCAGCTCCACCAAGGGCTGGACCGGCCACACCCTGGGTGCTGCCGGCATGACCGAGGTGGCGATCTCCGTCCTCTGCCTGCAGCAGCAACTCGTTCCCGCCAATCTCAACCTCACGCAGCCCGACCCCGAATTCCAGATGCAGCTCGTGCGGCAGACCCAACCGGCTGATGTCGGCACGGTGCTGACCAATTCCTTCGGCTTTGGCGGCAGCAACTGCGCCCTGGTGCTGGGGCGATGATGCAGCCGGTCTGGATCGACGGTGTCGGCATCCTCGGTCCCGGCCTGGAAGGCTGGGGCCAGGCGCGCACCGTGCTGAACTGCGATGCCGGCTACGCGCCAGCGCCGCTCAACATCCCGCCGCCCTCGATCATTCCGCCCCGGGACCAGCGGCGCTGCAGCAACACCGTGCGTCTCGCGCTGCAGGTGGCGCAGGAAACCATTCAGGCGGCCGGCTTCGATGCCGCGACCACGCCGTCGGTGTTCGCCTATACCGCCGGCGACGGCCAGGTTGTTCATCGGCTGCTGACCGCCCTGGGCAAGCCGGACAAACCGGTGTCGCCGACGGACTTCCACAATTCGGTACATAACGCGCCCGCCTTCTATTGGGCGCTCGGCACCGGCTGCCCGGAAGCTTCCACCAGCATCTCCGCCGCGCGCCACTGCTTTGCAGCAGCCCTGCTGAAGGCCGCTTGCCAAAGCATCGCCGACGAAACGCCCGTGCTCATGGTCTGTTTCGATCACCCGCTGCCGGAGCCGCTCGCCGCCGCTTACCCTCTCACCGCGCCGCTGGGAATCGGCCTCGCCTTGTCGCCGGCGCCGACGGCGAACTCCAAAGCCAGATTGGATCTCGACTGGGATACGCGAGGCAATGAAAGCGGCACGCCACCTTCGGCCGAGGCGCTGGCGCCGCTGTGGTCCGGCAATCCGGCAGGGCACGGTCTGCCGCTGCTGGAGATGATCGCACGGGCGCAGTCCCAGGAGATCCGCCTGCCCGGCTCGCCCGACGCGACGCTCCGGGTGCAAGTGGCATGCCTGAATTGAACCGACGCAGCCTCGACCGCGCCGGCATCGCCGCCATCATTCCCCATGGCGGTGCGATGGTGCTGCTCGATCGCATCGACGACTGGGGCCAGGATTTCATATCAGGCAGCACCGACTCCCACCGCGACCCCGGCAACCCGTTGCGACGCGCCGGGCGCCTGCCGGCCATCGCCGGCATCGAGATCGCCGGCCAGGCGATGGCCGCCCATGGACGCCTGATCGGCGACCGCACGCCCAAGCGCGGCGTGCTCGGCAGCCTGCGTGAGTTGGCGCTCCATGCCGATCGCCTCGACGACGTCGCAAGCCCGCTCGCCGTTCATGCGCGGCTGCTGACCGGCTGGGGCAAGGCCTGCGCCTATCACTTCACGCTGCAATCAGGTGCACGCACGCTGATCGAGGGCCGGGCGGCAGTGTTCTTCCTGTTTCAATGAGGTTGGGTGATCGCGGTGAGCGGCGGCATCGGATAGCGCTGAGAATGCATTCAGCGGGACCGCTGCGCCGTTGGAAGGCTTCACATTCGTGATACAATCCGCGCCCTAGCGATAGGATGGGGACCCTCGATGACCATGAGCTTGAATGCGCTGCTCGGCGAACTCCATGAATATCTGGGCAAGCCGGACGCCGCCTGCCTTTCGCTGCCGCGCGAGGCTTACATCAACAAGGAACTCTACGGCCTCGAGGTCCGGGAGATCTTTGAAAAATCCTGGCTCTGCGTCGGTCGCGAGGAGTATGTGCCCAATCCCGGCGACTACTACACGATCGACGTCATGGACGAGCCGGTCATCATCGTGCGCGGCAGCGACGGCAAGGTTCGCGCGCTCAGCGCCGTCTGCCGCCATCGCGCCATGCCGGTGGTACAGAACAAGGGCAACGCCAAGCGCTTCACCTGCCCCTACCATGGCTGGACCTATGGCATCGACGGCCATTTGATCGGTGCGCCCCATATGGAGCAGAGCCTCGTTTTCGACAAGAAAGCCTGCAGCCTGCCGCAGTACCGGCTCGACAGCTGGATGGGGTTCTTGTTCGTCAATCTGGACGACGATGCCGCACCGCTGGCGCCGGTCATGACGTCGATGGATGCAGCGGTCGCCCATTACCGCATCGCCGAACAAACCGAGATTTTCCACTACGAAGCGATGTGGGACGGCAACTGGAAGCTCTCCGCCGAGAACTCCATGGAGTACTACCACCATATTGCGCTCCATGCGGAGACGGTGGGCGTGCAGCTTCCGGCGCGGAACACCTACATCCCGGCCTCGCCCAAGACCGATGACAGCTTTACCCATGAACGTTGTCGCATGGGCGAAAAGTTTCTCGGCGGCGCGTCCCATCCGATGAATCCCAGGGGCGACCTGCGCGGCCTGACCGAGGAGGAGCTGACCACCGGCTACATGGTCTACGTGTTCCCCGCCTTCACCATGGCGATGCGGCCGGGCACCAACAACTGGCTTTCCTTCCGGCCGGACGGGCCGGAGAAGACCAGGATCCTCGGCGGCTATCTGATGTGGCGCGACCTGGTGGACGAAGACCCGGAACTCAGCCGCGCCCGGCGTGAGATGATCGAGCGGGTCAATCAGGAGGACTCCCTGGCCACTACCGAACTGGCCAAGGCAATGCGCTCGCGTAAGACCGGGCGCGGACCATTGTCACATTTCGAGGGTACGGTGGCGCAATTCTACAAATACCTCGCCCGCACCCTGGCTCGGGACCGGCACGGCGTGCGCGGCTTGGCGGCGGAGTAGCCGGAAGACATCATGGGATTTTTCACCGCCTTCGCGGAGTCCGCCTATCCAGCGGCGGCCCCCGCTGGGTTTCCACGGAAGGACGGCTTCGACACGGTGACCGCCGCCCTCGCCTGGGCCGCGCAGCTCGCCTACGAAACCGCCGACGAAGCGAAGTTCTCCCGCATCCTCGCCCGTTGGGGTTGGAAACTCGAAGCCACCATCGCCGCCGACTTCAACAGCGTTCTCCCCATCTCCACCACCAGCGGCTTCATCGCGCGCACTGGCGATGAGACCATCATCGCCTTCACCGGCACCGAGCCGGAGAACCTGCTGCAATGGGTGCGAAACCTGACCATTGGCGCGGACGAAGGCGTGCATGAGGGTTTTGAGTCCGGCGTCGAGGCGGTGTGGGCGGAGCAGCTCCGGCCCCACATCGCCGCGGCCGCCAGCCTCTACTTCGCCGGCCACAGCCTGGGCGGCGCGCTCTCGGTTATTGCGGCGGCGCGGCTATGCCGGGAGATGCCCGAGGCGGCCGCCAAGCTCAGCGCCGTTTACACCCTGGGCATGCCGCGCGTCTTCACCGGCGCCGTGGCGCAGGCTTACGACAATGCGCCCCTCGGCCCCGATGCCACCCTGGGCCAGCGCACGTTCCGGCTGATCCACGGCGCCGATGTCGTGCCCCATGTCCCGCCGGCGATCGGCCATTTGGATTACTGTCATGTGGGCTGCGCCCTGGCCAGCCCGCGCGGCGGCCGGTTCGATCCCCAGGCGCTGCAGCCGCCGGGAGCCGAACCCAGCGACGGCGACTCGCCGCGATCAATCAAATCGCTCCTCGGTGGCGGCCCGGACTCCGGTAATGGCGAGACACCATCATTCCCCGCGGCCCACGCCGGCGTCGCGATGGTCATCGACGCCCTGCCACAGGCCGTGCGCGATCACATGATGGACGGCTACCTGCGCGCGCTGGGGGCGCTGTAGATCTACGGGAGAGAGCGTGGGATGGATGAGGCATCCAGTTGATCTCATCCGGTCTTAGCGGATGCCATCGTTGCTGCCGCTGTGCCCATCGTTGTTGCTTTCCCTGTCGCTGCACGGATCACCGTCTGCTTGCTGTCGATTGGAGGCAGGGTCGGGCCGTCCTGGTGAGTGTGCAGATGGATGGCTTGCTCGATGCGGCAGCCGGTATCGAGCGGGAGGCAGGGATTGGGGAAATGACCGGCGACGGCTATCGCTGCGGCGGTGGTCAAGAAGATGGGGATGAGTTTGGCCATGATCCTGGCCTAACACGGAACCGAAAAATTCCGCCAATCGACTTTACCGCGCGTAGGGGAATATCGGCCAATTCGTTGAATTAATGGTCGGAGCGACTGGATTTGAACCAGCGACCCCCAGACCCCCAGTCTGATGCGCTACCAGGCTGCGCTACGCTCCGACCGTGCTGCTCAGGGGTGGGCGGCTTTTATAGCGGCCCGCCCCGCAGGGGGCAATGAAATGAACCCGCCGGCGGACGGTTTGCTCCCGCTGGATGTTCCGCTGGACAGGGGGGTCCATCGCTCGAAATCGGGGTGGTGCCTATGTCGAGCGGACCCGACCATGCCTTACGCCTGAAATGAAAAGGGCGGGTTTGAAACCCGCCCCTACGAAATCCCGGATCTACGCCTTACAGCTACCGGGCGATGGCCCCGCGGAGCTTGTCGCGCAGGCCTTCGAGCTCCGTCAGAAGAGCCCGGAGCCGGTCGCGGGTGGCGCCGTCGCCGCCGGTGAACAGGTCGGGCTGCGGCTGGCGGCCCTTGGCGGTGCGGGGCGCCGGCTTCTCGGCGGGGGCCTCCACCCGCTCCTCCGCCGCCGACTCCTCGGCCAGGCCGGCCTGCGCCAAGCGGCCCTTCAGGGCGCCGTCGCGCATCAGCTTCTGCACGCCCTTGATGGTGTAGCCTTCGCTGTAGAGCAGCTCGCGGATGACCTTGAGCAGCGCCACGTCCTCCGGCCGGTAGTAGCGCCGGCCGCCGCCGCGCTTGAGCGGACGGATCTGACTGAAGCGGGTTTCCCAGAAGCGCAGCACATGCTGGGGCACGTCCAATTCCTGCGCCACCTCGCTGATGGTGCGGAACGCGGTCGAAGATTTCTCCAACCGCCTTTGGGCGGGAGCCGTCGGGGCTTGGGCGGCGCGGGAGCGCGGCCGCGGGGCGGTGCTCACGAAGCGCCTCCCTCGGCGGGCTTATTGACCCGGTCCTTCAGGACATGGGATGCGCGAAAAACCAGGACTTTGCGGGGATTTATCGGCACTTCCTCACCGGTTTTGGGGTTGCGGCCGACCCGCTTGCCCTTGGAGCGCACGAAAAACGATCCGAAGGAGGAGATCTTCACGTTCTCACCCTTGGTCAAGGCCTCGGCGATTTCCTTCAGGACCAATTCGACCAGATCCGCGAACTCGTTCCGCGACAGGCCAACCTCCTGGTAGACCGCCTCCGCCAGCTGCGCCCGGGTCACCGTGTTCGATGTCATTTTCCGCCCCGTTCCCCTTTATTCGCATGGGTTGTGGGCGAACGCTACAGCGAGATAAGAAATCAGTCAATTACAAAGGGATGAGCCGCCTCTTTGAAGTGCTGTCACGATGTTAACACTTCCGTCACCAGCGAATCAGGGCGGACCCCCAGGTAAAACCGCCACCCATGCCCTCCAGCAGCACCAGCTGGCCCTTCTGGATCCGGCCATCCCCGGCGGCTTCCGCCATGGCCAGGGGGATGGAGGCGGCCGAGGTGTTGGCGTGGCGCTCGATGGTCACCACCACGCGCTCCGGCGGCAGGTGCAGCTTCTCGGCCATGGCATCGATGATCCGCCGGTTGGCCTGGTGCGGCACCAGCCAGTCCACGTCGGTGCCCTTGATGTTGTTGGCGGTCAGGGCGGCGTCCACGGCCTGGGCCAGCTTCACGACGGCGTGGCGGAACACTTCCTTGCCGGCCATGCGCAGGAGGCCGCTGGTGCGGCTGCTGGATGGCCCGCCATCCACATAGAGCAGGTCGTGATACTGTCCGTCGGAGAACAGATGCGTGGACAGGATGCCGCGATCGGCCGACGTGCCCTGCCCCTCGCCCGCGCGCAACACAACGGCGCCCGCGCCGTCGCCGAACAGCACGCAGGTGCCGCGGTCGTTCCAGTCGAGGATGCGCGAGAAGGTTTCGGCGCCAATCACCAACACCGTGTTCGCCTGCCCGCAGCGCAGGAAATTGTCGGCCGTCGCCAACGCATAGACGAAGCCGGAGCAGACGGCCTGAATATCGAACGCAGCCCCGCGATGGATGCCCAGATTGTTCTGCACCACGGTCGCGGTGGCGGGAAATGTTTCGTCGGGCGTGGCGGTGGCCAGCACGATCAGGTCGACGGCGCTGGCGGAGATGCCCGCCTGCTTCAGCGCCGCGTCGGCCGCCTTGGTGGCGAGATCGGAGGTCAGCTCGCCATCGGCCGCGATGTAGCGCTGGCCGATGCCGGTGCGCTGGCGGATCCACTCATCAGAGGTTTCGATGCGCTGCGCCAGCTCGGCGTTGGTCAGCACCTTGGCCGGCAGATAGCTGCCGCAGCCGGCGACGATCGAACGCCGGACGCTCAAGCGCCGGCTGCCTGAGCCGCGGGGGCTGCGGGCGCCGTTGCCGCGAGGTGGGCGAAGTCGTCCTTGATCTTCTCGATCGCGCCGTTGACCGCCATGTCCATGGCAACGGCGATTGCATTGGCGAAGCCGAAGGCGTCGGTGCCGCCATGGCTCTTCACCACGATTCCGTTAAGGCCGACCAGGATGGCGCCGTTGTAGCGGCGGGGATCGACACGGGAACGCAGGCCATTCAGCGCCGGCCGCGCGAAGAGATAGCCGATCCTGGCGAGGATGGAGCTGCGGAAAGTCTGGCGCAGGAACTCGCTGTAGAGCTTGGCCGTGCCTTCGATCGATTTCAGCGAGATGTTGCCGGTGAAACCGTCGGTGACGATCACATCCACGGTGCCCTTGGCGATGTCGTCGCCTTCGACGAAGCCCTGGAACTCGCCGGGCAGGTTCGTGGCGCGGAGAATGGTGGCGGCCTCGCGCAGGGCCTCATGGCCCTTCATTTCTTCGGAGCCTACATTGAGCAGGCCCATGGTTGGCCGCAGCACGCCCAGCACGGTGCGCGCGAACACATTGCCCATGACCGCGAACTGAACCAGGTTATCGGCGTCGCATTCCACATTTGCGCCGAGATCGAGCATCACGCTCTCGCCCCTGATAGTCGGGAAGAACGACGCGATCGCCGGCCGGTCGATGCCCGGCAAGGTCTTCAGCACAAACTTGGCGATGGCCATCAGCGCGCCAGTGTTGCCGGCCGAGACGACGCCGGCGGCGAGTCCGTCGCGCACGGAGTCGAGCGCCAAGCGCATGCTGGAACCGCGGCCGGCGCGCAATGCCACAGAGGGCTTGTCGTCGGACTTCACCATCTGGTCGGTGTGATGCACCGTGGTAACCCGCGCCAGCTTTGGATACTTCGCCAGCAGCGGGCCCAGGCGCGCCTCATCGCCGAAGACATGGAACGTGATCCTGGGAAATCGCTTGCGCGCCAAGTGTGCGCCTTTGATCACCATGGCCGGAGCGTTATCGCCGCCCATGGCGTCCAGTGCGATGGCAACGGTTTCAACCACGATGGAATCCGTTGCGGCTGCTGATGTCGTCAGGCGCTCGCGTCGGCGACCTGGCGGCCGTCATAATGCCCGCAGGAGCCGCAGACATGGTGAGGCCGCTTCATTTCACCGCAATTCTGGCACTCGACATAGGTCGACGGCTTCAGCGCGTGATGGGACCGCCGCATGTTGCGGCGCGACTTGGAGACTTTCTTCTTCGGTACAGCCATTGGGTCAATCTCTCACTTGCGGGGCGCCGGCCCGTGCCGGAACCCGATTACTAAACAAGGTCAAAGCTTTCAGCAAGACTGCCGCCAACTCTCATAAAGCCTTATGCGCTAGGCTTTCTTGGCGTTCCCTTGCCAGGACTCAAGGGCCGCGAACGGCCCCTTGCGCCCGTCATCTTCTTTGCCGCTGCCCACCGCCGCTTCGGCCGCCGCCGGCGACCGCGGATAGGGATCGAGCGCGACCGCGAACTGCTGCACGACCGCCTCGCCGAGGTCGATGCGGCCATCGACAATCTCGTCAGGCGATTCGGCATCGTCCAGCGCCACCACGATCTCGCCGGCATCGGCCGCGCCGCCGGGCGCGAAACTCGCCGTGAAATCCTGCTCCAGATGCGCCACAACCGGCTCCAGCGTCACCACGCAAGCCTGCGTCACATCGGCAACGAAGCGGCCACGCATCTGCACCGTGCCGCCGCGGCCGCGCTTGAGCTGCAGCACTGCGGACAACCGCTCCAGCCCGAGAAGCTCGAACCGCTCGGCCAGCTTGGCGCGCTCCGAAGCGTTTGCCGCGATCTCCCGGGTCGTCTCCTGGACGCCGATCTGGTCCGCTGAGATCTGCCTGGAAAATTCCGCTGCCGGCGAGTCCTGCCCGTTCATCCTCGGCCCCGCTTTCCGCCCGAACCTGGCCACCGGCTGCCTGCCCCACGAAATGCCCACCGGGTCAGGACCCGGCTGTCATCTCGGTTTTCACAGGGCGCCGGAAAATAGTCGCTGGGCCCTGCCCGGTCAATGGCGGGCGGGCAGCGGGACGCCGTCGGCGAGCGGCTCCGGGAGCTTCAGGCGGCCCTTTAATAGATCTGAAAAATTACATTCTTTCAATATATTATAGCAATTTCTTACATAAGTTCCAGCGGCCGCCAGCGTTTCCGCGGAGGGCTGGGCGGTGCCGTAGAGATTGCGTCGCAGCGCTTCCGGCAAATCCCCGCCGCCGGCCAGGCCGGCGTCATAGGCGGCAATGCGGCCGTAAAATGCCTCGCCCATTTTCTTGACCCGCTTGCCCACGCCCAAATCACCCGCCCCCATCTCCCGCAGGCTGGCGTCCAGGTCATCGAAGATCGTCTCGACCAAGTCGCGCGCGAGCTCGACGCCGGCCGGATCCGCTTTCAGCCGCTGCATCACCAGGAACCCGTGCAACGCTATCAGTTCGAAACGTCCATCCAGCGTGTCGGGCACGCCGAGCGCAGTGTAGAAGGCCGGCTGCCGCGCCTGCGTGACGATCGCCAGATGAAGCTGCATCGCGGCTTCATTGGTACGCCGCCGCCTGAACAGTTGCAGAATGGACAACCTCTTCCTCCCCGCCGGCCACGTTGACAGGGGCACGATTCCGGTGGAAACCTGCGCCGCCATCGGCTCCGTACCGGAGCCATGCTGTCAATTCGCGAACCTTCTCGTTCGAAACCAGGATCGATGCAAGCACAGATGCGGATAGTCACCAAACTGCGCGCGCTGCTGCCGCTCACCGCGGCGGCCACCATCATTGCGGCCTGTTCGCCGGCGATCGATCAGCGCGGGAATCTGCCGGATACCGACAACGTGCTGGCGATCCAGCCGGGTCAGTCGACAAAGGATGAGGTCATCCAACTGCTGGGTACCCCCTCCACCATCGCGACCTTCAGCGATCAGACCTGGTACTACATCAGCAAGCGGACGGAGACAGTGGCTTTCTTCACGCCTGATGTCGTCGATCAGCAGGTCCTCATCGTGAGGTTCGATGAGGGCGAGGTGGTGCAGCAGGTGGCTCTGCTCGGCATGGATGATTCGATTGAAGTCGATATGGTCGATCGCGAGACGCCGACCTACGGCCAGCGCCTGACCATCCTGCAGCAGCTGCTCGGCAACGTCGGCCGCTTCACGAAGGGCGAGGAGTCTGCGCCCTAACCGCCCAGCATTCGCGCTGAGGAAAAAAACAAACCCTGCGCCGGTGCGACGCAGGGTTTGTTCGTTGAGCGGGACCGCTTACGACGCCAGCGACGCCAGCACCGCAAGGAGCAGGATCGCCACGATGTTGGTGATCTTGATCATCGGGTTCACGGCGGGGCCGGCGGTATCCTTGTAGGGATCGCCGACGGTATCGCCGGTCACCGCGGCCTTATGGGCGTCGGAGCCCTTGCCGCCGTGATGGCCGTCTTCGATGTACTTCTTCGCATTGTCCCAGGCGCCGCCGCCCGAAGTCATCTGGATGGCGACGAACAGGCCGGTGACAATGGTACCCAGCAGCATCGCGCCGACGGCGACGAAGGCCTGCGCCTGACCGGCGATGGCGGCGATTACGGCATAGAGCACAATCGGCGCCAGCACCGGCAGCAGCGAGGGGATGATCATCTCCTTGATCGCCGCCTTGGTCAGCAGGTCGACGGCGCGACTGTAGTCGGGCTTGCCCGTGCCTTCCATGATGCCGGCGATCTCCTTGAACTGGCGCCGGACCTCGACGACCACCGAACCGGCCGCGCGGCCCACGGCCTGCATGCCCATTGCCCCGAACATGAACGGCAGCGCGCCGCCGATGAACAGGCCGATCACCACGAACGGATCCTGCAGGCGGAACTCGATCGCGAGGTTCGGGAAGTAGTGCTTCAGATCCTCGGTATAGGCCGCGAACAGCACAAGGGCCGCCAGGCCGGCCGAACCGATGGCGTAGCCCTTGGTCACCGCCTTGGTGGTGTTGCCGACGGCGTCGAGCGCGTCGGTGGTCTTGCGCACCTCCTTCGGCAGTTCCGCCATCTCGGCGATGCCGCCGGCGTTGTCGGTCACCGGACCGTAGGCGTCGAGCGCCACCACCATGCCGGCGAGCGCAAGCATCGTCGTCGCGGCGAGGCCGATGCCGAACAGGCCAGCCAGCGCATGGGCCGCGATGATGCCGGCGCAGATCACCAGCACCGGCAGGCCGCAGGCCTCCATCGACACCGCGAGGCCCTGGATGATGTTGGTCGCGTGGCCTGTTGTCGAAGACTGGGCCACGCTGCGCACCGGACGATAGGCCGTCGAGGTGTAGTACTCGGTGATCCACACCAGCAGACCGGTGACGATCAAGCCGACGACAGCACAGAGGAACATGTCCCAGCCGGTGATGGCCAGAGCGCCTGCCGTAAAGACGGTGTCGAAGCCGATGAGCAAACCGATCACAACGGCAATGAACACGCCGGAAATCACGCCCGCCGCGATCAGGCCCTTGTAGAGCGCGCCCATGATGTTGTTGCTGGCGCCAAGCTTCACGAAGTAGGTGCCGATGATCGAGCCGACGATGCAGACCGCGCCGATGACCAGCGGCAGCAGCATCATGGTTTCCTGCTGCACCAGATCGACAAAGAAGATCTGCGCCAGCAGCATGGTGGCCACGATGGTCACCGCATAGGTCTCGAACAGGTCGGCCGCCATGCCGGCGCAATCGCCCACATTGTCGCCGACATTGTCGGCGATGACGGCGGGATTGCGGGGATCATCCTCGGGGATGCCGGCTTCGATCTTGCCGACAAGATCGGCGCCCACATCCGCGCCCTTGGTGAAGATGCCGCCGCCGAGACGGGCGAAGATGGAGATCAGCGAGGCGCCGAAGCTGAGGGCGACGAGCGCCTCCAGGATCGACCGGGTCTCATACGCCGCGTTGCGCAGGATGAAGTAGTACGTCGCGACGCCGAGGAGGCCCAAGCCCACCACCAGGAAACCGGTAATGGCGCCGGACTGGAAGGCTATGGCGAGCGCCGGTTTCAAACCCTGGCGGGCCGCTTCGGCGGTGCGCACATTGGCGCGCACGCTGACGTTCATGCCGATATAGCCGGCCGCGCCCGACAAGATGGCGCCGATCAGGTAGCCGATCATCACATGCAGGCCGAGCGTGACCCACAGAATGACAGCGATCACGATGCCGACAAGACCGATGGTCGTGTATTGGCGGTTGAGGTAGGCGCGCGCGCCCTCCTGGATGGCAGCGGCGATCTGCCGCATGCGGTCGGTGCCCGTGGGCGCCGCCATGACCGTCCGCGTCGTGATGACTCCGTAAAGCAGCGCCAGCGCGCCGCAGAAAATGATCAGCCAGTGCCAAATAGTCACGTTCGTACCCCGTCTTGCCGAGAAAAGGACGTTGTTGTTGGCGCCGAAATTTGAGCTTCAGACCCGCGGCCGTCCCCTGTGCCGCAGTGCGAAATCGGCGCGGAAAATGCCAGATGCACCGAGATGGCGCAATGGATTCGGCTGGAACCTCGATCAGGCTAGCCGGGAGCGGCGACGGCCTGGCGGCCGCGCCAGATCAGCCAGCCAGTCGCCAACAAGCTTAAGCCGATCAGGGGGATACCGACCGCGTTGACGATGCCCCAGCCATAAGTCTGATAGACCCAGCCGGACATGAAGGAGGAGCAGGCCACCGTGCCATAGACCAGGAAGTCGTTGATCCCCTGGACCCGGGAGCGCTCTTCCGGCCGGTAGGTTTGTGTCAGCAGGGCCGAGCCGCCGACGAAGAGGAAGTTCCAGCCCACGCCCAGCAGGGCCAGCCCGATCCAGAAGTTCCACAAGGTCGTACCCGTGAGGTCAGCAACGATCGCTCCCGACAGGAGCACAGCGCCCGCGACCAGAATCCGCGTCAAGCCGAACCGGTTGATCAGGTTTCCGGTGAAGAATGCCGGCGCGAACATGCCGAGGGCATGAAGCTGAATCACGCCGGGGGTCGCGTCGGGACCGAAGCCGCAATCTTCTACCGCGAAGGGCGTGGCCACCATGATGAAGTTCATCACGCCATAGGCGACCATGCTGGAGATCGCGGCGACGATGAATTTGGGCTGGGCCATGATCTGCGCCAGCGGCCGGCCGCGGCCCGAAGCCGAAACCGCCACGGGTCGCGGAATGCGCAGGAACTGCACGAGTACGAAGCTGATCGCGAACAGCACCATGATGGCAAGAAAGCTGCCCGCATATAGATACGGGCCCAGCAGATCGCGCGTGTGGCGCGCCAGCTCCGGCCCCACCAGAGCCGCGATGACGCCGCCGGACACCACCCAGGAAATCGCTTTTGCCCGGAATGCTTCATCAGACGCATCGGCTGCGGCAAAGCGGTAGAACAACGCAAAGCCCATGCACAGGCCCACCAGCATGTTTCCGACGCACATCAGCCAGAAAGACAGATAGACGATCGCCAGCGCGATCAGTGCGCCGCCGGCCACGCCCAGCAGCGTGCCGATGGCAAAGCCCCAGCGCCGGCCGATGCGCTGCATCAACGCCGAGGCGGGAATGGTCGTCAGCCATGTCGCCAGGAATTGAAATGCCAGCGGCAGCGTCGCGAAGGAATCATTCTCGGCGAGCATGCGCCCGGTCAGCGCGGCGACGGTGATCATGATCGTCATCGCCGACATGGCCAGCGCCTGACAGGCGGCGAGGAGCAGAACGTTGCGATAGGCGTGGGGTGCAACCATCGGGCGCGGAGAATGAAGCCTCATCCTCGGCTTCACAAGCAAGCGCCCCTGAGAATTTTGTCAGCGTACAAGCCGCTTTGAGAATTTTTCCCAAACTTGGCGACATTAGTTTATTTATTTAACTTCAATAGGTTATAGGATTATGTTGTTGCATTTCCGCGCACGGGAGTCTGATACTGGTGGTGTTCCGCCAACAGCGGAACCCACCAAGCGCCAGGCTTGCCGACGTTCCGCCGGGACATTGGCGACTGAGGGAGGGGAACCGAGGCCAAGCCTAGGCGCCGTGCTTCCACACGATCACGACCGAGAAGAGGCTCGACTTCCCCGGCGCGTCCCCATCGCGCCGGGGTTTTTTCAAGCGCGCGTTTCTGCGCGCCTAGAAATGCTGGAAGCCCCTCTGCGCCACCGCGATCGCTGAGCCGTCTTCGGCCCGGACCGCAACGCCGGCGCCGCTGACGAGGGTGCCGATGACGGCGACAGGCACACCGGCGGCGGCGGCGATCTCCATCGCCCGCGCCGCGTCGTGATCGGCGACCGTAAACAGCAGTTCATAATCGTCTCCGCCGCCCAGGATCTTTGCCTGCAGATCCGGCTTGAAACCGAGCGCCGCCCGCGCCGCCGCCGACAGCGGCACCTGGCTCCACTGGATCTCGGCCGCCAATCCCGACTGCTGGCAGATATGGCCGAGATCGGCGATCAGCCCGTCGGAGATATCCATGCTGGCATGGACGATGCCGCTCTCGACCAAAGCACGGCCCAGAGCGAGGCGCGGCTCCGGCAACTGATAGCGGTCCTGCAGAAACCGGATCGATGGCGCCGACAAGCCTTCGAGCTGGCCGCGCGCAGCCCGCAGGCCGAGGGCGCCGTCGCCGATCGTGCCTGATACCAGGATGCTGTCGCCCTTCTTGCCATCACCGCGGCGCGGCGTGCGGCCGCGCGCCGCCGCACCCACCACCGTCATGGACAGAGTCAGCGGCCCCGGCGTCGCCGTGGTATCGCCGCCCAGCAGCGAGAGCCCGTACTGCCACTGGTCCTCCGCCAGGCCGCCGGCGAAATCGGCGATCCACTCCTCCTCAACATCCTGCGGGAAAACGGCGGCCAGCAGATAGCCCAGCGGCCGCGCGCCCTTGGCAGCGAGATCGGAGAGATTGACGCGCAGCAACTTGCGCGCGATCAGCCGCGCCGGCTCCTGGCCGGTGAAGTGGATGCCGGCGACAATAGCGTCGGTCTTCAGCACCAGATCTTCGCCGGCGGCGACAGCAATCAGCGCGACATCATCGGCCAGCGACGCTGCGCCGGGCGCGCCCGCAGCCAGCGGCGCGAAATAGCGCGCAATGAGTTCGAATTCAGTCGGCTTTGGTTTCGCCGTCACGGGGCGCTCCAGGGACGGCGCCGGCCGGCACCAGGCGCTGCAGAATCGCATTGACCAAATGGGTCTCGCGCTCGGCGAAGAAAGCGTCCGCCAGCTGCACGTATTCCGTGATCGTCACCTCCGCCGGCACATCCAGATCCTGCAGCTCATAGGCGCCGGCGCGCAGGATCGCTTTCAGCAGCGCCTCGAAGCGATCGAAGGAAAGATCGCCGCCCAGCACACTGGACAGCTTGAGATCGAGGGTATCGCGATCGGCGCTGACGCCGCGGACGATACGGCCGAACAGCGGCTGGTCGGGCTCGGGCATGCCCTCTTCCTGCTCCCCCGCGACCATGCGATGCAGGCGGAATTCGCCGATGACGTGGTCGGTGCTAACGGCGTTCATGTCCATCTGATAAAGCGCCTGCACCGCCCGCAGGCGCGCCATCGTGCGCGCGGTCGGCGCCATGCGGATGCGCCTGGCGACGGGCTTGCGCTTGCCACTGGGGGGAGCGGGATTCATTCGCGGCACATCCTAGAGGCTAAGACGGCGCTTGAGGTCATACATGGCGAGACAAGCCTGCGCCGCCTCGCCGCCCTTGTTCTTGCGATTGACCCTGGCGCGCTCCCAGGCCTGTTGGTCGTTCTCCACGGTCAGCACACCGAAGCCAAGGGCCAGATCGTGCTCGAGGATCAGCTCCTGCACGCCGCGGGCGCTTTCGTTGCAGACGATGTCGTAGTGCGTGGTCTCGCCGCGGATGACGCAGCCCAGCGCCAGATAGGCGTCGAATGGCCGGCGCTTGACCTTGATCGCCGCCTGGATCGCCATCTTGATGGCGGCCGGGAATCTCCAGCACGCCGGGCACGGTAAAGCGCTCATAGCTCGCGCCCGCCTTCTCCAGCGCGGCAATCGCGCCCTTCGCCAGCTCATCGGCGATATCGGGATAGAAGCGCGCTTCCACGACCATGACATGCGGCGACGCCGCCATTCTCTTACTCCACTTGTTGTGCGCCGCTGCTGCGGCCGGTGATGCCCGATTAGGCCGCCGGATCGATCTGACGTTGACCGACGACCTTCAGGCCATAGCCTTCGAGGCCGACGATGGTCCGCTTGGTGTTGGACAGTAGGACCATCTCATGGACGCCGAGATCGAGCAGGATCTGCGCGCCCACGCCATAGTCGCGCAATTCCGGCACCGGCGCCGCGGCCTCTCCTGCAGCCGCACGCACGCGGTCCGACAGCGAGGTCGGCAGCGGCTCGCGGATCAGCACGATGACTCCGCGGCCCGCCTCGGCGATCATGCGCATGGAGGTGTGCAGCATGCGGTCGCGCCCGCCGCTGACATCGCCGAGGACGTCATCGAGCACATTCAGGGCATGCATGCGCACGAGCACTGGATCGGCACCGCTGATATCGCCCTTCACCAGCGCGATATGCTCGGCATAGGCGACGCGGTTGACATAGACCAGCATGCGGAAATCACCGCCGTGCCGGCTGCTGAACGGTACTTCCGTCACGCGCTCGACGATGCGGTCGTGGCGGCGGCGATAGGCGATGAGGTCGGCGATGGTGCCTATTTTCAGGCCATGGCGCTGAGCGAACGTGATCAGGTCGTCGCGCCGGGCCATCGTGCCGTCGTCATTCATGATCTCGCAGATCACGCCGGCGGGGATCAGGCCGGCCAGCCGCGCGATATCCACGGCAGCTTCGGTATGGCCGGCGCGCACCAGCACGCCGCCTTCCCGCGCCATCAACGGAAACACATGGCCGGGCGTGACGATGTCCTGCGGGCCTTTGCCGGGATCGATGGCGACGGCGATGGTGCGCGCCCGGTCGGACGCAGAGATGCCGGTGGTCACGCCTTCGCGCGCCTCGATCGACACAGTGAACGCGGTCTGGTGCCGCGTGCCGTTATGCTGCGCCATCAGCGGCAGCTTGAGCTGCTCGACGCGCTCGCCGGTCATCGACAGGCAGATCAGGCCGCGGCCATACTTGGCCATGAAGTTCACGGCCTGGGGCGTCGCCATCTGCGCGGGAATGACGAGGTCGCCTTCGTTCTCGCGGCCTTCATCATCGACCAGCACGAACATCTGGCCGTTGCGCGCGGCCTCGATGATCTCCGCCGTCGGCGACATCATCTGCGTAAAGGTTACGCGCCAGGGTTCGATATCGGGCTTGCTCATGGTCCGTTCACTTGGAGAAGGCGCGCAACGTAGCGCGCCACCGGGTCGATTTCCAGGTTCACCGCATCGTCGATATGCGTGCCGCCGAGGTTGGTTTCGCGCTGGGTGATGGGGATGATGTTAACGCCGAAGCGGGCGCCTTCAACATCGTTGATTGTCAGGGACACGCCATCGACGGCGATGGAGCCCTTCGGCGCGATGAACTTCGCCAGGGCCGCCGGCGCTTCCACCACATAGCGGATGCTGCCGCCATCCTGCCGCCGGTCGGCGACGCGGCCGATGCCGTCCACATGGCCGGAGACGATATGCCCGCCGAGCTCGTCGCCGGCCTTCAAGGCCCGCTCCAGATTTACCGGTGTGCCCACTTTCCATTTGCCCAGTGTGGTGACCGCCATGGTCTCCGCCGAAGCCTCCACGGCAAACCAGCCCGGCGCCTTGTCGACCACCGAGAGGCAGACGCCGTTGCAGCAGATCGAAGCGCCGAGGGTGATGCCATCGGTGTCGTAGGCGGTAGCGACCTCCAGACGCGTCATGGCGCCTGGCGCGAGGGACCGGACGCGGCCGAGATCGGTGATGATACCCGTGAACATGACCCAACCTAGGCGGCGGGAGCCCAGATTTCCAGTACGTCCTGGCCGCAGGGAGTGCGCTCGCGCAGATGAAAACGGCTCATCCGATCAAGGTCTTGCAGGCCAAGGTCGGCGATCGCCGCACGGCCATCGCCACCAAGGATGGCCCCGGCGCGGAACCAGTAGAGCCGGTCGACCAGGGAGGCCCGCAACAGCGCCGCCACGAATTCACCGCCACTTTCGACCAGCACCCGGGTCAGGCCCCGTTCGCCCAGCCTGGCGAACAAGGCCGCAAGGTCCAGCTTGCCGTCGGCGCCCGTGGCGATCTCCAGGAGTTCGATGCCCTTCTTCCGCAGGCCATCGGCATGGGCAGCATCCGCGCCAGGGCCATGGACCACCCAGGTCGGAGCCGCGCCGTCGAACACGCGCACCGTCGACGGCAGCCGCAGGCTCCGGTCGAGGACGATCCGGACCGGTGAGCGGTCCGCCATTCCTGCGAGCCGGCAAGTGAGCTGGGGATCGTCGGCGGCCACAGTGCCGGTGCCCACGAGGATGGCGTCATGGGTCGCCCGCAGGAGGTGGGCGCGCTGGCGGGCGTCAGGGCCGGTGATCCAGCGGCTCGCGCCATCGGCCAAGGCGATCCGGCCGTCCAGCGTGGTGGCCAGCTTCAGCGCCACCATTGGCCTGCCCTGAGCCAGGCGCGTCAGGAAGCCGGCATTGATCTCCCGCGCCTCTGTGGCGCCAGTGCCGAGCGTGACCTCGATATCGGCCGCCCGCAGCGCCGCCAGGCCGCGCCCGCTGACGCGGGGATCGGGATCCTCGACGGCCGCGACCACGCGCTGCACGCCCGCGGCGATCAGAGCTTCGGCACAGGGCGGGGTCTTGCCATGGTGCGAACAGGGTTCCAGCGTCACATAGGCCGTGGCGCCGCGGGCCAGATCGCCGGCGCGCGCCAGCGCCTCAGTCTCGGCGTGAGGACGGCCGCCCGCCTGGGTCCAGCCTCTGCCGATGACGCGCGAACCGTACCCGTCGCGCGCGACCAGGACGCAACCCACAGCCGGATTGGGCCATACGCGCCCCAGGCCGCGCCGCGCCAGCGCGAGGGCGGCGTCCATATGGGCGGCGTCCTCGGCGAGAGTGGGCCGGTCAGTCGGCTTCGGCGCCGAGCTTGCCAACAAATTCCTCGAAGTCTTTCGCCTCGCGGAAATTGCGATAGACGGAGGCGAAGCGCACATAGGCGACCTGGTCCAGGTTGGCCAGGGCATCCATAACCATCTGGCCCACCAGCGTGCTGGGGATTTCGCTCTCGCCCGAGCTTTCCAGGCGCCGGACGATGCTGTTCACCACCCGCTCCACGCGCTCCGGGTCGACGGGCCGCTTGCGCAGCGCGATCTGCATGGATCGCACGATCTTGTCGCGGTCGAACGGTTCGCGCTGGCCGTTCGATTTGACCACCGTAAGCTCGCGCAGCTGCACTCGCTCGAAGGTAGTGAAGCGCGCCCCGCAATTCGGGCATTGCCGACGGCGGCGGATGGCCGCGTTATCATCCGTCGGGCGCGAATCCTTTACCTGCGTATCGTCATTGCCGCAGAACGGACAACGCATGACCGGCCTCCCCCGCCGTCTCGTTCGGATTTCTTAAGCGAGGTTGGGATAGATCGGGAAGCGCCGGCAGAGATCCAGCACCTCCTTGCGCACGGCCTGCTCCGCCTTGCTGTTGTCGGCGGGATTGGCCGCCAGACCGTCAAGGACGCGGATGATCATCTGGCCAAGATTGCGGCACTCCGCCGGGCCGAAGCCGCGGGTGGTCACCGCAGGCGTGCCGAGCCGGAGGCCGGAAGTCACCATCGGTTTCTCCGGATCGAAGGGGATCGCGTTCTTGTTGCAGGTGATGCCCGCATGTTCGAGGCTTTCCGTCGCCGCCTTGCCGGTGAGCTTCTTCGGCCGGAGGTCCACCAGCATCAGGTGATTGTCGGTGCCGCCGGCAACGATGTTCAACCCGCCCTCCAGCAACGTCGCCGCCAGCACCTTGGCGTTCTCGACGATGGTCTTGGCGTAGGTCTTGAACTCCGGCCGCAGCGCCTCGCCGAAGGCCACGGCCTTGGCGGCGATGACATGCATCAGCGGGCCGCCCTGCAGGCCGGGGAATACCGCCGAATTGATCTTCTTGCCGATCTCCTCATCCACCGAGAGGATCATGCCGCCGCGCGGGCCGCGCAGCGTCTTGTGCGTGGTGGTGGTCACCACATGGGCATGGGGCAGCGGGCTGGGATGCACGCCACCGGCGACCAGACCGGCAAAGTGCGCCATGTCGACCATGAAGTAGGCGCCCACGGAGTCGGCGATCTTGCGGAAGCGCTCGAAATCCCAGAAGCGCGAATAGGCCGAGCCGCCGGCCAGGATCAGCTTCGGCTTGGTTTCCTTCGCCAGCCGCTCCACCTCGTCCATGTCGACGCGCTGATCGTTCTGGCGGACATTGTAGGGGATGACCTTGAACCACTTGCCGGACTGATTGACCGGCGAGCCGTGGGTGAGATGGCCGCCGGCGGCCAGATTGAGGCCCATGAAGGCATCGCCCGGCTGCAGCAGCGCGAAGAACACCGCCTGGTTCGCCTGCGCGCCCGAATGGGGCTGCACATTGGCGAAGGCGCAGTTGAACAGCTTCTTCGCCCGCTCGATGGCCAGCGACTCCGCGACATCCACGAACTCGCAGCCATTGTAGTAGCGGCGGCCGGGATAGCCTTCGGCATATTTGTTGGTCAGCACCGAGCCCTGGGCCTCCAGCACCGCCGACGAGACGATGTTCTCCGACGCAATCAGCTCGATCTGATCCTGCTGGCGGCGCAGCTCGTCGCCGATCGACCTGAACAGGTCCGGATCGCTCTGAGACAGGCCGTCGGTAAAGAATCCGCCGGACGCCTGGGACTTGGTCGCTGTTTGAGACATGGGCCTGATTCCCTTCCCTACTCCTGCTGCCGCTTGACCGCGGCTAACTTAGCTTGTCGATCCGGCGCTGATGCCGGCCGCCCTCAAAGGCGGTACTGAAGAACATGCGCACGCAGTCCCGCGCCGCCTCCGGCCCGATCAGCCGCGCGCCGAGCGCCAGGACATTGGCGTCGTTGTGCTGCCGGGACAGCCGCGCGCCCGTTGCATCGTGACACAGCGCGGCGCGAACATGGCGATGCCGGTTCGCGGCCATGCTGATCCCGATGCCTGTGCCGCAGATCAGCACGCCCTGGGACGCTTTCTTCTCCGCCAGCGCCGCGGCGACCGCATCTGCGAAGTCCGGATAATCCACGGAGTTCGTACCCTGTGTGCCGAGGTCGCTCACGGCGAAGCCCAGGCCCTCGAGTTCGCCTTTCACCAGCGCCTTCAACTCGACCCCGGCATGATCGGACGCAATGGCGACAACGACCTTGGACATGGTTCACGAATGGTCCCGGACAGGAGTGGATCGCGGGATCAAACACCATTAGTCGCCAGGGGGCAACTCCCGACCCCCAACGCCTCGTTTTATCCGGACATCCGGCGTTTCGGTGGCTCGCTACCCGCGATGCCAGCCCAAGCCTTTGTGGGAGGCGGCTTTCCGCATTGCGGAATCGCGAAACTTACTGCCGCTGAACGCATTTACAACTTCGGCACGCGGTCATCTCATCGGTTCGCTGGAGACTACTCGCGAGCAATCACAAATGCTGTTGCGACGCATTACAAAATTGCCACATGTACAAAAACTGAGCACACGAAAAGAATCTTATCCCAATTCGTTTACATCGGCAGGAAAACGC
Source organism: uncultured Alphaproteobacteria bacterium (assembly GCA_963810485.1). Lineage (GTDB taxonomy): Bacteria > Pseudomonadota > Alphaproteobacteria > Dongiales > Dongiaceae > DATKFM01. The sequence goes on from CAWENQ010000006.1 coordinate 96,208, forward strand.
GGAAAACGGCTAATTGAATTGACACTTTTCACATGTTGTGCGATGGCGGGGACCCGCCAAGTGAATAGATATTCTGAACTTAGAACAGGGGCCAGGAACAATGCCGGATAGCGATAAAGTTTCGGCGGAAGAACTGTTGCGAATGACCACGGATATCGCAGCGGCTTACGTCAGCAACAATGCAATTGCTTCACCGCAATTGCCGGAAGTCATCAAGACAATCCACAGTTCCCTGCTGGCTTTGCAAAGTGCAGCCGGAGGGCCCGAAGGTCTCACGCCGGCGGTGCCGATTAAGAAATCGATTACACCGGATTTCATCATATGTCTGGAAGATGGAAAGAAGCTGAAGATGCTGAAGCGCCATCTCCGTACGGCGTACGATATGACACCTGAGGAATATCGGGCGAAGTGGGGCCTGCCGCCGGACTATCCGATGGTGGCGCCGAACTACGCCGAGCAACGCTCCGTCTTCGCCAAGAAGATCGGTCTGGGCAGATCTCCCGGCGCGCGCCGCCGGGGACGCGGACGGAGATAAGCAGCTTTCGACGACTGCCGCGTTTCGCGGCAGTTTCTGTCTCAAGTATCGGGAAGCCGACGACGTTCTCGAAACGACTTCAAAAGAGAAGAGCCCGGCACCGCAAGGCGCCGGGCTCTCTTATTCAAGCCTGGTTAGCGGCAGTTACATGCCGCCAGCTTCGGCGTACTTGCCGTCCTTGAACACGTACCAGACATAAGCGGCCGAGGTCAGGTCGCCCTTGGCATCAAAGCCGAGCTTGCCGATCACGGTGTCCCAGTCGTGGCTGCGCAGAGTTTCCGCAACCTTGGCGGAGTCGGTCGTGCCGGCTTCCGTCACGGCAGCGGCCCATACCTGCACGGCCGCGTAGGTGCTCAGCGTGTAGCCTTCCGGCTCGAAGCCCTCGGCGCGGAAGGACTCAACCACCGCCTTGGCTGACGGCAGGTTGCGGGCTTCCGCCGCATTGGTGAACATCACGCCATCGGACGAGGCGCCCGCCAGCGTGGCGAACTCCTGCGTGTTGAGCGAGTTGCCCGACAGCAGCGCTGCATTGAGGCCCTGTTCGCGGGCCTGCTTGACGATGAGGGCCGCCTCGGGATGATAGCCGCCGAAGTAGATCACATCGATCTTGGCTTCCTTCATCTTCGTCACGAGCGCGGTGTAGTCCTGCTCGCCGGCAGTAATCGCCTCGTACATCGCCTCATTCTGGCCGGCGGTGTTCATCGCCGCCTTCGTCAGGTCGGCGAGACCCTGGCCGTACTGAGACTTGTCGTGAACGATCGCGACGTTCTTGCCCTTGAAGTGTTCGGCAATCCAGGGACCGGCGAAGGAGCCCTGCTGATCGTCACGGCCGCAGGTGCGGAACGTGAGATTGCTTGGCGCTTCATCAGTGAACTTCGGATTGGTCGAAGCCGGCGTGATCTGCAGGATGCCTTCCTCGGCATAGACGCTGGAAGCCGGGATCGACGAACCTGAGCAGAAGTGACCGGCCACGAACACGACGCCCTTGGCCACAAGATCATTGGCCACGATCGGCGCTTGTTTCGGATCGCACTGGTCGTCGCCCTTTTCCAGCTTGATCTGCTTGCCCATGACGCCGCCGGCCTTGTTGAGATCGGCCACCGCCTTCTCAGCGCCACGTGCGAGCTGCGCGCCAAACTCGGCGAGATCGCCGGTGATCGGACCGGCCATGCCGATTGTGATGTCCTCGGCTTTGGCCGTCGTCACGCTCAACGCCGTCGCGAGCGCGGCTGCGGCGAGCAACGGGAATTTGACTTTTTGCATTCAGACTTCTCCCTGATCGATTGAAAAGGTGCCGATCGGATGACCGGCCCTGTACTTGGAATCTCTAGACGTCCTCCAGAGCTGCCCGCAAAACGCGAGTTGCCGTAATACTATCATGCAGCAACAGAGGGGCAATTCCTTCGCACACTTGTTTCGCGAAGCCGGCCACGATCAATCCTGAAGCGCCGCCCCGCAAAATTCTCTCAACACATTGTTAATTCAGGATATTTCGCGCCAGCTCAACAGGCCGGCGCGTTGATAGAGCCAGGGGTACTGCGCCACCATCTTCTGCGCGAGCGTGATCCGGTAGGCGAGCAGCGCTATGCCGATCAAGACCGCGGTCTGCAGGACATAGGACAGCAGATTGATCGGATCGTCGGCGATGAAGAAATAGTGGAACAGGCGGTTGGCGACCCCCAGCAGCAGTCCATAGGCGACATTCTGCCAGGCGGGACGCCACGTCTCCGCCAGGGCCCGCCCCATCATCATCGCGCCGAAACCGAAAACGATGATGGTCAACAGGATGAAGCCAACCCAGCTGCTGCCCAGCGGGTCATCGAAGTTCAGTATCCGATGCGAAAACGACTGTGCTGCCCAATCTTCCATCGCTGCCGTTCCCGATCCTAATGTCCGCCTTCGAGATAGGCGGCGCGAACCTCGGCATTGGCCAGCAGCTCGCGCCCAGAGCCCTGCATGGTGATCTGGCCGTTGACCATCACGTAACCGCGATGGGCGAGCCGCAACGCATGGAACGCGTTCTGCTCTACCAGGAAAACAGTCACGCCCTGCTGCATGTTGATGTCGCGGATGACACCGAAGATCTGCTTCACGATCAGCGGTGCGAGACCGAGCGACGGCTCATCCAGCAGCAGCAGGCGCGGCCGGCTCATCAGCGCGCGGCCGATCGCCAGCATCTGCTGCTCGCCGCCCGACAGCGTGCCGCCGCGCTGACCCTGGCGCTGCTTGAGGATGGGAAACAGCGCCGAAGACCTTGTCGATGTCCTCGTTGAATTTCGTGGGATCGGCGGTGAGCGCGCCCATCTGCAGATTTTCCATCACGGTCATGCGCGGAAAGATGCGGCGGCCTTCCGGCGACTGGGCGATGCCCATGCGCATGATCTCATAGGTCGGTTTCTGCGTGATCGCCCTGCCTTCGAACTCGATGGCGCCCTGGCGCGCCCGCGGCGAGCCGCAGATGGTCATCAGCAGCGTCGACTTCCCGGCCCCATTGGCGCCGATCAGCGTGACGATCTCGCCCTGCTTGACGTCGAGATCGACGCCCTTCAGCGCTTCGATCTGTCCGTAAAAGGTATGGACGCCGGAGATTTTCAGCATGTGCGGCGCCTCATGACTGCATCCCCAGATCCTTGGCAACCTCCGGCGGCAGTTCCTCGTCCTCCGCCTCGCCGAGATAGGCGCGGATGACGTTGGCGTCGGAGCGGATCTGCGCCGGCGTGCCGTCGGCGATCTTGCGGCCATAGTCGAGCACGACGATATGGTCGGAGATTCCCATCACCACGCTCATGTCATGCTCGATCAGCAGGATGCCGATCTTCTGCTCGTCGCGGATGCGCAGCAGCAGTTGGTTCAGCGCCGCGGATTCGTTGGCATTGAGGCCCGCCGCCGGCTCGTCGAGGCAGAGCAGCACCGGATCGGTGCACATGGCGCGGGCGATCTCCAGGCGGCGCTGGTCGCCATAGGGCAGGCTCGCCGCCGGCCAGTCCGCCTTGGCGATCAGGCCCACGCGCTCCAGCCAATGCGGGCGATCTCGACCGCATCGCGCTCCGCCCGCCGATAGCCGGCCAGGCCGAACAGCCCGTTGACGCGTACAGCCGGAAGCGCGCATCAGCTTGTTGTGCTGCGCGACCATCAGGTTCTCCAGCGTCGACATGCCGCCGAACAGGCGGATGTTCTGGAACGTCCGCGCGACATGGGCCTTCTGCGAAATGCGGAAGCCGTCGAGTTGCTCCAGCAGGAAGCTGCCATGGCCCGCGTTCAGCGTGAGCCGGCCGACGGTCGGCTTGTAGAAACCGGTGAGGCAATTGAACACCGTGGTTTTGCCGGCACCGTTCGGCCCGATCAGCGCAGTGATCAGCCCGGGCGGTGCGTCGAACGACACGTCATCGATCGCCACCAGGCCGCCAAATCGCATGGTCAGATGCTCGACCGCGAGCAGCGGTGTGCCATTCATGCCGGATGCCGCCGTCATTTCTTCTTGGTGTCCGGCGGCGGTCCGCCCGACGGATGCAGCCGGATCGTCGGCTCGCGATGGGCCAGCAAGCCACCCGGCCGCCAGATCATGATCAGCACCATGCCGATGCCGAAGGCGAGCATGCGGTACTCCGAGAGCTCGCGGAACAGCTCGGGCACGCCGATCAGCACCGATGCCGCCAGCACGATGCCGACCTGGCTGCCGAGGCCGCCGAGCACGACGATCGCCAGGATGATCGCCGATTCCAGGAACACGAAGCTCTCCGGGCTGATGAAGGCGTTGCGCACGGCGAAGAAGGAGCCGGCGAAGCCGCCGAACATGGCGCCGACGGCAAAGGCCGTCAGCTTGGTGTTCGTCGGATTGATGCCGAGCGCGCGGCAGGCCGTTTCATCCTCGCGCAAGGCCTCCCAGGCGCGGCCAAGCGGCAGCTTGCGGATGCGGAGGGTAAAGAAGTTCACCGCGCAGCGCCGCCAGCAGCACGAGGTAGTAGAGGAAGATGACCCGGTGATTGGGATTATATTCGATGCCGAAGAACTTGCTGAAGCTGGTTACGCCTTCGGGGACGTTGCGCTCCATCGGCAGGCCGAAGAAGCTGGCGCGCGGAACCCTGTTGATGCCGTTCGGACCGCCGGTCAAAGACCGCCAATTGACGATGATGATGCGGATCATCTCGCCGAAGCCGAGCGTGACGATCGCCAGGTAGTCGCCGCGCAATCGCAAAACGGGAAAACCGAGCAACACGCCGAAAGTCGCGGCCAGAAGTCCCGCGAGCGGCAGGCAGACCCAGAAGCTCCAGCCGAGATAGACCGAAGCCATCGCATAGGTGTAGGCACCGACCGCGTAGAACGCGACATAGCCGAGGTCCAGCAGGCCGGCGAGGCCGACGACGATGTTCAGTCCCCAGCCGAGCATGATGTAGGTCAGGACGATGGTGCAGATATCGATGATCTTCTTTTCCTGGGTGCGATCGCCCAGCGGCAGCCAGGGTAGCGCAATGGCAAGCACGATCATGCCCGCGCCGATCCAGGGCATGGCCCGCTGGACGGCTTCGGCGACAGTTCTTGCTGACCACGACCTGACCGCGCGCTAGCGCGCGTTGCCGGCGCATCTCCTGCGACGAGCGCAGGAAGATGGCCACGGGGATGATCAGCGAGCCCCAATTGATGATCATCGAATTGAACGGCAGGAACTCCTTTGGAATGAGGTCCCGTTCCTGCACGAGCAGCAGCAGCAACAGCAGCACAGACACGCCGCCCGCGACGATGACGCCAACCTGCGGCCGTCCCGCCCGCAATTGGCTGATCACCAGGCTGCCGACGAACACGCCGATCGTGGCGATGAAGACTTCCTTATAGCGCGTGGTGAAATCCAGGGCGCCGGTGCTGCTGACGGTTTCGATGCCGACGATCAACGATGCCAGGAGAAACGTAATCACACCGGCAGCGACCGCCTGCTTCAGCATCTCCTGCGTCACCGCCGAGGCTTCGGCCTGCTTTGCCGCTACGGTCTCCTGCATCAGCGCCATCGCCTAGACCTTCTCGATTTCCGGCTTGCCGAGGAGCCCGGTCGGCCGGAAGATCAGCACGAGAACCAGAACGCCGAATGCCGCGACGTCCTTGTAGTCGGCGGCGACATAGCCGGAGAAGAACACCTCGATGAAGCCGAGCAGCAATCCGCCGAGCATGGCGCCGGGAAGCGAGCCGACGCCGCCCAGCACGGCGGCGCTGAACGCTTTGATGCCGGCGACGAAGCCGATGTAGAAATCGATGAACCCGTAGTAGAGCGTCACCATCAAGCCGGCGACACAGGCCAGGGCCGCGCCGAGCACGAAGGTCAGCGAAATCGTGCGATCAATGTTGACGCCCAGCAGCGACGCCATCTTCATGTCCTGCTCGCAGGCGCGCTGCTGCCGGCCGAGCGAAGTGTGGCGGATCACCATGGTGAAGCCGAGCATCAGCGCCACGGTGATCAAGATGATCATGATCTGCTCATGGGTGATCTGCGAGGTTATGCCCTCCGCTTCCGCCAGCATGACTTTGCCGAACTGTTCGTCCGTCGCATGGGGCAGCGGCTTGCCGCGCGCGCCCTGCAGCAGCAGCACGTAGTTCTGCAGGATGATCGACATGCCGATCGCCGAGATCAGCGGCGCCAGGCGCGTCGAACCTCGCAAGGGCCGATAGGCGATGCGTTCAACGCTCCAGCCATAGAGCGCCGTGAGCGAGACGCCGATGATCAGCACCACCACCAGCGCCAGCGGCACCCAGGTGATGCCGAGGAATCCAAGGACGAGAATGACGATCAGCGAGTGAAAGGCGCCGATCATGTAGATGTCGCCATGGGCGAAATTGATCATGCCGATGATGCCATAGACCATCGTGTAGCCGATGGCGATCAGCCCGTAGACCGATCCAAGAGTCAGGCCATTGATGACTTGCTGCAGGAACGTGACCTATCTCGGCCGTCATTCAGATTTCTCCATGCGGCCGGGCTGCGGGAGTAGCAGCGATGAGTAAACGCGAGAAGTCAGCCCGAAAGCGCGGGCGATGCAATTGCCACCGCCTGCGACAGGACGCACGTCACAATTCGGACTCCCAAACTTGGCCTCGGTTTATTTAGTCGTTCTTCTTGTCTTGACCCTATATTATGGGGCGGGGCCGCCTCGCAAGCCGAAAGTGGGTATTGTCTCCGCACAATAGAACCGTTTCAGATGCGGCCCCTAGGGCCGCTCGTCAGCCGTTTGCGTCCGCAGCGTCCCCAGCAGGCCCGCGGGACGTAGCAGCAAAATCAGCACCAGGAGCGCGAATACGGCGATATCCTTCCATTGCGAGCCGAGAAAGGCCGCCGTGAAGCATTCGACCACGGCGATGATCAGGGCGCCCAGGAAGGCGCCGGGCAGCGAGCCGATGCCGCCCACCAGCGCCGCGGTCAGCGCCTTGAAGCCGATCAGCGTGCCCATATGGAAATTGATCACGCCATATTGAAGACCGGCGAACACGCCGCCGGCACCGGCCAACCCGCCGCCCATCACGAAGGTTAGGCCAATGATCCTGTTGACGTCCACGCCCAGCAGCGCCGCCATCCTCGGATCCTGGGCGCAGGCCCGCTGGCTGCGGCCGAAGTCGCTGCGTTGGCTGAGCCGCCAGAGCAGTCGCTGCGATAATAATCGTGCCCAGGGCGACGACGAGATGCCCCTTGCTGAGATAGATGTCGAAGCCATGTCCGGTGACGATCGGCCAGGTGGTCAGGTCCTTCGTCAGGAGATAGCGCGTCTTCGGACCCTGCAGCAGCCGCACGCTGTCCTTCATGGAGATCGAGAGGCCGATGGCAGCGATCAATGCCGCTGTCGTCGGCATGCCGCGCATCGGCAAGAAGACAAGCTTGTCCATCGCCCAGCCGGCGGCGCCCATGATCACGCAAGCGCCGGCGCCGACCAGCAGCACTGCGGCGATGCCGACCGAGCCGAAATAGTACGCGAACACGATTGATGCGACGTAAGCGGTAAAGGCGCCGAACATGTAGAGATCGCCGAAGGCGAAATTGATCACCCGCGTGATGCCATAGACCAGGGTGAACCCGATGGCGATCAGCGCATAGACGCAGCCGAGATTAATGGCGTTGATCGTCTGCTGCAGCACATACAGGGCGCGGCCCCTTGCCGTATCCGATTCCGGATCGAAGTCCTGCGGCTGATACTGCATGAGACGCAGCATTTTGTAGAGTTGCTGGATGTCATAGCGGCGCATCACGCCGAACTCGCTGGAATCCAGCTGGGTCATCTGCCAGGCGTCTTCGGCCGAATTCCGCGGCAGGAACCAGCAGATCATCCAGCCCTCCTTGATCGCCGGAGTGCCAGTCGACTCTGTCGCCGCAGGTGCGCGCCAATCCAGCCGCACGCCGAAGGGCTGCGCCGCTCCTTGATCCTGAAGCGCGATGGCAACACCCAGCGGCGCTTTCACGAAGGCCGGCATCAGCTCCTGACAGCGGCGGACGGCTTCCTCGTTGCCGGTCGCGGTCGCTTGCGCCACGGACGGGAAGAACACGTAGAAGGCAATCGCCACTGCAAACGCAAGATGCCACGCCGCGCCGCCGGCCATACCTGACAGGCGACTGAGAACGGCGGACTTGCGTTGACATGCAACCATCAATAATAAAATAGATGGTTACAGGGCCGAACGCAAATGCACGCGCAAACTGAAACATCGACGCCGCCGAAGAGCCGGGCCGGCAGCCTGCACCTGCTCAGCGGCCGCCTCTGTCTCGATTTCGCGAACACAACAAGCGGGCGCGGTGGCCCGCAATGTCTGGAGCATCTCCATCAATACCAGCATCTGCTGCAATGGTGCCGGCATACCCGCCTCCTGTCGGCCGCCCAGGCCAGCCGCCTCGACCGTGCCGCAAGCCGCAGGCCGGCCAGGGCGGCCCGCGTCCTGCAGCAGGCCAAGCTGCTGCGGGAGGCGATCTATTCCATCGGCGTTGCCATCAAAAGCGGCCGCTCGCCCGCGGCGGGACTTGCCGCCCTCAATGGCGCTCTTGCCGCCACCGAAGGGCAACGCCAGATAGTGGCGTCCGATGGCGCGTTTGCCTGGAAATGGCAGGCCGGACCGGCCGATCTCGGCTGGATGCTCGGGCCGATTGCCCTCTCAGCGGCTGAGCTCCTGGTGAACCTGGACCGGCGGCGCCTCAAGCAATGCGCCGGTTTGCATTGCGGCTGGTTCTTCCTGGATGAAACCAGGAGCCGCACCCGGCGCTGGTGCGACATGCGGGTCTGCGGCAGCCGGGCCAAGACGCGCCGCTTCCGCCAGCGGCAACGGGGCCGGGTTGGGTCCGCCGCAAAGTCGTGATAAGACTGCGGCAGCCAACAAACCTTGGACCCCGGAGTGATTCATGAGCGCAGCCCAGAGCGCCGGCGCGGCCGTTTCGGCCGCCGGCAAGTCCGCCTCCCCTACCAGCCGGGCGGAATTCCAATGGGAAGATCCCCTGCTGCTGGAGGATCAGCTCAGCGAAGATGAGCGGCTGATCCGCGACACCGCGCGGCAATACTGCCAGGACAAGCTGATGCCCCGGATCCTCGAGGCCAACCGGCATGAGAAGTTCGACCGCAGCATCATGAACGAGATGGGCGAGCTCGGCCTGCTCGGTGCGACGATCGAAGGCTATGGTTGCTCGGGCGTGAACTATGTCTGCTACGGGCTGGTGGCGCGCGAGGTGGAACGCGTCGATTCCGGCTACCGCTCGGCGATGAGCGTGCAGTCGAGCCTGGTCATGCATCCCATACAAGCCTATGGCACGGAAGCGCAGCGGCAGAAATACCTGCCGCGCCTGGCCAAGGGCGAGATCGTCGGCTGCTTCGGCCTGACCGAGCCCGACGCCGGCTCCGATCCCGGCGGCATGCGCACCCGCGCCCGCAAGGCCGACGGCGGCTATGTGCTGAAGGGATCCAAGATGTGGATCACCAACTCTCCGGTCGCCGATGTGTTTATCGTCTGGGCCAAGGACGACGCCGGCGACATCAGGGGCTTCATCCTGGAAAAGGGCATGAAGGGTCTCTCGGCGCCGAAGATTGAAGGAAAATTCTCCCTCCGCGCGTCGATCACCGGCGAAATCGTCATGGAAGACGTGTTTGTTTCCGAGGATCAGCTATTGCCCAACGTGAAGGGCCTGAAGGGGCCGTTCGGCTGCCTGAACAATGCGCGCTACGGCATCTCCTGGGGCGCGCTGGGCGCGGCCGAGTTCTGCTGGCACCAGGCGCGAAATTACACGCTGAACCGCAAGCAGTTCGGCCGGCCGCTGGCGGCCAACCAGCTGATCCAGAAGAAGCTGGCCGATATGCAGACGGAGATTACCCTGGGACTGCAGGCTTGCCTGCGTCTCGGCCGCCTCAAGGACGAAGGCCGCGCCGCGCCGGAGATGATCTCCATGCTGAAGCGCAACTCTTGCGGCAAGGCCCTGGATATCGCCCGCGCCGCCCGCGATATGCATGGCGGCAACGGCATTTCCGACGAGTTCCACGTCATCCGCCATGTGATGAATCTGGAGGCCGTGAACACCTATGAGGGCACGCATGACGTGCACGCGCTCATCCTCGGCCGGGCGCAAACGGGAATTCAGGCTTTCTCCGGCGGCTGATCGGGGGCCCCCGATGCGGCAATTTTGAATCTTGCAGAACCCTGCCAATTCGGGATGGATTAAGGCTGTTTCGGGCGTCGGCGCTGGGAACACCGTCGAACCGGGTTAGGGGCCCGGTTAACCTGCATTCGGGATGCCGCGGGGTGGCGTCCTGGTTGCTGGATTGCGTTTGTTCGGGGGTCTTGGTTTCAAGGGGCAGCTTCAAATCATGGCAGCGAACACTCGGCGGTTCAGTTCGACCGACATGGCGACTCTGCTCGGCCTGCCGGTGCTCACGGTGCTCGCCTGGGCCACAACAGAGGGCAGCTGGAATCTCCTGGGAAACGCCTTTGCGCCCATGGCCGCGCCCTTCTCCCTGACGTCATCGAATTTGCCGCAATGCATCGGCGCGCTGCTCGAGCTGCGCGACGGCGCCGTCGGCGGCGCCCGTGTCCTGCGGAATGTCCTGGCGCATCAGGTCGAAGAGACGCTGCAACTGCTTGCCTGCCACCGCCCGGGCGGCTGGCGGCCGACGACCGAATTGCGCGGCGCCCATAATCTGGTGAGCGCCCTTACGGCGGGGAATGGCGCCGTTCTGTGGGTCGCCAACTCCGCCTTCGCCTCCCTGGTGGTGAAGATGGCGTTGCACGATGCGGGCTTCAAAATGCATCACCTCAGCCATCCCCGCCACGGCTTCTCGCCCACGCAGTTCGGCATGCGATGGCTCAATCCGATCAGAACCAGGATTGAGGCGAGGTATCTCGCCAGCCGCGCCGTGCTGCCGCTGAGCCACAATGCCGGACCCGTGCTGGCCCGCCTCGTCGACCGGCTCAAGGAGGGCGGCGTCGTCTCCGTGACGGCGCAGGCCACGTCGCTGCGGCCGATCGCGGTACCATTCCTCGGCGGCACGCTGAACCTGGCGCCTGGCGCGCCGGGAATTGCCCATCGCTCCGGCGCGGCACTGCTGCCGGTTTTCACGACCAGGGACGCCGTCGACCACCACACCGTTACGATCGAGTCCGCCCTGCCCATGCCGCGCGGATTGCAGAAAGAGCAGGTCTTCGAGCATGCGGCGCAGGGGTTCGCGCAGCGGCTTGCGTCACAGGTGAGGAATGCGCCCGGCGGCTGGTTTGGCTGGCAGGATGCAAGCGACGCGCGAGTCCGCGCCAGCGAAGCGATCAAAATCGGTGCGGCCGCGCAATAGGCGCTGGCGCCGCCCGCGAGTCCCAGCGGCAGCTATCGCCGCAGAATGTCAAACGGGCGGCACCGATCCGGTGCCGCCCGTTTTTGATTTTGCTGCTTCCGGACGCAGGTCAGACCGGAAGCCATCTCAATGAATTTGCGACCCAACCCATGGAACAGCGCCTTGGGACAGGCGCTGTCCGAAGTCTAGTGCATCGCCGCGGATAAAACGGCCAAACCAACCAGGAAGAATCCAGCAAAAAGGCCATAAGCAATCGGCATCATACGAGCATTCATAACGTCCCCTCCTCACCTAGTGTCCAGCCCTACACCGGCTGCGGAATTGCTTAATTTCCGGAAAGGATAATAGCCAGTTAAGAAGTAAAACGCAAGCATACTTTCATATCTTATTAAATATGTTGGATTTTATGCGGTTTATTGCTTGCATTTACTAAATGAAACTCTTCGTTTACTAAATATTCACCAAGATGAATGGCGACGGGAATTTTCTGCCGTGATTTCAAGCGGCAGCGCCGCCCGCCGCGAGGCCGGTTTCCGATCCCAGCAATTTGACGAAAATCCTAGGCCGCGCTGAGGACCGCTTCAGCCAGGCGCAGCGCGTCGGCGCGCGCGATCTCGCGAATATTCGCATCCCGCATCGACTTGTTTTCCGGTGCCATCGTGATGTCGGCGAGGCGGGGTGCATCCGCCGCCGACAGGCCATCCTTGCCCAGGGAGATCGCCAGGCCGACCGAGCGCAGGAAATGGTCATAGGCCGGCTGCAGGTCGGCGATTACAGCGGCCTCGCTACGGCCATCGGTCGGCACGCCCATCGCCGCGGCCACGGCGGCATGACGGGCGGGTCCCGCCTCCGCATTCCAGCCGAGCGCCACGCGCAGGCAGAGCCCGACGGCTCGGCCATGGTGCACATGCCCAATCGCGCCCAGCGCATGGCCCAGGGCATGACCGACTCCGGTGCCCGCATTGTCGATGGCCATGCCGCCTGCAGCGGCGGCGATCTGCATGGCGCCTCGCGCCGCCAGATCGTCCGGCGCCTCGACAGCGCGCTTCAGATTGGCGACCACCAGCCGGATGGCGTGGAGACCGATGGCATCGTTGAGCGGATTGGCGCGGCGGATCGTGCAGGCCTCGATGGCGTGGACCAGAGCATCCACCCCCGTGGCCGCCGTCAGATGCGGCGGCAGGCCCACGGTCAGCCTGGGATCCAGCAGCGCCAGATCGGCGCGCAGCTCATCGCCCCAGGCCCAGACCTTCTCGTCCTTGGCGTTGGTGAAGACGGAGACCCGGGTGGTCTCCGAGCCGGTGCCGGCGGTGGTCGGCAGGCAAATTTTCTTCAGCCCCTTGGCCGGCAGCCGGTTCTTCGAGAGCTCATAGTGATCCGCCGGCTGATCCACTGGCGCGATCGCCGCGGCGAACTTGGCGACGTCCAAGGTCGAGCCGCCGCCGAGGCCGACCACGATCTTCGCCCCCAGCGATCTGGCGGCGGTCGCCGCCCCATCCACCTGCACGCCCAGGGGATCGCTCCGGACATCCGTGTACAGAGCCACCTTGCAGCCGGCCTTCTTCAGCGTGGCCTCGATGGCATCGGTGATTTTCGGAATGCCGGGATCGGCCACCAGCAACACCGCGGCGCCCTCGCCCGCCAGCGCCTTCACGTCCTCGCCCAGCTTGTCGCTGCGCCCAGCACCGAAGGCAACACGCGTGTTCGGCAGCATCGAAAAAGAAGCAATGGTCATTCGGCCTCGCATGGTCGTCGGCGGGAATTCGCCGGGACGACGTCATGGCCGGGTCTACATGAAGATTTCAGGCAATTCCATCATCGATCGCCAACAGCCTGAACCTGGCGGTACCGGACCCGAGATTGGGATGAATTGACGGTGAGCTTGCCCCGTCGGACTAACTCTGCATTGGGATCGAACTGGATGAGGATCGGCTGAAGGCGACGCGGTTCGCCTGGCACTTCAGCCTAGAGTTTGAATGGGAAGTGACGCGTTGCGGCGGTGGTCACGAGAAATGTCGCGCCGCACCGCCGCAACGCATCTCCCGAAAGGCGCCCTCCCCCAAGGGCGTTTCAGGCTGCGTTATCGATCGCGCCGGTGGGACGGACCGAGTAATCCATGCTCTGGGACCAGAAGCGCTCCAGGCGGCGCAGCAGCGCATTCATGCCCTGCAGCTCTTCCGGATTGGCAACACCCTTGGACAACTCATTGGCGTGACGTTCATACATGGCGTTAAGCCGCTCGCAGACCTCGAGGCCCTTGGGCGACACGCGCACGTTCACGGCACGGCGGTCATGGGGCGAACGTTCCTGCTGCAGGTACCCGTTTTCCACCATCTTCTTCACATTGTAGGAGACGTTGGAGCCCAGGTAATAGCCGCGGTTCGTCAACTCGCCGACGGTCAATTCGTCGGTGCCGATATTGAACAGGATCATCGCCTGAACGTTGTTCAGGTCCCGGATGCCATGGCGGTCCAGATCGGCCCGGATGACTTCCAAGCACTCGCGATGCAGGCGCTCGATAAGGGCGATGGTTTCAAGATATGCGTTCTTCACGAAACGTCTCACAAGCTAGAGTCGTTGAACAGGCGGTCATTAAAACACTGGCAGTCTTAACAGTTGGTTTACATGACAAAATTCACCGGCAAATTCGTCACATTCATAAGAAATTTGGTTAATCCGCAAACCGTAACGCCCCGATGGTTGACAAGCCCATGTCATTTATCGGAGATTTCGGCCGGCGCCGATTTGAAGCAGCAGCTTGCGGGCGCCTAATAAATGCAGCTAAAGCGACGGCGACCGACCGCCCAGCTCCGCTGTGGCGGTTTTTTCGTTAAGACGGCCTGCTTCAAGGCGGCCGCCGGGGATTGATCCCCCTCGCCTCCGGGCGGAACGGATCCGCGGGGATTTGAGGGGCAGCTTGCTGCCGCGTCACCAAGAAGCTAAAGCGCCACAGCGTTTGTGGGCCCCGCCACGTTTCCGTAAGGAGGACGGCCCCATGGCCACGCAAACCCACCAATCTTTCCAGCCCATCTTCACCGCGGCCCAAGCCGCCCTGGGTGCCGATCCGGCCCAGGCTTCCGCCATCTTCACCGCCGAGACCCGCCAGCTCGAAGGCCTCCACAGCGAGGCCCTGATTCGAGCCTTCCGCCTGGATGTGGACGAGCCGGCCGCGCTCGGCGGCCAGGACAAGGGCCCCAATCCCGTCGAGCTGATCCTGGCGGCTCTGGGCGCCTGCCAGGAGATCACCTACCGCCTCTACGCCGACACCCTGGGCATTCCGCTGGACCGGGTGTCCGTTTCGGTCAGCGGCCGCTTGGACCTCCGAGGGTTCTTCGCCGTTGACGAAGGCGTCCGCCCGGGTTTCAAGGACGTCACCGCCACCGTTAAGATCGACAGCCCGGCGCCGGCCGACGAAATCGAACGGCTGCGGGCGACGGTCGACCGCCATTGCCCGGTGCTGGACATCCTGCGCAGCGTCACGCCGGTCAAGACACGGATCGAACTCAGCGCCGCCGCACAACAGCCGGCAGCCTGAACGCTACAAGTGCCAGAGAGCAAGCCGAGGGAACCATGACCACCAGCAGCAAGAATCCGGAAACGATCGTCCTGCACGGAGGAAGCTATCGCGCCGATCCCACCAGCAATGCGGTCGCGGTGCCGATCTATCAGACCACCTCCTATCAGTTCAATCACACGGAGCATGCCGCGAACCTGTTCGCGCTGAAGGAATTCGGCAACATCTACACGCGGATCATGAATCCGACGAACGCCGTGCTGGAGGAGCGCCTGGCGCAATTGGAAGGCGGCGTCGCGGCCCTCGGCGTGGCCTCCGGCCAGGCGGCCTCGGCCATGTCGATCCAGAACATCGCCCAGGTCGGCGACAACATCGTCAGCTCCACCGATCTCTACGGCGGCACCTGGAACCTCTTCGCCAACACCCTGAAGACCCAGGGCATCGAAACCCGGTTCGTCGATCCATCAGACCCGGAGAATTTCCGCAAGGCGACCGATGCCAAGACCCGGGCCTATTACGCGGAGACGCTGCCCAATCCGAAGCTGCACGTCTTCCCGATCAAGGAAGTCGCCGATATCGGCCGCTCGCTCGGCGTGCCCCTGATCATGGACAACACCTCCTGCCCGGTGCTCTGCAAGCCGCTCGAGCATGGCGCGGCCATCGTCGTCTATTCCACGACCAAGTATATCGGCGGCCACGGCACCTCCATCGGCGGCGTGATCGTCGATGGCGGCAACTTCGATTGGGAAAAACATGCGGCCCGCTTCCCGCTCTTGAACCAGCCGGATCCCAGCTATCACGGCGCGGTCTGGACCCAGGCGGTAAAGCCGCTCGGACCCATCGCCTATATCATCAAGGCGCGAGTCACGCTGCAGCGCGACCTCGGCTATGCCATGAGCCCCTTCAATGCCTTCATGTTCATTCAGGGGCTGGAGACGCTGCCGCTGCGGATGCGCGAGCATTGCCGCAATACCCAGGCCGTCGTCGACTACCTGAAGAAGCATCCGTCGGTGACCAAGGTCATTCATCCCAGCGTGCAGGAGGGCGAGTTCGCGCGCCGGGCCAAGACCTATCTGAAGGGCGGTCTTGGCGGCCTGCTGGGCTTCGAGATCAAGGGCGGCAAGGAAGCGGGACGTCGCTTCATCGACGCGCTGAAGCTGTTCTACCACGTCGCCAACATCGGCGACGCGCGCAGCCTCGCCATCCACCCGGCCTCCACCACCCATTCGCAGCTCTCGCCGGAAGAGCAGCTGCAGACCGGCGTCTCCGAGAACTATGTCCGCCTGTCCGTGGGCTTGGAACATATCGACGACATCATCGCCGACCTGGATCAGGCGCTGAAGGCGGGGGGCAGCCTGAAGGCGGCCGCGGAGTAGCTACTCCACGCATTGAAAAGGGGCGCGGCCGCCAGATCAAGGCACCGCGCGCCCAACCTAGCATCGGGCAAGGCTTGTAGGGGCGACCGGCGGTCGCCCGTGGTCGTGTGGTGTCGGTTGGTCGGATCCTAGGTCGTGGATTGTGCCACGGCGCAACGGGCGACCGCCGGTCGCCCCTACACGATACTTCGCGGGAATGCGGAATCATTTGGGAGCCGCACGCCGAACTGTTCTCGCAACAGGCGGCGGTACGCTGCGTCATCGGTAGCGGCACGCTCACGCCGTGCGCCATTACGGCTAGTTTCGATCAGCTTCGTCCCACTCAGCGTCTTGCGCCCAGTGGGCGTCGCCAGCGAGCAGACGCGGTTGCGGGTGAAGTGGGAGTCCGGCGAAGTCTGGTGATAGCGGCACATAGCCTCGAACTCGGCCAGCTCGCGCGGCGTCAAGGTGAAGCGGTATGAATCTTTCCACCGCCCTGCCCCGCTCCGTTCCTGGAGCAGTTGGAATTCATCCCGCCGCTGGATCCGATAGGCCTTCGAGCCCTGCACCTGCGCGCCCGACGCATCCAGGTCGAGCGGCGATTTGAAGTTCTCGCCGAAGCCGACATCGACCAGCCAGTGGCGATCCAGTTCAATCAACAGCAACAGATGATCGTATTCCGGTCCGAAGCCGCCGGTGTCCTTCGCCACGCCCGCCGAGAGCAAGGTGACCCGATAGCCGAGACGCCGCAGCAGCTCTGCGAACAGCCCGTTGAGTTCGTAACAGAACCCGCCGCGCCGCCGGCGCACGATCTTGTCGTAAAGCGCCGCAAGGTCGAGCGACACCGGCTCGCCCATATGGATGCTCAGGTTCTCGAACGGCACCGTGACGAGATGCTGCCGGTGCAGACGCTTCAGCGTGCGCGCATCGGCACGGACGGGCCCTGTGACGCCGATGCGCCGGAGATAGGCACGCAGGTTCATGCGAGGCGCCGGCCGATGCCTACACGCTGTCGGTCATCGCCATGACGTCGATTTCCTTGACGCACGAGGCGTTGGACAGGCGCGTGACGCAGCGGACCAGTTCGACCAGATCCTGGGGCGGAATCATGTCGCGCGCTTCGTGGGGCCGGGCGGCGATCTTGCCGTCTTTGACCGTGATGGTGCCGATATTGCCGGGATTGAGGCAGGTCACGGCGATGCCGTCCTTGCGCACCACTTCCCGCAGCGCATGGGCGACGCCGCGCAGGCCGAACTTCGACGCGGTATAGGCCACCTCCGGCTGGCCGATATTGTCGAGGCCCGACGTGGACCCGATGAGCACGATCTTCGCCGCCTTGGACTTCCGCAGGTTCGGCAGCACCGCCTTCAGGCAAGTAATCGCCGAGGTGAGATTGACCGTCAGGATGTTCTGCGTCTCCGAGTTCGGGGACCTCGTCGAAGCTATAGCCAGGCCCGAAGGCGCTGCTTTCCCAGATGCCGGCGTTGTAGATCGCCACATCCAAGCGCGCTGAACCGAAGGCGCCGCTGACCCGCGCCGCGACATCGGCGGCGCGCGAGATCGGCTTCGATCCAATGCCTGGTGACACCGTCGTCATAGTCCAGATCGGGTCGGCTGCGGGAGACCAGCCAAACCTATCGCCCCGCGCCGGGAGCGCCAGGTTGAACGCCGCACCCAAGTCCCCGGCTGGCGCCGAAGATGATTGTCGAGCCATGAGCTAGCCCTTGTTTCAATCTTCCAGCGCGACGAATTCCATCGCCTGATGGGCCACGCGGCGGATATGGCGGCGCTTCGGCGGTTCGTGGATATAGCGGTTCACCGCTGCCAGCAGGGTGCTCATGGTCACCGGCGGCAGGCCGGCGGCGATTTCCTCCTCGGCGGCCAGGAAGGTTTTCACCAGATGGACCGAGTGGATGTAGTCCGGTTCGCCATGGTCGAAGATCCGGTCGGTGGCGCGGCTCGAAAGCGCGGCGATATCAGGCACGAACCAGCCGTCCTGCGGGTCGTCCCGGTCGACGAAGGGCGCGCTGCGGCCGAGGAAGCAGGCCATCTGCAGCAACCCGGCCGGCCAGACCTCCGGATACCTGGCGCTCAGGCGGCGCAGCGCGTTGGTGAAGGTGATGGGATGGGTGAAATCCAGCCAGCCCACATTCTCCTGCACCTTGTTGTCGGTGCGCCGCTGCACGCGGGTGTCGAAATGCAGCAGCTCCGCCGACGCGGCGCCCAGCAATGACATGCAGAGCGCCGCCGGGGCCGCGGTCGTCGCGGCTTCGGCAACCAGGTCCAGGGTGTCGTTGACCGAGTGGCCGCGGAAATGCTCCGGCGGCGGGGCCAGGCCGTTGGCCGGATGCTGCGGCCAGCGTTCGAGCGCCTTGCCGTAGTGGCGGAACTCCGGGATCAGGTCCTCGCGCGACGCGAATTGACCAGCGAGCGGATCAGCGCCAGCACCAGCGGCTCCTCCACCTCCGGCCCCAGCCGCGCGGCCAACCGCCCCACATGGCCGACATAGATGAGCTGATGGCCGAAATCGGCGTAGTGGCGGAGGGCGGCCGCGGTCAGGGCGCGCTCCAGCCCGGCAAAGCCGCTGCCTGCGTCCAGCGCACCCCGGGCCATGGCGACTGCCTTCGGCTCGTCCTGCGCCTCCAGCGCGGCGGCAAACTCGGCGAGATCGAACTTGGCGCGATCGGCGTGAACGGCCGCGCCGGCTCGCGCAGGCTGTCGAATGCCATGTAGGCGATGGGCTCCACCACGGCCACCAGGGCTCGCTCGGGATCGTCCCGCAGCCGGTCATGGAGGCGCAGCCAGCCCTCCGCCGCGGCAAAGGCGTGGGTCATGCCGAAGCGCAGCTTGTCATGCGACCAGCGGATCGCGGACACGACGGCGCGGCCGGGATCGCCGCCGGCCTTCACCAGCCGCGCCACCTCGCGGGCGATGCGGTCATATTCGTGGTCGCCGAAAGGCGGTGCGCAGATTGTCGATGGCCCGCGCCTGGCGCTCGGCCGGCGGCGGGTCGGCGATGTCCACCATCACCGTGCCGTTCTCGAGCCGAGTAGGGTAGAGGCGCAGCCGGTCGCCTTGGAACAGATTGTCCCCGGTCTTCAGGTCGAACTTCCAGCCATGCCAGTTGCAGGTGAGCACGCAGTCGCCGTTCACCGTGCCTTCGCGCAGCGGATAGCCTTCATGGGGGCAGCGGTTGTTGCAGGCGTAGACCTGGCCGTCGACATGGAAGAAGGCGATCTGCTTGCCGCCGACCTTTGCAATGGCGGCGCCGTCGCGGCGCAGCTTTTCCAGAGGCATTGCCGAGGACCATGTCATCGCCGCTCTCCCGCGCTGATGCAGCCGTGGCTTTAATTTAGAAAGTTATTCTTTCTAAATTCTCACGCCGCCGCGGCAATATGTCAACCGATTACTTATTAAATTATCTTGCCTTCGCAACGCCGGTCTGGCGCATGTTTCCGGCATGTCCGACGCTTCCGCCGACCGCATCCTGTTCCTGCTCAAGACCCGCGGGCCGCAGACCGCCACTGCCCTGGCCAAGGCGATGCGCATCACCGCCGTCGCCGTGCGGCAGCAGTTGATGAAACTCCAGGCCGAGTCCCTTGTCGAGCATCGCGACGCCCGCCTCACCGTCGGCCGGCCGAAGCGCCATTGGCGCCTGACCGAGGCGGCGCAGAGCCGCTTCCCCGACGCCCACGCAGGGATGACGCTGGAGATCCTGGCGGCGGCGCGCACCGTGTTCGGCGAGGAAGGCGTCGACCGGATGATTGCCGCCCGCGAGACCGCGTCCAAGGCCGCCTATGCCCAGCGGCTGGGGCCGGCCCGAAGCCTGAAGCAGAAGGTGGAGCGGTTAGCGGCCGCCCGCGCCGAGGAGGGCTACATGGCCGAGTGCCGCAGTGACAGCGACGGCACCCTCTGGCTGATCGAGAACCACTGCCCGGTCTGCGCCGCCGCGCGGGAGTGCCAGGGCTTCTGCCGCTCGGAACTGGCGATCTTCCAGTCCCTCCTCCCCACCGCCACGGTGGAGCGCACCGACCACATCCTCGCCGGCGCCCGCCGCTGTGCCTATCGGATTGTCCCAAACAGCAGCGGCAGGACCGATCGCTGAGCGCCAGGGCGGGCGCGGCAATCCGCCCTTCTGGACCGCTTAGCCGCAGGCGGCCTAGAATGTCACCCAGCGTTCGTTGTCCGGGAAACCCGTCATGACCCCTCCGTCGCCGAAAGTCCGCTCGCTGCTGCGCCCCCTGGAGACCGCGCCGGCGGTTCGCCCGGCGGGCGCACCCGCGCCTCACGGCCAGTATCCGCGCGTCCGCATGCGGCGGAATCGGGCCGACGGCTGGTCGCGGCGGATGGTGGCCGAGAACCGCCTGTCCATCGAAGACCTGATCTGGCCGGTGTTCGTTCATGAGGGCGGCAAGGTGGAGGCCGTGCCCTCCATGCCCGGCGTTTCGCGGCAGACGATTTCGGCCATGGTGGACGCGGTCGGCATGGCCGGCGAACTGGGTGTTCCCGCCGTCGCCATCTTTCCGGTGATCCCCCTCGACCGGAAGACGCCCACCGCCGAGGAGGCCTTGGATCCCGACAACCTCTGCAACCGCGCCGTCCGCGCGATCAAGAAAGCCGTGCCTGACGTGGGCGTCATCTGCGATGTGGCGCTCGATCCCTACACCAGCCACGGCCATGACGGCGTGATGGCCGGCGACCGCATTCTCAATGACGAGACGGTGGACATCCTCTGCAAGCAGGCGGTGGCCCAGGCCGAGGCCGGTGTCGATATCTGCGCGCCGTCCGACATGATGGACGGCCGCATCGGCCGAATCCGCGACGCGCTGGACGCGGCCGGGCATGACGCCGTCCGCATCCTGTCCTACGCGGCGAAATATGCCTCGGGATTCTACGGTCCGTTCCGCGACGCGGTCGGCTCTAAGTCAAATCTTGGCCAAGGCGACAAGCGCACCTACCAGATGGACCCGGCCAATGGCGACGAGGCGATCCGCGAATGCGCCCTCGACGTGGCCGAGGGGGCCGACATGCTGATGGTGAAGCCCGGCATGCCCTATCTCGATGTCCTTCATCGCGTGAAGCAGGCCTTTGCGCTGCCGACCTATGCCTATCAGGTGAGCGGCGAATATTCGATGCTCAAGGCGGCGGCGGAGCGCGGCTGGCTCGACGGCGAGCGGGTGATGCTTGAATCCCTGTTGGCCTTCAAGCGCGCGGGCGCCGACGGCGTCCTCACCTATTTCGCCATCGATGTGGCGCGCCGGCTGAAGGCCGGCTGATGCCGCCGTCGCAGCCGTCCGGGGCCGCATCGGTCTTAGCTAGATTCGGCGGACCTGCACTGCTCGTCCTGCTGGCCCTCGGCGCCTGCGCCGAGCCGGCGCCCAAAGCCACAACACAGCCGCCAGCGCCACCGCCTTCGGCGACCACGACGGATGTCCAACAGGGCAACCTGCCAACACCCAATCCGTCGGTCGTGGAGCAGGACGGCGTAACTCTCATTGCGGCCCGCACCTCCGGCATCGGCGTCGCGCCATTGCCGCGCACCGCGGGCCGGGGCGAACTTATTCTCCATGGCGGCGGACGCTTCGGCCGCGGCATCGCCGAGGCCATCGTGGCACGGGCCGGGCCGGATCCGCGCCTCTGCCTGATCGACACGGCCGATATCGAAGGCCAGGACATTGAGCGCCTCTTTGCGCCGTTCGCCGGTGTCGAGATTGCCGTACTTGATCTCGATACGGACGATATCGCGCGGCCCGACGTGCTGGCGCTGTTGGAGGAATGCTCGGCCTATTTCTTCGGCGGGGGCGATCCGAAACGGTTGTCGACCATTCTCCGGCCCGAGGGCAGCGATACGCCGGCCCTCGCCCTGATCCGCCGGCGCTTCGAGCAGGATGGCGTGCTCATTTCCGGTTCGAGTGCAGGCGCGATGATCGCCGGGCCAGTCACCCTCTGCGAGTGCGCCGCCAACAGCAGCGTTCAGGCGGTGCTGAACGGCCGCCTCTTCAAGGCTCCCGGATTCGAATTCATCTCGGCGCCCGTGCTGATCGACGCGCATTTCTTCGCCCGCGGCCTGATGGGGCGGCATCTGTTCGCGCTGGCACGGGATCAATTGCCCGCCGGCGTCGGCATCGATGAAGACGCGGCCCTCCTCATCAGCAGCGACCAGCAAATCTGGCGCGTCATCGGCCGGCGCGGCGCCGCGCTGATCTACACGCCGCCGGGTGCATCGATGGAGAAGCTCGAAGGCTTCGGGCTGGCGCTTCTGGTGCCGGGCGATGAGTTCAATCCTGTTACCGGCAAGATCGCACTCCACGGCAAGCGGCAGAAATTCGCTGGCAACAGCCTGCCCGCGGAGATCCGGGAGGCAGGCTTGAGTGTGACGCCGGATCTGCCGATCACCTATGATTTTGAGATTCTGGACGACACGGTCATTGTCACAGGCAGCCCATCGCCCCGTGAGCCCAAGTGGCTGTCGGGCGCCAGCGAAGAAAGCGTGCTCAACGCCAGGGTCAGCGTTCGTCCGGCGGACTAGATGCAGAAGCAGCTAGCCCAGCCGCCGCAGGAATTCGGCAATGCAGCGGTCGTGCCAGGGAACATGGCTGCCGAGGCCGTGAAAGCCCACATGCCCGCCGCCCCGGGGCAGCAGCGGCGTCAGTTTCGGATTGGCCTTCCAATCGAAGGACAAATAGGCGCCCGGCAGGATCCAGGGATCGTTGTGGGCGTGGATGACCAAGGTCGGCACCTTGATCTCCTTCATGAAGCCTTGGGCGGAACAGCGCGCGTAGTAGTCGTCGGCTCCGGCAAATTCGTTGGCGGGCGCCACCAGCCGATCATCGAAATCATAGATCGTCGAGATGCTGTCGAGGCTGGCCCGCTGCTCAGGTGTGATCGTGCTGTTGGGCGCGGCGATCTCCTGCTTCATGCGGCCGAGGATGTGGTCGTGATAGGCGCGGTTGCGGCGCTGCATAAAGCGGACCTGCGTTGCCTTGAGGTCGATCGGCGCGGAAACGCTGACCGCACCCAGCACCGGCGCCCGCCGCCCCTGCTCGCCCAGATACTTCAGCAGCATGTTGGCGCCGAGCGAATAGGCGACCAGCAGGATGCCCTGGGACGCCAGCCGGCCATCGAGCTGCATCAGCACGCGGTGCAGATCCTCGCTGCGGCCGGCGTGATACTGGAACCGGCAGCGCGGGCGCGATGGGCCGGCGCCCCGCAGATTGAGGCGCATGACGGAATGGCCGAGCCCCAATAGATGTTGGGCCGTGGCCAGCATGTAGCTGCTGTCCTCGTCGCCGGTGAGGCCGTGGATCAAAATCGCCAGCGGCCGCCGCGCGCCATCGGCAGGCGCCGCTGCGTGCCGATTCAACAGCGCCAGCAGCGTATCGCCGCTGCCGTCGTTCATCGGAAACTCGAGCCGCTCCTCCGGATAGCCGCTGAGATCGACCGGCGCCGGCCGGAAATAGTTGCGCAAGGTCTGAAGATCGCCGCCCCACCAGGGCGGCCGGGCGCGGAAGCGCGGAAAACCGGCGGCCGCCGCGCCGCCGCTTGAACTCAACACCGGCATGTCACGCAGTCTGCGCCAGCCAATCGCGGATCGCGGCGATCTGGTCTTCCGTCACCAGGCCCGGCGCATGGCCGGCGCCGGCGCAGTCGATGACCTTGGCCTTGGGACCGCGCTTCTGCATTTCCTTGGCGGTGCTCGCGGTCAGGACATCGGAGTTCGCGCCGCGCAGCACGAGCACCGGACAGGCGATCTTGTCCCAGAGCGCCCAGAGGTCCACATCCTGCTTCACACCGGCGGCGAAGCCCGCGGCGATACCGGGATCATAGGCGAGGCTGAAGCCGCCGTTCTCGCGGCGGCGGTAGCCCTGCAGCGCCAGATGCCGCCAATCCTGATCGGTCATCGGCCCGAAGGGCGCATGGATCTTGCGCAAGTACGCCTCGAGTTCGTCGAGCGAGGCGAAATGCGGATCCTTGCCGACATAGTCGCCGAGCCGCGCCAGCGCCGCCTTGGGAATGAACGGACCGATATCGTTGAGGATCAGCCGGCGCACCGGCGATTGCGCCGCCGCGGCAAGCTGCATGCCGATCAGGCCGCCCATGGACGTGCCCAGCCAATCGACATCGCCGGCGCCGAGACGCGCGATCAACACGGTCATGTCGGCGAGATATTGCGGATATGAGTATTCGGCCGCCGGCAACCAGTCGCTGCGGCCGCGCCCGGCCACATCCGGGCAGATGACGCGATAGCGCTCCGAGAGCGCCGCCGCCAGCCGATCGAAATCGCGGCCGTTGCGCGTCAGGCCATGGACGCAGATCAAGGTGCGCGGCGCCGTTGCAGCTCCCCACTCGGCATAGACCAGGCGGTGAAAACCGCTCGGTCCCAGACCCATGTAGCTCTCTGTCTTCATGGACAGCGCCAGCCCCCGCATGGTACCCACTGCATTGACTTGTTAGCATCTTCGCGGCGGGAACGGAAACCCATTAGACGCAAACCTGATAACGCGACGGCGCATATCATTCCCCTGTCCGCAATCTGCATGCCAAGCTCATCCGCCATGTCCTCCCCAGCCATCGCCCAGTCGCATCACCGCACCGGCGTAATGCTGGTCGCCGCCGCCGCGCTGATCTGGAGCACCGGCGGCTTGCTCGGCCGCATGGTGGAGACGGAGCCCGCCACCAAGCTGTTCACGCGCTCGGGCTTCGCCTGCATCGCGCTGCTGATCTATGTCGCGATCCGCCATCACGGTCATGTGATCAAGGCGTTCCGCGATCTGGGCTGGGCGGGCATCATTGTCGCCTGCAGTTTCGCCACGGCGTCGAGTTGCTTCATCTTCGCGCTGGAATACACCACCGTCGCCAACATCATGTTCATCCAGGCCGCGGCGCCGTTCTTCGCCGGCCTGCTCGGCTGGCTGCTGATGCGCGAGCCCGTAGGCCTGCGGTCCTGGATCTGCATGGCCGTGGTGCTCGGCGGCATCGGCCTCATGATGATCGATTCCTTCGGCGGCGGCGGCATGGTGGGCAATCTGTTGTCCATCGTCATGATGATGGGCTTCGCCAGCGCCATCGTCGTCACACGGCGGCACCGGGAGATCCGCATGGCGCCGGCGACCTGCCTCGGCACATTCATCGCCGCCTGCGTCGCGTTCCCCATGGCGGACACGTCGATGCTATCGACGCAGGACATCGGCACGCTCGCGCTGTTCGGCGCCGGGCAGATGGCGTTTGGCCTGGTGATGTTCACCGCGGGCACGCGGCTGATCCCCGCGGCAGAGGCCGGGCTGATCTCCAACCTCGAGCCGGTGCTGGCGCCGGTCTGGGTGTGGCTGGTCTTCACGGAGACGCCGTCTGATTACACGATCATCGGCGGCCTGCTGGTGCTCAGCACGCTCGTGGTCTACACGCTGATGGACTGGCGGCAGGAACGCGCGGTGCCGCCGGCCGTCTAGCCGCCGATCGGCGCATCCTCGACGACGACCAGCGTCTCCGGATACATGCCGTTGAACCGCGTCGCCAGCGCGTGGCTGTAGGCGCCGACGCGGTCGATCTCGATCCAGTCGCCTTCCTGCGTATCCTCGGGCAAGCTGAACTCGCCAGGCAGCACGTCGAGGGAGTCGCAGGTCGGGCCGTTGAGCTGGAAGCTGTGCATCGTTTTCGACGGCTGGCTTTTCAGCCGCACCAGCCGCGCCGGCAGCCGCACGCCGCCTTGAACCATCTCGCTCAGCGAGCCGTAGATGCCGTCATTGATGTAGAGCTTGTCGCCCTTGCGGAGCTGCACCTGCGTCACCAGGGAGATGCCGTGGGCCACCAGCGCCCGGCCCGGCTCGCACATGAGGATGCAGTCGCGGCGCAGCTTGAGTTCCTTCACGCCGGCCTCGATCTCCTCGATATAGGCCTCGAGCGGCGGCATGTTGGTGCCGATATATTCCGCCGGGAAACCGCCGCCCACATCCAGGATCTGGATCGGCGTATCGGCCTTCGCCAGCACCTGGCCGATGATCTTCAGCGCCATTGAATAGGCGCCGGGCACCAGGCATTGCGAGCCCACATGGAAGCAGAGTCCGACCGCGCAGCCGCGCGAATGCGCCTCCTTCAGCAGCGCCGCCGCCTCATCCGGCTCGGCGCCGAACTTGTCGGCGAGATGATAGAAGGTGCCTTCCACCGGCGGCGTCTTGACGCGCACTACAATGGTGAGTCCCTCCGCCCCGCCGGTCTCGTCCAGCACCTTGGTCAGTTCGTCCGGGTGGTCGACGACAAAGGTATCGATGCCATAGACATGGTCGGTCGTATTGATGACCGCCCGGCCCTTCACCGGATGCATGAAATAGGCGCCGGCATCGGGAAAGTTTTCCCGCACCAACGCGATCTCCGGCAGCGAGGCCGTGTCGAAATGGCGGATGCCGGACTTGTACAGTTCCTGCAGCACCCGCGGGTGGGGATTGCATTTCACCGCATAGAGCACGCGGCCGGGAAACTGCTCGAGGAACCTCTGCACCGTCTTGCGCAACACATGCGGGCGCAGGCAATAAACCGGGTAGCTCGGCTTCAGTGCCGCCACCATCGAGCGAACATCGGGGAATTGGGCTTCCATGTCTGATTCGGGACTCGCGGCGGCAAGAGACGGCCCGCCTTCTAGCTCAGGGCGGTGCCGCTGTCACCTGCGCTGCTGTTACGGTTTGAGAAGGGCCTTGATCGCCGGCGAGGCCACCACCTGCCCCAGGCCGACATAGGCGTCGTGGTTGGCCTCGATATCGGGCAGCCGGTAGAGGTAGTTCACCATCATGCCATATGACTCCTTGAGCCCTTTCGGCGAACGGTCGGCGAGCCAGTTGATCCGCTCCAGCCGGGCGCCATTGGCCAGATGGAACCGTGCCACGGAGTCCAGCGCCTTGCCCTGAAATTTCTCCTGGCATAGATAGCGGGCGCACCACCGGCGCATCGGCTCAGCCAAATGCCCGGCCGCTTCGGCATCCTGGGACCAGCCGGGTTGCGCCAGCGCGTCGCGCAGCTTTGCAGCGGACATGTCGCCATTGCCGTTGCCGAAGCGCTTCTTCGGCGGCTCGTCGTTGGCCGGCGCCGCCGCGAGCGCCGTATCGAGCCAGCGCCGGAAGCCGGGGATCGGCGACAGGGTCGCGAAGTTCTTGAGCTGCGGCAGGTCCCGCACCAGGGACTCCACCACCTTCTTGATCAGGAAATCGCCGAAGCTGATGCCGCGCAGACCCTTCTGCGTATTCGAGATCGAATAGAAGATCGCCGTGTCGGCATCCGCCAGATCGACCCGCGGCGCGCCTTCGTCCAGCAGCTTGTGCACGTCATCGGCCAGGCCGTTCACCAGCGCCACCTCGACGAAGATCAGCGGCTCTGCCGGAATGCTGGGATGGAAGAAGGCGAAGCAGCGCCGGTCGGAGTCCAGCCGGTTCTTGAGGTCGCTCCAGGACTGGATTTCATGCACCGCCTCATAGGCGATCAGCTTTTCCAGCAACGACGCCGGCGAATCCCAGCCGATGCGTTCCAGCGTCAACAGGCCGATATCGAACCAGGAAGTGAAGAGCTCCTGCAGATCGCGGTCCAAACCGCGCAAGTCGGCATCGTCCTTCAGATGATCGATCAGGTCGGCGCGCAGATCGATCAGGAACTTGAATCCGTCGGGCAGCGTGGTGAGCTGCTTCAGCAGCCGCACCCGCGGCGCCACCAGCGCGTCCCGCAGCATGTCCTCCGCCGCCGCAATCTGCGCCCGGTCCTTCGCCTGGCGATAGCTCACGATCGCCTTGTCGACGGCATCGCGCTCGGCGGCGAAATCCTTGGCCAGGATGGACAGGAAGCGCTGCCGCCCCTCGGGCGCCAGCGAGACATAGGCGCGGCCGATCTCCGCCGCCCGCGCCCGCGCCGAGACCTCACCACCGCGGCTGGCGACGCATTCCGCGATCCGCTGCCGCAGCCGCGCCGCATCGTCGTCGGGCAGGTTCGGGCGAAAGCCATTGCCGCCGCCGCCCGGCCAGGCGCGCAGCGACAGGTCGCGCCAGACATCGCGGAGCTGCGCGACGGTGCGGTCGAACAAAGAGGGCGTGAACGCCTGCGGCATTTTCAGTGCAACAATCCGGTCATCGTTTGGTTGCGGCCGATGTCCATTTTACATAGGGATGGTTACGATAATGGTAAGGCTAAGTCCTGGGGCAAAATTGATGCGCCGTCAGCAGGTTGCGGGTACCCTGCGCCTCGGCTAAGAAGCCCGGTCATTTCCTTGGGCGGAGCATCTTCATGGCCGTGGCGGGCCCGCTTTCCGGCATCGTCGTTCTCGATCTCACGCGCGTCCTCGCCGGTCCCTATTGCACGATGATCCTGGCCGACCTTGGCGCCCGCGTGCTGAAGGTCGAGTCGCCCGGCAGCGGAGATGACTCCCGCGGCTACGGACCCTTCGTCAACGGCAAGTCCGCCTACTTCATGGCGATGAACCGGGGCAAGGAGAGCATCGCGCTCGACCTCAAGGCGCCATCGGATCGGCACATCTTCGAGCAGCTCCTGCCGAAGGTTGACGTGCTGGTGGAGAATTTCCGGCCGGGCGCCATGGAACGGCTTGGCTACGGCTGGGAAACGCTCAGCGCCCAGTATCCACGCCTGATCTACGCCGCCGCCTCTGGCTTCGGCCATAACGGGCCGTACAAGAGCCGTCCCGCCTATGACATGGTGGTGCAGGGCATGGGCGGCATCATGAGCATCACCGGCCAGCCCGGCGGTCCGCCGACTCGCGTGGGCGCATCGGTCGGCGATCTCACGGCTGGCCTGTTCACTACCATCGGCATTTCCAGTGCCCTGCATCACCGCGCCGAGTCCGGCAAGGGCATGAAGATCGACGTGGCCATGCTGGATTGCCAGGTGGCGATCCTGGAAAACGCCCTCAGCCGCTACTTTCTCAGCGGCAAGTCGCCGGGGCCGCTGGGGGCGCGGCATCCCTCGATCGCGCCCTTCGCTGCTTACAAGACCGCCGACGGCCATATCATTATCGCCTGCGGCACCGATGCCCTCTATCGCAAATTCTGCGCCGCCATCGAGCGCCCCGCCCTGATCGACGATGCGCGCTTCGTCACCAACGACAAGCGTTCGGACAACGTGGACGCGCTAACTGTAGATATAGAATCCGCCCTCGCCGGTCATGGCACGGCGC
The DNA here is from genome assembly GCA_963810485.1 of uncultured Alphaproteobacteria bacterium. GTDB lineage: Bacteria > Pseudomonadota > Alphaproteobacteria > Dongiales > Dongiaceae > DATKFM01. The sequence goes on from CAWENQ010000006.1 coordinate 125,558, forward strand.
ATTGGCTATCGCTCCTGGAGAAGCTCGGCATACCCTGCGGACCGATTAACGATGTCGCCACCATCGCCAACGATCCTCATATCGCCGCCCGCAATATGATCGTCGGCATCGAGGATCCCGAGGCAGGTTCTCTGAAGGTCGCCGGCAATCCCATCAAGATGTCCGCCTTCGCCGACCGGACGTATGCGGGCCGCGGCACCCGGCATCGACCGCGACCGCGCCCGCATCCTCCAGGATTTCGGCATCAGCGAGGCGCCGGGCAAGCCATGAAATGGCTGCGCCGCATTCTGGGCGCGCTGCTGGGCCTTGTCATTCTCGCCGCCCTCGCCATCGCCGGCGTTGTATTTCTGTGGATGCCCACGTCGCTGCCCCAGACCACCGGCGAGATATCAGTTCCTGGCCTCGCTGCGCCGGTGCAGATCCTGCGCGATGCCGATGGGATCGTCACCATACGCGCGCAGAATGACGCCGATGCCGCCTTCGCCCTCGGCTATGTTCATGCGCAGGACCGGCTGGTGCAGATGGAGATGATGCGGCGGCTGGTCGCCGGCCGGCTGTCGGAAGTGGTCGGCAGCATGACTCTCTCCACCGACCGCACCATGCGCGTGCTCGGCCTCTACCGCGCCGCCGCGGAGAGCGAAGCCTTGCTTCCTGGGGACACAAGGGCGCGGCTCGAGTCCTACGCGGCCGGCGTGAACGCCTACATCGACGGGCATACCGGCGCCTGGCCGCCGGAGTTCGAAGTGCTCCGCCATCGGCCCGAACCCTGGCGCGTCGTGGACTCGCTGGCCTGGGGCCGCATCATGGCGCTGCGGCTCAGCAACAATTACTGGATGGAGTTCCTGCGCTACCGCCTGTCGCAGAAACTCACGCCGGCCGAAATGAACTCGCTTATGCCGTTGGGCGATGGCGCGCAGCAGGCTTCCATTCTGCCGTCTGCTCCAGAGGTGCAGGCCAGCCTTCTGTCTGATCTCGACCCCATCCTCCAGCCCTCGCGCGGCGCCTCCAACAGCTTCGCAGTCAGCGGCAGCCGCACCGCATCCGGCGCGCCGATCCTCGCCAACGATCCCCATCTCGGTCTGGACTCGCCGATCGTCTGGTATCTGGTGCGCATCGAGACGCCCGATCATCTGCTCGTCGGCGCGACATCTCCCGGCGGTCCCTTCGTCATCATCGGCCAAAACGGCCATCTCGTCTGGTCGCTGACGACGACTCATAGCGACACCCAAGACCTCTTTCTGGAGAAACTGGACCCGGCCGACCCGGCCCGCTACGCGACGCCTGCTGGCATGGCCGCTTTCGAGACGCACACGGAGACGATCCATGTTCGCGGCGGCGAGGATGAGCAGCTCACCATCCGCAGAAGCCGGCACGGCCCGATCTTGTCGGATCTCCCGCGCTTTCACCAGGTCGACAATGGCTATGCATTGGCCTTGAGTTGGCCGGCCCTACGCGCCGACGACCGGACCGCCACGGCAATCCATCATCTGAATTTTGCCACGACAGTCGATGAGGCTTTTGCCGCGCTCCAGGATTTCCACAGCCCGCAACAGAACTTTGTTCTGGCCGACACTGCCGGCAATATTGGTTTCGTCGCCGCCGGCCGCGTGCCGGTGCGCAAGGCGCTGAACGCCAATTCAATGATGCCAGCGCCGGGTTGGGACGGCGACTATGATTGGGCCGGTTTCCTGCCATTCAAGGAACTGCCTCAAGTCAAGAACCCGCCCGAAGGATTCATTGCCACCGCCAACAGTAAGATCACTCCGGCGGGCTACAGCCACTTCATCACCGGCCATTGGCAAGAGTCCTACCGCCAGGATCGAATCCAGGAGTTCCTGCGCGCGGACTCCAAGCTCACGATGGACTCGGCGGCGGGCATCATGCGCGACACCTACTCGGCCGCGGCGAAGAAACAGCTTGCGGCGCTGATGCCGAGTTCTCGAAACGATGGGCGCGGCATCCAACGAAGAAAAGGCGGCGATCGAAATTCTCAAGCAATGGGATTTCCACGTCGATCGCGGTCAGGCTGCGCCGCTTATCTTGACGACTTGGCTCCGCGAGGCCGACAAGGCGCTCTTTGCGGGGCGGCTCGGCGGCGAATTCGTCGACTACATCTGGACGAACCCGATGGCGGCGATCGATGCCCTCGGCCAGGAAGATCCGACCTGGTGCCGCCTGTCGGGTCAGGATCAGATCGGCGTCTGCCTGGCGAAGTTGCAGAACTCATTTCGCGGCGCGATAAAGCAGCTCATCACGCACTACGGCAGTGATGTCAGCCAATGGCGCTGGGGCGATGCCCATCAGGCGCGGTTCGCCAACGCGCTGCTGGATCGAGTGCCGCTGCTCGGCAGCTGGCTGTTCACGCCGCTGGAAACCGATGGCGATGAATACACGGTGAATCGCGGCACCGCCGACATCGACTACGAGTCCGATGAACCCGTCTATCCCCATGTGCATGGCGCCTCGATGCGGGCCATCTTCGATCTCGGGAATCTAGACGGTTCGCAGTTCATGCTCGCCGGCGGCCAGTCGGGGAATCCGCTCTCGCTGCATTACCGCGACCTTCTGGCCCGCTGGCGCGATCAGCAGTATTTCACTATGGTGGGACAGGGTGTCGACACCCTGACACTCCGCCCCGCGCCATGATCGACGAAAGCCGCTGATGACCGTAACCATCGACGATATCCGCGCCGCTGCGGACACCATCGCCGGCCATGTGGTGCGCACGCCGGCCGTCTCGGCGCCCCGCCTCGCGGCGGCTACCGGTGCGGCCACGATCACGCTGAAGCTGGAGAATCAGCAATTCACCGGCTCCTTCAAGGATCGCGGCGCCTGCAACAAGCTGCGCAGCCTCACGCCCCAGGAAGCCAAGGCCGGCGTCATCGCCATGTCGGCCGGCAACCATGCCCAGGGTGTCGCCTATCACGCCCAGAGATTCTCCATCCCCGCCACCATCGTCATGCCCCAGGGCACACCCTTCAACAAGGTGGAGCGGACCAAGAGCTTCGGCGCGCGGGTATTGCTGGAAGGCGACAGCATCGACAGCTCGGCGGTGTTCGCCCGCGAAGTCGCGCAGCGCGAAGGCCTGATCTTCGTCCATCCCTATGACGATGAGAAGATCGTCGCCGGCCAGGGCACCATCGGACTCGAGCTGTTCGCCGATGCGCCGCAGCTGGACACCGTGATCGTTCCCATCGGCGGCGGCGGCATCCTGGCGGGCATTGCCACGGCGCTGAAGGCGCTGAAGCCCGCGGTCGACATGATCGGCGTCGAGGCCGCGCTTTATCCCTCCATGCATCATGCGGTGCAGAAGATTGCGCCGGCCAATGGCGGGCAAACGATTGCGGAAGGCATCGCCGTCAAATCGCCCGGTGCGATTCCGAAAGCGATCATCGAGCGGCTGGTGAGCGAAATCCTGCTGGTCGATGAAGATCCGCTGGAGCACGCTGTTCAATTGCTGGTGGAGACGCAGAAGATCGTCGCCGAGGGCGCCGGCGCCGCGGGACTCGCGGCCGTTCTCGCCCATGGCAAGCGCTTTGCCGGCAAGCATGTGGGCATCGTCATCTGCGGCGGCAATATCGATTCCCGCATCCTGTCGCAAGTGCTGATGCGCGGCATGGTGCGTGACGGCCGGGTAACGACGCTGCGCATCCAGATAACGGACTCGCCCGGCGTGCTCGGCACGCTCGCCCGCACCATCGGCGAAGCCGGCGGCAACATCATCGAGATCTATCACCAGCGCATGTTCTACGATCTGCCGGTGAAGAAGGCCGATGTGGACGCGATGATCGAGACGCGCAACGCCGGCCACGTCAGCGAGATTGTCGGCAAGCTGCAGGAGGCGGGCTTCCCCACCCGTGTGCTCAGCAGCCATTCCGGCGCCGAAGGCGAATAGAGAGCGACAGGAGCAGACATGACCGCCTATGGGAATGTACTGGAGATGATCGGCGGGACGCCGCTGGTGGAAGTGAAGCGGCTGGATACCGGCAAGTGCAAACTGTTCCTGAAGCTGGAGAACCAGAATCCCGGCGGCTCGATCAAAGACCGCATCGCACTCTCGATGGTCGAGGCGGCGGAGCGCGACGGTTCGCTCAAGCCGGGCGGCACGCTGATCGAGGCGACGGCGGGCAATACCGGCCTCGGGCTCGCGCTGGTCGCTTCGCAAAAAGGCTATCGGCTGATCCTGGTCATTCCCGACAAGATGGCGCAGGAGAAGGTCTTCAACCTGCGCGCCCTCGGCGCAGAATGCCGCATGACCCGCTCCGACGTGGGCAAGGGTCATCCCGAATATTACCAGGACATCGCCGAGCGCCTGACCAAGGAAACGCCGGGCGCCATCTACGTCAATCAGTTCGGCAATCCGGCAAACCCGCTGGCGCATGAAGCCAGCACTGGCCCCGAGATCTGGCAGCAGATGGATCACCAGGTCGACGCAGTCGTCTGCGGCGTCGGTTCCGGCGGCACGCTCACCGGCCTCGGCCGCTTCTTCAAGCGCGTGTCGCCGACGACCAAGATGGTGCTGGCCGATCCCAAGGGTTCCGTCCTGACGGAAATGGTCAAGTCGGGCAACATGACCGAAGCCGGCTCCTGGATGGTCGAGGGCATCGGCGAAGATTTTGTGCCGCCGAACTGCGATCTTTCGCTGGTAAGCGAAGCCTATACCGTCACCGATGCGGAGAGTTTCGCCACCGCCCGCGACGTCCTGAAGAAAGAGGGCATCCTCGCCGGCTCCTCGTCCGGCACGCTGATCACGGCGGCGCTGAAATATTGCCGCGAGCAGAAGACGCCGAAGCGCGTGGTCAGCTTCGTCTGCGACAGCGGCAACAAGTATCTGTCCAAGATGTTCAACGATTATTGGATGCTGGACCAGGGATTCATCGAGCGCGAGAAGCGCGGCGATCTCGGCGATCTGGTATCGCGGCGCCATTCGGACAAGGCGACGGTGACGGCCGATCCGGAGGACACGCTGCTCGCCGCGTATGCGCGGATGAAGCTCTATGACATCTCGCAGATACCGGTGCTGGAGAACGGCAAGATCATCGGCATCCTCGACGAGTCCGACATCCTGCTGGAGGTTTATGGCAATGAGGACAAGTTCCGCGGCAAGGTACGCGCAGCGATGACCACGAAGCTCGATATCGTCGGCGCAAAGGCGCCGCTGTCCGACCTGCTGCCGATCTTCGCCCGCGACCATGTGGCGATCGTGCAGGAAGGCGATCAGTTCCTCGGCCTGATCACGCGGATCGATCTGCTCAATCACCTGCGCCGGCGGATGAAATAGGAATCGGAAACTGAGATCATGAACGACCATAGCAAGGGCAAGCGGCCCTCGACCCGGCCCAACCGGCTCGGCTTCGCCACCCGCGGCATCCATGCGGGCCAGAGCCCGGATCCCTCGACCGGCGCCATCATGGTGCCGATCTACGCCACCTCGACCTACGTGCAGCAGAGCCCGGGTGTGCATAAGGGCTATGAATATTCCCGCTCGCAGAACCCCACGCGCATGGCCTATGAGCGCTGCATCGCCGATCTCGAGAGCGGCACCAAGGGATTCGCCTTTGCCTCCGGCCTTGCCGCGACGTCGACGATCCTCGACGTGTTGGATAGCGGCGACCATGTCATCGCCATGGACGATCTCTATGGCGGCACCTACCGGCTGTTCGAACGCGTGCGCAAGCGTTCGGCCGGCCTGCAATTCACCTTCGTCGATCTGCATGACCTGAAGAAAGTCGAAGCGGCGATCCGGCCGGAGACGAAGATGATCTGGGTGGAGTCGCCGACCAATCCGCTGCTTCGGCTGGTGGATTTCCAGGCGCTGGCCGAACTGGCAAAACCCCGCGGCATTCTCACCTGCGCCGACAACACCTTTGCCAGCCCCTATGTGCAGCGGCCGCTGGAGATGGGTTTCGACCTGGTGATGCATTCCGCGACGAAGTACCTCAACGGCCATTCCGACATCATCGGCGGCATTGCCGTGGTCGGCGAGAATGCCGACCTGCGCGATAAGCTGGCTTTCCTGCAGAACGCCGTCGGCGCGGTGGCCAGCCCGTTCGACAGCTTCCTGGCCCTCCGCGGCCTGAAGACATTGTCGCTGCGCATGGAACGGCACTGTCAGAACGCGATGGCAGTCGCCCGCTGGCTGGAGCGGCACCCGAAGATCGCCAAGGTCTACTACCCCGGGCTCGAGAGCCACGCCCAGCATGCCCTGGCCAAGCGGCAGATGCATGAGTTCGGCGGCATGGTGACGGCGATCATCAAAGGCACGCTGGCGGACTCCAAGCGCTTCCTGGAGCGCTGCCAGATCTTCGCGCTGGCGGAGAGCCTGGGCGGTGTCGAAAGCCTGATCGAACATCCGGCAATCATGACCCACGCCTCCATCCCCGCGGAAAAGCGGGCGGAACTGGGCATCAGCGACGGGCTGGTGCGGCTCTCGGTCGGGATCGAGGACGAAGCGGACCTGATCGCAGACCTGGAGCAGGCGCTCGCGGCCTAGGGTCTTGCAGAGGGCCGGTGGGGTTCCCATCTAGGGGGCGTACAACCCTTAGGGAGTGCGCCACCGGTGAGCAGCGATTCTTCGAGTTTCTCCTTCGGGAGCCGGCAGACGTCCGACGACGGCATGCTCGACAATCCCGCCCTCTATGACGGCGTCCTTGGCCGCCGGTTCTGGGCCTACATCGTCGACGTGCTGCTGATCGCGGCCGCAAACGTGGTTGTGCATGTGGCGCTCATTACGATGGGCGTCGTGACATTTGGCCTGCTGTTGCTTCCGGCAATGGCCATCATGGCCATCATCTCGTTCCTGCCGCTGGCCATCCTTTACGACACGATTACCCTGGGCGGCTACAAGGCCTCGACCCCGGGCATGCGCATGTTCGGTCTGCAGGCCCACAGCACGACGACCGGTGGGCGCCCGGACTATGTCCAGGCCTTCGTCATGTCGCTGCTGTTCTATGTCACGCTGTCCGCGACCGCGGGCCTGCTGCTGCTGGTGGTGTTCTTCACCCGCCGCAACATGGCGCTGCACGACATCCTGTCCGGAATCGTCGTCACCCGCCGCATCGGCTGACAGCGTTAACACATATCCGGCCCTAGCCGAACGGCCGATGACTGCGCCATAATAGGCGCCGTCATGTCGGTCCAGACCCGCACCCAGCCGCTCTCCTTCCTCGTCACCACCGAGATGCCCTGCCCCTATCTGCCGGGGCGCATGGAGCGGAAGGTGGTCACGCGGCTTTCCGGCAGCGAGGCCGGCCGCAACTTCCAGCTGCTGCAGCGGGCCGGCTTCCGGCGCAGCCACGCCATCGCCTACCGGCCGGCCTGTTCGGGCTGCCAGGCCTGCACGCCCGTCCGCATCCGCGCCCTGGAGTTCCAGCCCGGCCGCACGCTGCGGCGCACCGAGGCGCGCAACGCCGATCTCATCGCGAATATCCGGCTCGCCCGCGGCACGGCCGAGCAGTACGCGCTGTTCCAAGCTTATCTGGATGGCCGGCACAGCGACGGCGAGATGGTGGGCATGGGGCTTTCCGACTACCGCTCCATGGTGGAGGACAGCTCGATCGACACGCGGCTGGTGGAGTTCCGCGACGGCAGCGGCAAGCTGATCGCCTGTGCCCTCACCGACTGGACGGATGACGGCATTTCCGCCGTCTACAGTTACTTCGACCCGGCGCAAGCGCCGCGGAGTTTGGGCAGCTTTATGATCATCTGGCTGGCGCGCGAGGCGCAGCGGCGCGGGCTGCGCTATGTCTATCTCGGCTATTGGATCCGCGAGAGCCGCAAGATGGCCTACAAGACGCGGTTTCGGCCGGTCGAGCTGTTCGGACCCCAGGGCTGGCAGGCGCCGAACGGCCAGCGCTAGAGAGTCGCGGGCGGATCCTCGTGATCGGCGCCTTCGCGTTCGAGCCGTTCCGCCAGCGCAGACGCGCTCCATTCCTTCGCCAGGCTGAAGCCGATGGCCAGCAGCACCGGCCCCAGGAACACGCCGATGAAGCCGAAGGTCACCACGCCGCCGAGCACGCCCAGGAAGACGAGCACGAAGGGCAGCCGGCCCTCGCGGCTGATGAAATAGGGCTTCAGGATATTGTCGACCCAGCTGATCAGCAGCGTGCCCCAGGCGAGCAGGAAGACGCCCTGCCAGATATGGTCCTGTGAGAGCAGCCAGAGGCCGACGGGCACCCAGACGAAGGGCGTGCCGAAGGGGATCAGCGCCATGAAGAAAGTGACGAGGCCGAGAAACAGCGCGGCGTTCACGCCGGCAATGTAGAAGCCGATGGTCGCCAGCGCCGCCTGCGCCAGCGCCGTGCCCATGATGCCGTAGACGACGCCGCGCATGGTGTCGCCGGCGAGCTGGATCAGATGCTGCGCGCGTTCGCCGGCGAAGCGCTCGACGGCGGTCGACAGCCGCACCGCCAGCGTCTTGCCGTCGCGATAGAGGAAGAACGAGATGATCAGGCTGAGCAGCAGCAGAGCAATGCCCTCGCCTACCGCCCGCGCCAGCGCCAGGAGCTGGCTCTGCGCCTGAAAGACGAAGGGGCGGATGGTCTCGGTGAAGTCGACGCCGCTGGCTATTTGCTGCGCCCAATAGTCCGCGATCGGCGCGCCTATCCAGGGAATATCGCGCAGCCAGGTGGGCGGCTCCGGCGGCCCCTTCTGCAGCAGGCCGGTGATCTCGCGCACCACGATGGTCACGTCCTGGGCCATGCTGGGCCCGACGATGGCGAAGGGCAGCACGAAGATCAGTGCCATCAGCAGGGTTGCCAGCGCGGCCGACAGGTTCCGCCGCCGGCCCATGAACAGGGCGTCCAGCCGCATGAACAACGGCCAGGTGGAGGAGCAGAGGATCACCGCCCAGATCACCGACGACCAGAACGGCCAGAGCACGAACACGCAGCCGATGGCCAGCACCGCCAGCGCCAGCATCGCCAGTATTTGTTCCAGGCGGTTTCCCTGCATACCCAGCTGTTCGTGTTATGCGCCGGCGGCGTAGCCGTTTCGCCGGCGGATTTTCATTGCCGGGATCATGCTCGTATCCCCGGTCGCAATGCAACTGCCACGCTAACCCCTCATCCGATCAGCCGAATTTGTTGTTGGTGGCGAAGCCGCGGGGCGGCAGGCGGCCGGCCTGGGCGCGCTTGCCGATCCAATCCCGCAGGTCGGTTTCCGTGCGCACGCGCTCGCCGGATTTCCAGGTCAGGCCTTCGGCCAGGGTGAACGCCTTCACGTCCGAGAGCCCGCCATCCTTGTATTTCTGCAGGGTGACGCCGCGGCCCCGGGTCATCTCCGGCACTTCCTCCAGGGGGAAGATCAGCAGCTTGCGGTTCTCCCCGATCACGGCCACATGGTCGCCCTCGACCAACAGCGCAGGCCTGGGCCTCGATCCCCTCGCCCACATTCAGCACCTGCTTGCCGGCCTTGGTCTGCGCCACCGCTTCGTCCTCGGGCACGATGAAGCCACGGCCGTCATCGGCGGCCACCAGCAGCTTGCGGCCGGGCTTGTGGACGAAGACGGCGACGATGTCCTGGTCGTTGCCGAGATCGATCATCAGGCGCACCGGCTCGCCATGGCCGCGCCCGCCCGGCAGCTTGTCGGCGCCGATCGTGTAGAAGCGGCCGTTGGTGCCGAAGACCATGATCTTGTCGGTCGTCTCCGCATGGAAGAAGAAGCGGCCGCGGTCGCCTTCCTTGTACTTGACCTCGTCGCTCTCCGCGACATGGCCCTTCATGGCGCGGACCCAGCCCTTCTCCGAGCAGACGATGGTGACGGGTTCGCGCTCCACGACGGCTTCCAGCGGCACCACGACGGCCGTGGGCGCGTCGCCCAGCTTGGTGCGCCGCTTGCCGAGCGCCGTGTCCGGGCCGAAGCGTTTCTTCAGCGCCGAGAGCTCGTCGCCGATCTTCTTCCACTGCCGGTCCTCGTCCTTCAGCAGGCCCTTCAGGTCCTTCTGCTCGGCGGTGAGCTGATCCCTCTCCTGCCGGATCTCCATCTCCTCCAGCTTGCGCAGGGCCTTCAGCTTCATGTTGAGAATGGCGTCGGCCTGGATATCCGTCAGCTTCCAGCGCTGCATCATCTTCGCCTTCGGATTGTCATCCGTGCGGATGATCTTGATGACCGCGTCCAGGTTCAGATAGGCGACGATGTAGCCTTCGAGGATCTCCAGCCGCCGGGCGATCTCGGCGAGGCGGAACTTGCTGCGCCGCTGCAGCACGACCTGCCGGTGATCCAGATAGGCGCGCAGCACCTCGGCCAGGGACATCACCCGCGGCGTGTTGCTGGCATCCAGCACGTTCATGTTGAGGCCGAAGCGGGTCTCCAGGTCGGTCTGGCGGAACAGGGATTCCATCAGCACTTCGGGATCCACATTGCGGCTCTTCGGCGTGAGGATGAGGCGCACGTCCGTCGTCGACTCGTCATGCACGTCCTCGAGCACCGCCAGCTTGCGTTCCTGCAGCAGCTCGGCGATGCGCTCGATCAGGCGCGATTTCTGCACCTGGTAGGGAATTTCGGTGACGACGATCTGCCAGGTGCCGCTCTTCAGCTTCTCCACTTCCCAGCGGGCGCGCAGGCGGAAGGAGCCGCGGCCGTTGCGGTAGGCTTCCTCGATGGTCTCGCGGCTCTCCACCAGCTCGCCGCCGGTGGGGAAATCCGGGCCGGGGATCAGGTCCACCAGCTTGCCGATGGTGGCCTTGGGGAACTTGATCATGTGCAGCAGCGCGTCGCAGATCTCCGCCACATTGTGCGGCGGGATCGACGTCGCCATGCCGACGGCGATGCCCTGGGATCCGTTGGCCAGCAGATTGGGGAACGCGGCCGGCAGCACGATCGGCTCCTGCCGCACGCCGTCATAGGTGTCGCGAAAATCGACGGCGTCTTCGTCGATGCCCTGGAGCAGCAGGTCGGCGACGGCGGTCAGCCGCGCCTCGGTGTAGCGCATCGCCGCCGCGTTATCGCCGTCGATATTGCCGAAATTGCCCTGGCCGTCGATCAGCGGATAGCGCACGGCGAAATCCTGGGCCAGGCGCACCATGGCGTCATAGATCGCCGCGTCGCCATGGGGATGGTAGTTGCCCATGACATCGCCGACAACGGCCGCCGATTTCCGCGCCTTGGCCGTCGAATCCAGGCGGAGCTGGCGCATGGCATAGAGCAGCCGGCGATGCACCGGCTTCAGCCCGTCGCGCACATCCGGCAGCGACCGCGCCATGATGGTGGAAAGTGCATAGGCGAGATAGCGCTCCGACAGGGCATCGGCGAAGGGCACCATCTGGGGCGCCTTGGGCGGCGGCGGCGGCGGAGCGGCGGCGGTTGCTTTTCTGGCCATCGGTCCTACAGGGGCATGTCAGGGATGCGCCGGGCGGTTCCGGCAGAGATGAAGGCTGGGCGCTGACTTATCCGATTCGCCGGAGCCTTGGCGAGGGGCGGAGATGAGGCAGGAAATTCCTGGAGGCCTACGCCGGCCAGAATGTGCATTTTCGCGCTATTTTCCGGTCCAATTTTCGGGGTTAAACCGTTACACCAGAACGGGAAATGCAAATTGGACGTAAAATGTGGAACCCCTATTTTCCGGGAACGATGCCATGCAAGGGAATCACTACTCCCGAAACGTCGGTGCCGCAGGATTCCGAGCCAGCATTTCCTGGCCATGGCATCCACGGTTACGGTCCGACAATCAGCAATGAAGGCTCTCCGGTGCATTGCCTGAGTATGGAACATCTAGGGAACTATTGGAATATTATCTTATCGCGCCGTGACTCGATTCTGATTGCTGGATAGATGGAGCGGCTCTCCCGGCGAACCGGTCCGAACACTGGTGTATCATCCGAAATCTGGCGACCTTGAGGACTCCATGACTTCCAACCTCACCCGCTACGAGCGCATCGCGCCGTTCTACGATCTGCTGGATCTGCCGTTCGAGCGGAAGCGGTATACGGCGCTGCGGCCGCTGATGTTCAGAGATCTCAGCGGCGAACTTCTAGATGCTGGGATCGGCACCGGGCGCAACTGCGCGTTCTATCCGCCCGGCGCGGTCGTTTCGGGGATCGACAACAGCCCCGCCATGCTGGCGCGGGCCCATCGCCGGTGCCCGACCGTGGCAGCGGCGGGACGGCTCTATCGCATGGATGTGACGGAGCTGAAGTTTCCGAGCGGATCGTTCGATGCGGCGGTGGCGACGTTCCTGTTCTGCGTCCTGCCGGATCATCTGCAGACGCCGGCCCTGCGAGAACTCGGCCGCGTGGTCAAGCGCGGCGGGACGATCCGGCTTCTCGAATATGTACGGCCGCAGGGGCCTTGGCGGAACTTCATTGCCCGCTTATGGCAGCCTTGGATGTCCTGGGCCTATGGCGCGAGCTTTGACCGGCAGACGGAGAAATATGTTCCGGCGGCCGGGCTTGAGCTAGTCGAAAGCCGCTATGTGGTGGACGACCTGGTGAAGATGCTCACGCTGCGCAGCCTGTAGGCCGGCACTACTCGTCAACTTTGGCACGTGCATTTCTTCGGACACGCATCGTGTGCCGATAGAATGAATGTGAACTATGCGTATCTACTCCTGGGCCGGCCAAATGGCTCCTGTGCGCCGATCCACTTCGAGCTTTTGAACGAGAGAGTCATCCACGGTGACGATTTCGGCGGTGATGGTGTTGGTATCCTTTTCCGCGACCTTACCCAGTTTCAGGTGCGGATTGGCCTGCCAGGCCAGCAATCGACTGAGGTTCGACTTTACGTCATCAACGCTGAGGTTCGCCGCCGCCGGCCCGGCGCCCATCATGCCTTGACCCATCATACCCTGGCCCATCATGCCGGGGCCCATGCCTTGACCCATCATCCCAGGCCCCATCCCCTGGCCCATCATGCCCGGGCCCATCATACCCGGGCCCATCATCATGCCGGGCCCCATCATTCCGGGACCCATGCCCTGACCCATCATGCCCGGCCCCATCATCATGCCGGGTCCCATCATCGGACTCATGCCATAGCCCATCATTCCAGGACCCATCCCCTGGCCCATCATCGGACACCATCCGGTGCCTTGCCCCATCATTCCCCAACCTGCCTGCGGGCCGTGGGCTCGTGACGATCTCTGGATTGCCAGCGATCATGGCGAGGGCGATCGCCAAACCAGCGCCAAGCACTTTCGTTCTGCGATCCATTGTCTACCTTCCTTCTGTGCTGCGAAGCACGACATCGCCGATAGTCGGTAGAACTATTCTCTGCACCCCATCCCCAGCGCATTGATTGAGATCAATGGAACGGCCGCCCCGAGTGCGACCAGCCCGAGCGACCCGATAACCCATGCAGGCGCGAGCCGCATCGCCCCCTACTCCGTCGCATAGACTTTCGGGTTTGCCGAGCCGCCGTCCTTCGCAATTTCATAGACCACGAACGGACCTTCCTTGATGCCGTCCATGCCCGGCGAGCCCAGGGGCATGCCCGGCAGGGAGACGCCGCGGATCGCAGGCTTCTCCTGGAGCAGCCGTTTGACAATCGCGATGGGCACATGACCTTCGACGACATAGCCGCCGACGAGCGTGCTGTGACAGCCGGCCAGATCCTCGGGCACGCCATGACTCTGCTTGATCGAGGTGAGATCGGCGATGTCGACGACCTCGACATCGAAGCCATTATCCCGCAGGTGGGAAACATAGTTGTGGCAGCAGCCGCAGTTGGGGTCCTTGTAGACAGTCGCCTTTACGGTTCTTGGGCAAGAACCGTGAAAGGTGAAACGAGGATTGTGAGACAGAAACAGGGCAGAAAGGATGCGCATGATCAGGTTCCCTTAGTGAACGGATCGTGAGCTCTGGGCCAACGCGCCGGACGCCGGCACGAGGGCGGCGAGAAATAACAGGGCAGTCAGAAAGCGCATGGTCGCCGGCGCGCCGAACGCGGCGAGAAACAGCGCAGTCAGGAGAACGCAGCGTGGCGATGTTCCCTTGTCAACGGATTCCGGTTGCCGTGGGCTCGCCGCCAGCGGTCAGAACGCGGGCCTGCACAGGGTGCTCGATGCCCTTGAGCGAGAGCGTGCGGGTCGGCGTGCCGGCCGCGAGTCCCGGAGCCTGTGCAGCGCTTTCCGCCGAGATCAGGATCTCGCCCGCCGCCGCCTGGGCCTGAAGCCGGGCCGCCAGATTGACTGAGCCACCGATGGCGGTGAAGTCGCTGCGGACGGTCGAGAATTCGCCGATTTCGACCTGACCGCTGTGGATGCCGACGCCGACACCGAGCGTCTCCGCCGCGCCATCATCGAGGCGCGCGACGATGGCCGTAAGGGCGGCCTTGCAGCGCCGCTGAATGTCGAGGGCCGCCGTTACCGCCGCCTCGGCGTGGCGCTCGATCTTGATCGGAAAGTTGAAGATCGCCATCAGCCCATCGCCCATCTGCTTGTTGACGATGCCGTCATGGGCCCAGATGCCTTGGGCGCATTGATCCTGGAAGACGCTGACGATGTCGCTCAGTTCGACGGCGCCGACGCGGTCGGACAGGCGGGTGAAGCCGCGGATGTCGGCGAACAGGATGGTGGCAGTGGCGGAGATATGCCGGTGCTTCTTGACGCGGCGGAAGGCGCGCTCGCAGATCGTGCAGATGTTCGGGTTCATCTTGCTCCGCGTGATGCCGAAGATCCGGAACGGCACGGCGAGCGGACCGCGGATCGGGATCGGCACGCTCATCTGGTCCCAACAGCCACGGCAGATATGGGCGGGGGCACGAACAGTCTGATTCATTCGACGGCATCCCCTGGATAGCCGATAGTCGGGCTTGGGTACTTGCAGGCCGTGTGGAACGTTGCAGGGCCATGCGGTCCGATCGGCAGAGCAAATGCAAGCCGCGATGTCGATATCTGAGTACATCTCTGATCCCTCGTTGGATCGCCGCGCAGGGAGTTGCAAAGTCATGAATGAGTCGGTCAACTCTCACCTCTTCGCACGTTTCCTGGAGATACCCAAATGACAATGATCGGGTTCATCGGCCTCGGGCCGCATGGGGCGGCCGATGGCGTCCAATCTGTGCCGCAAGGGATTCCGGCTGGTCGTGCATGACGTCAATCCCGCGCCGGTGCGGGAGCTCGAGCTGCTGCAGGCGCGCGCGGGCGGCAGCGTCGCCGAAGTCGCCGCCGCCAGCGATATCGTCGTCACCATGCTGCCGAACTCGACCGCACTCGAGCAGGTGGCGGCCGGACCTGAGGGAATCCTGGCGCATGCGAAGAGCGGCGACCTGGTCATGGACATGAGCACGGTCGAGCCACTGGTCACCGACCGGATCGCCGCGGCGGCGCAGGCGAGGGGGCTGGCCTTCGTCGATGCGCCGGTGGGACGACTGGCGAGCCATGCCGATCGCGGCGAGTCGCTGTTCATGGTCGGCGCCGCCGATGGCGATCTCGAGCGGGTGCGGCCGCTGCTGGAGGCGATGGGCAACACCATCCATCATTGCGGCGGCGTCGGCACGGGCACCCGCACCAAGCTGGTGAACAATTATCTGGCGGTGGTGTCCTGCCAGCTCAATGCCGAGGCGCTGGCGCTCTCCCAGCGGTTCGGCCTGTCGCTCGAAAAGACTCTAGAGGTTCTCTACGGCACGACGGCGTTCAACGGCCAGCTCAAGATCGCCTGGCCGTCGAAGGTGCTGGCCGGCGATATCGAGCCGGGCTTCACCATCGATCTCGCGCACAAGGATCTGAGCCTGATCATCGAATCGGCCAACGCCGCGAAAGTACCGATGCCGATCGCCGCCGCCGCCCGCGAGGCCTTCAGCTCGGCGCGCGCCCGCGGCTTCGGGCAGAAGGATTTCTCGGCGATGGTGGATGCGCTCTGCGAACTGGCTGGGATCGAGAAGCCGCGGCTGCAATCGGCACGGTAGCGTTCTCAAGCTACTCAACGATTTTCCAGTAGGAGTCCTTGCGGATAACCTTTCCACCGCGGAAGGTATAGAAGTCACAACCCCAGACCTCGACCCGCTGTCCGTCGCGGCGCGTACCGGTCAGTGTCCATTTCGACATGCCGGTGTTGGCGCCTTCATCGACGAAGTGCAGCTCACCTCCGTAGTGGACATCGGGCAACCCTTCGAACCGCCCGGCCAACGCCTTGCGCACATTCTCCCGGCCTTCGTGTCGCGCGCCCCAGGGCCGGTCTCCGCGGGGCATTTCCAGCACGCAGTCATCGGCGAAATGGCTCATGATCCCGTCAAGATCATGCGCATTGAAGGCATCGCACAGCTTTTTCAGTGTTGACCCGATATCGGACATCGCCATCTCCCCGGTTCCTGGCGGCTGGAGGCCAGATCATCCAAGTGATATCAGACGCCCGCTGGAATCAACCCCCAGGTGATGGGTGTCCGTAAGTTCGCGGCCTTGCCTTCAGGCGGCGCCGACCAGCACGTCCGCGCCCACAGTGATTGCGCTCGCCGAGTTGATCGTCGCCGCGAAGTAATCCGCGGTGCCGTCGCCATTGAGGTCGACATGGACGTCGACAGACGCGCCCTTGTCGGTGAGCGTCACGCGGCCGGCGCGGGCGGCGGTGGCGACGCCCAGGGTGTCGAACAGGCCGTCGAGATTGAGCACGTCCTGCCCGCCGGCGGCATCGCCGTCGAATTGGTTGATGATATCGTAGGCGTCGACCGTGGCGCTGTGGCTGACCGTGTCGTTGCCGGCGCCGATGCCCAGATTGATGGTGTTCCGGCCATGGCCGCCGTCATGGAGGTCGTCGCCGAAGAAGCCGCCCAGCGAATCATCGCCGATGCCGCCATTGACGGTGTCGTTGCCGTTGCCGCCGTTCAGCGTGTCATTGCCCTCCAGGCCCATCAGCGAATTGTTGCTGTCGTTGCCGGTGACGGCGTTGCCCAGCGCGTTGCCGGTGCCGTTGATGGCGCCGGCGCCCATCGCCAACGTCAGATGCTCCACCGTGCCGATGGCACTGGCGAGGTTGTAGGTGATCGAGGCGACGATCGTGTCGGCGCCGGTGCCGCCGGTTTCGTTGACCGCGTCGCCCACGCCCAGCAGGTAGGTGTCGTCGCCGATGCCGCCGAGCAGGACGTCCGTATCGGCGCCGCCGTCGAGGGTGTCGTTGCCGTCGCCGCCGAACAACGAGTCATTGCCGGCACCGCCGGTCAGCTTGTTGCCGGCGCTGTTGCCCATTATCAGGTTGCCGACCCCGTTGCCGGTGGCGTTGAACGCGGCCGTGCCCTGCAGATAGACATCCTCGATCTGACCACCGCCAACGACGTTCAGGTCGACATTTATCGTCGCGCGCACGGCGTCATACTTGTCGCCGCCGTCCTCGACGACCGTGTCTAGCGCGCTGTCGATGACGTAGGTGTCGTTGCCGATGCCGCCGATCATTTTGTCGGCGCCCACCCCGCCGTCGAGGGAGTCGTTGCCCTCAAGGCCGAAGAGTGTGTCGGCGCCTGCAGCGCCGCTCAAGGAGTTGTTACCGTCACTGCCAGTGATGATGTTGTTCAGCACGTTGCCGTTGCCGTCCCAATCGGTAGTCGCCGCTCCGAGAGCGGAGACCAGCACCAGGTTCTCCACATTCGCCGACATCACGTGGTCGGCATTGCTCGACACCTCGTCGAGTCCGCCGCCGGCTGACTCGACAACCATATCGTCCGTACTGTCGACCATGTAGCGGTCGTCGCCCGCACCGCCCGCGAGCGTATCGGTGCCGGCGCCGCCATTGAG
Organism: uncultured Alphaproteobacteria bacterium; assembly: GCA_963810485.1. GTDB lineage: Bacteria > Pseudomonadota > Alphaproteobacteria > Dongiales > Dongiaceae > DATKFM01. The sequence continues at coordinate 143,215 of CAWENQ010000006.1, forward strand.
CGTGTCATTGTCGGCGCCACCGATCAGGGAGTCGTTGCCCTCAGCGCCGATGAGCTGATCATTCTGCGCCCCGCCGTCGAGAGTATCGGCGGCAACGCCGCCGGCCAGCGTGTCGGTGCCGCCGTTGCCCGCCAGCCTGCTGCCGAGATTGCCACCGATGATGGTGTTGCCGATGTTATTGCCAGTGCCCAGGGTGAGGCCGGTCTCCATGTAAAAGGATAATTTCTCGACACCAGCGCCGAGTGTGTAGCTGGCGGCGGAACTGATGACATAGTCGTAACCCGTCCCGACGGATTCGTCGGCGATGTCGCCGGTATCGTTCACATAGTAGATGTCGTCGCCGCTGCCGCCGACGAGGCGGTCGATGCCGCCCTGGCCCGTGAGCGTGTCGTTGCCGGTGCCGCCGCGTAGCGTGTCATTGCCGTCGCCGCCGCTGACCCGGTCATGGCCGGCGAAGCCGTCGAGCAGATCGTTGAACTTGCCGCCCGAGAGGGTGTCGTCGCCGGCGAAGACCGCGGCGAGGAATCCGGCCGTATTGCCGGCATCGACATAGGACTGGAATGTCGCCGCCGGTAAGGTGAAGCCATTCATGGTGAAGTGCGGCAGGCCGGCGGCATAGACGTTGATGGCGGTGATCGAGCCGCTGATGAAGCGGCCGCCGGCATAGTTCAGGGCGGCGCCGTCGAAGGTGCGGAAGTCATCGGCATCGGTGGCGATGCGCAAACGGGTGGGCGAATCCCAGGACGCGGTTCCCACCGCCAGTGCGGCGATCGAAAGAGTGTCGAAGTTTACCGGACCCTGAATGCTGCCGATCAGCTGTGCCATTGCCGCCCTCCATCCAGAATTTCGCCGCCGGCATGAAGGCCGGCCTTGCTGTTGGATATCGGCGGCATTTCCGCGGTTTGCACGGCCCGGTCATATGACGGGCGTCACGATTGCCGGGGAAAGCCTAGGAATAGTGACCGGCATCACGCCGGTTCGTTAATGTATACAGACTGATGTGGCGGGTGCTGCCTTTGACAAGCGGGAACCGGCGGGCTGCCACCCGGCCGGTTCCAGCTGGCCGTTTCCGCGCCGGCGGTCAAAGACCGGCGCGGTAGTCGCGGAGGAGTGGGTAACTGCCGCCGCGCTATTTCACGATGATCTTGCCGCGATAGGCATCGCCGGAATTGGGCATGTAGTACTCGAACTCGCCCGGCCGGATCGGCACGAAGGAGAGGACCGCGGCGCCGCCATCGTCGAACTCGATGGAATCGAGGCCCAGCGGACGCACTTCGATATCGTTGATCACCACCTCGTTGATCCAGATGAAACGGAAGAACTCGGGTGCCGCGATCGCCATTTCCGAGGTGCCGTCGCTCTCGATCTTCCAGCGGTAGTACTTGCCCGCCTCCAGCACGATCGGCTCCTTCGGAAAGGCCTTGCCGGCTGAAAGCTGCAGCGGCGGCACGTCGGTCGCCTTGGTGACCAGATTGGCCGCCGACAGCGGCATGGCGAAGATCGCCAGAACCGCGGCAAGCGCCATCCTCTGGATGTTGCGTTTCATTCTCTGTTCCCTCCCCTGTGTTGCGGAATTGCTGCGAAGATCTACGGCGTCACCGCCACGCCCCAGGGCTGGTTGCCCACGGTGATGGATTTGATGACCTCGAGACCGGCGACATCGATGACGGAGATGTCGTTGCTGATGCCGTTGGTGGTGTAGAGGCGCGACTGGTCGGCGTTGAAGGCGAGCTGCCAGACCCGCTGGCCGACCAGCAGATAGTCCTTCACCTCGAAGGTCTGGGCATCCACGACGGCCACGCGGTTCGCCGGACCAAGGGCGACGAAGGCCAGCTTGAGATCCTTGGTCACGCGCACGCCCACGGGCTGGACCGCTTCCTTGGTCACGCCCTGCACTTCGAAGCCGATGGTCTTGATCACCTGGCGGGTGGCGGTATCGATCACGCTGACCGTGCCGCCGATCTCGGCGGAGACCCAGACATGCTTGCCGTCGGCGGTGAACTCGGCGAAGCGCGGCCGGGAATCCACCAGCACGTTGTCGGTGATCTCATAGGTCGAGGTGTCGATGAAATGCGCCATGTTGGTGGTCTCGGAGGTGTTCACCAGCACTTTGCCGTCAGGCGAGATGCCCATGCCCTCGGGCTCGACGCCGACGGGCACCTCGGCGAGCGGTTCGCCGGACTCGACATCGACGATCGTCACCATGTTGTCGTCCTCGTTGGCGATGTAGAGCGGGTTGCCCGAGGGCGAGAGGACGAACAGCTCGGGGTCCGGGCCTGACGGCAAGGTGCGGACGATCTCATAGGTCGAGGTGTCCATCACCTCCACATGATTGTCGTCGCTGGCGCAGATATAGAGGAACTTGTTGTCGATGCTGAGCGTGATGCCGCGCGGCCGCTGGCCCACCGGCACGGTCTTGATCACCTCCAGCGTGGCGCCGTCGAGGATGGTGACGCTGTTGTCCTTCTCGTTGGAAACGAAGATCGTCTCGGCCGCCGCGGGATGGGACGCCGCAAGGATGGCGCTGATTGTCGCTGCGGTAAGGGGCAATTTCATTGCGGGTGCCTCCGGTTTGTTGCGGCAAACTCGACCTTCAATACCGCTGGCGTTATAGGTCTCTGCCTGCTTTGCTGGAAAACCAAAACGCCGTCTCTCTCCAAATTCTAACCTTTGATGCAGCGCTCCTTTAACCAAGAAGGTGATACCTGCCGGCCGGTCCCCACTCGCAGTCGGTATATTAAGTCCAGATGAGCCTGCGCACCCGCATCCTGTCGCTGCTCGCCGTCGTCGCCGCTGCCGTGGTGGCGATGGCTGTGATGGTGCATCTGACCATCAGCGGCACGGACTTCTACCGGGAGCGGGTCGGCTTTGCCCATCAGCAGCTCACGGCCATCACCGAACTGGCCAAGGCGGCCAGCCGCTACTCCGAACAGATCGCCGAGGTGCTGCTGCTGGGCGATCAGCGGCTGCCGGACTTCATCGACGCAAAGGATGAGGTCGAAACCGCCTTCGCCAACCTGCGGCGCGTGACCGGCGCCGAGCTCGCGTTTCTCGAGGCGTCAGGAGGGGCTGGTGACGAGGCCGAGGAACTGGCGCAGGTCGACCGGCTGCGCGTCCTTTATGACGGGATCGATGAATCGGTCGATCGCGTGTTCCTGTATAACGGCAGCGGCCGGCGGGCGGAGGCGCTCGCCATTTTCCGGTCGGAGATCAAGGCGCGGCTGGAAGCGGATCTGCAGCGGCAACTCACCGAGGCCGTGGCGGGCGAGCGCGCCGAAGTGGCCGACGCGGAGGCGAGCGCCGCCGCCCTCTCCCGGCGGTTGACCATCGCCTTGATCGCGACGGCAATTCTCGGCCTGACCATCAGCATCGGCGCGGCCTTGCTGCTGAGCCGCTCGCTGTCGGGTCCGATCCGGCGCCTCACCGAGGGCGCTGCGGCGATCGGCCAGGGCGCGCTCGGCCACCGCATCGATGTCAGCGGCAAGGATGAACTGTCGGCCCTGTCGCGGCGGTTCAACAAGATGGCCGACCAGATCGAGGATCAGCAGCAACGCCTGGTGAAAGCCAAAGACGAACTCGAGTCCCAGGTGCAGGCGCGCACGGCGGAATTGCAGCAGGCCAACGACCGCCTGCAGCATCTCGACCGCTCTCGCGTGCAGTTCCTCGCCGATATCAGCCACGAACTGCGCACGCCCCTCACCATCGTCCGTGGCGAGGCGGAGGTGAGCCTGCGCGGCACGGCGCGGCCGGCGGCGGAGTATCGCGACACCCTGGACCGGATCGTCGAGCAGGCCGGGCAGATGTCTCGGCTGGTGGAGGATCTGCTGTTCCTGGCAAGGTCGGAGGCGGATACCGTGCGCTTCGAGACCCGGCCGGTGAAACTGCAGGACGTGCTGGCCGACGCCGTGAGCGCCGGCGAGGCTTTGACCAAGCCGGGCGGCATCAGGCTCGAGCGCGCCTGGCCGGAGGAGCCCATCATCATCGATGCGGACCCGCAGCGATTGAAGCAGGCCGTGGTCATCCTCGTGGACAATGCGATCAAATACTCTGAACAGGACGAGGCCGTGCGCATCGCCGCGAAATGCAACGGCAGTTTCGCCGAAGTGTCTGTTGTCGATCGCGGCCCGGGGATTCCGGCTGAAGAATTGCCGTTCGTCTTCGAGAGGTTCTATCGCGGCGGCACCGTTCGCGGCGCGGATACCGGCGGCAGCGAACTCGGGCTGCCGATCGCGCGCTGGATTGCGGAAAAGCATGGCGGCGGCATCACCGTCAGCAGCGAGCCGCACCGCCGGACCGAATTCCGAATCCGCTTGCCGCTCGGTGCTTGAGCCATGACCAAGGTGCTCCTGGTCGAGGACGATCAGCGGATCGCGCGCTTCATCAAGCGCGGGCTGGAGGCCGAAAGCTATGTGGTCGATGTCGCCGAGCGTGGCGCGGGCGCGCTCGACCGCTGCCGCGACATCGACTATCCGCTGATCATCCTCGACCGCATGTTGCCGGATATGGACGGGCTGGATGTCTGCCGCCGGCTGCGCGAGAGCGACCATGGCGGCTGCATTCTCATGCTCACGGCCCGCGATGCGCGGCAAGACAAGGTTGAAGGGCTGCGGGTCGGCGCCGACGACTATCTGACAAAGCCCTTCGCTTTCGACGAATTGCTGGCGCGCATGGAGGCGCTGCTGCGGCGCGGCCGCTATCGGAATGAAGCCTCACCGCTCTTGCAGGTGGGCGACCTGACACTGAATACCGACAGCCGCAAAGTAGCGCGCGGCGGCCGCGAGATTGCGCTGACGGCACGCGAGTTCGCCCTGCTCCGCTATCTCATAACGAACGCCGGCAAGGCCATAAGCCGCACCAAGCTCCTGGCCAATGTCTGGGAATATGGTTTCGATCCCGGCACCAAGATCGTCGATGTCTATATCAGATATCTGCGCAGCAAGGTCGACATGGAGGGCGAGAAGCCGCTGATCCGGACTGTGCGCGGCGTCGGCTACTCGATCGCGGCAGATTAGGGTTATGCCCGTAGGCCTCACATGCCCCCTTCTGTCCCCTCTCCCTGCTTGCAGGGAGAGGGTTAGGGTGAGGGTCCTAGGAGCACGGGCATTGCAAGGCTGGCGCTGATAGTTGGGTCAAGGACGACCTGCGACACGACACAATGGCGGCGACACAATATGCGCGGAGGTTTCGGCGCCGCCCCCTCACCCTAACCCTCTCCCCCACTTCTTGGTGGCGAGGGGACAAGAAATGGCGATGGCTCAATTAGAGCAGATCTCACTCTATACTGCTGCCATGTCAGCGATGGCCGCTGAAGTGGCCTCGATCCCCAGCCGCAGGTTCGCCGGCACGGCCACATCCATCATCTTCGGACGCGGCAGGTTGAGGCCGTTCATGAGGTCGACATACTCGGTCACGGAGCCGACCTGGAGGCGCGGATTGTGGGCGCGTTCCTCGCCGATGGTGCTGACGGTGTGGCCGTTGTAGTCGTGGCCGGGATAGACGCGCGTATTGTCAGGCAGTCTTAGCAGCTTGTTGAACAGCGAGTTCATATTGTGCGGCGGCGTCGCCATTCTGAAAATCGGTGCGGCCGGTGCTGCGGATCAGCAGCGTATCGCCGGTGACGACGGCTTCGCCGAGCCTGAAACAATAGGAGTCGTTTGTATGGCCGGGCGTATGAACCGCCCGCAGTTCCAGTTCGCCGACATGGATGCTATCGCCGTCGCCGACGCGCAGCAGGACGATTTCGGCGGCTGTCTGCTCGCCCATCACGGTGAGACAGCGCGTTCGCATCTGCAGGGTGCCAAGACCTGTAACGTGATCCGCATGCAGGTGAGTGTCGATGGCCATCACCAGCGACAGATTCAATTCCCGCAGCAGCCTGATGTAGCGCTCGGCCTGTTCGAACACGGGATCGATGAGGCAGGCTTCGCCGCCGCTGGCGACAAGATAGGTATAGGTGCAGGAGGTGCGGTCGAAGATCTGGCGGAAGATCATGGGCATATCCAATGATGCGGATGTTCCGTCCGCCACCTCCGGCGGACGGAACATCGCCGCGTGACGGCCGCTTATTTCGGTTGCGGCACGATGCGCATGTAGGGCTTCGGCGCCTTCCAGCCGGCGGGGAATTTGACCTTCGCGTCGGCATCGGAGACCGATGGCACGATGATCACGTCGTCGCCCTGCCGCCAGTTCACAGGCGTCGCCACGGCGTGCTTCGCCGTGAGTTGCAGGAAGTCGATCACCCGCAGGATCTCGTCGAAATTTCGCCCGGTGCTCATGGGATAGCTGATGATCAGCTTGATCTTCTTGTCGGCGCCGATGACATAGACATTGCGCACCGTCTGGTTGTCGGCAGCGGTGCGGCCCTTCGACGTGCCGTTGAGTTCGGCCGGCAGCATGCCGTAGAGCTTGGCGACCTTCAGTTCGTGATCGCTGATGATCGGATAGTTCGGCGCGTGGCCCTGGGTCTCCTCGATGTCCTTGGCCCAGCGCTTGTGATCGTCGACCGGATCGACCGAGAGCCCGATGATCTTCACGTTGCGCTTGTCGAACTCCGGCTTGAGCCGCGCCATGTAGCCGAGCTCGGTGGTGCAGACCGGCGTGAAGTCCTTGGGGTGCGAGAACAGCACCGCCCAGGAACTGCCGAGCCAGTCGTGAAAGCGGAAATTGCCGCTGGTGGTCTCGGCGTCGAAATCCGGCGCCTCACTGCCAATGCGTAGTGTCATGACCTGTCCTTCCATGTCTCTAGATTTTCGTATCCGTGGTCCTGAGCCCCGGTTCAGCAGCCATCAGCGACCGCGGCCTCTGTCTAGGGGCGCCGGGCCTGCCGCGCTTGAACTGGTCATGGAGAACTTATGGAGATTTCATGGAGTCAGAGCGCGCTTGCCCCCGGCTTAGGGCCGGGCCTAGACTCTCGGTCCTGGGTAACGGGCGAAAAACGCCAGCTCAGCGCTTGGGCCAGAAAAAACAAACCAAATCAGGGAGATAGTCAGATCATGGACAAGGACCAGATCCTCGAACAAATGCGCAGCGGCCCGTATTCGCGGCGCCGTTTCAACCAACTTCTGGCGGGCACGGGCCTCAGCCTGGTGACGATCCCTGTGTTTGACAAACCGGCGCGGGCCGACGAGCAGGCGATCATCTTCACCTGGTCGGGCTATGACGTGCCGGAAGCGCATCCGGCCTATGACGCAAAGTATGGCGCGCCGGACATGCCGCTGTTCTCCGACGAGGAAGAGGCGTTCCAGAAATTGCGCGCCGGATACCAGGTGGACATCGCCCACCCCTGCAGCGGCCGCATCAACCGCTGGCGTTCGGCCAATCTGCTGCAGCCGATCGACACCTCGAAGCTCTCCAATTGGGGCGATGTGTTCGAGGGCCTCAAGGTGGTGAACGACGCCAACAAGGACGGCGCTCAGTGGTTCGTGCCCTGGGACTGGGGCAATACCTCGGTGATCTATCGGGCCGACTTGGTGGACGTGAAAGAGGAGTCCTGGAGCATCCTCTGGGACGAGCGCTACGCCGGCAAGATCGCCATGGGCAACGACATCACGGATACCTCGATCATCTGCGGCCTGCTGATCGGCGCCGCCGATCCCTACGAGATGACCGACGAGGAAATCGAGAAGGTGCGCCTGCTGCTGCAGAAGCAGAAGCCGCTGCTGCGCATGTACTGGAGCGACTCGACGGAATTCGAGCAGGCGATGGCGACCGGCGAGATCGTGGTGGCGAGCGCCTGGAACAGCTCGGTGGCGACGCTGCGCAGCCAGGGTGTCGACGTGAAGTACATGACGCCGAAGGAAGGCCGGTTGAATTGGTGCTGCGGCCTGGTGCTGCAAACCAACGCGCCCCATCCGGAAAAGGCCCACGAGCTGATGGACGCGATGCTGGACCCGAAAGCCGGCGAGTGGCTCATCAACTACGGCTACGGCCACTCTAACCGCAAGACCTTCGACTTGGTCACCGAAGAGCTGCTGGCCGAGCGCGGCTTTCCCAAGGACCCATCGGACTTCCTCAAATCCGGCACCTTCAGCAAGGAGAACACGCGGGTCGACGACCTGCAGAAGATGTTCGAGGGCGTGAAGGCGGGGATCTAGTTTCCGGCCATTCGAGCAGACAAAAATGGGGCGGCCCGCGGGCCGCCCCATTCGTTTCCGATATGTAGAGGTAGCCTACGCCAGATTCTTCTTGAAGAACTCGATCGTGCGGCCCCAGGCGAGTTCCGCGGCTTCCTTGTTGTAGCGCGCGTCGTTGGTGTCGTTGTTGAAGGCATGCTGCGCGCCCGGATACATGAAGACCTCATAGGTCTTGCCGTTGGCTTTCAGCGCCGCCTCGTAGTCGGCGATGCCCGCATTGATGCGCTCGTCGTTCTCCGCATATTGCAGCAGCAGCGGCGCCTTGATGGCGGCGACGCGGGCGGCATCCACCTGCCGGCCGTAATAGGCGACGCCGGCGTTGAGGTCGAGGCTGCGCACGGCGAGCTCGTTGACCATGCCGCCGCCCCAGCAGAAGCCCACCGCCCCCACCTTGCCATTGCCGTCGGGATGGGCCGCGAGGAACGGCACCGCCGCGGCGAGACGCTGGGCGTTGAGTTCGGGGTCCAGCGCGCCGATCATGTCGCGGGCCTTGTCGGCATCTTCGGGCGTGCCGCCGTCGCGCGACAGCATGTCCACGGCGAGAGCGTTGTAGCCTTCGAGCGCCACCCGGCGGGCGACGTCGCGGATATGGGGATTGAGACCCCGGTTCTCGTGGATGACGATCACCGAGCCTCGCTTGGCCGCCTCGACCGGCCGCACGAAGTAGCCATTGATGGCACCATCGGGACCGGGATAGCTGGTGTCTTCGGCCTTCAGCCGGCTGTCATCGGCGGCGACGATTTCGGCATGGGCGTAGTTGTTTTCGAGCACCGAGAGCAACGCTGACGCCGCGGCCGTGCCGCCTGCAAGCTGGGTCAGGCGCTGCATGAAGCTGCGGCGATCCATGCCGCCATGGGTGAAGCGGTCGAACAGATTGATGATGTCCTGATTGACGGTCATACAAGCCTCCCTTGCAATGCTTCGCCGCGGCGCGTCTTCAGCAACGCGCCAATCCAATTGCATATAGGAAGCAGTAGCACCGATGCCAACGCGGGAATTTCACGAGTTCGCGAGCAATTCCGCGGCCAATTCCTCGATTGGTCTAGAAGCGATCGATGCGATAGGGCGCGAGGTCGAGGCGCGCATCGCGGCCGGCGACGATGTCGGAGAGAATCCGCCCGGTCACGCCGGCCAGCGTCAGGCCGAGATGGCCATGGCCGAAGCCGAAGAAGACGTTGGGATGCTTGCTGGAGCGGTCGATGACCGGGAGGGAGTTCGGGCATTGAGGGCCGGAAGCCCATCCAAGGCACGCCCCCGGCCTCGTTCAGGCCCGGCAGCATGCGGCGGCCGCGCTCGGCGATGATGCGGGCCCGGGCGTAGTCCGGCGCCGCCTTGAGGCCGCCCAGCTCCACCGTGCCCGCCAGGCGCAGGCCCTGCTCGAGCGGCGTCGCCACGAAGGTGTATTCGCCGGAACAGATGGGCATGCGCGGCGTCACGCCGGGGTTCGGATACATCATGTGATAGCCACGTTCGGTATCCAGCAGCGGATCGTGGCCAAGCTGGCGGCAGAGGGTGCGCGACCAGGCGCCAGCGGTGACGACCACGGCATCGGCGACGTGGCGGCCGGTGCGGGTCACCACGGCATTCGGATGGCCGGCAGTATCGAAGGCGAAACCGGTGACGTCTTCCCTCACCAATTTTCCCCCATTGCGCACCAGATTCTCCGCCAGCACCTGTACCAACCGGAAATTGTCGGTCACATAGGCGTTCTCGGGATGGTAGATGCCGTGCTTGAAGATCGGCGCCAGGCTCGGCTCGAGCTGGCGGATCTCCTCCGGCGGCAGGACGCGGTATTCCACACCGCGGCGTCGTTGTATCTCCAGGTCTTCTTGCGCGCCCCGGAACTTCTCGTCCGTCTCATAGACGATCAGCCAGCCGGTGCGGCGGATCATGTCCTGCACACCGGCTGAGCGGATCAGTGGCCAGTAGGATTCCAGCGCCTGGCCGCTGAGGGCGCGGAGAGCGATGGATATGGCCTCCACGCGCTCCGGCGAGGAAGCGCGGACGAACTGCCAAAGCCAGGGCGCCAATTTCGGCAGATAACTCCAGCGCAAGGCCAGCGGCCCCAGCGGGTCCATCAACATGCCGGGAACGCGTTTCAGGATGCCGGGCGTGGCTACCGGCACGCAGGATTCGCCGGCAATGACGCTGGCATTGCCCTTGGAGGCACCCTCCCCTGGACCCGCGCGGTCGATTAGGGTGACGCGGTGTCCGTCCCGCTGCAGATAAAGCGCGGTGCAGACGCCAATGATGCCGGCGCCGATCACCGCGATGTGGCGCGGGCCTTGAACCTGACTGGTCATGAAGGGATGGGTCCTGGAACCTGGTTACTGTTCGGAAATCTATCCGGAATTCCGGGGTGCACACAAATTTTACAGCACCGGCATTGTTGGTTTTCTCCGTTGGGTTTCCTATATCTTCTGCAATGCGCCCGCGAATGGGCCTTATTCCGGAGTTCCTTCATGTCCGACAAGACGAGCGCCACTTCCCGGGTGCTGGTGGATCGCGCCACAAGCTGGCTGCTGTCCCAGGCGCTGACCGACGCCGATCTCGAAACCATCGTGCGCGGCTGCTGCGAGCGGCTGCATGGCGCCGGCATTCCGCTGGCGCGGGTGCATCTATCCTTCTCGGTGTTGCATCCCCTGTACCGTGCGCTGGGGTTCACCTGGCGGCACAAGGAAGGGTTGCAGGTCGAGGGCTACCGGCACACTCCCGGCGGCAAGACGAACGACCGGTTCAAGGTCAGCCCCTATTATCACATGATGAAGCACAAGCTGGAGCATATGCGCCGCAGGCTCGATGCCCAGGCGGGAAGTGAGTTCCCCATCTTCGCCGATCTGCACAAGGAGGGCCTCACCGACTACCTCGCCTTTGTTGCGCCGTTCGATGCGGCGAAGCAGCAGGGCATGATGGGCTCCTGGTCCACCAACAGCAGAGAGGGTTTCAGCGACGACGAGATCGAGGCGTTGATCAGCGTGCAAGACCGGCTGGCAGTGGCCGCCAAGATGGCGGTGCGCGGCGACGTGGCGAAGAGCGCGCTGATGACCTATCTCGGGCCCAATGCCGGGCAGCGGGTGCTGTCGGGCCAGATCCAGCGCGGCGACGGCGAGACCATCCGCGCCGCCATCGTCTGGGGCGATCTGCGCAACTCCACCGCCATGGCCGAGCAGCTCGGCCGGCAGGTCTACATCGACAATCTCAATACTTTCTTCGACAATGTGGCCGGCTCGGTGGCGGATGCCGGTGGTGAAATCCTGGATTTCGTGGGCGACGGTTTCCTCGCGATCTTCCCCTGCGAACGCAACCAGAAGGAATCCACCGAGGCCTGCCAGATGGCCCTGGCCGGCGCCATGGAGGCGGTCACCCGCATGGACACCGCCAACCGCGAACGCGCCACCAAGGGCGAGCCGGCGCTGGGCTTCGGCCTGGGTCTGCATATCGGCAATGTCATGTTCGGCAATGTGGGTCTGGCCGACCGGCTGGCCTTCTCGGTGTTCGGCTCTGCGGTCAATGAGGCGACGCGGCTGGAGCAGCTCACCAAGAAGTTCGGCTCGCCTGTTATCGCCAGCGCGGCTTTCAAGGATTATTACGGCGGCGAGTGGGAGCCGCTGGGCAACGAGATCCTGCGCGGCAGCGACAGCCCCATGGATGTCTACAGGCCGGCCGCCGCGGACCGGCAAAGCCAGGCCTTCCACGTGGTGCGGCGCGACCGCACGCGGCATCTGAGCGACGCCGAGGCGGTGGTGGTCCTGCATCAGGACAGCGCGGCCTAGCCGCCCGCTAAGCGGCGCGGCGGGCCAGCTTATCCAGCAGGCGCTCCCGCGCCGGCGGCAGGCCGCGGCGCTGCTCGGGCTGGCCGTTCTCCCGGCCGCCGAGGACCGGCAGGTGGCTGAAGACATTCTGTTCCAGGAAGTATCCCGTCACCTTCAGGCCCGCGAGAAGATCGGCGCGCGCTGACAGGCGTTGCCGCGTCCGCGCCCGGCAGCAGGAATGCCGGCAGCGTCAGCAGACGCTCGCGGTAGGGCGCAGCGGCGGCCGATGAAACCGCGCGGCCCGTCTTCGGCGAAACATGGGTGAGGCCGGTGGTGGCGCCGGTGGCTGCGCAACTGGCGAGATCCAGACCGTAGCCGAGATCGGCCAGCACCGTGGCTTCGAAGCGCGCAAATCTGGCGCCCCAGACTTCCAAGCCCGCACTGCTTCGCAAGGTCTGGATCAACGCAGCGAGATCGTCATAGATGCGCTGGTGCGGCTCCCGCTCCGGTAACGCCGCGTCCACCAGCGCCAGTGCCGCCGTCAGCCCCGCCAGCCGCAAATCGTCATCAAGCAGGTCGGCCGACCAGCCTTCCACCAACTCGCAGGTCATGTAGCCGAGATGCTCCGCCAGCCGCGCGCGCCAGGTGGCCTGCAGCAGGTTGCCCGGCTGCAAAGTGGCTCGCAGGCGCCGCCCGCCGCCGCCCGGCACCAGGCCGGCATGGCGGCCATAGTCCGGCGTCAGCAGCGAGGCGATCGCCGCGCTCTCGCCATGACGGCGCGCCGACAGAAGGATGCCCTGGTCGGTCCATTCCATTTCGGCAAGTTAGCGGATCGGCGCCATCCGGGCCATGCGGCAGACGCGGCGATCAGCGGCGGTGGCACACCGCTTCGATCCGGTTGCCGTCAGGATCCAGCAGGAAGGCGGCGTAGTAGGACTCGTGATAGTCCGGACGCGGACCGGGCGGACCGTTGCGAGCGGCCGCCGCTGGAAACGCCCGCGGCGTGGAAGGCATCGACGGCGGCGCGATCTCGTGCTGCAAAGCACCAATGGCGGTTGTCGGGCTTCACGATGCCGGTGGATTTCCGCACGGTCATGTAGCTGCGGCCGTCATCGTCGGGACCATTGCGGAAGCCGTAGCCGACCGCCTCGTCTTCGCGCCAGACGCAGGGCACGCCGAGCGCCGCCATGATGGCGTCGTAGAACGGCGCCGCCGATGCCATGTCGCTGACGGTGATGGACACATGATCGACAATCATGGAAATCGCCGGCTCCCCCGAGATGCGAGATCGAATCGGCGGGCAGCTTATGGGGTGAGCCGCAGGGCGGCAAATCGCGGGCGATGATCCGGTCCGGCGGATTGGGCCTGACCAACAGGCCACTTGCCGCGCCGGGCGATGTTAGGGGAATATGCGTCGCCATGATCTGCTGGCAACGCGCAACGTCAAGTAAAGTTCCCTGAAAATCATGACTGTTCCCAAGCCCCTGATAACGCTCGCGGCGCTGTTCTGCCTTGGCCTCGGCGCTTGCGCCGAAGTCGCCGAAGTGGAAGAGAATCGCGTCGCCAAGAACCTCGATCCCAATCCGACGCCGGCCAGCTATCGCGTCTGCTTCGGCAATTCCTGCCGGCTGCATGGCAATGTCACGCTGACGCCGGCGCAATGGCAGCAGGTGCGTGCGGTGTTCGATCCGCCACCCGGCGATGCCCTGGCGGAACGCCTGACGGTGGCGCGTGCCATCGCGGTCCTGGAGCGCTTCACCGGCGAGCAGACCGGCACGTCGGAAGATGCGCCGGGCATGGGCGTGCATCTCGATCCCGACGGACAGCTCGACTGCATCGACGAGAGCACCAACTCCACCTCCTATCTGCGGATGATGGCGGCCGATGGGCTGATCCGGTTTCACAATATCGGATTTCCCGCGCACCGCTTCGTGCTGAGCGCCTGGGGACCCAGCAACACGGCGACCATGCGCGAGAATGCGACGAGCAAGCGCTATGCCGTCGAGTCCTATTTCCGCGAGAATGGCGAGCCGGCCTATGTGCTGCCGCTGGATGTCTGGATCGAAGGCTGGACGCCGGAAGACGGCGATCCGCCGGAGACATGAGGCGATGCAGTTTCCGGGCGCACATGCGCTCGATTCTGCTCGCAGCGCTGTTGTGGCTCGTTGCGGCGAACGCCCGATGCCGAGACTGAGCTACCGTTGTTTACGGTGGAGCGGGACTTGGCCTGCGACAGTTTCGGCCACGAACGTCGGAATGGCGGACGATCATCTTCCGCCTTCAGTCGCGTCCAAGCGCACCTGCGTCGCCCTGTTTTCCGACTCAGGAGGCCACTGTGGAAATGCTCACTCTGGTGCTTGCCGCGCTCGCCATCAAAGACACGGGCAGCCGAAGGTCCCGACCTATCGATCCATCTTTCTCGGCCGATTGATCAACTATGAATGGCTCAACCGCCATCTGTTCGAAATGCCGCGAGGCCGATGCCGAATGGTCGGCGGATACGGGTAAGGCCAAAGAGTGGCGAACGCGCCGAGATCCTATGTCCAGCGCGTCCTGGTGGCACGAGCCATTCTCGATCCTCTCGACGAAGTGCTAAGACCCTATGGTTATCTCGCCACGGGATTCAGTTGCGAAAAGGCGATGATCAGCGGGCCGGACACCAGGCCATACCAGCCGGCCTGGGTCGCAGCCGACAAGCGGCTGCCCTTCGATGCGCTATGCCATCTGGTGCTGAAGCCGCTTGAGTAGCGTGCCTTATTTTCTTTAACTTGTCCCCTCGCCCGCGAAGCGGGAGAGGGATGCCACATTCGCGTCCAGCGAATGTGGCGGGGTGAGGGCGCGGGAGCACAATGTTTGAAGGCCGCGCATCGATAATGAGGGGCAGTTTTCGATTCGGTTCATTCTCACTGCATCCACACTCTCGCGAACGGCAACATCGGCGCCAGCCCCCTCACCCGCACCATCCGCTGAACGCGGATGTTGCGTGCCTCTCCCCCACTTCGTGGGGGCGAGGCGACTATGCCGTGCGATACCTCCCTAAGTCGGCCGATGTTCGCTCAAGCCAGCGCGATCAACTCCCGCTCGAACGGCACGCCTTCCATCGGTGGCGCGTCCGCTTCACGCGCATAGCGATGGCCCGCATAGACGGCGGCGGCGATCGTCGAGGGCGCCAGGCAATCGCCGATGCGGGTGAGCGAGCGGATGCCCGCGGCGGTGAGGCCCTCGCTGTCGGCCATGAGTTCGTTGTAGAGATCGTCATTCGGCAGGCGCATGGTCACGAGGAGAAGCGACGCGCAAGGCAGCACGCGCTCGCGGCCACTTTGGATATGTTGGATACGCGCCTCGCCATTTGCAGCAGACATCAGCGCATGTTTCTCGATGATAGTGACGCCGACCTCGTAGAGGCGCTGTTCGATCCAGCCCTGCTCCAGCGTCGCGTGGGTCCATTTCGAGACATCCGCCGCGGGCGTCACCAGCGTGACATCCGAGACCCTCCAGCCGCAGTTTCTCGGCCAGCACGCCGCCCATGTAGTAGTGGTCGTCATCGAAGATAACGACCGGGCCTTCGAGGCGCCGGCCGGCGAAAACATCTTCAGGCGTGAACACGCTGCCCGCGTCTAGCTTGGCAAGCGGCGCGCTGTGCCAGCGTCCGACGCCGTCGCGCCGCCAGGTGCCGCCTGTCGCCAGGACGACTTTCTGAAAGCCGAACTCCAGGATCTCCGGCGCACTCAGGCGGCTTTCCAGATAGACCTGGACGTTGGCCATGCGCTGGATCTGCTGCACCCGGTAGTCGCGCACGCGGCCCCAGGTGGCGAGCCCCGGCAGCCGGCTTTCATTGGCGACGCGGCCGCCAAGGACATCGCGAGCCTCCGCCAGCGTGACCTCGTAGCCGCGCTGCCCCAGCGCCCGCGCGCATTCGAGACCGGCCGGCCCCGCGCCCACGACGAGGACTTTGTCATCAGAGCCCCGCGCCGGAATGATTTCCGGATGCCAGCCTTTGCGCCATTCCTCGCCGATGGTCGGGTTCTGGGTGCAGCGCATGGGCACGATGGTGAAGTCCGAGGTCACGCACATGTTGCAGCCGATGCATTCCCTGATGTCATCGATGCGACCTTCCTCGATCTTCTTCGGCAGGAAGGGATCGGCGATCGAGGGCCGCGCCGCGCCGATGAAATCCAGCACACCACGCCGGATCTGCGAGACCATGGTGTCGGGCGAGGTGAAACGGCCGACGCCGACGACAGGCTTGCGCGTGACTTTCTTCACGAAGGAGATGAACTCCTCCTGCGATCCTTCCGGCCCGAAGCGCGAGGGAACGGAGTCCCGCCGCCATTCCCTGATGTTGACGTCCCAGAGATCGGGCAGGTCGGCCAATATTTCGATGGCCGCGCGGGATTCCGCCATGTCGGGCTCACCGCTCTGCGTCAGATAGTCGACGGTCATGCGCAAGGCGATCGCGCAGGTCGAGCCGACCGCTTCGCGCGCTTCTTCGAGCACCTCGCGCGTGAGACGGAGGCGGTTCTCCAGGCTGCCGCCATACTCGTCCGAGCGCTGATTGCGGGCAGTGGAAAGGAAATCGCCGATCAGCGAGCTGCCGGGATGGCAATAGGCATAGATCATGTCGAAGCCCGCCTTCTGCGCCCGCAGCGCCGCCTCGCGATGCCAGCGGCGGAAGGCCTTGATGTCGGCCTTGTCCATGGCGCGGGCCTGTGCCGGATAGTCGCCGGCCCAGACCGGCTGATGGGCGACGCCGATCGGCACCTCGCGGCTGTAGAGGCAGGCATCGCGCGGTCCGGTATGGACGAGCTCGATGGCCGCCAGCGCGCCGTGGGCGTGCACGCCCTCGTTCATGCGCGCGAAGGTCGGGATGTCGCGGTCGTCCCACAGCCGCCCCTCGATCAGCGGCGTCATGTCGCCGGAGGGATGGATGTCGGTCTCTTCGGTGCAGACCACGGCCCAGCCGCCTTCGGCCTTCATGCGGCGCATCGCCGCCATGGTGCTGGGATAGCTCATGCCCATGCCGTTGCAGTGGGCCACCTGGATGAAGCGGTTCTTGGCGGTGACCGGACCGATGCGGACAGGCTCGAACAGGATATCGTAGCGCGGATCGCGGGGCATGATAGGGGTTCCGATGACGGGGAATCGGGCAGAGGCGCATGACTCTGCGATGGGCATCTGACGGAAGCAAGGGAGGGGGATTCAGTTGAGTTCAATCAGGCAAGTACAAACCTGCAATCTTCCCCCCTTGAGGGGGAAGATGGATCATCGAGCGTTAGCGAGATGATCCAGAAGGGGGTTGTCAAAGGCGGACACTGCCGGCGAAAGTTGTGTCGAAGCTGTTTTGTGTTGTCGATACCGAGCCGTCCCCCCACCCGGAGCATCTCGCTTTGCTCGATGCTCCGACCGCCCCCACAAGGGGGCAATTCGGTACTTTCCCGCTTCAATGCCCTGAGGTTTCGCTCTATCCCCGCCCGATGAACGGCATCTTCGTCGCCATCACCGTGATGAACTGCACGTTCACATCCAGCGGCAGGCCGGCCATGTAGATCACGGCCCGCGCGACCTCGGCCGGATCGATGGTCGGCTCCGCGGCGATGCTGCCGTTGGCTTGCATGACGCCGGTTTGCATCTTCGCCGCCATGGGCGTCAGCGCATTGCCGATATCGATCTGGCCGCAGGCGATGTCATAGGCGCGGCCGTCCAGCGAGCAGGACCGCGTCAGGCCGGTGATGGCGTGCTTGGTCGAGGTATAGGGCGCCGAATGCGGCCGCGGCACGTGGGCCGAGATCGAGCCGTTATTGATGATGCGGCCGCCGCGGGGCTTCTGGTCCTTCATGATCCGGAAGGCCTCCTGGGTACAGAGGAACGAGCCGGTCAGGTTGGTGTCGACCACCGCCTTCCACTGCTCGAAGGTCAGCTCCTCCAACGGAATGGCCGGCGCGCCGACGCCCGCATTGTTGAAGAGGACGTCGAGCCGGCCGAACTTGTCCTTTATGGCCTTGAACAGCGCTGCGACCGATTTCGGATCGGTGACGTCGGCGGGAACGGCGAGCGCTGCATCTTTCGGCGCCTTTGCCAACGCCAGCGATTCATTCAGGGCCTCGGCACGGCGGCCGGTGAGGACGGTCTTGTATCCCTCCTGCAGCAGCGCGGCCGCCACCGCCCGGCCGATCCCGCTCCCCGCCCCCGTCACCAGCGCCACTTTGCCTGCCGCGTTCATCCCTGCCACTCCCCGTCAGATTTCGTCCGGCCGGAAAATTGACCGCAAAGACGCAAAGACGCAAAGAGGAAATCGTGGATTGCCACTTTCCCAATGCTTGTCATCCCGGGGCCGCCACGTCAGTGGCGGAGCCCGGGACCCAAGCACACGGAATTCGTCAAGTTACCTTGACCAGCGCTCGGTGTTCATGGGTCCCGGACAACCACGCTGACGCGAGGTTTCCGGGATGACAAACAGGTGAGACGCAACGGCGAAACGCTAATCTTTCTCGAACTCCAGACCGATCGCCCGGTAGCGCGCGGGGTCGTCGCCCCAGCCGGATTTGACTTTTACCTGCAGGAACAGGTGCACCTTGCGTTCGAGGATCTGTTCCAATTCCTTCTGCGCGGCGACGCGCACGGACTTGATGCGGCGGCCGCCTTCGCCCAGCAGGATCGGCTTGTGGGTTTCGCGGCCGATATAGATGGCCTGCTCGATGCGCACGCTGCCGTCCTGGAAGTCCTTCCAGCTCTCGTTCTCCACCGTCAGCTCGTAGGGCAACTCGTCATGGACCTGGCGGAAGAGATGCTCGCGCGTGACTTCGGCCGCCAGCAGGCGCAGCGGCACGTCGGAGATCTGGTCCGCCGGGAAATGCCAGGGCCCGGCGGGCATGCGCGCGGCCAGCGCTTTCACCAGCCCGTCGACGCCGTCGCCGGTCTCGGCCGAGATCATAAAGACATCGCTGAAGATCCCCTCGGCGTCATACATCGCCGCCAGCTCCAGCAGCCGCTCGCGCTTGATCAGGTCGATCTTGTTCAGCGCCAGCAGCGCCTTGCGGTCCTGGGCCTTGAGGCCGTCGATGATGCGGCGGGTGTCCTCGCCCATCTCCTGGCGCTGGGCATCCGCCAGCAGCAGCGTCAGGTCCGCCTCGGTGACGCCGCGCCAGGCGGCCTTCACCATCGCGCGGTCGAGGCGGCGGCGGGGGGCGAAGATTCCGGGCGTATCGATGAAAACGATCTGGGCTGCGCCGTCGATCACAACGCCAAGCACGCGGTTGCGGGTGGTCTGCACTTTCGGCGAGACGATGGAGATCTTGCTGCCCACCAACCGGTTCAGCAGCGTCGACTTGCCGGCATTGGGCGCGCCGACGATGGCGACGAAGCCGCAATGCTGATCGGCCAGCGGCGGGGATTCCGGTTCGGTCATGGGCCGGTGCTCCGCACGGCCTTGAGCAGGATGGCGGCCGCCTCCTGCTCCGCCGCGCGCTTGGAGCGGCCGCGGCCCGTGGCGGGTTCGGCACCCTCGACGCGCACTTCGATGGCGAAGACCGGGTTGTGGGCCGGCCCTTGGGTCTCCAGCACATGATAGGCCGGCAGCGGCAGGCCGCGGGCCTGGGCCCATTCCTGCAGCGCCGTCTTCGCATCCTGGGGCGGGTTGCTGTCGGCGCCGATCAGCGGCGCCCAGCAGCGGCGGACAAATTGCGCGGCGGCCTCGAGTCCGCCATCGAGATAGAGCGCGCCGATCACGGCTTCGCAGGCATCGGCCACCATGCCCGGATGGCTGCGGCCGCCGGTGTCGGCTTCGCTGCGGGACATCTGCAGGTGGCGGCCGAGATCGAGGGCGGTTCCCACATCCGCCAGCGCTTCCTTGCGGGTCAGCGCGGCGAGGCGGCGGGCCAGGGCCCCTTCCGTCTCCCGGCCGAAGGTCTCGAACAGCATTTCCGCGATCACCAGCGCCAGCACCCGGTCGCCCAGGAACTCCAGGCGCTCGTTGCTGAACTCGCCGCCGCGCACCGGCCGCGTCGCGGCGCTGGCATGGGTCAGCGCCTCCGCCAACAGTTCGGGCCGCCGGAACCTGTGGCCCAGCGATGCCGCGAGGTCGTCACCTGATTCCGTATGGTCGTTCGAGTCGTTCAATGAATACCGGTGGCGATGCGGTCGAGCCGCGTATGCGGTATCGATTCCCAGAGCTTGATGAGCGAACAATTGCACGCAGTGGAATAGAATATGAAGGACGCCCGGCCGACGACGTTCTCTTCCGGTATGGCGCCGAAGGATCGGCTGTCGGCTGAGTTGTCCCTGTTGTCGCCCATGCCGAAGTAATGTCCGGCCGGAATGACGAAGGGACCATAATTGTCGTTGTTTTCATCGTCCGATACCTCGGCGATGCGGTGCTGCACGCCATTGGGCAATGTTTCGATGTATTGGGTCAACAGTTTGCCCGTCTGCTCGTCGTACCAGTCCTCGATGCGCTCGCGCTTCACCGGCTCGCCATTGATATGGAGAATGCCGCCCTTCACTTCGATGGTGTCGCCCGGCAGGCCGACAAAGCGCTTGATGTAGTCGTCGCCGAAACCGCCGTCTTTCTCGGGCACCTTGAACACCACGACGTCGCCGCGCTCGACGGGCTGCGACAGCAAGCGGCCCTTGAACGGCGGCTGGCTCCACGGAAATGCATGGCGGCTGTAGCCATAGGTCCATTTCTTGACGAACAGGTAATCGCCGACCAGCAATGTCGGCTTCATCGAACCCGTGGGAATGCTGAAAGGCTCGAATGCAACAGTCCTGGCAACCATGGCGATGAGGACCGCGTAGATGATAGTGCGCACGAACTCCATCGTGCCGCCGGAACTGTTTTTCGACATGATCCTCTCGTTTTCTGGGGGGCCGCTCCCCGGGCGGCCGCGCGGCGATGAAGCCCGCCCGGCCCTAGCCTGTCAAGCGGCGCCGGGAAGGGTTTTCAAACGGTCTTGCTGTCGGGAACCGCCGTGATGATGACGATGGCCTGGGCCTGGGGGAACTCATCGGTGATGGTCAAATCGATCTGTGCCTTGGTACCCGGCGGCAGCAGCGATTGCAGCCGTTCCGCGGCACCACCGGTCAGCACCAGGGTCGGCTTGCCGGTCGGCAGGTTCACCACGCCCATATCCCGCCAGAACACGCCATGGTTCAAGCCTGTGCCCAGGGCCTTCGAGCAGGCCTCCTTGGCGGCGAAGCGTTTGGCATAGCTGGCGGCGCGGTTGCGCCGGCGGTCGGACTTGCGCTGCTCGATGTCGGTGAAGACCCGCTGCACGAAGCGGTCGCCAAACCGCTCCAGCGATTTCTCGATGCGCCTGATGTCGATGATGTCGTTGCCGATGCCCAGGATCATGGCGGCGTTCATCCGCGCGCCCGCTCGACGGAATTGACCAGGGGCGTCGCCCGCAGAGCGGCGATGATGTTGGAGAGATGGCGGATGTCGCTGACTTCCACATCCACGGTCATCTCGAAGAAATCGGCGGAGCGGTTGGTGATCTTCAGGTTGGTGATGTTGCCTTCGGCCTTGCCGATGATGGTGGACATGCTGCCCAGGCTGCCGGGGGAATTCGCTACCACCACATGCAGCCGGCCGACATGGCCGGGCGACATCTCGGAATCGATGTTCCAGGAGACGTCGAGCCAGCGCTCCGGCGCATCGGCGAAGCTTTCCAGCGTCTCACAGTCGATGGTGTGGATGGTGACGCCCTTGCCCGTGGTGACGATGCCGACGATGCGGTCGCCAGGCAGCGGGTGGCAGCAACCGGCATAGTGGATCGCCATGCCGGGAATGAGGCCGGTAATCGGAATCGAGGAAGCCTTGGCCTTCTGATCCTTGCCGCGGCGGGCGCCGATGGGCACCACCTTGCCGGTGCGCGGCGTGGTGGTGCTGCCGGGAAACACGGCGCCCATGATTTCGCGCTCGGTCAGCAACCCCTCGCCGACGGCGGCGTAGATATCCTCCGCATCCTCGGCGTGGAATCGCTTCAGCACGCCGTCGAACGCCTTGTCGGTGAAGTCGTGATGATCCTGCTTGAACGCCTTCAGCAGGATGGCGCGGCCAAGCTCGATGTACTGCGCGCGCTGCTGGGTGCGGATGAAACGGCGGATGCAGGCGCGCGCCTTGCCTGTGACGACGAACCGCTCCCAGGTGGGAGACGGCGTCTGCGTCCGCGATCCCACGATCTCCACCTGGTCGCCGTTATGCAGCTCGGTGCGCAGCGGCATGTGGCGGCCGTTGATCTTGGCGCCGACGCAGGTATTGCCGACCTCGGAGTGAACGGCATAGGCGAAATCCACGGGCGTGGCGCCGCGCGGCAGCGAGATCAGATCGCCCTTGGGCGTGAAGCAGAACACCTGGTCCTGGAACATCTCGAGCTTGGTGTGCTCGAGGAACTCCTCCGGGCCGGAGGCGTGCTCGAGAATATCGAGCAGTTCCCGCAGCCAGCGATACTGGCGCCCTTCCACCGACGGGGCGCCCTGCTTGTAGCTCCAATGGGCGGCGACGCCGAGCTCGGCGATGTCGTGCATCTCCTTGGTGCGGATCTGCACCTCGATGCGCTGCTTCTCCGGGCCGATGACGCCGGTATGGACCGAGCGATAGCCATTCGGCTTGGGCGTGCTGAGGTAATCCTTGAACCGGCCGGGCACCATGGGATAGCGGCCATGGAGGATGCCCAACGCCTTGTAGCAACCGGCGATGTCGTCGACGACGACGCGGAAGGCCATGATGTCGGCGAGCTGCTCGAAGCCGATGTTCTTGCGCTGCATCTTCAGCCAGATCGAATAGGGCCGCTTCTCGCGGCCGGACACCGTGGCCTTCTGGCCGCCGTTTTCCAGCACCTTCTTCAGCTCGGCCATGATGCGGTCGGCGCGGGCGCCGCCGGTCTCGCGCAGGAAGTTCAAGCGCTGGACGATCAACTCGCGGGCTTCGTGGTTGAGCTCGCCGAAGGCCAGGTCCTCGAGCTCGTCCTTGAGCTGGTGCATGCCGATGCGCTCGGCCAGCGGGGCATAGATCTCCACCGTCTCCAGGGCGATGCGCTTGCGCTTCTCCGGGCTCTTGATGTGTTCCAGCGTCTGCATGTTGTGCAGGCGGTCGGCCAGCTTCACCAGCAGGACTCGGATATCCTCCGACATCGCCAGCACGAGCTTGCGGAAGTTCTCGGCATGCTTGGACTGGTCGGACTGCAGCTCCAGCCGGGACAGCTTGGTGACGCCGTCCACCAGCTTGGCGATGTCCTTGCCGAAGTTGCGCTCGATCTGCTCGAGGGTCGCACTGGTATCCTCGACCGTGTCGTGCAGCAGCGCAGTGACGATGGAAGCCGAGTCCAGCTTTAGCTTGGTGAGGATGTTGGCGACTTCCAGGGGATGGAGGAAGTACGGATCGCCGGAGGCGCGCTCCTGGGAACCGTGGGCCTTCATGGAGAACACATAAGCGCGGTTGAGCAGATCCTCATCCGCGTTGGGATCGTAGGACTTGACGCGTTCGACGAGCTCGAACTGGCGGATCATCCGTGGCCGTACCTGCCGCTGCTCTGCCTAGTGCGCCAGACGAGCCTCTCCCTGCCGTTCCACCAATCCTGTCGCTGCCGCGGGCGTTCGACGTTCAGGCGCTCAGCCTTCCTCCGGCACGGCATCGGCGGGTTCTTCCGCCATGGCCGCAGGATCGTCTTCGAATTCTTCTTCCTCGGGGCTCTGCACGCCGGCGGCGGCTTCGTTCTTCATGAGATCGGCCAGCATGTCGGTCTCGCCCGTGCCGAAGCCGCCTTCGTCTTCCGGCTCCTCGGGCTCCTTGTGGACGCTGAGGTTCTTCACGATCGACTGCTGGATCGCATCCAGGTCGAGCTTGTCCTCGGCGATCTCGCGCAGCGCCACGACCGGGTTCTTGTCGTTGTCGCGATCGATGGTGAGCGCCGAGCCGGCGCTGACATCGCGGGCGCGCTGAGCGGCCAGCATGACCAGGTCAAACCGGTTCGGGATCCTCAGGATGCAGTCTTCGACGGTGACGCGCGCCATATCTGCGAGTTCTCCAAAAATGCGGGGAAATCAGTGATTTGATTGAATATATTGAGTGTGCCGCGAGTACGCAAGGTGCAAACCGGCCGCGCCGATGTCGCAGCGCAGCGGCCGCCGGTAAGATGCTGATCTGCTTGGCCTTCGCAGTCTACGCCCGGCGGATCTGCTGGCCCGCTGGCAGCCGCGCCACCAATTCCTCCACCGACAGGCCCAGAACGGGATGGACCCAGCCGGGGGCAATCTCCTGCAGCGGCAGGAGGACGAAGGCCCGGTCGGCCATCCGGGGATGGGGCAGGATGGGCGGCGGATCGTCCCGGACCAGCCTGCCATAGGCCACGATGTCCAAATCCATCACGCGGGCGGCGTTGAGCTCCCGCCGCTCCCGGCCGAACTCGCGCTCGATCTCGTGCAGGACCGCCAGCAGCGCCGCCGGATCCAGGTCAGTCGCCACCTCGGCGACGCCGTTCACGTACCAGGGCTGGTCTGAGATCGGTATCGGCGCGCTTTCATAGAAAGCCGACCGGCGGAGGATCTTAACACCCCGCGCCTCCAAGGCCGCCAGCGCGGCGAGGCAGGTCGCCGCCGGCGAACCGTGTAGCCGACTGGGCAGATTTGCGCCGAAAGCTACGAATATCGGGCCATCAGCAGAATCCAGGATTTCACTCAAGTATCTTGTCTCGTCAGCAACTTACGGGGTGAAACTCAGAAATCGCCGCGGCCGATTTCTCGGCCGCAAGCTAACGCTCCATCAATAATCTCTGCGCATACTGGCCGATATTCAGAAAGTGATTTTTGTAAGGATTCATTAACGTGCGGTTCTATCCCCAGGAACGTATTGCGCTTTTCATTGACGGCGCAAATTTATACGCCGCCGCGCGCGCCCTCGGATTCGATATTGATTACCGGCGCCTGCTGCAGGTCTTCGCCGACAAGGGCCATCTGGTCCGCGCCTTCTATTATACCGCGCTGGTCGAGGACCAGGAGTATTCACCGATCCGGCCGTTGGTCGATTGGCTCGACTATAACGGCTACACCATGGTCACCAAGCCGACCAAGGAATACACCGACGCCTCCGGGCGCCGGAAAATCAAAGGCAACATGGATATCGAGCTCGCCATCGACATGATGGAGATGGCGAAGCATCTGGACCATATCGTGCTGTTCTCCGGCGATGGCGATTTCCGCCGGCTGGTGGAGGCGGTGCAGCGCAAGGGCGTGCGGGTCACGGTGGTTAGCACCATCCGCTCCTCCCCGCCCATGGTGGCCGACGAACTGCGACGCCAGGCGGACGTTTTCATCGACCTCAGCGACCTTTCGGAGAACATCGCCCGCAACCACACCAGCGGCCGCCAATCGACAGCAGAGGTCGAATCGAGCAACGGTGGCCGTTCGTAGGGCCCGTTAGCCGCCAGCCAGGGCCTGTCCCGATGACAAGGCAGGCCCGATGTCACCAGCCTCCCCGCCTCCGCAACCGAGCCTGAACTGCCCGCTCTGCCCGCGGCTGGCGGAGTTCCGCGCCGGCAACCGCCAAGGCCATCCGGACTGGTTCAACGCGCCGGTGCCGAGCTTTGGGCCTCTGGACGCCAAGCTCCTGATCGTCGGCCTGGCGCCGGGCCTCAAAGGAGCCAACCGGACTGGACGGCCCTTCACCGGAGACTTCGCCGGCGATCTGCTCTACCGCACGCTGATCGAATTCGGCTTCGCCAGCGGCCGTTACGGCCAGCGGCCGGATGACGGGCTGACCCTGAACGGCTGCCGGATCACCAATGCGGTCCGCTGCGTGCCGCCGGAGAACAAGCCGACGCCGGCGGAGATCAAGACCTGCCGTCCGTTCCTGGCCGGCGAAATCGGCGTCGCCGGCGGCGGTCCGAGGGCCATCCTGGCGCTGGGCCGCATTGCCCATAACTCGACGCTGGCGGCCTTGGGGCAGCGTTTATCCGCCTTCAAGTTCGGCCATGGCGCGCGGCACGACATCGACGGCCGGCCTACCCTGTTCGATAGCTACCACTGCTCCCGATACAACACGCAGACCGGCGTGCTGACGGAAGAGATGTTCCGGCTGATAATCGGGCAGATCCGGGATTTTCTGGCTCCCGGTTGAAGCCAACGGTCACGCGGCGCGAACGGAAGCTCGGGAAAATTCCCAGGCGGGACGGGCGTCGCCTTGCTTCCGGGTCGTAATCGGCGGGCCATCGACAGGTTCGGTGTCGGATTCAACTTCTTTCTTGCGGCCCGTCACGATGTGGAACTCGATAAGTTCGTCGCTGTTCGGTTCGTAGTAGTCGGTCCGTTTCACCTTCGAAGCCATTTTCAGAAGCCCGTGGTGGACCCCCATCTTGCCCAGGTAGATCATAATGTACGCGTTCAGAGTCTTTATCATGAGGGCATCGGTTGCTTCGTCCATCTCGATGCTGGGATCCCGGAAGATTTCGTGATAGCCGAGCACGCTGCCCTCTTGGATATCGCGCTTGACGCCGCCGAGAAACGCATAACCGCAGGAACTCATGCAGAATCCGGAAACAAGCCCGTCCTTGCCATGACCGCGGAAAATCGTCAGTGCCACGTCTGTATTGAAACCATTCTTCCGGATGAGTTCACCCAACTGCAGGGCGGGAAGCACCTTGCCGCCGGGGCTGGTGAACACAACCCACAATCCCTTGATCTTGACCGTCTTGGCAAACTGCTCGAAGGCGTCGGGCGTATCGATCGTGATGGTGCCAATGGCTGAGATCCACTGCAAATCATACTTCCTGCTCTCCGCGAGTTTGAACGTCATCGGATGCTCGTACTGCTTGGCATTGACTGGCGTCGAATGAAGGACGACGGCAGCAAGCACAAACGAGACAATAAGGAGGAAGTAACGGCGTTGCATGATTTGGGGGCTGTGCACGTCGCTGATTTTCTTGACTTGCTTTCTGGCAGCCTAACCTTGGAAATACACTACTGCGCCTGCACCTGCAGTTGCAACTGTTCGCGATTGCCGAAGAAGTCGGCCGCCAGCGTTTCGTTGATGTCGATGATCTGCCGCTGGATCCAATCGACGAATTCGTGCAACCCGGCGCGCAGCACGCCGGCGGGCGGGCGCTCGTCCAGGGCGACGCGGATCTCATCCAGCCGTTCCAGCGCCCGGTTGCCGCCGCGCAGGCCGTAGCGCTGACGCAGCTCATGGAGCAGCTGATCGGTCTCAGCGATGCAGTGGCTGACGGAGCGCGGGAAGGCCCCATCCAGCAGCAGGAAGCCCACCACATCCTCCAGGAAGTACCCGCGCGGATGGACGCGGCGGAACGCATGATAGCCCGCCGCCGAGCGCAGGATCGCCGCCGCTTCGCCAGCCTCGATCAAAGCCGTCGGCGAGTCCGCGGGCACGCTGTGGAACTTCACGTCCAGAAGCCGGGTCGCCTGGTCCGCCCGCTCGACATAGCGGCCGAGTTGATAGAAGTACCAGCCCTGGTCGCGGAAGAAGGTGCCCTCGGTGATGCCGGTGTGGGTCTGGCAATGCTCCTTGATCGTCGCCAGCAGCCGCGGCCGTTCCGACGGCGCGAGATCCGCCGGTGTCAGCCGCCGCAGCCAGTTATAGGCGACGTTCAGATGGCTCCACATTTCCGTGCTGATGAACGGACGCAGGGTTCGCGCGTTCTCCCGGGCTGAAGTCAGCGCATGGAGGATCGACGTCTCGTTCTCGGCATCGAGCACGTAGAACATGACGATGGCGTCGTCGCTAACTGTTTGGCCGGTGCTCCGGAAATGGTCGAGATCGCTGTTGATCTCCAGGATTGCCGCCCAGTCCTTGGCGCTGCCCTGGCGGCGCGCCGAGCTCTGCGTGACGTCGAGAATGCGGGCGAGATTCTCCGCCCGCTCGACATAGCGGGCCATCCAGTAGATGCACTCGGCATAGCGCGACAGCAGGCTAGGCAAGGACCCACGTGTCTTTCGACCCGCCTCCCTGGGATGAGTTGACGATCAGCGAGCCCTGACGGAGCGCGACCCGCGACAACCCGCCGGGCAGGACCCAGGTGCTGCGGCCCGTCACCGCAAACGGCCGGAGATCCACATGCCGCGGCCTGACCCCGTCTTCGACCAGCGTCGGACAGACCGAGAGGCTGACCATCGGCTGGCTGATGTAATTGGCGGGGTCGGCCCGCAGCCGGACGCGAATCTCCTCGAGGTCCGCCGCCGATGCGCGCGGCCCGACGACGATGCCATAACCACCGGACTCGCCGACCGGCTTCACGACGAGGTCTTTCAAATTATCGAGCGTGAACCGCAAACCATCGGCCTCGCCGCAGAGATGGGTCTCCACATTCGGCAGGATGGCATCTTCCTTGAGATAGTAGCGGATCAGCCGCGGCAGATAGGCATAGACCGCCTTGTCGTCGGAGACGCCGGTGCCCACCGCATTGGCCAGCGTGACATTGCCCTTGAGATAGGCGGCCATCACCCCGGGCACGCCGAGCATGCTGTCGGGCCGGAACGTCAGGGGATCGATGAAGTCATCATTGATGCGCCGGTAGATGACATGTAGCGGCGCCAGGCCGGCGGTGGTTTTCATGAACACGCGGTCGTTCTCGACCACGAGGTCGCGGCCCTCCACCAGCGGCACACCCATCTCGCGCGCCAGGAACACGTGCTCGAAATAGGCGGAGTTGTAGACGCCAGGCGACAGCAACGCGACTTGCGGCGCGTCGATGGCGGATGGCGCGATCTCCGTCATCGCCTGCCCCAGGCGCAGGCCGTAATCCTCCACGGGCTGAATGAATACGTCGATGAGATCGGGGAACGCCCGCTGCATGATGCGGCGGTTCTCCACCACATAGGAGACGCCCGAGGGCGTGCGGCCGTTGTCCTCCAGCACCATGAACCGGCCGGAATCGTCGCGCACGATGTCGACGCCGCAGATATGGACATAGGTGCCGCAGGGCACGTCGAAGCCGACCATCTCCGGCCGATAGTTGGCGTTGCCGAGGACCAGCTCCTTGGGAACGATGCCGTCCTTCAGCACATGCTGCCGGTGATAGACGTCGTGCAGGAACAGGTTCAGCGCCGTCACCCGTTGCACAACGCCGGCCTCGATATGCCGCCATTCCTCCGCCGACAACACGCGGGGAATCACATCGAAAGGCAGGATGCGATCGATGACGTCCTTGTCGGAATAGACCGTGAAGGTCACGCCGAGATTGTAGAGCTCGTTTTCGGCATTGCGGGCGCGGCGGCGGAGTTCATCGATGGGAATCCGGCCCAGGCGCTCGCGCAATGGCAGGGTATGCAGCGCCGGGGCGTCTGGCCGCCCAAACACCTCGCAGTAATAGCCTCCGGCGTCATAGCCGGACAGCCAATCGGGCGCTTCCCCATTCATATCGCGATCAGCCTACGGGAAGGGCGCGCGGGCGGGCAACGGAAATGCCGCGCTGCCCAAAGCTTTGGCACTCTGCCCGCTAGGGCAGCAGGCCATCCAGCCAGGCGCCATCGGGCATGGTGCTGGCAAGTTCAGTCAGATGTTCGTTCCACCACTCGCCCTGCTCGCGCAGATCGACATCGTCGAACTGCCGCTCCCGCCAGCGGCGGTCCTGGAGATGGTAGGTCACGAGATCGAGCGGAAAGCCCACATCCGACGAGGACAGGCGCGTGGAATCGAACGACAGGTAGGCGAGCTTGAGCGCAGTCCGCAGCGGCGTGTTGAAGCGCAGCGCACGATCCAGGATCGGCTTCCCATAGGCCATGACGCCGATGGAGAGATAGGGCGTGCGCTCATCGACCTGGATCCAGTTGCACTCGGGATAGACCAGGAACATCGTCGGCTCCCGGTCGTTGGTGAGCTGGCCGCCGATGATGGCGTGCAGATTGAACAGGAGGTTGGAGCGCTCCACCGCGTCCTTGTCCTCATCGATCACCTGGCGCAGGCATTTGGTGTAACCCTGCACCGCATCGAGCATCGTCGGGTAGGAAGCGCCCATCGCGTTATAGTCGCGCTCCAGATAGGCCACCGCCTTGTCGCGCAGCGAGCGCATGCCTGACGTCATGACGAAGAACTGCGACCCGTTGGGGCCGTGCAGCGTCACCTTGCGGGCGCTGGTGAGTTCCGAGCCGCTGGTGATGCGGCCATCGGCCAAGCCGATCAGGCCTTCGCGCACCTTGATACCGAGACAATAGGTCAAATCATGCTCCCCGCCGGTCCGTCATACAGCGATTCGAAGATGATACAACGGCGCGCGCTACTGGGGTAATTCGAACTCTTTGGCGAAGAAGCGGCTGAGCGGATCGGGCCGATAGGGCGGAAAGGCCGGAACTTCGCGAAATCCACTGGCGACATAGAGGCCGATTGCCTCGGGCTGATGGATGCCGGTCTCCAGGCGCAGGATTCGCACGGACTCGCGCTGCGCTTTTTCTTCGATCGCGCTCATCAGTGACTTGCCGATGCCAAATCCGCGCGAGGCAGGATCGACATACATACGCTTCACTTCCGCCGTGCCATCGGTTTCCAGCTTCAACGCGCCGCAGCCGCGGGCTGTACCGCTCTGCCGTGCGACAAAAAAACGGATATCAGGCCGCAGGAGCGCCTCGACACCCAGAAGGTGATTGCTCTCCGCCGGATACAGCGACGACATATGGGCATCGAGCTGCTCCAGGAGGTTGCGCACGTCGGCCTGATCGGGCGACTCAATGCGCACCACGACGGCGCTGCTGCCGGTCTGGACGGACACTTGTCTAGCCTTTGGCGCGCAACAGCCGCGCCTTGTCGCGCTTCCAGTCCCGCGCCTTCTGGGTTTCGCGCTTGTCGACCTTGCGCTTGCCCTTGGCCAGGCCGAGCGCCAGCTTGGCGATGCCCCGCGGATTGAAATAGATCGACAGCGGCACCAGCGTGATGCCCTGGCGCTGCACCGCGCCCATCAGCCGATCCCGCTCGCGCCGCCGCACCAGCAGCTTGCGCGGCCGCCGCGGCGCATGGTTGAAGCGCGTCGCCGCTTCATATTCGGGGATGTGGGCGTTCAGCAGATAGAGGTCGCCATCCTTCGGCCCGGCAAACGCCTCCTGGATGCTGGCGCCGCCTTTGCGCAACGCCTTCACCTCGGTGCCCGTCAGCACGAGCCCGCATTCCAGGGTTTCTTCGATGAAGTAGTCGTGCCGCGCCTTGCGGTTCTGGGCCGCGTATTTCGGCTCGGCTTCCTTGACTGTCATGATCGATCCGCAGCGGCTGGAAACGTCCGGGCGCCGGCAGGCCGGAAATCCGGCGCCGACGCCCGGGTCGCCAACTCCTCTAGTTCAGCAGCCCGGCATGCACCATGGCCGCTTTCACCCGCTCCTTCGACGCCGCTGCGATCTCGCAGAGCGGCAGCCGCGCCGCCGCGGAGGCCCGGCCCAGGAGTTCGGCGCCATACTTCACCGGCCCGGGGCTGGTCTCGACGAACAGCGCCTTGTGCAGGGGCGTCAGCCGCTCATTGATGGTCATGACGGTGTCGAGATCGCGCTTCGCCCATGCGTCGTGCAATTCGGCGCAAAGCCGCGGCGCCACATTAGAGGTCACGGAGATGCAGCCATGGCCGCCCTGGGACAGGAACGGCACGACAGTCGCATCCTCGCCGGAGAGCTGGCAGAAGTCCGGACCGGCCGCGAGCCGCAGCAGCATCGGCCGTGTCAGATCCGCCGTCGCGTCCTTGACGCCGACAATGCGCGGCAGCTTGGCCAGCCGCGCCATGGTCTCGACCGTCATATCCACGGACGTGCGGCCCGGCACGTTGTAGATGACGATCGGGATATCCACGGCGTCATGGATCGCCTTGTAATGCTGGTACTGCCCCTCCTGCGTCGGCTTGTTGTAGTAGGGCAACACGACCAGGGCGGCGGAAGCACCCGCCTTCTTGGCATAGGCCGTCAGCTCGATCGCCTCCGCGGTCGAGTTAGAGCCGGTGCCGGCGATGACCGGCACCCGGCCGTCCGCCGCCTCGACGCAGAGGTCGATCACGCGTTTGTGCTCGGCGAAGTCCAGGGTGGGAGATTCACCCGTGGTGCCTACGGGCACCAGGGCGTCCGTGCCTTCATCGATCTGCCAGCGGCAGAAGTCCTGAAAGCCTTTCTCATCGACGGCGCCGTTCTTGAACGGGGTGATCAGTGCCGTCATCGATCCCTTGAACATCTTCAGCTCCCTGCCGCCGGGTCTAGCCTTTGGGCGGCGAATCAAACTAATAATACAGTCCGCTGGCGGCATTAAGGCATTGACGCGCCGCCAAGTCTTGCAGTTCTTTCAGGACCTTGCCCGCGAGGCCCGCGCCGGTCAAAAGGTTGTTAACCATAGCCGTGGCAAAATTGCGATAGGCTGATGGCATCACCGCCACGAACTGCGTGTCAGGAGTTATACGAAATGGGAGGCATGGTGGACAGGCTCCGCTTCCTTCTGCTGGCTATTATTTGCTCTGTTGTCTGCGCGTTACCCGCAGGGGCGGCGTCCACCGACAAACTGACGGCCGGTCAGATTGCGACCTATCAGGCGGCGTTCACCGCCATCGAAGCCGACAAATGGGCCGAGGCGCGGCGCCTGGGACAGCAGGGCGGCAACCCGCTCCTGACCGATGTGGTGACCTGGTACGCCCTCGCCGGCAACGCTCAGCCGGCGTCATTCTCCGATTATGCGCGGCTGTTGCAGGCCCATCCGGACTGGCCGCGCCGCGGCGCTCTGGAGGCCGGCGCCGAGCGCACCATGACCGGGATGTCGGCGGACCAGATCGTCGCCTGGTTCGGCGGCCGCGAGCCGCGCACCCTGGAGGGGGCATTCCGGCTGGCGAGCGCTCTGATCACCACCGGCCAGAAGGCCCAGGCGCAAGCCGTGGTGAAGAAAGGCTGGGCCAATGTCGATGCCCTGTCCATCCAGGGCGAGGCCACCTTCGTCATGGCCTTCAATGACATGCTGACGCCGGAAGATCACTGGGCCCGGGTCGACCGGCTGCTGTGGAACGACAGCTCGTCCGCCGCCAATCGCATCGTGCCCCGGCTCTCCGCGGGCCACCGTCAGGTGGCGGAAGCGCGCATGGCCTTGCGCAGCAAAGCGAAGGATATCACCGCGAAGGTCGAAGCTGTGCCGGCCGAGCTGGCGCACGACCCCGGCCTGATCTATGAGCGGGCCCGCTACCGGCGCAGTCAGGACGACCTGGCCGGCATGGCGGCACTGTTCGACAAGCCGCTGACCAGCGTGCCGCGCCCTGATCTGCTGTGGCGCGAGCTGGAAAGCGCGGCGCGCCATGCCCTGGAAACCAAGCAGTACAAGATCGCTTACAACCTGGCCAAACAGCATGGCGCCAATAGCGGCACGACCTTCGCCGAAGGCGAATGGCTGGCCGGCTGGATCGCGCTCCGCTTCGTCAAGGACGCCAACGCCGCCTACGGGCACTTCGCCAGAATGTTTGACGGCGTCAGTTCGCCGCTCAGCAAGGGCCGCGCCGCCTATTGGGCCGGCCGCGCGGCGACGGCTCTGAACAACAAGGCTGAAGCCGACCGCTGGTATTGGCAGGCCTCCCTCTACCCCACCACCTATTATGGCCAGCTCGGCGCCGGCGAGATCGGCGTCAACCCGCCCCTGCCGATGCCGGAAATGCCCAAGCCGACCCCGCAGGAACAGGCGGCCTTTGCCAAGCAGGACATGGTGCGGGTCGTGCAATTGCTCGGTCAGATCGGCGCAACCGATCAAGCCAAGACCTTCCTGACGGCGCTCATCGAGAAGGCCGGCACGCGCGGCGAACAGCGGCTCGGAGTCGATCTCGCGGCATCGCTGGGACGGCCGGACCTGACCCTGGCCGCGGCCAAGGTCGCCCGGCAAAAGGGCACCGAAATGGTCGAGTACCTCTTCCCCGTGAAGAAGCTGGTCAATCCCGGCGCGCCGGAAACGGCGTTGGTGCTGGGCGTCATCCGCCAGGAGAGCGCCTTCGATCCGGAGGCTATCAGTTCCGCCGGCGCGCGCGGCCTGATGCAGTTGATGCCGGCCACGGCCAAGTACGTGGCGAAGAAGCTCGGGCTCCCATACACGAGGGACAAGCTGACCAGCGACACCACCTTCAACATCTCCCTCGGGCGCGCATATCTCTCCGAGCTGCTCAGCGATCACGGCGGCTCCTACGTGCTGGCGATTGCCGCCTACAACGCCGGCCCGCGCCGCGTGTCCGAATGGACCGCGCGCTTCCGCGACCCCCGGCGGCAGGACGTGGATGTGATCGACTGGGTGGAACTGATCCCGATCTCCGAGACCCGCAATTATGTCCAGCGCGTCCTGGAGAATACCCAGGTCTATCGCCACCGTCTCGGCGACACCGAAGTGGCGATGAGTCTGGCGCAGGACCTGCAGCGCTAAGCGGCAACGATCGAGCAGAACAGCAAGAGAGACGCCCGCATGACGGCCAAACTTGCCCCCATCGACGCCTGTGTTTTCGACGCCTATGGCACGCTGTTCGACGTCAATGCGGCGGCGAAGCGCCACGCCGCGTCGCTGGGCGATCGCTGGCCGGACTTGGCGGCCACCTGGCGGCGCAAGCAACTTGAGTACACCTGGTTGCGCAGTCTGATGGGCGATTATGCGGATTTCTGGCACGTGACGCGGGATGCGCTGGTCTATTCCCTGGAAAAGCACGGGCATGAAGACGCCACCCTGGTCGAGAAGCTGATGACCTCCTATCGCACCCTGGAGGCCTATCCGGATGCGACCTCGACGCTCGCCTGGATGAAGCATCTGGGGCTGAAGATCATCATCCTGTCGAACGGCACCCAGGCCATGCTGACCGACGCGATTGCCGCCGCCCATCTCGACCGCCTGGTGGATGCCGTGTTGTCCGTGGGCGCGGTCAATCTCTACAAGCCCCATCCCCGCGTCTATCAATTGGCGGTCGACCGGCTGGGCATGCAGCCGGCGCGGGTCTGCTTTGTCAGCAGCAACGGTTGGGATGCGGTCGGGGCCGCGCACTATGGTTTCCGCGCCGTCTGGATCAATCGCAATGACGATCCCCGGGAGCGCCTGCCCGCCGCGGCGGAGGTCGAGATCAAGTCCCTGTCCGAACTTCAGCCGTTGATTGCCCGCGCCTGAACGGCATAATCGCCCGGCAACAACGACAGGATAGATGACATGGTTGCCGCCCCGGCAGCCGCGGTTTCCGCGGTACGCTTGCCCACCTACGCCGATATCGAAACCGCCGCCCAACGCCTTAAAGGCCAAGCCGTCGAAACGCCGCTGATCGAGTCCCGGGATCTCAACGTCCGGACCGGCGGCCGGCTGTTCATCAAGCCGGAAAATCTGCAGCGCACGGGCTCGTTCAAGTTCCGCGGCGCCCGCAACAAGATCTGCGCATTGCTGGGATCGGCGCAGCCGCCGAAGAACGTGGTCGCTTTCTCCTCCGGCAATCACGCCCAGGGCGTGGCGGCCGCGGCCCAGATCGCCGGGATCGGCGCCACCATCGTGATGCCCTCGGACGCACCCGACATCAAGATCGCCAACACGCGCAGCTTTGGCGCGGAGGTCGTGCTCTACGACCGCTATCGCGACGACCGCGAGGCGATCACCGCCGGCATCGCCCGGGAAAAGCAGGCCGCTATCGTGCGGCCCTTCGACGACCCCGATATCATCGCCGGCCAGGGCACCATCGGCCGCGAAGTCTTCACGCAGCTCGCAGGAATTTGCGCCGCCGCCGATGTGCTGCTCTCGCCCTGCGGCGGCGGTGGCTTGGTGTCCGGCATCGCGCTGGCGATGGCCGAGCTGTCACCCAAGACCAAGGTGCATGCGGTGGAACCTGCGCTCTTCGACGACACCGCCCGTTCCCTGGCGGCTCACGCGCGACAGAAGAACGCGCCTGACGCCCGCAGCATCTGCGATGCGCTGCTGTCGCCGATGCCGGGCGAGTTGACCTTTCAGCTCAACGACCGGCTGCTGGCGGGCGCCTTCGGCGTGACCGACGACGAGGTGCTGGCGGCGATGGACTACGCCTTCCGCATGCTGAAGCTGGTGACGGAACCCGGCGGCGCCGTGGCGCTGGCCGCCGTGCTGACGGGCAAGATCGATCTGAAAGGCAAGACCGCCGTCATCGTGATATCCGGCGGCAATGT
Source organism: uncultured Alphaproteobacteria bacterium (assembly GCA_963810485.1). Taxonomy (GTDB): domain Bacteria; phylum Pseudomonadota; class Alphaproteobacteria; order Dongiales; family Dongiaceae; genus DATKFM01. The sequence goes on from CAWENQ010000006.1 coordinate 179,177, forward strand.
GGATCCCCAGATGTTCGGCCGGGCGATCGGCGGCAAGGCGTCATAGGCTGCCCACTGGTCTAGCCGCAGACGATCCCGCAAAACTCGCAACAGAAAGAAGTCACCGCGCCACCCCATCGGGCGGCGCGGCTGGACCGGAAAAGCCGTACTCTAGGCGCGAGCCGCTGTGGGCTGGCTCGGCGTCGCCGCAGCCGGCGTGCTCACCGTCGTCGTCGGCTTGTCCTTGACGATGGACGCGACGTTGGCGCCGGTCTGGCTGGCGTCGATGCGGCGGCACTGCCCTTCGAAGAAAGCGCCGGGCTCGATCGACAGCGTCTGGTGCAGGACATCGCCGGTCACCCGGGCCGTCTTGGCCAAAGTCACCGTGGCGCCCTTCACCTGGCCGTTGACCGAACCGCAGATGCGGATCGATTCAGCCGAGATCGCGCCATGAATTTGCGCGGCCTCGCCGATCGTGATGCTGCGGCTGCTGATATCGCCTTCAACATGGCCATCGACCTGAATGTCACCAGCGCAATGAAGATCGCCTTTGATCTTCAGATCGGGGCTGATGATGGACGGCGCTGCGGTGCGCGCCTGGTTTGTCCGCTGGTAATCGGTCGATGAAGACATGCTGCTCTCCGTGGTTCCCGCGCCGGTCGAGGACGTGGGTGTGTTGGATCTATTATCCCTTGAAAACATACTTTCCGGCCTCCAGGAAGTTGATGGGATCGTAGGGCCGCTCATCGACCCTCACTTCATAATGGAGATGAGGTCCCGTACTCCGGCCGGAGCTTCCAAGCAAGCCAATCTCGTCCCGGTAGCCGACGGTGTCGCCTACCTTGACATCGATCTTCTTCAGATGCCCATACCGCGTGCGGATCCCGAGACCATGGTCGATTTCAATAAGCCTGCCATAGTCCCCCATCCACCCCGCATATACCACTTTACCCGGCGCCGTTGCTAGCACCGCTGTGCCGACATCGTTCCCCAGATCGAGGCCTTCATGCATCGATGCCCGGCGGCTGAGCGGGTCCTTTCGGACGCCGAAACCGCTTCTGAGCACATAACTGTCCAGCGGCGCAGCCAGAGGCAGGCTCCTCAGCACCACCTGCAGCCGCTCCCACCGCTCCACCTCGCCGTCCAGGTTCTCGATCGAGGCCAGGACCAGCCGTTCCTCGGCGGTGCGGGTGTAGCTGCGCGGCGTGATGAACGGACCGCCCTCGCCGGCGATCTGGGCGCCGGCGGCATTCAGCAGGGAATTGACCTCCAGGCCGGTCATGGCGACGGTCTTCTCGATTTCGTCGACGCCGACCCGGGTCCGCTGGGTCAGCTTCTCCACCATGGTCTTCTGGGTGGAGCTGACGACATTCAGCCGGCCCTCGAGCGCCCGCACCTTGGACAGCAGCTCATCCCGCACGGCCCGAAGCGCGATACGGTCCTGCGCGGTCTGGGTAGTGGTCCTTTGCATGCCAGCGACCAGCGCTTCCAGCCGTTTGTTGCTCGTCTGGGCACTCGCCAGGGAGTCACCGAGGCGCGAGAGCTGCCCCTGGAGAACGGCGTTGGCGGTCGCCTTGCGCGCCTGCACGGTCAGCAAGGCACCGACGCGCAGTTGCAGATCCGCCACTTGCGACTTTAGTTGCCGGCCGATGCTTTCGGCGCGGGTCAGCTGCTGCTGCGTATTCTGGAGATCCCGGAGATAGCGTGCCTGGGCCATCTTCGCGCGCACGGCAACATCGGCCTCCAGGGACATTTGCATCCGCATCGCCGAGATTTCCTTGGAGAGCACGAAGTTATTGTCGGCGATGCGATCAAGATCGGTGTTGATGGCGGCGATGACCGCGCCGACGGTCGGCCCGACCTCCGTCTCCCCGGGCACCGGCAAAGTGTCCATGGCAAGCGCCGGCAGATCTCCGCCGCGCGAGGCTCGAACCAGGTCCAATACGAACTGCTGGTTCAGCGCCAAATCCTTGGATACGCCGGCAAAGCGATCCTGCAGTTCCGTGACCTGGGACTGCAACTGATCGAAATTGCCGGCCAGAATATCGACTTCCGCACCGCGCTCGCTGGCGAGCCAACTCGCGATGCCGGCCGTCAGTGTCGTGCCGACAGTCCAAAAAATTACGGCCGCTGCCAAGCCGGCCGCGGCCATCTGCTGTCGCTTCGTCACTGTCAGATATTGTACGCGATGATCGGCGCGAATTAGAATCTCGCGCTGCACGAAAATACGGTCGATCTGTGTCACAAGCTGCTGTCGGATCGCCCCAACAACCTTCTGCATCTTGCCCCCCACATTCTTGATCGATGCGTGGTGAATGCCACAGCACCGCATCGGCGTAGCCACTTTGCGCGCGGCTGACTTCCCTCGATTTCCAGACCTAGCCCTCTATTTCCTCCCCACTTGAACTGCGGGGCGGCACGATTTTTTCACCGGTACTCATTCTGGGAGTACCGTTGCACAAAGACCCTAAAGAGGGGTTTTCAGGCAGGCAAGAGGATTCTCCCCGCATTCCTTACCATGCGCGAACATGGAGAGAACATCGGGCCTTGCCACAGCATTATCACCGTAGTCGAAAACTCGACTCAACGTGTTCGATAATTTGCCGCACCGAATCTTCGATCGGTTGCATTTGCGTGTCGACGATCAACTCCGGCGCCTCAGGCGCTTCGTAAGGCGCGGAGACTCCGGTGAAATCCGGGAGCTCGCCGCGCCGCGCTTTTTTGTAGAGGCCCTTGGGATCGCGCGTTTCACAAGTGTTTAAATCCGCCTTAATAAAAATTTCGTGAAAATGTTCGCGCGCCGCCCGCCGCGCCCGTTCACGATCGGCGCGATAGGGCGAAATGAACGCCGTGATGGTGATGAAACCGGCATCGGCGAACAGCGCCGCCACTTCGCCGACGCGGCGGATATTCTCCGCGCGATCGTCGGGCGAGAAGCCGAGATTCGCATTCAGGCCCTGGCGCACATTGTCGCCGTCGAGCACGAAGACGTTGTAGCCCTTTACGAACAGTCCCTGCTCCACAGCCATCGCCAGCGTCGATTTGCCGGAACCCGACAAGCCGGTGAACCACAGCACGCCGCCCTTGTGGCCGGCGCGCGCGGCGCGCTGGTCCGATGAAATGCGATGCTTTTCCGTGCGCAGGTTCTCCGACCGCACGACGCGGATCTCCCGCTGATTGGGATAGCCTTCCATGTCGATGAGGCCGCCGGCGAGAATGTGCGATTCGTCGGTCAGCACGAAGCGGCCGGTGCGCGCGAACGACTTGGCCTCGTCGACGGCCAGCATGGCGCGGGTGCGCAGGATGACGTCGCCGACGCCGTGGCGGCCGATCTCGTCTGCGCTGTGGGCCGACAGATCTTCCACATCGAAGACACGTTCGACTGCCTCGACGGTGACGGGAACATCGCGGGTCGCGATGCGCAGGCGATACTCAGCGCCTTTTTTCAGAGGCTGCTGCGCCAGCCAGAACAGGCGGCCGCGGAACACTGTGGTCTCCAGCGGCGCGTGATCGGAATGGCTGGCGAGTTCGCCGCGTTCGACGAACAATTGATCGTCGAGCATGATGCCGACAGACTGGCCGGCCTCCGCCTCTGTCGCCGCCGCCGTCGTGTGCCAGGACTCGATCGAAGCGACGCGCGATATCTTGTTCGAGGGCGAGAACAGCAGCCGGTCACCGACCTTGAGCCGGCCGGATTCGATGCGGCCCACCAGGATGCGCCGGTCGTCGAACTTGTAGACATCCTGGATCGGCAGCCGCAGCGGCAGTTCGGTCGTCCGCCGGGTCGGCCGGAAGCCGGAGAGCACATCCATGACGGAGGGGCCGCGGTACCATTTCATCTGCGTGGACGCGGAGGTCAGGTTGTCGCCGTCGCGGGCCGAGACGGGAATCACCGCATCCGCCGCCGCGCCGATGCTCTGGAGGTAGCCGCTATATTCGTCGCGGATCGCCTCGAACTTCCGCTGCGAATATTCGATCAGGTCCATCTTGTTGACGAGCACCACGATCTGCTTGATGCCCAGGAGGTTGAGCAGGAAGCCGTGCAGCCGCGACTGCTGCTGCACGCCGTGCGACGCATCGATCAGGACAAGCGCCGCATCCGCCGACGAAGCGCCGGTGATCATGTTCTTGATGAACTCGCGGTGGCCCGGCGCGTCGATGATCACATAGTCGCGGCGCGGCGTGCGCAGCCAGATCTGCGACGTATCGATGGTGATGCCCTGGTCGCGCTCGGCCTGGAAGGCGTCCATCAGGAAGGCCCACTCGAACGGCATGCCGCGCCGTTCGCACATCGCCTTAATGGCATCGAGCTTGCCGTCGGCCAGCGATCCGGTCTCATGGATCAGGCGGCCGACCAGCGTCGACTTGCCGTGATCCACATGGCCGCAGATCACGGTGCGGAGCTGTTCGCGCAGGGTCTCGGAAGCGGTGACGACCTGGTGCATCACATGTATCCGTCGCTGCGCAGGCGCTCGAAGGCGTCTTCGGTCTCGCGGTCCATGGCGCGGCCGGCGCGCTCCGGCGCCTTGGTCGTCTCCAGCTCAGCGATGATCTCGTCCAGCGACGAAGCGCCGCTCTCGATCGGCGAGGTGATATCCTCATCGCCGAGGGAGCGATAGCGCTTCCCCTTCTTGGAGAAATACAGATCGACGATCGGGATGCCCTCGCGCCGGATGTAGCGCCAGATGTCGATCTCGGTCCAATGCAGCAGGGGATGCACGCGCAGATGCCAGCCCTGGGGCAGATGGGTATTGAAGAAATCCCAGAACTCCGGCGGCTGATCGCGGAAGTCCCACTGGTTGCCTTCCTTGCGCGGGCTGAACACCCGCTCCTTGGCGCGCACCGCCTCTTCGTCCCGGCGGATGCCGGCGACGATGCCGGTGAAGCCATGCTTGGCCAGCGCCGCCTTGAGGCCCAGGGTCTTGCGTCCGGCCGAGCGCGCCGCCGGCGGCAGCTTTGGATCGACCGCCTCGAGCGGCGGGCATTCCTCGCGGATCAGGTTCAGCCCCCACTCCTTCTCGTAGCGGTCGCGGAAGGCATACATCTCCTTGAACTTCTTGCCGGTGTCGATGTGCATGACCGGAAACGGCACATGGCCGAAGAAGGCCTTCTTGGCCAGCCAGACCATGACATTGCTGTCCTTGCCCAGGGACCAGAGCATGGCCAGCCGGTCGATGCGGTTGAAGGCCTCGCGGAAGATATAGACGCTCTGCGCTTCCAGTTGATCCAGATGATTCATGGCGGATTAGCGGACCTTGGGTCGTCGGACGCCGGGGAACAGGCCGCCGGCGCAGGAGGTTGCCCCACCGGGGCGGGCCGTGCAGTCTGCGGTCGCGGCGAGGGCCGGTGCATATAGGGCTTTGGTTCAATTGGCAATGTCTGACTACCCGCAATCCAAGGCTGCAACCGGGCAAAACTGTCGCACCGCCGCCTCTCTTCCAAAGTCCGGGGGGCGACATTGATTGGCGGCCTGCCGACGGACCTTTCCGTCCTCGTCATCTTCGGCCTGACCTACGCCGGCATGGCGACCGGCCGCATTCCCGGTCTGCGCACCGACCGGGCCGGCATCGCCCTGGCCGCGGCGATTCTCATCCTGATCGTCACCGGCAAGAGTCCGGCCGAGGCCGTTGCCTGGGTCGATCTGCCGACCCTGGCCCTGCTGTTCGGGCTGATGGTGCTATCGGGAAAGTTCTCCCTGTCCGGCTTCTATGACTATTGCGCCTTCCGAATCAGCCATGCCGCGGGCAGCCCGGAACGGCTGCTGGCTGTCACCATCGTGGTCGCCGGCGCGCTGTCGGCCGTGCTGGCCAACGACATCATCGCCTTCGCCATACCGCCCCTGCTCTGCCTGGGGCTGCGCGCCCGGGGGCTGAATCCGGTGCCTTACCTCATAGGACTGGCGGCGGCGACCAATGTGGGTTCGGCCGCGACCGTGATCGGCAATCCCCAGAACATCCTCATCGGCCAGGTGGGCGGACTCGATTTCTGGCGCTTCATCGCGCTCTGCGGCGTGCCGTCGCTGCTGGGGCTGGGGGTGGTCTATGGCGTGATCGTCTGGCAATGGCGGCACCGCTGGGCCCTGCCGCGGCGGCCCGAGTTCGGCGCCGGACCCGCGGCCTCCTGCCCTGCGCCGGGGACCGCTGGTCAAGGCCGTGGTGCTGACGGCGGCGCTGCTGATCGCATTCGGCGCCGGGCTGCCGCGCGACATCTCCGCCCTCATCGTGGCCGCCGCCGTCTTCGTCAGCCGCTCGATCGAGAGTTCAGGCGCTGGTGCGGTCGGTCGACTGGGGCCTGCTGATTCTCTTCGGCGGCCTCTTCATCGTCACCGGCGCGCTCGCGGATCTGCCGGAGGCAGGCGCCCTGTTCGCGGACCTTGTAGCCGGCGGCTGGGCGCCGGAACGGCTGAGCATCCTGGCGCCGCTGACTTTGCTGATGAGCAACACCATCGGCAACGTTCCCTGCGTGATCCTGCTGCTGCAGGTGTGGCAGAATCCACCGGCGGAAGCGCTCTATGCCCTGGCGCTATTCTCCACCCTGGCCGGCAATCTGCTGATCACCGGCAGCCTGGCCAACATCATCGTCGTCGAGCGCGCCCGCAGCGTCGGCGAGCAACTGTCGTTCTTGGATCATGCCCGCGCTGGTATTCCCATCACGCTGTTGACCATGGGTGTCGCGGCGGTCTGGCTGCTGGCGATCGGCGTCGTTGTGTTCTAGGGATCAAGCCTTCGGCGGCTGCCACTCGAACACGGCAATCAGGCACCCCGTCTCGGTGCGCGAGTTGTGATGCGTGCCCGGCGCATAGCTGACGAGATCGCCGGTCTTGAAGACCGTGCCGTCGTCATCGATCAGCTCGCCCTCGAGGATGAGAAACTCCTCATAGCCGGGATGGTCGTGGGCGATGGTCACCGCACCGGGCGCCATGCGCATGGCATAGCAGCCTTGGCCCGTAGCCTTGTCATAGCTGATCGGCAACCAGCTCATCTCCGGCTGGACCGGTCCTTCCAGATCGTATTCGCGGAATCGGGTGTTCCGCAGGTCGATAATTTCCCGGCCATTTCTTTTGTTTTTCACCATGCACCCCGCGCTTTTCGGCTGTCCATTCGCATTGGCTATCGTAACCATAGCGTCGGACTCTAGTGCCCATCGGCATATTGCGCAAAGTTCACGAAGCCGTGAAACCACTGTAAAACCAGCAGTCAGCAGCAACAACCGCGCATTGGCCGTCACCAATTCCGCGCGCCGATCGCGCGCCCATCGCAGCGGCTCACTTCCCTGTGAAACCGCGCGTGAGGACCTGTTGGAGAATCCGGCCTCATGCTACATGCTCACCCACAGTTTCATTCATCCCTGTACCTCAGTCTTTAGGAGCGATTAGTCATGAAGAACAAAATCCTGGTTGCCTCGGCCCTGGCCGCGGTTGTTTCCATGAGCGCCATCGGCAGCGCGCCCGCGGCCGACAACGAGAAGTGCTACGGCATCGCCAAGGCCGGCAAGAACGATTGCCAGACGGCGACCCATTCCTGCGCCGGCACCTCGACGGCGGATGCCGCCGGCGAACTCGTGGATCTACTTGCCCGCCGGCACCTGCGAGAAAGTCGCCGGCGGCAGCCTCGAGCCGAAGGCCTAAAGGCCTTCGCCCTCTGACGGCGGACGAGTCGTCCCATGCAGGCGTCGCGGCCTGCGCAGAACGCTAACGATCCGATCTCCCCTGCGGCATCGCTGCCGACGGCGGGGATCGGATTGCGCTTTCAGCATCACCGCGCGATTCTCGATGAGCGTCCGCCGGTCGGCTTCGTCGAAGTCCACAGCGAGAACTATCTCGGCGGCGGTCCGGCGATAAAGCATCTTCAGGCGGTTCGGCGGGAATATCCCGTCAGCCTCCATGGCGTCGGCCTCTCGCTCGGCAGCGCCGACGGATTGGACCTCAATCATTTGCGGCGCGTTTGTGAGCTGGCGGACCGCATCGATCCCTTGTTCGTCTCCGAGCATATTTCCTGGAGCGTCACCGGCGGAGTCTATCTCAACGACCTGCTGCCCCTGCCCTATACCGAGGAAGCGCTGTCGATCTTCTGCGCCAATGTGCAGGGGATGCAGGAAGCGCTGAAGCAGCCGGTGCTGGTGGAGAATCCATCCACGTACTTGCAGTTCGCCCATTCGACGATTCCGGAGTGGGAGTTCGTCGCCGAGATTTCCAAGCGCACCGGCTGCGGCCTGCTCTTGGATGTGAACAACATCTATGTCAGTGCCTGCAATCATGGCCTCGATACCGGCAGGTATCTGCAAGCCATGCCGCGCAGCGCCGTGCGCGAGATCCATCTGGCCGGCCATACCGCCAAGCAGATCGGCGATCAGACCCTGCGCATCGACGATCACGGCTCGGCCGTGTGCGACGAGGTCTGGGCGCTCTATGGCGACGCAATCCGGCTGCTCGGGCCTGTGCCGACATTGATCGAATGGGATTCCCGGATACCGCCACTGGCCGATATCGTCGCCGAAGCTGCGAAGGCCGATTTCATTGCGCAAAGTCAAAGGGAGTGCGCCGATGCAGCTGCGTGAACTCCAGCAGGCCATCGCCCGCGGCATCCTGACCGATCAGCCGGAACCTCTCGCCGCCGTCGTGCGCGAGGATGGGCTCGACTACGACAAACGGCTGCAGGTCTACCGCAACAACACGATCATCAGCCTGACCGAGGCGCTGAAGGCGACGTTTCCCGTCGCCGCCGCATTGGTCGGCGAAAAATTCTTCGGCTTTGCGGCGAAAACCTTTATATCAGGCAATCCGCCGCTGGCGCCGCGTTTGGCGGAGTATGGCGGCGAATTTTCGGATTTCCTCGCAGAGTTCGAGCCGGCGCGCACGCTCCCCTACCTCGCCGACGTCGCCGCGTTGGAATGGGCGATGAACGAGGCGCATCACGCGTCCGAAGATATCGCGCTGACCCCGCAGGATCTCGCCGCCGTGCCGCAAGAGAATGCGCCGTCGCTTGTTCTCGAATTACGACGCAGTTGCCGCTTGCTGTATTCCAAGTATCGCATCGACCGCCTCTGGCAGGCCCATCAGCCCGGCGGTTGCCTCCAGGATCTGGCGATTGACGGCGACTGCCGGCTCCTCGTCTATCGGCCGCAGGATGATGTGGAGATGATGATCTCTCGATGCCGCCGGATTCGCGCTGCTGTCGCGCATCGGCGAAGGCGCATCGCTCGAAGCCGCCTATGAAGCAGCCGCGATGATCGATCCTGCCTTTGACCTTTCGGCTGCTCTCGGCATCCACCTGACGCGCGGCGTTTTCGGCGGCTATTCCGTTCTGGAATCGGCATAGTGTAACGCCATGACTGAAACCATCTCCGCGCCCCGAACCGGCCTGACCGGACTCGGCCGTTCGCTGATCGGAAAGCTGGAGAGCATCCCTGTCGCGCTGCCCGTCTTCGTATTGCGTCTGGGAGTCTCGCTGGTTTTTTTCCGCTCGTTCCTGACCAAGATCGACAATTGGGACACGACGATCCTGCTGTTCGAGAACGAGTACAACGTTCCGCTGCTGCCGCCCGGTTTCGCGGCAATCCTCGCGACCGCGCTCGAGATCGCTGGACCGGTCATGCTGACGCTTGGTCTCGGCACGCGACTGGCCGCCGCGGCAATGCTCGGGATGACGGTGGTGATCCAACTCTTCGTCTATCCCCAGAGCTACCCCGATCACCTTCTTTGGGCCGGGCCCCTGCTCTATCTGCTGCTGCGCGGCGCCGGCGCCTGGTCTGTTGACGCGCGCATCCGCGCCGCCGGCGAACGGCCCTAGGCCGTCCGCAGATACCAGTCGAAATCCAGCTCGGTGACCTGGGAGAAAAAGCGGTCCTGCTCCGCGCGCTTGATGGCGCAGAAGATTTCCATGAATCGCTCGCCCAGATAATCCTTCAGGAACGCTGAGTTCTCCGTGCGGTCCATCGCGGCATACCAGTTGACCGGCACGGTCTCCTTGATCTGCTCATAGCCGTTGCCCTGCACGGCAGGGCCGGGATCCATCTTGTTGCGGATGCCACGATGCGCGCCCGCCAGGACCGTCGCCGCCACCAGATAGGGATTGGCATCGGCGCCGGCAACGCGGTGCTCGATATGACGCGTCTCCGGCGCTCCCGCCGGCACCCGCAGCGATACCGAGCGGTTGTTGACACCCCAGGACGGCGCCATCGGCGCATAGCTCTTGCGGCGAAAGCGGCGATAGGAGTTGGCGTTCGGCGCGAAAATGCCGGTGGCCTCCGCCATCGTCGCCGCCATGCCGGCAATCGCCTGCTTCAGTAGCGGACCGCCTTCAGGATCCTCGCTGGCGAAGAGATTGCGGCCCTTGTCGTCTTCCAGGCTCATATGGAGATGCATGCCGCTGCCGGAATAGTTGGCATAGGGCTTGGCCATGAAAGTCGCGTCGAAGCCGTGCTTGGCGGCGACGCCACGCACCGTGCGCTTGTAGAGGATCGCCTCGTCGACGGCGCGCAGGGCATCGTTGCGATGCTGCAGCACGATCTCGATCTGCCCCGGCGAATATTCGGAGATCAGCGTGCGCGCCGGCAGTCCCTGAGTTCTCGCAGGCCGCATAGATCTCTGAAATGAACGACTGCATGTCGTCCAGATCGACCAGGCTATAGGCCTGCATCTGGCTCGGCCGGTGGCCGGTCTCCGGCGAGGCCGGCGGCTGCCGCTTCCCGCTGCCATCGCGGGCGCGGTCGATGACGTAGAACTCAAGCTCCACCGCGATGACAGGCGTGAAGCCGTCGGCCTTGCAGCGATCGACCACGCGCTTGAGGGCATGGCGCGGGTCGCCCGGCGACGGCTTGTCGTCGAGCTCATGCATGGTGGCGACGAAATGCGCCGTGGGCGTCGCCAGCCAGGGCGCCCGCACCAGCGTGCCGGGGATGGGCCAGCAAACCCTGTCGGCATCGCCGTCATCCCACACAAGACCGGTTTCCTCCACATCGGCGCCGGTGATGTCCAGGCCGAGGATCGACCCCGGCAGGAAGCGGCCATGGGTATAGACGCGCGCCATCTCCTCGCGGCGCAGGATCTTGCCGCGGCCGACGCCGCAGGAATCGGTCAAAACAAGCTGAAAGCTCGTGACGTCCGGATTGGCGGCGAGAAAGGCTTCGGCCTCCCGCGCGGAACGTTCGATGCCCATGATATCTGGCAGACTCCTTCCTTGTTCCCGGCTTCTTCTTCAGGCGGCGCGCAGTTCGTCGCAGCAGTCGCGCACCGTGGCAATCAGGTGATCCACATTCGCCGGCGTCGTATCGGGACAGACCAGCGTCATGTTGTGGAACGGAGCGATCAGCACGCCGCGGTTGATCAGATACATATGGATCGCATGTTCCAGTGCCGGCTGCATCGCGGCCCCCGCTTCGGTGCCGTTCTTCGGCGGCCGCGCCGAGCAGACGAACTCCGCCCTCGCGCCCACATTGCTGACATGCCAGGGAAGCTGGCGCTCCTGGATCACGTCGCGCAATCCCTCCGCCAGCCGCGCCGACAGCGAGAGCATGTGATCATAGGCGGCGTCGGTCATGACCTGCTCCAGATTGGCGCGCATCGCCGCCATGACCAGCGGATTGGCCGAGAGCGTGGTGCCCATGCCGCTGTATCCCGCATTGGCCTTGGCCACCGCCGCCATCTTCTCGGCGACCTCAGCCGTGAAGCCGAACACGGCGCTGGGGATGCCCCCGGCGATCGGTTTGCCGAGGACGAAGAAATCCGGCTCGAGTTTGTGCGCCCGCGTATAGCCGCCAGGACCGGTGCTGATGCTGTGGGTCTCGTCTATCACCAGCAGCGTGCCATGCTTGCGCGTCAGGCTGCGCAGAGTGTCGTGGAAACCTGGCTCTGGGAGCACCATGCCGATATTGGTCATCGCCGGCTCGCAGAGCACGCAGGCGACGTCGCCGGGCCTCAGCGCGGCTTCCAGCGCCGCGACATCGTTGAACTCCACCACCTTGGTCGTCTTGGTGACGTCGACCACCTGGCCGATCAGTCCCGGCCGCGCGATCGGCCGGCCGTCCTTCAGCCGCACGAAGGTGTCATCCACGCTGCCGTGATAGCAGCCATGGAACACCAGGATCTTGTCGCGGCCGGTGATGCCGCGGGCCCAACGCAGCACATAGCGGTTGGCGTCGGTTGCGGTAGCGGCCACCTGCCAGAACGGCAGGCCGAACCGTTCGGCCAGCAGCCGGCCGACGGCGGCCGCGTCCTCGGTCGGCAGCATGGATGTCAGCCCGCGCGCGCCCTGCCGCTGCAGCACCTCGGCGATCGGTTTGGGCGAATGGCCGAACATGGAGCCGGTGTCCCCCAGGCAGAAATCCGCGTAGCTGATGCCGTCGGCATCGGTCAGGGTCGCGCCCTGGGCTTCCTTGACGAACAGCGGGAATGGCGTGCCCCAATCCAGCATCCAATGCATGGGCACGCCCTGGAACCAGTGCTGGGCCGCCTGGGCCGCCAGCTCGCGGGACCGGGGATGTTGGGCCTCGTAGCGCGCCCGTTCGCGCGCCCGCATTGCGTCGATGGCGCCGGGCGCGATGCCCGCCACATCGGTTTTTTTCATGATTCCTCCCGGACTTGGCTTCTTGATTAGCCCACCGGCCGCGAGCCGTCAAAATTGGCTCAAGATTGGTTGCCTCCTCGTTGGCCGTTTGAGGCACCTTGTGCCGCCATTAACCGCGAATACTCACCACATAGCTTCGCATGCCCTTGAAAAAACGCCCTAATCCTCACTGGAATGGCTCCATCTTTAAGTGTTCATTAAGCCTGTTCCCTTGATGATCCCTGCCGATACCGAGCCGGCTCGCAGAGAGTCCGGCCGGCAGTTGCATTCGCGATCAGGTCTGAGCGGGGATCCATGGACGACGCTGAGCATAGTCTGACGAACCGGCCGATCTGGCCGATCGCTGTGGCTGTGGTGATCGGCTTCTTCGTCGCCGCCTCCGGCTTGCTGTTCCCCGAGTGGCTCGTCACCGGCCTGATCGGTGGCGGCGCCATCATGGCGCTGGGCGCCCTCGGCGGCCTCACGCTGCTGCGCACGACACAGCGGGCCTATCACCGCGTGCTCGCCGAGCAGGAAGACAACCGCCAGAAATACGAATCCCTGGTCGGCAATTTGCCGGGCGCCGTCTATCGCGGGGACTGGAATGCCGACTGGACCATGAACTTCATGAGCGACGGCATCCGCAGCATCGTTGGCTATCCATCGCAATCCTTTCTGCCCGGCGGGGGCGTGACCTATGGATCGCTGATCCATGCCGAAGACGCCAAGATCGTCGAGGATGCGGTCGCCGCCGCCGCCAGCCGCGACGAGCCCTTCACCATCGAATACCGCGTCCGGCACAAGGATGGCTCCGAGCGCTGGGTGTTCGAAAAAGGCCGGGTGATCAAGTCGGCCGACGGAAAACCAATCTTCCTCGACGGCGTGATCTTCGACATCACCGACCGCAAGCAGGCGATCCTCGCCATGCAGCGCATCCAGGAAGAGCTGCGCGCGCTGCTCGATGCGGCGCTGGCCGGCGACTTCACCAAGCAGATTGATCTCACCGGCCGGTCCGGCCTGGCCAAACAACTTGCCGAAAGCGTCAACAGCCTGGTGCGGACCGTCCATCAGGTGGTCAGCGAAGTCGGCACCGTGATGGAAGCGCTGGCCCATGGCGATCTCTCCAAGCGCGTCGCCGGCTCCTATCAGGGCGTGTTGCAGCAGCTGAAGTCGAACACCAACATGACCGCGGACAAGCTGGCCACAATCGTCGGCGAAACGGTCGATGGCATGGCCGCCATCAAGACGGCGACCGGCCAGCTTTCCAGCGGCTCCACCGATCTCTCCGCGCGCACGGAAGAGCAGGTCGCCAGCCTGCAGCAAATGGCGGCCGCGATCCGGGAATTGTCGGTGACCGTGAAGGGCAATGCCGAGAATGCGCAGCAGGCGAACCAGCTCGCGCTGGCGGCCCGCGCTTCGGCCGAAGGCAGCGGCGGCGTCGCCCGCGAAGCGACCGAAGCCATGGGCCGCATCGAGCAATCCTCCCAGCGCATCGGCGAGATCGTCGGCCTGATCGAGGAGATTGCCTTCCAGACCAATCTGCTCGCCCTCAACGCCGCGGTCGAAGCGGCGCGCGCCGGCGATGCCGGCCGCGGCTTTGCGGTGGTGGCCCAGGAAGTGCGGGCCTTGGCGCAACGCTCCGGCCAGGCCTCCAAGGAAATCAAGGCGCTCATTGCCGAGAGCGGCAATCAAGTGGGCAAGGGCGTCGCCCTGGTCAATCGCGCCGGCGGCAGCCTGGCGGACATCGTCGCCTCGGTGAAGCGCGTCGCCGATATCGTGGCCGAGATCGCCAGCGCCAGCCAGGAACAGTCACTCGGCGTGCAGCAGGTCGACGAGTCCGTGACGCAGATGGAGACGGTGACGCAGAAGAACGCTTCGCTCGTCGATGAATTGACAGCCTCGCTGGCGTCTGTGGATCAGCAGGCCGAGCAGCTGCAGCGCTTGATCACGTTCTTCAAGACGGAATCCCGCGCGGCGCTACGTCCTGCCACCAAGGCCCCGGCGAATGCCCTGCAAAGCCGCCTTAAGCAGGAGTTCCCGGCCGCCGAGCCCAATGCAATCGCGGCACCCGCGCGGCCGGCGCGTTCAAAGCCGGCGGCCTCCGCCACAGCCGCCGACTGGTCCGAATTCTAAAGGTCTTTCCGGTCCATTGAAGGCCGCGCCGGCAGTCGGCGCCGGCTAATCGATTAAACTCTATTTAATCATGTTTCTCTATGGTTTGCGGTATCTGCTGAACACTTGGCGGCAGCATTCGGCTGCAACACGGCTCACGAAACCCTGGGACTGCCATGAACGCTTCCGATCTTTCTGCTAACGGCCGCCCGCTCTGGCCGATCCTCGCTGCAATCGCCTTTGGCGCTTGCATCGCCGGCGCAGGCTTCCTGCTCGACGGATGGGCGATCGCCGGACTGATCTGCGGCGGCGTGATCATGGCACTTGGCGCCTTGGGCGCGGTGGCCCAGTTGCTTGCCACCCAGGCCGACTATCAGCGCGTTCTTAACGAGCAGGCCGACAGCCGGCAGAAGTACGAGTCGCTGGTGGTGAACCTGCCGGGTTCGGTCTATCGCTGCGACTGGAACGCCGACTGGACGATGCTCTTCATGAGCCAGGGCATCCGCGGCATGGTCGGCTATGCGCCGGAGACATTCATGGCCGGCGGCCCGATGACATTCGGCTCGCTCATCCACCCCGAAGATACGAAGCTGGTCGATGACTCCGTCGCTGCTTCCGCTCAGCGCAATCAGCCGTTCTCGGTTGAATACCGCTTGCGCCACAAGGACGGATCCTATCGCTGGGTGTTCGAGAAGGGCTGCGTGATCAAGGACGCCGACGGCAAGCCGCTCTACCTCGACGGCGTCATCCTCGACATCACCGAAAGCAAGCTGGCTGTCGTGGCCATGCAGCGCGTCCAGGAAGACCTGCGCGGCCTGCTGGACGCGGCTGTTTCCGGCGACCTGACCGGCCAGATCGATCTCGCCGGCCGCAGCGGCATCGCCCTCCAACTGGCCGAAGGCATCAACAAGCTGGTGCGCACGGTCAATCATGCTGTCAGCGAAGTCGGCGCCGTCATCGCCGGGCTGGCCCATGGCGATCTGACGCGCCGGGTCGTCGGCGACTATCAGGGCGCCTTGCAGCAACTGAAAGCCAACACCAATCTGACCGCCGAAAAACTCGCCGCCATCGCCGGCGAAACCATCGACGGCATGGCCGCGATCAAGACCGCCACCGGCCAGCTTTCCAGCGGTTCCACCGATCTCTCCGCCCGCACCGAAGAGCAGGTCGCCAGCCTGCAGGAAATGGCCGCCGCCATCCGCGAGCTCTCCGTCACCGTGAAGGCCAATGCCGAGAACGCGCAGCAAGCCAACCAGCTCGCGCTGGCGGCGCGGAAATCGGCCGAAGGCAGCGGCGGCGTTGCCCTGGAGGCGACGGAAGCCATGGGCCGCATCGAGCAATCCTCGCAGCGCATCGGCGAAATCGTCGGCCTGATCGAGGAAATCGCCTTCCAGACCAACCTGCTCGCCCTCAACGCTGCCGTCGAAGCGGCGCGTGCGGGCGATGCAGGCCGCGGCTTCGCCGTGGTGGCGCAGGAAGTCCGCGCCCTGGCGCAGCGTTCCGGCCAGGCCTCAAAGGAGATCAAGGCGCTGATTGCCGAAAGCGGCACGCAGGTGAGCAAGGGCGTCGCCCTGGTCAATCGTGCCGGCGGCAGCCTGGCGGACATCGTCGCCTCGGTGAAGCGCGTCGCCGACATCGTGGCCGAGATCGCCAGCGCCAGCCAGGAACAGTCCCTCGGCGTGCAGCAGGTGGACGACTCCGTCACGCAGATGGAAACCGTCACCCACAAGAACGCAGCGCTGGTGGAGGAGTCCTCCGCATCGCTGGCTTCCGTCGATCAGCAGGCCGAGCAGCTCCTCGACGTCATCGGCTTCTTCAAGACATCGGGCCGCGCGCCGATCAAGCCGGCCGCCAAGTCGGAGCCGCAGCGGCAGCAGAAGCGCCTGCAGCAGGAATTTGCCGCACAGGCGGCCGAACCGGAGCCGGCGCCACGAAGCAAGCCCGCAGCCAAGGCTGCAGCCGGCGCCAAAGCGGATTGGTCGGAGTTCTAACCGCCTGAGCTACGCGCATCGACGCGTAAGCTACGCAACTTTAGGAACGTAGGCAGACCGCCGCGCAGGCGTCCAATATCGCCGCGGCATCGATCCGGTAGCATTCGAACAGATCGGGGATATCGCCCGACTGGCCGAAATGCTCCACGCCCAATGGCCGCACCCGGTGGCCGCGCACGCCGCCGATCCAGCTCAGCGTCACCGGATGGCCGTCGAGGATGGTCACCAGGCCCGCATCGGGCGCCAGCGGCATCAGCAGCTTTTCCAGGTGGCATTGCGCATCGCGATGGCCCGATTGCCGCGCCCGCTCCACCGCATGCCAGCCGGCATTCAGCCGGTCCGCTGAGGTCACCGCGAGCAAACCCACGCCCGGCATCTCGTCGCTGAGCTGCGCGTGGGCTTCCAGAGCCTCCGGCATCACAGCACCCATGGCGACGATGGCCAGCTTCGAGCCGGCGGCCGGCGGTTTCAGCCAATAGCCGCCGGCGATGATCTGTTCCCGCAGGCCGCCATCCAGATTGCGCTCCGGCTGCGCCAGCGTGCGCGTGGACAACCGCAGATAGACCGAGCCGCCCTTGATGTCCCGCAGCCACTCGGTGGGGTCGTTGTGCCCACTGCCGTCCCGTTGCATGTAATCAAACGACCAGCGCAGGATCGCCGCCAGCTCGTCGACAAAGGCCGGCTCGAAGGCAGCCAGGCCGTCCTGCGCCAAGCCGATCAGCGGCGTGCCGACGGACTGGTGCGCGCCACCCTCCGGCGCCAGCGCCAGGCCCGATGGCGTCGCCACCAGCATGAACCGCGCATCCTGGTAGCAGGCATAGTTGAGCGCATCCAGGCCGCGCTGAATGAAGGGATCGTACACCGTGCCGATCGGCAGCAGCCGCGCGCCGAACAGCGAGTGCGAGAGGCCGAGCGCCGCCAGCAGGATGAACAGATTGTTCTCGGCGATGCCCAGCTCGATATGCTGGCCGGCCGGCGTCATCTGCCAGCGCTGCGCCGACACCACCTTCTGTTCGCTGAAGACATCCTCGCGGCGATGGCGGTTGAACACGCCGCGCCGGTTGACCCAGCCGCCGAGATTGGTCGACACCGCCACATCGGGCGATGTCGTGACGATCCGTTCCGCCAGCGGCCCGCCGATCCGCGCCAGATCCGCCAGCACCCGGCCGAAGCCTTCCTGCGTTGACATGCGCGGCGTGATCGCCAGCGGCAATTGATCGGGCAGCTCGACCATCGGCGATATGAATCGACGCGTGCCCTTGGCGGCGAAGGGCAACGCCGCCAGGAATTCGTCCAGCACCGGCGGCGTCAGCGTCAGTCCCTCATACTTGTCCCACTCCGCGCCATCGCCGATATGGTGCTGGCGGCGGAACTCCGCCATCTGATCGGGATTCATCAGGCCGGCGTGATTGTCCTTATGCCCGGCGAACGGCAGGCCGAAGCCCTTGATGGTGTAGACGACGAAACAGGTGCGGTGGTCGTCGGGGATGCCGTGGAACGCCTCGAGCAGCGCTTCCAGATCGTGGCCCGCCAGATTTGTCATCAGCGCCGCGAGCGCGTCATCGTCATGCTCGTCCAGCAGGCGGCGGATGCCCGGCAGGCTGCCGAGATCGCGGGTCAGATGCTCGCGCCAGCCGCGCCCGCCCTTGAACACCAGCGCCGAATAGAGCGAGTTGGGACAATCGTCGATCCAGCGCCGCAGCGCCTCGCCATCCGCCCGCGCAAAGGCGGCCTCCAGCTTCTTGCCGTATTTCAGCGTGACGACGCGCCAGCCGACCGCCTTGAACTGGCTCTCGATGCCCATGAACAGCCGGTCCGACACCACCGCATCCAGGCTCTGCCGGTTGTAGTCGATGATCCACCAGCAGTTCCTGATGTCCTGCTTCCAGCTTTCGATCAGCGCTTCGTGGATGTTGCCTTCGTCCAGCTCCGCATCGCCGACGATGGCGATCATCCGGCCGGCGCCGAGATCCTTCGGCAGCCAGCCCTTCAGTTCCACATAGTCCTGCACCAGCCCGGCGAACGCCGTCATCGCCACGCCGAGGCCCACCGAACCCGTGGAAAAATCCACGTCGTCGGCGTCCTTCGTGCGCGACGGATAGGACTGGGCGCCGCCGAGGGCGCGGAAATTCTGCAGCCGCTCCAGCGTCTGGTTGCCCAGCAGATATTGGATCGCGTGGAAGATCGGGCTGGCATGGGGTTTCACCGCCACCCGGTCCTCCGGCCGCAGCACGGAGAAATACAGCGCCGTCATGATCGACGGCGACGGAGGCGCTGGAGGCCTGATGGCCGCCGACTTTGACCCCGTCGCGGCTCGGCCGGAGATGGTTGGCGTTATGGATCATCCAGGCGGAGAGCCAGAGCAGCTTCCGCTCCAGCTGCTGCAGAGTCGGCAAGGTCTGGCGCCAGGATTGCGGCGCGGTGCGGAGAACCGGTTCGATCATGGGGCGGCCCCTTTTTGACGGCGGCATCCTAGGCGATCGGCGGCCCTTGGAACAGGGCCAGTCAATTGCCGCTTGCCCTGGCGGCAGCGCGGCGGCGAAATAGATGCCCGTGACCAGTTGGACAGAGCCGAGCCCCTAACCATGACTGCCGCCGCACCCCGAAAGCCGTCGCCGGCCGATGAATGGCGCAGCCGCATCCTGTACAAGGACGACCGGCTGCTGATCATCGACAAGCCGGCCGGACTGCCGGTCCATGGCGGACCGCGCGGCGGGCCCAATCTCGAAGCGCTGCTGCCGCTGCTGGCCGATCACCCCAAACATGTGCCGATGCTGGCGCACCGGCTGGATACCGACACCAGCGGTTGCCTGATCCTGGCGAAGAAGCGTAGCGCGCTGCGCAAGCTGCATGAGCTGTTCGCCGCCGGGAGCATCGGCAAGACCTACTGGGCCGTTGTCGACGGCAAGCCGCCGCAAGCCTCTGGAACGATCGACTCTCCCCTCAGGAAGATCAGCGACGTCAGCGGCTGGCGCATGATTGTCGATGCCGGCGGCCATCACGCGACCACGGACTACAAAATTCTTGGCCAAGCGGATGCAATGACCTGGCTGGAGCTCAAGCCCCGCACCGGCCGCACGCACCAGATCCGCGTCCACTGCGCGTCGCTCGGGTGCCCGGTGCTCGGCGATCCCGTTTACGGCACCGCTGGAAAAGACAGCAAGATTCCCATGCATCTGATCGCGCGGCGGATTTCGATTCCGTTTGAAGAGGGTGCTGCGCCGATCACTGCGGAAGCACCTGTGCCCGACCGTCATGCTCGACGGGCGCATCGAGCAGCTCGGCGATCCCTACACGATCTACGAGCACCCGGATTCGGCGTTCGTCGCTGGCTTTATCGGCCAGCAGAACTTCTTCAGGGGCACCGCAGCTGAGAGCGGGGCAGTGGTGAAAGGCGAAGGTTGGATATGCCGATCCAGCCGCACCACTCCAGACCTAGCCGACGGATCGAACGCTTTGGCGGCGGTACGGCCGGAGGCGATCGACATCCATGAGACGGCGCCCCCCGCCACCGAAAACGTGGTCGCGGGTGTTCTCGCTGGCGTTTCGCACCTCGGCGATGTCATCCAGTTCGTGGTGACAAGCGGAGACGCGCGAGAGATTCTGGCCAGGCTTCCCAGAACGAAGGCGCCGCGGTTGCTACCCGGCGCCAACGTCTGGTGCCAGTGGGACGCCGCTCACTTGCATGTGTTTAGTGACGAGCAGGCTGAGTTTGTACTCGCTGACCCAGCGAGTGATTTATCGGAAGTGATAGCAGGCGGCTAGCCGAGATACGAGTAGTTGCACGACTAGGAAGACCACAGAAGACAAAGGAAAGAGAGCTATCGATGAGCGACCAGAAAGACGTCATCAGCGTCCTCGCACCACATGCGACGATCAAGCAGGTTTCCCGGCGAGCGTTCCTCGCGGGCGCAACCGCAACGGTCGCGGGTGGCTCGCTCATCCTTACCGGGTGCGGCGAAGACGAGGCACCCACCACCGGCGGCACCACGTCGTCGAGCGGCCCGCTGGAAGACCAGATCAACATGTACACCTGGGGCGCGTACGACTACCCCAAGGTGATGAAGGAATTCACGGCGGAGTTTGGCCCAGAGCTGAAACTCAGTTCCTACGACTCGAACGAACAGATGATTTCGAAGTTGGTAGCGACAAAAGGCACGTCTGGCTTCGACATCGTCGTACCCACCGGGGTCTTCATTCCCCAGATGGTTCAGGCCGAGCTGCTCGAACCACTGGATCTGGCTCGTATCCCCAACTTCGAGAACATAGGCGAGGAGTACCGCGACCAAGCTTGGGACCCGGGCAACGCCTACTCAGTTCCCAAGGCATGGGGAACCACCGGGTACGTCTACGACAAGACCAAGGTCACTCGCCCCATGGAGACGTGGCAGGACTTCTTCGACGCAGCGGCGGATGAGGCGAGTGGTCAGACGTCCATGCTCGCCGATCCCAACGAAGTCATCGGTGCCTACTTCTGGGCGAACGATGAAGACTGGAACACCACTGACACCGCAGCTCTCGACGCGTGCGAGGACTACCTGATCGACAACATCGCCCCGCACATCAAGGCATTCGAGTCCTACCCCGGCACTAACGGCATCCCGCAGGGCTCGTACTACCTCTGCCAGGCCTGGAACGGTGACGGGCGGCAGGGAATCATAGATTCCGATAGCGACAATTGGGTGTGGGTGTTCCCATCACCTCGGAGTGAGCTCTGGATGGACAACTGGTGCATCCCCACGGGCGCACCCAACCCCAACGCAGCCTACGAGTGGATTAACTACAACCTTGACCCAGAGGTGTCGCTGGAGACTCTCAGTTGGGTGGGTTACCACACCGCGGTGGCCGGCATCGAGCCTGCTGCAGAAAAAGCCGGTATCGAACGGCTCGACATGATTTTCTTCACCCCGGAACAGGTCGCGACGATGAATGCCGGTGAGGTCAACGACAGCCAGACCCGCAGAGTAGAAATCTTCAACAACGTAAAGGCTGCGGCGGTCTAGTCAGTCGTGACCCTCGCACCAGAAGCCACGGACGTAAGTCCTTCGGAGCCGACTCCACCCCAGGCGCGTCGGACCCAGGGCGACGTCGCTCGTGGGTCCCTAAGTGGGCGCTTGCCGCACCCGCCTGGGTTTGGTTCGTGGTCTTCTTTGCTGCTCCCGTAGCGCTCATCATCTATTACAGCTTCGGGTACAAGCCAGGCATCTTCGGGACCGTGGCGACCGACAAGTTGTCCTTCGACCGGTATGTGGAAGCATTCAACCCGAACTACACGCCGATCTTCCGAAACACCCTAGAGATCTCGATCCTTGGAACGTTTCTGTGCTTGGTGATCGGCCTGCCCTTCGCGTACTGGCTCGCCGTCAAGGTCCAACCCAAGTGGCGCGGTCTGCTGCTCGGTTTGGTGTTGGTGCCCTTCTGGACGAATTTCCTCGTGCGCACCATCGGCTGGCAAATCATTCTCGCGCCCGATGGTTTCCTTTCGGGGTTCCTGCAAGACATCAAAGTGTTGGAGACCCCGCTGGGAATCGACAAGACGCGATGGGCTGTCCAGGTTGGGGTCGTGTACAACTATCTCCCACTCATGATCCTGCCGCTGTTCGTTGCTTTCGACCGGTTGGATTCGACGCTCAGAGAAGCCAGCAAAGACTTGTACGCGAGCCGGTGGGCAACCTTCCGGCAGGTCAGCCTTCCGTTGGCGATGCCCGGCGTGATTGCGGGCTTGCTCCTGGTGTTCATCCCGTTGATGGGCGACTACATCACGGCGCAGTTGTTGGGCGGAACGAAGGGAACCATGATCGGTGTGCTGGTTGCCGACATGTTCAACAGTGCACAGAACTGGGCGCTTGGCTCGGCAACCGCTGTCATTCTCATCGGATTCATTTTGGGAACAACCGCAGTCTTTGGACTCATCGGCTGGATTATCCAGTCCATTGTTCGCAGCCGCCGCCGCATCGACATTGAAGGTGCACTGTGAGTACCGAGGTCGGTAAGCCGCCGCGAGACTGGATGGCGCCGCTGCTTCGCGGCTGGGGGGTGATTGTCTTCCTCTTCCTCTTTGCGCCCATCTTCATCATCGTCATCTACTCGTTCAACACTGGCCGCTTGCTCGTGTCATGGAACGGATTTGGCTTCACTGGATATCAAGCGGTCTGGCAGGACGAATCAATCAGGAACGCGCTTTGGATGTCTCTTCGGGTGGCTGTGCTTTCCGCGGTATTTGCGACGGTTATCGGGACGCTCGCTGGAGTAGCTCTGGCCCGTCGACCGGGTAAGTGGACCTACGGCTTCCTGGCGTTGGTCGCCCTGGTCCTCGTCACTCCCGAAATCGTCGACGCGGTGGCTCTGCTTCCGTGGTTTGTCTGGCTGGGCGGGGATGCCGGTATTGGACTCTTCAACAACGGGTTGGTTCGCCTAACCATTGGAACTGGCATCTTCGCAACTGCCGTTGTGGCGCTCATCATTCGCGCTCGAATGAGTGGACTCGATGAGTCCTTGGAGGAGTCAGCAGCAGATCTGTACGCAAGCCCGTGGAACCGCTTCCGTCAAATTACCCTTCCGCTCATGGCGCCTGCAGTAATTGCCGCCGCACTCCTGGCCTTTACCTTGAGCCTGGACAACACCATCATCGCTTCGTTCATCTCAGTGGCTGGCTCGGATACGCTGCCGATATACATCTTCTCGGCGACCCGTTCCGGCCTAAGGCCAGACATTGCCTCTGTTTCCACGATTCTGTTGGTGCTCACGCTGCTTGCCATCGCCTTGGTTGCAGTTGTGTTGCGCAGTAGCGGCGACTCGTCGACGCAGATCACTCAGACGATGACCGGTACCGGATAACACCCGTCGCGATTGCGGTCATGCAGGAGTGGGGTGAGGTTGAGAAGGTGCCCCAGGCACGATCTCCCTGGGGCACCTTCTCAACAATGACGACGAACTAGGGGACGAAGGCGTTCAGGAATTCGTCCCAGCTGGTTGTCTGAGCGAAGTCCAACGTCCGGTAGTACGGCGAAGTCAATCTTTTGGTTCTTCGCGGCTGGACCGTAAATCGTGATTCCGTGCGACCCGGCGTAACTGGCTCACGTGACGTTCGTGAAGCACCACACTTGAGAAGGCATTCATCACCGCTGTGCCACGTGCACGGATCGTTGCATCGGTGACCTTCGCGTTGATTCTGGAAGCAAGGTCGTACAAGTCCTTGTCCATTGGGGCCTGCCAATACGACCGTGTGGCACCGAACGCGTTCGTGTAGGCCTTCTTGTTGGCAGCCAAGGCCGTTTCTTAAGGCCGTACCCCATTGGTCGACAGCGGTCAGCAACGTATTGAGCCGACTGTCAACCGCCATCGCCGACCACGTCTTGTCGTTGACGGTTGATGCGCTTGAGTTGATCGCCAACTGGTCGGCGGACATGTTCGGATTAGCCTTGAGCTGGTTGAGGAAGACGTCGTACTCAAGCCCGTCCCAACCCACATACTCCTGCGAACCCGTCAAAGCGGTCGCACGGTTCTGCCAGAGCTTGAGAATCTCGATAGAAGCCATGTTGCAGCCGTCGTAGCCCGACCACGTCGATGAATCCAAGGGACGGTATCGCCGACTTGGTCTCGCCGTAGTCGAGCGTGTCATTGTTCGTGTCGTCCTCCATGACCCATCCAGGGTGCCAGCTCCACCCATGTCCCCAGAAGTACAGGGCGTAGTGGTCTGCCGGGTAGTTGGCCTTGCTCCATGACACGAAGTCGGTGAGGGTCTGCGGATTACCCATGTTGCGCTCGCCCCAGTCGGCGACCGCTCCGGCGGCGTCAGCAACCATTCCCTGTGTGACATGGAAGAGCTTGGTGGTCTGCCAGTTGCCACGGCTGGTGTCGTATCCAGGCCCTCGGTCCGCCAAAGCGACGATCTGCACGTCGGCGTTCGAACCGGCCATTCCAAGTTCTTGTTCGAGGTCCTTGACCACGTAATCCTCAAGGTCGTTGTCGCCTGAGATGTAGACCATCACGGTCCATTTCGCGGCGGCAGCCTTGGCGGGTGGAGCACCACTGACCAGCCCGCCAGCACGAGCCCGAAGGCAAGCAGGACAGTCAGGGTGCGGAGCGGATGGAAGTGCAAGGACGGATAGCGACATCGTGCGCATTGCGTTCCCCTTCATCTCAGCCCCCGTCGGACGACCGTGATCGGAGCATGGCACTGCCGAGTCGAATGATCAACAGCGACACGCGACTCGTTTGACGCTGGCTGGGGCTCTAAGGGAACTGCGGAGGCTCTAGAGAAAGTAGAGCCGGTTGAGACTCACCGACTCGGCCGGGTTTGCGTGTAGTTCCTCGTCGTTGAAGGTCACACGCGCACCGTCTGCGTCCACGCGGGTCGTGCCGATGGTGGCGTTGAGCACCATGGAATGAAGACCGACATCTCGACAGTTCTTCACTGCGACATGGCGGCGTCGAGTCTTCGAAAGGTCGGTATCGAACGCACCGCTGACGAACGCCACGGCTAGCTCGGCGGGGGCGGCGCCATGAGACCCGAACTGCGGGCCGAACACCAAGGGCTCCGCTCGGTCGACGCTCGCGTTCGGATCGCCGGTGACCCCCCAGGCCGGATACCCAGACTTCAGTACCAGGTATGGCTTAGCGCCGAACCAAGCGGGATCCCACAGGACGATGTCTGCCAGCTTGCCGACCTCCAACGAACCGACCTCGTGCGCGAGTCCGTGGGCAATCGCTGGATTGATGGTGAGCTTGGCGATGTACTGCAGCACTCGACCGTTGTCGTGCTTGTCGGTATCTGTGGTGAGTGGGCCGCGGTCACGTTTGTTCTTAGCGGCCATCGCGAAGGTGCGCTTGACGGTCTCGCCGGCGCGACCCATCCCTTGCGCGTCCGATGAGGTGATCGGTATGACGCCGAGGTCGTGGAGCACATCCTCGGCTGCCATGGTTGCTCCGCGAATGCGGTCGTGAGCCATCGCGACGTCGGTTGGAAGGTCTCGTTTGAGTCCGTGGCTGGCCATAATCATGTCGAGATGCTCAGCGACGGCATCGCGACCGTAGGGCAGCGTTGGGTTGGTCGAGGACCCAATGACGTTCGGCACGCCAGCCAACGTCAGCACATCGGGGACGTGTCCACCTCCGCATCCCTCGACGTGGAACGCGTGGATCGTTCTGCCCGCGATGACGGCAAGCGTGTCGGACGCGGAGAGGCTCTCGTTCAGTCCATCGGTATGCACGGCCACTTGGACGTCATACTCGTCGGCTACGCGCAGCGCGGTGTCCAGCGCTCGTCCGTGAGCGCCGGTGTCTTCGTGAACCTTGAACCCGCAGACGCCACCCTCCTCGAGTGCCTCTACGAGCGGCGCTGTCGACAGAGGCGGACCCGCGTCCGAGGAATCCAATGTTGACCGGCCAGTCGTCGAACGCTTGCAACGTGGTGCGAAGCGCCCAGGGGGAGTTGACTCCAACTCCCCAAACCGGTCCGAACTCTTGGCCGATGATGGTGGTGACACCTGAAGACAGAGCGGCCTCCATGATGCGCGGTGACATGGTGTGGACGTGAGTGTCGATGGCACCAGCTGTTGCGATGAGTCCTTCGCCGCTAATGACGGCGGTGCCCGGTTCCGACCACGACGTCAACGTCGTCGAGCGTGTGCGGGTTGCCGGCTCGTCCGATCGCGCAGATTCGGCCTTCGCGAATCCCGATGGAGGCTTTGCGCACTCCCGAGCACGGCATCGAGGACAACCACGTTCGAAATGACGACATCGCAGGTCTCCCGAACGGTGGCGGCCTGCAGGTGCATCCCGTCGCGTGCTGATTTCCCAAAGCCCATAAGGAACTCATCGCCCGGCTCTTGGGAGTCCTGCATGACCTCGATGACGAGACCGGTGTCGGCCAGGTTGATCCGGTCCCCAGTCGTGGGTCCGTAGATCCCGGCGTACTCGGAGCGCTTCACTCCGATTCTCCTACACCGAGGAAGCCCGTCGCCCGCGCGCCTTGCAAGCGCTCTGTTCCTTTGCACCGGGTGCGTCGAGTGGGCCGTCGACCAGACCGGAGAATCCGATGATGGTTCGCGCACCGCCGATGGGCGTCAACGACACCGTCGTATGAGTGTGAGGGTCGAAGCGGACCGTGGACCCGGACGCGATCGCAAGGCGGGTGCCGTAGGCGGCCGCTCGGTCGAATCGGAGACGAGGATTGACTTCGAAGAAGTGGAAGTGCGAGGTGACACTGATCGGCACATCGGAGGTGTTCTCCACCTCGACCTGTGTGCTCGCGATCGGCTCGGCGCCGATGTTTTCTGCAGATGACGACACCGCCCCGGGAGCATGCGCACCCAATGAAGCGCCAGCGATCGGCTCGGGCACCACGACGAGTCGGCTACCGTCGTCGAAGACCGCCTCCACCCAGACCTCGGTGACGACATCGCCGACACCGGGGAGGACTTCGTCCGACGCTCAGCGCGTTGCGTCCGGCCTCGACCGCCTCGACTAGGCGTGCACCATCGCGCGCTGCCTCGCAGACGGTGTCGCTGATCAGCGCGGTTGCCTCGGGCACGTTGAGAAGTAGCCCGCGATCACGTCGCGTCCGAGCCAGTTGAGCCGCACTGAAGATGAGCAGTCGGTCGCGTTCAGTGGGGGTGAGCCGCATGGACCGATCATGCCGCACCTGCTGAACCGAGTCTCT
Source organism: uncultured Alphaproteobacteria bacterium (assembly GCA_963810485.1). GTDB lineage: Bacteria > Pseudomonadota > Alphaproteobacteria > Dongiales > Dongiaceae > DATKFM01. The sequence goes on from CAWENQ010000006.1 coordinate 206,464, forward strand.
CGTGGACGCCTTCTCGCTCGAAGTGGGTCAACAGCCCCGGTTTCGGTGGCTGTCTCTATGCTCGCCTATGCGTATTGCGCCCGGGGCGGTAGCTCAGCCGGTTAGAGCAGCGGACTCATAATCCGTCGGTCGTGGGTTCGAGCCCCACCCGCCCCACGCAGAGGTCGGGGGATGTCTCGGAGCATCGCGGATTAATTGCCGGGTCCCCCAGGTTCGGACTTGACCTTGTCGAGGATCCTGTTGAGGAACCACTTAGCAGATTGTTTTCTTGCATGCGGTTGGTCGCTGGCGGTGTTTTCCAGCTGGTGCTGCCACACAGCTCTCGCGATTTTTTCTATTTCCTCGTCGGTCAGTGGCATGTCTTCCTCGTCTCCGACAGTGAACTGGACTCCGTAGTAACGGGACCATCCCTGATAGGTGTGTCCCCATTCGTTCTCTGGGAAACCCAGTGAAACAACACCGGTTGTCCTTGGCCCTTTCACGTCGACTGACGCGATCTTCCCGTTGCCCATGGACAGGGCCGCGTGCCCATGGGTGTCAGACGTCCACCAAACCCAAGCACCACGCGGTGGATCGTCGGAACGCATTTCATGAGCTTCTTTCACGACGCGAACGCCATGGTTGGCATCGTCACATCCCACTGGGGGCAATTCCGTGGCATGCCAGGTATGTTCCAAACAGCGACCTTCATCTTCGGGCTTGTTTGACAGAAACCAATCGATCCGCTCTTTAGGGCCACGCACCATGCTGGACCTCCAGGCTTGGCATTGCGGGTCCCGCCCATTGGTCCTGTTCTATCCCGAAGGCCTCCGCACGACAAGCCCCGCAACCCGTACGCATCGACTTGGGTGCCTTCTTTCGCGGTTGCCTGTGTGACGGAGATGGTGAGACCGCGCCACTGCTCAGTGCACGCTGGCGCTGCGTACGCGTGGACGGGTGGGAATGCGCACGGGAGGCGTTGGATGGCACCACTTAGGTCAGGCCCAATCGAGATATCACGCCAGGTCAGCGGATATCAGACGTGCAGGAAGAAAGATCCTTTTTGGTTGTATCTCTCGATGAGGCCTGATTCATCAAGAGCCACTGTCGGTTCAAGTGTTTTAGTCCGTGGAAGCGCTAGCGAAGTTTGAACGCGAGTCCGTTTGTCATTTCTCGCTCATACCTGCCCGTGGACGTATCGAACCCATACAAGTCACGCCGGGTCCAGTTGTCTGCCCTGCTACGCGTATACATGGTGGTCGAGCCGCCACCGTCCAACTCGTACGCTCGCCAGAGCCCAAGTTTGCGGGCAACGGAGGCGGCCATAGCGAGACCCAAACCGCCTTGGCGTAACCCGGGTCCAGAGAAGTATTTGCCCGGGACGATGAATGTCCGCCATGCACCAGCCTTGTTCCAACCCACAATGGTGCGCGGCCGAGCAGCCTTCGATTCATACGCGTCGCAGCCGAGCGGTGCAGCGACGCCTCGTTCAATCAGCGGAAGTCCGCGACCGATCGCCGTCCGGAGCTTGTGACCGTTGTTCGTAGTCTGTCGAAGGTTGACGCGTACCCGGTCACCGACATGCGCATTGGCAGCAACCGGCACGAGCCGACGCGGGAATGCCAGCACCCTGCTCCCGTTCCCGACGGGATTGCCCCGCTTACCAGCGTTCTGGGCCGGCGTGCGAAGTTCCCTAATCTTGTTGTGCTCGTTCAGGACCCATTCAGCTCGCCCGGCGGGCCGCGGTGTGGCGCTACTTGCGTTCCAGTCACGGGTGTAGAGCGTGACCCCATCAGCACGGACGCGTTGCCAGTTGACGGCAGCAATATCGATCGCGTGGTGATTGCCACGTCGTATGCTTCCGCGAATCCCCATGGTTCCGCCAAAGGGTCTGAACTTCATGTCGATTCCCACGACGCGTCGGCGGGTTTGATCTGCCCTGATGACGCGCCCCTTTTTCACCATTGGGCCGCGTGCCATCTCGAGGGTTGTACCCCGAATCGTCGGAGTCAAGAAGAAGTCTCCGTTGATACCTGAGACAGCGCGAGGTTGTTGACGCTGCACCATCTGGCCGGTCTTTGTTCTCGTCCCTATCTTGGCTCTGAGCAATGTGGGGTATGCGTTCTGTGCATAGACACCCAACACGACTTTCGCGCTCTGGTCGTAGGTTGTGCCGACGGGATAGTTGACGCTTGCTGCATAGCGGCGCAGCATGCTGCGTCCTGCGAACGGCTGCTTGCTCTTGAAGGCCAACTTCTTTACGCCGACATGACAGGCCGCCTTGGCGGATGCGGCCGTCGGTGACTCGACGGCAACCATTCCCGCCATCACTACCACCACTGTGATGAACAGCGCTATTTGGTTGCGGGCATGGATTTCTCGTGCCATCGATTCCCCCTACTGAGACTTGACGCGTCCTCAGTCAGGTTCCGCAAAGTAGCAAGAATCAAACGTGCTGCGTTCAGATGGCTGCATTTGTTCATCTTTGTTTACGTCGAGGGAAATGCTCGTAACTGCGCGTGACGATGAAAGATCTTGGAATCGTCCAATTTCGCGAGCGAAATCATGATCTTGGTACCTTGCGACGGACTCGGACCGTTCGCTCATCACCGCTGGACGAACATGGCCCAGAGCCAACACATACGTCTGGCAAGATTTACTCGGTTCGGCCGACGAGTGCGAGTGTGCGTGCGCAGAGCAGAGGTTGTCATGGCAAAACCGGTCATCCTTGCGGTGAACAGCGACCACGCGGCCCTGACGCGAATCGAGCACGAACTGCAAAAGCACTGGGGCGAGGATTACCGCATTTGCTGCAGGTCCACAGTCGCAGCTGCCAACGAGCTCATCCAAGGGTTGAGATCAATCAGGTCAGCCACTGGCCCTGGCTCTTGCTGCATCGCACCTCACCGACGGCCACGGCAACGACTTTCTCGGATCAATCGCCGCACGCCATCCGACGGCGAAACGGGCTCTCACCATCCCCTGGGGGGCGTGGGGGGATCCCGGGACGGCAAAGCTGATTCGTGATGCGGTGTCGCTGGGACAGATCCATTGCTACTTACTTGCGCCATGGAAGAACCCGGATGAGTTGTTTCACCGTTCCATAGCGGATCTCATCTTCCACTGGGTTCGATCAGATCCTGAACGCGTCGGGGAGGTCGTCGTCATCACGGATCAATGGTCCGCTCGCGGAGTCGAGTTGCGGAGCACGCTGGGTAAGAGTGGGATTCCCTTTGCCTTCCAACCGTACGATGGTCCGGCTGCAGCGCAAACAGTTGCCACACTGTCGCTCGAGGCACCGTCCAGGGACGATGTCGTCGTCGTGATGCCGGCCCTGGGAAACAAGGTCCTTGTCAATCCGTCGAATGTAGACGTTGCCGAGGCTTTTGGGATTCGAACCCGCCTCGAAGGTGACCGCGACTTTGACCTCGTCGTCGTGGGTGCCGGTCCATCTGGGCTCGCCTGCGCAGTTTATGCGGCATCCGAGGGGCTACACACGGTCATGGTCGAGAAGGAGTCGATTGGCGGACAAGCTGGATCAAGTTCGTTGATTCGCAACTACTTGGGATTCGCCCACGGAATCAGTGGTGCCGAGTTGACCCAACATGGATACCAACAAGCCTGGGTGCTCGGAGCGCAGATGCTCATGTTCGACTCCGCGGGTGCGATGACCTCGGGTGAGGATGGCTGGCATCACATCAGACTTTCAAACTCGGGTGTTGTCAGGGCGCGAGCAGTGGTATTGGCTTGCGGGGTTTCCTATCGACGTCTGCAGGTTCCCGCCGTTGAGGCGCTCCTCGGATCCGGCGTCTACTACGGAGCCTCCGTTTCCGAGGGACACGGAATGCATGACCGTCCGGTGATAGTGGTTGGAGGGGGAAACTCTGCCGGCCAAGCTGCCCTCCATCTCGCCAAGTACGCCTCACACGTGACGATCGTCATTAGGGGCAACTCCATTCTGAGTTCCATGTCGCAGTACTTGGTGACCGAGATTGAGGCGTCACCCTGCATCGATCTCGTCACCAGTTCTGAAGTGGCTGACGCTTCGGGAGACCCGAGACTGAAAAGCGTTTCGCTGCGTGATCGAAGAACCGGGGACGTCACTACGCGCCCGGCTGAAGGGTTGTTCATCATGATTGGTGCTGACCCTTGCACCGCCTGGCTGCAACAGAAAATCGCTTGTGACAAACGAGGTTTCGTACTGACCGGACCAGCAGCCGCAGACACTGACGGTGCGTCGGTCGGTTCTCTGGGCTTCGACTTTCAGACCAGTACGCCAGGTGTGTTCGCTGTTGGCGACGTTCGAAGCGGATCAGTGAAGCGAGTTGCTTCGGCAGTTGGCGAAGGTTCTATGGTTGTCCAGCAGATTCATAACTATCTCGCACGCGGTCCGTCCCGGATTGATCTAGAGGCTGGATCACCGGCGTCCGCTTAGGGAGGGGCAGGTGTTGGCCCGAAGACTTGAAGTCGCCATCGCCTTGCTGCTGCCCGTCATCGGTCTCGGGGCGCTCATCCAGTTCCCAGACCTCGATCTCGAATGGCGGCATCAGCCCGCACACTTTTGGCTTGTTCTTGGGGCCGCAGCAATCAACACCGTGCTCGCGTACGCCACTGGCGTTGCCGCGCGACGCCGCGCGGAGCCGCGAGTCTTCCTCGTCTCCATGGCGTTCGTGGTCAGTGCTGGGTTCCTAGGGTTACATGCGCTGGCTACCCCGGGAGTCCTCCTGGCTGAGTCACAGGCGGGTTTTCAGACTGCCACCCCCGTTGGGCTCTTCGTCGGCTCCTTCTTTGTGGCCTGGTCATCAGCTGACCTCAGTGGCCACACCGGAGTCTGGGTGAACCGCCACGCTCGGTCGATGCAGATCATCGTCCTCGTGGTGATCCTGGTGTGGGCCGCATGGTCGTTGGCACAGATACCTCCGCTCCAGGCAACGGGTGACGTCGAGATCGGCTCCAACCTGGTAGCGGTGCTCACCTTCCCAGCACTGTTCCTTTATCTGTGGGCTGCGTTTCGATACCTCGTTCTTTGGAAAAACACCGGCAGCTCGATCCTCATCGTGATGGCGGCGTCGTTCGTCCTGCTCGCTGAGGCAATGCTTGCCGTGGCGTTGTCCCGGAGCTGGCACCTGAGCTGGTGGGAGTGGCACGTGCTCATGCTGGGTGCCTTTGTGCTCATCGCCGTAAGTGCGAATCGGCAGTGGCACGAGGAACGCTTCAAGGATCTGTACATCCCCAGTGACGGCGGAATTCGTGAGGTTTCAGTCATGTTTGCCGACCTCAAGGGCTTTACCACTTTTTCAGAGGAACATGACGCGTCGGAAGTCGCCAGCATGCTCAACGAGTACTTCGAGGTGGTGATTCCGCCGATCGTCCACCAGTTCGGAGGCGACATCGATCGCCTGATCGGTGATGCGATCATGGTCACGTTCAACCGTCGCGGTGACCAGTCAGACCATGCGATGCGCGCCGCGCGGGCAGCACTTGAGTTGCAGAGCCGCTCTAAGTATGTCGCGAACAGCCACCCAGGATGGCCACGATTTCGGGTCGGTGTGAACTCAGGAAAAGCTGCGCTCGGAGTTGTGGGTGCTGAAGGGGGCCGGACGCACACGGTGATCGGTGACACGGTCAATGTCGCCAGTCGATTGGAGGGCCGTGCGCCAGTTGGAGGGGTTGTTGTCAGTGAGCGCACGGCAGCGGCACTGTCCCAGGCCGAACTTGAACCCCTGGGGCCGGTAGAGGTTAAGGGCCGCGCGGGACCGATCGAGGTGTTTCAACTGCTGTCGATCAGTCCGGAATGACACTTACCGCAGCGCTGGCCGCCTGCCCGTCCACTCACTCACCGGCGGAAGGGTGGACTCGTCTTGGAGCGACGGTTAGGTTGACGGGCTTGGGGACCTTTGCCCTGGCAAAGAGGGCCCGTCAGTGTTATCGACATCCCGTGCTGCTTGAGTTGCCCTAGTCGCTTCTCACCGCTCATCAGGAGAATTCACGTGTCATCCACCCAGCCCGACGCTAACTCCGCCGCGGCATCTCAAACGCCAGATCCCAAGCGGTGGCGCGCGCTGTTCGTCATAGCCATGGCGCAGTTGATGGTCATCCTCGATGCCTCAATTGTGAACATCGCGCTTCCTTCAGCCCAGGCTGATCTGGGGATCACCGACGCGGACCGGCAGTGGGTGGTCACCGCGTACACGCTCGCCTTCGGTGGGTTGCTGCTCCTCGGCGGCCGTATCGCGGACTACTGGGGGCGCAAACGCTCGTTTGTGCTCGGCCTGCTCGGCTTCGCGCTCGCCTCCGCACTCGGTGGTCTGGCACCAAACGCCGCATTGCTTTTCGGAGCACGAGCGCTGCAGGGAGTATTCGCGGCACTCCTCGCCCCCGCAGCGCTCTCCCTCATCACTGTTACCTTCACCGAGAGCAAGGAGCGGGCTAGGGCCTTCGGCGTGTACGGCGCGATTTCCGGTGGGGGCGCGGCTATCGGTCTAATCGTCGGCGGCGTGCTCACCGAGTACGCGTCCTGGCGTTGGTGCTTGCTGGTCAACGTTCCCTTCGCCTTGATTGCGATGGCGTTGGCGATCCCCTACGTGAATGAGAGCCGTGCCAAGGGTGACACGAGCTACGACATTCCAGGAGCCATCACGGCGACCGTTGGCCTCGTTACTTTGGTGTACGGCATTACGAAGGCAGGAACTGACGGATGGACTGATCCGGTCACGATCGGGTGCTTCACGACAGCATTCGTCTTACTCGTGGCCTTCGTGGTCATTGAGGCGCGAACACGCAATCCGCTGCTCCCCTTGCGCGTAGTGGAGGAGCGCAACCGAGGCGGCTCCTTCCTCACGATGTTCCTGACAGCCGCGGGTCTATTCGTCATGTTCCTTCTGCTCAGTTACTACTTCCAAGGCGTTCTGGGTTACTCGGCTTTGAAGTCCGGCTTTGCATTCCTGCCCTTTTCGATAGGGGTAATCATCAGCGCAGGGCTAGCCAGTCAGATGCTTCCCAGGTTCGGCCCGCGTCCGCTCGCCTCCGGAGGTTTGGTCGCAGCCACCCTCGGAATGTTGTGGTTGACCCAGCTCGAGACCAGCGCGGAGTTCGCCACTTTGGTTCTGCCCGCGGAGGTCCTCATGAGCATGGGTCTGGGTTTCGTCTTCGTTTCGTTGTCGGCCACCGCGCTGTTCGGAGTTTCACATCACGACGCTGGCGTTGCGTCCGGACTGCTGAACACCACGCAGCAGATCGGTGGATCGTTGGGCATCGCGGTGATGAACACCATCGCGGCCTCGGCCACCGCCTCGTACATCGTTGAAAACGGCAGGGCGGCGACGCAGGCAGGCATTGTGCACGGTTTCACGGTCGCGTTTGCGGTATCCGCAGCCGTCCTTGGCGTGGCGGCCGTCGTGTCCGTGTTCTTCATCAATGCTGACCGACATTCGTTAGCACAGCACGACGTCGGCCCGCCAGCCCCCGGATAACCGAACCTAATCCGACCAGGTTTAGCCCTCGACCTTGGTTCCTGGCCCCTTATGCGCTCATTTGTCGCGGTGGAACTGCCCGAGGAGTGGCGACGCACTCTGATGAACACGACTGGGAGGTTGCGGGCTGATGCGAAAGGACTGTCCTGGGTCTCGCCGGAGCGATTGCACGTGACCCTTACTTTCCTCGGCGAGGTCGACGAGCCGAGATTGAATCGGCTGTTACCTCGTCTCGAGCGAGCAGCGGAACGGACGCCTTCATTCGAACTGCAACTACGCGGCGGCGGACGGTTTGGGCACCGAGTTCTCTATGCCAAAGTCGCCGGAGAATGCGCGCAAATCATCCGCCTTGCTGAGCGAACCACGGCGGCGGCGCGGAGAGAGGGAATTGACGTCAGTGATGCCTCACGCCATCCGCATGTCACCCTTGCACGTGCCCGTAAGCCCACTGACCTCCGGCCCCTCGTCACGGCGCTCGCAGAACTGCACACTCCTGAGTGGCGCGTCACAGACGTGGCTCTTGTCAAAAGTCTCCTTGGTTCCAATCCCCGCTACGAGACCATCGCACGATTTCCGCTGGCGCAATCCCGCGCCGCGAGTTTCTGAGGTCGATCTCAGTTGGCAGTGGCGACGCCAACGAGGGCGCCGAGTTCTTCGCAGCTGTCCAAATCAGCAGGGGTGGGAGGCCCCAGCACCGAAACATCTGGCGCGACCTGCTTCCATTTCATTCCACCGACGATGGAGTGAATGGCCCGCAGCGCACCGGTGGTGTCGTTGTTGCCGTGGACGAAGACTCCGTATGGCAAACCTTGTGTTACCTCCATACAGGGGTAGTACACCTGGTCGAGAAAATGCTTGAGCGCGCCCGACATGTAGCCAATGTTCGCGGGAGTTCCAAGAATCACGGCATCTGCGGCGAGGACATCGGCCGGTCCTGAAGAAAGCGCTGCCCGGACTTCAACATTGAGGTCCCCGAGTTCAGGGTTGTTTGCGCCGCGCAAGGTGGCTTCCAGCATTTCCTGCACCGCAATCGAAGGTGTGTGCTGAACGACGAGAAGGGTCGGCATGGAGTCTGGCGTCCTGACAGAGAGAGTGGGCGGTTTCGCAGTCTTGAAGGTTCGAGGCCATGGTAGATCGCGCCTCAGCAGACGTTTCGGAGGAAGACATCCATCCGTGCTATCGACGTACTACTCAGTAGCCCGCTACGCTGCGCGCGCTTGTTGGCCACCAAGGAAAGTCGTGCCATGGGATCGATCCGGAAAGCCGCCCTACTGTTCGTCCCTGCCCTCGTCGCTAGCGTTGCCCCCATTGTTGCGGTGCCTCCAGCGACCGCTGCTGTACATCCGTGCACCGCGGCTGGAGGGGTGTTGTCATTTCCAGGAAATGACCGGGTGCGTTGCACCTTCGCCGCCGCGGGTACAACAGTCAAGAGTTTCACCATCCCAGCAAACGCGCTCCTCATCGAGGTTGTTGCCGATGGCGGTCAAGGGGACAGTTCAACTTACGGTGGCCTCGGGGCACGTGTGTCGGTCGCGAATGCTTTTCAACTGGCCGGACAGACTCTGCAGATCCAAGCTGGTGCGGGAGGGGGAGTGGGCGGCAGGCGTGTCGTGCAAGGCGGCGCCAGCACACCTGATGGTGCTCGAGGCGGGGGGGCATCTGCTGTCTGGTTGTCGGGATCACCCAACCCAACTCCACTCATGGTGGCAGCCGGCGGTGGGGGTGGGAACAGTCTCTCTCCAGGAGGTAACGCAGGGTCACCCGGCACCAACCCGTCACAGGTGGGGTCGGGCACTGGCGGTGGGGCGGGTGTCGGGAGTGCCGGGGGCGCGGCCGGTTCCGGCGGCCTGATTCCGGTGGGGTTCCATCCACCAGTGATGAACCCCGGTATTTGTGCTTCGTCCTGGCCTTCCCGCATTCCCAACAATGGCATTGCCGGTTCTTCCCATGCCGCGGAGGTCATTGCCACCGGTGGTGCAGGCGGCAATGCTCGTCAAAACCCGGGCAACCAGTTTGCCGGTGGTTACGCTGGCCACGGTGGCGGTGCAGGGTACGCGGGTGGCGGCGGCGGCGGCCCTTCAGACTACTGCTCGTGGAGCGATGCGACAGGTCGTCTCCGGTACTACACCGGGCGTCCTGGCGGTGGAGCCGGTGGAAGCAGCTTCGTCAGCAACATCTTCTTCCCCGGCAACCTTCCGACAATTCTTCAGCAGGCGTCTGCTCCTTCAACCAGTGACGGCGAGGTGACGATTACCTACCTCGTTGCACCAGCAGTCTCATCAATCGAAGGACCAACGGGCTTGCAAGGTGACCCCTTTGTTGTGCAGTTCGCGACGCCAGTCAAAGGGATAACCACTACCTCCCTATATGCGTCACGACTCAGCAATCCAGCTCCGGGAACCGGGTCAGTGACTTGTCAGGATCCGCAAGGGGCAACGGTGGACTGTGTTGCTGGACCAGTTCTGGAAGCGCGCTATGTCGCCCCGGACGCGCTCATCCCTGGTGAGTACTACCGTGTTTTCGTCAATGCGAACGCGCCTGGAGTGGTGAGCTACAGCAACTCAACCCCACTCGCGACTACCCAGCAGACAGTGAGGGCCAAGACGGCGTTCACCGCGTTCGACTATCCCGTGAAGTACCAGTGGGCGAAGGTCAAGGCGACAAACGCACTTGGAGGTTCATTCGTCTCCGATGCGTCTGGCGGCAGTTCCATCCGCGCCACGATCAAGCTGAATTCACAGTCTGAGCCTGGCCTGACGCTGTGGGGCGGCCCGGCTCAGGGCATCGCACAGGTAACCGTGACCAAGTCTGGCAATCCTGTGACGTCCTTCCAAGTGGACACCTACCGCAACAGGAGGGGCAGCATCTTCCAGGGTTTGGGCACGATGAGCGCAGGAACGTATCGCGTCACCATCGATGTACTGGGCGCCAAGAATCCCGCGAGCACCGGATTCGCGATTGGCGTTGATGGGACAACGGCTAACGGCGTCGTCACGGCGACACCGAAGTTGACCGCCACGTGGCCGAACTTCCCCAACGAGTACGCATACGACTACACAAAAGGAACGAAGGTCTCGTTGCAGTTCCGAGGCACCAGCATCGACTGGACGGCATTCGTTGGGCCGAACAATGGATTGGCCAAGGTGACCATCGACGGTGTGGTCGTCGACGCAGCGCGAGACCTCTACGCCCCGGCCTACGCCAATCAGACCTTCACGTACGGCGGGCTGACAGATTCGGTACACCAGGTAGTCATCACCTGCCTTGGCCAACACAGCGGCTCTTCTACAGACAACGTAGTGACGGTGAGGGGATTCACCGTCCACTGAGTAACGCCGTTCGTGCCAAGAGCAGCGGACAGCGGCGGTGCAGCTGTGGCTACAGGGAGAACCCAGGCGGGCTGTGGAGGTCCGGATGCTTCTCACCGAAACTGACAACGGTGGCCAGGTCCCTGAACCAGTCGTAGAAGACCTCTTTGGCGGAGACCAGCTCGACACTTTCTTGTCGCAATCGAGCGAGTCCGGACGCGTGTGCTTCACCCGCGGAGAACACTGCGTTCTGGACGACCACCGGGTGGAGCCCGCGCTCCTTGAGCCCGAAAGCGGTGTGGGAGACACAGACATCGGTTTCCATGCCTGCCAAGACAACCGTTGAACGCTGGCTGGCCTGAATGTCTCGCCAAATGGCGGGGTTGTCTGCCGCGCCAAACACTCGCTTATCGTGAACTGGCGTGCCAGCGGCAAGTTGGCTCGTGATGTCCTTAGCCGTGGGACCGTTCAACTCTTCGTCCTCCTCAGTGACGATGGTTGGAACGCCGATGACTCGCGCAACTCCACACAACCACGCAACCACGCTGAGGCAGGCATCCTTCGCGGCTTGGTCGACGTCGACCCGCGATTCGGGATAGAACCCGGCCTGGGCGTCGATGACAAGAAGCAGGCTTTCATTGACGGCTGTTCGCGGCACTTTGCCTCTTCATTCGTGCGCTAGGAAACTTTGAGATAGGCCGCTAGGAACTCATCCCACTGTGTCTCGGTTGCCAAATTCAGGGCGAGGAATTCATCGTACTCGCGGCTTTGTTTGTGAGTCGACGGCGCATAGATAGTGATTCCGTGTGAATCGGCGTACTCGTCAGCATGATGCTCATGCAACACAGCAGAGGAGAATGCGTTCATCACGGCTGACCCAGTGCGCTGCACTTGTGGGTCATCGACCCGAGCGTTGATCGCTTGCGCAAGGGCCCGGAGGTCCTTGTCCATCGGTGCTCGCCAGTAGATCTCGGTGGCTCTCATGGCCCGGCGATAGGCCGCACGATTGGCAGGTAAACCGTTTCTGAGCGCGACTGCCCATGCATCAACAGCGACGAGCATTGGATCGAGGCGCTCATCAACCGCAACAGCTGACCACGTCTTGTCACTGACAGTGGATTCGCTGGAACTGATTGCGAGTTCGTCGGCAGACATCGTGGGGTCAGTCTTCAGTTGCTTGAGGAAGACGTCATATTCCAGACCTTCCCAGCCCACGTACTCCTGGGAACCAGTGACTGCGGTGGCATTGCCGTGCCAGAGGTCGAGGATCTCAAGTGAGGCCATGTTGCAGCCGTCGTAGCCCACGACGTCGATGAACCCCAACTCCGGGATGGCCGACTTCGTCTCGTCGTAGTCGAGAGTGTCCTGGTTCGTGTCGTCACTCATGACCCATCCGGGGTGCCAACTCCACCCATGTCCCCAGAAGTAGAGGGCGTAATGATCAGCGGGGTAGTTCGACTTTGTCCAGTCGACAAAGTCGATGACGGTTTGTTCGTCCCCCATGTTGCGTTCGCCCCAATCGGCCACCGCACTGGCGGAGTCCGCCTTCATCCCGGAAGTCACATGGAAGAGCTTGGTACCCCGCCAGTCGTCGTAACGTTTGTCATAGCCAGGCCCGCGGTCCGCCAGCGCGACGATCTGCACATTCGCGTCTGAGCCGGCTTCGGCTAACTCCGTCTCCAAGTCCTTGACGACGTACTTCTCCAGGTTGTTGTCACCTGAGATGTAGACCATCACCGTCCAGTCGGCCTGCTCCGGCGACGAGGCTGGCGCTGGGTCTTCATTGCTAGCGCAGCCAACGACTGCTGCTATCAGGACACCGAGCGCGAACAGGCTGAGACGTCGCCGACGAAGAACTGGCCGCTGCGCTATGAAATCCATGCTGTCCCCGAGCCCCGAATGTGTGCCTCTGGCGATGATGACATTGGGTTGCACGTTCAGCAATACGCCACGCGTTTGTTATCGACGACGAAAGCGGAGCCCGCCGATGATTTGCCCAAGCAACACCCCGGCCGCCAGGGCCAACGCTACCGAGAAAGCTTCGACGAGCGAGGCGATGCCGTCTGACTGCCTGTTCTGGGTGACAAAGAGCAATCCCTGATAGAGCGCTAGGCCAGGGAGTAGGGGCACGATGGCGGGGACCGTCACTAAGACGGCCGGCACGCGTAGGCGTGCCCCGATGAGGCGACTGGCCAGGCCGATCACGATGGCTGGCACGGCGGTTGCGGTCCCTGGACTGGAGATGAATTGTTCGACTCCGGAGAGAATGAGGACGCCCAGGCTTCCCATCAACCCGGCGACCAACGCCAACCGTCGCGGTGACTGGTACGTCAGTGCGGCCGCGAAGGAGGCGACAGCGGCAGCCAGCGACAGCTACCAAGATGCTGACGGCCGTCCCCCGTGGACCCACCGTGACTTGCATGTTGACGCCGTACTCATCGGCAACGACCAAACCGAAGAGCACGCCGGCCACGATGCCAACGGTTGCCATCGTCAGCTCGACGACACGTGCTGCTGCGGTGACAGCGAAGAGACTGATGGCTTCTTGTGCAGCGACCATCAGGCTCATGCCAGGCAGCAAGGCGATGATTCCGCCCACCACGACCAGTGACGACGTGACGTCGACGTCGGACGCGGTGAGTGCGACGGCTACTAGGGTGGCGAGTAATGCCAAGGTCACGTTGGTGAAGAACGTCGGCCATCCGCGGCGAGACATCCGTTCGCCAAGAAGCCCACTAAGCGACGCAGTCGCGAACGCTACTGCCGCCGTTAAGGCATCGCCTCCAAGGCCGACAGTGATGGCTGCTGACAGTGCTCCAGAGGCGGGAACACTGATCCACTGTTGAAACGGTTTGCGAAGACGCTCGACCTCGGTGATTCGCGCTTCCAGTTCCGAGATCGGGACGAGTCCGTCGGAAAGGTCGAGAACGAGTTGGTGAGCGGCTGCGACGCGCGCATAGTGCGTTGCGCGTCCGCGCACCACCCGCATGTCGCTCAGCCCGGGTTCGCCGGCATGAGGGCG
>CAWENQ010000007.1:0-762096 GCA_963810485.1 uncultured Alphaproteobacteria bacterium
TGATAGGTCTCGCCGTTACGGGCCTTGTAGGTCAGCCGCACGGTCTGGGCCTTGATGGTGATGCCGCGCTCGCGCTCGATATCCATGGAATCCAGGATCTGGTCGCGCATCTCCCGGTCGGTCACAGCACCGCAGGCCTGGATCAGCCGGTCGGCCAGGGTGGATTTCCCATGGTCGATATGGGCGATGATGGCGAAGTTGCGGATATGGGCGAGATCCATGGAGTCGGTGGCCGTTCTGCGGTTGTCAGTGAGCGGTAAAATCCAGAAATACTAACGAGATGAACTGGTTAGCCAGTGTCCGTCAAACGCCCCCGCCCCGGCCGCCCGGCTGGCGGCCGCTGTTTCGGGATCGCAGACTTCCGTGGCGCGGGCGGAACATAAGTGCCGGATGCCGCGGGTGCAAGGCGGCGGCAAGGGCGGCGGCGGTCCCCTGTCCAGCGGGCCGGCGTCCAGCGGCAAGGTTGAATCCGTGCGATCTACCCCATGCCAAGCGAGGAATCCGCACAAACGACCCGCGGACTCGTCCAGCGGGACAGGCATCGGGCTGTTTGTTTCACGCGGAGGTGCGAGGACGCGCAGATCTGTAGGGGCGGGTTTCAAACCCGCCCTTCTTCCGTCGCTCGAAGGGCACTGCGGGTTGTTTTTCACGAGCACCCCCGACAAGCCGTTGATCGCCGCGCGGGAATTTTCAGATTTTTGTTTTTTCGAAGAACAACCCTCTAAGAAATGCCGGGTCGGCTATCGAATCAAATCGTCAGACATGGTGACGGTCGGCAGGATGCCATGTTCCAGCCGCGGGCCGTCCTATCCACAATGTCCAACATCGATACCAGGATATAGGAACAATTTCAGGGAATGGAAGGCCGGTGCGGGTGTTCGTCTGTCTGACGGCGCGCGGCTCTCCCGGAATTACCCATGCAATATGCAGGGAATAACCAAGACCCGCGTTCCGGCGCCGGCTATGCAGGCGGCATCAATCCAACCGCGCACCGCCCAGCCCACGAAGGATGCATGGATCAATCGATTGCCACGAGCGCAAAGTCGCAGCCGCGCAGGTTCCTGCGCGACTGGGCGCTGACGGTACTGTGGCCGGCCTTGGGCTGCGGCGGGCTCGCAACCCTCTTGATCAGCGACGATATGCGGCTCGAGGATGCGGCCTTTGTCTATTTGCTGGGACTGCCGGCGGTTTACTGGTTCCTCGCCGGGCTGTTGCAGGGACGATTGCTCGGCGCCCTGGTCGAGCGGCCTTGGGCCTGGGCGGTGGCCACTTGGGGCGGCGGGGGCCTGGCGCTGTTCGGCGGCTTCACCAGCTTCGGCGCGCTGACGGTGTGGATCGCCGCGATCAGCCGCGCCGGCTACGATTTCACCCATCCGATCGCGCTCCTGCCGTTTGGCGTCAGCGGCATTGTCGCTGGTGGTATCCTGGGGTTCTTTCAGGCGCTTACCCTACGTTCCGGCTGGCGCGAACGCCGCCGCTGGATCGGCATATCAACGGCTGCCGGCACCGCGGCCTTTCTCGTCCAATGGCTGGGCGTGAACCTGGCGGTTTTCATGAGCGACAGGGGCGCGTTCGAGCTCGCGGCGGCACCGTTCATCGCCACGGTCGCCGGCTCCCTGCTGACCGGTGCGCTGTTGCATAACTTTCTGACAGGCATCGCGCTGAGGCGGCTGCTGGCTCGGCACGGGTCGTTTCACTAAACTCCGGCGCTGCTCGGGGGTACAGGTTGCCCCGTCATGAGTGCGGATGTAGCGAGCAATGAAGCACGTACTATTCATTTGCAGTCAGAACAGACTCCGCAGCCCGACCGCTGAGCAGGTGTTTGCCGGTCAACCTGATATCGAATGTGAGTCTGCCGGCCTCAACAACGACGCGGACAATCCGGTGACGCCCGAACTGGTCGAATGGGCGGACCTCATTTTTGTGATGGAGAAGGCGCACCGGAGCAAGCTCTCGGCCAAGTTCGGCCAGCATCTGAAGAACGCGCGCGTCGTCTGTCTGGACATTCCGGACAGATTTGATTTCATGGACACTGAACTAGTTCGCCTGTTGAAAGCAAAGATCACTCGTTTCCTGCCATTCATCCAATGAGGTACAGGTACACTCTACCCTGGCATGCCGTTGACAACGCCGCAGCACTGGAACGGCTGCTTCGTGCCGAGCTGCCGGCTGGACATATACTTCAGGGCATCGCTGTATCCGCGCTGGCGCAGCGGGATAACACCGATGATGTGTTGTTCGCGCTGGAAGACGGTTCCGGACGCGTTGCGGTCGTACATCTAATGTCGTCGCTAAACATCGACGCGAGCGGGCCTAGCACAGAAGTATACGCCTCCATCGATTCCTGGGCCGAACAAACACATGGCGCCATTCAGGTGGACGCCGTGACAGATAACATGATCTTCGTCATGCATCTGGCGGGTTTTGATGAGTTGGAGCCATTCGCGAGGCACGTGATTAACGTTCTCGCTCTAACTGACTTTGAAGAGCGGGAAAGCACATTTTACACTGATGGCCACTATTTCCGAGGTAACATCGGCAACTCATTCCTGAAAATCTACGATGTTGACGCGTTAGGGATTGAAGGCTTTCGCTTTGCCATTTCGATCGGTTCTCCTGGAAAGGCCACAGCTCACCAAGTGGCGACAACTCTTGCTGCTGCCGGATTCGAATGCCTTATCCCGACGAAGGGCTGGATCTATGAGGATTGGAACCGCGCGGGCGCAAAGTACGGCTTCCAAGAGTAGGTAGTTGGCAGATGAACCGTTCGACACTGGATGCTTTAAAATTTTTTCCCCAGCAGCTCGAGGCCTTCTATGAAGCCATTCCAGCGGCCTACAAGCATTGGACGCCGCCGTCTTGGGAGGGCATTCCGAGCAAGTCATTCACGGCGATCGAGCAGGTCTGCCATGTGCGGGATATCGAGACCGAAGGATATCATCTGCGATTTCGGCGATCACTCGAAGAGGACAGTCCGACGCTCGAGTCAATCGACGGCTACCGGCTTGCCAGGGATCGGAACTACGGGGATGCCCATGCGGCCGAAGCATTTGCCGCGTTTCGCGCAGCGCGGGCACGAACGATGGAGATTATATCCGCCCTTGATGCCGAGCAGCTTGCGCGGCCGGCGATGTTCGAAGGGGCGCCGGTCACCGTGCAAGGACTGATCCATCTGCTCTGCAGCCATGACCAGCAGCATTTGGCCGGGCTGCAATGGCTGCTCTGCCGGATCGCGGCATTGCCGGCGAAAGCCTAGGGCGTATGGATCTCTCAATCCGCGACGTCGGCCCCGATGACGCCGAGGCTGTGCTGCAGATCCTCAATCCGATCATCGAGGCGCGGACCTATACCGCGTTGGAGCGTCCCTACACGGTGGCGGAGGAGCGCGCCTTCATCGCCGAGCCGCCGCCGCGACGGATCTGGAAGGCGGCGATCGGCAAGGGCGATGGCCGGATGCTCGGCTATCAGATCCTGGAGCCGTTCGCCCCCTATACGGCGGCATTCGATCACGTGGCGACAATCGGCACCTTCGTCGATCTCAGCCTCCGGCGGCAGGGTATCGCCCGGCGGCTGTTCGCGGCGACTTTCGAGGCGGCGGCAAAGGCGGGGTTCGAGAAATTCTTCACCTTCGTGCGATCGGACAATCCCGCGGCGCTGGCGACATATCTCGCCCAGGGTTTTACTGTCGTCGGCACGGCGCGGGATCATTGCAGGATCGACGGGCGCTACATCGATGAAGTGATGATCGAGCGGTGGTTGAAATCGTGAGACAACATTTCGGGTAACAGAACTGTCCCCTCGCCCCGCTTGCGGGGAGAGGGTTAGGGTGAGGGGCTGTATCCCTAGCCCAGGCGTCGGCTGAGTCCTCTGGGTGCATCGCGAACGTTGTTCACACCCCCTCACCCTACCCTCTCCCCCACTTCGTGGTGGCGAGGGGACTATGTGGCCGGTTCTATGGACCGGGCACCGGATTCGAGGACGAGCGGGAGAGCGGCACCGGAACTCGGCTGGAGCGCGGCATTTCGGATCCGCTAGTCCCGGTGCTATATTGAAATCGGCTGATGTAGCGAACACATCAGTAAGCACAAACAAACAATGCGCGTGGGATGAATATCATGAATGCGAGCCGGGCCATTGCGAGTGCGGCGCTGCTGATGCTGGCGGCTTGCGGCGGCAATGGCGGCGGGCAGCCGACCGAGGCCTCCTGGCGCATGCAGGCCGAGCGCTATTGCGCCGACGGCCCCTATGCCCGGAACACGCCGGCGTTCGAGTATTGCGTCGATCAGGAAATGCAGCGGCACAAGCGCGTCGACGATTCCAAGCGGTTGTACGACTCGATCCGCAACATCCCGACAACGCAATCGCGCTGAGGCTCAGAGAAACTCCCTCTTCATCTTGAGCAGAGGCGCGATTTTCTAAAGCGGCCGAGCTTACGAGCTGTGTGTTCAGCGCCTATTTCGCCGGTACGGCGGGTTCACCGGCGGCCATGGGTGCGGGCGCGTGAGCTTTCAGGCCGCGGCGGATCAGGTTCTGCCAGGCCTCCTCGGCATCGTCGGCGAAATCGAACAGCTTCAGGTCATCCGCGTTGACCATGCCGTAGCGCACCAGCGCGTCGAAATTGATCACGTCTGTCCAATAGCCGCGGCCGAACAGGATGATCGGCACGCTGGGCGCCTTGCCGGTCTGCACCAGGGTCAGGAGTTCGAATAGCTCGTCCATGGTGCCGAAGCCGCCGGGAAACACCGCCAGCGCATTGGCGCGCATCGCCAGATGCATCTTGCGCATGGCGAAATAGTGGAAATTGAAGGTGAGGTCCGGCGTCGAATAGCTGTTCGGGCCCTGCTCCATGGGCAGCGTGATGTTGAAGCCGATCGAGGGGGCGCCGGCCTCGCGGGCGCCGCGATTCGCCGCCTCCATGATGCCGGGGCCGCCGCCGGTGGCGATGACATTGTCGCGCAGGCCGTCATGGCGCAGGGAGAGGGCGCCGCCGCGTTCGGAGACAAGCTTCGCGAAGGCGCGGGCCTGCTCGTAGTAGACCGAGAGCTTCCGCCCCCGCTCGGCGCGCTCCCGTCCCGCGGGATCTGTTGCCGCCGACAGCGCGGCCTCCGCCTGCTCCGCCGAGGGAATGCGGGCGCTGCCGAAGACGATGACGGTCGAGCGGATGCCGGAGTCCTTCAGCAGCAATTCCGCCTTGCTGTATTCGAGGGCAAAGCGGATCGGCCGCAGCTCGTCGCGATTCAGCAGGAACTCGCTGTCCTGGTTCGGCAGGAGATAACTGCGGGAGTAGGATTGCTGGCCGTTCTCGGGCATGGGTATTTCCGGGGCTTGAAAAAGCGAGGGCGCGATCATCGCATGGGGTGCCAACCCCGAGGTTACGCCTCTGCGGGCAAGAAATGGTTAACGAATTATCGGGTGGTCGCTAAACGTCTTGCGCCGTTAGTTTTTTCGAGAACTTCGCGGTTGGGCGACGTCCGAAAAAGCAACAGGGGCGGGTGTTTCTCCCGCCCCTGCTGAAACCTGCAAGGAAAAGCTCGGCGCGGCGAATCAGACCGACGTCTTCAGTTCCTTGGAGGCGCGGAAGGCGACCTTCTTCGACGCCTTGATCTTGATTGGCTCGCCGGTGGCGGGATTGCGGCCCATGCGGGCGTCGCGCTTGCGCACCTGGAAAATGCCGAGGCCGGGGAGACGGATCTTGTCGCCCTTCTTCAGATGCTTGGTGATCTGGGCGATGAGCGACTCCATCACTTCGCCGGTCTGCCGCTTGGTCATCTCGTGTTTGTCGGCGAGATCGGCGGCGATCTGCCGCATGGTGACGGTGTTCTGCTTCTTAGCTACTGCCATGGGTATCCCCTCGAGGTTGGTGTCAACAAATTGCGGTCCGGCCGCGTGGGCGCCTGAGTAGCAGACCCCCTCCCTAGCTTCCGGTGCGAGCCGCCGCCCTTAGGCCCCCTGATTCCGGTAGGCGGGCGGTTCGGGCCGGCTTCCGGATGCGGCTAGCGAACCCATACAGGTAGGGGTCCTACACCTGTTCGCATACAACGTCTAGCGATATTCGCGATAGAATTGCGATTTTCTGTGGATTATTCGCAAGCGGCGGCGCGAGAAAGCCTGGATTCACTGGCTTTCGGCAGAGGTGATCCGCGAAAAACCCAGCAAATCCGCCGGTTTGGCGCGATTGCCACAGGGCCGCGACGGGGCCGGCGGAGATGGGAATGGAAGCCGCCTTTGCAAGCTTGTGTCGATGTCAAAAACCCAAAAGAACCCCTCTCCCCTTGAGGGAGAGGGGGCGGGGGTGAGGGGTACTGCGCGCGGCAGCACGCTGAAAGTTTGTAGTGCAGAGCGCGATTACGATCGCACGACCGAACCGCTTGAACAGCGCGCCTGTGTTGTTGTCGTGGAAGACTCTTTGCGCGCTAACGCGCAAAACCCCTCACCCCTGCCCCTCTCCCTCAAGGGGAGAGTGGGGACTTATCTGCGTGCTGTCACCACAATGACCAACTACGAACCCGCCTTCACCTCTTCGAGAAGCTTGTTGTACTTGGTGCGGACATCCAGCTCGAGCGGCTGGAAGAAGATGCCGTTGTTCAGCAGCGCTTCGGGCGTGGAGAGATTCAGCTCCGCCAGCTTCTCCGGCCCGACGAGATCGAACGCCTTCTTGTTGGCGTGGCCGTAGCCCCAGGTCGCGATTTCGTAGGCGCCGGTTTCCGGCGAAGTCATGCCGTTGATCATGTCATAGGCCATGTCCTCGTTCTTGATCTTCGAGTTCAGGGTCAAGCCGCAGCACCAGGTGAAGATGCCCTCCTTCGGCACCATGAAGCCGACGGGCACGCCTTGCTGCTTCAGCTTCACATAGCTCTCGTTCCAGGAATAGGCGGCGACGATTTCGCCGGAGGCCAGCGACTGCTCCATCGACGTCGCCTCGGCCCAGAAGAAACGCAGGTTTTCCCGCTGTTTCTGCAGCAACTTCTTCACTTCCACGAGCTGCTCGTCATTGAGCGAGAAGATATTGTCGTAGCCCAGCAGCAGCCCGGCGATCTCGATGTTGACGTTGTCGTCGAAGGCCGCGAGCTTGCCCTTGTAGCGGTCGTCGAACAGGATCTTCCAGGAATTCTCCTTGATGTATTCCTCATCGACCAGGTCGGTGCGGTACACCACAGTGGAATTGCCCCAATCCATCGGCGCGAACCAGCGCTCGCCGTTCACCACCATGCCGTCGATATCCAGCACCGCCGGAAACATGTCCTTGAGATGGATGAGGCGATCGCTGTCGTAGGCCTTGAGCAGCCCGACATCGCGCCAAGTCTTGATCTCGTAGGTGCAGGGACCCATCACGTCGACTTCATAGCCGCCGCGCAACTTGGTGAGTGCTTCGTCTTCGCTGCCCCAGAAATTGAAAGTGGCCAGACCGCCATGCTTCTCCTGAAAGGCCTTGTGGAATTCCGGATCGTCATAGCCGCTCCAGCCGTAGTAGGTGAGATCGCTGGGCGAGGCGGCGGCGGCTTTGCGGGCGAACCCCTTCATGCCGACCATGCCGACGCCGGCGGCGGCGGCATATTTGGCGAACTGGCGGCGG
This sequence comes from uncultured Alphaproteobacteria bacterium, assembly GCA_963810485.1. Lineage (GTDB taxonomy): Bacteria > Pseudomonadota > Alphaproteobacteria > Dongiales > Dongiaceae > DATKFM01. Next base: position 7,574 of record CAWENQ010000007.1, read on the forward strand.
CTCAGCAGGCCGTCGCGGCGGGCCTGTATCAGTTTGTCCGTGTGCATGTTTGCTTGTGCTCCCTGTTTTGGTCTTGGCGCCGCCTGGCGCGGCGCAGCCGTGGGGGAAGCTTGGCACAGCCCGGGCGCGCCGCGCAATCGGCGGCGGGCGTTGCCGGTAAATCGCAAGAAAGCTGCTAACTCAGCTCCTAAGCGTGCCGCCGGAGGCCTTGGTGACGGCGGCGACGATCTTCTGCTGGGCGGCGGCGATGTCGTCTTCGGTGAGCGTGCGGTCCGGCGCCTGCAGGGTGACGGAGAAGGCGATGGATTTCTTGCCCTCGCCCAGGCTGCCGCCTTCGAAGGCGTCGAACAGCGTGACCGCCTGGATCAGCGCCTTGTCGGCGCCCTTGGCGGCGCGGAGAATCTTCTCTGCCGGCACATCGCTGGCGACGGCGAAGGCGAAGTCGCGCTCCACCGGCTGATAGGGCGAGGCCTTGAGCAGCGGCCGCGTCGAGCCCGCGCCCCTGCCCTTGGATTTCGGCTGCGGCACGCGGTCGAGGAAGATCTCGAAGCCGGCGGCCGCGCCCTTCACGCCGAGCTCCTTCAGGATGCGCGGATGGATCTCGCCGAACCAGGCGATGACCGTGGGCCCGAGGCGGAGCGAGCCGCTGCGGCCAGGGTGATACCAGCCGGGCGCATCGGCGGAGACCTGCAGGTTCTCCACCGGTGCGCCGAGGGCAGACAGCAGCGCCAGCGCATCGCCCTTGGCGTCGAACGCATCGGCGGGGCGGGGCTTCACGGCCCAATGGCGCGGCGTCGTGTTGCCGTTGCGCAGGCCGGCGGCGACGGTCGCCTGCCCCTCGGGCGTGTCGTCGCTATATTGCGGGCCGACCTCGAAGAGGGCGGGGTCGCTGAGGCCGCGGGCGGCGTTGCGCGCGGCTGCCTGCAGCAGGTTGGGCAGGATCGAGGGCCGCATGGCGTCGAGATCGGCGGCGATGGGATTGGCCAGCTTGACCGGCGGCTTGTTGCCGGCGGTAAATCTCTCGGCGAGGCGGTTCTCCATGAAGGAGAAGGTCACCGCCTCCATCAGGCCGCGCGACACCAGCAGGCGTTTGCTGATCTGCACCCGGCGCTGCGCCGGCGTGATCGCCGGCTCAGGCAGTGCGGTGTCGATCTTGAGCGGCACGGCGGCGATGCGATCGAAGCCGTAGATACGGGTGACTTCTTCCACCAGATCCGCCTCGCCCTCCACGTCGGCGCGCCAGGAGGGGATGTCGGCCTGGATCTTGCCGTTCTTCTCCGACGGGTTGAAGCCGAGGGCGGCGAGCATGCGCGTGGATTCCGCCGCGGGCAGATCGACGCCGCCGAGTGTGCGCACGCGGTCGGGCCGCAGTGCGATCTGCCGCTGCCATTTCGGCATGGCGCCGGCGCTGACCGGGCGGCTGGCCTCGCCGCCGCAGAGCTCGAGGATCAGCCGCGCCGCCACCTCGGCGCCCCAGTTGGCGCTCTCGGGATCGACGCCGCGCTCGAAGCGGAAGCGGGCGTCTGACTGGATGCCCAGCTTGCGGCCGCTCGCCGCCGTGCGGATGGGATCGAACAGCGCCACCTCCAGGAAGACCTCGGTGGTGTGCATCTCGCAGCCGGAGGCGGCACCGCCCATGATGCCGCCGATGCCATGGGGACCGGTCTTGTCGGCGATGACCACCATGCTGTCGTCGAGCTGGTAGGTCTTGCCGTCGAGGGCCTGGATGGCTTCGCCCGGCTTGGCCAGGCGCATGGTCAGATCGCCGGACATACGCTTGGCGTCAAACACATGGAGCGGCCGGCCGAGATCGAAGGTGACGTAGTTGGTGATATCCACCAGTGCCGAGATCGGGCGCAGGCCGATGGCCAACAGCTTGTCCTGCAGCCATTTCGGGCTCGGGCCGTTCTTCACGCCGCGGAAATAGCGGCCGACCACATAGGGGCAGAGATGCTGCTGATCGGCGGGCAGATCGCGCAGCCATTTCACCGGACTGTCGAAGGCTCCAGGCACGGTGGAGAGATCGGGCGCCAGCAGCTTGCCGACACCGGCGGCGGCCAGGTCCCGCGCCACGCCATGGACGCCCAGGCAGTCGGGACGGTCGGCGGTGACGTTGATGTCGATCACGGGATCGTCGAGGCCCAGCAGCCGGGCGAAGGGTTCGCCGACGGGCGCGTCGTCAGCCAGTTCGATGATGCCGTCATGCTCGTCCGACAGGCCCATCTCGCGCATGGAGACCAGCATGCCGTTGGAGTCCACGCCGCGGATCGTGCCTTTCTTGAGATCGAGATTCGTGCCGGGGATGTGGCTGCCCACGGGCGCGAACACGCCCTTCATGCCGGTGCGGGCATTGGGCGCGCCGCAGACGACCTGGTGGGTGCCATGCGCCGTCTCGACGATGCAGACCCGCAGCTTGTCGGCGTTCGGGTGCGGCTTCGCCTCCTTCACATAGGCGACGGTGAAGGGCGCCAGGTCCTTGGCGCGGTCGGCGATGTCTTCCACCTCGAGCCCGAGCATGGTGAGGCGCGCGCCGATCGAGTCGATATCGGCGTCGGTGTCGATGTGGTTCTTCAGCCAGGAGAGCGTGAACTTCATCGCGACAGCCCTCCGGTCATGCTCGGCACATCGAAAGCGGAGAATCCGTAGTGGCGCAGCCAGCGGAGATCGGCTTCGTAGAAAGTGCGGAGATCGGGGATGCCGTATTTCAGCATGGCGATGCGCTCGATACCCATGCCGAAGGCGAAACCCTGGTAGCGGGCGGGATCGACGCCGCTGAGCTGCAGCACCTTCGGATGCACCATGCCGCAGCCCAGGATCTCCAGCCAGTCGCCGCCGGCGCCGAGCTTGAGCTCACCGCCTGCGCGGGAACAGCCGATATCCACTTCCGCCGACGGTTCGGTGAAGGGGAAGTAGCTGGGGCGGAAGCGCACCGGCAGATCGGCGACGCCGAAGAAGGCGCGGCAGAACTCGATCAGGCAGCCCTTGAGATGGCCCATATGGGTATGCTCGTCGACGACAAGCCCTTCGACCTGGTGGAACATCGGGGAATGGGTCATGTCGGAATCGCAGCGATAGGTGCGGCCGGGCGCGATCACCCGCAGCGGCGGTTGGCCCGCCTTCATGGCGCGGATCTGCACCGGCGAGGTGTGGGTGCGCAGCACCATGCCACCCGGCCCGCTGCCGTCGCGGCCCTCGATATAGAAGGTATCATGCATCTGCCGCGCCGGATGCTCGGGCGGGATGTTGAGGGCGGTGAAGTTGTGGAAGTCGTCCTCGATGTCCGGTCCCTCGGCGACGCGGAAGCCCATCTCGCCGAAGATGGCGACGATCTCGTCCAGCGTCTGGCTGATGGGATGGAGACGGCCCTCGCCTTCCGGGCGCGGTGGCAACGTCACATCGATGCGCTCGGTCTTCAGCCGCTCGTCCAATGCGGCGTCATCCAGCGCGGCACGGCGGGTCTCGATGGCCGCCGTGATCGCATCCTTCGCCTCGTTGACGCGGGCGCCGAATTCGCGCCGCTCGTCGGGCGCCAGCGCACCGAGAGTCTTCATCAGGCCGCTGATCTCGCCCTTCTTGCCCAGGGCATCGACGCGCGCCTGCTCCAGCTCCGGCAGGCTTGCCGCAGCCGACACGGCCTTCAGCCACTTGTCCTTGATCGGTTCAATATTCTGCATCGGAAAAGATCCTGAAATGAAAAAGGACCGTCACGTCCGTGCGGCCCCGCAATCCACCTGAAGTCGAAGGTCTGCTCAGCTCATGGCAGGCGACCCGTTGCCCAGGACGGACGGAGCCTCGGAGCCGGCGCTAAAAAGCGAAAGCCGCCCGGAGCGGTGTTGCCAGCAATGTGTCATGCCAGAAAGCATGCAGCGGCCCGATCTCTGATCCCAGGGTTGAAAACGGCGCGGAGTATAGGGGGAGCGCTCGGCGCGGGTCAAATAGGTCATTCCCGGGCGCAAAGGCTTGCCAGTACAGGGAAATCACCGGCATGTTGGCCGCCGGGATCGGGGAGCAGTCAGGGGATCGGTACATGGCTCAGGTCGCGCCGCAGCGCATTGCCGTCACCGGCGGTGCGGGATTCATCGGCAGCTTCTTATGCGAGCGCTTGCTGGAGGACGGGCATGAGGTCCTCTGCATCGACAATTTCTACACCGGTCGGCGGCGCAATGTGGCCCATCTGCTGGAGCGGCCGGCCTTCGAGCTGATGCGCCACGACGTGACCTTCCCGCTATTCATCGAAGTGGACCAGATCTACAACCTCGCCTGCCCGGCTTCGCCGGTGCATTACCAGTTCGATCCCGTGCAGACCACCAAGACCAGCGTCCATGGCGCCATCAACATGCTGGGGCTGGCGAAGCGGACCAAGGCGAAGATCCTGCAGGCCTCCACCAGCGAGGTTTATGGCGATCCGGCGGAGCATCCGCAGCGGGAAGAGTATTGGGGCAACGTCAATCCGATCGGGCCGCGCGCCTGTTACGACGAGGGCAAGCGCTGCGCCGAGACGCTGTTCTTCGACTACTACCGGCAGCACCGGCTGCTCATCAAGGTGGCGCGCATTTTCAACACCTATGGCCCGCGCATGCTGGCCAATGACGGCCGTGTCGTCTCCAACTTCATCGTCCAGGCATTGAAAGGCGAGCCGATCACCATTTACGGCGCGGGCACGCAGACGCGGTCGTTCTGCTATGTCGACGATCTGGTGGCGGGCCTGGTGAAGCTGATGAACAGCGCCGACGAGGTGACCGGTCCGATCAATCTCGGCAATCCCCAGGAGACCAGCGTGCGCGCCCTGGCGGAAGAGATCATCCGCCGCACCAAGAGCGCCAGCAAGATCGAACAGCGGCCGCTGCCGGCCGACGATCCGGTGCGGCGTCAGCCGGACATCACGCGCGCCCGCGAGGTTCTGGGCTGGCAACCGGCGACAGGCCTGGCCGACGGGCTGGACCGCACCATCGCCTATTTCCGTGGAGCTTTGTGACGGCTATTCCAGGCTGAGCAACCGCAGGCCGAGGCCGGTGAGCCGGTTGTCGTCGCCGCGGCCGTAGTCCGACGGGCGCACCAGGCGCGTCACCTGGAACTCGATCCTCAGCGCGCCATCTTCGGCGACGATGCCAGGGGGAATGACCGCGGTGATCTCCGCCGTCTCGGCAATGCTGTAGATCGCCACCGTGCAGCCGTTGCAGGTGATCGTGAGATGCTGCGGCGGCAGGCTGTCATGCTGCACGCCCGGATAGACGACGGCGGTCAGGAAGACGTCGTGCGCGCGGTCGAGCCAGAGCCCCTGCAGCACGGCGATGGAATTCGCCATCAGGCTGCCCTCGCCGTTCGGCTTGTGCCAGCCGGTGTCCTTGAAGGCCGAGCCGGTGCCGCCGCGATCGAAGTTCAGCACCAGCCCGCTGCGGATCACCGGATGCTGGGCGATGCGCGGCATGCGTTCGAGCCGAACCGAGCGGAGCCCGGGACCGGTCGCCTGGGGCCAGCCCTCGGGCCAATCCTCACCCTCCTGCCACAGGCCCGAGGGCACCAGGCTGAGGACAACCGTGCCGAATTCATTCACCACCGCAGGCGGGATGAGAACGCGCAGCGTCGCCTGCCGCGACACATCGACGATGCCAAGCAATTCGCCGGCGGCGGAAACCTCCAGCGTGGCGCGCGGTGCGGCGCCCTGATCCTCGACGGCGAATTCCATCTCCAGGACATGGTCGAAGGAGCGCCCGTCCAGAAGTGTCAGCGCGACCTGCGCTTCGGCGGCGCAGAGGCGCGCGATTCCAGCCGCATCCGGCATATGCCAGGCCCCGTTCAGGGCCCCGGATTCCTGCAGCTCGGCCGCACCGGCGCGGTGGCCCAAGGGCAGGAACATGCCAGCGGCGTCGCCCGCTTCCGACACAGTGCTGGAAATCTGCATCGTCGACAGGGAATAGCCCTGGGGCCGGAAATCGCTGGGCGTGTCGGCGATGAGCCGGGGCACAAAAACATCGGGCATGCTCAACCGCAGAACCAGCATGCCATCCTTGCGCGCGACCGCGCGCGGCACAGAAAGCCGGATCATGGCCGGCTCGAACATCCGGCCGTCATAGACGCGGGTGCCGTTGGCATCGATGGCCAGCCGTTGCCAGGGCAGCGCCGGATGGGTGATCGGAGTCAGCGCGAGCTCGATGGAGAGGTCGCCGCCGCCGGCAGGCACGCGGCCAACGATGGTGGCGATATGGCCGCTGACTGTCGCCTGCAGCGGATCGCCCTGATCCCAGCCGTACCAGAGATGGCGATTGCCGTCGCGGCCGCGGCCGAATTGCATGGTCTCGTCCATCGGAAATTCCGGCACCGGGTCGGGCATCGCCACGGCCGATTGCCATTCATAGAATTCAGCGCCTTTGAATTTCTCGATCAGCCGATGGAGCCAGGCCGGCCGCAGGCTGTGATGGGCGTTCCAGCGCCGGGCGGCATCGAAGCGCCAGCCCTGGCCGCCGGCCAGGAGGAAACTGGCGAGATAGAGCAGCCTTTGCCGCAACGGCACCGCCGCCGTCAACGCCGTGAGACGGGCCGCGCGGATCAGACGCCGCAGCTCTTTGGGTGTCAGCAAGCCGCCGACCGAAACATAACCGGCAATCAGGCGGCGGTAGAGATACAGCGCAGCCTGATCACGATGCAGGTGCGCATTCCCCGCCCGACCGAGCGCGCGGTGCGGAGTGAGATCTTCCAACAATGAACGCCAGAGTTGGAAGATCTGGCGCCAGACCTGCTGCATCTGATCGTGGTCGCGGCCTTCGCGATACCAGTTGTTGCTGTCATGGACGCGGTAGTAGCCCAGAGTCTCGGCAATGTTGTGAACCGCTCCGGCGGCGGCGGTCCGATAGACGATGTAGGAATCCGCGCAGAGGCGCCACTCCTGGGCCGGGATGGGAAACAGCGGCGCCAGCGACGCCCGGGAGAAAACATTCCCCGAGGTGGGAATGAAACGCATATGGCCGCTGACAACGGTCTTCCACTGGAGATCGCCGCCGTCCATCTTGTGGCTGAAGGGATGCAGGCCCAGCCCGCGGCCCTCGGGATCGACAATCTGCAGCGGGAACTGGCAGCGCGACAGTCCGGGTCTCCACTGACCGAGTACGGTGGCGAGGGCATCGGCATGCAGCAGGTCGTCGGCGTCGAGGAAGAGGATGAAATCGCCTGAAGACGCGGCAAATCCGGTGTTGAAGGCGGCCGCCTGGCCGCCATTCTCCTGAAAGATCAGCCGGACACCGGGTCGGTCGCGATAGGCCCGCAGCACGTCGCGCGATTCGTCCTTCGACCCGTCATCGACGACGATGATCTCGCAATTCCCATGAGTCTGCGCCAATGCGCTGTCGATCGCCGCACCGACAAAGCGGGCATAGTTGTAGTTGGTGATGATGATGCTGACGGTGCTGCTGCCGGCAGCGGTTTCGACCGCTGCTTCCACGGGGCTGTCGCTGCCGATCTGGCCGGAGTCCGGCGTCATGACGCAGCCGCGGTAGCGCCGGCGAAGTTGGCGAAGAACCGCTGTTCGCCGACCGCCAGCCGTTCGGCGCAGACTTCTTTCATGCTCCGGTAGGGCGCCATGAAATCATAGGCGAACACCGTGTCGAGAAAGCGCATCCGCGCCGCCCGCCACATGCGCTGATATTCCTCCAGGCTGCGGTCGGCGAGATGGATGTCCTTGCGCACCAGCACTTGCGGAATCTTGATCACAGGGCGCTCGTCGCAGAGCAGCCCTTCCGTGCCCGGCGGACCGGCCATCAGCCGCACATAGCAATCGAGATCGGAGAAGCGCGGCAGCGCCTCGTTGAATCCGCCGATCGCCAGAAGGCCGTCGCGCGGCGCGGCAAAGGACGACGTGGTGTGGATGAACGGCCGCAGGATCATATGCAGGATCGAGTTCTCGGCCAGGGGCTCCGGCCAGAGCTGGGCCACCGGCCCGCGCATGGCCTGGCTGTCGGCCATGTATTCCGTGAAGGTGAAGATCGCGTCGGGAACCTGCGCATAGGCGGCGCGCACGAAATGCAGAAAGCGCGGATGCCAGACATCATCGCTGTCGATGACGGCGATGTATTTTCCCGAGGAGGCCTGGATCGCCACATTGCGAGCGCCGGGGATGCCGCAATTCTTGTCCAGCCGGATGAATTTCGCCGACGGCGTGACATCGCGCACCGCGGCGGCGATGTCCTCGGTCGAGCCGTCATCGACGACGACGATCTCGAAATCGCGCATCGTTTGCCGGCGCACGCTTTCCAGCGCGCGGCGCAGCATGTCGGCGCGATTGAGCGTGGAGAGTATGACGCTGAACAGTGGTGACATTCGAACCGGTTCCGGCTCGCAAGGACCGCGATCGCCGACAATGAGCGCCCGTTTCCTGAAATCCCCGCCGGGCGGCGGGCTTGAAAATCCGATTTGGTGCCAGCTTGCGGATCTTCATGACCCGCAAGCTGGAAGATCAATGTGGAAGCTAAATCAAAAAAACTCCGGCAGAGAATTAGTAGGAGCTGTCGCGTTCCTTGTCGAAGTTATCGCCAACGTAATTGGTCGTGCCCGGATAGAGAGTTTCCAGACGGCGATCTCCGTCCTTGTCCTGCGCCGAAAGAACGGTCGGCTGCAGGGCAATCGAGGCAAAGCCGACCGAGAGCGCGAGTGCTCCCATCAGCTTTTTCTTGCCTTGCTTACTCGGCATTGAGAATCTCCTGATCATACAAGCCCTGAAAACAGAATCAGCGACCGCAGGAGATGCCGAGCCGCTCCGCGACGTGGCAACTCCTCCGGTTCATGAGTTTGGTCCTGCCAAGATTAATAAAGGATAAATAGGGTCGATTCGGATACCGTGTCACGGCAGACGTCCCAAGCATGGGACACTAAGTCCCGCTCCGGCGCGGCAAATTCGCTGATATCAGGTCCAGGCGGCATGTGAGGAGGGTGTAATCGCCATCCACCCCAACCGCTATCCGATCCGGCTGCCATCAGCGGCGATGCACGCGGATTGCGGGCGGTGGTGAGGCTGGCAGCTACCACCTGCATCCAAAGAAGTATCACCATACTGACCCCTCTCCCTCGAACGAGGGAGAGGGTGCAGAATATTCGCGTCCAGCGAATGTTCTGCGGGTGAGGGTACGGCGCACGGGCTTCGCGGATTCCGCAGCAGCGATGAAGTGAGGGAACTGAATCGGCGCCGCCGACTTGCGGCAGTGCATGCGCGCCCCGCCTCTTCAGCGCCAGCCCCTCACCGCAACATCCGCTGGACGCGGATGTTGCTGCCTCTCCCCACTGCGTGGGGAGAGGCGTCAGGTTCCTCTGGAGAATCGCAAAACCGCGCTACCGCGCCAACGAAATCACCTGCCAGCCGTCGAACGGCGCGATGTCGGCAGCGGGAGCATTGGTGAGAAAGAACACGGTTTCGGCGTCGGTGATCTCCGGCGCCGATGCCAGTTCCCGGAGCTTCGCGAAATCCCGCGGACCGTAAGGTTCGGCGAGGCTGGCCCGCAGGCGCGGCTGCCAACTGTGGATCACGCGCTTGTCGGTGACCAGGCTGAAGGCGCTGTAGCGGGCCGCGCCGATCTGCGTCAGCTCCGGTTCGACCCGCGGCCAGACCGCGGTCATGTCGTAGGAGGTGTCGACCACCACGGCGATGCGCCGGGGATTGTCCTGCAGATAGCCATGATAGCCGCCGGCCAATCCGCCGAAGCCGAGAACCGCAAGAACCAGCCAGACAACAAAGGGCTTCATCGCAGGGCCTACATCTGCGCGTTGAGCAGCGAGCCGATCTTATAGCGGATCTCACCCTCGCCCGCATTGATGGTGGCCGCCTCCACCAGGCCGCTGACCCGCTTCAGCTCATCGAAATTTGCCTCATAGCCGATGGTGTAGATCGGCACCCGCAAGCCCTTGATGATCGCCTCCATGTCATCGAAATAGAGGCCGTTGTTGGTCTCGCCGTCGGTCAGCACGAACAGCACCGGCTTGATGCCGGGATCGGCTTCCTTCGCCTTGGCCAGCAGCGACAGCGCCACGGCGATGCCGTCATACATGGCGGTGTTGCCACCGGCGGTCAGGTCCTCGGCGGCAGCGATAAAGGACGCTTTCTGGTTGATATTGAATTTGCGGATCGGCAGCAGCGTGCGCACGCGGTCGGAGAACACCACGAGGCCGATGGAGTTCTCCGGCGAGATGAAATCCGCACCCTGGATCAGGGCCGCGCGCACGCCTTCCAGCCGCGGCCCGACCATGGAGCCGCTGACGTCGCAAAGGAACACCGCGGCGACCGGGCGGCCGGCATCCTTTTTGGTCTTCCAGGTCTGCTGCGCCTGCACCAGCGTGCCGCCGCTCGGCAGGGCATAGAATTTCTCGGCCTTGATCGGCGGATTGAAGCCGTACTGCGTTCCGAGGTCGCGGTAGCGCGGCTGTTCGCTGAATTTGGCGAAAGCTTCCAGCGCCTCTCTCTTCTCCGGCGGCAGGCTGCCGACGGCATAGAGTGGATTGTCATGGGCATAGCCGAAGGGCAGGAACACATAGCCCGATTGCAGCTCCGCCGTCTTCACGAAGGTCTGATACTCCATGACGAAGGCATCGAGGGAGCCGTCATTGCGCACGGACTCCCGTAGCTGCAGCGTGGTCTCGCCGACGAAAGGCACGCCTTTCTGGAACGCCTCGAAGGCGCTGACCACTTCCGGCGAAAGCATTTTCGCTTCGTCGCCATTAGCGAAGGCGGCCAGCACCGACACCAAGAAGTTGATCCCCGTGCTGCTCGCGAACGGATTCGTGTAGCCCATGGCCATGTCGCCCTGGAGCACGGCGTCGATCAAGGCCTTTATGTCGAGGGCGCCGCCGGCGGTTTTCAGCTTCTCGGCCCGGGCCGTTTTCATCACCACGCCCGCCAGATTGACCACCGTCTTCTCGCGCACTGGCGTCATGGTCACGCCATGGGACTCCGCCATGCGGATCCACAGATGGTTCGAGGGCGAGAAGGCGTCCGGCAGATATTTGCGTGAGGCGATGAATTCATAGCCGGTGCCCGAGGCGATCTTGCGGATCGCCACCTGGGCGCGCCGGCCATCGGCGAGCTTGATATTGGCGGCGTTGAACTCCTTGCCGACGTCGGTCATCCAGCCATCGGTGCCGGTGCCGGATTTCTCCGTCGAGACGAAGATCTCCACGGCGACGTCGTTGAAGCCGCCGAGGGGCGACGTTGCCATCGGAAACTGGCTGATCGGCGGCAGCGTATCGGTGATATCGGCCTTCTGACCGAGCTGGACGTTGGCCTTGCGCTGGACGATCTCCTCCGCCCAGTCGATGTCTGCCACCTTGTCCTGCAGCCGCGAAGCCGCCTTCTCATAGGTCAGCTCGCCGGAGAAGCCGAAATCCAGCGAGCCCAAACCGCCGGGGCGCGAGCCGTAGTAGAACCCCGCCGCGACGAGGATCGCGATCAGGACCAGAATGAAGCGTGCCTTGGACATTTGCTGTGCCTATCGGCTGTTTCCGGGGATTTGCGCGCGGATCGGATGTGAGATCACGATGCGTCGATCGACAGCTTCGGCCGCGCCCTTTCGCCGGCCTCGTAGCGCTGAATCGCTGTTTCGCCCTGGGCCGACAGCTTGTCGAACTCCAGGATCGTCTGGGCCATGCGCGGCAGCGCCTCCTGGCGGTAGCGGGCGATCTCGTCCATCGCCGCGTTGATGTTGGCGAAGGCGGATTTCAGCGACTCGAGACTCAGCATGGAGCTAGAGGCCTGCTTCTGGATCTCGGCCCCCTGGTTGCGCAGCCGCTCCGCCGTGCCCGATATCAGGTCGCTGGTGGTCTGGTTGAGGGCGTTGACCTTATCGAGCACGATCTTCTGGTTGGCCAAGGCCAGTGCGGCGGTCACCGCCACCTGCAGCGCGCTGACCGTGACATCGACGGCGCGGTTGACGCCGCGCATCAGCTCCTCGTTGTTGCGCATGATCAGGCCGACGGAGAGCACGCCCTGCTGGTTCACCGCCAGTTGCTGCTGCAGATCCATGATGCGCTGGCGGAGCGGGAACAGCAGTTCCTCCTGAACGAATTTGTGCCGGGCATCGCCGGCGGGGATCTCGCCGCCGAGCTTGCCGGACAGTTTCTGATCGATCAGCTGTCCCAGCTTGATCTGGCGGTCGAGCTTGCGGGTCAGGCCGCGCATCAGCCCCTGATCCTCGCCGAGCGTGACATTGTCGCGGCGGAGCTGTTCGCGCCCCTGCTGCAGGGAATTGACGATGGCGTCGATGACGGTCTGGGCGCTCTCATAGCGGGAGAAGTAGCGCTTCAGCGGCGAGCCGATGCCGGGGATCATGCCGAGAACACGGGTGAGAGCCCCGGGCGACAGGTCGAGCTTTGCCGGATCCAGCTCCTCCACCTTCATCTTGAGGTCGAGCAACGCATTGGCGACGGTGCCGCCCTCGGTACCGCGTGCCGACAGGTCCTTGATCGGCTGCCGCAGCATCTTGCTGCGCTGGGCGGCTTCGGCCTGCAGGTCGCGGCCCATGGATTCGACGGCGGCTTTTGCTTCCGATTGCGCCATGTCGGCGTTGGGCTGGATGTTGGCGAGGACATCCACATAGTCCTGCGCCTTCTTCTCCAGCGCTGCGGCATCGCCGGGCTCGGGCTGTGGCACCAGTGCGCCCTTCACCGCCTCCACATCCAGGTTCAGCCTCAAAGCCGGTAGCTTGGTCTCGGTCACCGCCATGGTCTCCATCCCCTCCAGGTTCCAGCCGATGTCACGCGCTTGAAGCCGCCGGCGTCACGGCATAGCGCCCGGCCCGCTTGGCCAGCCGCTCCAGTTCCGCCATCGCCGCTTCGGCGTCGGCGCCGGTCCTGCCGGCTTCGGTCTCGGTGTTGGCCACCGCCGTCGCCACATCCACCAGGATCGTCAGCGCCGATTCGTTCTGCGCCAGGAGTTCGGCGACGCGCTTGTTCTGCTTGCCCACCAGCGCCGAGCGCTCCTCCAGCGACTTGATCTCCCGCCGCTGCTCCTCGCCGAGATGGCCGCCGCCGCGGCGCAGGTGATTCAGCCGTTCGCCGATAGAGTCCGGATCGATGCTGCGGATGCTGCGCAGGGTCACGTCGACGTCGCGCAGATTGTCCACGACGCTGTTGGCGACCTGCTCGGCGGCGCCGAGATAGCGGCCATAGGTGAGTTCGCCCGCGGACAGGCGCCGGTTGAGCACGGCGCGCAGATTGTCCAGGAGCGGCCCCAGCTTCTGCATCTGCTGCGCCCCCTCCGGCGCGCCAAGCTGCTTCAGCTCGTCGGCAAGCTCGGAGAGAGAGGCGGGGCTGTCCCGCGTGGGGCGGCTCGGTGTGTCATAGTAGGCGCTCGCGAACGCCGCCGCGCGGGCGACGATCAGCGGCCAGAGCAGCAACAGCGCGGCGCCCATGGCGGCGGCCGCGATGGCCATGATGAAAGATGGCTGGAACCAGGAGAAAAAGCTCCACTCTGCAACCGCCGTCACCAGGAAAACCAGCCAGGTGGGCGGGAATGAGAGCAATGCGCGAAGGAAGCGCCCCGGATTCATTCGACGGCCAGTATGTGGGCGATGCCAGCGTGATTTCAAGCGGCCGGCAACGCGGTTGCAACCAACGGTTCCGGATTTATTCCAACTGCAACAGAAGCAGGTTGAGCGCGCCGCCGATCAGATCCTGCGGCCGCCCGTCGATCAGCAATTGCTCAAACGCGACCTGCTGCGTCTGACGATTGTTGATGAACTGCAATTCCACCAGCCGCTTGGCGCCGGCGCGGGTGTAGCGTTCGATGCGCGCGGTGACGCCAACGATGTATTCGTTGTCCTCGTACTTCTCGAAGCGGCCGCCGATCCACTCCACCTTGCCGCGGGCGCCGGCGAGCTCTTGGGCGAGCTGGTCGTTGCTGTCGTCGGTGAGCGTGGTGGCGGCGCGGACGGTTTCGATGTCCTTGTCGAAATTTTCGCCGCAGCCGGCCAGCACCGCCAGGAAAGCGATCAAGATCAGGCGCGGGACGATTCGCAAACTTCGACTCCCTTCAAAATGCGAAAGCCCCATCCTTCGCGCGCGGCGCAGGATGGGGCTCGCAAAATCAGCCAATGACTCGGCGGCCGTTACTTCGCCAGCGCGGCCTGCGCCTGCTTGACGATGGACTCGAATGCCGCGGGCTCGGTGATCGCGAGATCAGACATCACCTTGCGGTCGATGACGATGCCGGCCTTCTTGATGCCGTTGATGAACTGCGAATAGGTCATGCCATAGGCGCGCACGCCCGCGTTGATGCGCTGAATCCACAGGCTGCGGAAGTCGCGCTTCTTATTGCGGCGGTCGCGGTAATTGTACTGCAGCGCCTTTTCGACGCGCTCCAGCGCGATGCGGTAGTTGGTCGAGGAGCGGCCGAAATAGCCGGACCCCATCTTGACCACTTTCTTGTGGCGGGCGTGCGAAGTGACGCCCCGTTTTACGCGTGCCATGTCTTAGGTTCCTTCTCTCGGCGCCGTTGGTTCCGGGGCCTCAGCCCCAGGGCATCCAGATCTTCTTGACGACGGGCTGGTTGGTCACATCCATCGTCTCGGCGCCGCGGTGCTGGCGCTTCATCTTCTTGGGACGGTTGATCTGGCGGTGGCGGCGCTGGGAGGGGTACATGCGCACCTTTCCCGTACCGGTGAGCTTGAAGCGCTTTTTGGCGCCGCTCTTGGTCTTGAGCTTGGGCATTTCCTTTTCCTTACAGAGTGTTAGCTGTCAGCCGCGGTTGGGGCATGCCCGTGCAAAAACACTAGCCCATGGCCGTCCGGCTTGGCGAAGGCGGGCTTATACAGAGGGGGGCCGGAAAAGGCAAGGCGACCGGGCCCTAAGGGCCGGGACCCGGCGGTCAGAAGAAGCTGCTGTACCAGCCGCCGAAGCCGAAATAGCCGGCAACGGCATCCACCAGCCAGGTCATGCCGACGATGCCCCAGAACCAGGGCGACGTGGCCAGGGCCACGAGGCCGCTGATGCCGCCGATGGCTGCCCAGGAGAACTGCCGGAATAGCGCCGCCAGCAAGGCAAAGACCAGCGCCAGGGGCGCCAGGAGCAGCGTCGCCTTGAATAGGGCGACGATACCGAAGATGACCGCCAGGCTGCCGAGGACCGGCGGCTGCCATGCCTTGCCCGGGAGGGCCGGCGGTTGGGCCGGCTCTGGGGTCAGGTTCAGCAACGGTTCGTTCGGCAGGACGACCGGTTCCGGGAAGTCTTCGCGATCTTCCGGCTCGGCCGTGAGATTGAGGTCGGGATCGGCACGTAGCATGGGTACCAGCACCGGTCGTCCCGGGCCGGCGGGGTCGCGCTTGGCGGCGGTTTCTAGATCGAAGGCGGGTTCGCGCATAGCGGCAGGATCAGGGTTCATGATGGCGGAAATGAGCCCAAGTTGTTAACGGCCCCACCTCTATAGCGACGGGCCGGAACGCGGACACGGGGGAAATTTAGGGCCAAATTCCGAGAGTTACAGCGGCGCAGGTGCCGGGGTGGCCATCTGGCCACCCCTGTTGGAGATCGCGGACCGGGGCTATTTCGGCGCCAGGATCATGACCATCTGCTTGCCTTCGAGGCGCGGGAACTGTTCCACCTTGGCCTTGGCGTCGAACTCGGTGCGCACCCGCTCCAGCACTTGCGCGCCGAGTTCCTGGTGCACCATTTCGCGGCCGCGGAAGCGGAGCGTCACCTTCACCTTGTCGCCTTCTTCCAGGAAGCGCGTGACCGAGCGCATCTTCACTTCATAGTCATGCTCGTCTGTCGTGGGCCGGAGCTTGATCTCCTTGACCTCGATGACCTTCTGCTTCTTGCGCGCTTCGTTCTTCTTCTTCTGTTCCTGGTACTTGTACTTGCCGAAGTCGAGAATCTTGCACACCGGCGGATCGGCATTGGGCGACACTTCGACCAGATCAAGGCCGGCGTCGGCCGCCATCTGCAGCGCTTCGCGTGTGGGTTTTACTCCGACCATGGTGCCGTCCTCTTTGACGAGCCGGACGGAAGGCACGGAAATCTGAGCGTTGATCCGCGGTCCGTCATTGGACGACGAGGACGCGCGTTCTCTCTCCATTGGTGGCCTAGCGATGAAACACCTCCATTTGAATAGTTAAAAACAACCGGCCGCCCTCCCATCCAAAGAAGCGGCCGGCGATGGCGGCGCCCCTACGATGCGGGCACCGCCGCTTCCTGCCTTAGTTTAGTAATGGCCTCATCCAGCGCAAGCACTTCCTGCTTCTCGCCGCCGAGGCGACGCAACGCAACGGCGCGATCGGCCGCCTCTTTTTTGCCCACCACCAGCATGATCGGCACCTTGGCCAGGGAGTGTTCGCGGACCTTGTAGTTGATCTTTTCGTTGCGCAGGTCCAATTCCGACCGCAGGCCGGCCTTTGCCAGCGTCTCGTTGACCTCTCCCGCATAGGAATCAGCATCGCTGGTGATGGTGGCGACCACGGCCTGCACCGGCGTCAGCCAGAGCGGCAGCTTGCCGGCGTAGTGCTCGATCAACACGCCGACGAACCGCTCCATCGAGCCCAACAGCGCCCGGTGCAGCATGACCGGCCGGTGCCGCTGGCCGTCCTCGCCGATATAGTGGGCGTCGAGCCGCTCCGGCAGCACGAAATCGAGCTGCAGCGTGCCGCATTGCCAAGTGCGGCCGATGGCGTCGGCGAGATGGAACTCCACCTTCGGCCCGTAGAAGGCGCCTTCGCCCGGCAGCTCCTCGAACGGCAGGCCGGCCGCACGGAGCGCGGCGCGCAGGCCTTCCTCCGCACGATCCCAGACGTCATCCGTACCGGCGCGCGCATCCGGCCGCAGCGCCAGTTTAACGATCACCGTATCGAAGCCAAGGTCGCGGAAGATGCGCATCTGCAGGTCGCAATAGCGCACGGACTCCGGCGTGATCTGATCGTCGGTGCAGAAGATGTGCCCGTCATCCTGGGTGAAGGCGCGCACGCGCATGATGCCGTGCAAGGCGCCCGAGGGCTCGTTGCGGTGACAGGAACCGAACTCCGAAAAGCGTATCGGCAGATCGCGATAGCTCTTCAGACCCTGGCGGAAGATCTGCACATGGCCGGGGCAGTTCATCGGCTTGATCCCGAATTCGCGCTCGCCCTTGTCGATGACGACCTTGAACATGTTGTCGCCATAGATGTCCCAGTGGCCCGACGCCTTGAACAAGGATTTGTCGATGAGCTGCGGCGTCCGCACTTCCTGATAGCCTGTCGCGGCGAGACGATCCCTGATGAATTTCTCCAGCGTGAGCCACAGCGTCCAGCCCTTCGGGTGCCAGAACACCTGGCCCGCCGCCTCTTCCTGTTGATGGAAGAGGTTCATCTCCTTGCCGATGCGGCGGTGATCGCGCTTCTCCGCCTCCTCCAACTGATGGAGATAGGCGGCGAGCTGCTTCTCGTCGGGCCAGCAGGTACCGTAGATGCGCTGCAGCTGCGCGTTCTTCGCATCGCCGCGCCAATAGGCGCCGGAGATCTTCATCAGCTTGAAGGCCTTGCCCAGCTTGCCCGTGGACGGCAGATGGGGGCCGGTGCACATGTCGAGCCAATTGCCCTGGCGGTAGATGGTGATCTCCTCGCCGTCGGGAATCTCGCCGACCCACTCTGCCTTGAACTGCTCGCCATGCTCGCGGAACCAGCGCGCCGCCTGGTCCCGCGTCCAGACCTCGCGGGTGATCGTTTCGTTGCGATCGACGATCTCCTTCATCTTGGCTTCGATCTTGGCGAAATCGTCGGGCGTGAAATGCTCATTGCGCACGAAGTCGTAATAGAAGCCGTTCTCGATCGCCGGGCCGAAGGTGATCTGCGTGCCGGGATAAAGTTCCTGCACCGCTTCCGCCAGCACATGGGCGCAGTCATGGCGCAGCAGCTCCAGCGCATCCTTATGCTTGCTGGTGACAATCTCGACCTTGGCGTCCTTGTCGATCGGGCGAGCAAGATCCCGCAACTCACCGTCGACCTTGATCGCCAGCGCCGCCTTGGCGAGTCCCGGACCGATATCAGCCGCCAGCGCCTCGCCCGTAATGGACGAGTCGAAGCGGCGGACACTGCCGTCTGGCAAGGTGATGGCGACCATGGGAACTCGCGGAATGTTTTGCGATTTCACAGCATTAGGGCGCAAACGCCCAGGCCGGAAACCGGGACCGCGGACTTTACCGGCTAGCTGTTCGCTGTCAAGCAGAGCGGCAGCAGAAAGCGGCGAAAGCGAAATCTCTACTGCGCGGCGGCGCCGTTGCTGGTGATGCGCATGCGCTTGATCTTGGCGTAGGCGTCGTTGATAGAGGTCATGCGCTCATGGGCGAGGCGGATGAATTCCGCCGGCAGGCTCATGGATTGCAGGCGGTCCGGATGATTTTCCTGGACGCAGCGATGATAGGCCTCGCGGATCTCCACGTCGGACGCGTCGTCGGCGACGCCCAGCACCTGGAACGGATTGTCGGCCTCCACGTTCGCGCTGTTCTTCTTTTCCACCGGCTTGATGCCGCGCGCCGCGGTCTTGTGGAAGATGTAGATCGAGCTGTCGAGATTTTCGAACGGCAGGAAATCCCGGTCGTCGTTCATGAGATCGGACAAACGCTGCTGCTGGCCGACGAACATGTAGCCGATCAAGACCCGACCGCTGTCGAGCTCGAGCTCGACCAGCAGCTTGTTCTTGAAGACCATCTTGTCGTTGCTACCGTACATCCGCGCACCGATCGGCTGTAAGGGCAGCCGTCCCCCCGGAGAACGCCCTTCGACGTCCCTAGTTTACGAAGTCCATGGTAAAGCGAAGGTGAACGAAACGAGACTTAACCGCCCATCACCCATTTCGGCTTGGCCGCCTCGGCCTGGCTCCGGGACTCATTAATACGGTCGTAGGCGTCGTTGATTCGGGACAGCTTTTCGTTGGCGAGCTGAACAAAATCGGCCGGCATGCCCATGGCGATCAGCTTGTCCGGATGGCACTCATGCACCTTGCGGTGGTAGATGACCTTGAGATCTTCGTCCGGAATCGACGGCGCAACACCGAGGATTTCATAGGGGTCGGCATTGATGTCCGGCAGCGTGATCTGGTTCATCGGCGTGACGCGCCGGATGGTGGATTTGCGAACGATGGTGATCAGGCCTTCGGTGGTCTCGAACGGCAGGAAGTCACGGTTATCGTTCAGAAGATCGGGCAGCCGCTGATTCTGCGCCACGAACATGTGGCCCATCAGTCGGGTGCCACCATCGATCTCCATCTCGACCGAGAGCTTCGCCTTCTGCAGCTTTGCCTCTTCCATCTCCCGCCTCCCCCGCAAATCCAAAAATGGGCTGGCGGTTCGCTGCGAACCTGACCCGGCC
Source organism: uncultured Alphaproteobacteria bacterium (assembly GCA_963810485.1). Lineage (GTDB taxonomy): Bacteria > Pseudomonadota > Alphaproteobacteria > Dongiales > Dongiaceae > DATKFM01. Next base: position 26,875 of record CAWENQ010000007.1, read on the forward strand.
ATGGCGCAAGGACATAGCAAGAATTGGTCAAGGAGCCGTTAACCCTGGCGTAAGAAAGGGCCGATCAGGCGGGCTTGAGGGCCGGCTGGGAATCGACCGCCTGGCGGTAGAACTGCACCATCCGCTGGGCGGCGGCGTTACGGGAATAGAAGGTGCGGGCGCCCGTCTGGGCGAGTTGCGCCAGGCGCAGTCGTTCGGCCGCCGGATAGCGCAGGGCGGATTCGACGGCCTGCGCCACCGAGTAGGCATTGCCCGGCGGGGTGAGCCAGACCATGGCGCCGCGTGATGCCTGTTCGGCGGCACTGCCATGTTCACTGGCGACCACGGGCCGGCCCATCGCCTGGGCCTGGGCGAAGACGCGGTCGAAATGCAGCGGCAACTCGCTGGTGCTGACCACCACATCGGCCAGCATCATCGCCGCCGGCAGATCGCGGCACTGATCGACGATGAAGGCGCGCTCGGCGAGGCCTGTGCGCTCGATCCGCTGCTTGAGATCGCGGACGTAAGCGGCATCGGAGTCATCGTCGCCGATGAGCAGGGCGCGGAAATCCACATCCTTGACCTGGGCGAGGCCGTCGACGAACAGCTCATGGCCGCGCGGCCGGCGGATGGAGCCGGGCATCAGCAGCAGCGGCACGCCGTCGGGCAATTGCCACTGCCGCGCCAGAGTGGTGATCCGCTCGGGTCCGACATGGGCGGGATCGAAGAACACGGTGTCGATGCCAGGCGACACCAGCTGGATGCGTTCGGCATGGGGCGCCAGATGCCGCGCTTCATCGGCGGAATACTCCGAGCCCACCACCAGCCAATCCGCCGCCGCCAGCAGCTTGCGGCGCCAGCGCTGCCGCCAGGCCTTGGCCGGCAAGCCTTCGCGCAAGCTGACGATGAACTTGGGCCGCATCTGCTTTCGCAGGGCGCGCAGCGCCGCCAACGCGATACGCCCGCTGTCCAGATCCAGGGCATGCACCACATCGGCCTGGAATTGGCGGATCTGCTGCGCGAGGTCCCGAGCCAGCCGCCGCCGCGCGAAGTATCCCGTGCGATCCAGCGGCAACACCAGATGATGGCCGCCCGCGCGCGCCAGGTCGCGCGTCCCCGGTCCGGCCGGCGAGATGACCAGTCCGGTGCCGCCGGCATCATGGACGGCACCGGCGGTGGCGACGATATCGCGGGTCAACGGGCTGATGCCCAACTGCGAAACCAGTTGGAGAACCACGGGATGGCGTGCTTCCGCACCGCCGGTATCGGTGGTAATCGTGTCGTAGAAAGCCCCCGTAACGGTCAATCCATTCCCCTCTGGTAACGCAATCCGTCGATGCCCGACCCATCGCCCGCGCCGCAGACTCTAGTCCGTCCGCAAGCTCCGGCAATCGCCTATCATCTATTGCCCGTAGTCGGGGAAAAAATGCAAGGGGCACCCGGCGTGGTGTTCATGGGTGGCTTTGCTTCGGACATGACCGGCATCAAGGCGATGACTCTGGACCGCTTCTGCAGGCAGCGCGGCCAAGCCTATTTGCGCTTTGACTATCGCGGCCATGGCGCCTCTGATGGCGAATTCCGCGACGGCACGATCGGCGGCTGGCTGCAGGATTCTCTGGCGGTTTTCGACAAATTAACGACGGGACCGCAGATCCTGGTGGGATCCAGCATGGGCGGCTGGCTCATGCTGCTGCTGGCGCTCAGGCGAAGCGAGCGGATCGCTGGTCTGGTGGGCATCGCCGCGGCGCCGGATTTCACGGAAGATATCTGGCAGCAGTTTTCCGAGGCTGAACGGGATGAGCTGATGCGGCGTGGCGAGGTGGCGCGACCGTCGGCCTACAGCGACAATCTCTACGTCATCACCCGGGCGCTGATCGAAGACGGGCGGCAATATTCTCTGCTGGGCGACGATATCGAGCTGACCTGTCCGCTGCGATTGCTTCATGGCATGGCCGATCCCGATGTCTTGCCGGCCAAATCGCTGCGCATCGCCGAGAAGCTGCGCAGCAACGATGCGGTGGTGACGCTGATCAAGGACGGGGATCACAGGCTGTCGCGGCCGCAGGATCTGCAGCGGCTGTGCGACGCCGTGGCCGAGCTCTCCGCGCGGCGCGGCGATGCCTGAGCTGCCTGATATCGAAGTCTATATCGAGGCGCTGGACCGGCGCGTCACCGGCCAAGTCTTGCAGCGCGTGCGCCTCGGCAGCCCGTTCCTTCTGCGGTCGGTCGATCCGCCCTTGAAGGCGTTCGAAGGTTTGCCGGTGCGCAAGCTGTCGCGCCTGGGCAAGCGCATCGTCTTTCATTTCGACGGCGAGCTCTACCTGGCGCTGCATCTGATGATTGCTGGTCGGCTGCATTGGCGGCCGGCCGGTGCGCCGCTGGTGCGCAAGCTGGGCCTCGCCGCGTTCGATTTCGCCGACGGCTCGCTGGTGCTGACGGAAGCGGGATCGAAGAAGCGGGCCTCCCTCTATGCCTTGCGCGGAGCGGCGGCCTTGGCGTGTCATGATCCCGGCGGCATCGATCTGTTCGTCGCGTCGCCTGAATTGTTTCGGGAATCCCTGCGCCGGGAAAATCACACGCTGAAGCGCACGCTGACCGATCCGCGCCTCTTCAGCGGCATCGGCAATTGGGTGTCCGACGAGATCCTGCATCACGCGAAGCTCTCGCCGGTGAAGATGAGCCAGACTTTGAGCGACGAAGAATGCGGCCGCCTGCTGGAATCGACTCGGGTCGTCTTGCGACTTTGGACCGACCGCTTGCGGCAGCAGATGGGCGACAAATTCCCCGAGAAGGTCACCGCTTTCCGGCCGGAGATGGCGGTGCATGGCAAATTCGGCAAGCCCTGCCCGGTCTGTGGTGCTCCGGTACAACGCATCGTCTATGAGTCCAACGAAACCAACTACTGCCCGCGCTGCCAGACCGGCGGCAAGATCCTCGCCGACCGTGCTTTGTCTCGCTTGTTAAAGGCAGACTGGCCGCGGACGCTGGAAGAGTTGGAAGAATTGAAATTGCGGCGGCAGAGCTAACTTGATTTCGCGAGGATCGCCTGCAACCCAGTACGGTAATCCGGATATTTCAATCTCACGCCCAACTCTTCCTTGATGCGGTTATTCCGCACGCGCTTGTTGTCGGCATAGAAGCTGCGGGCCATTTCCGACATCTCTGCTTTCTCGTAGGGCACCACCGGCGGCGGTTCCACGCCCAGCAACTCTGCGGCGTAGGCGATCACTTCGTCGGGCGGCGCTGGATTGTCGTCGCAGACATTGTAAGCGGCGCCGGGGTTAGGCCGAGCCATGGAAGCGAGCAGCACCGTGGCGATGTCGTCGACATGGATGCGGCTGAATACCTGGCCAGGTTTCACGATACGCTTGGCGGTGCCACTGCGCACGGAGTCGATGGCGCTGCGGCCGGGACCGTAGATGCCGGCGAGTCTGAAGACATGCACCGGGAGGCCGTCCCGTTCCCAGAGTGTCTGCCAGCCATCTTCGGCCAAGGCGCGGCGGCGGCTGCGATCAAGAGTCGGCTTGCGCGAACTTTTTTCATCCACCCAATCGCCGTCGCGGTCGCCATAGACGCCCGTGGTGGAGAGATAGCCGATCCAACAGAGGGATTCGAGATTCTGCAGCTCTCGCAGATGCAGATCGAGAACAGGATCGCCGCCCTCATCGGGCGGGATTGAGCTGACGATATGGGTGACACCACGCAAGGCCGCCGCGGCATCGCCCAGCGCCTGCTGCCGGTCGAAGAGATGCGCGGTGATGCCTTCCGCCAGCAGCGCCTGCCGTTTCTCCTCCGACCGGCAAGTGCCGGCGACCGTCCAGTCCTCGCGCCGCAGCCGCCGCGCCAGATGCAGCGCGCTGAATCCGAGGCCGAAACAGAAGAATTTTCCGGGTATGCCCATGCTTCCTGTGGCGAAATGCGGCAGGCCCAGAACGGTGGCGCGCCGACCCAAGCCTTACTATGATCGCCCCTCCCCGAACAACGGCGCGTCCATGATGATCCTCCGCCCCGCATTGAAGCTCGTCTGCCTGCCGCTGCTGCTGGCGCTGCCTGCCGCCGCGCAGGACGAGGCGACGCCGGACAACAGTCTGAGCGACACCATCAATGCCAATGAGTACGAAGCCTGCATGACGCTGGCACAGCGATCGCCGGCAGAAGCTTACGGCAGCGCCAAAACCTGGTCCGAAAAGGGCGGCGGGGCGGCGGCGCTGCAATGCGGCGCTTTTGCCCTGATCAACATGAACAAGCCGAAGGAAGCCGCGCAGATGATGGAGCTCGCCGCCGCAAAAGAGGAAAAACCGGCATTGAAGGCCGCGCTCTTCGGCCAGGCAGGACAGGCCTGGTCCATGGCCAATGACACCACCCGCGCGCTCAATGCGCAGAACGAAGCGCTGGCTCTGGCGCCGGACAATGTGGATATCCTCGTCGACCGCGCCTTCAGCTATCGGGACCGGGAAGATTTCCGCAATGCCATCGTGGATCTGGACCGGGCGCACGAACTGGCGCCGGAGCGTCCGGACGTGCTTGCCTATCGCGCCAGCGCCTGGCGCTTCCTGACTGACAATGTGAAGGCGCTGGCAGACGCTGATGCGGCGCTGGCGCTTGATCCCGAGAATCCGGAGGCGCTGTTGGAGCGCGGCATTATCAAGCGCCTGACCAATGACCCCGAGGGCGCGCGCGCCGATTGGATGCAGGTGGTGGCCCTGGCCGGCGGCACGCCCACGGGCGACGCCGCCAAGGCCAATCTGGCGAAGCTGGCGGAGAAGGCGAACTAAAAATCCAGATTCGCGTAGTGCGCCGGCGGCGTGAAGCCCGGCAGCGCATCCGACAGCAGCGGCCGGAAGCTGGGGCGCGATTTCACCCGCGCATACCAGTCCTTCGCGGGCGGATGATCGTCCCAGGGCACGTCGCCGATGAAGTCGAGCACCGAGAGCTGCGCCGCCGCGGCGAGATCGGCGATGGTGAGCTGGTCGCCCGCCAGCCATTTCCGCCGGTCGGCGAGCCAGCCGACATAGTCCAGATGATAGTGGATGTTCGACAGGCCGCTGCGGATCGCCTGGGAATCCGGTCCGCCATTGCCCTTGAGCCGGCGGATCACCTTCTGGTCGAACAGGTTCGCGGTCACTTCGCGATTGAACTTCTGATCGAACCAGGCCGACAGCCGCCGCGTCTCCGCCCGCTCGGCCGGGCTGGCGCCGATCATCGGCTGTTCGGGATAGCGTTCATCGAGATATTCCTCGATGGCATTGGGATCGGCGACGACGGCGCCGTCCTCATCGACCAGGACCGGCACTTCGCCGGAAGGATTGAATTTCAGGAAGGCGGGGCGGCGTTCCCAGTAGTTCTCGGTCTCCAGCGCGAAATCGAGGGATTTTTCCCTAAGGAGAAGGCGGAGTTTGCGCGAGCAGGGATGCAAGGCGAAGTGATGCAGGCAACGCATGGTCCTTCAGTTAACCGATCCCGGCCCCGAGAGAAACTGTTTTTCCGTTCCATGCCAGTGACATAGAGGTGCCATCGGCGATACGCGCGCGCCCGGCAGGAAGCGCCGCCGCGGCGCTCGCCGGATCATGACTTGACGGCGGGCCGCCGGTAACGTTTTTTCCCCGGAGGGTGGCTGTCGCGGGCCGCCAGAAATTCCATCCGGAGACATCAGGGGATCATGGCGGAAGCCTCCCGCGAAAGCATGTTGCTGGCCTGTGCCACCGGCGATCGAACGGCTCTTAACCGTCTATATACCGCGACGGCACCGCATCTTTTTGGCCTCGCGCTCAGTATTATGAGACGTCGCGACCTGGCCGAGGACGCTGTGCAGGAGACTTTCATACAGGTGTGGCGGCACGCCGGCAGCTTCGACATCAATCGGGGCACGGCGATGGCATGGATGGCGCGGATCCTGCGAAACCGCTGCTTCGACATGCTGGATAAACGGCGGCGTGAGACCTCGCTCGATCCGGAGGTCGCCGAGGCGCGGGAAGACCCCAGTCCCGGCCCTGCCGACCTGGTCGCCGGCAGCGAGTCGGCGCGGCTGTTGCATAACTGCCTGAATGAAATCGAGGCGCGGGCGCGGCAATGCCTGAATCTGGCCTATTTCGAGGGCCTGACGATGGAGGAGATCGCCCAGCGGCTGCCCGCCCCCATCGGCACGGTGAAGAGCTGGGTGCGCCGCAGCCTGGTCCGGCTCAAGGGATGCCTCGAACGATGAAGTACGAGAATCCAGAGCTGCGCGACCGCCTGGCTGCCGAATATGCCCTCGGCACGCTGCGCGGCGCCGCGCGCCGGCGCTTCCAGAAGCTGATGGCCGGCGATCCGGCGCTGCGCGACCTGACGTTGCAATGGGAGATGCGCCTCAACGACATGGCCGCTGTCGTCAAGCCGGTGACCCCGCGGCCGCAATTGTGGCAGGCGATCGATCGCGCCCTGGGGCCCTTGCCACGGCCGCAGCATGAGCGGCCGGGCCTGCTGAGTGGATTATGGGAAAGCCTGGGCTTCTGGCGCGCCTCCGCCTTCGGCGGATTTGCAGTCGCGGCGGCCTTGATCCTGTTCATCGCCGTCGGCCGGGCGCCCGTGGCGCCGGAGACGCGCTACATCGCAGTGCTGATCGACGACAAGGCGACGCCGGTGCTGGTGGCCAGCCTGACTGCCGAGGACGGCAAGCTGTCGATCAAGTCCGTCAAGGCGACCAATGTGGCGGCCGACAAGGATTTGGAGCTGTGGCTGGTGCCGCAGGAAGGTACATCGGTGCGTTCCCTGGGCGTACTGAAGGGCATGCAGGCCCTGGTGAAACTGACGGAAGGCGATGCCAGCGATCTGAGCCATGGCGGCACGTTGGCGGTCAGCCTTGAACCGTCCGGCGGCTCGCCCACGGGAACGGCGACAGGGCCGATCCTGTATGTCGGACCCGTCTTGCCGGCGGCGGACATCCAGGAGCCGTAACAGCGGCGGCCGCAAAGCCGGCGCAATAATCCGTCACAGATCGTGACTTGTCTTGCGGCGCGGGCGGCTTAAAAAACGCCCCATGACGAAGCCCATTTCCATCGCCAAGAAATCCTGGCTGCCGGCGGAATGCATCAGCCGCATCGCCGACATCGAGAAGCTGCTGGTCCCGAGCGACCTCGATGCGGTCGAGGCGCGGCTGATGGCGCTGGTCGACGATCACGAGCGCCATATGGACCGCGATTCCCTCGGCCTCAATGCCGGCACCAACGTGATGAACCCGCGGGCGGCGGCACTCTTGTCCCGCTCTCTCGGCAACCGGCCTAGCCTCGGCTATCCCGGCGACAAGTACGAGATGGGCATGGAATATGCCGAAGAGATCGAGGTCATCGCCGAGGATCTGGTGAAGCAGCTGTTCGGCGCCCCCTTTGCCGAACTGCGCGTGGCGTCCGGCGCGCTCGGCAACCTCTACTGCTTCATGGCAACCGCCAAGCCGGGCGATCGCATCATGGCCTTCAGCGGCGAGATGGGCGGCCATGTAACTCACCATAAGTCTGGCGCCGCCGGGCTCTACGGCATCGACACCCATCCCGTGCCCTATGACGGCGCGCGCATGACCATCGACCTGGACCGGCTGCGGAGCGAGGCGAAGCGCCTGCGGCCGAAGCTGATCACTGTCGCCGGCAGCCTCTGCCTGTTCCCCTACCCGCTGCGCGAGGTGCGCGCAGATCGCCGACGAGATCGGCGCCTATGTGCTGTACGACGCGGCCCATATGTCCGGCATGATCGCCGGCGGCCGCTTCCAGCAGCCGCTGGCCGAAGGCGCCCATCTGATGACCATGTCCACTTACAAGGCGTTCGGTGGGCCGCCCTCCGGTATCATCGTCACCACAGAGGCGGAGCTGGCGGCGCGCTTGGACAAGATCGCCTATCCGGGCATGACCGCGAATTTCGACCTGGGCAAGACGGCGGCGCTCGCCATCTCGGTCATGGACCTGCTGGCTCACGGCGCCGCCTATGCCGATCAGTGCATCCGCAATGCCCAGGCCCTGGGCCGGGCGCTGGCGGCCGAAGGCCTGCCGGTGCATGGCGTGGAAGGCCGGGGCCATACCGAGAGCCACCACCTCGCCCTGCATGCCGCACCGTTCGGCGGCGGGCAGACCGCAGCCAAGCGGCTGGCGGCGGCAAACATCCTGCTCTGCGGCATCGGCCTGCCGCTCCCCCCTGTCGAGGGCGACCTGAACGGCATCCGCCTCGGCAGCCAGGAACTGACCCGTTTCGGCCTGAAGGAAGCCGCCATGGCCGATGTGGCGCGCTTCGTTGGCCGGTTCCTGGTCAAAGGCGAAGCGGCCGAGGGCATCCGGCGCGACGTCATCGCCTTCCGCCGGGATTACCAGCGGATTCATTACATCCGCTGAGCGCCGATCGCCGGCCGAAAAATCTCCCGCCTCGCTGCATCCGTCCACCAACCCCGCCGGTATAGGGGGTGACTGGACGTCGAGGCATCAAGGGAGACAGCCCGCCTAAAATAGAGATGATTTCACCCGAGACGTTCGCAGGCTCTCGCGAACCGCTGCCGGCGGCAGCGGCCCTCGGATAAGAGGCCGTTTCCGCTCCCCCCGGAGCCGCCGGCAGCCTTTCTCGGGATGACAAAAGACGAAAGCAACAGATCTGACCCCTCGCGCAACAGAGGGGGAAGACGGATCCGCCGGCGGCAGCTGCGAGGTTTCCGCGACGTCCTCGCCTCCATCCGCCGGCGGATCTCGCTTTTCCGCCAGGTTAGGCCCGCTTCGCCGCTGGTTTGTCGCTAAGCGGCCGCGCCAAGTGGCCGACGATTTCCTTCGGCACCACTTGCCAGAAGCGGCCGCGCTCCAGGGCCCAGTCGTTGAGGAGGCGCGCGGCGAATTTCGATTGGGTCTCGTCCGCATGCTCGGCGATCAGGTCCTTCAGCACATGTTCCCAATGGGCGGAGTCCAGACGTTGCCAGACGACGCTTTCGCCATTCACATACATCGGGAAGGCGCCGGTCTCGTCATAGACGAAGGCCATGCCGCCGGTCATGCCGGCGGCGAAATTGTCGCCGACCGCGCCCAGGATCACCGCCGTGCCGGCCGTCATATACTCGCAGCCGTTCGAGCCGCAGCCTTCGACCACTGCCGTGGCGCCGGAGTTGCGCACGGCGAAGCGCTCGCCCACCTGGCCGGCGGCGAACAGCTTGCCGGCGGTGGCGCCATAGAGAACGGTGTTGCCGATGATGACGTTCTCGTTGGTCGCCAGCGGACTGGAGGGCAGCGGCCGCACCACGATGGTGCCCCCTGACAGTCCCTTGCCTACATAATCGTTGGCGTCGCCGAAGACTTCGAGCTTCAGCCCCTGCACCGCGAAGGCGCCGAGCGATTGCCCGGCCGAACCGCGCAGGCGCACGGTGATATGGCCGGGCTTGAGGCCGGACATGCCGAACTTGCGGGTGATCTTGGAGCTGAGCTTGGTGCCGATGGCCCGGTGGGTGTTGCGGATGTTGTATTGCAGCTGCATCTTTTCGCCGTCGTCGAAAAGCTGCCGCGCATCCTGGATCATCTGCGCGTCCAGAGTCTCCGGCACTTCGTTGCGACCTTCCAGCGTGCAATAGCGCGCATGCTGGCCGGGATCGGCCTGGGCCAGCAGCGGATTGAGATCGAGATCGTCCAGATGCGCCGCGCCGCGGCTGACCTGGCGCAGCAGGTCGGACCGGCCGATGACCTCGTTCAGATTGCGGAAACCGAGGCCCGCCAGGGTTTCGCGCACTTCCTCGGCGATGAAGCTGAAGAGGTTCACAACCTTTTCCGGCGAACCCGTGAATTTCTCCCGCAGTTTTGGGTCCTGGGTGCAGACGCCTACGGGGCAGGTGTTGGAATGGCATTGCCGGACCATGATGCAGCCCATCGCCACCAGCGACGCCGTGCCGATGCCGAATTCCTCGGCGCCCAGCATGGCGGCGATCACCACGTCGCGGCCGGTCTTGATGCCGCCATCGGTGCGGAGCCGCACGCGGTGGCGCAGGCGATTGAGCGTCAGCACCTGCTGTGTTTCCGACAGGCCCATCTCCCAGGGGATGCCGGCATATTTGATGCTGGTCTGCGGGCTGGCGCCGGTGCCGCCTACATGGCCGGAAATCAGGATCACATCGGCCTTCGCCTTGGCGACGCCGGCGGCGATAGTGCCGATGCCCGAGCGGGCCACCAGCTTCACGCAGACGCGGGCATCCGGATTGATCTGCTTCAGGTCGTAAATGAGCTGCGCCAGATCCTCGATCGAATAGATGTCGTGATGGGGCGGCGGCGAGATCAGCATGACGCCGGGCGTGGAGTGCCGGAGCTTGGCGATCATCTCCGTCACCTTGAATCCCGGCAGTTGCCCGCCCTCACCCGGCTTGGCGCCCTGGGCCACCTTGATCTCGATCTCGCGGCAGCGGTTGAGATATTCCGCCGTGACGCCGAAGCGCCCGGAGGCGATCTGCTTGATGGCGGAGTTGGCGTTGTCGCCGTTCGGCCGCGGGCGATAGCGTTCGGGATCCTCGCCGCCTTCGCCGGAATCCGACTTGGCGCCCATACGGTTCATGGCAATGTTGAGGGTGCCGTGGGCTTCGGGCGACAGCGCGCCAAGCGACATGCCGGGGGTGACGAAGCGCTTGCGGATCTCGGTGATCGACTCGACCTCGTCGATGGAGATCGGCGTGCGGCCCTGGCGGAAATCGAGCAGGTCCCGCAAGGTCACCGGCGGCAGCTTGGCCACCGCCTCGCTGTAGCGCTTGAAAGTCTGATAGGCCTCGCTGGACACCGCGCTCTGCAGCATATGAATCAGGCTTGCTTCCCAGGCATGGGACTCGCCGCCGCGGCGGTAGCGGTAGAAGCCGCCGATGGGCAGCGCGGCGAAATCCTCGGCCCAGGCGCGGGCATGCTGCTCCAACACCTTCTGTTGGATGCCCGCCAGGCCGATGCCGGAAATGCGCGAAGGCATGCTGGGGAAGTACTCGGCCACCAGGGTGCGGGACAGGCCGACGGACTCGAAGTTGGCGCCGCCGCGATAGGAGCTGATCACGGCGATGCCCATCTTCGACATGATCTTCAGCAGGCCCTCGTCCATCGCCTTGGTGAAGCGCTTCAGGCAATCGTCGAGGGCAAGATCGCCGAACAGCCCGCGGCGATGGCGGTCGGCAATGGACGCCTCAGCCAGATAGGCATTCACCGTGGTGGCGCCGACGCCAATCAGCACCGCGGCGTGATGCACATCCAGGCATTCGCCGGAGCGCACATTGAGCGAGGTGAAGGTGCGCAGTTGCTGGCGCAGCAGATGCGTATGCACCGCGCCTGTAGCAAGGATCATAGGTATCGAGGCGCGGGACGGCCCGCTCTTCTCGTCGGTCAGGATGACATGCACCGCGCCACCGCGCACCGCATCCTCCGCCTCGCGCCGCACCCGGGCGATGGCGTCGCGCAGCGCGTTGTCGCCAGCCTTGGTGCCGGGTTTCGGAATGTCGTAGGTGCAGTCGATCTCCACCGCCGAGGCGCCCATATAGGCGCGCATGGCCTGGAACTGCGCCGTCAGCAGGATCGGCGACTCGAGCTGCAGCAGGCGGCACTGGCTTTCATCCTGGTCGAGGATGTTGCCGAGATTGCCGAGGCGGGTCTTCAACGTCATCACCCGGCGCTCGCGCAGAGAGTCGATCGGCGGGTTGGTGACCTGGCTGAAGTTCTGGCGGAAATAGTGATGCAGGCCGCGATATTGTTCCGACAACACCGCGAGCGGCGCGTCGTCGCCCATGGAGCCGACGGCTTCCTTCGCTTCCTCCACCATTGGATGCAGGATCAGCTCCAAATCTTCCTGGGAAAATCCGGCATTGAGCTGGCGGCGGCGCAGCTCTTCTTTCTCGAAGGACGCGGGCTGTCCCGGCTTGGCGCGCACCAGTGTGTCGATGACCGTGATGTTCTTCACCCAGTCGCTGAAGGCGGCGCCGGCGGAGAGTTGATCCATGATCTCCCGGTGCTTGTAGAGGCGGCCGGCGCCGAGATCGATGGCGATCATCTGGCCCGGGCCGACGCGGCCCTTGGCGATCACGTTCTGCTCCGGCAGGCGCACCATGCCGGTCTCCGATCCCGCCACCAGCAGGCCGTCATCGGTGATGGTGTAGCGCATCGGCCGCAGGCCGTTGCGGTCCATGCCGGCCAACACCCAATTGCCGCCGAAGGCGCAGATCGCGGCCGGGCCGTCCCAGGGCTCCATCACGGAGTTGCAATAGCTGTAGAGATCCCGGTGGGCGCGCGGCATGGTCTCGCGCTCGGCCCAGACATCGGGGATCAGCATCGACTTCACCATCGGCAGCGTGCGGCCGACGCCGACCATGGCCTCGAACACGTTGTCGAGGATGGCGAAGTCCGAGCCGCCGGGCTGCACCACCGGCTTGATGTCGGCCATGTAGTCGCCATAGACCGGCGTCGCCATGCGCGTCTCGTGCGCTTGCATCCAGTTGATGTTGCCCTTCAGCGTGTTGATCTCGCCGTTATGGGCGATGACGCGGAAGGGCTGCGCCAGATGCCAGGTGGGAAAGGTGTTGGTGGAATAGCGCTGGTGATAGATGGCGAAGTTGGAGATGAAGCGCTCGTCAAGCAGGTCGGGATAGAACGAGGTGAGCTGCTCGGCCAGGAACATGCCCTTGTAGATCACCGAGCGGCAGGACATGGAGCAGATATAGATGTCCTTGATCGATTCCTCGAGCGCCGCTTTCTCGATGCGGCGGCGGATGACGTAGAGATCGATCTCGAACTGCTCCTCGGTCGTGCCGACGGAGTTCGCGATCATGATCTGCTCGATCTCCGGCCGCGTGGCGTTGGCCTTCTCGCCGATCACCTCCACATTCACCGGCACCTGGCGCCAGCCATAGATGGTGTAGCCATAGGCGAGGATCTCACGCTCGACGATGACGCGGCAGCGCTCCTGCGCCGCGAGGTCCGTGCGCGGCAGGAACACCATGCCGACGCCCAGCTTGGCGCGGCCGATCTTCTGGCCGGTGCCGCGAACGTACTCGCGGAAAAAATCATGGGGAATCTGCACATGGATGCCCGCGCCGTCGCCGGTCTTGCCGTCGGCATCGACGGCGCCGCGGTGCCACACTGACTTCAGCGCGGCGATGCCGTATTCCACCACTTGGCGGCGCGGCTTGCCGTCGATGGCGGCGATCAGCCCGACACCGCAGGCATCATGCTCGTCGGCGGGATCGTAGAGACCGTTCGCCTGCAGGTGCGCAGCGTTGTCGTGCCAGTGCAGGATATGATCGTCAGCCATGGGTTTCGTCCCTATTCCGCCGCGGCCGCGACCGCGCCGGTTGCCTTTGCCTTGATGTAAGCATCGATGCTGTCGGCGGCGTCGCGGCCGTCACGGATCGCCCAGACCACCAGGGACGCGCCGCGCACGATGTCGCCGGCGGCGAACACGCCATCCAGGTTCGACATCTTCGTGCGGTGATTGATCTTCACCGTGCCCCAGCGGGTGACTTCCAGAGCCTGCGCGCCGAACTGTCCTGGCAGTTCCTCCGGGTCGAAGCCCAGCGCCTTGATCACGAGATCGGCCTCGACATTGAAGTGCGAGCCGTCGATCACGCGCGGCGTCTGCCGGCCGGTCGCATCGGGCACGCCCAGATGGATGCGCGCCGCGCGCACCGCCGAGACGTCGTTCTTCTTGCCGCCGATGAAGGCTTCCGGCAGCGCCAGCCAGACGAACTCGACGCCCTCTTCCTCCGCATGCGCGACTTCACGCTGCGAACCCGGCATGTTGGCACGATCGCGGCGATACAGGCATTTCACGGAAGTCGCGCCCTGGCGCACCGCGGTGCGCACGCAATCCATCGCCGTGTCGCCGCCGCCGATGACGACCACGCTCTTGTCCTTGGCATTGAGGGCGCCTGACGTGAACGACGGCACCTTGTCGCCCAAGCCGTGGCGGTTGCTGGCGGTGAGGAAGTCGAGGGCCGGCACGATGTTGCCGAAGCCGACGCCAGGCGCCTGGATCTCGCGCGCCCGATAGACGCCGCAGGCGACCAGCAGCGCCGCATGCTTCTGCCGCAACTCCGGCAGGGTCGCGTCCTTGCCCACTTCGAAGTTCAGATGGAATTCGACGCCGCTGTCCCGCAGCAGCTTGGCGCGGCGCTCGACGACTTCCTTCTCCAGCTTGAAGTTGGGGATGCCATAGATCATCAGGCCGCCGATGCGGTCATAGCGGTCATAGACATGCACCTGGTAGCCCTTGCGGCGGAGCTGCTCGGCGGCGGCGAGCCCGGCGGGCCCGGCGCCGATGATGCCGACCGATTCGCTCAACTCGCGCGGCGGCTTTACCGGCTTGACCCAGCCTTTCTGCCAAGCTGTGTCGGTGATGTATTTCTCCACCGATCCGATGGTCACCGTCCCGTGGCCCGATTGCTCGATCACGCAATTGCCTTCGCAAAGCCGGTCCTGCGGACAGATGCGGCCGCAAATCTCCGGGAAGTTGTTGGTGGCGGAGGAGATCTCGTAGGCCTCCTCCAGGCGGCCCTCGGCCGTCAGCTTCAGCCAGTCGGGAATGTTGTTATGGACCGGGCAATGCACCTGGCAGAACGGCACGCCGCATTGGGAGCAGCGGCTGGACTGGGCCGCGGCCTCCGCCGGCTTGTATTCGTTGAAGATCTCGCGGAAGTCGCTCCGGCGGGCCGCCGCCTCCCGCTTCCGCGGCATGGCGCGCCCCAGCTTGACGAATTGCAGCATCTTGCCGGCCATCTGGCGCGCCTCCCAAAGCGTTCTCGATCAACAGGTTATGGCAATTCGCTGCCGTCCCTCCGATCCATTGTCGGACTAGCCTACATGAACGACCGGCCTATCGCGATCAGAATCGGAAATATAAGTCAGCTTTCGTGACATAATATCTATGTGGCACGTCGATTGCAATTCCATTTCTGACTCCCGTGTCAAATCCCGGCAGATATTAGTCTCATGATGGAACTAATATCTGCCGTGCTGCCGCCGGAATGCCGGTGCTATAACGGCTTGGCCGTGTTGGGGGATTAGCCGCTTGTCGTTCCTGCAAATCCTGGTCCTGGCCGTCGTCCAGGGCCTGACTGAGTTCCTGCCCGTGAGTTCGTCCGGGCATCTCATTCTGGTTTCGAAGCTGACGGGCTGGCCGGATCAGGGTCTGGCGCTGGATGTTGCCGCCCATGTCGGTACCCTGGTCGCGGTGCTGATCTATTTCTGGCGGGATATCGGCCGCATGGCCTATGGCCTGCTGCAGCTTTTGCGCGGCAAGCGCGATCCCTGGTCGATGATGGTGCTTTACCTGGCGGTCGGCACCCTGCCCGCGCTGGTCGTGGGCTATCTGGTCGATCGCTATGCCGGAACCGCGCTGCGCAGCATGGAGCTGGTGGGATGGACTTTCATCCTGTTCGGCATTGTCCTCTACGTCGCCGACAAGGTCGGCCTCACCATCCTCCGGCTGGAGCATCTGCGGATAGGGCATGCGCTGGTCATCGGCTTGGCACAGGCCATCGCCTTCATCCCCGGCGTCAGCCGTTCCGGCATCACCATGGTGGCGGCGCGGCTGATGGGATTCGAACGCGCCGACGCGGCGCGCTTTTCATTCCTGTTGTCGATCCCCGCGATCGCCGCCGGCGGCATCTGGAAAGGGCGCGAGCTTCTTCAGACGGGATCGAGCGAAGCCCTGCATGATGCGGCGTGGGTGTTCGCCCTGTCGGCGTTGACCGGCTTTCTCGCCATCGCCTTCCTGATGTCCTGGTTGAAGCGCAGCACCTTCACACCGTTTGTGATCTACCGCCTGCTGTTCGGCGGCTTTCTGCTCTATCTCGTCTATGTCGGTTTCTAGCCCGGCCGTCTAGACCAGGCGGGCACGGCGGCCGAGGCGGCCGCCAGGCCGATAGCGTGCAAGATATGTCGGCAGAATCGCATCAAGTCCCTGGGCCTCGATGCCGAGATCGGCCAGCGTCAGGGCGCCGGGCGCTACGACATTATCCGTTTGCAGCAGCTTGATCTGGTCCCGCGTGAGCGGCGGCACCGGCAGGAATTCCATGATCGCAGCCTGCACGCGCGCGATCCCGAAGGGCAACGGCAGCAGCAGCCGGCGGCGGCCGATCTCCCGCAGCATGCGGCGCAGGAGCTCCGCGAAGCTGAAGGTACCGGGACCGCCCAGCTCATAGGTCTTGCCGGCGGTATGCGGGTCCTCCACGCAGCGCAGGATCGCCTCCGCCACATCGCCGACATAGACAGGCTGGAATTTCATCCTGCCGCCGCCGATGAGCGGCAGCGCGGGCGAGAGCCGCGCCATGGCTGCGAACTTGTTGAAGAAGCCATCCTCCGGCCCGAAGACGATGGAGGGCCGGACGATCCGGGCGTCGGGATAGTGGGCGCGCACCGCCGCCTCGCCGGCCGCTTTCGAGCGCGCATACGCCGCCGCGGCTTCCGCCGCAGCGCCGAGCGACGACATCTGCACGAAGGTCATTACACCCGCCGCCTTGGCCAGTCGGGCGACCCTTTCGGCGCCGTCGGCATGGATCGCCTTGAAGCTGCGGCCGCCCTTTTCATAGAGGATGCCCACCAGGTTCACGACCGCATCCGCGCCGTCAACAGCGGCGGCGACCGAACGCTCGCTGCGGATATCTGCGGCCAGCGGCGTGACCTGGCCGACGGTGCCCATGGTCTTGAGGAACAGCGCCCGGTCCGGACGGCGCACGGCGGCGCGCACGACCCAGCCCTGCTGGGCCAGGCGCTGCACCACATAGCGGCCGATGAAACCGGAGCCGCCGAACACCGTGACCACGCCCGCTGCCATTGAGTCCCTCCGAAAATTCCATTGCCGCGCGGCACGATTAGCGGCTGTCCGAGCGATGAATATGCCAAGCCGCAACGGCAGATAATGGGCAGATATATCGCGCTTGCCGACCTTCGCAATAGCGAAAACCCGGTTGACTTTGGGCGGCCCCTGAGGACAATCCCGGCCTCCAAAGCCCAGGTGGCGGAATTGGTAGACGCGCAGGTTTCAGGTACCTGTGGCAGAAATGTCGTGGAAGTTCGAGTCTTCTCCTGGGCACCATCTGATTGGGCATTCTCCAAACCGGCCTGCTGCATCCCCGCTAGATCCGCATCCGCAGATTTGCCGCCGCAGCGGGCCATGACATTCCGGTCATGAGCAAAGAGCCGACGAGCATCAAGCTGCATCACGGCGATCTGCCGGCGGGCCTCGACCTCGGCCCCGTCGTCGCGGTCGATACCGAGACCATGGGTCTCAATCCCCATCGCGACCGGCTCTGCCTGGTGCAGCTGTCGTCGGGCGACGGCAACGCCCATCTGGTGAAGATGGGCCTGCCCGAAGATGGCCGGCTGGCGGCGCCGAATCTCGCGGCGATGCTGGGAAATCCCCGGACGCTCAAGCTGTTCCATTTCGCAAGGTTCGACGTTGCCGTGCTCAAGCAATATCTCGGCGTGGTGACGCAGCCGGTCTATTGCACCAAGGTCGCGTCGAAGCTGGTGCGCACCTTCACCGACCGCCACGGCCTCAAGGATCTGTGCAAGGAGATGCTGGGGATCGAGCTGAAAAAGGAGCAGCAATCCTCCGATTGGGGTGCCGCCGAACTGCATCAGGAGCAGCTTCGCTACGCCGCCTCCGATGTATTGCATCTCCATGCCCTGAAGGCGCATCTGGACGGCATGCTGGCCCGCGAAGGCCGCACCGCCCTGGCGGAGGCCTGTTTCCGCTTCATTCCCAGCCGGGCCGAGCTGGACCTGGCGGGCTGGGCGGAACTGGACATTTTCGCGCATTAAGGATCTTCCCGGCGAGCCGGTTTCCGGCGCCCGGCCGGTGCGCCAGATCATTGTAAAGTCAGCGATTTATTGACGGGAAGGCCATGCCCGACATACCTTTCGGGCGGGTGGGCGCAGGACTACAACGGATTGCGAAGGTTCGGGGCTGCGCTGGCTGTGTATTGCGACGCGGCCGTCCCATATAAGCGGTCAAGGATCCGGCTGTTGACCGGGAGACATGGCGAATGACAGCCCAGCCAAAGCCAACGCCGAAAAGCGGGCGCGCGAGCGCTCAACCTGACTCGTCGCGGGATCTCGCGGCGGCGGTGCGCGTGCTTGGCGTCGAGGCAGACGGATTGCGGGCCCTGGCGGCAAGCCTGGATCAGGCCTTCAGCAAGGCGCTGGACCTGCTGTCCAGCGCGAAAGGCCGGATCGTCGTCACCGGCATGGGCAAGAGCGGCCATATCGGCAGCAAGATCGCGGCCACGCTGGCCTCCACGGGTTCGCCGGCGATGTATGTGCATCCCGCCGAGGCGAGCCATGGCGATCTCGGCATGATCGTCGAAAGCGACGCGGTGCTGGCGCTGTCCAATTCCGGCGACACGCCGGAGCTGGCCGATATCATCGCCTATACAAGGCGATTCCGCATACCGCTGGTGGCGATCACCGGCGGCAAGAGCAGCGCGCTCGCCACCGCCGCCGATGCGGCGCTGATCCTGCCGTCAGTCGACGAGGCCTGCCCCATGGGCCTGGCGCCGACGACATCGACCACCATGACATTGGCGCTGGGCGATGCCATCGCCGTGGCGCTGCTGGAGCGCCGCGGCTTCACGCCGACGGACTTCCGCGTGCTGCATCCCGGCGGCAAGCTGGGCCGCAGCTTGATCAAGGTCAGCGACCTGATGCATGGCGGCGAGCGCCTGCCGCTGACCGGCGAGACGACCAGCGTGACCGACGCGGTGCTGGTGATCTCCGAGAAAGGCTTCGGCTGCGTCGGCATCGTCGACCGCGATGGCGGCCTGATCGGAATCATCACCGACGGCGATCTCAGGCGCCATATGTCAGCGACGCTATGGTCGCAGAAGGCCGCCGAGGTCATGACCCGCAAGCCGAAGACGATCGCATCTGATGCCTTGGCCGGCGAGGCATTGGCCGCCATGAATATGGGCGCAAGGCGCATCACCACGCTGTTCGTGGTCGACGGCGACAAACCCGTCGGCATCGTGCATATGCATGACCTGCTGCGGGCCGGCGTGGCCTAGGCCCGGAGACGGAACCGCATGAGCCCGACCGCCGCACCCCGCAATCACGCGCATCACCGCTATGATGTCCAGACGCGCCTGATGCGCTGGGGCAAGTTCGTGCTGCCGGTCGTTGCTGTCGCGTTGGGCGTGGCGATCTTCTATCTGGCGCGGGTCGAAGGCGGAAAGCATCTGATCGTGATCGGCCCCGACACGGAAGTCGTGCCGGAGGAGATCGACAGCGTCAGCATGACCAACGCGCGCTTCTCCGGCCGCGACAGCCGCAATCGCAGCTTTACGGTAACCGCCGAGGAAGCGCGGCAGAGATCCTCCAACTCGACGATCATCCATCTGAAGCATCCGAAGGCGGATCTGGACCTGACAAATGGGCGCCTGGTGGCGATCAACGCGGATTCCGGCATCTACGTGCGCAACGACCAGCTGCTCAATCTCGCCGGCGAGGTCACGTTGTCGGACAACAAGGGCTTCGAGTTCCACACCGACAGCGCCAGCATCGATCTCGGTCGCAATACCGCCAGCGGCGATGCCCCGGTTGCCGGACGCGGGCCATCGGGCGACATCACTTCCGAAGGCTTTCGCGTGCTCGATGATGGCGACCGCGTCATCTTCACTGGCAGACCTCCCTGACAGTTACCGTCGTCGACAATGGCGACGGCTTACCGAACGACGGTGCGAAGACCCCATGACCATCCGCCGTGCGAACGGACAAATCGTGGCGGCGATGTTCTGGGCCGTTTTCGCCGGCGCGGTGAGCCTGGCCGGCGGCGCGGTGCCGCTCGCGGCGCAAACAGGCACCACCGATCCCCTTGCCACGGGACAGGCCGGAACGCCGGTGGAGATCGAGGCGACCCAGGGAATCGAGTGGCGGCGCAACGACAAGACCTATATCGCGCACGGCGACGCCACCGCCGTCCGCGGCGACCTCAGGGTGCGCGCCGACACGCTGACGGCCCGCTACCGGGACAAGGCCGGCGGGGGCAACGAGATCTATCAGATCGAGGCCGATGGCGGCGTGGTCCTCACCCAGCCCGGCCGCACCATCTATGGCAACCATGCTGTCTACAATCTGGACAGCCGGATTCTGACATTGACCGGCGGCAATCTGCGGGTGGTCACGGCCAAGGAAACGGTGACGGCCCGCGACCAGCTCGAGTATCGCGAGCGGGAGCGGATCGTGATCGCCCAGGGCGAGGTGATGGTGGAGAGCGGCGCGCGCCGCATCGGCGCCGACAGGATGACCGGGCACTTCGACCGGCTGGCCGACGGTTCCCTGAGCCTCGCCCGCATCGAAGCGGACGGTAACATCACCGTGAAGACCAAGGACACGTTCGCCCGCAGCCAGCAGGGCGACTACGATCTGGGCCAGGATATCATGACGCTGACCGGCGATGTGCGCATCACCAACGGCCAGAATCAATTCAATGGCGAGCGCGCCGAAGTCAATGTCGCGACGGGAGTCAGCACGCTGCAGGGCGGCGGCGACGGCAAGGTGAAGAGCTTGATCATGCCCAGCTCCGACGGCACCCAGTGATCAGATGAACGCGCCCAACCGTGCAGCGGCAGGTCCGGCTCAAAAGGGCAATGGCTTGGCCAAGGCGGCGGAATCCGCCGGCGGCCTGGTCGTCCATGGCATCGGCAAGGAGTTTCGCAAACGGCCGGTGCTGCGCGACGTCTCGCTGAAATCTTCAGCGCGGCGAAGTCGTGGGTTTGCTGGGACCTAACGGCGCAGGAAAGACCACCTGCTTCTATATCATCAGCGGCCTGATCAAGGCGGATCAGGGCCAGATCCTGCTGGATGGCACCGACGTCACGTCGATGCCGATGTACCGGCGGGCAAGGCTGGGCATCGGCTATCTGCCGCAGGAAGCGTCGATCTTCCGCGGCCTCAGCGTCGGTGAGAATATCCGCGTGGCGCTGGAGATCGTCGACAGCGATGCCGCGCACCGGGAGGCGCGCCTGAACGAATTGCTGAAGGAGTTCTCTGTCGCGCATCTGAAGGATGCGCCGGCGGTCGCCCTGTCGGGCGGCGAGCGGCGCCGCGTCGAGATCGCCCGGGCGCTGGCGTCCGATCCCAGCTTCATCCTGCTGGACGAGCCCTTTGCCGGCATCGACCCCATCGCGGTCGCCGAAATCCGCGATGTCGCGGTGCATCTGAAGGATCGCGGCATCGGCGTGCTGATCACCGATCACAATGTCCGGGAGACGCTGGATATCGTCGATCGCGCCTACATCCTGAATGAAGGCCAGGTCCTCAAAGAAGGACATCCGGCGGAGATCGTCGAAGACGAAGATGTGCGCCGGGTCTATCTCGGCGAACGCTTCAGCATGTAGGGTGGCCGCGAGGCTGGACGCCCATGGCGATTAAAACGCGGCTCGATCTCCGTCAGGCGCAGACCCTCTCACTGACGCCGCAGCTGCAGCAGGCGATCAAGCTGCTGGCGCTGTCGAGCCAGGAGCTGACGGCTTTCATCGAGGCCGAGCTGGAGCAGAACCCGCTGTTGGAGCGCGACGAGGCAGCCGACGACGAGCCGCGCGGCCCGGAAGCGGATATCGCATCTGAAAACACAGCCGCCGCCGAAACAGCGCCGGAAGATCTGCTGCGCGGCCTGGACTCTGGCAAGTTCAGCGAGGATGGCGCCGGCGATGACGAAGGCGAGCCCTGGCCCGGCGAACCGGCCGACAGCGACATGACGCTGCGGCTGGACATGCGCATGTCCGGCGACGAACGCGGCGGCGTCCTCCAGGGCACGATCGAATCCGAACTTCGCGACGTGACCAATCTTCGCGATCATCTGCTGGCGCAGTTGAGCATGGACCTGGCCGACCCCATGGACCGGCTGATCGGCCTGCATCTCATCGGCGCGCTCGACGATGCGGGCTATGTCACCACGGATCTGCAGACCATCGCCGAACAGCTGGGCTGCGACACCGCGAGGATCGAGGCGACCTTGCTGCGCCTGCAGGCCTTCGATCCGCCCGGCGTTTTCGCCCGCGATCTTCGGGAATGCCTGGCGCTGCAGTTGAAGGACCGGGACCGGCACGACCCGGCGATGGCCTGCCTGATCGAGAATCTCGACCTGCTGGCGCGGGGCGAACAGGCCAAGCTGATGAAGCTGTGCAATGTCGACAGCGAGGACCTGCTGGACATGGTGGCGGAGATCCGCTCGCTGAGTCCGAAGCCCGGCGAGTCGTTCACGGAAAATGCCGCGTCGCCGGTGACGCCCGACGTGATCGTGAGGCGCGCCGCCGATGGCGGCTGGCTGGTGGAGCTCAATCCCGGCAGCCTGCCGCGGGTGCTGGTCAACAACACCTATGCGGCCACCTTGAAGTCGAACACCAGGGACCGCGAAGCGCGCCGCTATATCACCGATCGCATCGATGCGGCGAACTGGCTGGTGCGGGCGTTGCAGCAGCGCGCCACCACCATCCTGAAGGTGGCGACGGAGATCGTCGCCCTGCAGAGCGAGTTCTTCGAGCGCGGCATCCGCCATCTGCGGCCGCTGACGCGGCGTGAAGTGGCGGACGCGATCTCCATGCACGAGAGCACCGTCAGCCGCGTCACCGCCAACAAATATATGACCACGCCCCGTGGTCTCTATGAGATGAAGTACTTTTTCAGCAACGCCGTCGGCGAAAGCGCCGGCGGCGAAAGTCACGCGGCGGAGTCAGTCCGCCGGCGAATCAAACAGTTGATCGATGCCGAGTCGCCGGACTCGGTTCTGTCCGACGACGATCTCATGCAAAAATTACGTGAATCGGGCATCGAGATCGCCCGGCGGACTGTGGCTAAATATCGGGAATCATTGAAAATCCCCACTTCGTCCCAGCGCCGGCGACAGAAGTCTTTGCAGCCGCGCTAGGGCGTCCTAGATAGAATATGATGACACCCTGCTCGGCGGCCGGCTGGCGCTTGACACTCACAAGCGCCCTCCATATGTTCCCCGCCTTCCGCCGGGGGCCCCAGCAGCGGAGCGATGTTCCGCGGCGCACAAGGATTGGACGCCCTGAACGATGCAGATAACCGTCAGAGGAAAACAGCTCGACGTCGGTGACGCGTTGCGCACCCATGCCGAGGACTCCCTGCGCTTGGTCCTGGCCAAGTTTTTTAGTAACCCGATCGAGGCGAATGTGCTGCTGTCGCGCGACGCGCATCTCTACCGGAGTCAGATACACGTCCATGTCGGGCGCGGCATCGATCTGCATTGCCAGGCGGATGCGGATGCACCCTACCGCGCGTTCGATTCGGCGGTGGAGCATCTGTCGCGGCGGCTCGGCCGCCACAAGCGGCGGCTGCGCGACCATCATCGCGCCGATACCGTGCATGAGCCGGCGCAGCAATACATCCTGGCCAACGAGGGCGAAGAGGACGCGCAGGCCGAGCGGGCCAATGGCGCGCCTGTCGTCATTGCCGAAATGGCGACGGAGATCCCGACGCTCACGGTCGGTGAGGCCGTGATGCGGCTCGATCTCTCGGGCACGCCGGCGATGATGTTCCGCAACCGGGCCCACGGCGAATTGAACATGGTCTACCGGCGGGACGACAGCACCATCGGGTGGGTCGATCCGCGCGGCAATACGAAGCCTTCCTAGGCGTCCGCTTGGACGCTGTCTAACGGGGTAATCGATGGAAATCGAAGATCTCATCACGCCGGCGGGCGTGATTCCAAAATTGCGGGCCACCGGCAAGAAGCACGCGCTGCAGGAACTCGCCAAGCGCGCAGCCGATGTCACCGGCCTGCATGAACGGGCCATCTTTGACGTGCTGCTGGAGCGCGAGCGCCTGGGCTCCACGGGCGTCGGCAATGGCATCGCCATTCCCCACGGCAAGCTGGCGGAACTGCAGAAGCTGCATGGCGTCTTCGCGCGGCTTGATTCGCCGATCGATTTCGATTCCGTCGACGATCAGCCGGTCGATCTGGTTTTCCTGCTGCTGGCGCCTGAAGCCGCCGGCGCCGATCACCTGAAGGCGCTGGCGCGGGTGTCGCGGCTGCTGCGAGACCGCACGGTCTGCGAGAAGTTGCGCGGCGCCAACAGCGCCGATGCGATCTACGCGCTGCTGACGGAAGCGCGCACCAGCCACGCCGCTTAATTCACCTCGAGCTTAGTGGACGCTGACCGGCTCCAGATCGTTCTGGCGCGCCGTGACGATGGCTGAGTCGCGGGTCGGCACGATCGCCAGCTGCTTGCCATCGGCGGCGAAAATTCCGAAGGCCGTGGTGCCGTCGATTTCGACCGGCTTGATATAGGCCACCCATTGCATGCCCAGCTGGGCCAGATCGCTGGTCGTTATGCTGCGCAGTTTCTCTATCGTGTTCATCTTCTCCACCCTTGCAACGCTGCGGACCGTCATCGGGTTTGAATCGCGATGGTTCGCGTCGGCGTTACCGTTTCCGGCCGCTGCAGTTCGATCGACAGGATGCCGTTGTCCAATCCGGCACTGGTCACCTCCAGCCCGTCGGCGAGCACAAAGGCGCGGCGGAACTGGCGTGCGGCAATGCCGCGATGCAGGAAGACGCGCTCTGCCTGTTCGGCCTGGCGGCCACGGATCACGAGCTGCTGATTCTCGATCTCGACCGTCAGGTCTTCCGGTGCAAAGCCGGCGACGGCGATGGCGATGCGAAAGCCGCTATTGCCCATCTGCTCGATATTGAACGGCGGGTAGCTGTCGCCACCCTGCTTGTGGATGCGGTCGAGCATGCGCTCGATCTGATCGAAGCCGAGCAAAAGCGGATTGGTGGAGAGGGATGGTCGGGTCATCGAAAACGCTCCTCCTTACGAGCGAGCATGGCGATCAAGGGTCGCGAAAGCCCAGACCTGACGGCCTCCTGTGGCGCTTTCGGACGGACGGCCCGGCAATCGGGCGCCGATGCAAGATATCTGGTGGCGACAGGCGGTTTTTCAAGCTGGCCGGTTTTGAGACAAGCGCGATTTGTCCGCGCGCATTTAACGATTATCGTTATGAATTCAAAGGGTTAGTACTCGACAAGTCGTAACGAATTCGTGCGGCTGGGCCATCGTTCTGTGGCCCTCTCTGTCCCCAAGTTAATTGGAACGAAGTCGTGTGCGCGCCTTGCCGACCAGCAGCAACGCGTTCCTCGCGGCCTTGCGCAATTGCGGCCGGCAAAGGACAAATTCGATCGCTCTGCGTTTCGGGACCGTGTGAATGCGGTGAAACAGGGCAACCGCTGAGCTGCGGCTCACCGTACCCGTTGCCATATTCAGGTCGAAGTCGCTGAACGTGCGTTTGTAGGTCTCCTCGCCGGCGCCACAGTCGAAGAAATTTACGCCATTCCTCGACGCCTGCATCAGGAGATGAAGCTGGTGAATGATTCCGACGCCGTAGGATGCGAGATTCATGTCATAGGTGGGAAACCATCCGGCCATTCTATCGATCGAGCGCAGGCTTAGGTATAGGGATGCCGGGCGGTCGCGCAGGAACATCACCGACAGCTCCGCGGCGAAACCATCCGAGCGAGTTTCGAACAGGCGCCGCACGCCATTGGCGAACCACTCGCGCGCGAAGCGGTCCGATCTGCCCGTCCGCCTATACTGGGCAGACTTCCACTGAATGAGAAGTTCCAGAAGATCCTTGTCGCGCGTATCGGGTTCGACGCGTGGCTGCCCTAGCTCGCGCACCAGCTTTCGCTCATGCCCTCTAAGCTTCTTGAATCTCTTGCTGCCCTCTTTGCGTGCAATCCAGCTTTCCCAACCGGCGCTCAGATCCACGACGGGCGACTGTCGCAGGGAGAGGTCTTGGGGAGCGAAGTGGGGAACCTGATCGGCGATCAAGTGATCAAACTGCCACGCGGACAATCGGCTCGCATCGAGCAGTTCTGCGCCTTCCCATTGGAAATCCGACGCATGTATGAGGGCCTGATTGTCGGCGAAACCATAGCAGAGCGCCCTCCCTACGCCGAGGCTCCGGCGTTCGAAGGCGAAGAAGCCCACGATCTTGCCGCCGTCTTCCAGGATCGCCAGTTTGATATCGGGCCGCCCCTCGCTCATGACGCAGGCAAACTCCGGCGTCAGGAAGGGGCTAGACAGTGTAGCGGTCGTTCGCTGAAAGGAGCGCCAGAGGTCAATCTCCGCGGGACCTAGATCTCGCGGGCGGCAGATGGACGCCTTCACATACCCTCCCCAGACACAGTCACGTCCTCGATATCCGGCGGCGCGGTATACTCGATGAGAGGCCAGTTAACGGCTCAGTGCCCGCAGATTGCCTGAACTGGTGGAGGAGGAATGTCTCAAGCCCCTATCGAAAACCGGTGCGGGTGGTCTGCGGCGGTTGCAAGTTCCATTCCTCCCCCAGCGCATAAATGGCCACCCCAAAGAATGGTTCCTCAGGCCCGCCAAATAGTAAGTCGCGACGGACACGTAGCCCATCGCATCACAGGTTTGCGAGATATAGAACGCGCTGAACGATGATGGCCGCCGAAACGATCAGCAAGCTGTGGCATATCGCGCGAAGGTAGGGATGGTATCGCTGCGAGGGGGACGCGCCTCCGGCACCGGCGAAGAGATAAGCGGCGAACATGGCGGCGGTCAGCCCAAGCACCCCTCCCCCGAGGGAGCCCAGTACGGGCAAGTCCTCTCTCCGCGGGGGTTTTTCAGTTGCGATGACCGTGACCGGTAGCACGCCCGAGGAATCGGAAGCTTCCAACTCGATATTGACGGACTGGAACAGGTCCAATTGTTGCAGAATGATTCTGAGTTGATCGATCAGTACCGGTTGATATGGATCGCCCGGCTGAAAGGGCACATACCGTTGCAGGAGATTTGCGTCCAAACGTGTCAGCCCATCGAATCGAACTCCGCCCAGCTTCAGTTGTGGTCCATCACTTGCAACGAGGGTCACATCGACCGTCTGTGCACCCGCGCTGTCCGGCAAAACAGCCCGTAAGAGCACAGCGGCAAGTCCGTGACCGCCTTCCCTTCTGCGGGAAAGCCAACCGGCCTCGATCCCGGCCAGGGTTTGCGCTGTCGCCGGTTGGCCAATCACGTCATCAGGCAGGGTGGATTCCACCGGCGCGTGAGTGCGATCGGGCTCACGCCCGATCCAGAGGATGTCGACCGACCGGATTTTGTAACGGGGGCCGGAATTGACAGTGAACACAATTTTCGAAACTCGGCCGCCTTCAGGATTGGCCTGACTGGGGACTCGATCTGTCCGGTCCTCAAACAAGGACCGCCCGTTCACGAACACATCCACGTGACCGCCATAGAAGCCGAAGGCCCGAAGTACGGCATATAGCCGGTCGCGATTGAGCCGTATCAGATCGACGGATTGGCGGAAACTCATGTTTGCATTGACAATTCCCGGAGCATTTACGCTGTCCCGCAGCGCCGCTTTGACCGTGGCGGCCAGGGGAGGGTCGACGTCGCCCATATCGGTAGCGATCCCGACCGTCGTCACGGCCTCGGCGCCAGATGCCTCCGGAAGGGCAAGCGACGCGCAGCACAGGCCCATCAGGCAGCACAGGACTCGCAGGGCGAAAGAAGGCAAGAAGCGCGTCATTTGTGGATTGAGATGCACAACTCACAATTGGCAACGCACCTGATGCGGATTGCATGACCCATTCGAGTTGGTGCGTCTGCCATGAATAACGGCATTTGCCGCGAAAGGTTGCGTTCCCAGGGGTTTGCGGCCGCAAACCAGTAGGAACTATTCCTGTCCCGGGGCGTTTCTACGCACGGGAACCCAGGGTGATTGGACCCCCAAATGCTTTGTACGCGATTGCTGCTGAGTGTAGCGACGCTCGGGGCGGCCTGTATGTACGCTGGCTGCATTGATCCAACTTATTCGGCAGCCGTGACCCTGTCCCCTTCGCAACGAGACACAATGGCGCCGCTCGGTCAGCGCGGAAATTGGGCACTGATTTTCTCAGACGAGTTTGACGGGACAGCACTGAACTCCGGAAAGTGGGTTCGATGTTACTGGTGGGATCATGACGGCTGCACCAATCTTGGTAACCGGGAGCTGCAGTGGTACCTGCCGGAAAACGTGACCGTCGGTGACGGGAAGCTGCGGCTTCGGGCCGACCGAAGGACAGTTACGGGGCGGGGCGATTCCTACGAGTTCACATCCGGCATCGTCACCACAGGACGGGATGTCGCGGCGACCACCGGCCAAGTGAGATTCGACTTCAGGTTTGGATATGCCGAGATGCGCGCACGCGTGCCGGCGGGCCGCGGCCTGTTTCCCGCATTCTGGATGCTGCCCTCCAGTCACCATCCGACGCCGGAGATCGATATCATGGAGGTTCTCGGGCACAAGCCCAACCGCCTGTATACTTACTTCCACTACAAGGATTCACGGGGGCACGCCAAAAAGGGGCAGGGCGTCACCCAAAAGACGCCTCTGTCCGACGGATGGCATGTCTTCGCGGTCGACTGGAGACCGGATCGGATTATCTGGTATCTGGATGGCGTCGAGTTCTGGCGGTACGAAGATCGCAAGCACATCCCGCAAGAGCGGATGTACCTACTCATCAACCTGGCTGTTGGCGGAGAGTGGCCCGGCCCTCCCGATAGCAAGACGCCCTTTCCATCGAACCTATCTGTCGATTACGTGCGTGTGTGGCAGGAGGCCCGTCCATGACGGATAGCGTGCCGCGCCCGCATCTGAAGGGCCCGTTGGGCAGTGATCGCCTTTCGCCGGCGTTGACCTGGTTCCAGGGCTATTTTCGCACGCCATTGGTCCGGAACGGCTACGCGCTGATCGCAAGCACCGGCGTGACTTCCATCCTCGGGCTTGTCTATTGGCTGCTCGCCGCCCGCCTATATTCGCTCACCGAGATCGGATTGAACTCAGCACTGATTTCAACAATGCTTGCCGTCGGTGGCATTGCGCAGTTGAATCTGGGAAGCGTTCTGACGCGCTTTCTGCCCGGTTTGGGGCGGCGAAATTCGCAGCGTCTTGTTCTTGGCGCGTATGGGGCCGGACTTCTAGCAGCGTTCCTCTGCTGTCTCTGCTTCTTTCTTGGCATCCATGCATGGGCGCCGTCGCTGGATCTGCTGACGACAAATCCCCTGCTCATGATTTGGTTCACAGCGGCGACGATGATCTGGACCATTTTCGCGCTTCAGGATGGCGCGCTTGCCGGCCTTCGGAAGGCGATCTGGGTTCCGGTCGAGAATACCGCGTTCGCACTCGCCAAGATTGCCTTGCTCTTGATCCTCGCGGACAGCGAATGGCGAGCATGGGGACCCTTTGCCTCCTGGACATTGCCGCTCTTGTTCGCCGTGGCGCCGGTCAACCTTTTCCTTTTCTGGCGGCTCATGCCTGCCAGTGACAGCGCCGCCACGCCGCCAAAACCGGTGTTCGATAGACGGATGATTATCCGTTACTTTGCCGCTGACTTTGTTGGTACTTCTCTCCTTGTAATCGCGATCGGACTCGCGCCGATACTGGTCATGGAACATGTCGGTCCCGAGGGCATCGCGGTCTATTACCTAAGCTGGACCATCGCCTATTCGCTCTACCTCATCAGCAAATCAATGGGCATATCGCTGGTCGCCGAGGGTGCCGCAGACCCCTGGCGATCGAAGTCAATCGCCATTGATGCATTTTTCCACACCAGCGGGCTGCTGGTCGTAGCAGTGGCCATTCTGCTGGTTATCGCGCCATCGCTCTTGGCGCTGTTCGGCCCGGAATATGCGGCCGGCGAAAGCCTGCTGCGGGTTCTCTGCCTTTCGGCCCTTCCGTTCGGAGTCACGTCGGTGTTTCTCGGGCTCGCTCGGGTGGAGGGTCACCTGACCGCAATCATCCTCATTCACGCGGCAATGACATTGCTTGTGTTGGCTCTTGGCGTTCCGCTGCTCGAAATGTTCGGCACATTTGGAATGGGGCTCGCGTGGCTGATCTCACAGATTATCGTTGCCTTTTTCCTCTGCATCCTCGTTTGGCGCACGACCGGCTTCTCCCGCTTCGCTATCAATGCGTTGCATGGCGGGTCGTTGAACGGCGCACTGCCCGCGTGGTTAGCTCCGTTCCAGCGCCGGCCGCTCCAGTGGGCGACGGGGCGGCTCGTGAAAAATGCAACCTCGGGCCTTGCGAGTTATTCCACATCGCCCAGTGAGGGCGGCCTCACCGCCACCAAGAACCTCCATACAATCAATCTCGGGCACCAGGGTGGCCAAGGTTTGCTGCGAATGAAGGCTGCCCGAAACTCCGAGGGCAGTCTCAGCTTGCGCCGACAAAGCGAGATATTGCGAACGCTGAATGCCGATCCGGGTCTTGGCGAGTTTCGGCATCTGTTGCCGCGGGTGGTATCGGAGGGCAGCACTTACATCGTCGAACGACAGCAGCCGGGGATCTCAGGGCAGATCATGCTTGGCGATGACCAGTTGGCAGGAACGGCGTTAATGAGTGCCGGGGTGGCAATCAATGGACTCCACGACCGGATGGCCACACGCACGACGATAGCAGAACCCTGGCTGACCCATTGGATTGATCGTCCAATCAGCACGATCGAGGCCTGCTTGCCGGATTCTAGCGACAAACCTAAGGCCGTGCTCGCTGCCATCCGATGCAGTCAGCGTAGCGCCTGGGCGGGCCGCACGCTTTCACTCGGCTTGAGCCACGGGAGCCTTGGTCCCGCACAGATGAACTTCGCGCACGACGCCTCCCGCGTCACTGCCATCGTCGATTGGGGCCGGGCGCGCTTCGACGGCCCGGGCGCCTTCGATCCCAGTTGTCTGTTGCTCGCCACGCGGATGCTGGCCAGCGGAAGCAGGATGAGTGATCTGGTTTGCGATCTTCTCAGGCAGCCAAGATGGCGGCCGGAGGAAATACGATGCTTTGCTGCGTCATCATTGCCAACGACGGCATCCGAGGTTCGCATGGTGACGCTGCTGGCTTGGCTGCATTACAGCGCTGGAAAGCTTGAGGAATATGGCGACGGTGCGGGCGACTGCCAGGCCGCCATCCTGCAGATCGAGGAGACGCTTCGATTCATTCAGTCAAACCCCTAGTGCCGCCTCACGCCGCAGCCCGAAGAGTCGGCGCCCATGACTCGACCGATAGCTGGCCCGTCTCGCTTGAGGTGATGATTCCGGCCAGTGCATTGTCGATCTGGATCGCCTGCTTGCGGCAGATCGATCCCAGCGAAATGAGCGATCTGGGGCTCGCGTCAGTACTGCCCTATGCCGCCTGGCTGCCGTTGTTGCTGCTGTCTATCGGCTTTTTCATGCTTCTCCAGCGCCCGTCGACGCGGGGGTGGGTGCCATACCTCTATCTCGTCTCCCTTGTGCTTGTTTTGCACGCGACCCCGATCATCGATTACGGCACCTTGCGCTATCCATGGGCTTGGAAACACCTGGGAATCATCGACTACATACAACGCAGCGGTGCGGTCGACCGGGCCGATCCCGTCTTTGGCGCCTATCAGAATTGGCCGGGCTTCTTTGCGACCGCAGCTCTGCTGACGGAGCTATCGAGCGCGCGCGATCTCGCCGCCTATGCGAGATGGTCGCCGCTCGTCTTCAATCTGCTCTATGTGGGCGGCCTTCCGATACTCTATCGGTCGTTCACGCATGATCGGCGCGCGATCCTGGGAGCCACCTGGATCTTTGTGTGTGGGAATTGGATCGGCCAGGACTACTTCTCGCCTCAAGCCCTGTCGTTCTTCTTCTATCTCCTGATGCTGGCTTTTTCTCTAAGGTTCCTTGAACAGCGCCCGGCGCACGACCCGGAGCAGGTTCCACATCGTTTGGTCGGTATGCTCCAATCGGCGCAGCACAGCGCGCCTGGCGCGGGGTCATCCACAAATGGGCTGGAACGAATAGTCGCAAGTGGCGCGGTGCTGGTGTTTCTTTCGGCAATTATCCTGAGTCACCAGTTCAGTCCGCTGGTTGCAATCTCTGCGCTCGCCGTGCTTGTGCTTTTCCGGCGCATTCCGGCGGCTGTCTTCTTCTTCGCCTTAGTACTGACAGCTCTCTGGATCCTGTATTCAGCCGCACCCTTTGTCGCGCTCGCATTACCCATAGAGATGAGAGGTCTCAGTTCGACGGTGCTGGAACTGAATACGCAACTCATTGACCTTTCGGTTGTGAGTGAGGGGCAAGCGATCATTGCCCTGATCTGCCGCGCTCTCACGGTATCGATCGTATTGGCGGCGCTGCTCGGTGGCATTCGGCGCTTTCTAAATGGGTATCGAGACGGAATCGCTGTCGGGCTGGCGGCGGCTCCCGTTCCGCTGTTGGCCATGACCTCCTACGGCGGCGAGGCAATCTTCCGAGCCTACCTGTTCGCGTTACCTTTCCTGTCGCTCCTGGCGATATGGCTTTTCTTTCCCACGGCGCGTCCACGACATCCGATACAGACTGCCGGAACTGCTGCAACGTTTGCACTTGCGCTCGCGGTTGCATTCGTGTTCGCGAACAATGGCAAGGACCGACAATATGCCTTTGCCCCCGAGGATATTGCCGTCATGCAGCGCCTCTATGAAACGATGCCCGAGCGTACCTTGATCATCGAAGGCGCCTATTTTTCACCTTCGTTGTTTCAAGACATCGAACACGTGACTCGGGTGTCGATCGCGGATGAGCCACTCCAGTCGCGGAACGATCTGTTGGCTCGCCCCGCTGCGACGCTCGCTCGCTGGCTGGATGACGACCGATACAAGGCGGCATTCGTCGTAATCACGCGCAACCAGAAGGCCTACGTCGACGACATGGGCATTATGCGCACTGGCGACCTGGATCGAATTGAACATGCGCTTCTCGGATCGCCGCGCTTCCGTCTGCTTTACTCTGCCGGTGGGACGAGCGTTTTTACCTTGAACAGGGCGGTCGTGGAGGGTGGCGAATGGATCGACTGACTGTTCGTGTGGCCATTCTCCTTGGGATCGCGGTTTCCGCCATGTTTGCCGCTTGGGAGCAGATGTCCGGTACCGCGCCAACCGCGCTGCTGCTTCCTTTTTTGCTTATTGGTCCCGGCCTTGGATGGCTGGGCCGGGCATCCGGTTTGACGGCTGCAGACCTCGCTGTCGCAGCCGTGGGTCTAAGCTTGGCCCTCGGTGCTGTCGTCAGCACGCTTCTCCTGATCTGCGACCTATGGTCGCCGCTGACCGGTTTCGCGCTGCTGAGCGCCGCAACGCTGGCCGGCGTGCTCTGCACTTGGACTGGCGATGTCAGGCGCAGCAATTGAGTCGCCTGGCTTGCCGGCGCCATTGGGTGCCGGTGGCCTGCGACCAAGACCTACTGTGACGATGACGAATGATTGATTGCGCTGCTCGAATCGAGAGGCACTCTTGATGGACATCGAACTCGTCGAAGCCACCAAACTCGTGCCAGTGCTTGTTCTCAAAGCCGCGAAATACCCGCTTGCACACGGCATTCTTGGCGTCGTCCGTTCGCTCGGGCGCTTGGGCATCGACGTGTATGCCTCGTGCGAGGATCGCGTCGTTCCCTATGCCTTCTCAAGATTTCTAAGAGGACGGTTTCGCGCGCCGGTGTGCGACCGCGAAACGCTGGTATCAACCCTTTTGGACGAGCTGGTGAGGATGGCCGGAGTGCTGAGAGCCAAGAGCGTCTTGCTCCCGACAGATGATGAGTTGGCCATCGTCATCGCCGAGAACGCCGCTGTCCTGAGGGAGCACTACAGCATACCGCAGATTGATCCGTCACTTCCGCGCCTACTCGCGAGCAAACGCCGCCTGTACGAGTTGGGCAAGAAGCATGATATTGCAATGCCTGCTACGACGTTTGCGCAAACGGTCGCGGAAGTTTTGGCGTTTGCCGACACCGCGCGCTATCCGCTCGTGCTGAAGAATAGCGAGCCCTGGATCAGACTGACCGCCCCCGCCGTCGGAGCGACGACCATCATCGCTTCCCGGTGCGAGCTTCTCGCTCTCGCCGGAAAATGGAACAGGGATCCAAACATCGTGCTGCAGGAGTACATCCCCAGGGAATGCTCCGAGGACTGGATATTTCACGCCTACTTCGACGGCGCTTCCAGGCCGTTGGTCACTTTCACGGGATTCAAGCAGCAGTCTTGGCCACCCTACGCGGGCGTGACCGCCGCAGCAATCGCCTGGCCGAATGAAGCACTGACGGCGGTCGCCACAGCGTTCTGCCGATCGATCCGCTATCGGGGGATTGTCGATATGGATTGGCAATTCGATCGCCGCGACGGAAAATACAAGCTGGTCGACTTCAATCCGCGGATCGGCGCCAACTTCCGGCTCTTTGTCACTGAAATCGGCCTCGATGTTGTCCGGTCCCTGTATTTCGACCTTACGGGCCGACCTGTTCCAGTGTCAGCGCAGGCATATGGCCGGAGATTCGTCGTCGAGAACCTGAGCCTGGCCTCGCGCCTGTTCAATGGTCCGGTTCAGAGCGCCGGAGTCACGTCGACGGAAACAAAGACCGAGTTTGCTTGGTATGCTGCAGACGACCGGCTGCCTTTCATCGCCATGGCAGTCCGCTTCTGCTGCCAAGTCGGTCTTCGCCTTTGGCGGCTATCCATTGCCCGTCTGGGCACCCCACTGCGCCACGGCCTGCGGCTCGCGAAACCTGCTCTCGGCGCGACTCGAGATCGCACGGCGGATGGTCTGGCCGGTGAATTCAGTGCCGCAGACAAATCGCATCAGGGGTCCAAAAGTTGGAGCCGCAGCGAGACCGGTGAAGTAGAGCCCCCCTACCGATGACTCAAACGATCGAGAAAGGCGCGGCGCGGCGGTTCCGTCTATTCGCACGATGGCGGCGCGCAGAGCGGGGTCAAGAAACGCTAGCGCGTCAAGGCTGATGCGGTAACCCGTGGCCGCGATGACGTGGTCGACCTTCAACGCCGATCGCGGTCCTTCTTTCGTCCGTATCTGCAAAACGACCTGATTTCCCGACAAGGCCGCGCTTTCGATGACCGTATCGAGTGCAACGTCGATCTCCGGCTTGAAACGGTTCCGTAGCCACCAGGCGCCCGAGGGACCCAGTACACGCCTCATGAGAAAGAGACGGGAAGAGTCGGGCAGATAGCTCACGGCTTTCGGCGCTCGGCTCAGCACGAAATGCGACCAGCCCGGACCCAGCGGGGATGCCGGCTTCACGATTGGCCGGAAAAAAGAACCGCCTGAGTCAACAGGTGGATTTCCCCAAATGAGGCGCGGTCGGCGGACCAATAGATGGACGCGAGCTCCCGCCTCATGCATCAGGGTGGCACTCTCCAGCGCCGATTGGCCGCCGCCGATGACCGCTACAGATTGTCCGGCGTACTTGGAAAGGTCTTTGTGGTGACAGGCATGGGAGACGCGTTCCGCATTCGCCGGTTCCCGCTCCATGAAGGCCCGCAGTTCTCGGGGAACATAGGCATAGTCGACATGCCCAGTCGCCACGATCACGGTCCTGGCCGCAATCTCCTTGCCGTCTGATAGAAGAACGCGGAAGCCCTTCGCAGCCGCACTCACGCGCCGGACTTCCAGTCGCGTGAGCTCCCGGACATGTCTTTCCTGAAACCAGGAACCGTACTCGACGAACAGATCGAGCGGCACGGGATGACGTTCATCCAGGTTGATCCCGCCCCTCGCCCTGCAGTAGTCCGCCAGGGTCGATCCAGATCCAGGCGCGGACAGGCTGGAGGCGTCAAACGTGGACTTGAGATACATGCCTTTCGGCATGTGATCGGTCCAGCCTGCCATCGGTTTGCCATAAATGAGCGCTTCGACCTTCGCGGTCAGCAAGTGAGCTGCGACAGAGAGCCCGTAGGGGCCGGCGCCGACGATGGCGACATCAACCGACCCTGCAGGACGAATCACAGCCACTTTGTTTCTTCCCTACGGCGTTCGGCGATCACTATGTGCGTCCGTATCCGCCTGCGCGCAATGAACGACCATCCTCTCCCCGACGCGTGCGCCGGGAGATTCCCAGCGCTCAATAAATCACTTTTCTGACTCGATTGTTCCACATCACAAAACGGTGAAGTTGAAACAGATCGCGCGGTGCCAAACACGCCACGCCGCCAGGATAATTGCAGCCCTGGGGAACCGTTAACAGACCCATAGGTTACGTTTATTGAAACCGTGCCAAGGCCATGTATGTCACCAGGGGATATTCAGTTTGACCAGGAGTTGGACCGTAACTGGTCCGCCGTTGATGCTCATCCAAGCGTCAGCGTCATAATTCCGACGGTCAATGAAGCGGCGAATCTTCCACACGTGTTGCCGCGGATCCCGAGATGGATCGACGAAGTCATCATCGTTGATAGTCAGTCGACCGACGGCACCATCGAGGTGGCGAGGCGGCTGATGCCTGACGTCGTCGTGGTGCGTCAGGCGCGGATGGGCAAGGGTGCTGCTCTGCGGGCAGGCTTCGCAGCCGCTCGAGGCGACATCATCGTCACGCTCGACGCCGACGGATCGACGGATCCGGGCGAGATCCCATCTTTCGTCGGCGCACTTCTTGCAGGCGCGGATTTCGTGAAGGGCTCGCGCTTCGCGCAGGGTGGGGCGACCGATGATATGGAGTGGTACAGATACCTGGGCAACTGGGGTCTGCTGCAGCTGGTCCGCCTGCGCTTCGGCGGCCGGTTTACCGACCTCTGCTACGGCTACAATGCCTTCTGGCGACGCATCCTTCCCTACATCGACCTTAGCGAGGCCAGCGGCTTCGAAATCGAAACCAGCATGAACATCCAGGCGCTTCGCGCCGGCCTGGTGGTGTGCGAGGTTCCGAGCGTCGAATTCAAGCGAGAGCACGGAGTCAGCAATCTCCGGACGTTTCCCGACGGCTGGCGCGTTCTGCGCACCATCATCCGGCTAGGTTTTGAAAGAGCCCAGCCGGTTTCGCACTCCCGGTCCCGCTTGCAGCGGCTTCCAGCGCGCCGCCGCGTGCCGACCGGCTTGCGTGCAAAGTCGCCGCCTTTTCCCTCAGCCCCGGCCGAGTGATGGATGATGCAACGGACATATCCGTGGTCATCTGCGCTTACTCCGACCGGCGCTGGGAACGCCTTCGAGCTGCGATTGATTCCATCAGCGCACAGCATACGCAGGCTCTCGAACTCATAGTCGTCGCGGACCACAACCCGGGTCTGCAGGCCCAACTCCTCGACACATATCCCCATGTGAGAACGCTTCCGAACGCCGGGCGCCGTGGCCTTTCGGCGGCCCGCAACACCGGTGTTCGAGAAGCAAATGGGGCTGTCATTGCCTTCCTGGATGACGATGCCGTCGTGCCGCGCGATTGGCTGACGCGGATGACGGCCTGGTACGCCGACCGGGAAATCATCGGCGTGGGTGGCCGAGTTGTGCCCGTGTGGCCGGACGGTCAGCCATCTTGGTTTCCCGACGAGTTCGGCTGGGTGGTGGGCTGCAGTTATCGCGGACAGCCGGAACGCATATCGCCAGTTCGCAACCTGATCGGCACCAACATGTCTTTCAGACGAACAGTGTTCGACAAGCTGGGCGGATTTCGAGAGGCATTGGGCCGCCAAGGCGCCGATGGTTCGGGATGCGAGGAGACGGAGCTATGCATCCGGATCCGCCAAGCCTACGGGCACTCGGCATTGCTCTATGACCCCGGCATGGTGATCCATCATCATCTGGATTCGGGTCGGGATAGCTGGCGCTACTTCCGGACGCGATGCTGGGCGGAAGGCCGGTCAAAAGCATTGGTTGCCGCAGAACGGGGAGCGCCGGACGCGCTATCCGTTGAGCGCCGTTACGCGACACGGACTCTGCCTCGCGGAGTCCTTCGCGGCCTGAGGGATAGCATCACAAGATTGGACCGCGGCGGGCTGGCACGGTCCAGCGCTATTCTGGCGGGGTTCGCATGCACGGCGGCCGGCTACCTTGCCGCCAAGCAAGCCGCAAAGCGGAATGAAACTCCAGAGCCGCCGTTCTCTCCCATCCGGGTAATGGATGTGGATCTGGGAAATTCGCGCGCCACGGACAGCAGTTCCGACAAGGACTATGCAAAAGCGTTCTGCCTGCTCCGAATTCGACGGGCGTCCGGTAGCAACGGCCGAGGTCGAACTCAACGAAGGGCGATTGCCCTCCGACCTCGAGCGCTACATGGCGCCGATAAGCCCGCACGCCACCGCGTCCTCCACGACGGATAACGGGCCAAAAATGGCGCCCTTCATCAGTGTCATCATCGCCACCAGGGATCGCGCTGATAAACTCGCCAATTGTCTCGACTCGATTCTTGCCATGGACTATCCGAATTTCGATGTGATCGTCGTGGACAACGCTCCGTCCTCCGAGGAAACAGCCGAGCTGATCGCTCGCCGCTACACCGCCGGAGGCCGCGTGCGTTATGTCCGTGAAAATGAGCCCGGCCTCGGCCGAGCTCACAATGCTGGCCTGGCAAGGACCCACGCGCCGTACGTAGCCTTCACGGACGATGACGTCGTTGTCGACCCGAACTGGCTCGGGATGATCGCGTCGAACTTCTCGAAGGACGAAACAGTCGCGTGCGTCACGGGTCTCATTCTTCCTGCCGAGCTCGAAACCCGCGCACAGTACTGGGCCGAGCGGCACGGCGGCTTTGGCAAGGGCTTTGAGCGGCGAGTCTTCGATTCTCAGGCCAACAGGCCACGAGGACGCTTGTATCCCTTCACTGCCGGACAACTGGGATCTGGCGCCAACATGGCGTTCCGCACGGATGTCCTGAAGACTATCGGTGGATTCGACCCCGCGCTCGGCGCCGGGACACGGGCGCGCGGCGGCGACGATCTCGCGGCATTCTTCAAGATCATCGATGCGGGCTACCGGCTGGTCTACGAACCGGGAGCGGTCCTGTGGCACTATCATCGCCGGGACGAGGCCGGCATGCGCCGGCAGGCCCTCGGTTATGGAATCGGCCTCGGCGCCTACCTGACCAAGCTGGTCGTTGACCGGCCCACGCTGCTCCTGAAACTCGCGGTCGCCGCCCCTGCCGGCCTTGCCCATGTCTTTGGACCGTCATCGCCGAAGAACCAGCGTATTGCTGCCGACTACCCCTGGACGTTCGTCTGGCGCGAGCGGTGCGGTATCGTCGCCGGCATCCCGCTCTATCTTCTTAGTCGGCACGCTGCGCGCCATGCCGCCGCAGCGCGGCCCATGGGCGAGTCTCCGGTGACGTCGCCGGCCTTGGACTGACGTGTGAAATCCGATGGCACAGTCTGTTCCGATCTTGATGTACCATGGGATCGCCCGCGGCGACGCCGATCGCTGGACCGTGCCCACGGCAATGTTCGCCGAGCATATGAGGTGGCTCGCCGAGCACGACTATCGTCCCATAACGGTTTCGCTGCTGATGGCGGCCCGCAACGGGTCATTGCCCCTGCCCCCGCGCACATTGGCCATTACGTTTGACGATGGATTGCGGAACTTCGCGACCGATGCGTTGCCAATTCTGCAACAGTACAATTTCCCCGCGACGATCTACATCGTGACCGGCTATATCGGAAAGACCGCCAGTTGGTCGCGGACTTCGAACCGAGCCGATCCGCCCATGCTGAGCCAACGGGATATCCGGGCGATATCGGAACATGGCATCGAGTGCGGCGCCCATACGCACAGCCACCCGCAGCTCGACATCATATCGCCAATGGTCGCGCGCACCGAGATACGGCGCAGCAAGGCGGACCTGGAGGATTGCCTGGGACAACAGGTCCAGTCCTTTGCGTATCCTCATGGCTATGCGAGCCGCAGGGTACGGGAGCTTGTCCATCAAGAGGGCTTCACTTCCGCTTGCCGGGTCCGGCATGCATTAAGTTCATCTCGTGAAGATCCCTTCGCGCTTTCGCGAGTTATCATGACCAGGAGCATCGCTGCCGACGATCTTGGCCGCTTCCTGACCGGAAACGTTCTGCCGGTCGCTCCACCGGTTGATCGATTGCTGGGGGTCGGTTGGCGATGGACGCGCAAGGTGCATGCCAAGATCCGGGCCTGGTCTCGTGAATCGGCCAGCTCGTTCGGCTGCAATGACCAGGCGCCTGAGAACCAGCCGCGAGGCGGCGGCCGGTCATGAGCGTGCTGGTCACAGGCGGTGCAGGCTACATCGGCAGCCATGCGGTACGGGCCTTGCGCAACGCCGGCATCGCTACAGTCATCCTCGACAACCTTTCGACCGGACATCGCTTCCTTGTGCCATCAGATGTTCCCTTGATCCAAGGCAACATTGAGGACCGGGCCCTCGTCGAGGCCACGATCGCCGAATACGACGTGGATTCGGTGATCCACTTTGCGGCCAGCATCGTGGTTTCCGACTCGGTGGAGCGGCCGCTGGACTACTACGGGAACAACGTGGCGAATTCGCTCCGCCTGATCGAAGCCTGTGTTGCGGGCGGCGTGCGCCAATTCGTATTCTCGTCCTCCGCCGCCGTGTATGGGCAACCGAAGACATTGCCTGTCTCGGAGGAGGCGCCGGTGGCTCCCGTCAATCCCTACGGCACCACCAAGCTGATGTTGGAGTGGGTTCTGCGCGATGCGGCGTCCGCGCACAAGATGCGCTACGCCGCCCTGCGATATTTTAACGTGGCCGGCGCTGACCCCTCGGGCGCGACAGGCCAAGCGTCCCCCAGGTCGACGCATCTCATCAAAACCGCCTGCGAAGCTGCCCTCGGGCTCCGTCCGGAGATCGTGATCTTTGGCACCGACTATCCGACACCCGATGGCACCTGCATTCGCGACTACATCCATGTCAGCGATCTCGCCGACATTCATCTTCTGGCGCTGCGGCTCCTTCGAGAAGGCGGAAACAGCTTCGTCCTCAACTGCGGCTATGGACACGGCTACTCCGTGCGCGAGGTTCTGTCTGCCGTGGAACGGGTCAATGGCAGGCCGCTCAATGTGCGCGAGGATGCCCGCCGGCCCGGTGATCCCGCCGTGCTGGTTGCCGATACGTCTCGGCTCAGCCGGCTGCTCGGCTGGCAGCCGCGGAATGATGGCCTGGACAACATCGTCAGCACGGCGCTCGCATGGGAACGACAGATGGCGAAGGCGCGCCCGCCCATCCTTGCGCATCATCGAGACGGCCAAGCTGCATTTCGCCCTTAGGGGCATGTTAAGGAGCGCAGGCCTTGGACTCCCCACAAAGATCCGACCAAGTGACTCACAGCGTTGGATCGGCAACGGCTTCCCTGCCGATCCAGCCGGTAATCCTCAGTGGTGGCGTCGGGTCCAGATTGTGGCCGCTATCGCGCCAGGACCTGCCCAAGCAGTTGCTCGAGCTTGGCGGCAATGAGCCGATGATCGTCACGACCGCACGGCGGCTGAGAGCTGCGCGGCACTAGCCCCCCATTTATTGTATCCGGCGCGGACCAGGAATCGCTGGTCGCAATCTTGATGCGGAATAGCGGCCTGGAGATTGCCGGCTTGTTGCTCGAGCCCGTGGGAAGAAACACCGGCCCCGCTATTGCGGTCGCTGCGCTGCATGCGGTCAACGCCGCCCCGGATGCGATACTGATTGTCCAACCGGCGGACCACGCCTTGACGGATTCGCTGGCCTTCCAAATGGCGTTGGAAGAGGCATGCCAGATTGCCGCGAGCGAAGGGAGGATTGTGCTGCTCGGTGCGCGGCCGACACGTCCGGAAACGGGCTATGGTTATATCGAATGCGGCGAGGAGCTGAATGCCGCATCGTCCGCAAGACAAGTCCGGCGGTTCGTCGAGAAGCCGGCCCAAGAGCTGGCGGCCAGGTTTGTGCAGTCCGGTGCTTGGCTCTGGAACATAGGCACCTTTGTTTTCTCGGCGGCGACGATCCTTGAAGAGCTGGCGCGGCTGAAGCCCAGTCTGCTGGAAAGCTGCAGAACCGCATTGCTGGATTCGACGATCAGCGGTTTGTCTGTACGATTGGACCGCGATGCATTCGCCGCGGCGGAGTCCATTTCAATCGACCACGCCGTGATGGAACGGTCACAACGGCTGGCCGTGGTCCCGGTCGATTGCGGATGGTCGGATCTGGGATCCTGGGCGGCCCTCTGGGATATCGAGAACAGGGATCACCGGGGCAATGTCACCCACGGAGACGTTCTCTGCCGGGACACTGAACAAAGCTATCTCCGCTCGGACCGCGGCCTGCTGGTGTCGATAGGATTGAGGGACGTGGTTGTCGTTTCGACAGGCGATGCCGTGCTCGTTGCCGATAAGAGC
Organism: uncultured Alphaproteobacteria bacterium; assembly: GCA_963810485.1. Lineage (GTDB taxonomy): Bacteria > Pseudomonadota > Alphaproteobacteria > Dongiales > Dongiaceae > DATKFM01. The sequence goes on from CAWENQ010000007.1 coordinate 68,926, forward strand.
AGCAGCCAGGAGATCAAGGCTGCGGTCGAAATGCTGAGCAGCCGGCGCGAGGTCCTGGAAAGTCCCCGCTGCCCCAGGCCCTGGGGCAGCTATGAAATCGCTGCCAGCGGCGACGGGTTCAAGGTGAAGCGGATTATCATGGGCCCGCGCGAGCAGACCTCACTGCACCTGCATCACAATCGTTCGGAGCATTTAGTCGTCATCAGCGGAACTGCACTAATGCAAGTCGGAGAACAGACCCTTCTACGGCATCGGGATGAGTCAACCTTTGTGCCGGCAGGCGCGAAGCACCGCGTGGCAAATGCCGCTGATACACCGCTCGAGGTAATCGAAGTCCAAGTCGGTACTAATCTCCGGGAGGCGGATATTGTGCGCTTCGACGATGCGTACGGACGCGTGTAGGTGGGCGGCAACGGCCGCATGGATCCTTATCGTTGTTCATACGTCAGTCCGTGCGTCCGCGAAAGTGAAAATCCGACGCTGCAACAAAGGTGCGGGATTGGACTCCGAGCGCCACTTCTTTGTCACTAGTCCGCCTGGGAATGGGGATGTACGGGTGCACTCACTGAGTGCGGGAATTTGTGTCTGAGCTAGGCGGGGTTACGGGCAACATTAGGATGCCAACTCGTTAATGGGCGGGTCCCAAGATAAAGTCGATTGTATGGCACAATCGTATCGATCGGACCGAAACGCGAGAGCATCCTAGAGGTCTTTCCGGAACTGCCAATACGATTGCGTGCAGGCGACCACTAGTCGTCGGCGTTGCTGTCCTTGCTCGCCGCGAAGATCGGCAGCGTGCTCTACATGCACGGGCCGATACCGGAGCCATGATCAACCTGTCCTGGTTTCATTCAAGTGCGGGGAGGCCCTGTACATGCAGGTAAACATCTACCCAAAGCGCTTGCTCCAACTGAAGGAAGCAGCCGTGCCGGCCCTGGCTCGCAGTCGCCGGCCCCGGACCTTTTTGCAATCGCGATCCTGTAGCCAGCCGGCAATCGGAAAGGTCGACGGCGAACCGCCGTTGCGCACAGCGTAACCGGGCCGGCGCGAAAATCCCGCCGGCATGCCGGTAGGTCCATCACGGCACTGCTGAATTCAGAAACAGAAACCCGGATGGAACGCGGCGCGCTTGACCAGATCGTCAAGCCCCTGACGCCGCCGGCCGACAGAATGAGCAACGAGGGCCCAATAAATCCTAACGTTCGCGGGGAGATTGCATGCCACTAAACAATTCTGTACCGATCGATTCATCATGGAAGCTGACTTTCGATGATGAGTTCAACAGCCTGAACACAGCGACCTGGGGAACAAACTGGCTGGGAAACCCAGGCGCCATAACAAAACCAATCAATACCGCCGAGCAAGCCGCCTATGACCCCGCCCAAGTGAGCGTCAGCGGCGGCTACCTGCGCCTCGGCACCGCCTACAAAGACGTTACCGTCGCCGGCAAGAACTACGACATGGTCGCCGGCATGGTCCAAAGCGATAACCGTTTCGAACAGACCCACGGCTACTTCGAAGCGCGCATCTATCTGCCGGGCACGAATGGCCAGATCAATAACTGGCCCGCGTTTTGGATGAATGGGGAGAACTGGCCGACTGATGGCGAACTCGACATCATGGAGGGATTGTCGGGAAGAGCCGGATGGCATTTCCATTCGCCATCTGGCGGTCCCGGAGAAACCGAGTCCGGAGACTACACCGGTTGGCACACCTATGGCGCTCTTTGGGAGCCGGGAAAAGTCACTTACTATTATGACGGCGTTGAGGTGGGCGAGATAAGCTCGGGCATAACCTCGTCGCCGATGTACCTGATACTCAACAATGGGATTTCAGATTCGCTCGGCGGGCCCACGTCCGTGGGTAGCACCATGCTCGTCGATTGGGTCCATGTCTATTCCGAGTCCCCGACCGCTGTCGCGGTTGCGCCGCAGGCCAACTACACAGGCCTTGGCGGCGGCGGAACGACCCTCCCTCCGTCAGCCAGCGACGAGATCCTGGGAAGCGCGCTGGCCAATATGCTCGTGGGCAACGGGACGGCCAATATCATCTACGCTTATGCGGGAAACGACACGCTCGATGGCGGCGGCGGGTCGGATACGATGTATGGCGGCGCCGGCAACGATATCTATTATGTCGACAACCTCGCCGACATTGTCTGTGAGGCGGGAAGCGGCTCCGACACCGTGCGTAGCGCTGTGTCCTTTAATCTGAATGCCGATGGCTCGTCCGTTGTCGGAAGTTTCGAGAATCTGCGGCTCACCGGCACAGCCGTCACTGGCACGGGCAACAGCCTCGCCAACGTCATCTTCGGCAACGACTCCGCGAACAGGCTCAACGGAAATGGCGGAAAGGATGTCATATTCGGCGGTGGCGGCAATGACACCATGACCGGCGGATCGGGCAGCGACCGGTTCTGCCGAGACGGCCTGTCCAGTGAGGGCAAGGACACGATCAGCGACTTTAAAATCGGCCGTGGCGGCGACGTGCTCGACATCGACAGCGTCTTGACTGGGTACAGGAGCGGCTCGTCGAACGTTAACGATTTCGTTCGGCTCACCGAAAGCGGCGGTAATACTACCGTGAATATTGACGCCAATGGCGCTGTTGGCGGTTACTCCTTCACGAGCGCTGTCGTGTTGGCGGGCGTAACCGGAACAAGTGTAAATCAGCTCATCAACAACGGTAATCTTGAGCTTGCTTGAGTGAACAGCGGTCTGCGCGGGGCTTTCTCCGCGCAGACCGACTGCCCCTGTCAGTGTGGAGGAGGGCGGCGGTGGGGCCAAGATTTGCAGGCCCGATAGCGTGGAACCTTCGCGACTGGCCTCCGTTTCTTTTCTTGAGACTGGCGCTCAGGAAAGCAGGCGGCCGTGGCGCGCATAGACGAATCCTACAGAGTCAGGTCCTGGCTGCTATGCGACGACATTCGCATTGAATGCAACGGAAAGCACCTGCTCATCGGGGTCTATTCCGGCATCATCAAACTGAGACGGCCGTTACCAGTGACGCTTCCCATGCTGTCCTTCTGGATTCAGATGGATCTGCAGAAGCTGGACTATGGCTCTTATCAACTTCGGGTGATTGATCCGCGCAAGCGACTGGCGGCACAGTTCCGCGGGCTCGCGCAATTCGCCCGGTCGGATGAACCGGCTGTGTTGATATGCATGAACGGGCCGATAACTCTCGCGAGCTATGGGAGCTATACCGTAGAGTTCGGCATGGGTGGCCTGCTGCACCCGCTCGGCACATTCGAAGTCCGTGCCGCGCAAGCGGACGCAGCTCTCGGTACAACTGCGCCAGGCTATCCCCAGACGGCAGGATTCTCCCGCCCGCATTGAGCCTGACTTTTCCCGACCGCTCGTCCGAATCCTACCCAGCAACGACAATTCTGACGGTTTGATGATTCCGGCAAGGCGGCCGGCCGTCATCGATTCTGCGTATGCCCCAACTGAAAGCATAAAATGGCCGGCCCCGCTCTTGCGAAACGGGGCCGGCCGATACTCACCGATTAGCGACGAATCTTACCAGAGATTTCCTTCGTCAACAGTGACCTGAGCCGCTGGCGTCGCAGTGCTGCCATCGGTCAGAGCGAGCTGACCCGGATTGCAATCGGTTTCAACGCAGGAATTGGCATCGGTTAGAGCAGCCGACTCGTCGGCGTCACCGTCGCCGTCGCCGTCGCCGTCTCCATCACCGTCGCCATCTCCGTCGCCGTCGCCGTCACCATCTCCGTCGCCGTCTCCATCGCCATCGCCGTCACCGTCACCGTCTCCGTCTCCGTCTCCGTCGCCGTCGCCGTCGCCGTCACCGGCGGCTTCGAGGTTGACAGAGATATCGACGCCAGCCGTCGACGAAGAGCTCGCGCCCCCGTCAATACCGGCTTCGGCCGCTGCGTCGCCCGTGGCTGTGGCACCGGCGGATGCCCCGTCGCCATCGGTTTCGGCTGTAGCTGAGCCGGCGGCATTGGCATCGGTGCTGACGGTGCCATCACTGCCGATGGTAGCCGTCGAGTCCGCATGCGAATCCGAGAACGACGAAGCGGAGCCATCGCCGCTGGAGCTGGCATCGGAGGTCGCCGAGGCCGCACTCTCGGCAGTGGCGCCGTCACCGCTGTCCGCCGACCCGCTGGAGGTCGCGTCGGAATGCGCGGTGGCGCTGCCGCCGCCTTCGGTGACGACTGCTGCGTCTGAGAAGGCGTCCGAAGAAGACGTGGCCGAACCAGGCGCTGAGCTGGTTTCGCTCGACGCCGTACCTTCGGCTTGACCAAACGCATGGCCCGTGCCGGTAACGCTGCCCTCTACAGCGGCGTTCGTCGTGGTGCCGTCCACCGAATAGGTGGCGGACGCCGTGCCGCTGGCGGAAGCGCCGGGGCCTGAGCCGTTCACATCGACTTCGGCCTCGGACGTGCCACCGCCGGCAGTGGACCCGCTGGTGGAGTCGCTGGCACTTTCGCCAGCATCGTCGCCTGCGGCCGCAGCGTTTGACGAGGAGTTGGCGGTCGATCCAGCACCGTCATTGGCACTGGAACTCGCACTCCCCGACGCACTGGCTCCAGCACCGCTGGCATTGGCATTGGCGCTGGAATTGGAACTGGCCCCGCCGGCACCGGCACTGCCGGAAGAATGGCTCTCAGCCGACGCGCTCGCCGAAGCAGCGTCGGCGGTCGCAAGTTTGTAGGCTCCATTCTTGATGTCGGTTGTCAGCGGCGCCGCCACGATGGCGAGCGCCAGGGCGCTAGCAGAAACCATGAGTCCCAATCTGAAACTCTTGGGATTATCCATGGGCTTTTCTCCTCAATGATGTTTACGAAGGGATTTCCACAGCAACGGACACATGCCCGCTGCACCGGCGCTGCCCGCACTCCACCGGCATAGATACATCGGTTTTAGCGATGATTTGTTCCGATGGAATTTCCCATTCGCCTGCTTAAATTCCGTGCTGCCACAGACTGTTCACCCGGATTTTCCAGTTCATCGCGGAACAATTGCGCACCGGCTTACGAGCACGGTCATGCCGCGACCGACTGGCCCGCGAAGTTGGAACACCGCCTCGTCATACCTGGAGCCGGCCTCCGGCATGGTCTCGATGCTGTCGATATGTGCGGCTGCTCGCTGCGCTCATGCGCGAAATCGTCCACATCAGCGCTGCGTTGCGCCGAACAGCGCCGATCGCACGGTGTGGGATTGAGGTGGCATTCCCGTGGCTGACATGTGCCGTGAGATTCAGGCCCTGGACTTGCTTCAGGTCGGGCCTGCGCGAAATCTCCGCCCATGTGCTGCGTCGCGCCGGCGACGGAGTTTCAGCGCCGCGGCGTACCGGTTGTCATCTAGCGGGGGGAGGACGGCGGCTCGGTGCCGCGCTGGGATCGGGTACCGGCCGGGTGCATGCTTCGAGCGCGTCACCCGGCCGGCGTAGGACTGCCCAAGTCCTTGATTTAGTGGTGGAGCCAAGCGGGATCGAACCGCTGACCTCTACAATGCCATTGTAGCGCTCTCCCAGCTGAGCTATGGCCCCGAGAAATCTTCCCGGTCTGGGGCGGCGAAAACCTTAGTGACTTTTGCCGCACCGGTACAAGCCGAAACTAAGCGGCGCGGCTTAACACGGGCTTACCGTTCTTCCTCGCCCTCGACCTTTTCGATGACTTCGGCCATGTCATCTTCGTCCTCGCCGAGTTCGGAGGTGTCTTCGATCAGTTCCTCTTCCTCGTCGCCATCCGCGACCTCGGCCACCAACTCCTCTTCGGCGACCTCGACCTCGGCGACTTCTTCGGGCACCGCCTCGGGGACCGGAACCGGACGCGGGGCGGCGGCCTTGGCGGCGGCGCTACGGCCACGGCGCGAGCGCGAGCCCGCTTCCGGATCGTAGACCGTGCCGCATTTCGGGCAGGCGATCGTGCTGTGGTTCAGGTCATAGAAACGCGTGCCGCAGCTTTGGCAGGTGCGCTTCATGCCCCAGGCTGGACTAGCCAATCTTGCCACTCCTGTTCGGCTAAGGGTGCGGAAGGAAGGGCAGCCCAATGCCATGCCGGGTAGCCCCTGTCAAAAGAATTTGGCGGCCGGCAAATTGCGGCCGAAGGCCGGTTTCCGCGATCGCCTTAACACTGTTCCGCCTTGTACAGGGCATTTTCTCTTGTGCTAGACAGCGCGGCCGGCCACCCATGCCGATCCCGCGAACCGCTCCAGAGGAGTGCTTCCGTCTTGGCTCCCCATGCCCTTGTCTCCGCGCCCGCCGAGGCCCTGTCCGGGACTTGCCGGGTGCCGGGCGACAAGTCGATTTCCCATCGTTCGCTCATGCTGGGCGCCCTGGCCGTCGGCCGGACCGAGATCCAGGGCCTGCTGGACGGCGAGGATGTGCTGATGACCGCCGCCGCCATGCGCGCCCTGGGCGCCCGGGCCGAACGCCGGCCCGACGGCAGCTGGCTGGTGGAAGGCCGGGGCATCGGCGGCCTGGCAGAGCCGGCGGAGGTGCTGGACCTCGGCAATGCCGGCACCGGCGTCCGCCTGCTGATGGGCCTTTTGGCCAGCCACCCGATCACCGCCTTCCTGACCGGCGACCGCTCGCTGCGCGGCCGGCCGATGGCCCGCGTCGCCAATCCCCTGATGCAGATGGGTGCCCGCATCGTCAGCCGCGAGGGCTGCCGCCTGCCGCTGGCCATCACCGGCGCCAAGGAGCCGCTGCCGATCACCTATAAACTGCCGGTCGCGTCCGCCCAGGTAAAATCCGCGGTCCTGCTGGCCGGGCTCAACACACCGGGCGAAACCTCCGTCATCGAGCCGGAGCCGACCCGCGACCATACCGAGCTGATGCTCCGGCATTTCGGCGTCTCCGTGCGGGTCGAGGCAACGCCGGAAGGCCGCCGCAGCACCGTGGTCGGCCAGCCGGAAATCACCGGCCGGCGCATCAAGGTGCCGGCCGATCCGTCCTCGGCCGCCTTTCCCATCGTCGCGGCGGCATTGCTGCCGGGGTCTGACGTGACGCTGACCGATGTCGGGATCAACCCCCATAGAATCGGACTTATCGAGACCTTGCGCGAAATGGGCGCAGATATCACCTTGGGCGGCCGGCGCGAGGAAGCCGGTGAGCCTGTCGCCGATATCCGGGTGCGCGGCGGCCGGTTGAGCGGCGTTGAGGTGCCGGCGGGTCGGGCGCCGTCGATGATCGATGAGTATCCGATCCTGTCGGTGGCGGCGGCCTTGGCCAAGGGAAGCACGGTCATGCGCGGTCTGGGCGAGTTGCGGGTCAAGGAAAGCGATCGCCTGGCCGCGGTCGCGAACGGCTTGCGCGCCTGCGGGGTCGAGGTCGAGGATGGGCCGGAGCATCTGGTCGTCCATGGCGGTCAGGGCCGGCCGCGGGGCGGGGCGGAGATTGCGGCCAATCTGGACCACCGGATCGCCATGGCGTTCCTGGTCATGGGCATGGTGGCGGAAAAGCCGGTATCGGTGGATGACGGTTCGCCGATCGAGACCAGCTTTCCTGGGTTTATGACGTTGATGAACGGGCTGGGCGCCAGGATCGCCCCGAAAAGCTGACAACAAGAATCCAGGCAGAACTGGGGGACAGGGGATGGCAGGGAAGAGCGAGGTCAGGCGGCTGCTGGTGATCGCCGTCGATGGGCCGTCCGCAGCCGGCAAGGGCACGCTGGCCAAGCGGATCGCCAACAGCCTCAATCTGGCCTACCTGGACACCGGCCTGCTCTACCGCGGAGTCGGCGCTGCCCTGCTCCGCACCGGCCAGTCGCCGGACCAGCCGGAGAACGCCGAGAAAGCGGCTAAATCACTGAAACCAACCGATTTATCCGATCCCCGCCTGCGCGAGGAGGATGCCTCCTCGGCGGCATCGCGGGTTGCTGCCATCCCCGGCGTCCGCACTGCGCTTCTGGGGTTCCAGCGCAATTTCGCGGCCGATCCGCCGCCAGGGCCCAAAGGGGCCGTCGCCGGCGCGGTCCTGGACGGCCGGGACATCGGCACCGTGGTCTGTCCGGACGCAAACGTTAAGCTTTTCGTAACCGCCAGCCTGGAGGCCCGGGCCGAACGGCGGCACCGGGAGTTGCTCAGCCGCTACGGCACGAGTATATATTCGCGCGTTCTCGAGGAGATGAAGGAACGCGACGAGCGGGACCGTACCCGGGCTGTCGCGCCCTTGGCCGCAGCTCCGGATGCGCTGGTGATCGATACCACGACACTATCGCCCGATGCGGCTTTCCAGGTGGCCGTAGATCATATCAACCGGCTATGGCGCGGCTAACCCCGCAATCAGGCCATGGCCGTCGGGAGGAAGATGCCGGCGACTAACGCCGGACAGGCCGCCTTCGGAACTCGCCGTCAGAGAACTCAAGTGCATGGATTTCGTCGATGGGCCCGTGGCAGGGGCGCATGGGCGTGTGTTTTTTGCCAGACCGCCGGAGACAACCGGCAGGCCAGAATAAATTCGGAAAGGAACTTGCCTAAATGGCTAAAGCCGCCACTGCTGTACAACAACCCAAAGAGAATTTTGCCGCGCTGCTGGAGGAATCCTTCGGCGGATCGAGCGGCCTCGAAGGCTCCGTGATCAAGGGCACCGTCGTCGCGATCGAAGCCGACTCCGTGCTGATCGATGTGGGCCTGAAGTCGGAAGGGCGCGTCGCCCTCAAGGAATTCACGCCGGGCGGACAGAAGCCCGAGATCAAGATCGGCGATCTGGTCGAGGTGTATCTCGAGCGGATGGAAGACAAGCATGGCGAAGCCGTGCTCAGCCGCGAGAAGGCGCGCCGCGAAGAAGCCTGGGCGCAGCTTGAGCGGAACTTCAAGGAGAACCAGCGCGTCACCGGCGTGATCTTCGGCCGCGTGAAAGGCGGCTTCACCGTCGACCTCTCCGGCGCCGTGGCCTTCCTGCCCGGCAGCCAGGTCGACATCCGCCCGGTGCGCGACGTCGGCCCGCTGATGGGCACGCCGCAGCCGTTCCAGATCCTCAAGATGGATCGCGCCCGCGGCAACATCGTGGTGTCGCGCCGCGCCGTGCTCGAAGAGAGCCGCGCTGAAGCCCGCTCCGAACTCGTGGCCAGCCTGAAAGAGGGCCAGGTGCTGCAGGGCGTGGTGAAGAACTTGACGGACTACGGCGCTTTCGTCGATCTCGGCGGCGTCGACGGTCTGCTCCACGTCACGGATATCGCCTGGAAGCGCATCAATCATCCGTCGGAGGCCCTGCATATCGGCCAGACGGTGAAGGTGCAGGTGATTCGGTTCAACCCGGAAACACAGCGCATTTCCCTGGGCATGAAGCAGCTCGAGGCGGATCCCTGGGAGGGCGTCGAGGTCAAGTATCCGGTCGGCACCAAGTTCAAGGGCCGTGTCACCAACATCACCGACTACGGCGCCTTCGTGGAGCTGGAGCCGGGCGTCGAAGGCCTGGTGCATGTGTCCGAGATGAGCTGGACCAAGAAGAACGTGCATCCCGGCAAGATCGTCTCCACCAGCCAGGAGGTGGAAGTGATGGTGCTGGATATCGATTCCCAGAAGCGCCGCATCAGCCTCGGCTTGAAGCAGTGCCTGGACAATCCGTGGCAGGCGTTCCTCGAAAAGCAGCCCGCGGGTTCGATTCTGGAAGGCGAGATCAAGAACATCACCGAGTTCGGTCTGTTCGTCGGCATGCCCGGCGAGATCGACGGCATGGTGCATTTCTCCGATCTCGACTGGCAGAAGCCCGGCGAGCAGGCCATCGCCGCCTACAAGAAGGGCGACATGGTCAAGGTGAAGGTGCTGGATATCGATGTGGAGAAGGAGCGCGTCTCCCTCGGCATCAAGCAGCTATCAGACGATCCGCTGGCCGCGGCGGCGAGCGTCCACAAGAAGGGCGACGTCGTCACCTGCACCGTCACAGCCGTGCAGGATAACGGCATCGAAGTGTCGCTCGGCGAGGGCGTCACCGGCTTCATCCGCAAGGCCGACCTGTCCCGCGACCGCAGCGATCAGCGCGCCGACCGCTTCGCCGTGGGCGAAAAGATCGACGCCAAGATCACGGCGATCGACGCCAAGAGCCGCAAGCTGTCGCTCTCCATCAAGGCCCGCGAGGTCGAGGAGGAGAAGCAGGCGATGGCCGAGTACGGTTCCTCGGACTCCGGCGCCAGCCTGGGCGACATCCTGGGCGCGGCCCTGTCCAAGGCACAGAAGGGCGGCAAGGCCGATGAAGGCGAGGCCGCCGAGGCAAAGCCGAAGGCCAAGGCCAAGAAGACCAAGGCCGACGACGAGACGGGCGCCGAAGCCTGATTCGCCAATTCGCTTGCTAGAACTGTTCTAAGGAAAGGCCCCGCCCAGCGGGGCCTTTCGTTTCCAGGGGCAATTTGCCCCGGAAAACGGGTTCGATTGGGCGGCAATTCCCCGCAGCGAACCATTTTCCGGCCCCTCCCCCCAGCAGCCGGCTGGGGACAAGTGCGAAAAACACTGAATTTTGAGATACTTAAACTTGACGCTGCGCGCCGGGTTTGGCACCCTTTGCTTTAAGGCTTGGTCAACAAGGGCCTGGGGATGGGGAATCGGGGGGTCTAAGCGATATGACGAAGTCAGAATTGATCCTGAAGATCGGCGAACTCAACCCGCATCTTTACCACCGCGATGTTGAGCGTATCGTCAGTACGATCTTCGATGAAATTACCGCTGCGCTAGCCCGCGGCGATCGTGTGGAGTTGCGCGGCTTCGGCGCTTTTTCGGTGAAGCGGCGCGACGCACGCCTCGGCCGCAATCCGCGCACCGGCGCACCGGTGCCGGTATCGCAGAAGACAATTCCGTTTTTCAAGACCGGCAAGCAGCTGCGCGACCGGCTGAACGGCAAAGAGACCACCGACGAGAGCGAAGATTAGTTGACGACATCAGACGCACCCCAGCGCCGCCGCCGCCGCCGCATGCCGCGGTGGCTGTTCTGGGTGATCGCCGTGCTGGTGCTGCTCCCGGCGGGACTTTTCGCCATCAAGAATTCCGGTTCGGTGCAGATCGATCTCTGGCCGTTCCTGTCGCCATTCAATCTGCCGCTGAGCGGCGCGATTTATTTCGCCCTGGTGGTTGGATTTGCCGGCGGCGTGTTCGTGCACTGGATCCATGACCGACATCTGCGCCAACGCAGCCGGGATTTGCAGGATCACAGCTACAGCCTGAGCCGCCAGATCGAAGAGCTGCGGCGCGACCAGGCTGCGTCGCAGGCCCGGGAATTGCGGGCGACGCCCTCGAGCGATCTCACGACGTTGTCGGGCACGTGACCACATCAATGCGGAAGGTCGCCACCGGTCTTGCATGACAGCCCTGCACGCAGCCGGTATGCAGCACGCCAATTGTTTTGCTATAGCTTCGCCGCCGCAAACTCCCTAAGGCCATCAGCATGACCCCGCCCTTCTTCACCGCCCTCGACATGACGGACGCGCTCAAGGCCGCGGCGTTGGCAGCGCGCCTGCGCGGCCAGATCGGCGGCATCAAGCTGGGGCTCGAGTTCTTCAACGCCAACGGACCGTCAGGCGTGCGCCAGGTGACCGATGGCGGCGAGCGGTTGTTCTTGGACCTGAAGCTGCATGACATTCCCAACACCGTCGCCGGCGCCGTGCGTTCGGTGGTGCCGCTGGCGCCCTATCTCCTCACCATTCATGCCAGTGGCGGCGCCGCCATGATGCGCGCCGCGCTGGATGCGGCCGCGGAGACCGCAATCAAGCTGGGCAAGCCGCGCACCAAGATCATCGCCGTTACCGTCCTGACCAGCTTGGCCGATTCGGATCTGGATGCTGTCGGCCAGCGCGGCCCGATGCTGGACCAGGTTCGCCGCCTGGCGCTGCTGGCGCGGGAAGCCGGCGTCGACGGCGTGGTCTGCTCGCCCCATGAGGTCGCGGCGCTGCGCGCCGAATGCGGAGCGGATTTCCTGCTGGTCGTTCCCGGCATCCGGCCGAGTTGGGCCGAAGCCGGCGACCAGAAGCGCTTCATGACGCCGGGCGAAGCGATGCGCGCGGGAGCCAGCTATCTGGTCATCGGCCGCCCCATCACCGGCGCCGGCAATCCTGCCGATGCCGCGCGGCAGGTCGCCGCTGAGCTGCATTGAACGCCGGTCCGCCGGCAGCCTTGATGGATAGCAGCGAAATTCCCGTTCCCGGTGAACTGTTCCGCCACGCCTATCGCCGGGTGAGGGCGGAGCGGGATCACCTGTTCCGCATCGCGGTGATTCCCGTCGCCCTGTACTTCCTGGCGCTTGCGCTGCTGCGGCCCCACCAGCAGGATCTTCCGGGCACGATGCTCACACTCGCCCTGGTTTTTATCCCCATGACGATGTTTGACGTCGCATGGCTGCGCTGGCTCTTGCATGCCGGCGCTGAGGATCCGCCTTTGCCCTTTCGCTGGACCCGCCGCCATACCGGCTATCTCGGGCGGCTTGTCGCTCTCCACCTGATCCTGATCGCCGCGGCGATGCCCGTGGTTTTTGTCGCAGCGCTGTTTCCGGAGAACCAGCGGCCCATCGTTCTGATCGTCTCCATGCCGCTTTTCCTCTATCTATCCCTCCGGTTCTCGCTGTTCCTCGTCGCCCGGACGATCGATGGGGCTTGCGATCTTCGCCGCTCCTGGGTAGCGACGCGGCATGGCGCCTGGCGGTTCTTCTGGGGTGCCGCCTTCACCACGATACCCGTGCTGATCCTGTTGGCGCTCCTCGGCGAACTGGTCGACGTGGTTGGATTTGCAGCAATGCTGCCGCTGGTTACGATGCTGCTCTCGTCCATAGCCAGCTTCGCCCTCCGGGCTTTGCTGCTGGCGGTCACGGCTGTGGTCTACGACGTGAAAATGAGGAGCCGGGTGATCCACTAGCATGGCGGTTGACGCAAAAATCTGCGGCATCAACAGTGCGCCGGCGCTCGACGCGGCGGTGAAGGGCAGCGCGCGCTTCGTCGGTTTCAATTTCTATGCCCGCAGCCCGCGTGCCTTGGATGCCGAGGCCGCCGCCGCACTCGCCGGCCGCGTGCCTCGGGGCATCAGCCGCGTGGGGGTGATCGTCGACGAATCCAACGAAACGATCGACGGCATTCTGCGGCAGGTGCCGCTTGACATGCTGCAGCTTCACGGCCAGGAGACGCCGGCGCGAAGTCAGCGAGATCCGCCGCCGCTTCGGCAAGCCGGTCATGAAGGCGATCAAGGTCGCTACCGATGCGGACGTGGGTCGCGCCGCTGCTTTCGACGGCGCCGCCGACTGGTTGCTGTTTGACGCCAAGGCGCCGCCGCAGATGGCCAACGCCCTGCCTGGCGGCAATGCAATCAGCTTCGACTGGAGCCTGCTCGCCGACCGGCGCTGGAACCGGCCCTGGATGCTGTCGGGCGGCCTCAATGCCGAAAATCTCGCGGAGGCGGTGCGTATCACAGGTGCGCCGGTGGTCGATGTGGCATCAGGTGTCGAGGACCGGCCAGGCGTCGAGAAGTCCGGCGAAAATCGAGGCGTTTTTGGAACTTACGCGCCGCCTCTGAGTTACGTTCTGCGGTAAGGCACATCACAAATTGATCCCCGCGATTTAACGACTAAGCCGTGACCTCGCCACATTCTGTGATTTCAGTGCCGCCCTCGCGAATTGCCTCTGCAGGGGAAATATGAACAAGGCGTGGCTCGCGGCCTGTCTGGTCATTCTGGTTGCCGGTTGCAGCTCCGCGCCGGAAGCGCCGCCGGCGCCGCCGATTCTGGTGCCGGTGTTCTATGGCACCGACCGGATGGCGATACCAGCGGCAGAACCGGAAGACGCCTACGGCGCCGAGCGCGGGCCGCAGACGTTCGGCCTGGCGCAGGTGAGCATTCCGCCCGAACACGAGACCGGCCAGCTCGAGGAGCCGAGCGTGATCAATCTCGAATTCTCCGAAGAGTCGGATCGCCATGTCGTTCTGCAAGGTCTGACGCCGATCCCGCAGCCCACTTTTCTCACCGCCCTGCAACGGCATATCCGCGATACCGGCAACAATGCCGTGTTCATCTTCATCCATGGCTACAATGTGTCCTTTGCCAAAGCAGCGCGGCGGACCGCGCAAATTTCCTATGATCTTGATTGGCAGGGCACCGCGGTTCTCTATAGCTGGCCATCGGCGAACGATACCAATAGCTACGACACCGATCGCGAGAGCGCCGTGGCGGCGGCACAGGATCTGGCGGCGTTCATCGAGACCGTCGCCGTCTATTCCGGCGCGGCGCAGGTTCATGTGATCGCCCACAGCATGGGCAACGAACCGCTGCTGGCCGCGCTGGCGCTCAATGCCGCGTCGACCTCGGCCACCGGCGTGCCGCTGCTGGATCAAGTCGTGCTGGCCGCCCCCGATGTGGCGGCGGACGAATTCAGCCAGCTCATCGTCCGGGCGGCCCCGGCCGCAAAGCACTTCACGCTCTATGTCTCCGAGGGCGACACGGCGCTGCAGGCCTCTGCATTGTTCCATGACGTGCCACGCGCCGGCGATTCCAGCGAAGGCGTGTTGATCCTGCCCGGCGTCGACACGATCGACGCCACCGCGGCGGAGTCCGACATGGTCGGCCATTCCTACTATGGCGAGAACCGGGCGATCCTGGCCGACATCTTCAGCCTGCTGAAGACGGGGATGCCGCCGGACAAGCGTTTCGGCCTCCAGGCGGCCGACTCCGGCGGGCAGAAGTACTGGATATTGCAGCCTTAAGTCCCTCATCCGGCTGGCCTTTGACCTTTCCAAGGCCCTGTGATTGAAATGCCCCCGTTGCCCCTCAACAACGCCGGCGGAAGACCCTCTTGACCCTCGCCAACACCTATCGCGCAGGCCCTGATGAAAGGGGCCGATTCGGCATCTATGGCGGCCGCTTCGTCGCCGAGACGCTGATGCCGCTGATCCTGGATGTGGAGCGTGCCTACGAGGCGGCCAAGAAGGAGCCCGGCTTCGCCGCCGAGCTCGCCTACTACCTGGAGCATTACGCCGGCCGGCCGAGCCCGCTTTATTTTGCCGAGCGGCTGACCAAGCATTTCGGCGGCGCCAAGATCTACTTCAAGCGCGACGAGCTGAATCACACGGGATCCCACAAGATCAACAACTGCCTCGGCCAGATCCTGCTGGCCAAGCGCATGGGCAAGCAGCGCATCATCGCGGAGACCGGCGCCGGCCAGCATGGCGTGGCGACGGCGACCGTCAGCGCGCTCTTCAACCTGCCCTGCGTCGTCTATATGGGCGAGACCGACATCGCGCGGCAGCAGCCGAACGTGTTCCGCATGAAGCTGCTCGGCGCCGAAGTGATTCCGGTGAAAAGCGGCTCGCGCACCCTCAAGGATGCGATGAATGAGGCGTTGCGCGACTGGGTGGCGAATGTGGAATCGACCTTCTACATCATCGGCACCGTCGCCGGCCCGCATCCATACCCTTCGATGGTGCGTGACTTCCAATCCGTGATCGGCCGCGAGACCCGCGAGCAGATGATGAAGGCCGAGAGTAGGCTGCCGGATTCATTGGTGGCTTGCATCGGCGGCGGCTCCAATGCGATGGGGTTGTTCCATCCCTTCCTCGACGATCCATCGGTGCAGATGTATGGCGTCGAAGCCGGCGGGCTCGGCATCGAGACCGGCAAGCATGCGGCGTCGCTGAACGGCGGCAAGCCCGGCGTGCTCCATGGCAACCGCACCTATCTGCTGCAGACCGATGACGGACAGATCATCGATGCGCACAGCATCTCCGCCGGCCTGGACTATCCGGGCATCGGCCCGGAGCACGCCTGGCTGCATGACCTGAAACGCGTGCAGTATGTATCGGCCACGGACGCCGAGGCGCTGACGGCGTTCCAGCTCTGCTCCCGCATGGAGGGCATCATCCCGGCGCTCGAGCCGTCCCACGCGCTGGCCCATGTCTCGCGCATCGCCGGCAAGCTGCCGAAGGATCACCTGCTGGTCATGAACATGTGCGGCCGCGGCGACAAGGACATCTTTTCCGTCGCCGAGAAACTGGGCACCAAGCTGTGAGACTGCCCTCATGAACGCCGCCGCCCTAGCCGCAGCTAAACCCGCCTTCGCGCCCGATTCCGGCCGCATCGCCAAGCGCTTCGCCAAGCTGAAGCAGGAAGACCGGGGCGGCCTCGTCACCTTCACCACCGCCGGCGATCCGGATTTCGATACCTCGCTGGAAATCCTGAAAGGCCTGCCGGCGGCCGGCGCCGATGTGATCGAGCTGGGCATGCCCTTCAGCGATCCCATGGCCGACGGGCCGGCGATCCAGGCCTCCAGCCTCAGGGCGCTGAACAACGGCATGACTCTGAAGAAGACGCTCGAGTTGGCGCGCAAGTTTCGCGCCGGCGAGGCGGACACGCCGTTGATCATGATGGGCTACTACAATCCGATCTATCAGTATGGCGTCGACCGCTTCCTTGCCGACTTCAAGGCTGCCGGCGGCGACGGTTTGATCATCGTCGATTTGCCGCCCGAAGAAGACGAGGAACTCTGCCTGCCGGCCCTGAAGACGGGCGTGAACTTCATCCGCCTGGCGACGCCCACCACTGATGACAAGCGGCTGCCCAAGGTGCTGAGCAACACCAGCGGCTTCGTCTACTATGTCTCAATCATGGGCATCACCGGAACGCGCTCGGCGGCCGACGCCGACATCTCGGCCGCCGTGCAACGCCTCAAGCGCCACACCGACCTGCCGGTGGCGGTCGGCTTCGGCATCAGGACGCCGGAACAGGCGGCCGCCGTGGCGCGGATGGCCGATGCGGCCGTTGTCGGTTCGGCGCTTGTCGGCCGCGTCGCTGACGGGCTTGACGGAGTCGGCAAGGCGAAGCCCGGTCTTGCCGCCGACATGCTAAAGCTGGTGCGTGACCTGGCCGATGGCGTGCGCGGCGCGCGGAAGCGTTAATCCGGAAAACGGAGCAACATGAGCAACTGGCTGACCAATTTCGTTCGCCCGAAGCTGCAGGCGCTCACCCGCAAGACCGAGCCGCCCGACAATCTCTGGCTCAAATGCACGGCCTGCGGCCAGATGATCTTCCACCGCGAGCTGGAATCCAACAGCCGCGTCTGCCCCCATTGCAATCACCATATGCGGATCAATTGGAAGCTGCGGCTGGAGCTGCTGTTCGACGAGAGCAAGTATGAGCGGCTGACGCTGCCGAAGGTCGATATCGATCCCCTGAAGTTCCGCGACCAGAAGCGCTATACCGACCGCCTCAAGGAAGCGCAGAGCAAGACCACGGAGACCGACGCCATCGTCGTCAGCTACGGCAAGATGGGCGGCCATGCGGTGGTCATCGCCGCGTTCAATTTCGAGTTCATGGGCGGCTCCATGGGCATGGCGGTCGGCGACGGGCTGATCGCCGCGGCGCGGCTTGCCGTGTCGCAGCGCGCCTCGCTCATCGTCATCCCGGCTTCCGGAGGCGCGCGCATGCAGGAAGGCATTCTGTCGCTGATGCAGATGCCGCGCACCATCATCGCCGTCGATGAGGTCAAAGAGGCGGGCCTGCCCTATTTCGTGCTGCTGACCGATCCCACCACCGGCGGCGTCAGCGCCTCCTTCGCCATGCTGGGCGATATCGCCATCGCCGAGCCCGGCGCCATCATCGGTTTTGCCGGCGCGCGTGTAATTGAAGAGACCATCCGGGAGAAGCTGCCCGAGGGATTCCAGCGCGCCGAGTATCTGCTGGAGCATGGCATGGTGGACATGGTGGTGGCGCGCAAGGATCTGCGGGATACCTTCATCCGCGTCATCGGCCTGCTGCGCGCCTCGCCGCGGCCGGGCAGCAACCTGCCCGCTCTCGCCCGCTGACCGCGGGCACAGCACGCCACGCCCCTTCCATGGCCGCCGGCACCGATCTCGTTCTCGAGCGGCTGACCAAGCTGCATCCCAAGATCATCGACCTGTCGCTGGACCGGGTCTGGCGGCTGCTGGAGAAGATCGGCCATCCGGAACGGCGGCTGCCGCCGGTCGTGCATGTGGCAGGAACCAACGGCAAGGGCTCGCTCATCGCTTATCTGCGCGCCATGCAGGAGGCAGCCGGAGAGCGGGTGCATGTCTACACCTCGCCCCATCTGGTCCGGTTCCATGAGCGCATCCGGCTCAATGGCACGCTGATCTCGGAGTCCGATCTGCTGCAGCTTCTCGAAGAATGTGAGGCGGCCAATGGCGGCACGCCGATCACCTTTTTCGAGATCACCACCTGCGCCGCCTTCCTCGCCTTCGCGCGCATGCCCGCCGATATCCTGCTGATGGAAGTGGGCCTCGGCGGGCGGCTCGACGCGACCAATGTGATCGACCGGCCGCTGCTGACGGTGCAGATGCCGATCTCCTTCGATCATATGCAGTTCCTCGGCCATACCCTGGCCGCCATCGCCGGCGAGAAGGCCGGCATCATGAAGCGCGGCGTGCCCACGGTCATAGCACCCCAGCCACCGGAAGCGGCCGCCGTGTTCGATGCCAAGGCGAAGGAACTGGGTGCCGAGCAGTATCGTCACGGTCATGAATGGTCGGTCGACGCTGCCGGCGATGTGATGGTCTTTCGCGATGCCGCCGGCGAGCGGCACTATCCGCTGCCAGGCCTCGCCGGCCGGCATCAGGTCGATAATGCGGGTACCGCGATTGCCTGCCTCAAATATCTGACGCAATTCAATGTCGATGAGCGGGCCATCAAGCGCGGCTTGCAGGACGTAAACTGGCCGGCGCGGCTGCAGCGGCTCACCAAAGGTCCGCTGGCGGCGGCGCTGCCGGCGGGCTGGGAGCTCTGGCTCGACGGCGCCCACAATGCCAGCGGCGGCGAAGCGCTGGCGCTGATGGCCGCCGACTGGGCCAAGGCATCGGACAAGCTACCGCTCTATCTCATCAGCGGCTCGCTCAGCACCCACGATCCGCTCGGCCTGCTGCGGCCTTTGGCGCCATATGTTACAGCCGTGCGCACGGTAATCGTACCCGGCGACCACAAAACGTTGGCGGCAGAGGCCGTCGCCGAATCGGCGCAGCAGGCGGGCATTAAGGCGAAACCCGCCGTCGATGTTGGTGCCGCGCTCGCCGACATCGTTGCTTCAAGCAAGAACCCCGCGCGCGTGCTGATTTGCGGCTCGCTCTATCTCGCGGGATCGGTGCTGGCGGACAACGCCTGATGCCCGCGAATCAAAAACCCCGCCGGCTGGCTGCGCGGCGGGGTTCGATGCCGACCGAATCGGCGAAGAAACTTACAGGACCGACTGAACCCAGGCGACGAGCTGGCTCTTCGGCAAATTGCCGATGCGGGTGCCGGCCACCTGGCCGTTCTTGAACAGCATCAGCGTGGGAATGCCCTTCACGCCATAGTTCTTGGTGGTGCGCGGGTTGTCGTCGATGTTCAGCTTCGCCACCGTGACCTTGTCGCCCATGGTCTGCGCAATCTCCTCCAGATGGGGCGCCAGCATCTTGCAGGGACCGCACCATTCCGCCCAGAAATCCACCAGCACGGGCTTGCTTGACTTCAAGACGTCGGTTTCGAAGGAGGAATCGGAAATCTGCGTGCTCATGCGGGCTCCACTGAAGGCCTAAGGTTACCGGATGGAAACGGCCGAATCGGCGGATCTGTCCGGACAGGGCTGGAATCTAGGAACCGTCCCCCCCAGCGTCAAGGCGCATGCCGGTCAAGCCTGTCCGGCGAAATCCGCATGAGCGAAGGGCCGTCGGTCCAGAGCAGCGCGCAATCCACGAAACGGCCGGGATAGGTCTGGTTAAGGGCCGCCCGGTAGGCCGCCATCTGCTTCAGATAGATTTCCGGAACATCTTCCTCCCGCGTCGGCGGCGGCCGGTTGGTCTTGTAGTCCAGGACAAGAATCCTTTCCGGCGACACCACCAGCCTGTCGATCTGGCCGGAGAGGATGAACGGCCCGTCGCGGCCCGCGAGTTCGCCCACCAGCGGCACCTCGGCCTGGCTGCCGGGACCGAACAGCGGCGCGAACTCCGGATGCTCGAGCACGCGGAAGACCTCGCGGGCGATCTCATCCTGCGCTTCGGCGGAGAGGTCATGCACGGCGCGTTTCAGGAATTGCCGGGCCGCGACCTCGCGCCGCTCCGGCGGTGCTGAGGGCAGCAGCTCCAGCAGGCGATGGATGATCCGTCCGCGCTTGAAGCGCAGTCCGTCATCGCCGCCCAGCGGCGTGCGCACCGGCGGCTCCTCGCCTTCCGGCCGCGACGGCGTCAGCGGCCGCGCGCCCGGCATCTCCGTGGCCGGCGCCTCGGTGAACCAGGCAGGCGGCGCTAGCGGGCGGCGCTCTTTCGGCGGCGCCCTGCTCGCTGGCTTTGTCGGGCGCCGCGGCTTGCGCCGATTCGAGCCGCAGCGCCGTCGCCCTGCCAGCCCTCATCGCCGATCAGCGCCGACGCATCGAAGGCGGTCGCCTTTGCCTTTTCGCGCAATCCCGCTGCGATCAGGCCATACCAGCTGTCATCAGGCACCGACTTGCCGATCTGCCAGCCGCCGACATAGAGGCGGTCCTCTGCCCGCGTCAGCGCCACATAGAGCAGGCGGCGATACTCCTCCGCCTGCCGGGCCCGATGCTCCGCGCGTGCCTCAGCCGCCACCGCTTCATCCAAATCCTTGCGCGGCGACCAGAGCAGCAGACCTTCGGCGCCATCTTCATCGCCTTCGCGCAGCCACAGCAGATTTTGTTGCGGCTTCGGTAGCTGAGTCGTATCCGGCAGAATGACGATCGGCGCCTGCAGTCCCTTGGCGCCGTGCACGGTCATGATGCGCACCTTGTCGCGGGCGCCTTCGTCCAGTTCGCGCTTCACCTCCACCGCGCCATTCGCCAGCCAATGCAGGAACCCCTGCAGCGACGGCACATGCTCGCGCTCATAGGCCAGCGCCAGCGCGAGGAACTCGTCGATGGGATCCAGCGCCTCGAAGCCGAGCCGCGCCTGCAGCGCCATCCGCCCGCCGCCGCGGCTGAGCAGATCGGCGTAGAGATCGAACGGTCGGGCGAAATCCACCCGCGCCAACAGATCGCTGAGATAGCGGTGGGCCGTGGCGAAATCCGGGCGCTCGCCCGACCGCGCGCTCAGCACCGACCATAGGGACTGCCCGCCGCGCCCATAGGCAAGATCGAACAGCGCTTCCTCGGTGAAGTTAAGCAGCGGACTCTTCAGCACCGTCGCCAGGGTCAGATCGTCGCCGGGCAGCAGCAGAAACTGGCCGAGGGCCATCAGGTCCATGACCGCGATATGCTCGGTCAGCACCAGCCGGTCGATGCCGGCGACAGCCACGTTGCGTGCCTTCAAGGCGCGGATCAGTTCGTCGACGAAGGCGTTGCGCCGGCGCACCAGCACCAGGAAATCGCCCGCCGTCACGGCTCGATTCTGCGAACCCAGCTTCTCGCCGCGTCCGATCATATCGGCGATGAAGGCGGCAATGTAAAGCGCCAGCCGCTGCCGCGGCGAGTCGCCGGGTCGAGGCTCGAGCGGCAATTCCCAAGGTGCCGGTTCCTCACCCTCCGCCGGCGCTACCGGCGGCCAGAGTTCCACCAGCCCCGCCTGTCCGTCCCGGGACGTCTCATGCTCCGGCCAGGCGCCACCGATGACGACGCCAGCACGTGCGGACTCAACGCCAAACACCGCGTTAACGGCCTCGAGCACTGGTTGCGCGGAGCGGAAGGAGATGTTCAGCGGCACGGTTTGCAGGTTCTGCTTGGCCGCGCGGATTCGCTGGTCGAAGTGGAGGCGCATCCTGGCGAACTCCCGGGGATCGGCGCCCTGGAAGCTGAAGATCGATTGCTTCTCATCGCCGACGGCGAAGATCGTGCGCCGCTGCTGGCTGGCCCCTTCGCCGGCAAAGAATTCTTCGGCGATTGCCGCGACCACCTGCCATTGCTCGGCACTGGTGTCCTGCGCCTCGTCGATCAGGATGTGATCCAACCCGCCATCCAGCTTGTAGAGCACCCAGGGCGCCACACCCTCCCGGCTCAGCAGCTTGACCATGCCCATGATCAGGTCTTCGTAGTCGAGCATCGCCCGGGTGGATTTGCGCTGCTCATAAGCCGCGATCATGGCGCCGGCCATCTGCAGCAGGCCCGCCGTCGCGCGCGCCAGCGTGATGGCGTTGCAGCGCGCAAACAGGGCCTGCAGCCGAGCCCCCTCTGTTTGCAGGTGCAGACGATCTCGGGCCAGGCAGTGACGACAGTCTTTGTCGCGGCATGCGCTTGTAGAGTTCACCTTCCTTCGTCAGATAGGCCCATGCGTAGTCCCGAAGCAACTCCATGCGCGATTGCTCTTCGCATGCAAGCCATACCGACACGATTGAGCCGCGGTCCGCATCCCGTTTCGATCCGCGAGCAAGCGCTTCCGCCACTCGACGCAGCGACACAGCGTTGAAGGAATTGTCGCGGCAAGCTGCCATAATCAGCGACTCCACCGTTTCGTTTTCACCCACGCCGAGCCGCCGGTTCAGCCGTCGGACCGTCTCCGTCAAGTGCTTCCGGCAACCCGGTCAGTGCCAGCAGCCGCCCGCGCTTCTTCGCCAGATCCTGCATCAGCGCGACGAAGTCCGTCTCGTTCACATGGCGCGTCACTTGCCGCAGCGCGGCGCCCAGTCCCGCCTCGCCGTCGTCCCGCGCGCGGCCGAGAACCTCCTCCCGCGCATCGACGAACAGTTCGGCGGCACTGCGCTCATCCAGCACTTGAAAATGGGGCGCGATGCCGGCCTCCAGGGGAAAGCGCTTCAGCACCGACTGGCAGAAGGCATGGATGGTCTGGATCTTCATGCCGCCGGGCGCATCCAGCACCCGGGCGAAGAGCTGCCGGGCGCGGCGGCGCATCTCGTCGCTGGCGCCCCGGCCGATCAGGTCGACCAGGCTCTTGTTCAACTCCTTCTCGGTTTGCGACGTCCACTTCTCCAGTTGCTCGGCGATGCGGACGGACATTTCCGCCGCCGCTGCCTTGGTGAAAGTGAGACAAAGAATGTGTTGCGGCGCCGTGCCGTCCAGCAGCAGCCGCAGCACCCGGTCGGTGAGCACCTTGGTCTTGCCGGAGCCCGCCGACGCAGCCACCCAGGCGGACGACGCCGGGTTGGTGGCGTGGCGCTGCGCTGTCGTGGCGCGGGTGGTGGCTGCGGAGACAACCTTGCTCATGTTTCCTCGCCCTCGGCGACCGACCATTCCCTGATCCGCGCCAGGTGCCCGTAATCGCTGAATCGCGGCGCCGCATCCGCATCGGGCAGCGAAAGATAGCGGCTGGCAGGTTGCGCGAAAGCCTCGATCAGTTTGCGCAATCCGTCGGCCGCATCCTGCGTCAGCTTGGCCACATCGCCTTTGATCTCCAGGGTTGTCCCCGCAGCTTCGCCGCCGCTCAACCGCCAATAGGCCAGCGCCGCCACCTCGCCTTTGGGCAATCCCTCGAACGCGCCGGCCGACAACATGGCCGCTTCCAGCGCCAGTTGCGGCGACAGGCCGCGATCGATCTCCTTCTTCTGCGGCACGCCGCCGGTCTTGTAGTCGATGATCTCCCAGGCGCTATCGCGGCGCTGGTCGATGCGGTCGGCCTTCGCGCTCAGGATGAAAAGACCCGAAGGCGTCGTCATCTCCCACCGCCCTCTGACCTCGGCATGGGACGCGAGAAGTCCGGCGCGCCGCGGCGCATCCTGGGCAATGAACCACTCGGCGATGCGCAGGAAGCGCGGCCACCAGAAGGCCCAGAGCGACGGCCGCGACAGCAGCGGCCCGAAGCAGTGCTGGCCAATCCCCGTCAGTTGCACCAGGGCATCGTCCGGCAACGGCCCGGGGAACCGGCGCACGAATTCATCCAGGGCCTGATGGATCACCGTGCCGCGCTCGGCGGCGCCGATCTCCGCATCCAGGGGATCCAGCGCTTCGAGCTTGAGGATACGCCGTGCGTAGATGGCATAGGGATCGCGCCGCCAGGTCTCGATCTCCGTCACCGACAGCTTGCGCGGCCGCGCCGCGACCGGCGGACAAGGCGCCGGCCGCTCCACGGCTTTCACCGTCACGGGCCGGTCGAGCATGGCCTGCCAGGCGCGCCAATCCGAATCGAGCAGGGTCTCCGGCTCGATGCCGATGGTGCGCAGCAACCCGTCGAGCCGCAGCAGCCAGCGGGACGGCACCGTAGGCGTGCCCTCCACCCGCAGCGAGCGGGTCAGCAGAACCTGGGCCGCCCCGCAGGCCTGGGCGAAATCATGGGCCGCAAGGCCGATGCGCCGGTCCGGCGCCGGCAGGCCGAGATTGCGCCGCATCGGCCGGCTGAGCCAGGGATCGGCCGCCGGTTCCGCCGGCCATGTGCCTTCGTTCAGCCCGCCGAGGATCAGCAGATCCGCCTGCTGCAGGCGCGCTTCCAGCGGGCCCCAGATGGCGAGGCGCGGATGACGGCCATAGCGCGGCCGCAGCACCGCGCCGCCGATCAGAGCTTGCAGCAGCGCGGGATAGAAGCGGCCGGGAATGGCGCCAAGATTGGCCGCCGATTCCCGCAGCTCCGCAAAAAAGTTCGCCGCTGCCTCGCCCGCCTCGCCGGCCCACAGCCGCGCCGCGCCTGGCTGTTCATCTGACGCTGCGAACGCTTCGGCAAAGCGGATATGCTCATCGATCAGCGCCGGCAGCGGTGCCTGAGCCGCTTGCAGCAATTCCGCCAGCGGCCGCGCCGTCTGCGCCAGCCGATCCACCAACGGTAGATGTTCCTTGCCGTCACCGGCGGCCACGGCCTCGCGCAGGCCGGCGAACCCTGCCGCGGGCCGCGGTCCACGCAGCACCGCGACCTCCAGGCTCCGGGCCGCCTGGCGCAATGCCGTGGGGTTCATCCCGGCAGCAGCCAGCGGATGCTTCAGCAGCGCCAGCAGCGGCGCCGGCGCCACCTGCTCCGCCAACAGATCCAGCGCCAGCCGCAGGAAGATTCCCGGCGGCGTTTCCCCCAGCGGCTGGCCGGCGGAGTCATCAACCGCGATGCCCCAGCGGGTCAGCTCGGCGGCGACGCGGCGGGCCAGGCCGCGGTCCGGCGTCACCAGCGCGGCGCGCTTGCCTTCGGTTTGCAGGACGCCGCGCATCTGCAAGGCAATGATCTGCGCCTCTTCCTGGGGATTGGCGCAATCGATGCGGCTGACCTCGCGCAGCGCCAGTTTCAGGCGCTCCTGGCGCGCGCCGTCGGCCTTCACCTCCTGCGCCAGCGTCTGCCAGCGGTCGGTGGTTTCCGCCGGCCGCAGCGCTTCGTTCAGCAGCCGCGCCCGGCTGGGCGGTGCTGCGGCGCGCAGGCCGCAGGGCCATTCGCCCACTTCGGCCGGCGTCAGCGACAGCCGCTGCAGCAGGCGCGCCATGCCATGCTGGGGATGGGTGACGTCCTCCAGGATCGCATTCCCTGTGGTTTCATCGGCCTCGCGGTCCAGGCCCGGCAGCACCACGCGGCCGTTCGGCAGGCCTGCCACCACTTCCAGCAGCGCGGCGGTCGCGGGAATGCTGCCGGTGGAGCCGGCGGCGATCACGGGATCCGCCGGCGGCTGCGCGCGCCAGAAATCCGCCTGCGCCGCCAGCACCTGATTGCGCCGGAGTGCCGGATCGATGCAGCCCTCCTCCTGCAGGATCTGCGGCCAGGCCTCCGTCAGGATGGCGAGGAACCTAAGCGTTCGCTGCCAGTGCACGGCATATTCCTCAGGCACCAGATCCCTGAGCTTGTCGAAGCTCACCTGCTCGGTTTGCATCTGGTCGAGAAAGCGCGCGAGCTCGGCGGCAAGGCGCGCCGCCTGGTCCGCGGTGATGTGCTGGGGATCGGTGGCCAGGATGGCGCGCATCAGCAGCAACTGCCGCCGCAGCGCCGGGATCGGCGGCGGCAATTCGGCGCCGCTATCGCCTGACGGCAATGTCTCATCGCCGCCGAACAGCTCCGCCTCGTCGGGATCGAGATCGCCGAGCGGCATCATGCGCGGCAGCAGCAGCGGCCGGCCGTCGCCCTGGCGCAGGAACGCCTCGGCAAGCGAACGCCGCGCGCGGCGTGTGGGCAGCAGGATGGTATAGCGCGTCAGCGCCAGCGGTTCGGCTGATGTCTCGGCCAGCAGCGCCGCTGCCAGAGCGTCAACAAAACAGACGCCCGGCGCGATCGTGAACACCGAGCCTGATGTCGCGGATGTCGGCGATGCGTTGGGCAAGGCTGCGGCCGCGCCTCCCGCGCCTGGTTCAGATGTAGCGTTCGATGCCGTGGGCGATGCGCGCTTCGACTTCGGCCAATTGTTCCGGCGTCGAGACGTGGAACCACTCGCCGTCATGGCGCAGGCCGAACAAGCGGCCGGCCTCGATGGCGCGGTCATAGA
This sequence comes from uncultured Alphaproteobacteria bacterium, assembly GCA_963810485.1. GTDB lineage: Bacteria > Pseudomonadota > Alphaproteobacteria > Dongiales > Dongiaceae > DATKFM01. The sequence continues at coordinate 95,134 of CAWENQ010000007.1, forward strand.
GGACATTCAACGAAAAGGCGCCTTTCGGTCCGTCCTTGAACAGGCGGGGATGCAGGATCTGAATTCCGGCATAGACGAAGGGCGCCACTTCCCAATGGCGCCGCCGCCGGATCGCGCCGAGCTGATCGAGGAAGAAATCCCCCGGTCCGCCATAGCCCACCGCTGTCGCCGTCGGCTGCATCAGCAGCAGCGCATCCATGCGTCCGTCGTCCCAGAATTCCGCCAGGCGCACCAGGGCGTCGGTCTTGCCGTTCAGCCAGATGATCTTGCCGTTGATGACATAGAAGGGATCGGCGCCCAGCAGCGGCAGCGCCTTGCTGATGCCGCCGCCGGTTTCCAGGATGTCCTCTTCGCGGGAGAAACGAATGCGCGGTACAGAGCGCTTCTGCAGATGGCTCTCGATGACCTCGGCCAGATGATGGGTGTTGACCACCACATCCTGCACGCCGACGGCGGCGAGACGGTCGATGACCGTGTCGATCATCGGCTTGCCGGCCACCATCACCATCGGCTTGGGCGTGTTCTCGGTGATCGGCATCAGCCGCGTTCCGAAGCCGGCGGCCAGCACCATGGCGCGGCGGGGGACTTTGTCGTTGGCGGGCTGCACCGCGCGAGTTGTTGGCGACGTAGAACTCGCCGCCGCATGTACGATGCCCTCACCGCGCGCCAAGGCCGCCGCCCCCACGGCCTGCTGCGTCACATTGGCGATCAGCCGCTCGATCTGCGGCCCCTTCAGTTCGCCGATCAGGCCCGCGCGCCGCACCAGTTCCTGCGATAGTTCCGGCGGCCGCCGCGACGCCGCTGGCAGGTGGGCGTCGAACCAAGCCCGCACGGGCGCCAGCGCCGGATGGGCCAGATCACTCTCCACCAGCCGCCAGGCGCGCGGCATGAAGCCGAGATAGCCGGGCTTGCCGTCGCGCAGCAGCAGGCGCGTGAAGGTGCCGAGGATGCGGGTGTTGCGCTGGGCGCCGATCACCGCATAGGAGGTATCGAACGCCTCGGCGGTCAGATCGGGCAGCGCGTCGAGATAGCGCCGCCGCAGATCCTTGATGAGATCGGGAGAGACATCGCGGCGCACGTCCTGCAGCAGCGACACCAGATCGAAGGCGCGCGGACCGATCACCGCATCCTGGAAATCCAGCAAGCCGCAGGCGGCGATGCCGCTGCGCTCGGGCAGCAGCATCAGATTGTCCACATGGAAATCGAACAGCACCAGCGTGTCGGGCGCGCTGCGGCGCTTCGGCAGGACCTCGCGCCAGGCGGAGAGATAGCTCTCGCGCAGCGCCGGCGTCAGCCGCTCCTCCTGTGTTGCCGGCCAATACCAATCGAGCAGCAGCGACACCTCGCGCAACGCCCGGGCATCGTCAAAGGGCGGCAGGCCGGCATAGCGCGCGGGCACGAACTTCTTGTGCAGATCGATCAGCAGGTCGATCGCCAGGGTGTAGAGCGCGTGCTCGTCATGGCCGGCGCGCAGCAGGCGGGTATAGGTGTCGTCGCCCAGATCCTCCAGCAGGAGAAAGCCCTGAGAGACATCGGCGGCATAGATCTTCGGCGCGCTGTAACCGAGATTGTGCAGCAGCTCGGCGATGCGGACGAAGGGCCGCACATCGTCCTGCGGCGGCGGCGCATCCATCAGCACCGCTTTCTTGCCGTCCATCGCCAGGCGGTCGTAGTGCCGGAAGGATGCATCGCCGGCCAGCGGCCGCCGGTCGCAGCGGCCCCAGCCATGCTGCGCCAGGAAGGCGCCGATGGCCTTGGCGCGGTCCGGCGTGCCTGAGATCACGCGCGCGGTTTCAGCCATGGCTGACGACCGTTTGCAAACGCGATGCCCAATCGCCATGGCCGGCGAGATGCAGGTGGCGCGCATTGTCGTTGCCGGGAGCGAAGGACAGTGTCAGATCCAACCGCTCCTTCGGCAGCAGGCCAGCAATTCGCTGCGGCCACTCGATCAGCGTGATGCCGTCGGCCAGCGCATCCTCGAGGCCCAGTTCCAGTGCATCGTCGGGACGCGCCAAGCGGTAGAGGTCGAAATGCCAGATCGTGCCCCGCGCGCTGTCGTAGGTCTGAACGAGTGTGAAGGTCGGGCTGGGCGCTTCCTCCGCCTCGCCGGTCAGGGCGGCGATGAAGCCGCGGGCGAAGCAGGTCTTGCCCGCACCCAGGTCGCCGTTCAGCGCAATCACGTCGCCGCTGCGCGCCACGGCGGCGAGGCGCCGTGCGATGGAAACGGTGGCGGCTTCGGACGGAAGTTCCATGTCGTGCTGATAGACCGATATGGCGATGCTGTTCATCTGCTGCGAATTTTCAGGAGTCTTGTAGCCGCCGGGGTCGCGGGCGACAACGAAAAGTAGAGCGCCAACGGCCCCTTGCGCCGGCCCGTCCGGCCCCGCATTTTACCTGTCCCAGAACCCCGAGATTTCATCCGGAAAGCCATGACCTCAGCGACCCACAGCACCGATGTTGCGATCATAGGCGCCGGCCCGGTCGGCCTGTTTGCCGTGTTCGAATGCGGCATGCTGAAGATGCGCTGCCATGTCATCGACGCGCTCGACAGCACCGGCGGACAATGCGCGGCGCTCTATCCGGAAAAGCCGATCTATGACATCCCCGGCTATCCGCGAATCGAGGCGGCGGATCTGATCCGCAAGCTGGAGGAGCAGATCGCGCCGTTCAAGCCGGTGTTCCATCTCAACCAGCAGGTCAACAGACTGACGAAGACCGGCGAGGGCTGGGAGCTGGAGACCTCGGCGGGCACGCGCATCGCGGCAAAGGCCGTCATCATCGCTGCCGGCGTCGGCGCCTTCGGCCCGAACCGGCCGCCGCTCAACGGCATCGAGGCCTATGAAGGCAAGAGCGTCTTCTACTATGTGAAGCAGCGCGAGGATTTCCGCGGCAAGCGCATCGTCATCGCCGGCGGCGGTGATTCGGCCCTGGACTGGACGCTGGCCCTGGCCGATATCGCCTCGCGCATCTATGTCATTCATCGCCGGCCGAAATTTCGCGGCGCGCCGGAAAGCGTCGCGCGGCTGGAAGCGTTGGCCAAGGGCGACAAGGTGGAGATCGTCGTGCCCTATCAGCTCGCGCGGCTGGAAGGCGGCGGCGGCAAGCTCGACGCCGTCATCGTCAGCACGCTGGAGGGGCAGGAGCGCCGGCTCGAGGCCGATGTGCTGCTGCCGTTTTTCGGCCTGGCGATGAATCTCGGCCCGATCGCGCAATGGGGCCTGAACCTCGACAAGCATCACATCACCGTGGCGCCGGCGACCTGCGAGACCAGCCAGCCCGGCGTCTACGCCATCGGCGACATCGCGTCCTATCCCGGCAAGCTGAAGCTGATCCTCTCCGGCTTTGCCGAGGCGGCGGCGGCGGCCCATGGCATCCATCCCCTCGTGTTCCCCGGGCAGGTGCTGCATTTCGAATATTCGACGACGTCGGGCGTGCCCGCCGGCGGCTAGGCGGCCTTCGCGGTCCGCGTCGCGTCGACGGGTACGAAGCAGGTGATCGTCGTGCCCTGGCCCGGTTCGGAGTCCAGCTCGACCCGGCCGCCATGGAGCTCGATCAGCTTCTTCACCAGCGCCAGGCCCAGCCCCATGCCGAAGCTGCGGCCCTGGCTGCTGACGCGGGCGAATTTCTCGAACACCGCCGCGTGATATTCGGGATCGATGCCGATGCCGGTGTCGGTGACGCGGAACTCCACATGGCCGTCGTTGCGCGTGGCGCCCAGCACGATCGAGCCGCTGGGCGGGGTGAATTTCAGGCCGTTGCTGATGACGCTGTAGAGCGCCTGCTTCAGGCGGCGCTCGTCGGCGATGATGGTGCCGAGATCGCCATTGGCCTGGATCGAGAAGTTGATGTCGCGCGAGCGGGCGCGCTCGCCGGCCAGCATGCCGACGCCCGCCATCAGTTCCTGCACGTTCACCGGTCCGCATTCCAGCTGCAGGTAGCCGGCATCGATGGTGGCCACATCGAGGATGTCGTTGATCAGCGTCAGCAGGCGGTTCGACGCCTCCAGGATGTTGCGGCTGTATTCCGATTGCCGCTCGTTGAGCTCGCCGAAATAGCGCTGATCCAGCATTTCCGCGAAGCCGATGATGGCGTTGAGCGGCGTGCGCAATTCGTAGGACACGTTGGCGATGAATTCGGATTTGAGCCGGTCGGCGGCTTCCAGCGCGGCGTTGCGTTCGCGCAGCGCGCGCTCGACCCGCGTGCTGTCGGTGACGTCGAGATAGGTATAGAGACAGCCGCCGTCGGCCAGCGGCAATGAGCTGAAGATCAAGACAGAACCATCAGTGCGCTCGATGCGGCCGCTGCGGGCGTCGCGGTCGGCGACGCGGCCGATGATGCGATTGCGCAGCCGGCCCCAGAACGGTCCTTGGGCGAAGAAGCGCCTGATGGCGTCGACGATGATGGCGACGTGCGGCTCGTTCTCGAGCTGCTGCGGCTCCAGCCCCCAGATGCGGGCGAAAGCCGGATTGCTGAGCTTCAGCCGGCCGTCGCTGCCGAACACGGCGATACCTTCATAGAGATGGTCGAGGGTTTCGCGTTGAACTTGGATCAGCGTGTTGTAGGAGCGCTCGAGCCGTAGCGTGTCCGTCACATCCTCATAGCTGATGGTGACGCCGCCGAGCGGATGGGGGGCGGCCACCATGCGCAGGGTCGAACCGTCGGGCAGATGCAGCAGCTCTTCCATCGGATGCAGCAGGGCGAACAGCTCGCGCATCAGCTCGCGTTTGTATTTCGGGAAGTCGGCATATTCGGGGATGCGGCGGCGCTCGCGCAGCGCCTCCAGCACCTCGTTCAGCGTTGGCTCGCTGGTGAGGAATTCCTCCTCCAGGCCGAACTGCTTGGAGTATTCGCTGTTGTGGAAGCGCAGCTTGCCGTCGGCGTTGAAGATGGCGACGGCGGTCGACAGGCTTTCCAACACGTCGGCATGGGCGCGCACATGGCGTTTCAGCTCGCCCTGTGCCTCGTCGATCGCGGTCTTGTCGGCGGCGTAGCCGATGACGCCGCCGCCGACCAGCGGCATCTCCGTCACCGTCATGAGGCGCCGGTCGCCGCGGAGGACCACATGCTTGTCGTCGCTCTGCGGCTTGTTTTCCTCCAGCGCCTTCCGCGCCATGTCGCGGCTGCCGGTGCCGCCCATGAGTTCAATGCCCTTCTCCACCACTTGCGGCCGCATCGCCTCGACGCCGTCGGCATAGGCCTTGTTGCAGTATTCGAGGGTCAGATCGTTGCGGCGCAGCCAGACGGGCATGGGCATGACGTCCAGGGCCGCCTGCAGCCGGTCTTTCTCGTTGGCGATCACGGTGGCGGCGGCGGCGACCTGGGACACCTCGGTGATGGTCAGCCGATTCATCGGGCCGTCAGCGGCGTCGGCCGGCAGGCGGTCGCCCCGGCAGGCCACGGTGCGCACGCCATCGGCCAGCCGGCAGGCCATGTCGAAGCCGGCGCCGTCCTGGTCCAGCCGGTCCAGGCCGGTGCCGAGCATGGCGCGGTCGGGGGTGGAGACGGCGAAGGTCAGCCGGTCCAGCGCCAGGGTCTCGCCGGCCGGCAGGCCGAGCAGCTTGGCGATCTGGGGCGGCAAGGTCACCGCCTTGGCGCCGGGGGCCCAGAGCAGGATGCCCGACTTCGGGCCGTCCAGGGCCTGGGCCATGCGCCGCTGGCTCTGGGCCAGGACGTCGGCGTGACGCCGGGCATCGTGCAGCCGCCGCCGGAGCCAGAGAATCACCGCCAGGGCCGCCAGCAGCAACGCGCCGGCCACCGCGACGATGATGCCGGCCGTGGCCAGGGCCTGGTCCGGCGGCAGGCCGGTGGCCAAAGCCGGCTCCGTGGTCTGGGCCAGGGCAAGCCCGGGCCAGAATCCGGCAATCGGAGCGGCCGTCAGAGGTAAGGCAGGGCGGTGCATAGGTGGCCCAGACCTTACCGGGTTTCGGCTGATATCAGCAAGCCAACGGGCCGCGGCCCGCCTGCGCCGGCCCCTTAATACCTATAGTGGTCCGGCTTGAACGGGCCGGTGTTTTCGATGCCCAGATACTTCGCCTGCTTGGCGGAGAGCTTGGTCAGGTGGGCGCCGACCTTGGCCAGATGCAGCGCCGCCACCTTCTCGTCCAGATGCTTGGGCAGGACGTAGACCTTCTTCTCGTACTTGCTGTTGTGGTTCCACAGCTCCATCTGCGCCAGCACCTGGTTGGAGAAGGAGGCGCTCATGACGAAGCTGGGATGGCCGGTGGCGCAGCCGAGATTCACCAGCCGGCCCTTGGCCAGCACGATCAGCCGCTTGCCGCCGGGGAAGACCACTTCGTCCACCTGGGGCTTCACCTCTTCCCACCTGTAGTTCTGCAGCGCGCCGATCTGGATCTCGCTGTCGAAGTGGCCGATGTTGCAGACGATGGCGCGGTCCTTCATGGCGCGCATATGCTCGATGGTGATGACGTCCACATTGCCCGTGGCGGTGACGAAGATGTCGCCTTGCGGCGCCGCCTCCTCCATGGTCACCACCTGATAGCCTTCCATCGCCGCCTGCAGCGCGCAGATGGGATCGACCTCCGTGACCATGACGCGCGCACCCTGGCTGCGCAGTGATTCCGCCGAGCCCTTGCCCACATCGCCGTAGCCGGCGACCACGGCCACCTTGCCGGCCATCATGGTGTCGGTGGCGCGCTTGATGCCATCCACCAGGCTTTCGCGGCAGCCGTAGAAATTGTCGAACTTCGACTTGGTGACGGAGTCGTTCACGTTGATGGCCGGAAACAGCAGCGTGCCTTTCTGGGCCATTTCATAGAGGCGGTGCACGCCCGTGGTGGTTTCCTCGGTCACGCCCTTGATGGCGTTGCCGACCTTCTCGTACCAGCCGGGATGGCTCTTGAGGCGCGTCTTGATGGCGGCGTAGAGAACCTCTTCTTCCTCATTCGTCGGCTTGGAGATCAGCGACGCGTCCTTGGCGGCGCGGCGGCCGAGATGGAGCAGCAGCGTGGCGTCGCCGCCGTCATCCAGGATCATGTTGGGCGTGCCGCCGTCATGCCATTCGAAGATGCGATGGGTGAATTCCCAGTATTCCTCCAGCGACTCGCCCTTGTACGCGAAGACCGGCGTGCCGGCGGCGGCGATCGCCGCGGCGGCGTGGTCCTGGGTCGAGAAGATGTTGCAGGAGGCCCAGCGCACGTCGGCGCCCAAGGCCTTCAGCGTCTCGATCAGCACCGCCGTCTGGATGGTCATATGCAGGGAGCCGGCGACGCGCGCGCCCTTCAGCGGCTTCTGCTTGCCGTACTCGGCCCGCAGCGCCATCAGCCCGGGCATCTCGGTCTCGGCGATCGACATCTCCTTGCGGCCCCAATCGGCGAGGGCGATATCGGCGACCCGGTAGTCGGCGGCGCTAACCTTGTGGGCAGCGGGCGCGGTCTTGCCGGCGCCCGCCTTCGCTGAAGCTACGGCGGGGGAGCCGGATTTCGCGGCTGCGGGCTTGGCGGCGGAAGAGGACTTGGAGGCCATTAGGTCATGCTCCCTTGAGCGGGTGATGGACTGCGGCTGGCATTTAGCGGGGAAACCCGCCTTCGCACCTGCGGAGCTTCGGCGCGGCGGGCTCGCCTCGCCGAAGCTCCAGCGAAGACGGGCGTCCGAAATACCAGCCGCGCCGGGGGCAGGCAAGGTTGAGAGGGCCGAAAGGAGGCAGGCGGAGGCGCGAAGGCGCGGAGCGATTAACGAGGCGGATGGCACGGCCCTCTTTCGCCATGAGCGGCGGGCGCATCCGCTGAAGACGGGCGCTATTTGCGCGCATTCTCCCGGCAATAAATCCCTTCCCTTCCAAGGCGTTGCAGGCCGTGCGCCGGTCTGATTTATCCTGATAACTGATTGGACCATAAAGAAAATCGCCCGAATCGGCCGATTTTTCCCGGGGGACCCTGATTCTTGGGAACGATGCCATGCAAGGGAATCCCTCGCTCTTGGTCCGCCGAAGGTTGAACGAGAAAATCGACCCTGCCTGAGGCATGCCTGTCCTTGCCGCATGGATGAATGAAGTTGCCCACTATAGAACATTTAGGGAACATCTGCCAAGGAGGCGTAGGACCACCCTCCTAGAGGGTTACGGCTGTCCAGCAAATCTTGGGGGCGTTCGCTAGGAAGGATATCGATGTCGCGTAGGGCACGCCCGCGCCGGTTTATCGTGAAACGCCGACACATCCCGAGTTGGGATCGCGCCAAACAGGCAATCCAACGGCCTCCATATCGACAAAGCTGTAGCCGATGGGCACCTCGAAAGCCGCCACGGAATTGTTGTCCTGCCCCCTTGGGCCTTCCGATAGGCGCATCTGTGATATGCGGCGCCTAGAACGTGATCATTGTTCCGATGCCGACGGCGACTCCGTTGTAGTCGGGGCCTGCCGCGTCATGGCTGCGGTAATCGGAATACTCAACGACGCCGTCCAAGGAAATCCCAGGTCCCAGTTCGTAAGATACTGTCGCCGAAAAGATGTCATGATCGGCATTGAATGGGCCAACGCCGTTGGCACCTGTGACTCCCTCATAGTCGCCGCGAGTTCCAGCCCAATCCGAACGTCCATCCATTCCAAGCATAAGTCGCGCCTGCGCCATATACCCACTGATCCTCACCACCTTCGGCGAGGTTCAGACGCAACTCCGAAGCTGCGCCGAACGTGAATCCGACGAATGCCACCTGTGCATATGCATTGTAGCCGCGCGCATTGTCCGTGTGGTTGGGATTGTCCTCTTTATCGAAACTGAATGTCGCTCCTCCACCAAGGACCAGATGAACTTCATCGATGTCGTATGTGAAGGTGGCAGCAATCGATAGATTTTCGGAATTCTGTCCGGGATCATCCCTCCTACGTGTGCCCGATCCAGCCAGCGTGTTGCGCGTGTCTTCAGTATTGTCGGGAGTGAACGATGCGGCGAGTTGAAGGCCGGCGACGTCCGGACTGAAGAAAACCAGCTTGGTTGAATTGTCATCGACACCGTAACAAGTACCGTTGGTCGCTGCATAGCCTGCTATGCCGGCATTCGAGAAATTAAAGTCCGGACTGTCGGCGCCGAACAGCGCCGAAGCGCTCGGCACTTGATAACATAACTGGGCATAAGCCTCTTCCGTGTCCCCGAAACGAAATTCTCCAAAGCTACCGTCAAGGTATGCATAGACCGAGGCGATCTGATCATCGGAGGTCTGTCCATCGAGTTCGACCTCGACACCAACTGTCAGGCCGTTGTCCAGTTCGGTCTCGCCCCGGAAATGAATCTCGACGTCCTGCTTGATGACATAGTCGCGGAGGTCGCTTCCGATAACGCCTGACGCCGCGCTGAAGTCGGCGGCGAGCGCGACACCAGCCGCGCTCTTAAAGTGGCCCTCGATCTCCAGTTTGACGCCGTCAGCCGTGGCATCTGCCGCCAGAAGTCCGGCGGCGGTGAAAGCCGTCGTTCCGAGACACGCCCGAGAGATGCTGGCGGGCAGCTGGAATACTCCTTCTCCGTGCGGCCTCGCCAGAATCCTGCCCGTCAATCTGCCGCAGATTCTCGGGTTTGCGACTTGTACGGGCAAGAGGAGCGAACTGGACAAAGCTTTGGAGAAGGCGTTTTGATAACTCCTAAATCCTGCAGCCAATCCATGCAGCTTGGGCACAGTTGGTTTCTCATTTCGACCGAAAGGAGAACCCCAGATGAAAAAGCTCGGTGAACGAAGAGTCAGGTTCTTGTTTGGCGGTATTGGTATCGGTTGTTTTGCGCTCTTGCTGGCACTCGAGGTTTTCACCCAGGAGGACGAAACCACGCTTCTCGATTTTATCGGAGACGCGGCCGGCATTCTCCTGATAATCGGCTCTGCGGTAGGCGTTGCCCTCCTCGTTCAGCGTATCCAGACGCAACATGAAGAGCAAATGACTCTCCTCAGGGACCTGGAGATTGCCCGGACCGAGGGAAATGGCTGGCGAAGCAGGGCCCAATCCCATCTTTCCGGACTAAAGGCCGAATTGGACAAGCAATTCCAGAAGTGGGACATGAGCGCCGCCGAGTGCGAGGTCGGTCTGCTGATTCTCAAGGGATTGAGTCACAAGGAGATTGCCGCGCTGCGGAAAACGAGCGACGCCACGGTGCGTCAGCAGGCGCAAGCCATTTACCGGAAAGCAGGTCTCCCCGGAAAGACCGCGTTTTCAGCTTATTTCCTGGAGGATCTGTTTGTGCCGGATGCGGCGGCGAACAACGGCGGGGCGAGTGGGAGCCCTGAATCGCCGCTGGGCGCCGCGCCAGATTCGCCCTCTCACCTGCGGGGTATGGAGCCAGCGTAGGCGCCGACGAACTCGGCTGCCAAGCAGAAGGAAATGACAGGCATCCGCAGATGTCCGGTCTACGGCTCTTTCTGACAAATGGCGGATTGAGGTCTTTCTGACGCAAGTCGGATTTACGCCGCCACAAGGCCAGTCTCATAAATCGCCGCATCGTCTGATATCTGGTTCGAGGGCGCTGTTGCCTAGATGACCCGGATTCGAAGTGCAGGCGAACTTCCTTGAAAGGAGACGGCCGTGTCCCTGAGCCATTTTACCCGAGGTTTTCAGCCTTCCAGCGCCCCCGCCACGACAATCAACCCCGCCGACTTTGTTAAAACCGTCGACAATCCTTACTTCGCGCTGCAGCCAGGTACTACCTTCATCTACGAGAATGGGGACGGTTCGGCCGCGAACGAGTTCGTCGTCACGCGGCGAACGAAGGTCATCAACGGCGTCACTTGCGTCGTCGTCATGGATACGGCGACCGAGGATGGCGAGATCGTCGAGAAGACATTCGACTACTTCGCCCAGGATATACACGGAAATGTCTGGTACTTCGGCGAAGACACAAAGGAATTCGTGGATGGAAAGGTCGTCAGCACGGAAGGGAGCTGGCGGGCCGGGGTAGACGGCGCGCACCCCGGCATCATCATGAAGGCGTCACCCCAGGTCGGCGACGCGTACAACCAGGAGAATGCGCCGGGGGTAGCGGAGGACAGGGCAGAAGTGCTCCGCCTGGATGCACCGGCAAGCGCGCCCTACGCGGCATTCCTGCAGACCCTGGAGACACTGGATACCACGCCCCTCGATCCGGAATCGGTGGAACACAAGTTCTATGCTCAGGGGGTCGGCCAGGTTCTGACGGAAGACGTCATCACCGGTGAAGTCGAACAGCTTGTGAAGATCAGGATCGACGGAACATGGAAGAACGATGCTCTGGCCGGCAAGGTTGGGACGGACGAAATCAATGGCCATTTCGGCAATGACAGCCTGAACGGCATGGCGGGGGGAGATACGATCCATGGCGGCTACGGCCGTGATCTGCTCGACGGCGGCAATGACGTGGCTGCCGATTGCCTCTATGGCGGAGCCGGCAAGGATACGATCAGCATCGGCACCGCCGACCGCGCCTTCGGCGGCCTCGGCAATGACGTATTGCGGCTGTTCGATGTCTCGGACTTTGGTTCGGTCGATGGCGGCCGTCAGTTTTGCCGCAGCGTCGCCTGGTCGACCGGCGATGTCCTGAAGTTCGATGGCCAGTTGGATCTGACCACGTCCGGCCTGAGCGAGCGCATCACCGGAATCGAGACATTGTCCATGGGCAACGGGTCGGGTGGCGACTCCCTCACGATCAGTTCGCAGGACGTGCTGGATCTCGGCAACGGTATTTTCAATCCCTGGATCATAGGGCGGGACGCATTCCGCAACGGTGACGCACTGCGCATCGACGGCGACAGCGGCGACCAGCTCCTCCTCGCCGGCGGTCAATGGAGCGAGATCGATCCGCAAAACGCGCCAAAGGGTTACGATGTGTTTGCCGTGCAGGTTCCCTTGGGATCGGCCTATATCCTGGTCCGGGAGGATGTAGCGGTCAGCCTGAGCTGATCGCCTATGCGCGAACACTGGCGAAGCAACGTGCGTTGTTGAAAGGGGCGGGTTTCGATCCTCGGGTCAAGCCCGAGGACGCCCTTACGCAGGCGAACTCAAATTATTCAGCGGCGTTCCCGTTGAATCGATCCGGTCATTGTGGGGCCAGCATTTCGTTCTTCATCAGGGAGCGGACGCCGCGGGACCAGGAGTCGTTGGCGCCCATGCGCAGGCCGGTCGAGAATTTGGAGACGACTTCGCTGCTTCGGGCATCCCTGACCTGAAGCTGCACGACATATTCGGTCATGCTGATCTTGGTCACGACGCCGATCAGGGCCTGATCGGCCCCGAGCTGCATCGCGATCGGCGCTTCGCAGCCATTGCAATTCCGCAGGCCCTGCCCTTTCGCGGCGGCGATGTCGGCGCCGGCGGTGTCGATCAGATTGTAGCGGCCCGATTGCAGGAGTTGCTTTCTTGCTTCCTCGGTGGACTGGGCGAGGAAGGCGGACTCGTCGGGGCTTGAGCCTTGCTCGGCCGCCGCGCTGAATTCCTCGAGCTCGAACGGGAATACGGCGATCTTGATTGGCTCAGCAGCGGCGGCGGAGCCCGTCCAAGAGCAGTGGATGAGAGCGGTGAAGGCGGCGGTCATGACCCGCAGCATCAGCGACCATTTGAGATCGAGAGCCGGCGGGGCGGCAGAATTCCATAGGTGGAAGATGTATTGCCATAGCCAATCCCCAATGCAGAGCAGCGGTACAGGCTACACGCGCCGCCGCGCCAGGGAAAGCGGCCTGGCCATCGACGGGCAATTTGCCCGAGGCCTTTCGGACAAGTCTCTTTTGCTGCAATCCGTCGAGGTGGCAGATTCTCGTTGATTCTTAGATTAGCGGCTAAGTTTCGACGGCGTTGACAATGGTTGGAGTCCAATGCGTCGGCATAAAGTTGAAAGAGCAATTGCTGTCCCCTCGCCCTGCGAAGCGGGGAGAGGGTGCACAGATGTCGCAACGCGACAGCTGTGCGGGTGAGGGGATGGGAGCACGAACCTTGCGAGCATTGCACGAACAAAGTGATGAACTAATCCGGCTTGTTCCTCTGGTGCAGCCGATGTTCGGGCGGCGGCATCGATGCCTGTCCCCTCACCCCGCAACATCCGCTGAACGCGGATGTTGCATCCCTCTCCCCGCTTCGCGGGGCGAGGGGTCTTTATCATGCTTTAGCTGTGCCGGTAGCGACTAGACCAGAGAATTGAGTTCGCCCAGCAGCGCGGCGAAGCGGCCGCGCCGTCAGGATCGCGTGCCGTCGATCCGCAGGGACTTGCCCTCGAAATGGGCGCCGGCTTCGATGCCCAGGGTCTGGTGCGTCACGTCGCCCACCAGCTTGGCGGTCTTGGCCAGGGTGACCGACTGGCCCTTGAGCTGGCCGTTGAACGAGCCATGGACGCGGACGCTGTTGCTGGAAACCGTGCCGCGCACCTTGGCGCCCTCGCCGATGGTCAGCGTGGTGCTCTGGACGTCGCCCTCGACTTCGCCATCGATCTGGATGTCGCCGTTGCAGATCAGGTCGCCCTTGATCTTGAGATCGCGGCCGATGATGGACGGCGCCCCGTTGCCGTTGCTGCGCTGTGCAGGATCCAGCCTGGTCATCGGGGTTTGGGTCGGTTCAGGGGTAGCAGTCTTGTTATCTCTCGAGAACATGTATCCAGCCTCCACATCGCTAATGGGACGTCCTGCGTCCTGCCGTCTAGTTTTGGGGAAACATAGTTAAGGGGTCGTAAAGAGAAGCGGCGCGGCGCTCATTTCCCGGTGGATAACCCGGGCATTTGCGCCCTGCAGCCTCGAACAGCAGAGGCGCAGGTCACGCCAGCGAATTGAAGTCGTCCAGCAGGGCCGCGATGCGGCCGGAGTCGGACTGGTCCATGATGGTCCGCGCGCAGCGGGTGGCGGCCAGGAGGTCGATGGCGCGGATGCGCTGCTTCACCCGCGGCAGGGAATTGGCGGCCATGGACAGCTCGCGGATGCCCAGGCCCATCAGCAGGGCGGCATAGCGGGGATCGCCGGCGATCTCGCCGCAGACGCTGATGGGGATGCGGGCGCGCAGCGCGGCCTCGGTGGCGAACTGGATCAACCTGAGCACCGCCGGATGCAGCGGGTTATAGAGCGGCGCCACCTGCTCGTCGCCGCGGTCGATGGCCAGGGTGTACATGGTGAGGTCGTTGGTGCCGATGGCGAAGAAATCCGCCACCTGCGCCAGCGCATCGGCGGCGAGCGCCGCGCCCGGCACCTCGATCATCACGCCCAGCGGCGGCAGGGGATCGGCGATCTTCACGCCGCGGCGCTTCATGCGGCGGGCCAGCGAGAGCAGGATCTCGCGCACCTGCTTGATCTCCGACACCGAGGAGATCATCGGCAGGAGGATGCGCAGGGGCCCGGATGCGCCGGCGCGCAGGATGGCGCCGAGCTGGGCCTCCAGCAGCTCGGGCTCCTTCAGCGACAGCCGGATGGCGCGCAGGCCGAGCGCCGGATTGGCGGCGTGGCCGTGGCGGTCGGCCAGGGCCGCCGCCAGCTTGTCGCCGCCGACATCGAGGGTGCGCACGGTCATCGGCCGCCCGTCGAGGCTGCGCATGAGGGCGCGCAGGGCCTGGTACTGCTCTTCCTCGTCCGGCAGATCGGCGCGGTTCATGTAGAGGAACTCGGTGCGCAGCAGGCCGACGCCTTCGGCGCCGGCGGCGACCGCCAGCTCCGCCTCGCGCGGCAGCTCCACATTGGCCAGGAGCGTGACGGCAGTGCCGTCGCGGGTGACCGCGGGCAGGCGGCGCAGGCTGGCGAGCTGGCGCTGGGCGCGCTCGAACTCCATCCGCCGCTCGCGATAGGCGGATAGCGTTGCCGGCTTCGGCCGGATGATGACGCGGCCCGAGCTGCCGTCGATGATGACGATGTCGCCGACCTGCACCTCGAGCACCAGCTGCGCCAGGCCGAGCACGGCGGGCAGGCCCAGGGAGCGCGCCATGATGGCGGTATGGCTTTCCGAGCCGCCGATGGCCGTCGCGAAGCCGCCCACATGGGCCGGATCCATCAGCGCGGTGTCGGCGGGCGACAGCTCCTCGGCGATGATGATGCTGCCTTCCGGCAGCTTCGAGAAGGCCTGGTAGGGGCTCTTGGTCAGGTTGCGGATCAGGCGGTCGCCGACTTCGCGGATGTCGTCGGCGCGCGCCGCGAGATAGGCATCCTCGAGCTGGGCGAAGCTGTTGGCCACCTCGGTGATCTCGGCGCGCGACGGCGGCTTCGGCGTTGGCATGGGTTTCGGCGATGCGTTTTTCCACGCCCCGCACCACGCGGGAGCCGGTCAGCATCTGCAGCCGCGCATCCAGGAGGAAGCCGAGCTCTTCCGCCGCGGCGCCCGGCAGATCGGCGGATTTGGTCTTCAGCTTGCGCAATTGGCGCTGGGATTTCTCGACTGCGTCCTTGAAACGCTCCAGCTCGGCCGGCAGCTTGTCTTCATCCACGGTGTATTCGGGGATGTCGACGGAACCCGCCTCCATCACATGGGCGGGGCCGATGGCGATGCCGAGGGAGACGCCGAGCCCATCGATGATGCGCTCGCGCGTCTTGCGCCTGGCGACGCCGCGTTTCTTCTCACTCTTCATCGAAGCGGCGCTCCACCAGCGCGACCAGGGCGGCGAGCGCCTCGGCCTTGGCGGCGCCCTTGGTGCGGATCTCGATCTCCGAGCCCGGGCTGGCGGCCAGCATCATCAGCCCCATGATCGAAGCGCCGGAGACGGTCATGTCGCCCTTCTGCACCGTCACCTCGGCGGTGAAGGTGGTGGCCAGCTTGACGAATTTCGCCGCCGCGCGCGCATGCAGCCCGCGCTGATTGCGGATCGTCACCCAGCGGGAGAGCGCGTCTGACGAAGCTGGCGGCTGGTCGTTGGGCATTCGTTCTAATTCGATGCAAGAAACAGTTTGATTCGAACTCACCGATGCACCACAGGGGAACACAGAGGCAGGGGGTGACGGTCAGGAGCGCGCTACTTGTCCGGAAAACTAAATTGGCGCGCCAGGCGCGCCGTAGGACTTCTACAAACCGGTCATGCATCGGTGTTCGTGACAGGCCAACCCTCGTCTTATCCGCAAGGGGTAGGGGTCATCTGTGTGCGTCTGTGGTTCCAAGACTCCAATACATTGCCTGGCGTCGGCGAGGAGTTGGGAGGCGACGTTGATGTATTTTCGGCCGGCGTCCTGGGCGGCGGCGACGGCCGCCTGCAGCTTCGCGGTTTTTCGCAAGGAGGCGAGCTTGATCAGCATCGGCAGGTTGATGCCGGCGACCACTTCCACATTGGCGCGGTCGAGCACGGAGATGGCGAGATTGGACGGCGTGCCGCCGAACATGTCGGTCAGCAGCACCACGCCGTCGCCGTCATCCACCTTGGCCACGGACTCCAGGATCTCCTTGCGGCGCTGCTCCATATTGTCGTCGGCGCCGATACAGATGGCGGCGACGCCGGTCTGGGGCCCCACCACATGCTCGAGCGCGGAGACGAATTCCTGCGCCAGGCGGCCGTGGGTGACGAGTACCATTCCGATCATTGAGCTTTTCCTTTGTTCGTTCCGGCGCGGCGTCGGATCAACCGGCGGCCGGTGGATTGTCGTTGGGGGAGGTTGAGGAAGTCTTTCCCGCGAGGTCGATATCCCGGTGGCGAAGATGCACGCCGCGCCCCTGCCCCTTCAGCCAGGCGGCAAGGCGCTCGGCCTGATGGACCGAGCGGTGGCGGCCGCCGGTGCAGCCGATGGCGATGGTGACATAGCTCTTGCCCTCGCGGTCATAGGCCGGCAGCAGCGGCGCCAGCATTGACGTCAGCGAGGTGAAAAACGGTGCAAAAGCGGGATCGGCCTCGATGAAATCGGCGACGGCGGCGTCGCGCCCGGTGTGGGGCCGCAGCGTTTCGTTGTAATGGGGATTGCGCAGGAAGCGCACATCGAACACCAAGTCGGCTTCCCGCGGCAGGCCTTCGCGGTAGGAGAAGGAGATCACCGACAGCGCCGCCTGGGTCTGCTCGACCGCAAAGTGACCGAGCAGCATCTGCTTGAGATCGCCGAGGCGCAGCTCGCTGGTATCGATGGCGACATCGGCGATATGCCGCAGCGGCGCCAGCAGCGCGCGCTCCTGGGCGATGCCGTCGATGACAGGACGGTCGGACGCGAGCGGATGGCGGCGGCGGGTCTCCTTGAAGCGGCGCTGCAGGATGTCGTCGCTGCAGTCGAGATAGAGCAGGCGCAACTCGATGCCCGGAAGTTCCCGCAGCCGCGCCATATGCTGCTCCAGCGCGGCGACGGAAAAATCCCGGGTGCGGCTGTCGACGCCGATGGCGATCGGCCGCGCCAGCATCTCCGGATTCTCCATCAGGCCGCCGAGCAGGAACAGCGGCAGATTGTCGACGGCTTCGTAGCCCATGTCCTCCAGCGCCTTCAGCGCCGAGCTGTGGCCGGCGCCGGACAAGCCGGTGACCAGCAGCAGACGCCGCGCATCGGCAGCGCGGCGCGGGCTGGTCTCGGGCGCGCTGCCGCGGGAGGCCGTCATGACGGGGTGGCTCATGGGGGGCGGATTATGCGGCTGGCCTGCCGGACCGCAAGCCGAACTTTGGTCGGCGCCGAGGCTTCGAAAGGGGCCAGCCGGATGCGAAATAGTTCAATCTCTAGAATGGTTTCGGTCTGATTTTCGGGCATACGCTCGATGCTCTCGGGGGCCGCCAAATCGACCAGCAAGGCGAGCCGGACGGCCGGGCCGGCCCCCACCTCGACGATACCGAGGCCGCGCACCTCGATCCTGCCCTTGAGCTCCGGCGGCGCTTGCGGCGGGAAACGGGCTGTCAGCGTGCCGCTTTCAGCCTGGAGGTCGACGCCGTCATCCGCCACCAGCGCCGCGCCTTCGTCGATCAACCGCAAGGCCAGATCCGACTTGCCGCTGCCCGGCGCGCCGCGGATCAAGACGCCGCGGCTGTCGATGGCGACGCAGGTGGCCTGGATGAACATAGAGGACTCCCTGTGCCCGCATCGGATCATCGCGCCTGAGGGCTTGCCCGCGCAAACGGGATTCACCAAAGGCAGCGTGTAAAGTTCTCAACTCTAATACCATATGTTCGCTGGTGCTTCATGCAGCTACTCAACGCGCGCGCGAATTGACAGGGCGGATATGCACGCCAACTATGGGTGCCAGGCGGGCACTTCAAGAAATCCTGGCGTCTGGACTTTCGAGTCTGACGGCGGGATCTCCGGGGCTACCCAGGGGAAACTTCCGACGCGTGCATCACATGGCGTGATCTCCCGTAGGCCTTCGTCCTACTGCTGATCACGCGATAGCAGAGAGGTTGAAGTGCCCGCCGCGGCGGCAGTTTCATGGATGTCGATGCATGAAGGCCAGAGACACTGTCGCCCGCGCCCTCGCCATTGTTCTGCTCGCTGGCGCATGGACGGAGCCTGCGCTGCGGCGCCGCGCGCAAGGCATGCTTGGCCGCTCGACGCGACGATCGCAAGAGGCGCTGATCGGCGAGATACTCGGTGCGATCCGCACCGGCTATCCGCCGTCGCCCGACTGGCTGGCGAGTTTTCTGCTGGCGTCGCCGAGGTTCGAACGCGCTGCCGCGCTCTTGCGGCAAAGCCGGGCGGCGATCCTGCCGACGCTCGAACCGGCCGAGTTCACGCCGGCAGCAAAGTTTGCCGATCTCCATATCCCCCGTCTCGCCACGGCGGGCGAACTCGCGGAATGGCTGGGGATCACCGCCGCGCAGCTTCTGTGGTACGCCGACGCGGATCACCGCTTGCGGCGTGAACGGGATCCGGCGTTGCGGCATTATCACGATATGTTCGCAGCGAAGCGAAGCGGGCCGCCGCGCCTGATCGAGGCGCCGAAGCCGCGGCTCAAGGCGATGCAGCGGCGGATTCTCAAGGAAATCCTGGATACTGTGCCATGCCATGACCGCGCTCACGGCTTCGTCGCCGGCCGTTCCTGCCTCAGCGCGGCGCAGGTCCATGCCGGCGAAGCAGTGATCATCGCAGCCGATCTCACGAACTTCTTTCCCATGACGCCCTTGCGCCGCGTGCATGGCATCTTCCGCAGCCTGGGTTATCCTTGGGCCGTGGCACGGTTGCTCACGGGACTTTGCAGCACGGCCACGCCATCGCCGCTGTTCCTTACTTTACCTGCGGGGCGGCGCCACGATTGGGCCACGCGGCAGATGTACGCCGCGCCGCATCTGCCCCAGGGGGCACCGACATCACCGGCGCTGGCGAACCTCGCCGCGCGGTCGCTCGATTGCCGCCTGCACGGCCTCGCCCGCAGCAGAGACGCTGCCTACACGCGCTATGCCGACGATCTGGTGTTTTCCGGCGACGGGGATCTCGCCGGCGGGTCGGCGCGGTTTCTCGCCGCGGTGAAGGAGATCGCAGGCGACGAAGGCTACCGGTTGAACGCGCGAAAGACGCGCATCATGGGCCGCGGCGGCGCACAACGCATTACCGGCCTGATCGTCAATGATCATGTCAATCTGCCGCGCGCCGACTATGATTCACTGAAGGCAATCCTGCACAATTGCCGCATGAACGGGCCGCAAGCAGCAAATCGCGCCGACCGGCACGATTTTCGCGCCCATATAGCCGGGCGCGTGGCCTGGGCGGAAGCCGTCAATCCTGCGCGTGCCTTGAAGCTCCGCCGGATGTTCGAGGAGATCCGCTGGTAGCGGCGCGAATCAACCCAGCGCAGCCCTCGCGGCCAACATATTTGCCTTGCACGAACAGCCGATGGTGGGGCTTGGCCGAATGGACTAACTCGCGGTTGTCGGATCGATCATCCTTTTGATTTCCGTGATCTTGGTCGCCGGAAATCCGCTGAGCTCCGAATGCTTGCGGATGACCGCCTCGTCCTTGGCCAGATAGACGCAGAACGTCTTGTTGTCGGCGACGAAGCTTTCGACCCATTGAATCTCCTTGCCGATCTGCTGCAGCGCGTCGTTCGACTTGGCGGCGGCGCCGCGCAGCTGATCGCGGTCGAGGCCGCCGACTTTCGGGATGTCCCGCTCGATGATGAATTTACGCAAGGCCAAGGCACAATCTCCTCTTCTCTGTGTTTACGCTAGGCAACAAAGTTCAAGACCCTCACTTGCCGCCGGCCATTATGGCGCTGTTTTCATCTCAAATGCCATAAGCCTGCAGCAGCAACGCCGGCAGAACCCGCTTGCCCGGGCGCTGCGTCCTGAGAGAATGACGCTCTCGCTATCCAACCGTCGACAAAGCATTCGACGCGATAAGGCCAGGCCCTGAAACGATCAGCATGACGCAGCATAGACCAGAGCTTGTGCCCACCGAGTTTTCGCAAGGTCCGGATCTGCGCGGCCTGACTTTCGCCGGCGATCTCGGCGAGAAACTCGATGCGGGTTTTCGCTCGGGCCTGCTGCGGGGATTGCACGCGGTTCTGGCGCTGCAGGCCGGCAAGCCGGTCCTGGAACGCTATTACGAGGGGTCCGACGAGAACTGGGGGCAGTCGCTTGGCCATATCGCCTTCAAGCCCGAGACCTTGCACGATCTGCGGTCGGTGACGAAAAGCATCGTCGGCATTCTCTACGGCATCGCCCTGGACCGTGGGCTCGTGCCGCCCCCGGAGGCGCCGCTTCTGGCGGAGTTCCCGGAATATCCGGAGCTCGCCGCAGACCCGCAACGGCAGCAACTGCGCATCGAGCATGCACTGAACATGACCCTCGGCCTGGAATGGGATGAGAAGCTCCCCTACACAAATCCCGAGAACAGCGAGATCGCCATGGAGAAGGCGCCCGACCGCTACCGCTTCATCCTGGAGCGGCGGGTCGTCGCGGCGCCGGGAACGCAATGGATCTATGGCGGCAATGCGCCGGCGCTGCTCGGCCGCATCATCGCCAAGGGTGCGGGAAAATCCTTGCCCGACTTTGCCCGCGAAGCGCTGTTCGAGCCGCTGGGAATTGCCGTCTTCGAATGGGCCGGCGGCCGGGATCGCGTGCCGTCGGCCGCCTCCGGCCTTCGCCTGCGCCCGCGGGATCTGGCGCGCATCGGCGAGCTCGTTCGTGCCGGCGGCGTGTGGAAGGGCCGCCAGATCGTCTCCCGCGCCTGGATCGACGATTCGGTGCGGCCGGCGATCCAGACCGGCGATGGGCTCGATTACGGGCGACAATTGTTTCTCGGCGAGGCGCCCGTCGTGGGAACGCCGCAGCGTTGGATCGGCGGCTTCGGCAATGGCGGTCAAAGACTCTGGATCATGCCGAGCGTCGGCATCACGGCCGTCATCCTCTGCGGCAACTACAACGCGCCCGACGCCTGGATAACGCCGACGCGAGTCTGGCGCGAGATCATCCTCGCCAACCTGCGGCGGGCGTGATGCGGATTGCGAAGGGTCGGGATCGGGACAGCCTGCAAATTGATAGACCCCTCGCCCCGTGAAACGGGGAGAGGGATGTCACATTCGCGTCCAGCGAATGTGACGGGGTGAGGGGATCTCTGCGCGCCAATTGGGTTTGAGACGATTCTTGAGAGGTTGGCGTTTTGCATCGACGCCCCCTCACCCTGAATCCCTCTCGCCCACTGGCGTGGGGGCGAGGGGTCAGTTGTGGTGCGACTCGCGACTTAGTTGACACCTCGCCCCGTGAAACGGGGAGAGGGATGTCACATTCGCGTCCAGCGAATGTGACGGGGTGAGGGGACCTCTGCGGCGCCAATTGGGTTTGCGACAATTCTTGAGAGGCCGGCGTTTTGCATCGACACCCCCTCACCCTGAATCCCTCTCCCCCACTGGCGTGGGGGCGAGGGGTCAGTTGTGGTGCGACTTGCGAAAATGGATCGGACACAGGCGGCACGAGGAGCGGCGCTAAGTCGCCGCCGGCAACGTGACCGTGAACAGGGCGCCGAGGATGTGGCCGCTGTCGTCTTCGCGGTTCTCGGCGATCAGGCGGCCGCCATGGGCTTCGACGATCTGCTTGGAGATGGAGAGGCCGAGGCCGGAATGGGTGCCGAACTTTTCGCCCGCCGGCCGCTCGGAATAGAAGCGGTCGAAGATCGCCGTCAGCTTGCCCGGCGGGATGCCCGGGCCTTCGTCGGACACCGAAACGCGCAGGCGGCGGCCGTCGCGCATGGCGGTGATGCGGATCAGGCCGCGGGGCGGGCTGAAGGACACGGCGTTGCTGATGAGATTGCGCCAGACCTGCACCAGCCGGCCTTCGATGCCGCGCACGCTGAGACTCTGATAGGGCGCGAGGTCAAGCTGGATGCGTGGCGAGTCTTCGTCGGCGGTGGCGTCATGGAGTTCCACCAGGGCGCCCAGCATGTTTGCGATATCCACCGGCACGGTCTCAGCGCGGGAGAGCTCGGCATCCAGGCGCGAGGCGTCGGAGATGTCGCTGATCAGGCGGTTCAGCCGCTCCACATCGTCGAGGATGATGCCCATCAGCTTCTTCTGTTGCAGCGGATCCTCGATGCGCGAAACGGTTTCCACGGCGCTGCGCAGCGACGTCAGCGGGTTCTTGATCTCATGGGCGACGTCAGCGGCGAAGCGTTCGATCGCGTCCATGCGCTGCCAGAGCGCCGCGGTCATGTCGCGCAGCGAGCCCGAGAGGTTGCCAATCTCGTCGCGGCGGCGGGAGAAATCGGGGATGTCGATCTGCCGCCCATGGCCGGTGCGCACCTGTTCGGCGGCGTCGGCGAGGCGATGGATCGGCCGGGCGATGGTGCGCGCCAGGAACATGGAGAGCAGCGTGGTGACTGCCAGCGCCAGGGCAAAGATGCGCAGGATCTCAAAGCGCACATTGCGCACCGCGCCGTCGATATCGGCGCTGTCGCCGGTGAGCAGCAGCGCGCCCAGCACCCGGCGGTAGCGCTGCACCGGCACGGCGACATTCAACACCAGCCCGCCCTGCCCGTCGGTGTAGACCGCCTTGCCGGTCTCGCCGCCCAGCGCCGCCAGGGATTCCGGATAATCCGCCGCCTGCGACGGCTTGCTCTCGTGATAGGGCAGGTACTCCTTGCCGCCGGGGATCAGGCGCGTCACCCAATCGTAAGCGCCGTTGATCAGGCTGGAGGCCAGGCTTTCGGTTTCCGGCGGCGCCAGCAGCTCCATCTCCACCTGTCCTGCCGTGCCCAGGCGCTTGCTGTCGGCAATCAAGGCGCCTTCCTGGTCGAACAGGCGCGCGCGGTTGGCGGAGACGTCGATCATGCGGCGGATGGTGAGGCGGGCGATTTCCGGCATCAGCCGCTCGTCCCCCAGGGTGCCGGCGACGACGCCGGTTTCGGCCAGCGCGGCGGCGAAGAGCTGGCCCTCGGTGCGCAACGCCTCCAGCTTCGTCTCCACCAGGGAGTCGCGGTACTGATCGAGATAGAGGATGCCGCCGACGGGGATCGCCAGCGCCAGGATGTTGAGGGCGAGGATGCGCCGCGTGAGCGCGGAGCCGCGGCGGCGGCGCGGTTCATCCGCCGTCTCGTCACGGGGCGGCGCCTTCAGCTCGACCGATTCGGCGGATTTCAGGCGCGAGGACTTAATCCCGGGCCGCGATTTCGGCGGTGCCGGCGCCTCGTCAGCGGGAAGATGTTCGCCACCGAGGCGCGGTTCGGCGATCTCTCTCATGCCCGTTCACCCGACCCGCCCCGGCGCCGCGGGGCTCGCAGTTATCCGTCTTGGAAACTATTTGTCTTTGTAGCGATAGCCGACGCCATAGAGCGTCTCGATCTGCGAGAACTCGCCGTCGAGCACGCGGAACTTCTTGCGCAGCCGCTTGATGTGGCTGTCGATGGTGCGGTCATCGACATAGATATGCTCGCCATAGGCGGCGTCCATGAGCTGGTCCCGGCTCTTCACATGGCCGGGGCGCGACGCCAGGGACTTCAGCAGCAGGAACTCGGTCACCGTCAGATCCACCGGCTGCGCCTTCCAGGTGCAGAGATGGCGGGCGGAGTCCAGCATCAGCTCGCCGCGGGCCAGCGTGTCGGCGACATGCGCCGCGCCTTCGCGATTGGCCACCTCGCGGCGCAGCAGCACGCGGATACGCTCGATCAGCAGGCGCTGGGAGAATGGCTTCTTGATGTAGTCGTCCGCGCCCATGCGCAGGCCCATCAGCTCGTCCACCTCGTCGTCCTTCGAGGTCAGGAAGATCACGGGCATCTCGGACTGGCGGCGCAGGCGCTCCAGGAGCTCCATGCCATCCATGCGCGGCATTTTGATATCGAGCACGGCGAGATCGGCGGGCTGCTGGCTGAGGCCGCGCAGCGCCTCGGAGCCGTCTGTATAGGTGCGGACGGCGAAGCCTTCGGCCTCCAGCGCCATCTGCACGGAGGTGAGGATGTTGCGGTCGTCATCGACGAGAGCGATGGTCTGAGCCACGGTGGGGGGTTCCCTCTGCTGAAAAGAATCTAAGCCATTTCAAGGCTTAATCCAAGGCTAGCGGGAAATAAGGCGCTTTTTCGGCGGATTCCACGGCGGGAACAAGGCGTTTGAGCGGAATTGGCCGATCGCCGCCGGAAGAGCGCCGTTAACCAGCCCTATAAGCCGAAATCCGGGCTAGGCCTTCAGGGTCAGCCCGAGCCGCTTCGCCTGCCGGGCGCTCAGCGCTTGGAAGATACGGTCGCAGACCATGGCCATCAGGGCGATGGAGCCGCCAGCGATCACCGCCGCGCCGAAATTCGCCGAGGTCATGGAGCCGAACACCTCCTGGCCCAGGTCGCGCGTGCCGACCAGTGCGGCGATCACCAGCATGGTGAAGCCGAGCATGATCGTCTGGTTGAGGCCCAGCATGATCTGCGGCACGGCGATCGGCAGCTTCACCTGCCACAGGATCTGCCTTTCGCTGCAGCCGATGGCGCGCGCCGCCTCCACCACATGAGTTGGGACGGTGCGCAAGCCGTATTCCGTATAGCGGATCGCCGGCACGATGGCGTAGGAGATGATGGCCAGCATGGCCGAGAAATCGCCGATCTTGAACAGCATAACGATGGGAATGAGGTAGACGAACTGCGGCATCGTCTGCAGCGTGTCGTTGATGGGCGCCACGATGGATGAGACGCGGTCGTTGTTGGATGCCCAGATTCCGACGGCAGCACCGAGCAGGAAGGCGGTGACGACCGACGCGATCATCAGATAGATGCTGTACATCGCGGCAGTCCAAACATTGCCCAGGAGCATGAACAGCAGCGCCAGGAAGGCGAAGAGGCCGAGGCGCCAACCGCCGGCGCCGACCGCGAGCGCCACGGCGATGGCCATGAACGCCGGCCAGGGAATCCCGGTCGTGCCGAAGAAATAGAGCACGCCGAGCAGCACCACCGGCACGACACCGCGCCAGCCCCAGGCCCGCCACGCACCCGCGGCGATGGCGAGCAGGATCGCGACATAGACCGCCGCCACCGTCGGCGACATGTCGAAGCCCCAATAACTGGCCCGCACGGAATGCAGCAGGCCGATGCGCAACGGCAGCAGGTAGACGAACAGCGCGAAGTTCTTGAACGCGTCGAGCGCCTTGTACCAGTTGACGATGATGTATTTGACGGCGTCGTTGATGGGCTGGGCCGGATAGACGACCCAGTCCTTGGGATATTCGTTAAGCTGCGGGATGACCTGCGCCAGCAGGATGAGGACGATGCTCGCGGCGATGGCCGCCGTGACATGCGGGTAGTGCTGCCAGAGCGGCCCCGTCTTCGGCTTGGGCGTCATTCCGGCGCGCACGCTGAAGCCGCGGCTGATGCGGTCCATCACGATGGCCAGCAGCGTGATCACGACTCCCGCCAGCAGGCTCGGACCGGTCTCGGCCTTGCGCAGCGTCGACAGCACCTCCCAGCCGATGTCGGCGAAGCCGCCGATGATGGAGGCGATGATCACCATGCTCAGCGCCGCCATCACGCATTGGTTGAGCCCGAGCATGATACCGGGCATGGCGGCGGGAACTTGCACCCACCAGGTCAACTGCCGCCGCGTGCAGCCGGCCATGTCGCCTGATTCCACGATATTGATGGGCACGCCGGCGACACTGACCATCACATTGCGGACCATCGGCGGGATGGCGAAGATCGCGCTGGCGATCAGGCCGACGACAGGCCCGTAGCCGAGCAGCAGGATCAGCGGCGTCAGGTAGGCGAAGGTCGGCACCGTCTGCATGACATCCAGCACCGGCTCCAGCACCCGCCGCGCGCGGGCGGAGCGCGCGCCCCACAATCCCAGGAACAGGCCGATGGAGGCTGATAGCGGGATCGAAATGCCGACGAGCGCCAGCGTCACCATGCTCTCGTCCCAATAGCCGACGACGACCATGTAGAGCAGGGAGAGGCAGGTGAACAAAGCGAGCCGCCAGCCCGAGGCGGCGTGCGCCATGATCGTGGTGGCGACGACAATCACGGGCCAGGGCAGCCATTGCAGCAGGTCGCGCAGCCCCACCATCAACAGTTCGAGCACGAACGCCAGGGCGCGGAACACCGGCTTGAAGACCGGGACGAAGATCTCGCGCATCAGATAGTTGAGATGTTCATCGATCGGCGGCAGCCATTCCTTGGGAAGGGCCATGAGCCAATCCAGCTTGCCGACATAGGCGAGTCCCATGCAGGCGGCGACGAAGGCCGCCAGCGCCAGCCAGACAATCAGCCAGCTATCGACGCGCCGTCCGCCGAGGCCGGCGAAATCGCCCGGCGTGCCGGCGGTGGCGGTCACGCGGCGGCTTTCTCGCTGGCGGCCAGGGCCGCCAGCACGGTGCCCGCGGTGATATGGCCGCAGACGGAACCGGTCTCGTCGATGCAGGCGAGGATGGAGGCGCCGCCGACGAATTGCGGCAGCACATTGTCCAGCGTCAGATGCAGCGGCACCGTGCCGCCGATATGGACGTCAGTCGCCGGCACCATGCAGTCGCCGGCGGTGATCACCTTGACCCGCGGCACGTCCTTGGTGAATTCCGCGACATAGTCGGTGGCGGGATGCATGACCACTTCCGACGGCGTGCCGATCTGCACCACCTCGCCATCCTTCATGATGGCGATGCGGTCGCCGATGCGCAGCGCCTCGAGGAAATCATGGGTGATGAAGACGATGGTCTTGTGCAGGATCTTCTGCAGCCGCAGGAACTCGTCCTGCATCTGGCGGCGGATCAGCGGATCCAGCGCGCTGAACGGCTCGTCGAGGAACCACAGCTCCGGCTCCACCGCCAGGCTGCGGGCGATGCCGACGCGCTGCTGCTGGCCGCCGGAAAGCTGGCTGGGGAAATTCGCTTCGCGGCCTTTCAAGCCCACCAGCTCGACCATTTCCGCCGCGCGCTTCAGCCGCTGCTCGGGCGCCAGGCCCTGCACCTTCAGCGGAAAGGCGACGTTGTCGATGACGTTCAGATGGGGCATCAGGCCGAAATTCTGGAACACCATGCCCATCTTGCGGCGGCGGATCTCCGTCAATTCCTGGCGCGAGGCGCGCAGAAGATCCTTGCCGTCGAACATGATCTCACCGGCCGTCGGCTCCACCAGGCGCGACAGGCAGCGCACCATCGTGGATTTGCCCGAGCCCGACAGGCCCATGATGATGAAGATCTCGCCGGCATGGACATCGAACGAGACGTCGGCGGCGGCGGCGATATGCCTGCTGTCGCGGGCGGCCTTCAACGTCGCAGCCGGGTCCGGCACCTTGCCGTTACGCTCAGCGAAGAATGTCGCGGGACGCTCGCCATAGATCTTCCAGACATTGCGGCAGGAGATCTTGACCGGGCGGTCTTTCGGATTCGTGATCGCATTCATGAGCTGAAAACTGCCGGGGCCGGCCGCTGCCGACCGGCCCCGTGCATCCTGCTTAGTTGCTCGCAGCGGCGGCGTCGGCCATCGGCTTCCACTTCGCCTCGTTGGCGTCGACCCATTCCTTCACCACGGTCGCGAGATCGCCGCCCTGGGCGTCGATCTTCTCGATCAGCGGAATCTGGTCTTCCGCCGAGAAGGTGAAAGCGGTCAGGAAGCGGTAGGCCGCCGGCCACTTATCCTTGGCGCCGGCCCAGGCCACCTTGAAGGTGACGGGCGTCGGCACGAAGCAGTCACCGGTTACCTCCGGATTCGGACCCCACTTCGGGTCGTCCAGGCAGGCCTGGTCGAAATCCGGCAGCGCCACCTTGCCCACATCCGGCACCTGGGCGAACAGCCAATGGGGCGTCCAGAACATCATGACAACCGGCTCCTTGCGCTCGACCGCTGCTTTGAACTCCGCCACCAGGGCGCCTTCGCTGCCGCCGGGCACGGAGACGTAGGGCAGGTTCAGCGCCTTGATGATCTCGGCGTTGCGGGCGCCCCAATCCAGCGGGTAGTCCAGCAGTCGGCCTTGCGGGAAGGTCTCCGGCGTGGAGAACAGCTCGGCGCATTTCGCGAACGCCTGCCAATCCGGCAGGCCCGGGCACTTCTCCTCGACATATTTCGGGTAGTACCAGGCTTCGCCGGCCTCGACGCCGAGATCGCCCAGCTTCACCACGTTGCCGGTGGCGGCGGCCTTGTCATAGGCCTCGCCCACATTGTTCGACCAGATTTCCAGGGAGGCGGTCACCGTGCCGTCCTGGATCGCCTCGAACTGCGGCAGATAGCCGGCGGTGGTGTATTCCACATTGTAGCCCATGCGCTTCAGCACTTCGCCGGCGACATAGGTGGTGATGTGCTGGCCGGTCCATTCGTTGATCGCCAGCTTGATCGGATCGGTGCTTTCCGGGATGCCGGCCGCCTGGGCCGGCGCCAGCGCGCCGCCGGCCATGACCAGCGCGAACGCCGCCGTGGCCGATACTCTAGAAATCCAGTTTCTGTACACTGAAGCCTCCCATTTGATTGTGACTGAACGCAGAACCTTGCCGTGCCGGAGCCGGGCAAGCGCGGACAGGAAACTTGCGGCCGGAATCCGGCCGTCCGAAATGCGAGTGGGGCCCGATGAGGGTCCGCTTAGCTCTCCCTGTGCCGTTCCTTATTATCGCTTCTGCGACAGATCGCGGGCGGACAATTGGCCGTGATCGGCGGCAAGCCTGGCCCGGCTTCACTGCGCAGCGGCGCGGGCGGCCATTGATGGTCCGCCCATTACTATTAAGCCTATCGGCGGAACCCGCAAAAATCAACGGCTTGACCTGGGTCGGCAGGGCTGGATCATCGGCGGTGGAGACAGGGCCATGATTCCAGGAAATGCCGGGCCGGTGGCAAATTTCCACCGCAGCATTGGGAGCGCATTATATGGCGCACCGAGGCGAATTACCGTCGCTTCGGCGCGGAACGCGGCCCCATGAGCGGCGGCACGGCCTGGCGGCCCGACGATCCGGCCTGGCTGGCGGCGCTGGGCCAGGCGGCGGGCGCCATCGGCAGCGACGAGTTCACCGCAAAGCTCCTGCGCCTGTTCGCCGGGCTGATCCGCCACGACATGTCCATGGTTGTACGTTATGCGCGCTATTCCGCGCCGGACTATCTGGTGTGCGAAGGCTTGGCCCAGCATTTCATCGATATCTATACCAGCAGCTACTACCTGTTCGATCCCTTCTACAGCTACTGGCAGCGGCGGGAGCGCGGCGGCGTGGTGACGCTGGCCGACCTAGCGCCGCCGGGCTGGCGCAACAGCCCCTATCGCCGCGTGTTCCACCGGCAGGCGCGCATTTCCGACGAGCTGGGCATGTTCCTGCCGGGCGTCGGGCGGTCCAGCATCGCGCTGTTCGTGGAGCGGTCGAAGGGGCGGTTCACCGCGCGCGAGAAGCAGGTGGCGCGCCATGTCTATCCGGCGATCGCCGGGCTCTACCGCGCCCACCTGGCGCGCATTTTCGCCGAGCTGGGAACCGGCGTGGGATCGCGGGCCAGCGGCCTGCCGAAGCGGCCGACCCTGCTGGTGGATCGCGGCGGCCAGCGCGTCTATGCCAGCGAGACCTGGCGCGAGCTGGAGGCGAAGGACCGGCGGATCAAGGCGGCGGTGGCGGAGCTGGCGGGACAGGTCGGCAAGAGCGCAGCGCTATCGGATGACCGGGTGATGCATGTGGCACAGCTGGAGGCGGATTTTCCCTTGGCGCCGGGCGGCTTGATCTATGCCATCGAGACCGTGGGCCGGACGCCGCTGCGGCCGGCGAAGGACGCGATCGGCCGTTTTGCGCCGGATCTGACGCCGCGGGAGCGGGAGATCGTGCAGCTCGTGGTCGAGGGGCACCCCTCCGCCACTATCGCCCAGCGGCTGGGCATCAGCCGCGGCACGGTGAAGAACCACCGGCGGCGGCTCTATGACAAGCTGGACATCACCAGCGAGCGGGAGCTGTTCCTGCTCTATGTCACCTGGCTGTCCCGGGGGCCCGGCGACAGCTAGGACCGCCACCCCATGGTGCCCGGAGGCACCATTGCCAGCGGAAAAGCACCGGGCTTACCCTCAGGCTACGGCCTTTTCGCCATGCCCAACCGAGGTCAGGTCCATGCCCGACGACGCCCTGCATTCCCCGAAAGCGCGGCCCTATCGCGCCGATGCCGAACGCTCCTATGTGCTGCCGCCGAACTACTACATCGATCCGGCGATCTTTGAGCGCGAGAAGCGGGAGATCTTCTACAAGGCCTGGAACTATGCCGGGCATGTGAGCCAGCTCGCCAATGTCGGCGACTATGTCACCTGCCGCGTTGCCGACCAGGAACTGTTCGTCATCAGGAGCAAGGATGAGCGGCTGCGTGCGTTCTATAATGTGTGCCCGCACCGCGCCCATCAGCTATTGAAGGGCTGCGGCAGCGCCCGGGTCATCACCTGCCCCTATCACGCCTGGTCGTACCATGCCGACGGGCGGCTGCGCACGGCGCGGGGCACGGAGCATGTGGCGGAGTTCAATCCCGACGATTTCCATCTGAAGGAAGTGGGCGTCGAGGTGATGGCGGGTTTCGTCTATGTCAACCTGGATCCGGATGCGCCCAGCCTGAAGAGCCAGACCGGCGAGTTGGAAGGCGAGATGCTGCGCTACCAGCCTGAGCTGCCGAACCTGAAGTTCTCGCACCGGCTGACCTACAACCTGAAGGCCAACTGGAAGAACGTCGTCGACAATTTCATCGAATGCTATCACTGCCCGCCGGCGCACCCGGCTTTCGTCGAGATCGTGGCGATCAAGCAGTATCGCACCAAGACCTATGGCATCTATTCCAGCCACATCTCGCCGCCGGGCCGGGCGGACAATTCCGCCTTCCACTTCAACGAAGTCGAGGGCAGGCCGACCAACTTCTCGGCCTGGTGGCTTTTTCCCAGCGCCACCTTCGCCGCCTTCCCCGGGGATCCGAACATCGCGGTCATGAACATCATGCCGACGGGGCCGGAGACGGTGGCGGAGAATTTCGACTTCTTCTTCAGGTCGGAAACGCCGTCGGAATGCGAGCGCGACGCGATCAAGTATGTCGACGATGTGCTGCAGCCCGAGGACATCGCCCTGGTGGAAAGCGTGCAGCGCGGCCTGCATTCCAAGGGCTATCAGGGCGGCCGCTATGTGGTGGACAAGGACCGCACCGACATCAGCGAGCATGGCCTGCATCATTTCCACGGGCTGGTGCTGAAGGCGCTGGGCGAATCGCCGGCCTGATTTTCCTTTCCAGCTGGGCGGATCGATGCGCCGGCCTGACATTGTCAGGCAAATCGTCAGGCCGGCGCCCGTTGAGCCGGGCGAAGCGCCGGCTTGACGCCAATTGCAAAGCGCCAAACCGGCACCCGATCCTGCCGGGTCCTTGCCAGGAAACTAACCCAGCAGCAGATTGTCCGCCGCGACCGCCTGGTTGACGTCGGTCAGCGTCACGCCTTCCATCGCAAGAAACTCAGACGCGGCGATCACGGCGGGCCAGAGCCGGTCCGTCCTACCGGCCAAGGCCCGCCGCACCGGCGCGCGGCACGCTCCGCGACGATGGGCCGCGCTGCTCTGTCGGAGTTTGATCCTGTCTGCTACGCCAGCAGAAGATTCCCCTCCATGACCGCCTGATTGATGTTGGCCAGGATCACATCCGCCGCCGACGAAAACAGTCATGGCAGTTCTCCCGCTGCCCCGGCTCGGGGCGGTTCATAAGTCAGGCTTCATCGACACGGAATGCTCCGTGGCCGTCTTGCGACGATGCCGGCATCCGAATCGATTTGTCTTGGCGGGACCCGGCTTTCTTCCACAACTCGAGAACGGCCGCAAGCGGTGCGGATGGTTAAGGCGGCGCAAAGCGGCCGATTTGTGATTGAGGTCACAAACTCCGCATGAACCCCCACAGGCTGCGGAATAAACTCCGCGGCTGTGTGTTTGTTATGGTTCGCTTCGGCAGAATCTGCTTTGCAACCATACTTTGTATGATTGTAGGCTGCATGCAATCTGGCCTGATCCGTCCGGTCGCATTGCTGCTGCTCCTGATTGTGCGCATCGTGGATTGCCGCCGGCGCCGGAGAGTCTTAATCTTTGCAGCCATGGCAAAGAACAAAGCGAAAGCGACGAGGCCCCAAGCTGCTCCCGCCGAACTGGTGCGCAACTTGTTGTGCTCTGTCGACCGGGCGGCGCTGGCGACATCGCAGCCGGCGGCGGCCTACCAGGCTTGGCCCTACGCGTCCCTGGTGCTGACGACGGCAGACAAAGACGGTTCGCCGATCCTCTTCATCTCCGATCTGTCGGAGCATGCCAAGAACATCGCCGCCGACAACAGGGTGTCGCTGCTGATCGATGGCACGGCGGGCCTGAAGGACCCGCTGACCGGACCGCGAGTGTCGATCCTCGCCCGGGCGGTGCGGGCGGATCTGCCCGAACTCAAGGCGCGGTTCCTGGCCCGGCATCCGGGCGCCAAGATCTATGCCGGTTTCGCCGACTTCCATGTTTATCGCCTGGCGGTGACGCGGGCTCACTTTGTTGCCGGTTTCGGCCGCATCCACTGGATCGAGGCGGCGGAGATCATCGGCGAGAAGTACGGCTATGAGGCGACACCGGCCAAGACAGCGAAAGCAAAGCCCGCCGCGCGGAAATCCGCAAAACCACGCGCCTCGAGGAGCAAGTTCCGCAAGGCCGCAAGCGGGCGCAAACCCGCAGCGCGGAAGCCCACCCGCCGCCGGGGCTAGCGCCTTGCGCGGTCAAGAATTTGTTCCCTCTATTAACGATCTCTTTGCATATTAAGCCTTAGAGCATATCCCGTTCGGCCGCCCAGCCCGGCGGGAACAGGAGGATTCCATGGTTGTGCTTATTGCGCTCGGCGTACTCGTGCTCATCGGCCTGTTTGTCGTCGTGCTGTACAATCGGCTGGTGGGCATCCGCAACCAGGTGGAAAACGCCTGGAAGCAGATCGACGTGCAGCTCAAGCGCCGTCACGACCTGATCCCCAACCTGGTGGAAGTGGTGAAGGACTACATGTCCTTCGAACAGGAGACACTGCAGCAGGTGATCAAGGCCCGCAACAGCGCGGTGCAGGCGGCAACGCCGACCGAGGCGATGGCGGCCGAAGGCATCCTGTCGGGCGCGCTCAACCGTCTGTTGGC
The DNA here is from genome assembly GCA_963810485.1 of uncultured Alphaproteobacteria bacterium. GTDB lineage: Bacteria > Pseudomonadota > Alphaproteobacteria > Dongiales > Dongiaceae > DATKFM01. The sequence continues at coordinate 128,442 of CAWENQ010000007.1, forward strand.
GGTTGTCGAGGCCTATCCCGACCTCAAGGCGAACCAGAACGTGGCGCGGCTGATGGAAGAACTGAGCGGCACCGAGAACAAGATCTCCTTCGCCCGGCAGTTCTATAACGACAGCGTCAACTCGCTGAACGACAACGTGCAGAGCTTCCCGTCCAACTTCATCGCCGGCATGTTCGGCTTCAAGATGGGCACCTATTTCGAAGTGCCGGAGGTTGAGAAGGCAACGCCGAAGGTGGATCTCCGCTGAGCCGCGGCCCGGCCGCCATGGCGGACATATCCATGGCCGCAACCAATCAAGGTCCCTGGAATTCGAAGGCGGGCGGCGCCAAGCCGGCGGCGCCCGAAGCACCGCCGCCCGAGCGGCCGGCGCTGCGGGTGGTCAGCACCGATTTCATCGCCGCCCAGCGCGCCAACAAGCGCAACACCATCTGGCTGATCGTCATCCTGATCGGTCTGGCGGGCACCCTCGGCTACCTGCTGGGGCTGGTGTTCGACGTCTATATCTCGGCTGACCGCGAGCAGTTGGAGCAGCTCGAACTTGCCGCCTATTTCACGGCGCCCAGCGTGGCCGGCGTGATTGCCAGCGGCGCCTTGATGAGCATCGGCCTGATCGCCAGCGCCGTCGCCTTCGCCGCCGGCGGCCGGGTGATGATGTCCCTGACCGGCGCCGAGGAAGTGACGGCCGAGCAGGAACCGATGTTGCACAATGTGGTGGAGGAGATGGCCATCGCCGCCGGCCTGCCGAAGCCGAAGGTGGTGGTCATCAACACCGGCGCTCTCAATGCCTTTGCCGCCGGCATGGAACCGGAGAGTGCGGTCATCGGCGTAACCCGCGGCCTGTTGATGGATCTCAATCGCGAAGAGCTGCAGGGCGTGATCGCCCATGAGATGTCCCATATCCTCAACTGGGACACGCGCTACATGACGGCGGTGGGCATCCTGGTGGGGCTGATCGCCCTGGTCTGCGATGGCGTGCTGCGCGCGGGCCGCTTCGGCGTCGGCAGCAGAAGCAGCGGGCGCAGCAAGGGCAAGGGCGGCGGGGCGGCGATCCTGATGATCGTGCTCATCATCTTCGCCATCCTGGCGCCGATCGCGGCGCAGATGGTGCGTTTTGCGGTATCGCGGCAGCGGGAGTATCTGGCCGACGCGACGTCGGTGCAGCTCACGCGCAATCCCCTGGGGCTGATGCATGCCCTGCAGAAACTGCATGACAATGCCCAGCCTTTCGACGGCGCCAACAGGGCGACGCAGCACATGTTCATCGTCAACCCGTTCAAGGAATTCAGCGCCGACGCCAGCGCCCTGATGGCGACCCACCCGCCGATCGAGGCGCGGATCGACCGGTTGTCGAATTTGGGGGCGGCGTAACCGCGTCAGCGCGCTGGCGGCACGATCGTCGTCGCCGGATGGATGATCGCCACCTGGGCCTCCTGTTCGGCGACACTGCGATGCTCAACACCGCGCGGGACCACGATCATCTCGCCGGCTTCGAGTTTCACATCGCGATCCCGGAACTGAATCGTCAGCCGCCCACCGAGGCACCAGAACAATTCGTCCTCATGCTCATGGGAATGCCAGACAAAGGCGCCCTTGAATTTGCCGATCTTGACCAGCGTGCCGTTGATGTCGGCGACAGTTAGCGGCGGCGTGCCAACCATCACGGCGGCAAAGGAATCCGCCAGGACAGTTTTCGTGATGGGAGAAATCATCATGCCGCGCTTTTGCCCGAGCCGCGGCAAGCGGCGCAAATCACGCTTTGTGACGGAGTGTTGCGCCTAGTGCGCTTCCGCCCAGTTGTCGGCGGCGCCGGTTTCGGCGACGAGCGGCACCGATAGTTCCAGTGCGGGCAGCGGCGCACCCTCCATCACTTTCTTCACCACCGAGGACGTCGCCTCCAACTCCTTCTCCGGCACTTCGAACAGCAGCTCGTCATGTACCTGCAGCAGCATGCGGGCCTTCAGCTTCTGCGCCGCCAGCGCCCCGGGAATGCGGATCATCGCCCGCTTGATGATGTCGGCGGCGGTGCCCTGGAGCGGCGCGTTGATCGCCGCGCGCTCCATGAAGCTGCGCCGCGCCGGGTTGATGTCCTTGATTCCCGGCAGATGGCAGCGGCGGCCGAAGAGGGTGGTGACGTAGCCCATCTCCCGGGCGCGCTTTTTCATGCGGTCCATGTAGTCGCGGATGCCGGGATACCTGGCGAAATAGGCCTCGATATAGGCCTTCGCCTCGCCCTGGGGAATGCCGAGCTGCTGCGCCAGGCCGAAGGGGCTGATGCCGTAGATGATGCCGAAATTGATCGCCTTGGCGCGGCGGCGCACCATCGGGTCCATGCCCTTCACCGGCACGCCGAAGACCTGGGACGCGGTCAGCGCGTGGATGTCGGTGCCCTCGCGGAACGCCTGCTTCAGCGGCTCGACCTCGGCCACATGGGCGGCGAGGCGCAGCTCGATCTGCGAGTAGTCGACCGAGAGCAGCTTGTGCCCAGGCTCGGCGACGAAGGCGCGGCGGATCTTGCGGCCCTCCTCCGTGCGCACGGGGATGTTCTGCAGGTTCGGATCGGTGGAGCTGAGCCGGCCCGTCGACGTCGCGGCCAACGCGAATGAGGTATGCACCCGGCCGGTCTGCGGATTGATCTGTTCCACCAGGGCATCGGCATAGGTGCTCTTCAGCTTGGCGATCTGCCGCCAGTCCAGCACCCGGGCCGGCAGATCATGGCCCTGGGCGGCCAGGTCCTCCAGCACGTCGGCGCCGGTGGCATAGGCGCCGGTCTTGCCTTTCTTGCCGCCCTGCAGCCCCATCTCGTCGAACAGCACTTCGCCCAATTGCTTCGGCGAGCCGATGTTGAACTCGTGCCCGGCCAGCTTGTGGATCTGCGATCTCCAGCTCCGCGAGGCGGTCGGCGAAATCCTTCGACAGCTTGTTGAGCTGCGCCCGGTCCACCTTGATTCCCGCCAGCTCCATGTCGGCGACGATGGGCACCAGCGGCCGCTCGACGGTCTCGTACATGGTCACCAGCCGTTCGGCGCAGAGACGCGGCTTCAATACCTGATGCAGGCGGAGCGTGACGTCGGCGTCCTCGGCGGAATAATCCTTCGCCTTGTCCAGCGGCACCTGGTCGAAGGTGATCTGGGTCTTGCCGCTGCCGGCGACGTCGCTGAACTTGATCGGCGTGTGCTGCAGATGCAGCTCCGACAGCTCGTCCATGCCGTGGCCGTGAAGCGCGCCTTCCAGCACGTAGGAGATCAGCATGGTGTCGTCATGGGGCGCGATGCGCACGCCCAGCCGCGCCATGATCTCCATGTCGTATTTGATGTTCTGGCCGATCTTGAGGATGCCCGGGTCTTCCAGCAGCGGCTTCAGCCGCGCCACCGCGTCTTTCAGCGGGATCTGCGGCGGCGTTTCCTTTGCCGCGGCGCTGCCGTTACCGTCGCCGAGATCGAAATTGCCCTGACCGCCGGGCGCGCGATGGCCGACGGGAATGTAGCAGGCGGCGCCGGGCGCGGTGGCCAGCGAGATGCCCACCAGTTCGGCCCGCACGGAATCGAGCGAGGTGGTTTCCGTATCGAAGGCGACGAAGCCCGCCGCATGCGCCCGGGTGATCCAGCGGTCCAAGGCGTCGAGCGATTGCACCAGCTCGTAGCCGGAGCGGTCCACCGCGCCGGCAGCCGGACTCGAAACCACGACTGTCGCCGTCACGGCCTGGCCGGTGTCTGCAACTGTGACTGTCGCCGTTGTGCCGGCCGATACCTTGAAGCCGCCGCTTTCAATGCGGGCAATCACGGCGCGGAATTGATTCGCCTTCAGGAAAGCGAGCAGCGTGTCGCGGTCTGGCTCGCGGCGGGCGAAATCGCCCAGCGGCGCTTCCACGGCCACATCGTCCTTCAGCTTCACCAGCTCGCGGCTGATGCGCGCCAGCTCCGCGTTCTGCTGCAGATGACTCGCGGCGTTTCGGCTGCTTGATCTCGCCCGCGCGCTTGAGCAGCGTGTCCACGTCGCCATAGGTCTTGATCAGTTCCGCCGCCGTCTTCACGCCGATGCCCGGCACGCCCGGCACATTGTCGGTGGAATCGCCGGCCAGGGCCTGCACCTCGACCACCTTGTCCGGCGGCACGCCGAATTTCTCCTCCACTTCCGCCGGGCCGATCGACTTGTTCTTCATGGGGTCGAACATGCGGATGCCCGGGCGGATGAGCTGCATCAGGTCCTTGTCCGACGACACGATGGTGACCTCGGCGCCTCCCTCCACCGCCTGGCGTGCATAGGTGGCGATCAGATCGTCGGCCTCGAAGCCGCGCATCTCGATGGCCGGCATGTTGAAGGCCTGTGTCGCCTCGCGAATCAGGGCGAATTGCGGAATCAGCTCCGGCGGCGGATCGGGCCGGTGCGCCTTGTAATCGGCATAGATCTTGTTGCGGAAGCTCTCGCGCGAGGCGTCGAAGATGACGGCGATATGATCGGCATCGGTGTCGCCCAGCAGCTTCATCAGCATCGACGTGAAGCCGAGCACCGCATTCACGGGCGTGCCGTCGGCCCGCGTCAGCGGCGGCAACGCATGAAAGGCCCGGAAGATGTAACCGGAGCCGTCGACGAGGTAGACGTGCTTGGGCTTGGCGGCGGCGTTCACAAATCCACCTCTGATCTCAATGCGGGAAATCGGCGGCGTGATGCGTATCAGCCGCGCCAGCGACTAATGACCGCCCGCCGCACCCGCTTTCAGGACATAGCGGCGGCTGCAATAGGGGCATTCGATTTGACCCTCCTTGCCGACATTCAGATAGACGCGGGGATGGCCCAGCGGCCCGTCGCCGCCGTCGCAGGCCACGACAGGGCTGTCGACTTCGAAGGTTTCGGCGATATCGTGCGCTGCGGTCTGGGACATGGTTTCTCAAGGATCGGGATATTAATGTAACAGGCGGCCGCAATTGACCGCCCGACGCCGCGGATGATAGGCCTAGGCCCCGAATAAGCAACCGCTCCGCGGCAGCCGCGAATGCCGCCTAAGTGCAGACGCCATCAACCATATCCTGTGTCGAATTCATGACTGACGCGCCCGCGATTTCTCCTGCCGCCCGGCCGGCGGCCGGCGCGCTACCCAACGCGGCCGTCGATATCCGGCGGCTCAGCAAGACCTATAAAGGCCGCAAGGGACCGGAGAAGCCGGCGCTGATCGACGTGGATCTGACCATTCCCCGCGGCAGCCTTGTTCGGGCTGCTGGGGCCGAACGGCGCCGGCAAATCGACGCTGATCAACATCATGGCCCAGCTGGTCATCAAGAGCTCGGGCCAGGTGTCGATCTGGGACATCGACCTGGACCGCGATCCGCGCAGCGCCGCGTCGGCCATCGGCGTGGTGCCGCAGGAGCTGAACATCGATCCCTTCTTCACGCCGCGGGAACTGCTGGAGCTGCAGGCCGGCCTCTATGGCGTGCCGAAGGCGGAGCGGCGCACGAAGGAGATCCTGGCGGCGGTCGGCCTGTCCGACAAGGCGGAGGCCTACGCCCGCACGCTCTCCGGCGGCATGCGGCGGCGGCTGATGGTGGCGAAGGCGCTGGTGCATAATCCGCCGGTGCTGGTGCTGGACGAGCCGACGGCCGGCGTCGATGTGGAATTGCGCCAGCAGCTCTGGAGCTATGTGCGGCAGCTCAACGCCGGCGGCACCACGGTGCTGCTGACCACCCACTACCTGGAGGAGGCGGAAGAGCTCTGCGACCAGATCGCCATCATCAATCACGGGCGGGTCATCGCCTGCGACACCACGCAGAACCTGCTGCAGCGGCTGGACAGCAAGGAATTGGTATTCATTCTGGCCGAAGATCTCGCCCAGTTGCCGGCGCCGCTGACGCGATTCCATGCGGAACTGCAGAGCCCCCGGCGGCTGGTGCTGCGCTATCGGCCGAGCGAGATGCCCATGGGTGACATATTGGCGGCGGTGCAGGCGGCGGGCCTCAAGGTCGCCGACATGACCACGCTGGAGGCCGATCTGCAGGACATCTTCCTGCAGTTGACGCGCGGCGACCAAGCCGCCGCGCCGCGATGAGAGCAGCGCTGCTCATGCTGGCGGTTCTCCTCGGCGCCTGCGCGCCGCGCCTTCAGCCGCCCGGGCCGGGACCGGCCGAACCTGCGCTCGCCGCGGATCATCTGCTCATGGATGATGGCGCAACGCTGCCGCTGCGCTTCTGGAAGCCCGCGGGCGCGCCCAAGGCTGTGATCCTGGCGCTGCATGGATTCAATGACTATTCGAAAGCCTTCGAGGATCCGGCGAAAGTCCTGACGGCGCGGGGCATCAGCGTCTATGCCTATGATCAGCGCGGTTTCGGCGAGACCGCCTATCGCGGCATGTGGGCCGGGGAGCGCCGCATGATCGAGGATCTGCGCATCGCCGCCGGCCTGGTGCGGCGCGAGAATCCGGACTGCCCGCTTTACCTCCTGGGCGACAGCATGGGCGGCGCGGTGGTGATGGCGGCGGCGGCGGCCGATCCACCGGTGACGGCGGACGGCTATGTCCTGGCGGCGCCGGCGGTCTGGGGCCGCGACAGCCAGGGGCCGCTGCAGAGCGGCGCGCTGTGGTTCGCGGCCCATACCGTGCCCTGGATGACGGTGACCGGCGAGGGGCTGCATATCCAGCCCTCGGACAATATCGAGATGCTGCGGGCGATGTGGTACGACCCCCTGGTGATCAAGGAGACGCGGATCGATGCGCTGTGGGGCCTGACCAACATGATGGACCTGGCCGCCGCCGCCGCCGCCGGGGCCGACCGGCGCTCGCTGGTCATGTACGGATCGCGGGAGGACGTGCTGCCCGACAGCGCCGTGGTCGCGTCGCTGCGCCGGATGCCGCCGGCGGATGCGGGCGGGCCGGTGGTGGCGGTCTATCCCCAGGGCTATCACATGCTGCTCCGGGACCTGGGCGCCGAAGCGGTGCTGGACGATATTGCCGCCTGGATCACCAATCCGGCGGCGCCGCTGCCCTCCGGCAGCGACCGGCTGGCACAGTCGGTGATCGACGGCGAAGAAGATAACCTGAAGCTGCCGGAGTCCGCCGGGGCTGAGCCAGCGCCGGCGACGAATTGAGGGGCGCCGGCAGCGGCCGGGTCCATCTCGTTAAGTCATTGGCGCGCCATGGCTTCAGCCTGCAGCCCCAGCCCGACCTTTACCGATCCCCTGACCTCAAGTATCCTCTCGGCAGGTTGAAAGACCCAACCGAACCCGCCCCGGCATCGGCGGCGGCAGTCCCGATAAGGGCATAGCACCCGTAGCTCAGCTGGATAGAGCGCTGCCCTCCGAAGGCAGAGGTCGTGAGTTCGAATCTCGCCGGGTGCGCCATAAAATCAATGGGTTATGGGTCACTAGAATAACGTCAACGGGGCACCGGAAGCAGACTGGAAGCAGTTGGACGTTGTAATTTGTGTTTCTCGGACCGCCCATTTTTTCCTCAACGTGCCCGCTATGCGTCCTTCGAATTGGGACACGTGCAAAACGAGCCAATTGATCGCGAGTGGGCACTTGGATCAGGCGCACTCGGATCGCAGTTAGTGCGGTGCCAACTTCTCATCGTGGCGCAATGAGCACGTACGCGGACCTTCCCTGCGCGATTACCCGGCAGATCTCGTCCGGCTTGGAGTCAAGCGCCATCAGCGCGCCAGACTTACCAATGCCGCGACGCCATAGAAAATCCTCGTGCAGGCCGCCGATGGCCGCATCGTTCGTGCATTGCCGGATTTGAGTTCAATAACCACAACGCTGCACTTGCCGTAATCGTTCAATCACTGCAGATCCTCATCGAACTTTAGCCCCTTGAAGACGCTCTACTCATTGCGCGGTCGCAACAATGGGAGGATGTGACAAGCGAGCCGCGACGGCCGGAGATTGTTCGGATCATTGCCGAGGTCATGGTCGGCCGCCTCCATTGCCGCTACGGTGAATCCGGTTTCTGGTAGCCGCAGCCTGGTCGACGATCTGCGTAACCGAGGTGTCTTGAATGAAAATCGAAGCCGTCGATTTCTTTTACCTGTCCATGCCAGTCGTCACCGACGCGGGTGACGGTAGCCAGGACGCATTGGTGGTACGGGTTCATGCGGGCGGTATCACCGCCTGGGGCGAATGCGAAGCCTCCCCGCTGACATCAATCGCGTCCTTTGTCTGTCCAATGTCCCATGGCGCCTGCCGGCCGGTCAGCGCCTCGGTGCTGGGTGTGGATGTTTCCTCGCCGGCCGACATTGCCCGGATCGCGGCGACCATCCAATGGAACAGCATGGACCTGCTGCAAGCGGCCCATACCTGGTCCGGGATCGAGATTGCTCTCTGGGACCTGCTTGGCCGGATGCGCGGCGAGCCGGTTTACCGACTTCTTGGTTATGACCGTGCCTATCCGAAGCTTCCCTATGCCTCGCAGCTCTTCGGCGACACTGCGCAAGAAACGCTGGAACTTTGCCGTGCCGCACGCAATGCCGGCTTCCGTGCGGTCAAATGCGGCTGGGGTCCCTTCGGCCGAGGCAGCCTCAAGGAGGATGCCGATCAACTTGCAGCGGCGCGTGAGGGTCTCGGTCCAGACGGCATGCTCTTGATCGATGCCGGGCAGATCTGGGTCGAAGATGTCGCCGCGGCCGAGGCGCGTCTCCCGCTGTTGGAGAGTGTCAAGGCGACTTGGCTGGAGGAGCCGTTTCACGGAAGCGCCTACGAGGCCTATGGTTCGCTCGCCGGAAAGACCGGGTCGTTGAAGCTTGCCGGCGGTGAGGCGGCCCACAATGTGTTCATGGCTCGCCACACAATCGACTATGGCAAGGTGGGCTTCGTGCAAATCGACTGCGGCCGAATTGGCGGCATTGGCCCCGCGAAGCAAATCGCTGACTATGCGGCTGCGAAAGGTGTGACTTATGTCAATCACACCTTTACGTCGCATCTGGCACTTTGCGCCTCGATTCAGCCCTATGCGGGATTGTCCGAGCACCGCATCTGCGAATACCCCGTGAAACCTCAGCCGATGGCCTGGGAAATGTGCGCGAACCACATCGCTCCGGACCGCAATGGAGAGATTGTCGTGCCCGATGCGCCGGGTCTTGGTATCGAAGTTGATCTTGCAGCATTGAAAAAATACAGCGTCGACGTGGAAATCCGGGTGAAGGACAAAGTTCTCTACCGTTCACCTGCTATCGGCTGACCCTTCCTGTTCGGCTTTGAATTGGCGGAACACCGGGCGGCAATGGGTTGGTGACAAAAGTGGATTTATTCCTGTAATTTCGCTATTCATAAGACAATAGTTGACGCCGCGCGTGATTACGTTCCGGCAGTCGACAGCGATGCTGGGAGGATGCGCCGTGAATTGCCCGAGGCCGTGGTCTCCGCCGTTGCGAGGATTTTCGTGCGCTGCGCGGCGACCGTGAAGGGAAAACGCGCGTGATCGTCCTTCGCTTGCTGATCGGGCGAATTCTGCTGTCGCTGTTGACGCTCATCATCGTCTCTGCCGTCATCTTTGCGATTATTGAGGTTCTGCCGGGCGACGTCGCCTCGCGCATTCTGGGGCGCGACGCCACGCCGGCATCGCTTGCCCTGTTGCGCGAGAAGCTGCACCTGAATGATCCGGCGATCTTTCGCTACGTGAATTGGCTCGCGGGCATCCTGCAAGGGGATTTCGGCAATGCCCTCACCAGTTCGCGGCCGATCATTGACATCCTCGCGCCGCGCATCATCAACACCGGGCTGCTGTCGCTTTATGCTTTCGTGATCTATATTCCGTTGGCCCTGATTCCAGCGCTTATCCAGGCCGTGCGGCGCGACCGGCCGGTGGACCACGTGCTATCCACAATCACCCTCGTTCTTCTGTCGATACCCGACTTCTTGCTGGGGACTCTCCTGATAATCGCCTTTGTCGTCGCGATTCCCCTGCTTCCGGCAATCTCGCTCGTGGATGAAAGTTCGACCGTAATCGAGTATTTGCGGGCAACGACATTGCCTGCGGTAACGCTTGCAATCGTCATGGCCATCGCCGCCGTGCGCATGCTGCGCGACAACCTGATCGAGGTTCTCGACTCCGACTATGTCCGGATGGCCGAGCTCAAAGGCCTGCCGCCACGAGCCGTATTGCTGCGCCACGCATTGCCCAACGCGCTGGTGCCGACGCTCAATGTAACCGCTATCAATCTCGGCTACCTGATCGGGGGTGTGGTGATTGTCGAGAAGGTCTTCTCCTTTCCGGGGTTCGGCAGGTTGCTTGTCGATTCGCTGCAGCTTCGCGATGTGCCGGTTGTCGAAGCGACGGTGCTGATCTCCGCCGTGGTCTATGTCGTGGCCAATTTGCTCGCCGATCTCGGCGCCATTCTGCTCAATCCACGGCTTCGCGGTGGATAGGTACGGGAACAACGTGCATTAAGATGGTGATGGCATCCGGCCAACGGACAATGATTGCGGCCCGCTTCAGGTCGCAGTGGCGGCGCACGCCGAGGAGTTTCCGCATCGGGGCGGTCATTCTCCTGCTGCATTTTGTCGTCGCCGCCACCGGTCCGTTCTGGGCGCCATACGGCGCGTCGCAGATTGGAACCGGGGCCCCGCTCTCCGGCATGAGCTGGGAGCATCCGTTCGGTGTGGATCAGCTTGGGCGCGACGTGTTCAGCCGGGCGGTGCATGGCAGCCACATCGTAATTCTGCTGTCCCTGTCCGGTACCTTTCTCGGCCTCGTCATCGGTGCGATCGTCGGGTTGCTCTCGGGCTATGTGCGTGGCTGGATCGACGAGATATTGCAGCGCGTGCTGGAGGCCATCATCAGCATTCCCTTTCTGGTCCTGGCGCTGATTGCGATCGTGGCTGCGGGGCCGGACCTTTCCGGCAACCCATTGCTGGTGATCCTGGTAATCGCCTTTATCTATGCGCCCCGCATCGCGCGTATGGCACGTGCGGCAGCATTGGATATCGTCACGCGCGATTTCGTAACCGTGGCCCGGCTACGGGGTGAAAGCGCCTGGTCGGTCATGCGGCGCGAACTGCTTCCCAACGCCACAAGTGTGCTGCTGGTCGAGTTCGCATTGCGTGCCGGCTACGCGCCCGTGTTGATCGGGTCGCTGGGGTTCCTCGGGTTCGGCATGCGCCCGCCAACGCCCGAATGGGGACTCATGATGAGCGAGAACCGTTCGCTGATCATCTTTTCGCCGATCACCGTAGTCGGCCCTGGTCTAATGCTCGCCACCCTCGTGGTTGGCCTAAACCTGTTTACGGAGGGTCTCGCGCGTATTCTCGGCCGTACCGTGCGTCTGGCCGACAAGTGACGACTGTATCCCCCCTCGTCGAGGTCACCGACCTCGATGTCGCCTACCGACACGGCGAAGGCTGGTTGCGCGTGCTGCACAGCGTGAGTTTCACAATCCGTCGCGGCGAGGCCCTGGGTCTGGTCGGCGAGTCCGGATGCGGCAAGTCGACCGTAGCCTATCAACTCCTCGGATACCGCCGCGGAAACAGCCGGGTCGAAGGCGGCCAAGTCCTTTTCCAAGGCACCGATTTGCTGCATCTGGAGCGGCCGGCGCTCGACCGCCTGCGCGGCAACCGGCTGAGCCTGGTGCCGCAGAATCCGACGACGGCTCTCAGCCCGGGCATGAGAGTTGGTGCCCAAATCGCCGAGGTGCTGCAGTTTCACAAGGCCGAAAGCGGCTCAGAGGCGGGTTACATCACCGAGCTGTTCCGCATGGTCGGGTTGCCCGACCCGGAGGCGATCGGGCGGCGTTACCCGCACCAGCTCTCGGGCGGCCAGCAGCAGCGTGTTTGCATTGCCATGGCGCTGGCCTGCAAGCCCGATCTTCTCGTGCTCGATGAACCGACCACCGGCCTCGATGTCACGACTCAGGAACAGATCATTGAGCTGCTCGCCGACCTGCGCGCCCGGCTCGGCATGTCCATGCTCTACGTCACCCATGACCTTGGCGTGCTTGCGCAGATCGCCGACCGGGTTGGCGTCATGTATGCCGGGCGAATGGCCGAGATTGCGCCGACGGCGGTCCTCTTCGCGGAACCGCGGCATCCTTATACGCGCGGTCTTATCGCTTCGATCCCGCAGATCGAAAAAACCGACAAGCCGGCCGGCCCTATGCTGCGGGGCCTGCTGAAGCGAAACGAGCTGCCCCCGGGCTGCCCCTTCCAGCCGCGCTGCGATTTCGCCGAAGCCATCTGCGCGACAGAAGTACAGCGGCCGGATGCGGTCGCTGACGGCCACGTCGTGGCTTGCCGCCGTTGGCGGGCCTTGCCGCCGCCGCAGGCGATTGCCGCGAACGGGCCGGCGTTGAACGCCGGAAAACGGATAGCGCCCGATCACATCCTCAGTCTCGACGGCGTAAGTCTCGGCTATGGCGCAAGCAGGCGCAGCGCGATTTTCCCGGGATCGTCGATCTACAATGTGGTGCAGGATCTATCCTTTGCGATCAAGGCGGGCGAGACCTTTGCCCTGGTCGGTGAATCGGGCAGCGGCAAATCCACCGTCGCCCGGGCGGTGAGCGGCCTCCTCGCCCCGCGTGCAGGCAGCATACAGTTCGAAGGCCAGGTCTTACCCGCCCTTGTTGCCGCGCGATCGCGCGAATTGCGGCGCCGCATTCAGTACATCTTCCAGAATCCCGACGCCTCCTTGAACCCGCGGACACGGATCGGGGCCATCCTGGCCCGGCCGCTGGAAGTATTCTTCAATCTGGATCGCGCCGCCGTCGATAAACGGGTCGCCCGAGCACTTGAAGATGTGCGCCTCGATGTCGGTTATGCCACGCGCTATCCAGATCAGCTTTCCGGCGGCGAGCGTCAGCGGGTCGCGGTCGCGCGAGCGCTGGTGGCAGAATCGAAGCTCCTGCTCTGCGACGAGATTCTTTCCGGACTCGACGTATCGGTGCAAGCCAACGTACTGGCATTGCTGCAGCAGTTGCGGCAGGAGCATCACCTCTCCATGCTCTTCATCTCGCACGATCTGGCGGTTGTCCGGACTCTGGCCGATCGCGTGGGTGTCCTGTTCCGCGGTCAACTCATGGAGGTCGGCGGCGTCGAGGACATCTTTACGCCGCCGTTCCATCCCTACACCCACGAACTCCTGATGGCGGTCCCCAGCATCCACGTTGTACGCAAGCGGCGCGCCCAACCGAAAGCGGAGAAGAGTTCGGCGGAGACGCCCGGCTGCGTGTTCGCCGGCCGATGCGCGTGGCAGCTGGGCAAACTCTGCGAAGAGCAGCCGCCGCCCTGGCAAGACGCTGCCGCCCAGCATCGCATCCGTTGCCACATCCCCTTGGGCGACCTTACTGAACGGGCGAACCGTGGGGGCATGCAGTGGCAATCGGCTGAACCCGGGCAACAGACAACGGGCGAGCATACGAGATGAGAAACTCTCCACTAAAGATGGTTCAGCGGTCTTCGCCTTGGCGCTCCCGGTAACTCGGAGCGCGGGTCGCCCGAAGCCGCGAAGGAACACGTGATGTCTTCGGATCTCCTGGTGCTCGAAGGTGCCGATCTGATCGACGGAAGTGGTGCGCCGGGGATCGAGGATTCGATGGTGGTCCTCGAAGGACGTTCCATCATTTATGCTGGCGGAAAAACGGATCGGTTTGAGGGTCGGCCGGCACAACGTTGGCCGCTTCGGGGTAGAACCATCGTCCCCGGCCTCATCGAGGCGCATACCCATGCGGCGTTCGATGCGGACATGCGGGCCTACGTGAAGAACGGCGTTACCACGATCCGGTTTGCGGGCCTCGACCAAGGCACCGTAGAGCGCCTGCGCAAGCGTATCGATGGAGGCGAGTTGATCGGGCCTCGCATCCTCTCCTGTGGCCCCATGATCGATCAGCCGCCGCCGGCCTATCCGGAGTGGAGTGTCGCAGTTGGCACGCCGGCCGAAGCGGCAGCGACGGCTGAACGACTGATTCACGATCACGATCTGGAGGCACTCATACTGACACAGCGTGTCACGGCACCGGTTATGCGGGCGGTTATCGAGGTTGCCCATGCGCACGGACGGCCGGTTGTTGGTCAGACCTGGGAAGTGGATGGCAGGGAAGCTGCGGCACTCGGAATCGACGAGCTGCACACCAGCTCTCGTGTCTATGAGAGCAAGCTGTACCCAAGAGACCGGCTGCTTCGCTATACCAGCATTGCGGACCGTCTCGCCCTCACGTCCCGCGCATGGGCGTCCATTGATTGGGACGCGACACAAGGCATCATGGAAGCCATGGTCAAGCATGGCGTTATCTATTGCGGCATGCAGGTGATCACGCAATTTCAGGTGGGTGATGGTGCTGCAGAACTGGAGGCCGACAGCGATTTTGCCACGCTGTTTGGGGACGGAGAGCGGCAGGCATTTCACGATTTCACCCGGCGCCTTCAGGGCAGTTGGACGCAGGAGGATCTGGACTATGGAAGAGCCGCCAATGAACAGCGGATGGAATGGATGCGGCGATTTCGCGAGTTCGGAGGTGTCCTGATAGCGGGCACCGACATGCAGTTCGGGGGCATCATGCTGCACCGCGAACTGCGCAATCTGGAGGCCCTCGGGATGTCGAGGCTGGAAGTCATCACCGCAGCGACCGGCGGATGCGCGCGGGCACTACGCCAGGAAAAGGAGTTCGGAATGGTCCGCGAAGGACTTCGGGCGGATCTCGTCGTGCTCCGCCGCGATCCGATCGGCGATCTCGGCGCCTTGCGTGACATTGAGTGCGTCTTCAAGGACGGCAAGGTCGTTTGGACCGACGGTAAATTCGGGGACCTTTCCCGGAACGCAGCGGAACATGTTCCGACGTGAACACGAGAAAGAGCAGTGCAGAGGAGAATGGCTGCGATGATACAACCGACCTTGCGTGACTTGTTGACGCGCCGCGATGTCAAAGTGGGCTTCTGGGTCAACGAATTCATGACGCCGGCAATTGGTCACATTCTGAAGGCGGCCAATTGCGATCTCGTCACGTTCGACATGGAGCATTCGGGGCTCGGCTTCGAGACGATCAGAGCCGCTCTTCGATCCGCTGAAGCGGCCGGGCTCGCAACCATCGTTCGCCCGCCGTCGAAGCAGTACCACGATATTGCCCGCGCGCTGGACATCGGCGCCAAATCGCTGATGTTTCAGATGGTGGACACGGCCGAGGAGGCTCGCGAGATCGTCGCCTGCATGAAATACAGGCCGCGCGGCATCCGCGGGGTGACCACGCAACACTTCTACGATCGTTTTACCGACGGCGCCCTGGGGCCGAAGCTCATGGCGGAGGATGCGGCAACCACGATGATCGCCCTGGTGGAAACCCGCGTGGGCGTTGCCAATGCCGACGCAATCGCCGCTGTCGACGGCGTCGATTGCCTCTATCTGGGCCATGTCGACCTCAGTGTCGACCTCGGTATTCCCGGCGGCTACGACGATCCGCGTCTGCTCGAGGCCACTCATGCCCTCGCCGCCGCCTGCCGCAACCATGGCAAGCAGTTTGTGTGGGACGTCGGCTCGACGGGCGAGCTCGAAGATATGATCCGTCTCGGCGCCAGCATCATCATGTGCGGCGCCGACACTGGGACCCTGCGCGATGCCGTCGCGCTGGCGACTGCCGACGTACGCCGTCGTTGCGCCGGCTTGGCCTGACGGGCCGCTGATCCTGTTGCCCAAAAAGAAAGGGAGCACGTTGCCGTGCTCCCTTAACATGTTCGGATACTGGTGCGATCAGTCGCAGGCAATCTCCGAGAAGTCGGGCCGATTGTGGTCGGACGCCGGCGTGTAGCCGGAGCAGCCCTTACGCGTGGCGGCCACGATATTGGCAAACATTGGAATGATCACGCCGCCTTCCTCGGAAATGAGCTGCTGTGCTTCCTGATAGAGTTTCCGGCGGGCGTCAGTGTCCAAAGTCGTCGCGGCCTTGTCGAGCAAAGCGTCATACTTGTCGAGGCGGAAGTGCGTCTCGTTCCAGGGCGCATCCTTGCGATACGCGACCGACAGCGCAGCCGGTGTCGTCCGCATGCCCCAGTTGGAGACGGCGAAGGCCTGCTTCAGCCAGATGTTGTCCCAGTACTCGCCGGCCGACTCGTTGATGATATTGATCTTGATGCCGGCATCCGACGCCATTTGCTGATAGGCCTGCACCATGGCCATCGTGCCCGGCATCAGGTCGGCCGCATGCAGATCGACGGTGATCCCGTCCGCATGGCCCGCCTCCGCAAGCAGCTGCTTCGCCTTGGCCACATCGCGTTGCATGACATCGGTGCGATAGGCGTCGGGCGAGGTCGGCATGATCGGGTTGTCGTTGCCGGGTATCCCGAAGCCGAGAAGCGCGGTATCGACGATGGCTTGGCGATCGATGACCAGCTTCATGGCCTGGCGCACCCGGACATCGTCGAACGGCGGAACATCGATGAACATTCCCATGGTCACCGCCGTGCCGCCCGGGGCCTTGGTCAGCGTGACATTGGGATTCGCCTTGAGCGTTCCGATCGTCGCGGGATCCACCACCAGAACGATATCGGCATCGCCCGACTCGAGCGCGGCGACGCGGCTGATCGGCTCGGTGATGGCTGTCACGGTAAGACACTCGGCCTTGGGCAGGCCTTCGCGCCAGTACTTGGCGTTACGGGTGAAGGTGGTCTTCAGCGGCCCGATCGTGAGTTCGGCCAGCGTGAACGGCCCGGTGCCATTCGGTTTGAACCTGATGTCGTCTGAAGATGCGCCGTTCTTCACCACCATCCCGTGCTTGGTTGCGAGAATGGCGGGCAGTTCGACGATCGGCGAGTCGAGCGTGACCTTGACGGTTGCGGCGTCGACGGCCTGGAATGCTTCCGCTTTGATGGCGCCAAGTTCACTTGCCGCCGGTGAGCCGACTTCCGGGTCGAGCAAGCGGCGGAATGTGTAGACGACGTCATCGGCCGTGAGCGGCGATCCGTCGTGGAATGTCACGCCCTGCCGGATATGGAATGTCCACTCCGTGGCCGTCTCATTCACGTCCCACGATTCGGCGAGCCAGGGAACCGGCTGCATCGCGGAATCGGCCGCGACGAGGGGCTCATAGATCATGCGCGCATGATAGACGTCCGAGATACTCAGCAATCGGGCGGGATCTGGCGATAGCGTCTCGCCGCTCCAATCGGGACCGACCAGTACCGGACACTCCGCTGCCTGCGCCGCAGGCATAACTGTGCATGTCACTAACAAGAGCGCCGCCGAGGCGGCGCCAATCCCAAGTTTCGTCATTCTTATGTCCTCCCAGAACGCGCTACGATCTACGCCGAGCGCAAGAGAATATATACCATCCGTACTTTGATAGTCTATGTTTAGCTGTTTTTGGCAAAGCGATGTGGCTGGGGGCATGTCATGAGCAGATGGCGCATCGCGGCCGTGCGCTCCTATGTGATCGAATCCCTCGGCGTCGGCGGCAATTACACCGCGCGAGAGCCGGGCCATTGGCTGGTCGATGCGCGCCAAGCCAATCCGATGTCGACATACCCTGACCGGACCGATCTCAGGACTGGCACCGGCGATGCGGCCGCCGGCATCCTGTTGGAGATCGAGTCCGCTGATGGCACGGTTGGCATAGCTACCGGTAGCGGTGGCATCGCTGCATGCGCCATTATTGATCAAGGGCTAGCGGGCCTGCTGGTCGGCGCCGACCCTCGCGACATCGCGCGACTATGGGATCAGATGTACAGAGCCACGCTGCCATACGGCCGAAAGGGCGTGGCGCTGATGGCGGTCAGCGTCGCCGACTTGGCGCTGTGGGACCTTCTTGGCCGGCTGCGAGGTGAGCCGGTTTACCGCTTGGCGGGAGGCGCCACCAGAGAGCGCATTGCGGTCTATGGCACCGGACCCAACCCGACGACGTTCCAGAAGCGTGGATTCTTTGGGGCCAAAGTGCCCTTTCCCTATGGTCCAGCCGACGGGCGCGAGGGTCTGGCAGCGAACCTGCGCGCCGTCGCGGCGCATCGCGAGGCTGTTGGTCCCGACTATCCCCTGATGATCGACTGTTTCATGTCGCTCGATGTGCCTTACGCCCTGGAGTTCGCCCGCGCCGCCGAGCCTTACGGCCTCTATTGGATCGAAGAAGCGTTGCACCCCGACGATTGGCAGGGCTACCGACAGCTAAAGTCGGCGGCTCCATGGGTTCGCTGGGTGACCGGCGAGCACGAATATACCCGTTGGGGCTTCCGTGAGCTCATCCGGCACCGGTCGGTAGACATCGTACAGCCGGACTTGATGTGGGCTGGCGGGTTCAGCGAGGCGCTTCGCATCGCGGCACTCGCTTCGGCCTTTGACGTCACTGTCGTGCCGCATGCGGGCGGTATCTATAGCTATCATTTCGCCATGACCCAGCCCGCCATCCCCTTCGTCGAGTATTGCATCACCAGCCCAAAGGGCGACGAGATCACCTCGGTCTTCGGAGACATGTTCGATGGCGAACCACTGCCTCTTGACGGCACCATCACGCTTTCCGACGCTCCAGGGTGGGGCCTCGAACTGAGACGCGACGCCGTCCGGCTGAAGCGCTTTACCGCCTGATCGGCCCGGCGCACATGATCGTTGCCACCAGTCGATTGCAATCCTGTCCAGGGGGATGAATTCCGTGACAAAGTTTCGTGTCGCGTTGAGCGCCGACTTCCTCAAGCCCGACGGCAGCCCTGCCTTCCCGGATTTCGACCTGACGCCTTTGTTTTCCGATCCACGCATCGAGGTGGGCTACGTGGATGCGGAAGGAGACGTCCTTCCCGCGCGCGCGCTCGAAGACTATGACGCGCTGATTCTGTTCGCGTTTCAGATGCGGGCATCAAGCCTTCCGTCAAGCCGGCGGCTTGGCGTCGTCGCCCGCTTCGGCGTGGGGTATGACTCCGTGGATGTCGAGGCCCTGGCGGACGAAGGGGTGGCCACCGTCATTACGCCGGCCGGAGTCGCCCGGCCCGTCGCTGTCGGCATCCTGACATTCATCCTGGCCCTGAGCGGCAAAATCATGGCCAAGGACCGGCTCGCGCGTCAGGGCGCGGCAGGCTTTGCACAGCGCGCCGGACACATTGGTGTTGGGCTGACGGGCAAAACCTTGGGGTCCATCGGACTTGGAAACATCGGCGGTGACTTGGTGCAAATCATGCGCCCCCTTGGGCTCAACTTCATCGCCTGCGATCCGAACCTGACCGAGGCTGATGCCCGAAAGCTCGGAGTCCGGCTAGTGAGCCTGGAGACCGTGTTCCGCGAGAGCGATATCGTGACGGTCAATTGCCCGCTATCGCCGGCAACCCGCAGTCTCGTCAACGCCGAGCGGCTCGCGCTCATGAAGCCCAGCGCCTACCTCATTAACACCGCGCGCGGGCCTATCGTCGATCAGAAGGCACTGACCGAGGCGCTCATGGCCGGCCGCATCGCAGGCGCCGGCATCGATGTCTTTGATCCTGAGCCGCCTAGCGCCGATGACCCTCTCCTTGCGCTGGACAATGTCATCCTGGCGCCGCACGGCCTGGCGATGACGGACGAACTCTTCGCCAATTGCGGAGCGCTTGATATCAAGGCGGTGTTCGACGTGATGCATGGGCGCGAACCGCAAGGCATCGTGCAGCGGCGGGTAACCGGGAACGGAGAGTGGCGCCGCCGTCTGGATGCCAATCGGGCCAGGTTCGGCGATCCGCGTTGAGTCTGGTCCGGGCGAGGGCCACGGCAGGTCCCGCCGGACAACTCGCCTCACGGCATCGAGAAAAGTCTATTTTTCGGCGATTTCCACGTCGCCGATCGCATTCACGTCAGCTTGCCGCTGTAGGGCGCCGCCACCACCAGGCAGCAATTTCCCGGACGGACGCGGCCCGGCTGACGCCGGCCGTAGAGTATCCCGTCCACTTCATAGTGCAGCAATTCCGGTGCGCGCGTCGGGTCCCAGGTGCAATGGATGCGGCCGGCGGCCTCCCCGGCTCGCACCTTGTCGCCGTTGAGATGGTACGGCTCGAAGATTCCGTCTGCCGTTGCGTATACGAACGCACGGGTTCCCGGAAGCTCGAACAGCGGCGCATCGGCGCGGCGCACCGCCGATGCGCCGGCCGGCAATACGCCCAGATGCGCCAAGACATTGCGCACGCCGCGGCGGCAAATCGCCAGTGCTTCTGGCCTGACCGTGCCACCGCCGCCCATTTCGGTTCCGACGGTGGTAAGCCCGGCGCGGCAGGCTGTCGCGGTCGCGGTGCGCGGATCGCCGAAATTGCTGACGACCACAATCAGCGGCGCATCGAACGCCCGGACCGCGGCAACGTTCCGGCGATACAACTCGGGATCGTCGGCCGGTTCTATGATGGCGCTCGGCAGGATGTCGAGGGAGGAGCCCCCGGAGTGCAGATCCAGGAATGCTTCACCGCGCGGAAAAATCTCGTGGGCGACGAAATCCGCAATCTGCTCTGTTATGGAACCGTGAGCTGCGCCGGGGAAAGTCACGATTGAAATTCAGCCCGTCGATCGGTGACGTCCGCTGGCCCGACATGACCGCATGCACATTGTTGGCCGGCATCAGAATCAGCCTGCCCTGCACCTCGCCTGGGTCGAGTTCGCGGATCAGCTCGCAGATCGTGATCGGTCCTTCATACTCATCGCCATGGTTCCCTCCCTCGAGGATCACCGTCGGGCCCCTGCCGTTGCTGATCACGGCGATCGGCAGGCGCGTGACACCCCACGCGTCGTCATGGGTCGAGTGCGGGATCATGACGAAACCGACTTGCTTGCCGGGCTTGTCGAGGTCGATTGTCGTGAAGGCCGTGCTACGCTTTGTAGTCGTATGATCCAAGATCTGCTCTCCGTTCAAAGAGTACGCCGTGGCATGCGATTGTGGGCAGCTACATCGGCAACTGCGCATTGCTCATGTTGGCATCACTCCATCAGGATCGGCACAAAGAGGCCGGCTTGTGAGCTCGGCTGCGGCGGCGGTGAAGACACGAGTCCACACTATTCACTCATCTTACGCACCGACTAGTCAAGAATAGTGTCAGTGCCAGCCCAGCAGTAGGGTACAGTTCGCTAGCTTCGAAGTACGAGAACTCAATTCTGCTGACTTCCGCTAGCTGGAGGAAAGCTAACTCACCATGGATCTAGCGAGGTTGTCTCAGAATGACCCGTGGCGGACGGCCGACGAGTACGAATGCTGTCGGGCGAAGGCGCCAACGACGTAACAGCAAGCAAACTCGAAGCCTAGCTCAATGGCCGGAGGGCCAACTCCATGAATACCAGGTGTCTGCGGAGCCGGTCCGGGCATTCGTAGTAGGGCCGGATCGGCGCGAATCCGAGCGACCTGTACAGCGCCTGGGCCTCAGTCTGAAGATCGCCGGTGTCGAGCCGAATGGCGGTTAAGCCACGCCGACGCACCAGATCGATAAGCGCTTCCGTCAATCGCCGGCCGACGCCAAGTCCTTGATGTTCCGGGCGCACGAACAGGCGCTTCATTTCGCAGTTGCCGTCGGTGAGCGGCCGCAGGGCAACGCAGCCTGCCGGTCGAGCATCCACGAGTGCCAATAGCAGTGCGCCTGGCGGTGCATACACCTGCGCAAGCGACGACAACTCCTTCTCGAAATCGCCGATTTGAAGGTAGCTGTCAACGAGCCACGGGCGCTCGCGATACCGCCTGTGGCACCACGAGATGAAATCTTGAATGAGCGACGCCGCCTGCGCCATTTGCTGGTCGGATTGCGCTTCGATGATCTCGACGGTGGCATGGGGAGGCATTGGCGAACCTCGCATGATCCCTCCAACCATCATACGCCAATTGGCGTCACCGGTGTCTTTCAATTATCTGCCCGCCGCTCGGATGCGCCCGAACATCGCCTGTTACTGGGGCGCCATTCAATGGGCCAAGGATCAGGGCTATCGCTACTATGACTTTGGCGGTATCGATCGCGCGTTCGCGGAGGCCGTGCAGGCTGATCGTCGTGTCAACCCGGATCGCGCAGACACGCCGGAAGCGTTCAAGTATTTTTTCGGCGGCGACCTTGTACTGCTGCCGATGCCGCGCCAGTTTACGCTCAACCCCCTGGCGCGTGCCGTGACCCATCCCGTATTCGCCCGGCTCGCCGGCCGATCGTCGTTCCGGCGGTTCGTCAGCCGCTTCCGCAATGGGTAGTTTCGCTTGCCGTCGAGCCGATAATCGAGATTGGTTGAACCTAGGGCGATACCGAGGCTTGGCCCGTCCCGCTTGCAGCCGCCTGATACCATTTGGCGGCTTCTTTCATATCCTGCGGCACGCCAACACCCGTTGCGTACAGATCGCCCAGGGCAGTCATGGCGTTCAAATTGCCGGCATCGGCGGAGCGTCGATAGAGCAGCGCGGCACGCTGCGGATCCGGGGGAACGCCCTCGCCCTTGAGGTAGAAGCCGGCAAGCTTGACCAGTGCCCAGGGATCGCCAGCCTCGGCTGAACGCTTGTACCAGCGCAGCGCCTCACCGAAGTCGTGCCTCACGCCCCTGCCTTCGGCGAGCATGTCGGCGAGTGCCAGTTGGGCCGAGGCGTCGCCCTGTTCTGCGGCTGCGCGATACAGTTCCGCCGCCCGGACCAGATCCTTGGGAAAAGCGCCGCTTCCTTCCGAATAAAGTTCGGCCAGACGCTTCTGCGCCTCGACATTGCCGCTGCTTGCCGCCTTTTCGTACAGCGCCGCGGCGCTGCCGGCGTCAGCGTCGACACCAACGCCGTTGAGATATAGGCCGGCCAACCTCATCTGCGCCCAGGCATTGTCCTGCGCCGCCGACAGCTCATACCACTTCGCGGCCTCTGACATGTCACGCGGCACGCCGCGGCCGTTGGCATAGAGGTCGCCCAATTCCATCTGGGCATAGGCGTTTCCGGCCGTTGCGGCACGCTGATACCAAATCGCGGCCAGCGCGGGATTGCGGATGTCGCGATCCCCCTTGGCAAAGATTTCACCCAGCTTGTATTGCGCCCAGGCATTGTCCAATGCAGCGGCGGATTGATACCATTTCATCGCCTCCGCAGGATCCTTCTCCACGCCATTGCCGGTCGCGTAGAGATCGCCGAGGGCACTTTGCGCGAACGAGTTGCCGGACTTGGCTGCAAGGCTGTAAAGCGCCAGCGCCTGCGCGGGATCCGGCGGGACAATCGTTCCCTGGACGTAGGCATCGGCAAGCCGGACCTGGGCCCAGGCATCTCCCTCCTGGGCTGCCCTTCCATACCATTTCAACGCCTGAACGGGATCCTTGATGATGCCGCTGCCGCTGGCATAGTGATCGGCCAGCGCCGTTTGCGCCGCTGCGATTCCAGCGTCGGCGGCTTGCTGGTAGAGCGCCACCGCTTGTTCCGGATCGACCGCAACACCCGTGCCGCTGTCGTACAGGGACGCCAGCTTGAACTTGGCTTGATCGTTCCCGAGCTTGGCGGCAGCCTGGTAGAGTTCCGCGGCTTTCTTGGCATCCTTGCCGATACCAGTCCCGGCTTCATACAGTTCGCCCAGCGCCAGCATGGCATAGTCATTTCCGGCATCCGCCGAGATTTGGTACAGCCTCACCGCTTCCGCGGGGTCCTTCGGAACGCCCCGGCCATTCAGATACATTTCCGCCAGACGGTATTGCGCCCAGGGATCGCCGGCCGTTTGCGCCACTTGATACAGCCCGGCGGCTCTGTCGATATTCTGCTCAATACCGACGCCATCCGCATAGAGGCCGGCAAGGGCGGTCATCGCATGGTAGTCGCCGCTGTCGGCGCTTTCCTGGTACAGATCCACAGCGCGCTCAGTATCGCGCTCGACGCCCTTGCCCTCGAGATAGGCGAGGGCAAGTTTGTTTCTCGCTGACGGATTGCCCAGTTCCGCCGCCGACCTGTACCAGTAGACGGCATCCTCCATCTGGCCTTGTTGGCTATAGGCGTCCGCCAAGACTTCCTGCGCCCACATTTGCTGCCAGGAATTGTAGTTTTCTGCCAGCGGCTTGATCAGTTGCGCCGCCGCAGTGGCGTCCCGCGGCACGCCCTCGCCCCGCAGGTAGAGCTTCGCCAGGGCCATTTGCGAGCGCGTGTCGCCGAACCTGGACGCAGCTTGCCATTCCTGAGCGGCTTTTTCAGGGCTGCCGGCATCATATGCCGTCTGGCCCTGGTGATAGTTGCACCCAGCCAAGAGGCTTAGCGCCAAAAGGGAAAGCAGAAGCCGGGACCGCTCGAAGGGTCCGCTCCGCGCTCGTTCTTGCATCTCGTGCTTCATCATGTTCGCCACCTAGCTCCACCCGAATTTCTTGTCCGTCCGTGGCCTGGCGACGCATCCCGGCGGAATTTTTTTGATTGGCCAGCTTGCGTCAAAGCCGATGAAAAAACAAACATTCCCATGCCCGGACACCGAAGATTGATCGATCGTTTCCTCGCGCCTTGTCGATCTGCTCTTTCAGGCGTGCCGCAGGGAATTGCTGCGCAACGTCGCAGCAAGCTCCCGGCTCGAGACCTCATGGCGGCAGAATAGGTTATCCTGAAAAGCTCATCCTGCATGGGCGGATTGCACTCCAATCGCATTCTTTCCCTTGAGGTCGTCGGATCCGCCGGCGAACGAAAGCGCCAGGAGCGGAAAGAACAGATCGGCCGCTCCGCGCATGGTCAGATGCGGATCCAGCGCCATCAATACGATCATGGTCACGATCCATGCCCATGCTGCCGTGGCCGCCACCGCCATCGGATCGATCCGGCCTTGGATCACCTGCTTCAATTTGCGGTGGGCGATGAGGACGAATGCAATGAAGGCGGCAACGAAAGGCAGGCCGCCGGTCCATAACAGCCAGAGATACCCGCTTTCAATATAGACCCATGTCCGCCAGGGCTCGGGCGCGGCGACACGTGCCGCGGGGCGGACTCCGGTCAACCAGTTGAGACCGTTTCCGAGTTCCCCCAGAAAGAACCGCTGCAGGTTCTCGAGACGACTCAGCCAGCTGCTGGGCAGGCCGGCGACGCTTTCAAAGCCGCTGAGGCGATCCGCCAAAACCGGCCAAAGCAGGAGCGCCGCGATGCAGACCAGGGGAATCGACAAAAGCATGACCTGACGCAAACGGCCGACCTGTAAACCGACCGTGACGGCCATGATGGCAAGGCCGACGAGTCCCGAGAACTGTCCGGCGGCAACGCAGCCGAGGAGAAAGATGCAGCCCAGCGCTGTCAGCAGCAGTCGCCGGGAATGAGCCCGTGACAGCATGGTCATGACCAGAGCGAGGTTCATGATCATCAGGTCGGCAACACCGAAAGACGAGGCAATCGTCGAAGTTCCGCGTTCCGTCACGACCTGGGACTGGTTCTGGAATGGGTTGTCGTAGTAGGCATATAGGAACTGCGGCACGCCGAGCAGATTGTTGACCTGCAGCAGCGCGACAATCCCGACAGCGCAGGCAGCGGCCATCGAAAGCCATAGGCATGTCGCGACTTGTTCGGGGGTGGAAATGCTCTCGCGGAAAATGCGATAGACCAGATAATATTTCCACAGCACGAGAGCATAGAAGACGTCATCCGAGGAGATCGGGGCCGCCCGGCCCCATCTTAGTGCGAGCGGAAGGACCGACGCGCAGAGCGCCAATAGAATGAAGCTCAAATCGACCCGATCAAACTTCAAGGCGTAGCGCCGTCCCTGCAACATGATGACGGCGGCGCGCATCCCCAGGCCGAGCATGATAACCGCAATCAAGGCCTCGTTAGGCCGCAGGATGGACAGCAAGTCGCCCCGGGCGATGCCGACGATCAAAGGCGTTGCGAGCAGGTACAGGTAGGCGCCGTATTGCGGGCGTATTGAAACTAAGGCGGCAATGGCGATCGCCACGGCGGCCAGGAAGGCCAAATCGTAGTAGCCGGAGAACGCGACAACCGGCGCGAGGATTGCAGCCGCGACACCGCAGAGAACAAAAGCCCTCGGACCAAGGCGGCCGGGTTCAGAGTCCCTGAGATATGGAGCTTCGAGGACGGTCATCGAATCACTTTCCTGACCGCCCCATCGGCGTTTCGCTAAATCGGTCTTGCGGTCGCGCAAGGCCGGCCATCGAAAACAGGGCGGTGAACTCCCTCGATCCTCGCCGCCATTGAATGACCAGATAGGTCACGCCGCTGGCGCCGATTGCCGCGAGCCCGACGACCACGCTCGCCACTGGAGTTTCCCCCGGCTTGGAAAAAGAGATATGCGACCGCCCAGCCGGGCAGGACGGCAATTGCCGCCACCGCCAAATTCCCGAGCAGCGACATCCACCATTCAGAAGGCAAATGAGCGCGGAGACGGGCGAGCCGGAGATACAGATAGGCCGCGGCCACAAAACTGGCAGCGGAGAAGGATAGGCCCAGCGCCCAGATGATGGCGGTGCCCTGCAGAACCAGAAGCGCGACCGCCATGCCAATGAGAGAGATTGCCGTGCGCAGGAGCGTGGCGCGAAATGGCGAAACGGCATCCCGGCAAGCGTAAGCAGCCGACGTCAGCACGATGAAAGCCGCCTCGCCCAGAATTGCCGGGCCCATGCCGCCGATCGATGCGGCGACGAGCATAAGTCCGACGGGCGTCGACATCTCGCCGAACGACACCACAGGCGCCAGGGCCGTGCAGAGAAACAAAAAGAAGAAACCTGCCGGGACGGCGACGAAACCGGCGATTGCCAAGCTATCGCGATAGATCGATTGCATTGCACCTTCGTTGCCTTGACTAAAGGCGCGCGACAAGCGGGGCAGCATCGCCACTGCCGCCGGCTGTGCCCCTACGGCGCCAGGAAGGCTGAAGAAGTTGTAGCCAATTTGGAACGCCACGGCTCCGCCCGGCAGGGCACCGGCAACGATAAGGAAGCCGAAGAGCGTCAGTGTATTGAGCGCAGCGTAACCGCTTGACGGGATTGCAAGCCTGATGAGCTGCTGCACTTCGGCATTGCGCCATCCGGCGCGGGGAAACAGCGTAATGCCCAGGCGATAGGCGCCCCACCATTGCACCGCCGCGTGTAGCGCGACGGCCATCGTCGCACCAATACCAATGAACAGAATCTGCTGCGCTGTGACATCAGCCACATCCAATCCCATGCCATAGAGCCAAGCCGTGGCGCCAATGACCGCGATAGTGCCCAGGTTTTCCAAGGCCGGCGCCGCAGCGGGCAGAGCAAACTTGCGATGCGCCTGTTGCACCGCCGCCGCCGAAGCGGCAATCCCGTACAGGAAAATCTGCGGCAACAGCATGATCAAGAGAGGCCAGCCAACTCTCATTTGCTCGGCGCGGACCTGCGGATCCGCGACCGCAGCCGTGATCAGGCCAATTATCGCCGCATCGAGCAGCAGGCAAAGCCCGACAACGATCGCGGCGACCAGGAACATCGCCCCGAGGAATCCACCAGCGAGGCGCGCGGCCCCGGCCGTGTCACGCAGATCAAGATGGCGAACGAGCGCCGGCACAAGCAATGCCGTTATCAGCTGTCCAATCAACATGACATGGATGATGTTGGGCAGCGTATTGAGCGTCTGGAACAGATTGCCGAAATAGGTCGGCCCGAGCACGGCGGCGATCACGATCACCCGGCCGACACCGGAAACGCGGCTTACCAGGGTCCAAATGGCGACGGTTCTGGAATCGGCCGCAAGCGCCGCGAGGCCGTCGGATTCCGGCAATTCGGCAGATGAGATGCTAGACGGGGCCAAGCCGATCACTCACTTGATCGGCCGCAACTGTGTCCGGAGAACGATACCCGCCATGGCGATCACGAATCCCACAATGACGCCAATCACAGCGGCACGCAGCGGGCTGAGCGACACAGGATCGTCCAGCAGTGTCGCCGGCAACAGCACCCTGTGCCGGCCGTTCCGGATCTGCTCGAAATCACGGAGATCGATGAGATACTGAGCGGTTAAGGCATTTACGACTTCCAAGGCCGTCGCAGGGTCGCGGTTTGCATATTGGATGCCGATGACATCGCTTGAACCCATCATCCCGACCTGAATGTCCCCCTCAAGGTCACGCAGGGGGATATTCATCGACTCCGAAATCGGCACCAGCGTCGACCGCGCTTTCACCACAACCAGCTGAGTCGCCCGAAACCGCTCGGCGGCATTCCAGTCCAGGGATGAGATGTTCAACACGATCTCGCTGCGGGCCGCGAAGACATCGGGACTCATGTACGCAATCAGGCCCGGGATTAGGCCGCCGAGAAGCATTGGCACCAGCGCGATCAAGACAAGCTGCAGCTTAAGGCTATGCCTGACTCTCGCAGCCAGAGACTCTGACGAGGTTTTCACCTTCGTTCCCGTCTCGACCTGCGGATTCGGCTCGATTGACGGCTCAGTGCCAACGATCGCCGCCCCAACAGCGGCGCCAACGGCGAAGGTTTGCGATTCAGGCTGCCGTGCATACTCCTGGTGCTGCCACCGGTGTTCAAATGCTTCCTCAGTGAGATTCTCCTGCGCAGGCGCAGACCTGCGCTCGACCGGCAGCTCCTCCCTCATGATATCTTGAAACGCAGCGGCCGACGGCGCCGGCGCGGTCTCCGGAGGAACCGATCCATTCAATTCGACCTGCTCACTGCCGTTCCAATTGGACGGCGTCGGAACGATCGCGGTTTCATCGGCAGGCGGCGGTTCCGCGGCGGCGTAGCCGTTCTGCGGCGCGGCGACCTCATTTTCTGCATTGACCGAATGCAGAGACCAATCCGGCCCGGTCGCGGTGTTGAGTGACCCGTTTGCAATGGATTCCGCTGCATGATCCGGCGCATGTTCCGGTTCCGCTGGCGTTGAATAGGTTTCCAGCCCGGACAGAAACTCCGGCTCCAGCGCAGCGTCAACTTTCACGGCCTGCGTTCGCTTGCGCGCCCGAGGTTCACGGGCGCCGGAAACAAGCTGGCTCCGCAGTTTGCGGGAACGCTTTCTCACCGGCGTTACGACCGAACTTAAATCTGAATCGACGCTTGCCGGAATATCGGACGTCACCGCCTGACCGGCTTCCGGGTCCCCCGTTGCTTCGGCACGAAATTCCGCAACTTCGGAATCCGGTCCCTCAATCGATTCGAATGGTTCCTTGCTCATCATCAGCCTCATATTCTTCAGGCTTGAGCCTTCAATCCATTTGCCGTCATCGCGGGCGCTTGATCAGCGTCCTTCATGATTGACCGGCAAGTGAAAAGTCAAACTCAACTACCTAAACATCCTTTCGCGCATCCGTTTGCTAGCAGAACAGCCGGTACAGTTTCTCACCGGCAGCCTGCGTCAATTCTTCCGGCACCGCCGGATCGGTAAGCCATTTTGTAACGTGGTGCAGCAACTCGCCGGCTTGTTCGCCTCGCGTGTTCTCGAAGCCGTCGGGATGCCATTGGAGAAACGAGATCGGCCGCTCTTCCGTCGCGAACTTCCTCTTGTAGCGCACCAATCCGGACTGCGCCGAGTCGGAGAGGCCGAAATCGAACCGCGCCAAGCCCCGCTCCCGCCCGTAAAGCAGGGCTGTCCACGCCAGAAGGTCGTTGGGGCAATGCTGCTGGTCTACCGAGGCATTGAACTTGTAATAGAGCGTGCCATTCCACTCCAAGAGGACGATGCCGGCGATCGCCACGCCATCGCGTTCGGCAATCAACGTATTGATGCCGTCGAACCGGGCGAACTCGTGGAAAATGTTCTCGAAAAAACCGAGGGGCTGAGCGAGCAGCCGGTACTTCGATTTCCGCAGGTTGCGATGCATGCCATGGAATATCCGAACGTCATCGATCGAGCGGCCGTGCCTGACGACAACGCCGCTTCGCTGCGCCTTGCGGATGTTCTGCCGCGCGGAGCCGTCCAGCCCACGCCACAGTTCCTCCTCCGTCCTCGTGAGATCGACGCCATGCCAGAGCGCCGGCGACTTCGATTGAAAACGGCCGTCCTCCAGCGGGATGGAGTTTTGCAGGCAACGGAAGGTGACCGGAACCTTGGACGCCAACAGAGGGCCAACGAGCTGCAGCCAGGAGCCCCGGTCCTCGACCAATGGATCGCAATAATCGGAAAACGGCAGGCTGACGATGCGGTCGCCGCGAAGGTCGGAAATTTGGCAATAGGGGATAGCAGCCTCGATCTGCCCGGCGTTAAAACGGACCGATGCGTTGACCGTAAAGCCATAAGTCTTCGCCAGTGCGCCTAGCCACGGCGCACTCAGAAAGAGGCTGCTGAAACGCCGCCGCGAAACCTGGCTCCATTGCGGCTCGTTGCCGGCATCGATAATTGCGAAGCTGACAATCCGGCTGGCGTCCCGCGGCAGGGAATCGGGGATCGAGACCAGGGGCGGTTCAACGACAGTCGAGCCTAGCGGCAACATAGGCCGTCCCCATCGCTGGCGCTTTGCACGCCATGGACGCTCATCGCGCACTCCGATCAAAGAGCACGGCATATGGGGTCCGCAGCAGGATCTTCAGATCGAGCAACAGCGACTGCTGCTCCACATAAGCAACATCGAGCGCCAGCATTTCCGGCATGCTGAGCGAATTGCGGCCGCTGACCTGCCACAGCCCGGTGATGCCGGGAACGCATTGATGCCGGCGCCGCTGTTCCATCGAGTAGAGTTCGACTTCCCAAGGAAGTGAAGGCCGCGGCCCGACCAGCGACATTTCGCCTTTGAGGACGTTGAAGAGCTGCGGCAATTCGTCGATGCTGAAGCGGCGCAAGAACCGGCCGAATTCCGTGATTCTGGAATCATGCTGCGGCTTGAAGACGCCGTCGCCTGCTCGGGCGCTCGGATCGCCAAGCAGTTCCCTTCTATTCAGATCGCGATGTTCGGAATCATCACGGCCCACATGCATCGTCCGCAGCTTCAGCATGACGAAAGGCTTCTCCGCCTGACCGATCCGCGTCTGACGGAAAAATACCGGTCCGGAACTCGTGAGCTTGACCATGACCGCGGCGGCCAAGAGAATTGGCGACAGCAGAACGATGGCCACGCAGGCGACGATCAGGTCGACGAGTCGTTTGCTCACGGAGAGCCGTCGGTTCGACAAAGCCTCTATTCCGCCTCGGCCGCCGGCCGCGGCAGGATTGGCGCCTGATGCGATGGGGGATGGAGACATTGTCCGCAATCTCCTCCGCTCACCCGTTTCGGAATCGGTGAACCAATCGCCGGAATGACGACCGCCCGGCCAGCGTGCCGAACACCGTCCGGGTCATCGCCCTGGCGACGGGATTGAAGGTGAATTGTCTTGGCTGCGGCAGCAGCACGAGATCGCCGCCGAACCTGTGCTTGAATGCTTCCGGCGACTGTGCGTGATCGCCAGCGTCCGGGTTCGCAATCAAGGATTCTGCCGCCTTGCGATCGAAATCGCCGAAATCATAGTAGCGATAGCCCTGCCGCCTGGCCCATTGCATGGCGCTCCAATGACAAGCGGCATTGGAACGCAGATTTGCGGTCTCCCCGGTCCAACCCGCAACTCTGAAAGTCACACGGTCGCCGAATGCGGTCACCGTAATGCCCGATATGGGCCGGCCTTCATGATGCGCGACGAAGAGCTGCAGCCAACCCAAGGGATGAAGAATGCTCCACTGCCGATGCAAATAAGTGCGGGATAGCGGCGCAAACTCCTGCCGGCGGGCGGTGGCTTCATGCATGGCGCAGAAGATGTCCAGGTCCGCGGCGCTGCCGATCCGGACTTCGATCCCGTTGCGTTGAGCGAGCTTGAGATCGCGCCGGCGGGCCGCGGACATCCGGCCGAGGATCTGGTCGAGGCTTTGGCGCAAATCGACGCGCAGGGTTGCCGTAGGCGCTACGGCCGGCGCATTCCCGATGTAGCCGCGAGAAGTCAGCATGTCCTCGAGGCCGGGGGAATGCTCCCCAGGTTGGACGATGAGATGGCGAACTCGCGCGGCACGGCACCAGGTGTGGGTATCGTCCAGCAAGGCTTCGGTCAGGTCTGCCCGCGTGCGGCTCAGCAGCGGGCCGCGGGCGATGTATCCGATGCCGCCCAACGGTCCCATGCGCTTGACGATGACCTGACTGCCGCCGACGATTGCATCGTCGCGGCGCAGGACCACCCGGCCGACAGCGAAACCAAGCGCCTTCTTGGTTTCCGCCCACGCCGTCGTTTGCAATATATCGCCGCCGCGCAGTTGGCCGACAAACTGGTCCCATTGGACGCTTTCCGGCAGATCGTCGATCGTCGAGCGCGCCATCGGCAGGGCGGCGACCTCGGCGACGGATGGGATCTGCAGGCTCATGGCCAACTCGGCTAGGAAGCCAGGGCGTGGAGCGACTCGAATTGTCGCAAGGCTTGCTTCAACGCGCCTGCAACAAGAGCAATATGCCCATCGCTTAGATGCGGGTACATCGGCAGGGACAGGATCTGCGACGCTGCTTCCTCGACCACGGGCAACTGGATGCGCTTCTTGGTCGCGAATGCCGGCTGACGGTGGCAAGGCGTCGGATAATGAATTCCGGTCGCAATGTTATCCACAGCCAGGATACGGCGAAGCTCGTCACGATGCGGCGCCTTGATGACGAAAAGATGGTGGCTGCTGACGGCACCCGACGCTGTTTTCACCGTCTCGACTGGAAGCGGCGCCAAAGCGGCTTCATAGGCAGTCGCCGCGCGCCTGCGCCCTGCATTCCATTCGTCCAGGCATTTCAGCTTGATCGACAGGACCGCCGCCTGCAACGCGTCGAGGCGATAGTTGTTGCCGATGAGATCGTGCTGGTGCGGATTGTGAAGCGCCCGGCCGTGGTTGGCGATGGAGCGTATGCGCTCGGCCAGGGCGCCATCGTTGGTGACGATCGCGCCGGCATCGCCGAACGCCCCGAGATTCTTTCCGGGGTAGAAACTGAAGCAGCCGATCGTCGAAAGTCCGCCGGCGCGCCGCCCGTTCCAGGTTGCGCCATGGGCCTGCGCGGCGTCCTCGATGACGGCAATGCCCGCCTTTGAGGCTACGCGCGAGATGGCATCCATATCAACGGGTTGGCCGTAAAGATGTATGGCAATGACGGCGGCCGTGCGCGGCGTGATTGCCGCCTCTACGGCCGCGGCGGTCATGAGCAAGGTGCTGGGATTGACATCTATATATACCGGCGTTGCGCCGACCGCCTCGATCGCCTCTACCGTGGCAACGAATGTGTTGGCCGGCAGGATGACTTCGTCGCCGACCTGGATTCCCAGCGCGGCCAACGCCAATTGCAGGGCTGCCGTGCCATTGCTGAGTCCGACGCAATGCCGCGTTCCGCAATAGGCCGCCCAATCCGCTTCAAATCGCTCGACGGGCTCGCCGCCGATGAAGCCCGATGTCGATACGGCCCGTGACCATGCTTGATTGAACTCGGGCATGAGCCCGGCATGCATGGCCGCCAAATCCAGGAAGGGTACGCCGTTCATCTGGGCACTCATGGAGCTACGAGGGAGCTGACATCAGGCAGCTTGGGCCGCGCGAAACCTGCGTCGACCTTGATCGCCTGGCCGGTACGCAAGGATTGATCGATTGCTTCGAGCACGGCGACCACCGAAAGGCCGTCCCATCCGTCCTCATCCGGGACGCTGCCGTTGCAGATGCAGTCGATGAAATGCGTGTCTTCGATCGCCAGCGGCTCGGCCAGCGGGATATGCGGAGAAACGATATCGCCGTACCGGTATGAAAGCGGTTGTTCGTGCAGCGGACGCTCGGGATTTTGCCGCTCGACGCCGCGGTCGAAGATCCGCAGCCGTTCTTCGATCATGTCATTATATACGGCCATCTTGCCGCTGCCGACGACGGTTACCCTGCGGACCTTGTCAGGATCGAGCCAGGAGACGTGGATGTAACCGGTGACGCGCCGCTCCTCGTACTCGAGCCGGGCAATCGCCAGGTCCTCTAGCCCGCCAAATGCATGCGAGGCGCCCCAGGCAGAGACACGGGTCGGCGAGGACTGCAAAAGATAATTGAGGATGGAGATGTCGTGCGGCGCCAAGTCCCAGACGACGTTAACATCCGGCCGGTACTGGCCCAGATTCAGGCGTGCTGAGTGAATATAGTAGATCTCGCCGAGGTCGCCCCGATCCATGCGGTGCTTTAGCTCACGTACGGCCGGGTTAAAGCTGAAGGTATGGCCGGTCATCAGGACGACATTGGCGCGGGCGGCCTCCCTGATGAGCATCTCAGCCTGGGCAACAGACGTGGCCAAAGGCTTCTCGACCAGCACATGCTTGCCATGGCGGATGGCTTCAAGTGCAACATCGGCGTGCCTTTGCGCCGGTACTGCAATGATGACGGCATCGATATGAGGCAGAGCGGATTCGAGATCAGCGAAGGTCGGAGCGTTTGGAAATGCGCCCCGCATGGTGTCGCGGATCCGCACACTCTGGTCGATAATGGCGACTTCTTTGACGCGGGGGATGCTGTTCAGCACGCGAACGTGCTTCGAACCCCAATAACCGCAGCCGATTACGCCGACTCGGAGTTCACGCTGCCGAGCAACCAGGATCGGCGGCCCAAGGTGTTCGCTATAGCTGCGGCTATCCGCCTGGCCACGATCTATCGTGCCAACATCTGCTGTCATTTTGTGCCCACTCAAGCAAGTACCGGTTAACTATCAATCAGTTCGTCCTAAAGCTGGGCACGAGTCATCTCCTGCGCTGCGATGGTGCTGCGCCGCAATCAGATTCAATTGGCAAAGACCCCACGTCGAGCGACTTAAACCGCACGTCGATCGAACAATGTTACTCACTACCCACAGCTCAACTTTTTTGTGCTGTCTTATGGACTTCCGTCCGTCAGCAGCACTTGAAGCGACTATGACCGAGTCATAAAAAATGCGCAAGCAATACAGTGCAAACAGCGCGTCTTTCGGCGTCGTACACGAAATTTTGAACGGCATCCTGATTCAAAAATGCGTGTTTCAATTCTGATACGAGGTATGTCTCACCGATAGTACAAACGGCGCAAACAAACTGAAGCGACGCGTGAGCTGCACGACGCGCAACACAACGAGCGGCCATCGCGTTTTGCATGCAAGGATGGCTTTCCTGGCACGATGCGCCTATGTCATGATGATCAAGTGGATGGATTTGCGGCGAGCTGATCGAGCGGCGAAATGACAACAGAGAAGAAGAGCGCCGGTCGCATCGTTCCGGTTATTCTAGCAGGCGGATCGGGCACGAGGCTGTGGCCGCTTTCCCGTAGCCTGCAGCCCAAACAGTTTCACTCGTTGATGGACGACGAAAGTCTGTTGGTCGCGACGTGCCGCCGTGTCGCGCCGTCGCCGCAATTCGATCATCCGATAATCATCTGCAATAGGCGGCATGAGACTCTGATTTCGAGGCAGTTGCGGAATGCCGGCATTGTTCCGAGGGCAATCATCTTTGAGCCCATCGCGCGGGGAACAGCGGCAGCCGCGGCCCTGGCAGCGCAACTTGTCGCGCGCGACGATCCCGCAAGCAGCTTACTGCTGCTGGCGGCCGACAATTATCTGGAACGACCCGCGGCATTTCTAGAGGCCGCTGTCCGCGGTGCGCGGGCGGCAGATCTGGGTCGCATCGTCGTCTTCGGCGTTGCGCCGACGCGTGCCGAGAGCGGTTTCGGTTATATCGAGGTCGGCGAGGCGATAGCCGATGCACCAGGCGTGCGGCACGTCCGGGCCTTTGTCGAGAAACCAGGTCACGTGCAGGCGGAAGCCCTGATGAATTCGGGCCAGCATCTGTGGAACAGCGGCAATTTTCTCTTCAGAACTGAAACATTGCTGCGCGAGCTTGACCGGTTGCGGCCGGATATCCTGGCGGCCTGCCGCCCAGCGCTGGATCAAGGGCGCGTTGTCGCCGGTGGCCTGGTCCCCGATAAGTCATCGCTTGCCGCTGCGCCAACCGAGTCGCTTGACCGCGCGATCATGGAACATACCGACCGCGCCGCGGTCGTGCCCCTCGATGCCGGCTGGAGCGATGTCGGGACTTGGGAGGCGGTATGGCGCGCTTCGGCCAAGGATGAGAACGGCAACAGTCTGTCGGGGGACGTCATCGTCGAGAACGCGCAAGGCTGCTACATCAGGGGCGAGGGACGGCTGGTGGCCGCCGTGGGGCTGACCGATCTCGTCGTGATCGAAACCGCTGATGCCGTGCTTGTCGCCCGCCGCGATTCCGCCGCTGAAGTAAGAGCGCTGGTCGAGCGCCTGGAGCAGCTCCAGCGGCCGGAGGCAAGGTCGCATTCGCCGGATCGCGGTAGCTGGGGATCCGTCCGGCGCGTCGAAGAGGACGATCAATGCGCGATAAATCGCATCGAAGTGAACCCCGGCGCGCGTGTGTCCAGGCATGTGGCCCCTGGCCGGGCGGAGCATTGGTTCGTCGCACAGGGCATAGCATCCATCGCGTTCGGCGATGAAACGAAACTGTTGCATCAGAGCGAGTCAATGCATCTTCATGCAGGTGCCATCTATCACCTGCAGAATATGGCGGCTGTGCCGCTGCATCTGATCGAGATCCAGACCCTCGCCAGTGTTGCCAGGGAGCGGGAACTGCAATGACCGCTCACGTCGAGCAATCTGACAAGGGCGCGGTCTGTATCTTGCGTCACAGCAGCTATCCCGCCGAGCTCAATGTCAGGCGCGAGGCTGAGGCGCTGCTAAAGGATGGCTACGAGGTGCATGTCATTTGTCTGCGGGATGAGTCGCAGCTGTCACATGAAGACGTCGGCGGCGTTCAGGTCCGCCGCCTTCCGGTGCGGCACCGCCGTGGAAGGATCAGCAGATACCTGTTTGAGTACAACGTATTCCTCCTGCTTGCGTCCTTTGAGCTGCTGCAACTCCATCTGCGCTGCCGGTTGCGTGCGATCCAAGTGAACACGATGCCGGACTATCTGGTGTTTGCAGCACTGATCCCGCGCCTGCTGGGTGTGAAGGTGGTGTTGCACTTGCACGAACCGATGCCGGAGCTGTTCACAACGATGTTCCCCCAGCGCCGGTATGCGTGGCTGCGGGCGCTGATCCGCTGGTCGGAGCGCTTAAGCCTTGCATTCGCTGATCGCGTTCTCACCGTGACGGAGGAAATGCGGGAGACTGTAAGCCGGCGAGGCGCGGATTCCGCCAAGATAACTGTCATTGTCAATGTCCCCGACGATGATCTGATTCGGCTTCCGCGGCAGGTCGCCGCCATGCATCCCGAAGCATTGCCGAATGGGCCACGGGCGTTTCGTATCCTTTGCCACGGCTCGATCGAAGAGCGATACGGCTTCGACCTCGTTGTGCGGGCGGTGGCGAGATTGGCGTCCGATATTCCGGGTATCGAGTTTCGTTTCATGGGCAAGGGGGACTATGTCCCCGCATTACAAGCCTTTGCGAAGGAACTTAAGGTCGAAGCACACGTGACGTATCTCGGCTTTGTGCCCTTCGAGACGATGATCGCCGAGATTCTCGCCGCCGATGTCACGGTTGTGCCGATGCGGCGCAATCCGTACTCGGTGCTCGTCCACACCAACAAGATGTTCGAGTATCTGGCGCTTGAGCGTCCGGTCGTAGCCTCGCGATTGGATTCTGTGGCGGCTTACTTTCCAGACGACGCGATCCTGTATTTCAACCCCGACGATGAGGTCGATCTTGCCCGTCGGCTGCGCGAGGTCTTCGCCGACCGGGACGCGACTGCCAAGCGCGTCCAGGCCGCCACCAAGATATATGAAAGCTACCGGTGGACCCACGAGAGGCGGAAATATCTAGCTGTGTACGACTCTCTGCTCGGCGGCCGGATGAAAGCGAGCCAGGCTGCGGCGGCGCAGATTTCGGCCACGAGGACGACAAGCCCGGCGGAATGACTGATTGCAGCGGCGGATCATAGAAATGCGTGAGAAAGAGTTAAGGTGCTTGCTATCGTTTCTTCGTTCGATTGGTAAGGCGCTTGCGCCCATTGCGATCGTCGCTCTGGCTGTAATCGGAAATCCGTTAACGGCAAATGCTGAGGCTAACCGGGACACGCCTGCGATACGCAAGGCACCGGAGCCTGCGGCGCCCCCCTCCATGTCGGGCGAGTTCCAGACTTTGCCGCCCGGATCCCGGCTGCCATCGGCAGCGGATTGTGCCGCCAGTGTGAGGCGGTCCGGATGGGAGCCCCGGCCGCAAAACGCGGCGGCAAATCGGACCATGGGCAGTAGCGGCGCGAAGATCGACGGCGCAGATGCATCCTTCAATGCCCGATATGCGTCGCGCGTCGACGGCGATTTTGTCGGCACGACAGACGAGATCATCCAATGGGGCGCCTGCAAATGGGGCTTCAGCGAAGATATGACCCGAGCGCGGGCGATACAGGAAAGCAATTGGCATCAGTCTCAACTCGGTGACAAATCCGATAGTCCGGCGGCTTGCGCCACCATTGGGCAGGCGGCGCCTTGTTGGCAGAGCTATGGGCTATTGCAGGTCAAAGGCACCGTGCACGAGGAGACCTATCCCCTTGCCAAGGATTCCACTGCATACAATGTGGACTATGCCCTGGCGTGGCTGCGCGCTTGCTATGAAGGGGCCTTCGACCATTGGTTGGACAATGGCTATGGCGCCGGCGACGAATGGGGCTGTGTCGGGGCCTGGTTTTCCGGAAACTGGTACGACAGCGGCGCCCGGCACTATATCGAGGGCGTCAAGCAGCACCTCGCAAAGCGCGACTGGAAGCGGGACCAATTCTGACCGGCGCTACGCATGATCTCAGGCAAGAACCTGCCGCTCGCCCTCCTCGAGCTGGAGCAGCAGCGTTTTAGGTTGCTGTCGCCTTGATTGGCGCCGTGGCCGCCGGCCGGTTGAGCGGCACAGTTGGACCGGTATCTGGTTCTGAATAAGGACCAAACACAGTGCGGCAGCGGAAGAAACGCCAGATCTGGGAGCGGCGTATATAGGGAAAGAAGCCGGCACGCGCGCAGCCTTTCAGCGACGCAATGTTGTCGAAGCCAACAAAAGTGATCACGAAGCGTGCGCCGAGGCCCGCACCTTTTTCGGCGATCTGCGCCATCGCGGCCTGCATGATCCGCTTGCCACGGAACGCCTCCGGCGTGAAAGCGCCCTCAAGAAGCGCTTCGTCGCCACCGAGGTCCGGAAACAAGCCGCTGAAATAGCTGCGGACTTTCTCGTTATCGCGGCTGGTGAACAGCCACTGCATGTAACAGGGTTTATCGTCTTCTGTTACAGCGACGAAACAGGTGCCGAAATTGGCATCCAGGAGATGCCGGCGCACCACGCGCTGCCATTTCTCTTCATTGGAGAGTTGTGGGTCCGTCACATCGAGGATCGCAGCGACGTCCCGCGGTTCGATCGGTCTTACCTTGATCGGAATTGCCGCCGCGGGCGCATCCAGCGGAGCCGCCAGATCGCGCCGCAGTCCAACCGCGTCCCAGCTGGAATTCAGCCGGTTCAACAAGGCCTTCCAGCTTCGGCGCAGGACTTCTGGATTCAGAGCCGAGCGGGCGAGGCGAATCCACGATGCAAACATTTTGTGGCCCTTCCCTGGGCCGATCAGCAGTTACCGCCGGTGACGTATGACGAGGCTTCCCGAGCGGCATGGCGCTGGAGAAGCATGGTCGATGCTGTTTGTAACCGGTGTTCCACCCAAACGGCCTTCGTTTTGTTTTCCGACCAAGCCGATAGGCTCAACCTATCCGGCTTTGATCTCTTGCAGGAACAGTATCGAATCGCCGTAGTTGCTTCAATTGGACAATCGCATCCTCAAGAAAAATTGAGTGCACCTTGATGCTTCCTGTCGATTTCTCCCGCGACAGCGCCACCTGTCGGACATCGACCTATGCAATGAAATTTGATTGCGCGGTCACCAGGTAGTTAGATGCAGGTTTGAGGGCTGGGCGTAGCGGAACGCCGGGATCAGCAACAGAGTCCGCCCAACCGGTGAACGCCATGCATAAGCTTGAACCGACAATTCTCCGGGAATACGACATCCGCGGCATCGTTGGGGAGACGCTGGCCGCGTCGGATGCCCACGCCGTCGGCCGTGCCTTCGGCACCATGGTTCGCCGCGCCGGCGGCAGGACAGTCTGTGTCGGTTACGACGGCCGGCTGAGTTCGCCTGAACTGGAGGCAGCGCTTGTTGAGGGTCTGCGCGGTTGCGGCCTTGAGGTCTGGCGCATCGGCCTCGGCCCGACACCGATGCTGTATTTTGCGACCACAATTCTTTCTGCCGATGCCGGGATCATGGTTACGGGATCGCACAATCCGCCGGATCACAATGGATTCAAGATGATGCTCGGTGGAAAAGCATTCTTCGGACCAGCAATCCAGGAATTGGGGCGTTTGGCCTCGATGGGGGCGTTTCAGGACGACCAGCCGGGCAAAGTCATCGAAAAAAAGGTCGGCGATCGCTATCTGGATCGCCTTGTGGCGGGCTTGAGCGAATCCGGCCCCCTTGGCCGGCCCCTTTCGGTGGCGTGGGATGCTGGAAACGGAGCGACGGGTGACGTGCTGTCGGAACTCGTTCGCCGCCTGCCGGGGCGGCATTTTCTGCTGAACGAAAAAATCGACGGCCGATTTCCCGCACATCATCCGGACCCCACTGTGGAAGCCAACCTGCGGCAATTGCAGGCTACCGTTATCAGCGAGAAGTGCGATCTCGGGATTGCGTTCGACGGCGATGGCGATCGGCTTGGAGTCGTCGATGATCTTGGCCATGTCCTGTGGGCAGATCAGCTCATGATACTCTATGCAAGGAATGTCCTGCGCGACAATCCGACGGCCACGATCATTGCCGACGTCAAGTCGAGCCAGCTGCTGTTCGACGAAATAGCCCGCGCCGGCGGCCACCCCCTGATGTGGCGCACCGGGCATTCCCTCATCAAATCCAAGATGGCCGAGACAAATGCGCCGCTGGCCGGCGAGATGAGCGGGCATATCTTCTTCGGGCTGCCATATTACGGCTTCGATGACGCTCTCTACGCAGCAGTCCGATTGATCGGAATCTTGAGCCAGGCGGGCGAATCCCTTTCCGCCATTCGCACCACGTGGCCGAAGTTCGTTAATACGCCAGAGCACCGCATTCCCAGCTCAGATCTGCGAAAGTTCGCCGTGATCGAGGAAGTGAAGGCGCAGCTGCGGCAGCAGGGCGCGAAATTTGACGATATCGATGGCGTGCGAGTACAGGCTGACGATGGCTGGTGGCTGCTCCGGGCATCAAATACGCAGGCAATTCTTGTCGCACGTTGCGAAGCCGACAACATGGCCAGTCTCGAGCGCTTGAAGATGGCGATCAATCGAGCGTTGGAGACGGCTGGTCAAGCGGCTGTCGACTGGGAGTCTTCCTAGAACTTCGACCAGCTACGATGCTTGCCAGTGAAATGCTCTGTCACGGAGACGCCGTGTAGCGTTCCTCTATGGCGGCGCGGATCTGGCTGCGGCTCGCAGATGAGTCAAGCTGCAAGTCGGCCTCAATTCGTGCGGCCGAGTCTGCCAGGGCATCGTCCTTGATCGCTTCGCGGAACCACCGGGAATAGTCGCCGTTCCGCAGGTGATAAAGCCAGGTATCGTTGTCGACGCCGTCTGCCATCTGCATGAAAATTTCGAGATTGTGGGCGCGGAGATTGAGGCGCCGGTCGGCGCCGCGGAAGTAGAAGCTCTTGTCGGTTCCCAGCTTTCCTTCGGCGTATTTGCGCACATGACGCTGCCGCTCGCCCCGGGGCGGCATGATGCGGAGCCGCCCTGAATAGGCTCCCGAGTTCCGAGCCTGTATGAACGCCTCGCCTTGCTCCAGGTTCTGGTCCGGTTGAGCGGCCGGCCAGCCGGCCATGCTGGCAAATCCTGACAGTGTTTCCTGTAGGGCCTTCCCCACGACGATGACCGTATTGATGGCGCCAAGCGCTGCGGGCGTCAGCTTGTCGGGATGGACGGTTATCAGGAAAAGACCGGCGGAGGGCAGCTCGATCTCCCGACCTGCGCTGCGTTCTCCCGACAGCATATGGTGGGCTTCATCCACAAACAGCCAGTGCGGCCTGGCGGTGCGCTTCCGCAACGCCAGCAGGCCCGGCGACAATTCTCCCAGGAATGCAGGGCGATCCTCCAGTTTGACGCCCAGGAGATTGACGATGACCGATTGATTGGGACGGCTCCAGCAGCTCGAGAACCTTGGCCGGCGTCGGCGGCTGCGTGCTATCGCCGACCACGATCGCCCCGGCCATCGCTTCGTAGTCTCCTTCGGGATCGATGACGCAGAACTGATAGGATTGCTCGACCAGCCGTTCGAGCAGGCCGGCGGTTAGCGTGGATTTGCCGCTGCCCGATGTTCCGGCAAGCAGCAGCAATTCATCCCGCCGCGGCAGCCAAATGGGATCGCCGGCGGGTGTTTCTCCGAGCACGACGCCGCGCATGACGGCATTCTGGTCGACTTCGGACAGATCGTCGGCGATCAACCTGTCAATCAGCTCGACGACGCCCTGGCTGCGCGCGCCTGCCGTGACCAGATCGGCCGCCTCGCAGATCATCGGCAAGGCGTTCGCCACGGCGATGCGACAGCCGCAGAGAGCCAGGAAGGCGTGATCATTCTCGGCGTCGCCGACCGCCACGGTGTTGTGCGGCGACAGCCCCAATTCGGCCAATGCAGCCGACAGGCCGAGCGATTTGTTCACGCCTGTCGGCAGCACCATCACGGCGCCCTTGTTGAATATGATCTGGAGCTCCAGCCCAAGGCCTCGAATTGTCTCGAGCACGGCGATTTCGTTCGGCTGCCACGTGGCTACAATAACCTCGCCGACAGAGAGAGGCTCGATCCCCTTTTCACGCAGGGCGTCGGCAAAGATCGGCGGCGGCGGCTCTGCAAGCCTTCTTATTGATTTGTCCGAGGGATTGAACAGCACGGCGCCATTTTCAACGACGACGCGATCAAACCTGCCGAGATCCGGAAAGACCCGCAGGAGATCCGGCAGCTCACGCCCCGTAACCAGAATCAAACGCCGTCCAGCGGTCTTGACCCGCTCCAGGGCTGCAAGCGTCGCGTCATCGACCTGTCCGTTACTTGCCAATGTGCCGTCATAGTCGCAGGCAAGCGCCATATAGTGCATGAGCCCGCTCCATTTCAGCCCGGACCACATCCTGTCCCCGGACTCGAACCCGAGTTCTGCCCGGCTGGTTCCGCACGGGGAGCAAAAGCCTATGTAGTTGAGGAACTTCCCGGGCATTGCGCGGTTTCCTATTTGTGGCCCCCGGCGCCTTTTTGGCATCGGCCCCGGGCCAAATTGCTCCAGTCGCAAGCTCCAGGCAGGTCTGATATGCGAATTGCCCAGGTCGCCCCCCTCTATGAGGCGTGCCCGCCAAGCCTCTACGGCGGCACCGAAAGAGTTGTTTCCTATCTCACCGAATGCCTGGTTCGGCTCGGCCATGACGTCACCCTGTTTGCGAGCGGCGATTCGCAGACACGCGCGGAACTCGTGGCCGGCTGCCGCCAGGCGATTCGCCTGGACGACACGATCCGCGATCCCCTGGCCTATCACATGGCCATGTTCAATCGGGTGGCTTCACAGGCAGCGGATTTCGACATCATCCATTTTCACACCGACTTTCTGCATTTCGCGGCCTTCGTGAACTCGCCCTGCCCGACGGTTACGACTTTGCACGGGCGGCTGGACTTGCCGGACCTCCCTGTTGTCTACACTGAATTTTCCGACATGCCGCTGGTTTCCATCTCCTACAGCCAGCGGGAACCGCTGCCCTGGGCCAACTGGCGCGCAACGGTGCCGCATGGCTTGCCGACGGATCTTTACAAGCTGGGCGATGGATCTCCCGGCTATCTTGCCTTCATTGGCCGCATCAGTCCGGAGAAACGATTGGACCGGGCGATTGAGATCGCCCAGCGGGTTGGATTGCCGCTGCGCATCGCCGCCAAGATAGACCAGGTCGACCGCGAGTACTTTGAAGACTCCATACGGCCGCTTCTCTCGCTGCCCGACGTGGAATATCTCGGCGAGATCAACGATGCCGAAAAGGCTGCTTTTCTCGGCGGCGCGGCGGCGCTGCTGTTTCCGATCGACTGGCCGGAGCCCTTCGGACTGTCGATGATCGAGGCAATGGCCAACGGCACGCCCGTCGTTGCATTTCGTCACGGGGCGGTCCCGGAGGTGATCGATGAGGGCATTACCGGCTTTGTCGTCGACAACGTCGACGAAGCGGCCGCCGCGGTTCCCCGGGCGCTCGACCTAAATAGACACAGCATCCGCCGGCAGTTTGAACTACGCTTCAGTGTCGATCGCATGGCCCGCGACTATCTGCGGACTTATGCAAGCCTGATTGACGAAAGGGGCAGTCGCAAGCCGCCGCGGCAGCCAGGAAGGGAACCCCAATTCCTGCAATCGGCGTGAGAGGCAGCGAATGAATGAACATCTCGTTCATGCGGACGCCAATGTCTCCCAGTTCTATATCCCGGCGGCCTCGTCATTGGCTGAGCGCAGGTTGCGCGCGCTTAAGCATGACGACACCTTTGCCCTTTTCGACCAATATGGCGACATCATTCCCTTCCCAAATGCGCCGGACGGTCTTTACAGCCGCGACACTCGCTATCTGTCTCATCTTGAATTGCGGTTGAATGGGCAGCGGCCGCTGCTGCTCAGTTCGACCATTCGGGATGACAATGCGGTCCTGGCGGTCGATCTGACGAATCCGGATATCTTCATCGATGGCGAGCTTGTTCTGCCGCGGGAATCGCTGCATGTGCAGCGGCTGCGTTTCCTTTGGCAGGCCACTTGCCACGAACGGCTGTCCATCCGCAACTTCCATGCCTCCCCGAAAGCAATTGCCGTTTCGCTGCAGTTTGCGGCGGATTTCGCGGATCTCTTCGAAGTGCGGGGACAGTCCCGAATTCGCCGTGGCAAGATGCAGCGGACATTGCTGTCCGACCAGGAAGCTTCGTTGAAGTATATGGGGCTCGACGATCTCGCCCGGACGACCTCGGTGCGCTTCACTCCACCACCCGACAAGCTTGAGGTCTCAACCGCAAGCTACGATCTGGTTCTGGAGCCAAATCAGCGAGTCCGCATATTCAGCGAGATTGCCTGCACTTCTGGATCGAACAATGCAGCCA
The DNA here is from genome assembly GCA_963810485.1 of uncultured Alphaproteobacteria bacterium. Lineage (GTDB taxonomy): Bacteria > Pseudomonadota > Alphaproteobacteria > Dongiales > Dongiaceae > DATKFM01. The sequence continues at coordinate 173,281 of CAWENQ010000007.1, forward strand.
TCCCACCGAAGACCTTTGCGGGCTGCATGTTTGCGGCCCGCCGCGGCCTGCGCCAGGGACAGGCGCGCGCGACGCAGATCCAGAGTTCAAATAGCCAGCTCAATCAACTGCTGGGCCGCTCTGTTTCGGATCTCTATATGCTCGTGTCGGAAACCCCGCATGGGCCGTACCCCTATGCCGGGATTCCCTGGTTCAGCACGCCCTTTGGCCGCGACGGCCTGATTACGGCCTTATTCACCTTGTGGCTTGACCCGAAAATCGCCTTTGGCGTCTTGAATTATTTGGCCGCGACGCAAGCCACGGAGTTCGATCCCGAACGCGATGCCGAGCCGGGCAAGATACTGCACGAAACCAGGGCGGGAGAGATGGCGCGCCTGCGCGAGGTGCCGTTCGGCGCCTACTATGGCAGCGTCGACGCCACGCCGCTTTTTGTCGTGCTGGTGGGCGCCTATGTGGAACGCACCGGCGACAGGGCGACGTTGCAGCATTTGTGGCCGCACGTTTCCGCGGCACTCAATTGGATAGACAGCTACGGCGATCGGGATGCCGACGGATTCATTGAGTATGACCGGCGCAGCGACGACGGTCTTGTCAACCAGGGTTGGAAGGACTCCCACGACTCGATATTTCATGCCGACGGCCGCCTGGCCAATGGGCCTATCGCACTTTGCGAGGTACAGGCATATGTGTATTTGGCCAAGCGGTATGCGGCGGCGATGGCCCGCCTGCTCGAACTGCCGGACCAGGCGCGAGTTCTTGACCAGCAAGCCGAGTTGCTGAAGAAGAACTTCTCGGCGGCATTTTGGTGCGAGGAACTTTCTACATTTGCGTTGGCGCTTGACGGCGACAAGCAGCCGCTTCGAGTCTGTACGTCAAACGCGGGCCATGCGCTGTTTGCCGGCATCGCGACGCCTGAGCAATCTCAATCCATGGCGAAGGTGCTGCTTGGGAGCGACAGCTACGCGGGCTGGGGAATCAGAACCGTTGCCGCGTCGCAGGCCCGCTATAATCCCATGTCGTACCACAATGGCTCCGTTTGGCCCCATGACAATGCGATCATTGCGTTGGGCCTGGACCGGTATGGCCACAAGGTCGAGGTAAGCCGGTTGTATTCGGGAATTTTTGATGCCTCGATCCACATGGATCTACGCCGGCTTCCCGAGCTGTTTTGCGGATTTTCGAGGCAACCGCACGCGGGGCCGACACTTTATCCCGTGGCTTGCACGCCACAGGCCTGGGCGACCGCGACTCCCTTCGCCATGATGCAGGCGCTCCTGGGCATATCGCTGGACTTCGCCAGCAGCGAGATCCGCTTTCGGCGGCCGCGCCTGCCGGAATCGCTAGCGGAGGTGAGACTGACCGGCCTGCGTCTTGGCGATCAATCGGCGGACATTCTCATCCGCCGTTCGGGCACATCGGCGGCTGTACACACGCTGGACCGGACGGAACGGCTGCGTGTGGTCGTGCATGATTGAAGCCGAAGGCGCGAGCGTGAGCGGCGATTATCCCGTCCCGGCCATGGCCGCGGGAGAGACCGCCTCGCCCATGCTGTTTGCCTGCATCGCCCGGCGCAAGAATGGCAGGTTCGCCAGGTAGCCCCTCAGCAAACTGGGATCCACCGGCTTTGCCAGTACCGGCACTTGAGAAAACGCCGCATCGATTGATTCGACATTGTAGCCCGTCAAGAACGCGAAGGGGATGTTTCGCGACAAAAGCACCTTTGCGACCGGGTAACTCAAGCGGCCATTGATGTTCAGGTCCAATAGCGCGGCATCGAATTCCATCTCGCTTGTCGCCCGGAGCGCAACATCCTCAGTCCCGAAGGGCCCGATGACCTCGCAGCCGCTTTCGATCAGGAGATCCTTCGTCAGGCTGGCCACCAACGGTTCATCTTCGACGAGCAGGACGAGAGGCCGATGCTCGCTGCTCCGCCTGTAAGGCCGCGTTGTTTGGCCGTTGTTTTCACCCGATGAGGCGGCACTGACCGCACGGCCCCCGATCGGAATGGCAACGTCGCATTGCAGACCGTCACCTCCCCATTCAAAGGCGAGCCGTCCGTTGAGAGACGCAATATTTGCTTGTACCACGCCAAATCCAAAGCCCTGCCGCTTCGGGGCGCTCACGGAAGGCCCGTTGGACTCCCGCCAGCGAAGCAAGAGCGTCTCATCCGCCACCTCCCAGTCGATGCTGAGGGCGCCCTCCGGCGTCGATAGGGACCCATGCTTGATCGCATTCGTGAGCAATTCGTGGACGACCATGGCCAGCGACTGGGCTACCGCCGGCGCGAGGGGGATTGCTGCGGACTCGCCAATGCGGATGTGAGGATACGCCTCGCGGAACGGCTCGACCTCCTCTTGAACCAGCCGCCTGAGATCGACGCTGGCCCACCTGGCTTCGGACAGCAGATTGTGTGCGCGCGCCAACGCCAGAATCCGGCCTTCCACCGTCTTGACGAAACTGCCGATGCTCGATGCCTTGGTAAGCCGTACGACCGATTGAACCACCGCCAACAAATTCTTCGCGCGATGATCCAGCTCGCGCACCAGAAGCTCTTGCCGATCGGCCGCCTGCCTCCGTTCGGTCGTATCCAGATCCAGGCCAAAGAACTGGGCGGCCGCACCATCCTCAGATCGAACCGCGTAACCCGCCGTAAGGGACCATCGGATTGACTTGTCAGGCCTGATGAACCGGATCTCACACTTGGCTTCGTCCGCCGGCATCGATTTGTGGACAAGGTCCTTGAGCGCCTGCCGGTCGTCGGCATGCACATGCGAGAGCATCCCCTCCCATGTTCCGCCGAATGACTCCGGCGAGAACCCCATCAGGCGCATGAGAGTTTGCGACCATTCGATCGAATCGGATTTTATGTCATAGCTCCACCAGCCCATGTTTGCCGCGTCCAATGCCAGGTGCAGCCTGTTTTCGCTGGTTTGCAGCTCGGCCATCGCCAGCTCCAGGGCATTGGTGCGCTCGGCCACCCTTTGTTCGAGCTCCTGGTTGAATTGCTCCAGCTGTTTGGTCTTTCGGTACAGGTCGACAAAGACCTTTACCTTCGCCCGCAGCACTTCCGGAATTACGGGAACCGAAATGTAATCCACGGCGCCGTGCTGATAGCCGCGCAGAAAATCCATATCGGCAAGCAACACCGCTGAAATGAGAATGATCGCAGTGTCCTTGAAGCGCGGGTGCTCGCGAATCATGCGGGCCAGCTCGAATCCGTCGAGATCCGGCATGTAGACATCGACAAGAACGACGGCGATTTCAGAGCGGTTCAGGTACTCAAAAGCCTCCTGCGCGGAATTTGCCGCCAGCAGATTCTCGCCAAGCTCTTCCAGGATGACACGATAGCTGAGGAGCTTCCCCGGCTGATCGTCGACGAGAAGTATGTTGACTTTTTCATCGGCCATTCGAGTCACCGGTTCACGCTAACGATGAAGCCACATGCGCAAAGCCGAAAGGAGCTGCTCCGTATTCACCGGCTTTGCCAGATAGTCTGACGCTCCGGCTTCCAGGCACTTCTCGCGATCGCCCTTCATCGCCTTGGCAGTCAGGGCGACAATCGGCAGCCGACGGAATCTCGGTTCCTCGCGGATGGCCTGCATCGTCTCGTAACCGTCCATTTCCGGCATCATGATATCCATCAGGACAATCCCGATGTCAGGCGTCGAGTCGATGATGGAAATCGCTTCTCTTCCGGTGGTCGCGGCGAGCACATTCATTCCCCGGCGCTCGAGAGCACTACTGAGCGCAAAGATGTTCCGCGCATCGTCATCGACGAGCAGCACGGTCTGCCCGACCAGATGCTCGTCGGAACCGTGCAGCTGATCCAGCATCCTCTGCTTCTCAGCGGGAAGTTCCGAGATCACCCTGTGCAGGAACAGAGCCGTCTCATCCAGGAGCCGCTCCGGGGACTCAACGCCCTTGACGACGACGCTGCGGGCAATCGACCGCAACTGGACATCTTCCTCCGGCGTAAGCTCGCGCCCGGTATACACGACAACGGGAATGTCGCGCAGCGACTTATCGCCCGCGAGCTTCTCCAAGAGATCAAATCCGGACATGTCCGGAAGGCGAAGGTCCAGGACGATGCAATCGCAGGGTTCGTTCCGGAGGATGTCGAGCGCCTCTGCGCCGGTGGACGCGACGACCGTGTTCACATCACGATGGCCCAAGAGTTCGGATATGCTCATCTGCTCCGCGGCATCGTCTTCGACGATCAAAAGACGCTTGTGGCGCAGAGATGCATACTTCTTGATTCGGGAAAGGGCCGCCTCCAGCTCTCTCGCCGCGCTGGGCTTAGTGACAAAGGAGTAGGCGCCCCGGGCCAATCCGTGTTGCCGGTCCTCATCCAGTGTCAAGATCTGCACGGGAATGTGCCGCGTCTCGGGATCCTGCTTCAGCTGGCTAAGGACGCTCCAGCCAAGCATGTCCGGCAGGAAAATATCCAAGGAAATGGCCGTCGGCTTGTACTCGCGGGCAAGGGCCAGCGCCGAGGCCCCCTGGGCGGTGATAAGACACTTGAAGCCTTGCTTACGCGCCGCACCCGCGAGGATACGGGCATAGTGAGGATCGTCCTCCAGTATGAGCAGGACATCGTCACCTGGTTTGATGTCGCTGCGATCATCGGGTATGGCCTCAATGGCCTGGTCGCTGCGACGCGCCGCAAGGCCTCCACTCGAATGCGGATCCTTCAAAGGAAGCCGCTCAAGATAGCGGGTGGAGGTGCCGGCGACCGCGAGATAGTTCGAAGGCAGATACAGCGTGAAGGTACTGCCCACGCCGGGCGAACTCTTCAACTGGATCTCGCCGCCGAGTAGATTTGACAATTCTCGACTAATGGCCAAACCAAGGCCCGTCCCGCCATATTTCCGGCTGGTGCTCGCGTCGGCTTGTTGGAAGGCTTCGAAAATAAGTTTCTGCTTTTCGTGTGGAATGCCAATTCCCGTGTCCGATACCTCAAAGGCCAGGACGGCGGGCGCCTGACTGAGCACCACATGGTCCTCTCTCCAGCCGCTGATCGGGCTGGATACGACGATCTTCACGCCACCGACCTCGGTGAACTTGAACGCGTTCGAGAGCAGGTTTTTCAGGACTTGCTGCAGGCGCTTGGAATCCGTCGTCATGCTGCGTGCGACGTTCGAAGCGACCTGCACGTCGAACGACAGGTGCCGCCGCTCCGCCTCATGCCTGAAGGGCCGGGCGACCGCCTCCAGGATGCTCGTGACGGAAATCTCCTCCGCCTCGATTGCGACAGTTCCAGACTCGATTTTTGAGAGGTCGAGAATGTCGCTGATAAGATTAAGCAGGTCAGTACCCGCGCCATGAATTGTTCGCGCAAACTCGATCTGTTTCGATGTCAGATTGCCATCCGGATTGTCGCCGAGCTGCTGGCCGAGGATCAGGATGCTGTTGAGCGGGGTCCGGAGTTCGTGCGACATGTTCGCCAGGAACTCGGACTTGTATTTCGATGTCATCGACAGTTCGATCGCCTTTTCCTCGACCGCTTTCCGGGCCAGCTCGATCTCCTGATTCTTCCTCTCGACTTCTACATTTCGCTCCGCAAGCTGTTGCGCCTTCTGCTCGAGCTGTTCGTTTGTCTGCTGCAATTCCTTCTGCTGGACCTGCAATTCGCGCGCAAGCTGCTGCGACTGCGTCAGCAATTGCTCCGTTTGCATTGCCGCTTCGATGCTGTTCAGCACGATGCCGAGGTTCGCAGTCAATTGCTCAAGGAACGCCAGATGCGCAGCGCCAAATTCCTGCAGCGACGCCAGCAGCAGAACCGCCTTGGTCTGGCCCTCAAATATGACGGGGAAGACAACCAGGCTGCGGGGAAGCGCCTGCAGTGAGACCGAGCCGATCCTGACGGTTTCCGCCGGGATATCCGTCACCAGGATTCGCCGCTGCTCGGCGGCGCATTGCCCGATGAAACTTTGACCCAGCTTCAACCGTCCCGGATATCCGACCTCGTGATCGTTTGCATAGCTCGCCAGCAGCGTCAGGTCCGGCGTGTCCCCGGTATTAAGCTGATAGATGGCCCCTTGGTGGGCGCTCACCAGCGGAACCAGTTCCGAGAGCAGCAGGCGTCCGACGGTCGCAAGATCCCGCTGTCCCTGAACCATGCCGGTGAAGCGGGCAAGGTTCGTCTTCAGCCAGTCCTGCTCCGTGTTGCGCTCGGTGGTCAGCCGGAGATTGTCGATCATCGTATTGATATTGTCTTTCAGCTCGGCCACTTCGCCGCGGGCATCGACCTGAATGGAGCGCGTCAGATCGCCCTTGGTGACCGCCGTGGCGACCTCCGCAATGTTGCGGACCTGCGTCGTCAGATTGGCGGCCAGCAGGTTGACGTTGCCGGTCAGGTCCTTCCAGGTGCCGGCCGCGCCCGGCACATTGGCTTGTCCGCCAAGCCTGCCCTCGACACCGACCTCGCGGGCAACGGTTGTGACCTGATCGGCAAAGGTCGCGAGGGTTTCGGTCATGTTGTTGATCGTCTCGGCCAACGCCGCGACCTCGCCCTTCGACTGCACGCGAAGGTTCTGCTTCAGATCGCCATCGGCAACGGCGGTGACAACCCTGACGATGCCCCGGACCTGCTCGGTCAGATTGGCCGCCATGACGTTGACGGTATCCGTGAGATCTTTCCAGGTGCCGGCAACGCCGGGGACCTGCGCCTGGCCGCCGAGCTTGCCCTCGGTGCCGACTTCACGGGCCACGCGGGTCACTTCCGATGCGAAGGCATTAAGCTGATCGACCATCGTGTTGATGGTATTCTTCAGCTCCAGGATCTCGCCTTTCACATCCACCGTGATCTTGCGCGACAGGTCGCCTCGGGCCACCGCCGTCGTGACTTCGGCGATATTGCGGACTTGGGTGGTCAGGTTCGCGGCCAGAAGGTTCACGTTGTCCGTAAGGTCCTTCCAGGTTCCGGCGACGCCGGGCACGACTGCCTGTCCGCCGAGACGTCCTTCGGTGCCGACCTCTCTGGCAACGCGCGTCACTTCCGCGGCAAAGGATCGCAACTGCTCCACCATCGTGTTGAGCGTGTCCTTGAGGAGCAGGATTTCGCCGCGCACGTCGACGGTAATCTTCTTCGACAGGTCGCCGCTGGCGATGGCGGTCGCGACCTCCGCGATGTTCCGGACCTGGCCGGTGAGATTGCTGGCCATGAAGTTCACGTTGTCCGTGAGATCCTTCCAGGTGCCGGCAACGCCGGGCACTTGGGCCTGGCCGCCCAGCTTGCCTTCGGTTCCCACTTCGCGGGCAACTCGCGTGACTTCGGACGCAAAGGCGTTGAGCTGATCAACCATCGTATTGATCGTGTTTTTCAGCTCGAGGATCTCGCCTCGCACGTCGACGGTAATCTTCCGCGATAGGTCGCCGCGGGCCACCGCGGTGGTCACCTCGGCGATGTTGCGGACTTGCGCCGTAAGGTTGCTGGCCATGGAGTTGACGTTGTCCGTCAGGTCTTTCCAGGTGCCGGCGACGCCGAGCACGTTGGCCTGGCCGCCCAGGCGGCCCTCGGTGCCGACCTCGCGGGCGACGCGCGTCACTTCGCCGGCGAAGGCATTGAGCTGATCGACCATCGTGTTGATGGTCTCCTTGAGCTGCAGCACTTCGCCGCTGACATTCACGGTTATCTTCTTCGAGAGATCACCGCGCGCGACCGCGGTGGTCACCTCGGCAATGTTGCGAACCTGGGTGGTCAGGTTGGTCGCCAGGAGGTTGACATTGTCGGTGAGATCCTTCCAGGTGCCGCCCACGCCCAGCACCTGGGCCTGGCCGCCGAGCTTGCCCTCCGTGCCGACTTCACGGACGACCCGGGTCACTTCCGAAGCGAAAGCGTTCAGCTGATCGACCATCGTGTTGATGGTATCTTTCAGCTCCAGAATCTCGCCGCGCACATCGACCGTGATCTTGCGGGACAAGTCACCGCGGGCGACGGCGGTCGTAACTTCTGCAATGTTGCGGACCTGCGCCGTCAGGTTTCCCGCCATGTAGTTGACGCTGTCGGTCAGATCCTTCCAGGTTCCGGCGACGCCCGGAACGATGGCCTGGCCGCCCAGCTTTCCGTCCGTTCCAACTTCGCGGGCAACGCGCGTCACCTCAGAGGCAAAGGAGCGCAACTGATCCACCATCGTGTTGATGGCTTCCTTCAACTGGAGGATTTCACCTCGAACATCCACGGTGATCTTCTTGGAGAGGTCGCCGTTGGCGACGGCAATCGTAACATCGGAAATGTTGCGAACCTGGGCCGTAAGATTGCTGGCCATGGAGTTGACGCTTTCCGTCAACTCCTTCCAGACGCCGGTAACCTCACGAACCTGTGCCTGACCGCCGAGCTTGCCATCGGTGCCGACCTCGCGCGCGACGCGCGTGACTTCCGAGGTGAAGATACTCAGCTGCTTGATCATCGTATTGACGATGGAGGCGGATCGCAGGAACTCGCCCTGCAGGGGGCGGCCATCGACATCCAATTGAACTGTCTGCATGAGGTCGCCCTGCGCAACAGCGGCAATGGCTCTGGTGACCTCGGTCGTCGGGCGCAGCAGATCGTCGATCAGGGTGTTGACGGACGATTCCATCTCGCCCCACGCGCCGCCGGGCAATCCGAACTTCACCCGCTGCTTGGTCTTGCCTTCCCGGCCGACGACTTGGCCAACCCGTTCGAGTTGCTGCGCGATCCTGGCGTTTGCGTCGATAATGTCGTTGAGGGTGTCGGCTACCTTGCCGGAGAGCCCGAGTTGATCGCTTGGCATGCGAATGGAGAAGTCGCCGCCGCGGACGCGCTGAAGAACGTCGAGCAAGGTGCGCAACTGCACCGTATCGTGCAGTGTTTCGGTCCCGTTGGATGAGTCGCTTTCATGCGCTGAGGGATTCTTGAGAGCAGTCCCGCTGCTCTCACCGATAGACGCCATTTCCACGCTCCCAAGATCTGCCGGCCTATGATCCCGGGAAGAGGAGACCATACCGGATGCCGCCTCAGTCTCTCTGGACTGAAGTATGCGGAGCACAATCTCTAAGCGGGGATCAACCTGCAGTCTGATGCGGCCAGCACCCGGAAGGATGAAGCAGCTAATATCAAACGGTAATACTGCGTGCCGCGCCCCCCGGCGTTGACATTTGTGCCCTACACTCCCGCAACTGAAACCGGAGCCGATAAGAAAGGTTCCATGGCCGTGGAAAGAAATCGCTGAATTCGAAGAAACAGCGATAAATCAATAAGTTGCAGAAATCCGTAAAAAACGGGTGTGGACTTCGGTTCTTGTTCGGTTTCCGCGCCTCTCAGCTAGCTCAGCAGCCAGCCATCGCCGGCGCAGTGGGGGCATAGTGAAGATCCCTCATGCCCTGTGGCGTGACAGACGGGGCATTCTGTCCATTCCGGCTGCTTGGTCGGAATGTAACGGCCACCGCAAATTTCATGACCGATGCCAACGACGCGCGGGCACTTCGTCAGCCCATCGAAATCAGCCGTGCCGGGGAGCGGATGCGGCCGGTGACAGCGTTCGCAGAACCCGGAAGGCCGCGGAATTTTGACTTCAAGGTTCTCGGATCGATCCATGGGCTAACACCCATACCCAGCCACTTCCAAACCGGCGCAAACTCTCTCACTCTGGTGCTGAACGGCGTCCTGACGGCTTACCAGAAGTGAGTACCGAAGAACCGCGGCGAACTGGCGGAATCACGGTGCCGACCCCCGAGGCCCGCCCCGGCGCAGGCTGCCGCACAGCCGGCAAGCAGTGACGCCGCCGCGGTGAAGCCCGCGATGATGGCGGCTTTACGGGCGGCATCGACCTGTTGCCGCAGCTTGACCTCCAGCCTGGTCAGCTCTGCGATCGTGGCATCGACGCGCTTCTCGGCTTCCGCGGGAGCAAGACCTGTCCGTTCCGCAACGATTTGCGAGAGGTAATCCCGATCCCCGGCGGTAAGCTCCCGGTCGGTAACCACCGCACCGAAAATCCTCGCCACTTCCTGCCGCACATCGTTCGACATGGCAGTCGATGCCGGTTGCCCGGCTGCGGGCGCCGATGTTGCGGCAGAGTCCGCTGCAGGTGCTCGCCGCAGCAGGTAGTCGACCGCATAATCTGCAGGGGTTTGTCCCGCTCGATCATTGTCGCCGCCGGCCGCTGCGATTGTGACCATGTTGCCGACGCCGGTCGCCGCCTGTGTGGCTGTCCCGATGGCGGTTGTCGCCGCGACGCCGAGAACCACGGCGCCCATCAACACGCCGATGGCCCACACCATGAAGCCATGGATGCCATTGCGGAATCGGCCTTCCTCGGTGAGCGATTCGCCCCAGCTGCTGCGCATACGACCGGCCAGATAGCCACCGGCGGCAAAGCTGCCGATTTGAACCACGACCGTCCAAAGCGCGATGGTGATGGTCACGGCGAGCGCCGAAGCACCGGCATATCGCCATGGTGAGGTCATCGAAAAGCCGATCGCCGCTCCAAACGTAAGCAAGAGGAATGAAATCGCAGCCGCCGCTATGGCACCGGCGATCGCCGGCCCCCATTCAAGATACGGCGCGGGAACTGACCGCTCTGAAACGGCGGTGACTTCAAGAGTCGGAGCGTTTGCGAGGGCCATTGGGCGCTCTTACCGCAAGCCAACGAGCGACAGGATCGCCATGACAACGACAATAAGACCGACCAGATAGATGACGCCATTCATTGAAGTACTCCTTGCCATACAATTTTGGTCACAAACGATGATCAGGATGATCAGTCAGCGCCCGGCAGCTTGATTACGAAACTGGCTTCATCGTCGTGTGATTTGTCGTTCACGATCAGAAATGCCGCGCCGACAAGGATCACCACCAGAGCGCCGACCAGGACGCCCATCAAGCCGCTTCCGTTTCTCTCAGCCATAAGATTCACTCCCCAAGACACTCATTTCCCTTCGGACGAACCCGCGCTGCGCTAATCAGTTCCCGCAGCACTCGGGGCATATAATCCGGATTCACCAAGCCCCGGCTATTCTGCGGGCTGGCTCCTCGAGCCGGGAGGTGTCGACAGAACCGCCATCTATCATGAACTGTGTCATGATCGGTCGCATCGTCCGGTCCTGCCATTCCGATGCGCTGAACAAACATGTCGCGCGGCCGCCAATTGGCGCGCCCTTCAGATCGAGGGCGGAATACTTGATGCGCCATTCATGGCCATGACGACCGGCCTCGATCCTTCGATAGCTGCTGGGCACCTGAAGGCTGATTCCGATCATGGCTTCGCAATAGCGGCGTTCCCACGGACCCCGGATCTCCAGCCAGTAATAGGCGCCGGCCGCCACCGCGGCCAAGCCCGCGGAAAATCCAATGGCGAGGGTTCTGATCCTAGACAAGCTTGCTGCCTCGTCGCCGCTATTCACCCCCATGGAACCTCAGTTCGCTGGGGGCGTTCTGGTGGAAACGGCCTGCTGGAGAGCTCTAATGGAACGCCAACGCTTCATCGTCGACGCGGCAGGTAAGGATTGGTGCGTTATGCGCGAAGGCCAATCCGCCCCGGTCGGGCGTTTCCCAACGAAGCGCCAAGCGATAAACAGGGGTCGTCAGATTGCGCGGTCCCATGGTTATAGCCAATTGATTGTGAAATCGAAGGCACATGTTATCCAAGCCGAATGGACCTACGACGAAGATCCGCGACGGTTTCCCGGGTAGCCGGGGTTGCGGCACGCAATCAGAAAACGCCTAACGCTTGTTCAAGGCGTGCTGCAGGTTCTTTGCCCGCAGCCAATCTTGATGAGGCAACAAGCGGTCGGCCAATTTGTTCCCCAAAATTGTCACAGATATGGCCGCAATTGCGCGAGGCCAGATAACTGGCTCAACGAATGGCGATCGCGATGTCTCCGATGACCGGCAGATGATCTGAAAATCTGCGCCCGCGATGGTCTGTCCAACTCCGCAGCAGCGCTTCTGCCGGCCGGCAGTAAATCCGATCCAGCATGAGCAGCGGCAACCAGGAAGGATAAGTCTTTAGACGAGTGCGCCCCGGCAAGGCATCCGCCAGGGTTCGTCGCACGACACCCCGCCAGGGCCAATCGTTGAAGTCTCCGAGCATGATCGAAACCGGCGCAGCGGACATGGCAATGTCCGCCAGCCTTGACGCCTGCTGTCTGCGCTCCCGGATCCGAAGTCCCAAATGGACCGCCGCCAAATGGACGGGGCCTGCGGGAGTCTTGGCTACCGTTTCGATGACGCATCGCGGTTCACGGTGCGGCACGGAGATATCGTGGAGCTTCGGCGGCAGCAGTGGCCAGCGGCTGATGAGGACATGGCCATAGTGACCGTCGGGAGCCGCAATCGTGCGGGCCTCGGCGACGTGCTCGCCCAGGGATTCCGCAAGCAGCTTTATGGGCGCGCCCCCAGTATTCTCGTAACCGCGCGAGTTGACTTCCTGCAGGGCGATGATGTCGGGATCATGTTGGGCCACCAAGCGAGCAATCGGCAACAGATCATAAAGGCCATGGCTGCCAATCCCGCGATGAATATTCCACGTCAGGACCCGCAGATTGCCTTCCGTCGCCGCCACTAGCGCGGCCTCCTCTTTCGCCGCAACAGCAGCTGCAAGCCCAGCGAGATCGCTATCCAAACCGCCACCAGCGTCGCGAGAATCAGCGAGTCAGAGAGCGTCGGCTCGCGAATGATTCGGCCCAAATGATCGCCGAGCAACGACATGATGATGATTCCCGGCAGCAAGCCGAGGAGTGTGCCGACGAGATAGTCGGTTATCGACACACGGACCGCTCCGGCAACCAGATTCACCACGGTAAATGGTGCAATCGGCACAAGACGGATCGCAGCAATCGCGATTACGCCGGTTCGATCAAAGCGGTCCCTGATCCGATTCAGTCGCGGACCCATGACGCGCCGCAACGGACGCGACCCAAGCCGGCGCCCGATCATGTAGGTCACGGCGGCACTGAGGACGGCGCCGATGGTGGCATAGATGAATCCCAGCCAAGCGCCAAAGGAGACCGCCGTCCCGGCGATGAGCAATGTAACCGGGAATCCGATGAGTCCCGCGACAATGAACACCAGGAAAACCAACACCGGCGCAATCGGGCTGGCCGCAATCTGCGCCAGGTAAGCTTCCAGTGAGGCCGGATCCGTCAGGTCCGCGACATAGGCTGCTCTCCAAACCAGGGCAAGGGCGATTGCCGCTGATATCAGAACGCCGGTCTTGGCAATTCGGACAGCGGTTTGCCGGCGAGTTGTGGCGATGACACCTGATTGGCCCACATCAATAAGCCCGATCGGTTGCTCAGGATCGGCGAGGGCCTCAACCGAGTTGGCAATCAGTTCACCGACACTGTCTTCGGCGTTGGGAAGGGCCAGCAAGCTGCGTTCGCTTGGACACGCCCCATCCAGGATGCTCAGCAATGAGCGTCTCCCTTCGATGTCCTCGAGGATGCAATCCGCGGAAACTCCGCAATGCTCACCCAAAAGCCGGCACAGGACCCGGCGGACGGACCGCCGATCAGATGGACTCTTCGCCGCTATGGTGAGATCGCATTCGGTATCTGTCCCCATCGACCGGTTGCAAAGGTTTGCCGAGCCAATTCGCAGGAAGCGATCGTCGACGATCATGACCTTTGAATGCACCATCACGTCGGCACAGCAGTCGCCCGCACCCACGTGGGGATATACAAAGCGCACGCGATCGTCAGACGATTTTCGGACCGTTTCCACAAATCGGGTTCGCCCGGCAATCATCGCCTTTTCGCCGATCCAGCTATTGTGGGTTTTTGGCACGACAATAAGCGCCTCAAGCGACGGGTTCTCCGTCAGCCTTTGTGCCAGCCGTTCGGCAACAGCCGAGCAGGTCAGAAACTGATTCTCGATGTAGATATAGTGTTGCGCAGAGTCGATCAGATCGAGGAACTGTGCTTCGACCTCTCGAATCTCCCTCCTGCCGATGCCGTTCGGAAGGGTTCGCGATATGGCAACATCCACGGACCGGAAATCTGGAGTTACAGACCGCGGCCATAGATCGGCCGACATTGTCGCCCAGGGCAGCTTCTCCGATGTCGCGGCGAACCAACGGTCGCGAACCAGTTCCGCGAGTCCGCGCGCCGCAGGCCCATCGACCAGGATCTGCACGTCATGGAACGGCGCATAGGGCGCGCCCGCCGGATCGGTTCGACAGGGATTGCTGACCATGTGCGAACTGCAATCCCAACGGCGGATCGTAAGGTCCAATCCCCCGGAAAAGGCAATGGTGTCATCGATGACAACGATCTTCTGATGATGGGCCGACCCGATTGGCACACTGTCGTCGAGGCACAGTTCGATCTGATGCGGCGTCTTCCATTGCAGCGACAGGGACGGCGAAAACTCACGCTCGAGCGAGTAGAAGATCGAATAATCCCAAAGCAGGAGCTTTACGGTCAGCTGCGGCTTGGCCTGGACCAGCGCCGTCAGAAAATCACCGAGCGCATCCGGCAGGCCATCGTCAACCTCTCCGGATTCGCCAACCAGGCGTGTCCGGCTATTGATATCCCAACCGACAATGAGAATGCTTCTCTGCGCCAATTTCATAGATTCCCGCAAAGCACCAAAATATTGCGCAGCATCAACGAGGACTGCCGCCCTGTTTGCGGGCACGACTTTCCAGGCATTGGCCGGCGCCTTCAGCACCGGCGTCTCATCGAGTATGAGCTGACTTGAATCCCGCATGGAATCTTTCCGGCGACTTGGAAATCCACCGCCGAGCATGTTGCTTCCACGGTGCAGAAATAGGTCACAGGAAATCGGCCTGTGTCCCTGAAAACTAACGGCAGGATGGCGCCTAAGTTCCCGGTGCCAGAACTGGTCACAAATGACGAAGATCGATGGTATTCTGTGCAATCTCGCGAGGATGCGAGGATAACCGCAGCCGGTCGGAACTCCTACGGCCGGCGCCGGTTCAGCTGTCGAGGGCGATGTGGCTGATTCCCAACGGTCCTCGTGACTCTGCGCTCTGCTAGACTCACCTGCGCCTTCCCGGAAACCCCGGAGTCTGGAAACAGAGTCCGGGGTCTCTTGTATTGCGCCGCTCAATTGCGGCGCGAGCTGACTGGCGCCAGAGCCCCGCTGGCGAGCGTCTTGCTCGCCTGCCGGAAGCGGAACGACTGATCGCATTCCGCGTTTCCATAGGGAGTCGCACAACGAACCGATGAGGTTTGGAGAACGCATCGGGCCAATCGAGCTCGAGGAGATTTCCGATGGCAAGATTATTGCTCGCGATTGCATTCACGGGCCTTTCCGCCGCCATGACATTTCAACTTCAGGCGCAAGACGAAATCGAGGTGCCGGCTGTCAGCGGCACAGTGCAGTTCCTCGACCGGCAGTCGAGGACGATCGTTTTCGAAGACGGGTCGCGCTACACCCTTGGCGAGAATTCGGATGTCGGAACCTTGCAGGAAGGGTCCGAGGTGACACTTTCTTGTGACGCAACGGACAGCAATTGCGCGGTTGTCACTTCGGAGACCCCGAAGAGTGAGGGCAACGGCTCGGACTAGGCCTGCACTATCTACTCGAGGGGATTTGCATCGCCCGCAGTCAAAGCGGGGTCCTAGGACTCAACCGGCTGAGGCGCCGGGCGACGAAATACCGCCAGGCAAATATCGCAGCGACCAAGACAAATCCGGCGGCATCGCTCGCGGTATTGGGAAAGATCAGCAGTCCGGCGGCGATTGCCGCCAACAACCGCTCCGTCCAATTCACACTGCCGTTGGCATAGCCAAACGCCGTTATGCCCCACAGCACCACTGCTAACGTCGCTTTCATCGTCACATAGCCGACGTGGAGCCAATAGCCGAATCCATCCAATCCAGGCACTGGCTGCAGCATCAGCACGGGATCGGCAACGATCAGGTAGGGGATGATGAAGGCCGGCAAGGCGATACGCACTGCCTGGATGGCGATCTTAAGTCCGGATTCCCTGGCCATCGGAGCGGCGGCAAAGGCAGCCAACGCCACCGGCGGTGTCAAGTCGGCCATGATTCCGAAATAGAACACGAACATGTGCGACACGATCAGCGGCACGCCCAGATGCAACAGGATCGGCGCCGCCAGCGACGAGGTAATGATGTAGTTGGGAATGGTCGGGACCCCCATGCCGAGCATCAAGCTGAACAGCATGACCAGCACCAGTCCCAGCGGCAGGTTATCCTGGCCAACCGCCATCACCGCAACACCAACAATTGTGCCGAGTCCGGTCAGTGTCATCGTGCCGATGACGATGCCGACCAGGGCGCAAGCCAAGCCGACCGGCAGCGCCTGCCGCGCGCCATCAGCCAAGGCACGCCGGCACCCGATCAAGGCTTCGCGCCCGCTGCCGCTTATCAACGCCGGTATGATCAGCGCGACCGTTACCAGCGCGACCGCCGCTACGCTGAACCAGATCGAGATCGCACACACAAGGCCGAGCGCGATCCAGAACAGGAGGCGCAGCGCTTTCGGCGAAAGGCTTCCCTGGATGGCAAGTCCAAGGATCAGCACGATCGTGAGCGCAACGCCGGTTGCTCCCGCGAAAAGTGGCGTGAAGCCCGCGAACAGCAGATAGACCAACGCGACCAGCGGCAGAATGAGGTACCAGTTCGCCTTCACTTCCGCGGTGAAGCTGGGCAGCCGCTCGCGCGGCAGGCCTTTGAGCCCGCGCTTGCCTGCCTCGAGATGCACAGACCAGTAGCTGGCGAAGAAATAGAGCAAGGCGGGGATGATGGCGGCGCGTGCGATCTCGGCATAGGGCACATCGATCGTCTCCGCCATGATGAAAGCGACCGCGCCCATAACAGGCGGCATGATCTGCCCGCCCATCGAGGATGTCGCTTCAACACCGCCGGCGAAGGCGGACGTGAACCCAAAACGTTTCATCAGGGGTATGGTGAATTGGCCCGAAGCAACGACATTGGCAACACCCGACCCGGAGACGGTACCCATCAACGCGCTGGACGCCACGCACACCTTGCCAGGCCCGCCACGCGCCCGGCCGAACGCCGCCATGGAGATTTCGTTGAAGAAACGAATGATCCCGGCCTGTTCCATGAACGAGCCGAACAGGATGAAAAGGAAGATGTAGGTGGCGGAGACCAGAATCGGCGTGCCGTAGATTCCTTCTGTGCCAAAGACCATATGCTCGATGACTTGCGCAACGTCATAGCCGCGATGATCGAGCGGGGCTGGCAGATGATTGCCGAACAGGCAATATGCAAGAAATATTCCCGCCATGATTGGCAGTGCCGGGCCTAGCACGCGCCACACCAGCGCGAACAACACTGCAAGTCCGAGCATGCCGACAATGAGATCTTGTGTCAGGAGATCTCCCGAGCGCTGGACGAGATCAAAATAGAACGCCCACTGGTAGAGCCCTGCGAGGAGCCCTACGGCGCCCAGCAGCCACAGCAGCCAGCGGTCGACATGTCGACGGTCCTTTTTTTTGGCGAGACTCGCGGAAAGGGCCAGCGCACCGACCAGACACAGGAACCCGACATGCATCGCGCGCAGGACCTGGCTCGGCAGTCCACCCGCATAACGCACCAGGATCGCGTATGTCACCGCCAGCGTGAGCAACGCCAGCAGCCCTTCACTTATCTTGCGCCCTCTAAGCTTGTCCCACCCGACCTTGATCGCCCCCAGGACAAGCGCAATTCCGCTCATTCCCGCCAAATCGATGCCCGGCAGGAAATCCTTGTCCAGCGGGATGCCGAAGCCGGTCACCAACTGGAACACCGAGAATGACACGGCGATCCAGAAGAGCAGACGTCCAGTGGCGCCCGCCTTGAACAGGTCGTCGGTCAATCCGGATTCGCCAAATGGCAGGTTCGGCGCGGCGGCGGTTCCTGTGTCGCTCGCCCGATCCGTCGACATGGATGGAGCCGCCGACGCCGTACGCTCCGGTTCCACAATGCTACAGCAAGTTCATCTCCGTGAAGTACTTCAGCGCACCGGGGTGAAGTGCGGCCGGTGAGCCCGTCGCCGCTTTCTCCAATGAAATGGCTTTGGCTGCCGCATGAGCGGCTTGCAGCTCCGGCAGATTCTCATAGATCGCCGCCGTCATCTTGTAGACGAGATCCGCCGGTAGATCGGCGCGTGTCACCAGGAAATTCGGCACGGCAACCGTCGCCACATCGGCCGTCTGTCCTTCATAGGTGTCGGCCGGGATGTTGGCAGAGTAGAATGGTTGTCCCATCTTCTGCGCCACCTCCGTCGGCACCGCGACCAGGACAATGGGCACCGATGTGGCGAGGTCGCGAATGGATGCTACGCCTAGACCCGCTGACTGGAGCGTGGCGTCGAGTTGCCGATTCTTCATCAGCTCAACGGACTGGGCAAAGTCCAGATACTCCACCTTGCCAAGCTCCTCATAGCTCATGCCGGCGCCGGCGAGGATCGCTCGCGCATTGAGCTCGGTGCCGGACTTCGGCGCGCCGACCGAGACCCGCTTTCCCTTGAGGTCGGCCAGCGTGTTGATGCCGCTTTCCTTTGAGGCAACGATCTGCACGTAATTGGGATAGATGGCGCCGATGGTCTGCACCTTGTCGAGCGGCGCTTTGAATCCCGCATCGGCCGAACCCGACACGGCGGCCGCAAGCGAATCTCCGAGCGTAAAGGCGATCTCACCCTTGCCGCCCTGAATCAGATTGAGGTTCTCGACTGAGCCCTTGGTCGCTTGCACCGACGGCCGCACGCCCGGCACCTTATCCGCTAGAACTTTGGAGATTGCGACTCCGAGCGGGTAGTAAACGCCTGACGTGCCTCCGGTCAGAATATTGACGAACTCGTCGGCCCTCGCCGTAAGCGGTACGAACGATAAGCCGAGAGCGACTCCACCGGACAGTACGCGGCGCCGGGAAACATTCAACATGGCAACCTCCTCCCTATGCGTTTTGCCGGCTCGGCGCCGTCCGCTCATCGATGCTGGCGCCGGCCGTTCGGACCACGACGGAGAGTGAACGACAAATCCGGCAGCTTGTCATCGTTAGCGTTCATAACGCTATGAGCATGACCCAAGCCAACCTCCGTTGCTACCTGCTCTCGCTGCCAACCTCTTGACCATACGAAGAATTCCGCAAGGCTACTGGTCAAGATCCACGCGGATTGCAAGTCTTGGCATGGGCAGAATCGGGGTTTGGTCCCGGGGCAGTGCAAAACGCGTCGTCATGCGTCGAGTGCGGGATCATGACGAAGCCGACTTGCTTGCCGGCTTATCGAGGTCGACTGTCGTGAAGGCGGTACTACGCTTTGTAGCCGTATGATCCAAGATCAGCTCTTCGTTCAACGAGGACGCCGTGGCCTGCGCTTGTGGATGGCCCCGTCAGCAACGGCGCATTGCTCATGTTGGAATCGTTCTGTCGGGACCTGCACAGGGGAGGGCAACATATCTGCTCGGCGGCTGACGCCCTAGGGACACGATCCATAGCATTCACTCACCTTACGCACTGCCTCGTCAAGAATAGTGTCAGCCCTGGCTTCGCCGTGACGCACAGTTCGTCGGCTTCGGCGTATGAGAACTCGTTCCTGCTCACTGCCGCCAAACGCGAGGCATTTTTTGTTGTCGGCATTGGACCAAGGTCCAATTGCCGATCTGCGTGCGACGCCCCAAACTCCAACTTCCGCTCAGAGAGTGGATTCGACCTGACAGGCGCGCGCGCAGGCCCCCTTGCTCACGCGCCTGTCCTTCTCCCGAGCAGCCGGTGGTGCATCCGATCGATCCGCCGTCGGTCATAGTGGCGTACGCGTATCATCTGCTCCGATATTGGGCGTAGATCGACAGGATCTTGTCACCCGAAAGTCACCCGCAGCTGCCGGGGCCCGACAATCAGGACGTGAGGACCCGCCATGCGCCGGAACGCTGTTGAGTTCATCGGGACGTTTTTTCTCTTGTTGACAATCGGCTGCACCGGGATCGCCGCGTCCCCAGGCGTGATTGCGCCGCTGGCCATAGGGTCCGTGCTGATGGTGATGATCTACGCGGGCGGCCACATCTCGGGCGCCCATTACAACCCGGCGGTCACGCTCGGGGTGTTCCTGCGGGGACGGTGTCCGCGCTCGGACCTGTTGCCATATTGGGGGGCGCAACTGCTCGGGGCCGCCGGTGCTTCCGGGATCGTCATCCTGGCCCTTCGGGGTGCGCCGGTGGATCCATTCGTTGCCCCCGTATTTGGGGCGTTTCTGGCCGAGTTCCTTTTCACGTTTGCGCTTGTGTACGTTGTGTTGAACGTGGCCACGGCCGACGCAACAGCCGGAAACTCCTACTTCGGTCTCGCGATCGGATTCACGGTCCTGGCTGGCGCATTCGCCGTCGGCCCGGTGTCGGGGGCGGCCTTCAACCCGGCCGTCGCCATCGGCGCCTCGATCGTGGGCCTACTCCCGTGGTCCAACTTGTGGCTTTACATCGTTGCGGAACTGCTGGGAGGGGCCGCCGCGGCGTTCGCCTTCAAGGCGCTCAACCCAGCCAGCCAGCCCGGGAGTGCTTAGGACCGGGCAAGCGGATCAGTCCGCTACGACGAGCCGGTATCCGGCGTCATATTCATCAAGGGTGAGCAATTCGGCGTAGCGGCGCTCCCACTCGCCGGTTTCGAGATCCCGCTTCAGATTCTGCAATCCTGCTTCGGCGTTGCCGATGGCCCAGAAGGACGAACTGCCGGATCGGATGTATGGATCAAGATAGGCCGCAGGCCGGCGCCAGTAGGCATAGAGGAATCCGTCGCTGCAATCGTGCGGCACCAGAACCGGTGTGACCTGCACCGAGCCCAGCCATCGTTCGTAGTCGGACATCGCTGGCATCTGTGCCTCGTCCAACGCCGCCAGTTCAGGAAGATAGTCCGTCAGCCACGGCCGGTGCGACGGATCGAACGTGAGCAGGACGATCCGACCGCGTGTCACGCGGCGCATCTCGCGCAAGCCGGCCTCCTTGTCAGGCCAATGATGAATGGTCAGGATCGCCATGGAGGCGTCGAAACTCTTGTCATCGAATGGCAGATCGTCGGCGCTGGCCTGAATCGCCTCGGCCGCCGCCGGACTGCGCTTTCGGATCATCTCGCGCGAAGGCTCGACAGCGATCAGGGATCGATCAGTCGGTTCGTAGGAACCGGTGCCTGCGCCGACATTCAAAACAGTTTGCGCTGACCCGAGTGCGCTCTCGATGATCCGGGCTATCCGCTGATCCGGCTTGCGAAGCTCCGCATAATTGATTCCGATGATGTCATATTTCGCACTCATCGCGCTTTTCTCCCGTGAGTCACCGACGTCTGCAAGGGGCCGAAACAAGTCATTGGGCGAATGTCCGCTCTGCCGCTTTCCGGGCTAGCTCGAGAGCGGACTTCAGGGCGGCTCAGACTCCGAATATGGCTTCCAGCTTCCGGCGCATCACGGATGGATCGGGGTCGATTCCCGTCCAGTGCCGGATGCTGATGACGCCCTGATTGACCAGCATGCCCAGGCCGTCCAGCACGGTGCAGCCACGCGCCGCCGCATCACGCAGCAGGAGCGTGCGCGGTGGATTCGGAATGACGTCGGCGACCGTCATGCCCGGCCGCAGGCTTTCGACATCGAGGTTCAGCCTGGCCTCGGTGTCCGGAAACAGGCCGATCGAGGTGGCGTTCACGACAATGTCGGTATCCTGCGGCACACGGTAGCTTCGGTCCCAGGCCACCGATTCCGCTCGCGCCTTCGTCTTGCCGTTGATATGCGCTGCCAATTCCTTGGCGGACGGCAGGCTGCGATTGACGATCGTCATCGATGCAGCGCCGGCCAGAGCAGATTCGACCGCAATGGCCCGTGCCGCGCCGCCGGCACCAAACAGGACAATCGACTTGCCGGCGGGATCGACCACCGTGCGCAAGGCGCCGATGAACCCCTGCCCGTCGGTGTTCTCGCCGATATAGCGGCCATCCCTCTGCACGGCGCAATTCACCGCGCCGATGAGATCAGCCGATTCGGCGAGCCCGTCGAGATGCTCGATTACAGCGATCTTGTGGGGGATGGAGCAGTTGAATCCGGCCCATCCCATGGCGCGGGCGCCGCGTACCGCATTGCCCAGATCCGCCGGCGCCACCTCGCAATTGATGTATCGCGCATCGAGTCCGTGATGCCGGTAGGCGGCCTCGATCATCGCCACGGTGGGGTTCTCCGCCGCCGGCATGGCGAAGCAGCCGGTCAACAGGCTGAGGAAGTTCAGCGGCTCGGCCATGATGCTCCCTCCGATGAAACTGTGGCGGCGGGTTTCAGGCCGCCTGGCACCGCAAAGCCACGCAGGTTCGCGCCCGCTCCGTGATCTTGTCCCATTCCCGGCCATGGATCGCGGCTGCCGGAACCGGCCAGGAACTGCCGACGCAGACCACGTTCGGCAGGCGAAGATAGCTTTCGGCATTTGTGGGATCGATGCCCCCGGTGGGGCAGAATTTCGCGTCGGGCAGCGGCGAGGCGAGCGACGCGAGCAGGCCGGCGCCACCAGCGGATTCGGCGGGGAAGAACTTCATCCGCTGGTAGCCGGATTCCAAGAGGCGCATGGCTTCGCTGGCGGTGGCGGCGCCGGGCAGGAACGGAATCTTCAAGTCGCGAGCGGCGGCGAGGAGTTCCGGCGTTGCACCGGGGCTGACGGCGAAGGCGGCGCCCGCCTGCTCGATCTCGGCGAATTGCTGCGGCCGCAGGACGGTGCCGGCGCCGACAATGGCGTCGGGCACTTCGGCCGCGATGCGCCGGATCGCCGCCAGCGCCGTGTCGGTGCGCAGCGTCACCTCGATCACGCGGATGCCGCCGGCGATGAGCGCCTTGGCCAGCGGCACGGCCGCGTCGGCGTCATCGATGACGACGACGGGAATCAGCGGGCCGAGGGCGAGGATTTCCTTGATCAGCATGTCGTTATCCCTGTGACCCCATCAATTTCCAGGCAGAAAGCCGAGAACGCTGGCGCCGCTATCGGCCGCGCTGACGGCGGCGCGGAATCCGGCGAACAGCTCGCGGCCCAGGCCGGTGTGATGGTGCGACAGATCGGCGGTTGCGGGCACCCGGGCTGCCCATTCGGCCGGCGCGACCAGCGCTTCCAGCCGGCCGGTCGTAGCGTCGATGCGGATGACATCGCCGTCCCGCAGCCGGGCGATCGGTCCGCCATCGGCGGCTTCCGGCGTCAGATGGATCGCCGCCGGCACTTTGCCCGAGGCGCCGGACATGCGGCCATCGGTCAGCAGCGCCACCTTGAAGCCCTTGTCCATGAGAACGCCCAGCGCCGGCGTCAGCTTGTGGAGTTCGGGCATGCCGTTGGCCTTGGGGCCTTGGAAGCGCACCACGGCAACAAAGTCGCGCTGCAGCTCGCCGCGCTTGAAGGCCGCTTGCAGCTCGTCCTGATCGTTGAAGATCAGGGCCGGCGCCTCGATGACCCAGCGTTCCGGCTTCACCGCCGATACCTTGATGACGGCACGGCCGAGATTGCCTTCCAATAGTTTGAGCCCGCCATTGGCGCTGAACGGCGCCGCTACCGGCGCCAGCACGGCGGGATCGTGGCTCTGCCGCGGCCCATCGCGCCAGACAACAGAGCCATCGCTCAGCACCGGCTCGGCGCGATAGCGCGCCAGCCCGCCATCGCCGGCGGCTGTGCGCACATCCGGATGCAGCAGGCCGGCATCCAATAATTGGCCGATCAGGAAGCTCATGCCGCCGGCGGCATGGAAGTGATTCACATCGGCCTTGCCGTTGGGATAGATGCGGCAGAGCGACGGCACGACCTCGGACAGGTCGGCGAAATCATCCCAGCTCAAGCGGATCCCGGCGGCGCGGGCCATGGCAGGCAGATGCAGCGTATGGTTGGTCGAGCCGCCGGTGGCCAGCAGGCCGACCACGCCATTGACCACCGCGCGCTCGTCGATCACCTCGCCGACGGGTGTGAACTCGTTGCCGAGCGCCGTGATCTCGGCGACGCGCCTGGTCGCCGCCACCGTCAGCGCGTCGCGCAGCGGCGTATTCGGATTGACGAAGGACGCGCCCGGCAGATGCAGGCCCATGATCTCCATCAGCATCTGGTTGGTGTTGGCGGTGCCGTAGAAGGTGCAGGTGCCGGGGCCGTGGTAGGAGGCGCTCTCCGCCGCCAGCAGTTCCGCGCGGCCAACCTTGCCTTCGGCAAAGAGCTGGCGAATTCGCGATTTCTCATCGTTGGGCAAGCCCGAGGGCATCGGGCCGCCGGGCACGAAGATCGCCGGCAGATGGCCGAAGCTGAGGGCGCCGATCACCAGGCCGGGCACGATCTTGTCGCAGATGCCGAGATAGAGGGCGGCGTCGAACATGTCGTGGGACAGGGCAACCGCGGTCGCCAGCGCCACCACGTCGCGGGAGAACAGCGATAGTTCCATGCCCCGTTGGCCCTGGGTCACGCCGTCGCACATGGCGGGCACGCCGCCGGCGAATTGCGCAACCGCGCCCGCCTCCCGCGCCGCCTGCTTGATCAGCGCCGGAAAACGCTCGAAGGGCTGGTGCGCGCTCAGCATGTCATTGTAGGCGGAGACGATGGCGATATTGGCTTTGACGTCACCGGTGAGGTCCTGCTTGTCATCGGCGCCGCAGGCGGCGAAGCCGTGGGCGAGATTGCCGCAGGACAACTTGCCCCGCTGCGGCCCCCGCCGCGCCGCCTCGCGGATATGATCGAGATAGCGCTGCCGGTCGCTGCGGGACCGCTTGACGATGCGCTCGGTGATGTCGGCCACTCTCTCTTGGACGGGCATGATCGTGGACCTCAAGCTGTATGGTAGATGTCGACCGGCACGGAGGCGCCCCGCAGGACGCCGCGGATGGGCATCTCCTCCAGCGGACCATCGCTGCAGGCAAGCTCGTAGGCGCGGCGCTTTGCCGGTCCGGCGAAGAGGACAAACAGGTTCCGCGCATCGAGCAGCGCCGGCAAGGTCAAGGTCAGCCGCGGCTGCGGTGCCCCGGGCGCGCGGATCGCCATGACGGCTTGCCCATTCTTCGGCGCCAGCGCCGCCGCGAGATTGTCGGCGCCGGGAAACAGTGAGGCGGTATGGCCGTCCTCGCCCATGCCCAGCACCACGGCGTCGAACGGGCGCGGCAGATCGGCGAGGCGCGTGGAGGCGTCGGCGATCGCGGCCTCCGGCGTCACGGCGCCGGTATAGAGGGGAACGAACTGCGCCGGCGCGGCCGCGGCCTGCAGCAATGTCCGCTGCAGCATCGCGCCGTTGCTGGCGGGATCGCCGGTGCTGACCCAGCGCTCGTCGGTGAGAGTCACGAGGACGCGGTCCCAGGCCAGGGCTGTTTTCGACAGCCGCGTCAGGAATGGCGCCGGCGTCGTGCCGCCGGCAACGACGAGGCTCGCAGCCGGCCGCTTGGCGAGCGCGGCGCGCAACTGCGCCGCAACCGCCGCGGCCAGCGCCGCGGCGAGAGCATCGAGATCCCTGAACTGATGCTCGCGGATCCGAATGCCGGAACCTAAGGTCATGCCGCGTCCTCGAACCAGCTTCTGTTGTCACGCGCCATCAGCGCCTGGGCATCCGAGGGCCCCCAGCTTCCGGCGGTGTAGGCCTTCGGTGTCGTCGGGCTGCGGCTCCAGGCGTCGAGGATCGGCTCGATCCAGGTCCAGGCCGCCTCCACCTCGTCCTTGCGCATGAACAGCGTGGGATTGCCGCGGATGACATCCAGCAGCAGCCGCTCATAGGCATCGGGGAACGGCACCTGGAAGGTCTCGGCGAAACTGAGATTCAGCGGCACCTGCTTGAGCCGCATGCCGCCGGGGCCTGGGTCCTTGCTCATGAGCATCAGCTTCACACCCTCATCCGGCTGCAGGCGGATGATCAGCCGGTTCGGGCTGATCTCGCCGGCGCCTTCGCCGAAGATGGAATGGGGAATGGTCTTGAACTGCACCACGATCTCCGACAGCCGTGCGGCCATGCGCTTGCCTGTCCGCATATAGAACGGCACGCCGGCCCAGCGCCAGTTCGCCACCTCTGCCTTCAGCGCCACGAAGGTCTCGGTGTTGCTGGCGTTGGCGCCGCCCAGCTCCTCGAGATAGCCGGGCACCGGCTGGCCGTCGATGGCGCCCGCCTGATACTGCCCGCGGGCGGCGCAGCTCGCCAGCGAGCCGTTGGAAATCTGGGTCAGCGCCCTCAGCACCTTCAGCTTCTCATCGCGCACCGCATCGGCGTTGAAGGCCGCCGGCGGCTCCATGGCGACGAGGCAGAGCAATTGCAGCAGATGGTTCTGCACCATGTCGCGCAAGGCCCCGGCGCCGTCATAGTAGGCGGCGCGGCCCTCGACACCGATGGTCTCGGCTACGGTGATCTGCACATGATCGATGGCGGTGCGATTCCAGAGCGACTCGAACAGCGAATTCGCAAAGCGCAAGGCCATCAAGTTCTGCACCGTCTCCTTGCCGAGATAATGATCGATGCGGAAGATCTGATGCTCTTCGAACACGGCGCCGACCGCATCGTTGATGGCGTGGGCCGAGGCGAGGTCGTGGCCCAGCGGCTTCTCCAGCACCACGCGGGTTTTCGGCGTCAGCACGCCGCTACCGGCGAGGCGCTGGCAGATCGGCCCGAACAGATTGGGCGCCGTTGCCAGATAGAAGACGCGGACGCGCTCGGCCGTTCCGGCCAGACGTTCCGCCATCGCCGACCAGCCTGCGTCGGCGGTCACATCCACAGCCACATAGTCGATGCGGCGCAGATAGCTGTCGACGCGGGCCGCGTCCAGATCGGCGGCGGCCACGAATTGAGTCAGCGCCTCGCGCACCCGCGCCACGAAGGCGTCGCGACTCAGCACGCTGCGCGCGGCGCCGATGATGCGGCTCTCCGGCGGCAGCTGCCCGTCGCAATGGCGGTGATAGAGCCCCGGCAGGATCTTGCGCATGGCGAGATCGCCGGTGCCGCCGAACACGATGAGATCGAAGGCCGGGACGGCAATGAATTGTGCGCTCACGGTCTTTCCTTTCCTACTGCTGGCCCGGGAAACAGGATCGGGACAGTTTGACGCAATGCAGCATTTTATTTGCAGACAATTGTTTACGTATATTCAAGTGATTATATACAGTTTCGGCAACTAGAGAGGTGAATAATGTTGCGATGCATCAGAAGTTTAATGTCGAGAATGCAGGAGCAGCAACGGTTCAATCGGCTCCTGACCGAGCTGCGGCGATATGACGACCGCGAGCTCTTCGAGCTGGGCATTCCGCCCGCCGATATCCGCCGTGTGGCCCGGCAGACCGCCCGCACCGGCCGGTAAGCAAAGCTAGTTCCCATCGTTGCGGCCCCGCTTGACGGCGGCCGCAATCTGCTTTGCCAGGGGACGGCCGGCCAACTCGCCGACCGGCGCGCTCAGGCGCCGCCGCCAGTTCGGCCGCTCCTTGTCTGTTCCCGGCACATTCAGCGGCTCGGTCTCCGCCAGCAGATCGTCGGCCTGCACCAGCACCAGCGCCGAGCGCGTCTCCGCCAGCAATTCGTGAGCGGCGGTCATCAGCTCGGCGTCGCTGTCGCCGGCGCTGATATCATGCTGCGCCAAGGCCTGGCGCAATTCGGCTTCTTCCTTGCTGCGTGCGGCTGTGCTCGCGGCGGCGGATGCCTGATCGAGCTGGCCCACCTCGCGCCGGATCTCGATGTCACGGCCCTGACGCCAGCCGGTGAAGGTCGGCAGATCGTGGGACGAAAGACAACTGACCGATAGCGGCGGATAACTCTCCGGCGGCAAGAAGCTGTCGCCGTCGCGCTCCCACCAGAGCACGCGATAGGAAAGGATATTGGCCTGCGCCAGCCGCTCGCGCAGGCCCGGCGGCACGGTGCCGAGATCTTCGCCGATGATTGTGCAGCGCGCGCGGTGGCTCTCGATCGCGGTGACCGCGATCAGTTCCTCGAGCGGAAAGGTCACGTAAGCGCCGTTCTTGCCCGCCGCGCCATCGGGCACCCAGAATTGCCGCATGTACCCCAGGATATGATCGATGCGCAGCAGGCCGGCATGACGCATGTTTGCCCGCAGCATGGCGATGAACGGTTCATATCCCGCATCGGCAAGCGCATGGGGTTCGAACGGTGCGAGCTGCCAAACCTGTCCGTCCCGCGCGAACGGATCGGGCGGCGCGCCGAGGGAGACACCGCCGGCGTAGTGATCGGGGCTTGCCCGGATCTCGCCGCTGTCCCGCGCGGCGCCCAGCGCAAGATCACGATAGATGCCGAGGTCGAGACCGGCCGCGCGCGCGCGATCGGCAGCGGCAGCAAACTGCCGCTCGGCGATCCATTGCAGCCAGATGTGGAAATCCGCTGCCGCGTCCGCCGCGGCGCTGCCGGCCCTCTCCGCCAACGACTCGTAGATTCCATGGCGCCGAAGGCTGTCGCCACCGGCCTGCTTGAAGCTTTCGAATTCCCGGCGCAGCGCATGTTTCCTAGCGCTGAAATCGGCGAACGCCGCCGACAGCGCGTCGCGTTTCACCGCCCAGACGGCCGGATAATCGACATGGCGCAGGGCTCGCAATGCCGCGACATCAGCCTCAGTTTTCGCCAATGCCGCGCGCAACCGCGGCGACTGCAGAAGCGCATCGACGCCACCGAGATCGATATAGATCGGATCGATGAAGCGCCGGTCCGACGGCTGGTAGGGGCTGGCGCGCTCGCGATTCACCGGGGAACAGGTGATGCAGCGGATTGATGCCGGCGAAGGAGCCGCCCAGCTTCGCCGAAGCCTCGCAGAACCGCGCCAGCGTTTCGAAATCGCCGATTCCGGTATCGGTCGGATGCCGCAATGCATAGAGATGGGTTGTCAGGCCGAACAGCCTGGCGCCATCGCCAATTCGCTTATGCAGATAGCTGGCCGGCGGGCTAACGATGAGGCGGCAGGACTCTTCCGGGTATTCTTCGAGAACAGCCTCGTGATACCCGGCGGGCAACGCCGGCAACCGGACCTGCAAATGACGAACCGCCGCGCCATCCAGGTCGGCGTGATGGAGCTCCTGGAGCTGATCCCGAGCGATCGTGATTCGCTGCGCCGATCCATCTTCGCTCTTGATGTCGAGCGCGAGCGCGCGTCCGGCGAGACGTTCCGGCAGGGCAAGACGCACTGATCCCAGCGCATTTGCGTGCAGCAGCCGCACCGCCGGCAAGATCCGGCGATCGCACTTGCGCTGCAACGTGAGCAATGATTCCCGTGCATCAGATAGCGTATCCGCCGGCAGGCGCATCGCCTTGAGCAGGGCGCGCTTCGTTTCGATCGACACGCGATGATGCGTGCCGTCCACCTGCCACCATTCATCTTGGATTCCAGCGGCCGCCGCGAGTTCGTCGACCGTCGCGTCGTCGGCCTTGCGGCTCTTGCCGCCGATATCGGCTGCTTCCGCCAGGACCACCACCGAACGGCCGGGAACGGCGACACCGGCCGGGATCGCCTGCCGATCTTCTGTCCGCTTTGTCGAATCGAGAGCTAGTCGCCATCCGAATCCCTCGCGCGGCTCCGGTGGCGTCACCGTCGCGGCCGCCTCACCCCTGTTGAACCACAGGCAGAGCCGATCCGCCGGCGTGCCGCCGCTTGGCGGCTCGTAAAGCGCGAGGCCGAAGACGGACAGTCTGTTGTCGCTCCAGTCATCGCCGGCCATCGGCTTGCCATCGGCCTTCAGCCATGCCGCATCAGGAATCCCGCTGCCGTCTGTCGGCGCGCCGGTCAGGAAGCGGTCGGCGGATATCGCCGGATGGGCGCGGCGGAACTGCACCAGTTGCGATACGAAATCGATCAATGCCCCATCGGCATTGGCCCAGTCCAGCCAGGTGGTCTCGTTATCCTGGGCATAGGCATTGTTGTTGCCCCGCTGCGTGCGGCCGAGTTCATCGCCCGCCGTCAGCATGGGCGTGCCCCGCGACAGCAGCAGCGTGGCCAGCAGCGCGCGCTGATCCCGTTGCCGGCGCTCATTGATGCCGGAGTCGTCGGATGGCCCCTCTGCGCCGTTGTTCCAGCAAACCTCGTGGCTGCTGCCGTCGCGATTCTCCTCGCCGTTCGGCTGATTATGCTTGGCCTCGTAGGAGACGAGGTCGCGCAAGGTAAAGCCGTCATGGGCGGCGATGAAATGGACGCTGCGCGACGGTGCGCGGCCGCCGGCCGCAAAGATATCCGACGAGCCGGCAAGCCGCGTCGCGAACTGTCCGGCGCCCCCGTCCTTGCCGCGCCAGAACCGGCGCACATCGTCGCGGTATCTGTCGTTCCATTCATGCCATCCCCTGGGAAACTGCCCAAGCCGGTAGCCGCCGGGGCCGATATCCCAGGGCTCGGCGACATAGGTGAGTCCCGACAGCAGCGGATCCTGCTCGATGGCCTTGAACAGCGGCGCGTGACTATCGAAGCCCTGGTCTGTGCGCCCCAGCACCGTGGCGAGATCGAAGCGGAAACCGTCGACGCCGGTCTGGCCGGCCCAGTGCCGCAGCGTGTCGGTTGCCAGTTGCACCACCGGTGCGCGATCCAGCGCCAGGGTGTTGCCGCAACCGGTGTCGTTCACCAGCATCCCCGGATCGTCCTCGGCATGTCTGTAATAGAGCGCATTGTCCAGGCCGCGCAGCGATAGCGTTGCGCCCTGCGTATCGCTCTCGCCCGTGTGGTTCAGCACGATATCCAGCAGCACGCGGATATCAGCCTTCTGCAGCGCCTGCACGGCTTGGCGCAGCTCGGCAAGCCCGCCCGGCGCCAGCCGGGGATCGGGCGCCATGAAAGTGACGGGGTTGTAGCCCCAGCCGTTGGCGAGCCCCAGCGCCGGCAAATGACGCTCGTCGATCCAGGCTGCGATCGGCATCAGCTCGACCGTGTCGACGCCGATCCGCTGGAGATGCTCGATCATCAGGGGATGAGCCAACGCCGCGACCGTCCCGCGCATCGCCTGCGGCAGATCCGGATGGCGCTGGCTGAAGGCCTTGACAGCAATCTCGTAGATGAAGCCCGGCTGCCGTGGCGCCGCTCGCGGCGCTGGCGGCATCGGCGCGGTCAGGATCGTCTTCGGCACCAGATGCGCCGTATCCCGCGCCGCGCTTCGCGGGGCCGCCAGATCCGGATGCCAGGCAATGGGCCGGTCGAGCGCCGTCGCATAGGGGTCGACCAGCAGCTTGGCCGGATCGAAGCGGTGACCCCGGGCCGGATCGAACGGGCCGTCGGCGCGCAGCCCATAGCGCATGCCCGCGGTGAGGCCGGAGATGAAGCCATGATGCACATCACCGGATCGGCCCGGCAGCGCGAATCGCGCAATCTCCCGGTCGTCCTCGTCATCGAAGATGCAGACCCAGATTTTCTCCCCGTGGCGCGACAGCACCGCCAGATTGGAGCCGCCGGATTCGATCCTCGCGCCCAGCGGCGCGGGTCGGCCCGTGGAGATGGCGAAGCGAGCGGCCAGCATCTGACTCAGGTGATCACCGAGGGCTCGTGCCGTCCGGTGCGGGAGTCGATCTCCGCCAGCGAACGGGCGAAACCGATCAGCGGTGCCAGCGCCGCCTGGGTTTCCAGATCGAGCTTGGCGGGATCACGCTCATAGCGCTCGATGTAGACGCGGAGCGTCGCTCCCGCAGTGCCGGTGCCGGAGAGCCGATAGACCACGCGCGAGCCATCCTCGAACAGGATGCGAATGCCCTGTGCGGTCGTTCGAGACCCATCGACCGGATCCTCATAGGCGAAGTCATCGGCCTTGCCGACCGCGACGCCGCCGAGGGTAGTTCCCTTCAGCTTGGGAAGACCGTCGCGCAGATGCTTCACCAGCCCCTGTGCCGCGGCTTCGTCGACCTCCTCATAGTCATGGCGCGAATAATAGTTGCGGCCGTAGTTGCGCCAATGCTCGCGGACGATGTCGGTCACGCTCTGCCGCCGCCGCGCCAGGATGTTGAGCCACAGCAACACCGCCCAAAGCCCATCCTTCTCCCGCACATGGTTCGATCCGGTGCCCGCACTCTCTTCGCCGCAGATCGTCGCCATGCCCGGCATCCAGCAGATTGCCGAAGAACTTCCAGCCCGTGGGCGTTTCGAAGCAACGGATGCCCAGCTTCTCGGCGACACGGTCGGCGGCGCCGCTGGTGGGCATGGAGCGGGCGATGCCGGCGAGGCCCATGGCATAGGCCGGCGCCAGATGGGCTTGTGCCGCAAGGATCGCCAGCGAGTCTGACGGCGTGACGAACTGATTTCGGCCGATGATCAGGTTGCGGTCGCCGTCGCCATCGGAGGCCGCACCGAAATCCGGCGCCGATGACGACATCATGAGATCGTAGAGCGCCTTCGCATGGACCAGGTTCGGGTCGGGATGGTGGCCGCCGAAATCTTCCAGCGGCGTTCCGTTGACCACTGTTCCCTGGGAGGCACCAAGCGCATCTTCCAGGATCGCATGGGCATAGGGCCCGGTGATCGCGTGCATGGCATCGAAGCGCATGCGGAAACCGGATTTGAACAGGGCGCGGATGGCGTCAAAATCGAACAGCTTCTCCATCAGCTGCATGGTAATCGGCGACCGGATCGATGACCTCGACCGTCATCGACTCGACTTTGGTTGGGCCGATCTGCGCGAGATCCACGTCAGGCGCATCGGCAATGCGGTACTGATCCAGATTCTTGGGTCCGGGCATAGATCGCGTCTGTGAGCTTCTCCGGCGCGGGGCCGCCATTGCCGGCATTGTATTTGATGCCGAAATCGCCATGAGGCCCGGCAGGATTGTGGCTGGCCGACAGGATGATGCCGCCGAAGGCGCCGTGCTTGCGGATCACGTGGGAGGCGGCTGGCGTCGATAGCAGGCCATTGCGGCCGGTCATCACGCGGCCGAAGCCGTTCGCCGCTGCCATGCGGATCACCGTCTGGATCACTTCGCGATTGAAGTATCGCCCATCGCCGCCGACCACCAGCGTCTTGCCGGCGAACCCCTCGAGCGTGTCGAATATCGACTGGATGAAGTTCTCGGCATAATGCTGTTCCTGGAACACCGTCACTTTCTTGCGCAGGCCGGAGGTGCCGGGCCGCTGGCCGTCGAAAGGCTTGGTCGCGACGGTACGGATCATCGGCCCGTCCCCCGGCTTAGTTCCTGCGGCGCCTCTTCGGCGCCGGTGAGGCCCCGGAACAGCGCCGCATACTGGGCTGCGCTCCTCTGCCAGGAGACATCGGCCCGCATGCCGCAGCGCTGCATCTCGCGCCAGCGCCGCTGGTCGCGGAACAACGCCGCCGTCCTGCCGAGCGCGTCCACATAGGATGGCGCATCGGTCGGCGCGAATTGAACGCCCGTGGCGACACCGGCTGCCATGCCGGCATCATTGGCGTCGATGATGGTGTCGGCGAGGCCGCCGACCCGCGACACGACGGGGACGCAGCCATAGCGCAGGCCATAGAGCTGCGTCAGGCCGCAGGGTTCGAAGCGCGAGGGAATGAGGATCGCATCGGATCCCGCCTGCAGCAGATGCGACAAGCGCCTCGTCATAGCCGATGACAACGCCAACGCGCCCGGCATGGCGCTTCGCCGCGGCAGTGAAGGCCGCCTCCAGTCGCTGCATCGCCGGAACCCAGCAGCGCCAGGCGCGCGCCGGAATCGACCAGCGTATCGAGGCGTCTGCGCCACCAGATCCATGCCCTTCTGCTCGGTCAGGCGGCTGACGATGCAATAGAGTGAGATCGTCGCCGACCTCGAAGCCGAAGCGCTGCTCGATCGCCCGCTTGTTGACCGCGCGCCGGGCCAGGCGCTTGACGTCGTAGGTCGTGGCGATATGGCTGTCGGTAGCGGGATCCCAGACGGTCGTGTCGATGCCGTTGACGATGCCGCTCAGCACATGTCTGCCGCACGCGCAACAGGCCATCGAGGCCCATGCCGTTCTCCGTGCGTGCAGATCTCCCGCGCATAGGTGGGACTGACCGTGGTGATGGCATCGGCATATTGCAGCCCGGCCTTGAGATAGCCGACACCGCCATAATATTCGACGCCGTCGATGGCATAGGCCGCGGCCGGCAAGCCCAGCGATGCCGAAGATGGCCGCTGGGAACTGCCCCTGAAATGCCAGGTTGTGGATGGTGATGACGGACTTCGCGGCGCATGCCGGCCGAATCGCAGATAGGCCGGCGCCAGCGCCGCCTGCCAGTCATGGGCATGGAGGATATCAGGAACGAAAGCCGGCACGAGCGCCGCGGCCAGATCTCGGCCGCAGCGCGCGCGAAGCGCGGCAAAGCGCTGGGCATTGTCGGGCCAGTCCTTGCCGTCGGGGCCGAGATAGGGATTGCCGGGCCGGCCATAGAGATGCGGCGCATCGAGCACCAGGAGATCGAGTCCCTTCGCTTCGCCCGCCAGCAGCGTCGCCGGTCCGCCGAACAGATCCGCGAACTTGTGAACCGCCGTCGCGGTTCTCCAGCGCCGCCATGACCGCCGGATAGCCGGGCACCAGCGTCCTGACTCGCGACGCCATGCGGGCCGCAGCGCCGCCGGCAGCGCGCCGACGACATCGGCCAGCCCGCCGGTCTTGACCAGCGGAAAGATCTTCCGATGCGACGGCGAGGACTTTCACATGCTCAGGCCGGAGCCTGTCGATCATCGGCTGGGTGATCAGGCAGATGCCGCTGTCGGTGCGCCGGAACCGCTTGGCGTCGCAATTCGGGATCTTCACCGACCACCAGGCCTTCCGGAATTTCCACGCCGCGATCGATCGACCACCCGCTTCAGCACTGGCGTTGCGGCCGATATTCACATAGGGCAGCACCACCGCCTCTTCCATGCTGCGAGTAGGAATTCACCCGCACGCCGGTGAACAGCAGCGTGCGCCGCAGCGCCGCACCGGAAACGATGCAGCCGCCGGAGACCAGCGAGGAGACCGCCTGGCCGCGCCGGCCTTCCTCGTCATGCACGAACTTCGCCGGCGGCGTGACCTCGCGCATAGGTCCAGATCGGCCAGTTGTGATCGTAGAGATCGAGCGCCGGCATCACGTCGGCAAGATCGATATTGGCTTCCCAATAGGCATCGACGGTTCCGACATCGCGCCAATAGGCTTCGGCTTCCTGATCCGAGCGCACGCAGGATGTGGTGAAGCGATGCGCCACGGCCTTGCCGTTCTTCACGATATAGGGAATGATGTCCTTGCCGAAATCGTGGCTGGACTTCGGGATCGGCGGCGTCGCGCTGCAGCAGCTCGAACAGGAACTTCGTCTCGAACACATAGATGCCCATGGAGGCGAGCGCCATGTCGGGCTTGTCCGGCATGCCCGGCGGGTCCTTCGGCTTTTCGAGGAAGGTCTATGATCGTGCCCTTGTCGTCCACATGCATGACGCCGAAGCCGGTGGCCTCCATGCGCGGCACTTCGAGGCAGCCGACGGTGACATCGGCGCCGCTGTCCACATGCTGCTGCAGCATCAGCTCGTAATCCATCTTGTAGATGTGATCGCCGGCCAGGATCACCATGTAGCGCGGGCCGTAGCTTTCGATGATGTCGATGTTCTGGAACACCGCATCGGCGGTGCCCGCATACCACTGGTCTCGGAGACGCGCTGGCTGGCCGGCAGGATGTCGAAGCTCTCGTTGCGTTCCGGCCGCAGGAAGTTCCAGCCCCGCTGCAGATGGCGGATCAGGCTGTGGGCCTTGTATTGCGTCGCCACGCCGATGCGGCGGATGCCGGAATTCAGCGCATTGGACAGCGCGAAATCGATGATGCGCGACTTGCCGCCGAAATAGACCGCCGGCTTGGCGCGCCGGTCGGTCAGTTCCATCAGGCGGCTGCCGCGGCCGCCGGCCAGAACATAGGCCATGGCGTCACGGGCCAGCGGGGCGGTCTTCTGCAATTTGGCCACTGAACGTCCTCCTCCTAAGCAGTGCCGTCGGTTTTCCGATCAGCTTTCCGAAAACTCGAACATCACCGTCGCCATCGGCGGCAGCGAAATCGCCGCGCTGGCCGGCTGGCCATGGGATGGCTCGGCGCGTGCGGTGATCTCGCCCAGATTGCCGCGGCCGCTGCCGCCATAGTTCGTCGCGTCGGTGTTCAACCGTTCCCGCCAGCGGCCCGCCTTGGGCAGCGGCAGGCGGTAATCGTCCCGCGGTACCGGCGTGAAGTTCGTCACCACGGCCACAGGCGGACGCCGTCGCCGGCCTTGCGCAGCCAGGCATAGACCGAGTTCGCGGCGTCATCGACAATCAGCCATTCGAAGCCGTCGACCTCGCAATCGCTGGCGTGCAATGCCGGCGTCTCGCGGTAGAGCCGGTTCAGGTCGGCGATCAGCGACTTCATGCCGGCGTGACCAGGTTGATCCAGCAGATGCCAGTCGAACCCGCGACTCTCGCTCCATTCCCGCCGCTGGCGCGAATTCCTGGCCCATGAACAGCAGCTTCTTGCCGGGATAGCCCCACATGAAGGCGTAATAGGCGCGCAGGCCCGCCAATCTTCTGCCAGTCATCGCCGGCCATCTTGCTCAGCAGCGAGCCCTTGCCGTGCACGACTTCGTCATGGGACAGCGGCAGCACGAAATTCTCCGAGAAGGCGTAGAGCAGCCCGAAGGTCATCTCCTGGTGATGATGGCGGCGATGCACGGGATCGCGCTGGCAGATAAGCCAGCGTGTCATGCATGAAGCCCATGTTCCATTTGAAGCCGAAGCCCAGCCCGCCGGCGAAGACCGGCTGCGAGACGCCAGGCCAAGCCGTGGACTCCTCGGCGATCGTGACGATGCCCGGATGGAGGCCATAGCAGGCCTCGTTCATGCGCCGCAGGAACGCGATCGCCTCGATGTTCTCCTTGCCGCCGTGCTCGTTGGGCAGCCACTCGCCTTCCTTGCGTGAATAGTCGAGATAGAGCATGGAGGCGACGGCATCGACGCGCAGCCCGTCGATGTGATAGCGCTCGAGCCAGAACAGCGCGTTGTTGATCAGGAAGCTGGCGACCTCGCGGCGGCCGAAATTATAGATCGCCGTGTTCCAGTCGGGATGGAAACCGCGGCGCGGGTCCTCATGCTCATAGAGCGCCGTGCCGTCGAACCGCGCCAGGCCATGCTCGTCGGTGGGGAAATGCGCCGGCACCCAATCGAGGATCACGCCGATGCCCGCTGCATGGGCCTCGTCGACAAAGCGGGCGAAGGCGGCGGGATCGCCGAATCGCGCCGTCGGCGCGAACAGACCGGTCGGCTGATAGCCCCAGGAGGGATCGAAGGGATGCTCGCTGACCGGCAGCAGCTCGATATGGGTGAAGCCCATGTCCCGGACATAGGGAATGAGCTGCTCCGCCAATTCGTCATAGCTGGGGAAGGTTCCATCCTCGCGGCGGCGCCAGGATCCCAGATGGACTTCATAGGTCGACATCGGCGTCCGGCGGGCATCCTTCGCTGCGCGGCCGGTCATGTAGGCGCCATCGCTCCAACTGAAGGAGTCGACGCGGGCGACGCGGGACGCGGTCTTCGGCCTGCACCTCCGCGGCAAAGCCATAGGGGTCGCTCTTCAGCGGCAGCAATTTGCCGTCGCCGCCGACGATCTCGTACTTGTAGACCGCGCCTTCGGTCGACATCCGGCAGGAAGATCTCCCAGATGCCGGAGCCCAGGCGCTTGCGCATGACATGGCGCCGGCCGTCCCAGCTGTTGAAATCGCCGACCACCGACACGCGCCGCGCATTGGGCGCCCAGACGGCGAAGATGCACGCCGTCGACGCCTTCGTGCGCTAGCAGATGGGCGCCGAGCTTGTCATAGAGCCGGAGATGCGTGCCCTCTGCGCCGTAGTAATCGTCCATCGGTCCCAGCACCGGGCCGAATGTGTAGGGATCGATGACGCTCCACTCACCGGTCGAATTCGCTGCGCGATAGCGGATTGGCTGCCGCTCGGCGAGCCTGACCTCACCTTCGAAGAAGCCGGCGAAATCCCGCCGCTCCAGATCGCCGGCCGGCGTGCCGTCCAGCAGCGTGGCGCTGACCCGCTCGGCATTGGCGATGAAGGTGCGCGCCACCCACTTGCCGCCCTGCTGATGCAAGCCGAGCACCGCGAAGGGATCGTTGTGGGTGCCGGAAACGATCCCAGCAACATCCGCGGCACTCGCCGTGCCCGCGGCTGTCGCCTTCTTTCGCGCTGCTTTTTCAGCTCGTGGGGACATTCCAGATATCCCGGGCATATTCCCGGATCGTGCGATCGCTGGAGAACCAGCCCATATTGGCGGTATTGCGAATGGCCTTGTCGGCCCAGAGCGCGCGGTCGTTCCACAGGTCGTCGACCTTGCGCTGGGCCGCGGCATAGGCGACGAAATCGGCGGTCACCATGAACCAGTCGCTGTTGTAGAGGCTGTCCACCAGCCCGCGGTAATCGGCCGGCATCGCCGGGCGAGAACACGCCGCCGCCGACCGCCTCCAGCACGCCCTTCAATTCGCGGCGATTGCTCGATGATCGGCCGCGGGTCGTAACCGGCGCTACGGCGCTCCGCCACCTCTTCCGCCGTCATGCCGAAGATGACGATGTTGTCGTCGCCCACATGCTCCCGGATTTCCACATTGGCGCCGTCCAGCGTGCCGATGGTCAGCGCGCCGTTCAGCGCGAACTTCATGTTGCCGGTGCCAGACGCCTCCATGCCGGCCGTCGAGATCTGTTCCGAGAGATCGGCGGCCGGCACGATCACCTCCGCCAGGCTCACATTGTAGTTGGGGATGAAGATTACCTTCAGCAGGCCGCGCACCGCCGGATCGCGGTTGATGATCGCGCCCACATCGTTGATCAGCTTGATGATCGACTTCGCCTGCCGATAGCTGGCCGCGGCCTTGCCGGCGAAGATCTTCACCCGCGGCACCCAGTTGCGGTCGGGATGGGCGCGGATGGCGTTGTACAGGGCGATGGCCTCCAGCATGTTGAGAAGTTGGCGCTTGTATTCGTGGATGCGCTTGATCTGCACGTCGAACAGCGCCGAGGGATCGACGGGGATGCCGAGCCGCTGTGCGATCAGGTTGCGCCAGCTTCGACTTGTTGGCCCGCTTGATCTGCGCGAAACGCTCCTGAAACGCCGACGTCATCGGCAACGCGCTCGAGCTCCTTCAGCGCATCCACATCGTCCCGCAGCCGCTCGCCCACGGTTTCGCAGAGCAGCCGCGTCAGGCCCGGATTCACCTGCTGCAGCCAGCGCCGCGGCGTGATGCCATTGGTCTTGTTGTTGATGCGGCCGGGATAGAGGGCGTTCAGATGCTTGAACACCGTGACTTTCATCAGGTCGGTATGCAGCGCCGAAACGCCATTGACCTTGTGCGAACCGACAAAGGCGAGCTGGCCCATGCGCACCCGCCGGCCGTCGTGATCGTCGATCAGCGACACCGCCGACAGCGTCTCGCCGTCGCCATGACCGCCCGCGCGCGCCTCCTCGATCAGCTTGCGTTGATGGCATAGACGATCTGCATGTGCCGCGGCAGCAGCCGCTCGAACAGATGGATCGGCCAGCTCTCCAGCGCCTCCGGCAGCAGCGTGTGATTGGTATAGGATGTCGTTGCGCGGACGATGTCCCAGGCCTCGTCGAAGGCGATGCCCTGGATGTCCATCAGCAGCCGCATCAACTCCGCCACGGCAATCGCCGGATGGGTGTCGTTGAGCTGGATGGACGCCTTGTCGGCGAGATTGCGTGCGTCCTTGAATTGCTGCCCATGCCGCCGCAGCAGATCCTGCAGCGAGGCCGAGGTGAAGAAATATTCCTGCCGCAGCCGCAGCTCCTGCCCGGCCGGCGTCGCATCGGAGGGATACAGCACCCGCGTGATGCTCTCGGCCCGCGTCCGTTCGATGGAGCGCGCCGACATGGTCGCCGCTGTTGAAGGCGTCGAGCCGGATCGGATCGACGGCCCGGGCACTCCAGAGCCGCAGCGTGTTCACCCGCGCGCCGCGCCAGCCGACGATCGGCGTGTCGAAGGCGATGGCCAGAACGGTTTCGGCAGGCCGCCAGACATACGTTGCGCGGCCGTCGGACTCGATGTTTGCCTCGACGGCGCCGCCGAAGCCGACTTCATAGGAGTACTCCCGCCGCTCGAACTCCCAGGGATTGCCATGCACCAGCCAATCCTCCGGCAGCTCCACCTGGGAGCCGTCGATGATCTTCTGCCGGAACAGGCCGTGGTCGTAGCGGATGCCGTAGCCATAGGCGGGGATGCCGACCGTCGCCATGCTCTCCATGAAGCAGGCGGCCAGCCGCCCCAGCCCGCCATTGCCCAGCGCCGCATCGGGCTCCAGCTCCGCGATGACATCGAGATCGACGCCCAGCCGCTGCAGCGCCGCGCGCACGGTGTCCGCCAGGCCGAGATTGCTGATGGCGTCCCGCAGCAGCCGTCCGATCAGGAATTCCAGCGACAGATAGTAGACCCGCTTGCTCTCGGAATGATAGGTATCCCGCGTGGACGCCATCCAGCGGTCGATCACACGGTCGCGCACCGCCAGGATGGTCGCCGCCAGCCAGTCATGGTTGCGGGCGACGATGGGATCCTTGCCGATCTCATAGGTCAGCTTGCGCAGGATCTCGTTGCTGAAGTCCGCCGGCTGGCTCGTGGGCGCCGGCGCCAGGCGGAGCGCGGACTTCGTCTCCTCGCGCTTGGACGCGGCCTCGCTGCCCTTGCCGTTGCGGTCGTTGTCGTAGGGACTGTTCATGTCGATTTCTAGCTCTTCAACCGATTGAGATGGGCGATCAGGCCGGCTGTCGAGCCGTCGAGATCGGCTGATGGCGCCCGGCCTTCGACGATCGGCAGCAGGCCGGTGGCCAATTCCTTGCCCAGTTCGACGCCCCATTGGTCGAACGGATTGATGTCCCAGATCGCCGCCTCGACGAACACCCGATGCTCATAAAGCGCGATGATCTGTCCCAGCACATGGGGCGTCAGCTTGCGATAGGCGATGGTCAGCGTCGGCCGGTTGCCTTCGAACACCCGGTGCGGCGCCAGGCTCGCGACCTCGGCCGCGTTCTTGCCGGCCGCCTTGAGCTGCGCCGCCGCCTCATCCTGGGTGCGCCCCTTCATCAGCGCCGCCGACTGCGCCAGGCAATTGGCCATCAGCAGATTGTGATGAACAGCGCAGATCGGACTCATGGGACTCCGCCGCGATCAGGAATTCCACGGGGATCACGTCCGTGCCCTGATGCAGAAGCTGGAAGAAGGCATGCTGGCCGTTGGTGCCCGGCTCGCCCCAGACCACCGGGCCGGTCTTCTCCGCCACCGCCTCGCCCGCGCGGGTGACGCGCTTGCCGTTGGACTCCATGTCGAGCTGCTGCAGATAGGCCGGCAGCCGCTGCAGCCGCTGGTCATAGGGAATGATCGCCCGCGATCCGATAGCCGCAGACATTGCGGTGCCAGACGCCCAGGAGGCCCAGCAGCACCGGCAGGTTCGCTGTCGAACGGCGCCGTGCGGAAATGCTCGTCCAGGGCATGGGCGCCATCGAGGAAATCGCCGAAATCCTGGGCGCCGATGGCGATCATCAGCGGCAGGCCGATGGCCGACCAGATGGAATAGCGGCCGCCGACCCAGTCCCAGAAGCCGAAGGTGCGGTCGGCGCCGATGCCGAAGGCGTCCACCTTGTCGAGCGCGGTCGAGATCGCGGCGAAATGCGCCGCCACCGCCGCCTCGCCGAGATGCTTGACGATCCAGCGCCGCGCCGTCTGCGCGTTGGTCATGGTCTCGATGGTGGTGAAGGTCTTGGATGCGACGATGACCAGCGTGGTCGCGGGATCGAGCCGGGCCAGCGTGTCGGCGATATGCGCCCCATCGACATTGGACACGAAATGCAGCCGCGGCCCGTCGTGATAGGGCGCCAGCGCCAGCGTCGCCATCGCCGGGCCGAGATCGGAGCCGCCGATGCCGATATTGACCACATCGGTGAACTTTGCGCCGCCGGCCGCCGTGACCGTCCCTGCGCGCAGCCCCGTGGCGAAGGCCGCCATGCGCTTCAGCACGTCATTGACCGCCGGCATGACGTCTTTCCCGTCGACAAGGACGGGCCGGTTCGAACGATTGCGCAGCGCGACATGCAACACGGCGCGATTCTCGGTGGAATTGATCGCCGCGCCCGCAAACATGGCATCGCGCTTGCGGGCGACCTCGGCCGATGTGGCGAGCAGCTGCAGCAATTGCATCGTGCGCTTGCTGACATTGCATTTCGACCAGTCCAGCAGGAAGCCGTCCAGCTGCGCGGAGAAATGCTGGAAGCGCTGGGGATCGGCCGCGAAGGCCGCCCGCATGTCCCGCGGCGCTTCCTCGGACCAATGCAGGCGGAGCGCGTTCAGCACGCTTTCCACCTTGCCGCCCTGTCTGACGGTTTGAGTCATGCTTCCGCTTCTCAATGTACTTTGATGCCGGCCATGACGGCGGCGACATCCGCCGAGGTCGGCAGATCCGCGCCGCGCCGGCTGCAGGTGATGGAAGAGGCGACGATGGCATAGTTCAGCACCGAGCCCAGCTTCTCGGCCGTCAGCCCGCCGATGCGCTTCAGGGAGAGCAGCCCCGCCCCACGCAATCCCGACAGCAACGCGGCGCTGAAGGTATCGCCGGCGCCAACAGTATCAACCACCTTGATATCGCGGCCGGGCACCTCGATCGTCTTGTCATCCAGGAAGGCCACCGCGCCCGCGCCGCCGCGCGTGACCACGACGAAGGACGGCCCCTGGGTCAGCCAGTCGCGCGCCACATCGGCGATGGCGGCTTCCGCGCCATAGGCCGTGGCGATATCCTCTTCGCTGGCCTTGACGATGGTGGCCGTGCGCAGGAACTGGCGGAACTGGGTCGGCCAGTCCTTCAGGTCGCCGATAACAGTCGGCCGGATATTGGGATCGAGGAAGATCACCCGCTGCCCCGCCTCGCGCTGCGCCAGCGCCAGGTAGGCCTCGGCCACCGGCTGCACGATCAGCGTATAGGAGCCGAAGGTCACGGCTTCGATGTCAGGCGCCAGCTCGGGTTTCAGGTCGGCGACGGTGATGCTGCGGTCGGCGGCGCCCTCGCCATGGAACGAGTATTGCGGCTGCCCGGCCGCATCGGTCGCAACCACGCTGATGGTGGTCAGCCGCGGCGTCCGCATCGCATAGTCGAGATTGACGTTCTCCGTCATCAGCAGGTCGGTGAGCAGGCGGCCAAAGCGGTCGGTGGAAAGCCCGGTGCAGAGCGCCGAGGGACAGCCGAGCCGGGACAACCCGATTGCCACATTGAACGGCGAGCCGCCGGCCACCGCCTCGGCCTTCAGCCGCGCGCCGTTGTCGCCGAGCACGAACAGATCCACCAGCGCTTCGCCGCAGACCAGGATCATGACGGCTGCTCTCCGCAGGTTAACCTCGCCGGCATCAGGCCGCATCCTCCTTGAACAGCACGTCGCGGTCGATCGCGAAATTCGACAGCAGCGGCACGCTGGCCGCGCCCATCACCCTGGCATCGCCGCCGATGGTGCCTTCGATGACGGCGAAAGGCGACACGCCTTGGCGATCCAAATCTCCCAGCTTGGTCCGGACCGCCGCGACAAGCCGCTGCCTGACGGCGCCGGGCATGGCGCCATCGATAATGACGGCCTCGCTGTCCAGCACCGCGACGGTCGATAGCGCCGCGGTCGCCAGTGCGGACGCCGTCTCATCGATCCACTCGTCGAGCGGTTCGCCGAAATTCGCCCAGCCGTTGCCGTTCTGCCACAGCAGCATGGGATCCTGATGCCGCGCCGCCAGCTTCTTTTCCAGCACATAGAGCGAGGCGCTGCGGATCAGCTGCTGCGGACGGCCCTTCGCGGTCGGCGCGGGAACGGCCATCGAGCCCAGCGCCCCCGCATTGCCGTTGCGGCCCTGGTAGAGGCTGCCGTTCAGCACGATGCCGCCGCCGACGAAAGAACCGACGAAGAAATACACATAGTCGCGATAGCGGTTGCCGATGCCGAAGGTCAGCTCCGCCGCGCAGGCCGCGGTCGCGTCATTGCAGAGATAGACCGGTCCGGCGAAAGTCTTGGCGATCTGCTCCTTGATATCGAAGCCGCGCCATTCCTCCAGCACATCGTGCGGGGCGCCGACCTCGCTTTCCCAGTTCCAGATCTCGAAGGGGGCGGCGATGCCGACACCGCAGATGCGCGACGCCTGCGCCGGCGCAAGTTCGCCGGTGATGATGTCGAAGCCTTCGGTGAACAGCCGCATGGTGTCCTGGGGCGTCGGATAGCGATAGGCATAGCGCATCGTGCCGCGCACGCCGCCGGCGAGATCCAGCAGCATGAGATCGGCGCTGCGGCGGCCGATCTTCAGGCCGACGGAGAACGCACCATCGGGATTCAGCGACAGCGGCACCGGCGGCTGGCCGATTTGCCCCTTCTTCGGTTTCTCCTTCAGCAGCAGCCCGTCGGCCTCCAGCTGCTTGATGATGATCGACACCGTCTGCGCCGACAGCCCGGTAAGCCGGGCGATCTCGGCCTTGGGCAAGCGGCCATGGCGGCGGATCAGCGACAGCGCCAGGCGCTCATTATAGAGACGCACGCCGCTCTGATTGGTGCCGCGGGTCGGGTCGGCCCGGCGCGACGGTCCGGCGCCAGAGCCGCTCCAGTCGTGTTTGCCCGGAGGATTGTGGGGAATTGACATTACGTGGCCTTACCTAATCCGTTGCCTTCAAATAATAAAATGGAATTTCTGGCTCACCCGATTGCTGGATCATGGCGGCAAACAACGAGTCTGTCAATAATTAAATCAAAGTGATTTAATTATTGACATCGTGATTGAGGAGGCGTTATCTGCGCAAAGAGCACGGGTTCGAGGACAGCGGTTCACACTGATAATTGGGTCACGCTTTTGCAACCGGTCGC
Organism: uncultured Alphaproteobacteria bacterium; assembly: GCA_963810485.1. Classification (GTDB taxonomy): domain Bacteria; phylum Pseudomonadota; class Alphaproteobacteria; order Dongiales; family Dongiaceae; genus DATKFM01. The sequence continues at coordinate 217,945 of CAWENQ010000007.1, forward strand.
TCACAAGAACAGGCATCAACGTCTGACTGCGGATCGCAGCGGCATCTACTGGAGGAGAACCACAGTGAAATCGAGATTGCTTCAAATGACATCCCTCGCCTTCGGCGCTTCTCTGTTGCTGATGGCCGGACCGGCGCCGTCGAAGGCCGAAGAGATCATCATCGGCCTGATCACCAAGACCGACACCAATCCCTTCTTCGTCAAGATGAAGGAAGGCGCCGAGGCAAAGGCCAAGGAGATGGGCGCGGAACTGCGCGCCTTCGCCGGCAAAGTGGATGGCGACAACGAGACCCAGGTTGCCGCGGTCGAGAGCCTGATTGCCGCCGGCGCCAAGGGCATCCTGATTACGCCCAGCGACTCGAAGGCCATCGTGCCGACCATCGAAAGGGCGCGCGAGGCCGGATTGCTGGTCATCGCCTTGGATACGCCGCTGGATCCCGCCAACGCTGCCGATGCCACATTCGCCACCGACAACTTCAAGGCCGGCGAGCTGATCGGCCAGTGGGCGGCCTCGATGCTCGGCGACAAGGCGGCGGAAGCCAAGATCGCGTTCCTCGACCTCAGCCCCAATGAAGTGTCGGTCGACGTCCTGCGCGACCAGGGCTTCATGAAGGGCTTCGGCATCGACGTGAAGGATGTCTCCGACATCGGCGACGAGGACGATCCCCGCATCGTCGGCCATGACGTCACCGCCGGCAATGACGAAGGCGGCCGCAAGGCGATGGAGAACCTGCTGCAGAAGGACCCGGAAGTGAACGTGGTCTACACCATCAACGAACCCGCGGCAGCCGGCGCCTATGAAGCGCTGAAGGCCATGGGCCGCGAGAAGGATGTGCTGGTCGTCTCCGTCGATGGCGGCTGTCCAGGGGTGAAGAACGTGCAGGACGGCGTCATCGGCGCGACCTCCATGCAGTTCCCGCTGCTGATGGCCTCCATGGGCGTGGAAGCGATCGTCGAGTTTGCGAAGTCGGGCAAGAAGCCGGAAACCACGCCCGGTCTCGATTTCTTCAACACGGGCGTCGAGCTGATCACCGACAAGCCGGTCGACGGTCTGCCCTCTCTCACTTCCGCCGACGCGCTCGGCAAGTGCTGGGGTTGATCCCGACGGTATCAGTCTGATCCCAAGGTAACCGGCCGGAAGAGGATGGCCATTCAGGCCATCCTCTTTCCGGACCTCGACAACAAGAACCCTTTTGATTGGGGGACATCATGGCCGCCGGGCAGCAAGATTCTTCAGCCAAGATGGCTGACTATGAGAAGGTCTCGAAGCAAGGCGATACGAAAGTCGCCAGCTTCGATGAAGACGAGAATACGCCGCTGCGGCGGCTCCAGCATTTCCTGCATTCCAATCCGACGGCCATTCCGGTTATCGTCCTTGTGCTGGGCATCATCCTTTTCACCGCCATCGCCGGCGGGAAATTCCTTCACCCCTTCAATCTCTCGCTGATCCTGCAGCAAGTGACGATCATCGGGTTTGTGGCGATCGCCCAGTCCCTCATCGTCCTGACGGCCGGCATCGATTTGTCGGTCGGCGCCATCATGGTTCTTTCGTCGGTCGTGATGGGAAAATTCGCCATGCAGCTCGGCCTGCCGCTGCCGATCGCTTTTGCGTCCGGCCTGCTGGTCGGCGTGATCTGCGGCGCCATCAACGGCTTCCTGGTCACGCGGCTGCGCCTGCCGCCCTTCATCGTCACGCTGGGTACCTGGAGTATCTTTTTCGCGCTCAATCTCTGGTACTCCGGCAGCGAGACGATCCGTTCCCAGGATATCGAGGCAACGGCGCCGTTCCTGCAGTGGACAGGCGCTTCATTTGATTTTCTCAAGTTCCGCATCACCGTGGGTTCGCTCCTGATGCTCGGCATGTTCGGGCTGTTCTGGTACATCCTCAATTGGACGGCCTATGGACGCCACATCTACGCGGTCGGCGATGATCCCGACGCCGCCCGCCTCGCCGGCATCAGCACGGACAAGCTGCTGCTGTCGGTCTACATGATCGCCGGCCTGATCTGCTCGATCGCCGGCTGGGCGCTGATCGGCCGCATCGGCTCGGTCAGTCCGCAAGCGGGCTACACCGCGAACCTGGACAGCATCACCGCCGTGGTGATCGGCGGCATCAGCCTGTTCGGCGGCCGCGGCTCGATCCTGGGGCCGCTGATCGGCGCCCTCATCGTCGGCGTGTTCCGCAGCGGCCTGGCGCAATCCGGCGTCGATGTGCTGTGGCAGGAATTCACCGTCGGCATTCTCATCATCGTAGCGGTCGCGATCGACCAATGGCTCAGAAAGGTGTCGGCATGACCTCCGAGACTCGCACCCCCCTTCTCTACGCCCGCGGCCTGGTCAAGCGTTACGGCCGGGTCACGGCCCTGGATCACGCCGATTTCGATCTCTATGCCGGCGAGATCCTCGCGGTGATCGGCGACAACGGCGCCGGCAAGACCAGCCTGATCAAGGCGATCACCGGCGCCATCACGCCCGACCATGGCGAAATCCATCTCGACGGCAAGCAGATCCACTTCCGCTCGCCGATGGATGCGCGCCAGGCCGGCATCGAGACGGTCTATCAGAACCTCGCCTTGTCCCCGGCGCTCTCCATCGTCGACAACCTGTTCCTCGGACGGGAGATGCGGTCGAAGAATCCGCTCGGCCGCCTGTTCCACACCCTGGACAAGGCCGCCATGCAGAAGCTGGCGCGGGAGAAGCTGAGCGAGCTCGGCCTGCTCACCATCCAGAACATCAACCAGCCGGTGGAGACGCTCTCCGGCGGCCAGCGCCAGGGCGTCGCCGTGGCGCGGGCGGCCGCTTTCGGCAGTCGGGTGGTGATCATGGACGAGCCGACCGCGGCCCTGGGCGTCAAGGAATCCCGGCGCGTGCTGGAACTGATCCTGGACGTGAAGCGGCGTGGCCTGCCCATCGTCCTCATCAGCCACAACATGCCCCATGTGTTCGAGGTGGCCGACCGCATCCACATCCACCGCCTGGGCCGCCGGCTGACGGTGATCGATCCCAAGCAATACAGCATGTCCGATGCCGTCGCCTTCATGACCGGCGCCAAGGAAGCGCCGCCGGAGGCCACGGTCCACTAGGGCGTGGACACATCGACGCGCAATCATAACCTGATTGAATCGAGCTGGATGAAGGCGAGGTCGTGCGAAGTTCTGTAGCGCGATTGACGTCGTCGTCAGTATGCGCGAGTAGCAGCGTATTTCAGAGCGGTCGGTCAATGGCAGCTCCCGGCACTTCTTGGACATTCCTGTGCCCGTTGGAGCTTGACCGCTATTGAAGGCTCAGCCGATGTCACACGAGCCTGATCGATACGGCCGTCTTTGACCCGTTCCGGACATCGCCAGTGGCACGGCCTGCGTTCTCGCCGATGCGGCGCAGCAATTCCGGAACGATCGCGCGCATGAATTGGCAGTTTTCGGTCTACCGGACTTCGGTCCCGCCCGACCAGAAGTCATCGTTCTTCGCGTGGCTGACGCATGGCGAAGCGCGGGCGGCTCGCCTCGGTCCGACGTGCACATGACAGCGCCCGTCTCGGTAATGTCGAGAAGTTCGCAGACCTCCCGCCGCGCTCACTTCGGCCAAAGGCACCCATGCGTTGCGCTGAGTAACCAGGCTACTTCGCCGCCGCGGCCATCGTGGTGACGGCGATCACATTCGCTCGCTGCAGTTTCCGGCAATTCTTGGGATTGGATGATGGTGTTGCAGGACATATAGCGCTTCGGATGGTCCGGGAACTTTCGGATGCCGCATGTGGTTGTCCGGAAGCAGGCCAGCGGGAACTGGCCCCTGTGTGCGGGTCGCCGGTTTCCGCCCGGTCTCGATCGCACATTCGGGGGCAAGCGAATCCGGCGGCTGGTCATCGACTGAGATCGTGCCATTGAAGCTGGATTCCAAAACTCGAGAGACATTTGCCCGATTAAGGGTGCGTTCATCATTTCTTCATAGACTCTCCGAAGGGATCTCCGAACCCGGAATTTCGAGCGTGACGAAGAACAAAACCGAGGTGGAAAGACGTGTGGAATCAAATATGTATACTCGCACTGCTCGCTGTCCTTGCAGAAGGACTTGCAGGATGCGCTCACGAAGACGTTGATCGTCAGTTGCAGTCCGCCGTCTCTGAAAAATGCATCGACAAGGAGTCCTCGGCGCAATCGGTCGCGGCGATAACCCGCTACTCTCCCCTGTACGACGACCCGCAGGTCGTGACCGTGTTCGGTGTTGAAAGCGGATCGATCTGGTTCCTCAGGGAAGATGAGCCGGTTCTGGCTCTCCATGTGGCGCAGTCGCTCGGCCTCTCTAACAAAGAATGGACACCCGTAGAGATTTATCAAAACGCACCGGGCGCCAAGATACGTCGGCACCAGAGAATACGCGCGCGTTTGCTCCGTACGATAACCTGGGGTCTTGACGGGCTCGCCGTGCTCAAACTCGAAGAGCCTTTTCAAGGAGCACGCCCGTTGGCGATCCGAACCGAGCCACTCATGCCAGGAGAGAGGATTATCACTCCTGCGTATCCAGGCGGATTTTTGGAATTAACAACGGGGCAGTTTCTCGGAAACGATCTCGCTCTTTCCAACGAGAGCAAAGAAGCATCCTATGCGATCGAAATTGATGGCAACCGGCTTGCGCTCGACAGCGGTGCCTCCGGAGCTCCTGTGCTTGATTGTACGGGACGCGTGGTGGCCGCAGTGAGCGCTCAAGTTTACCTCGTTTCGGAGAATGGCTTGGTTGAAGCGACCCTACGGGGGCAACAGACGAACATAGCTATCCCCGTCACCATCCTTTCCGATTCTTACGCCGAGCTTCCCAAGCCATAGCGCGGCGTGCCGGCTACATTGAAAACAAGAGAGGCGCCAGCAACGGACCTGTAAAGCCGACGAGGCTTTGACTGCCGTCAGTGTGGATGGCGCCGCACCGTCGACCAAACGTATAACGGACGCCCCTCGGATTGCAGCAGCGGTAGGCGAGAGGGTAGAGCGCCGAGCCTGGCACGCCAGGCAAGCATCAAAGCCCAGCGTGCCAGGCAATCCGGCGGCTCTTCCTGGTTCAGCTCAATCCTTCGAGCCGGGCGCTATTCCCGCGGTGTCGTCAGCTTCCGGCGATCGTTATCTCGACGCGGCGGTTCTGCGCGCGGCCGGCCGCCGTGCTGTTCGTCGCGATCGGATCAGCCTCACCCCATCCCTGTGCACTGAGAAACTCCGCCTTCACGCCTTGCGAGATCATATAATCCATCACGGCATTGGCACGCCTTTCCGACAGATCCTGGTTCGAAGTAATGCCCTGATTCTGCAGCGTGGGACCGACGGGAGCATTGTCGGTATAGCCGTTCACCACCAGCCTCTCCTCCTGTTGCGGTGCCAGGATTTGCGCCACCTTGGCGATGGTTTCCTTCCCAGCCTCCGTTAGCTCGTAACCGCCCGATGGGAAGAGCAAGTCGCTGTTGACGGTATATTTGACGGCGCTTTGGAGCCGTTTGACGTGCGCTTGAAGCTCCTGATTTTCCGCTACGACACTGTCGTACTGAGCTTGCGAGACGCCAGAGGCGCTAGAGACGCCATCGTCGCTTGCGCAGGCGGACAGGAACACGGGCACTATGAATGAGAGCAGCAAAGCGCTGCGATTCAGACAATTCATCATTTTTCCAACTCCTCGGTTTTGAACAGCGAAAATTTCAGCGACGCAGGACCTGGCGCCCGGCCGCAGGCGGCCGAGACCCGGAGGATGCCTTTCACTACGCGTTGCCGGAGCGCTGTCTTTGTCTGAGCACGATGGACTCACGCCGACCCGGCGAGCAAGGACGTACAAGAGGGCACGCCAATGATCCATTGCTGCCAACCGTCGCATCTCTACGCCGAGGCAATGCGACCCGCAATTGGACCTTAGTCCAATGCTATCTGGATGCTCACGCGATCAGCCGACCGTTCCGCCAACCCTCTTCGCACGTCTGCTGATGGCGATAGACGATGACGAACAGCAGGGCCAGAAGGTTGTCGTCTACAAGACCGAAACTGTGATCGGCCCCAACGGTCGCATCACATCCCGACGGGACACCCTTACCACGTGGACCAACCACCGAGTCATCTCGATGCATGACCTGGCTGTTGCGGTTGCACTCGGCGCATTCGGCTTAGGTCTCCGATCGCGGCGCTTCGCGCCACGGCGCCGCCCCGCGACAATTCCTTCGCAATTGCGCTGACGTCTCCTGAGTCCCCGCGTTCGCGGGGATGACAATCGTGGAAACCAACGATTCCACCGGGACAGGACCATAATCCTAGACAGCGGCGAACGGTTTTGTTATCATGAAACTGCTCGCCGTCATGGCCTGGATGTTGGACATTGTCTATCGGAATGCCATATGCGCTCCCCGGGGAGACTTTTCCGGGGGTAATTCCCTTGCATGGCATCGTTCCCGAAAATCAGGGTCCCCCGGGAATCGCGTTTTTCCAGGAATTGCCGCGCGCGATCATGGGATTAACCTTGCGGAAAATGCAGAAAAATATCACTGCGAACACAGCGATGCCGTGCTGGGATTGAATTCCGGTTCCCGCGGCCTCTACTCCGCCGCCGTCCGCACGGTGCGGCCCGCCTGTTCCGCCGCGCGCCAGAGGTACCAGCTCGCCACCGTGCGGTAGGGCTTCCAGCGCAAGCCGCGCCGTTCCATCTGCTGGCGCTCGGGCATCTGGTTGCGGTTGAAGGCGTAGGCGAAGCCCTTGCGGATGCCGTAATCGTCAAATGGCAGCACGTCCGGCCGGCCGAGGCGGTACATCAGCAGCATCTCGGCGGTCCAGCGGCCGATGCCGCGCACGGCGGTCAGGCGCTCGATGATGGCCTCGTCCTCCATCTTGTGCGCCTGGGCCAAGGTGGGAAGCTCGCCATCGGCGGTGCGCTTCGCCAAGTCCCGCAGCGCCGCGATCTTCGGCCGCGACAGGCCGGCCTCCCGCAGCTTGCCGTCGGTGACCCGCAGGATGTGATCGGCGCCGAGGCCCGCCTTGGCGCGCGGGAACAGGGCGCAGACCCGGCCATGGATGGTGGCCGCGGCCTTGCCGGTGAGCTGCTGATGGATGATCGCTTCCGCCAGCGCGGCGAAGATGCTGGGCGCGACCTTCAGTTCCATGCGGAACGGCCCGGCCATGTCGATGATCTTGGCCAGCGCCTTGTCGGCCTCCCGCAAATGGGCCACGGCGGTTTCGGGATCGAAGCCGAAGGCGCCGTCGCCGTCGAACAGCGGCAGCGCCTTTTGCAGCTTCACCCCCTCGATGGCCAGAAGCCGGGTTTTCGTGGTTAGGCCGCCAGTGGCGGAGAAACCGCCCGCCTTGCCGCCCGCCGCCAGCACGCGGTGGCAGGGCACGACGATGGCGAAGGGATTGCGGCCCAGCGCCTGGCCCACGGCGCGGGCGGCGCCCGGCGCACCGATCTGCGCCGCCACTTCGCCATAGGACAGGGTCGAACCCGGCGGGATGGCTCGTGTGGCCTCATAGACCCGCCGGTGGAAGTCCGGCACGCCCGTCATGTCCAGCGGGATGGCCGTGAGGTCCGTGCCCTCGCCGCGCAGCAACGCCAGGACGGCCTCCACCGCCCGCTTTACGCCTGGCGGCGGCGCCAGCTCCGGCGTGCCGGGAAACCGCCGCGCCATGCGGGTACGGGTCTCGGCGGAACTGGTCTCCGGCAATTGAAAGCCGGCCAGCCCCTGCGATCCCCAGGCCACGCCGCAAGGCCCGATCGGTGTATCGAAGAGGGTATAGCCTTGTGCCGTCATGATGCCCGCCTATCATATCCGGCGGAAGCGGTCGCGGCTTCCGGATTCTTGCTCTTCCAATGCAGCTAGTGTTTAGAGGATTCGCGTAGCATGAATGTTGTAATCACCGGCGGCGCCGGATTCATCGGCAAGCAACTGGCCGAGCGCCTGTCGAAACTGGGCGAGCTGCCCGATGCCGGCGGCAAGCCGGCGAAGATCGACGAGATCGTCCTGTTCGATGCCGTCGAAGGTCCGCCGCCGGCGCCCGGGCGTGTGCCCAATCGCAGCGTGACCGGCGACGTGGCCGACCGTGGCATGATGCGCAAGATCATTTCCGGCGATGTCGGCGCCGTGTTCCATCTGGCGGCGGTGGTCAGCGCCGCGGCGGAAGCGGATTTCGACCTGGGCATGCGGGTCAATCTCGAGGGTACGATCTCGGTGCTGGAAGCCTGCCGCGCCCTGCCCAAGCCGTCGCGGGTGGTGTTCTCTTCCTCTGTCGCCGTGTTCGGCGGCGACATGCCGCCGGTGCTGACCGACGTGACGCCGCTGACGCCCCAGACTTCCTACGGCATCCAGAAGGCGATGGGTGAGCTGCTGGTCAATGACTACAGCCGCAAGGGTTTCATCGACGGCCGCGCGCTCCGCCTGCCCACCATCGTGGTGCGGCCGGGCAAGCCGAACAAGGCGGCCTCCACTTTCGCCAGCAGCATCATCCGCGAGCCACTGGCCGGCGCCGAGGCGGTCTGCCCGGTGGAGCGCAGCGCCCGCATGTGGATCCTCTCGCCTCGGCGCGTGCTGGACAGCCTGCTCCACGCCTACGAGCTGCCGCCATCGGCCTGGGGCCACAGCCGCAGCCTGTCGCTGCCGGGCATCGATGTCAGCATCGGCGACATGGTGGATGGGCTGGGCCGCGTGGCCGGGCACGGGCCGGTGAAGCGCATCCGCTGGGAACCGGACGCCCACATCCAGCGCATCGTCGCCGGCTGGCCCTACAAGTTCGACACCGCGCGCGCCACCGCCATGGGTTTCACCGCCGACAAGAACTTCGACGAGATCGTCAGCCAGCACATCGCCGACCAGCTCAGCGGCAAATGGGCGGCGTAGATCAATCGGGCGGATAGCGTTTCCTGACGTCGGCCACCTGCTCCGGCGTCAGCCAGCGGGTCTTCTCCCGGCGCAGCAGCAGGTACAGCCGGGCGGTTTCCTCCAGCTCCTCGATGGCGCCGACCGCGGCGTCGAGCGAGGTGCCCGCCACTACCGGTCCATGGTTGGCCAGCAGCACCGCGTGATGCTTGCCGGCCAGCTTCGCCACCGCATCGGCCAGCGTCGGGTCGCCGGGCGGGTGGAACGGCACCAGCGGCAGGCTGCCGACGCGCATGACGTAGTAGGCCGTGACCGGCGGCAGCACGTCCTCCGGATTCACGTCCGCCAAACAGGATACAGCAACGGAGTGCGTGGAATGAAGATGCACCACCGCGCCGCTGGCCGGCCGCTGGCGATACATGGCGATATGCAGGAATGACTCCTTGGTCGGCGCATCGCCCGACAGCAGCTTGCCATCATTGTCGAGCCGCGAAAGTCGGGCAGGATCGAGGCGGTCCAGCGCCACGTTGGTCGGCGTCATCAGCCAGCCATCCTCGAGCCGCGCGCTGATATTGCCGGAGCTGCCGAAGGTGAGGCCGCGCTCGAACATCGACTTGCCGTAACGGACGATCGACTCCCGCAGCACCGCTTCCGTGGTCATCGCACCATCCCCAGGGCCTTCACGAAGAAATCCGCGCCGCCGAAATTGCCCGATTTCAGCGCCAGGGCCAAGCGCGGCTCGCCCAGGCTGAACGTCCAGGGCACGCCGGGGTCGATCTGCCGGCCGATGCGCAGCGTCGTCACGCCCAGCCGCTGCACCACTGCGCCTGATGTCTCGCCGCCCGCCACCACCAGCCGCCGCACGCCCATCGCCACCAGACCGGCGGCGATGTCCGCCAGCATCTGCTCCACCAGGGTGCCGGCCCGCTCCCGGCCCAGTTTTGCCTGGATGGCCGCCACATCGTCGGGTGGCGCGCTGGCGTAGATCAGCACAGGCCCCGCCGTGAGCTTCGGCTTCGCCCAGGCGAGCGCATCGGCGGCCGAAGTCTTGCCCTCGGCGATTGCCAGGGGATCGAGCTTCCGAACGGGATAAGTTTTGGCGAAGGTTTCGATCTGGCCGAGGGTAGCGGCGGAGCAACTCCCCGCAAGAACGGCGGCAGTCCCACCGACGTCGGGCATCGTCTCGGCATCGGCTGAGGGCTGGAGAACGCCGCTGCGGCGGAAATTCTCCGGCAGGCCGAGGGCGATGCCGGAACCGCCTGTTATCAGCTGGTGATCGGCACAAGCGCAGCCGATCTCCAGCAGATGCCGGTCTTCTGTTGCATCAACGATGGCGTATGTCACACCCTCAGCGGTCAATCGCTCGAAGGCTTTGCGATCGCAGCCGCACCTTCGCGAACGACCGACAGCGGCACCAGATCGACTTTCGCCTTCGTCTGCCGGCCGAGCACGCGCACCAGGTTGGCGTCGGTCATCGGCGTCAGCGGATGATTGCGCATGCTGGAATCCGACAGCAGCTGTTCGCCGACGAACAGGTGGCCCCTGATAGATGGTGCGGCCGTTCTCCGGGAAGGCCGGGCAGGCGATCGTGAACTTGGCGCCCAGCTCCGCCAGCAGCGCATCGGCGACCGGCCCGATATTGCCGGCATCGGTCGAATCGAAGGTGGAGCAGTATTTGAAAAAATACTGCCGCGCGCCGGCCTGCTTGCAGCCAGCGAATGCCGCCAGCGATTGCGCCACCGCCTCCGCCGCCGGAATCGGTGCGCGACTTCAGCGCCACGACGATGGCGTCGGCCTCGGGCAGCCGCGCGCCCTGCGCCGGCACGCCGATCACCTGCACGGTGCGCATGCCGCCGCGCACCAGCATGTTGGCGAGATCGGTGGCGCCGGTCAGGTCGTCGGCGATGCAGCCGAGCAGCGGGCCGCGGGTTTCAGCCGCACTCATTGCCGGCCTGACGCGCCCTACCGGCTCGTCAAGATGCCGCGGCGATGCGTACGACCGCGTAGGGCCGCAAGCGGGATCGATGCCGGAACCTTCTTCACTTTCTTGATCAGCTTGCCGAGAAAGTCCTGCCGCTTCGTCGCCGCGACGAAGCTGCCCTCGTCGATCGTGGCGATGGCCGCCGGTCCCGGCTTGAACCCCGTGATCTGCACGGTCTGCTTCTCGCCCGTGAGATTGGCCAGCCAGACAACCTGGCCGCTGGCATCGCGGTAGGCGAGGCTGGCCACCTTGGTCGGCGCGCCGCTGTCGGCGGCGATCTGCTTCTTGCCCGCCGCACGCGGCCAGAGCCGGCGATCACGTGATAGAGCGGGTAGAAGCCGCGCTTCACCTCGTCGAAGTAAGGCTGCGCGTAGTTCGGTCGGCCGATAGATCAGGCCGCGCGGTCCGGTCGCTGCGCCGAGCGTGATCGCGCTCGACACCGCCGCGGGCGAAGGCGGCGACGTAGCCGAGAGTCCAGGCGGCGCCGAACAGGCCGCGCTGGCGCGGGTCCATGTCCGCTAGGCAGATGCGGCTGATTGTCCGGATTGGCCGCCGTCGACGCGCCATAGGGATTGTCGCGGGCGGCGATGCTGCTGGGCCCGACCCAATAGGGCGTCTTGCTTGCCGATGAAGGCACGTGTGCGACTGGATCACATAGGGCAGCGCCTCCAGCGTCTCCATCACCGAGATGTCGTCGGCGGCATGCACGATCGGGCAGGTCGTGTGCGTCACGATAGTCCAGCAGCTCAACGGGCGGCCGCTTGCGGTTCAGCTCGGTGAAGTAGGAGAACATGCCGCCGCCCAGCCGCACGCCCGGAAACGCGGCGCGCGCTGCCTTGTAGATGTCCGCCAGCGGCGCCACCTCCGGACCCGCGCTGCCGGGCAGCGTCGCCTTGCAGGTCCGGCGCAGGCGAGACCGCGACCGCCATGGGCTGAGGCCGTGCCACTTCATCGCCTGGCCGCCGACCGGCGCCAGCTCCGCGTCAGGCGATTCTGTGCCGGTCAGGATGATCTCCAGCACCACGTCGGCGCCGGTCGCGTCGCCGAGTTGCTTGATAGCGCCGGCAGAGCGCGGTGGCATCCGCCGCGGCGGCCATCGATCTGGCAGATCAAGCTGCTGCAGGCCCGCCGCCTTCAGTGCATGCGGCGGCCGAGATCGCGTTGTCAGCTTCTTCCGCCGGAACGCCGACGCCGATGCGCGGCAGGCGCCGGCGCCGCCGCCGAGCGCGACTGCGATCGGCTTGGCGCCGCCGCGGCCCTTGGGCTTCGGCAGCTTGCCGGTGAAGGTGAGGCTGACCGACTGCTCGAAGGACTTGCCCGCCGCGCAGCGTGTAGGGCCACGGCTCCGCCAGCGGCCGCACGTAGGTCTTGAAGGAGGCATCGGTCCAGTTGCGGTGATCCTCCATCTCGAAGGTGTCGCCTTCCATGCGGCAGGTCGCCCAGTTGCCCGGCGCGACCTCATGGCTGCAGGGAGCGGATGTCGTAGAAGGGCTGTACCGGATTGATGATGTGCGGGAAGCTTGATCCTTCATCGCTGCGCCCGTCGACATGCTCGACCTTCGACCGGCTTGCCGGCAACGCCCTGTCAGCGGGTGCAGCACGACGAAGCCGGTGCGGTTGGTGAGGAAATCGCGTCTTCGGGGTCGCCGTCGGCGCTGAACTTGCAGCGCGCCATCGGCACGTCGCCGGTGATCTCGGCATCGATAGGTCAGCGCCCGCTTGGCATCCGCGCAGCGCGCGTCGATAGGTGACGCGGAAACCGGCTCTTGCCCTGCTTGACCTTCAGATTGCTGATCTCCGGCGTGAAGGTGCCCCAGTTCTCGTCGCGCACCAGGAAGGCGATGGCGCGCAGCACCTCGATGTCGCCGAGCGGATGTAGCGCAGCTGCGCCGTTGTCGAGCACCGCCGACAGCGGCGCCGGCCCGCAGGGTCCTGACCTTCGGTGTCCGGCACGTCGGTGCCGAACAGCTTGATGGCGCGCGATGGCGCTTCGGCTGCCATTGCGCCACCTTCCTGTCTCCCGCGCTCACCAGATGACCTTGTCGGTTTCGGGATCGATCAGGACCGCCGGTTCATGTCGACGTCGACGTCGATCTGCTCGCCCGGCCGCTGCACGTCATGCGGCTCCAGCTCCGCCACGGTCACGGCACGCCGCCGAGCGGGAAGGTGATATAGGTGCGCGAGCCGGTCGGCTGCACCAGTTCGACCGTCGACAGCCGAATGCGCATGATGGCCGGCGCGCGGCGCCGCCGTGGCGCGCGCTCAGATGCTCCGGCCGCAGGCCGAGGACGACCTGCGCGCCCGTCGGGCATGCCGGCACGCGCTCGCCGCGGCAGGGCCGAGGCTGTGCCGTCACCGAGCCTGCACCGCCCAGCCGCCGCCGCTGATTGCGACAGCTGCGCCGGGAATGAAGTTCATCTGCGGCGAGCCGAGGAAGCCGGCGACGAAGCGGGTCGCCGGGCGCTCGAACAGGTCGAGCGGCGTGCCGACCTGCTCGATCAGGCCGTCGCGCAGCAGCACGATGCGGTCGGCCAGGGTCATCGCCTCGATCTGGTCGTGGGTGACATAGATCATGGTGCGTGCCGAGCTCCTGGTGCAGGCGCTTGATCTCGCCGCGCATCTCGTCGCGCAGCTGCGCATCGAGGTTGCACAAGGGCTCGTCGAACAGGAACAGCCGCGCATTGCGCACGATGGCGCGGCCGATGGCGACCCGCTGGCGCTGGCCGCCGGAGAGCTGCGCGCGGCAGGCGCTCGAGCAGCTGGCCGATGCCGAGCATGTCGGCGGCGCGCTTGCACGCGCTGTCGTCGATCTCCGCCTGTCGGGCGTCTTGCGCGCGCGCAGGCCGAAGGCGATGTTCTCGAACACGTTCATGTAGGGGTAGAGCGCGTAGTTCTGGAACACCATGGCGATGTCGCGGTCGCGCGGGCGGCACAGGTTCACGATCCTTGCCGCCGATCTCGATGCGGCCGCCGCTCGGCCTCTTCAAGCCCGCGATGGTGCGCAGCAGCGTGGACTTGCCGCAGCCCGACGGGCCGACCAGCACGGTGAACTCGCCGGACGGGACTTCCAGGTCGATGCCGCGCACCGCATGGACGCCGCCGTAGTACTTGTGAAGTCCGGTGATTTTCAGATCGCCATTGCCCTGCTATCCCTTTGACCGCGCCCATGGAGATGCCGCGCACGAGATAGCGCTGCAGCGTGGCGACGGCGATGAAGACCGGAATGGTGCCGAGCACCGACATGGCCGCGATCTTGGCCCAGAAATTCGATTGCCCGCCGAAGTAGTGGGTGACCTGCACCGTGTAGGTGATGACCTCGGTGCGCGTCAGCACCAGCGCGAAGAGGAAGTCGTTCCAGGCGAAGACGAAGGTGAAGACCGCGGTGGCGAACAGGCCGGAGCGCGCCATCGGGAACACCACCTTCCACAGCACCTGCCAGCGCGTGCAGCCGTCGACCAGCGCGCTCTCCTCGAGCTCCAGCGGGATGTCCTCGATATAGCCGCGCATCATCCAGATCACATAGGGCAGGTTGAACGCGGTGTAGAGCAGGATCAGGCCGATGATAGGTGTCGACCCAGCCGAAGACAGACATAGAGCAGGAAGATCGGGAAGACGATGGCGATCGGCGGCATCATGCGCTGCGAGATGATCCAGACCGCGAGATTCTCGCCGCCGGTCTTGAAGCGCACCAGGCTGTAGGCGCAGATGGTGCCGAGGAACATGGCGATGACCGTGCTGACGCCGGCCAGCACCAGGCTGTTCCACACCGTCTCGGCGTCGCCGTCCTTGAACAGCACCGCGTAGTTGGCGAACTGGATGCTCTCCGGATACCAGACCGGCGGAAAGGCGAAGATCTCGTCCGGCGTCTTGAAGGAGATGATGAACAGCCAATAGATCGGAAAGAGGAAGATGACGACCAGCAGGCATCGCCACGAGATAGCGCAAGGCGAGGCGGACATCTGGGACGGCGATGAAATGGGCATGCGTCGCTCATTTCGCCAGCCCCATGCGCCTGATGGCCCAGGTCACGATCACCGTCAGGAGGACGATGACCAGGAAGGCGATCGCCGCGGTGTAGCTCGTCTCGAACTGCTGGAAGCCCTGGACATAGGTGTAGATCGAGATCGTCTCGGTCATGGTGCCGGGCCCGCCCTGGGTCAGCGCCCAGATGATGTCGAAGATGCGCACGAGATCGAGGCCGCGGATCAGGATGGCGATGGCCATCACCGGCCAGATCGCCGGCAGCACGATCTTGCGGAAGGTGCGCCAGTAGCCGGCGCCGTCGATCTCCGCCGCTTCGGTCTGCGACCTGTCGACATTGGACAGCGCCGCCAGCAGGATCAGGAACATGAACGGCGTCCACTGCCAGATCTCGCAGATGATGATCGCCGGATAGACGAGGTTCGGATTGACCGTCCAGAGCGCGGTCACCGGCTCGCCCGCGAACCAGCCGAGGATCTGGTTGATCGGGCCGTAGCGGTTGTCGAACATCAGCCGCCAGGTGGCGCCGGCGACGATCGGCGAGATCACGGTCGGCAGCACCAGCAGCGATACGAAGATCTGCCGGCCCGGCATGCGCTCGAGGAACAGCTGCGCCATCAGCAAGGCCGAGCATCAGTTCGATCGGCAGCGCGATAACCGTGATGATCAGCGGTGTGCAGCAGCGCCTGCCACAGGCGCGTGTCCTTGAACAGCTGCGCGTAGTTGCGAAGCCCGGCGAAGGAGGTGTCCGTGCTCCATCATGGTGATGCGCTGGAAGCTCACGACCAGCGAGTAGATCAGCGGGAAGAGCCCGATCAGCAGCAGCAGGAAGATCGCCGGCGCGATCAGCTGATACTTGAACCAGCGGTCGGGCGCGCGGCCGGGAATGACGGCGGCCGGATCGATCGCGGATGTGCTGGCAGTGCTGGCCATCGGGAATTCAACCGCCTGATCGCGGGAACGCCCCCAGGTTCATCCCGGGGACGTTCCGACGCGGTCAGTCTTCGGCTTACTTCGGATAGGCGCCGGACTTCGCCGCCCAGGCGGCGTAGACCGCCTTCTGCTTGTCGACGCCGATCTTCTCGGTGATGGCGTCCCATTCGCCGGCGGCCTGCATCGAGGATCGCCTTCGGATCCTCGCCGGCCCACAGCCTGCTGATCGCCTGGCGCAGCACCTCCTCGTACTTGTCGGTCTGCAGCAGCGACAGGTCGAGCAGGCCGGTCTTCGCGCCCGCCTTCAACGCCGCGAGGTAGTCCTTCGCATCCGGCCACCGCGCCAGATAGCCCGGGCTCGGTGAAGTGCGAATCGCGGAACGGATCGCGCAGCGCGTAGGGCAGCTGCACCCGCTGCATGGCTGATCGTCCTCGCTGTTCAGCCACTGGATGAACAGATAGGCGGCTTCCTTGTTCTTGCTGGTCGAGGCAACCGACAGCGCGAAACCGGCCGCGAGCTCGCGGATGGCCGCCCGGCGGCAGGGCATAGCCGACCTTGCCGGCGATGGTGGATTTCGGCACCCAGCTCAGCACTTCCTCGTCCGTGCCGTAGCCCGCGGCCCAGCGGCCATAGGGCGGCCAGGAGATGGTCATCGCCGTCTGGCCCTGGAGGAAGGCGGCGAGGTTCTCGACGAAGCCCCACTGCTCGACGCCCGGCGGCATGAACTTGTTCTCGTTCCGCATCTCGGTGAAGACCTTGACGCCGACATCGCTGTTGATCGTCGCCTTCATGGTGTCGGCGTCGAAGAACTTGCCGCCTTCGTTGCGGAAGCGCTCCTGGAACATGAACATGGCGTAGGGCGGCTGGCGGAAGAAGCCGGCGCCGTACATCTTCGGCTGGTAGCTTGTCGGTGAGGAACTGGCCGATCTCGTCGAACTCCTTCCAGGTCTTCGGCACGGCGAGATCGCGGCCGTACTTGGCCTTGAATTCCGTCCTGGTTCGCGGGATCGCCGAAGATGTCCTTGCGGTAGTAGATGACGAAGACGTCGCCGTCGTCGGGGAAGCCGTAGATCTTGCCGTCCACCATCATCTGGTTGTCGCGATAGGTCGGCGCGATCTTCTGCAGCTCGTCGCGGAAGCCGTACTTGTCGACATAGGGATCGAGCGGCTCGAGCGCGCCGGCCTTCGCCAGGTCGGGCATCCAGGCCGGGATCACGTTGAGCGCGTCATAGGCGCCGGTGCCGGCCCGGTAGTCCTGCATGATCTTGGTGAACATCTCGGCGGTCGGCGACTTCGACCACCTTGACCTCGATGCCGGTCAGCTCCTTCCACTTCGGCCCGGAGAAGTTCAGCGGATCGAGCGCCTGAAGGCCCGCTTCCCAGACGATGGTGATCGTCGTGCCGCGGTATTGCTTCGCTTCGGTCGACCGCGCGTTCAGCGGCGGATTGGGCCATAGGCCGAACCCGCGAATGCCGACGGCCAAGGCGGCCGCCGCAAGCCAGCTTAACTTGAATGGTAAGCGCATCTTGTCCTCCCTTGATGTCATTGCTCACCGGCGTGCCCGATAGGCGGGCATCGCCTTATTCGTTGAGTTCTCGTTGCCTGATATCTTGCCTCCTTGTCCGCTTGGATTTGCACGTTTTTCTGGAAGCTGTCGAAACGCTTCAAGCCGCTTTCTCCAGGCCGGTGACGCCAGAACTTCCCGGTTGACGACGCCGCGCGGCTCCCGGCCCTGCTGCAGCTCGAGCACCGCTCGCACATCGGCAGGCGCCGTTGCCGGCGAAGCACTGGTCGGTCCAGCACAGCGCGTGCGGCGCCAGGATGACATTGTCGAGCTTGAGGATCGGATCGTCGGCATCCGGCGGCTCCTTCTCCAGCACGTCCAGCCCGGCGCCGGCGATGCGGCGTTCCTGCAGCACCTTGGTCAGCGCCTTCTGATCGACGATCGGACCGCGGGCGGTGTTGATGAGGTAGGCGGTCGGCTTCATCAGCGCCAGCCGCTCGGCATTCACCAGATGCCGCGTCGTCGTCCGTCAGCGGGCAGTTCACGGTCAGCGAAGTCGGCGCGGCGGAACACGTCCTCCAGCTCCACCAGCTCGATGCCCAGCTCCGCCGCCACTTCGGCATTCGGCATAGGGATCATGGGCGATGAACTTCATGTCGCAGCGGCTTGGCCATGCGGAACATCTCGGCGCCGATATTGCCGATGCCGACCGAGCCGAGGGTGCGGCCCACCAGGCCGACGCCCATATGATCTGTCCGCTTGGCCGCAAGCCCGGCGGCACCGTCGCGGGTCAGACGGTCCTTGACCATCAGCTTGCCGGTCGAGCGCCAGGATAAAGGTGAGGATGGAGACGGCGACCGGCCGGCGCACGCCATCGGGCGTGATGACTAGCGGCGATGCCGGCGTCCGTGCAGGCGGGCACGTCGACATTGTCATAGCCGACGCCGAAGCGGGCCACGACCGCCAGCCGGCCGTTGGGATGGATGCTGTTCTTGGCGAAGCGGGGCGTCAGCAGGATCAGCGCATCGACATCGGCCACCTGGTCGGCGCGCAGCGGATCTCGTCGCCGCGCTCGAGATACTGGCAACTCGACGCCCGGCGCTGATTCAGCAGCGGCGAGATATCGAAATCCGGGAAGGTGGGCGAGCCATCGGGCTTCTTGAAATCGCCCGACAGCACGACGCGGAACGGCGCCTTGGCCATCGCTCAGCCCTTCTTCTTGCGGCGGCGCGGAGCTGGGTGACCGCCTCGGCCAGCGCGTTATGCAGCACCCAGACATCGCCGGAGTAGCAGATGAAATCGAAGCCGGCGCGGTGTAGAGCTCGATGCCCTGCTCCACCGTCGGCACCAGGCGGCCCAGCGCCTTGCCGTGCTTGCGGGCGGCGGCGATGACCTTGTCGATCGCCTTGGTGAATTTCGGATTGTCGAACTCGCCGGGAATGCCGAGCGAGACCGCTGAGGTCGAAATGCCCGACCCACAGGCAGTCGACGCCGTCCACGGCGGCGATGGCCTCGGCATTCTTGACACCCTCGGCGGTTTCGATCTGGCAGAACAACGTAGTGCGCTTGTTGGCGGTGGCCAGCTTTTCCGGCACCGCACCGGCGCGATAGTCGTCATGGGCCACCTGCAGCGCCACGCCGCGCTTGCCGTCGGGATGGTACTTCATGCAATCCAGGATGTGGCGCGCCTCATCGGCCGATGCCGACCATCGGCAGCATGACGCCCTCCGCGCCCATGTCGCAGGCGCGGGCGATGTGGTGATACTCCTTCGACGGCACGCGCACGATCATGGGCAACTCCGCCGCCTGCATGTAGCGCACGGCGCTCTTCACCGTCTCGAAGCCGAAGCCGCTATGCTCCATGTCGAACAGCACGAAGTCGCAGCCCGCCGATTTCATGATATGGCCGATGCCGGGCGTCGCGAACTCGACGACGAAATGCCCGGCCTTGAGTTTCTTGGTCTTCGCCAGGTCCTTGAGCTTTGCCGATGCCATCTGGATGTTACCTTCTTGCCGCTGTTCCGTTGTTGATTGTTGGTTGAACCCGCGTCAGCCGTCCGCGCCTGCGAACACCAGCGCGCCCAGCGTCACCTTCTTGCTGGCGACGCAGGCCGCGCTGTCGCGGTCGAAGCTGGCGAAATGCGGGGTTTTCTTGTGGGCGTCGAAGGCCGCCGCGTCGTCATAGATCTCGTAGAGCACGACGCTATCAGGCTCGCCGTCGGGGACGACGACATCGAACTGCCGGCAGCCGGGCTCGTCACGAACCGAGGCGCGAGCGTTTTCGTTGATGAGACGGCGGAACCGTTCAGACATCCCCGGCTTCAGCCGGAACTCCACCATCACCACGTATCCCCCCATCGGTGCTTCCTTTTATTTCCCAGTAGGTTTTTATGACTTGTTCCATGTGGCCGCGCATCACCCGCTCGGCGCGGTCGGCATCGCGCGCGGCGATCGCCTCGAACACGGCGCGATGGGCCTGATAGGCGATCTCGTTCTGGCCCTCGCGCTGCAGCGAGACATGGCGCTGCTCGGTCAGCCAGGCGGCGATGGCCTGATGGATGGCGATGTAGATCGGATTGCGCGGCATCAGCGCCAGCACATAGTGGAAGGCCACGTCGGTGCGCTCGAACGCTGCGGCATTGCCGATTGCCGCTTCGTTGGCGGCCAAGGCCCGGCGCAATTCGTCGAGGTCGGCTGGCGTGGCATGCTCAGCCGCGTGGCGCGCGAGGCCGACCTCGAAGAAGGTGCGCACTTCCTGGAAATGACGGACTGCCGTCGGCGCCGGCCAGCAGGTGACGCGCGGCGCCCGACAAGGTCTCGAACATCACCTGCGGCGTCGGCCGGGTGACCCGCGCGCGCTCGCCGCTGTTGATCGCCACCAGTCCCATGCGCTGCAGCGAGAACAGCGCCTCGCGGATCGCCGGCCGGCCGACGCCATACATCAGCATCAGCTCGCGCTCGGAAGGGAGCTGGTCGCCGGGGTTGTAGTGACCCTCATGGATCTGGGATTCCAGCCGGCCGGCAACCTCCTCATAGAGCTTGCGGCGGCGGATCGTGGCCAAAGGCTGTGGTATACCTATCATACCACAAAAATTAACCCTCTTCGCCGAGGGAGTCAACGCAACTAGTTATTTAATGGTTTCGGCGCCCGGTGTTTTTGCGCCGCATCGGCGTCTCGCGCGCGCGGATTCTCGCCGTGGCGGAGTTTGAACCTAGGACGGCTTGTCCCTGTCGCCCGACGGCGGGTCGCGGTCGGAACCGGAATCGCCGGCCTGATTGTCGCCGGTCACGCTTTCGTCCAGCGAGTCGCCGCAAGCCGCGGCGTCCGCGCAGTCGGAATCGGCAGTCGCGGCGGTCGGCAATGCAAATGACAGCATGGCCAAGGCGGCGCAGAGGATCAGCCAGCGGTTATTGTCGATCGTGGGCCTGTCCATCGGAATCTCCTGTCCCGTCATTCGCTTGGCCGGTTTCATCCGGCGTCGCGATGACCCAGCCTAGGCCCGGGACCGTCAATGAAGCATTAAGTCCTGAGGTGACGGCGGTCACAGAAGCGGCGATTTGCGGGATCTTTACCATAAGCGCCGCGGCGCCGCGCCGGCTGATCGGCCATTGCGGCCCGAAGCCGACGCCTCTGACGGCGGCTCTACTGCGCCGCCGCGGGCAGGCGTTGCGGCCGTCTTGCCAGCGTCAGCAGCACCGCGCCGACGATGACGGCGCCGCCGATGAAGGAATTCGTTTCCGGCACTTCGCCGACGCCGATCCAGGCCCAGAGCGGATTGAACACCACATCCAAGAGCGAGATCAGCGATAGCTGCATCGCCGAGACATGGCGCGCGGCATAGACATAGAGCGCGATGGGTGCGGCCAGCTGCACCGCGCCCATCAGCAGCACGATCTTGAGATCATGGAGACTGATCGCCAAATTCCCGGCGGCGACGCCCAGGATCAGGAACACGGCGACGGCGCCGACCGCGATCGCCGGCACCATATCGACCGAGCGATAGCGGCGTAGCGCCACCGTCTGGCCGGCAAAGCAGAAGGCCGTCAGCAGGGCGATAAAATTGCCCGCAATGGTCTGTTGGTTGAAGGCGACGCCCTGCATGAAGATGACGGAGATGCCGGCGATGGCGAGAAAGGTCGCCAGCCAGATGCGGGCGTCGGCCCGCTCCCTGAGGAAGATCCAGGCCAGCAGCGCGGCAAAGACCGGCGAGCTGGCGGTGAGGCAGGAGACATTGGCCACCGACGCGCCCTCGAGCGCCGTGAGATAGAAGGTGGAACCCGCCGCGAAGAAACCGGCGCAGGCCAGCAGCGCCATCGGCTCGATCTTGCGCAGCTGCGACGGCAGCCGGCGGCGATAGACAAAGCCCAGATAGACGGCCAGCAGAAGGCCGGTGGAGAGCCCGCGCCAGGCATTGAGCTGCCAGGGGTTCGTGGAGTCCATCAGCCGGGTGAAGATGCCGCTCAGGCTCCAGAGCAGCGTCGCCGCGATCGCCGCCGCGACTCCCTTGAAATAACCATTGTCTGTCATGGTGTTGCTGAGGGCGGTGGGGCTGTCGCCAAGACCGGTTCATCGAAAATATGGAATTATCGGAGTATCATCGTGCAGGACCATCAAGTCACGGCCAAACAGTGTCCGGGCATACCGAGCGAGGGCTTGACGTTGCGCGGCAGACGGCAATGCTTGGCGGCGGAAACATACTGGACCAGAGGACGTCGCAATGCGGAATGGGTTGGGAAGACTGGGCTGCGCCATCTTGGCCGGCATGATGTTGTGGGCGGGCGCGGCGCTCGCCAGCTTTGACGATCTGAAACCGGCCGATCCCCAGCCGGCCGCGGGAACATTGCAGCCGGGACTCGCCGTGAACTACATGGAGGTGAAGGCCCGCCATGTGGACGAGGTAGAGGAAGCGGGCGACGGCGAGCCCGGTCCGCCGCTGCCACAGCTCGACTATCAGAGCGGCGCCGGTACGGTCCTCACCAGCGACCATGCCGATATGGTCGGCGCCCGCATCCGCGGCTTCATCAATTTCGACCAGCCGGGCCGCTGGCTCCTGGCGACCCAATCCAACGACGGCGTGCGCGTGCGCATCGACGGCAAGATCATCATCAACGACCCCGATGTCCATTCCGACCAATTCTCGATGAACGCAGAGCTGAACATCGCGGCTGCCGGCTGGTACAAGCTGGAGGTCAGCTACTTCGAGCGCAAGAGTACCTCGACGCTGCAACTCTATTGGCAGCCGCCCGGCGGCACGGAGTTCGTGATCGTCCCGGCGGCCGCCTACGGCTACGCGCCCTGAAGCGCTAACCCTTTTTCTCTTCGATCGGCCCCACCGGACAGCCGGGATCGGCCTCGGCGGGAAGCTGATCCATGCGCCGCTGGATGCTGCGGGCCCGGTTCGAGATGTAGCCCGTCGGCTTGCCCGCCGACCAGCGCCGGGGATTGGGCAGCACGGCGGCCAGCAGCGCTGCTTCGCGCTTGCTCAGCTTTGCGGCGGACTTCCCGAAATGGAATTGGGCCGCCGCCTCGACGCCATAGACGCCGTGGCCCCACTCGATGACGTTGACATACACCTCCAGGATACGGCGCTTGCCCCAGAACAGCTCCTGCAGCGAGGTGAAATAGACTTCGAAGCCCTTGCGCAGGACGCGCGTGACGATGTTGGATCCCGGCCAGAGGAAGACGTTCTTGGCGGTCTGCTGGCTGATGGTCGAGCCGCCATAGATCCGCTTGCCCCGCTGATTCTTCTTGAAGGCGCCGAGAATGGCGTCGACGTCAAAGCCGTAATGCTGGCAATAGAGATTATCCTCGGCGGCGATCACGGCCCGGAACACGTCAGGCGAGATATCCTCATAGACGACCCAGTCCTTGCTGATGCCTTCGCCCTCGAACAGGCGCAGGATCATCAGCGGCGTGACGAATACCGGCATGAACCCGTACAACAGCACCATGAGCAGCGAGATGCCGAAGAAGGCAACGATGGCTTGCAGCGTGCGCCTGACGATGCGCCGCAACCTGCCGCCGGGCCGCGCTTTGCTGTTCTTCCCCCACGCCATGCCGGCAATCTATCGACTGTTCGGGCGATCATCCAGATTGCAATGGAGTGAAGCGCGATGACCGGCGACAGCGGCCCGATGCCGGAACCGATACAGGAGTTGCTGGCGCGGCGCCTGGCCCGCGGCATCGCCCGTTCCCTCACCGCGCGCGGCTTTGCGACGCTGACGGAGTTCTTCCTGCTGAATGGCCGGCGGGTGGATGTGATCGCAGTGAACGGATCGGGCCAGACCATCATCGTCGAGATCAAGAGTTCGGTCGCCGATTATCGCTCCGACCAGAAGTGGACCGAGTATCTGGAATTCTGCGACGTGTTCTATTTCGCCGTGCCGCTGGATTTTCCCCGGGAGATCCTGCCGGAGGATTGCGGGCTGATGGTGGCCGACGATTATGGCGCCGAGATAATCCGGGAAGCGCCGGCGCAGGCCATGAACGGCAGCCGGCGCCGCGCGCAGACCCTGCGCCTGGCCCTGACGGCGATGCAGCGCCTAGGGCGGATGACCGATCCCGACGGCTTTCTGTAGGCCATTTACGCATAAACTCGCCGACCGGAGGCGCGCTTTCGAAGGCAAGCCGGAAATAGCTGCTTTCTCCAAGACTGACCGGTCTTGACCCTACGCGGACATTTAGACCAGTAGGATGCAGCGTCCTCCAGCCACGAACACGAGTTCAGCTGGCAAGGTAGTCCTCTGCATCCCGGGCGAAGCGGCTGAGTCGCCTGTTGTGTTAGTATGATCCTCTGAGGTCCTCGTATGATACCATCGCATGTTCAGAGAAAGCAGGTCTCTCCTGAAGACGCTCGTAGTAGGATGTCAGCGCGGGCAGATCTGGACGCTCCCAATTCAGGGTAAAGTAGCGGTAGAGGATGTGACCGCAAGCAATGTCGGCGAATGTAAAGTCATTGCCGCCGATCCATGGACCGTCAGCGACGCGCCCGGCAAGTATGACAGCCAGCGGCGTAAGGCTTTCCGTTGCGCGCGCAAGCACCGCAGGATCGCGGGCCTCGGGCGAGAGACGCACGTCGTAAACGAAGATGTTCAACACGGACTCGGCGAACGTGTTCTTTCCCCATTCCGCCCAGGTGTCGAGCGGTCCGCGACGCGCAGGATCGACTGGCCAAAAACTGTCGTCGCCATAGGTCGCGCCGAGGTATCGGAGGATCGCTGCGCTCTCGAACATGCAGACAGGGCCATCAACCAATACCGGCACGCGTCCCATGGGGTTCATCGCTAGATACGCCTCGGTTTTTGTCGAGGAAAAACCGTGTCCATAGTCTAACCGCCGATTTGCGATGCCCAGTTCATGGATCGCCCACATGACAAGCTGCACGCTCGAAGAATTCCGCCGACCATAGATGGTAAGCATCACCCATCATCCTCGCCACACGTACCAGTCCGACTCATGAATACGCCACCCAAGTCAATCCACCGCCCCGGTATGCAGGAAGCGCCGGCTGCCGCCTTCCAGCACCAGGCAGGTCAGCCGGCCGGTGGCGAAGGCGCCGGTGTCGATGCCGATGCGGTTCGGCCGCACATCCGGATGATCGGTGATGGTGTGGCCATGGACCACGATCTTGCCATGCTCCAGCGCCGAATTCAGGAAATCGCCGCGAATCCACAGGAGATCCGCCGGCGATTGCAGCTCCATCGCCAGGCCCGGGCGAATGCCGGCATGGACGAAAAGGTAATCGCCGATCACGCGGCTGAGCGGCAGGCCGCGGAGAAACTCCAGATGCCGCGACGGCACGCGGCGGGACAGCCTTTCCTGGAGGCGGTCGGGTTCGAGCAGCTCGCCATAGTCGAAGTCGACGCCATAGGACCGCATCGTCGCCACGCCGCCATTGGCGAACCAGCCGCTGCCGGAGCTGTTGTCGTCGAGGAAGCGGAGCATGAAATCCTCGTGATTGCCCATCAGATGGATGGCGGAGAATCCCGGCAAGGTCTGTTGCGAGAGCAGGTCGACGACGCCGGCCGACTCCGGCCCGCGATCCACATAGTCGCCGAGATAGACCAGGATGCGCGCGTCCAGCGCCGCACCCTGGGCATCATCGAGGATCATCTGATGCAGATGGCTCAGCAGATCGAGCCGGCCATGGATATCGCCGATCGCGTAGACGCGAAAGCCGGTGGGAACGGTCGCGCCGGGCATGGCCGCCTCTAATCGGCGGCGGCGGCGGCCGGACCCGAGGGCGTCACGGCCCAATGGTTCCGTCCGCCGTGATTGTCGAGATAGCTGACGAGCGCGGCCACGACCCGGCGATCGAACGCCTTGCCGACCTGGGCCAGCAGCAGTTCCATCGCCTTGTCCACGTCCAGCGCCTCGCGATAGGCGCGGCGGCTCACCATGCCGACGAAGGCGTTGGCGACGCCGACAATGCGGGCGGTGAGCAGGATCTGCTCGCCGGCAAGATCCTGGGGGAATCCGGAGCCATCCCAATGGGCCTGGGCCTGGCGCAGAGTCTCCACGACAGGCCCATCGAAATCGATGCCCTGCAGCAAGGCGGCGCTGGTCTGCACGCTCTGCCGCACCTTGGCGCGGTCGGCCTCGCTGAGTTCGCCGGTCTTGGTCAACAGTTCCGGCGCCACCAGCACCTTGCCGAAATTGAGCAGGCTGCCGGCGGTTTCCGCCGTGCCGATCTCGCGATCCCCGAGATTCATCTCGGCGGCGATGGCGCGGGACAGGGCGGCGACCCGCGTCGAATGATGGGCGGCAAAGGGATCGCGGCTGTCGACGACACCGACCAGGGTCTTGACGATGTCGCCGAGGGTGCGGGCACGCCGTTCGCGCTCCGCCACCGCAGCCGTGACATCGTTCTCGACCACCAGGACTCCCGCGCTCCGGCCGGGGGCGGCGGCAATCGGAATATGCTCGGATTGGATCACCTGCACGCCTTCGGGCCCTTCGAGGCGATGCAAGTCTTCGGCGACCTTGCCGGACTCCAGCGCCTGCTTGTTCAGGGCCAGGTAGCGCTTGGCCACATCGGCGCCACGGACATGGGCGATGGACTTGCCGAGCATGTCTTCGGCCGTGACATTCGTCTCCGCCGCCGCCTGGCGGTTGGCGAAGCGATAGTCGCCCTCCGCATCGAGAATGAACACGGCCGTGGGCTGGCTGTCGGTGACGAGGCGCAGCAATTGCCGCTGATGATCGATCTCGTCCGCCAGCCCCTGCAGACGGCCCGCCGACTGCCGCGCCTGCCGGAGATTGAAATGGCGCCAGGCGGCGACCAGAAGCGCCGCCAGGAAGCAGACGGCAAACAGGACAGCGGCCACAAAGCGCCGCAGCCGGATTTCCGCGTCGGCCAGCGCTTCATTCCGTTCGATCGTATACATCAGCGTCCAGGGCACGGAGTTGAAGACCCGGCCGGTGACGAGGACGGCATTGCCCCGGTGGTCGCGCCGCTGCGCGAAGCCGCCGGGTGACTCCGTGGCGAAGATCGCGTCCAGATCCGCCGTATCGGTCGCCAGCCGCAGCGTCAGCGGCGGCGTGCCGTCGCGGAGCGGCGTCAGATACTCGATGACATTGCCGTCGCGGCGCACCAGCGTCGCAGCGGCGGTCTCGCCGGTTTCGCCCGGCTGCCGCAGCAAGGGGAACAGCTCGGCCGCCACTTCCTTCACGCCGATGATCGTGCCGATCTGCGCATCCGGGTCCAGGGAGCCCTGCACCGCGAAGACGGGTATGGCGAAGGCCATGCTCGGCTGTCCCGCCGAATTCTTGTACAGGTCGCGGATCTGCACTTCGCCCGGCTTGAGCGACGCAACGAAATCCCGCAAGGGACCGGCCAGCGGCGGCAGAGCCGAGCTGCCGACGACCATCTCGCCGCCGGCATTCAGCAAGGCGATACCAGCCGTGCCCGATGACGGCAGATTGGCTTTCACCGTCGACGCCGCGGCGCCGGCGAATCCCGATTGCAGCGCCGTCGCTTCCAGCAGATTGCGGACATATTCGGTTTGCGAATCGATGATGGACAGCGATTCGTCATCGGTTGGCGCCATTGCGATCTGCGTGGCGTAAAGCTGCAGCGACGGATTTTCAGCCAGAGCGGACAAGGCGCGCTGCTGCCCGTCGAGCCAGCCATTGATCGCGGCGTAGCGGGAATCGCTGACGATGCCCAGGCGCACCTGCCAGTTCCGGAGGTCGCGCTGCCATTCGCTTTCCACATAGCGGATTGCCAGCCAGGCGGTCACGGCCGTGAAGGCGACAACGGCGATTGCGGCCAGGATGCTCCAGGTCAGGCGGCTCGGCGGCTGCAGCATCTCGCGTTTCGGCTGGGGGTCCATAACGGTCCGGCGGGGATCAGGCGTTGCACATCTATATGAGGAGTACGCGGTGAATTTATTAACGGCCCAATGTTAACCGATCGCTAACGTTAACGTCACTTGTCCTTATATCGCCACAGGGCGAAAGCGTGAAATTAACCTTGCGTTAAGCGGCTGCGCATAGCGTCGAAAGTCAAGAAATTCGGGCCAATCCAAGAAAACGGAGTCGAGCGAGGCGATGATTTCCTGCCCGCCGTTCATGCGGCGCCAGCGCCGCATCTGCGTTATTTCGGCGGCCCTCGCCGGCGCCATGATTTTCCTGGCAAGCGCCTTCGCGCCGGCCGCATCCGCGGCTTCGAACACGCCACCGGATTCGATTTTCGGCACCAAGGAACTGCATTCCTCCAATCTCAACATGTTTCCGAAATGGCGCGACGCATTGCGCCGCTTCGACACCGAGCTGAAGACCTGCGCCGCCACGGCCTGCAAGGCGAAGGAATGGAACGCCTTCATCGACGGCGTGCGGAATTCCAGCCGCGAGGAGCAGGTCCGCGCCGTCAACCGGGAGATGAACGACAAGCCCTATGTCACCGATCCCGTCAATTGGCACATGGCGGATTACTGGGCGACGCCGCTGCAATTCCTCCGCAAGGACGGCGATTGCGAGGACTACGCGATCTCCAAATACATGGCGCTGAAGGCGCTCGGCTTCAGGGTAGAGGATTTGCGCATCGTCGTGCTGCAGGATACCAATCTCGGCGTGCCCCATGCGGTGCTGGTGGTTTTCCTGCAGGGCCGCGCGCTCGTCCTCGACAATCAGGTGAGCAGCGTCGTGCCCGCCGAAAGCATCCACCATTATCATCCGTATTATTCGATCAACGAAGACGGATGGTGGCTGCACCGCAGCTAAAGCTGGCTGCGACCGGCGCCGCTAGCCGCGCGGTGCGTATTTGCTGAGAATGCGCTGCAAGGTCCGGCGATGCATGCGCAGCCGCCGGGCGGTTTCCGAGACATTGTGATCGCACTGCTCATAGACCCGCTGGATATGCTCCCAGCGCACCCGGTCCGCCGTCATCGGCATTTCCGGCGGCGGCGGCAGGGCGGCGCCGCGCTGAAGCAGGGCCGCCTCGATCGCGTCGGCGTCGGCCGGCTTCGACAGATAGTCGACGGCGCCGGATTTCACCGCGGCCACCGCCGAGGCGATGTTGCCGTAACCTGTCAGCACGACAATTCTCGCATCGGCGCGCGCGGCGCGGATCGCCGGCACAACCTCCAGGCCGTTGCCGTCGCCCAGCCGCAGATCCACCACCGCATAGGCCGGCTTCAGCGAAGCGGCCAGCTCGATGCCGCCGCGCACGCTTTCCGCCGCCGAAACGGCATAACCGCGCCGCTCCATGGCCTGCGCCAGGCGCTGGCGGAACGGGGTGTCGTCGTCGACGATCAGCAGCGTCTTGTCGCCGCCATTGGCCTTTGCCTGTGAGGATGGTGATTCCATTCTTTCCCCGCTGCTATCCATTGGCCCTCAAGCGATAGACTCTCAAGGCGCATTGCCCTGCAATCGCGCCCGGTCCCAGGTCACGGTTACTTCGCCGCCGCCATTGGCGCCGTTGGCGAAGTGAAGCCGGGCGTCAGTCTGCTCCAGAAGAGTCTGCGAAATGAACACGCCTAAGCCCATGGGCTCTCCGCTGGTGGTGCGGCCCTGGACCCCGCCCGACATATAGGGCTCGCCGAGATGATCGAGAACACCAGGCGCAAACCCCGCACCGTCATCCTTGATTGTAACCATTACCTGCCGGTCATCCCAGCCCACGAGAACGCGGACTTCCTTGCGGGCGAATTCCATGGCGTTTTGCAGCAGGTTGCCCAGGCCGTGGAGCAAAGCCGGGCTGGGCGGCACGGCGGGCGGACCGAGCTTGTCGGCGCCGGGGGACATGGGTGCGGCTACCACCGTCAGCTTGACCCGGCCGGTGCGGTAGGGTCCGGCCGCCGTCTCCACCAGGGCGACGATGGGCAGCCGGTCCAGCGGCGCGCTGCCTTCCGGCTTTGTCGACAGCTCGGTCAGGATCAGCCGGCAGCGTTCGGTCTCGCTCAGCAGCAGATCGACATCGCCGCGCATAGGATTGTCGGCTGGCAGGTCCCGCGCCAGCTCCTTGGCCACCACGGCGATGGTGCCCAGCGGGCTGCCCAGCCGGTGGGCTGCCGCCGCCGCCAGCGCGCCCAGGGACGATAGCCGCTGTTCCCGATCCAGGGCCATGTAGCTGGCGGACAATGCCGCGGACATGCGCCGCGCCTCTTCGGCCACGCTGAAGACATAGCCGGCGATAAACACAACTGACAGGCCCAGCGCGATGGCCAAGCCGGCGACGAACAGCGGCTCCAGCGCGAAGTCCATGTCATTCCAGGGCAGCGGCAGATGGTAGCCGGCCAGGAAGCCCAGGATGGCCACGCCCAGCGCCGCCAGGGCGATCGTGCTGAACCGCGACAGGATGGTGGCTGAGACGGTGATCGGCGCCAGGATCAGCAGCGCGAACGGGTTGTGCAGGCCACCGGTCAGATAGAGCAGCGCCGCCAGCTGCAGCAGATCGAAACCCAGATACGCCGCCGCCGCCCGGTCGCTGAGGCGTTCAGTGGCGCGCCGGCCCACCGTGGCCCGGATATTGACCAGCACCGACGAGCCGACGACGGCGAGCGCAATGAGCAGCGGAAACTCATAGCCCAGACCGAAATAGGTGAAGAGCAGCGCCGACGCCTGGCCCAGGGCCGCGATCCATCTGATGGTGATCAGCGTACGCAGGCGCACGCGGCCGCGTTCGGCCGTCAGCCGCGCCTCATCCCCGACCCGCAGTTTCTCGGGCAGTTTCTCGGGCGCCGAGTCGATGTTGCCGGAAACGGATGCCATGGTTCGGTATGCCTGGGCCGCGTTTTCCGCAGAGCTGCTGAAAGCCGGTTGATGGCGCAGCTTGTAGCAGATTCCCGCGTCCCGCCGCCAGCCGCGCCAGCACCCGATGCCGCCTCGCCACTGGCCCGCCGCGGGCTTTGCCGTCATAGTGCGGCCATGCCCGAATCCGTCATCGATGTCAGCGCCCTGACCAAGCGTTTTGGCACCGTCGCCGCCGTCGACGCCATCAGTTTCTCGGTGCCGCGGGGCGCCACCGTGGCGCTGCTCGGCGGCAACGGCGCCGGCAAGACGACCACGATCTCGATGCTGCTGGGGCTGCTATTGCCGACCTCCGGCACAGTCGCGGTGCTCGGCTTCGACATGCGGCGCAACCGGCGCGGCGCGCTGTCGCGAATCAATTTCTCCTCGCCCTATGTCGATCTGCCGCACCGCCTGACCGTGCGGGAAAATCTGAAGGTCTACGGCATGCTCTATGGCCTGCCCGACATGAACGCGCGCATTGACGAGCTGGCCGGCGATCTGCATCTCCGGGATTTCCTCGACCGGCCGGTGGGGAAGCTTTCGGCGGGACAGAAGACGCGGGTGGCGCTGGCCAAGGCGCTGCTCAACCGGCCGGAGGTGTTGCTGCTGGACGAGCCGACGGCCTCCCTGGATCCCGACACCGCCGACTGGGTGCGCAGCTATCTCGAATCCTACAAGCGCGCGCATGGCGCGTCGATCCTGCTGGCCTCGCACAACATGGGCGAAGTCGAGCGCATGTGCGACCAGGTGCTGATGATGCGCCGGGGGCAGATCGTCGATCGCGGCACGCCTGAGGAGTTGCTGAGCCGTTTCGGGCGCGAGACTTTGGAAGAAGTCTTCCTCGACATCGCCCGGGAACGGCGCCGGCCCGGCTTGCCTTCGGGCCATGCGGCCGGCCATTCGGCGCCGACGCCGACCACCGAGGAGGCGCTGGAATGAGCGAGCTCGCGCTTTCCCTCCGGCGCATCGGCGCCATGATGCTGCGGCACTATTATGTGCTGCGCGGTTCCTGGCCGCGGCTGATCGAGCTGGCCTATTGGCCGACGATGCAGATGCTCATCTGGGGCTTCATGACCCAGTTCCTGGCGACCAACAGCAGCTGGGTGGCCCAGGCCTTCGGCGTGCTGCTGGCGGGCGTGCTGCTGTGGGACACGCTGTTCCGCGGCCAGATCGGCTTTGCCCTGTCGTTCCTCGAGGAGATGTGGGCGCGCAACCTGGGCAATCTGTTCGTCAGCCCGCTGCGGCCGGTGGAGCATCTGATATCGATGATGTTCATGAGCATGATCCGCACGCTGATCGGCGTGCTGCCGGCGGCGCTGCTGGCGATCCCTCTCTATCACTATTCGATCTTCTCGCTCGGACTTCCGCTGATTGCCTTCTTCCTCAACCTGATGATGCTGAGCTGGGCCGTCGGCATGCTGGTGATCGCGCTGATCCTGCGCTACGGCCTGGGCGCGGAGAACGCCGCCTGGTTCGTGATCTTCATGATCGCGCCGGTCAGCGCGGTGTACTATCCGGTGACCGTGCTGCCGGTGTGGCTGCAGCATGTGGCGTGGGCGCTGCCCTCGACCTACGTGTTCGAAGGCATGCGGGCGATTCTTTTCACCGGCAAGTTCGACAGTTCATTGTTCTTCGGCGCGCTTGCGCTCAACGCGATCTATCTCACCATCGGCGCGGCGGTCTATTTCTACGCCTTCCATCGCGCAAGATATCGCGGCGCGCTGCTGCAGATCGGCGAATGACGGCGACGGCTAGACTTTGCCGCTGACGCCGGCCTCGCCGAAAGTGGCCATGCCGGTGTGGCAGGCGACCGCAGCTTTCAGGATGGAGATGGCGAGCGCGGCACCCGACCCCTCGCCCAGGCGCATGTTCAGGCTTAGCAGCGGCGGCTTGCCGATGCGCGCCACCAGCCTGCCATGGCCGGGCTCCGCCGAGACATGGGCGACGACGCAGTGATCCAGCGCGTGCTCGTCGATGGCGTGCAGCACTGCCGCCGCGGCCGTCGAGACGAATCCATCCAGCAGCACCGGCGTACGCGCCATGCGCGCGGCGATCACCGCGCCGCACATCGCCGCCAGCTCATGGCCGCCCAGCCGCGCCAGGATATCCAGGGGATCGCGGGCGGCGTCGCGATGCAGCGCAACGCCGGCGGCAACCACATCCTTCTTCCGCTGCAGCGCCGTGCCGGCGACTCCGGTGCCCGGCCCCACCCATTCCTCCGCCGTGCCGCCGAACAGCGCCAGGCAGAGGGCTGCCGCGCTGGTGGTGTTGGCGATACCCATCTCGCCCAGGCAGATCACATCGAGGCCGGGCTCGACCGCCATCATGCCGTAGGCCATGGCCCGCGCGCATTCCGCATCGGACATGGCCGGCGCTTCGGTGAAATCCTTTGTCGGCTGATCCAGCGCCATCTCGTAGACGCGGAGATCGGCGTCCGCCGCCTTGCAGAGCTGGTTGATCGCCGCGCCGCCGGAGGTGAAGTTCTGCACCATCTGCGCCGTCACCGCGGGCGGAAAGGCCGAGACGCCGCGGGCGGCGACGCCGTGATTGCCGGCAAAGACGGCGACGCGCGGATGTTCAAGCTTCGGCGGATGCTGTCCCTGCCAGGCGCAGAGCCAGGCCGACAGCGATTCGAGCCGGCCGAGCGAGCCCGCGGGCTTTGTGAGCTGCGCCTCCCGCTCCGCCGCCTTGCCGGCAGCGGCCGTATCCTCTGACGGCAATCGCGTGAGCAGCGCACGGATCTCATCCAGCGAGGCAGCGGGCGGTTTGTTCATGGTGCTTGTTCGACCGAATTGTGCAATGTGAAGGCTGAAGCGGGTGGCAACAGTGACAGCGCATCCCGGCGGTGCCGCTTTGCGTCCGCCGCCGAATATTCTATAAGCGCCGCGCGCCTTGGGAGACAGCGATGAGCGATCAATTCAACTCCGAAGACATCGATTTGCGCCCGGTGGCCTGGTGGACGGATTTCGCGCTGGCGGCGATGTTCCTGACCCGCCTGCGGCTGCCGATGCGCGAATCCGCCGGCATGCCGGCGCTGAAGCGCGCGAGCCGCATGTTCGCCGTTGTCGGCCTGTTCATCGGACTTGCCGGCGGTATCGTGTATGCCATCGCGGTCGCGCTCGGCTTTGGTTCCTGGCTTGCCGCGGCACTCGCAGTTGGCACGACGATTCTGCTCACCGGCGGTCTGCATGAAGACGGCCTCGCCGACATGGCCGATGGATTCGCCGGTGGCGGCACGCCCGAGGAGAAGCTGGCGATCATGCGCGATAGCCGGATCGGCAGCTTTCGGCACCCTGGCATTGATTTTTTCCGTCCTGCTCCGCGTCGCCGCGCTGGCCTCGCTGGCGGATATCGGCATCGTCATCGCCGCCCTGGTCGCCGGCCATGCCGCATCGCGCGCGGCGATGACCGCCGTCATGCATGCCCTGCCGAATGCCCGCAGCGACGGCCTTTCCGCCGGCGTCGGCCGACCCGACCGCCTCGCCGCCGGCATCGGCCTCGCTGTCGCTGCGATTGCCGCCCTGGTGCTGCTGCAAGGCGCGGGCCTGCTGGCGATCATCATTGCGGCAGGCGCCGCAGCCGGCGCAGCCTGGCTGGCGCAGCGGCAGATCGGCGGCCAGACCGGCGATGTGCTGGGCGCCACCGAGCAGATCGCCCAAGCCGCCTTCCTGGCGGGCCTCACCCTGGCGCTATAAACTCGCCGCGATACAGGCGAGGAATCATGGCGGCAACGGTCACGCGCTGGTGGTGGGTTCGGCATGCGCCGGTGACGGGACATCAGGGCCGCATCTACGGACAGGCTGATTTCCCGGCGGATTGCTCGAACCAGACGGTCTTCCAGTCGCTGGCGGCGGTTCTGCCTGCTGATGCCGTCTGGATCACCAGCAATCTGCGGCGCACGCACCAGACGGCCGAGGCGATCCTGGCGGCGATGCCCCGCGCCGAGACGGGCGCCGCCGCGGGCATCGCCCGGCCGGCAGAACGGTTGATCGAGCCCGAAATTGCCGAGCAGCATTTCGGCGACTGGCAGGGCCGCACCTTCGACGAACTCTACAAAATGCGCGGCGACGAGCGCTTCACCTTCTGGATCTCGCCGGCCAGCGAAGTGCCGCCCGGCGGCGAGAGTTTCGTCGAGGTGGTGAACCGGGTCGGCGGCGCCGTCCGAAGACTGACCGAACAGTTCGCCGGCCGGCAGATCGTCGCTATCGCCCATGGCGGATCGATTCGCGCCGCGCTGGCCCATGCGCTGGCCATCGATGCGGAACGGGTGCTGTCCTTCTCCATCGGCAATTGCTCGGTGACCCAGCTCGACCACATCTACGACCCCGACAGCGTCGATCAGGACAAGCAGGGCTGGCGCGTCAACATCGTCAACCTGATGCCTCACCCGCCCTTCGTGCGCTAGACCGAGTCGCCGCAGAATTGCCATAGTTTGCCGATGTCTTTACCGGCAAAGCGGCCCGATTCGGGCGGCGACAAACAACACAATGCGATGATTTGAGGAGCTCTCAGAATGTACTCGACTGTCCGATCCCTAGTCCTGTTGCTGACCCTCGTCCTGTTGGCGGGATGCGTGCAGGACACGCCATCGCCCACGGCGCAGCAGGAACTGGTCGACCGCGCACGCATCTCCTTTGACAAGCTGATGACCCATCCCGACTTCACCGAACTTCCCGACTACGTCAAGCGCGCCAATGCGCTGCTGATCTTCCCGTCCATCGTGAAGGGCGCCTTCGGCCTCGGCGGCGAAGGCGGCAGTGGCGTTCTCGTCGCCCGCGGTCCCAATGGCTGGAGCGATCCGGCCTTCTACCGCGTCTCCGCCGGCAGTCTCGGCCTGCAAGTGGGCGGCCAGGTATCGGAAGTGATCTTCACCGTCATGAGCGACAAGGGCCTGGACGCGCTGATCAACAACCAGTTCAAGTTCGGCGGCGACATGGAGGCGACGGCCGGCCCCACCGGCAAGTCGCAAGGCGCTTCGACGACGCTGAACTTCGGCGCTGACATCTACAGCTTCGCCATGTCGTCGGGCCTGTTCGGCGGCGTGTCGCTCGACGGCACCGCTGTCGTGAAACGCGACGATCTGAACGAAGGCTATTACGGCAAGGGCGCCACCCCCTATGCCATCCTGATCGAACGGCGTTTCACCAACCCGAACACCAGCGCGCTGAAGGCGTCGCTCTCGGCCTATTGAGCAACGCGCCTCGTCTAGACTGCGTCAGAGGTAGAAAGTAGGGATTGAGAACGCGCACCTCCATGATCCGGTCGACGGGCAGGCCATTTCGCTGCGCCACGCGCTGGATGGCTTCCGGTGTCGGCGCGTCGTAGATGCAAAAGGTCTTCTTCTTGTCCGGGACGACATAAGAGTGGATCCAGGTGACGCCGTCTTGCGCGTTTCGGCCGATGATGCCTTGGGCTGCCTGCGCGCCCTCGGCGTTGACGGGCAGGCCTAACCCGTCGGGAAATGTGCGTTCAACCAGATAGCGGGGCATTGGGTCTCTCCTTTCGTTGTTTCTCGACTTGGGCGGCATGGCTCGGTCAGGCGATGAGCACTTTGCGAGTCACTTGGCCGTTGCTTTCCCAGTAGGTCTGCTTGTTGGCGATGCGCGGATCGTCCATCGCCGGCTGGATCTGTCCGGACCGCGTCGATCGCGCGCGAGGTGATGCTGTGCTCGCCCGGCGCCGCGTCCTCCCAGTCCAGCGACCAGATCTTCCAGGCGAATTCGGCTTCCTCGCTGCCGTCGATGTCGGCCGGCCGCCACGGCCCGCCGTCGATCTGCACCTCGACCTGGTCGACCGGAGCGCCCCAGGCGGCGCCGATGATCCGATAGCGGCCCTCGTTCTGCGTGACCTTGGCGGGCGCGGATTTCAGCAGGCTGCGGCCGACGGAGGTCTCCGTCCACACCGCTGTCCCATCCTGCTCCTCCTCGCGGATGGTGACATAGTCCCGCGCCATGAAGCGGCCCATGAAGCGGGTGTCCCGCACCTCGATGCGCTTCAGCCACTTGACGTTGGCGATGCCGTACCAGCCCGGCGCGATCAGCCGCAGCGGGAATCCGTTGGCGTGGGGCAGCGGCGCGCCGTTCATCTCGTAGCAGAGCAGATTGTTGGGGTTCATCGCATCGGCCAGCGACATGCTGCGGGCGAAACTGCTGCGGCATCTTGATATCGCGCACGGTTTCCTCGCCCGCATCGCTGCCGAAGAACACCACCTCGATGCCGCCGCCCAGCACGCCCGCCTCCTCGAGGACCGCCGCCAGCGGCGTGCCCGCCCAGCGGGCGGTGCCGATGCCGCCGAGAAACCAGGGAAAGCCGTGGTTGCCGGAGCATTCGAGCGTGAAGGCGACCTCCTGCCGCGGCCGCGCCATGAGTTCGCCCAGCGTGAAGGTCAGCGGCTGCTTCGACCAGGCCGCCGATCTCCAGTTTCCAGTTCTTCTCGTCGATGACCGGCCGGTCGTAATGCGCTACGCTGAAGAACTTGTCGTTGGGCGTGATCCAGGAATCGACGTCTTCCCATTTCAGCTGGTTGGCCACCACTTGCGGCACCGGATTCTCCGGCGGCTGATCCAGCCAGGGGATCACCTTGTCGCCGGGACTGCCGGGAAAGGCTTGCGCCAGGCGTGAGGCTTGGAAAGCGGTGAGTGCAGCGATTGCGGCGCTGCCCTGAAGCATGAACTCTCTGCGTGGAAGCTCGATCATGGGGAATTCCTTGCACTGATTGGGGGATTGCGAGGGCATGTCCGACAAGCGGCCGAATCAGGCCAGCAGGAGGTTGCCCGCGGCGATGGCCTGGTCGACGCTGGTCAGCGTCACGCCCTGCAGCAGGCATGCATCGACGAAGTTCGCGCCGTTGGCGGTGCCATCCACATCCACGCGCACGATCGTGTCGCCGGCGGCGTTGGCAAATTGCACGAAGTCATTGGGATTGGAACTGCCGGAAACGAAGCCGGAGAGCAGACCGGACAGATCCAGCCGGTCGCCATTCTTGCCGGCGGCAAAGTCGGTGACGATTTCAAGAACGCCATCGATCTCGATGAGGACAAAGCGATCGCGCCCGGCGCCGCCGGTCATGCTATCCGACCCCGAACCCCCGATCAGCGTGTCGTTGCCGCCGGACCCGGACATGGCGTTGTCGCCGCTGAGGCCGCCGCCGCCGTCGATGCGGTTCCCCAGGACATTTCCCGCTCCGTCAGCGCCGAACAGCAGTTCCAGGTTTTCGATGTTGGCGCCGAGGGTGTAGCCGATGTCGCCGAAAGCGAACACAAGATCGGTTCCCTGTCCCGCCGTTTCGATTGCCAGATCCGCGGCGTCGTCGACCAGATAGCGGTCGTTGCCGGCGCCGCCGGCCATGCTGTCGATGCCGACCTGGCCGTTGAGCTCATCGTTGCCGGCGCCGCCGAACAGCTTGTCGTTGTCGTCACCGCCCGACAGGCTGTCATTGCCAGTGCCACCGTCCAGCGTATCGGCACCGGCATCACCGCGCAGATCGTCATTGCCCGCCGCACCCGCGAGCTTGTTCGCGGCGATATTTCCAAAGATGCCGTTGCCCTGGGCATTTCCAGTGCCGTTGACGGCGCCGCCCAGGAGATTGAGGATCTCTACATTGCCCGACAGCGTATAGCTCGTGAACGCGTTCACCACATCGAAACCCGAATTCGCGCCCACCAGCTCAACAATCCTGTCCTTGGCCTCCGAGACGGTGTAGGTGTCGTCGCCCGTGCCGCCGATCATCGTGTCGTTGCCCGCGGCGCCATCGAGGCTGTTGTTCTTTTCGTTGCCGGTGACGACATTGGCGAGACCGTTGCCGGTGCCGCGGATGGCGTTGAGCACCAGAACTCAATTTCTCAATAGTCGCGAACATCGGGCCGGCGAGACTGGTGTCTTGCAGGCTGCTCTGCACAGTATCCGTGCCTTCGCCGGCATTCTCGCTCACGATGTCGCCGGCGTTGTCGATGATGTAGTAGTCGTGGCCCTTGCCGCCGGTCAGGCTGTCGGCGCCTAAGAACCCCTCCAGCGTGTCGTTGCCGAGGCCGCCGGTCAGTGTGTCGTTGCCGTCGCTGCTCACGAGCCAGTTATCCAGGGCATTGCCCGTGCCGAAGCCCTGTACATTCAGAACCAATTGCTCGACATTCTTCAGACTGCCGGTGTCCAGGCTGAAAACGGAGAGCGCTGTGACGACAATGTCGATGCCCTGGCCAACCAACTCCGTGATGCTGTCGCCGGCATCATCGACGAGGTAGATGTCGCTGCCGGCGCCGCCCAGCATCGTGTCCGCGCCGAGGCCGCCGTCGAGATTGTCGTTCCCGGCACCACCGGCAACGAAATCCAGGCCGTCGCCGCCGATGAGAATGTCGCGTCCGGCGCCGCCCAGCAGCCTGTCGTTATCGTTGCCGCCCTGCAGATCGTCATCGCCGGCGCCGCCATCCAGGGTATCTGCGCCGAATTCGCCGCGCAGATCGTCGCCACCCGCGGCTCCCACGAGCCTGTTCGCCGCAGCATTGCCGAAGATAAGGTTGCCATGGGCATTGCCAATGCCGTTGAAGGCGCCGTTCAGAAGACTGAGGCCCTCAACGTTGGCCGGCAAATTGTAGTCGATCGCGGCGTTGACGATATCGAATCCGGAGTTGGCGCCTGCCTGCTCCACAACCCGGTCGCGGGCGTCGGAAATAAAATAGGTGTCGCTGTTCTTGCCGCCCACCAGCGTGTCGTTACCGGTAGAGCCATCGAGAATGTTCCCGCCGTCATTTCCGACGATGACGTTGGCGAGATCGTTGCCGGTACCGGTGGGAGCCCCCGGAAGAAGAATCAAATTCTCCACATTGGCGAAAGCCGCCGTTCCGAGATCGATGGCAATGCTGCTTCGCACCGTGTCCGTGCCCCCGCCCGGACTCTCCGTCACGCTGTCGCCGGCCTCGTTGATGGAGTAGATATCATTGCCCTTGCCGCCGATCAGCATGTCCGCGCCGAGATCGCCGGTGAGCGAGTCGTTGCCGGTGCCGCCGATCAGGGTGTCGTCGGAGAAACTCCCGAGGATGCGGTTGGCGAGGTCGTTCCCGGTTCCCTTTGCGCCGGCGCTTAGAACAAGGTTTTCAACATTGGCCGTGAGCGCATAGTCGATCGAGGCGAAGACAAGATCGAGTCCCTGTCCGGCAGCTTCGTTGACGACATCACCGACGTCGTCAACGAAGTATTCGTCGGCACCGGCACCACCCGCCATGGTGTCGTTGCCGCCGTCGCCGAACAGCACATCGCCGCCGGCGCCGCCAAGGAGGCTGTCGTTGCCGCCGCCACCGGAGATGGCGTCGTTGCCGCCGCTGCCGGCGATGGTGTCGTCGCCATTGCCGCCGCGAAGATCATCGCCGGCGGCCGAGCCGGTCATCTTGTCGGCGCTGCCGAAGACGGCGTTGAGAAATCCAGGCGTATCGTCCGTGGCGAGGAATGCGAGGAAGGCCGTCACCGGCAGCGAAAGACCGGCGGCCTTGAACTCGAGACCGCCGCCGGTCACGCGGGCCCAGCCGGTGATCGTGCCGTCCACGAGGTTGCCGCTGCTGTCGTAGATGAAGTTGCCGGTAAACTGATCGAAGCTCGCGCCTCGGGTCAGCCGATAGGCAGCCGCGGTCTTCACATTCGCCGTGCCCGACGCGATGTCGGACATATCGATCTCCGGCTCGGCGATCCTGACGGGCCTTGGCCCGCCGACGAGATTGGTCATTGCGGCACCCGGCGCTGCGGCCCCGATAGATCCGTTGCTTTCGAAAGCATCGCCGGCGATTTCAGCAAGAGCGTTGGTTTTATGAACAAATTCACTATGTCCCGACCCACCGTCTGATGCGTCATAGTCTGCGCGGGGTCGGGCATGATGTCCTTGGGAAAGGCTTGATTTTCGCTCTAGAAAGCCGCCATTTTCCGGACGCGGGCGGCTTAATGGCGTAACGGGGTTGGCGGATGCATCTTCTCTTCGGCGATTGCGCCCTCAATCCGGCCAGCCGCGAACTTTCCCGCGACGGCAAACCCGTCCATATCGAGCCGCAGGTGTTCGACCTGCTCTTGCATCTGATCCAGAACCGGGACCATGTCGTCAGCAAGGACGACCTGCTGTCGGCGGTCTGGCAGGGACGGATCGTCTCGGAGTCGACGCTGAGCAATCGCATCAACGCCGCGCGCAGCGCCATCGGCGACAGCGGCGAGCGGCAACAATTCATTCGCACCTTCGCGCGGAAGGGATTCCGTTTCGTCGGCGAGGTGAAGAAAGCAGAGGTCGAATCGGGCAAGCCCGGCGTTCCGTCCGGCCCCGTGC
Source organism: uncultured Alphaproteobacteria bacterium (assembly GCA_963810485.1). Lineage (GTDB taxonomy): Bacteria > Pseudomonadota > Alphaproteobacteria > Dongiales > Dongiaceae > DATKFM01. Next base: position 258,695 of record CAWENQ010000007.1, read on the forward strand.
CCGATGGCCGGACGGCAATCGCGGTCCTGCCGTTCGTCAATCTCAGCGGCGATCCGGCCCAAGGCTATTTCAGCGATGGGATCACCGAGGAGATCATCACCGACCTATCCCGGTGGCGCCGGCTTGCGGTGCAGTCCCGCTCGGCATCCTTCCGCTACCGTGACGCCACCGCGGACCTCCCGCGGATCGCCCGTGAACTGAACATCCGCTACATCGTCGAGGGCAGCGTGCGCCGGCTCGGAGAACGCCTGCGGATTACGGCGCAGCTGATCGATACCGAGACCGGCAGCCATATCTGGGCCGACCGCTTCGACTGCGAGAATGCCGACCTGTTCAAGATCCAGGACGAAGTCGTGCAGACGATCGTCAGCACGCTCGTGGGCCGGGTGGACGCCTCGGATGTGGAGCGGGCGCGCCGGAAGCCCCCGGCGAGCCTGGCCGCCTATGACTGCGTGTTGCGGGGCAATGCCATGCCCTGGAGTGATCCGGACGGGACCGCGGAAGCAACACGGCTATTCGAGAAGGCCATCGAGATCGATCCGGACTACGGCATTGCCTATGCGCTCCTGGCGGTCATGCGCTATCATCAATGGTTTGGCGAGCTGAGCAGCCCGGACGATGCCGTGCTGGACGACTCCTTTCGACTGGCGCAGCGCGCCGTGGAGCTCGCCGGAAACGAAAGCACCTGTTTTTCCATCCTCAGTCAGGTTTGTCTCTGGCGCCGATCCTACGATCTTGCCTTGCAGCACATGCGGCGGGCCTTGGAGATCAATTCGACCAATCAGTGGAATACCGCCGACATGGGGAATATCCTTGCGTATCTCGGCCGGGCCGACGAGGCGATTGCCTGGCTCAGCCGGGCCCGGCAGATCGATCCGTACTTCGATCCGGCCTGGTATTGGCAGGCGCTGGGCCGGGCGCAGATGCTTCTCCGCCGCTATGAAGAAGCCATCGCGGCGTTCGAGCGGCCATCGCTGCGGCCATTTGAGATTTCCGCCTATCTGGCCGGCTGCCATGCCCGGCTGGGGGCGAGCGATCGAGCCCGGGCCTACGCGGCTGACTGCCTGCAGAAGAGGCCCGATTTTACCATCGGCCGCTGGATGGTGAAGGTGCCATTCAGAAATCCCGCAGACGGAGGGCATCTGGTAGAATCTCTGCGCGCAGCGGGCTTCGCGGAGTGACGTCGGGAGCACATCATGATCAGGCGATTAAGCCAGTTTGCCGGCCTTGTTCTGGTTTCGGCTCTGGGGACAGCCAGCGGACGCGCCGAGGACGACGCGGCAAAGGTGGTTGCGGATGCAGTACGGGCCCAGGGATTCTCCTGCTTGGAACCCATTTCCGCCCAACGCGATCCGGCGGCTAGCAAGCCTGATGAGGCTGTTTGGGTACTCGAATGCCAGGATGCCCGCTACAAGGTGCGATTCAAGGGCGATACGAAAGCAGAAATCGATCGCCTCCAATAGGAGGAACGACATTGGGCGAAATCCGGGCTGGACCGCGGCCCTTCTCCTGCCCGCACCCAAGCTGATAGAATGCCCTCCGGAGGCGCGGGACGGCTCGATGGACGACGAACCCTTCTGGAAGACGAAATCGATGGCGGAGATGTCGCCCAGCGAATGGGAATCGCTGTGCGACGGCTGCGGCAAATGCTGCCTGAACAAGCTGGAGTATGACGATACCGGCGAGATCGACTGGACCAATGTCGCCTGCCGGCTGCTGGATCACCAGACCTGCCGCTGCAAGAGCTATGCGATGCGCAAGGTGTTCGTGCCGGAATGCGTGTCGCTGACGCCGGACAATCTCGCCGACATCGACTGGCTGCCGCCCACTTGCGGCTATCGGCTGGTGTCCGAAGGCCGCGATCTCTATTGGTGGCATCCTCTGATTTCAGGCGATCCGGAGACCGTGCATATCGCCGGCATCTCCGGCCGCGGCCGCGTCATCAGCGAGGATGACGCCGGCGACCTGGAAGATCACGTGGTGGAATGGGTAGACACCATTCCACCCCAGGCGAAGAAGAAACCCCGCCGCTGACCGGCGTTCGCGCCGCTAATGCGCGAAGACGTTGGCCATATCCTTGAAGGTCTTGAATTCCAGCGCATTGCCGCTGGGATCGAGGAAGAACATCGTCGCCTGCTCGCCGATCTCGCCCTTGAAGCGGATATGGGGTTCGATGATGAAGCTTGTGCCCGCGGCCGTGAGCTTATCCGCCAATTTGTGCCAGGCGTCCCAGGCCAGGATGGCGCCGAAATGGCGCACCGGCACGTTGTCGCCGTCGACCGCATTGGTCGAGGCCTGCCGCGCCTCCTCCGGCTTCACATGGGCGGAGATCTGGTGGCCGAAGAAATCGAAATCGACCCAGGTCGGCGCACTGCGGCCTTCGGTGCAGCCCAGCAGCTCGCCATAGAAGCGGCGAGTCGAATCGAGGTCGAGGACGGGAAAAGCCAGATGGAACGGCGGCATCGCCATGGGGGAAACTCTCCTGCGAAACTGGAGTCGGCGGGTATAATTTGCGGCTGACTACATGAAACGAAAAGGGAGAGGACGCAACGTCCTCTCCCTTTTCACACAGTGGCCGTACAAACAGACGTACGACACAAAACCGCTGCCCGTGATCGCGGCGCAACCGACACCGTCGGCCCCCTCTGCGCCAGCGGGAAGAGAGGCAACGGCTCTCCCCAAACAACGCAACAACCGCCTGGAAGAACAGGCGATGAGGTTATGCTACGGCGATGGTTAACAAGGTCAAGATGATTGCCTATAGGCGTGGCATCTTTCCCGAACGCTGTTGCAAGATTGCCACATGGTATGGTTAAGGCCCGGTAAAAAAATGGGAGTTCGATCCTCTTGTTGAGTGCCCCGGCAATGGCTAACAATTCGTTTATGGGCCAACGTCGCCGTCCGCTGATGCCATCGTTTCCCGGATCGCAATTCCGGAAGAAAAATCCCTATTTTCAGAACGTTGCCAACGATCCCGGCACCGCACCCCGGGCCAAGCAGGTGATGACTTTGAAGGACCGGCGCGTGCTGGTCGTGTATCAGAGCGATCGCCGGGCGCGGCGCATCATCCTGCGCTTCGATCACGGCCATGGCCGCATCGTGGTGGTGTTGCCGAAACGGGTCTCGCTGGCCCAGGGGCGCCAATTCGCGCTGCTGAATCGCGGCTGGATTCGCGACCGGCTCGATCTGCTGCCGGAGGCGATTCCCTTCCGGCCCGGTCGCAAGATCCCCTTCCTCGGCGAGATGCTGCGTATCCGCCACCGGCCCGGCGAGCGCGGTGGCGTGTGGCGCGAAGGCGAGGAGATCATCGTCACCGGCCAGCCGGAGCATCTGGGCCGCCGCGTCGAGGACTGGCTGAAGCGCGAGGCGCGGCGCGAGATCGAAAAGCGCGCCTACGCCAAGGCCGAGCTGCTGGGCAAGCGCATCAGCCACATCACCATCCGCGACGGGCGCAGCCGCTGGGGCAGCTGTTCGCCCAAGGGTCGGCTGTCATTCTCCTGGCGGCTCATCATGGCGCCGCGGTCCGTGCTCGACTACGTGGTCGCCCATGAGGTGGCGCATCTGCGCGAGCTGAATCACGGGCCGAAATTCTGGCGTCTCACCGCCGAGCTGACACGGCAGGTCGAAGCGTCCCGCGCCTGGCTCAATGAGCACGGGATTTCCCTGCACCGCTACGGGCTGAATCCGGTTTAGCCTGCCTCAAGCCGGCAGAGGAATGTCCGGCACCCAGATATAGCCGTCGGGATCGGCGATGAAGGCCTCGCGCGTGCCGTGGGGCTTGTTTGCCGGCGCGGACAGTATGGTATCGCCACGGCGTGTCGCTGCAGCAGCCGCCTTGTCGGGATCGACGCCATGGAGGCGGAATTCCGCGCCCGCGCCGCGGATCGCGCCATCGCCGGTCAGGCTCAGCAGGGGATGATCGCCGTAGGTGTGATCGGCGTGCAGCATCCACTCCACCGCGCTGCCGCGGCAGTCGCGGCGCATGACAGCGAAATCCGCATCGGCATAGATGACCTGCGCCTCCAGCACCTCGCGGCAGAAATCCACCGAGCGCGGCACGTTGCGCACCAGGAGGTTCAGCGTGAAGCCCTTCAGCGAGCGGCCGTAGTCGTCGGCCGACATCCAGGGTTTCTGTCCCTCCGCCCGCTTGCTGACCATGATCTCTGAGTCCCGCCCTGTTGCCTGCAGCACCATCTTCATCGGCGGACTCCGGTCCGTAAAGGCCGGTATTGTCCGGGGACATTGCGCTGGTTTCGTCGGCGGGCCCCGCATATAAGAGCGCGTCTCCCCCAACCCAGATATTCGCCCCGCGCGCATCTCCCATGCTCAGGCCAAACCATGCCGCCGTGACCGCGCTGCTGACGGCGCTGGTCGCGCTGGGTCCGATGTCGACCGATCTCTATCTGCCGTCGCTGCCGGCGCTGACCGCGTATTTCGGCGTCGGCGAAGCGGCGGGGCAACTCACGCTCAGCGCCTTTCTGCTGGGTTTGGCGGGTGGGCAGATCATCTATGGACCCTTATCGGATCGCTATGGCCGGCGGCCGGTGCTGCTGTTCGGCGTCGGTCTCTATGCCGCCGCCAGTATCGTCTGCGCTTTCGCGCCCTCGATCGAGGCGCTGGTGATCGCGCGTTTCTGCCAGGCCTGCGGCGCCTGTGTCGGGCCGGTGCTGGGCCGTGCCGTCGTGCGTGACGTGTACGGCCGGGAAGGCGCGGCGCGCATCATGTCCTATATGAGCGCCGCCATCGCGCTGGCGCCGGCGATTGGGCCGATCATCGGCGGCTTTGTCGAAACCTGGTTCGGCTGGCGCGCCAATTTCGTCGTGCTGCTGCTCTATGGTGCTGCGGCGCTGGCGCTGACATATCTCTTGCTGCCGGAAACGAACACGCACCGCGACACCGGCCGAATGTCGCCGGCGCGCATGGCCCGCGCCTATGTCAGCTTCTTCGGTGAGCGCGTTTACTTCGGTTACGTCTTCACCGTCGCCTTCGGCTATTGCGGCATCTTCGCGTTCATCTCGGCGTCGTCGTTCATCCTCGTGGATTCGGCCGGACTGTCGCCGAGCCTCTATGGATTTTGTTTCGCGGCCGTCGTGGTCGGCTATATCGCGGGAACGCTGATATCCGGGCGGCTGTCGGCGCGGTTGGGCATCGACAGGCTGATCGCCATCGGCAGCCTGGTCGGTTTCGCCGGCGCGCTGCTGGTGCTGATCCTGGCACTGCTGAATCCAACACGGACGGGAATCCCGGCGGCGATTGCCGTGGTCGGGCCGATGACGCTGTTCCTAGCCGGTGTCGGGCTGATGATGCCGAACGCTGTCGTCGCCGCGATCGCACCCTATCCGCGCGCGGCGGGCACGGCTTCGGCCTTGATGGGCTTTCTGCAGATGGCGATGGCGGCCATCCTCGGGGCACTGGTCGGTCATTTCCACAACGGCACGGCGATTCCCATGGGCGTCGCGCTGGTGGCGGTGACGGCGGCTATTCTCTTGAGTTTCTATGGCCTGGTGCGGCCGTTCCGGAAGAGCGCGGCCAACTAGGTTCACTTGTCCTGCGCGTTGCTCTTCTGCTTGGCGGGTTTCGCGTTCGCCGTGCTGCTGTTGCCGCTGCCGCTGAAGATGCTGGTGATCAGGCTGTCGAGGCCGGAGCCTTCGTCCTCCGGTTCTGCCATGGCGATGGCGACCGGATAAGGCAGGGGCCGCACGGGCTCGCCTTTCAGGGCCTCTTTCATGTAGGCCTGCCAGAGCCGCGCCGGCAGGCCGCCGCCGGTCACCGTCTTCATCGGCGAGTTATCGTCATTGCCGACCCAAACGCCGGTGACCAACTCGGCAGAGAAGCCGACGAACCAGGCGTCGCGATAATCCTGGCCGGTGCCGGTCTTGCCGGCGATCGGGCGGCCGAGGCGGATGCCGCGGCCGGTGCCCCACTCGACCACGGCCGACATCATGTCCAGCATTTGCGAGACATTTTGCGGATTCAGCACCTGGCCGGGGCCGTTGCCGTCGCGCCGATAGAGCACAGCGCCGTTGCGGTCGCGGATCTCCTCGATGCCCCGCGGCCAGACGCCCGCGCCGCCATTGTCCAGCGCCGCATAGGCGCCGGTGAGTTCCAGCAGGGAAACGCCGCTGCTGCCGAGCGCCAAGCTGGGGCCTGGCGTGATGTCGGCGGTGATGCCGAGGCGGCGCGCCATCTCGGTCACCCGCTGACGGCCGACCTGCTCGGAGATCTGCACGGCGACAGAGTTCAGCGAGCGGGCGAATGCTTCGCGCAGCGTGACTTCGCCATAATAGCGGCCTTCATAGTTGTCCGGTTTCCAACCCTCGATGCTGAGCGGCGAGTCCGTCATTTTCAATTCCGGCGTCATGCCCTGCTCGAGGCCGGCGAGGAAGACGAAGGGCTTGAAGGCCGAGCCCGGCTGCCGCAAAGACTGAGTCGCGCGGTTGAACTGGCTGCTGCTGTAGTCGCGCCCGCCCACCATCGCCTTCACCGCGCCGTCGGGCGACATGCTGACCAGCGCCGCCTGCGAGGCATCTTTCTCCGGCCCGCCCTCGTCGAGCACGCGCACCAGCTCGGCCTGGGCCATGCGCTGCAGCCGCGGATCCAGCGTGGTGACGACCACGAGGTCGCGGTCGACGAAGCCGACATAGCTCGACACCTGGTCCATCACCCAGTCGGCGAAATGCTGGCCGGTGCGGTCGGATTCCACGACGTTCGACTGGCTGCGGCCTTCGCTGGCGATCTTGTCGGCCTCTTCCTGGGTGAGATAGTCGGACGCCACCATGTTCTGCAGCACCAGGAGCGCCCGCTGATCCGCCACCACGTCATCGGCGATCGGGTTGTAGTTCGAGGGCGCCCGCAGCAGGCCCGCGAGCATCGCCGCCTCATAGGGCGTGACGAAGGCCGCCGGCTTGCCGAAGAAACGCTGCGACGCCGCGTCGACGCCATAGGTGCCGGCGCCGAAATAGACCCGGTTCATGTAGAGCGAGAGGATCTGATCCTTGGTGAAGCGCTGCTCGAGCCAAAAGGCCAGCAGCATCTCCTGGCCCTTGCGGCGGATGGTGCGGTCGGGCGTCAGGAAAACATTCTTGGCGAGCTGCTGGGTGATGGTGCTGCCGCCCTGCACCCAGCGCCCCGCCTGGATGTTCACCCACATCGCCCGGGCAAGGCCGATGGGATCGATGCCGAAATGGCCGTAGAAGCGCCGGTCCTCGGTGGCGACGATGGCCTCCGCCAAGTGCGGCGGCAAATTTTCCACCGTGACCGCCTGGCCGTAGAGGTCGCCATAGGTGGCGAGGATCGAGCCGTCGGCCGCCAGCAGCGTCACGCTCGGCCGCCGCGTCGCGTTCTCCAGCCGGTCGATGCCCGGCAGGTCATAGAGCAGCCAGCCGAGAACGATGAATCCGGCCAGCACTGACCAGCTGGTCAGCACCGCGGTCCAGCGCAGCAGGCGTTGCGGCCAGCGGCGCTTGGCAGCAGGCTTCCTGGCTGAGGATGACGGCTTCTTTCCCATATCAGGATATCAGGTTAGATATGGCCGGCCGGTCGCATCGGCAACATAAGAATTCGGCGGCCCGGAAGTTCCGCCGCTGCCGTCCCGGTCCAAGCACAGACATTCGCAAGCCGTTCCATGTGGTCTCCGCATTCCGGTCTCACTATACGCCGCGCCACATCAGAGGATGGCGAACTTATCGCCGCCATGTGCGCCCGGCTGAGCGTCGATGAAGGCAGCCGGGAGCCAACATCGTTTACGCCGGAAGACTTCCGCCGCCATGGTTTCGGCCCGGCGCCGCTGTTCCGCTGTCTCATCGCCGAGCTCTCCGGTCTGCCTGCGGGCTATCTGCTGTATTGCCGGGAATATGACACCGACCACCTCTGCCGCTGCATCTACATGGCTGATCTTTATGTCGAAAAGGCGGCGCGGCGGCGGGGAATCGGCCATGATCTGATGGCGGCCGCGGCCGATGACGGGCGGCAATGGGAGGCGGCGCTGATGATCTGGACGGCGCTGCGCCACAACGCGGAGGCGCGGGCCTTTTACCGCCAAATCGGCCATGAGCAGAGCGATCTCGTGGAATGCATCGCCGAACAGACGCAGTTCCGCGGCCTGGTTAATGAAGCGATGGCGCCGCCGGCCTCGATCCGCCTGCGGTCGGCGGCGGCGGCGGATTGCCAGGCGATCGCCGACTTTCTCGTCGGCCTCTACGAGGAGCTGAACCGGCCCGCGCCCGATGACATCGAGTGCAAGCTGCGCCGCGACGGCTTCGGCGCCGAGCCCGCTTTCACCGCCATCCTGGCGGAGACAGAGCCACCGCGAAGCGATCGGCTATGCGCTCTACTGGCTGACCTACATGACCCAGTCCGCCAGCAAGGGCGCGCTGCTGTCCGATCTCTATGTCGCGCCGGCCTGGCGCCGCCGCGGCGTGGCCCGCGCGCTGATCGCCGCGACGGCAAAGGCAATGGCTGATACCGGTGGCAATTCGGTGATCTGGGCCGTTGACGCCGGCAATGAGCGCGGCCGTGCCTTCTACCGGACCATCAGCACGGAGGCGTCGGAGACCGTGATCTGCAGCTGCAATCACGAGGAATTTGCTCTCCTGGCCGGCCGCGCCGCGGGGTGGCGCCGCTAGGTTTGCCGCGCTATCGTCGCCCCTTGCAACGTCCGGAAACAGCCGACCAAGACGCCATGATCAAGCTGCAACCGCCCACCGGCGCCAGCCGCCAGCCGCCGCTCGACAGCCTGGCCGCGACCTTCGACGAGGCGGTGCGGCTGCATCGCGCCGGCGACGTGGCGAAAGCGTTTGAGATGTATCGCCGCGTTCTCGCGATTTATCCGCGGCACGCCGATGCCCTGCAGATGGCCGGCGTCTGCGCCGGACAGCTCGGCGATCCGGCCAGCGGCGTGCCGCTGGTGCGCCGGGCGATCGCCTTGCGGCCGCACGCCCCCGGCTATCAGCTCAATCTCGGCAACCTGCTGCGCATGCTCGGCAGGCTCGACGAGGCGGCGGCCGCCTACCGCCATGCGGTGCATCTGGATCCGCTGTTCGCCGATGCGCATAACAACCTGGGCCGGGCGCTGCTGCTGATGGGAAAGCCGGAGGAGGCGCTCCGGTCGCTGCAGCAATCCGCGCGGTTGAAGCCGGATTTCCCGGAGACCCAGCGCAACCTCGCCACCGTGCTCCTGGAGCTGGGCCGGCCGGAGGAGGCGAAGCCGGTGCTGCGCAACCTCCTGAAGCGCCATCCCAGCGATGCCGAGGGGCAGAAGCTGCTGGAGCAGGCGGAAAAGGCCAGCGGCACGCCGGCGTGACATTTTCCGGTATTTTCCGCGTACTCAACTCGCTGGCGCGGCTGAGAGATTCCGCAAATTGCGCGATTCCGGGGGACCCTGATTTTTGGGAACGATCCCATGCAAGGGAATCCCGCCCCCAGTGACGGCCGCGCCCCGCGCAAATCGCGCGGACGGCCGCATGCCATATCCCGATCCACAATGTCCAACATCGAGGCCGGCGAAGAGTGCCGGCGGCAAGAACCACTATAGGATATTTTTCCGGAGAACGTGAGGGGAATCGGTGTTCTTCAAGATTTGCCACCCCGTTGTCCCCTCGCCCCGCACAGCGGGGAGAGGGTGCATAGCGGTCGCTTTGCGACCGTTATGCGGGTGAGGGGAATGGGAGCACAGATGTATCAAGCAACAATGAGTTTGCATTCGACAGTAGCGGCTAAATCGGCGGACACTTCTGCGCCAGCCCCTCACCCCGCATCATTCGCTGAACGCGAATGATGCGGCCCTCTCCCCACTTTGTGGGGCGAGGGGACAAATGAGTTCCTGCGCCGGTTTTGCATTGAACATGGGCTTTGTTGGCACTATCTGCGCAACATAGTCCTGCCGAAACCTGAAGGAGGAACACATGCCGATCGGTGTCAAAGAGCTTCTGGCCGAGGCGAATGCGGCGGTGCGCAAGCTGTCCCCCGCGGAAGCGGCGGAGAAGATCAAGGCGGGCAACGTGCTGATCGTCGATGTGCGCGATCCCAGCGAGGTGCAGCAGAGCGGCAAGATCCAGGGCGCCGTGAATGTGTCCCGCGGCATGCTAGAATTCCGCGCCGACCCGGAGACGCCCTATCACAATGCGGCCTTCCAGAAGGACAAGGCCGTGCTGGTCTACTGCGCCTCCGGCGGCCGCTCTGCGCTGGCGGGCAAGCGGCTCAAGGATATGGGGTATAATACTGTGTACAACATCGGCGGCTTCAAGGAGCTCACCGATGCGGGGCTCCCGACCGAGCCGGCGTAGCGTGCTCGAGTTGCACTACCGCAATTTGTTGACGTCGTGCTGCAATGATCGCGGGCAAAAAAGTGGCACGACGGCCCGCTGATTTGATTGGAGCGGAGGCGGTCACCACATAGTGCCGGAGCAAGCTCGCGGGCCGGCCGCACGGTCGTGCCCTTTTTTTGAAATTGTAGGGAGCGATTAACATGCCGAAGCCCAAAGTGAATCCCATTCCCAAAGACATGCCCAGCGTCACGCCGCACCTGGTCTGTGCCGGCGCGGCCGGGGCCATCGAGTTCTACAAGAAGGCCTTCGGCGCGGTGGAAGGGGCGCGGCTGCCGGGACCCGATGGTAAACTGATGCATGGGATGATCCGCATCAACGGATCGCCCGTCATGCTGGTGGACGAGAACCCGCAATGGGGAGTCATCGGTCCCAAGTCGCTGAAAGGCACGCCGGTGACCATCCACCTGTATGTCGAGGACGCGGACGCGTTTGTCGAGAAGGCGGTGGCCGCGGGCGCGAAGGTCACGATGCCGGTGGAGGAGCAGTTCTGGGGCGACCGCTATGGCGTGATCGAGGATCCCTACGGTCATAAATGGTCGGTCGCCACCCATGTCCGCGACCTGAACATGGAGGAGATCCAACAGGCGATGAAGAAGATGGCGAGCTAGCGGGTCGGCGCCCTCCCCTCTGCCCGGACGGCAAAGGGGAGGGCGCGCGATCGCGGTGCTGTTAGTTGCAGCCCCTGTGCAGCAGGCCGCGGCGGATCGCCAGGATGCGGCCCGGGCCATGCACGGCGGCGAACAAGAGGCCGGCCATGAAGGTGAAGTGGTCGATGAAGAAGCCGAACTCGGATTGGTTGCCTTCCCAGTGGGAGGGGCCATGGAAGGCGAAGGCGAGAAAAATCACATAGACTGCGGCGAGAAGCGCCGCTTCCGTGAAGTAGGCGCCGGTGAGAAGGCAGAGGGCGAGCGCGGCTTCGAAGAACGCCGCAAGCCAGGCGAGGAGCTGGGACATGGGGAATCCTGCCGACGCGATGTAGCCGGCCGTGCCGCCGATATCCATGAATTTGAAGCTGAAGGCCATGACGAAGAGGCCGGCGAAGATCAGGCGGCCGACGAGGATGGCGATGCTGGTCCAGGCGGGTGCGTTTGAGTGGGTGTTCATGGGTGATCCCTTGCATACGTGATCGACTGCGTGAATCAATATTCAGGCAGAATTGCACATCCGCTTGCCGCAACTCAAAGGCGAAAGACGAGATCGACCCCTCGCCCTCGAAGCCGCGACAATCGCTTGCGATTGCGCTGAGGGAGAGGGATGCCGCATTCGCGTTCAGCGGATGCGGCGGGGTGAGGGTTGGGGAGCAAGAGCGGCGGAAAGTCTGCGCCAGCCCCTCACCCGCAACATCCGCTGAACGCGGATGTTGCGTGCCTCTCCCCGCTACGCGGGGCGAGGCGTCAATTATTCGAATGACTTACACTTAGATATCCAAATTCGCCACGTTCAGCGCGTTGGCGTGGATGAAGTCGCGGCGGGGTTCCACCACGTCGCCCATCAGGGTCGAGAACACTTCCTCGGCTTCGTCCACATGGCTGACTTTCACCTGCAGCAAGGTGCGCACCTGGGGATCGAGCGTGGTTTCCCAGAGCTGTTCCGGGTTCATTTCGCCCAGGCCCTTGTAGCGCTGGATGTTGAGGCCGGCGCGGCCGAAGCCGGTGACGGTTTCCACCAGGGAGATCGGGCCGGCGATCGAAGTCTCCTGCTCCTTGCCCAAGAGGGTGGCGTGGCGGCTGTAGGTTTGCTGCAGGTCGGCGGCCATGGCGTCGAGCCGGTGGCTTTCGGCGCTGCGGATCAGCGGGCCGTCGATGACATAGCGGGTGGTGACGCCGCGCAAGCGCCGCGTGAAGGACAGGCCGCCGTCGGATTCGGACTTGCCCTGCCAGCCGCGCTCTTCCAGCGGCGACAGCAGGTCGAGGCGCTTGGCGATATAGGCGCGCGGCCTCGGTGGCGCGGGCCTGATCGGAGATGATCTCCGGGTTCAGCGCGCCGGCGATCGCCGCCTGCTCCACCACCTGAGCGTTGCCGACTTTCCGGATCAGCGGCTGCATGTTGGCTTGGGCTTGCGCCGCCTGCTCCATCAGGCGGTTCAGGTCGGCGCCTGCCACCTGGCTGCCGTCGGCGAGGCGCAGCACCAGCCCTTCGAGGCCCGAGCTGATCAGGAACAGATCGCGCTGCCGCTCGTCCTTCAGGTAGCGCTCGGACTTGCCCTTCGACACCTTAAACAGCGGCGGCTGGGCGATGTAGAGATAGCCCTTCTCGATCAGCTCGGCCATCTGGCGGTAGAAGAAGGTCAGCAGCAGAGTGCGGATGTGGGAGCCGTCCACATCGGCGTCGGTCATGATGATGATCTTGTGGTAGCGCAGCTTGGCGATGTCGAACTCTTCCGGGCCGATGCCGGTGCCGAGCGCGGTGATCAGCGTGCCGATTTCCGCCGAGCCCAGCATCTTGTCGAAGCGGGCGCGCTCGACATTCAGGATCTTGCCGCGCAGCGGCAGGATGGCCTGGAAGGCGCGGTTGCGGCCGCTCTTGGCGGAGCCGCCGGCGCTGTCGCCCTCGACGATGAACAGCTCCGACAGCGCGGGATCGCGCTCCTGGCAATCGGCCAGCTTGCCGGGCAGCGAGTTCATGTCGAGCGCACCCTTGCGGCGGGTGAGATCGCGGGCCTTGCGCGCGGCTTCGCGGGCGGCGGCGGCCTCGTAGACCTTGGCCACGATGCGACGGGCCTCGGACGGATGCTCCTCGAACCACTGGTTCAGCCGTTCGTTGACGATGCCTCTCGACCACCGGGCGCACTTCCGACGACACCAGCTTGTCCTTGGTCTGCGCCGAGAATTTGGGATCGGGCACCTTGCAGGAGAGGATGCAGGTGAGGCCCTCGCGGGCGTCGTCGCCGGTCAGCGCGATCTTTTCCTTCTTCGCGATGCCGCTGTCGGTGGCGTACTGGTTGATCTGCGCGCGTGAGCGCGCCGCGGAAGCCCGCCAGATGCGTGCCGCCGTCGCGCTGCGGGATGTTGTTGGTGAAGCAGAGCGTGGTCTCGTGATAGCTGTCGGTCCACTCCATGGCGATCTCGACGGTGATGCCGTCCTTCTCGCCGATGGCCGCGATGACAGGCTGATGCAGCGGGTTCTTGTTGCGGTCGAGATACTTCACGAAGGCCTCGAGCCCGCCTTCGTAATGCAGGTCGACGGATCTTCGGCTCGACGCCGCGGGCGTCGGTCAGCATCAGATGCACGCCGGAATTCAGGAACGCCAGCTCGCGCAGGCGGTGCTCCAGGGTGGCGTAGTCGAACTCGGTCTTGGTGAAGGTCTCTTTCGACGGCAGAAACGTGACTTCCGTCCCGGTGAAGAGCTTGCCGTCCTTCTCCGGCGCCTTGGCGACCACGGCCAGCGGCGACTCGGGAACGCCATGCCGGAAGCGCATGTAGTATTCCTGGCCGTTGCGCCAGATGCGCAGATCCAGCCGCTCCGACAGCGCATTGACCACGGAGACGCCGACGCCGTGCAGGCCGCCGGACACCTTGTAGGAGTTCTGGTCGAACTTACCGCCGGCATGGAGCTGGGTCATGATGACCTCGGCCGCCGACACGCCCTCTTCCTTGTGGATGTCGACGGGGATGCCGCGGCCGTTGTCGCGCACGGTGACCGAGCCGTCGCCGTTGAGCGTGACATTGATCAGGTCGCAATAGCCGGCCAGGGACTTCGTCGATCGCGTTGTCCACCACCTCATAGACCATGTGATGCAGGCCGGAGCCGTCATCGGTGTCGCCGATATACATGCCCGGCCGCTTGCGCACGGCGTCGAGCCCGCGCAGCACCTTGATGGATTCCGCGTCGTATTGTCTTTCGGGAGAATTGCCGTTGGGCGATTTGGTCACGTCTGTCATCGGTTCAACTGCTTTGATCTCTGGCGCCGGCGAAAGGCGGGCGCGGATTAGGTATTGCGCGGCGCGATCTTCGCTTCGCGCACATCGAAGAATTGGGCGTCGCCGGCCATCGGGTCGAAGAACGCGGCATCGGTGCCGGTGAGCCAGGCCTGCAGCCCCAAGTGCCGCAGCTCGTCGAAGAGGGCGTGGCGGCGGGTCTCGTCCAGATGGGCCACCACCTCGTCCAGCAGCAGCAGCGGCGTCTGCGCCCGCAGATCGGCCAGCAGGCGGGCGAAGGCCAGCACCGTGGCCACCAGGAGCGCCTTCTGTTCGCCGGTGGAGCAGAGGGCGGCGGGCATGCCCGTACCCTGGTGGATGGCCAGGAGATCGCTGCGGTGCGGCCCCCAGAGGGCGCCGCCGGCCTCGGCATCGGCGGCGCGGCAATGGGCCAGCATGTCCCGCAGCCGCTCCTCGGCGGCTAGGGCCGGCATCTCGCCCAGCCAGCTATCGACCGCCCCTTCCAGCCGCGAGCAGCGCCCGCGGGAACGTCCCGGCGCCGGCGGCCATGTGAGGCGGTCAGCCTGGTGATCAGGTCGCGCCGGGCGGCGGCGATGGCGATGCCGCGCTCGGCAATCTGCTGCTCCAGCGCCGCCAGCCAGGCGGGGTCGCGCCCGCGCTCGCCCTCGCCGCGCAATACCTGCACCCGCTCCTGCAGCAGATGGTCGTACTGCCCCAGGCGCTTGGCGTGATCGGGATCGAGGCCGAACACCAGCCGGTCGAGTGAATTTCCGCCGGTGCGAGCGGCGCCGTCGAGGAACAGCCGGTCCATCTGCGGCGTCAGCCAGGCGACCGACAGGATCCGCGCCAGGGCCGACTGGCCGCCGGCGAGCGCGCCGTCGATCTTCACCAGCCGGCGGTCGCGGCCGCCGGCGGCGGCGGGATCCCTGCCGGTGCCCAGATCGATCTGCGCCTCCGGCCGGTTCACGGTGGCGGCGATGCCCCAGGCGGCGCGGCGCGGCTGGCCGTCGGTCTCGGCCGATATCATGCGGTCGATGTCAGGCAGCCGCGCATGGCGCAGGCCGCGGCCGGGGATCAGGAAGGAGATGGCCTCCAGCAGATTGGTCTTGCCGGCGCCGTTGGGGCCGGTGAGCACCACCGGCCGGCGGTCCAGATGGATCTCGGCCCGGCCGTAATTGCGGAAATCGGTCAGCACCAGCCGCTCCAGCCAGACGACGGGCCCGGCGGCGTGCCGGATCGGGTCGCTGGGTGCGGACTGGCGCAGAGCCGGGGCGTTGGACATCAGGCCGCCATCAGACCCGCATGGGCATCAGCACATAGAGCGCGCTGGGGTCGCCGACATCGCGGACCAGGGTGGGCGACGCCGGCGTCGGCCAAAGCAAACTGCGCGCCCTCGCCCTCGATCTGCTCGGTGATGTCCAGGAGGTAGCGGGAGTTGAAGCCGATATCGATGCCGGTGCCGCCATACTTCACTTCGAGTTCCTCGCTGGCGCTGCCGCTCTCCGGGCTGCTGGCCGAGAGCGTGAGCGTGCCCGCCTTCAGCGACATCTTCACCGCCCGCGACTTCTCGCTGGAGATGGTGGAGACGCGGTCGACGGCTTCGGCGAAACTCTTGCGGTCGACTTCCATCACCTTGTCGTTGCCGGTGGGGATGACCCGCTGATAGTCCGGGAAGGTGCCGTCGATCAGCTTGGAATTCAGCAGCACCGCATCGAAGCCGAAGCGGATCTTGCTGTCCGACAGCGCCACCTCGACATTGTCGGATGTTTCCTCGATCAGCTTGCGCAGCTCGCCCACGGCCTTGCGCGGCACGATCACGCCGGGCATGTCTGCGGCGCCCGAGGGCAGCGCCATCTCGAAGCGCGCCAGGCGGTGGCCGTCGGTGGCGACCGCGCGCAGCACCTTCACGTCGCCGGTCGTGTGTGCGTGCAGATAGATGCCGTTCAGGTAATAGCGCGTCTCCTCGGTGGAGATGGCAAAGCGCGTGCGGTCGATCAGATTGCGCAGATCCTTGCCGGCGATGGAGAATTTGTTCGGCAGATCGCCGGCGGCGGTGGCGGGGAAATCTTCCCGCGGCAATGTCGCCAGGCTGAAGTTCGAGCGGCCGGCCTTCAGCGTCACCTGGCCGCCATCGGCGGCACCCTCCAGTTGAATCTGCGCTGCCCTCCGGCAGCTTGCGCACGATGTCGTAGAGCGTGTGGGCGGAAACCGTGGTGGCGCCCTTGGCGCCGACCTGGGCCGCTACCTTTTCGACGATCGTCAGATCCATGTCGGTCGCAGTCAGCGCCAGCATGTTATCAGCCGCATCCAGCAGGACGTTCGACAGGATGGGAATCGTGTTGCGGCGCTCCACGACGCTCTGCACATGGGCGAGCGACTTGAGTAGAGCGCCCCGTTCAATGGTGATCTTCATGTCACGACTGACTTTCTTGGGGATCTAGCGATAGCTGTAGTGGACGCCCCGGCACCCGTCGCCCCCCGTTTTCTTTCGCCGGCTAAACCTTGATGATCCCTGCCGGCCGATCGCGTGCCTGGAGCTTTTGCGAATCAGTCGATCAATATAGCAAATAGGACCGAAAAGGTAAGGGTTTTGAGCGCCCGGTGGTAGACCATAATATATTGATTCCTATGGTCTTTTATGGGCGGAGATGGCGGCCGGAGATCAGCCCTCGAGCATCCGGCGCAGCAGCTCGATGTCCTCGGAGAAGGACTCGAATCGGCTGAGCGCAGCTCCTCGATCTTGCGGACCGCATGCATCACCGTGGTGTGGTCGCGGCCGCCGAATTTGCGGCCGATTTCGGGCAGCGAGCGCGACGTGAGCTGCTTGGCGAGGTACATCGCCACCTGGCGCGGGCGCGCCACGGCGCGGGCCCGGCGCGGCCGAGTGCATGTCGGCGAGCCGGATCGAGAAATGCTCGGCGACGCGCTTCTGGATCTCCTCGATCGTCACGCGGCGGTCGTTGGCGCGCAGCAGGTCGTGCAGCACTTCCTGCGCCGTCTCCAGCGTGATCGGCCGGCCGACCAGGGTCGCGTGCGCGACGATGCGGTTCAGCGCGCCCTCGAGCTCGCGGATGTTCGACGTGATCTTGTGGGCGAGGAATTCCAGCACCTTGGGCGGACCGGCTGGCCCATCTGCTCGGCCTTCGACTGCAGGATGCCGAGACGCAGCTCGTAGGTCGTCGGGTGGATGTCGGCGACGAGGCCCCAGCCGAGCCGCGAGCGCACCCGCTCCTCGAGCCCCTCGAGATCGGCGGGCTCTTGTCCGCGGACAGCACGATCTGGCGGTTCTGGTCCACCAGCGCATTGAAGGTGTGGAAGAATTCTTCCTGGGTCGAATCCTTGCCGCTGATGAACTGGACGTCGTCGATCATCAGCACGTCGACCGAGCGGAACTGCTCCTTGAACGCCATCGTGTCCTTGAAGCGCAGCGCGCGGATGAACTGGTACATGAACTTCTCGGCCGAGAGATAGATCACGCGGCGCTGCGGGTGGCGCTTGCGGATATGCCAGGCGATCGCATGCATCAGATGCGTCTTGCCCAGGCCGACGCCGCCATAGAGGAAGAGCGGGTTGAATGGCACGGCTTCGCCTCGTCGGCGACGCGGCGCGCGGCGGCAGTCGGCGAACTCGTTCGACTTGCCGATCACGAAGTTCTCGAAGGTGAAGCGCGGGTCGAGCAGAGCGCCGAACGACGCGATTCTCGCCGTGCCGTCGTCGGCATCCTTCGGCTGCGCCGTGGCGCGGGTGGCGAGCGTCGTCGGCCGCGACCGCCGCGCTGGCCTCGAGCGCGGCCTGCGGCGGCGGCTCACGCGCAGGGAGGAGCTGATCGACGACGATCTCGATGCTGCGCACGCTGCGGATTCTCCGCCTGTCCAGAGCGTACGGAGGCGGTCGGCATAGTGGGAACGCATCCAGTCGCGCATGAAGCGGGTGGGACGGCGATTTCCAGTTCTCGCCGTAATCCATCGAGACGAAGCGTGAGCGTCTTCAGCCAGCTCTTGAAGGCGGCTTCGCCCAATTCGGTCCTGCAGCTTGCCGCGGACCCGCGCCCACTGGATGCAGTCGATGGTGGTGTCGAGTCATTCCACGGGCGCCATACTCTTATTCCTGCATCCAGGGCAGGCCGGCAGCCTTCCAGCCGGCCACTTGGCCGCGATGGCTTGCCCTCGTGGCGACGCCTTCGAAGCCGTCCGCGAGGTTGTAGCATCGCCGGTAGCCGAGCGCGGTCATGGCGATCGCCGCCGCCTTGGACCGCAGCCGGCGCGGCACATGAAAGGATCAGGCGCATCGACCGTCGGCACCCGCCGTCGTCGACATCGGCGGTAAAGGCCGAATTCGGCATCATCGACGGTCGCACGGCCGGCGAATAGGTCTGCCAGGTAAAGGAGCGCCGCCTTCTTGCCGAGGAGCAGATCGGGCAAGCCGACGAACGCCCATTCAGGCCTGCGACGGACATCGACCAGTGACGCGGCGGATTTAGAGCTAAGAGCAGGTCCCAGGCTTCTTTCGGTCGAGGTCGCCAGCGTACGGCCAATCGTCCTGACTCGTCATACGATCCGCCGCGCCCGCCGACATGCCGCCCCAAGAGGTCCGCGCCGCACAGTCAGAACGCAGATCGCGCAAGATGATAACTCTCGATCCCGATCGATTCGGGACGCCGAACGAAGATCGTGCCAACACACCCAGATGTCCGCAGCCGCCTTCCCAACGTGGATTGCACGCGGATCTACGTAGCCCGCGAGAACTTCACACCAAGTTCGTGCGATTGCACTTCGCAGGCGATGGTCGTCATGTTGTATAGGCCCGAAGAGACGCAATAACTTTTCCACCGTCACTGGGCATGCATCGTTGCGTGTTCGGAACTCGCAATATGATCGAACGGGGAACATGAAAAATTGGTGAGAGGTTTCTCGCGCGCGCAAAGAAATGTTTCGACACCACGTCAGGAAAACGATCGTCGGCAATTTCAGAAACTGTGAAAGTGCATCGCTATGCGGCGCCGGCATGCCATTTCAGACCTCGCCGCAGCGGACAATGCGCGAGATCGGAAAATTTATTCGCGTCAGAGCGCCTTCATGCGTGCGGACGAGGCGGGACACCTTTCGCGCCACATGTTGCGATGCAGCACGACTTTTCCGGCGCTGCCGCGGATCAGCACGGGCTGCGCCGCCTGCAGCGCTTCTTGCGCCTGCTTCTTGTTGCCGCTGGCGATCGCGGTCTCGACCTTCTTCATGGAGGTGCTGAACCGCGGGAGGCGTGCGCGATTCACTTCCGTGCGCGTCCGTCCGCCGGCGCGCATTCTTCGCCGGATTTTGTCTTCGCCATGGTCGAGGATTTCGGATATCCGGTTTCAAGCCGAAAGGCCGCGGGTTATAGCCGCCGCGCTCGCGGCGCGTCAAGCCGGGCCAGGGCCGTCGGCCGGATTTGCGCCATTTCTTAATGTCTGGAGGTTGGAGGCCGCTTCTCGACGAAGGCGGACATGCCTTCCGTCTGATCTTCCGGCGCCAAAGGCGGAGTGGAACAGGCGCCGCTCGAAGCGCACGCCTTCGGCGAGCGTCGTTTCATAGGCACGGTTCACGCATTCCTTGATGACCATAGTGACCGGCAAGCGACATCTCGGCGATGCGTTCCGCCGTTTTGACGGTCTCGTCCATCAGAGTTGGCCAGCCGGCACGATGCGGCCGACCAGGCCCAGCGCGCTCGGCTTCCTGCGCGTCCATCATGCGGCCGGTCAGGCACATCTCCATCGCCTTTGCTTTGCCGACACGTCGCGTCAGTCGCTGCGTGCCGCCGGCGCCCGGCGGATGCCGAGCGTGATTTCCGGCTGGCCGAACTTCGCCGTTATCGGCGGCCATGATGAAGTCGCACATCATCGCCATCTCGCAGCCGCCGCCGAGCGCATAGCCGGCGACCGCGGCGATGATAGGCTTGCGGCAAACGGTCAGACGCTCCCAGCCGCGGGTGACGAAGTCGCTGCAATAGACATCGGCGAAGCCGTGGTCCTTCATTTCCTTGATATCGGCGCCGGCGGCAAAGGCCTTCTCGTTGCCGGTGACTATGATGACGCGGATCTGCGGATCGTATTCCAGCTCATCGGCCGCTTTGCCGAGATCGGCGATCAGCGCATCGCAGAGCGCATTGAGCGATTTCGGCCGGTTGAAGGTGATGATGCCGACAGCGCCTTTGCGCTCAACGATGAGATTCTCGTAGGTCATGATCTGTCACCGGATTGATTTCAGGGGAAAATGCCAGCGGGGAGAATGCCAGTGAAATGCCGGCCTGGCCGCCGCTGGCGCTATCTACCTCAGCGCTGGCGGCGCGGACAATAGAAAGTGGAGCGCCCCGATTGCGCCAGGCGCTTGATGCCGCCGGTGCGCCGGAGCGCGCAATCGCAGCCGGGGCAGGCCTGCCCTTCCCGTTCATAGACCGCCCAGCGATGCTGGAAATAGCCAAGCTCGCCATCGGTCTGCACATAGTCCCGCAGCGAGGAGCCGCCGGCCTCGATCGCCTCCGTCAGCACCGATTTGATCGCCTGCGCCAGCAGATCGGCGCGGCCGCCCTGGACCGTGCGCGCGAGGCGGCGCGGCGAAATGCCGGCGCGGAACAGCGCCTCGGACGCGTAGATGTTGCCCACGCCGGCCACAACCCGTTGATCCAGAACGGCTGCCTTGATCGGCGTGCGCTTGCCTTTCAATGCCTCGGCAAGAATAGCGCCGGTGAATGACGCCTCCAGCGGTTCCGGACCCAGGCCCGCGAGCAGACGGTGGCGCGACAGTCCGTCGCGGGGGACCAGATCGAAGGAGCCGAAGCGCCGCGCGTCATTGAAGCGGACCACGGTGCCGTCGTCGGTTTCGAAGATCAGGTGATCGTGGGGCTCGGGCGCCTGCTCCGCCGTTCCGCCGATCACCATGCGCCCGGACATGCCGAGATGGCCGAGCACCACCATGCCGTCATCCAGATGGAACAGCATGTATTTGGCGCGCCGCGCGATCCGCTCGACCCGCCGGCCCTGCAGCCTTGCGGCGAATTCCGGCGGCAGCGGGAAGCGCAGGTCGGGCCGCCGCTGAATCACGCGGCGAAAGCGCCGGCCCTCAAGGCGGGCAGCGAGGCCGCGGCAAACTGTTTCGACTTCAGGCAGTTCGGGCATTGTCTGGAATTTTCATGCAGCCGGCCGCACGGCGTGGCCACGCCCGGCCCGGGAGGTTATTGTTGCCGCCGTCGATAGCAGATTTTACCGCCGCAATCACGCCATGTCCGATTCCACACCCTTCGGCTTTCGCGACGTCGATCCGGCCGACAAGGCCGGGATGGTGCGTGGCGTCTTCGAAAGCGTGGCCTCGCGCTATGACCTGATGAACGACCTGATGTCGGCAGGCGTGCATCGCCTCTGGAAATCCGTGCTGATCGATTTGCTGGCGCCGCGGAATGGCGAGCATTTTATCGATGTCGCCGGCGGCACCGGCGATATCGCCTTCCGCATCCTGACGCGGCTCAAGCAAAGCGCCGATGCCGGCGTCACCGTCTGCGACTTGACGCCAGCGATGCTGGAGATCGGCCGCGCCCGTGCCATCGATCGCGGCCTGCTGCAGGGCATCGATTGGATCGCCGGCAATGCGGAGAGCCTGCCTTTCGCCGACCGCAGCTTCGATGCCTATACGATCGCCTTCGGCTTGCGCAATGTCACGCATATCGACAAGGCGCTGGCAGAAGCGCGCCGCGTGCTCAAACCCGGCGGGCGATTCTTCTGCCTTGAATTCAGCCATGTGGCGAGCGAACCGCTGTCGAAACTCTATGATCTCTATTCCTTCGAGCTGCTGCCGCGGCTGGGGCAATGGGTCGCGGGCGACCGGGATTCCTATCAGTACCTGGTGGAGAGCATCCGCCGCTTTCCGCCGCAGCGCGAATTGGTCGTCATGATCGAGGCCGCCGGCCTGGCGCGCGTGAAGTTCCGCAATCTCACCGGCGGCATCGCGGCGATCCATTCCGGCTGGCGCATCTGAACGCCATGTTGCGTACGCCCCGCCATCTGTTCCGTTTGCTGAAGATCGCCCGCACCCTGGCGCGCCATGGCGCACTGGAGCCGTTCGAAGCGGCGCTGAGCGGCGCCGGTGTAGCGCCCGCCATCATCCGCGCCGCACGCCTGTTCGCGCGGCCGCTGGTCACCGTCAAGGGCCGGCCGGGCGAGCGTCTGGCCGCGGCATTGGTTCAGCTTGGTCCGGCTTTCATCAAGTTCGGGCAGATGCTGTCGACCCGCGCCGACCTGATCGGCGAACAAAACGCCAGCGATCTTTCGACGCTGCAGGATCAGCTGGCGCCGTTTCCGGCCGCCGCCGCGCGGGCCACCATCGAGCAGGAACTGGGGCGTTCTGTTGGAGAGTTGTTCCTCACCTTCGATGACCAGCCGGTTTCCGCCGCTTCCATCGCTCAGGTGCATCTGGCCATGATCGCACCGACGGACGAAATTCCCAATGGCGAAGTCGCCGTCAAGGTACTGCGCCCGGGCATCGAGGCGGCGCTGGCGCGCGACATCGATCTGCTGCGCTGGCTGGCGGAGATGACCGAGCGCACCCAGCCGCGGCTGCGGCGGCTGAAGCCGGTGGAAGTGGTCGACACCTTTGCCGAAACGGTGAAGACGGAGATGGATCTGCGGCTCGAGGCGGCGGCGGCCGCCGAGCTGGCGGCGAATTTTGCCCAGGATCCCACCTATCTGGTGCCGCCGATCGATTGGCGGCTGACGGCGCGGCGGGTGATGACCCAGCAGCGCATCTCCGGCATCCCCATTGACGATCGCGAGGCCATCCTGGCCGGCGGGCATAATATCCGGGAGGTGCTGTCGAAGGCGGCGGCAATCTTCTTCAACCAGGTGTTCCGCGACGGCTATTTCCACGGCGACCAGCATCCCGGCAATATGTTCGTCGATGCCGAGGGCCGCATCGGCGTGGTGGATTTCGGCATCATGGGGCGGCTTGATCGCGCCACGCGGTTCTATCTGGCCGACATGCTGCTGGGCTTCTTGAATCGCGATTACCGGCGCGTGGCGGAGATTCACTTCGATGCCGGCTATGTGCCGCCGCACCAGTCGCTGGATTCCTTCGCCCAGGCCTGCCGCTCCATCGGCGAGCCGATCTTCGGCCGGCCGCTGCAGGAGATCTCCTTCGCCCGGGTCCTCGGCCAGCTGTTCCAGCTTGCCGAAGGCTTCGAGATGGAGGTGCAGCCGCAGCTTCTGCTGCTGCAGAAGAACATGCTGATGGCCGAGGGCGTCAGCCGGCGGCTCGATCCCGAGCTCAACACCTGGACCCTCGCGCAGCCCCTGATCGAGGTCTGGATGCGGGAGAACCGGGGGCCGGAAGCGCGGCTGAAGGATGCCCTGGGCGACGCCGTGCGCATCATCCGCCGCTTGCCCTATATGGCCGACCGCTTCGAGCAGCTTGTCACCAGCGTCAGCCGCGAGGGCGTGCGGGTCGACCCCGAAAGCCTGGCCCGGGCGGGCCAGGGACCGGGCCGGAGCGCGATCTGGGCCCTCTGGATCGCCCTGGCGGCCCTGGCGGTGCTGGTCCTGGTAAAGCTCTGACCGCCTTGCGCCCGCTAGGCCGGGCCCTTACCTTTCATCCGTGCTCAACGGCAAGCGCATACTTCTCGTCATTTCGGGCGGCATTGCCGCCTATAAATGCCTGGAATTGATCCGGCGGCTGCGGGAGCGGGGCGCCGGCGTCACCTGCATCCTGACCCAGGGCGGGGCGCAGTTCGTCACGCCCCTGTCCGTGGCGGCGATCACCGAAGAGAAGGTCTATGGAGATTTGTTCTCGCTCACCGACGAGAGCGAGATGGGCCATATCCAGCTGAGCCGCGCCGCCGACCTGCTGGTGGTAGCGCCCGCCAGCGCCGACATCATCGCCCGGATGGCCAGCGGCATCGCCGACGATCTCGCGACCACGGCCCTGCTGGCGACCGACACGACGGTGCTGATCGCGCCGGCGATGAATGTGCGGATGTGGCACCACGGCGCGACCCAGGAGAATCTGGCCAAGCTCGCCGCCCGCGGCGTGCAGCAGGTCGGGCCTAGCGAAGGGGCCATGGCCTGCAACGAATTCGGCCTCGGCCGGATGGCGGAGCCGGCGGAAATCCTGGCGGCCATCGAATCCTTGATCGCGGCCGATGGCGCGCTGTCCGGCCGCCGCGCCATCGTCACCAGCGGCCCGACTCATGAGCCGATCGATCCCGTGCGTTTCATCGGCAACCGCTCCTCCGGCAAGCAGGGCCATGCGATTGCCGCTGCCCTGGCGCGGCGCGGCGCCGACACCTATTTGATTGCCGGCCCGACCGGCGAGCCCGATCCGCCGGGTGTCCATGTGCGCCATGTGGAGACGGCGGAGCAGATGCTGACCGCCTGCCGCAAGTCCCTGCCCGCCGACATCGCCGTCTGCGCCGCCGCCGTCTCCGATTGGAAGGTGGCGGCACAAGCCGCGCAGAAGATCAAGAAAGGCAGCGCGCCGCCAAAGCTCGAGCTGGCGCTCAATCCGGACATCCTGGCGACGCTGTCGCAAGCAGGCAACGCGCGCCCGGCGCTGGTGGTGGGCTTCGCCGCGGAAACGGAACGCGTCGTCGAGCAGGCGAAGAAAAAACTTCAGGCCAAGCGCTGCGACTGGATTGTGGCCAACGACGTGTCGCCGGGCACCGGCACGTTCGGCGGCGACAACAACCTGGTGCATCTGATCAGCGCCGCCGGCGTCGAGGATTGGCCCAAGCTATCGAAGCGCGAGGTGGCCGACCGGCTGGCCGAGCGCATCGCCGCGCATTTCGCCGCGGCGCAGTGAGCGCCATGACGGTGACCGTGAACATACAGCGGCTGGATCACGGCGCGGGCCTGCCCCTGCCCGCCTATGCCACTGATGACTGCGCGGGCGTCGATCTGCCGGCGGCGATATCGGGTGAGCGCATTCTGCCGCCCGGCGGCCGCGAGCTGGTGCCCACGGGATTCTCCATCGCCCTGCCCCGCGGCTATGAGGCGCAGGTGCGGCCGCGCTCCGGCCTGGCCTTGCGTGCGGGCGTCACCGTGCTGAACAGCCCGGGCACCATCGATGCCGATTATCGCGGCGAGATCGGCGTCATCCTGATCAATCTCGGCAGCGAGCCCTTCGTCATCCGCCGCGGCGAGCGCATTGCCCAGCTTGTGGTCGCACCGGTGGCTCGCGTGGCCTGGCAGGAGAGCGGCGAACTCAGCGAGAGTACGCGCGGCGCGGGCGGCTTCGGCTCCACAGGCACGCGCGTTGCGAGCGGAGGCTAGACGGCCATGGAATTCACCGACAGCCAGTTCGAACGTTATGCGCGGCATCTGATCCTCGACGAGGTCGGCGAAGAGGGCCAGGCGAAGCTGCTGCAATCGAAAGTGCTGGTAGTGGGCGCGGGTGGGCTGGGTGCACCGATGCTGCTCTATCTCGCGGCGGCCGGCGTCGGCACCATCGGCGTCATCGATGACGATACGGTGGATCTCTCGAACCTGCAGCGGCAGGTGATCCATATGACGGATCAGGTGGGACGGCCGAAGGTGGAGAGCGCGGTGCAGTTGCTGGCGCGGCTCAATCCCGATGTGAAGGTCATTCCCTATCAGCAGCGCATTACAGCCGACAATGCGGCTGACATCATCGGCGGCTTCGATCTCGTCGCCGACGGCAGCGACAATTTCACCACGCGCTTCCTGCTCAACGATGCGTGCTATCTCGCGGGCAAGACTCTGGTGTCCGCGGCGCTGTTGCGTTTCGATGCGCAGATATCGGTGTTCAAGGCCCATCTCGGGCCGCCCCATCCCTGCTACCGCTGCCTGTTTCCCGAACGCCCGCCCGATGATCTGATTCCCCGCTGCGAGCAGGCGGGAATCCTCGGTGCCATCGCCGGCATGGTGGGCTCGCTGCAGGCGACGGAAGTGTTGAAGGAAATCATCGGCGTCGGCGAGAGCCTGTCGGGCCATCTGCTGGTGTATGACGGACTCGATACGATGTTCCGCAAGATCAAGACGCGGCGCGATCCCGCCTGCGCACTCTGCGGTCCGCAAGCCAGCATCAAGGATCTTCGTCTCTCCGCCTGAATTCCGCTGCAGTCAGCCATGCGCATAGCGCATGGGAATTGTATGACGGCATGCGCGTGAACGCTGCGACAAATTGACTCGCACGCGCGGTGCTGCACGAGAAATACTGTTGCATCAGCAGCTTCGCACTTATGTTTCGCCGCTCAGTTGCTGCGGGTTTCGATTTTGCCCGGTCTCCCGTGTCACAGAGATATCGGACACGCCATTTATTTGCCACGAGTCGGCGATGGCATGGGGCGGATAATCAAATTCCTGCGGCTCGGTCGCATGTAGGAGGATTATGATGAAGCTGTTGAACAAGTCGCTGATGTCGGCGTTGGCAATCGTCTCCCTGCTGGGCTTGGCGGCCTGCGGCGAGAAGAAGGAGGAAGGTGCAGCCTCCGGTACCACGGGCACGACAGAGCAACCCGCTGCCGGGACCACCGGCACGACCGGAACCACGGGCACCACCGGAACCACGGGAACCAGCAACTAGATTTTGGCTGCGGGCAGCGAGGTTCGCTGCTCAGCCAACGGATAGACGAAGGGCGCCGGAGATTTCCGGCGCCCTTTGTTTTTGTGTCTGCAGGTCCCGACGAACGCGTTCGTCAGAACATCGACTCGATGACCCGGTCGGGCGGCTTGTGGCCGTCGGCGAATGTCTTGATGTTGATGATCACCTTCTCGCCCATGTCGATGCGGCCTTCCATCGTCGCCGATCCCATGTGCGGCAGCAGGACCACGTTGTTCAGCCGCAGCAGCTTCGGGTTCACCGCCGGCTCATGCTCGAAGACGTCGAGGCCGGCACCGGCGATCTCCGCGCGCTCGAGCATTCTTGTCAGCGCATTCTCGTCGATCACTTCGCCGCGCGAGGTGTTGACGATATAGGCATGGGGCTGCATCAGCTTCAGGCGGCGCGCCGACAGCAGGTGATAGGTCGCCGGCGTGTGGGGACAGTTGACGGAGATGATGTCCATGCGCGACAGCATCTGGTCCGGGCTTTCCCAATAGGTCGCCTCGAGCTCGCGCTCCAGATCGGGATGCACGCGGCGGCGGTTGTGGTAATGCACCGACAAGCCGAAGCCGCGGGCGCGGCGCGCCACGGCGGTGCCGATGCGGCCCATGCCGATGATGCCCAGCCGCTTGCCCCAAATGCGATGGCCGAGCATCGAGGTGGGACCCCAGCCCGTCCATTGGCCCGAGCGGATCAGCTTTTCGCCCTCGGCCAGGCGCCGCGGCACGGCCAGGATCAGGGCCATGGTCATGTCGGCGGTGTCCTCGGTCAGGACTCCCGGCGTGTTGGTGACCGTGATGTTGCGCTGCCGCGCCGTCTTGAGATCGATATGGTCGACGCCGGTGCCGAAGGAGGCGATCAGCTTCAGCTTGGGCCCGGCCTGGGAGAGGATCGCCGCATCGATATGGTCGGTGACCGTGGGCACAAGAACGTCGGCGGCCTTGGCGGCCTCGATCAGCGCCGCCTGGGTCATCGGCCGGTCGTCCAGATTGAGCCGGGCCTCGAACAACTCCATCATCCGGGTTTCGATCGCGTCCGGCAGCTTCCGGGTCACGATCACGAGGGGTTTTTGCGCCATGGCTTGCACCGGCTGGAGTTGCGAAGGCGCCAATTCTGCGGCGCTTTGCGGGGGGTTTGCGTGCCATAGCAACTGGGGCTGGCGTTGTCCAGCGCAGCCCCGCCGGCCTCTGCGGTCCCGCGGGTGCTTGACCGTGAATCGGCAAACCGCTAGGTCAGCGGCGTGACCGGCGATATCAGGCGATACCGATGAGGGCGATGGCGACGCTGCGCTGCTGGCGGAGCCTGGCCGTCCTGCTCGCCTTGGCGGCGGCGCCGCTGCCCGCTGCCGCCCAGTCGGCGGTGGGAACGGAAACCCAATTGCCGCTGCCCCGCTTCGTTTCCCTGCGCAGCAACGAGATCAACCTGCGCACCGGCCCCGGCTCGAACTATCCCATCGTCTGGATCTATCAGCGCCGCGGCATGCCGGTGGAGGTGACGGCCGAGTTCGAATCCTGGCGCAAGATCCGCGACTGGCAGGGCACGGTCGGCTGGGTCCATCAGAGCATGCTGGACGGTCGCCGCGGCGCGCTGGTGATCGGTGGCGAACGCATCCTCAGGCATGAGCCGGCGGCGAGCGCGCCCGGCGTGGCGCGGCTGCAGGCCGGCGTCATCGGCCGCCTGACCGAATGCGAGGCGGATTGGTGCCGGCTGGAAACCGACAGCTATGGCGGCTGGCTCAAGCGCGACGAGTTCTGGGGCGTCTATCCCGGCGAGGCCATGGAATAGGCGGGACGCGGCCGGTCAGTCGAAATCCTGCGCCAGAGCGGCCCGCGTCGCCTCGGGAACGATGGCGATATGGCCATAGGCCGGATGGCTGACGCCCAGCGTCACCTCGACGCCGGCCTGGCGGAATTTGCCGATCTGCGCGGCTGTGAACGGGAAATGGATGAACTGCACCGACGAGGCCTTGCCGGCGGCATTGGTGCGGTCCATGTCCGTTTCCGGCACGCCGCGCACGATCTCGCCGTCGAAACGAAATGCGGCGGTTTCCTCGACGCCGCCCAGCTTGGCCAGGAAGTTGCGGCGCTGCCTTTCGTCATCGATCTCGAACATGACGGTGGCGATCAGCTCGCGGCCGTTGGGGATGAGCGGGTTGTAGGCCCGGAGCTCGTCCTCGATCTGCGCCTCGCCGCCCTTCTCGATGTAGAGCATCTCGTGAACCTGATGCCACATGCTGTCATAGTTCTCGAAATGGAAAGTGGCATAGGGGCCGACATGCAGCCGGCGGTTGCGCTTGGCCGCCACCAGGGCCTGGCGCCGGTCCTTGCGCACCTTGGCGTATTCGGAAACCGGCATCAGGTCGGCGCGGGTGATTTCGTGCTTCATGGCTATCAACGCGTTCGTTTCATCTAGAGTCCGTAGGCGCGCGCCAGGATCTCGATCGGATGCTGGCTGGCGGCCGGCGCCGTTTTTTCCGACGGCACTTTTTCCATGCCCTGCTGGATATGCAAGCCGGCCAGCGGGCATTCCGACGCAAGATACTTTTTCCCGGACTCCCGCGCCGAGCGGGCCACCGGCTTGCCGACCTTCAGCGCCGTTTCGAAATTGCCCTTGAGCACGCCCCAGGAGCCGCCATGGCCGGAGCAGCGCTCGATCACCTGGAGATCGGCGCCGGGAATCAGGCGCAGCATTTCCGCGCCTTTCTGGCCCATGTTCTGCGCCCGGGCGTGGCAGGCGATATGCAGGGCGACGCCGCCATCGAGCTGCTTCAGGCCGGGCGCCATGCCCTCGCGCTTGCTGATGTCCACCACATATTCGGTGATGTCGAAGGTCGCGTCCGACAGGCGCTTCACCGCCGGATCCTTGGTCTCGATCAGCGGCCATTCGAATTTCAGCATGAGGGCGCAGGACGGCACCAGGGCGACCACGTCATAGCCCTTGTCGATCCAAGGCGTGAGCTCGGCGCTGACCCGGCGCGCATTCTCGGCAACCCGCGCCAGATCGCCATGCTCCAACTGCGGCATGCCGCAGCAGCCGGGATAGACGACTTCGGTCTCCACCCCGTTCTTCGCCAGCACGGCTCGCGCCGCCAGGCCGATCGAGGGCAGGTTGTAGTTGCCATAGCAGGTGGCGTAGATCACCGCCTTGCGGCCATAAGCCGGCGCCTGCTTGTTGACCTCGGGCGCCTCCGCGCGCGCTTGCCGCATGAGGGTCTTGCGATTGAAGGCCGGCAATACTGCGTTGCGGTCCACATGGGCGATCTTCTCCATCGCCGGGCGGGTCAGCTTGTTGTCAGTTGCCGTCGCCCAATTCGCCAGCGGCGCCAGCGCCGAGCCGAGCTTGCCGTTGCGGTCGGTTTCCGTGAGCTGCTTTTCCATGACAGCCAGCTTGCCCTGGCGCAGCTCGGCCGCCCGGTAGCGCAGCATCAGATGCGGGAAATCCAGATTGAATTCGTGGGGCGGCACGTAGGGACACTTGGTCATGAAGCACATGTCGCAGAGCGTGCAGGCATCGACGACCGGCTTGAAGTCCTTGCTGTCGACCTTGTCCAGCTCGCCGCTTTCCGACTGATCGATCAGATCGAACAGCTTGGGGAAACTGTCGCAGAGATTGAAGCAGCGGCGGCAGCCATGGCAGATGTCGAAGACGCGGCGCATTTCCGCATCGAGCTTCCCGACGTCGCAGAAGTCGGGATCTTCCCAGTCGATGGGATGACGGGTCGGGGCGTCGAGACTACCTTCGCGCATCTTCTTACGGCCTGTGCCCGCCGCGCCTAAGGCCGGGACTCACAGCTTCGGCGCCTATTGGGCTTGGGTACCTGTGACGGGAACCGGGGCGGCCCAGCGGCGCGGGCCGCCCCGATGGAAGCGATGCCGGCGGAATAGATTCCGCGGGAATCAGGTCAGCGTCTGCAGCGCCTTCTGGAAGCGCCCGGCGTGAGACTTTTCCGCCTTCGCCAGGGTCTCGAACCAGTCGGCGATCTCGTCGAAGCCTTCATCGCGCGCGGTGCGCGCCATGCCCGGATACATGTCGGTGTATTCGTGGGTTTCGCCGGCGATGGCCGCCTTCAGATTCAGATCGGTGGCGCCGATCGGCTCGCCCGTCGCGGGATCGCCGACGGATTCCATGAATTCGAGATGACCGTGCGCATGCCCGGTCTCGCCCTCAGCGGTGGAGCGGAACACGGCGGCCACATCGTTGTAGCCTTCGACGTCGGCCTTCTGGGCGAAATACAAATAGCGGCGGTTCGCTTGGCTTTCGCCGGCGAACGCGGCCTTCAAATTATCAAGGGTCTTGGTGCTTTTGAGCGATTTCATCTTTGTCTCCCTCGCAACATGCTGATGACGGGGCGAATGCGTCCGCTTACCCGCGGACGTGGCTTTATGAACTCACTGCCGACGCTAATCTGCGACCATGCCAATAGGTTGTCAATAGATTAGAGCGTGTCTAATCTATCCCGCATTCTTTTGTTTTTGAAACTAGAACTAGCGCTTCAAGCGTACGATGACGTCAACGCGGCTGATCCTCGCGCCAACAGGCGGCGGCGGCAGCCGGGTCAGCTCCACCTGCTCGCCCGGGATGTCCGCGAGCTCGCCCGTATCTTCGTCGAAGAAATGATGATGTTCGCCGATGTTGGTGTCGAAGTAGGACCGGCCGGGCTCCACCACAACTTCCCGCAGCATTCCCAGCGTCGTGAACTGGTGCAGCGTGTTGTAGACCGTGGCCAGCGACAGGCGCACGTTCGCTGACGCCGCTTCCTGATGCAGCTGCTCCGCCGTCACATGGCGGTCGCCTCTGTCGTACAGCAGGCGCGCCAAGGCCAGCCGCTGCCGCGTCGGGCGCAGGCCCGCGGACTTCAGGCGGTCGATGGCGGGGGCAAAGGGGCGCAGATTCATGATCCATCCTTGCGACGATCACACCGAGCGCAGAGTAATCCAAGACAAAGCAGAAATAAAGGTGAAAATTCAGCTTGTTAACTGAATTGTTGGAGAAATTGTAAGGGTCGGGGGCGGCCTGGGCGTTACCGGACCGTAAGTATCCCTTATCTGTGGGAGCGGGCCGGTTGGACCTATTCAATAACCGACTATTGATACCCCTATCGCGCCAGAAGGGGACTGCCTGCGGTTTAGCCTGTTGATCGCCGTTCAATCCCCGGTCGCAATGCGATCGACGAGCTGTTTCACCGTGGGAATGAAGCCGTTGCTGTAGAAGGGGTCGTCCTTGAAACGATAGGCATTATGTCCGGCGAACATCAGCTGGTCCTCCGTCTGGGTGGAGTGGCTGATCTCCTGCAGCGTCTTCTGGATACAGTAGGAGCGAGGGTCCGCCTTTTTGCCGGTGCTGCCTTCCTCGTTCTGCGCCCAGTTCGAGAACAGGCAGGCGCTGAGGCAGCCCATGCAATTCACCTGGTCGTTCAGGATTTCCCGCGACTTCGGCAAGTTGACGAAGATCAGCGTCGATTCCGGCGTGCGCATCGCCTCGGTGAAACCCTTGGCGACCCACTCCTCCGCTCGCAGGCGGTCCGCCGCCGTGAGATAGACCAGGCGGCCGCGGGCGCCCACGGGAAACGGCCAGACATGCTCGCCAACGGGCGCCTGGCTGTAGGCCACCTGCCGCTCGCTGCGCTCACGCAACTCCTGGATGAAGGGATTATTCACCGCCGATGAGTAGAAGCCGGTGGGGCTATAGCGGTTGAGGAAGACGTCGCCCTCTTTCAACGTCAGCAGCCGTTGCTTCCAGGCATCGGAGATTGGGCTTTCCTGGGTCAGCAGCGGCCGGGTGCCGAACTGGAACGCCACCGGACCGAGTTCGGGATTGTCGATCCATTCCGCCCATTCGCGCAGGAACCAGACACCGCCGGCCATGAAGATCGGCGTGGCCCCCAGGCCGCATTCATCGCGCATGGTGCGCCGGAGTTCGGCGACGCGGGGCAGGGGCGATTCCGGCTTGGTGGGATCCTCGCTGTTGGAAAGGCCGTTATGCCCGCCGGCCAGCCACGGATCTTCGTACACCACGCCGCCGAGGAGATCGCGGAACTTGTGATAGGCGCGCTTCCACAGCGCGCGGAAGGCGCGGGCGGAGGACACGATCGGGTAATAGTAGATGCCATACTGGTTGCAGATCTCGGCGATGCGATAGGGCATGCCGGCGCCGCAGGTGACGCCATGGATCAGGCCCTTGGCGCCTTCCAGCACGCCATGGAGCACCCGCTCCGACGCCGCCATCTCCCAGAGCACGTTCATATGGATGCGGCCGCGGCCGCCGGACATCTCATGGGCGATGCGCGCCTGCTGGATGCCGCCGCGGATGGCATAGGCCACCAGTTCCTCATGACGCTCCCGGCGGGTGCGGCCATGGTAGTCCTGGGGGATCAGCTTGCCGTCAGCGTCAAAGGAATCGGCGTTCACACCGGAGAAGGTGCCGACGCCGCCGGAGTCGGCCCAGGCGCCCGAGCTCTCGCCATTGGAGACGGAGATGCCCTTGCCGCCTTCGACCAGCGGCAGGACTTCCTGTCCGGAAATGATGACGGGGTTGAGAGCTTTCATACGCGCCTGTTTCGATTCCCTTCAGCCGATGATCTGGGATACCGGCCTATATAGGCAAGACCGGATCAGAAGACCACCGCCCATGCCTAACCTATTAAGCGCAAACATTCACGTGACTTAGACCGCCGCCAGGATGCGATCGGGCACGTCGGAAATGATGCACTGCACACCAAACGCGATCAACTCGCGGGCCCGCGCCGGCTCGTTGACCGTATAGACCACCAAGCCATAACCCAGGGCGCGGATCTCCGCGGCCCAGGCGGCGGTCATGTTGTGCCCGCTGCAATGGACGGTCGTGCAGGCGAGGTCGCGGGCATCCCGCTTCCAGGTCGGCAAACCGTCCTCATAGAGCAGCAGCCCGCGGGGCAGGGCGGGCGCCTTGTCCTTCACGACCGCCAGGCTGGCCGCCTTGAAGCTGGAAATCAGCGGCGGCGGCCGCCGGGCGGGCCATTGTTCTTCGATCAGCGCCACGGCCCGCTCCGCCGTCTCTACCTCGCGGCCGGGGCAGGGCTTGATCTCGATATTGGCGCCGAGGCCCAGGTCCCGCACCAGCTCGAGCGCCTCGCGGAAGCTTGGCACACGGGCGCCCACGAAGCGCGGCGCGAACCACGACCCCGCATCCAGCCGGCGAACCCGATCGAAAGCGGCCGACGCCACCAAGCCCTGTCTATCCGTCGTGCGATCCAGCTCGTCGTCATGGAAGATGATGGGCACGCCGTCGGCGGTCAGCTTGACATCGAATTCAACCCAGCCGATGCCGCGCCGCGCCGCCTCGCGGAGACTCTCCAGCGTATTCTCCGGCGCATAGGCCGCGGCGCCGCGGTGGCCCGCCACTTTCGGCAGGGCCACCGGTGTTGCCTGCGTCCTCACGGATCAGCCGGTGGCTTCGACCTTCCGGTTGGAAATGTCTTCGCCGGTGGCCTGGTCCACGGCCTTCATCGACAGCTTCACCTTGCCGCGATCGTCCATGCCGAGGACCTTGACCTTCACGGCGTCGCCCACCTTGACCACGTCGTTGACGGTCTTCACCCGGTGCGGCGCCATCTCGCTGATATGCACGAGGCCGTCGCGGCTGCCGAGGAAGTTGACGAAGGCGCCGAACTCCACGGTCTTCACCACCTTGCCGTTATAGATCACGCCGATCTCCGGCTCGGCGACGATGCCGCGGATCCAGTCGATCGCCGCCTGTGACGCGCTGGCGTCGACGGCCGCGACCTTGATTGTGCCGTCGTCCTCGATGTCGATCTTGGCGCCGGTGACTTCGCAGATCTCGCGGATCACCTTGCCGCCGGAACCGATCACTTCGCGGATCTTGTCCTTCGGGATGTTGATTACGGTGATGCGCGGCGCGTTCTGGCTGACGCCCTCGCGGGAATGGTCGATCGCCTTGGCCATCTCATTGAGGATGTGCAGGCGGCCATCGCGGGCCTGCGCCAGGGCAATCTTCATGATCTCCGGCGTGATCGAGGTGATCTTCAGATCCATCTGCAGCGAGGTGACGCCTTCCGACGTGCCGGCCACCTTGAAGTCCATGTCGCCCAGATGATCCTCGTCGCCGAGGATGTCCGAGAGAACGGCATAGCCGTCATCTTCCTTGATCAGGCCCATGGCGATGCCGGCGACGGGGCGCGACAGCGGCACGCCCGCATCCATCAGCGACAGCGAGCTGCCGCAGACCGTGGCCATGGAGGAGGAGCCGTTCGACTCCGTGATCTCCGACACCACGCGCATCGTGTAGGGGAACTGCTCCTTGCTGGGCAGCAGCGGACGCAGTGCACGCCAGGCCAGCTTGCCATGGCCGATTTCGCGCCGGCCCGGCGAACCCATGCGGCCCACTTCGCCCACCGAGTAGGGCGGGAAATTGTAGTGCAGCATGAAGGCTTCGCGGTATTCGCCCTCGAGCGCGTCGATGATCTGCTCATCCTCGCCGGTGCCGAGCGTGGCGACGACAAGCGCCTGGGTCTCGCCGCGGGTGAACAGCGCCGAGCCATGGGCCCGGGGCAGCACGCCGACCTCGGCCGAGATCGGCCGCACCGTCTTGGTGTCGCGGCCATCGATGCGGCGGCCGGTCTTCAGGATGTTGCCGCGGACGAT
Organism: uncultured Alphaproteobacteria bacterium; assembly: GCA_963810485.1. GTDB lineage: Bacteria > Pseudomonadota > Alphaproteobacteria > Dongiales > Dongiaceae > DATKFM01. Next base: position 294,113 of record CAWENQ010000007.1, read on the forward strand.
TTCGCTTTCCAGTTCCTTGAACAGGCTGCCGATGGCTTCCTTCGGCAGTTCTTCAGTCACGAACTGGGCCAGGGCTTTTAGCTTCAACTCGCCGATGCGGCCATAGCGGAGCTGCTTCTGGGTTTCGGTGTAGGCATCGCGCAACTCGCCAGCGTGCGCATCGCGCATCTTGGCCATGGTCTCCGTGAGGATCGCCGGCTTCTCCGGCAGGTCCCAGGGCTCCTTGGCGCATTTCTCCGCCAGCTCGATGATTGCCGCGATCACCGGCCGCATCGACTCATGGCCGAACACCACGGCGCCCAGCATGATCTCTTCCGAGAGCTCCTTGGCCTCGGACTCCACCATCAGCACGCCATCGGACGTGCCGGCGACGATCAAGTCGAGAGCGGATTTCTCCACCTCGTCCTCGCGCGGGTTCAGCACATACTGGCCATCGATATGGCCGACGCGGGCGGCGCCGATCGGGCCGAGGAACGGCAGGCCGGAAATGGTCAGCGCCGCGGAGGCGCCGATCATGGCCGGAATATCGGGATTGTTTTCCAGATCGTGGCTCAGCACCGTGGCGATGACCTGGGTCTCGTTGCGGAAGCCCTCGGCGAACAGCGGCCGGATCGGCCTGTCGATCAGGCGCGAGGTCAGAACCTCTTTCTCGCTGGGCCGGCCTTCACGCTTGAAGAACCCGCCGGGAATCTTGCCGGCGGCGAAGGCCTTCTCCTGATAGTTGACGGTGAGCGGGAAGAAATCGATTCCCGGCTTCATCGAGCTGGCCGCGGTGGCAGTGCAGAGGACGATGGTGTCGCCATACTGGACGACGACAGAGCCTGCGGCCTGGCGCGCTACCTTACCGGTTTCCAGGATGAGGCGGCGGCCGCCCCATTCGATTTCCTTGCGATGAACAGTGAACATAGACGAGTTATCCTTTCGGGTAACGGCCGGAAGGGATGTGCCGGACCCGCGAAAGAAGCGGCGGCTGCGCGATTTCCGCGCGCCGCTTCTTGCGTCGGCCCGGCTGACCTGCGATCGCGCCGGCCGGGTCGCGATCGATCATCGGTGTGAAAGCAATATGAAGTTGCACGCGCGGGCAGAACCCGCGCGTTTTCGTGTTTCGTCTGGTCCTGGCTAGCGGCGCAGACCAAGGCGATCGAGGATTTCTTGATAGCCGCCGGCGTTGACGCGCTTGAGATAGTCGAGCAGACGGCGGCGTTGGCCGACCATGACCAGCAGGCCGCGGCGGGAATGATAGTCCTTCTCGTGCGACTGCAGATGTTCGGTCAGGTTCTTGATCCGCTCGCTGAGCACGGCGATCTGCACTTGCGGCGAGCCGGTGTCGTTGGTGTTGGTGGCGTATTCCTTGATGAGCTCTTGCTTGCGCTCTGCGCTAATCGACATCGTGAGGTCCTTTCCATCACGTCAAAGGTTGAAGACTCGCACCGGGCGCAGGTCACCGGCCTCGAATCGAGCGAGCGCCACCGGCTTTCCGCCGGCCGTGGCGCAGACCAAAGTCCCGCTCGAAATGTGGCTGACCCTGCCTGCATCCTGGCGGCGGATAAATCCCACCGGTTGTCCGGAGCGCAGGCTGTTCGCCTCGATGTCGGTCAAGGCCAGTGCCGGGATGTCGTCCAGCGCGGTCTCGACCGGTCTTAAATGCCCGAAGGCGGCGGGACTATGCCCGAGGGCTACCAGCGATTCCAGGGAAATCGCCTGGGACTCCTCGAACGGGCCGACGGCGAGCCGCCGCAGGGCGGAAATATGCCCGCAAGTTCCGAGGCTTAGAGCGAGGTCGCGGCCGAGCGCGCGCATGTAGGCGCCCTTGCCGGAACAGACCTCGAAGCTGGCGTGGTCGGCATCCTCCACGGCGATGAGATGGAAGGCATGGACAGTGATCCGCCGCGGCGCCAATTCCACCACCTCGCCGGCACGCGCCAGGTCATAGGCCCGCTCGCCATCCACATGGATGGCGGAGAAGGCCGGCGGCACCTGCTCGATCTCGCCGGTGAAGCGGGGCAACGCGGCCAGGATCTCGGCTTCCGTGGGACGCCGGTCGCTGGTGGCCGTGACCGCGCCCTCGGCATCGTCGGTGGCCCGCGCCTCGCCCCAGCGCACGGTAAAGCGATAGCGCTTCCGGCCGTCCATGATGAAGGGGATGGTCTTGGTCGCCTCGCCCAGTGCGATGGGCAGGATGCCGGTGGCCAGGGGATCCAGCGTGCCGCCATGGCCGGCCTTGGCGGCGTTGAAGATGCGCCGGACCTTGCCGACCACTTGGGTCGAGGTGACGCCCGCAGGCTTGTCGATCACCAGCCAGCCGCTGACCGGGTCGCCCTTGCGCTTACGCGCCATCGCCCGCAGGCCCCTTGCGGCGGCCCGGCCTCGGCGCCGCCTCGGGTGCCAGGTCCTGCGCCACCCGCGGATCCTGCAGCAATTCCTCGATCCGGGTCGATTGCGCGAAACTGGTGTCGGCGGCAAAGCGGATCGTCGGCACCATCCTGAGATCGACCTCGCGGGCGATCTGGCCGCGGAAATAGCCGCCCGCATGGTTCAGCGCCTTGACCAGGGCCGCGCTATCGCCGCCGCCGAAGGGCGTGATGAAGGCGGTGGCCGCGCGCAGATCGGGGCTGACGCGCACTTCCGTCACCGTCACCTGGGCATCCGCCAGCAGCGGGTCGTGCAGTTCGCCGCGCGCGAGGATGCGCACCAGCGCATGGCGCAGCTCCTCGCCCACCCGCAATTGCCGCGGGGAGCGGTCGGAAGCCCCCTGACGTTTTCTCATGGTCTCTGGCCGTCCGGCGCGATCGGACCGGCGCTGCGAGGCTGAAGCGGCGGCGGCGGCTTCAGGCCGCCGTTACCTGCTCCATCTCGAAGCACTCGATCATGTCGCCTTTTTCGATGTTGTCGTAGTTCTCGAAGGCCATGCCGCATTCAAAGCCCTCCTTGACCTCGCGCACTTCGTCCTTGAAGCGCCGAAGAGTCTTCAGGCTGCCTTCGTGGATGACCACGTTGTCGCGCAGCAGGCGGACCTTGGCGCCGCGGCGGACCAGGCCCTCGGTGACCATGCAGCCGGCCACCTTGCCGGCCTTGGTGACGGTGAAGACCTCGCGGATCTCCGCATAGCCGATGAACTTCTCCCGCAGGGTCGGGGCCAGCATGCCCTTCAGCGCTGCGTTGATGTCGTCGATCACGTTATAGATGATCGAATAGTAGCGGATATCGACACCGTCGCGGCGCGCCATGTCGCGGGCCTGGGGATTGGCGCGCACATTGAAGCCGATGATCATGGCGCCGGACGCGCGCGCCAGCGTGACGTCGGATTCGTTGATGCCGCCCACCGCCTGGTGCAGCACGCGGACGGAGACCTCGTCGTTCTTCAGCTTCGACAGGCTGCCGACGATGGCTTCCAGCGAGCCCTGCACGTCGGATTTGACGACAAGCGCCAGTTCCTTGGTTTCGCCGGCGGCGATCTTCGAGAACATCTGCTCCAGCGTGCCGCGGGATGCCGCCTTGGCCTGGGTTTCCCGCTGTTTCTGGCGGCGGAATTCGCTGACCTGGCGGGCCTTGGTCTCGTTTTCGACGACGATGAACTGCTCGCCCGGCAGGGGCGTGCCCTGCAGGCCCAGCACTTCCACCGGCATCGACGGGCCGGCGTTGTCGATATTCTCGCCGCGATCGTTGACCAGGGCGCGCACGCGGCCCCATTCCGTGCCGGCGACGAAGATATCACCGACATGCACGGTGCCGCGCTGGATCAGGATGGTGGCGACGGCGCCGCGGCCGCGCTCGAGCCGCGCCTCGATCACCGTGCCGCTGCCCGGGCGATCCGGATTGGCCCTCAGCTCCAGGATTTCCGCCTGCAGCATGATGCCTTCCGCCAGCTTGTCGAGATTCAGCCGCTCCTTGGCCGACACCTCGATGGTCTGCACTTCGCCGCCCATGGACTCGGCGACGATGCTGTGCTGCAGCAGCTCCTGCCGCACCCGTTCGGGCTTGGCGTCCGGCTTGTCGATCTTGTTGATGGCGACGATGATCGGCACTTCAGCCGCCTTGGCGTGCTGAATCGCCTCCACCGTTTGTTCCATGATGCCGTCATCGGCGGCCACCACCAGCACGACGATATCCGTGACGTTGGCGCCGCGGGCGCGCATCTCCGTGAACGCGGCATGACCCGGCGTATCGATGAAGGTGATCGGCTGGCCCGATGGCGCCTTCACCTGATAGGCGCCGATATGCTGGGTGATGCCGCCGGCTTCATGGGCCGCCACATCGGTCTTGCGCAGCGCATCCAGCAGCGACGTCTTGCCATGGTCCACATGGCCCATGACCGTCACGATCGGGCGCGCGCGGCTTCAGGCTCTCGGGATCGTCGGCCGTGCCTTCGATGCCGGTCTCGATGTCGGCGGCGGCGACGCGGCGCACGCGATGGCCGAACTCCGTGGCCACCAATTCCGCCGTGTCGGCATCGATCACCTGATTGATCGTCGCCATCACGCCCATCTTCATCAGCGCCTTGATCACATCGCCGCTGCGCTCGGCCATGCGGTTGGCGAGATCCTGAACGGTAATGGTTTCGGGGACTGTCACGTCGCGCACGACCTTCAACTGCTGTCCGTCGGCGCGCATTTCAAGCGCCCGCTGCTTTTCTTTCTCGCGGGCGCGGCGCACCGAGGCGAGGCTGCGCGACCGCTCTTCGTCGGAATCGCCCAGCGCTTCGGAGATCGTCACCTTGCGGCCGGCGCGGCGCGGTTCCAGGCGCCGGGGCGCCGGCACCGGCTTTGCCGCCGTCAGCTTGCCCGCCCGCTTGGCGCGCGCGGGTTCTTCCTCCTCCTCCTCGACCGCCACTTCGGCGCCGCGGCTGCCCGGCTTGCCCGGACGCAGCGTCGCCGGCACTTCGGCTGTCTTGGCGCCCGGCGCCTTCACGCCGTCGGTCTTTGGTTTCGGCGAAGTCGCATCCAGCTTGCTGCGGGCTTCGGCTTCGATGCGCGCGCGCTCTTCGTTCTGGCGGCGCTCTTCCGCCTCCTCGGCCTGGCGGCGGACGGCTTCTTCCTCCGCCTTGCGCCGGTTTTCCATTTCCAGGGCGCGGCGGCGTTCTTCGTCCTTCTTCGCGTCCTCCAGCACCTTGACGCGGGTGGCGCGTTCGTCGGCGGTCAGATGCGGCGCATGCAGCGCTTCGATGGCGTTCTCGATCGCCAGGATCTCTTCCGCCGGCACGGTGGTTTCCGCCGTGACCTCGGTCATGCGGCCGCCTTCGTTGGGGGCGAAGGTGCGCTTCTTCTTCACCTCGACCGAAACCGTCTTCGAGCGGCCATGGGGGAAGCTCTGCCTCACCTGGCCGGCGTCGATGGTCTTCTTGATCTCAAGCCGTCCGGGACGGGTGAGCTTCAGCGGTTTCTTTTCGGTCTCTTTACTGTTTTCGGTTTCGTTACTGGTTGCCATTTGCCTACCGATCATCAACGCATTCTCTTAGGCGGACGCCCTTCAATCGCTCGACCTCCGCCGTAATCTTGTCGGCGAACCCGCCGGGCGCCACCACGGCGTGTATCGTATTCTCGTGACTCAAGACCTGGGAAATCTCGTCTGAAGTGAAGAGTTCCACCACAGGCAGTTCGCCAGCCAGCGCCCGCATCTTTGCCCGTCCGTCGGCGGCGCCGTCGGACGCCGCCAGCAGCAGGCCGGCGCGGCCCGATTGCAGCCAGGCGCGGCATTTCTCGAAGCCGGCGACAGCGGCGCCGGCGCGGCGCGCCAGGCCGATGAGATCCAGGCAGCGGCGGCGCAGCAGCGACTCGATCAGGTCCAGCGTATCCGCCGGCACGGTCAGGGACTGCTTTGCCGCCTTGGCGAACAGATTGCGGCGGCAAGCCTGCTCCAGCGCCTTGCGCTCCGCCTGCACCCAGAAACCATGCCCCGGCAGCTTGCCGTCGATGTCGGGCAGCACCTTGCCATCCGGATCGGCGGCGAAGCGAATCAATTGCGACTTCGGCAGGCTTTCGCGGCTGACCAGGCAGCGGCGCAGCGGCGACGTGCGGCCCCGGCCGGTGCCGGTATCCACCAGCCCCTCCATGTCCGCATCCGCCGTGACTGCCATGGTCATATCCAAGTTCATTTCCGCGATAGCACCTCTCGCCTAAACCGCTTTCTCCTGCTCCGCGAACCAATGGGCGCGGGCCGCCATGATGATGGTGTTGGCGTCCTGCTGGCTCAGCGGGAAGCCGCGCAGCAGTCCGTCATTCTTGTTGATCAGCTCGTCGCTGGAGAGATCGGCGAGATCGTCGCGGGACTTCACGCCATTCTCGCCCAGCGCCACCAGCATCGCCGGGGTCAGCCCTTCGAGGGTTGCGAGATCGTCGGTGACGCCCAGTTCGCGGCGGCGGGAATTCATCTTCTCGTTCTGCTCCTGCAGATAGTTGCGGGCGCGGTCGCGCAGTTCGCTGGCCACGTCCTCGTCAAAGCCTTCGATCGACGCCAGCTCTTCCACCGGCACGAACGCCACTTCCTCGATGCTGGTGAAGCCCTCGGTCACCAGCAGATGGGCGATCACGTCGTCCACATCCAGGGCATCGATGAACATCTGCGAGCGGGTGCGGAATTCCTCCGAGCGGCGCTCGGATTCGGCCGCCTCGGTCAGCACATCGATGCTCCAGCCCGTGAGCATGGAGGCCAGGCGCACATTCTGGCCGCGGCGGCCGATGGCCTGGGCCAACTGCTCGTCGGGCACCACCACTTCGATACGCCGCATTTCCTCGTCCAGCACCACCTTGGAGACTTCGGCGGGCGCCAGCGCGTTGACCACGAAAGTCGCGGGATCGTTGGACCAGGGAATGATGTCGATCTTCTCGCCCTGCAATTCGCCGACCACCGCCTGCACGCGGCTGCCGCGCATGCCGACGCAGGCGCCGACGGGATCGATGCCGCTGTCGTTGGAGATCACGGCGATCTTGGCGCGGCTGCCGGGGTCGCGGGCCACCGACTTGATCTCGATGATGCCGTCATAGATCTCCGGCACTTCCTGGGCGAACAGCTTGGCCATGAAATCCGGATGGGTGCGGGACAAGAAAATCTGCGGTCCGCGGGCTTCCTCGCGCACATCGAGAATAAGCGCGCGCACGCGGTCGCCGTTGCGGTGCGATTCCCGCGGCAGGCATTCGTCGCGGCGCAGCAGGCCTTCGGCGCGGCCGAGATCGACGGTGACATTGCCGAACTCGACGCGCTTCACCAGGCCGTTGACGATCTCGCCCTTGCGGTCCTTGTACTCGTCGAACTGGCGCTTGCGCTCGGCCTCGCGCACCTTCTGCACGATCACCTGCTTCGCCGTCTGCGCGGCGATGCGGCCGAAATCGATCGGCGGCAGCTCGTCGACGACATGCTGGCCGAGCTCGATGTTCGGCTCGATCTTCTGCGCCTGCTTCAGCGTCAGTTGCGTCGCCTCGTTCTCCACGGTTTCCACCGCCTCGCGATGGCGCGTCAGGCGGATCTCGCCGGTCTTGCGGTCGATATGGGCGCGGATGTCATGCTCCGGCCCATATTTCGAGCGGCCCGCTTTCTGGATGGCCTGTTCCATCGCCTCGAGGACCTCGTCGCGCTCGATGCCTTTTTCGCGCGCAACGGCATCGGCCACCTGAAGCAACTCGAGCCTGGGAACAGCAATCGTCGTGTCCATAATTGTCCTCAACACCTAGCCAGTCGTTTCACTCGCCGCAGCGGCGATCAATTCATCCGTCAGCACGAGCTTGGCGCGCTGAACCTCTTGGAAGGGCACCTTCGATTCGCCCTCGGGCGTCGCGATATGCACCTGGTCGCCCGCCATGCCGAGCAGCTTGCCGCGGAAGCGGCGGCGGCCGTCGATCGGCGTGCGCGACTCGAAGCGCGCCTCATAGCCTTTGAAGCGGTCGAAATCCGCCGGTTTCACCAGCGGCCGGTCGATGCCGGGCGAGCTGATCTCCAGCGTGTAGGTGCCGGCGATCGGATCTTCCACATCCAGCAAGGCCGAGACGGTGCGGCTGGCGGCGGTGCAATCATCCACCGAGACAGCCGTGCGGTCCGCGCGCTCGATCATGACCTGCAGCGTCGCATGGCGCGCGCCGCCCATCAGCAGCACCCGTACCACGTCATAGCCCTGCGCCGCCAGGGACGGCGCAATCAGACGTTCGATCTCAACGGCCTTCTCGCCGGTCATGCCACTCCAAATCAGTGCGGGCCATTACGGGCCGGAAAATCCGGGTAACAAAAAAGGCGGGCCGCTGGCCCACCTTGTTTTTCCATCCCGCGACATTCCGCGCAGGACTATTTATTGGCTTAGTTTATATAGCCAAGGGCGGGGGCCCTTCAAGGGCAATTCAGGCGCGCGGACGCCGCCGAAAAGCAAGATATATGGGGTTCCGGCCGGCCTTGATGGCCTTTTCCTGATAACGGGTGGCGATCCAGTCGGCCGGCGGCTGGCGCCAGTCCTGAGGCCGCCGGGCCAACCAGGCGAGATCCGAATGAAGCCGGATGTTTTCCAGGGTCCAGCGGATATAGCCCATATCGTCAGAAGCAATCCGCAGTTCCGCACCATCGGCCATCACCCGGGCCAGGGCATCCAGATTGGCCCGACCGGTAAAGCGCCTCTCCTTGTGGCGGCGCTTGGGCCAGGGATCGGGGAACAGCAGATAGATCCGCTGGAGGCTTGCATCGGGCAAACGGGGCAACAGCCCGCGCGCATCCTCATGCAATACCCGGACATTGGTCAGCTTTTCGCGGTCGATATGGGCCAGCGCCGAGGCCAGGCCGTTCAGGAAGACTTCGCAGCCGATGAAGCCGATGTCCCGGTGGCGCGCCGCCTGGCCGGCCAGATGCTCGCCGGCGCCGAAGCCGATCTCCAGCCACAGCTCCTGGGGCGGCGGCGAGAACTGGCCGCGGGGGTCGAAGGGCTCATCATCTGTAGGCAGCATCAGGCGGATTTGCGGCAGCAGATCCTCGACCAGCCGCTTGCGGCCGACCCGCAGCTTGCGGCCTTGCCGCCGTCCATGCCAGTCGAACCGGGAAGCCGCCGTCGGTTTGCTCATCGTAAAAGCGCCCCGCGTTGCGGACGCGGCGGCGGCGCTAGTTCAGGCGGCTCTTAAGCTTGTCCACGAGATCGGTGCGTTCCCAGGAGAAGCCGCCATCGGCATCCGCCGCGCGGCCGAAATGGCCATAGGCGGCGGTGCGGGCGTAGATCGGCTTGTTCAGCCCCAGATGCTCGCGGATGCCGCGCGGGCTGAGATCCACCAATTCCCCCAGCAAGGTGACCAGCTTTTCCTCCCCTACCTTTCCGGTGCCGTGGGTCTCCACATAGACCGACAGTGGCTTGGACACGCCGATGGCGTAGGCGAGCTGGATGGTGCAGCGGTCGGCAAAGCCGGCGGCCACCACGTTTTTCGCCAGGTAGCGCGCGGCATAGGCGGCCGAGCGGTCCACCTTGGTGGGGTCCTTGCCGGAAAAGGCGCCGCCGCCATGGGGTGCCGCGCCGCCGTAGGTATCGACGATGATCTTGCGGCCGGTGAGGCCGGAATCGCCATCGGGGCCGCCGATGACGAAGCGGCCGGTGGGGTTCACATAGAACTCCGGCTCCGGGCACATCCAGCCTTTCGGCAGCGTGTTCACCACATGGGGCCGGACGATTTCACGGACTGCTTCCTGGTCGAGGTCGGCACTATGCTGGGTCGACACGACGACAGAGGTCGCCCGCACCGGCTTGCCCTCTTCATACAGCAGCGTGACCTGGCTCTTCGCATCCGGGCCGAGGCCCGGCTCGGCGCCGGAATGCCGGGCTTCCGACAATGACTTCAGGATGTTGTGGGCGAAGTAGATCGGCGCCGGCATGAGCCGCTCGGTCTCGCGGCAGGCATAGCCGAACATGATGCCCTGGTCGCCGGCGCCCTCATCCTTGTTGCCCTTGGCGTCGACGCCCTGGGCGATGTCGGCCGACTGGCTGTGGATGTAGTTCTCCACCACCGCCTTGTTCCAATGGAAGCCGTCCTGTTCGTAGCCGATGTCCTTGATGGCGTGGCGGACGACCTGTTCGATCAGAGCCGGCGTGACGGACTGATGTCCGCGGACTTCTCCCGCCAGAACCACGCGGTTGGTGGTGGCCAGCGTCTCGACCGCGACACGGGAATAGGGATCGGCGGTGAGGTAGGTATCGACGATGGCGTCGGAGATGCGGTCGCAGACCTTGTCCGGATGGCCTTCGGACACGGATTCGCTGGTAAACAGATAACTACCTTTGGGCACGCCCTACCTCATTCGGTGAAAAACGGACATATAGCCGTTGTCACGGCAAAGAGGGCCGACCGGCCGCCTACCGCGCCAAGGCTATTTCGAACCGGATTTCGACTTTCCGAGGGATTTCGTCAACTCGAAAACCCGCTTGCGGACGATGGGATCGGTGATTTTGTAGTAGGCGCGCACCAGTTCCAGGGTTTCCCGCTTGGCCATGGGATCGAGTTCGAACGGCTCGGCACGGGTATCGCCCAGGCCGCGGAGGCGGCTGGGCGTCTTCGCCGCGACTCCGGCCGACATCTCGTCGAAGAAATAGGAAATTGGCACGTCCAGGACGCGCGCGACATCGAACAGGCGGCTCGAACCGACGCGATTCGCGCCCCGTTCATACTTCTGCACCTGCTGGAAAGTGATACCCAGGGCATCGGCCAAACGTTCCTGGCTCATTCCCAGGAGCGTGCGCCGCTGCCGCAACCGCGCACCGACATGCATATCTATCGGGTTTGGTTGTCCGTCTTTCGAGCCTCGACCCGATGATTTCCGTCCCCTGGCCATAACGGTCCTGTCCCCTCCCGCTATTTTTCAAACCCGCGGTTTAATAGTGATCACACTACAACTGGTCAACGGTCAGTTTGCACACAATCATACAGTCATGCCAGTAGCCAGCGTGCGACAGCGGTAAAAACACCGCAGATAGCCAGCAGCAACACCAACATCCAGTTTCCAAACTGCGCGAAAACCGTCGGCGCCGGTATCGCGGCCGGCAGGCCATGATCGATGACGCCGATGGCGTCGAGATCTAGACGCACCTGGACCCGGCCGTAGGCGTCGATGACGCCGGAAATTCCGGCATTGGCGGCACGGACCATCGGCACACCCTCTTCCACTGCGCGGAAACGGGCGCTGGCAAAGTGTTGATATGGACCGGTACTGCGTCCGAACCAAGCGTCATTCGTCAGGCTGAGCAGCCACTGCGGATGGTCGCTGCGATCGGCGACTTCGCCGGGAAAGATCAGCTCATAGCAGATCAGCGGCCCGACCGGCGGCAGGCCCGGCAAATGCAGTGTGCGGGGACCTGGCCCCGCGGTGAAATCCATCGAGCCCGGCGTGATCTTGGAGATGAAGCGGGAAGAATTCCCGCAGCGGCACGTACTCGCCATAGGGGACGAGGTGAAACTTATCGAAGCTGGCGACAACAGCGGCATTGCCGTCGACCGCCAGCGCGCTGTTCCAGATCTGCTCGAAACTGCCGCTGTCCGGCGCCGCCCGCACCGCGCCGGTGATCAGCAGGCCTCCAGGCGGAACGACCCGCGCCACGGCCTGGCGCACATCGGCGTTGCGCTCGAGCAGGTAGGGCACGGCCGATTCCGGCCAGATGACATGTGTGACGCGCTCGCGGCCCGGGTTCTGAAGGCTCAAGCTCAACAAGCGGTTGAGATTCTCCACGCGCCGGTCGGCGCTGTTCTTTATTTCAGGCGGGATCGATGGCTGCACCAGCCGCAGCGTGACGCCGGGCACGAACTCGTCGGTTGCACCGGAGAGCCTGACCGCGCCGATCGACCAGACGAGGGCCAGGACGGCGAGGCCGGCGATGGCGCACCAGCCGGCCTTGCCCGCCGCCGCCGGCGGACCCTCGGCCGAGGGCGACCAGCGCAACAGCAATGCCGGCAGACCGCAGCCGATGACGGTGATCAGACTCAGGCCCCAGGCTCCAGTCCAGGCGACGATCTGCATCATCTCATCGGAAAATGCCCAGCTATAGCTCAGCAAATTCCAGGGGAATCCCGACAGCACCCAGCTCCGCAGCCATTCGCCGACGATCCAGGCGCCGGCGAGCGCCAGGATCCGGGCCGGCCCCGGCGTCCACAGCAGGCGCGCCAGAGCCGCAGCGAGCCCGACATAGACCGCCATGAACGCGGCGAGCCCGCCCACGGCAAACGGGATCATCCAGCCGAATCGCAGGGGGTCGGTCAGCATGGAGTTGGCGATCCAGTAGAACCCGGGAATGAAATGGCCGACCCCGAACCACCAGCCGGTCCAAAAGGCGCCAGTCACGCCGCGCGTGCGGTCGATCAGCAGGATCAGACATGGCAGCGCGACAAAGAGCAGCGGCCAGAGATGCAGCGGCGGCATCGCCAGCATGGCCAGCAGGCCCAGCCCCATCAACAGGCCCCACCGGCGCCAGCCCGCCAGCGAATCCAGCCAGGCGACAAGCCGCTGCCGGCGACTTCGGCCGCCGGATCCTACTTGCGGGTGTTTGCTGGCGGCCGGTTCAGTCCTGATTTTCGTCATGGACCGGCGGCGGCGGCAGATTGCGGATGCGCAGCCGCTTGATGCGCCTGGGATCGGCGTCCAGCACTTCAAAGGTCATGCCGGAAGGATGGGCGATGGTCTGGCCGCGGGTCGGTACCCGGCCGGAGAGCGAGAACACCAGGCCGCCCAGGGTATCGATGTCCTGTTCTCGCTCTTCATCCGACAGCACCGGACCGACCTCGTGCTCGAAATCCTCGATGGTGACGCGGGCATCGGCGATCAGGCTGCCGTCGGGGCGCTGATGCATGGCCGGGCCGACCTCGGTGTCATGCTCGTCCTCGATCTCGCCGACGATCTCCTCCACCACGTCCTCGATGGTGATGACGCCGTCGATGCCGCCGAACTCGTCGACCACCAGCGCCATGTGGATGCGGCTTTCGCGCATCTGCAGCAGCAGGGCCAAAGCGGGCATGGTGGGCGCCACGAACAGCACCTGGCGCACCAGTTGCTGCAGATCGTAGGGCCGCTCGCCGGTCAGGCAGTGCAGCACATCCTTGATGTGCACCATGCCGATGACATCATCGAGCGTCTCGCGGTAGACCGGCAGGCGGGAATGGCCCTTGGTGCCCATCACCTTGACCAGCTCGTTCAGCGGCACATCGGCCGAGACCGCGACGATATCGCCGCGCGGCACCATCACGTCATAAGCGGTGAGGTCGCGAAGCTGCAGGATGTTGCGCAGGAGGATGCTCTCATCCTCGCTGATCGGCTCATCGACTTCGGTTTCCGATTCCTCGATGATCTCTTCGATGGATTCCCGCAAGCTCGGCTCGCCGTTGCGGCCGCGGCGGAGCGCGCGCAGCCAGCTCCTGAGGCCCTTGAACATCGAGGCGCTGTCGCTGCGCTGTTGCCGGGAAGAGGATGCATCGCTCATGGCGCGGCCTCAGCCCTTGACCCGGCGGCGCGCCGGCAGCCGATAGGGATCGGCGATGCCCAGGCGCGAGAGGATATCGGTTTCGATCGCCTCCATCTTCCGGGCATCGGCGCTGCGCGTATGATCGTGGCCCAGCAGATGCAGCACGCCGTGAATCACCAGGTGGGTCACGTGATCCGCCGGCGTCTTGCCCTGCTGCCGCGCTTCGCGCAGCACTGTCTCGCGCGCCAGGATCACATCTCCCAAGGGGCAGGGTTGATCGGGGGCCGCGCCGTTCCAATCATCAGGCGAACCGAAGGAGAGCACGTTGGTCGGCTTGTCCTTGCCGCGATAGCGGCTGTTCAGTGTCCGCAAGGTCGCGTCGTCGCCGAAGGTCAGCGCCAACTCGCCTGTCGATTTCCGCAGGCGCCGCCGCAGTGCCGGCGTCGCGCCCCTTTCCAACGCCGCAAAAGCGGCGCGCCTGGCGCGAACAGCGATGCCAGCAACGGCCTGCCGCCATCCGCGGTCGGCGATCCGCACGGCGATTTCCACATGGTCGGCCATGGCGTTTCTTTCCGTCCTACGGCTTCCGGCCATGGGGCGCGCCATCGCTCGTCTTGTCGCGCGAGTCATAGGCGCGCACGATCCGGCTTACCAGGGTATGGCGCACCACATCGGCTTCGGTGAAGCGGACGAAGTTGATCCCCTCAACGCCACTCAGCACGTCGACCGCATCCTGCAGTCCCGACTTGACGCCGTTGGGCAGGTCGATCTGGCTAAGGTCGCCGGTGATCACCATGCGGGAGTTCTTCGCCCAGCCGCGTCAGCAGCATCTTCATCTGCACCGGCGTGGTGTTCTGCGCCTCGTCGACGATGACGAAGCTGTTGGACAGGGTGCGGCCGCGCATGAAGGCGAGCGGCGCGATCTCGATCTCGTTGCTGGTCAGGCGGCGCATCACCTGCTCCGACGGCATCATGTCGTAGAGCGCATCGTAAAGCGGCCGCAAATAGGGATCGATCTTTTCCCGCAGGTCGCCGGGCAGGAAGCCGAGCCGCTCGCCCGCCTCCACCGCCGGCCGCGACAGCACGATGCGGTCCACCGTGCCCTTGTTCAGCATGGCGACGGCGACGGCGACGGCCAGATAGGTCTTGCCGGTGCCGGCGGGACCGAGGCCGAACACCATGTCGGTCTCCCGCAGCGCCTTCATATATTCCGCCTGCATCGCCGAGCGCGGGCTGATCAGCCGGCGCTGGGTGCGCACCGCCGTGCCGTCGCCGCTCATGCGGTCGAACAGATTGGGCTCGCCGGGCGTGCGGGCGAAGCGCAGCGCCGTGTCCACATCGGCGCGGTCCAGATTCTGGCCGCGCTTCAGCCGCTGATAGAGCGCCGTCAGGGTCTCGCGCGCGGTCTCGACGGAGTCCGGCGGGCCGGAGATCGCCAGGTGATTGCCGCGGGACACCAGCGACACGCCGAGCTGCTGCTCGATGCGCACCAGATTCTGGTCGTATTCGCCGAACAGCAGGGGCAGCAGGCGGTTGTCGTCGAACTCCAGGTGAACGGGTTGCGACGCGGGTGCGGCGGGCGGCACGGGGGGTTGCGACCTCACGCTGACATCGCCGCTGCGCGCGGCGCGGCTGCCGATGGAACCACGCGATCGGCCAGACGGCCGGCGAGGCTGTTCGGATGCAGGGCTTCGATCACCACCTCGGCGATCTCGCCGATCAGGCCGGGGGCCGTGGCATGCACGGCCTGGAGATAAGGGCTGCGGCCCACAAGCTGGCCTTCGTGGCGGCCTTCGCGCTCGAACAGCACGGGCAAGGTGCGGCCGACCATCGCGGCGTTGAAAGCCTCCTGCTGGCGGCGCAGCAGCGCTTGCAGTCGCTCCAGCCGTTCGGCCTTCACGCCTTCGGGCACTTGCTGCGCCATGATCGCCGCCGGCGTGCCGGGCCGGGGGCTGTATTTAAAGGAATAGGCCTGGGCATAGCCCACATCTTCCACCAGCCGCAGGGTTGCGGCGAAATCATCCTCGCTCTCGCCGGGGAATCCGACGATGAAATCCGACGACAGCGCCAGATCGGCGCGGCGGGCGCGCAACCGCTCGACCACGCGCAGATAGGATGCGGAGTCGTGATGCCTGTTCATCGCCGCGAGTATCCTGTCCGAGCCCGACTGCACCGGCAGATGCAGGTAGGGCATCAGCGACGGCACATCGCCATGGGCGTCGATCAGATCGTCGGCCATGTCGCGGGGATGGGAGGTGGTGTAGCGGATGCGGTCCAGCCCATCGATTTCGGCCAGATGGCGGATCAGGCGGCCGAGGCCCCATTCATCCGGACCGCCGCCAACTTTGCGCGGGGCAGCGCCGTGATAGGCATTCACGTTCTGACCCAGCAGCGTGATTTCGCGCGTGCGGCCGGCCACGAGGCGCCGCGCCTCTGCCGCGATATCGGCCACCGGCCGGGAGAATTCGGCGCCGCGGGTATAGGGAACCACGCAGAAGGTGCAGAACTTGTCGCAGCCTTCCTGCACTGACAGGAAGGCGGTGAGGCCCTGGCCGGCGCTGGATTCCGGCAGATGATCGAACTTCGACTCCACGGGAAACTCGGTGTCGAGCAGATGGGCGCCGGCGCGGCGACCGTCCTTGCTGCCATGGGCACGGGCGGCGCGGGCGACCATCTCCGGCAGGCGGTGATAGGTCTGGGGGCCGAGCACGATGTCGACGTAAGGCGCGCGCGCCAGGATCTCCGCACCCTCCGCCTGGGCAACGCAGCCGGCGACGGCGATGACCATGTCCCGGCCCTCGGCGCGGTTGCGGTCCTGTTGGCGCCGCAGGCGGCCCAGTTCGCCGAAGACCTTCTCCGATGCCTTTTCGCGGATATGGCAGGTGTTGAGGATGACCATGTCGGCGTCGGCCGCATCTTCGGTCGGCGCATAGCCGAGCGGCGCCAGGACATCCGCCATGCGGGCGGAGTCATAGACGTTCATCTGGCAGCCATAGGTCTTGATGAAGAGTTTCTTGGCCAAATCGGTCAGGGCGTCCGCTCAGCAAGGAGAGCGACGCGTTTCGCTCCGAACATGCTCAATGAATATGAATGGGGCCTGAAGTTTAGCATTTGCCGCGCCCCCTGTGAACCGGCTGCGGCGCTCTTTTCTCCAAGACTTCATATTATATATCAGCGGCTTATCTATTTGCCCCGAATCGCCCGATCGACTCCGGCGGCGACCTCCCGCTGGCAATGGTCGCTCAGCGCCTTGCGCGAGCCGAAGCGCGAGAACGGCACCGCCGGATGGAAATCGACCCGGATCGTCAGCGTCCCCAGGCTGGCCAGCTTCACCAGATGACCGAACAGATCCATGTCGCCATACCAGGCGAACAGCGGCCGCAAGCCATGGCCGACCGGCAGCCCGTTGAGCCTGACATAGGCGATGGAGATCGGCTGCACGATCAGGTCCTTGATCTCACCGTCGCCGCCGCCTTGCCGCCGCGGCTCGGCGACGCTGAACAGCGCGCTGCGGAACGGCAGGACGCGGTTGCCGTCATTGCTGGTGCCTTCCGGAAACAAGATGACGCTGTCGCCCTCGATCAGGCGCGCCAGCAGATCGTCCCGCTGGGTATGGGTGGAGTGGCGGCGCCGGTCGACGAAGATCGTGCGCTGCAGCTTGGCCAGCATGCCGAAGAACGGCCAGCTCGCCACCTCCGTCTTGGCCACGAAACTGCCAATGATTATCGATCCGAGAACGGTGATGTCGAGATAAGAGCTGTGGTTGCAGACGAAAAGCGTCGGCCGCGCGGCGCTCATCTCGCCGGTCACCTCGACCTGAAAGCCGAGGGCGCGGCAGCACTGCAGATGGTACCAACGGGGAAACCGCTGCTGTGCCGTGCCGGGAAGCCGCATCAGCACCAGCTGCAGCGGCACGGCGATCGCGGTGAAGAAGAAATAGATGCCCAACCTGATGGCCGCGCGCATCGGCGACCCCAAGCTCAGGTCGCGCGTCCGGCGCATGCGAGGCATCACTGTCGACGACGATGAAGTCACGGCCTGATCGCTCAGACGGACTGACCGTTCCCCGCCGGACGCTGGGACTGATCACCGCGGGTATAGTGCTTCATGTACCTGTCGGAGAGCCAGTCGGTCTTGACGATGATGCAAACGTCCGTCGTGTGGAACTGGTGATCCACCACCGCGCCGTCGCCGACGAACCCGCCCAGGCGCAGATAGCCCTTGATCAAGGGCGGCAGTTTTTCCATCGCCGCCTTCTTGTCGATCGCGTCCAGGCTCAACTGGTTCATCGACACCATGCGGTCGGGCAGGGCGCGGGCGCGCAGCTCGATCGGCGCCAGATGATGGTGATAGAGATAGGACAGCGTCATCGCATGGGCTTCAGGCTCGACGCCCGGCAGGCTGGCGCAGCCGAACATCAGGCCGATCTCATAATGCATCACATAGTCGGTGATGCCGCGCCACATCAGCTGCATCGCCGCGCGCGAGCGGTACTCCGCCTCGATGCAGGACCGGCCCAGCTCCATGATCTCGCCGGGATGGGCCAGAAGCGGCGCGATGTCGAATTCGTCCGACGAGTAGAAGCGCCCATGCTTCTGCGCCACCGACCGCCGCAGGATCCGGTAGGTGCCGATGACCTTGCCGCTGCCGCCCAACTTGTGATCGATGATCAGCAGGTGATCGCAGACGGAATCGAAATTGTCGAAGTCCCGCTGCTTGGCCGCCATCTCGGCGGTCGGCTGCGCGCCCATCTCCTCATAGAAGATGCGGTAGCGAAGCGCCTGCGCCTGCTCGATCTCGCCCGGGGATTCCGCCACGCGCAGCTCGAAATCGCCGACGCGTATGCTCACCGGACGGTCCTCGAACTGATGGGCAACCGCCATCACTTGGTCTCCGCGCGGTGCTTCTTGCCACCGCTGATGGGAACGGCATAGAGCTCCAGCCGGTGATCGACCAGCTTGTATCCCAGTTTCTCCGCCACGCGGCGCTGCAATTTCTCGATTTCCTCGTCCTGGAATTCGATGACCCGGCCGGACTGTACATCGATTAGATGATCGTGATGTGTCTCCGGCACTTCCTCATAGCGCGAGCGGCCGTCGCCGAAATCATGTTTCTCCAGGATCTCCGACTCTTCGAACAGGCGGACCGTGCGGTAGACCGTGGCGATGCTGATATGGGGATCGATCTCGACGGCGCGGCGGTAGACCTGCTCGACATCCGGATGGTCATGGGCGTCCGACAGCACCCGGGCGATCACCCGGCGCTGCTCGGTCATCTTCAATCCCCGGTCGATACAGATCTGCTCGATGCGTGAATGCATGCCTTCGAACCCCATCACCCAAGCCCAATAGATTGAGAGCAAATATCATAATGCAAGAGCCGGTCCGCGCACAGTCATTTACAAGCAATTGTGGCCATTGGGCTAATTGGGGCGACCCGGCAATCGGGCCTGCTGCTCCAACGGCAGGCACAGCACTTCGGCATCGACCGGCGGCCCCGGCGCCCGGCGGTAATAGCCGGGCCGGCGGCTCAAGGGCCGAAAGCCGTGGCGGCGGTAGAACGCCAGCGCCGGGCCGTTGTCGGCGGCGACCTCCAGCAACAGGCGCGATGCTCCCGCCTGGAGCACCAGCTCGAGGGCCCGGCCGAGCAGCGCCGCCGCAATTCCCTGGCGGCGGAGGGCGGGCAGCACGCCCAGGGTCAGCACTTCGGCGTCGGGTGGCTGCATCTGCAGCAGGATCAGGCCGGCGGGCTGCCTGTCCCGCACCGCCAGGAACCCGGCCGAGCCCGGCATCGCCAGGAGCTCAGCGAAGGCCTGGACGGTCCATGGCGTGTCGAAGGCGGCGCCATGGAGCGCCGCCGCGAGTTCCAGATCGAAGGCGCCCAGGGGCCGGATCGTGATGCCGCCGTCCACGGAGGACTCACGCTCCCGGTGCGGGCTGGGACGAAGGCCGCTTGTGCCCGGCGACGGTGACATCGGCCGGCCGCAGATAAAGCGGGACCGGCGGCAGAAGCTCCGACGGATTCCGGCGCGCCGCCAGCGAGGCCACATGGGCGGCATCGATATGGGCGACCGCCGCCAGGGTGATCCCGGCGCCCGCCGGCAGATGCGGCTGCAGCAGGGCAACGCCATCCCCGGCGACGATCAGCGGCTGCCCCGGTGCCGCCGCCAGGACAGACTCCGGCGCCAGGATCGCCGGACCGGATACCGGGCGCCGGTCGCAGTCGTAGAACTGGGTGAAGAGATCGCCGCGCTTTGAATCCATGACGATGGCAACCGTACGGCCGGCGGTCGCCGCCGGCGGCAGCGATTCGAGCACCGCATCGAAGGTGGTGATGCCGGCCGCCGGCAAGCCGCCGGCCAGCGCCAATCCGCGGGCCGCCGCCAGCGCGACGCGGATGCCGGTGAAGGATCCGGGCCCGACGGTGACGGCGATCCGCGCGAGATCGCCGAAGCCGCAGCCGGCCTCGGCCATCGCCGCCAGGATCATCGGCATCAGCCGCTCCGCCTGGCCGCGGCTCATCGGCTCGAGACGGCGCGCGGCAATGCGGCCGCCGGCCCACAGCGCCGCCGAGCAGCAGGCGCCGGAGCTGTCGAACGCCAGAATGGTTTCGCCGTCTTTCATCTAGCCTCGAACCGCATTGGCCGGCTCGCTTCTCGCTTGCATCCGCCGCTGACCGTGATACCTGTCTGCGCCGCAACGGGCGCGCCGCGCCTGCGTAGAACAAGTTGCCGGAGCCACCGACGCGAATGGATCTCGTCGAGATAACGCCTCAAAGCCACGCTGTCATCCTGTCGCTGGCTTATGCGACGCCGCAGAACATCACGGGAAAGCCGATCTACCGCCAGGCGAAGTGCTATCTGCACCGCGACGCCGAGCCGAAGCTGGCGCGCGCCATCGAGCTGGCCAAGGCGATCGACCTGACGCTCAAGATTTTCGATGCCTACCGCCCGACCGAGGCGCAATGGATGCTGTGGAACCACGCGCCCAATCCCGAATTCTTCGCCGATCCGCGCAAGGGCTCGCCCCATTCCCGCGGCGTCGCCGTGGATCTGACGCTGGTGGATGCCGCCGGCAACGAGCTGGAGATGGGCACGCCGTTCGATGACATGACGCCCAATGCCCATCACGGCGCGCTGACCGTCTCGCCGGCGGCGCAGCGCAACCGGGCGATCCTGCTGGGCCTGATGTCGGCGTCGGGCTGGGATTTCTACAAGAACGAGTGGTGGCACTATCAGCTGTTCAATTCCCGCAGCTTTCCGGTCTATGCCGAGGCCGACCTGAAACTCGGGCTGATGTAGGGCCGCGAGCTTGCTGAATCCCGGGGCCGATCAGAGAATCTGGCAGGCTTCGTCGAAGTCCAGCCGCGGCGCCCGCGGCTTCATGTTCTGGCCGTCGCCATAGCCGAGATTGCAGAGGAAGTTCGACTTCCAGCGGCCGTCCGGAAAGAACTCGGCATCCAGCTTGGCATTGTCGAAGCCCGACATCGGCCCGCAATCCAGGCCGAGCGCCCGGGCGGCGAGGATCAGATAGGCGCCCTGCAGCGAGCCGTTGCGCAGCGCAGTTTCCTTGATCAGCGCCTCCTTGCCGGCGAACCAGCTGCGCGCATCCTCGAACGGCCAGAGGCGCGGCAGCAATTCATAGAACTGCGTGTCATAGGCGATGACGGCGGTGACCGGCGCCGCCATGGTCTGCTTCACATTGCCTTTCGACAGCACCGGCTGCAGCCGTTCCTTGGCCGCTTTCGACTTCAGGAACAGCACCCGCATCGGGCTGCAATTGGCGCTGGTGGGCGGCATGCGCGCCAGTTCATAGACCGCGGCCAGCACCACGTCGCTGACGGGATCGCCGTTCCAGGACCGGTGAGTACGCGCCAGGCGGAAGATGCGGTCCATGGCCGCGTCGCCGACGATCTTGGCGGCCGGCGGCAATTGATCGTCGATAACACTCATGGCTGCCCCCGCCTGACTGCGCCGACCACTGAAAGGTGAATTGGCGGGCTACTGGACCGCCCGAACCGCCGTGACTTCCGGGATGTAGTGCTTGAGCATGTTCTCGATGCCCATGCGCAGAGTCGCCGTCGAACTCGGGCAGCCGGAGCACGCGCCCTGCATATGCAGGAAGACGACGCCCTGCTCGAAGCCGCGGAAGACGATATCACCGCCATCCTGGGCCACCGCCGGGCGCACTCGCGTGTTAATCAGCTCCTTGATCTGGGAGACGATCTCCGTGTCTTCGCCTTCGGATTCACCGGTCGATTCGGCGCCTTCAAGCACCACCGGCCGGTTGGCGGTGAAATGCTCCATGATGATGCCCAGCACGGCAGGCTTCAGCAGGTACCATTCCTTTGCGTCGAGCTTGGTGACGCTGATGAAATCGCTACCCAGGAAGACACCGTTAACGCCCTCGACCTGGAACAGCCGTTCGGCCAGGGGCGAACGCTTGGCGGCCTCGGCATCGGGCATGTGCAGGGTGCCCTCGGCCATCACTTCGCGGCCGGGAATGAATTTCAGGGTCTGTGGATTCGGGGTTTCTTCCGTCTGGATGAACATGGCAGCAGCCCTTTCGCGCGCCCACCCGGCGCCTTACATGAGATTGTGAGTGGAACATGGTGCAATCCGCGCCTATCTTCAACGTCAAGCTTTATCGTTTTGTTACATAAGGACGATTCGAAACGCCATGGGCAGACCCCCACAGGCCGTCACGGCTCCGCCGGCGCCGGTCATCGACTGCGCCGATCCGCTGGTGGACTGGCTGCTGACCGAGGCCCCCGGCGTGCCATCGACCGGCATGATGATCGCCGAACTGGGCGCCCGGCTGAACAAGGCCGGATTGCCGATCGCGCGCATCCAGGTCGGCACCCGCACGCTTCATCCCCAGCTCTTCGCCATCGGCTACCTCTGGTACCGCGGCCAGGCCGCCGCAGAGGAAATCCAGCGTGGCCATGATATCGTCACCAGCCCGGTGTACCTGGACAGCCCGATCAAGGTGATCCACGACGGCGCGCCGGAGATCCGCCGGCGGCTCGAGGGACCGGAGGCGGTGCTGGACTTCCCGATCATGCGGGACCTGCAGCAAGAGGGCATGACCGACGTGCTGCTGCTGCCGCTGCGCTCTTCCGGCAAGCGGCCCAACAGCTTCAGTGTTTCCACCGACCGGCCCGGCGGTTTCACCGAGCGGGACGTGACTGTCATCCGGCGCCTGATGCCGGTGCTGTCGCTGGTGCTCGACATCAAGCAGACCAAGCGAACCGCCGGCATGCTGCTGGAGGTCTATCTCGGCCGCAATGCCGGCCGCCGCGTGCTGGAAGGGCGGATCAAGCGGGGCGATGTGGACAGCATCGCCGCGGCCCTTTGGTACTGCGACCTCCGCAGCTTCACCGCCATCACCGAGGGCATGTCGCCCCAGGACGTTGTGCTGCTGCTCAACGACTATTTCGACTGCATGAGCGGCCCGGTGCATCGCCACGATGGCGAGGTGCTGAAGTTCATCGGCGATGGCTTCCTGGCGATCTTCCCGATCAAGGACGATCTGGACCGGGATCGCGCCTGCAACACCGCCCTCAAGGCGGCGATGGAATCCCTTGCGGCGCTCAAAGAGCTCAATGCCAGCCGACAGGCTTCCGGCAAGCCGCTTCTCGAAGTGGGCATCGCGCTCCACATCGGCAGCGTCATGTATGGCAATGTCGGCGCAGCCGAGCGGCTGGATTTCACCATCACCGGACCGGCGGTGAATCTGGTGTCGCGGATCGAGAACCTGTGCCGCGACCTCCACTATCCGCTGCTGACCTCAGCGCCGTTCGCCTCGCCCTGCGGCTCCACGCTGCGCTCCATCGGCCTGCACCGGCTGCGCGGCGTGGCGGCGCCGCAGGAGATCTACACGCTGCCGGAGCTGGCGGAACGTCAGCTCGATGCCGTGAACGCGTAACCTCACAAGGGGATTTCCACATGCAAACCGGTCTTCAGCGGCTGGCTATCGTTGCATTGCTGGCGGCCTCGCTGTGCGGCCTGCCGCAGCTTGGCCGCGCCGACGACAGCGTTGCCGGTCTCTATATCGTCAAGGGTACCAGTCAGGGCGGCAGGCCCTATGAAGGCGTCGCCCAGATCAGTGCCGCCGGTAAGACCTACGAGATTCTTTGGCAGATCGGCCAGGACACCTACAGGGGACGCGGCATTGCCTACAGCAAAGGGTTGGCCTTCGCCTTTGTCGGCGCCGGCTTCACCAAAGCCAACATCGTGCTCTATGAGCAGGCCGGGGCCGGCATCTGGTGCGGTGTCTGGACCAGCGACAGTCCGGACCAGGTGGGCCAGGAGGCGTTGATCCTGAAGCGCGACGGCGCGGCCGCCCCAGATGTGGATTGCCGGGAGATCACGGCCTCACGCGATGGCGTCGATGTCCTCCAGCGACAAGTTGCCTGGGACCAGGGTGATGGGGACCCGCAGCTTGCCGACGAACTTGGTGGTGAGCGCTGAAACCAGGGGTCCCGGGCCCTTGGCGCCGGTGGCCGCCCCCAGCACCAGGATGGAGATCGAGGGCTCCTCGTCGATCAGCTTCAACAGCTCATCGCGCCGGTTGCCTTCGCGGATGCAGAGGATCGGCATGGCGTTCGAGGTCTTCTGCACGTCGGCGGCGACCTTCTGCAGGATCTGCTCCGCCGCCATCCGCGCCTCCTCCCGCATCAATTCGTTGACCCCCATCCATTGCTGCGCCTCCGCGGGCTCTACGACCGCCAGCAGCGCCACCCGGCCGCCGGTCTTGCGCGCGCGGATGCAGGCATAGCGCAGGGCCACCTTCAATTCCGGCGATTCGTCGACCACGACCAGGAAGATGCGGTTGATCGCCTTGTCGGCGGCGGGTGCTTCAGTCATGACGGTTACAGCCTCCGGAACAGAAGGTGGGCGGCCCAGCCCGACAGCAGCGACAGGATGATCGCAATCAGGCCATAGGCGGGGGCCTGCTCATGGGCCCACAGGGTGACGTCGGCGACCCGCCCTTCCTGGCTGAGCGGCAGGGCGATGCTCTGCGCTTTGGCGATCGCGCCGTCGCGGACCAGGATCGTCTCGATGCGATAGGAGCCGACAGCCGCGCTGGCGGGAAAGAAGAAATTGGCGCGGAACAGCCGCGGCTGGCTGCCCACCAGCTTCACGCTGCCGGGTTCGCGGCTGTAGAGTCCGGCCGCCTGGCGCCGTTGCACCAGCGCCTGGCGAAAGAGGTCCGCGTCTTCGTCGCCGTCGGCGCTGACGAGCTGCAGCGTCTCGATGCCGATCTGCCGCTGCTTCAGGGTCTCTGCGCTGAGGATTTCGTTCAGCGGCCGGCTGCTGGCCACCGCGTAGTAGGCCGGCACGTCAGTCGAACTCGACTTCGTCGCGATTGATCCAGATGCCGGCGAAGCGGCGCTTGCGGCGCACGCTGACGCTGTCGGTCGGGCCCACGCACCACCACGATCACGTCGCCGGGCCCGTCGACGACGCCGAAGACGATGATGGGCGCGCCGGTGAAATCCGAGGTGATCTGGATGCGGTGCGGCGACCAGTCGAACAGCAGCTCCTGCGCCGAGGCCGCCCCCGGCAGGACCACCAGGACCAGCGCCCAGGCCGGCAATGCCAGGCCGCAACGGTGCCAGAAGCGGCGCATCGGCGTCACTTCTCCACCACGATGCTGTAGACGTCCTCTGGAGTCGCCACCAACTCGAAGGCCAGCCTCGCGCCCAGGGCCAGGATCAGCACCGCCAGCAGGATGCGCAGCTGTTCGGCCGGCACCCGGTTGCTCATGCGGCCGCCGAGCTGGGCGCCGATGACGCCGCCGACGATCAGCAGCAGCGCCAGCACGATATCCACTGTGTGGTTCTGCACCGCCTGCAGAAACGTGACGTTGGCGGTGACGAAGATGATCTGGAACAGCGAGGTGCCGGCCACCGCCCGGGTCGGCATGCCCAGGAGATAGATCATCGCCGGCACCATGACGAAGCCGCCGCCCACGCCCATGATCGCCACCAGGATGCCGACGATGAAGCCGATGGCCATGGGCAGCAGCGCGCTGATGTAGAGCCGCGACTGGCGGAAGCGCATCTTGAACGGCAGGCCATGCACCCAGGTATGCTGGTGCAGCTTGCGCAGCGGCGCGGTCAGGCTGCGCCGGCGCAGGAAGGCGCGGGTGGCCTCCACCAGCATCAGCACGCCGATGATGCTCAACAGCACGACATAGGACAGGGTGATCACGAGGTCGATCTGGCCGATCTGCTTCAGCACGGTGAAGAGCAAGACGCCGAAGCTCGAGCCCAGGAAGCCGCCGACCAGCAGCACCAGCCCCATCTTGAAGTCCACGTTGCCGCGGCTCCAATGGGCCAGCACGCCGGAGACCGAGGAGGCGACGATCTGGCTGGCCGAGGTACCGACCACCACCGCCGGAGGCACGCCGGCGAAGATCAAGAGCGGCGTCATCAGGAAGCCGCCACCCACGCCGAACAGGCCGGAGAGGAATCCAACCGCCGCGCCCATGGTGAGTAGCAGGAGGATGTTGACCGAAACTTCGGCGATCGGCAGGTAGATCTGCATGAAACCGGGCGCTTGGGCAGGCGGACGCTGGGCCCTGAACTTACACGCCGACCGCTAGGCTTGAAAGCGTATCCCGCCGGGCCGGAGCCGAATCCGCACCTATTTCAGCAGGATATCGCTGATCTCGCCCAATTGCGTGCGGGCGCGCAGCAGGAACAGGCCCTGACCCGAGAGATGACTGGGGAAAATGGCGCTGTCGGGCGCACCGTTGACCACGACCCAGGGCTGCAGCTGCGCGGCCAGCTCGAGGCTGTCGATCATCTGCTTCCAGGCCGTTGTCAGGTTGCGTTCCTTGATGACGGACTCGAAATCCTTGCCGAGTTCCCGCAGGATCAGGGAATAGGCGTAGAGCTCGCCCTTGGTCTCGTAGAACACGTTGTCGGCGCCAAAATCGATGAACTTCAGAGAGCCGTTCTGCACCTGCTGTTCGAGGATGGACGACACCGAGCCCAGGTCCTTGGCGATGCGATCCAGGGTGAATTGCAGGTTGTCGGCCCGCCGCTCGAACACGGCCTGGCCGGCAGCAAGCCGCCGGTTGTAATTCAGCAGGTTGTCGCGTGCCGACCTATATATGCGCTCCGATGAGCTGGTCACCCCGACGACGGACTGACGAAAATCCACCACCCAGATATCGGGCCTGTAGTTCAGGCTGCTGCGCGCCGCTTCCAGATCGGGATCCGCCGTGGTCAATCCGCGCACCCGGCTGACCTGGTCGGTCATCTCCTGGGCGAAGCGGCGCAAGGCCGTGATGATGCCGATCTGATAGTTCGGCATATTGTCGAGAACGGCGCCCGGCA
This sequence comes from uncultured Alphaproteobacteria bacterium, assembly GCA_963810485.1. Classification (GTDB taxonomy): domain Bacteria; phylum Pseudomonadota; class Alphaproteobacteria; order Dongiales; family Dongiaceae; genus DATKFM01. Next base: position 320,856 of record CAWENQ010000007.1, read on the forward strand.
GGAACCACGGATCATTGGCCGGCCATTCATGCTGATTGACCTCGCGGTCGATCAGCGCCGCCGCCATGGCGATGCTGCGGCTGGCCCCGGGCGCGACATCGCCGGGACCGAAATTGGGATCGTCGTCGATCTGATAAATCCAGAGCGCGCCGACCGGGTAATAGATCACCAGGAGGAAGACGATGATCACGCCCAGCCATTTGAACGCCCGCCGCCAGCCGCCGCTGCCAAAGCGCGGCAGCCAGCGCCGCTGTTTCGGCGGGTTCTGGATCAGGAAGTCATCGTCGGCCATGGCCTAAAACCCTTGCCTAGCGCCCCATGCGGCGAAAACCAATGGAGAGCGGACCCAGATTAGGTGGCCCTGCTCCCGGAAACTGCAAGCATTCCCGCGAAGCCGGATCGGATTGCCGGCAGGCATGGCCTATTTCCTGCCGGCGGCGAACGCCTTCAGCGTTTCGCCATCCAGCCGGAAATACACCTTGCTTTCGACCCGCGGCACACCGAGCCGGTCGTAAAATTCGATCGCCCGCGGGTTGCTGGTCTCCGCCGTCCAGTCGACGCGCGAGCAGCGCCGCTCCAGCGCCAGGGCGGCCAGGCGGCGGATGATCGCAGCGCCGATGCCCCGGTCGCGGAAGCCGTCGCGGACATAGATGTCCTTCACTTGAATCTGCCCGCCAAGATTTGGTGCGGGATAGAGCTGCCCGAAGCTGGTCATCGCCGCCACCGCCCCATCGCACTCCGCCAGCAGGATCTCGCAGCGCGCGAGCGCGGGAATCACATCCCGGTCGACATGGGCGGCGACGAGGTCTCGCGACGGCGCGTTGTGGCCTTCATAATGGACCTCGGCTTCGTGGAAGAGCTGGTGGAGGACCAGCCGGTCATCGGGCGTTGCAAACCTGAAGCTGATTGCGCCGCCACTCACGACTGTCTCAAGGCCGCAGGAAGCCGACGATGTCCTCGACCTCGCGCATGATCGGCCCGGAGATCGCCCGCGCCCGTTCCGCACCGTTGCGCAGGATGCCGTCAATCTCCGTCTTGTCGCTCATCAGCCGCTTCATCTCATGGCCGATCTTGCCGATGGTGGCGACGGAGAGGTCGCTCAGCACCTGCTTGAAGAACGAGAACTCCTTGCCCTCGAATTCCGTCAGCACGTCCTTCAGCGGCTTGTCCGCCAGCGCTGCATAAATGCCCAGGAGGTTGAACGCCTCCGGCCGCTCCGCCTCGCGCGCGGCAATGACGCGGTCCTTGTCATCGAGCGCGTCGGGGCCGGGCAGGGGATGGGGATCGGTCTTCGCCTTGCGGATCTTCAGCGCCACCGCCTCGGCATCGTCGGTCATGTTGATGCGGCTGTAGTCGGAGGGATCGGACTTGCTCATCTTCTTGGTGCCGTCGCGCAGCGACATCACCCGCGTCGCCGTGCCGAAGATCTGCGGTTCCGGCAGCGGGAAGAAGTTCACGCCGAAGTCGTTGTTGAATTTTTGCGCGATGTCCCGCGCCAGTTCCAGATGCTGCTTCTGATCCTCACCGACGGGAACATGAGTCGCTTTGTACGCAAGGATGTCCGCCGCCATCAGGTTCGGATAGGCGTAGAGACCGACCGATGCGTTCTCGCGATCCTTGCCCGCCTTCTCCTTGAACTGGGTCATGCGGTTGAGCCAGCCGAGCCGAGCCACGCAATTGAAGACCCAGGCGAGCTGCGCATGGGCCGGCGACTGGCTCTGGTTGAACACGATATGCTTGCGCGCATCGACACCGGCAGCGACGAAGCCCGCGGCGATCTCGCGCGTCTGCTGCTGCAGCAGTTTCGGATCCTGCCAGACGGTGATGGCGTGCATATCGACGACGCAGTAGATGCAGTCGAACTGGTCCTGCAGCTTGACCCAGTTCTTGATCGCGCCGAGATAATTGCCGAGATGGAGATTATGCGTGGGCTGAACGCCCGAGAAGATGCGCTTGGACGGCGTGCTCATCGGAAGGTGTGGACCCCTCTATCTAATTGAAAAGGCGGAGAGTGGAACACTCCGCCAGAAACGCGCGGGTTATCGCCGAACCAATGCTTGCGGTCAACTCAAGATGTTCGCGTTTCTTTCCCCTCCGTGGAATTTCCGTGATCAGGCCGACGGTGCAAAACATGATGAATAAATTTCAATTGACGCCAGCGCGCCGCCTTTGCTAGCGTTTCCCATGCGCCGATTTGAGCATTCAGCTTGCGGGCGCTTAACAAATGCAGCTAAAGCGAGGCCACCCGCCGGCCCTTGCTGTGCGGGTTTCGTTTTAGGTGCGGCAATCGAAGAGGAGATTTCGATGATGTCGCCTACGCCTGACATGATCGTTCGAACGGATCGACCCTGATCTGAACCGGACACTGCCGGCGATCGGGCAGCGTTGCTGTCACCGCCGGACCGTAAATCCTGAAATGACTGGCCAACGAAGTTGGAGGTTCCTCCATGCGTTTCTCTAGACTTGTTCGAATTCCCGGTCTTCTGCTCGCGGCGGCGATCGCCCTGCCGTCGCTGCCGGCCCATGCCGAAGACATCACGCTGCTGAATGTCTCCTACGATCCAACGCGTGAGTTCTATAAAGAGTTCAATGACGCCTTCGCCAAGGAGTGGCTGGCGAAGACCGGCGACAACGTCACCGTGAACATGTCCCATGGCGGTTCCGGCAAGCAGGCGCGCGCCGTGATCGATGGGCTGGAAGCCGACGTGGTCACGCTGGCGCTGGCCTATGATATCGACGCCATCGTCAAGCAAAGCGAACTGATTTCACCGGAATGGGCGACCAAGCTGGGAGATAACAGCGCGCCCTACACCTCGACCATCGTGTTCCTGGTGCGCAAGGGCAACCCCAAGGGCATCAAGGATTGGGCCGACCTGGTGAAGCCTGACGTGCAGGTGATCACGCCGAACCCGAAGACCTCGGGAGGCGCGCGGTGGAACTATCTGGCGGCCTGGGGCTATGTGCTGAAGAACGGCGGCGATGCGCAGAAGGCGCGGGATTTCGTCGCCGAGCTCTTCAAGCACGTGCCCGTGCTCGACACCGGCGCCCGCGGTTCCACGACCACCTTCGTACAGCGGGGCATCGGCGATGTTCTCCTGGCCTGGGAAAACGAGGCGCATCTGGCCATCAATGAACTGGGGCCGGATCAGCTTGAGATCGTCGTGCCGACGATCAGCATCCTGGCGGAACCCTCGATCGCCATCGTCGACAAGGTCGTTGACGAGCATGGCACCCGCGCTGTCGCCGAGGCTTACCTGCAGTATCTCTACTCGCCCGCCGGGCAGGAGATCGCGGCGAAGAATTTCTATCGTCCGCGCTTGGCAGAGGTCGCGCAGAAGTACGCCGGCCAGTTCCCGAACCTGCCGCTGTTCACGGTGGATGAGCTGTTCGGCGGCTGGAAGACGGCGCAGGCCGAGCACTTCGCCGATGGCGGCGTGTTCGACCAGATCTACACGCAGCCTAGTCAGTAAATAATCTCTTGTTGGACTCGTGACTGCCTTCTCCCTGAAGCGGCCGAGCGTCCTTCCCGGTTTTGGGCTGACGCTCGGCTATTCTTTGCTCTATCTCGGCGTCATCGTGCTGCTGCCGCTGGCGGGGCTGATCTTGCGGCCCGTGGAGCTCGGCTGGGATGGATTCCTGAAGGCGGTGCTGGAACCGCGGGTGCTCGCGGCATTGCGGCTCAGCTTCGGCGCCGCCCTGATCGCCGCCATCGTCAATGCCTTCTTCGGACTCATCATCGCCTGGATGCTGGTGCGCTACCGCTTTCCCGGCCGGCGCATCGTGGATGCCCTCGTGGATCTGCCCTTTGCATTGCCGACCGCCGTCGCCGGCATCGCGCTGACGGCGATCTGCGCGCCCAACGGCTGGATCGGCGCGCTGCTGGCGCCCTTGGGCATCAAGATTGCCTTCACGCCGCTGGGCGTGGTCATCGCGCTGATCTTCATCGGCCTGCCTTTCGTCGTGCGCACGGTGCAGCCGATCCTGCTGGATCTGGAGCTGGAAGTGGAAGAGGCGTCTTTCACCCTCGGCGCCTCGCGCTTCCAGACCCTGGCGCGAATCATCCTGCCGGTGATCCTTCCGGCGCTGCTCACCGGCTTTGCCCTCGCCTTCGCCCGCGCGGTCGGCGAATACGGCTCGATCATCTTCATTGCCGGCAACATGCCGATGGTGTCGGAGATCGCGCCGCTGCTGATCGTCATCAAGCTGGAGCAGTTCGACTATGCGGGCGCGGCGGCGATCGGCGTCGTCATGCTCGCCGCCTCCTTCGTCATGCTGCTGGTGATCAATCTCGCCCAGCGCTGGTCCCGCCGGTGGGCGGGTTGATGCCATCGGCAACCGGAGGGGAGCAACCATGACTTCAGCGGCAGGACCCAGGATCGCGATCATCGGCGCCGGTTTCAGCGGCTCGCTGCTGGCGGAGCGCACGGCGCAGAGCGGCCAACTGACGCCGCTCGCCGGGCGGCTGCAGCAGATCACCGCAACCCCTGAAGGCGTCGAGGTTGAGCTGCTGCGGCGCGGGCTGGAGTTGCCCGAGCATTTGCGCGTCGCCCGGGTCATCGATTGTTCCGGTCCGCAATGCGATTACGGAGACATCGCCAATCCCCTGGTGCGCAACCTGCTGGACCAGGGCTTGGCGCGGCCGGACCCGCTGCGCCTCGGCCTCGATGTCACCCTGGACTCCGCCGTCATCGATCGCGACGGCAATCCCTCACCGCGGCTCTATGCGCTGGGACCGGTGACCCGCGGCATTTTCTGGGAGATCACCAGCGTGCCCGATATCCGCGAGCAATGCTGGAAGGTCGCCGCACAGCTCGGCCTGCGACTGACCGTGCCGCAACTGGCCCGCGCCTAGGACAGACCATGACCGTCATGGAAGCCCATGTTGCGGAACTGCATTCGGCCGGGGGCAAGGAGCCGCCAGGCAAACCCGCGCGCAGTTCGGCGGTCACGGAGCCCTTCTCCATCCGGCTGCTGGTTGTCCTCATCGGCCTCAGCTTCATTGGCCTGTTCCTGATTCTGCCGCTGGTCGCCGTGTTCGTCATGGCACTGGAAAAAGGCGTCGGCGCCTATCTTGCAGCCATCACCGAGGCCGATGCGCTCTCGGCGGTCCGGCTGACACTCACCGTCGCCGCCATCGCGGTGCCGCTCAATCTGGTGTTCGGCATCGCCGCGGCCTGGGCCATCGCCAAGTTCGAGTTCGCCGGCAAGAGCCTCCTGACCACCCTGATCGATCTGCCCTTCTCCGTTTCGCCGGTCGTGTCCGGCCTGATCTATGTGCTGCTGTTCGGCGCCCATGGCTGGTTCGGGCCCTGGCTCAAGGCCCATGACATTCACATCATCTTCACCGTCGCCGGCCTGGTGCTGGCGACCATCTTCGTCACGTTCCCCTTCATCGCCCGCGAACTGATCCCGCTGATGCAGGAGCAGGGCACGGAGGACGAGGAAGCGGCGCTGGTGCTGGGCGCGAGCGGCTGGCAGACCTTCACCCGGGTCACCCTGCCCAACATCAAATGGGGCCTGCTCTATGGCGTGCTGCTCTGCAACGCCCGGGCGATGGGCGAATTCGGCGCGGTATCGGTGGTTTCCGGCCATATCCGCGGCCTCACCAATACCATGCCGCTGCATGTGGAGATTCTCTATAATGAGTATGATTTTGTCGGCGCCTTTGCCGTCGCGTCGCTGCTGGCCCTGCTGGCGCTGGTGACGCTGGTCGGCAAGAGCCTGCTGGAATGGCGCTTCGGCCGCGAACTCGCGGCGGGCCGTCATTGAGCGGACGAATGGGAACCCGGACCATGGCCTTCACGGTCGACAACAGACGGATTTCCCTGGCGCCGACATCGGGGGCCGGCAATGCATGGAATAACGAAGAGAGGTCGGAGCACAGTATGGCGATCGAATTGACGGGGATCGTCAAGAAGTTCGGCAATTTCACTGCCCTGGATGGCGTGTCGCTGGCGGCGCGGGACGGGGAGTTCCTGGCGCTGCTCGGCCCCTCGGGATCGGGCAAGACGACGCTGCTGCGCATCCTCGCCGGCTTGGACCGGCCGGATTCCGGAACGCTGAAACTCCATTCCCAGCGGGTCGACGCCATCAGGCCAAGCGACCGCAATGTCGGGCTGGTGTTCCAGCATTATGCGCTGTTCCGCCACATGACGGTGTTCGACAACGTCGCCTTCGGCCTCAGCGTCAAGCGCGGTCCGGAACGCATGTCCAAGAGCGAGATCCGCGAGCGGGTGCTGCGCCTGCTGCAGTTGGTGCAGCTCGGCAATCTGCAGGACCGCTATCCGGCGCAGCTTTCCGGCGGCCAGCGGCAGCGGGTGGCGCTGGCCCGGGCGCTGGCGGTTGAGCCCAAGCTGCTGCTGCTGGACGAACCGTTCGGCGCGCTGGACGCCAAGGTGCGCAAGGAGCTGCGCCGCTGGCTGCGCGGCCTGCATGACAGCATGGGCCTGACCAGCATCTTCGTCACCCACGACCAGGAAGAGGCGCTGGAGCTGGCCGACCGCGTGGTGGTCATGAGCCAGGGCAAGATCGAACAGATCGGCACGCCGGCGGAGATCTATGACCATCCGGCGTCGCCGTTCGTCTATCAGTTCATCGGCAATTCCAACCGCTTCGAATGCGAAGTCGCCCGCGGCCAGGTCTTGATCGGCGGCCAGTCCTTCGGCGGAACGGGGGATGTCTATCCCGACGGCCCGGCGCTGGCCTTCGTGCGGCCCCACGACCTGGAGATCCGCGGCGCCGGCAGCGGCTTCGGCATTCCCGCCATGGTCCGCCAGGTGTTCACCGCCGGCAATCTGCTGCGGGTCGAACTCGATGTGCATGACGGCAGGCAGATCGTCGAAGTGGAGGTGGACCGGTCCCGCAATATCGGCGACCTGAGCACCGGCCGCGACGTGCTGCTGATGCCCCAGCGCATCAAGCTGTTCCCCCGTTCCGGTGCGGAGATCCCCGCGGCGGCGCCGATCCGGCGGCTGACCCAGGCGGGCTAGCCTGCCGCAGCTCGGGTTTCGCGCGCAGCAAGAAGACTCACCACAAAGTCACAAAGCTCACAAAGCGGTCGGCAACTGAGCGCGGCCGAAGGCCGCAATCGATCGAAGGCAAGTGAACTTAGTACGGCGGACCGCTGTCATGCTTGGTCGCTTCGTGGTCTTTGTGACTTTGTGGTGAACTCCGCTTAGCTGCGGCCGAGGGCGCGCTTCAGGTCCTTGAAGCTCACCGCGCCGATAAGGAAGCCGACGCCGAAGAAGACTGCGACGCCGACGATGATCAGCGCGGCCAATGCCGATGCCTTGATCAGGAATGAGGCCGTCAGCGCATCCTGCAGGCCATACTGGCCCGCCAGCAGGACAGCGCCCATCGCCAGGCTGGCCAGGGCAATGCGCGGCGCGCTCCGGCGCAGCTTGCCGTCGATCACCAAGTTGCCTTGCCGGTGCAGCTTGTGGCCGAGCATGAGGATGTTCAGCCAGGAGGCGATCACCGTCGCCAGCGCGATGCCCGCATAGCCCATGACGAAGAACAGCGCCACGCTGAGGATCGTGTTCACGATCATGCTGACGATGGCGTAGCGGAATGGCGTCGCCGTATCTTCCCGCGCATAGAAGCCGGGCGTCAGCGCCTTGACCATGACGAAGGCCGGCAGCCCCGCGCTGTAGATCGCCAGCGCAAGCGCCGTGGCCGCGCTGTCGGCGGCCGTGAACGCGCCGCGCTGGAACAGCACGTCCATGACCGGCAGCGGGATCGCCATCAGCGCCACCGCCGAGGGCAGGGTCAGCAGCAGCACATATTCGATGCCGCGGTTGAACGAGGTCATGGCCTCGCCGTCGCGCCCGGCCCGCAGATGCCGCGACAGCTCCGGCAGCAGCACCACGCCGGCGGCCGAGCCGAACACCGCCAGCGGGAATTGATAGATGCGGTCAGCATAGGTGAGATAGGACACCGCCGCGTCCTGCCAGGAGGCGATCTGCGTGCCGATCACCAGATTGATCTGCATGACGCCGGAGCCGATGATGCCGGGCACCATCAGCTTCAGCAGCTTCTTCACATCGGGCGTCAGCCGCGGCCGCGGGAAGCGGAGCGCCATGCCGGCCTTCTGGCAGGCGATCACCATCCACAGGAATTGCGCCACCCCCGCCACCGTCATCGCCCAGGCCAGCACATGGGCCGGCATGCCGACGAACGGCTCGACGAACAGCAGCGCCAGGATCATCACCACATTCAGCAGGATCGGCGCCGCCGCCGCGTGCATGTACTGATGCAGCGAATTCAAGATCCCGCCCTGCAGCGCCGTCAGAGACATGAACAGCAGATAGGGAAAGGTGATCTGGGTCAGCAGCACGCTGAGGGCGAACTTCTCCGGATTGTCGGCATAGCCGCCGGCCAGGAGATACATCAGCCAGGGCATGCCCGCCTGGGCCGCGAAGGTGAAGATCAGCAACGCCGTGGTCATGACCGCGGCCACCTGCTCGGCGAACCGCCGCGCCGATTCCTGCCCTTCGCCCTCCAGCCGCCGGGCGAACTGGGGCACGAACGAGGCGTTGAAGGCGCCTTCGGCGAACAGGCTGCGGAACAGGTTGGGAAAGCGCTGGGAGACGAAGAACGCGTCGGCGGCGTTGCCGGTGCCGATCGCCTGGGCGATCAGCACGTCGCGGATGAAGCCGAGCACGCGGCTGGCCATTGTCCAGCCGCCGACGGTGGCGATGTTTCGCAGCAGAGCCATGGGCTCAGACTGCGGAGTAATGTGGCGGGAATGCGGTCAAGCGCGGCCCGGAGGGTGACTAGGGATCAGCGTGCCCTTCTAGCTGTCCCGGCCGCGATTGTCATGGGGCATCGTGACAGGGTATGGCCGGCACCGAGCCCCTCGGCGCCGGCCATTGGATCGTTGTTAGCTGCCGAAAGACTGCATGATGTTGGTACGCTCTTCCGGCGGCAGCGGGATAAGGCCCAGCTGCTGCAGGTAGCCATCAGGCCCATGGGCGCCGTCGCTGAGCATTTCCAGCACCAGCTCGCGGAGACCCGGCGCGTCGCTCATGTTGCCGGTCTTGACCACCATGTATTGGCTGCGCGCCAGCGGGTAGCTGCCGTCGACAATCGTCGACTCGTTCGGCGCAACGCCATCGAGCATCGCGGTGCCGACGTCAGCGCCGAAACGATGCACCAGCCCGTAGGCCGAAATCGCAATGACATCCTCACTGCCTTCCACCAGCGCCTCAACGGTCTCGCGGCTCTTGGAGAATTCGGTCAGGACCCCATCGGCGCGCAGCGTGCCGCAGGCGGACTCCTGCTCGGCTTCCGCCAAGGCGCCGATGACTGCGTCCGCCATGCAAGGCTTTGCTCCGTAGTCGACCGCCATCTGGCGCGGATTGTTGCCTTCCGGGCCGACATAGAGATGGATCGGCGTCGCCGGCAGCGACGGATCGATGTCGTTCCACATCTTGTACGGATTTGCGACCATGGCGCCGTTGACCGGAACCTGCGCCGCCATTGCCAGCCACAGATGCTGTGCGGTCAGGTTCATCGGCTGAGACTTGGCGAAGGATGCCTTGCGGACAAGCGCAACGCCGTCATAGCCGAACTTGATTTCCATGATGTCAGCAACGCCGTTGGCCTTGCAGGCTTCGATCTCCGCGCTCTTCAGCTTGCGCGACATGCCCGCGACGTCAGGGTACTGGACGCCGACACCGCCGCAGAAGGCCTTGAGGCGCCGGTCTGCCGTGGACACTTCGACAAGCTTCGGCTCGGGAACTCCAGCCTTCACAAGCTGCTCGCTGGCGGCTTCGAAGTAGGCAATCGACGACGAACTGGCGACGACGCGAGCCTGCTCGCGCGCGAACGCATCGGCTGAAAATATTCCGGAGGCGGCCACGACGGCCGCGACGCATAAGCCAACACCCTGAAATCGCATGGTAATCTCCTTGAATCCCCAAGGCGGGCGGCGACCCTGTGGCGCCACTCTGCCCAATTAACGGGGAAACATAGGATTTGTTTACTAAGAAGCCATTAAGCGTGGAAGTTGCAGAAAGCAGCCATTGGCACACTATTGGGCGGCTGTTGCACTGTCCTCTTCCGCGGTTGCGGCGGCGGCTGGACTCTCGGGCTCAAGCACCTGCATCAGCCCGGTGCGGATGGATTTCAGTCGCGCCTCGCTTTCCACTTTCAGCCCGTACTGATCCTTCACATAGAAGACGTCGACGGCGCGCTGGCCGAAGGTGGAGATCTTGGCGGATGAGATCTGCAGATTGAGATCGCTGAGGCAGCGGGTGAGGCGATAGAGCAGGCCGGGACGGTCGCGGCCATTGACCTCGATCACCGTGTGGTTGGCGCTGAGCTTGCTGTCGATCAGCACGCGCGGCGCCACCGGGAAATGGGCATAGCGGCCGGGCAACAAGCGATCCCGCTGTTCCAGATCGGGCAAGGGCCGGCCCGCCAGTGTCTGCTCCACGCTGGCAGAAAGCCGCGCCAGCCGGTCGGGCCGGGCGAAGGGGCCGCCATCGGCATCCTGCACCCAGAAGGTGTCCAGCGCCTTGTGATTGGCCAGGGTGAAGATACGGGCATCCACGATGTTGCCGCCGCAAGCGGCGATGGCGCCCGCGAGATCGGCGAACAGGCCGTGCCGGTCGGCGGTGTAGATCGTCACCTCCGTCACCGCGCGCCACTGGTCGATGCGCGTCTCCAGGCTGAGGTCCTGGGCGCTCATCTCCGCGCGCCGCACCTGGCGGGCATGGCGCGCATGGGCATTGTTGTCGAAGGAAAGCCAATAGGACGGATGCCCGCGGTCTACATGGGTGGCGAAATCCTTCACCGGCCAGTCGGGCAGTTCCGCGCGCAGCGCCGCGATCGCCGCCTGCACCCGCGCCTCGCGGCCTTCGGTGATCATGCCGCCGGCGAGCTGCTCTTCCGTGCGGTAATAGAGTTCGCGCAACAGCTGCGCCTTCCAGCCGTTCCAGGTGCGCGGGCCGACAGCGCGGATGTCGGCGACGGTCAGCACCAGCAGCAACCGCAGCCGCTCCAGGGATTGCACCACGGCGGCGAAATCCAGCACGGTCTGGATGTCATCGATATCGCGCTTGAAAGCGGTGTTGCTCATCAGCAGGTGATAGCGCACCAGCCAGGAGACGGTCTCGGTTTCCTCCGGCGTCAGTCCGAGCCGCGGGCCGAGCTGCAATGCCACATCCGCACCCAGATCGGAATGGTCGCCATGCCTGCCTTTGGCGATGTCATGCAGCAGCACTGCCAGATATAGCACGCGGCGCGACAGCACCTTATGCACCACGTCCGACGCGATCGGCACCTCGTCCTTCAACAACCCCTGCTCGATGCGATGCAGGATGCCGATGGCGAAGATGGTGTGCTCATCCACGGTGTAGTGGTGGTACATGTCGTACTGCATCTGCGCCACGACGCGGCCGAAATCCGGCACGAAACGGCCGAACACGCCGGCCTCGTTGAGGCGGCGCAAGGTTCCTTCCGGATCCTTGCGCGAGGTCAGCATCTCCAGGAACAGCCGGTTCGCCTCGGGATCGGCGCGCAACTCCTTGCCGATCAGCCGCAGGTTCTGGGTCGCGTAGCGCATGGTCATGGGATGGATATCCATCTCATGACGCTGGGCCACTTCGAACAGCCGCAGCAGATCCGCCGGCCGCTTCTGGAACGCCTCCGGCCCGGCGACCGACAGCCGGTCGGAATCCACCGGGAAGCCCTCGATCTCCTGGCGGAACAGACGGAACCCCGGCAGCCGCAGCCGCGAGCGCCGCTGATGCTGCGCCTCCAAAGCGGCACAGAAGATGCGCGTGAGATCGCCGACGCTCTTGGCCACCAGGAAGTAGTGCTTCATCAGCCGCTCGACGCCCTGGATGGCGCCATGGTCGCGATAACCCAGGCGGCGCGACACCTCGGGCTGCAAGTCGAAGGAGAGGCGCTCCTCCGCCCGCCCCGCGACGTAATGCAGCATGAAGCGCACGGTCCAGATGAAGGCGCTGGCTTTTTCGAACCGCACCACCTCGCGCTGGGTGAAGACACCGCTCTCCGTCAGCTTGGCGATGTCATCGACTTGATAGAGGTACTTGGCGATCCAGTAGAGCGCATGGAGATCCCGCAGGCCGCCTTTGCCTTCCTTGATGTTAGGCTCGGTCGCATAGCGGGAGTTGCCCATGCGGGTGTGCCGCTCGTCGCGTTCGGCAAGCTTGGCCTCGACGAAGGCGACGCCGCTGCCGGCGACCAGCTCCTTGGCGAAGCGGCGGCGCAGCGTCTGTGCGAGGTCGCTGTCGCCGGTGAGATAGCGCATCTCCAGGATCGCGGTGCGGATGGTCATGTCGGCCTGGGCCTGGCGCAGGCATTCATCCACCGAGCGGGTCGACGGACCGACCTTCAGGCCCATGTCCCAGAGCATGTAGAGCATGTACTCGACCAGCTGCTCCACATGGGGCGTATTCTTGTAGGGAATCAGAAACAGCAGATCGATATCGGAGAAAGGCGCGAGCTCGCCGCGGCCATAGCCGCCGACCGCCAGCACCGACAGCCGCTCCGCCGATGTGGGGTTGTGCAGGGGATAGACCCGCACCGACGCCAGCTCATGCAGGGTGCGGATCAGTTGGTCCATCAGTAGGCTCAGGCCCTGGGCCGCCGCGCGGCCGTCATGATCGGCCTCGAAGCGGCGGCGCACTTCCGTCCGACCGTCGGCCAGCGCCTGCTTGAACAACGCCAGCAGCGCCGGCCGCGCCTCCGTGTGATCGGGTTTATCCGCGAAAATCTGCTCGAGCCGGACCGCGAGATCGCGGCGGTCGATGATCGACCGGGGATCCTTAACGCCGTCCATGAAGCCGCCCGCTCAAATCCGCAGTCCTCTATATCAGCACATTCGCTTGCGGGCCGAATTATCGCCGGAAAGGCCGCCCGGACCCAGCGGTTTTAGGCCTGAAGTCGCATGATCGCAGGGGACAAAGGGCGTTCCGGCCGATAGCATCGCCGCCGTTATCAGCCCCGGCCCACCACCGGACCCAGAGATCGTGCCGAAATCCCCCGCAATCAAGCCGGCCGCCCCGGTTATCGTCATCGGCGGTGCCAATATGGATCTGAAATGCCGGATCGAGGGCGCCGGCATCATGGCCACCTCGAATCCGGGCGCGATTACCTTCATACCCGGCGGCGTCGGCCGCAATGTGGCGGAGACCCTGGCGCGGCTCGGCCTGCCGACCGCTCTCATTGCCGCCATCGGCCGGGACGGCATGGGGGATGCGTTGATCATCGGGACCAGGGCCGCCGGCGTCGATACGACAATGATCCTGCGCGGGCGTTTTCCCACCGGCAGCTATGCCGCAACCTTGACCCGCGACGGCGAACTGATGATCGGCGTGGCGGCGATGCAGGCGACGCAGCGGCTGACGCCGGCGGTGCTCAAGCGTCACCTGAACAGGCTGCGCCGAGCGCGGCTGATCGTTGCCGATTGCAACCTGCCGCTGGGCAGCCTGGATTGGCTCATGGGTTTTGCCGCCAAGGCCGGCGTGCCGCTGGCAATTGAGACCGTCTCCGTGCCGAAGGTGAAACGTCTGCGCTGGGTTCTGCAGAAGCGCAGGCCGGTCTTCGCCCTGTTCAGCAACCGCGCGGAAGTGGCGGCGATCAGCGGCAAGAATGCGAACAACCGGCAAGGTCTGGTCAGCAGCGCGCGCTGGCTGCATGATCGCGGCGTGCGGCATGTGGCCATCAATCTGGGCAGCAGGGGCATGTATGTTTCGGCAGTAAATGAAAAGCGCGGCACCGTCGTGCCAAGCCGACGGGCGACGATCCGCGACGTCACCGGCGCGGGCGATGGCGCGGTTGCCGGAACCTTGTTCGGTCTCCTGCGCGGCTTCGACCTGATGCGCGCCGCGGATTGCGGGCAGGCCACGGCGGCGCTCACCGTCGCCAGCGAGCGCTCCGTCAGTCCGAAGATCACGGCCCGGGCAATCCTGCGAAGCCTATCGAAGAAGGCCGCGCGCCGTCGATGAATCCCTATCTCGACATTGCGCCCGATGTGCGCGCCGCGCTGGCGGCGAATAAACCCGTTGTCGCGCTGGAGTCGACGGTCATTGCCCATGGCATGGCCTATCCGCAGAATCTGGATACGGCGCTGGACGTCGAGAGCATCGTCCGCGATGGCGGCGCCGTTCCCGCGACCATCGCTGTGATCGGCGGCCGGCTGAAGGCGGGCCTGAACGCGCAGGAGATCGAGCACATCGCCAAGCACAACGATGTGATGAAGGCAACGGCGCGCGACCTGCCCTATCTCGCGGCATCAGGCGGCGACGGCGCCACGACAGTCGCGGCGACCATGCGCATTGCCGCCCTCGCCGGCATCCGCGTCTTCGCCACCGGGGGCATCGGCGGCGTGCATCGCGGTGCTTCGCAGACCTTCGACATCTCCGCCGACCTGACGGAGATGGCGCAAAGCCCCGTTGCCGTGGTCGCGGCCGGCGCGAAATCGATCCTGGATATCGCCGCCACGCTGGAGCGGCTGGAGACACTGGGCGTGCCGGTCGTGGTCTATGGCGCGGACATCTTTCCGGCCTTCTACAGCCGGGACAGCGGCTACCGGGCGCCGCTGCGCCTGGACAGGCCCGGCCAGATCGCGCAGATGATGCGGGCGCAATGGTCGTCCGGTTTTGGCGGCGGCCTGCTGATTGCCAATCCGATTCCCGCGGCCGCCGAGATCCCCCGCGCCGTCATCGACAAGGCGATTGCCCAGGCGCTGACGGAAATGGAAACGCAGGGCGTCGGCGGCAAGGAAGCCACGCCCTATCTGCTGGCCAGGGTGGCAGCGATCACGGGCGGCGGCAGCCTGAAAGCCAACATGGCGCTGATCCGCGACAATGCCCGGGTCGCGGCTGAGATCGCCAAGGCCTATGCGGCGCTGCCGGACGGTTAATACAGCCGGAAATCACGGAATATTGCGCACTGCCCGGCGTTCAATCTGTGGCACAATGGAGATCGATCGGCATCGCGGACCTGGTACAAAATGAGGCCCCTGATGACATTCAGTCGCTATCGCCTTCTGGCTCTTTCCCTGGCGCTGCTCCTAGGCGCCTGCTCCAGCTCGCATAAGGTCAGCACGCAGCCGGTGGTGGCCTCGTTCCAGCCCGGCGCCGCCGATACCGTGACCATCGATGTGCTGGATCCCGAGGCGGCTGAGCAGATCGAGCTGGTGGCGCCTGATGGCAGCGTCTTCACCGCGACGCGCATCGACCGCGAGAAAGTCACCGGCAACTATAGCAGCCAGCCAAGCATGGGCGTCGGCGTTGGGGTCGGCAATACTGGCTGGCACGGCGGCGGCGTCGGTGTCGGCACCGGGATCGGCTTCGGCTTTCCGCTGGGAGGTTCGAACTACGACAGCGAGACCAGAACCCGCTCCATCGGCCAGGTGAAGCTTCCGGACATGGCGGCCTATCGCGTCGATTGGACGAAATGGCAGGCGCGCGTCACCTTCCCCGGCAAGCGCGTCGTCACCATCAGCGCCCCGCCCCCGCCGCCGGCGGGATAGCTCGGGTAGTCACCAACCGGCGAACCTGGCGGCGGCGGCCTCGTCGACACGGCCAGCGGCAACATCGGCGAGAGCCGTCTCCAGGATATCGACCCCTTCATCCACTTCAGTATCGGAGAGGGTCAGCGGCGGCGTGAACTCCAGCACGTTGGAATTGACGCCGACATAATACAGGACCAGCCCGCGCTCGAACGCGCGATAAACCGTGAGTGCCGTTTCCCGCTTCGCCGGTATGCGGTTCACGGTGTCTTGCACAAGCTCCACGCCGATCGCGAGGCCACGCCCGCGCACATCCCCCACCAGCGGATGGCGATTGGCTAGCGCCTTGAGGCGGTTCGCAAGGCGGCTGCCGACGCGGGCAGCTTGCTCTGGCAGATGCTGACCCCGGATCGTTTTCAACACAGCGAAACCGGCGGCGCAGCAAACCGGATTGCCCTGCGTGGTTTGCATGATGAACGCGGTGGCGTGATCCATCAGCGCCGCCGGGCCGACAACAGCCGAGAGCGGTAAGCCGCCGCCCAACCCTTTGCCGAAGGTGATGAAATCAGGCGTAAAGCCTTCATGCTCGAAACAATGCAGAAGGCCGCTGCGGCCGAGGCCCACTTTGACTTCGTCGCAGACCGTGAGGATCCCGTAGCCGCGGCAAAGCTCGACGAGGCGCGCAAGGAATCCCAGCGGCGGCACCTTCATGCCGCCATCTGACTGAATCGGTTCGATGAACAGCGCTGCCACCTCGCGGCCCGGAAAATCACTTCCGAGCCGGCGCCGAAGATCGGCAAGGATCTCGTCGGCCGCTCCGGGCGGATCGTGATAGGGGCTGGGAAAGGGGATCAGCAGCGTGTCATCCGTCCGCTCGCCCTTGAGGACGGGATGGCCTGAAACCGCCATCGAGCCCACGCTGTTGCCGTGATAAGCGCCGGTGAAGGCGATGAAGCGCCGGCGGCCGGTGGCGGCGCGCAACAGGCGCACTACCGCTTCGTTGGCGTCGGAGCCTGAATGTCCGAGCCATACCTTGCGCTCAACGCCCGGTGGCAATGTTTCGAGAAGGGCCTCGGCAAGGCGCACCGCCGGCTCGTTGATGCTCGAAAGGATGCTGGCGCCGGCCATAGAGGCCGCCGCGCTGCGCACGGCTTCGATGATCGCCGGATGGCTATGACCCAGGCTGGCGACGCCCCAGGAGGCTGAGAGGTCCAGCAACCGGCGGCCATCCTCAGCAATCAGATAGCTGCCTTTGCCGCCGACAACAGCCAACGGAAAGAAACGCAGCTTCTGCAATGACGCCAGCGCGTGGGCGTCACGTTCGGCGAGCGACTGTCTGAACATGCGGCCATGATTGCGTTCCCCTGGGCCGGGCCGCAAGGGCAAGTGTGGCGAATCTAGGCGGGCGCCGCGGCGGCAGCTGCCGTCAGGCGCCGCACTTCGGCTTCCAGCTCGGTAATGCGCCTGTTCATTGCGCCCACGGAATGTTGGACGTCATCGGCCGTGAAGCGTTGGGTGATGTGCTGCGGGCAGTTCCAGTCGAAGGCGTCGACGGTGATCAGGAAGGCGCGCTCGGGCTTGGCGCGATAGCCCGGCAGAGCAAGCTTCGCGGTCAGAGCGGGGTCGTCTTTCAGCTCAGTCACCCGCGCATGTCCCAGGATCTTCAGCCGCGCCTGGTGCGCATAGTCCATCAGGATCAGCGCCACGCGATCGTTCTTGGCCAGATTGCCGACGCTGACGAATTGCCTGTTGCCTCGGAAATCGGCGAAGGCGATGGTCTTCTCGTCGAGAACGCGCAGGAATCCGGCAGGTCCGCCGCGATGCTGGATGTAGGGCCAATCCGTCTCCGTCACCGTTGCGAGGTAGAAGCTGTCGCGCATGGCGATGAAGGCCGCTTCCCGTTCGCCGAGCCGATCATGGTGCGGTTCGCCCAATTCGCTTTTCGCGTAGCTGGCGCGGCTGCCATCCGCTTCCTGCAGCGCCCGTATCGTCGGGGTGAAGGCGATCTTCGAGAACTGATGTCCCATGATGGTCTCCGTCAGTGACCCGCCGCCCCTACAGACCGAGGTCGGACAGGCCGGGGTGATCGTCGGGACGCCGGCCCAGGGGCCAGCGGTATTTGCGCTCGGTCTCCTTGATCGGCAGGTCGTTGATGCTGGCGATGCGGCGGCGCATCAGCCCTTGCTCGTCGAACTCCCAATTCTCGTTGCCGTAGGAGCGGAACCAGCTGCCGCTGTCGTCATGCCACTCATAGGCGAAGCGCACGGCGATCCGGTTGCCGGCGAAGGTCCAGACTTCCTTGATCAGGCGGTACTCCAGCTCCCGCGCCCATTTGCGCGTGAGGAAGGCCTCGATCTCCGCGCGGCCTTCGATGAATTCGGCGCGATTCCGCCAGCGGCTGTCGGGCGTATAGGCGAGCGCCACGCGCTGGGGATCCCGGCTGTTCCAGGCATCCTCGGCCAGGCGCGCCTTCTGCGCGGCGGTTTCGGCGGTGAAAGGCGGCAGGGGCGGTCGGGCGGTCATTGGACTTCCTTTCGAAATAGAAGATGGCGCAGTTTACCGAGCGACAGAATAGGTTAAATATGGAAGTTATTATTGCACTGGATGGAATAATAGAATGGATCGGCTGCAGGCCCTCGAGATCTTCTCCGCGGTCGCCGAGTTGAGTAATTTCAGCAAGGCCGCCAATAAGTTACGGGTCTCGGCGCCGGCCGTGACCCGGGCCGTGGCCGGGCTGGAGGAACGGCTGGGCACCCGGCTGCTCAACCGGACCACCCGCAGCCTGAGCCTCACTGAGGCCGGCGTAAATTTTCTCGACAGCGCGAGGCGCATCCTGGCCGATCTGGAGGCGGCGGAAAAGATCGCGGCCGGCGACGCGGCAATTCCCACCGGCCACCTGACCTTGACCGCGCCAGTCACGTTCGGCCGCATGCACGGCACGCCGGTGCTGCTGGAATTCCTGCGCGCCCATCCCAAGGTCACGGCGTCGCTGCGGGTGCTGGACCGGATCGTCAGCCTCACCGAGGAAGGCATCGATGCGGCCCTCCGTATCGGCGACCTGCCGGACTCCTCGCTCATGGCCCGCACGGTCGGCGAGGTGCAGCGGGTCTTGGTGGCGAGCCCGGCCTATCTCGCCGCCCGCGGCGTGCCGGGAAAGCCCGCCGATCTTCGCCGCCACGATATCCTGGCCTTTCCCGGCGCCAACCCGGCGCGGGAATGGCGCTTCCGCGACGGCAAGCGGACGATGGCGGTCTCGATCGCTCCGAGGCTGGAAGTGAACGACGCCGCGGCAGCGATTGGAGGGGCGGCGCTGGGCGAAGGCATCACCCAGGCCTTCACCTATATGGTGGCGCCGATGCTGGCCGAGGGGCGGCTGAAGCTCATCCTCGACGAGTTCGCGCTGCCGCCGGTGCCGGTCCAGATCGTCTATCCGGAGGGCCGCCTGATCGCCGCCAAGCTGCGCGCCTTCATCGATTTCGCGGCTCCCCGGCTGAGCCATGCCCTGGCCGAAGTGGGGGTTCAGCTATCCCTGGCGCGCCGCCGTTAACCCGGGCTCAATAATGCCTCTGCCATAGAAACGCCGCGGCGGTGTTTCATAGTTCAAAGCTGTTTGGATTTCTCGCCGCCTCGTTTAGGGTGCGCGCCCGAACGGAATTCGAGTCACATCAGGAGGTTCACCTGACGATGCCGCCGCAAGATTTCTATCGCATCCGCCGCCTGCCGCCCTACGTGTTCGCGGAAGTCAACGCCATGAAGGCGGCGGCGCGGGCGCGCGGCGAGGATGTGATCGATCTCGGCATGGGCAATCCCGATGCGGCGCCGCCGAAGCATGTGATCGACAAGCTGACGGAGACGCTGAAAAACCCGCGCGTGCATGGCTATTCCAGCTCCCGCGGCATCCCCGGGCTGCGCAAGGCCTATGCCGCCTATTATGCGCGGCGGTTCAATGTGGAACTGGATCCCGAGAGCGAGATCATCGTCACACTCGGCTCCAAGGAAGGCTTCGCCAATCTGGCGCAGGCGATCACCGCGCCCGGCGATACGGTGCTGGTGCCCAATCCCTGCTACCCCATTCACTCCTTCGGCTTCATCATGGCGGGTGCCGCGATCCGCCATGTGCAGGTGGGGCCGAACATCAATTTCATGGCCAGCCTGAAGCGCGCCATGCGCGGCAGCGTGCCCCCGCCGATCGCGCTTGTCGTGAACTATCCGGCGAATCCGACAGCCGAGGTGGTCGATCTGGACTTCTACCGGGAGATCGTCGCCTTCGCCCGCAAGCACGAGATCCTGCTGCTGTCAGACGTGGCCTATGCGGAGGTCTATTACGGCGACGATCCGCCACCGTCGATCCTGCAGGTGCCCGGCGCCAGGGACGTGGCGATCGAGTTCTCCTCGCTGTCGAAGACCTACAACATGGCGGGATGGCGCATCGGCTTCGCGGTCGGCGGCAAGCGGCTGATCGCGGCGCTGGCGCGGGTGAAGTCTTATCTGGACTACGGCGCCTTCACGCCGGTCCAGGTGGCGGCGACGGCGGCGCTGAACGGGCCGCAGGATTGCATCGCCGAGATGCGTAAGCGCTACAAGGGCCGCCGCGACGTGCTGATCGACGGCCTGGCGCATGCGGGATGGGAGGTTCCGGCGCCGCAAGCCTCGATGTTCGCCTGGGCGCCGATCCCCGAGCGATTCTCCAACCTGGGCAGCGTCGAGTTCTCCAAGCTCCTGCTGAGCGAGGCCAAGGTGGCGGTCGCGCCCGGCCTTGGCTTCGGCGAGTACGGGGAAGGCTATGTGCGCATCGCGCTAGTGGAAAACCGCGAGCGCTTGCGGCAAGCCTTGCGCAACATCAAGCGATTCATGGCGAGGAGCGCGGCGGCTTAGCAGCCGCGCCATTGCCCCACCTGCCCGCGCCCGCTAGGCTTTCAGGACAATAATCTGGCGACACGGGGAGGGCAGCGTGACGCGCTATATCGTCGGCATCGATGTCGGCGGCACCTTCACCGATTTCGTCGCCTACGACCAGGCCAGCGGCGCCATGTCCGCCTGGAAGAACCTGTCGACGCCGGAAGATCCCACCGACGGCATCCTGGACGGCTTGAAGCGCATCGACGATCCTCGGGAAATCGCCCATCTGCGCATCGGCACCACCATCGCCACCAACATGATCCTGGAGCGAAAAGGGGCGCCGGTCGCCTATGTCACCACCCGCGGCTTCCGCGACGTGCCGTTCATCCAGCGCGGCAACCGGCGCAGCCACTATGACATCACCTGGATCAAGCCCGATCCCCTGGTGAAGC
Organism: uncultured Alphaproteobacteria bacterium; assembly: GCA_963810485.1. Lineage (GTDB taxonomy): Bacteria > Pseudomonadota > Alphaproteobacteria > Dongiales > Dongiaceae > DATKFM01. The sequence continues at coordinate 341,634 of CAWENQ010000007.1, forward strand.
ACCGCCATTGCTTCGAAGTGGACGAGCGCATCGACCGCTATGGCGACACCATCACGGCGCTGGATGAGGAGGGCGTGCGGGCGCTGGCGCGGCAACTGAAGGCCGAGGGCGAGTGCGAGGCGGTCGCCGTCACCTGCCTCTTCTCCTTCCTCGATCCCCGCCATGAACGGCGCATTGCCGAGATCCTGCGGGAGGAGCTGCCGGATATGCCGGTGTCCCTCTCCTGCGACGTGGTGCCCAAGTGGAAGGAATATGAGCGGGCTTCCACCACCATCGCCGACGCCTATCTGAAGCCGAAGGTGGCTTCGCGGCTGACGCGAATGCGCGAGCGCTTGGCCGCCGCCGGCATCCCCGATCGCGCCGCGCTGATCAAATCCAACGGCGGCGAGATGACCTTCGAGGCGGCCGCGCAGACGCCGATCCATATGGCGGTGTCTGGCCCCACCGGCGGCGTCATCGGCGCCCGGCAGCTGGCGCGTCTCCTGAAGATCGACCGCTTGGTCGGGTTGGACATGGGCGGCACCTCCACCGACTGCTCCACCATCATCGACGGCGCCGAAAGCTTCACCTCCACCTTCGAGCTGGAATGGGGCATCCCGATCCAGGTGCCGATGGTCGACGTGCGTACTATCGGCGCCGGCGGTGGCTCCATCGCCTGGATCGACAAGGGTGGCCTCCTGCGCGTCGGACCCAAGAGCGCCGGCGCCCAGCCAGGCCCGGCCTGCTACGGACGCGGCGGCAGCGAGGCCACGGTGACCGATGCCCAGGTGGTGCTGGGCCGCATCAGCCCGAAGAATTTCCTCGGTGGCGCCATGCAGCTCGACAGCGAGGCGGCGCAGCGCGCGGTGGCCAAGATCGCCCAGCGCATCGGCAAGGACGTGGAGGAGACCGCGCTGGCCATCGTTCGCATCGCCAACACCAACATGGTGGGCGCGTTGCGGGCGGTGCTGATCGAGCGCGGCCAGGATCCCCGGGACTTCACCCTCCTGGGCTTCGGCGGCGCCGGCCCGCCCCACACCGCCGACCTGATGGTGGAAGCCGGTATCCCTCACGGCCTGATCCCCAATCATCCCGGCCAGTTCTCCGCCTTCGGCTTCACCATGACCGATGCGCGGGTCGACCGGCATCGCACCCTGCAGCAGACCTCCCACGATTTCGACCGCACCCGCGCGACCGCGACGATGAAGACGCTGGTGGAGGAGGCGCTTGATGACCTCCGGCAGCAGGGCTATGGCGAGCCGTTCGAGATCATCCGCTCCCTGGAGATGCGCTATCTCGGACAGAACTATGAACTGGAAGTGCCGGTGCCGTTCGACGGTTTTGACGACGTCACCACGCCGAAACTCTGGCAGGCCTTCCACGACATGCATGCCGCGCGCTTCGGCTTCGCCATTCCCGGCCAAATGATCGACATCGTGAATTTCATGGTGACGGCGGTGTCGGTGACACCGAAGCCCGATTTCACGAAAATTGCCAAGGCCGCCGGCGCCGCCACGGCCGTGGGCTCGCGCCGCGTCGTGTTCGAGGACGGCGCCCACGACACGCCGGTTTTCGACCGCGCCGCGCTGCGCGCCGGCCATCGGATATCCGGGCCCGCCGTCATCGAGGAAGCCGCCTCGGTCACGCTGCTGCGGCCGGGCCAGACGCTCTCAGTCGATGACTATGGCAATCTCCGTATCGGTGGCCAGGACGCCAAATGAAGATCACCGACATCAAGGCCACGCCGGTCAATATCCCGTTCACCGCGCCCTATGTGTTCAGCTACGGCTCTGTCGCCTCGCTGACCAAGACCATCGTCGAGGTGACGACCGACGACGGCGTCACCGGTCTCGGCGAAGTCGCCGACGGCGACCGGTCGGCCGATGTGCTGAAATTCCGCGAGCGGCTGCTGGGCCTCGACATCCGCGAGATCACCACGGCCGAGCGCCGCTGCGTCGCGGGCATGCGCTACACGCCCTGGGGCGACATGGTGGGGCAGCGGCGCGCCTTCGGCGGCATCGAGATGGCGATGTGGGACGCGCGCGGCAAGACCGAGGGCGTGCCGCTCAATGTCCTGCTCGGCGGCGCCGTGCGCCGCGAAATCGCGCTCACCGAGTATTTCGCTTTCCGCCATCCCGGCCCGTCCGATCCCGGCGAATCGACGCCCATCGAGATCGCCCGCTATTGCGGCCGCATGGTGGAGCAGCATGACTCCGACTGCTTCGAGGGCAAGGTCGGCACGGTCGCCCTGGACGACGAGGTGACGATGGTGCGGGAGATCCGCGCCGCCATCGGCGACCGGATGATCCGGCTCGACGCCAATGGCGGTTGGACCGTGCCGACGGCGCGGGAGGCTTTCCGCCGCTTCGATCCCTATGTCATCCACTACTACGAAGACCCGGCGGAGACCTATGAAGAGTTCGCGCAGCTCCGCGATTTCACCCGCGCCTCCTTCTCCACCCATGTGATCGATCTGGAGAAGGCGATCCGGCTGCGGGCGCCCGACTGCATCGTCACCAATGTCAACGAGCATGGCGGCATCCGCCGCACGGTCGAGTTCATCCGAGCCTGCGAGCAGTTCGATGTCGCCTTCCGCTTCCACAGCGGCGAGACCGGCGTGGGCAGCGCTGCCTATCTGCAGCTCTCCGCCGCCATGGAGCATGTGCGCGAGCCGAGCCAGACCCTGTTCCGCTGGTATGGCGACGACGTGATCGCCGAGGGAACCTTTGTGCCGAAGCGGGGCCGTGTCGCCGTGCCCGATGGTCCGGGCCTGGGTGTAACGCTGGACCGGAAGGCGCTGAAGCGGTGCCATGAGCGGTTCCTCAGCGAGGGCGTATTCCCCGCGAGCAAGAGCAATCTGCAAATTCGCGACCGTTTCTGGAGAGTATGAGGACATGCCCATGGACATGGTGACCATGACCATCATCGACTCGACGATGGTCTCCATCTGCCGGGAGATGGGCATCTCCCTGATGAAGACGTCCTATTCGACGATCTTCAACGAGGGGCTGGATTTCACCTGCGCGCTTGCCGATGCCGAGGGCGAGATGATCGCCGTCGCCGAGTTCAATCCGGCGCAGATCGGCGGCATGCCGCTGGTGGTGCAGAGCTCGGTGCGCGAACTCTCGACCGAGCCGCTCGAGCCCGGCGACGTCATCGTCCATAACGATCCCTATCGCGGCGGCTTGCATACGCCCGAGCATTCCTTCTTCACGCCGATCTTCGTCGATGGCGAGCTGATGGGCTATGCGGTCGCCATCGGCCATGTGGCGGAAGTGGGCGGCTCGGTGCCCGGCGGCTTTCCCAGCGAGGCGACGGAGATCTTCCATGAAGGCCTGCGGGTGCCGCCGATCAAGATCAAGCGCGCCGGCAAGGACAATGACGATGTCTGGAAGCTGCTGCTGGCCAATGTGCGCACGCCCGCGGCACAACTACGGCGACTACCGCGCGCTGATCGGCTCCGTCGAGATGGGGGCGCAGCGCACCGAGGCGCTGATCCGGAAGTACGGCAAGGAGGTGTTCAAGAGCACCTGCCGCGACCTGATGGATTATTCGGAAGCGCGCATGCGCGCCGAGCTGAAGGCCTTTCCCGACGGGCACTATGCCTTCGACGACTACATGGAGGATGACGGCATCGAGGACCGGCCCTACCGCATCCATGTGGAGTGCCATGTGCAGGGCGACGAGATCGTGGTGGACTTCACCGGCTCGGACAAGCAGGCGAAGGGGCCCATCAACGCCACCCTGGGCGTCACCTGGAGCGCCACCTACAACGCGCTGCTGCATCTGACCGATCCGTCGATCCCCAAGAACTCCGGCTGCTTCCGGCCGATCAAGGTGCTGGCGCCGCCGGGCACCGTGGTGAATGTCGACTATCCCGCGCCGGAAGTCGGCGGCAACACCGAGACCCATCCGCGCATCGCCTACACCGTGATCGGCGCGCTGGCCCAGGCGGTGCCGGAGCGGGCGCCGGCGACCGACGCCGCGACCCATTGCAACTTCCTGTTCGGCGGCACCGATCCGGTCACCGGCGAGTACTATGTCTGCTACGACCTGCTGACCGCCGGCTGGGGCGGCCGGCCTTTCGCCGACGGCAACAACGCGGTCAACGGCATCAACGGCAATTGCCGCATGATCCCCGCCGAAGTGTACGAAGTGCGCTTCCCCTGGCTGATCGAGGAACTGTCGCTCGTGCGTGGATTCCGGCGGCGCCGGCGACTATCGCGGCGGCCTCGGCGTCTCCAAGCGCGTGCTCTGCCGGAAAGCGCCGATCACCGTCAGCCATATGGGCGACCGCCACAAGCGAAGGCCCTGGGGACTCCATGGCGGCGGCGAGGCGGCGAGCGCCGGCATCCGGATCAAGCGCGCGGGCACGGACAAATGGCTGACCGCCGTCGAAGGCGAGGGCAAGATCTCGCCCTCGAAGTTCGCCGGCTTGACCATCAATCCCGGCGACCGCGTCTGGCTCCACAATGGCGGCGGCGGCGGCTGGGGCGATCCGCGCAAGCGCGACCGCGCGAAGATCGTCCAGGACATCCGCGAAGGCTGGGTGACGCGCGAGCGCGCCGAGCGCGACTACGGCCCTTCGCCCGCCATCAAGAAGAACGCGGCAGAGTGAGGGCGCTATGCGATTCGCCGACAAGCGCTACTACATCGAGGCCTACGACAAATGCACCAACTGCGGCGTGCTGATCTATGACGCGGGGCTGAAGGCGAAAGCCGCCGACGGCAAAGAGCAACTCTACTGCTCAGACTGGTGCCGCGACTGGGCGGCGCAGCGGGAAGCGGGGAAGAAGCCGGTGTTGCCGCTGGTGCAAGTCAAGCGCTCACGATGACTTTCAAGCTCAGTGACGGCTCTAGACGGATTTATTGTGTGCTAGAACTTCCGCTAACCCCAGCTTTGCGAAGTTCAGCAAGTTCATGTTCAGTTGCCGGGAATTCGGATAACAGGCCCGTTTGCGGTAGTCGGCAAGGGTGAACGACGGTTCAAGTGCGATTGCCTGGCCTAGAGCGGCATGCGCTTCGTCGGTCTTGTTCATCGCGGTATAGCTGAGTGCGCGTATCAGTAGATTGCCAAACCCAGGGATCCTCGACCAGCATGGAAAACCTGATCGCCTCTTCGTACTTGCCCTTGTAGTAGATACGACCATGCAAGCGCACCATTCACCCAGTTGTGATCTCCTGTGGGATCACGTCTAAGCGCCTCTTTTGCGACTATGATCGCCTCGTCGATTGCTGCCGGTTCATGCCATCCGGCGCAATTAGAATATCTCCGGAAGGTCTGCCAATGTCGCAACATCGTAGGGCCCTAAAGCCCGTGCTGCTTTTGCCTCTGTCAGGGCCCCACCGACATCCTGCGTGAAGTAAGTGTGAAGAAACGCCAAAAGGTGATGGCCCCTGTGCTGCGTGAATGGTGTTGCCCGCGGATCCGCTAGTGCCTCCTTCACCAGTTTATAGGCTCGATGAAGGTCCTCACTGCCGGTCTCGCCCCATCCCTGGTACCAGTTTTGAAAATATCCCCAGCCGAGTTTCATACGGAGCAGAGATGAATCTGGGAATTTCGTAAGGCCTTCTTGCCAAATGCGTCGTGCCGTCGCCATATCCTCCTTTGTGAATCGGAAGAAGTATTCATGGCCGCGCAGGTAGTAGTCATATTCTTCGAGATGCGCTGAGTCCCTGCCCCAGGCTTGTTCATATTCTTTCTTCTTTATCTGCCCGCGCTCGCTTGTCAACGACGCTACGACCTTCTCGGTTACCTCGTCGTGCAACACCCAGGGATCGCTGCCTTCGTTCTCGTAGCCATCGGCCCAGACGTGCCCGTTCGTGCGGGCGTCGATGAGCTGCGCGGTGATCCGCACTTTGTCGCCTTTCCTTTGCGCGCTGCCCTCGAGCACGTAGGTGACCCCGAGTTCCTTGCCTATCTGACGGACATCAACGTCCTTGCCTTTGTATGCAAAGCTGGATTGGCGAGAAACGACCGTGAGGTCTGAAAAGCGCGACAGCAGGGTGATGATGTCCTCACTGAACGCCATCGCCGAGATAATCGAGCTCCGGATCGCTGCTCATGTTGACGAAGGGCAACACGGCAATCGAGGGAAAGCCGCCCGGTGGCGATGCGGGGCGTGGATAGTAATACCAAACCGCAAGACTTCCGGCACAGATTAGAAGAAAAACCACCAGAGCCGCCGCAACTGTCCACCGCAAACCGGACCGGCGATGCGAGTGGGGCGCCGGCCGCCGGCCAGCCGTACCATCGGCGAGGATGCGATACACAGCCACCGGCTCGGCGATGTTCTTCAACCGCTCCTCGCCTTTGGCTTCAAACCGGAGCGCCAGCTTGTGCTTCACGTGATCCGCGACTGTGCTAGAAACGGCGATGCCGCCGGGTTCCGCCAGCTGTTGCAGCCGCGCGGCGATGACCACGCCTTCGCCGTGGCGGTCCTCGTCCTCGATGATGACGTCGCCGAGATTGATGCCCATGCGCACGTCGATGCGTTGCCCGTCGGCGAGGCCATTGTTGCGCTCGGCCATCTGCCGCTGGAGGAGCACCGCGCATTCCACGGCATCCACCACGCTGCCGAATTCGGCCAAGAGGCCGTCGCCGGTCAGCTTGAAGATGCGGCCGTGATGTCCGGCGATCTCGGGTTCGAACAGGTCTTTCCGGTGCGTACGCAAACGTTCGAACGTGTCCGCCTCATCCAGCTCCATGAGGCGGCTGTAACCGACCACGTCGACCGCAAGTATTGCGGATAGTCTGCGTTCCATGCCCCCGCCTTTCAGTCGGCCGAGGGGACCCTGGCACCGCGATCATGATAGGCCCGATGATTGCCCAGGCGAAGAGCAAAGTTCTGGAATGAATTCAACCCAGTGGATGAAAGCGCCGGTCGGCTATGAGCCGCCCAGCCTGTGCGTGGCCTGGCGCAGGAAAGCAGTAGCCGCCCGCGCATCTGCAAACTCCCGCAGCCGTTCATGGCCGATCACCTCGCCGATCTTCACATCGATGCGGCGGCCGATCTTGTTGCGCACCTCGTGGAACAGCAGGCCGTAGCGCAGCGCCTGGTGAAGATGGGAGGCGATGTGGAACAGGCGGCTGTTCTGGCCGTGGAAATAGACCGGCAGCACGTCGGCGCCGGCGGCCAACGCCAGCTTTGCCGTCAGCGAGCCCCAGGGCCGTTCCACCACCGGACCGAGCGCGCTGGTGGCCGTGGCCACGCCGCCGCCGGGGAATATCAGGAGCGCACCGCCGCGATCCAGCAATTCACGCGCCTTGCGGCGCGACTCCAGATTGTTCCTTGTTGCGGCGTCGGTGCCGGAGAAATCCACCGGCAGGATGTGGGACCGCACTTCCGGCGCCTGATGCAGCACGCGATGGGTCATGATCTGGAAATCGCCGCGCGCCTGCGCCACCAGGCGGCAGAGGATGATGCCGTCGAGCACGCCGAAGGGATGATTGGCGATGACCACCAGCGGGCCCGATGCCGGAATCGCGGCGCGGGGATCGCGGTCGGGCCGCACATCGAGTTCGCAGGGCATCGATCGCGTCCTGCCAGAACAGCTCATGAGGGCGCGCCAACCTGGCATGCTCTTCATAGAGGCGGCGGATGCGCGGTTGGCCGCTGGCAAACTCCAAGAGCCTGATGACGCTTTGGCCAAGACGGCCGAGCTCGTCGGAGGCATAGCTGAACCGCGGCGGCGGCAGCGCGCCGTCGGTCGCTTCATCGAATGTGATTGTGCTGGTCATGCACCCTATATAGGTGCGCCAGGTTCCCGTTTTATGGCAGTGCGGCGACGGTGAGGTAAACGCAACTCGCTATCAGCGCGCCAAACCCAGGGCATTAACCAAGCTCCAGATAGCGCTTCAGCTCGGCGGTGCTCACAGCGCGTCGGAGGGCGGTGTCTTCGGCTTCGCATACCGCGGCGAAGTGATCGACAAAGGCAGTGCCGAACAGGCGCTTGGCCTTGGCGCTGGCGCGGAAGCGGCGCGTGGCTTCCAAGAGGTCGGCGGGAAGGCGCGGCGCGTTCTCCGGAATCTCGTTCGGTCCGCCGGCTGTTATGGGCGCGTCGGTCAGCTTCAGCTTGCGGTCGAGACCGTCGAGCCCCGCCGCCAGGAACAGCGCCAGGCCGAGATGCACATTGAGATCGCTGCCGGGCAGACGCAGCTCCAGCCGCGTCATCGCTTCAGTCTCCGCCGCCGTACGCACCGCCGCCGCATAATTGTAGGGCGCCCAGCTCGTCGTCTTCGGCGCCCAACTGCCGGGCGAGAGACGGCGATAGGCGTTGACCGTATGGGCGATCATCGGAAACGCCTCGGGCAGGAGATCGATCACGCCGGCGAGGAACGACTTCGCGGTCGCGCTCAGCCCGTTGGCATCTTTTGGGTCGGCAAAGAGATTGCGGCCGGTCTTTCGGTCCCGCAGCGACAGCACGATATGGCCGCCGATGGCGGAAAAGCCGTCGCCCAGCAATGGCATGAAAGACGCGGTCATGTTCCGCCGGCGGCAGAAAGCCTTGGTATAGAGCCGGAAGAAGGCGGCATCGTCGGCGGCGCGCATCGGCGATTGGTGCCGCAGCGTGACTTCGAAGCAGCCGGGACCGAGCTCGCCGCCCAGCGCGAAGGGATCGATGCCGGCATGGCGCAGCATCGACTCAAGTTCGCCGACGAACTCCGCATGCACGGCCGCCGTCTGTCCCGACCAGCAGCGATTATCGGGCGCGAAGGAGTCGAGCCCTGCGAAATTCTTGGCGCGCAGGGACTCGGCCGTTTCGTTGAGGGCGATGAATTCGAACTCGAATGCGGCGCGGATGTCGAAGCCGCGCTGGGCGGCCTTCTCGATCTGTGCGGCAAGCACCCGCCGCGGCATGATATCCGCTTGCGGCCCGGCATAGTCGGCCACCAGGGCCGCGGCGTTGGGCTCAAACGGAAAGGGCCGCAGCGAATCCGGATCGTAGGCGATGGTCTCGCTGCCATAGGGGCCGGGGAACATGATGTTCTCGGCGATGTCCCATTTCGGCAGCACATTGGCGAAGACGGCGGTGTCCACGCCATCGAGCAGTTCTTTCCGCCGCAGCCGCCGTTCGCGGAACACGCCGGCGAAATCAAAGATGCCGGCATGGACGATATCGGCCTTAAGTGCGGTCAGCCCCTTCGCCAGCCGCGCCCGGACGTCATTGCGTTTCGCCAAGAAATCCTCCCCGCCTTCCTATTCTTTGCGGCCCAACAATCCTCGCAGCCTGTAGAGCAGCTCAAGCGCTTCCTTCGGCGAGAGTTCATCGGGATTGATGGCCGCCAGCGCCTGCTCCAATTCCGAGGGGCCTTTCTCCGGCCCGGCCTGCTTCACCGTGGCGGAAAACAGCGGCAGGTCGTCGGCGAGGCGGGCGAGCGCGCCGGCTTGTTCGCCCTGCTCCAAAGTTTCGAGCACCGATTCGGCCCGCGCCACCACGGCCGGCGGCAGGCCCGCCAGTTTCGCCACATGAATGCCGTAGGAACGGTCGGCGGCGCCGGGCGCAATCTCGTGCAGGAAGACGATCTCATGCTGCCACTCCTTGACCCGCATGGCGTGAGGCGCCAGCGCCGGCAGCTTCGCGGCCAGCGAGGTCAGTTCATGATAATGCGTGGCGAACAGCGCACGGCAGCGGTTGATCTCGTGCAGATGCTCCAGCGCCGCCCAGGCGATGGAGAGGCCGTCGAAGGTGGCGGTGCCGCGGCCGATCTCGTCCAGGATCACCAGGGAACGATCGGTCGCCTGGTTGAGGATCGCCGCCGTCTCCACCATCTCCACCATGAAGGTGGAGCGGCCGCGGGCCAGATCGTCGGCGGCGCCGACGCGGCTGAACAGGCGGTCGACGGCGCCGATATGGGCCGACGCCGCCGGCACGAAGGAGCCCATCTGCGCCAGCAAAACAATCAGCGCATTCTGCCGGAGAAACGTGGATTTGCCGGCCATGTTCGGGCCGGTGACCAGCCAAAGGCGCTGGCTTTCCGAGAGATCGCAGTCATTGGCGACGAAGCTGCCGGAGGCATTCCTCTGCAGCGCCCGCTCCACCACGGGATGGCGCCCGCTCTTGATGTCGAACGCCGTGCTGCCGTCCACCAGCGGCCGGCAATAGCGGCCTTCCACGGCGAGTTCCGCCAGCGCGGCCGCCACGTCGAGCGTCGCCAGCGCACCGGCTGCCAGCGCGATCGCCTCGGCGCGCGCCGTCACCTCGCCCACGAGATCGGCGAACAGCGCCAGCTCGATGGCCAGCGCCTTGTCGGCGGCGGTGGCGATGCGCTGTTCCAGGTCGCCCAGCTCCACGGTGGTGAAGCGCATGGCGCTGGCCATGGTCTGGCGGTGGATGAAGCGCGCCGCGTCCTTCAGCAGCTTGTCAGCGTGGGTGGCCGTGGTCTCGATGTAGTAGCCCAGCACGTTGTTGTGGCGAATCTTCAGCGCGGAGATGCCAGTCTCGCCGCGATAGCGCGACTCCAGATCGACAATGAGACGGCGGCTGGCGTCGCGCAGCATGCGGAGCTCATCCAACTCCGGTTCGTAGCGCGGCGCGATGAAACCGCCATCCCTGATGATCAGCGGCAACTCTTCGGCAAGCGCCCGGGTCAACCGGTCCACCAGTTCGGCCTGATGGCCGAGATTACGCACGGTCTCCGCCAGCGCCGCGGGCAGGGCGCCCAGCTTCGGCGGCGATTCCAGTTGCTGGCGCAGCGCCGCCGCCTCGATCAGCGCGTCGCGCACCGCCGCCAGATCGCGCGGTCCGCCGCGGCCCAGGGAAAGCCGCGACAGCGCCCGTTCCATATCCGGCACGCGGCGCAGGCGCTCGCGCAATGTCTCGCGCAAGTCTTCCTGCGCCACGAAATACGCCACCATGTCCTGCCGCGCGGCAATATCAGGGGGATCGGTCAATGGCGCGGCCAGCCACGCCGCCAGCAGCCGGGCGCCGGCGCCGCTGCGGGTGCGGTCGATGGCCGATAGCAGCGAGCCCTGGCGCTCGCCGCCCAGGCTGCGCATCAGCTCGAGATTGCGCCGGGTGGCGGCGTCGATCTCCAGCACAGCACCCCGGGCCAGCCGCTTCGGCGGCGACAGGCGCGGCAGCTTGCCCTGCTGGGTCGTCTCCACATAGTCCACCAGCGCACCGGCGGCGGCGAGTTCGGCCCGAGAGAATCCACCGAAGCCTTCCAGCGCCTGCACGCCATAGAGCTTCTCCAGGCGGCGGCGGCCGTTGTCGCTGTCGAAGCGCGGGTTGGGCAGCGGCGAAAGGACCGATCTCCAATCGTTGAACAGCTCGAAAAGCTTGACATCCCGCAGCAGCCGGTCGGCCAGCAGGATCTCGCCGGGATCGAGCCGCGCCAGCGCAGCACCCAGCTCCACCGCTGAAATCGGCTGGGTATGGAAATCGCCTGTCGACATATCGAGCCAGGCCAAGCCGATCTCGCCACCAGCATCGGCCAGCGCCACCAGATAGTTGTGGCGCCGCGCATCCAGCAGCGCGTCTTCAGTGATGGTGCCTGGCGTCACCACGCGGATGACTTCGCGCCGCACGACGGCTTTGGCGCCGCCGCGCTTCTTCGCTTCGGCGGGATCCTCCATCTGCTCGCAGACCGCGACCTTGAAGCCGTTGCGGATCAGCTTCGCCAGGTAGCCATCCATTGCATGGGCCGGCACGCCGCACATGGGGATGTCCTGGCCGCCATGCTGGCCGCGCTTGGTCAGCGCGATATCCAGCGCCTTCGCCGCCTTCACCGCGTCCTCGAAGAACAGCTCGTAGAAATCCCCCATGCGATAGAACAACAGGCAGTCGGGATAGGCCCGCTTGCTGGCCAGGTACTGCGCCATCGCCGGCGTGGCGAAGGCGGCCGGATCGGGCGCGGCGACGGCGGCGGCAGGCTGGAGTTCAGCGTTCATGCTCGGGGTCCTAGCCCATTAATTCCGACCAATCCAGCATTGGCCGCCATTGGCTGGCCCGCCTTCCCTTTCGGCCTGTTTCGTGCCAGCTTGCTGGCGAAGAATCTTCAACCAAAACAGATACTCACTCGGCATTCATAAGGGGCGGCAGGCGGGAAGATGGCAGACAACCGACGGGACCTTCTGGAAGAAGAATCCCTGCTGATGCACGCCAGCGGGCGGCCCGGCAAGATCGAGATTCGCGCCACCAAGCCGCTCACCACCCAGCATGACCTGTCGCTGGCCTATTCTCCCGGCGTGGCCGCACCTTGCCTGCGCATCGCCAAGGATCCGGCCCTGGCCTATGACTACACCGCCCGCGGCAATCTGGTGGCGGTGATTTCCAACGGCACCGCCGTGCTCGGCCTCGGCGATCTGGGCGCGCTCGCCTCCAAGCCGGTCATGGAAGGCAAGGCAGTGCTGTTCAAGCGCTTCGCCGATATCGACGGCATCGATATCGAAGTCGATACCAAGGATGTGGATGAGTTCATCAACTGCGTGCGCTTATCTCGGCCCCACGTTCGGCGGCATCAACCTGGAGGACATCAAGGCGCCCGACTGCTTCATCATCGAGCAGCGGCTGCGGGAGCTTCTCGACATCCCGGTCTTCCACGACGACCAGCATGGCACGGCGATCATCGCGCTGGCCGGACTGATCAATGCGCTCGACCTCACCGGCCGCAAGATGAAGGACATCAAGATGGTGGTGAACGGCGCCGGCGCCGCCGCCATCGCCTGCATCGAGCTGATCAAGGCCATGGGCCTGCCGCACCAGAACGCCATCCTCTGCGACACCAACGGCGTAATCTATCAGGGCCGCGAGAAGGGCATGAACCAGTGGAAGTCGGCCCATGCGGTGCCGACCAAGGCGCGCACCCTGCAAGAGGCGATGAAGGATGCCGACGTGTTCTTCGGCCTGTCGGCGAAGGGCGCGGTGACGGCGGCGATGGTCAAGAGCATGGGGCCGAAGCCGATCATCTTCGCCATGGCGAACCCGGACCCGGAGATTACGCCGGAGGAAGTGCGCAGCGTGCGCAATGACGCCATCGTCGCCACCGGCCGCTCCGACTACCCGAACCAGGTGAACAATGTGCTGGGCTTCCCCTATATCTTCCGGGGCGCGCTGGACGTGCGCGCCTCCAGCATCAATGACGCCATGAAGATCGCGGCCGCAGAGGCGCTGGCGGCGCATGGCGCGGGAGGATACGCCCGACGAGGTGGACGCCGCCTATGCCGGGCGCCGGCTGCGCTATGGGCCCGGAATACATCATCCCCGTGCCGTTCGACCCCCGCCTCATCTCCACCATACCCATTGCGGTCGCCAAGGCGGCCATGGAGACCGGCGTGGCGCGCAAGCCGATCGTCGATACCATTGGCTACAAGATCGAGCTGTCGGCGCGGCTGGACCCGACAGCGGTCGGCCTGCAGCGCATCTTCGACCATGTGCGCGATCATCCCAAGCGCGTGGTGTTCGCCGAGGGTGAAGAGGAGAAGGTGATCCGCGCCGCCGTCTCGTTCCGCCATGCCGGTTATGGCGAGCCGATCCTGGTGGGGCGCGAGGAGCGCATCGTCGAGACGATCCGCACGCTCGGACTCGCCGGCGCCGAAGGCCTCGAGGTGCAGAACGCCCGGCTCAGCCAGCACAACAAGCAGTACATCGACTTCCTCTACACCCGGCTGCAGCGCAAGGGCTTCCTGTTCCGCGATTGCCAGCGGCTGGTGAACCAGGACCGCAATGTGTTCGCCGCCTGCATGGTGGAACAGGGCCATGCCCATGCCATGGTCAGCGGCCTGACCCGCAGCTTCCACACCACCTATGAGGAAGTGACGCGGGTCGTCGATCCCCTCAATGACCGGCGCGTCTTCGGCCTCTCCATCTTCCTGTCCCAGGGCCGCACGGTGTTCATCGCCGATACCTCCGTGCATGAATTGCCAACAGCGGTGGAACTGGCTGATATCGCCGTACAGACGGCGGCCAAGGCGCGGCAATTCGGCCATGAGCCGCGGGTGGCGCTGCTCTCCTTCTCCAACTTCGGCAATCCGCTACGGGAGAAGGCGGAGCGGGTGCGCGACGCGGTCGACGAGCTGGATCAGCGCAAGGTGATGGGCCGCGGCAATATCGACTTCGAGTATGACGGCGAGATGCAGGCCAATGTGGCGCTCGACTTCCAGCTCATGCGCGAGCGCTATCCCTTCTGCCGTCTGACCGGCGCCGCCAACGTGCTGATCATGCCGGCGCTGCACAGCGCCGATATCTCGGCCAAGCTGCTGCAGCAGCTCGGCGGCGGCACGGTCATCGGCCCGATCCTGATCGGCATGGGCCGGCCGGTGCAGATCGTCCAGCCCGGCGCCACGGTGTCGGATCTCGTCACCGCCGCCGCCATCGCCGCCTTCGACGCAAGGCGGTAGAGGCCAACTCGGCCAGCCGCTGGACGAGACGCCGCTGGATACGTCCAGCGGCGAGAGCGAATCCGAGCGATGGACCCCATGTCCAGCGAGGAAACGGGCAGAAAACAACCCTCGGTCGCCGTCCAGCGGAGACGGCGAGGCATATGGTATTCCGATAGACGGTGTCCAACATCAAGGCGGCCGCAAGATGCGGCCGCGGGAAATGAGTGTAGCAGATTTGACCTGATACGGCGGAGGAATTTGGTCCTGGCTGCTGGCTTGGCTAGCAAAAGTTCGATAGCCGCAGCATCGAACACCAAACCCCCTCATCCCCTGCCCCTTCTCCCGCAAACGGGAGAAGGGGTTATTGGCTGGGCTAGGACTGCGGCTTCAGGCCTTCGACGCTGACGGAGCGGATATAGTAGCTGCCGCCGCCATTGACGAAGAGAAGGCCGTCGAACGGCTTGGTGATGGACTTGTCGGTGACGCGCATGACCTCTTGTCCATCCAGCGCCACGCTCATCACGCCGTTCTTGTCGCGGGTCCATTCGAAGAGGTGGCGGCGGTTGTTTTCCAGGCTGAGCGTCGTCTTATAGGAAGCGATGACCACCGCACCCTTGGAGGTCAGGCGGACGAGCCGGAGCGAGTCCTTCTGGTTCGGCAGATAGGCGAGGCGGTAGGCGTTGCTGCCGCCGGAGCCCTGGTAGACGCCGAAATCCATGCGGCCGAAGCGCTCGGTCGAGGCGAAGTCGAACTTGATGCGGAATTCGTTGCTGACCTTCACCGGCGTATAGAGGGCCGCGTATTGCGCGGTGCTGGTATTCTGCTGCGGCTGGTTGAGGATGGCGCCCAGGATGTCCAGCGCCGGATTGCCGGTGCTGGTCTGGCCCGGCTGCGTACCCGGCGGATAGATCGTGCTGCGCAGGCCGGTGAAGCTGCCCTTGTTGTCCACCTTGAAGGTGCCCGAAGTGACCGTCCAGACGGGATTCTGGGTGTAGTTGCCGTCACGGAAATCGTCGAACAGCAGGGCGACATATTTCGGCGCTGCCGGTGCGGTGTACTTTGCCAGCGCAGCACGGAGATCCTTGAGGAACTGCGGATCGGCAGCGCGATCGGCCTCGGCCTGGTCGATCAACTCATCGAGTTCCGTAATCAGATCCTGCATATTCTCGGAGTTGTAGCCTTGCCACTGCTGGTACTTCGTGGTGCCGTCCTGTGCCAAGGCAGGGCCGGTGACGATCGCGAAAGCGGCGGCACCGGCGATCAGCAAAGACTTTAGTCTCATGTGCGAATTTCCCTTCATCTGCGGCCGTTCATGACGCCGAGACAGCCAAACCGTATCATGGCATCAATTGCACCGGCAATGTCGGCGGCTGGAGGCGTTAACGATGCATCCTCGCGTATTTGCCCTGAACTGGGCCTGAATAAACGATTAAGCTGGCGGACATGAATCCCGAACCCCTGTTCCCGCGGAATTTCTGGACCGTGCTGGCCATCCTGACGGCGCCGGCAGCAACGGTGCTGGCGGCGTTCGCGGTCATGGGCTGGGCTTCCTGGATGGCAGCCGGCGGCGCAGTTGCCGTCGTGGCGGTAACACTGGGCCTGCTGATCCGTTCCCATCTGCGCCGCCTGGGCCAGATCGCCCAATATCTGCAGCGGCTGGCGGCCGAAAGCGACGATCCCGGCAATGTGCCGCCACGGCTGCCGGACGCGGCGCTGGAAGCAACGCGGCAATTGTCCCAGGCGGTGGCCGGTTCCGGCCGCGCCTGGGCCAAGCGGCGGCGCGACCTGGAAGCGCTGGTCGCGGCGAACGAGGCGGTGATCTCCGGACTGCCCGATCCCCTGATCATGCTGGACGAGCAGCGGCGGATCGTGCGCGCCAACCGCGCCGCAAATGCGCTGCTGGGCCAGAACATCGACGGGCGCGAGCTGTTCGAGGTCCTGCGCAATCCCACGGTGACCGAGGCGGTGAACGCCGCTTTTGCCAGCCGCGAGAGCCGCATGGTGGAGTTCACATTGCCGGTGCCGGTGGAGCGCAGCTTCAGCGCCCAGGTGGAGCCGCTGGCGCGGCCGATCGCCGACGGCACGGTGGCGCTGCTGATGCTGCAGGATCTGACGCGCATCAAGCGCGCCGACCGGATGCGCGCCGACTTCGTCGCCAATGTCAGCCACGAGCTGCGCACGCCGCTGTCGACGCTGATCGGCTTCATCGAGACGCTGCGCGGGCCGGCGAAGGACGACCGCGCGGCGCAGGAGCGCTTCCTGCTGATCATGCAGGAGCAGGCGGCGCGCATGGCCCGTATCGTCGCCGACCTGTTGTCGCTGTCGCGCATCGAGCTGAACGAGCACACGCCGCCGACCGCTGTTATCGAGCTGGCGCCGCTCCTCCATGGCGTGGCGGACACGCTGGAGATGAAGGCCAGCGGCAAGCAGATGACGATCCGCCTGGATGCCCGGCCGCCGGCCGGCAGTGGAGCTCCAGCTACGGCTCTCGGCGATCTGCCGCCTATTGTCGGCGATGACGACGAGCTGACCCAGGTGTTCCAGAACCTGATCGACAATGCGATCAAGTATGGCCGGCCGGGCGGCACCGTGCGCGTCGCCAGCTGGCTCGCCGAGCGCGGCACCGATGCCAAGGATGACGTGCTGCCACCGCGCATGCAGGGACCCGCGGCGGTCGCCATCGCCGTGATGGACGAAGGCGAGGGCATCGCGCGCGAGCATCTGACGCGCCTGACCGAGCGGTTCTATCGCGTCGACACCGCGCGGTCCCGCGATCTCGGCGGCACCGGTCTCGGCCTCGCCATCGTCAAGCACATCCTGAACCGTCACCGCGCGGTGCTGGAGATCGACAGCGAGCCGGGCAAAGGGAGCTGCTTCACCGTGTATCTGCCGCTGGCACGCGACGGCGATGAGTAGGGCAACGGGACTGGGGCGGGTTTGACGCCCCCGACGGCGGTTTTCACGATGCCTGGGGCTGTTCCGCAAGAATATTTCATCGCCACGCGCCATTGGTTTTCACAGATAATTCAATTGGTTGCTCGTCAGGTGCGCGCGGTTATCCACAGTTCTTGTCATATGACTGTCATATTTCTGTAGTATCAGTTACCTGAAAGTTTCCTATTGTCCGGAGGCCCCGGCGGTTCAGGGCCGCGCGGCATGGAATCGGAGGAAACCCCGGTCCACCCCAGAGGTCGCAACAAGCGGAGAAATCCAGACATGAAATACGCCATCACCCTTGCGGCGCTTGCCACGCTCGCCCTCGCCGGCGAAGCGCAGGCCCGCGATGAGATCCGTATCGTCGGATCCAGCACCGTGTTCCCCTTTTCCACCGCCGTAGCCGAGCAGTTCGGCAAGGCCGGCAGTTTCAAGACGCCCGTCGTGGAGTCCACGGGCACCGGCGGCGGCATCAAGCTGTTCTGCGCCGGAGTCGGCGTCGATCACCCTGACATCGCCAATGCATCGCGGGCGATCAAGGACACGGAACTCGGAAGCCTGCAAGAAGAACGGCGTCGCCGAGATCACCGAGGTCAAGATCGGCTATGACGGCATCGTGCTGGCCAATTCCAAGGCCACGGCGCCGATGAATCTCACGATCAAGAGCGTCTTCCTGGCGCTGGCCAAGCAGGTGCCGGTGGACGGCAAGCTGGTGGACAATCCCTACAAGAACTGGAGCGAGATCGATCCGTCGCTGCCGAACGCGGCGATCGAAGTGCTGGGCCCACCGCCCACCTCGGGCACCCGCGACGCCTTCGTCGAGCTGGTCATGGACAAGGCCTGCGGCGAGTTTGCGGAGATCAAGGCGCTGGAAGGCGACGCCAAGAAGGCGGCCTGCCAGTCCGTGCGTGAAGACGGCCTGTTCGTGGAAGCCGGCGAGAACGACAATCTGATCGTGCAGAAGCTGGAAGCGAACCCGGCGGCGGTCGGCATCTTCGGCTTCAGCTTCCTCGACCAGAATGCCGACAAGGTGCAGGGCTCGGCCATGGACGGCGTGACGCCGACCTTCGAGACCATCGCCGATGGCTCCTATGAGGTATCGCGTCCGCTGTTCTTCTATGTGAAGAACGCCCATGTGGGCGTCATTCCCGGTCTGAAGGAATTCGTCGCCGAGTTCATGAGCGACAAGGCCACCGGCGAAGAGGGCTATCTGGCCGACAAGGGCCTGATCCCGCTGCCGGCGGGCGAGCGCTCCCAGGTGATGCAGGCCGCCATGGCGCTGCAGCCGATGACGAACTAGATCTGCATCGGCAGGCGGCCGCGGCAACGCGGCCGCCTGTACATTTCGAACATCGCGGGCCCGCCGTGAACCTGACCGTCATCTTCGCCGCGCTGCTGATCCTGACCGCCGTCGGCTATTACAGCGGCCGGCAGCGGGCCTTTGCCTCGGTCGGCGGCCGGGCGTCGCAATTGCACTCGCTGCCGTCCTATCATGGGGCCTATGTCGCGCTATGGTGCCTGCTGCCGGCCCTGCTACTGCTCGTGCTCTGGATGCTGGCCGAGCCGCATATCCTGCAGGCGCTCACCATCGGCGCCTTGCCGCCGGAATTGGCCAATCTCCCCGACAATCAGCTCGGGCTGGTCCTCAATGACATCCACAACATCGCCGAAGGCAATGCGGCCCGCGCCGGCGCCGATCCCGTGAAGCTGGCGGCCGCCGACTATCTGCTGGGCTGGGAACAACTAAGCCGGATCGCCTTGGCCGTTGTGGTGGCTACCGCGGCGATCGCCGGCGTTCTCTGGGGCCGCCATCGGATATTCCCGGCCTTGCGGGCGCGCAACAGCGTCGAGCGGACGGCGGTGATCGCCTTGATCGCCTGCTCGACGATCTCGGTCGTGACCACCGTCGGCATCGTCCTGTCGCTGCTGTTCGAATCCCTGCGCTTCTTCGCGCAGGTGCCGATTCATGAGTTCCTGTTCGGGCTGCAATGGAGCCCGCAGACGGCGATGCGCGTCGATCAGGTCGGCAGTTCCGGCGCCTTCGGCGCGGTGCCGCTATTCGCGGGCACGCTGCTGATCACGCTGATCGCCATGCTCGTCGCCGTGCCCATCGGCCTGATGGCGGCGATCTACATGGCCGACTATGCCACAAAGACAGTGCGCGCGTTCGTCAAGCCGGCGCTCGAGGTCTTGGCCGGCATTCCGACGGTGGTCTACGGCTTCTTCGCCGCGCTGACGGTGGCGCCGTTCATCCGCGACGCCGGCCAGGCGCTGGGGCTCAGCGTGGCCTCGGAAAGCGCGCTGGCCGCCGGCGTGGTCATGGGCATCATGATTATCCCCTTCGTCTCCTCGCTGTCGGATGACGTGATGAACGCGGTGCCGCAGACATTGCGCGACGGCTCCTATGCGCTGGGCGCGACCAAGTCCGAGACCATTCGGCAAGTCGTAGTGCCCGCGGCGTTACCCGGTATTGTCGGCGCCGTGCTGCTGGCGGTATCGCGCGCCATCGGCGAGACCATGATCGTGGTCATGGCCGCCGGCCTGGCGGCAAATCTGACCGCCAATCCGCTGGAAGCAGTGACAACGGTGACCGTGCAGATCGCCACGCTATTAGTGGGAGACCAGGAGTTCGACAGCCCGAAGACCTTGTCCGCCTTTGCGCTGGGCCTGGTGCTGTTCTGCGTGACGCTGGCGCTGAACGTCGTCGCGCTCAGCATCGTGCGCAAATACCGCGAAAAGTATGATTGAGCCGGACAAACGTCATGACAGAAGCCACGATCGAAGCCATGCAATTCCGTCAGGCTGAATCATCGGCCGTCAGGGTCCGCAGGCGCTATGCGGCGGAGCGCCGGTTCCGGTTCTACGGCGTGCTGGCGATTTCGCTCGCCATCCTGATGCTGGCGTTGCTGTTGTACAGCATCGTCAGCAAAGGATATGGCGCCTTTGTACAGACCGAAATCACCCTGGACGTCTACTTCGACCCGGCGACGATCGATCCCGAAGGCAAGCGCGATCCTGCCGTCCTTGCCGTCGCAGACTATGCCAGGCTGATCAAGGAATCGCTTTATGCTCAGTTTCCGGAAGCAACAAGCCGCAGCGATAAGCGGGACTTGTATGGCCTGGTCAGCACCGGAAGCAGTTTCGAGCTGCAGAAGCTGGTCCGGGACGATCCGTCGCTGATCGGCACGACCCAGCGCGTGACGCTGCTGGCCGCCGACGATTTCGACATGCTCCACAAGGGCTATGTAGCGCGCGGCGGCGCCGAAGTGGACCGGCGTCTGAACGATAAGCAAATCGCCTGGTTCGACGCCCTGGCGGCCAAGGGGCTGGTATCGACTGCGCTGGGCACCGCCTTCCTGAGCCATGGCGACAGCAGGGAGCCGGAACAGGCGGGCGTCTGGGGTGCCGTTGTCGGCACGCTTGCTCACCATGCTGGTCACCCTGCTGATGACGCTGCCGCTCGGCGTCGCCACGGCGGTCTACATGGAAGAGTTCGCGCCGAAGAACCGCTGGACCGACCTGATCGAGATCAACATCAACAATCTGGCGGCGGTGCCCTCGATCGTCTTCGGCTTGCTGGGATTGGCGGTGTTCCTGAGCTTTTTCGGCCTGCCGCGCTCCGCGCCGCTGGTGGGCGGCATGGTGCTGGCGCTGATCGTGCTGCCGACCATCATCATCGCCGGCCGCGCGGCCATCAAGGCGGTGCCGCCCTCGATCCGCGAGGCGGCGCTGGGCGTCGGGGCCTCCAAGCTGCAGGTGGTGACCCATCACGTGCTGCCGCTGGCGATGCCAGGCATCATGACGGGAGCCATCATCGGCATGGCCCATGCGCTGGGCGAGACGGCGCCGCTGCTGATGATCGGCATGGTGGCTTTCATCGTCGACATTCCCGGCGGCGTCACCGACGCGGCGACCGTGCTGCCGGTGCAGATTTATATCTGGGCGGACAGCCCGGAACGGGCCTTCGTCGAGCGCACCAGTGCGGCGATCATGGTCCTGCTGGCCGTGCTTCTATTGATGAACGGGCTTGCCATCTTGCTGCGCCGCCAGTTCGAGCGGCGCTGGTAAATCGGGAGGAAGGTACAGGATATGAACCTGTCGACGGGAATGACGGCGATGACGGCGCTTCGCGAGGAAGCGGTTGCGCCGGCAAAGATCTCCGCCAGGGACGTCAACGTCCATTATGGCGACAAGCATGCGCTGAAGGATGTGTCGATCGACATCAGGCCGCAGGAGGTGACCGCCTTCATCGGCCCGTCCGGCTGCGGCAAATCCACCTTCCTGCGCTGCATCAACAGGATGAACGACGTGATCGACGGCTGCCGGGTGACCGGCAAGATCATGATCGACGGCCAGGATATCTATGATTCGAGCCTGGACGTGGTGCAGCTGCGCGCCCGGGTCGGCATGGTGTTCCAGAAGCCCAATCCGTTTCCGAAATCGATCTACGACAATGTCTGCTACGGGCCACGCATCCACGGCATCGGCAATGGCAAGTCGCAACTGGACGAAATCGTGCAGAAGAGCCTGGAACGCGCCGGCCTGTGGAACGAGGTGAAGGACCGGCTGCACCAGCCGGGCACCGGCCTCTCCGGCGGCCAGCAGCAACGCCTCTGCATCGCCCGCGCCATTGCAGTCAATCCCGATGTGATCCTGATGGACGAGCCCTGCTCGGCGCTGGACCCCATCGCCACCGCCCGGGTCGAGGAATTGATGGACGAGTTGCGCGAGAACTTCACCATCATCATCGTCACCCACTCCATGCAGCAGGCGGCGCGCGTTTCGCAACGCACCGCCTTCTTCCACATGGGCATCCTGGTGGAGCAGGGCGATACCGAGCAGATCTTCACCAGCCCGCGGGAAGAGCGCACCCAGGGCTATATCACCGGCCGCTTCGGCTGAGCCGGAAGCGGACGCAACACGCGAAAGCGACGATCGGAAAGCCAATGCCCCAAGCCAAAGACCATATCGTCAAGTCGTTCGACGAAGAGATCAGGAAGCTCAATAATCTCATTACCTATATGGGCGGTCTCGCCGAATCGCAGCTGCAGGCGGCGGTCGAGGCGCTGTTGAAGCGCGATGCCGATGCCGCAAGCCGCATCATCCATGATGACGCCAAGATCGACGAGCAGGAAACCCTGATCTCGCAGCAGGTGGTGCGTCTCCTGGCATTGCGCCAGCCGATGGCCATCGATCTCCGGCAGATCGTGGCGGCGCTGAAGATTTCCAGCGACCTGGAGCGCTTCGGCGACTACGCGACCAATATTGCCAAGCGTTCGATTGCCCTGTCCCAACTGCCGCCGCTGAAGCCGCTGTTCGCCATCCCGCGCATGGCCAAGCTCGTGCAGCAGAACATGAAGGACGTCCTGGATGCCTACACCGAGGCGGACGCCGACAAGGCTATGAGTGTCTGGAAGCGGGACGAGGAGGTGGACGAGATGTACACCAGCCTTTTCCGCGAGCTCCTGACTTACATGATGGAGGATCAGCGCAATATTTCGCCGTCGATCCACCTCCTGTTCATTGCCAAGAACATCGAGCGCATGGGCGATCACGCCACCAATATCGCGGAGACAATACACTTTATCGTTCGTGGCCATGACATCGAAGCGGAGCGGCCCAAAGGCGACAATACGAGTTTCTCCGTCTTCAAGGCCAATGACGCCGGTGGCGTCGTGGGCAGCGACGAGCGCCGAGGATGACGCCCATGTCTCCCACCGTACTCGTGGTCGAGGACGAAACGGCGCTGGTGACGCTGCTGCGCTACAACCTGGAACGGGAAGGCTTCCGGGTGGCGGAGGCGGGCGACGGCGAAGAGGCGCTGCTGGTGGCGCGGGAGCAGAAGCCGGACCTGGTGCTGCTGGACTGGATGCTGCCGCTGCTGTCGGGCCTGGAGGTCTGCCGCCAGATGCGGCGCATGCCGGAAACCCGCGGCGTGCCGATCATCATGCTGACCGCCCGCGGCGAGGAGGGCGACAAGCTGCGCGGCCTGGACAGCGGCGCCGACGATTATGTCACCAAGCCCTTCAGCCCGAGCGAGCTGATCGCCCGGGTGCGCGCGGTGCTGCGCCGCAGCCGGCCCTCCACCAACGGCGAAACCATGCAGTTCGAGGATCTGACCATGGACCTGGCCTCGCACCGCGTCCGCCGCAAGGGCCGCGACGTGCATCTGGGTCCGACGGAATTCCGCCTGCTGCGCCATCTGCTGGAACATCAGGGCCGGGTGTTCAACAGGGAGCAGCTGCTGGATGCGGTTTGGGGCCACGACGTCTATGTCGAGCCGCGCACGGTGGATGTGCATATCCGCCGGCTGCGCAAAGCGCTGAACGGCCCGGAAGAATTCGACCTGATCCGCACGGTAAGATCGGCGGGGTACTCGCTGGATCGCGGGGAGTAGGCACTAGAGCACTCAGACACTGGCTTGTCCCCTCGCCCACATAGTGGGAGAGGGGGCGCAACGTTCGCGTCCAGCGAATGTTGCGCGGGTGAGGGATGGACGCACACGCGTCGAAGACGCTGAACCCGCGAAGAGGGCCGATTACCCAGTGACCTAACCTGATGGTGGCAGCCTCGTCGCGCGCGGCGATACCGGCGCCGGCCCCTCACCTGCAACATCCGCTGGACGCGGATGTTGCATGCCTCTCCCCACTTCGTGGGGCGAGGCGACAAGGTTTCTAAACCGGCCGGTTTAAACTAGCGGATTGCCACTATTGCTTCGCCCTGTTGATCGCTTCGACGATCATGCTGTTGGCCTCTTCCGCCTCGGCCCAGCGGCCGACCTTGGACCATTTGCCTTTTTCCAGGTCCTTGTAGTGGGTGAAGAAATGGGCGATCTGCTCGGTGAGGATTTCAGGAAGCTGGCGGTAGGAGACGATGCCGCGGTGGAAGGGGTGCAATTCGTCCACGGGCACCGCCAGGATCTTTTCGTCGAGGCCCTTGTCGTCCTCCATCAGCAGCGCGCCGATGGGGCGGGAGCGGATGATGACGCCGGGCACAACGCGGGTCGGCCCCACCACCATGATGTCGCAGGGATCGCCGTCCTCGGACAGGGTATGGGGAATGAACCCGTAGTTCGCCGGATAGGTCATCGCCGTATGCAGGAAGCGGTCGACGAACAGGGCGCCGGAATCCTTGTCGATCTCGTACTTCACCGGCTCGCCGCCGAGCGGGATCTCGATGATGGCATTGACGTCCCAGGGCGGATTGCGGCCGATGGGAATCTTGGAGATATCCATGGGAGACGCCTCCCTATTGTGGAACACCCCCCGGCTTCGCAGACGGTGGCGGATAGTGCCGCATCATCCAAAGCAAGAGGAGTAGGCCGGGGATGGCTACAAATGTCGAGAGTATGAAGTAATTGAACCAGCCCATCTGCTCCACCAGTACGCCGCCGGGAGACGACAAGACAGTGCGGCCAATCGCGGCAAGCGAAGAAAACAGTGCATAATGTGTGCCCGTGAAGGCGACATTGCAGAGACCGGAGAGATAGGCGACGAACGCAGCAGAGCCGATACCGCCGCTTAGATTTTCAAGACCAATCGTCAGCATGAGGAAGTAGACATCGTGGCCCACTTGTGCCTGGGCAGCGAACATCAGGTTCGACACCATTTGCACGATACCGCCGATGAGCAGGCTGCGCATCAAACCAACCCGGACCACCAGGAGGCCGCCCAGTGCGACGCCAACAAGAGTGACGACGATGCCGAAGAACTTGCTGACATCCGCAATCTCGTCGTTGGTGAATCCCATGTTGACGTAGAAGGCCGAGGAAATGACACCGGCCACCGCATCGCCCAGCTTGAACAGCACGATGAAGAGCAGGATGATCCACCAACCATCGCGCGAGGCCATGTCGCGGAACGGTGTGACGACAGTTTCATCGAGCCAATTGCGCACATCGGCATAGCCCGAGCCGACTCTCGAATGCGGTGCAGTGGCGGCCCGCGGCATCAGTACGATCAGCGCCACCGGTACCGCGGCGGCCACGACGACGGCGACGATGTTCGGTACCCACTTGGCCCAAGGCGCCCATTCCATAGTCCCGAGCAGCTGGAATCGCACGAGCCAATAAGCACCGAGCCCGCAGCCTACGATCAGAATCAGCGCTGCAACACGCGCCCATCTCGACTCCGCTGCGACGGCTTCAACGAAAACTCTGGCGCGGTTCGGCGGCTCTCGCGTCATTAGAACCGTCACGATGCCCACGAGAACAAATGCCGCCATCAGCATGTAGACAGCAGACCAACCGATCTCGTCGACGACGCGCAGCGCCAGCCAGCCGGAAGCAATCATGCCGAAGCGGTAGCCGATTTGCGTCATAGCCGCACCCGCGCCCTGCTGCTCATCGTCGAGCAGCTCGATGCGATAGGCGTCGATGACGACGTCCTGGCTGGCCGAACAGAAAGCAACGGCTACGGCACATATGACCGTCAACGCCGGCGTCAGAACCGGGTCGGTGTTGCCGAGGGCGACGACGGAGATCAGCAGGCCGGATTGAGTCAAGATGGCCCAACCTCGGCGCCGCCCCATCCGCCCGAGCACTCCAGGCAGGGTAACGCGGTCCATAAAGGGGGCCCACAGAAACTTCAGGCTGTAGACGACGCCCACCAGGGCGAAGAACCCGATGGTCGCCAGATCCACACCGGCTCTCGCCTGCCAGACTTGCAGCGTAGCCCCAGTCAGCGCCAGTGGCAGGCCGGACGAGAAACCCATGAAGAGAACGGCGATCAGCCGCGGCTCCGCATAGGTGGCCAGCGTTTGCAGGGCCGACTTAGGCGCCGCTGGCGCCGTGACGTTGGAGGTTGTTTCTTGTGTTGTCACCAACCCCTCACTACGCACTTGCCGATGTCAACAATGTAGGATGCTCCGTGCGCCACCGCACGCCGCAACCCCAGCTTTTTCCTGCGATTCGCCTTTGCCGTCAAAAGGCATTACGGCGGCGGGATCAGCCGGTTTCGGCCTCGGCGGCCCGTTCGGCGCGTTTCCTGTCATGGGGGCTGAGCAGCTTCTTGCGCAGGCGGATGCTCTTGGGCGTTACCTCGACCAGCTCGTCGTCGCCGATATAGGCGATGGACTTCTCCAGCGTCATCTGCCGCGGCGGGGTCAGGCGGATCGCCTCGTCCTTGGACGTGGTGCGGATATTGGTGAGCTGCTTGGTCTTCATCGGGTTCACTTCCAGGTCGTTGCCCCGGCTATGCTCGCCGATGATCATGCCCTCATAGACCTGGATGCCCGGATTGATGAACATCGGGCCGCGCTCCTCCAGGTACCAGAGGGCGTAGGCGACGGAGTTGCCCTCGGCGTTGGAGATCAGCACGCCGTTGCGCCGGCCTTCGATCGGACCCTTGAACGGCGCATAGCCGTGGAACATCCGGCTCATGATGCCGGTGCCGCTGGTGTCCGTGAGGAACTCGCCGTGGTAGCCGATCAGGCCGCGGGTCGGCACGAAGAAGGTGAGGCGCGACTTGGCGCCGCCGGACGGGCGCATGTCCTGCAGCTCGCCGCGGCGCTGGCCGAGCTTTTCCACCACGACGCCGGAGAATTCGTCGTCGACATCGACCTGGATTTCCTCGATCGGCTCCAGCCGCTGGCCCGTCGTCGGATCGGTCTTGAAGATCACCCGCGGGCGGCCGATGGAGAGCTCGTAGCCCTCGCGGCGCATGGTCTCCACCAGGATGCCGAGCTGCAGCTCGCCGCGGCCGGCCACTTCGAAGGCTTCCTTGCCCTCGGCCTCCCGCACCCTGATCGCCACATTGCCTTCGGCCTCGCGCTCCAGGCGCGCGCGGATCATGCGGCTGGTGACCTTGTCGCCTTCCCGGCCGGCCAGCGGCGAGTCGTTGACCGAGAAGGTCATAGCCAATGTCGGCGGATCGATGGCGGTGGCATGGATCGGCGACGCCACCACGGAATCGGCGATGGTATCGGCCACGGTGGTTTCCGTGAGGCCGGCAATGGCGACGATATCGCCGGCCACCGCTTCCTCCACCGGCAACCGCTCAAGGCCGCGGAAGGACAAGAGCTTGGTCAGGCGCGCATGCTCGATGACCCGGCCGAAGGGGCTCAGGGAACGCACATGCATGTTGATGCGGGCCACGCCGGAATGGATGCGGCCGGTGAGCACGCGCCCGACATAGGGATCGTACTCCAGCGTCGTCGCCAGCATGGAGAAGGGCGCGTCCATGTCGCCGGTGGCCTTTGGCACATGGCGGAGAATGAGATCGAACAGGGGCGCCAGATCCTTGCGCTCGTCCTCCAATGTCGTGGCCGCCCAGCCCTGCTTGGAGGAAGCGAACAGCGTGGGGAAATCGAGCTGCTCGTCATTGGCGCCAAGTGCGGCAAAGAGATCGAACACTAGGTTATGCACTTCGGTGGCGCGGGCATCGGGCCGGTCCACCTTGTTGATCACCACGATGGGCCGCAGGCCCAGCTTCAGCGCTTTCATGGTGACGAACTTGGTCTGGGGCATCGGGCCTTCGGCCGCGTCCACCAGCACCACGGCGCCGTCAACCATGCTGAGGATGCGCTCCACCTCGCCGCCGAAATCGGCGTGGCCCGGCGTATCCACGATGTTGAGGCGATGGCCCTTCCAGGCGACCGACGTGCATTTGGACAGGATGGTGATGCCGCGCTCCCGCTCCAGGTCGTTGGAGTCCATGGCGCGTTCCATCACCTGCTGGTTGGCGCGGAAGGTGCCGCTTTGCCGCAGGAGCTGATCCACCAGCGTGGTCTTGCCGTGGTCGACATGGGCGATGATGGCGAAGTTATGAATTGTCATGAGCAGGTCACTTGTCGAACTGGAGTACGAAGATCCGCCGGCAAAAGATCGGCCAGCCGCGTCTGCGGCCGGGGACCGATATGGCTGATCACTTCGGCGGCGGCGATGGCGCCGATGCGGCCGGCATCGAACAGATTATAGCCGGCAGTATAACCGTGGAGGAAACCAGCGGCGAACAAATCGCCGGCGCCGGTGGTGTCGACGACCTTGGCGACCTTGACTGCGTCGACCACATGCACTTCGCCGTCGGCGAAGATCACGGCACCCTTTTCGCTGCGAGTCAGGGCCGCGACTTCGCACTTGCCCCGGGTGGCCTGCAGCGCCGCATCGAAGCTGTCTACTTCCCAGAGGGAGCAGATCTCCGCCTCGTTGGCGATCAGGATATCGATATGGTTCTCCACCAGGTCGCGGAAAGAGGCGCGGTGCCGCTCAACGCAAAAAGAATCCGAGAGGGTCAGCGCGACCTTGCGATTGGCGCCATGGGCGATGCGGGCCGCCTGGAGGAAAGCTTCTTTCGCCTGGGGCGGATCCCAGAGATAGCCTTCGAGATAGACCACCTTGGAGCCCTTGATGACGCCGGGATCGACATCAGCCGGGGTCAGGTTCAGGCAGGCGCCCAGATAGGTCTGCATGGTGCGTTGGGCGTCGGGGGTGACGAAGATCAGGCTGCGGGCAGTGGGCGGCCCATCGGCCGCCTGGGGGGTCTGATAGGTGACGCCCGCGGCCCGGATATCGTGGCGGAACACCCCGCCGAACTGGTCCTCGGCCACCTTGCCGATGAAGGCGGCGCGGCCGCCCAGGGAGGCCACTCCGGCCGCCGTATTGGCCGCCGAGCCGCCGGAGGCCTCGATCGCCGGCCCCATCTTGCGGTACAGGCTGCTCGCCCGGTCGGCGTCGATCAGGGTCATGGCGCCTTTGATAAGTTCTTGATCTTGCAAGAACTTATCGTCGGACTTCGTGATGATATCGACGATCGCATTGCCGATCGTGGCGACGTCGAAGCGGCTGTCGGCCATAAGGTCCCAATTTCGCTGGGGGTTTTTCGGGGCGGTTCCCGCCGGGTAGGGCTGGAAAGCGCGGCCGGAGTATAGCCAGGACGCCTTTCCGGACAAGTCGGACGCCAAGGGGCCTGCCGGGCGGATCAGCGGCCAAAGGCCGCGCCTTGAGCGGCAGCCCGGGCATCGCTACATAGCTGCCAGCACAATTTTCGGTCGCCCCCGCCCTTGATCAATTCCCTCATCCGCGGCTTCCAGCAGCTGTTCGATCCGCCCACCCGGCGCCTGGTGATCCTGAGCGCGCTGACCGCGCTGGGCGTTCTGATCGTGCTCGCCGTCGTCCTCTGGTTCGTACTGGCCCAGTTCCAGTTCCTGCAGTGGGAATGGGCCGAGCGGGCCGTGGAAATCGGCGCCGGCTTCCTTCTGTTCGTCCTCGTCTGGCTGCTGTTCCCGGCGGCGCTGTCGGCGACGGTCGGCCTGTTCCTCGACTCCGTCGCCTCGCAGGTGGAACGCACCCACTATCCGAAACTGCCGCCGCCGCGCAAACAGGCGTTGCATGAAGCCATCTGGGGCGGCGTGAAACTGGCCTTGGTTGCTCTTGGCCTGAACATCCTGGTCTTGCCGATTTATTTCGTTCCCTTTCTGAATATCTTTGTGTTTTACACGCTAAATGGCTATCTTCTGGGCCGTGAGTATTTCGAGACCGTAGCGCTCCGTCGCCTTAGCGCAGGTGAGGCGAGAGAGCTGTGGCGGAAAGAGAAGCGGCGATTGATCGTCGCCGGTGCAGTGATCACTCTGATGCTGACGATTCCGTTTCTCAATCTCGTCGCGCCCGTGGTGGCGACAGCTTTCATGCTTCACCTGTTCGAATCGATGCGCGTGACCGCAGGCGGAGCCCGCGGCTAGAAATACTTGGCGCACGAGAAGAACCATGAGCGAGAGCAATATGGGGCAGCGGCTGCGGCCGGCCCTACACATCATCGGCACCGTGATCCTGCTGGCAGGCTTGCTCAGCGGTTGTCAGTCACCGGACTCCACGACCGGCGATAAAGTTGCCGCCGCGCCCAAGTCCGGCATGGGCGCGCCGCCGAAAGTGCTCGGCCTGAAGCCCCACGACGTGCAAGAGCTGCTGGGCATGCCAAAGCTGGTGCGCCGGGACGATCCGGCCGAGGTCTGGCAGTACCGCAGCAGCGCCTGTGTCCTGGACGTTTTCCTCTATCCCGAGGAGACGGGCGCACAGCAAGTCCGCTACCTGGAAGCGCGCACCGTGGCGGCCGAACCGGCGCGCACCGATGAGTGCGTCAACGATATCCGCCGCACCAACCGCGTGCCGACCTAATCACCTGGACTTCGAACGCGCTGCCGCCTTGCGTTTCGTCGGCTTGGGTTTCTTTGCCGCAACCGCCGGTGCGGCGCCGGTCTTCTCCTTGAAACCGCAGAGATCGATCAGCACGCAGCGCGGGCATTCGGGCCTGCGCGCCTTGCAGATGTAGCGGCCATGGAGGATCAGCCAGTGATGGGCGTGGAGCTTCCAGCGCTCCGGCACGTTCTTCTCCAGCGCCTGCTCCACCGCGTCGGGCGTCTTGCCGGGGGCGAGGCCGGTGCGGTTGCAGAGGCGGAAGATATGGGTGTCGACGGCCATGGTCGGCTGCGCAAAGGCGATGTTCAGCACCACATTGGCGGTCTTGCGGCCGACCCCCGGCAGTTCCTGCAGCTTTTCCCGGTCGGCGGGCACTTCGCCGCCGTACTTTTCGATCAGGATCTTGCTGAGGGCGATGACGTTTTTGGCCTTGGTGTTGAACAGGCCGATGGTCTTGATGAAGCCCTTCAGCCGCTCTTCACCCAGGGCCAGCATCTTCTGCGGCGTGTCCGCCAGCTTGAACAGCTCCACCGTCGCTTTGTTGACGCTGACGTCGGTGGCCTGGGCGGACAGCACCACGGCGACCAGGAGCGTGAAAGGATTTATGTACTCCAGCTCGCCCCGGGGATTGGGATTGAGTGCCGACAGCCGGCTGAAGAACTGATCGGCATCGAGCTTGCGGGCGGCCATGAAATACCTGGGGCGTAGGGGGCGAGGTCTTGCGGGCAGCGGCAGAGACGGTGCGAGTCTAGCGGCGGCAAGCGCTGCGCGCCAAGGGGCTCCGCTTTGCCGCCCCGGCCTTGTCCCAGTATAATTGCACCATGGATTACGCTGCTCAGCCCGCCAGCACCCATGGCAATGCCGAGGCGCCGGTGATCTTCGATGCGGTGCTGCATCCCTATCGCAGCCTGAGCCGCCGGGGCTTCCTGTTGCTGATGCTGATGGTGGCCATGGTGGGATTCGCCGGCGGCATCGCCTTCGTCTATCTGGGCGCCTGGCCGATCACCGGATTCGGCTTGCTGGAGCTCGCGCTGTTCTACGTCATGTTCGAGCTCAGCTATCGCAGCGCCCGCCTGTTCGAGCGGGTACGGCTGACCGAGGACGAACTGGTGGTCGAGCGCCACGAGGCCAATGGCGAGATCAGGCGCTGGCGGTTCCAGACCTATTGGCTGCGGGTGGTGTTCGACGAGCCGGCGTCCCATGGCAGCGAGCTCACTTTGTCATCCCATGGTCGGCAGCTCACGATCGGCAGCTTCCTGACCGCGCCGGAACGGGCCGATTTCGCCCGGTCGCTCCAGGCGGCGCTGGCCGGCTTGCGCTAGATCCGCCGCGAACAGGCTTGCCTAAGAACGGACCTGCCTAGGCCATGCACGGACATCGCCGCGACTATGGGCTGCTGTTGCTGCTCGGCATGATCTGGGGCGGATCGTTCCTGTTCATCAAGATGGCGGTGGCCGACATCCCGCCGATGACCGTGGCCGCGATCCGCATCGTCATCGGCGGCGCCGTCCTGGCCGCCGTCGCGGCCGGCCGCGGCCAGGATCTGTGGGCGCTCCGGCGTCACTGGCGGCCGCTGCTGATCATGGGCGGCTTCGGCACCATGTTGCCCTTTGTCCTGATCGGCTGGGGCGAGACCCATATCGACAGCGGGCTGGCGGCGATCCTGATGGCGGCGGTGCCGTTCAACACCATCCTGCTGGCCCATCTGTTCGTGCGCGAGGAGCCGCTGAGCTGGGGCAAGATCCTGGGCTGCGTCCTGGGCTTTGCCGGCGTCATCGTGCTGATCGGGCCCGAGGCGCTGAACCAGCTGGGCGGCCAGACGCTGGCGCAGATCGCCGTGCTGCTGGCGACCATCTGCTATGCGGTCAACAGCATCATCGCCCGGCGGCTGAATCACTTCAGCGGCGAGACGGCGGGCGCCGGCATGCTGATTGCGGCGGCGCTCTTCGCCGTGCCGCTGAGCCTGCTTATGGACCGGCCCTGGGAGCTGGCGCCGTCGGCGACCGCGCTGTTCGCGGTGAGCACGCTCGGATGGCTCTGCACCGGCGCCGGCTATCTGCTGTTCTTCCGCATCATCGCGCGCGCCGGCGCCGGCTTTGTCTCGCTGAACAATTTCATGGTGCCGCTGTTCGGCGTGATCTGGGGCGCGATCGTGCTCAGCGAAAGACTGGAGCCGCGCGCTTTCATCGCTCTGTTGCTTATCCTGGCAGGCGTGGCCGCGCCGCGTCTGTTGCAGCGCCGCCCAGCGGTGGCAAAGGCTCAGCTCGACAAGCCCAGCACGTCGGCCATCGAATAGAAGCCCGGCGGCTTGTCCTGGGCCCAGAGGGCGGCGCGGATGGCGCCGCGGGCGAAGATTTCGCGGCTCGTGGCCTTGTGGGTGATCTCGACCCGCTCGCCATCGGCAGCGAATACCACCGTATGTTCGCCCACCACATCGCCGCCGCGCAGCACGGCAAAGCCGATATCGCCGCGGCGGCGGGCGCCGGTCATGCCGTCGCGGCCGCGGGCGGAAACGCGCTCCAGCGCCACGCCGCGGCCCTCGGCGGCCGCCTTGCCTAAGGCGAGCGCGGTGCCCGAGGGCGCATCCACCTTGGCGCGGTGATGCATCTCCACGATCTCGATATCCCAGTCGGGATCGAGGGAGCGCGCCACCTGGGTCACCATGCGCAGCAGCAGGTTGACGCCCAGGCTCATGTTCGGCGCCAGGACGATGGCGGTCTGCCTGGCGTGGCGCTGCAGCGTGGCGATCTGCGGAGCCTCCAGCCCGGTGGTGCCGACGATATGAACCTTGCGATGCTTTGCCGCCAGCTCGGCGTGATGCAGCGTCGCCGACGGGCTGGTGAATTCCAGCACCGCGTCGGCGGCATCGAACAGATCGCCCGCGTCCGAGCCGACCGGCACGCCCAGGGGATCGATGCCGGCGAGAGCGCCCACATCCCGGCCGATGGCCGAGGACCCGGCGCGCTCGACGCCGCCCACCACCAGGCAGCGCTCATTCGCCGCCGCGGCGCGCACCAGCATCTGTCCCATGCGGCCGGCGCAGCCGACCACGCCGATGCGCAGCGCCGATTTCAACCGGCTGTTGTCGGGAGTCGGGCGCGGAATGGCCGGCGCGGCAGTCTTGCCGCCGGAGGCCTTGCCGCCGGAGGCCTTGGCGCCGGAAGCCTTGGCGCGTAACGCCTTTGTCTTGGAGGATTTCGCCATGGGGCCCTGCCGCTGTTTTGCGGCAGTTTGGGGTGGAGCCCGGCAGCGGACAACCGAAAACTGCCCGGGCCCGTGGCGGGAGCCGGAAGGCGGTTAGTCCTTTAGGTCTTCCCAGAAATCCCGCACCTTGGAAAAGAAGTTCTCCGATTGCGGGCTGTGGCTCTTGCCCTTGCCGGCGGCATCGAACTGCTTCAGCAGATCCTGCTGCTGCTTGGTCAGGTTGACCGGCGTCTCCACCGACAGCTCGACATACATGTCGCCGCGCGCGGGCGAACGCAGGACGCTCATGCCCTTGGCGCGCATGCGGAACTGCTGCGCCGTCTGGGCGCCGGCGGGAATGGTCAACTTCACCCGCGTGCCGTCGATGTTCGGCACTTCGACTTGGCCGCCCAGCGCCGCCGTGGTCATGGGAATCGGCACGCGGCAATGGAGATCGCTGCCGTCGCGGCGGAAGATCGGATGGGTGGCGATGGTGAGGAAGATGTAGAGGTCGCCGGCCTGGGCGCCGTTCATGCCGGCCTCGCCCTCGCCGGCCAGGCGGATGCGCGTGCCGTCCTCGACGCCCGCCGGGATATTCACCGACAGGGTCTTTTCCTTGCGCAGCCGGCCGCTGCCGCTGCAGCTCTTGCAGGCCCTCTCGATCACCCGGCCGCTGCCGCCGCAGGCCTGGCAGGGGCGCTCGATAGTGAAGAAGCCCTGGCTGGCGCGCACGCGCCCGGCGCCGCGGCAGGTCTGGCAGGAGACCGGCTGCGCGCCCTTCTCACCGCCGCTGCCATGGCAGGCCTCGCAGGACACGGTGCCGGGAACGCGCACGTTCGTCTGCTTGCCGCCAAAGGCATCCTGCAGGCTGATGGTCAGGTTGTAGCGCAGATCGGCGCCGCGGGCGCGGCCTTGCTGTGCGCCGTCGCCGCGCCGGCCGCCGATGAATTCGCTGAACATCTCGTCGAAGATGTCGGAAAAGTTGGTGGCCGAGAAACCGAAGCCGGCGCCGCCGGCACGGGCGCCGGCCATGCCCTGTTCGAAAGCGGCATGGCCGAAGCGGTCATAGGCCGCACGCTTCTGTTCGTCCTTCAGGACGTCGTGCGCTTCGTTCAGTTCCTTGAATTTCTGTTCGGCGGCTTTGTCGCCCGGATTCTTGTCCGGGTGATACTTCATTGCCGCCTTGCGGAATGCCTTCTTGATGGCATCGCCGTCGGCGTCACGGGTTACGCCCAGCAGTTCGTAGTAGTCCTGCTTCGACATGGATGCGGCGCCGATCCCAACCTATGTGCCGTCAGCCAGCTTCATTGACCCTGTCCGTCATGGCCGGCTGACGGCGATGACATGATGCAGTCCACCGCCCGTTATCAGGCTGCGCCGCCCTTGCGGTTGTCTTTCACTTCCTCGAAATCGGCGTCGACGACTTTCTCGCCCGACTTGCCGCCGCCGGAAGAGGCGCCGCCCGTGCCATTGCCGGAACCCGACGCGCCGCCCTGCTGCGACTTGTAGACCGCCTCGCCCAGCTTGTAGGAAGCCTGCAGCGCGGCATCGGCTTTGGCCTTCATCGCCTCGGCATCGTCGCCCTCCAGCGCCTTGCGCAGGTCTTTGAGCGCGTTTTCGATCACCGACTTGTCGCTGCCGCTGACCTTGTCGCCATGCTCCTTGAGCTGCTTCTCGACCTCGTGGATCACATGGTCGCCGCGGTTGCGCGCCTCGACCGTTCCCTTGCGCTTCTTGTCGTCGGCGGAATGGGCCTCGGCATCCTTGACCATGCGGTCGATATCGGAATCGGACAGGCCGCCGGAAGCCTGAATGCGGATCTGCTGCTCCTTCGCCGTCGCCTTGTCCTTGGCCGACACGTTGACGATGCCGTTGGCGTCGATGTCGAAGGTGACTTCGATCTGCGGCATGCCGCGGGGCGCCGGCGGAATGCCGACGAGATCGAATTGCCCCAGAATCTTGTTGTCGGCCGCCATGTCGCGCTCGCCCTGGAAGACGCGGATCGTGACCGCCGTCTGGCCGTCTTCGGCCGTCGAGAAGGTCTGGCCCTTCTTGGTCGGGATGGTGGTGTTGCGGTCGATCAGCCGGGTGAACACGCCGCCCAGGGTCTCGATGCCCAGGGACAGCGGCGTCACGTCCAGCAGCAGCACGTCCTTGACCTCGCCCTTGAGGACGCCGCCCTGGATCGCCGCGCCAATGGCCACGACTTCGTCGGGGTTCACGCCGCGGTGCGGCTCGCGCCCGAAGAATTCCTTCACCGTCTCCGTGACCTTGGGCATGCGGGTCATGCCGCCCACCAGGATCACTTCGTTGATCTCCGACGCCTTGATGCCCGCGTCCTTGAGCGCGTTGCGGCAGGGCTCGACCGTGCGCTGGATCAGCTCGTCCACCAGCGCTTCGAGCTTGGCGCGGGTCAGCTTGATGTTGAGATGCTTCGGGCCGTTCTGGTCCGCTGTGATGAACGGCAGGTTGACCTCGGTCTGGATGGCGCTGGACAGCTCGATCTTCGCCTTTTCAGCGGCCTCTTTCAGGCGCTGCAGCGCGAGCTTGTCCTTGCGCAGATCGATGCTGGTCTCTTTCTTGAACTCGTCGGCGAGGTAATCGATGATCCGGGCGTCGAAATCCTCACCGCCCAGGAAGGTGTCGCCGTTGGTCGACTTCACCTCGAACACGCCGTCGCCGATTTCCAGCACGGAGATATCGAAGGTGCCGCCGCCGAGATCGTAGACGGCAATGATGCCGCTGCCCTTTTTCTCCAGGCCATAGGCCAACGCAGCCGCCGTCGGCTCGTTGATGATGCGCAGCACCTCGAGGCCGGCGATGCGGCCGGCATCCTTGGTCGCCTGGCGCTGGGAATCGTTGAAGTAGGCGGGAACGGTGATGACGGCCTGGGTGACTTTCTCGCCCAGATAGTTCTCCGCCGTCTCCTTCATCTTCTGCAGGATGAAGGCGCTGACCTGGGAGGGAGAATATTTCTTGCCCTGGGCTTCGACCCAGGCGTCGCCATTGTCGCCGGGCACGATCTTGTAGGGGACCAGGCCCTTGTCCTTCTCCGTCATCGGGTCGTCGGAGCGGCGGCCGATCAGGCGCTTGATCGCGAACAGCGTATTTTCCGGATTGGTGACGGCCTGGCGCTTTGCAGCCTGGCCAACAAGGCGTTCGCCGGTGTCTGTAAATGCGACCTGGGACGGCGTTGTGCGCGTACCCTCCGCGTTCTCGATCACCTTGACTTCTTTACCTTCCATGACCGCCACGCAGGAATTCGTGGTGCCAAGGTCGATGCCGATGACTTTGCTCATAATGTCCCTCGCTCGAACAGCAGACCCTCCTGCGCCGACCTTCCTAAGCGAAGCATCAGCCGGGTCCCTTTAGTGTGCCGTTATCGCCAACAACACCAGTGGCCTGAAGGCCCTGTGCTGCCGCCTATTTTGACACGGGGCTTATATAGGCAGGGTTAATTGCGGTGCAAGTGCGCGCGGGCGGGGAAAGACAGCTTATGGCCGTGATCGGCTTGCATTATTCAACCCCAGGGGTGGCTTTTGGAGGCCGCCGCGGGGGCCCGGAATTCGAAAAAAGCCGGGCGTTTACACTTTGCTAACCGTCTCTCTGCTACGGAAAGGCTCATGAGCGAGACCAATCCCACCGAGGATTTGGAGCCGGAGGAGCCGGGCGGCAGTTCCGACGCCGGCACCAGCCTGCAGATTCTGCAGTATCTCATGATTTTCACGATGCTGTCGGGGATCGGCATTGCCGGCATGGCCGGGGCCGAGCTCGGTTCCACCGGTCTGGCCATCGGCGGCGGTGTCCTCGCCGCCTTCAGCGGCCTTTTCTACGTCTACCTGACCCTGCGCGGCTAGCCGCCGGGGGCTTCCGGCCGCTATCCTGCGGCCATGATCGTTTCCGCCAGCTATCGTACGGATATTCCAGCATTCTATGGCCCCTGGTTCCGGGCCCGGATGGCGGCCGGCTACTGCCTGGCGGCCAGTCCCTATGGCGCTCCGCCGGCGACCGTGTCGCTGCGACCCGAGGACGTCGACGGGTTCGTGTTCTGGACCCGGAATGCCGGGGCCTTCCTGGACGATCTGGTCGAGGTCAGGCGGCAGGGCATTCCCTTCATCCTGCAGATGACGGTGACCGGCTATCCCCGTGCCCTGGATGCCAGCACCATCGCTGCGGACCAGGCGATCGCGCAATTCAAGGAAATCGCCAAGAAGTTCGGCAGCGCCGTGCCGGTCTGGCGCTATGACCCGATCCTGGTGAGCAGCGTCACTGACGGGGCGTGGCATGAGCAGAACTTCGCCCGCATCGCCGACGAGCTGCGCGGCAGCACCGATGAGGCCGTGGTTTCCTTCACCCAGTTCTACGCTAAGACCCACGCGAACCTGACCAAGGCGGCGGCCAGACACGGGTTCACCTGGCGCGATCCCGAGCCGGCGGAAAAGCGCGCGCTGCTGCAACGGCTGGCGGCGATCGCGGCGGAGAACGGCATGGCGCTGACCCTCTGCACCCAGCCCGATCTGGCCGGGAACGGCATCGACGCCGCGCGCTGCATCGATGGCCAGCGGCTATCGCGAATTGCCGGCAGCGAGATCGCGGCGAAGGAGAAGGGCAATCGGCCCGGCTGCCTTTGCGCGGAGTTGCGGGATATCGGCGCCTATGATTCTTGCGTCCAGGGCTGCGCCTATTGCTATGCGGTGCGCAGCCTGGCCGCCGCCTTGCAACGGCGGCGGCGCCACGATCCGGCCGGCGAGATGTTGATCCCGCCGGCCGAGGCGGTTGTTAGGGATCGTGGGTGAGAATAAAGTTTCCCTCTAGAGACGTGATATTCGTGAACACCTGTCCTTGGATCACGAAGACGGTCGAGTAGGCATGGCCGCCCACGGCGCCATTGGCGTCGATCTGAACGAACGTGTTTCCCTTCCCATCGGCGACCACACGCACATAGTCGGCAATGTTGGCGCCGTCTTGATAGTTCGTCAGGACATCGGCGACATCGATCTTGTCGATCGCGTTCACGCCATCGCCGCCCTCTTCGAAGTCGGTGATGAAATCGAGGCCGTCGCTGGAGCTGATGCGGTAGAACACGTCCTTGCCGTCGCCGCCGGTGAGCACGTCGTTGCCGAGGAAGCCCATCAGCGTATCGTCGCCGCCCATTCCGTTGATATGATTCGAGCCCGTGCTGCCCTGGATCTTGTTGTTCACCTCATTGGCGTTGACGGTGAAATTGCCAGAACCGAAGAGAATGACATTTTCGACATTGTCCCATAGATCGCCGATGCTGAAGTTGGCCTGCACCGTATCCGTACCCTCATTGGATTTCTCGACGATCTGGTCACCCACACCGAGGCGGTAGAGGTCGCCGCCGGCGCCGCCGGCCAATGTGTCGTGACCGCCGAAGCCGTCGATGAAGTTCGAGTTGCTGTTGCCGGTGATCTTGTTGGCGGCGCCGTTGCCGAGGGCATTGATCGCATCCTTGCCCTCGAGCAGCGTCAGGTCCTCGAAATTGCCGCCGAGAGTCCAGCTCACGGTGCTCTGGATAAGGTCGCGGCTGACCGCACCCGATTCCCCGACCTCCGTCACCTTGTCCTGCTTGCTGTCGACGAAGTAGGTGTCGGCCCCCAGGCCGCCGGCCATGTTGTCGACATTGGCGCCGCCATTCAGCGTATCGTTGCCGACGCCGCCGGTGAGCACGTCGTTGCCCTCGGCGCCGACCAGCAGGTTGCTGTTCTGGTTGCCGGTAATGACATTTCTGCTGCCGTTGCCGATGCCCTCGATCGCCGCCGAGCCCATGACCAGCGTCAGATTCTCGATGCCCGTGGTCAGCGTGAAATCGACTTTGCTTACCACGGAGTTGGCGACGCCGCCCTTGGTCTCCGCGATCTCGGTGACAGTGTCGCCGGCGTCATCGACAAAATAGCGGTCATTGCCGTTACCGCCGGCCATCGAGTTGGCGCCTTCCTTGCCGTCGATGATGTTATTGCCTTTGTTGCCGTTGATGACGTTGTTCAGCTCGCTGCCAGTGGCATTCGTGTTGCCGTTGCCGATGAGGGTAATATTCTCGAAATTCTTGGCGAGAATGTAGCTGGCGGTGGTGCTGACAGTGTCGGTGCCCGCACCGTCAGCCTCAATGATGACGTCCTTTGAATTGTCGACGAAATAGACATCGTCTCCAATTCCGCCCTCCATCGTGTCAGCGCCGGCGCCGCCATCAAGCGTATCGTCGCCCTCAAGACCCACAAGGCCGTTGCCATTGGTATTGCCGGTCAGCTTGTTGTTGCCGTCATCGCCGCCTGCAAACAGTTTGGCGTTGCCGGTGAGCCAGACATTCTCGAAATCGAAGAACTCGAACTTGGTGGTCTTGTCGTTGAGATCGATGCTGTAGAGGCCGGTCTTCAGCGTGTCGGATCCGGTCGTGCCGCTCTCGTCGACCTGGTCGAGGAGATTGTCGATGACATAGATGTCATCGCCGTCGCCGCCCGTTATTGTGTCCTTGCCGCCGCCGCCATCGAGGATGTTGTTGCCAGTGTTGCCGTTGAGAATGTTGTCGAAGGCGTTACCGGTGCCGTTGACGCTCTTGCCGCCGGTCAACGTCAGATTCTCAATGGTGGCCGCCAGCACGAAGGTATCGCTGGATTCCACCCGGTCATTCTTGGTGGTGCCGGTCTCAAACACCTTATCGAAGATGGAATCGACGATGTAGAGATCGTCGCCTTCTCCGCCGGTCAGCCTATCGAAGCCTGTGCCGCCATCCAGCGTATCGTTGCCGCCATTGCCGGTCAGCGTGTCATTGCCGGCAAAGCCCGTGAGCAAGTTGGCGTTGCTGTTGCCGAGGATGTTGTTGAAGCTGTCATTGCCGGTGCCGATGGCGCCGGCCTTGCCTTCGACCAGCGTCAAGTTCTCGATGTGGGTGCCGAGGACGAAATCCACATCGCTGATCACCGAGTCGACGCCCAGATTGATGGTGATCTTGTCGGTGGTTTCCGCGACCTTGTCGCCGCTGACGTCGACAAAGAAAGTGTCGTTGCCGGCACCGCCGAACATGGTGTCGGCGCCCGTGCCGCCAATGATCGTGTCATTCCCGAAGTCGCCATTGATATCGTCGTCATTGGCCCGGCCATCCAGCAGGTTGGAGCCGAAATTGCCGAGGATTACATTGGCGCCTTCGTCGCCGATGCCCGCTATGTTGCCTGAGAAGATCAGCTCGATGTTCTCGAAGCTGTCGAATGCCGCCAGATTGAGATCGACGCTGATCTGCCCGGCGACCGAATCGATGCCCTCGCCGTCGCCTTTTCGATCAGGACGTCGCCCTTGTTGTCATAGTGCAGCCGGTCGTTGCCGACGCCGCCTACCTGGGTATCGGCGCCGCCGGCGCCGGTCAGCGTGTCATTGCCGATGCCGCCGACCAGGCTGTTCGCCGAATTGTTGCCCAAGAGGAAATTGAACAGATCGTTGCCGATCAGGCTGACCGCCTTCGTGCCCTGCAGCCAGACATTCTCGACATCCTCCAGGCCGACCTTGTTCAGATCGGTCTTGAACTGCGTGATGATGGTGTCGTCGCCCTCGTCGGTAGCCTCGATGATGACGTCGGTTTCCAAATTGACGACATAGAAATCGTCGCCATCCAGGCCGATCATCGTGTCGGAGCCGCCGCCGCCATTCAGCGTGTTCTCGTCGCCATTGCCGGTCATCTTGTTGTTGGCGCCGTTGCCGAACGCGTGGATTATGCCGCCGGCGATGATCTCCAGATTTTCCAGGTTGGCGCCAAGGACATAGCCGGCCGCGGTGAAGAAGCCGAGCTGCACGGTGTCGGTGCCGCCACCAACGCCCTCGACGATGGTGTCGAAGGTCTTGCCGGTCCGGTCGAGCACATAGGTATCGTCGCCCAAACCGCCGTTCATGGCGTCGACGCCGAAACCGCCATCCAGCGTGTCGTTGCCGGTGCCGATGCCGCCGATCAGGGTGTCGTTGCCGCCGTCGCCTTCCAGCTTGTTGTCGTTGCTGTTGCCGATGATCCGATTTCCGACGGCGCTGCCCTTGCCGTCGATCGCGTCCGTGCCGACGAGGACCAGGCTCTCGATATTCGCGATCGTGAAAATCGAGAAATCAGATGACGCTTCGATCGTATCGGTGCCTTCACCGGGACCGCTCTTCTCGACAATGTTGTCCAAGAAGTTGTCGACGACATAGGTGTCATTGCCCTTGCCGCCGA
Source organism: uncultured Alphaproteobacteria bacterium (assembly GCA_963810485.1). Lineage (GTDB taxonomy): Bacteria > Pseudomonadota > Alphaproteobacteria > Dongiales > Dongiaceae > DATKFM01. The sequence goes on from CAWENQ010000007.1 coordinate 383,392, forward strand.
TCATGATATCGGCGTTGGCGCCGCCGTCGATCCGGTTGTTGCCGGCGTTGCCGGTGATCGAGTTCTTCTCGGCGTTGCCGGTGCCGCTGATCGACCCGGTGCCCAGCAGCTCCAAATTCTCGACATTGTCGGTGAGCGTGTAGCTGATGAAGCTGCGGACCGTATCCGTGCCTTCGGTTGCATTCTCGATGACAAGATCGCCAACGTTGTCGACAACGTAAATGTCGTCAAACGTGCCGCCGCGCATCGTATCCGCGCCGGCGCGTCCGTCGATGAAATCACTTCCGTCGCCTGCCGCTTCGAGCGAATCGTTTCCAGCGGTTCCGATGATGTCCATATCGCCATTTCCTGTAGTGATTCCGACCTCGATTCCCTTGGCCAAGGTCAAACTGTCGGTAGAGAAGACCGTGTCAAAGCCGCCGGTATCGATGACGGTGTCGTCGGTGCCCACGACGAAGAAGGTGTCATCGCCGAGGCCCCCGTTAAGCGTGTCGGCACTGTTGTCGTTATCGCCGACGAGTGTGTCGTTTCCGTTGCCGCCTGACAGACTGTTGTTGCCGCCGTTGCCGGTGATCTTGTTGTTGGTGTCGCTGCCGGTCGCACTGACGCTGTTGTTGCCGGTCAGCTGCATATCCTCGATCTCGGACAGGCCGGCGAGCGTGATGCTCACCGCCGACGCGACCGTATCGATGCCGCCGTCCTTCTCTTCGGTGACGACATCCTTGCCGTCGTCGATCACGTAGAAATCGTTGCCGAGGCCGCCGATCAGCGTGTCGTTGCCGCCACCGCCGTTGAGCGTGTTATTGCCGCTATTGCCGACGATCTTGTTGTTGAGACTGTTGCCCGTGCCGCCGATGTTCCCGGTGCCTTCCAGGGTAAGATTCTCGATGAAGGTCGAGTTCTTGCCGCCGAGCGAGAAAGTGACGTTGAGCCGCAGCTCATCGATGCCTTCATTTGCGTTTTCAATCACGGCATCGGCCGCGGCGTCGATGATGTAGACGTCGTTGCCGCCGCCGCCGGCAAGCGTGTTGGCGCCGTCATTGCCGGATAGCGTGTCGTTGCCGAGCCCGCCCGATAGCGAATCGTTGCCGCCGCCGCCGGTTAGCAGGTTATCGCCGCTATTGCCTTCGATTTGGTTGGCATCGGCGTTGCCCGTGCCGTTGAAGTTTCCGGTGCCGGTCAAAATCAGGTTTTCGATGTTAATGCCAAGCTTGAAATCGGCGCCCGCTTCAACGGTGTCACTGCCGCTGAGCGCGCCTGCCAACTCGGAAATTACATCACCCGAAATATCGACGATGTAACGATCGTCACCATCGCCGCCAATCATCGTGTCGGCGCCGCCGAGACCGTTGAGCGTGTTGCTGCCGGCATTGCCGTTGATGAGGTTGGCGAGGATGTTGCCCGTGCCGGCCCCGGCCGTGCCGGTCAATGTCAAGTTCTCGAGATCGGCGCCCAGCGTGAAATTGACGCCTGATTGAACCGTGTCCGTGCCTTTCCCGGCCAGCTCCGTGACCAGGTCGCCCAGGTCATCGACGATGTAGGTGTCATTTCCGTCGCCGCCGGCCAAGCTGTCCGCGCCGACGGCGCCATCCAGGGTGTTGGCGCTGGCATTGCCGGTGACGATGTTATCGAGCAGGTTGCCGGTGCCCGAAACCGCCGTCCCTATCAGCGTCAGGTTCTCGATGTTTGCCGCCAGGGTCAGGCTGACCGTGGTCTGCACCAGGTCTGTGCCCTTGCCGGATTCTTCCGTCGTGACGTCTGACGCCGAGTTCGACGACATAGGTATCGTTGCCGTCGCCGCCGGACAGGCTGTCTGCACCGCCGGCGCCATCCAGGGTGTTGGCGGCGGCATTGCCGATGATGATGTTTCCCAGCGTGTTGCCGATGCCGCTGGCGGCCGTGCCGGTCAGCGTCAGGTTTTCGATCTCGGCGCCAAGCGTGAAACTGACGCTCGACTTGACGATGTCCGTGCCGTTGGCCGCCAGTTCCGTGACCTTGTCGCCGAGATCGTCGACGATATAGGTATCGTTGCCGTCGCCGCCGAGGAGGCTGTCCGCGCCGGCGGCGCCGTCCAGCGTGTTAGCGCTGGCATTGCCGCTAATGATGTTGGCGAGGATGTTGCCCGTGCCGGTCGCGGCCGTACCGGTCAGCGTCAGATTCTCGAGTTCGGCGCCGAGGGTGAAGTTGACGCCCGATTGGACCGTGTCCGTGCCCTTGCCGGCGAGTTCGGTAACCAAATCGTCGAGGTTATCGACGATGTAAGTGTCGTTACCGTCGCCGCCGAGGAGGCTGTCCGCGCCGGCGGCGCCGTCCAGGGTGTTAGCGCTGGCATTGCCGGTAATGATGTTGGCGAGGATGTTGCCTGTGCCGGTGGCGGCCGTGCCGGTCAGCGTCAGATTCTCAAGTTCGGCGCCCAGGACGAAGTTGACGCCCGACTTGACCGTGTCCGCGCCGTTGGCGGCCAGTTCCGTGATCTTGTCGCCGAGATCATCGACAACATAAGTGTCGTCGCCATCGCCACCGAGCAGGCTGTCGGCGCCGGCGGCGCCATCCAGCGTATTGTCAGCCGCATTGCCGGTGATGATGTTCGCCAGCGTATTGCCGGTGCCGCTCACTGCCGCGCCAGTCAGCGTCAGATTTTCGAGTTCGGCACCGAGGACGAAGTTGACGGCCGATTGGACTGTATCCGTGCCATTGGCGGCCAGTTCCGTGATCTTATCGCCGAGATCATCGACGATGTAGGTGTCGTTGCCGCCGCCGCCGGACAGGCTGTCGGCGCCCGCGCCGCCATCCAGGGTGTTGGCGAGGGTGTTGCCGGTAATGATGTTGGCGAGGGTGTTGCCGATGCCGATGGTGGCGCCCGTCAGCAGGGTCAAGTTCTCAACGCTGGCGTCGAGGTCGGCAAGATTCGTGGTGGTCTGGATCTCATCGATATCGCCGACGCCGGTTTCCGTGACGACGTCGCTTGTGGAATCGACGATATAGATGTCGTTGCCTTCGCCGCCGGTCAGGCTGTCCGCGCCGGCCGCGCCATCAAGTGTGTTGGCGCTGGCATTACCGATGATGATGTTGCCGAGCGTATTGCCGGTGCCGCTGATCGCCGTGCCGGTCAGCGTCAGGTTCTCGAGTTCGGCGCCCAGGATGAAATTGACGCTCGACTTGACCGTGTCCGTGCCGTTGGCGGCAACTTCCGTGACCTTGTCGCCGATGTCATCGACGATATAAGTGTCGTTGCCATCGCCGCCGAGGAGGCTGTCCGCGCCCGCCGCGCCGTCAAGCGTGTTGCCGACAGCGTTGCCGGTGATGATGTTGGCAAGGATGTTGCCGGTGCCGCTCACCGCCGCGTCGGTCAACGTCAAATTCTCGAGGTCGGCCCCGAGGATGAAGTTGACGGCCGATTTGACGGTGTCCGTGCCATTGCCGGCCAGTTCGGTGACCTGGTCGCCGGAGTCATCGACGATGTAGGTGTCATTGCCGTCGCCGCCGGCCAGGCTGTCCTCGCCCACGCCGCCATCCAGGGTGTTGGCGACGGCATTGCCGGTGATCTTGTTGCCCAGACCGTTGCCGATGCCGATGGTCGCGCCGGTCAGCAGCGTCAGGTTCTCGATATTGGCGGCGAGGGCCCCGAGATTGGCGGTGGTCTGGATCTCATCGATATCGCCGACACCGGCTTCCGTGACCAGATCGCTCGCGGAATCGACGATGTAGGTATCGTTGCCTTCACCGCCGGTGAGACTGTCGGCGCCGGCGGCGCCATCAAGCGTATTGGCGCTGGCGTTGCCGATGATGATGTTGCCGAGCGTATTGCCGGTGCCGCTGATCGCCGTGCCGGTCAGCGTCAGGTTCTCGAGTTCGGCGCCCAGGATGAAATTGACGCTCGACTTGACCGTGTCCGAGCCGTTGGCGGCCAGCTCCGTGACCTTGTCGCCGATGTCATCGACGATATAGGTATCGTCGCCGTCGCCGCCGAGGAGGCTGTCCGCGCCGGCGGCGCCATCCAGCGTATTGCCGATGGCATTGCCGGTGATGATGTTGCCCAGCGTGTTGCCGGTGCCGGTGGTGGCCGTGCCCGTCAGGGTCAGATTCTCGAGTTCCGCGCCAAGGGTGAAGTTGACGCCCGACTTGACCGTGTCGAGGCCTTTGCCGGCCAACTCCGTGACATCGTCGCCGAGATCGTCGACGATGTAGGTATCGTCGCCGTCACCGCCGAGGAGGCTGTCCGCGCCCGCAGCACCGTCCAGGGTGTTGGCACTCGCATTGCCGGTGATGATGTTGTCGAGCGTATTGCCCGTGCCGCTGATCGCCGTCCCGGTCAGCGTCAGGTTCTCGATGTCGGCGCCGAGGGTGAAGTTGACGCTCGACTTGACCGTGTCGATGCCTTTGCCGACCAGCTCCGTGACCTTGTCGCCAAGGTTGTCGACGATATAGGTATCGTTGCCGTCACCGCCGAGGAGGCTGTCCGCGCCCACAGCGCCATCCAGCGTATTGCCAACGGCATTGCCGGTGATGACGTTCCCCAGTTCGTTGCCCGTGCCGCTCACCGCCGCACCGGTCAGAGTCAGGTTCTCAATATCGGCGCCCAGAGTGAAGTTGACGGCCGATTGGACCGTGTCAGTGCCTTTGCCGACCGCTTCCGTGACCTGGTCGCCGAGATTGTCGACGATATAGAGGTCGTTCCCATCGCCGCCGAACAGGCTGTCAGCACCGCCGGCGCCATCCAGCGTGTTGCCGTTGGCATTGCCGTTGATGATGTTGCCCAGCGCGTTGCCGGTGCCGGTCAATGCCGCGCCGGTCAGCGTCAGGTTCTCAAGCTCGGCGCCGAGGGTGAAGTTAATGCTCGATTGGACCGTGTCCGCGCCCTTGCCGGCGAGTTCCGTGACCTTATCGCCGGCATCGTCGACGATGTAGGTATCATCGCCATCGGCGCCGCTGAGACTGTCGGCGCCGGCGGCGCCATCCAACGTATTGCCGACGGCATTGCCGGTGATGATGTTGTCGAGCGTATTGCCCGTGCCGCTGATCGCCGTACCAATCAGCGTCAGGTTCTCAAGCTCGGCGCCGAGAGTGAAGCTGATGCTTGATTGGACGGAATCCAGGCCCTTGCCGGCGAGCTCCGTGACCTTATCGCCGGCATCGTCGACGAGGTAGGTATCGTCGCCGTCGCCGCCGAGGAGGCTGTCCGCGCCCGCGGCGCCGTCCAGGGTGTTGGCGCTCGCGTTGCCGGTAATGATGTTGGCGAGTTCGTTGCCGGTGCCGCTGATCGCCGTGCCGGTCAGCGTCAGGTTCTCGATGTCGGCGCCCAGGGTGAAGTTGACGCTCGACTTGACTGTGTCGGCGCCCTTGCCGGCCAGCTCCGTGACCTTGTCGCCAAGGTTGTCGACGATATAGGTGTCGTTGCCGTCGCCGCCGGATAGGCTGTCCGCACCAGTCGCGCCATCCAGCGTGTTGGCGCTGGCATTGCCGGTGATGACGTTCCCCAGCTCATTGCCCGTGCCGCTGATCGCCGTGCCGGTCAGCGTCAGGTTCTCGATATCGTCGCCCAGCGTGAAGTTGACGCTCGATTGGACCGTGTCGGTCCCGCTGCCGCCGACCTCGCTGACATCATCGCCGGCATTGTCGACGACATAGGTATCGTTGCCGCCGCCGCCGGAGAGGCTGTCCGCGCCGGCCGCGCCGTCCAGTGTATTGGCGCTGGCATTACCGGTGATGATGTTGCCGAGCGCATTGCCGGTGCCGCTGATCGCTGTACCAGTCAGCGTCAGATTTTCGATTTCGGCGCCCAGGATGAAGTTGACGGCCGATTTGACGGTGTCCGTGCCATTGGCGGCCAGTTCGGTGACCTTGTCGCCGAGGTCGTCGACAATATACGTATCGTCGCCGTCGCCGCCGAGGAGGCTGTCGGCGCCCGCCGCGCCATCCAACGTATTGGCCATGGCATTGCCGGTGATGAGGTTGTCGAGCGTATTGCCGGTGCCGCTGATCGCCGTGCCGGTCAGCGTCAGGTTCTCGATTTCCGCGCCCAGCGTGAAACTGACGCCTGATTGGACCGTGTCCGTGCCTTTGCCGGTCAGCTCGGTTACCTGGTCGCCAAGAGCGTCGACAACATAGGTATCGTCGCCGTCGCCGCCGAGACAGGCTGTCCGCCCCGCCAGCACCATCCAGCGTATTGGCGCTGGCGTTGCCGATGATGACGTTGCCCAGCCCATTGCCGGTGCCGCTGATCGCCGTGCCGGTCAGCGTCAAGTTCTCGATATCGGCGCCCAGCGTGAAATTGACGGCAGATTGAACCGTGTCGATTCCCTTGCCGGCCAGTTCGGTAACCTGGTCGCCGAGATTATCGACGACGTAGGTGTCATTGCCGTCGCCGCCGAGGAGGCTGTCGGCGCCGCCCGCGCCATCCAGGGTATTGGCGGCGGCGTTGCCGGTGATGACGTTGCCCAGCCCATTGCCAGTGCCGCTGACCGCCGTGCCGGTCAGCGTCAGATTCTCGATGTCGGGGCCTAGCGTGAAGCTGACGCTCGATAGGACCGTGTCGGTTCCGCTACCGCCGGTTTCGCTGACCTGATCGCCGAGATTGTCGACGATATAGGTGTCGTTGCCGCCGCCGCCGAACAGGCTGTCCGCGCCGGCAGCACCATCCAGGGTGTTGGCGCTGGCGTTGCCGTTGATGACGTTATTGAGTTCGTTGCCGGTGCCGCTGATCGCCGTGCCGGTCAGCGTCAGGTTCTCGATATTGGCGCCCAGGGTGAAGTTGACGCTCGACTTGACCGTGTCGATGCCCTTGCCGGCCAGCTCCGTGACATCGTCGCCGAGATCGTCGACGACATAGGTATCGTCGCCGTCATCGCCGGACAGGCTATCCGCGCCGACGGCTCCATCCAGCGTATTGGCGCTGGCGTTGCCGATGATGACGTTGTTGAGCCCGTTGCCGGTGCCGCTGGCCGCCGTGCCGGTCAGCGTCAGGTTCTCGATGCCGGTGCCGAGCGTGAAGTTGACGCTCGACTTGACCGTGTCCGTGCCCTTGCCGGCCAGCTCCGTGACCTGGTCGCTGAGATTATCGACGATGTAAGTGTCATTGCCGTCGCCGCCAAGGAGGCTGTCGGCGCCGCCGGCCCCATCCAAGGTATTGGCGGAGGCGTTGCCGGTGATGACGTTATTGAGTTCGTTGCCGGTGCCGTTCACCGCCGTGCCGGTCAAAGTCAGGTTCTCGATATCATCGCCCAGCGTAAAGTTGACGCTCGACAGGACCGTGTCGGTCCCGCTGCCGCCGGCCTCGCTGACATCGTCGCCAATGTTGTCGACGATATAGGTATCGTTGCCGCCGCCGCCGGACAGGCTGTCGGCGCCAGTCGCGCCATCCAGCGTGTTGGCGCTGGCGTTGCCGGTGATGACGTTGTTGAGCCCGTTGCCGGTCCCGCTGATCGCCGTGCCGGTCAGCGTCAGGTTCTCGATATCGGTGCCCAGCGTGAAGCTGACGCTCGATAGGACCGTGTCTGTTCCGCTGCCGCCGACTTCGCTGACTTCGTCGCCGGCATTGTCGACGACATAGGTATCGTTGCCGCCGCCACCCGACAGGCTGTCCGCGCCCGCAGCGCCGTCCAGCGTATTGGCGCTGGCATTGCCGATGATGGTGTTGTCGAGCGTATTGCCCGTGCCGCTGATCGCCGTGCCGGTCAGCGTCAGGTTCTCGACATCGGCGCCCAGCGTGAAGTTGACGCTCGACTTGACCGTGTCGCTGCCCTTGCCGGCCAGTTCCGTAACCTTGTCGCCGATGTTATCGACGATGTAGGTATCGTCGCCGTCACCGCCGAGAAGACTGTCGGCGCCGGTGCCGCCATCCAGCGTGTTCGCGACATCATTGCCGGTGATGATGTTGTCGAGCGCGTTGCCGGTGCCGCTCACCGCCGTGCCGGTCAGCGTCAGGTTCTCGACCGTGCCGGCAGCGGCGAGGCTATAGGAGATCGAGGCCCGGACCTCGTCCACGCCGGTGCCGGATTCGTTGACATCGTCACTTGCATTGTCGACGACATAAATGTCGTCGCCGTCGCCGCCGGCCATGGAATCGGCGCCGGTTCCGCCATCGACGCTGTCATTGCCAATGCCGCCCGTCAGCGAATCATTGTCGGCGCCACCGAGCAGCGTGTCGTTACCGTCGCCACCGTCCAGCGTGTCGTTGCCGACCAGACCGGATAGCGTATTGATTCCCGAGTTGCCGACGATGCTGTTCGCCGCGCCATTGCCGGTGCCATCGATGGCGCCGCCGCCCGTCAGTGTCAGGTTCTCGATGTCGGCGCCCAGCGTGAAGGTGACACTCGACTTGACCGTGTCGGTGCCCTTGCCGGCCAGTTCGGTGACCTGGTCGCCGATGTTATCGACGATGTAGGTGTCGTTGCCGTCGCCGCCGAACAGGCTGTCAGCACCGCCGGCGCCGTCCAGGGTATTGGCGGCGGCGTTGCCGGTGATGACGTTGCCCAGCCCATTGCCGGTGCCGCTGACCGCCGTGCCGGTCAACGTCAGATTCTCGATATCGGTGCCGAGCGTGAAGTTGACGCTCGATTGGACCAGATCCGTACCGCTACCGCCGGCTTCGCTGACCTGATCACCGAGATTGTCGACGATGTAGGTGTCGTTGCCGCCGCCGCCCGACAGGCTGTCCGCGCCGACAGCGCCATCCAATGTGTTGGCGCTGGCATTGCCGATGATGGCGTTGTCGAGCCCGTTGCCGGTGCCGCTGATCGCCGTGCCGGTCAGCGTCAGGTTCTCGACATTGGCGCCCAGGGTGAAGTCGACGCTCGACTTGACAGTGTCCGTGCCCTTGCCGACCGCTTCGGTGACCTGGTCGTCGAGATCGTCGACGATATAGGTGTCGCTGCCGTCGTCGCCGGCCAGACTGTCCGCACCGCTGCCGCCGTCCAGGGTGTTGGCGCTCGCGTTGCCGGTAATAATATTGCCGAGTTCGTTGCCGGTGCCGCTGATCGCCGTGCCGGTCAGCGTCAGGTTTTCGATGTCGGCGCCCAGGGTGAAATTGACGCTCGACTTGACCGTGTCGATGCCTTTGCCGGTCAGCTCCGTGACCTTATCGCCGAGATTGTCAACGATATAGGTATCGTTGCCGTCGCCGCCGAGGAGGCTGTCCGCACCTGTGCTGCCGTCCAGGGTGTTGGCGGCGGCGTTGCCGGTGATGATGTTGTCGAGTTCATTGCCGGTGCCGCTCACCGCCGTGCCGGTCAGCGTCAGATTTTCGATATCGGCGCCGAGCGTGAAGTTGACGCTCGATAGGACCGTGTCGGTTCCGCTGCCGCCGGCCTCGCTGACATCGTCGCCGGCATTGTCGACGACATAGGTATCGTTGCCGCCGCCGCCCGACAGGGTGTCCGCGCCCGTGGCGCCGTCCAACGTGTTGGCGCTGGCATTACCGGTGATGACGTTCGCCAGCGTATTGCCGGTGCCGCTGATCGCCGTGCCGGTCAGCGTCAGGTTCTCGATATCGGCGCCCAGCGTGAAGTTGACGCTCGACAGGACCGTGTCGGTTCCGCTGCCGCCGGCCTCGCTGACATCGTCATCGACATTGTCGACGACGTAGGTGTCCGCGCCCGTGCCGCCCGCCATGGTATCGGCGCCCAGGCCGCCATCGATGTTGTCGGCGCCGATGCCGCCAACAAGAGAATCGTTCTCCGTGCCACCGATCAGGGAATCGTCGCCATCGCTGCCGTCCAGCGTGTCGGCGCCGGCGCCGCCGTCCAAGGTATCGTTATCGGCGCCACCGGTCAGCGAGTCGTTATCCAAACCACCAGACAGGCTGTCCTTGCCGGCCGCGCCATCGACGGTGTCGTTGCCACCCAAGCCCGACAGCGTGTTGGCGCCCGTGTTTCCGGTTATCTTGTTGACGAGATCGTTGCCGGTGCCGCTCGCACCGCCATTGAGCAGCGTCAGGTTTTCGATGTTGGCGCCCAGCGTCGTGCTGGCGGCGCTCGATTGCACTTCGTCGGTGCCCTGGTTAAGGCCTTCGGCATAGCTGTCGCTGCTGGTATCGACGATGTAGGTATCGTTGCCGAGACCGCCATCGAGCGTGTCGTTGCCCGTGCCGCCATCGAGCGTGTCGTTGCCTTCGTTGCCGGTCAGCGAGTCATTCTCGCCGCCGCCTGCAAGGTTATTGTTGCCCTCATTGCCGGTGATGGTGTTGGCCAGCGCATTGCCGGTGCCGCCGATGTCGCCGGTGGCCGGCGCGAGGACCAGGTTCTCCACATTGTCGATAGTGGCGAGCGAGTACGTGACGCTCGACTGAACGGTATCCTTTCCGTCGTTCAGGATCTCGGTAATGACATCGTTCGTGGTGTCGACGATATAGAGATCGTCATTGGCGCCGCCCGCCAGCGTATCAGGCCCCGCGCCGCCTTCGAGTGTATCGGCGCCGGCGGCACCGGAGAGGGAGTCGCTGGCGGCGCCGCCATCCAGGCTGTTGGCGCCGCTGTTGCCGACGATGGTGTTGGCCAGGTTATTGCCGAAGCCGTCGACGTCATCCGTGCCGGTGAGCTTCAGATTCTCGACGTTCGCGCCGAGTGCATAGGTAGTGTCGATCTCGACGGTATCCGTACCGGTACCCGCACCGGAACCTTCCGTGACCGTATCGGTCGAATCGATGACGTAGGTATCGTCGCCGAGTCCGCCGGAAAGCTTGTCGGCGCCGGCATCGCCCTGCAGGGTGTCGTTGCCCGAGCCGCCGTCAAGCGTGTCGTTTTCTCCGCCGCCGAGAAGCTTGTTGGCGCCGGTATTGCCGGTGATGACGTTCGCGCTGGCGTTGCCGGTGCCTTTGGTGTCGCCCGTGCCCGTCAGCGTCAGATTTTCGACATCGGTTGCCAGCGCGTGGTCGACACTCGATTGAACGAGGTCCGTGCCTTCGCCTGCGGCCTCCGTGATGGTGTCGCCGCCGATATCCACGACATATGTGTCGTTGCCGGCGCCGCCCTTCATCGAATCGGCGCCCAACCCGCCATCGAGACTGTCGTCGTTGGCGCCGCCGGTCAGCGAGTCATTCTCCGTGCCGCCCTGCAGCGTGTCATTGCCATCGCCGCCGTCCAGGCTGTCGGCGCCGGCGGCACCGGAGAGCTGGTTCTTGGCGGTGTTGCCCGTGATGATATTGCCGACGTCATTGCCGGTGCCGTTGATGGTATCGGCGCCGGTCAAGGTCAGGTTTTCGAGTTCGGCGCCGAGCGTATAATCGACGCTCGACTGCACGAGATCGGCGGTGCCCTCGCCGGGATTCTCCGTGATCGTGTCGCCGCCATTGTCCACGACATATGTGTCGTTGCCGGCGCCGCCCTTCATCGCGTCCGCGCCGGCGCCGCCATCCAGGCTGTCGTCGTTTGCGCCGCCGGTCAACGAGTCATTCTCCGTGCCGCCCTGCAGCGTGTCATTGCCATCGCCGCCATCCAGCGTGTCGGCGCCTGCCAGGCCCGAAAGCGTGTTGGCGCCGGTGTTGCCATCGATGATGTTCGCAACGGCGTTGCCCGTGCCGCTGATGCCGGCGCCGCCCGTCAGCTTCAGATTCTCTAGACCGCCCACAAGCGTATAGCTGGTGCCGATCTGGGCTTCATCGGTGCCGCCGGTATCGCTGATCGTGTCGCTGGCATCGATGATGTAGGTGTCGTTGCCCGTGCCGCCGGCCAGGGAGTCGTTACCGCTGCCGCCATCGAGCGTGTCGTTGCCGCCCTGGCCGTGCAGCGTATCCAGACCCGCCGAGCCACCCGTCAGGCTGCTGGAGGTGGTGTTGGCCGTGATGTCGTTGTTTTCGGCGTTGCCGCCGCCGAGCGTCGCGGCGCCGGACAGCGTCAGAACTTCGACATTCGCAGCAAGCGTCGCGATGTTGACGCTGGATTGGACCGTGTCCTTGCCGCCGGAACCGGCCTCGGCCACGACATCGGCCAACGAATCGACGACAAAGGTATCGTCGCCCAGGCCGCCGGTCATATTGTCGTCGCCGAGGCCGCCGTTCAGCGTGTCGTTGTCGTCGCCGCCGATGAGGGTGTCATTGTCGTTGCCGCCCAAGAGGGAATCGTTGCCCGTGCCGCCATCGAGCGTATCGGTGCCGATACCGCCATCGAGAGTGTCATTGAGATCGCCGCCGGCGAGCGAATCGTTGCCGTCCCCTCCAGAAAGATTGTTCGCGTTGGCATTGCCAAGGATCTTGTTGTTCCCCGCATTGCCGACGCCCTGCGTGGCGGCGCCAAGCAGCGTGAGATTCTCGACGTTGTCGGCAAGGTCGGCGATGTTGGCTGTTGATTCGACGGTATCGACGTCCGCACCCGCGGCTTCGGTGATGATGTCGGCTGCGGTATCGACAATGTAGGTGTCATTGCCGGTGCCGCCTTCCAGTGTGTCGGTGCCGGCACCGCCTTCCAGCGTGTCGTTGCCGATGCCGCCGACCAACTTATCGTTGTTGATGCCGCCATCGAGCGAGTCTGTGCCATCGCCGCCGTCGAGTGTGTCGTTCCCATCGCCGCCGTCGATCACGTCGTTGTTGGCGCCGCCGGCAAGCGAATCAAGGCCGGCTTGACCAACGAGTGTATCGTTGCCGGCATCGCCGATGAGGTCGTCATCGTTGGCGCCGCCGTCGAGGGAGTCGGCGTCAATACCGCCGTCGAGCGTGTCATTGCCGGCGCCGCCGAGGAGCGTGTCGGTGTCGCCATTGCCGATCAGCGAGTCATTTGCGCCGTCGCCATCGAGAACATTTTTGCCGCTTGTGCCGGTGATTGTGTTGGCAATCGCATTGCCTTTGCCGTCGATATCCGTGCCGACGAGGATCAGGTTCTCGACATTTGCATCCAGGGCAGTGATCGTGACGATCGATTGGACCGTGTCCGTCCCTTGGCCCGAGACCTCGACGACGGAGTCGCTCGCGGAATCGACGAAGTAGAAATCGTTGTCATCGCCACCGATGAGCGTATCGGCGCCCGTGCCGCCGTCGAGCGTGTCGTCGCCATCGCTGCCGTCGAGCGTGTCATCGCCGCCCTTGCCGTCGATGCTGTCGTTGCCGGCGAAGCCGATCAGATGATCTGCATCGGCGGAGCCGGTAAGAGTATCGTCTTCAGCAAACACTACGCTGAGAAGCGCATTACTGTTCGGGGCCGTCGTGAACGTCGTCACCGGTACGTTGTTCAGGCCGGTGACTATGAATTCTTGAGAACCACCGGTCCGTTCCCAACCGGTAACGGTGCCTGCAGTATCATCGCCGTCCACGAATCCGTCGCCGTCGAGCGTGTCGGTTACGGTTCCATTCGTGTACTCAACTTGGTTTGTGCTGTTGAACGTACGCATACCGCCCGTGAGGACCGAAAGATCCAGCGTTGTAAAATCAACGGCGGTATTTGCGACAAAAACTGCCACGGCAATAACTCCCTACGCGTGATAAACTAATTGCCGTGGGATCTTGCGGTGACAGGCGTCACAGGTAAGCGCTGCGGGTAGTGCGATCGAGTTGCTGCGGCCCTGCGTTCAGGCGTCCGCGTTGCTGTCGGGAATACTGCGCGTGCTATGGAGCGGCATCACGACTTGCCCGCCCGCACTGCGCCACTGCTGGAGAACTGCTAGACCCCTAAAGTCCTTGGCGTTCTTCAGTCCCGGTGATCCACCCAGAGTACTTTGTTCGTGTGCCCTTTTTCGCTCGCGATCCACGACCGCGTGTTAGCGAAAAACCTAGGCCAGACGGCCTCTTCGCAACAATGCTTGAGCACTTACGGCTCGATTACAATTTGGTAATTTACCGTACATCTTCACATCACGGCGTTGTGATGGAACGGCTTTACACTACCGTTACGCCGCCATTAGTGCGACCAGCGCAGCGGCAAAGCGCTACCGCTGCGATGATCTGGTGATCATCGCGTCACATTCTGTGGATAAGCGCCCTGCTAGGATTTCGAGTCGTCGGCCGGCGGGGTTTCCGCGTCCGGCTGCGGCTCTTCCGTGAGGCTCGAGAAATCGAGGCTGAGGCCGTCGTCGGGCGGCGGCGCTTCTTCCTCGTCCAGGAAGTCCATGTCATCAGGATCATCGGCCGGCGGCGGCGCTTCCGCCGCGCCGTCGCCCTTGGCCACGCCGACCAGCGCCGGCCGCAGCAGCCGGTCATGGATCAGGTAGCCCGGCTCCATCACCTGCACCACGGTGCCTTGCGGCTGTCCGGTGCCCGGCACTTCGAACATCGCCTGGTGGAAATTGCTGTCGAACTTCTCGCCCAGCGGACTGATCTGCCTGATGGCGTGCTTCTCGAAGGCGGTGAGCAGCAGGCGCTCGGTCATCTCCACGCCGGTGGCCAAATTGGCCAGCGCCTCGTCATAGGCCAGCGCCTCCTGCGGCACATGCTCGATGGCGCGGCGCAGATTGTCCGCCACGACCAGGATGTCCTTGGCCAGGATCGCCGGCGCATGCTTCACCGCCTCGTCGCGGTCGCGCTGCGTGCGGCGGCGGGTGTTCTCCGCCTCGGCCATGGCACGGAGCGCGTGGTCCTTATACTCGGCGACCTGGGCTTGCGCGGCGGACAGCGCCGCCGCCAGCTCGGCCTCGCGGCTGGCCTTGGTGGATCCGGCCGCCTTCGGCTCCGATGTCGGCCCGGTCGCCTTCGGCTCCGATACCGACCCGGTCGCCTTCGGCTCCGGCGTCGCCGAGGAATCGTTTGCTGCCCGGTCGTTGGCCACGGAATCGTTCGCCGCGCGGTCCGACGCCGCGGGGCCCGGTTCCGTCTCGTCCGGACCGTTTTCCTGATCGTTCATCATCCAAACCTTTAGCCGAGAATGCGCCCGATGACCCGTGCCGTGTAGTCGACCATGGGTATAACACGGGCGTAGTTAATTCTTGTCGGACCGATAACGCCGACCGCGCCGACGATCTTTTGCCGACTATCCCGGTAGGGTGCAATGACCATCGAGCAGCCCGCCAGGCCGAACAACTCGTTCTGGGCGCCGATGAAAATCTGAACGCCTTCAGCAGTTTCCGCGGAATCCAGGAGCTTGGCCAGGGATTCCTTGGTCTCCAGGGCGGCGAACAGGGCCCGGATCCGCTCAAGGTCCGAGAGCGCCGTGACATTCTCCAAGAGGTTGGCCTGGCCGCGGACGATCAGGGCGCCGCCGATATTGCCGCCGGCCCAGGTGGCGAGACCCGCCTCCACCACCCGGCTGGTCAGGGCGTCCAGCTCGGCCTTGTGCTGCTCCATCTCCGTCATCACGGCGGCGCGGGCCTCGGCCAGGGTGCGGCCCACCAGCCGGCTGGCGAGGAAATTCGAGGCCTCGATCAGCGACGAGGACGGCAAGCCCACGGGCACGTCGATTATGCGATTTTCCACCTGGCCGTCCTCGGTCACCAGCACCACCAATGCTCGGCCGGGGCCGAGATGGAGGAATTCGATATGCTTCAGGGTGCGCTCGGCCTTCGGCGCCACCACCAGGCCGGCGCACCGCGACAGGCCGGACAGCAGTTGCGAGGCCTCTTCCATCACCTCCGGCACGCTGCGGCCGGCGGCGGCGCATTTGCCGTCGATGGTGCGGCGCTCGTCCTGGGTCAGGTCGCCCAGCTCCAGGAGGCCGTTGACGAACAGCCTGAGGCCCCGGTCGGTCGGCAGCCGGCCGGCCGACGTGTGAGGCGCATAGAGCAGCCCGGCCTCTTCCAGATCCGACATGACATTGCGGATGGTCGCCGGCGACAGCGCCATGCCCAGCCGGCGCGAGATCGAGCGCGAGCCGACGGGCTCGCCGGTCTCCACATACGCATCGACGATGTGACGGAGAACCTGACGAGACCGTTCGTTGAGATCGCCGAGTTCGAGAAGTGTTTCCTTCGGGCATCTTCATCCGTGGGTGCCGCGTGCAAAATCAATGTAGTAATGGGCGTATGCAGCGTCAACGCAACCGCTTTACCCTTGTTCCCGCTGATTTATTTGGAGTCTTTGCGCCATCAGCCGGAAATCAGCAAAGCCTAGACCCGGCGGGACGGGCCGGATAGCGTGCGCGCCCGAGTTTCCGTCGCGCGCCGCCGCGCAGAGGTCCTGCCATGAAACCTGTCGCCAACAACGCCCAGCGGCCGTCCGGCCGCGCCGTCGATGCCCTGCGCGCGGTGGCGCTGCTGCCCAACGTCAACAAATATGCCGAGGGCTCCTGCCTGGCGCAGTTCGGCGACACCCATGTGCTGTGCACCGCCAGCATTGACGATAGGGTGCCGCCCTTCCTGCGCAACACCGGGCGCGGCTGGGTCACCGCCGAGTATGGCATGCTGCCGCGCTCCACCGAGAGCCGCACCGACCGCGAGGCCGCCAAGGGCCGCCAGGGCGGCCGCACCCATGAGATCCAGCGGCTGATCGGCCGCAGCCTGCGGGCGGTGACCGACCTCGGCGGGATTCGGCGAACGACAGATCAAGGTGGATTGCGATGTGATCCAGGCCGACGGCGGCACGCGCACGGCGGCCATCACCGGCGGCTTCGTGGCGCTGCATCTGGCGTTCCAGCATCTGAAGAGGGTCGGCGCGGTGACCCGGGTGCCGCTGACCGACCATGTGGCCGCGATCTCCTGCGGCGTGGTGGGCGGCCGCGCGGTGCTGGATCTGGACTACGCCGAGGACAGCAATGCCGATGCCGACGCCAATTTCGTGCTGACCGGCAGCGGCGGCATCATCGAGATCCAGGGCACCGCCGAGAAGGCGCCGTTCAGCGAGGAGCTGTTCGCCACCATGCTGAGCCTGGCGCGCAAGGGCATCGGCGAGCTGATCCAGCAGCAGAAGCTCGCCACGGAAAAGGCATCGTGACGGCGCCGCGGAAATTCACCGGCAGCACGCTGGTGATCGCCAGCCACAACAAGGGCAAGGTCGGCGAGATCCACGACCTGCTGCGTCCGCTCGGCATCGAGGTGGTGTCGGCGGCGGAGCTCGACCTCGCGGAGCCGGAGGAGACCGGCGCCACCTTCATCGCCAATGCCGAGTTGAAAGCGCGCGCGGCCGCCGGCGCGGCAAAGCTGCCCTGCCTGGCCGACGATTCCGGCTTGGCGGTCGATGCCCTCAACGGCGACCCCGGGATCTATTCGGCCCGCTGGGCCGGACCGAAGCGCGATTTCCGCCTGGCGATGGAGCGAAGTGGAGAAGAAGCTGCGAGCCAACGGCGACAGAGAACGCCGCGCCCACTTCGTCTGCCGTGCTCAGTCTTTGCTGGCCCGACGGCCATTGCGAGAGCTTCGAGGGCAAGGTGTTCGGCCGCCTGACCTGGCCGCCCCGCGGCGATCGCGGTTTCGGCTATGATCCCGATCTTCATTCCCGACGGGCGCGACACCACATTCGGTGAAATGGATCCCCAGGAGAAGCACGCCATCAGCCACCGCGCCGAGGCCTTCCGGCAATTGCTCGCGGCCTGCTTCGCGGCAGATGAAACCGAAAGCAGCCGGGCGCGAGCCGGGTTTCGGGCTCTATGTGCACTGGCCCTTCTGCCGGTCGAAATGCCCCTATTGCGACTTCAACAGCCATGTGCGAGCGGCGGTGGATCACGGCCGCTGGCGCGGGGCGCTGCTGCGGGAGCTGGAGCATTACGGCGCAGCGACTGAAGGTCGGCGCCTCACCAGCATCTTTTTCGGCGGCGGCACGCCGTCGCTGATGGAGCCGGAGACCGTGGGCGCCGTGATCGAGCAGGCGCGCCGCATCTGGCAGGCAGACTCCGAGATCGAGATCACGCTGGAAGCCAATCCGACCTCGGTGGAAGCGGAGAAATTCGCCGCCTTCCGCGAGGCCGGCGTCAACCGGGTGTCGCTGGGCGTGCAGTCCCTGCGCGAGGCCGATCTGAAGTTCCTCGGCCGCCAGCACAGCGCCGGCGAGGCGCAGCAGGCGATCGAGCTGGCCCGCCGCTATTTCGACCGCTTCACCTTCGATCTCATCTATGCGCGGCCGGGGCAGACCGTTGCCGCCTGGCGCGAGGAGTTGCGGGAAGCGCTGGCGCTCGCCGGCAATCATCTCTCGGTCTATCAGCTGACCATCGAGCCGGAGACGGCCGTTCGCCTCGGCGGTGCGCCGCGGCGATTTCACCGTGCCGGATGAAGAGATGGCGGCGGCACTCTATGAGGCGACCCAGGAGGCGCTGGCCGAGGCCGGCCTGCCGGCCTACGAGATCTCCAACCACGCAAGGCCCGGCGAGGAGTCCCGCCACAATCTGACCTATTGGCGCTATGGCGACTATGCCGGCATCGGCCCCGGCGCCCATGGGCGGCTGACGCTGGAGGGCGTGAAATACGCGACGCGGCAGCACCGGGCGCCCGAAGCCTGGCTGGAGATGGTCGAGCAGAAAGGCCATGCGACGCGGCAGCGGGATGTGGTGGATGCCGAGGCGCGGCGCGAGGAGATGCTGATGATGGGCCTGCGGCTCGCCGAGGGCATCGACGCCAATCGCTTCGCATCGGAAACCGGCGAGACGCTGCTGTCAGCTCTCGACCCGCCGCGGCTGAAAGCGCTGATCGAGGGCGGCTTTGTCGAGTTGGATGAGTCGGGCCTGCGGGCCACCGCAGCCGGCCGGCAACGGCTCAACGCCGTGCTGGCGCAGCTGCTGGCCTAATAGATAAACCCGTCGAAGTTCGGCGGCGGCGGTTCGCGGATCTGCGGGCCGGCCGAGTTCACCTCGAGGATCGCCAGGCCGCGATCGACACCGCCATCGGGCTTCAGCCGGAACAGGCCGTCGACGCCATAGAAGCCGTTGGGATCAGTCAGTGCCGTGGCGCCGAAATCCGCGCCCGCCGAACCGGCGGCGAGCGCAGCCGACATCAACACCGCATCGTAAGCCAGATACGCCACCCGCGGCGGCGTGCTGCCATAGACGGATTGATATTTCATCGCGAAGTCGCTGATCTTCTGCGGATCGGGCGCCGGATACCAGGCGCCGGCCAGCAGCGGTTCGCCGGCGGCGCCGATGCTTTCCCAGGCCGTGGAGCCCAGCAGCCTGACCTGCAGGGGATCGATGCCGAAGGTGGGCAGGCTGCGGACGATGCCCAGCAGCCGCTGATCGCCTTCGGGAATCAGCAGGGCATCGATCTGCCCGCCGCCGGCAATGAACTGTCCCAGTTGGCCGACGGCGAAGGACGCGTCGAGGCTGGTGGGATCGTAAAACTCGACGCGCACCACTTCAGCGCCGGCAGCGGACGCCGCCTGCTTCAGGCTCGCGGCAACCAACTGGCCATAGGCGTTCTGCGGCAAGAGGGCGCCAAAGCGCTTGAGCCCCTGGCGGCTGCTATAGCCGACGATGCGCTCCACCTGCAGCCGCGGCAGGATGCCCATGACATAGGCGCCGTCGCCGGCCACGCTCTCGTCCGAGGAAAACGACACCAGATTGATGGCCTTGCTCTGCACCACCGGCCGCACCGCCTGGACATTTCGGCCGAACAGCGGCCCGAGCATGAAACGCGCGCCGTCGGCGAGCGCCGACTGGGCAGCCTGCGCCGCCGGTCCGGGCGCGCCGGCATCGTCGCGCACCTCCAGAGCAATGTTGCTGCCCTGGGCATCGAACAGGGCCAATTGGGCGCTGTTCAACATGGCCTGTCCGGTGGCGGCGAATTCACCTGTCAGCGGCAGGATCAGCCCGACCTTGATGCGCTCCCCTTCCGGGATGGCCATGGGAATCGCGCCGCTATCGGTGGCTGGACCTTGTGTCCCCGTGTCGCCCGCCGGTACGTTGTTGTTGCCGCCGCAGCCGGCGAGCGCGCCCGCCAGGAGCGATGCGGCGATGACGGCCCGGGCGCGGGTCAGCCACGGTTTCGACAGGTCAGATGTCAGCTCCGCGATCGACGTCATCGTCCCCTTCCTCCGCGCCAAGCAGTCCGGCGCGGGGAAAACCTACCCATCGCTCCGCGGGAAGTAAACCGCCTGGGACCCGCGATGGGGCGCCGGGGACC
This sequence comes from uncultured Alphaproteobacteria bacterium, assembly GCA_963810485.1. Taxonomy (GTDB): domain Bacteria; phylum Pseudomonadota; class Alphaproteobacteria; order Dongiales; family Dongiaceae; genus DATKFM01. Next base: position 403,285 of record CAWENQ010000007.1, read on the forward strand.
GGCATGTTGGCAATTGTGGCAACGCCGATCGGCAATGCGGCTGATATTTCTCACAGAGCGGTGGAAACGTTAAAAAGCTGCGCCGTGATCGCCTGCGAGGATACGCGGGTCACCGGGCCGCTGATGGCGCGGCTGGGGATCGCGACGAAGCTGATTGCCTATCACGAGCATAATGCCGCCCGCATGCGCCCGGCAATTCTGGCGCGGCTGGCTGATGGCGAGACCGTGGCGCTGGTGTCCGATGCCGGCACGCCGCTGGTGTCCGATCCCGGCTATAAGCTGGTACGCGAGGCCATCGCCGAGGGGATCAAGGTGACGACGATCCCCGGTCCATCGGCGGTGCTGGCGGCCCTGGTGCTGTCGGGGCTGCCCAGCGACCGTTTCATGTTCGCCGGCTTCCTGCCGCCGAAGACCGTGGCGCGGCGGCGCGAGCTCGAGGCTCTGGCCGGCATCGGCGCGACCTTGATCTTCTTCGAATCCGCGAACCGGCTGGCAACTGCGTTAGCCGATATGGCCGAGACATTGGGCGAGCGCGAAGCGGCCGTGATGCGCGAACTCACCAAGATGTTCGAGGAGGTGCGCCGCGGCAGTCTGCGGGAGTTGGCCGATCACTATGCCGCGGCGGGCGCGCCGAAGGGCGAGGTGGTCATCGTCGTCGCTCCGCCGGGAGCCGCCGCGGCCCCCGATGACGCCGAGATCGACCGCCTGCTGGCGGCGGCGCTGAAGCAGGAAAGCCTGCGCGATGCAGTCGACGGGGTTACGGCGGCCACCGGTTTGCCACGGCGGGAGATCTATGCCCGGGCGCTCCGACTGACAAAGGACGGGGATTGATGGCGTCACAAGCGTCATCGCGCGAGCGCCATCGCGAGCGCCGGCAGCGTGCCTATCGCCGCGGCCGGCGCGGCGAGTTCTGGGCCATGCTGCTGCTGCGGCTGAAGGGCTATCGCATCCTGGCGCGGGATTTCCGCGTGCCCATGGGCGAGGTCGACCTGATCGCTTGGCGGCGCGGTGTGCTCGCCTTCGTCGAGGTGAAATCCCGCAACTCCGCCGATCATGCCATCGAAGCGGTGACGCCCTATCAGAGTCAGCGGATCGCCCGCGCCGCCGCGGCGTTCGTCGGCCGGCATCCGCGCTATCAAACCGATGCGCTGCGATTCGATGTGATCGTGGTGGCGAAACGCCGCTGGCCGCAACACCTGATCAATGCCTGGTCGGCGTCATAGGGGACTGCATAGATTTTACGCTAAGGCGATCTTCTGCGGCTGGGCTTGCGCACGAAATTGCCGCCGCAAGGATTGAGTCTTGCAGTGGCGCACGGACGGCGCGAAGATCGAGTCATGGATAGCCGGGAGACGATGGAATTCCTGCGCGGCATCGGCGCCGCCGACGATGAGGACGTCGACCTCGCGGCCGGTGCGCTGGCGCTGGCAAAGTTGTCGCGGCCGGATACCGATCCCGAACCCTATCGCACTCACCTGGCGGCGCTGGTGAAGGATGTCGGCATCGCCGCCGCCGCCACATCGGAGCCGCGCAATCCGGGTATCGCCGGACGGATCGCCGCTTTGACCGCCGTGATCGTCGATCGCCACGGCTATCGCGGCGACCGTGAAACCTACGACGATCTCAAGAACGCCAACCTGATGAGCGTGATCGACCGCCGCCGCGGCATGCCCATCGCCATGAGCATCCTCTTCATTCATGCGGCACGCGCCCAGGGCTGGTCGATCGACGGCATCAATTTCCCCGGCCATTTCCTGCTGCGGCTGCGCCATGGCGGCGAAGCGGCGATCATCGACGCCTTCAGCGAAGGGCAGATCCGTACCGCCGCCGATCTGCGCACCCTGATCAAGGCGGTGCGCGGCCCGGAGGCCGAACTGGCGCCCGGCGATTGCCAGCCCGCCGGCAACAAGCAGATCCTGCTGCGGCTGGAGAACAACATCAAACTGCGGCTCCTGCGCCATGAGCGCTTCGGCCCGGCGGCGGAGGTGGTGGACCGCATGCTGCTGGTGGCGCCGCAGGATGCCGAGCTGTGGCAGGAGTATGGCGTGCTCCATGCGCGCATCGGCAATATGCGCACCGCGCTTACCGCGCTTGAGAAATCGATCGCGCTGCAGCAGCGCCATGAGCGCCGCGGTGCCGCGCAACAGCTTCTGGCGCAACTGCGCTCGCAGATGAATTGACCGCTGCCGCCGGTTCCGCGTAGCGTAGCCGGTCCCCGCGATACATTCCCGTCCGACCACAGCGCCAAGAAAAGCCCCGCCATGAGCCTTGCCGTCGCCATCCAGATGGATCCCATCGAGATCGATCAATATCGACGCCGACAGCACTTTCGTGCTGGCGTTGGAGGCGCAGCGCCGCGGCCATGGCCTGTTCCATTATCTGCCGCGGCACCTGGCCTTCCGCGACGGGCGGTTGCTGGCGCGGGCGCGGCCGCTGCAGGTGCGGCGCGAACTTGGCAATCACGCAACGCTGGGCAAGCCGGAGACGCTGGATCTGGCGACGGTCGATGTCATCCTGATGCGCCAGGACCCGCCCTTCGACATGTCCTATATCACCGCCACCCATCTGCTGGAGCATGTGCATCCCCACACGCTCGTGGTGAACGATCCCGTGCATGTGCGCAATGCGCCGGAGAAACTGTTCGTCACCCATTTCGACGGGCTGATGCCGCCGACGCTGATCACCTCGGATCGGGACGAGATCCTCGCCTTCCGCCGGGAGCATCGGGACATCATCGTCAAGCCGCTGTTCGGCAATGGCGGCGCCGGCGTGTTCCATATCACCGAGGGCGACGAGAACCTGAACGCGCTGCTGGAAGTGTTCACCCAGCTCTATCGCGAACCTGTCATCGTGCAGCGCTACATTCCGGAAGTGCGCGCGGGCGACAAGCGGATCATCCTGACCGACGGCGTGGCCGTGGGCGCTGTGTCGCGGGTGCCCGCCGCCGGCGAGGCGCGCTCCAACCTGCATGTGGGCGGCAAGGCGGTGAAGGCGACGCTGACGACGCGGGAGCGGGAAATCTGCGCCGCCATCGGCCCGGCGCTGCGGGACCGCGGCCTGATCTTCGTCGGCATCGATGTCATCGGCGACTATCTGACTGAGATCAACGTCACCTCGCCGACCGGCCTGCAGGAGATCAATCGGCTGGATGGCGTGATGCTCGAGAAGGGCCTGTGGGACGCGATCGAGGCCCGGGCCGGCAGCCGCGAACGGCGGCCGGTGTGAATTCTCCCTACGTCAGGGACTCCAGCGCGCCGATTTGCCGGAACGCTTCGGGTGCGTCGGTTTCAAAGTCGCGCCAGCGGCCGATTGAGCTCGTATAGACCGGCTGGCGCACCTGGCGGATGCTGGCGGTGCGAACGACCCGCTGGGTCTTGTGAAACTCCAGGCAAGCGTCCTGCCAATCGAGGCCGCAAAAATCCACCAGCTGGCGCGATGAGGCTTCGAATTCGGCGACGGCGGTTTCATATTGCCGCTCCAGCATCGGCACCGGCAGCACCCGCCGCCAATGCTCCATGATCCGCTGATACTGGGCGTAGTAGTGGGAGAAGTCGTCCAGATCCAGGCTCCAGACCAGGGGGTAGAGAAACTTGGTGGTGTAGCAGGACAGCGCGATATCCCGGGGATCGCGCCGGCAATGGATGATCTTGGCGTGCGGGAACATCGCCGCGATCAGTCCGAGGTTCTCGAAATTCGCCGGCAGTTTATCGATGACCCGCTTCGCATCGGGCGCCATCGACCTGAGCGCACCGATGTAACGGGCCGCCTCCTTATGCAGCGCTTGATGATCGATCCGCAGCGGGCCTTTGGATTCCGAGCCGCGGCCGCGGTAATTGGCGGGATCCAGGCGCGAGGCGGCGATGGAGATATCCATCAGCTCGTCGGCGCCATGGACATCGCTGTGGCTGGCAAGGATCTGTTCGCATAGGGTCGTGCCCGAGCGGGGCATGCCCACGATGAAGACCGGCAGATTCGAACTGCTGGCGCCCTCGCGGTGGGCATTGAAGAAATCGGCATCGTAGGTCCGGATGATCGCATCGACGCGTTTCTCCCGCGCCTGCCGGTCATACGTGATGCCACGTTTCTCGTAGCCCTGGCGCCGCCAGAGATTTCCGGTCTTGTAGGCTTCGAAGGCGCGGCGGAATTCCTTGCGCTGCGCATAGACACCGCCGAGCGACATTTGCAGCGCCGCGCGGTTGTCATTGATTTCCGTTCCCTCGGCGAGGACCCGTTCGGCCTTCTGCACCAGCTCCTCGGCAGCGCTCTTGCCTTGTCGCTTCAACATGCCGGCCAGGGCCGCCGGCGTATCCTGACGGATCGCATTCGCCTGCTCGAGGTAAGCCGCGGCATTCTCGAAATCGCCGTCGCGCTCGGCGATAGCCGCCAAGGCAATCAGCGCAGGAAAGCGCTTGGGCGGCGCGGATTCGCCGGCAATCTCCGTATAGAGCGCCTTCGCCTCGCGGCTGTCGCCGAATTGCGAAAGCGCATTCGCAAGATCCAGTTTGATCTGCGGATTGCCGGGTGCAGCGGCCAGCGCCTGTCGCAGGCAATCGAGGGCGAGGTCCCGCTCGCCGAGATCCGCATAGATCGCGCCCAGATTCGTCAGCGCCGCCGGATGCCCGGGATTGACCGCCAGCACATCCTGCAGGCCGGCGATCGCCGCTTTTGAATTGATCGGCCGGCGCGCGACGGCAAGGTTGATGGCGATCTCCGTGCTTTTCGGCCGCAGCTGGGCCGCTGTCATCAGATGGCCTTCGGCCTTGCGCCACTGCTCCATATCGATCAGCAGCGTCCCCAGATTATTGTGCGCCTCCGCGAAGTTCGGCTTAATCGCGACGGCGCGCTCCAGATGAGTCACCGCTTCGTCCTTCCGGCCCTGCATCCGCCGGATGTTGCCGAGATGCACGTGGGGGTCGGGATACTGGGGCGACAGCGACGCCGCCTTGGTGAAGGCTTCGACAGCCCAATCGACGGCCCGGGTCATGCCGTAGGCGATGCCCAGCGTGTTGTGATAGAGCGCCGAGTTCGGTTTCAGGGCGATGGCCTGGCGGACCAAAGCAATCGACTCGTCCGCTTTGCCGCTTTGCTGTTTCAGGGCGCCCAGCAGATGCAGCGCGTCGGCATTGCCGGAATCCTGCGCCAGGATATCGCGATAGGCGCGCTCGGCCTCGGCCAGATTGCCGGCGCGATGCAGCGCGATGGCCGCGGCGAGGCGGTCCTGCATCGGGTTGGTGGCGGCGTCTGCGCTCATGATTACGGCCTGATCTAGTCGCTTCGGGCGGCCCGTTCAATGGCGACGGCGCGGCGGCCGCGCACGGTTTCCCGGTGCAGGATATAGAGGCCGCTGCCGATGACAACGGCCGAGCCGACCAGGACATAGGCATCCGGCACTTCGCGCCAGACGAGAAATCCGATGGTGCCGGCGAAAACCAGCGCCAGATATTCGAACGGCGCCACGATCGAGGCCGGCGCCATGCGGAACGCCTGGGTCATCGCCATCTGGGCCACACCGCCGATCAGCCCGATGCCCGCCAGCAGGCAGAAGCCACCGAGATCCGGCGTCTGCCATTGGAACGGCAGCGTGAGCGCGCCGGCGGCGGTGGCGAACAGGGTGAAGTAGAACACCGTCGTCGCCGCCGGTTCGGTGGCGCTGAGCCAGCGGACGGAGATCATCGCCAGGGCATAGAACACCGCCCCGCCGAGCGCAAACAAGGCGGCGGGATTGAACAGGCCGGCGCCCGGCCGCGTCATGATCAGCACGCCGATGAAGCCGGCGATGACCGCCGACCAGCGGCGCAGGCCGACCTTTTCGCCCAGCAGCGGCACTGATAGCGCGGTGAGAAAGATCGGGCCTGACAGCGTCAGCGCCACCGCTTCGCCCAGCGGCAGCAGCTTGAACGCTGTGAACACCAGCCCCATGGCGGTGACGCCGACGATGCCGCGCAGGATGTGATCGCGCGGCCGGCGCGTGCGCAGCGCCGACAGGCCGCCCGCCTGGCGCAGGAAATAGAACACGGGCACGAAGGCGAACAGGTTGCGGAAGAAGATGATCTGCCCGGTCGGGTAATCCTCGGACGCGTATTTGATGAGAGCATCCATGCAGGAAAACAGCACCACCGCCACCAGCATGTAGTAGATGCCGTGCAGAGTTCGTGATGCCAGTGATGTCGAGGGAGATGCAGCTGTCATTGCGGCGTCAGTGAAGTCGGCGGCACATTGCCTGTCGTCCTGGGGTAGGTCAAACGATCCGCCCCGCCGCAGCGCCGCGGCAAACCCCACCATTTGCTATGGTTGGGCAATGTCCCGCCGATCGGCTAGAATCGACAATCCCAAGGATTGAGGAGCTGCGCTGGAAAATGACTCCGTCCCGCTTTGCCGTTCTCGAAATCTCAGGCACGCCGCGCCAGCGAGGCCGCGCCTATGGCGAAGGGCTGCGGCCGCTGATCGCCGAGCGCGACCGAAGCTGGCGTCGCGAGATCGAAACGCGCACGAAAATTTCCGCCGACGATTTCATCGAGGATTTCCTGCAGCGAACCAATTTCATCCCGGCGATCGAGCGCTGGACGCCGGACCTGCATGAGGAAGTGAAGGGCATCGCCGAAGGCTCCGGTCTGAGCTATCGCGCCATTCTCGCCGCGCAGTTCATGGACGAGGAATGGTGGTTTCAGCGCCAGTACCGGAACCATTGCAGCAGCTTTGGTGCGGCGGCCCGCGACGGCCACCCGGCGCTGGTCGGGCAGACCATGGATCTGCCGAACTGGATGGACGGCTTCCAGACGCTGCTGCTGATCCGCGGCGCGCGGCCCGGCCTCGATGCCTACGTCGTCACCGCCGCCGGCATGATCGCGCTGATGGGCATGAACAGCGGCGGCCTGGGTGTCAGCGTCAACACGCTGATGCAGCTGAACGCGTCGGCCGACGGCCTGCCGGTGGCCTTCATCACACGACGTCTGGCCGAGACGCCGGCGCTCGCCGAAGCGGTGAATTTTCTCCAGCAGGTGCGCCATGCTTCCGGCCAGAACTACATTCTCGGCGATGCCGCCGGCGTTCGCGATTTCGAGTGCAGCGCCGGCCGCATCGCCGAGTATCCGGGTGCGGCGGACGGGCGCATCTGGCACACCAATCACCCGCTGGCGAACCGCGATCTGCGGACCGACCTCACCGAACCCTGGTGGGAGCGGCAGGCCCGGGATTCCGGCTGCCGCCTGGAGGCACTGGCGCGGCGTTTCGAGGGCGGCTCAGCCTTCACGACGGACAAGGCGGCGGCGCTGCTGACTTCCCGCGACCACCCGGAATTCCCGGTTTCCCAGGAGATCACGGATGCCGACGACGGCTTTACCTTTGCCGCGATGATCGCCGAACTCGGCCCGAAGCCGCAGCTCCTGATAGCGCCCGGCGCGCCATCCCGGCACCCGTTCGCGGCCTTCGACTTCGACACCGGACTCCGCGCCATTTCCCAGGCCGCGGAATAGGTTCGCGCGCAACAAAATATCGTGCCGGAAACCGCTCGTTGGATTGCCAAGATTAGCTTGGCGGGCCCCGGCCAAATGGCCTAACGTGAGCCTCAACAAGGCAATAAGACCAAGGTTTGGGAGAGCGCTTGACTGACATCGCCGCTGTGGAGGCACAGGGCGTCACCAAGGTATTCGGCCTCGGGCCGGATGCCGTGCGGGCCCTGGACAATGTCTCCGTCACGATCCGTGAGAATGAGTTCTTCACCCTTCTCGGGCCGTCGGGCTGTGGCAAGACCACGCTGCTCCGGCTGATCGCCGGTTTCGAGCTGCCCACCTCGGGCGATATCCTGCTCCATGGCCTGTCGGTGGCCGACCAGCCGCCCTACCGCCGCGCGGTCAATACCGTGTTCCAGAGCTATGCCCTGTTCCCCCACATGACCGTGGGCCAGAACATCTCCTTCGGGCTGGAGATGCGTGGCAGCTCCCGCGCCGATGCGCAGAAGACCGTCGATGAGATGCTGTCGCTGGTGCAGATGTCGGGCCTCGGCGGACGGCGCCCGTCGCAGCTCTCGGGCGGCCAGCAGCAGCGCGTGGCCCTGGCCCGCGCGCTCGCCAATCACCCGAAGGTGCTGCTGCTGGACGAACCGCTGTCGGCGCTGGACCTGAAGTTGCGCCAGGGCATGCGCTCGGAACTGAAGGCGCTGCAGAAGCGCACGGGCATCACCTTCATCTTCGTCACTCACGATCAGGAAGAGGCGCTCACCATGAGCGACCGGATTGCCGTGATGAGCAAGGGCCAGATCCAGCAGCTGGGCACGGCGCTGGATGTCTATGAGCGGCCGGTGAACCGCTTCGTCGCCGATTTCATCGGCGATACCAATTTTGTCGTTGTCGACATCGTCGGCGCCGAGAATGGCTGGATGCGCTGCCGCGGCGCCGCCGGCCTCGAGTTCATGGCCTCGCCCGCGGCCAACAAGAAGAGCGGCAGCGCCACCCTGGCGATCCGGCCGGAGAAGATCCGGCTCAAGGCCGGCGGCACCCATGGCGAGATCGTGCAGTCGGTCTATACCGGCACCGATACCAACTATCAGGTGCGCATCGGCGACGGCAGCGGTCTCAGCGTCCGCGTGCAGAACGCCGTCGATGGCGGCAGCCCCTTCACGGTCGGCGACAAAGTGGGCATCGATGTGCCGTCAGGCGCCGCCCGCATGCTGCAGGACTGAACGGCATGGCCGAGGCCGTCATCGCCGGTTCGATACCAACGCCGCGCGCGACGGTCGAGCAGCGCGTCAGCGCGGCGCAGGCGGCGGCGGAACGGGTCGGCCGCCGCACCCGCTGGGCGCTGATTGCCCCGTCGCTGATCGTCATCGGCATCCTGGGCATCGTGCCGCTGATCATCATCCTGCTCTATTCCTTCCTGAAGCCGGGCGCGTATGGCGGCGTGGTCTGGGAATTTTCCACCGCCGCATATGTTCAATTCCTGTTCGAGAAAGACCTGTTCGACGAAAGCTATCATTTCACCACGGCCTATTTCGAAATCTTTTCCCGTTCCATCGGCCTCGCCGCGTTCACCACCCTGGGCAGCCTGATCCTGGGTTTTCCGACAGCCTATTTCATGGCCACAAGGCCTGCCCATCAGCGCAATTTCTGGCTGTTCCTGATCACGCTGCCCTTCTGGTCCAACCTGCTGATCCGCACCTTCGCCATCTTCGTGCTGATCCGCGATGACGGCATCGTCAACAATGCGCTGCTCGACATCGGCATCCTCAGCACGCCGTTCAAGATCATGTACACGGACACCGCCGTCGGCATCGCGCTGCTCTACGGCTTCCTGCCCTTCATGGTGCTGCCGATCTATGCCAGCCTGGAGAAGCTGGATTTCCGCTATGTGGAGGCGGCCTACGATCTCTATGCCACGCGCTGGTACGTTCTCTGGCGCATCATCGTGCCGCTGTCGAAGCCCGGCATCGTCGCCGGCTGCCTGCTGGTGTTCATCCCCGCGCTCGGCGCCTATGTGACGCCGTTGCTGGTAGGCGGCGGCAAGTCGCTGATGATCGGCAACCTGATCGCGCTGCAGTTCGCGGGCTCGCGCAACTGGCCGTTCGGTTCGGCGGCGTCGCTGATCCTGATGGCCCTGGTCATGGTCGCGCTCTATGTCTATGTGCGCTACGGCACGCGCAAATCGGACATCGCCCATGGCTGATATCGCACTGCAGCCCCGCCGGCGCGTCACCGCGCGCAGGTTCGATCTCAAGCGAATCCATGGCTTCGGCACCATCGCCGCTGCTTGCCTGGTCGTGCTCTATGCGCCGATCCTGATTCTGTTCGGGTTCTCCTTCAACGGCACGCGGTCGGTGACCGTCTGGACGGGTTTCAGTCTCGATTGGTATCCCAAGGCCTTCATGAATGACAAAATCTGGGGTGCCGCGCTCAACACCATGCAGATCGCCATTTTCGCGACAGTGATTTCGACCATCATCGCCACAGCCGCCGCGCTGGCGACCACGCGAACCAAAGCCTGGCGCGGCCAGACCGCCAGCTACATGACCATCAATCTGCCGCTGATGGTGCCGGAGATCGTGACCGCCATCGCGACCCTGAGTTTCTTCGGACTTCTCGCCGCCGCGCTCGGCACCCGCCTGGGCATCATCCAGATCATGCTGGCCCACACCTGCTTCTGCATTCCGTTCGCCTACATGCCGATCCGTGCCCGGCTTGAGGACATGGATTTGACGCTGGAGCAAGCGGCCGCCGACCTCTATGCCACGCCCTGGCAGACCTTCCACCGGGTGACTTTGCCGCTGCTGATGCCCGGCATCATTGCCGGCGCGACCTTGGCCTTCGTCGTCTCGTTCGACGATTTCACCATCACCAGCATGCTGGTGGGGCCCGGCGAAACCACCCTGCCGATGTATGTCTGGACATCGATCCGCCGCGGCATCAGCCCGGAGATCAACGCCATGTCGACGATCCTGCTGGTGATCTCGATTTTGCTTGTGTCCCTGTCCTTCCTGATCGGGCGCAAGAAGTACTGAGTACCTATGAGGCCAGAAAACAGAGGAGATGAATAATGTTGGGTCACGCGTTACGTATGACCGCGGCTGCCGCGCTGCTCTTTGCCAGCAGTGCCGCCTATGCCGACGGCGAATTGCATCTTTACAATTGGGGCGACTACACCAACCCCAAGCTGATCGAGAAGTTCGAGCAGCAATACAACATCAAAGTCACTCTCGACGACTACGACTCCAACGACACGCTGCTGGCCAAGGTCCGTGCCGGCAACACGGGCTATGACGTCGTCTTCCCGTCCGACTACGCTGTGCAGATCCTGCTCAGCGAGGGCTTCCTGGCGAAGACCGAGCCGAACAAGATGGAGAACTTCAAGAATGTCGATCCGCGCTGGGTCGACGTCTATTGGGATCAGGGCCGCAACTACAGTGTTCCCTGGCAGTGGGGAACGACGAATTTTATGGTCGATACCGCTGTTTATAGCGGCGACATCGACACCCTGGCGATCCTGTTCGATCCGCCACCCGAGCTTGATGGCAAGATCAACATGCAACCGGAAATCGTCGAGGTTCTGCATGCGGGGCTGCGCTATCTGGGCAAGCCGCTCTGCAACGGCAATCCGGAAGACCTGAAGGCGCTGAACGATCTGCTGGTGGGAGCGAAGCCCCATTGGCGCACCATCGACTATCCGATGATCGAGCCGCTGGTGGCCGGCGACGTGGCCGTGTCCCATGGCTGGAACGGGGCGGCAATGCGCGCCCGCCTGCAGAAGCCAACCTTGAAGTACGCTTATCCGAAAGAGGGCGTGGCCGGCTGGATGGACAATGCCGTGGTCCTGGCCGATGCGCCGAACATGGAGAATGCCAAGATCTGGCAGAACTTCATCATGGATCCGGAGAATGCCGCGCTGATCTCCGACTTCGCGAAGTATGCGAACGGCATCATGGGCAGCGAGAAGTTCCTGCCGCAGGAGTTCGCGACTGCGCCGGAAATCATGATGCCGGCCAATGCGCCGGCGCCGACCTTCCAGCCGCCCTGCCCGCAGGATGTGACGGAGAAGTACAATCAGATCTGGACCAATCTGCTGAAGTAGGCGGACGGGCCTGATCTAAACCGACCTGCAACGGGGGAGGTCTTGCGGCCTCCCCCGTATTTTCTTTGAGAGACGTCATGGCTGCCGAACCCATCGAGACCATCACTGTCGCCCTCTGGGCCGCCAATCTGGCGACCAAGCTGAATGGCATCGCCGCCTGGATCGCCACTGTCGACCAGCAGCTCGCCGAGGCCAAGGCCGCCGGCGCCCGCATCCTGGTGATGCCGGAATTCGTCAGCGAACATTGGCTGAGCTACGCACCGGCAGGCTTGAAGATCACCGAAGAGATTCCCTGGATGGCCGAGCAGGGCGAAGCGGCCCTGGCCGCCCTGGAGCCCCTGGCGGCACGCTATGACATGGCGATCCTCGCCGGCACCATGCCGGTGAAAGCCGAGAATGGCCGCGATTACCTCAATCGCGCCTGGCTGCTGCTGCCCGACGGCCGCACCATCGCCTATGACAAGGTCGTGCTGACCCCCGGCGAAAAGAACCCCGAGGCGTGGAACCTGGTGCCGGGCGACAAGATCCAGATCGTCGAATGGCAGGGGCTGCGCATCGCGCCCCTGGTCTGCCTGGATGTGGAGATGCCGGCGCTGGCCCATCGCCTGGCGTCACTGGATCTCGATCTGATCCTGGTGCCCTCCATGACCGGATTCCGTTCCGGCTTCCGCCGCGTCTTCGATTGCGCCAAGGCGCGCGCCGTCGAGCTGCAGACCGTCGTCTGCACCGTCGGCGCCATCGGCGTGCCCGAGCATCTGCAGAACCGGGAGTTGAATGTATCGGGGGCCGCCGCCTATACGCCCTGCGAAGCGGTGCTGGGCTATGACGGCGTGGCCGGCGCCATCGGTCCTTTCAGCGAGACAGATGGGCCTGGGCCGATGCTGATCGCCCGCGACCTGCCGGTGGGGACCGTGCGCCGCCTGCGCCACGGCCATGCGGAGGTCTGGCCCGGGCCTTGGAGCGCCGAGCATCTGGCGATTGAGACCCATGGCGTCCGGAAGGATTGACAGCGCGGCCCGATTCCCGGAGATCACAGCGCGCATTCGCAGGGAGACATCATGAGAACCGTTTACACCGACGAGCATCGCCACCAGGACGGCAAGTTCGAATTGATCGAGGGCAAGTTCCTGCCGCCGTTCGAGATGCCGCGCCGGGCGCAGATCGTCATCGACCGGGTGCGCAGCAAAAAGCTGGGGCCGGTGACGGCGCCCGACAGTTTCGACCTGGAACCGGTCTACCGGGTGCATGACAAGGGGCTGGTGAGCTTCCTGCAGACCGCCTGGGACGAATGGGTGCAGGCCCATGGCTGCTACGACGCGCTGCCGATCACCTGGCACACCCGGGGATTCCGCAAGAAGCCGCCGCTGCCCGAAGTCATCGACGGCAAGCTCAGCTACTACGCCATCGATGCCGGCACGCCGATCACCGCGGGCACCTGGCGGGCGGTGAAGGGCGCGGTCGATGTGGCGCTGACCGGCGTGAAGCTGGTCAATAATGGGGAGAAGGCGGTGTTCTCGCTCTGCCGGCCGCCGGGCCATCACGCGGGCAGCGACTTCTATGGCGGCTATTGCTTCCTCAATAATGCGGCCATCGCCGCGCAGGCCTTCCGCGACCTCGGCGCCAAGCGCGTCTGCGTGCTCGACGTGGATTATCACCATGGCAACGGCACCCAGGAGATTTTCTACAACAGAGCCGACGTGCTCACGATCTCGATCCACGCCGATCCGCTGCAGGAGTTCCCCTATTTCCTGGGATTTGCCGACGAGACCGGCAAAGGCAAGGGCGAGGGCTATCACATGAACCTGCCGCTGCGCTGGGGCGCGAAGTGGGACAAGTACGAAGAGGCGCTGACCCGTGCGATGAAGGCTCTGAAGAAATTCAGTCCGGACGTGGTGGTGGTGTCGCTCGGCCTCGACACCTTCAAGGAAGATCCGATCTCCAAGTTCAAGCTTGAGCATGAGGACTACTACCGCATGGGCGAGATGATCGCCGGGGCCAAGAAGCCGACGCTGTTCGTGTTCGAAGGCGGCTATGCGGTGGACGCCCTGGGCATCAACACCGTGAATGTCCTCTCGGGATTCGAAGGCAAGCGGTGAAGCTGGCAACGGCTCGACGCAGATGAAAACCATCTACAGCGACGCGCACCGGCTGCACGCCCCGCCGCTGGAATTCAACTACGGCGATTTCGGGCCGGCATTCGAAACGCCGCAGCGGGCGGAGATCGTGCTGTCGCGCGTCCGCGACGCCAAGCTCGGCGAGATCCTGCCGCCGGAGGCCGTGGGACGCGCGGCGGCGGGACGCATCCACGATGCCGGGCTGATGAATTTCATCGAGACGACCCACGAAGAATGGCAGAAGCGTTACGGCGAGAGCTATGTCATTCCCACCGCCTGGATCGCGCCGGGCATGCGCCGCAAGCTGCCGAACAAGCTACGGGCAAAGCTGGGCTACTATTGCATCGATACCTCGACGGCGCTGACCGCCGGGAGCTGGACCGCGGCCAGCGCCGCCGTCGATGTGGCGATGACAGCGCAGCGGTTGGTGGCCAAGGGCGCTCCCGCCGCCTTCGCCCTCTGCCGTCCGCCCGGCCATCACGCCGGCAGCGATTTCTATGGCGGCTACTGCTTTTTCAACAATGCCGCGATCGCTGCGCAAGCCTTCATCGACAATGGCGCAAAGCGCGTCGCCGTGCTCGATGTGGATTTCCATCATGGCAACGGCACGCAGGAAATCTTCTACCGTCGCAGCGACGTGCTGTTCTGCTCGCTGCACGGCCACCCCGAGGACGAATACCCCTACTTCTCCGGCTATGAAGACGAATCAGGCGAAGGTGCCGGCGACGGATTCAACGCCAACTTCCCGCTGCGGCCAGGCACCGCCTGGGCGCAGTATCAGCCGGCGCTGGCGGCGGCACTGAAACGCATCGATGCTTACGGCGCCGATGCCCTGGTCATCTCGCTCGGCGTCGATACCTACGAGAACGATCCGATCTCCAGCTTCAAACTGAAATGCGAGGATTATCTGCGCTTGGGCGAGATGATCGCCGGCGCCAAGCGGCCCACCCTGTTTGTCATGGAGGGCGGCTATGCGGTGGAAGAGATCGGCATCACCACCGTGAATGTGCTGACGGGATTTGAATCCGCCCGCTGAGCGCTAGCAGTTGCCGCGCGATTCGTCGCGTTAACCACACAAATTCATCTAAAACTTTGACGCAATCTTAAGAGATTGTTTGCGATCATCCGGTCGTCGTCGGGTGGGATACAGAGTACCGAACCTTCCTGGACGCGAGCCGCAAATGATAAGGAGACTTGCTGTGGGAATCATGCTTCGCGCGAAAATCGTCGCTCTTTCCTTGGCCCTGGGTCTGGTTGTGCTGATGCCCTCGATGAGCCTGGCCTGTACGTCAACCGATGTGGCCGGCATCGATCGCGGCACACGGTTTGATCCGAAGCCGACCATGGTCGTGAGTTGGGCGTCGGGTGGCGTTTCGGCCGCGAGGTCGGGCCGCTAGTCCGATCCTGCCCGGGCCGGCACCGTCCCCGCCGGCCCGGAATTTTCTCTATCCACACCACATCTAGACAGAATTCTTCACAGTTTCGATATCTAGTATGTCGGGAGCCCGCTACCGGCATTTACCAAATATTAAACATAACTTGTCGAAATCTGTAGGGAGTTGACGGCCGGCGTTTGTCCGCGACCGCCATTGTCTGCACAAAGAGAATAACGGCCCAGAGCCATGTCGGAGATCGAGACCCTGCGCCGGTCGCTGAGCGCAACCCACGATCCCAAGATGCGCTGCACGATTCTCTGCCGCCTGGCGGAGTTGGTGGGCGAGTTCGACGTCGCCCAATCCCTGGCGCTGGCCGAAGAAGGCGCCGACATCGCCAAGCGCAATGGCCTGGGCCAGGACGAGGCGCGCTGCCGGCTGGAGATGGGGCGTTCCTATCGTCTGCTCGGCCGCTACACCGAGGCGTTCGAAGCGGTCGGCGATCTCGGCGCGAAATTCCTGGAGGCGGGTGACAAACTCTCCGCCGGACTTTCCTACAAGACTCTCGCGGCAACCTATCTGGATCTCGGCCTCCTCGATGACGCGCTGGAAGCCAACCAGCAGGCGTTGGCGGTGCTCGCCGAAGTGGGCGATCAGGCGCTCTACTGCAAGGCGCTGATGGACTCCGCCTATGTGCTGCAGGAGCGCGAACAGTTCGTCGAATCCCTGGAAGTCCTCGACAATGTGAGCAGCCGCCTGGTGCTGCTGCCGCCGGAAGAGACGGTCTATGACCGGTTGGTGCTCGACTATGCGCGGGCGTACAACCTGCTGCAGCTCGAGCGCTACACCGAGGCCTCCACGGCGGCGACGCGCGCTGTGGCAGCGGCGCGCAGCATCGGCAATTTCAGCATGGGCGCCGGCTGTCTTTCGATTCTCGCGGCGGCCCGGGCGAAGCTCGGCGCACTCGAGGAGACTCGCGAATCCATCGCCACGCTGATGCGCATGCTGGATGCGGCGGAGGATCCGTTCGACCGCTCCATCGCGCTGATGAATTGCGGCCGGGCGCTGGCGGTGCTCGGCGACATCGACGGCGCCCTGGCCCGCACCGAGGCGGCGCTGGAAAACGCCGAGGCAAAGGGCATCAAGCGCCTGACCGCCGAATGCCACCGGCAGCTGGCAGATCTCTTCGAACAGGCCGGGCGGGTCGGCGACGCGCACCGGCATTTCCGCGCCTATCACAAGCTGGACAAGCAGCTCAACCGCGTCGGCAGCGAAAGCCGCATCAACCGCATGCAGACGCGTATCGATGTGGACCGCGCCCGCATGGATGCCCTGGAACGCTCGCGCAAGGATCTGGAGCGGCTGGTGGGAGAACGCACCACCGAGCTCAGCACCGCCAAGGAGCAGGCGGAGATCGCCAACCGCAGCAAGAGCGAGTTCCTGGCCCATGTCAGCCATGAGCTGCGCACGCCCTTGAACGCCATCATCGGCTTTGCGGAGCTGATGCGCACGGAGACCTTCGGCCCCGTGGGTTCGACGCGCTATCAGGAGTATCTGGGCGACATCTACAACAGCGGCCACTTCTTGCTGTCGCTGATCAACGACGTGCTCGATCTCTCGAAGATCGAAGCGGGCCGCCGGGAGATGAATTACGAGCTGATCGCCGCGGGCGACCTGGTCAATTCCTGCCTGCGGCTGGTGAAGGAGCGGGCCATTGAAGCCGGCGTCGGGCTGGACGTGGCGCTACCGCCGGAGCCGCTGCGGCTGATGGTGGATGTACGGGCGGCGAAGCAGATTCTGCTGAACCTGCTGACCAACGCCATCAAATTCACGCCCCGCGGCGGCGGCATCACGGTGGCGGCGGAAGCGGCTGGCCCGGACAGGATCGCGCTGTCGATCATCGACACCGGCATCGGCATCGCGCCCCAGGATCTGCATCGGGTCATGGAGCCCTTCGCCCAGGTCAGCAATGCGCTGAATCGCAAGCATGCGGGCACCGGGCTGGGACTGCCGCTGTCGCGCATGCTGGCGGAACTGCAGGGCGGCAAGCTGTCGCTCGCCAGCCGCCTGGGCCAGGGCACCACGGTGAAGGTGGAACTGCCGGCGGCGGAACCCGAGCAAGCGGTGCAGCCGGAAGCGGCGGCCGATCTCAAGGCCAGCGCCTAGCCGCTAGGACTTCGTCCGGCGGCGCGATCCGTTCGCCGCTGATCTCCAGGATGAACTTGCGCCTGATAGCGCTGCCGAAATCCTTGTAGCCGTTGGCCGGCAGGATGAAGGAGCCCGGCCCGCCGACCACATGGTCGCGGTACCATTGTTCGATCGTTGCCGCCTCCGCGCCTTCGAGAATCGGCAGGCCGTTGACCGCCACGTCGGTGGCGACCAGGGAATCCCGCAGGCTGGCGACGGCCGTGCGCGGATTGCAATTGTCGCGCCCGTCGCCGGAAACATCCACCACCATACGGTCGGCCTGCAGCGGCGCGAGCGGCAGCACCTTGTCGGCCACCAGCTCCATCATGCGCGACATGCAGGTGAAATCGTCGGCATGGCGCGGCGCGGCCCGCACCCTGGCGGCGAAATTCTGGGCATCGTCGGGGTTGGCGACGATGGTCCAGGGGATCATCACCTCGGGCTCGTGCGACCAGTTGACGAGGATGACCAGCAGCGAGCCGTGGACGCCGGAGAAGATCGCCCGCTGCACTTCGCTATCCTCGAAAGCGCTGGCGATGCCTTCCATCTGCAGGGCGTAGCGGGTTTCATCCACCGAGCCCGAGACATCGACCGCCAGCACCAGCGCGGTGTCGACGCGGTCGGCCGGCGTCTGCGCCGATACTGTCGGCGCCAGAAGCGCAAGGGCCGCAAGGACTGGGATAGCAATACGCAGCAATCGCGGCCTACTCGATGATGGTGTCCAGGTTGATGGCTTTGTCCAGGCCCGCCGCCTGGTCCAGGCCGCGGGCATTGCGGAAGATGGCGCCGTCCAGATTGGCGCGATCCAGGTTGGCGCCGGAGATATTCGCGCCCGTCAGGTTTGCTTTCGACAAGTCGCTGTTGGTCAAGTTGGCCATCGCCAGATTGGCGTTGGTGAAATCGGAGAAGGTGAGCCAGAGATAGCTGAGATCCGCGCCCGACAGATTGGCGCCGCTGAAGTCGCAGTCGATCAGTTCCGTGCGGGTGGCGGTCAGCAACTCGGTCGGCAGGGTTTGGCGCATGATGGCGCCGCTGAGATTGGCATTGCGGAAATTCGCTGCGCTGAGCTTGCCGAAGATTTCCGCGCCCGTGAGATTGGCGCCGGCGAAGTTCGGCGCCTCTTCCTTGCGCACGGCGAGCGTGGTGAAAGCGGCGGGCCGGCGCATTTTCACGCCGGTCATGTTGGCGCGGGCGAAGCTGGTGCCGATGATCACCGTGCGGTCCATCATCGCGCCCGCCAGATTGGCGTCCGAGAGATCGGCATGATCCAGCTCGGAGCCGAACAGATTGACGCCCGCAAGATTCGCCGCGGAGAAATCAAGGCCGGTGAGATCGAGGAAGCTGAGATCCAGCCCGGCGAAATCCGCCGGCGGGCCGTTCCGCGCCTTGACCAGCCGCTGCACCACCTCGCGCACCGTGAGATCGGCGGCGACTGCGACCTGGGCCGAAAGCGCGACTGCGCCGGCGAGCAGAAGAGTGAGACCGTGGCGGGCGAGCTTCATGCCGCGCCGCCTAAGCCGTGACCGGCGCGTAGCTCAAGGGCACGGCCGTGGTCCATTTCAGCTCCTCCATGGCAAAGCTCGAACTGACATCGAACAGGTCGATCTGCTCGATCAGCCGCTTATAGACGCCGTCATAGGCGGCGATATCAGGCACCACAACTCGCAGAAGATAATCCACATCGCCGGCCATGCGATAGAACTCCACCACTTCGGGAATGCTCCCCACCACCTCGGCGAACTTGTCCAGCCAGTCCTGGTGGTGGCGGTTGGTGCGCACGGAGACGAAGACGGTCACCCCCACATTCAGCTTCTGCCGGTCCAGCACCGCCACCCGGCGTTTGATGATACCGGCTTCCTCCATGATCCGGATGCGCCGCCAGCAGGGGGTGGGCGACAGGCCCACCCGCTCGGCGATATCCGAATTGGACAGGCTGGCGTCAGCCTGGAGCAAAGTTAGGATTTTCTTATCGAATTCATCCATTGGAAGATCATACCACGAAATAGCAAAATAGGAGTGCAATTTTCCGTGATTTGGCCGATTCTGGCCGGAGATAGCAAACTCATTTCATCTGCTTATGGCATCATAGTCAGGCTCGATAATCATCCGGGAGCCGCCTTCATGTCGCCGATCGATGCCTTTACCCGCCACCCCGCCGCCGTCGGCGAGACCTATGGCGAGCATTTCGCCTTTGCCACGGGCGTGGGCGGCCGCATGATCCTGGCCGGCATGGCCTGCATGATGCACGGCCTGTTCCCGTTCCTGTTCGAGCGCACCGGCAGCCGCACCATCCTGGACCTGCATAAGCAGGTGACCGCAGGCGCCCGGGCCAAGCTGAACAGCCAGGAGACGGCGGCCACCATCCAGGCCACCATCGTCCGGTCGGCTTACTTCTAAGCCGGTTTCCGCCGCCGCGCTTCGCCCTCGACCAGCCCCTGGTGGGGATGGCGGCGATCGCCGCGGGCATTCCGCTTCCTCACATAGGTGATCATCGCCGCCGGGTAATCGTGCTTCACCTTGAGCGCGGCGATCAGCGCATCCTCCGCGTCCACGGAGACCGAATCCGTTTTCGCCTTCGCGGTCATGCCGACGAGATAGGCAGTCATCATGGCGAAGCACTCCTGCAGTGGTGACGGGTGAGCCAGCATAGCGCGCCGCCGCGGCCGGCGCATCGGCGGCATATCGCCACAAACCGGACTTTGCCGCGCCGCTCGCGCGCCACTAAGATCGAGCGGTTGTAGGGTCTCGCCCTCGTCGCAACCAACCCGTGCATACCATCACACCCGAATATGACCGCCCGCATCAAGACCGTGGCTTTCGAGGGCGTCGACGTGCGGGAGGTGGACGCCCAGGTGGGCATGACCGGCGGCCTGGTCGCCTTCATGCTGGTGGGCCTGCCGGACAAGGCGGTGGGCGAGAGCCGGGAGCGTGTGCGCGGCGCGCTGGCCGCCATCGGCCTGGCGCTGCCCTCCAAGCGCATCATCTGCAACCTGGCGCCGGCGGACCTGGCCAAGGAAGGCAGCCATTTTGACCTGCCGATCGCGCTCGGGCTGCTGGTCACCATGGGCGTACTCCCCGCCGATGCGCTGCTCAACTACACGGCGCTGGGCGAACTCGGTCTCGACGGCTCGATCGCACCCGTGGCCGGCGTGCTGCCGGCGGCGATCCATGCGGCGAGCCAGAACCGCGGGCTGATCTGCCCGGCGGCGCAGGGCGGCGAGGCGGCCTGGGCCGGGCAGATCGAGGTGCTGGCGCCGCCGACGCTGCTGGCGCTGATCAATCACATCAAGGGCAGCCAGGTGCTGACCCCGCCGCAGCCGAAGCTGGCGGAGGCCGTCGGCGCGCTGCCGGACCTCCGGGACATCAAGGGCCAGGAGTCCGCCAAGCGCGCGCTGGAGGTGGCGGCGGCCGGCGGCCACAACATGCTGATGATCGGGCCGCCGGGCTCGGGCAAATCCATGCTCGCCGCGCGCCTTCCCGGCATCTTGCCGCCGCTGGCGCCGGCCGAGGCGCTGGAAGTCAGCATGGTGCATTCCCTGGCGGGGCAGCTCGCCGACGGGCGGCTGCTGCGCACGCGGCCGTTCCGCGATCCCCACCACTCGGCCTCGCTGCCGGCGCTGGTCGGCGGCGGCCTGCGCGTGCGCCCGGGCGAGGTCTCGCTCGCCCATCTCGGCGTGCTGTTCCTGGACGAGCTGCCGGAGTTCCAGCGGCCGACATTGGAATCCCTGCGCCAGCCGCTGGAGACCGGCCGGGTCAGCGTCGCCCGCGCCAACGCCCATGTCACCTATCCCGCGCGGTTCCAGCTCATCGCGGCGATGAACCCCTGCAAATGCGGCTATCTCGGCGACCCGCAGCAGGGCTGCTCGCGGCAGCCGCGCTGCGCGGAGGATTACCAGTCCCGCATCTCCGGCCCGCTGTTCGACCGCATCGATCTCCATGTGGAGGTGCCGGCGGTGTCGCCGAGCGATCTCTCCCTGCCGCCGCCGGCGGAGGGATCATCAGAAGTGGCCGCGCGGGTGGCGGCGGCGCGGGCGCGGCAGACCGAGCGCTTCGCCGCGGTGAACGCGACGGCGGCGGGCAACGGCCATGGCGCGGTCATCGAGGCCGGGCTCGCCGGCAAGATCATCCGCACGAATGCCGAGGCCGATGGCGAGTTGCTGGAGCAGGTGGCCGCACCCGAAAGCGAGGGCCGCCAGTTGCTGACCGAGGCGGCGGAGCGGTTCAAGCTGAGCGCCCGGGGCTATCACCGGGTGCTGCGGGTGGCCCGGACGCTGGCCGACCTGGATGGCGCGGCGTCGGTCCGCCGGCAACATGTGGCGGAGGCGCTGAGCTACCGGCGGATCCAGCTGCGAGGGTAGGAAGATTAGTTTCACCACAAAGTCACAAAGGACACGAAGCGACTGAGTCGATTGGCGCATCATCTCGCGAGCAAGGCGCCGTCTGAATCCGGAACGGCCGGAGGCCGTTCCAATCCCGTCAATCACCAACGCCGGTTTTGGTGCGATGGCTTCGTGTCCTTTGTGACTTTGTGGTGGACCCTCTTGCGCCAATTTTTCGCTATTTCCCCACGAGCAAGTCCTTGCGCCATCAGCAGGAAATTTCCCGGCATGTCACACTCGATTGCCGTGTCCACTCGCAAAATCAAGGCATTGCGAAGATCCGGCCGTATTGCATCCGGGGGACCCTGATTTTTTGGAACGATGCCATGCAAGGGAATCACCGGCCCTTGGGTTCGCGTGCGGATTCCTCACGCGCCGATGAAATATTGTCGGGCAAACGAAGCCGGCGGCGGACTCGTCAGCGCGAGCCGCGTGGCATACAGATAGACAATGTCCAACATCACGGCCGCTGATGTCAGCGGCGCAATCGATATAGGACGATTATCCTCGACATCAAGATTCCCGGCTGCGAAAAAATTGACTCCGGTCCCGCTTTCTTCAAAATTGGATATGAGCCCATCAGTTGGAGTGAACACGATGGCCGGAAAGGCATCGAAGAGACCGGTGAAGGCCGCGAAGAAGGCCGCCGCCAAGCGGGCCGCGGCGAAGCCGAAGCTGCTCTCCGGCGGCAACCCGCAGATCGCGAAGGCCTATGGCGACGCCCCCGTGCAGGCCTACATCGCGGCCATGCCCGGTTGGAAGCGCGAGGTCGGGCGCCGTCTCGATGCGCTCATCGCGCGCGCCGTCCCCGGCGTGTACAAGGCGGTCAAATGGAACTCGCCCTTCTACGGCATCGAGGGCGAGGGCTGGTTCCTCAGCTTTCATTGCTTCGCAAGGTACGTGAAAGTGGCGTTCTTCCGCGGCGCGGCGCTCCGCCCTGTCCCGCCCGGCGAGTCCAAGCAGAAGGACGTGCGCTACCTCGACATCCATGAGGACGACCAGCTCGACGAAGCCCAGTTCGCCGCCTGGGTGAAGCAGGCCAGCCAATTGCCCGGCGAAAAAATGTGAGCGGCCGGATGCGGGATGGCGGATGAGCGATCTCCTGCGGTTCACCGGCGCGGTCCGGCGCGATCCCCGGATCGAGGCCTGGTTTTCCGATTTCGCCGATCCGCAGCGGTCTGACGGCGCGGACATGGTTCGAGCGCATGCGCGGCTGCGGCGCCGATGTCCGCGAGCTCCTGCACGACGGATGTCCGGTCGCCTGCGTGGACGACGCGCCGTTCGGCTATGTCAACGCGTTCAAGGCCCATGCGAATGTGGGCTTCTTCCACGGCGCCATGCTCGGGGATCCCGCCGGCCTGCTCGAAGGCGATGGCAAGCGCATGCGTCATGTGAAGCTGCGCCCCGGCAAGGAGCTGGACGGCGAGGCGTTGAGCGACTTGATCGCAGCCGCCTACCGCGATATCCGGCAGCGGCTCGCGCGGCCGAACCTACCATGAAGAAAGCGACAGCCATGTTGAAGAAGACGAAGAGCGGCTCGAAGGAAGGAGGGACTCTCCCTCGCGGCTGATCGATGGGCGGATCAAGGAGCTGGGCGATTGGCGGGGCGAGATGCTCGCCCGGATCCGCGACGCTCATCAAGCAGGCCGACCCCGAGGTGGTCGAGGAGTGGAAGTGGCGGGGGGTGCCGGTCTGGTCCCACGGCGGCATCATCTGCACCGGCGAGACCTACAAGAGCGTCGTGAAGATGACCTTCGCCAAGGGCGCCTCGCTGGAGGACCCGTCCGGCCTCTTCAACTCCAGCCTCGACGGCAACGTCAGGCGCGCCATCGATATCCAGGAGGGCGACAAGATCGATGAAAAGGCGCTGAAGGCGCTGATTCGCGCCGCCGTGGCGCTGAACACGTCGGTGCGGCGCCGGCGCCGGCCGCTCTCAGAAGAAACCAAAGAGCGCTTGAACGACATCGCGCGCGAACGAGGCGAACCGACATGGCCGACGCAGCAACCTACCGGCGAATCCACGGAAGCTGCCATTGCGGCAACATCCGCATCACCTTCGACTGGCCCGGCGCCGGGCCGACGATCCCCGTGCGCGCCTGCGGCTGCGACCTATGCGTGAAGCATGGCGGCGTCTGGACCTCGCACCCGGAGGGCCGCTTCGCGCTGACCGTCGCCGACGAGAAGCTGACAACGCGCTACCGGTTCGGCACCAAGACGGCGGATTTCCATATCTGCACCACCTGCGGCGCGGTGCCGATCGCCACCTGCGAGATCGAGGGCGTGCGCTACGCCGTGGTCAATGTGAACACGTTCGACAACGTGGACCGCAAAGAGCTTGTCGCGGCGCCGGCGGATTTCGAAGGCGAGACCACGGAGAACCGCCTCGCCCGAAGGAAGCGCAACTGGACGCCGGAGGGGGTTAGAGGAAACTGACTCTGATCCGGTATTTAGGTGATCCTGGGCCGTCTGGCCTTCTCATTGACCAGCGCCGGAACTCGGATCGTATACGGATTACTTGCTGGCACTCGCCGCACCTTGTGGACGGGGAGTGTTCCATTCGTCGCCAAGCGCCCGACCGCTTCATGCATGACCGCGTGGACAACTCCGAGAAGCCAACCAGAGACCTTCAGCACGTCGTCGTAGACAATCGCGAATGCCTTCCCTAGGTCAGCATCGGCTTCCGCCAGCATCGCCCTGGTGATCACTTCGTGTGAGAACTCGTAGAAGCTGTTCACACGCATCTGCGAGATATGGAAGACCAGATTGTCCTCCGGCACCTTCTCCCAATGGTTCTCAATGTCCCACTCGTCCGTTTGATAGTGGAAGACGAACTTGTCGCGGATGCGGAGCAAGTGTTTTCCTTGGGTCGATCCGAAGTAGGTTTTTAGCCTCTGAAGATCCCCGCTCTCCTTCGGGAAGTTGCGTCCCATCGCATCATGATAGTGCTTTCCCAGGGCTGGCGAACGAATCACTTCACGTTCAAGCACTTTCCAAATCTCTCTCATCATTCCCATAAGGAACCTGTTGACCACGAGGCTCTGACACACGCCTGCAACGTGCAACAGATGTCTCTTCGTTGGATGATTGTTGCAGTAGATCAGCAGCCGGTGAACCGCCATGAGGTCGTTGGTCACGTGACCCATGATGATCATCAACCGACGCTCTGCCGGGTCCATCTTCTTCAACGCATTGCGATCAAAGCGTACCTCGTTGACTGGAACGCTTCGGCTGACGTGTCTGTTTCGTCTACCCATGCCGTGCCTCTTTCGGAGCATCGTTGCCCCGGCCCAGGCGCATCATAGATGATTCGAGCCCCTTCCCCGCGTCCGCGAATCAGTCAAATGTCCTCCCTATAACGAAGAATTGGCGGCGTCTACCGCTACTTCCATTCAACCTATCGACATCTATGGGCAAGGATATGCCTCCGATACTGCCGACTGAACGCCCATCTCAAGATCCATATCACCGAGAGTAGCAAGGTACTTTTCATCGTAAAGTTTCTTCAAAACAGTCGATGCAACTTGGCCAGTTGTAAGATTGTCACTGGCACAGGACAAAAAGAATTGCTTCTCCTGCAGAGTGAACTTTCCGAGCTGCATTAGGACATTTGTTACAGATCGTGCGCCTAGGATATAGCCACTCAACTGATCCATGCACGACGCTTCGTTGGCTTTGCAATACTTGGAATAGTCACGAATGCTCATGGGAGCTTTAGCGTAGATTTCCGAACCGCTGCCGAGAAGAGTGGCGCATGCAATTAGCACGATTTTATGTATCACGAACTCAGTCTCCATTCTTGGTTCCAGGTTTTTGCAAGATTTGGGACAACGCGCAATGTATCATGAATCAGCGCCATAAATAGCGCATGATAAAGCGATACAGCAGCTCCGCTTTGACCGTGCATCAGTTTGCGCATCAGTGTGATACAACAGAAAAACTGGACGCGCGCATTGCCTTGCCTCCCGGTTGTATCATTCCTGCATCAAAGGGAAGAATTGGGGTCAGTGTAGGTTTTCCTGCGTTCCTGCAAACTGAGCTCTGAACCCGTTTTGCTACGGCTCTTACATGGCACCTGACATGAGCGCGACTCGCCCGCCGGAGCACGACCGGTCTGCGCCGGTTCCTGGATCTCCGAGCAGCAGCGCGCTTGGATGGAGGGCAAGGCGAAGCTGCGCGACGCCGGTGAGCGCGCGGAATTGCTGGAGCTGCGGCTCAAATACGTCGCGCGGTATGAGAAGCTGCGGCGGCGGCCGCAGGCGCGGGAGGTGCTGGAGATACTCGAGCGCTATGGCCGCGACTGCATCCCGGTCCCGCTGATGACCGAGCGGCACTACTGGTCGGTGTCCTGCCTGCCGTCGACGCCGGGCAAGGCGCTGATCCGCGTCAATGCGAGCTGGATGGAGCTTTTCGCGCTGTATGCCGATGGCGAGGGCATCCGGGCGAATTTCCTGGTGCATCTTTCGGATTTCACTGGGGATCATTCGCTCGACCAGGGTCGGGTGGACGAAGCCTTCCTCGAGCGCTGTGTCGTGGCGCCGGAGGACGTGGGTTGTTTCTTCCCGCGCGGCCAGGACATCTTCGGCGTCAAGGTCCGCGGCTACGCCTCGATCGGCAAGTTCATGAGGACGCGCCGCGCGTTGCGCGCCATCCGGGCGTTCAACCTGACGCATATGAACCGCGGCCGGAACGCCTACCAGGCGAGCCACTGCTACAGCCTGGCGGATCACATGCTGGCGGGCTGAGCGGCCCGGTGCCGCCGGCTTGAGCAGGAACCATTTCGGCGGCCTGCCGTTCGTTCCTTAGGAAGCTCGCGCAGCTATCCGCTGCCGGCCGTCGCACGCGCGACGGAGATCCTGACGAAGATGTCTCAGCCGGGCAGGTTTGCATGAGCCAGAACACGAAGGCGTCAAAATCCCCGGCCGGAAACGGCTCGTCCCGCCAGCCGATGCAGTCCTTCGCCAAGGCCGCGTCACGGACCGCCGAAGAGCAACGGAAGATACAGGCGCGGATCGATCGCAAGCGCCGAAAGACGGCGCGGCCGAAAGCGGGCAAGGAGTCCGGCGCAGTCCAGGCCGGCTCGCGGGAATATCCGGCGCCGCCCTACCCCCGGCAGCATCTGCGCAAGCCCGGACGCGAGGCCGATCTGCGCCTGGCGCCCCTGTATCAGGCGCCGCACTATAAGGGGTCGGAGAAACTGATGAACATGGTCGCGCTGGTCACCGGCGGCGATTCCGGAATCGGCCGTGCCGTCGCCGTGCTGTTCGCGCGGGAGGGGGCCGATGTCGCCCTCGTTTATCTGAACGAGCATGGGGATGCGAAGGAAACGCAGCGCCTGGTGGAAGCCGAGGGACGCCGCTGCATCGCGATGGCCGGCGACGTGGCCGATCCGCGCTTCTGCAACGCCGCGGCGGAACAGACGGTGCGGGAACTCGGCAGGCTGGACGTTCTCGTCAACAACGCGGCCTTTCAGGAGCATGCGGACCGCCTGGAGGACCTCACCGACGCGCATTTCGACCGCACGCTCAAGACCAACCTTTACGGATATTTCCACATGGCCCGGGCCGCCGTGCCCCATATGAAGAGCGGCGCCTCGATCGTGATGACCGGCTCGGTCACGGGAATCGAGGGCAGCAAGCATCTGCTGGATTATTCGATGACCAAGGGCGGCATCCATGCCTTCACGCGATCGCTTTCGGCGCAGCTCATCGACCGCGGCATCCGGGTGAATGCGATCGCGCCGGGGCCGGTCTGGACGCCGCTCAATCCCGCCGACAAGGCGCCGGCCGACGTGGCGCAGTTCGGCGCGCAGACCCCGATGAAGCGGGCGGCCCAGCCGGAAGAGATCGCGCCGGCCTTCGTGTTCATGGCCGCACCCTGCTGCTCCAGCTACATCACCGGCGAGATCCTGCCGATCGTCGGCGGTTACGGCAGCGGCTGAGCCGAGCGCGCTAGCGGCGTTGATCCTGCCGCTTGCAGACGGAGATCGTGCCGTCGGTCTCAAGCACCGCATAGGCGGCTTCGCGGGGCGAGAAGCATTGGTGCGCGCGCAGCGACATCAGCAGATCGCTATGGGTGATCGATTCCTTGCGGAGGGACCGGTAGTCGACGCGCCCGTCGCGGATCAGGAAGCGCGGGCGCCCTTCGATCAGCCGCTCGACCCGCTTCGAATAGATGCCGAGTTTTCCCAAGGCCCAGTTGATGGCCAGCATCACGGCGATCACCAGGAATGCGCCGGTGATCGAGTGGTCGCCGGCCCGGAGCGCATTCGATGCGCCTTCGCTGATGAGCAGCAGAAGCACGAGATCGAAGGGCGTGAACTCGCCGACCTGGCGCTTTCCCGTCATGCGAAGCAGCACAAGTACCATCAGATACACGGCGGCGCCGCGGATCAGCAGCTCCCACCAGGGCTCGGACAGCGCGAACATGAATCACCTCATTTCATATTGCCGGCGACGTTAATGGGTATTTTCGTCAGCCGGCGCTCCGCATGCTCGTGGGCCAGCTCGGCGCCGAAGAGGAGGATCTGGGAGGTGTAGTAGACCCAGAGCAGGATGATCACCAAGGCAGCGGCTGCGCCATAGGTTGAGGCGATGGCGCTGCTGCCGATATAGGCGCCGATCAGGATCTTGCCGAAGGTGAAGAGCAGGCCCGCGACGATCGCGCCCAGCCAGACATCCCGCCAGGCGATCGGCGTGTCCGGCAGGATCTTGTACACCGTGGCGAAGATCGCCGTCACGACGGCGAGCGAGACGATAAAATTCACGATCTGGAGGATGACATCGAGGCCGGGCACATAGGCCGCGAGATGGTCGCCGGCCGCCGCCAGGGCCGCGCTGACGACCAGCGAGGTCATCAGCAGGAAACCCATGACCACGACAAAGGAGTAGCTGAGAATCTTGCGGCGGAAGAAGGCACGGACGGTGCTTTCCTTCGAGGGCGAGGTTTTCCAGATGACGTTCAGCGAGGACTGAATCTCGCCGACGGCGCCTGTCGCGGCGAGCAGCAGGGCGCCGACGCCGATGATGTTGGCGACCAGGCCGCCGGAACCGGGACGGCTGGCATTTTCGATCAGGGCCGCGAGCGCCGCCTCTCCCTCGGGCCCGATCAGGGCGCCGAGCTGCCCGACGATCGCGCCTTGCGCCGCTTCCCGCCCGAAGGCCAGCGCGGCGACGGCGATCACCAGGATGAGCAAGGGCGCCAGCGAGAAGGCGGCATAGTAGGCGATCGCCGCGCCCATCGAGAGGCAGCGATCGTTGAACCAGCTGACGATGGCGGCTTTCAGGAACGGCCAGGACAGGAGCTGATTGATCAGGGGAACCGGCGTTTCCATCGCGGATGCCTTGCGGGGGCTTGCATCCAGGATAACGACGGGAGTGAGCGCCGGTTCCCGGCAGAAGGGCACCCGGTGGCCGGCGGCTTCGCGCCGCCGCTCAGGCCGCGGCGCTTTTCCGGGCGGGCGTTGGGGCCGCGAGCTCGCCGGCGAATTGCTGGCGGAAGGTCTGGATCATTTCTTCCTGCTCGGGGTAGAGCGTGCGCAGGATTTCCACGGCGAAGGAGACCGGGCCGCTGGCGGGGGCGGTGATCAGCTTGCCGTCGCGGATGCAGAAGCTGTCGCGGTAGTGCTTCTCGCCGCGATAGGCGGGGAGGTTCTGCTTCAGGAAATCGAGGCTGTTGCTGGTGTGCGCGTGATGATCCAGCAGGCCGGCATGACCGAGGGCGAGCGTGGCGCCGCAGATGGCTGCAATGGGCTTGCCGGCCTTGGCGCGCGCTTGCAGCGCCTCGGACAGGCCGGCGCGCGGGCCCTTGGCCCAGAAGTCGCTGCCGGGGAGGAGCCAGAGATGTGCCGCGGCGGGCTTCAGGTCGGCGAGGCGCTTTTCCGGCTGCACCAGCAGGCCGCCGATGGAGCGCACGGCGTTGCCGTCGAGGCTGGCGGTGATGACGGACGCGCCGAAATAGTGGCGCGCGGCCGGAAGGACCGGGCCGATCTCCCAATCCGCGAAGCCGTCGACCAGCAGGACGGCGATGGATTTCTTCATCTCAGGATCTCCCGCATGGGGGTTGCATGCAGCTGATATAGAGAGGGCCTGCTGACAGCATGCTGTCAGGAGAGAATCGGCTCTTATGAAACAACCACAGACAAGCAGGAAGGTTTCACCACGGGCGGAGAAGGGTGAGGATTTCACGCGAAGACGTCATCGACGGGGCGGGTTTGAAACCCGCCCCTACAATTCCTTAGGCGTATTCCGCGGGCTAACCGACGCTCAGCACCGGCTTGCCCAGGACATCCAGCAGCGGCTCGATGCCGAGGCCGGGGACGTCGGGCGCGGTCATCTTGCCGTCCTTGCGCTTGGGCGCGCCCTTGGCGATGTCCATGGTGCCGTAGCTGTTGAAGTCGGTGGCGGAGAACAGGAACTCGTCCGGCGTCGAGCGGGCCAGATGCGGCGATGGCCGACTGTGACGATATCGCCGCCCCAGGTGTCCTCGATGGTCATGGCGACGCCGGCATTGAGGCAGAGGTCGCGCATCTCCCGCGCCCGGGTGAGCCCGCCGACCTTGGAGATCTTGAGATTGATCACGTCCATGGCGCCCTCCGAGATGGCGCGCAGCAGGATGCCGATGCCGTCGATGTTCTCGTCGAGGATGAAGGGCAGCGAGGTGCGGCGGCGGACGGTGAGGCATTCCTCGTAGGTGCGGCAGGGCTGCTCGATATAGACGTCGACATCGCGCACCGCCTGCACCACGCGGGCGGCCTCATGCATGGTCCAGCCGGTGTTGCTGTCGGCGATCAGGACATCGCCGGGCTTGAGTACCGCGCGGCAGGCATGGATGCGCTCGATATCGGTGTCGGCGTTGCCGCCGACCTTGAGCTGGAACTTGGTGTAGCCTTCGGCGCGGTAGCGGCCGACGCTGGCGGCCATCTTGTCGGGCGTGTCCTGGGAGATGGCGCGGTAGAGCTTCACCTCGGCCTGCTGCGCGCCGCCGAGCAGGGCATAGACGGGAAGCTTTGCGACTTTGCCCAGGATGTCCCAGCAGGCGACATCGACCGGCGCCTTCACGTAGGGGTGGCCGCGGATCGCCTCGTCCATCCGGCGGTTCAGCACGCCGAGATGGGTGGGATCGAGGCCGATGAGCTTCGGCGCGATCTCCTTCAGGCCGGCGCGCACGCCCGCGGCATAGGCCGGCAGATAGGCGGGGCCGAGCGGGCAGCATTCGCCATAGCCGGTGATGCCGGCATCGGTCTCCACGGCGACGACGGTGGAGTCGAAGGTCTCCACCGCATTGTCATTGGACCAGGCGTAGCGGCCCTCCTTCAGCGGCAGGTCCACCTGGTAGGCAGTAATCTTGGTGATCTTCATTCCGGTGTTTCCCCTGGGCGCGCTGACGCCGTTGTGTTGAATCGCTAAAGGTCCAAACCGCCCTCCTTGAGGGGGCGGTCGGATCAGCTCGCGTAGCGAGGTGATCCGGGTGGGGGGTCTGCTCGGTGCTGAAGACCGTCACTGACATCACTTCCGAAATCACCGATCGCGTTTGATTTAGAGATACCCCCTTCTGACGCATCGCGCTGACGCGCGATGCGCCATCTTCCCCCTCAAGGGGTGAAGATTGGGCTATCTGCAACAATTGCTCATGTTTCAATTTGTGAACTCCAATCAGGCGCGCTTTTTCTTGCTGGCGTCTTGCGGCGGTTTTTCGCTGCGGCGGATGACCTCGGTGAGCGACGCGCCGGCATTGCGGATATGCTCTTCCAGCGCTCGGCAGGCGCCCGTCACATCACCCTTCTTGCAGAGCTTGACGATGTCGGCGTGCTCGCGCTCGGCGCGGCTGCGGCCTTGCGTGAAGGAGATATGCATGCGGGTGTAGCGGTCGGCGTTCTGCAGCAGCGAGGCGACGATGGCGGCCGTGCGCGGCTGATCGGCATGGCGATAGAGCAGCCCATGCAGCGCGGTGTTCAACTCGCCCCAGCGGCCCACATGATCGGCGCGCAGCTCGGCGCTGTATTCGTCGAGGATAACGTCGATGGCGCGGTAATCTTCCGAGGTGAGTTTCGGCGCGGAGCTCGCCAGCAGGCGCGGCTCGAGCAGCGCGCGCAACTCGTAGATCTCCTCGACCTCCGCCGCCGACAGCGCGGAGACGATGGCGCCGCGATGGGGATGGATGTTGACCAGCCCTTCGGCTTCCAACTGGAACAGCGCCTCGCGGATGGGGATGCGGCTGATGCCGAACTCGGCGGCCAGCGCATCCTGCCGGAGCTGGAAGCCTTCCGGGAAATCGCCGTCGAGGATGCGGCGGCGCAGCTCCTCCGCCGCCGCTTCGACGCGGGTGCGGTGGCCGAGCTGGAATTTCTGCGCCGTGCGTTCCTGCATGCCTGACCCCAGGGAAAGCGGGCTTGCGTTTTCGGGTTTTATATTGTATACAATATCCATCTGGACGGATTTGTCAACGGTTTCAAGCCTGGAGGGAGCACAAAATGGCCAAGCATGTCGCCTGGGAAGGCGTTTTTCCCGCCGTCACCACCCAGTTCCGCAGCGATTTCAGCATCGATTATGACGCGACATCAAAGGTGATCGACGCACTGATCCGCGACGGCGTGTCCGGCCTGATTCTTTGTGGAACGGTAGGCGAAAACAACTCACTCGCCCGCGACGAGAAGATCAAGATGATGGAGATGGCCAAGTCCGCCGCGAAGGGCCGCGTGCCCGTGGTGGTGGGCGTCGCCGAGTACACGACGGAACTTGCGTCGGGCATCGCCAAGGAAGTGGCGCGCGTGGGCCTCGATGGGCTGATGCTGCTGCCGGCGATGGTCTACTCCGCCAAGCCGCGGGAGACCCTGGCCCATTTCCGCGGCGTCGCCAAGGCGACCGACCTGCCGATCATGCTCTACAACAATCCGCCGATCTATCGCACCGACGTGACACCGGAGATGCTGGCCTCGCTCGCCGATGTGGACACCATCGTCTGCTTCAAGGAGTCCTCGGGCGACACCAGGCGCTTCATCGATCTCAAGGCGATGACCGGCGACCGCTTCATTCCCTTCTGCGGCCTCGACGACGTGGTGGTGGAGTCGGTGGTGATGGGCGCGGTGGGCTGGGTGTCCGGCCTGTCGAACGCTTTCCCGATCGAGGGCGAGACGCTGTTCCGCCTGGCGCGCCAGGGCCGGATGGAGGAGACGATGCCGCTCTATGAGTGGTTCATGCCCCTGCTGCATCTCGACGCGCGCTCCGACCTCGTGCAGTGCATCAAGCTGTGCGAGCACATCGTGGGCCGGGGCACGCACCTGACCCGCCCGCCGCGGCTGGCGCTCGAGGGCGCCGAGAAGGCCGAGGTCGAGGCGATCATGAAGAAGGCGCTGGCTAACAGGCCGAAGCTGCCGGATGTCGGCCTGAAGCGCGCGGCGGCGTAGGGTACGGATTCCGACTTGGACTTCATCACCATGTGTCTTCCTCCCCCCTTGAGGGGGAGGTGGATCATCGAGCATCGCGAGAGGTCCAGGAGGGGGGTATGTCGGAGCCGGAAGCAGCCGGTGAAATCCGAATCGAGCCTGCAAGGATGCCACCAAGACTCGACCAGACCCCCCCACCCGCTCGCTTTGCTCGCGAGCCTCTCCCCCTCAAGGGGGGAGGTTTGATTCCTGAGAATGGATTCGAGAATATCCTATGCTGACACTCCGCCTAGAGCCCCACCGCCTGCGCCACCAGGCGGTGGAAGTGATGCACCGCCTGTTCGGTGATGACGCTCCCGGCGGGATCGGCGACGAAGCGGCCCTGGCTGTAGCCTCGTGACGCCAAGCCACGCTGCACGGATTCGCAGAGTGCCACATCCTCGGGGTTGAGGATGTTTCGGCTGTATTCGATGCGCGCATTGTCCTCCGCTGGGAACTCGTTCCCCGGCACGGCATAGCGGTCGCCATGGGTGACTGTGACTCCAGGTTCGCTGGGCATGTAGCTGAACACGCCGACCGCCGGCGATCCCGGCAGGACGTTGAAGGTGGTGGTCGGCCAGAGCCACCAGAACAGCGCCCGCTGTTCCGGCGCATTGCGGCGCAACGGGTAGGCCTTGTTGTCGTGTTTGCCGACCACACCCTTCTGGCTCGACCAGAGCCCGGACGCCGCGGTCTTGTAGCTGTCCATCGACACCAGGTCGGCGAAGGCCGGGTGCGCCGGCGCGCAATGATAGCATTCGAGATAGTTGTCGACCGCGACCTTCCAGTTACAGGCCATCCGCCAGTTCGGATAGTTGGTGACGGCGATCATCCCGTCCTGCAGCACCTCGTCCCTTAGTTCCTGCGCCAGATCGCTTGCCTGTTCCGACAGCGGCACGGCGTTGTCATCCAGCGTGAAGAAGACGAAGTGATCGGCGAAGACCTCGATGCGCACCGGCTTGAGATGAAACTCGTCTGATCGGAAATCGGTCGATGTTCTCGGTGCCCCGCGCCGAGCGGAGCCGGCCGTCGGCATGGTAGGACCAGGCGTGATAGGGACAGGTGATCACCTTGGCGCAGCCGCGGCCCTTCAGCAGCTCATGGGCGCGATGCTGGCAGACATTGTAGAAGCCGCGCAGCTCGCCGTCCTTGCCCCGGATGACGATGATGTTCTGATCGAGGAGGCCGGCCGTGATATAGTCGCCGGCTTTGGCCAGGGCCGAGAGCGGACCGGCATAATGCCAGCCACGATCGAAGATCGCCGTCCGCTCGCGCTCGAACAGCTCGGCATCCGTGTACGCCCAGCCCGGCAGCGTATGGGATTTCGCAGGATCGGCGTGCAGCGGCGTCATGGCCTGGCCGTTGCTGGCTCTCGTTTGTCCCATGTTGCTCTCCCGTTTTGCGCAACTCTAGCGTAGCGGCGCCGGGAGGGCCAGACGGCCAAAGTCTAGTTCAAGAGCCCCTTGATCGATTCCAGAAATCGCAGCGCCGAAATCGGCTTTGGCATGTAGGCATCGCAACCCGCGTCGAGAATCCTCTTATCGTCGCCCTTCATGGCGAACGCGGTGACTGCGATGACCGGGATGGTCTTGAGATCGTCGTCTTCCTTGAGGGAACGCGTGACATCCAGCCCCGAAAGGCCGCCCGGCAGTTGCACGTCCATGACGATCAAATCGGGATGATGCTCTCGCGTCAGCTGAAGGCCTGCGCTGCCATCCGATGCCCGCAACACCTTATATCCGTGCGCCGACAGCAGGTCGTTGAAGAGCTTCATATTGAGCTCGTTGTCCTCAACGACGAGGATTGTCTTGGTTAATGCTTCATGTCCGATAGGTGATTCAACGCCAGCATCAGAAAGAGCCACGTGCACACCTTAAAGCTGTTGCCCAAATCATGTGGTTTTGCCGGGACATAGCCCGGCTGCTCACATGATCCGCAATCGTATCAATTACCTCTTAAAAATTCGCAAACTTCAAATGAGAACGGCCGGCCGGGTTCCCGGCATGCCGGAACGCGTTCCCAATCGATGGTGGGGCCGGCGCCGGAGATTGCATGGCCGGGGCGATGCAGCGCTGCGATGGACTCGCAAATCCTGTGCGAATACAGTCTCATCCACAGGGCACTCCGAAGATCATGGCGAGGGCTGAGCAGGGGGACTCTTCGTGGCTTATACTTCATTCCATGGCGTTTTCCCCTATCTTGTCTCCCCCGTGAGTTCCTCGGGCGAGATCATCGGCGACGTACTCCATCGCCTCTGCAAGGACCTGATTGCGGCCGGCGTGCATGGACTGACTCCGTTGGGCTCGACCGGCGAATTCGCCTATCTCACCTGGCCACAACGCCGGCGGGTCGTCGAGATCGTCGCCGGCGCCGCGGAAAGCCGGGTTCCGGTCGTCGCCGGTGTCGCCGCGACGACGATTGCCGATGCCGTTTTCCAGGCGCGCGAGATGCAGGCAATAGGCTGCGACGGCATCCTGGCGATTCTGGAAGCCTACTTCCCGATTCTCCGATGATGGCGTCTATGCGTATTTCAAAGCCATTGCGGAATCGGTCACGTTGCCGGTCGTTCTGTACACCAACCCGAATTTTCAGCGTTCCGATCTCACGCTTCCGGTCATTGATCGCCTGAGCCGGATTGAGAATATCCGCTATATCAAGGATGCGTCCTTCAATACCGGGCGCCTGCTTTCCATCATCAATCGCGTTGAGGGACGAATGGATGTGTTTGCCGCCTCGTCGCATATCCCCGCATGCGTCATGATGATTGGCGGCAAAGGATGGATGGCCGGGCCGGCCTGCATCGTACCGAAGCAGAGCGTCGAACTTTATGAACGCTGCCGCCGCGGTGAGTGGGATTCGGCGATGGAATTGCAGCGCCGGCTTTGGAACATCAACCAGGTCTTCGCGAAGTACAATCTTTCTGCCTGCATCAAGGGCGGACTTGAGCTGCAAGGCTATGCGGTCGGCAATCCACTCGCGCCGCAGACGCCGCTTTCGCCTGAGGGCATCGAGGAAGTGCGCCTTGCCCTGAGCAAACTGGGTGCACTCTAGCGACCCGGCATCCATGAATTCCAATGCCGGGCATGGAGACAAGGCGGCATACTGCGAATCAAGATGTCGCCCGGCATTGTCGAACCCGCCTCCCGGCGACTAATCTGGCCGCAACAAAAACCAACCAACGGGAGACCGACATGGCGAGAACTGAAAGCGGCGCCGGCCAGCCGCCGCTGCAGGCGCGGGTGGAAGGCGGCGGGACGCCGCGGATGACCGACTGGGTGATGAAGTCGGAGACCGGTCTGCTGAAGGATGTGCTGCTGGGGCCGGCGGAAAGCTTCCGCTGGATGGGCGAGGAGAACGCGGCCTATTCGTCCCTGGTGCGCGATACGATCCGCCGCGGCTACAAGTTCGACAAGCAGGTGGCGATGCGGCAGCACCGGGAGATGGTGGACGCCTATGAGGATGCGGGTGTGACCTGCCATTTCCTGCCGGTGGACATGAACAACCCCTATCAGGTCTATGCGCGCGACTTCGAGCTTCATGACGCCCTATGGCGCGGTCATCTGCCAGCTCGCCAATCCGCGCCGGCGCGGCGAATATGCCAGTGCGCTGCGCTTCTATCTCGCCAACGACATCCCGATCTACGACATGGTCAGCGCCGGCAATTTCGAGGGCGGCGATTTCAACATCATCCGGGATGGGGCGGCGCTGATCGGCTATACCGACTCTCCGCTCGCGAAGAGGTGGCGGCGCGGCAGATCGCCGACTGGTTCGCCAAGGAAGGCTGGGAAATCAAATACGCGCCGATCGACCAGTTCTATGTCCATATCGACCTGATGGTCTGCATGCTGAACGAGCATTGCGCGGCGGTATGCCTGGAGACCACGGAGGACGACGTCGTCGACTGGCTGAAGGCGAAGAAGATCGAGATCATCCCGGCCAGCTTCAAGGAGACCATGGCCTGGGCTGCAACGTGGTGGCCCTGGGCCAGGACCGCGTGCTGTCGACCGCTGGGGGCCGCGGACCTGAACGGCAAGATGCGGGCGGCCGGGCTTCAAGGTCTATGACCCGGACATGACCATGTTCACCCGGGCCGGCGGCGGCGTTCACTGCATGTGCCAGCCGCTGCGGCGCGAGGCGGCCTAAGGACTGGCGGCTGCCTGCAGATTAGGCATTCCGGCCCGTCCCGGGTGGGGCGGGCCGGTTTCGTTTGTCCGGCGTTTCCAGCATAAAAACCGGCCTCCCGACCAAAAGCGGGTTACGCTGCCGCCCGACTTGCGGCTAGAGTGCGGCCATAAGCCCGGCAAACGGGCGGTCTGGGATACGTCTTGAGGGGAGGCACTCCATGGCTCCGTTCCTGAGCCTGAGCCGCGCCATCGACGCGGTCACGGCATTCGTCGGCCGTTGGATCTATTGGCTCATCCTGGCCGCGGTCCTGGTCAGCGCCGGCAACGCCATCATCCGCAAGCTGTTCGACATGAGCTCAAACGCCTGGCTGGAGCTGCAATGGTATCTGTTCGGCGCGGTGTTCATGCTGGCCGCGGCCTATACCCTGCAGCGCAACGAGCATATCCGCATCGACATCATCTCCAACATGCTGTCGCAGCGGGCGCGCAACTGGATCGACATCGTCGGCCATGTGCTGTTCCTGCTGCCGTTCTGCGCGCTGATGATCTACGAGATTTATCCCTGGGTGCGGAACAGCATCACCTCGGGCGAGATGTCCGGCAGCGCCGGCGGGCTGATCCTCTGGCCGCCACGGCTCTGCCTGCTGATCGGCTTCGGGCTGCTGTTCCTTCAGGGCGTCTCCGAACTGATCAAGCGCATTGCCGTGATGCGCGGGCTCATTCCGGATCCCCATGCCGGGCAACCCTCGGCCCATGCCCATGTCGAATAGCCTGAACGCGCGGGCGCGGAGCCAGCAATCATGATCATTGACCTCATCGCCCAAAACATGGCGCCGATCATGTTCACGGCGCTGGTGGTGTTTCTGCTGCTGGGCTATCCGGTGGCGTTCTCGCTGGCCTTCGTCGGCATCAGCTTCGGCATCCTCGGCATCTGGCTGGGTGAGCTGGATTCGAACCTGTTCGGCCTGCTGCCCGAACGGATGTGGGGCATCATGTCGAACGATACCCTGCTGGCGATTCCCTTCTTCACCTTCATGGGGCTGATCCTCGAGAGATCCGGCATGGCCGAGGACCTGCTGGATACGGTGGGGCAATTGTTCGGCCCGATCCGCGGTGGCCTCGCCTATGCCGTCGTGTTCGTGGGCGCGCTGCTGGCGGCGACGACGGGCGTCGTGGCGGCATCCGTCATCGCCATGGGGCTGATCTCGCTGCCGATCATGCTGCGCTACGGCTATGACCGGCGGCTGGCCTCGGGCGTCATCGCGGCGTCAGGCACGCTGGCGCAGATCATTCCGCCCAGCCTGGTGCTGATCATCATGGCCGACCAGCTCGGCCGTTCCGTTGGCGACATGTATGCCGGCGCCTTCATTCCCGGCATCGTGCTGGCGGCGCTTTATGCCGGCTATGTGCTACTCGTCACGTTGTTCAGGCCAAAGGCGGCGCCGGCGCTGCCGATCGAGGCGCGCACCCTGGGCTCCGGCGTCGCCTCGTTGTTCGTTACCGTTCTCGTCGTCGCGATCATCGGCTATTTCGTGACGAAACTGCTTGAAGGCCAGATGCAGGGGCCGGAGATCGGCGGTTTCTTCGCCGCGGTGCTGATCGCCTATGTCTTCGCGCTCGCCAACAGGATTCTGAAACTCAACCTGCTGTCGCGGCTGGCGCAACAGGCGATCATCGTGCTGATGCCGCCGCTGGCGCTGATCTTCCTGGTGCTGGGGACCATCTTCATCGGCCTGGCGACGCCGACGGAAGGCGGCGCCATGGGTGCGGTCGGCGCTCTGCTGCTGGCGATCGCCAAGGGCCGTCTGACTCTGTCGCTGACCAAGCAGGCGCTGGAATCCACCGCCAAGCTGTCGGCCTTCGTGCTGTTCATCCTGATCGGCGCCCGCGTGTTCTCACTTACCTTCTATGGCGTCGACGGCCATGTCTGGGTGGAGCATCTGCTGATCGACCTGCCGGGCGGACAGATCGGCTTTCTGATCGTGGTCAATATCCTGGTCTTCGTCCTGGCGTTCTTCCTGGATTTCTTCGAGCTCGCCTTCATCGTCGTGCCGCTGCTGGGGCCGGTGGCGGAAAAGCTGGGCATCGACCTGATCTGGTTCGGCGTGCTGCTGGGCATCAACATGCAGACCTGCGTTCATGCATCCGCCCTTCGGCTTTGCGCTGTTCTACCTGCGCTCGGTGCGCCGCGCGCACGCCGTACAAGGACAAGATCACCGGCGCATTGATCCAGCCGGTGACCACCGGCCAGATCTATTGGGGGGCGGTGCCCTTCGTCTGCATCCAGGTCATCATGGTCGGCCTCGCCATCGGCGTGCCGGAAATGATCATGCATTACAAATCCGGCGCCTCGACGGTCGACCCCTCGACCATCGAGATCACCATTCCGCCCACCGGCGGTGGCGACGGCAACGGTCTCGGCGGAACGCCCGACTTCGGCACGCCGCCCGATCTGGGGCAGCCGCCGGATACGAGTCAGCCGCCGGACTTGAGCCAGCCGCCGACATTCGATTAGCGCCGGCGGTGCAGAAAGAGAAAGGGCCCGGAGTCTCTTCCGGGCCCTTGCTCTTGATACCATGTGAGCCGGTTACAACGCCTTCTTGCGCTGCTGGCCCATCATGAAGGTGTCGAAGTTGTACTCGGAGATCTGGAACCAGAGATACTGCTCGGCGCGGAACGCCATCATGGCGTCATGCACTTTCTTGAACGCTGCATTGGTGCCGCTGATCTCGGCGTAGGTTTCGTTCGCCGCTTTGAAGCAGGCTTCCATCACATCCTGCGGATAGGGGCGAAGCTGGGCGCCGCCGGCGACCAGCTTGCGCAGGGCCGGCGGGTTCAGCGCATCGTATCGCGCCTGCATGTCGCAATTGCTCGCCTGAGACGCGGCTCGAACGATCGCCTGATAGCTGGGCGGCAGTTCCGCCCACTTGGCGCTGTTGACCATGACATGAAGCATGGCGCCGCCCTCCCACCAAC
Organism: uncultured Alphaproteobacteria bacterium; assembly: GCA_963810485.1. Classification (GTDB taxonomy): domain Bacteria; phylum Pseudomonadota; class Alphaproteobacteria; order Dongiales; family Dongiaceae; genus DATKFM01. The sequence goes on from CAWENQ010000007.1 coordinate 443,413, forward strand.
CAGGATAGTAGTAGTAGGGCGCCACTTTGTTGAAGCCGAGCTTCTCGTCGTCATAGGGGCCGACCCATTCGGCCGCATCGATCGTGCCTTTTTCCAGCGCCGGATAGATGTCGCCGCCGGCGATCTGCTGCGGCACCACGCCGATCTTGGAGATGACCTTGCCGCCGAATCCGCCGATGCGCATCTTCACGCCCGTCATGTCGGCGACGGAATTGATCTCCTTGCGGAACCAGCCGCCCATCTGCGCGCCGGTATTGCCGCAGGGCATCGCGTAGAGATTTTGGGTGGCATAGAATTCGTTCATCAGGTCCATGCCGCCGCCGTGATACATCCAGGCGTTCTGCATGCGGCTGTTGAGGCCGAAGGGGACCGCGGTGCCGAAGGCATAGGTCGGATCCTTGCCCCAGTAGTAGTAGCTGGCGGTGTGGCAGATCTCGACCGAGCCGTCGCCGCACCACATTGGCGGCCTCCAGGCCCGGCGCCGATTCGCCGGCGGCGAACACCTGGATCTGGAACTTGTTGTCGGTCGCCTCGGCGACATACTTCGAGAAGGTCTCGGCCGCGCCATAGATCGTGTCCAGGCTCTTGGGGAAGCTGGAGGTCAGGCGCCACTTGATCTCGGGCGCGGATTGCGCGATGGCCGGGGCGGCGATGGCAGTTGCGGCCGTGGCCGCCGTGGCGAGACCGGCGGACTTGATGAACTTGCGACGATCCATGGCTCGGGTACCTCCTGTTATGGATTGATTTGATTGGATTTTCTGCAGCAATGCGGTTTGGGCAAGGGGTCTTGGCGATGTTTCGGCGGGGATTATAGCCAGCGAAGCGGCAGCGGCAATCATTTGCGCCGCTTACTGTCGGAGAAACGACCCGACAAAGGAAGGGGGTGTGGCATGGTCATGCTGACATGATAAAATCCAGCAACAACCGGACTTCAATTTTCTCCCTGGGCGATTGCGCCGGCCACAAGCTATCCCTTCCCGGACCGTCGGCGCGGACCGGTTGAAACAACAGACGCAGCACGAACGATTTCATGTCGACCAAACCACTTGAGGCGCCCGGCGCCGCCGCCGGCAATGGTGATGCTCTGGCGGAGCGGAAGCGCTTCCTGGCACTCGCCTTGGGCAGCGTCGGCGTCGTGTTTGGCGATATCGGCACCAGCCCGCTCTATGCCTTCCGCGAGTCGATCCACCATGCCAGCGGCGACGGGCTGACCCGGGACGAGATCATCGGCACGGTGTCGTTGCTGCTGTGGGCGCTGATTCTTGTCATCACCCTGAAGTACGTCTTCTTCATCATGCGGGCCGACAACAAGGGCGAAGGCGGCCTGCTGTCGCTGATGGCGCTGGCCCAGGGCAAGCGCACCAGCATGGGCATCGTCTTCATCCTCGGCATCGTCGGTGCTTCGCTGTTCTATGGCGATGCGGTGCTGACGCCGGCGATCTCCGTGTTGTCGGCGGTGGAAGGCTTGAAGCTGGTGACGCCGGTGTTCACGCCCTTCGTCATCCCCATCACCATCGCAATTCTGTTCCTGCTATTCGCGATGCAGAATCGCGGGACCAACAAGGTCGCCGCGCTGTTCGGGCCGGTCACCGCGCTGTGGTTCCTGGCCATCGCCGCGCTGGGCGCCTGGCATATCCTCGACGACTTCGCGATCCTGCTGGCCTTCAATCCGTTCAATGCCATCGGCTTCACCCTGTCCCATGGCTGGACGGCGCTGTTCGTGCTGGGCTCCGTGTTCCTGGTGCTGACGGGCGCCGAGGCGCTCTATGCGGACATGGGTCATTTCGGCCGCAAGCCGATCCGCGCCGCCTGGCTTGCCTTCGTGCTGCCGGCGCTGGCGCTGAACTATCTGGGCCAGGGCGCCTATGTGCTGCACTACCCCGAAGGCGCCGACAATCCGTTCTTCCGCATGACCCCGGAATGGGCGCTGATCCCGATGGTGGCGCTGGCCACGGCCGCGACCGTCATTGCCAGCCAGGCGGTGATAACAGGCGCTTTCTCCCTGACGCGGCAGGCGATCCAGCTGGGCATGCTGCCGCGCATGGAAATCCGCCACACCTCGGCCGATTTGTCCGGCCAGATCTACCTGCCCCATGTGAACCGGCTGCTGCTGATCGGCGTGGTGCTGCTGGTGCTGCTGTTCGAGACGTCATCGAACCTGGCATCGGCCTATGGCATCGCCGTGGCCGGCACCATGCTGGTGGAGACGTTGCTGGCCTTCGTCTATGTGCGGCGCGTGCGGCATTGGACCCTGCCGCTGGCCGCGGCGGTCGTCTTGCCGTTCCTGTTCATTGACATGATCTTCGTCGTCGCCAACGGCCTGAAGCTGGGCGACGGCGGTTATGCGCCGGTGCTGCTGGCGCTGGTGATCATCCTGCTGATCTGGAGCTGGGTGCGGGGCTCGCGGCTGCTGCTGGACAAGCTGCGGCGGGAGAGCGTCGATCTCAGCGACCTCGTCACCATGGTGCAGAGCAAGAGCATCCACCGGGTGCCCGGCACCGCCGTCTTCCTGACCAACAACGAGGGCGCGGCGCCCTCGGCGCTGATGCACAACCTCAAGCACAACAAGGTTCTGCATGCGCAGAACTTCATCGTCACCGTGCATACGGCGGACACGCCGCGGGTGGATCCCGACAAGGCGCTGGTGGTGGAGCGGCTGTCGGATGAGATCACCAAGGTGTCCATGACCTTCGGCTTCATGGAAACGCCGAACGTGCCGCGACTGCTGAGCCGCTGCCGCAAGGACGGCTTCGAGTTCGACATCATGTCGACGTCGTTCTTCCTCAGCCACCGCTCCCTGAAACCGGCCGTGCAATCGGCCATGCCGCGCTGGCAGGACAAGCTGTTCGTCGCCCTGGCCGGCCGGGCCACCAGCGCCACCGACTTCTTCCAGATCCCCTCCCAGCGGGTGGTGGAGATGGGGATGCAGATATTGATTTAGGCGCGACGTAGCACTGAGGCCATTCGATGTTAAGTCGCCTCGCCCCACGAAGTGGGGAGAGGCAGCAACATCCGCGTTCAGCGGATGTTGCGGTGAGGGGTCGGCACCGATGCGGCCGCGCGCATTTCTGTCGCCGCAGGGGCACACAATCGCAGCTCGAGTTGCTCTCAGCCCGTGCACCGGGCCCTCACCCGCGCAGCATTCGCTGGACGCGAATGCCGCGCACCCTCTCCCTCATTCGAGGGAGAGGGGACAATGTCATATCAAATTGTTGGCTGGGCCTACGCCTTCTTGCGCGGCGGGTCGTAGAACATCCGGTTCGTGGCCCAGCAGCGGACCATGCTGCGTTCGATCTTCATTTCCTTGGGATACCAGATCTCGGTCCACATCTCGGTGCCCGGCTTGGCATAAGCTGGGGGCACGCGGGCATAGGCGATGTTCTTCTTCAGGGTCGGCGACCAGATTGCCGACGTCGTCAGGCCGAGCTCCTGCTTGCTGGGCCTGTCGGCATAGATGAAGGAGCCCGCCGCCGGCTTGCGCCCTTCGATCTCGAGGCCGATCAGGATATGGCGCGACAGGTTCTGCGCCTTCTCCTGCTGCAGCGCGCGCTTGCCGACGAAGTAGCAATCCTTCTTCAGATTGACGGTCCAGCCGATGCCGGCCTCGTAGGGCGATTCGCGTTGGGTCGGGCGCACGGCGTAGTTCGCGGCTAGGTAATCCACATCCACCAGGATGAAGCCCGCCTCGATGCGCGCGATGTTCAGCGCCGCCGAGCCCATGGGCGCGATCTTGTAGGGCTCGCCCACTTTCAGCAGCGTGTCCCATAGCCACAGCGCATCCTGCGGCTTCACCCAGACCTCATAGCCGAGATCGCCGGTATAGCCGGCGCGATCGATGCGCAGCCAGCGGCCGTCGACAGTGGCCTCCATCAGGCCGAAATGCGCCAGCTTCTCGATGCCCTGAACGCCGAAGACCTGGAGGATCTGCCGTGAGTTCGGGCCCTGCAGCGCCAGCCCGCAGAGCTCGTCGCTCATGTCCTCGATCGTGACGTCAAAGCCGTAGGCGGTTTCCTTCAGCCAGGCAAACTGGTGCAGCGCGGCGTTGAGGATGAAATTGTTCTCGGCGAGGCGGAACAGCGTACCCTCTTCCACCAGCTTGCCGTCATCGTCGCACCAGGCGGTGTAGAACACCTGCATCGGTTTCACCTTGGTCACGTCGCGAGTGACCAGGTGATCGACGTAGCGCGCGGCATCGCGGCCTTGGATGCGGTACTTGATCAGCGGCGAGACGTCGAAGATCGTGGCGCCATTGCGGATGGCGAAATATTCGAGCTGCACCGAATCGAAGCGGTTCGGCGCCATGAAGCCCATCCAGCGGATCCAGTCGTTGCTATGGCAGAGCGCCGACAGCCGGTCATGGAACGGCGTCTTGCGCAGGAAGGGCTGCATATGCCGGAGATGGGTCATGGCCGGCTCCACTCGGCGCGATGGCGCAACGCCTCGCGGGCCGCATTGGCGCCGGGCAGCCCCGTGACGTGGCCGCCGGGATGGGCGCCGGCGCCGCAGAACCAGAGCCCGGGCACCGGCGAGCGGTATTGCTGATAGCCGCCGGCGGGGCGCAGCAGGAACACCTGGTCCAGCGTGATCTCGCCGTGATGCCATTGGCCGCCGGTGAGGCGGAACTGGGATTCCAGATCGTGGGGCGTCAGCACTTCCGTCGCCAGGATGCGCCGGGTCAGATCCGGCGCATGGGCGGCGAGCACCGTCAGCGTCCGGTCGAGGATCTGCTGCCGCGCCTGATCGGGCGTGGCGTCCCGCAGCTTGTAGGGCGCGAACTGGGCCATCACGGAGATCACATGTTTTCCGCCGGGCGCCAGCGCCGGATCATGGAGCGTGGGGATCACCACCTCCAGCGCCGGGGTGGCGGAGACGCGGCCGTACTTCGCGTCGTCATAGGCGCGCTCCACATAGTCGGCGCTCGGCGCAATCATCAGCCGTGCTGGACCCTGGCGCCAGGATTCCGGCAGGCTGTCCAGCGCCAGATGGATTTTCGCCGAGCAGCCGTTCATCCGCAGATGGCGCATGCGCTGGGCGAAGTTGGTGTCCAGATTCTCCGGCCCCACCAGCTTGAGCAGGCTGCGGGCGGGATCGGCACTGGAAAGAACGATGCTGGCGCCGATCTCCTCGCCGCTTTCGAGCACGACGCCCTGCGCGCGATCGCTGCGCATGAGCACGCGCTGCACCGGCGCATTGGCGCGCAGCTCCACCTTGAATGAGCGGCAAGCCGCCGCCAGCGCCGCGGTCACGCCGCCCATGCCGCCCGACGGCAGATGCAAGCCGCCGAGTCCGTGCTTGCCGAAAGACGCCAGACGGTAGAGCAGATTGTAGACGGTGCTGGGCGAGCGCGGGCCGAGGAACAGGCCGAAGACGCTTTCAAAGGCGAGCAGGCCTTTCAGGACATCGCTTTCGAAATAGTCGTTCGCCAGATCGGCCGAGTTCATGGTCAGGATGCGGGTGAGCTCCAGCATGTCCTTGCGGCCGAGGCGGCGCATATGAAAGGCCAGGAGACCGAGACCGATCTTGCCCTGCCAGTCATTGGCCATGAGATCCGGCCGCGGCGGCGTGCGCGTGAGCATGACGCCCAACGCATTCGCCTGGCGCTGCAGCCGCGCCATCACCTTCGGATAGCCATCGGCGTCCTTGGCCGAGAACTGATTCAGCGAAGCGCGGGTGCGCGGCGCATCGCCGCTGAGTTCCAGCCGGCCGCCGCCGGGCAGCAACGCCGCGGTGGCGAGATTCTGCGCAGCGTAGCTCAGGCCGTTCTTCTCCAGCTGCAGATCGGACATGATGCAGGGGTGCAGGCCGTGCAGCAGATGGGCGACGGCGGAGACCTTGAATCCCGGGGCGAACTCCCGCGTCACCGCGGCGCCGCCGAATTCCTCGGCGGCCTCCACGACAAGAGTTCGCAGACCCGTCTTGCCGAGATACGCCGCCGCGGTCAGCCCGTTATGGCCGCCGCCGATGACGATGGCGTCATAGGCGCCGCTCACCGGATCACCCGGTTCTTGAAATCGCGCAGGATCTCCCGCGCCGCGTTGGCGCCGGGCGCGCCCATCACGCCGCCGCCCGGATGGGTGCCGGAGCCGCACATGTAAAGGCCATCGAACGGCCCGCGATATTGGCCGAAACCGGGGAACGGCCGGTTGAACAGCAGCTGATCCAGGGTCAGCTCGCCATGGAAGATGTTGCCTTCGGTGATGCCGACTTCGTTCTCGATATCCCAGGGCGTGCGGGTCTGCACATGCAGGATCATCTTGCGGAAGCCCGGGCAGCTCGTCTCGATGGTATCGAGCACGTCCTTCTCATATTGCGCGCGCATCTCGGGCGACCAGGGCCCTTCCGCCAGGGCGTAGGGCACATACTGCACGAACACCGACATGAAATGCTGGCCCGGCGGAGCCATGGTGGGATCCACCGTGGTCGGGATGACGCAGTCGAGGAACGGCCGCTTCGACCAGCGGCCATATTTGTAATCGTCGAAGGCGTGCTCGATGTAATCGAAATCGCCGCCGATATCGATGGTGCCCCAGCTCGCTTCCTGCGGCAGCCCGGCGAAGTGCGGCAGGCCTGACAGCGCGATGTTCAGCTTGCCGGAGGAGCCGCGGATCTTGAAGTTCTTCGCGTAGGTGTAGATATCGGGATCGATGGCATCGAGGGCGGCGCGTTCGATCAGCTTAAGATAAGTGCGTTTAGGGTCGGCGTTGGTGATGACGGTGCGGGCATAGATCTCTTCGCCATTCTCGAGCGCCACGCCGACGCACGGCCGTCGCGGGTGATGATGCGGTTCACTTCGGCGCCGGTGCGAATCTCAGCGCCCGCTTCGCGCGCGGCCGAGGCCATGGCGGCGCTGACGGAGCCCATGCCGCCGCGGGCGAAGCCCCAGGCGCCGATCTGCCCATCCACTTCGCCCATATAGTGATGCAGCAGCACATAGGCGGTGCCGGGCGAAGACGGAGCCAGGGCCGTGCCGATGATCGAGGACGTCGCCGAGAATCCCTTCCAGCGCGCATTCTCGAAATATTCGTCGAGGAAATCGCCGATGCTCATACCCCAGAAGCGGATGATCTCGTACATCTGCTTCTCGCCCATGCGGCCGAACTCGCGGCCGATCTTCAGCAGGCTCTCCAGATCGTTGTGCCGGCCCCAGGGATTGATGCGGTTCTGCGCGAACGGATTGAGCCGCGTCGGATCCGGCGGCGTGACGCTCATCAGCGGCCGGATGAAGCGGCATTGCCGCATGATCTCCGCCGCGTAGTAGTCGTAGGTCTCCGCATCGTGATGGGAGTGACGGCGCAGGGATTCCCGCGTGCGGTCGTGATCGCTGTAGGTGACGATCCCCTCGCCGTCCGGATTGGGAAACCCGTTGGTCTCGTAGGGCGTGACCTGCAGCCCGTGCCGCGGCAGGTCGAGGAAGCGCATGATCTCCGGCCGCAGCAGGCTGCAGACATAGGAGCAGGTGGAATAGGTGAAGCCGGGATAGATCTCCTCGGACATCGCAGCACCACCGACCTTGTGGTAGCGCTCGAGCACCAGGACCTTGAGCTTGTTGCGGCCGCCCTTCTCCCCGCCCATGGCGAGATAGGCCGCGCAGGTCAGCCCGTTATGGCCGCCGCCGATGATGATGCAGTCGTAGGCTGGCTGCATGGCCCGGAATCCCGATGGAGATTGCCCCTTGCGCCCGATCGCGCGGCGCCAAGATGGCGGGCCGGTCCCGTTTCGTCAATTATCTTGAATGAGCGTTCATTTTGTCAATGTAACGCATTGTAAGGACGCTGAAATTCTAATCAAACCCGCGGTCGGCAAGGTCACCCTGGCCGAAATTCCGGGGAAAGAGCGCAGCCAACTGCTGGCGCAGCGCCGCTTCGCCATCGCATTGCCTGATGTAGCCGGTGAGCATGGCCAGCCAGATGCCCTCGCAGGCGGCCACCAGGAGATTGGTGGCGGCGTGGACGTCCAGCTCCGCATAGCCGCCGGCCCAGGCAAGTTCCCGCACCAGCGACTCCATGCGCTGGTAGTAGGCCTTGTCCCGGGCCCGGCACAACCGCCGGTAGATCGGCCGCGCGCTGGCTTCGCCCCAGAAGGCAAACCAGGTGGCCAGCCGTTCCCGCCGGCAGAGCGCGGGATGGAGATGGGCCAGCACCACCGCCCGCAACCGCGCCGCTGGATCATCGGTGGGACTCTGCTCCGCCGCCTCGGAGATCGCATCGAACTCCCGGGTGAGCTGCTTCAGCGCTTCGGTCATCAGCGCCTGCTTGCTGGTGAAATGCTGGATCACCGTGCCGTTGGCCACGCCCGCGGCGCTGGCGATGTCGGCCACCGTGGTGTCGACGATGCCCTTGCGGCTGATGCAGTCGAACACGGCGTCGATCACGCGCTGCCGGCGCTGGGCCTTGGCCGATTGCCGGCTGAGGCGGACTTTCTGGGGTTTCCGGGGCATGATGCGAAGGATTATCGGTTGCTGGCAGGCGTTGCGATCTAGCTTGGTTTTCTGGCCCAGAATCGGGCCGGGCGCAATTCTCCTTTATCGAGGACGACTGTCAGGCTGCGCCAGTCTTCGATAAAATGGTCGCGGGAGTCCGCGCCGAGCTGCGCGGTCATGGCATCGTACAGCGGCCCTTTCAGTCGCTGATATTCGCCGTGGCCTTCCGCGCAATTCGCTTCGGTGATGTCCTGGGTGCGGATTTCCGTGAAGCCGGCGCCCCTGATGATCTCTTCATATTCCGGCAGCGTGACCAGGAAATAGGTCAGTTCCTCCATCTTGAAGAAGTAAAGCATGTCCGGGCTGTAAGCGCCGGCCGATTTCATCCAGTCGCCGGCCGCTAGGCGGCCGCCGGGTTTCAGCACGCGGAAGATCTCGGCGAAGAAGAAATCCTTCTGCTCCACATGCAGCCAGCTATCCTTGCCGAACACCAGATCGAAGCTGCTGTCGGCAAAGGGCAACGGGCCCGGCTCATAGGCGCGGAACTCGATCCGGCGGTCCAGGCCTGCGGCGCGGATTCGCTTCTGCGCCCGCGCCACCAGAGGTTGTGCGACGTCGATACCCGTGACATGGCAATCGCCGAGGCCGGCCAGCACCTGATCCAGGCCGCCGAGGCCGCAGCCGATGTCCAGCACCTTACGGCCGTCGAGCGGAATTCCGGAGACGATCTCCCGCACCGCCTGGGGTCCGCCGGGGGAGAGGAAACCGTCGCCCCAGATGAGCTGGAGCATGGTCAGCATGCGGTCGTCATATTCTTCCTGGTCAGGCGCGCCCAAGATCCAAATCCTATTCCATTGCTGCAGCGCACAAGATGCTGCGCGTCATACGGGATTCAACCGCTATATCACAGAATTGCAACAGGTCACTCAGGTGATCTCCTAAGGTGTTTTAACGTCATCTTTACGAATCAGCGGCATCGTTAAGGCGCGTTAATTGGTTAATTTATAGATCCGGCGGGGGCGATTCCTTCCCGCCCCCGCCGGATCGAGCCTTGGGATTATGACGCTGCATGAATTATTCCGGGTCCTGGTAGATCTCGGCGAAAACCTCGCCGTCCTGCTGGCGCTCGTCCTGCTCTACAGCCTGTTCGGTGTCGCCCTGTTGCGCCATGCCGGCCGCATCGGCGCGATCGCCGCCGGGGCGATTTTTGCCGTCATCGCCGTGCTCAGCCAGAGCGTGCCGGTGGCGATCTTCCCCGGCCAGCCCGTGGACAGCCAATTGCCGATCCTGCTGGCCGCCGGCGCCTTCGGCGGACCGCTGACGGTGACCGTCGCCGCCATCCTGGTGGCCATCCACAGCGTCGTGATGTCCGGCGGGTCGACCATTGCCGAACTGGCGCCGATCGCCACCTGCACCGCCTTCAGCATCTGGCTCTATGTGAACTGGTGGCGCCGCTCGCGCCTCGGCAATTCCCGCGAGATGCTGATGGCCGGCACGACGCTGGCCGTGCTGGCGCTGCCCTGGCACATGCTCCAGCCGGGCATGAACGCCACCGCGCTGGGCAGCCTGGGCGTCACCATGTTCGTCTATTATCCGCTGAGCCTGGTGGTGCTTTGCCTGCTGCTGTCCAACGAGCAGCGGCAGCATTTCGCCATCGAGGCCCTGCGCCGCAGCGAAGCGCGCTTCCGCGACGTCGCGGAATCGGCGTCGGACTGGGTGTGGGAAACCGATGAAGATGCGCGGCTGACCTATGTCTCGCCGCGCTTTCAGAAACTGACCGGCCTGCATCCCTCCAGCGTGCTCGGCCGCGCCCTGGCGCAGCTCGGCGGCATTCAATCCAAGTCCAGCGCCTGGCATGACGTCGAAAGCTACTTCAAGCATCGCCGCGCCTTCCATGACCTGACCGTCGAATTCGCCGCCAGCGATGGCCGCCAGCACCGCGCCCGCCTCAGCGGCAAGCCGGTCCTGGGCGGCGATGGCGGCTTCCTGGGTTTCCGCGGCACGGCCACGGATATCACCACGGAGATCGAGTTCGACCGCCGCCTGCATATGTCGGAGTTGCGGCTGGGCGAGGCGATCGAGAGCATGTCGGCGGCCTTTGCGCTGTTCGATGCCGATGACCGTTTGATCCTCTGCAACAGCCGGTATCGCGAGCTCCACGGCTTCATGGCCGAAGAGGTCAAGCCGGGCATCCGCTTCGAGGACCTGCTGCGCCGCAGCCTGGTGGGCTTGCCGCTGGTCGACGTCGAAGACGCGGAACTCGAGAGCTGGATCCAGAAGCGCCTGGCGCAGCACCGCGCGACCCCGTCGGAACATGTGCAGCATCGCGGCGACGACCGCTTTCTGCAGATCGTCGAGCGGCCCACCGATGACAAGGGCGTGCTGCTGATCATCACCGACGTCACCGACAGCAAGCGCCGCGAAGGCGCCTTGGAAGCCAATTCGCAACTGCTGCAGGCGACGTTCGACTCCCTGAAGCACGGGCTGAGCGTGGTCGATGGCGACCGCCGCCTGATCGCCTGGAACCGGCGCTTTGTCGAACTGTTCAACCTGCCGGGCGCCAAGCTGCGCAAGGGCATGGCCTGGGCGGATCTGGCGCGTCTGCTGCCGGCGGAATTTTCACCGGCCGCCAACGATCCCGACTGGCTGCCCGGCGGCCGGATGAGCGCGCCGCCGCCGGCCGGCGGCCGCTGCGAAGTGACTCGTGGCTATGTCGATATCCGTGCCCGGTTGAACCCGATGCCCGGCGGCGCCTTCAGCATCACCTACTCTGACATCAGCGACGCCAAGGCGCGCGAGCGCCAATTGGCGGAGTTGGCCCAACGCAACAGCGGCTTGGCGGCCGCCGTGTCCTCCACCACCACGGGCGTGCTGATCACCGATCCCAACCTGCCGGGCAATCCCATCGTGTTCGTCAATCCGGCCTTCACCCGCATCACCGGCTACAGCGCGGACGAGGCGATCAGCCGCAGCTGCCGCATGCTGCAGGGCCGCGACACCGACCGCGGCACGGTGGAACGCCTGCGCCGCGCGATCCAGCTGCGCCGCGCCGCCACCGTGACCTTGCGCAACTATCGCAAGGACGGCCGCACCTTCTGGAACGAATTGTCGGTCAGCCCGGTGTTCGACGATCGCGGCAACCTGGTGCATTTCGTCGGCATTCAGACCGACGTGACCGATCGCGTGCGCGCCGAAGAGGCGCTGCGCAAGAGCGAGGGCGATCTGCGCAATCTGGCGGAGACCCATGCGGCGACGCTGGATTCCCTGCCGGCGCAGGTGGCGCTGCTGGATGCCGATGGCACCATCGTCTCGGTCAACAGGATGTGGCGCGAATCCGAGGGCGAGGGCGAGGCCATCGTCGGCGGCAACTATGTCGCGTTCCTGCAGCGGTCGCTGGGCGCCCATGGCGAGGATTCCCAGGCGATGGCGCGCGGCGTCGCCGATCTGCTGGCGGAGAATGCCAGCAGCTTCTCCCATGAGTATATGCGCCCCGTCGGCGACCAGTTCCGCTGGTACAACTTCCTGGTCCGGCCGGTGTCGACGGCCGAGCGCATGGGCGCCGTTGTCGTGCATTTCGATATCACCGACCGGATCATCGCCGAGGCGGAGCAGCGCCAGGCCAAGGAACAGGCGGAGTTCGCCAACCGCAGCAAGTCGGAATTCCTGGCCAATGTCAGCCATGAGTTGCGCACGCCGCTGAATGCCATCATCGGCTTCTCCGAGATCATGCAGCACGAGATGTTCGGCGCCATGGCGCAGCCGCAATACAAGGAATACATCAAGGACATCCGCGACAGCGGCGTGCATCTGCTGGAGATCATCAACGACATCCTCGATCTCTCGAAGATCGAGGCCGGCAAGTTCGAGCTGCATCTCGAGAACTTCAAGCTGCCGGATGCCGTCGAGTCCTGCATGCGCCTGGTGCGCGACCGCGCCAGCGCCAACAAGGTTCTCTTGAAGACCGATCTTCCTGCCGAGCTGCCGAAGATGGAGGCGGATCAGCGGGCGGTGAAGCAGATCATGATCAATCTGCTGTCCAATGCTGTAAAGTTCACGCCGCAAGGCGGACAGGTCACGCTCGGCGCGCGGGTCGGTCAGGCCGGCGACCTGCTGCTGTGGGTGCGCGATACCGGCATCGGCATCGCGCCGGAGAATATCGAGAAGGCCCTGGCGCCGTTCAGCCAGGTGGACAACGCCCTCAACCGCAAATATTCCGGCACCGGTCTCGGCCTGCCGCTGGTCCGCCGTCTGGCCGAGCTCCATGGCGGCAACATCCAGATCGACAGCAAGCTGGGGAGCGGCACCACGGTGACCGTGCGCCTGCCGCAGCAGGAGGGCCGCGGCGCCATCGCGGCCTGACAGTTAGCCTCTAGAGCGGCTGGATCATGCGGCCGAGCGCCTGGCCGCCGAAGATATGGATATGCAGGTGCGGCACTTCCTGGTGCGAATGGCGGCCGCTATTGGCGAGGATGCGATAGCCCGAACTCGGCGACACCGAGGTCGCGCGCCACCTTGCCCACGGCCTGGAATAGCGCTGCGATCTCCGCCGCCGAGGCCTTGGCGGAAAAATCATCCATCGAGATGTATGCGCCCTTGGGAATCACCAGGGCATGCACCTTCGCCTGCGGATTGATGTCGTGGAAGGCGAGCACATGCTCGTTCTCATAGATTTTCTTGCAGGGGATCTCGCCGCGCAGGATGCGGGCGAAAACATTGTTGGTGTCGTAGGACATGGAAACCTCTGACTTCGGAGAGTTGCCGCCTAGAGATACAACGGGACAACCCGGCGGGCGAGAGCCGCTGGGGAGTTAACTCACCCCTTGCGATTGCGCTTCTCTTGGATGCCGGAGATGCCTTCGCGGGCGGCCAGCGCGGCCCAGACTTCGGCAGGGCGCAGGCGGCGGTCGGCCCAGAGCACCAGCAGGTGATAAAGCAGGTCGGCGCTTTCCAGCGCCAGGTCCTTCTTCCGGCCGCGGATGCCTTCGATCAGGGTTTCCACGGCCTCTTCGCCCAGCTTCTGGGCGATCTTGTCCGTGCCCTTGGCAAAAAGCCGGGCGGTGTTGGACTTTTCGGGATCGGCGCCGCGTCGGCTTTCGATCACCTTGTAGAGACGATCCAGGATCGTCGCGTCCAAGGTCTGCTTACTGTTGTTCCCCATCGACATCGCTAATACCGCCCAAGGGGCGACCCTGCCAGCGAATTGTTACAATCGTAAGAAAAACGTCATGATTGGGCCACAGGCTCCAATTCCTTCCAGAAAAACTGGCCGGCGACCCAGATTCCGTCCACCCGGGCATAGCGCGGATGGCTGCCCCAATGCTGAAAACCCAGGGATTGATAGAGCTGGATCGCGGCACCCTGGGTCTCCCGCACATCCAGATTGACCACGCGGATGCCGGCTTCGCGCGCCGCGTTCTCCGCCGCCACGACGATCTGCCGCGCCAGGCCATGGCCGCGGGCCCAGGGCGCCACAAAATGCGTGGTGATCTGGGCCGAGGCGCCCTGGGCTTCGTTGTTGCGGGCCGGCCTCACGAGCTGCGCCGTGCCGGCAATGGTGCCATCGAGCCGGCCGACGAAGACATGCCGGTCCGGATTCAACAAAATCCCGCGCCAATAGGATTCCATGATGTGCCGCGGCGGCGGTTTCAGCCAGCCGAAGCCGCCGCCGGCCTTGATGCCTTCCTCCGCCGCCTCGCAGAGTTCCTGCAGGTCGTTATTGCGAAAGGCCGTCAGCCGCTCGACCAGGGTGGTGGGCATGGGACATCGACTCGGCGGGAAATGGGGTCTGCGGCCTTGTAACAGGTAATACAACCGCCTGCCACCGGCCTTGAACCCGGGGGCGGTGACAAAGGTATATCGCCCTTGCCCTATCTGCGCCGCCGCGGGGTTGCGGCCCTGGCGGCGGCGGCCTATCTGGAAGGGGCATGTCACCCAGCGAAATCCCTCAGCGGGAAATCCCCCAATGGCACGGCACCACCATCCTGTCGGTGCGTAAGAACGGCGCCGTGGTCGTCGCCGGCGACGGCCAGGTCAGCTTCGGCAACACGGTCATGAAATCCACCGCCAAGAAGGTGCGGCGTCTCGGCCGCGGCGACGTCATCGCCGGCTTTGCCGGCGCCACCGCCGATGCCCTGGCGCTGTTCGAGCGGCTGGAGGCGAAGCTGGAGCAGCATCCGGGCCAGCTCGCCCGGGCCTGCGTCGAGCTGGCCAAGGACTGGCGCACCGACCGCTATCTGCGCCGGCTGGAAGCCATGATGGCGGTGGCCGACAAGCAGGTCAGCCTGGTGCTGACCGGCACCGGCGACGTGCTGGAGCCCGATGACGGGCTGATCGGCATCGGCTCCGGCGGCAGCTTCGCGCTGGCCGCGGCGCGGGCGCTGGTCGGACTCGACGGCCAGTCCGCCGAAGCGGTGGCGCGCCGGTCGATGGAGATCGCCGCCGACATCTGCATCTACACCAACAGAAACATCACCGTCGAAAGCCTATGAACGAGAATTCGGATCTGCGCGGCCCCGCCGCTGCCGCGGCGGGCGAGGCCGCCATCAAGGGCGCGGCCGCCTTCACGCCGCGGGAGATCGTCAGCGAGCTGGACCGCTATATCGTCGGCCAGGACGAGGCGAAGCGCGCCGTCGCCATCGCGCTGCGCAACCGCTGGCGCCGGCAGCAGCTGCCTGACGATCTGCGCGAAGAGGTGCTGCCGAAGAACATCCTGATGATCGGGCCCACCGGCGTCGGCAAGACCGAGATCGCCCGGCGCCTGGCGCGGCTGGCCGATGCGCCCTTCATCAAGGTGGAGGCCACCAAGTTCACGGAAGTCGGCTATGTCGGCCGCGATGTGGAGCAGATCATCCGCGATCTCCTGGAGATCGCCATGAACCAGTCGCGGGAGCGGCTGCGGCGCCAGGTCACCGCCAAGGCCGAGATGATGGCGGAGGAGCGCGTGCTGGACGCCCTTGTCGGCGACAGCGCCAGCCCGGACACCCGCAGCAAATTCCGCAAGATGCTGCGCGCGGGCGAGCTCAACGACCGGGAGATCGAGCTGCAGGTCAAGGACAGCGGGGCCGGCGCACTGCCCACCTTCGAAATTCCCGGAATGCCCGGCGCCAGCATGGGCATGATCAATCTGAACGAGATGCTGGGCCAGGCCTTCGGCGGCAAGACGAAACCGCGGCGCATGTCCGTGGTCGATTCCTACAAGGTGCTGATGGCGGAGGAGAGCGACAAGCTGCTGGATCCGGAGGTGCTGCGCCAGCAGGCGGTGGACACGGTGGAGCAGAACGGCATCGTCTTCATCGACGAGATCGACAAGATCTGCGGCCGCGCGGAGAATCGCGGCGGCGCCGATGTCAGCCGCGAAGGCGTGCAGCGCGACCTGCTGCCGCTGATCGAGGGCACGACTGTCAGCACCAAGCACGGACCGGTGAAGACCGACCATGTGCTGTTCATCGCCTCGGGCGCGTTCCACATGGCCAAGCCGGCGGACCTGCTGCCGGAATTGCAGGGACGCCTGCCGATCCGCGTCGAACTCAAGGCGCTGACGCGGGATGATTTCAAGCGCATCCTGACGGAACCGGAAGCCAGCCTGATCAAGCAATACCGGGCGCTACTGAAGACCGAGGACGTCGACGCTGAACTTCGCCGACGACGCCATCGACGCGATCGCGGATCTGTCGGCGGAGATCAACTCATCGGTGGAGAATATCGGCGCGCGGCGCCTGCACACTGTCATGGAACGCCTGCTGGAGGAGATCAGCTTCAGCGCCACCGACCGCGCCGGGCACGACCATCACCATCGACGCCGCCCTGGTGAAAGAGCGTGTCGCGCCGCTGGCAAAGAACGCGGATCTCAGCAGGTTTATCCTCTAGGGCATCCCCAGTTCGAAATCCGATCCCGCAGGGCCCTACAAAATCAGCGAGTTGGATTTGCCGACCTCTGGACCCCGTGGACAGCCGAAAATGCAGGACGGCTACTTAGCGGTCGCCGGTGCGCAGCTCTACGTCCGGGAGGTCGGCGAGGGGCCGCCGCTCGTGGTTCTGCATGGCGGGCCGGACTTCAATCATCGTTACTTGTTGCCGGACCTGGATCGCCTGTCGGCGGCCTTCCGCTTGATCTATTACGACCAGCGAGGCCGCGGCAGGTCGTCGCGCGGCGTGGTCCCCGAGGATGTCGGCCTGGAGTCCGAGATCGACGATCTCGAGCGGCTCCGGCTTCACTTCGGCCTGGAGAGCATTGCCTTGTTGGGCCACTCCTGGGGCGGCCTCCTGGCCATGGAGTATGCAACACGCCATCCTCAACATGTTTCACGGCTGTTGCTCGTGAATAGCGCGCCCGCATCCCACGCCGATCTGCTGCTCTTTCGGGATCATCGCCAGGCCACGGAGCCGGAAGTTCTCGAGAAGATGCGGGCAATCGCCGCCAGGCGCTCGTTTGCCGCGGGCGAGATCGACGTCGAGGCTGAATACTATCGGGCCCATTTCAGCTCGACGCTTCGCCGGCCGGAGCATCTTGAGCGCATCGTTCGGAGCTTGCGCCTGGATTTCACGCCGCCGGACATCCTCAAGGCCAGGGCCATCGAAGCCAGGCTCTACGCGCAGACCTGGCTGAAACCCGAATACGATCTGCGCCCGAAACTGCGCCTGATGGAAACACCGGCGCTCGTCATTCACGGGGATCGCGACTTGTTTCCATTGGATTGCGCAAGGAGCCTTGCCGAATCGTTGCCGCAGTCGAGGCTGGTCCTGCTGAACGACTGCGGGCATTTCTCCTATCTTGAACGGCCCGCCGAGGTTCAGACCGCGATTGCTGATTTCTTCTCTTGATTCCTTGCGAAAGCGGCGAGGTCCGTATCGCGTTAACGGCGCTTCTCTTCGATCGCATTGAGCAGATGGTCGACGGTCTGCTCGTCCAGTTCGTCGATGACCTCCGCAAGCCGGTTCGCCAGTTCCGTCGCCTTCGGCGACAGCCCCGCCGTGTCCACCACCACGCGCGGGTGGGAGAGTTGGGCGAGGCGTTTCAGTTCGTCGACATCGTCCCAGGCGAGATTGAAGTAAGCCGATATCTGCTGCACCAGGCCGGAGGATGGGCGACCACGATTGCCGTGCTCCAACGCGGACAGATAGGCCGACGACACGCCGAGTGCGGCGGCCATGTCCTTCAGCAGGATGCTGCGGTCGGCGCGGAGTTCGCGCAGTCGGCGGCCGAAGGGGGTCATTGCCGCACAACTTCCCTTCTCCCCTTGGGGGAGAAGGGGCAGGGGATGAGGGGTTTCATGCGCGGTAGCGCGAAGTACAGCTTCTCTTCAATGGAATGTACTCGATCTGCCTCTACAAACTCATAGGCGCCTGCCGGCGCCAGACCCCTCACCCGCGCAACATCCGCGGAGCGGATGTTGCTTGCCCTCTCCCTCAAGGGGAGAGGGGGACATTCTGGTGCATGATTGCCTGACGCGCGTCACTTCAGAAACACCCCGCGCGTCTTGTGCCAGTCCTCGATCGACTGGTCGGGATATTCGTGGAACTTGCGATTGCGCTTTCCACCAGGCGCCTCCGCCCAGCTGCATTTCGAGTCCAGCATGATATGGGCCGTTTCCACCGGCACGGGCAGCGGTGTGTCGATGGCCGAGGCGTGGGGGTAGACCCATTTCTTCCAGCGGGGATCGGCGATGAACAGCGCGCTGCCGCAATGCTTGCAGAAATGCCGGCGGGCGGAGCTGTGCATGCGCACGCCGCCTTCCTCGAGCGTGGCGCGGTAGACGCCGAGATGCTTGCGGCCCTTCACTTTCAACGTGCGCGCCTCGCCCATGATGTTGATGGCATAGCCGCCGCCACCGGCGGTCTTGCGGCAGATCGAGCAGTAGCAGCGCATATAGGGCTGGGGCGTGTGGGATTTGACCTCGAACGTCACCGCGCCGCAGTGGCAGGAACCCGTCAAACTCATCATCGCGAACCTCCTTTCGGCCCATCGTCGCGCAGGCGCTTGAGCAGGACATAGAGCGCGCCGGCGCCGCCATCCCGAGGCTGCGCCCGGGCGATGGCCAGCACCCGGGCCCGGTTCGGCCGCTCGTTCAGCCAGCGCGGCACATTCTCCCGCAGGATGCCGGCGCCTTCGCGCCACATGCCCTTGCCGGTCACCACCAGAATGCACCGCCGCCCCTGCTTTTGCGAGATGGCGATGAAGCCGCCGAGTTGATCATGGGCCTCTTCCTGGGTCAGGCCATGGAGATCCAGTTTGCCTTCGATGGGCAGTTGGCCGCGGCGCAGCCGCTCGGCCAGGCGCTTGTCCATGTCGGCGAGGCGGCCGACGGCGAGCTCAGGGACAGGCTTGGGTTTGGGCGGCAGCGGCGCTGATGGTGCGCTGGCTTTTTTCGCCGCAGGCTTGGCCGGCGCAGGCACCTTCGCCGGCGCCGAGGGCGCGTGTTCGACTTTCGGCTTCGCCGCCTTGCCCTTGCGCAGCGGCTTCACATCGCGCATCGCCGTGCGCCAGAGCTCGCGCTCCTTAGGATCCGGCGGCCGCTTCGCCATCGATCAGGATGATATGCAGGCGCCGCGGGCCATGGGCGCCCATCTGCAGGGTCTGCTCGATATCGGCGCTGCGGGACGGGCCGGTGATGAAGTTGACCGTGCGCGGCATGGTGCCGGCGCCGAACTCGCCGCGCAGCCTAGCCCAGGCCTGCTCCAGCGCGCCGACGACACGATCGGTCGGCACCACGACAATGTGGGTTTCCGGCAGGAAGTTGAGGGTGGTGGGCCGCTCGGCGCCGGAGGCGAGCATCAGGGTGCCGGTCTCGGCGATGGCGGCATAGCCGCCGGTGACCGAAACCTCGTCGCTGCCGTCGGTGGCACCCTGGGTGACCTCCAGCAGCGGCCGGGTCGACCAGGGCAGGCCGGTGATGTCGGTTTCAGTGGAAAGCCGCAGCCGCGCCGGCAGATTCTCCCGCGCCAGGTAATCGGCGATGGCGGCGGGCACGGCGGCGGCATCCTTCACCCGCGTTACCGTGGCCGAAGCTTCCTGCGCCATCTGCTGGAACAGCGCCGCCTGCGCCCTCGGTTCGAGCTGGCCGCGCGCCGGCAGGAGATTGGTTTTCGCCGCGGCGATGCGCGCCTCGGCCACGCGGCGCTGATCGGCCGTCGGTTCGCCGCGTTTCAAGGCGCGGCGGATGTTGCCGAGGACGGCCGATCGGGAGTCGCTCACCGGGACTTCCTTTCGGCCCACAACGACTGGAAACTCCGGCCTTCGGGCGCCGGCATGTCGCGATGAGCGGTCCAACCCGCTGCCAGGGGCAGCGACGAGAATTTTCCCCGGCTCTTGCCGAGCGCGCCCAACATTCGCGCGCCCAGGCCGGCGACGAAACGATAGAGCGACGGCCGTGTCGCCAGGAAAGCCCAGAGCTTCAGTCCCCAGCGATAGCGCGGCGGCGTCAGATGCCGCTCGAACTCCCGCTCGCGCCAATGGCGCATCATCTTCGGCAGGGGGATGCGCATGGGGCAGACGCTCTCGCAGCGGCCGCAGAAGGTGGAGGCGTTCGGCAGCGCGCCCGCTTCCTCGACGCCGATCAGCGCCGGGTTCAGCACCGCGCCGATCGGGCCGGAATAGACCCAGCCATAGGCGTGACCGCCGACCGCCTGATAGACCGGACAATGATTGAGGCAGGCGCCGCAGCGGATGCAGCGCAAGGCCTCGGCGAACTCGCTGCCCAACATCGTGCTGCGGCCGTTATCCAGGAGCACGACATGATACGCTTCCGGCCCGTCCACATCCTCGGGCCGCCGCGGGCCTGTCGAAAAGGTCGTGTAGACCGACATCTCCTGGCCGGTGGCTGAGCGCGCGAGCACGCGCAGAATTGTCGACGCGTCTTCCAGCGTCGGCACCACCTTCTCCAGCGAAGCCAGCACGATATGTACCCTCGGCAGGATCTGCGTGAGATCGCCATTGCCTTCGTTGGTGACAATGACCGAAGAACCGGTCTCCGCGATCAGGAAGTTGGCGCCGGTGATGCCGACATCGGCTTTCAGGAATCGGCTGCGCAATTTCTCGCGCGCCTCCGCCAGCATCTCCCGCGGCTCGGTCAGCGGGCGCTGCGGATCCAAATCCGTATGGGCCTCGCGAAACGCGTCCGCCACTTGCTCCTTCGTCAGATGGATCGCCGGCGCGATGATATGGCTGGGAAGTTCGCCGCGAAGCTGGATGATGTATTCGCCGAGATCGGTTTCCACCGGCGTGATGCCGTTCTCCTCCAGGAAATCGTTGATGGCGATTTCCTCGCCGATCATCGTCTTGCCCTTGGTCACCGTGCGCGCGCCAGCCTCGCGGCAGAGGCGCAGCACCGTCTGGCGCGCGCTGTCTGCATCGGCGCACCAATGCACATGGCCGCCGGCCGCTTTCGCCTTGGTCTCGAAGGCCTCGAGATAGATATCGAGATTGGCGAGCGTGTGATCCTTGATCGCCCGCGCTTCGTCGCGCAGCGCTTCGAACTCCGGCAGCCGCGCGGCCGCACTGGCGCGCTTGCTGATGAAGTTCTTCTTCACATGGGACATTGCCTGCTGCAGCTGCGGATCGCCCAGCGCCCGGCGGGCGTTGTCCTTGAAGGCATGGCTGGTGGGTGTGTGCATGGCGGCGTTCCGTCAGCGGCGCGGCACGCCGATCGGCGGCGTTTCGTCGAGGCCCGCCAGCACTTCGGCCACATGGCGCGCAGCCACCGGCCGGCCCTCGCGGGAAAGCTTGCCGGCAATGTTGAGCAGGCAGCCCATATCGCCGGCCAACAGCAGGTCGGCGCCGGTGGCGGCGATGTCGGCGGTCTTCTCCCGCACCATCTGATCGGAGATCTCCGGATATTTGACGCAGAAGGTGCCGCCGAAGCCGCAGCAGATCTCCGCGCCCGGCAGCTCCATGCGTTTCAACCCGGCGACGCTGTCGAGCAGCTGCCGCGGCTGGGACTTCACCCCCAGCTCGCGCAGGCCCGAGCAGGAATCGTGGTAGGTGACCTTGCCGCCGAAGCTGGCGGCGACTCGGGTCATGCCGCAGATATCCACCAGGAAGGAAATCAGCTCGTGGGTGCGCGCGGCCAGTTTCTCCGCCCGCTCGCGCCAGGCGGGATCGTCCGACAATAGCGCGGGATAGTGGGCATGGATCATGCCGGCGCAGGAGCCGCTGGGCGCCACCACATGATCGAACGGCTCGAAGGCGGCGATCACCTGGCGGGCGATCTTTTGGGCATCGGCGCGGTCGCCGGAATTGTAAGCGGGCTGGCCGCAGCAAGTCTGCGCCGCCGGGACTTCCACCTTGCAGCCGGCCTGCTCCAGCAGCTTCACGGCGGCGAATCCCACCGAAGGACGGTAGAGATCCACCAGGCAAGTGACGAACAGGCCGACGCTGCGGGCCGCTGATGATGGCGTTTCGGGCGAACTCATTGTCGCGACAATGGCGGGGCTGTCAGGGGAAGGCAAGGCAGCGGCGGGTCAGCTTGCCGGCGCCGGAATTGTCACGGTCTTGGGGAGAAGGATGAAATAACGGCCGGGCTGCTTCAGGCGGCCGGCGACCTCCAAGGCTTGTGCCCCCGTGCCCCAGAAGAGATCGCCGCGCACCGCGCCCTTGATGGCGCCGCCCACGTCTTGGGCAACCATCAAACGCTGCAGCGGCTGGCCAGCCTGGCCGGTGCCGCCGGGCCAGGTTGTGTCGATCCAGACCGGCGCGCCCAGCGGCAACAGGGCGCCATCGACCGCCATGCTGCGCTCCGGCGTCAGCACGATGCCCTGGGCGCCGACAGGGCCATCGCCCTCGATCTCGCGGAAGAAGATGAAGCGGGGATTGCGCGCCATGATCTCTGCGCCCTCGGCGGGATGGTCTTTGAGCCACTGCGCCACGGTCTGGGCCGTCGCCTGGTCCTTGGTGAGCTTGCCTTCATCCACCAGGATGCGGCCGACGCTGACGAAGCCATGACCATTATGGGCCGCAAAACCGACCCGCGTGGTGGTGCCTTCGGCCAACCGGATGCGGCCCGACCCCTGCACCTGCAGGAAGAACGCGTCCACGGGATCGGCGACCCACAGCAACTCCAGGCCTTGCCCGGCGAGGGCGCCGGCGTCGATCTCCGCGCGGGTGCTGTAGGACTTGAGCCGGCCATCGACCACGCGGCCGGCGATGCTGTTGCCGGCGAGGTCGGCACGGAACTCGCCGAGATCCGCCATCACCAGATCGGCCGGCCGCCGGTAGAGCGGCACACCATACTCGGCGCTGCGTTGACGGGAGCCCGTGAGCTCCGGCTCGTAATAGCCGGTGAACAACCCGCCGGCGCCCTTGGCGCCGGTCACGCTGTAGGGCGTGAACTCGTGCTCGAAGAAATCCCGCGCTGACTCGCTGCTGCCGGCAGTCGGGATGGCGGAGCATGCCGTCTGCCAATCCTTCGCTCTGCCGCCGATGCCCTGCGGTCCGACGGCCGCATCTTCAGGCGATTTCGCGAAGACCGCGCAACTGCGCTGGAATGCCGCCAAGGCGGCGGAAGGATCATCGCCGGTCCAGCCCGGCAGATCGGCAAAGGCGACGGGAAACAGATTGGTGGTTTCTTTTGGCGACGGTGGCTGTTCAGCGCATCCGAAAAGCAGACCGCTGGCAATCGCAGCGGCGATCAGGCGGGAAAAGCTGCCTGGACTCAATTCGGGCTGCGGGTGGCGACCAGAACCCAGTTGGGATCGCGGGCGCGGACCTGGCGGGCGAAGGTCCAGATATCCGTAACCGGCTCCACCTTCACAGGATCGCCATCGACCACCTGGCCCTCGGCGTTGCGCGTCACATTGATCTGTTCGCTGACGATGGTGACGGTGATCTCCGCCACGCGTCCTTGCAGTTCCGCCTCGATGATGTCGGTCGATTTGATGCCGACCAGGGTGGTCTGCAGCGTTTCGTTCGCCACCGTCCTGTTGTCGATGGCCCGCTTGAAATTCTCGAACACTTCGTCGTTCAGCAGCGGCCGCAGGGTCGCCGCATCGCCGGCGGCAAAGGCGCCGACGATCATCTCGAAGGCGGCGCGCACGCCAGCCAGGAAACCGTCGGGATCGAAAGAGGGATCGGCGGTATGGATGGCGCCCAGCCCCGGCAGCAACGCCGGTGCCGGTGGAGATTTCGATCCATCGGCCGGACGAACAGCCAGGTCGGCGGGAACCTCGGGCCGGCGGCCGCGATCGGGCAGCGATATCACCTTGTCGGAACGGGCGTCTTCCGCCGGGCGCGGCGCGAAAGGATCATGGGGCCGCTCATGGCCCGTCCGCTGACCCAGGACCTTGTACAGGCGGACGGCCACAAACAGGGCAATGGCCGCGAGAATGATGATGTCTAACCCTGGCATGTCAGCCCAAACTCTCCTCGACCGCGATGCGGCCTGCAGCTTACTCGAGGCGCTTGCCGGATCCGATTACGTTCCGCCCTCAAGACCTTGTCGTTCCCATGGGCTTAGTCCCATCTATCCTCTGGGCCCATCTATCGTCAGGGCGGCTGGACCGCGGCAAGCCGCTGCGCTAGATCACTCCGCCTGCAACACCGCAGCCCATAGCACTACCGCTAACATGGGGAATTGTCGGTCAAAGAGCAAGCATCGCCCAATGGTTAGTCGCGTTTTCCCAGATTCCGCCGCTATCAGGACCAGACGCCTATGATCTTGATTCGACACGGTCAATCGGAATGGAACGCGGCCTACAACCGAACCCGCGTCGATCCCGGCATTCCCGATCCGCCTTTGACCGCGGTTGGGAGGGACCAGGCGCTGCGCGCAGCGGAAATGCTGGCAGAGCGGCGGATGGCCCGCCTGCTGGTCAGTCCCTATCGCCGCACCATCCAGACGGCGGAAATCATCGCGCGGGAATTGGCCCTGCCGATGGTCATCGAGCCCCTGGTGCGGGAACGGGCGGCCTTCTCCTGCGATGTCGGAACGGCGCGCACCCATCTGGCCGGCGCCTGGCCCCATCTGCGGTTCGATCACCTGGACGAGGTCTGGTGGCCGGTCGAGGAAAGCGAAGCGGAGCTGGCCCAGCGCTGCGACCGTTTCCGCCATCACGTCCGCGGCCTGACCGATTGGAACAGGGTGGCGGTGATCTCCCATTGGGGCTTCATCCGGGGATTGACTGGACAGGAGGCCCGCAACGGCGAAGCCGTGGCCTTCGATCCCCACGGCGCTGCCGAGGAAGACGCCGCCCACCAGGCGCGCTAAAGCACCCCAACGAGCTAAAGCACATTGAGCCGCCCCCGCCGCCATGTTAGGCCGCGCCCGGCAAACGATCGAGCAAACCCAGTCCTCAGCGTGAACCCATGACCGACACCGACAGCGGCGCGCCTGCGCCCACAACACCTTATCGCGCGCCGCCCATCGTCATCCTGGCCCAGTATCTGAAGGACCTGTCCTTCGAGAGCCCGAACGCGCCGGCAATCCTCAGCCAGGCCCTCGATGTGCGGCAGGGACGGGTGGGCGTCGATTTGCGGATCACGCCGGTGAGCCCGCCGAATTTCGAAGTGGTGCTGAAGCTGCGGGTCGAGGCGACCCACGAAGGCAAGGCGGCCTATCTGGTGGATATGGAGTATGCCGCCATGGTGCAGATCGGCGAGGTGCCGGAAGACAAGATCGAGCCGCTGCTGATGATCGAGACGCCGCGGCTGATCTTCCCCTATCTCCGGGCACTGGTGACGCAGTTGACGCGGGAAGGCGGCTTCGCGCCCCTGCTGGTCAACCCCATTGATTTCCACGCGCTGTATCGCGACCACAAGAAGAAATCGGCGGCGGCGCAGGGCGGCGGCGAGCCGGCGCAGGCCTAGGGCCGCGCCTCACGCATTCCAGATCGGTTCCCTGAGCTGCTTGAGCAGCTCGGCATGGGCCGCAAGTTCGGCTTCGCTGGCGGCATGGGCACGCGGCGGACGCGCCTGGCGCTCGCCCACGACCGAGAGAGTCCGCGCGCGAGACCGTGACGCCACCAGCTCCAGCCCCGCCTGGCGGCCGCCGATCAGCTCCAGATAGACCGACGCCAGGAGCTCAACATCCAGCAGCGCGCCGTGGAAATTGCGCGCGGAATTGTCGACGGCAAAGCGCTTGCACAGGGCGTCGAGGCTGGCCGGAGCGCCGGGAAATTTCTGCCGCGCCAGCAGCAGCGTGTCGACGGCGCGGGTGTAGTCCAATCCGGGCTTCCCGGCGCGGGTGAGTTCGGCGTTCAGGAACCGCATATCGAATTCGGCATTGTGGATCACCAGCGGCGCATCGCCGATAAACTCCAGGAATTTCTCCACAATGTCGGGGAAGCGCGGCTTATCGGCGAGGAATTGACCGGTCAGTCCATGGATGGCGGCCGCATCGGTCGGCATATCCCGCTCAGGATTGAGATAGACCTGATAGTGGCGGCCGGTGGGAATGTGGTTGCTGAGCTCCAGGCCGGCGATTTCCACCACCCGGTGCCCGTCTTTGGGATCGAGACCTGTGGTTTCGGTATCGAGGACGATCTCTCGCATGGATGGATCTCAATCCCGTTGTTAACGCCGCACGCGCCGCAGCCCGCGATGCGGCGGCCGTGAGACTCTTAACACGGCCAGGGCCTGCTTGAGAATCCGCAAAGCGGTGCGTCGATCGAGGCCGGTGGGAATCACCACATCGGCGCGCCGCAACTTCTCCTCATCCGATAGCTGACGCCGGCGAATCGCGGTCAACCGCTCCCGGGTCATGCCGCGGCGGGCCAGCACCCGCTGCTCCTGCAGGAAGCGGGGCGCGGCCACCACCATCGCGGCGTCGCACCGCGTATCGCCGCCGGTCTCGAACAGCAGCGGGATATCCAGCACGGCGATGGGACGGCGAGCGGCATGCGCCCGGCGCAGAAAGGCGATCTCGCTGCGGCGGACGCGGGGATGGATCAGGGCCTCCAGCCGGCGCAGTGCGGCCGGATCGTCAAACACTTTGGCGCCGAGCGCCGGCCGGTCGACGCCATCGACTCCGGTGACGCCGGGAAATGCCGCTTCGATCGCCGCAATCAACTCGCGATCCCTGCGGAGCAGGCGATGGACCTCTGCATCGGCGTCATGGACGGGAATGCCGAGACGCCGCAGCGCCGCCGCCGCTGTCGATTTACCCATGCCGATGGAACCGCTCAGGCCGATAACGCGCATGGCCTAGGGCGCCAGGTCGGCCAGGATGAACCCCCGCAACGCCGGCGTCACGGCAGGCTCGACACCGAACCAGGCGCTAAAGCCGGGCCGCGCCTGATGCAGCAGCATGCCCAGGCCGTCGACGGTGGCCAATCCGCGGGCGCGGGCAGCCGCCAGCAGCGGCGTCTCCAGCGGCACATAGACGATGTCGTAGACCACAGCCGTTGGCGGCAGCGCTTGCAGGTCGATATCCAGCGGCGGCTGGCCCTTCATGCCCAAGGTGGTGCCGTTCACCAGCAGCGCCGCGCCGTTCAAGGCCGCGCCCGATTGTTCCCAGGCATAGGGCTTGATCGGTCCGCCGATATCGCGGGCGAGCTGTTCGGCGCGCGCGGCGGTCCGATTCACCAGGCGCAGCTCCGGCACGCCCGCGTCCACCAGGGCCGCGGCAACTGCGCGGGCCGCGCCGCCGGCGCCAAGCAGCACGGCAGCACCTTGGCCGGGCTGCCATTGCGGCGCCGATTGCCGGAGATTTTCGAGAAACCCGAATCCGTCGCTGTTGCTGCCATCAAGCGTGCCATCGGCGGCGGCTATGATGGTGTTGACCGCGCCGATGCGGCGGGCCTGCGCGGTCACCCGGTCGACCGCCGACAGCGCCGCCTCTTTGTGGGGCAGCGTGACATTGGCGCCGGCGAATCCCAGCAGTGGCAAAGCGCGGATAGCGTCGCGCACTTGTTCCGGCCGCACTGCCAGCGGCAAGTAGGCGCCGTCGATGCCATAGGAATTTAGCCAAAAGCCATGCAGGCGCGGCGATCGGGAGTGTGACACCGGCCAGCCGATAATGCCGGCCAGCTTGGTCTTGCCGCTGTGGGTGACGATCGCCGTCATGTGATTGCGATTCTGCTGTCCCGGAGGAACCCGAGCAATGGCAACAGCGGCAGGCCTAGAATCGTGAAATGGTCGCCGCTGATGGCGCTGAAAAGCTGCGCCCCCAGCCCTTCGATCTCATAGCCGCCGACAGTCGTCAGGATGTTGTCGCCCATGGCGTCCAGATATCGCGCGAGAAATTCGTCGCTGCAAGGACGCAGGGTCAGGACCGCGCGGCCGGTATGGTGCCAGAGCCTTAACCCATCCTTTACCACGACGGCGGCGGAGATCAGCTCATGGGATTTTCCGCGCAAGCGTTGCAACTGATCGAGCGCATCGGCGCGGCTCGCCGGCTTGTCGAAGTGCTGCCCGTCGCACTCCAGGACCTGATCGGCACCGATGACATAGCTGCCGCCATGACGGGATGAAACGCGCTGGGCCTTGAGTTCCGCCAGCGTCTCGGCGATCGCGGAACCCGGCGCCTTGGCGGCGCGCAGCGAGTGCTTTACTTCCTCTTCATCAACCGCCGGCTTCACGACATCGAAACGCAAGCCGGCGGCGCGCAGCATGTCGGCACGGGCTCTGCTGCCGGACGCTAATATAAGGTGTGTCGTGGAATTGCACAGGGCGGCGCGATCCGTGGCTTCGATCGCGCCGGTCATTCGAGCGCCGCCTCGCCGCCCCGGTATTTGCTGAGCATTTGAATGATCGACGCAGCGGTCTCCTCGATCGAGCGGCGCGTGACATCCAGAACGGTCCAGTTGTTTTCTGCGCAGAGACGCCGCGCCTGCGCCACTTCCTTGCGCACCACTTCAGGATCCACATAGTCGGTGTCTTCGGCCTGGGACAGCAGGTGCAGACGATTGCGCCGCACTTGAACCAATTGCGCGGGATCTTTCGTCAGGCCCACCACCATCGGCCGGCGCGCCGTCAACAGTTCCGGCGGCACCGGGCAACCGGGCACGATCGGCACGTTCGCCGCCTTGATGCCGCGATTGGCGAGATAGATGCAAGTCGGCGTCTTCGACGTGCGGGATACGCCCACGAGGATGACGTCAGCCAGATCGTAGTCCTGTGCCGACTGGCCATCGTCATGACTGAGCGCGAAGTTCATGGCATCGATGCGGCCGAAATATTCGGCATCCAGTTCATGCTGCCGTCCCGGCAAGCCCTGCGCCTGCATGCCCAGATGACTGGCGAGAGCCATGATCACGGGATCGAGCACGGGGATGCAGGGGACCTGCAGCCGATGACAGCCGGCGACCAGCTCCATCCGCAGCTTCTCGTTGACCATGGTAAAGAGCACCGGGCCCGGATGCGCCTCGATCCCCGCCAGCACTTTCTCCAGTTGCTTGGAGGTGCGGATCAGGGTCCAGGCATGTTCATGGGGTTCCACCTGGTCGAACTGGGCAAGACAAGCGCGGGCGACGCTGTTGATCGTCTCGCCCGTGGCGTCGGAAACGAGATGCAGATGGAAAATCTTGGCCGGTTCGATGCTGTTCACGGAGACGACAATCCTGGGAGTCCTGGGGAGAAGCCGGGTTGCGGCAACATGGTTGCCAAAGGATTACCGATCCCGGTCATTGCGTCCACCGCCGTTGCGACAGCGAGTGCCGTTCTTCGCGGGTTCGGTACGACTCCTGTTATTCGCAGTCACCCACAGTTTTTCCACACGTTGATCGCCGGGCGCAGTCACAGGATCGGGGTGAGAAACCCGGTCTTTCGAGATTATCCCGGCTACTCCCAGCCTGTGATCAGTCGATCCACATATCCCCGGCCGCCTGTGAACAAGCCCTTGAAATCCCTTAATCCCGGTGTTTCAACCCTATCCACTATCCACTACTACTTCTCTAGATTCTTAGAATAGTAGAAGCAGAGGCAGCTGAAGTTGCCTCCAGCCTGCCAGCGGAACCCGTGACGTCACAGAACTCCACCCTCATCGAGGTCCTCAGGGGACGTGCGGCTGCCCGGACGCCGCTCTGGCTGATGCGCCAGGCCGGGCGCTATTTGCCGGAATACCGGGCGCTGCGGGAGAAATCCGGCGGATTCATGGAAATGTGCCTGACGCCGGCGTTGGCGGCGGAGGTCACGCTCCAGCCGGTGCGGCGATTTCCGCTGGATGCCGCCATTCTATTCTCCGATATCCTGATGGTGCCCCATGGTTTGGGCCAGCCGGTCCGGTTCGAAGACGGCCGCGGTCCGGTGCTTGACGCCATTGATCGGGCCGATGACCTGAAACGATTGGATTCCACGGGTTTCGGTCAACGGGTGGCGCCAGTCATGGCGGCGATCCGCCTGATCCGGGAGAAGCTACCCGAGGAGACGGCGCTATTGGGATTCGCCGGCGCCCCTTGGACAGTGGCGAGCTACATGATCGAGGGCGGTTCCAGCCGTGACTATGAGAAAGCAAAAGCCTGGGCCTATGGCGACAGCGCCAGCTTCGCTCGCTTGATCGAGATCCTGGTTAATGCGACCAGCGACTATCTGCTGGCGCAGATCGCGGCCGGTGTGGACGCGGTGCAGATCTTCGATAGCTGGGCCGGCGCCTTGGCGGCGGTGGAATTGCAGCGCTGGGGTCTCGAGCCGACGACGGAAATCGTCCGCCGGGTCAAACAGCGATATCCGGATGTACCGGTGATCGTTTTCCCCCGGGGCGCCGGAGTCTCCTACGCCGATTATGCCAGCCGATGCGATTGCGATGCGCTGAGTTTGGATCAAAGCCTGCCGTCGGCCTGGGCGGCGCGGGAATTGCAGCCGAAGAAAGTCCTGCAGGGCAATCTGGATCCGCTGCTGGTCGTCCAAGGCGGCGTTGCCATGAAAGCGGCGGCGGAAAATATCCTTAAGACGTTTGGCGCCGGCCGCTTCGTCTTCAATCTCGGCCACGGCATCCTGCAGACCACGCCGCCGGATCATGTGGCCGAGCTCTGTGACATCGTGCATGGCTGGCGGGGAATGGCTTAACCATGACGCGGGTTGCCGTCGTCATGTTCAATCTCGGCGGCCCCGACAGTCTGGCCGCAGTCGAGCCCTTCCTGTTCAATCTCTTCAACGACAAGGCGATCATCGCCACCCCTCAGCCGCTGCGTTGGCTGCTGGCGCGGCTGATCTCCCGGCGGCGGGCGCCGATCGCCAAGGAGATCTACGCCAAGATCGGCGGCAGCTCGCCGCTGCTGCCCAACACCATCGCCCAGGCGCGGGCCCTGGAGCGGGCGCTTTCAGGAATCGGCGAGGTAAGGGCTTATCCCTGCATGCGATATTGGCATCCGATGGCGCCGGCGGTGGCCCGGGAGGTGGCGGCGTTCAGGCCGGACCGGATCATCCTGCTGCCGCTCTATCCGCAGTTCTCATCCACGACCACGGCGTCATCCTACCGTTCATGGATCGACGCGGCGGCGCAGGCCGGATTGCCGGAGCCCGGGCAGTTGCTGTGCTGCTATCCCGGCCAGCCGGGCATGGTTAAGGCGCTGGCGGGCCTGGTGCGGGCCGGCGTGGACAAGGCGCTGGCGGCCGGTTCGGGAACGCCGCGGGTCCTGTTCTCGGCCCACGGATTGCCGAAGCGCATCGTCGACCGCGGCGATCCCTACCCCGATCAGGTAAAACAGACCGCCGAGCTGGTGGCGGAGGCCGCGGAACTCGCCGCCGGCCAATGGCTGGTCTGCTATCAGAGCCGGGTCGGACCCCTGGAATGGATTGGCCCCTCGACCGATGAGGAGATCCGCCGGGCTGGCGCCGGCAAGATGCCGCTGGTGGTGGTTCCCATCGCCTTCGTGTCGGAGCATTCGGAGACCCTGGTGGAACTCGACCTGGAATATGCCCATCTGGCGCAGCAGGCCGGCGTTCCCGCCTATGTCCGGGTGCCGACGGTAGGCACCGAGCCGGACTTCATCGATGGGCTTGCCGCTATGGTAAAGACGCTGCTGGCCGGTGAGCGGCAGGTGGCGTCTGCAACGGATCGGCGTATCTGCGCCGCGGCGGCAAGTTGCTGTCTGAACCAGGCGGCCTAGGGTAGCGCTATGTGGACGGACCTGCTGGCCGATCTCCATCCCTGGATCAAGGCGCTGCATATCATCAGCATCATCGCCTGGATGGCCGGGCTGCTCTACTCTGCCGCGATTGTATGTTTACCATTGCGATGCGCCCGCGGGCTCGCCGCAGTCCGAGACCTTCAAGATCATGGAGCGGCGCCTGCTGCGGGGGATCATGAACCCGGCGATGGCGGCCGCGTTCGTCTTCGGCATCCTGCTCTTGCTGACGCCGGGGGTGGTGGATTGGGGTGCGGCCTGGATCTATCTGAAACTGCTGCTGGTGGCGGCACTCAGCCACTTCCATCATCTGCTGGGACGCTGGCGCAAGGATTTCGCCGCCGACCGGAACAGCCGGCCGGCGCGTTTTTACCGGTTCGCCAACGAAGTACCGACGCTGCTGATGATCGTGATCGTCATTCTGATCGTCGTGCGGCCGTTTTAGCGCCTGCTTAAGCCTTTGTTTACCCTGATCAGATAGCTCTATTCTCGATTTGACTTCGACGGCGGGTTTCGCTAAAGATTTCAGTGTCCTTGCGCGGGCGTCGCCCGCCGCGCCATTACCCCGACAGAAATCGATAGTTGCGTAGGGCTGCAAAGCCTGTCGCCTGCCAGGGGACAACCGGCGCGTTGGCCGACATCCCGCACCTTCCCCCGACGGTCAGCCGCCATCCCTTTCCCGATTATACGGAATCCGAGTCCGCCATGAATCTGCAGGAGTTGAAGCGCAAGTCCCCGGCCGAGCTATTGGCCTATGCCGAGGAGTTGCAGATCGAGAGCGCGAGCAACCTGCGCAAGCAGGACATGATGTTCGCCATTCTGAAACAGCTTGCCGATAACGACGTCGCCATCTTCGGCGATGGCGTGCTGGAGATTCTCCAGGACGGCTTCGGCTTCCTCCGCTCGCCGGAGGCCAATTACCTGCCCGGCCCCGATGACATCTATGTCAGCCCCAGCCAGGTCCGCCGCTTTGGATTGCGCACCGGCGACACCGTCGAGGGTCAGATCCGCTCGCCGAAGGAAGGCGAGCGCTACTTCGCCCTGCTTAAGGTTAACACGATCAACTTCGACGATCCGGAGAAAGTCCGCCACCGCATCAACTTCGACAACCTGACGCCGCTCTATCCCGATGAGCGGCTGAAGCTGGAACATGCGGAGCCGACCAAGAAGGATCTCACCACGCGCATCATCGACCTGATTTCGCCGCTCGGCAAAGGCCAGCGCGGACTGATCGTGGCGCCGCCGCGTACCGGCAAGACGATCATGCTGCAGAACATCGCCCACGCGATCGCCGCGAACCATCCGGAATGCTATCTGATCGTGCTGCTGATCGACGAGCGGCCGGAAGAAGTCACGGATATGTCGCGCACGGTTAAGGGCGAGGTCGTCAGCTCCACCTTCGACGAGCCGGCGGTGCGGCATGTCCAGGTGACGGAGATGGTGCTCGAGAAAGCCAAGCGCCTGGTTGAGCATAAGCGCGACGTGGTGATCCTGCTGGACTCCATCACCCGCCTGGCGCGCGCCTACAACACCGTCGTGCCGTCATCGGGCAAGGTGCTCACCGGCGGCGTTGACGCCAACGCCCTGCAGCGGCCGAAGCGCTTCTTCGGCGCCGCGCGCAACATCGAGGAGGGCGGCTCCCTGACCATCATCGCCACGGCGCTGGTCGATACCGGCAGCCGCATGGACGAAGTGATTTTCGAAGAATTCAAGGGAACCGGCAATTCGGAAATCATCCTCGACCGCAAGCTGTCGGACAAGCGCACCTTCCCGTCGATCGACATCACCAAGTCCGGCACCCGCAAGGAAGAGTTGCTGGTGGACAAGGCGACGCTGTCGAAGATGTGGGTGCTGCGCCGCATCCTGATGCCCATGGGCGTCACCGATGCGATGGAGTTCCTGATCGACAAGCTGAAGCATTCGAAGAACAACTCGGACTTCTTCAGCTCGATGAACCAGTAGCGGCGCCGCGCGCGGCCGGCGGCCGCATGGTGAATAATTTCTTAATCCGTCAAGGCGCGGCAAATGCCCGGAAATGCGCTGTTTCCGGCGACTCCTTATATATAGGAGTCGGTCACTCCGGATAGACGCGGCGGAAGAGATCCGGGTAATCGAGGACCAGGCCGTCGGATTCGACGGGCAGCTCGGCCTTGAAGTCGCCGATCGGGCCTTCATAAAGATACTTGCCGGCTTCGCCGGCGACGCCGGGCCGCAATGGCTCCATGCAGGTATAGCGCTGCCGCGCCTTGGAGATGATCAGGCTCGGCACTTCGACATAGACGACGCCGATCTCGTTCTGCTGTCCGGCCTTCTGCTTCAGCCGGCGGATCGGCAGCAGATTGGTGAAGGGCGTCGCCTGGATGTCCACGTCGACACAGCCGTTCAACTCGGCGAGCATGGCGCCGGTTTCGTCGCGCCAGTGGCCGATGCCGTCGGTGCGCAGCATCCGGCTGTAATTGCCGTCGATGCCGTTCACTTCCAGCATCACCTTCCGCGCCTGAAAGTTGGACTCGATCTTGATCTTATAGTTAAGACGGTAAGGGCCCGCGTCGCTGAGCCCGAGGACGACGCCGCTGGCCACATAGGGCGCGTCGCCGGAAAGACCCTTCCGGAACCGCAGCATCTCCATGCCGGGGCTGGACCAGGGCGTCCAGCAGATTACCCGCTCGCCGTCACTGCTCACGGCAGGATGACGGTGCAGCCGGTTGTCTTGCGGCTTTCGAGATCGCGATGGGCTTGCGCCGCGTCGCGCAGCTTGTAGGTCTGGTTGATCTCGATCTTAACCGTGCCGTTCTTCACGACGTCGAACAGCTCGGCCGCCATGCTGACCAGTTCATCGCGCGTCGCGGCATATCCCATCAGGGACGGGCGGGTGAGGAACAGGGAGCCTTTCTGGTTCAGGACGCCGATGTCGAACGGCGGCACCGAGCCGGATGCATTGCCATAGCTGACCATCATGCCCAGACGGGACAGGCAGTCGAGCGAACCCATGAAGGTGTCCTTGCCGACGCCGTCATAGACCACGGCAACGCCCTTGCCGCCGGTGAAGTCCTTCACGCGGGCGGCAAAGTTTTCAATTCGATACAATATCGTGTGGTCGCAACCATGGGCGCGGGCCACCGTCGCCTTCTGCGGCGAGCCGACGGTGCCGATGACGTTGGCGCCAAGATGCTTCGCCCATTGGCAGAGGATCATGCCGACGCCGCCGGAGGCGGCATGGATCAGGATATTGTCGCCCTTTTGAACCTTGTAGGTGCGCCGGAGCAGATACTGGGCGGTCAGCCCTTTGAGCATCATGGCGGCGGCTGTCTTGTCATCGACCCCTTCCGGGATCTTCACCAACTTGTCCGCGGGCATGACCCGGAGCTGGCTGTAGGCGCCGATCGGGCCGGTGCCATAAGCGACCCGGTCGCCCTCCTTGATATCGGTGACGCCATCGCCGACCCGCTCCACCACGCCGGCGGCTTCCAGCCCGATACCCGAGGGGAAGGTCTGGATCGGATACAGCCCGGACCGGTGGTAGGTATCGATGTAGTTCAGTCCGATGGCGGTATGGCGAACCAGGACATGGCCGGCCTGGGGAGCGCCGACGACGACTTGCTCGAGATTGAGGACTTCCGGTCCCCCGATACGCTGAAAGCGAATGGCTTGAGCTTGCTGCATAAGCGCCGATCCAAAATGTGTCTAAGAGCTAGGTTAAGTGTTTCTTAAAAAATGCGGCGGTGCGGTCATTGGCGAGTTTCGCGGCCGCGGCGTCCCAATGGGCGCCGCCGACGCGAGCGAAGGCGTGATCCATGCCCTCGTACACATGTATCGTTACCTTTCCGTTAGCGCCGAGGGCCTGCTTGATCTTGGCCTGGGCCTCTTTGGGCACATACTTGTCTTCGGCCGCGATATGCATCAGCAGCGGCTTCTTGATGCCGCCGGCCTCGCCCAGGGCAGCATCGATGCCGACGCCGTAATAGCTGACATTGCAGTCCGCGTCGGACCGGGCCGCCATCAGATAGGCCATCTTGCCGCCGAGGCAGTACCCGACCGAGCCGCCTTTACCATTGCACCCCGGCAGCTTCCGCAGATGGGCCAGGCTGGCGATCAGATCCTGGGCGCCCTTGTCCTGGTCGAAGCCCTGAAAGAGCTGAAAGGCCCGCGCCCACTCGGCCTCCGTCTTGTCGGTGATCTGGATTCCCGGTTCCTGCCGCCAGAAGAGGTCGGGACACATCGCCAGGTAACCCTGACCGGCCAGTCCATCGCAGAGTTCCCGCATCACATGGTTGACGCCGAAGATCTCCTGGATCACCAGGATGCCGGGTGCGGCGGCAACGCCCTTGGGCGCGGCGACATAGGCAGTGAAAGAGCCATCGCCGACTTTGATGGTGGTATCAGCCATGGAAATCCCCTTGGCGGCATATCCGCCGCCGGCTTCTGAATATGGTTAAAGCATAGCGGCTTTGGACCGGGATTGTCATCTCCGGGTGTTGCGGCCTCACCCCGCGGCCAGGGCGCGGTTGAGGGCGGCCGCATCGGTCATCGGCAGCGAGCAATTCGTGCCCCGGCACAGATACATTGCTGGCTTGCCTCGGACCATGCCCTTGCCGGCCGCCGGATGCGACAGCGGCAGTGCCGCGCCATCGGGTACGTTCACCATGATCCGGTTCGGCAGGGACCGGGCATAGACGGCAGCGGCCAGAGTCTTGGTCTCGGCGGAGTCGGCCGGGCCGACCAGGACGGCCTGCAGCGCCGTCTGCAGCAGTTCGTTCTGGTTGAGCAGGGTGCAGAGGCCGAAGAAGTTGCGGCTCAGCTCGCCGGAGAAGGCGGCGATGATCCGGTCGGCCTTTTCCCGGTAGGCCGGCATTGCCGGTGACATAGAAGAGTCGGGCCAGGACACCGACCATGACGCCATTTCCCGCCGGCGTGGCATTGTCGGCGGCGGTCTTGGTGCGGACGATCACGTCTGCGGTATCCGATGACGTGAAATAATAGCCGCCATGCTCCATGTCCCAGTAGTTTTGATCCAGGATGCCGGTCCAGCGCTCGGCATGGTTTAGGAATCGTTGCTCACCGGTGGCTTCGTGGAGCGCCAGCGCCGCGCGCGCCATCTGCGCATAGTCGTCGACGGTGGCGGGGTGGCGCGCTTTGCCCTCGCGCCAGCCATGGAACAGCCGATCGCTTGACGTCATGGTGGTGACGATGAAGTCGAAGGCCTCGATCGCGGCCGTCAACCATGTTGGCCGATCGAACACCAGCGCCGCTTCCGCCATCGCGGCGATCATCAGGCCGTTCCAGTCGGCGAGAACCTTGTCGTCCCATCCCGGCCGCACGCGGGACGCACGAGCATCCAGAAGTTTGCGGCGGCAAGCCGCCAGGAGCTGTTCTTCGTCCGGAGCGCCCAGATCGGGATGGGCGGTGCGGTTAAGGATGTTTTTCTCCTCCCAATTGCCGTGCGCCGTCACGTCGTAGATTGTCTTGAAGAATTCGGCATCGTCGCCGAGCAGGCGGTCGATCTCGGCGTCGCTCCAGACATAGAACTTGCCTTCTTCATGTTCGCTGTCGGCATCGAGCGAACTGGCGAAGGCGCGCTTTCCGTCAGCGTTCGGCGCCGCGCGCATCTCCCGCAATACCCATTCGACGGTTTCATGCGCGCGGTCGGAGAATAGTTTGTCGCGCGTGTCCTGCCAGACCAGCGTCAGCAGCTGCAGGAGCTGCGCATTGTCGTAGAGCATTTTCTCAAAATGCGGGACAAGCCATTCGGCGTCGACGGTGTAGCGCGCGAAGCCGCCGCCGAGATGATCGTAGATGCCGCCCTGACACATGCGGATCAGCGTTAACGTTACCGCGTCGCGGAAGCGGGCATCGCGGCTGCGCAACCAGGCGCGCCACAGCAATTCGAACGCGGGAACATGGGGAAACTTCGGCGCATCACCGATGCCGCCATTCTCCATGTCGATGCTCGAGAGCAATCGCTCGGCGATCGGCTGATAGATGTCGAGCGGAATGCCGGCGCCGCTCTCGGGCTGCGAGAGTTTCGTCAGCGCGTCGCCGATTGCTGCCGCGTTCTGCGCCACGGCATCGGCGTTGGCGTGGAAAGCCTCCGAGATCTTCTCCAGCACTTCCGGAAATCCCGGCCGGCCGTATCGCGGCTCCGGCGGAAAATAGGTGCCGCCGAAAAAGGGGCGCGCATCGGGCGTTAGGAACATGGTCAACGGCCAGCCGCCGGGTTGCCGCAACAGCGCCAGCGCCTGCTGATAGATGCTGTCCAGGTCCGGCCGCTCTTCGCGGTCGACTTTGATGTTGATGAAGAGGTCATTCATCAAAGCGGCGATGGTTGGATTCTCGAAACTCTCATGGGCCATGACGTGGCACCAATGACAGGCGGCGTAGCCGACGGAGAGCAGGATCGGCTTGTTCTCCTGCTTGGCGCGCGCCAGCGCTTCCGCTCCCCAGGGCTGCCAATGCACGGGATTTTCCCGGTGTTGGAGCAAATAGGGGCTGGTTTCGCCGTCGAGGTTGTTTCTGCTCATTCGAAAGCCAATGTTGTGGAGGGCGCCAGGGCACGTGGCGACTCGGTGGCGTCAAAATGGAACGGGCAATAGGGGGCTGCAAGGAGATTGACCGCCCTGGGGATCGAGCGCCGGCAAGTGGACGGCGGCGGATGGCGGCATTAGGTTGGGCCGCGGCGGGCCGTCCCATCCGCAACGCGCGACGAGGATTTTATGAAAATCACCATTGATATCGATTGCACGCCGGAAGAGGCGCGAACGTTCATGGGCCTGCCCGATGTAGCGCCGCTGCAGAAGGAAATGATGCAGGAAATCGGCGACCGCTTGAAGGCGACGATGAAATCGATGGATCCGGAGTCGCTGTGGAAGACCTGGATGCCCATGGCCGGCGCGAGTTTCGATCAGATGCAGAAGGCCTTCTGGGCGCAGTTCGATCAGCATCGGGAAAAGGGACATAAATGAGTTCGAGTCCTGCTGATGGTGAAGATCCCGAGGCTTTCTATCGAGTCCATGTGTTCTGCTGCACGAACGAGCGTCCCCCTGGACATCCGCGGGGCTGCTGCAAGGAGAAGGGCGCGGAGAAACTGCGGAACTATATGAAGGCGAGAGCCAAGGAAGAGGGACTCGAACGCGTCCGCATCAATGCGTCCGGTTGCCTGGACCGCTGCGAGCTCGGGCCGACCATGGTGATTTATCCCGAGGGCGTCTGGTATCGCTATGAGTCGACATCAGACATCGATGAGATCCTGATTAACCATGTGAAGGGCGGTGGGCGTGTTCCACGCCTGATGCTGAAGCCGGAAGATGGGCCGGGCGAAAAGTGAGCCGCCTGTCCGGGCGAGCGGGGCGCCAGCCAGCCGCCATGGCGACACGATATTCGCGCTAGCCTCCGGTGGTGGCCGATCGGCGATCGCCGTCATCAGGATTTCAGGACCGAAAGCGATCGAAGCCATCGAGACGCTCTCCGGCGAAGCAATTCTGGAGCCGCGCAAACTTACTTTATGCAACTTGCATTCTAAAAATAAGCAAGTCGTCATTGGATCACTGCCTGGTTGCCACGTTTCCAGGGCCAGCCAGCTTCAGCGGCGAGGATATGGCGGAGCTGCATCTCCATGGCGGCCGCGCTGTCCTTTCCACTGTTGTCGACGAATTACTAGCGATTCCCGGTATGAGGCCGGCGGATGCCGGGGAGTTCACGCGGCGGGCCTTCGAAAACGGGAAGCTGGATCTGACGGCGGCCGAGGGCATTGCCGATCTGGTCAATGCCGACACGGAACAGCAGCGGCGCCAGGCGCTCCGGCAAATGGAGGGGGCGCTCGGACAGGTGTATGAGGGCTGGCGCGAGCAGTTGGTCAGGACTTTGGCCAGGCTCGAGGCCCATATCGATTTTCCCGAAGAGGACCTGCCGTCGGATCTTCTACAGCAAGTTCAAGGACTTGCCGGTGGATTGCAGCGGGAGATCGGTGCCCATCTGGCCGACAACCGGCGCGGCGAGCGGTTGCGGGAGGGGGTGTCGGTGGCCATCCTCGGCGCGCCAAACTCAGGAAAATCAAGTCTTTTGAATTACTTAGCTGGACGGGATGCCGCCATCGTGTCGGCGCGGGCGGGCACCACCCGGGATGTCGTGGAAGTGCGTTTGGATCTTGGCGGCTACCTTGTCGACCTTGCGGATACGGCCGGGCTGCGAGATGCCACCGACGAGATCGAGGCGGAAGGCGTCAAGCGGGCTCTCAAGAGAGCTGAGGCTGCCGACATAAACATCCTCTTGTTCGATGGCGCCAATCTTCCGGAAATTGACCGAGAAACGCTGGGCTTACAGGACGATCGAGCGTTGTCAGTCATTAGCCGCATTGACCGGGCAACGAGTGATATAATCGGCAGCCTAAACGGGCCTTTACCAATCTCCGTTACGACTGGCCGCGGGCTGCCCGAATTGCTGGCGGCACTGCAGAAGCGCGTCGAGGCTATTGCCGGAACCAGCGAAGCGCCGTCACTGACCAGGGCGCGGCATCGTCATGCTCTGGAGGAGGCGGCTTCAGCCCTGAACGGCGCCATGGCGGCAGAGGCGCCGGAGCTGATGGCCGAGGACCTTCGGCTGGCGGTAAGGTCGATCGGCCGGATCACCGGAAGGGTGGATGTCGAGGATATTCTGGATGTGGTGTTTCGGGATTTCTGCATCGGAAAGTGACTTGGCCAATGGTGTTGTTTCACGTGAAACAAAATTGCGCGCGGTCTTTTGACTTGGGAATGACCCCCCACTAGATTTCGCCGACATGAGCAACTGGGACGTCATTGTTGTCGGCGGCGGGCACGCCGGGACCGAGGCAGCCGCGGCCGCCGCCCGGATGGGTGCCCGTACGCTGCTCCTGACCCATGATGCCGCCAAGGTTGGCGAAATGTCCTGCAATCCGGCTATCGGTGGCCTGGCCAAGGGACACCTGGTCCGGGAGATCGACGCTCTCGATGGAATCATGGGCCGGGCGGCCGATGCAGCCGGAATCCAGTTCCGGATGCTCAACCGGAGTAAAGGCCCAGCGGTTCGCGGCCCGCGAGCCCAGGCGGACCGGAAGCTCTATCGCCAGGCAGTTCAGGGGTTGCTGGCTGAACAGCTCGGCCTGACCATCGTTTCAGACGGCGTCGAAGATTTGATCATCGGCGAGAGCGGCGCCATCCGGGGTGTGCTGGGAGCATCGGGCACGACATATCACGCTGGCGCCATCGTCCTGACCACCGGCACCTTTCTCCGCGGCCTCATACATATAGGAGAAGCGCAGACCCCCGCCGGCCGGGTCGGCGAGGCGCCCTCGGTGGGGCTGTCTAACGCCCTGAGTCGGCTTGGATTTCCGCTGGGTCGTTTGAAGACGGGCACTCCGCCGCGGCTCGATGGCCGGACCATAGACCGGCAGGCCCTGGAGATTCAGCCGGGAGACAGCCCGCCGGTGCCGTTCTCCTACCTGACGGACCGCATCGTGACGCCCCAGGTGGACTGCCATATCACCTGGACCAGCGCCGCCACCCACGAGGTCATCCGCCGCAATCTCCACCGCTCGCCCATGTATTCCGGGCAGATCGAGAGCACCGGACCGCGCTACTGCCCCTCGGTCGAGGACAAGATCGTCCGCTTCGCCGATAAGGAGCGTCACCAGATCTTCCTGGAACCGGAAGGCCTTGATGACGACACCGTCTATCCAAACGGCATCTCCACCTCGCTGCCGGCCGAGGTGCAGCTCGAGATCCTCGCCACCATTCCCGGACTGGAGCGGACGAGGATGATTAGGCCGGGCTATGCCATTGAATATGACTTCGTCGATCCCCGGGAGTTGAAGCCCAGCCTGGAGACCCGCCGCGTGTCCGGCCTCTATCTGGCCGGCCAAATCAATGGCACGACCGGGTATGAGGAGGCGGGGGCTCAGGGCCTGATCGCCGGACTTAATGCCGCCTTGGCGGCATCCGGCTGCGCCGAGCCATTCCTTCTGGATCGCAGCGACGCCTATATCGGCGTCATGATCGATGACTTGGTAACCCGCGGGACCAGCGAACCCTATCGCATGTTCACCTCCCGCGCCGAGTACCGGCTGACGCTGCGGGCTGACAATGCGGATCTGCGTCTGACCGGGAAGGGCGTCGATTACGGCGTAGTGGGGTCGCGCCGGCAGCAGGCCTTCGACCGGCGGCGTCAGGAGATCGACCAGGCCCGCCGCCTTGCCCTTGGCCTGGCGGCATCGCCCAATGTGCTGAAAAGTAAGGGTATTTCCGTCAACCAGGACGGCGTCCGCCGCACTGCTTTGGATGTCCTTGGCTATCCCGATATGAGCTTTGCCGGCGTCTGCGAGCTTTGGCCGGAGCTGCAGGGCGTGCCCGGCCATGCCGCCGAGCAGCTGGAGATCGAGGCGCGTTATGCCGGTTATCTCGGTCGCCAGGAGGCTGACATCCGCGCCTTCCAGCGGGACGAGAACCTGCTGCTGCCGGAAGGCCTCGACTATGACCGGATGCCCAACTTGTCGGCGGAAATCCGCAGCAAGCTAAAGGCGGCCCGCCCAGCAACACTGGGAGCCGCCGCCCGGATTTCCGGAGTCACGCCCGCGGCGCTGAACGCGCTGTTACGCCATGTCCGGCGCCGCGACGAACGGCTCTCGGCCTGAAGGGCGGATGGGTTACGGGCCAGAAGACTTTGCCGCGGCAACCGGCGTTTCACGTGAAACAATTGAGCGGCTCTCGGCCTATGCGGCATTGCTCGTCAAATGGCAGGCCCGGATCAACCTGGTGTCGGCCACCACGCTCGACGATTTGTGGCGGCGCCACATGCTGGACAGTGCGCAGGTACTGCCACTGCTCCCCGAGGGAACGACGTCACTAATCGACCTCGGCAGCGGCGCCGGCTTTCCGGGGCTCGTCCTTGCAATACTCGGGATTCCCGAAGTCCATCTGATCGAGTCCGATCAGCGGAAATGTGTCTTTCTGGCCGAGGCGGCCCGCGCCGCCGGAGCCAAGC
The DNA here is from genome assembly GCA_963810485.1 of uncultured Alphaproteobacteria bacterium. Lineage (GTDB taxonomy): Bacteria > Pseudomonadota > Alphaproteobacteria > Dongiales > Dongiaceae > DATKFM01. Next base: position 485,813 of record CAWENQ010000007.1, read on the forward strand.
CGATCATCCACAACAAGCGCATCGAGCAGCTCGAAGGCCTCGCTGCTGTTGTCGTCACTGCGCGTGCCTGCGCGCCGCTCGATCAACTCCTCACTTATGCACAGAGATTTCTGTGGCATGACGGAAAAGCCTTATTTCTCAAGGGGGCGGCCGTGGAAGAAGAAGTGGCGGCGGCGCGTAAAAACTGGCAAATGGAGGTAGAGCGCTTCCCCAGCACCTCCGACCCGAAGGGGTGCATCCTGCGAATCGGACAGGTTCGGCGTGCAGAGCAGTAACAGCGACATCGGTACGGCATCAGGCAATTGCCGTGTGCTCGCGTTGGCCAACCAGAAGGGCGGCGTCGGCAAGACGACGACCGCGGTGAACCTCGCCACGGCGCTGGCTGCCTGCGAGAAGCGGGTCTTGATCATCGATCTGGATCCCCAGGGCAATGCCAGCACCGGTCTCGGCATCGGGCCGGAAGCGCGGCAGCTCTCGACTTATGACGTGCTGATCGACGGCGTGACCATCGCCGCGGCCACCATGCCGACGCCGATCCCCCGCATGTCGCTGGTGCCGGCGTCGCTGGATCTCTCCGGCGCGGATCTGGAGCTGGCGGATCAGGAGCGGCGCGAATTCCGCCTGCGCGGTGCCATCGACCTGGCGCGGCTGATGTATGATTATATTCTCATCGACTGCCCGCCCTCCTTGAACCTGCTGACGCTCAACGCGCTGGTCGCCGCCGATGCGGTGCTGGTGCCGCTGCAATGCGAGTTCTATGCGCTGGAAGGACTCACCCATCTCATGCGCACCATCGAGCAGGTGAAACGCGCCTTCAACCCTGAGTTGTCCATCCAGGGCATCGTGCTGACCATGTTCGACAAGCGGAACAATCTCTGCGAACTGGTTGCCGCCGATGTGCGCCAGCATCTGGGCTCCACGGTCTATGACACTATCATCCCCCGCAACGTGAAGATTTCCGAAGCGCCGTCCCACGGCAAACCCGTGCTGATCTACGACATGCGCAGCACCGGCGCGCAGGCCTATATCCGGCTGGCGCGCGAAGTGCTGACGCGCGAGGGCCAGCCTCTGACCCCGGCGCCCATGACCCAGGAGAGAACGGCATGAACAGCGACGGACAGAAGCGCAATCTCGGCCGCGGCCTCTCCGCGCTGCTCGGTTCGCAGAATCCCGCGGAGCCGGTGACGCCGCCGCGCTCGCTGCGCACCATGCCGGTGGAGCAGATCTATCCCGGCGCTTTCCAGCCGCGGCAGCGTTTCGTGCAAGAGGAGCTGGAGGCGCTGGCGGAGTCGGTGCGGCAGAACGGCATCCTGCAGCCGATCCTGGTGCGGCCGCGGGCAGGCCATCCCGGCAGCTTCGAGATTGTCGCCGGCGAACGGCGCTGGCGCGCGGCGCAGCTCGCCAAGTTGCATGAAGTGCCGATCATCCTCAAGGAGCTCAGCGACCGCGAAGCGCTGGAGCTGGCCATCGTTGAAAATATCCAGCGCGAAAATCTGTCGCCGCTGGAAGAGGCTCGCGGCTATCGCCGGCTGATCGACGAATTCGGCAACACCCAGGAAGATCTCTCCCAGCATGTCGGCAAGAGCCGCAGCCACATCGCCAACACGCTGCGCCTGCTGGACCTGCCCAATGCCGTGCTGATCCTGCTGGACGAAGGCAAGGTCAGCGCCGGCCATGCGCGAGCGCTGATCGGCACCGCGGATCCATCGGCATTGGCGGCGCTGGTGGTCAATCGCGGGCTGAATGTGCGGCAGACCGAGAAGCTCGCCAAATTCGGCCGCAGCAAACTGACCCCGCGGCCGCGCGTCGAAAAGGATGCAGACACGCGCGCCCTCGAGCGCGACCTCACCGCGCGGCTTGGGCTGCATGTGGCGATCTCCGGCCAGGGCGAATCCGGCCATGTGACGATCCAGTACAAGACGCTGGAGCAGCTCGACCTCGTCGTTGCCCGCTTGCGGGGCGAGACTGTCAACTAAGACCGCGCGACCAATCTCATCCGGGCAACTGCGCGATATCCAAGACCGTGCGTCTGATAATGGTCTCGACCGGCCAGCCGGCGCGCTTGCACTGCATTTCCGCTTGCAGCAGCCGCTCGAGGGCGGCGGCGACCGTTGGCGGCCGCCAGCGTTTGGCCTGGGCCTTGAGCTGTGGCACCCGCTGAAAGAACACCGGCGGCCGGAGGCGCGATATCGCGCTCTCGACATCGCCGCCGCCGGTCACCAGCTGCAGCCGGAGAAAATGCCGGCTCAACGCCCGCAGCAATTGAATCGGGTTCACACCTTCGGCCAATACGCGATCGATGACGCTCTCCAGATCTGACAGCTTGGCAATCCCCGCCGTGAACACCAGATCGTCCAGCGTCGTGTCGGAGGAGTCGCCGACGCACGCCTCTGCATCGGCCAGCGTCACCGGCCGGATCTCGCTGCCAGCGGCCGGCCCTATATAGGTGACAAGCTTCTCCAATTCGCGTCGCGTCAGACCGCGATCGCCGCCGAGACTGGCCGACAGATAGGCGAGGGCGTCGCGTTCGGGCTGCAAACCCGCGGCACGCAGCGTCTGCAGGATCACCTTGCCCAACTCCTCGCTGTCGTCGCGATAGCAGGGCACCGAAGCGGCATTGGCCGCACCGTCGAAGAGCTTGCGAAGCGATGATCGCGCCGGGAGATCGCCGGCCTCGAGAACGGCAACGCCGGCGCTGGTGGTGGAGGACAGCAGGAGTTCGACGGCGCCGGCGGCTGAATCCGCCGCATCACGCAGCCGCACGGCGCGGCGGCCGCCGCTGAAGGAAAGCGCTTCCGCCTCGTCGCGCAAGCGCGATGGCTCGTCGCGCAGCGCGGCCAGGGTCACATTGCTGACGCGGAATGGATCATCCAGGCCGCCGGCGATGGTCTCCACCATCCGGTCGCCGCGCTCCCGCACCAATCCGGCATCGGGTCCGTAGATCAGCACGGCGGTAATCTCAGGCCCCGGCTTGCGCAGGAAAGTCTCGATGTTGCGCGGCGCCACCTTCACGGCGGCGCCTCAGTTCGCTTCCCCGGCCAAAGCGACGGCAACGCGGGTGCGGATGTCATCGCTCACCACTCGCGCGGTGCGCTCCCGCGCGTCGTCCTCGGACACCACCGTGGCATATTGCGAGCTCAGGATGTCGTAGCTGCTGGTGGCGCGGCTGGTGCCTTTGGCGATCACTTCGTCGTCCTCGAGGCGCCGCAACACATAGTCCGCGCGGATCGTCAGATTGGCGCGGGTCGCCGTCTCGTCCCGCTCATAGAGCAGTTCGTCATTGCTTTCCCGCAGCCGGACCCGCAGCGAATATTTCGGCTCCTCGATGCGGCCATCGGGAGTCAGCCGCTCATGCAGCATGTTGTACATCTTCTGACCGATGCGATCGGGGATCGCCTCGATGCGAATCGTCGCCATGTTTGCGGTGACCGTCGCATCATCGCCGCGATGCTCGCCGTAAAGCGGCTCGAAGCCGCAGGCGCCAAGCGCGAGGCAGATGAAGAGGAGGGCGGATCTAGACAACGACATTGACGATCCTGTTGGGAACGACCACGACCTTCTTGGCCGGCTTGCCCGCCATCGCTTTCTGCACATCCGGATGACCCAGCGCCCCCGCCTCGGCCTCTGACTGGGCGGAATCCCTTGGCAGCGATATTGTCGCCCGCAGCTTGCCGTTCACCTGCACCGCCATTGTCACTGTCTCGTCCGCCACCAGCGCCGGATCGGCCTTTGGCCAAGGCCGCTGGCAGATCAGATCGCCATGACCCAGCAATTGCCAGATCTCCTCGGCCAGATGAGGCGTCATCGGCGCGATCAGCAGGGCCAGTGTCTCATAGGCCTCGCGCAGCGCCCAGGCCTCGCCCTCGGATCTTCCATCGGCCTCCTTCAGGATGTTCGAGAAGGTGCGGATCAGCGCCACCGCCACATTGAAGCGCAGCCCCTCTAGATTCTCTGTCACCGCTGCGATTGCCTTGTGGCTGGCGCGCCGGATCTTATCCGCCTCCGGTGCAAACCTGTTGGGCATCGGCGTGCCCGCCGGCGGCAGTTCGACCGGCGCTTCTGCGATCAGCCGGTAGACACGGTTCAGATAGGCCCAGGCGCCCTCGACACCGGCCTCGGTCCATTGCAAGTCGCGCTCCGGCGGCGAGTCCGAGAGGATGAACAGCCGCGCCGTATCGGCGCCATAGCTGTCGATGATGGTGCTGGGCGCCACCACGTTCTTCTTCGATTTGCTCATCACCTCGATGCGGCCGACGGTCACCGGCCGGCCGTTCTGATGATGTACCGCGGCGCCGCCTTCCAGCCGGCGAACTTCCTCCGGGTATAGCCACTTGCCCTCGTCATCCTTGTAGGATTCGTGGGTCACCATGCCCTGGGTGAACAGCCCGGCGAAGGGTTCATTCAGATTCAAATGCCCCTTCTTGCTCATGGCGCGGGTGAAGAAGCGGGAATAGAGGAGATGCAGGATCGCATGCTCGACGCCGCCGATATACTGATCCACCGGCAGCCAGTAATTCACCGCGGCCGGCTCCACCGGCACGGTCGCGCGGGGCGAACAGAAGCGCGCGAAGTACCAGGAGGAAATCGACGAAGGTATCGAAGGTGTCGGTCTCGCGCCGCGCCGGCTTGCCGCATTTCGGGCAGACGGTATGTTTCCAGGTGGGATGGCGGTCCAGCGGATTGCCCGGCTTGTCGAAGCTGACATCGTCGGGCAGCAGCACCGGCAATTCGCCGCGCGGCACCGGCTGGATGCCGCAGCCCTCGCAATGGATCACGGGAATCGGACAGCCCCAATACCGTTGCCGCGACACCAGCCAATCCCGCAGGCGATAGACCACCGTCGGCTCGCCGGCCTTCAGCTCCCGCAGCCGCTGGCCGACCGCCTTTTTCGCCGACTCCACATCCATGCCGTTCATGAAATCGGAATTGATCAGCAGGCCGTCATCAGTGAAGGCGGTATCGCCGACGGCGAAGGTCGTCCGGATCTTCGCCGGGCGGGCAGACCACGGGAATCACCGGCAGCGAATATTTGCGGGCGAAATCCAGGTCGCGCTGGTCATGGGCCGGACAGCCGAAGATGGCGCCCGCGCCATATTCCATCAGCACGAAATTGGCGACATAGACCGGCAGGCGCTGATCCGGCTGCAGCGGATGGATCGCCCGTAGCGGCGTCTTGTAGCCGCGTTTCTCCTGCGCCTCGACCACCGCTTCGGATGTTCCGGCGCTGCGGCATTCGGCGATGAAAGCGGCCAGCGCCGGATCGCCGCGTGAAAACTCCTCTGCCAGGGGATGATCCGGCGACAACGCCAGGAACGACGCGCCAAACAGCGTGTCCGGCCGGGTGGTGAAGATGGTCAGCGGCTCGGTGCGGCCTTCCAGCCGGAACTTCACCTCGGCGCCGGTGGACTTGCCGATCCAGTTCTCCTGCATCAGCCGGACCTTCTCCGGCCAGCGATCCAGGGTCTTCAGGGAGTCCAGCAGCTCGTCGGCATAGGCGGTGATCTTCAGGAACCACTGGGACAGCTTGCGCTTCTCCACCAGCGCGCCCGAGCGCCAGCCACGGCCGTCGATCACCTGTTCGTTGGCCAGGACGGTGTGATCCTCCGGATCCCAATTGACGAAGGCCTCCTTGCGATAGGCCAGGCCCGCTTCCAGGAAATCCAGGAACAGCGCCTGCTGATAGGCGTAGTAGCCGGGATGGCAGGTCGCCAGTTCGCGGTCCCAATCCAGCGACAGGCCCATGCGCTTCAGTTCGGCGCGCATGGTGGCGATGTTGTCATAGGTCCAGTTCGCGGGATGCACCTTCTGGTCGCGGGCGGCGTTCTCAGCCGGCAGGCCGAACGCATCCCAGCCCATGGGATGCAGCACGTTGAAACCGCGGGCGCGCCGGTAACGGGCCACCACGTCGCCCATGGCGTAGTTGCGCACATGGCCCATATGGATGCGCCCCGACGGATAGGGAAACATCTCCAGGACATAGTATTTCGGCCGCGTCAGGTCGCTGCCGGCGGCAAAGCAGCCTTTGTCAGCCCAGATTCGCTGCCATTTGGGCTCGGCGTCCTTGTAGTTGTAACGTGCTGCGGGCAAAGCCATCTTCGTCGTCCCGGTGGGCCGGATTCAGCCAGAGAGACGCCGGCGCGACGAGCTCGCCGCGCGGCGGCGCCGGATCAGGCGGCCAGCGTCACTCTCCGAACTGGGAGATGCGAAGCTGCCGCGCCCGCATAAGGATGGTGTTTTCCAGGTCGGTCGCCGTATTCGAGGCCACTTGCGCCGTCACCCAGCCTGTGCCGGTCTCGTCGTTGGTCTCGCGGAATACCTGCGCCCGTACGCCATCGGCCCGCAGGCCGCGGCCGAGGATGAAGACCTGGACCTTGAAGCGCTCGCCCGGCGTTTCGGACGGGGAATACCAGTCGGTCAGGATGACGCCGCCGAACGGATCGGCGGTCACGATCGGCATGAAGGACACCGTATCCAGCGAGGCGCGCCACAGGAAGCTATTGACGCCAATGCCGTATCCGCCGCCTTCGCTTGACGTGGCGCTGTCGCCACCGATCGACAGGCCTTCGTCGCCGAATATCGTCTCGGGCTCCTCATAGACGGGGCTGGTGGCCCCTTTGGGCCGGTCGACCGGATAGCGCGCCGTCGAACTGCCGCATCCTGCGAGCAGACCGAGGCCGACCAAAAGGCCGACTGCCTGTATCTGCCATCGCATTCCCTGAAAGATTGTCGGCATGAACGCTCGCCTCACCGTACCGGAGAATCTCATTTTGCCAAAAGAACCGGAGACTTAAAGCAAACCGCCACGCCAGGGTCAAGGCGACGCAAGGCGCCGGCTGCCGCCCGCGGGCTTCCTTTGCGGCCGTCTATCGCCTATGTAAATGGCCGCTCGTCCACGGATTCAGCAGGTTATGGGAAAGATCATCTGGCTGGCGTCGTTCCCGAAGTCGGGAAATACCTGGTTGCGCGCGTTTCTGCACAATCTGCTGCGCAATCCCAACGAAGCCTATGACATCAACAAGCTCGCCGACTTCACCAAGGGCGATGCCCAGATGGCTTGGTACAACCTGGTCGACAAGCGCCCCGGCTCGGAAATCACCAAGGAAGAAGTCGCCGCCCTGCGCCCGAAGGTCCACGGGCTGATGACCCAAAGCCGCCCCGACTCCGTGTTTATCAAGACCCACAACAAGCTGGTCGAGGACCGCGGCACGGCGATGCACACGATGGCGCATACGGCCGGCGCGATCTATGTGATCCGCAATCCGCTGGATGTGACGATCTCCTTCGCCCATCACTACGGCCTGTCGCTGGATGAAGCCATCGCGTCGATGGCGACGCCGGGGCTGCACACGGAGAACACCGACAAGAACTGCTATGAGATCTATGGGAGCTGGTCCGAGCATGTGCGGAGCTGGACGCTCAACGCCCATCGTGGCCTGCATGTCATGCGCTATGAGGACATGCTGGCCTCGCCGCAAAAGGCCTTCGGCGGCGTGCTCGGTTTCCTCGGTCTCAAGGTGAACCGCGATCGTCTCGACAAGGCGGTCGAACTCAGTTCCTTCCGCGTGCTGCAGGAACAGGAGAAGCGCCAGGGCTTCAAGGAGAAGACGGCTGTGGCCGACAAATTTTTCCGCGAAGGCAAGGCCGGCCAGTGGAAGTCACAGATGAGCCAGAAGCAGGTCGACGCCGTGGTCTCCGCGCATCAGGAACAGATGGCCCGCTTCGGCTATTGGCCGCTGCCGCAATGACCGCGCCCGGATATGATCGGGCCGGATGATGGGAAAGATACTCTGGCTCGCTTCCTATCCCCGTTCGGGCAATACCTGGCTGCGGGTGCTGCTGCATAACTATCTGCGCAATCCCGCCGAGCCCTACGACATCAACCGGCTGCAAGAGCATACGGTGATCGAGAGCGCCGCCCGCTGGTATCAGATGCTCGACCCCAGGCCCTGCGACACGCTGACGAAAGAAGAGGTCGCGGCGATGCGGCCGAAAGTGCAGGAGATGATCGCCCGCTCCAGCGCCGACACGGTCCTCGTGAAAACCCACAATGCCCTTGTCGCCGACCGCGGCACGCCGATGATCAGCGAAGAACACACGGCGGGCGCCATCTATGTTTTGCGCAATCCGCTGGATGTCGCGGTCTCCTATGGCGTGCATTTTGGCCTGTCGCTTGATGACGCGGTGGCGGCGATGAATTGGCCGCACAACCAATCGAAGTCGAATCAGCCGGCCTTCGTGTACGAGTTTCATGGCTCCTGGTCGGAGAATGTGGAGAGTTGGACCGCACGGGAATCCAAAGGCATCCATGTCGTCCGCTATGAGGATCTGCAGGCGGATCCAACGACAGCGTTCGGCGGCGTCATCAGCTTTCTCGGACTCCCGGCAAATGCCGAACGCCTCCAGCGTTCGATCCGCAACAGCGCCTTCGAGGTCCTGCAAACCCAGGAACGCAACGCGGGATTCCGCGAGCGCAGCCTGAAATCCGACCGCTTCTTCCGCGCCGGGCGCAGCGGCGAAGGCCGCGAGCGTCTGTCGCCGGCATTGATTGAATCGCTGGTTGAAAATCACGAAGCACAAATGCGGCGCTTCGGTTATTGGCCGGAGGATGCCGGCCGATGACACCGCTGCCGCCGCGCTTTACGCCGGAACCGGATCCCGCGACATTGCTCGGCACGTCCTCCAATGCCGCGCGGCTGTTCAACGAAGCGCTCAAGTATCATCGCAGCGGCGCACTCGACCGGGCGGAGACGATTTATCGCCTGTTGCTGGAAAAAGCGGCGGAACATGCCGACCTGCTGCATCTGCTCGGCGTCATCGCGCATCAGACCGGACATTCCGAAGAGGGTCTCCTGCTGATCGACCGGGCCATCGCAAAGAACGGCGCGGTCGCCGACTATCACAACAATCGCGGCTTGGCGCTGCTGCGGCTCGACCGGGCCGCGGAGGCGCTGACCGGTTTCGACCGGGCGATCGTGCTGCGCGCCGACTTTGCCGACGCCCATTCGAATCGGGGCAATGCGCTGCATAAACTTGACCGGCTGGAGGATGCCGCGGCCGCCTATCGCCGCGCGCTGGCGGTCAATCCGCGCCATGCCGAGGCGCACAACAATCTGGGCAACATCCTGCGCTCGCGCGGCGCGCTGGCCGGGGCGATCGATAGCTGGCGCCAGGCGATCGCGTTGCGCCCCGGCTATCCGGAGGCGCTGGCCAATCTTGGCGCCGCCTTGACCGTGCTGGACCGGCTGGAGGAGGCGGTCGAAGCCTTGCGCGCCAGCCTGCAGTCCCGGCCTAATCACGCGGATACCCTGGTGCAGCTGGCTGAGACGCAGCGGCTCGCCGGCCGGCCGCGCGAATCGCTATCGGCGGTAGAGCGCGGCCTGCAAGCGGAGCCGCGCCATGCCCGGCTGCAAATCCAGAAGGCGCGGGCGCTCAGCGCGATGCAGCGGCCCGACGAGGCCCTGGCCATCATCCGCCAGGCGGCCGCCGACTTTGCCGGCGACGCCAATATCGCTGCCGAACTGGCACAGCAGCTCGAATATGCCGGCGAGAGTGATGAGGCCACGCGGGCCTGGCACGAGGTCCTGCGCCTCGACGCCAACGATGCCGACGCGCTGGCGGGCCTGATCGGCCTTGAACGTCAGAACCTGACGCCGGAACTTCTCAAGCGTGCCCGGCAAATCGCCGATAGCGCGGACCGCTCGCCGGCGGACCGGCGGGTGCTGCACAAAGCCCTCGGCGATCAGGCCGACCGGGACCGCGACTACGGCCGCGCCATGGCGCACTATGATGCGGCAAACGGGATTCGCGCGGCGGAACTGGCAGCGCAAGGGATGGTCTTCGACCTCGAGGCGTTGCGAGTCTCTGTCGACCGGCAGATCGCCGTCTTCGACAAAGAGATGCTGCGGCGGCTCGAGGACATCGGCTCACGATCGCCGGTGCCGTTGTTCGTCGTGGGCATGCCGCGATCGGGCACCTCGCTGTGCGAACAGATCCTTGCCAGCCATGCCGAGGTTGCCGGCGCCGGCGAACTTAACGAAATCCAGGCGATCGCCCGCGATTTGCCGAAGCTTCTCGCCGGCGGGAAATCTGTCGGCGAAGGCTATCCGGCCTGTCTCCAAGATCTGGACCAGCCGGCCGCGGGCCGGCTTGCCGACCGTTATCTCCAGCGGCTTCGGGACATCGCGGCGGACAAATCCCGGGTCGTCGACAAGCACCCGATCAATTTCCGCCATCTCGGCCTGATCGCCGGTTTATTCCCGGAAGCGGCGATCGTGCATTGCCGGCGCGATCCCCGGGATACCTGCTTTTCCTGCTATGCACAGAATTTCGACGCGCCCATCCTTTGGTCCCTTCGGCTGGATTCGCTGGGGCTTTACTATCGCGAATATGAGCGGCTGATGGCCCATTGGTACCGCGTCATGCCCGGCCGGATTCATGATTTCGTCTATGAAAGCGTGATCGACAACCTGGAAGCCGAAGCGCGGCGGCTCATCGATCGTTGCGGGCTGGCCTGGGATCCGAGCTGCCTGGACTTCCATGAAACACGGCGGGTGGTGCGCACCGCCAGCTACCGGCAAGTGCGCGAGCCGGTATATAAGAGGTCGGTCGGCAAGTGGCGGAACTATGCGGCGGCGTTGGATCCGCTGAACGCAACGCTTTCCGACCCGGCCACCGGCGCCCCGGCAGGGTAAACCCTTAGATCACGTAATTATTTCAATATATTACTCGATTATGTTAAAGCAAGCCGCGGTCTCGTGTCGTTCGTTCTTATTATCTATTATGAATCAATAGCTTGGTAAGAAAATTTGCACGGTTCCGCCTGTTGCATATTTGCCACAGGGACTGGAAAAGCTCCGCGCCAAAGGCCGTTGTGCTTGACCCTGATGCTCCGCTCTTTACGATGCCCGTCGCCGATCATCCTAGGGTGGCTGGCAAAGCCCGGTAGTCGCAATGGCTGTTGGGCTTGTGCAAATGGGGGGCTGATGGACGCGTCAGCCTGAATTTTGGAAGAGGGATACAGAGCATGAAAAAGGTTCTTCTCGGGTCCACCGCGCTGGTGGCGGCCGGGTTGATCGCCGGCGACGCAGCAGCGGCGGACGGCGTGAAGCTCAGCCTCGGCGGTTATTACCGCGGCGTGGCGGGCATTATGTTTGACGATTTCGATGGCGCAGCGGCCGGTCTTGAAGACGATCTCCGTGATTATGTCTTCAAGCAGGACGTTGAAGTGCACTTCAAGGGTGAAACCACCCTCGATAACGGCCTCACGGTCGGTGCGGTCGTTCAGCTTGAGGGCCAGACCTCGGGCGACCAGATCGACGAAGTCTATGCTTACTTCAGCGGTGGCTGGGGCGAGCTGCGCTTCGGTGACGACGACGAAGCATTGTCTCAGCTGTGTTCGATCACGCCGAGCGCCGCGGCCAACTTCGGTCCGGACTCGCCGTTCTTCAGCTTCTCGAACAGCGCTGCAGCCGGTGCGTTAGCTTATGCCGGCACCAACGGCACCTGCTACGGCACGGATAGCAACTCCACGAAGCTTATTTACTTCAGCCCGAATTGGGGCGGGTTCAGCTTCGCGGCGTCATTCACGCCGGACGGTACGCAGGACACTCGCAACACAGTCAGCGGCGCTGGCACTCGGTTTGAGAACAACCCGGGTCAGCTGTCTGACAACGTGTCTCTCGCCGCGAACTTCAATCACGACTTCAATGGCATCACCCTGAATGTCGGCGGCGGCGCGACCTGGAACCTTGATCGTGAAGGTCTCCCGGGCGTTGACGAGACCGAAGAGTACCAGAGCTATGCGTCGGTCGGCTTCTTCGGCTTCACCATTGGTGGCGCCGTGGACCTGCGCAAGAACTTCGGTGTTGATGGTTCCGATCGCCTCGTTTACGGCGCGGGCCTTACCTACAATTGGGACGCTTGGACGGTTGGCGTGGGCTGGACCCATGGCGATTACGAAATCGCTCAGCTTACCGCTCTTACTCTGACCAGCGATGCAGAGCAGAATCAGGACATTTTCGCCCTGACCGCTGCCTACGCGCTCGGGCCGGGCATCACGGTTGATGGCGTTGTCGAGTGGGTCGACTCCGAAACGGATGCCGGCGCGCTCAGCAACGATTACCAGGGCATTTCTTTCGGCCTCGGTACGTTGATCAGCTTCTAATCAGCGTCACTAAAGACCACTGTGTCGAGCGGGGAGGGCTTTGCCCTCCCCGTTTCGTTTTGGCGATCGCCAACGAACGGGTCGCCGGACAATTGCATGATCCCGCCGGCAGCGGCAGAATTGCCACTCCCAGTTTCACCGAGCTGGATCCACGGATGAGCGAAATCGCAGCCCGGCTCGCGGCGCTCAAAGAGCGCATCGCCTATGCGGCCAAGGATAGCGGCCGGGATCCCCGCAGCGTCACGCTGGTCGCAGTGAGCAAGACTCACGATGCCCCCGCGATTGCGCCCGCGCTTGCCGCCGGCCACCGCGTCTTCGGTGAAAACCGGGTGCAGGAAGCGGCGGCGAAGTGGCCAGCGCTGCGGCAGCAATATGCCGATATCGAACTCCATCTCATCGGCCCGCTGCAGACCAACAAAGTGCGCGATGCCCTGGCGCTGTTCGACGTCATCGAATCCGTGGACCGGCCGAAGCTGGCGCAGGCCTTGGCGGCGGAACTGGCGAAATCGCCGCGGCGCATCGCCTGTTACATCCAGGTCAACACCGGCGAAGAATCGCAGAAGGCCGGCATCCTGCCGGATGCGGCCGATGCCTTCATCGCCCATTGCCGCGACGAACTGAAGCTGCCGGTTGCCGGCCTGATGTGCATCCCGCCCCAAGACGAAGAGCCGTCGCTGCACTTCGCGCTGCTCGGCGAGATCGCCCGCCGCAGCAATCTGAGCATTCTCAGCATGGGCATGAGCAGCGACTACGAAATCGCCGTGCGCCTGGGCGCGACCCATGTCCGCATCGGCACCGCCATCTTCGGCGCGCGCCCGGCGGCGGCCGAAGGTTGACCTAAACCTCGATCGCCACGCAGTCGCCCGCTTTCGCCTGCGCCAGGATTTCCATCAGGTCGTCGCGCGCGAACGCGACGCAGCCGGCGGTCGGCCGGTAATCGTCATGGGCGATGTGGACGAACACCGCGCTGCCCAATCCCGGCCGCACGGGATCGTCATTGTGACCGATGACCAGGATGAGATCGTAGACGGAATCATCCCGCCATAGCCGCTCGTGACCGGCGTCGAAGGGCAGCCTGACGGCGCGGTTATACGACGTGCTGGCAGGATCATCGCACCAGCCATCGGCTTGATCGATCGGTTGCACCGGCAATCCGGTCGATGGGTGTGGCAGGCGATCGGCGCGGAAATACAGGCGACGGAAGGGAAAACGTCCGGCCGGCGTTGCGCCGTCGCCCTCGCGCTTGTCGCGCCGGACGCCGGCGGGACCGACGACGCAGCGATAGCGCTTGCCGTTCCACGACGCCCAGCCGTCTGCGCTGACGATCAGATCCATCTGCTATCGCAACCGCGCCGCCGCTGGCCTACATCACATGGCCGAGGCGCGCGACCTTGGTGGCGAGATAGCGCTCATTGTGGCCATTGGATGGAAACACATGGGGCACGCGCTCGGTCACTGCGACGCCGCAGCGCCGCAGCCCCTCGACCTTCGCCGGATTGTTGGTCAGCAGCCGCACCTGGTGATAGCCCAACTGCCGCAGCATCTCGGCGGCGGGCAGGTAAATCCGCTCGTCGGCTTCGAAGCCGAGCTGCCGGTTGGCTTCCGCCGTGTCGGCGCCGCTGTCCTGCAGCCGATAGGCGCGCAGCTTGTTGACGAGGCCAATGCCACGGCCCTCCTGCGCCAAGTAGAGCAGGATCCCCTGCCCCTGCTTGCCGATCTCGGCGATGGCGCCGCGCAGCTGGTCGCCGCAATCGCAGCGCAGGCTGCCGAGGAGATCGCCGGTGAAACATTCGGAATGGATGCGCGCCAGCACCGCGGAATCCTTCGGCGGTTCGCCGATGATGACGGCCAGGTGCTCAATGCCGCCGTCGCTGGGGCGGAAGGCGACGATGCGCGCCTGTTCGGCGCCGGCCAGGGGCACGCGCGCTTCGGCGACCGGCCGCAGGCTCTGCGCCGCCAGCTTCTGATAGCTGCCGATCGCTTCTGCCGTAACGGTCAGGAGTCCCCGCGCCTGCGTGAACTTTTCAATTGAGCCGCGATGGCTTTCATCAAGCGGCTCCACCAGCGCCGCCGGCAGCAGCCGAGCAAGTTTGATCAGCTCGATCGATGCCTGGCGGAGTTCGGCGCCGAGTTCCACGGCACGGAACTCCCGGGAATCATGGGCCGGCGCCAGGGTCGTCGGATCCGCAAGATCGCGCAGCGAGCGGGCGAGTACCGTACGGGACATGCGCCAGGCGCCGGCAGGTTGATCCGCGGGCGCCTGCAAGCCGAGGGCGGCGGCGCGCGGCGCCGTCAGCACCAGCACAGGATCGGATTCCCCGCCTCTGCCGAATTGCGTCAGGCCGGATTCGTCCAGCGTCTCAATGGCGGCGATGACCGCATCGCCTGCCGGCGCACGCAGCAACACGGCACGCCCGCGCCTGAGCTCGCCCACCGCGCGATCGACGCTCTCCAGACTCTCGGTGGCCGCGATCTCCGCCGCCGCGCGTTTGTTCAGCAAATGACTCACGAATGTCCTCAACCCATCAATACCGTGGCGGTCCGGCGCCCGGCAGCAGGGCGCGCATTAACTCCGATCGGGCGCGCCGGGGTCAAGCCCGTTGCGCTCTACAATATGGCGTTGCTTTCAATGGAAAAGAAGCCAACATCTGCGCCGGGAGCGAAAGTTGCATTTTCACCGAGATTCTTGTAATTTCAATATCTTAACAATATCCAACGCGGGCCCGTGCCAGCCAATGCCGACAGCTGTTTGGAATAACCGCGTGATTGCCCAATCGGACCGGGTCGAGACGGTGGAAGGCAATGCCTATTTTCCTGCCGCCGCCGTGAAGCCCGAATATCTGCGCGCCAGTGACACCACCTCAGTCTGCTCCTGGAAGGGCACCGCCAGCTACTACACCCTGGTGGTCGATGGGCGCGAGAACGCTGACGCCGCCTGGGTCTACCGCGACCCTTCCGCCGCGGCGGCGAACATCAAGGACATGATTGCCTTCTGGCGCGGCGTCGAGGTGAAGCCGTGATCGCAGGTGCTGAATCGGCGGCGCGCAGCGGCGCCCGGCCGGCCCATGAACGGCGGATCCTGCTGGTCGACGATGACGGCCCCTTGCGCCAGTCCTTGGCGGAGCAGCTCCGCCTGCATGAGGAATTCGGTACTGCCGAATCCGAAAGCGGCGCCGCCGCGATCGATCTCTGCAAGACCCAGCGCTACGACCTGATCCTGCTGGATGTCGGATTGCCGGACATGGATGGGCGCGAAGTTTGCCGTATTCTGCGACGCAATGGCGTCACCTCGCCGATCATCATGCTGACCGGCGCCGATACCGAAGCCGATACGATCCTCGGCTTGGATTCCGGCGCCAACGACTACATCACCAAACCGTTCAAGTTGGGCGTGCTGCTGGCCCGCATCCGTGCCCAGTTCCGCCAGCATGAGCAGAGCGACGATGCCGTCTTCACCATCGGGCCCTACAGCTTCCGGCCCGGCGTGAAGATGCTGGTCAATGCCGGCAGCAACAAGAAGATCCGCCTGACGGAGAAGGAAACCGCCATTCTCAAGTATCTCTACCGCGCCGGCGACAAGGCGATCGGCCGGGAGACGTTGCTGGGCGAGGTCTGGGGCTATAATGCCGGCGTCACTACCCACACGCTGGAGACCCATATCTACCGCCTGCGGCAGAAGATCGAACGCAATCCCACGCAGGCTGAGATCATCGTCACTGAGCCCGGCGGCTATCGTCTGGTACCCTGATTGAACCCATGAATTTCCGCGGCCGACCCATGCCCAGCTCTCGCCTGCCGCGGCCAAGACCGTCGACGGAACAAGGATTGGAAGCTGCCTTTGCCCGAAGCCGATGAGTTCCTCGTCCGTTTCTGGGGTGTGCGCGGCAGCATCGCCTGCCCGGGCCCGAACTACGCCCGCTATGGCGGCAATACCTCCTGCCTGGAGGTCCGTTGCGGACCGAACCTGTTCATCCTCGACGGCGGTACTGGTTTGCGGGCGCTGGGCGAAAGCCTGCGCAATGAAGCCGTCGACGCCGACCTCTATTTCACCCACAGCCATTTCGACCATATCGCCGGCCTGCCCTTCTTCAAGGCGCTGTTCAAGCCGGAGAACCGGCTGCGCCTCTGGGCCGGACATTTGCTGCCGGAGGCCAATCTTCAGGATGTGATCGGCACCATGATGAAGGCGCCCCTGTTCCCGGTGCCGATGGGGGTGTTCACCGCGGCGGTCAGCTATCATGATTTCACTGCCGGCGAGGTGCTGACGCCCAAGCCGGGCATCGCCATCAAGACCGCGCCGCTCAATCATCCCAACAACGCGACTGGCTACCGCATCAATTACCGCGACCGTTCGATCTGTTATGTGACGGATACGGAGCACAGGCCCGGCCAGACCGATCAGAACATCGTCGATCTCTGCCGCGGCGCCGACATCTTCATCTACGACTGCTCCTACACCGAGGCGGAGTATCCGCTCTATACCGGCTGGGGCCATTCCACGTGGCAGGAGGGCGCCCGCCTCGCCGACCTGGCCGAGGTGAAATCCTTTGTCATCTTCCATCACGATCCCAGCCATGACGATGCCACCATGGACCGTATCGCCGATGAAGCGGTGAAGCGCCGCCCCGGCTCCATCGTCGCCCGCGAAGGCATGGTGCTGCGCCCGTGACGCCAGAGGGCGGCCGCGCCCCGGCCGGAATGATCGGGGGCGCGGCGTGACGGCGGAAACCATCGATGCGATCTTTGCCCGCTGCCGGCCCGACTTTGCGGCTCGCTTGCGCGATCTCGCGCGCTATCGCGACGATTTTGCCCGCTTCGGCGGCGCAGCGCCGGCACCGCGGTTCGAGCAGGACTGGTTTCCACGGCTCGATGCGGCGATGGCCTATGCCCTGGTGCGCGAGCGCCGCCCGCGCCGCATCGTCGAAATCGGCTGCGGCCATTCCAGCCGCGTGATGGCCCGCGCCATCGCCGATGGGAATCTTGCCGCGGATTTCACCGCCATCGATCCGCGGCCGCGCGCGACCCTCGGCGGGTTGCCGATCCGCCATATCGACAGGCGCCTGCAGGAAGTGCCCGCGAAGATTTTTGCCGCGCTGAAAGCCGGCGACATCCTGTTCATCGATTCCAGCCACAAACTGGCGCCGGGCAGCGACGTGGAGCTGTTGATCACCCAGATCCTGCCGGCGATCCCGGCGGGCGTCCTCGTCCATATCCACGACATCTTCCTGCCCGGCGGGTATCCCGCGTCATGGTCCTGGCGGAACTACAACGAACAGGGCGCCGTTGCCGCGCTTTTCCGGGACGGCGGCTGGGCGCCGCTGTTCGCCAGCAGCTTCGTGCTGTCGCAGATGGCCGGCGAGTTCGCGGAGAGTATCGCTGCCGGCTTGCCGCTGCCGGCGGGCGCCATCGAAAGCAGCCTGTGGCTGGAAAAACGCTGAACCGCGCTGTTACTTATAGGGATCGGCGGCGTCACGCAGGCCGTCGCCCAGGAAGTTGAACGCCAGCACCACCAGGATCACGGGGATCGCCGGCCACATCAGCCAGGGATAGATCACCACGGATTCGATGTTCTGCGCCTCGTTCAGCAGCACGCCCCAACTGGTGATCGGCTCGCGCAGGCCGAGGCCCAGGAAGCTCAACGCCGTCTCGCCCAGGATCATCGCGGGTATGGACAGCGTCACCGAGGCGATCAGATGGCTGGTGAAGCTGGGCAGCAGATGGCGGCCGATGATGCGCGCCGGTCGCGCGCCCATGAGCTGGGCGGCGACGCAGAAATCCTCTTCCCGCAGCGACAGCAGTTTCGAGCGCACCGCCCGCGCCAGCCCGGTCCAATCCAGCAAGCCCAGGATGATGGTGATGCCGAAGAACACCAGGATCGGGCTCCAGTTCAGCGGCAGGATCGCCGACAGCGCCAGCCACAGCGGCAGATGGGGCAGGCAGCGCAGGATCTCGATCAGCCGCTGCACCCCTTCGTCGAGCCAGCCGCCATAGTATCCCGCCAGTCCGCCGAAGAAGATGCCGAGGATGAAACTGGTGCCCACGCCCAAGAGGCCGATGGTCAGGGAGATGCGCGCGCCATAGACCAGGCGCGAGAACATGTCCTTCCCCACCTCGTCGGTACCCAGCAGATGCAGCTGCCCCTTCTCCGCCGGACAGACGAAATGGAAACTGGCGTCGAGCGTGCCCCAGAATTTGTATTTATCGCCGCGGCAAAAGAATCGCAGCTTCTGCACCCTGGTCTCGTCGTCGGTGTATTCGCGCTTCAGCGTCTCGGTGTTCAGCTTGAAACTGTAGCCATAGACAAAGGGGCCGATGAACTCGCCTTCATGGAACAGATGCACGGTCTGCGGCGGCGACAGCACGCTGCGGATATCCTTGGTGTCCTGGTGATAGGGCGCGATGAACTCGCTGACCAGGATCGAGCCATAGAGGATCGCCAGGAAAATCCCTGAGATCACCGCCGCCCGGTGGCGCAGGAAGCGCCACCACATCAGCTTCCATTGCGAGGCAAGGAAGTATTTTTCCTGGCCCTCGGCGGTCCGTTCGATCGAATAGGGATCGAAGGGCGCTCCGGAAACATAATGGTCGATCGGCGGGGCGCCGTCGGGTCCGGCTGTCATGGCGCGCGCTCCGTCCTCATCACTTCGTCGCCCCGCCACCCAGGCGGATGCGCGGATCCAGCACCGCCAGGGCCAGGTCGGACAGCAGCACGCCCACGACGGTCAGCAACGCCAGGAACATCAGGAACGATCCCGCCAGATACATGTCCTGGCTGCGCAGGGAATCCAGCAGCATCGGCCCCGTGGTCGGCAGGCTCATGACCACGGACACGATCACCGCGCCGGACACCAGCTCCGGCAGCAGCGTGCCGATGTCGGCGATGAACGGGTTCAACGACATGCGCAGCGGGTACTTGATCAGGGCGCGCCAGAACGGCAGGCCCTTGGCCCGCGCCGTCACCACATACTGCTTGTGCAGCTCATCCAGCAGATTGGCCCGCAGGCGCCGGATCATGCCGGCGGTGCCAGACGCGCCGATGATGATGGTGGGAATCCACAGATGACCCAGGATCGACATCAGCTTGCCCCAGGTCCAGGGCGCATCGATATAGCGCGGATCCATCAGTCCGCCGATCGAGAGGCCGAAAAACACATTGGCGAAATAGAGCAGGATCAGCGCAAACAGGAAGCTCGGCACCGCCAGGCCGAGGATGCCGATGAAGGTCACCACGTAATCGGAAACGCTGTACTGATAGACGGCGGAATAGACGCCGATGGGAAACGCGACCACCCAGGTGAAGAGGATGGTGGCGAAGGTGACGACAACGGTCAGCCACAACCGGTCGCCCACCACATCCGCCACCGGCAGCTGATGCTCGAAGGAATAACCCAGATTGCCCTGCAGCATCCCCCAGACCCACAGGGCGTATTGTTGGAGGAACGGCTTGTCGAGGTTGTACGTTGCCTTCAGCAGGGCAATTTTCTGGGCGCAGCCAAATTCGCCGCGCGACAGGCATTCATTGATTTCGTTGGTCAGATAGTCGCCCGGCGGCGCCTGGATGATGGCGAACACCAGGAAGCTGATCACCAGCAAGGTGGGAATCATCAGCAGCAGTCGGCGCCCGATATAGATCAGCATGGCTGCTTCACACCTGTCCTGCCGCCACTGCCGGGCTCAATTCGCCGGTTCGGTCCAGAAGCTGTCCGGCTTGTAGATGCCGAAATGGGCGCCGGGATCCCAGCTATAGACGCCCTCCTCCGGCACATTGTGCAGCCGGTTGTTCACCACCACCGGCTGCGGCACGCCGGCCACGGTGCCGATGCTGTAGACCTGCGCCGCGTAGATCCGCAGCATCTCCTGCCAGATCGCCGTGCGCTGCTCGATGTCAGTGGTCTCGCCCCATTTCGCCAATTCATCCAGCAGCTGCTTGGCCTCCGGCAGGTCCGGCGCTTCGCCAGCCTGGCCCTTGGTCTCGACATACTGCCCCCATTTCGGCCACATGAGCTGCATTTGCGAAATCGGCGCCAGCTCCCAGGGCGACATGTCGGCGGTGGGCAGCGCATTCTCCAGGCCGGTCCAAACCGACATGATGCAGTCGCCGGCGAAGATGCAGTCGCGGATGGTGTCGCGCTCCGACGGCTTGAAGTAGAGCTTGACGCCGATGTTCTTCCACTGCTCGCGGATCAGCTCGAGCACATTGCCTTCCTCCGGGCTCTGGCCCGAGAAGAGCACGGGAATCTCCAGCGGCTTGCCGCTGGGCATCAGCCGCACGCCTTCACTATTGCGCTCGGTCAGGCCGATCTCGTCCAGCAGGGCGTTGGCGCCATCGGGATCGTAGACCGACCACTGGGCGCTCAACTCGGCATCGAACAGCGGGCTTTGCGGCAGCACGGTGTTGGCCGCCTCGACACCCAGGCCGAGATAGATCACCTGATTGATCTCGCTGCGGTCGATGGCGGTCGACAGCGCGCGGCGGAAGCGCACGTCGCGCATCAACTGCCGCCAATCGGGATCGCTGGCGTTGAGATTGGGATATAGCGCCACCTGGGAACCCCAGCCGGTCTCCCACAGCCGCACCTTGTAGTTGCCGCGCTTCTCGTTCTCTTTGAGGAGCGTGAAATTATCGAAACGCACATAGCGCGCCGCCAGATCGGCCTCGCCGGAGGCGGCCTTGGCCGGCACCAGCTTGCCGTCGGTGACCTGGAAGCTTACGGCATCCAGATAGGGCAGCTGCCGGCCCTCGCTGTCGACGCGATAGTAGTAGGGATTGCGCTTGAAGACGAAGCGCTCGGTCGGCGGCTTGGTCGCCAGCATCCAGGGCTCCAAGGTCGGAAGCTCTATGTTGTCGTTGCGGTACATGTTGTCTTTGCGGTTATGCAGCGCCGCCCAGTTCTGCTGGCCCGATTCCTCGATCATCTCCGCCATCTTCGCCGGGTCGACATATTTAGCGTGATACTGTTTCAGGTACTTGCTCGGCCGGTAGATATAGAGCGGGCTCGGCCCCGCGATCGCCGGCAGCAGGCGCCAGTTCGGCTTCGACCAGCTATAGCGGATGGTCGTCTCGTCCAGGATTTCCACCTTCGGCGCTTCACCGTCCACCAGCAGCTCCACCGGCGGGCCGGCGGGGGAGATATCCGGATTGTTCGCCACGTCTTCCCAGTAGTAGCGGAAATCCTCCGTGGTGAAGGGCGAACCGTCGGACCATTTATGTCCGGGGCGCAGATGGAAGGTGAAGATGCGGCCCTCCTCCGCCTCGAAGGCCTGCAGGATATCCGGCACCAGCCGGTAATCCTTGTTGTAGTTGACCAGCCGCGCATCGCCATAGACGACGATGATGCGCGTATCCTTGGTAGAGGTCATGAGCATGCGCATCTCGCCGCCATGCTGGCCCAGGGTCTGTCCGTCCCACTCCAAGGCAGCCACGGACGGCACCGACGGCAGCCGCTCGGCGATCGGCGGCAGCGCGCCGCTGGCCACCTGCTCGGCCAGGATCGGCGGCTCGATGAATTGCGACGGCAGGGCCGCATCCTGCGCCAGCGCCGCCGGCGCGCTCAGCACCGCGAACAAGCCGGCCAACAAACCCCGGATACCAATGGAACAGTGCGCTCTCATCCCCAGCGGTCCCCTCATGCTGCCTGCAGCGCGGCGTCGGCCGTTATGGCTCTGACGTAATGTCCGCCGCCCAGATCCACCAGTCCCGGACGTTGGCTGTCGGTGATCCGGAACGGTGCCGGCCAATAGGCCGGCAACGATGCTTTTTCCGCCATCAGCCGCGAGAAGTCCAATTGCCGCTTTGGGTCCGGCTCAGGCACCGCGGTCAGCAGCGCTTTGGTGTAGGGATGAACCGGCCGGCGGAACAGCAGTTCCTTCGGCGCCAGTTCCACCAGCCGGCCATAGCACATGACGGCGATGCGGTCGGCGATGTAATCGACGACGGCCAGATTGTGCGACACGAACAGGAACGTCAGGCCGAGATCGCGCTTCAGGTCCTTCAGCAGATTCAGGATCTGCGCCTGGATCGACACATCGAGCGCCGACACCGGCTCGTCGCAGATGATCAGGTCCGGCCGCAGCGTCAGGGCGCGGGCGATGCCGATGCGCTGCCGCTGGCCGCCGGAGAAGCTGTGGGGATAGCGCTGCAGATGGCGCTCATCGAGCCCGACCACCCGCATCAGTTCCCGCACCATCTCGGCGCGGGACTTGGCGTCGCCCACATTGTGGATCACCAGCGGCTCGCCGATGATGTCGGCCACGGTCATACGCGGATTGAGCGAGCCGAAAGGATCCTGGAAGATGAATTGGATCTTGCGGCGGTAGTCGAATAGCGCCTCGCCCTTCAGGGCGAGCACATCGATCTCATGCCCGCGATTGTTGAAGCGGATCGATCCTGAGTCGGGCGTCAACGCCCGCATGATCATCTTGCTGACCGTGGTCTTGCCGCAGCCGCTTTCCCCCACCAGGCCCAGGCACTCGCCGCGGCGGATGTCGAAGCTGACGTCATCCACCGCCAATACGTCGGCGGTCTTGCTGCTGTTGAACAGGCCCCGGTTGCGGATGCGAAAGCGCTTGCTGATGCCGCAGACCGACAGCAGCGGCCGGTTGTCGGCAGCGTCGGGCCAGGGCTCGCGCTGCGCCATCAGGCGGCCGCCCTCGCTCTTGATCTCGCGGATCGGCACCAGCTTCTCGCCGGGCGCCATGTTGAATCGCGGCACCGCCCGCAGCAGGGCCTGCAAATAAGGATGGCCGGGCCGCGCGAAGATATCCTGCAGCGTGCCGCTTTCCATGACCTCGCCATGATACATGACGACGACTTCCTCGGCCATATTGGCAACCACACCCAGATCGTGGGTGATGATCAGGATGGCCATGCCCAGTTCCTTTTGCAGATCGCGCATCAGCTTCAGGATCTGCGCCTGGATGGTCACGTCCAGGGCCGTGGTCGGCTCGTCGGCGATCAGCAGCGCCGGCCGGCAGATCAGCGCCATGGCGATCATCGCCCGCTGGCGCAGCCCGCCGGAAAGCTCGAAGGGAAAGGTCTTCAGCGCCCGCGCCGGATCGGGAAATCCCACCAGCCGCAGCATGTCGCGCGTCAGCTCCTGCCCTTCGGGCTTGCTGACCTTGCGGTGCAGGTGCAGCGCCTCGGCGATCTGATCGCCGATGGTATGGATCGGCGACAGCGACGTCATCGGCTCCTGGAAGATGATGGAGACGCTGCCGCCGCGGATGGCACGCATGGCATCGCCGTCGCGCGGCAGCGCCGCGATGTCGATCGGCCCGCCGGGCCGGCGCGGATCGTCAAGCAGGATGCGGCCGCCGGTGATCTCGCCCACATTGGGCAGGATGCCCATGATCGCCTGGCTGATTACCGATTTGCCGGAGCCGGATTCGCCCACCAGCGCTACCGTGCCGCCCTGGGGGACGCGGAAGGAAACGCCGCGCACCGCATCCAGCCGCCCGCCGGCGATGTTGAAGGAGATCTTCAGATTCTCGATTTGCAGCAGGTCGCTCATGCGCGGCGCTCCGTCTGCATGCCGGCCCCGGTTGCTTGGCCGATGGCCGCCAGGTTGGCCCGCGTCGCGTCATCCAATTCCAGCCGCTGGTCCCGCGCCGCCCGCGCCGCCCGGGCGACGATCTCATCGAAACCCTCGATGTTGGAATCGATGCCGATGCGCTGGCCGGGGAAATCCAGCCGCAGCGCCATCCAGCCGCCGGGTTTGTTGCGGCGCAGCGCGTAGTAGCGGAGGCTCAGCCCTTGCAAATCGGCCCAGGCCTTCGTCCGTGCGGAATCAGATCCCCTGCCGATGCCGTTTTCGGTCATTTCCAGCATCAGCCCCTGCTTCTGTGCCGTCTGCAACATGAACAACCCGAACAATAGGGCCAGGGCTCCAAAGACAACGAGGACGGCCGTCACATTTGGGGCCAACGCGCAAAGACCGGCACAGACGGCCAGTCCCGCAGCACCCCGCAGATAGTCCGGCAGCAGCTTTTGCGGCAAATACCGGTGAACACTCATCATAAGATCAAAGTCTTGGGTGCGACTGACGCAGTCTGGCCAAAGATAGCGGTCCCGGCAAGCCAGCGAACCCCGGCCTGCCGGCTCAACCGATAGACCAGTTCCGTTAAGAAATTCCAGCAGGCGCCGTCATGCACGAGGTGGTGGGTCAGGATGCCGGTGGCCTCGTCCGGATCTGTCCGCCCCTCACGCCGGGCCGCCAGGTGACCGGCGATCAGGGCGAGCGCCGCATCCTCGCCGACAAAGCCGCGGCCATGATGCCAGTCGATGATATCGGCATGGGTGTTGACCGCCTGCCGGTCGCCGTGGGCGCGGGGGCCATAGGCCGATATGAAGGAGAGACCGATCCCCGGCAGACCTGATCGCACCGGCAGCGCAATCCGGTTCCAGGGCGGCACCAGCACAGGGAGCAGCCTGGCGGCGAACAGCGCCTGCAACAGATCCCGGCCCTGCACCAATTCTCCAAGAATGGCTGCCGCAGACCGATGGGCGCCGAGTTCGGCCTTCTTCTCCCCGACGGGCGCATGGTTGGTGTGGGCGAAGCCGTGCTGCAGGATTGAAATCTTCGCCTGCCCTTCGGCGAATTTTGCCAGCGATTTATCCGCCTGCCGCGGGATCACCGCCAGGCACAGCGGAACCTGTGCACCGTTGGGCTGCCGCGCGACAGCCAGCAGCCGTTCCAATTCCGCCGTCGCCGTCACCGCGTCGTCGTCGCGCCACCACAGCGTCGCGTCGCGGCCGGCCCTCGACCAATGCTCCAGCTCGATCTCGAGACCGCGCCAGGCACTCATGCGGCCCGCCGTTGCCGCAGCGCCTGATGCAGGATCTCCGCCGTGGCCGCGGCGCCCTTGAGGTTGAAGATGCCTCCTGATGGCACAGGCATCGCCGCCGCCGCATCGATCGCCGCCGCCAACAGCGCCGGCGTCAGATCCTCGGGCGCCACCGCCTGCACCAGGCCGCGCTCCGCCAGCAGCCGCGCCCGCAAGGGCTGCTCGCTCTCCTGCCCGTCGGCGAACGGCACCACGACGGCCCGCGCGCCCACGGCGAGAATTTCCATCAGCGTGTTGTAGCCGGCCTGCGAGACCGAGACCCGGCAGGACGCGAGAAGCTGCGGAAAATCGGGGCGAAACCGCTCGATGCGCAGGTTCTCGCCGGCGTCATTCTGCAGGGCGGTGAAATCGCTCTCCGCCAGGTTGGGTCCGGTGATGATGTGCCACAGGGAATCGCGAAGTTGCGTCAGCGGCCGCGCCGCCAGTGCGGCATTCAACAGCGGCGCGCCAACAGCGCCGCCGCCGGCGGACACCAGCACCACATCCTGCCGCGCCGATGATGGCAAGCGCGCCGGCAGATCGCCGACGACGAATCCGGTATAGCGGATCTTGCCGGCGATATCAGCCGCCGCGGGAAATGTCAGGGCGAAATCGGCGAAGGCGGGATCGCCATGGACCAGCACCAAGTCATAGTGCCGCTCGAGGAGATCCAGCATCTCCTGCAGCCGATCGGGCTTGTTTTTCTGCACCAGTATGTCCCGCACCGAGCAGGCCACCAGCGGCCGCGGCCGGCGCTCGGCTGCGGTCTCGAGCAGCGGAATCAATTCCCGGCGGAATTGCGCGCCGGCCGAACGGAAACATCTCGATCAGCAGCGCATCCGGCGCGAAGCTGGCGAGTTCGGATTCGAGCGCCGCCTGCCGCGCGCGCCACAGCGCATCGGTCGCCGGCGCACCGCTGTCATCCACCAGGCTGCTGAATCCGAAATCGCCGGAGCGGATGGCGGAAAGCTGAACCAGCCGTGCCGCGCCGATGTCCAGCGACGGCACCGCTTCGCCGCCGGAAACGAAGGCGACGTCGAATCCGCCGCCCGCAAGCGCGCGCGCGATCGCCGCCGCGCGGCGCAGATGGCCAATGCCCAGCAGATGCTGGACGTACAGCAGAACCCGTGGCGTCATGCGGCGGCTCCCGCCGCGCTGCCGCCGGTCAGCGGCACATTCAACGCCTGCACCGAAGGCTCTCCATCGGCATCCAGCGCGAACAGCTGCAGGCAATCATAGGCCAAGCGATCCGGCGCTTCCCGCTCCATGGTCCAGCCGGCGGCCATGGCGTAGATGGCGCGGATCACGCCCTTGTGAACAATGGCAAAGTGGTTGCCGCCTTCCTGTGCTATCGATGCCAGCCAGGGCCGCAGCCGCTGCTGCACGTCCCGCGGGCTTTCGCCGCCGGGCGGCCGCAGATCCAGACCCCGGGCTTCCCATTGGGCCATCTGTTCGCCATGGCGCTGGCGAAGGTCGGCGAGCGTTTCGCCTTCCCATTCGCCATAGGACATTTCCATCAGCCTCAGTTCGACGGTGATTACAGGTCGTTCCGGCATGGCTTCGCCCAACAGCTCGGCCGTCTCCCGCGCCCGGCGCAGCGGACTGCACCACCAACGGCAATCGCCGATGTCAGCCGGCAAGCGCCAGCCGATCACGGCGGCCCGCCCTTCGGCGCTGAGCGGCAGATCGGTATGGCCCTGCAGCCGGTGCTGGGCATTCCATACCGTCGGCCCGTGACGCAGGAGAGCGAGCGTGGTCATGCCTGGCGCAACGTTTCGGTTTTGCGGCGGCGGCGGGCGACCACATCGCGCAGTGTGCTGTCCAAAGTGGCGGCGGCGCTGGCGACATCATGCTGGCCGGCGACGATCTCCAGCGCCCGGTCGCCCATGGTGCGCCGCTTTGCTGCATCCCGCAGCAATCCGCGCAGCGCGGCGGCGAAGGCGTCGATGTCTCCCGGCGAAGTCAGCAAGCCGGACACGTCGTGGGTGACGATCGACGGCACGCCGCCGGACGCGCCGGCGATGACCGGTAGCCCCGCCGCCTGCGCCTCCAGCAAACTCATGCCATAAGCCTCGTTGATCGCCGGCCAGACGAAGAGATCGGCGGCACCATAGAAATCCGGCAGCTCCTCCGGCAACCGGGCGCCGGCGAAGCGCACGCGGTCCCGCGCCAGCGGTCCGAATATTTCCTCGACCCGCTTGCGCGCCGGCCCATCGCCGACGACGAGCAATTGCCAGGGCTGATCGGTCAATTGCTGCAGCGCGTGGCCCAGCACGCGATAGGAGGAATACTTGTCGCCCTCGCGCATCATCGCCACGGTCAGCAGCCAGGGCTGGCCGGCTGACATGCCGAAACGGCGCGCGAACTCGGCGCGGATCGCGTCGCGCCGCATGCCCGCTGCGGCGAAGTCGGCGCCGTCGAGAAACGGCTTCAACGGCGCCAGCAGCGCGCCGGGTGCCACCACCGGTTTCAGGCATTCCGCATCAGCGGGATTGAGCGAGAAGATGGCGTCGGCCTTGGCGATGGCGTCCTGGGCGGCGTTGTGGAATTTCGCCCAACTGCCGCTGGCGCGCTTGGGCGCATGGGACGCCTCGGCCACCAGATAGGGAATATCCAAGGCGGCGCTGACCCGCGGCCCGAGGAAGTCCGGCGCCTTGTAGTAGAGGTGATAGGTGAACCAGGCCTCCGGCCGCCGCTCAGCCGGTGCCGCGCGGTACTGAGTGACCAGCCGATCGGCGGTATGCTGACCGATGCGCGCCAGCGAATCCTGCCGCGCTCCATCGCCCTGGCCCTCCCAGCTGCGGAAACGGCTGGTCAGGGTCACCTGGTGATTGGCCCGCGCCAGCGCCGCCATCAATAGCCGGGCCATGCGCCGGTCGCCCGACGGCACGGGATGGGTGGGCGGCTTCAACGGGGCGTAGAAGGCAATGCGCATTTCGGCTCCGCGGCCGCCTGGCTGTTTTCTGGCAATCTAGGTCCCGGCCTTCTGGGAAAGCCGCCGTCCCGGAGCGAAGCGATCCAGCAGCAGATCGATGCCCTTTTCCATGTCGAACTGCGCCTGGATGCGGCGGTACCCCGCCTCCCCCAGGCGCTGGCGCAGCGCCGGCTGCCGGATCAGGGTCTCCAAACCCCGCGCCAAGGCGCCGTTGTCGCCGGCCTCTACCAACATGCCGGTCGCGCCATCGTCAATCAATTCCGGTATGCCGGATGTGCGTGTGGCCAGAACGGCAACCCCCTGACTTTGCGCCTCCATCAGCACATTGGGCAGCCCGTCCCGGTCGCCGTCATCGGCGATCCGGCTGGCCAGCACGAACAGGTCGGCCCGCCGGTAGAGGTCCAGCACCTGCTTCTGGGATTGGGCGCCTTGCCATTCGATCCGATCGCTCAAGCCGAGCTGACCGGCCCGCAGCTTGAGGTCCGGCAGCAACGGCCCGCCGCCGATATGGACGAACCGCCAGGCGAGGCCCGGCGGCAGCGCCGCCAGCGCGGCCAGCAGATCGCCATAGCCCTTCTTTGGCACGGCGCGGCCAACGGAGACGATAATCGCCGGCGTCCCGCTGTCGCTGCCATCGGTTGCCGCGTCCGGTTACGTCGCCGCGGGCGAACCGCTGGAGATCCAGACCGTGATAGACCAGGGCCACGGCTTTCCCCGGCGGCGCCAGCGCCTGCAGGTGATCTCGCCCCGCCGCCGTGCAGGTCACCGCCCAGGCGGCATCCGCCAGCTTCTCCCGCTTCTCCCAGTCCGGCGTGGTCCAGATGTCCTTGGCATGGGCGGAACAGCTCCAGGGCAGGCCGGTCAGCAGCGCCGCATAGCGGGTCACCGAAGCCGGCGTATGCAGGAAATGGGCGTGCAGATGACCAACGTCCTCGCGGCAATTCCGCCGCCAGCACCAGCGCCTGGCCGAAACGGCGGACCCGGTTCGGCGTGCGATCACGCCTGAGGTCCTTGAGCCAGATCCGCCGCGCCTCTCGATAGCGCGGCCAGCGCCGCACCCGCCACCAGGCGCGCAACACCCGCAACGGCTCGCTGATAGAGATACTCCGGCAGATAGGACACCGGCGCCTTGATCTCCCGGTTCACGGGATGCACCGCCTTGTCCGTCGGCCGTCGCAGCGATGCCAGGCGCAGCTTCAGGCCGCGCTGCTCCAACGCCCGGATCTCCTGGGCGATGAAGGTCTCCGACAGGCGCGGATAGCCCTTGAGGATGATGAGGATCGTCCGCTGCAACGCCATGCTCAGGAGATACAAGCGCGCGGGCGGCGGCGAAAGCCCCGCGCCAACGGCCTGCCTTGGAAGTCTAGCGCGTGCGGCGCGAGGCCACGCGCAGCGCATCCTGCCGGCCGCGCGCCAGCAGCTGATCTGCCAGCCGGTTGATGTTGATATCGCCGTCCAGCAGGCCGGGCACCACCACCTGGGACGGCAATTGCTGCTGCGGCAGCTGCCGCAGCGCCGTCGCCATGGTGTAGGGGTCGCGCTGCTCGTCATCCAGCAGCATGCTCACCAGCCCCAGCTCCTGCGCCCGGCGGCGCGGATGTACTGTTCCATGCGCGGCGCCGTGCGCGGCACGATGATCGCCCGCTTGTCGAAGGACAGGATCTCGCAGAACGTGTTGTAGCCGCCCATGGCCACCACGCCGATGGCGCGCGCCATCAGCGCCTCCATCTGGGCTTCGAAGGTGATGCGCCTCGACCTTCTTCAGCTTGGCGGCGCGGGCCAGGAATTCCGTCTGCCGCTCCGATTGCATGAACGGCCCGAGCACCAGCAGCGCCGGATAGGGCAGCTGCGCGATCGCTTTCATAGGCGCGCAGCACCCAGTCGATGATCGCCTCGCCGTCGCCGCCGCCGCCGACCGTGACCAGGATGAAAGGCTCCGGTGATCTTCTGCAGCGGCGTCGGCGGCATGCGCCTTCTGGCGGCAGGCTGCGGCCGCAGATAGCCGGTATAGGTCATCTTCTGCCGCACCGATTGCGGCAGCTCGATGCCCTCCAGCGGATCGCAGATCTGCGGCAGGCCATAGACCCAGATGTCGTCATAGAGGTCGCGCAGCGGCCGGGATGACGTTCTTGCGCTTCCATTCCGGCGCCAGCAGGCCCGGCTCGTCCATCACGTCGCGCAGGCCGAGCACCAGCGGCACGCCGCGCTCCTTCAGCATCTTCAGGGTGTCCTGCACCTCGCCGCGCAGGCCCAGCGGCTCCTTGTCGACGATGAAGATATCGGGGTCGAACATCTTCGCGGTGTGCTGGATGATCGAGGCGCGCATCGCCAGCGTCTCCTCGATATCGATCAGCAGGTTCAGCGAGGTGTAGTCGCCGTTGCGCAGCTTGATGACGCCGGGGACGCGGACGAAATCCACCCGGGCGCGGAAATCGAAGCTGCCGATGATCGGCGAGCCCGAGAGAATCAGGACCGAGAGTTCCTTGTTATGCTCGACCAGCGCATGGGCGATGGCGCGGCAGCGGCGCAGATGCCCCAGGCCGAAGGTGTCGTGGCTATAGATGAGTATCCGCGCGTTATTACGCGTGCTCGGTCGGCGAACGCCCATAAGGCCTCGGCCCCCTCTATGATTTTTGAACTCCCCTGACGCAAACTATGCCATAGGGGAAATAGCGCCGGGAAGTGAAGTTTCGACGACCCTGAATGGTCATTCAGTCATCCCCAAAGCCTCCCGGGGGGTTACCCCGGCGGCCTGCCTGGGTTATGGTGCCACAGGATTATTGGCCGGGGCAGGTTGCGGAACCCGGCGCCAGGCCAAGCACTGATTAATGGAATCCAATCTTTTCAAATACATATGGCGCCATAGCTGGCGCGAACAGCTGGTGATCCTGGCGGTCGTCGTCGTTTCCCAGGTGTTCTACTTCCTGTCCCTGGACCTGCCGAAGACCATCGTCAACAGCCCGATCCAGGGCCAGGGGTTCGAGACACCGGGGGCCACCGCCCGGTACTTCCCCATCTCCTTCGACCTGCCGGCCTTCTTGGCGCCCGATCCCGCCAACCCC
The DNA here is from genome assembly GCA_963810485.1 of uncultured Alphaproteobacteria bacterium. GTDB lineage: Bacteria > Pseudomonadota > Alphaproteobacteria > Dongiales > Dongiaceae > DATKFM01. Next base: position 516,795 of record CAWENQ010000007.1, read on the forward strand.
ACAGTCACGATATTTGAAGGCTTCGAGTTCGAGCGGACGCCCTACCTGGTTGCGCTCAGCCTGACCTTCCTCGTGCTCGTGCTGATCAACGGCTTCTTCAAGCTGCAGATCAACACCATGAAGGGCCGCATGGGCGAGCGCATGCTGCGCCGCCTGCGCTATGAGCTGTTCGACCGGGTGCTGCGCTTCCCGATCCCCTATTTCCGCAAGGTGAAGCAGGCGGAAGTCGCCACCATGATCAAGGACGAGGTGGAGCCCTTGGGCGGCTTCATCGGCGATGCTTTCGTGCAGCCGGCCTTCCTCGGCGGGCAGGCGCTGACTGCCCTGGCCTTCATCCTGACCCAGAGCATCTGGCTCGGCGCCGTCACCGTCGGTGTGCTGGCGGTGCAGTTGGCCCTGATCCCGCCGCTGCGGCGACCGGTGCTGCGCCTGGGCCGGGAACGGCAGATCACGGCACGCCGTCTCGCCGGCCGCATCGCCGAGGCCGTCGACGGCGCCGCCACTATCCATAGCCACGACACGTCGAACTACGAACGCGCCGACATCGTCGCGCGGCTATCGGACATCTTCTTCATCCGCTTCCGGCTGTATCAGCTGAAGTTCGCCGTGAAATTCCTGAACAATCTGCTGGCGCAGATGACGCCGTTCCTCTTCTACCTCGTGGGCGGCATCCTGGCGATCTCGGGCCACCTGGATGTCGGTGGCCTGGTCGCCGTCATTGCCGCCTACAAGGATCTGCCCGGCCCGGTGAAGGAACTGCTGGATTGGTATCAGCAGCTGCAGGACGTGCAGATCAAGTATGAGCAGGTGGTGGAGCAGTTCCATCCCACGGGCATGCTCGATCCCGCCAAGCAGGCGCTGGATGGCGATCCCGGCCCGCCGCTCAGCGGCAACCTGGTGGCGACCAACCTGACGCTGATCGACGACAGCGACCGCAAGCTGCTGGATGGCGCCGCCTTCGACATTCCTGTGACCCAGCATGTGGCTGTCATCGGCGAGGGCGGCGACGCGCTCTGGTCGGTGCTGGCCAACCTGATACAGCCCTCCGGCGGCACTCTGACCATCGGCGACCGGGACCTGACCGAACTGCCGGAATCGGTGATCGGCGGCCGGATGGCGGCGGTGGGCTCCGAGCCGTTCCTGTTCCCGATGAGCGTGCGCGACAACATCCTCTACGGCCTGCGCCACCGGCCCTTGCGGCCGGCGGAGCTCGATGCCGCGGCCAAGCGCAAGCACGACCTCACGCAGCTCGAGTCCAAGCGCGCCGGCAACCCGCTGCTGGATATCGGCGCCGATTGGACCGACTACGCCGCCGCCGGTGCCGAAGGCCCGCAGGACATCACCGACCGGCTGATCGAGACGCTGCAGCTGGTGGATCTGGAGGATGACGGCTATCAGCTTGGCCTGCGCGGCGCCATCGATCCCAACGCCCGGCCCGATCTTGCCGAACGCATGCTGAAAGCGCGGGGCGAATTCCGCAACCGCATGAGCGATCCGGCGCTGGCGGCCCTGGTGGAGCCGTTCGACCGCAGCCGCTACAATAAGAACCTGTCGATCGCCGAAAACCTGCTGTTCGGCGCGCCCACGGGCGACGCCTTCCGCGCCGGACAGATCACCGACAACGCCTATGTGCGGCAGATCCTGGAAAGCCAGGATCTGATGCAACCTTTGGCCCAGGTCGGCCGCCAGATTGCCGAGACCATGGTGGAACTGTTCGCCGATCTGCCGGCGGGCCATCCCTTCTTCGAACAGTTCAGCTTCATCGACGCCGACGATCTGCCGGAGTTCCGCAATCTCTTGGCGCGCATCGGCAAGGACGGCGCCGCCATGAACGCCGCGGACACCGCGAAGCTGATGGCGGTTTCCATGCCCTACATCGATGCGCGCCATCGCCTTGGCCTGATCGATGACGCGCTGGAGGAGAAGATACTGAAAGCGCGCGAAGCCTTCGCCGAAAATCTGCCTGCGCATCTGGTCGGCGCCGTGGATTTCTACGAAGAGGACCGCTACATCGCCGCCGCGACCTTGCAGGACAATATCCTGTTCGGCCGCCTCGTCTACGGCCAGGCCCAGGCGGCGGAGCGCGTGCTCAAGGTGATCAACGACGTACTCGGCGTTCTCGGCCTGCGACGCGACGTGGTCGAAGTCGGCCTCGACTTCCCCGTGGGCATCGGCGGCAAGCGTCTGTCGGCGGCGCAGCGGCAGAAGCTGGATCTGGCGCGGGCACTGGTGAAGCAACCGGACCTGCTGCTGCTCAATCAGTCCACCTCGCTGCTGGATTCGTCGGCGCAAGCCAAGGTGATGAGCAACATCCTCAAGAGCCGCGCCGGCCGCGGCGTGATCTGGGTGATATCCCACGCCGAACATGCCCGCCAATTCGAGCGCGTCCTCGTGCTGAAGGCCGGGCGCGTCGTCGCGCAGGGCGCCGCCAGCGAGCTGGATAAGCCGGGCGGCATCCTGCATCAGCAGGCGGCGGCGCAGTGAAAGAAAGGAAAAGGCGATGAGCATCAATGACGATGTCGAGCTGTTACGCCGCATTCCCATGTTCGCCAAGGTGGAGCCGGCCAAGCTCAAGCTGCTCGCCTTCACCAGCGAACGGGTGACCTACAGCGAAGGACAGGACCTGTTCCGCCAGGGCGACAACTCCGACGCCGCCTACATTATCGTCGAAGGCACCGCCGACGTGATCGTGAATTCCCCGAAGGGGCCGCTGACAGTGGCGAAGCTGGACAAGAACGAGTTTATCGGCGACATCGGCATCCTCTGCGATGTGCCGCGCACCGCCACGGTGCGCGCCGCGACGCAGCTCACCACGCTGAAAATCACCAAGGAGCTATTCTTCCGCATGGTCACCGATTTCCCGGCCATGGGCGTGGAGGTGATGCGTGTCCTCGCCCACCGCCTCGAGCTGACCACGGCCCAGCTCGCCGAAGCCAAATCGCGGGTCGCTTAGCCATTGCACGATCGAATCGGAGTAGATTTTAGGTCATGAGCCGCCTCGACAGCTTCATCCGCCGCCTGAAAGCACAGCGCGCCGCGCTCACCTATGCCTTCGGCCTCATCGGCGGCGTGCCCGGACCTGTGGTCGAGCTCGGCCTCGGCAATGGCCGCTCCTATGATCATCTGCGGGAGAACATCAGGGATCGGCGCATCTTCGTCTTCGAACGGAAAGTCGGCGCCCATCCCGACTGCATCCCGCCGGACGAGGATCTGATCCTGGGCGAGGTGATCGAAAATCTGCCGCGCGCGGTTCAGCTTGTCGGGGCGCCCGTGGCACTCATGCACAGCGATCTCGGCTCCGGCGACAAGCCGGCGACGAAGAAGCTCTATGAGCAGATCGCCCCGGGCCTGCGCGCCGCGCTGGCGAAAGGCGGTATTCTCGTCAGCGATCAGCCGGTGGAAACCGCCGGGCTGCAGGCCCTGACGGTGCCCGACATGGTGCCCAACCGCTACTTCGTCTATCGCGCGATTTAGAGAGCAGTAGAGGGAAACCGTCGCCTCGCCCCACAAAGCGGGGAGAGGCACGCAGCATCCGCGTTCAGCGGATGCTGCGGGTGAGGGGTGGCGCCGAAATCGCCTGCTGTGCCCTCACCCGTCTCATCCGCTAAACGCGGATGAGACATCCCTCTCCCTCAGCGCAATCGCGAAGCGATTGTCGGGCTCCGCGGGCGAGGGGACAAAGACTGACGCGATGAACTATCTGAGCGTAGCGTCGCTACGCGAAATCCACGATCACCGGCACATGATCCGATGGCGTGGCCCAGCCGCGCGCTTCGCGCAGGATCTGCGCGGATTTCAGTTCGGGCGCCACCGACGGCGTCACCCACACGTGATCCAGCCTGCGGCCGCGGTCCGACGCGGCCCAATCCGCCGCACGGTAACTCCACCAGCTATAGATCCGTTCCGTCGGCGGCACGAAATGCCTGACCGCATCCACCCAGCCGCCGGTCTTCTGCACGGCGGTCAGGCCCTCGGTCTCCACTGGCGTGTGGCTCACCACATCCAGCAGCTGCTTGTGCGACCAGACATCGTTTTCCAAGGGCGCGATGTTGAGGTCGCCCACCATGATGCCTTTGCGCCGCCGCCGCTTCATCTCGGCCGACCAGGATTTCATTTCCTCGATGAAGCGCAGCTTGTGGGCGAACTTGTCGTTCTTCTTGGGATCGGGAATGTCGCCGCCGGCCGGCACATAGAAGTTGTGCAGCTCGACTCCGTTGGGCAGCAGCACCGCCGCATGCCGCCGGTCTTCCTTGCCGCACCAGGATAAGAGCTGCGGTTTGCGCAGCGGCAGGCGGGAAAAGATCGCCACGCCGTTATACGATTTCTGACCGTGGATGACGTGATGGACATAGCCCAGCGCGGCGATGCCGTCGCGCGGGAAGTCATCGTCGACGACCTTGGTCTCCTGCAGGCAGATCAAGTCGGGACGCAGCGTCTCCGACAGCCGCTTCAGATTCTCCAAACGCAGGCGAACCGAGTTCACATTCCAGGTGACGAGACGCATCGGCGGATTCTTCTTCGATTTGGAATCGCTCAAGGGCAGGGCCGGCACGTTAGGCGATTCGCCGCGGCGTTCACAATGAGTCGCCGCACTGCGGGACAAAATGATCGGATGTGAATCGAATGCGCGAGAGGTTCTTCAAACGGCGAGCGCCCGGTCAGGGGGGGACCGGGCGCTCTCAGTTCCTCTCGGAGTTCGCGATGGTAGGGGAAGCCACCCCGGACGATCGCGGCCGTTGCGGTCACGACCACTGTGTAAGAGTAAGAATGGCACCGAAAGGCTGAATTTTCAATGTTTGCTCGGTAGATTCAGACATGCGCCCCACGCATGACACGGCAGGGGGTCATGCGAAATCTGCCGGGCGAAAAATCAGGCCGCCTGGAAGGCCCGATGCCCCTGTTTGGCCCGGGCATGGGCCTGCGCCGCCTTGCCGAAGGCCCGGAACAGCGCCAGGGAGACCGGGTTCTCGACCGCCCGAAATTCCGGATGCCATTGAACTCCCAAGGCAAAATTGCGTGCGGCGGTTACCCTGACAGCTTCGACGGTGCCGTCGGGGGCGGTTCCTTCGGCGGTCAAACCGGGCGCCAAGCGGTCGATTCCCTGCCAGTGGAGGGAGTTTACCTGGATTTCGGTTGTGCCCAAAATCTGGGCAAATTGGCCGTCGGACGTCAATTTGACCGGATGCCGCGCGCCATAGCGTTCTTCATATGTACCTTTTGGCGCCCGGTGATCGGTCCTGCCCACGACATTGTGAACTTGGGTATGGAGCGTGCCGCCCAGAGCCACGTTCAGCTCCTGGAAGCCGCGGCAGATGCAGAACAAAGGGAGACCGGCCTCCAGTGCCGCCTTGATCAGCGGCAGCGTGGTAGCATCCCGGGCCGGATCCTGGGGACTGTCGGGCCGGTCGGGCGTGCCGCCATAGTGATGCACGGCGACGTTGGACGGGCTGCCGGTCATCATCAGGCCATCGAGCTTGCCCACCAACTCCTTGAAATTCCATTGGCTTCCCAGCGCCGGGAGCAGCAGCGGCAGGCCTCCGGCGGCGTCGGCCACGGCGGCGATGTATTTCTCGCCGACGATGTGAAAGGGCTGTTCGTCCATCTGCCGGATGCAGACGGGGATGCCGATAACTGGTGCCGTCGCCTCGAGTTGCATGTCGCCTCACGTCCCGTTCCCGCCAAGATGGCATCGGCCGTTAGGCGCCGCAAGACCGCCCCGGGCGGGGATTTCATCCTGCCAGCAAAGCGTTAAGCGATGACAAGGCGCGTTATTTATCGCCTTCGTTGGTGAACACCCGCGGCGTGGCGAACAGGCTGGCCGGCAGCTCCAGGCCGGTCTCCACATTGATCAGGCCGACGCGCACCTGGTTGGCATCCCCATCGGTGACGATCCACTGGGTCAGCATGATCGGATCGTCGAGGAAGATCAGTTCCACCGTGCCGTTATCCGGCTCGTCGTTCTCGTACATGGTGACGCTGAGCAGGCCGGGCCGGCGGTCGACCTTGGTGACGGTGATGTTGTCGCCAATGTCGATGGGGTCGCGCAGCAGGAACCAGGCGGTGGATTGCTTCAGCGGCATCTGGCTGAGCTCGCCCATCTTGCGGTCCACCTGGCTGATCAGCACGCCGTCGGCGATGATCAGGATCGGGTTGGGGGGATCGTACTCCACGCGCATGCGCCCGGGCCGGCGCAGATAGATGCGGCCGGTCGAGATAGAGTTGTTCGGATCCTGCTGCTGAAAGCTCGCCTGCAGCGTGCCGATATTGTTGATGTAGGACTCGACGCGCTTTACGTCGGCGAGATCCTGATCGGTCAATTCCGCGCGCGCCGTACCAGCGCCGAGCGCGGACAGCATCGGTAGCAGGGCCACTCCCGCGCTGGCGCGCAGGATGCGCCGCCGCGGCAGCAAAGTCGGTTTCGTCTGGTCAGCGGTCATTTCTCTATTCATCCCTATCGATGTTCCTCGCCAGGACTTCCCTCTTGCCGACCCTGTTCGCCGTGCTCACCACGCCTTCTTTTTCCATCCGCTCAATGATGCGGGCGGCGCGGTTATAGCCGATCTGCAGATAGCGTTGCACGAAGCTTGTCGACGCCTTGCCTTCCCTGCAGACCAGCGCGACAGCCTGATCGTAGAGGCCGTCGTCTGAACCCTCGCTGAACGTTCCCGCCTCCGGCGGCATTTCTTCTTCGTCGTCCCGGGTGACGTCATCAATATAGGTAGGCATCCCCTGGTCTTTAAGGAAGCGGACGACAAATTCCACTTCGCGATCGGTCACTAGCGGCCCATGGACGCGGGTGATGCGGCCGCCATGGGCCATGTAGAGCATGTCGCCCTGGCCCAGGAGCTGCTCTGCCCCGGTTTCGCCCAAAATTGTTCTGCTATCGATCTTCGACGTCACATGGAAACTGACCCGCGACGGGAAGTTCGCCTTGATCGTGCCGGTGATGACGTCGACCGACGGCCGCTGAGTCGCCATGATGATATGAATGCCCGCGGCGCGGGCCATCTGCGCCAGGCGCTGGATCGCCGCCTCGATATCCTTGCCGGCCACCAGCATCAGGTCCGCCATCTCGTCCACCACCACGACGATGAAGGGCAGGGCATCGAGACTCATATTCTCTTCTTCATAGACCGGCGCGCCGCTGTCGGGATCGAATCCTGTCTGCACCTTGCGGGTCAGCACCTCGCCGCTCTCGCGCGCCTGCGCCACGCGCATGTTGTAGCCCTCGATGTTGCGCACGCCGACTTTCGACATCAGGCGATAGCGCTGCTCCATTTCCCGCACCGTCCATTTCAGCGCCACGATCGCCTTGCGCGGATCGGTGACCACGGGCGACAGCAGGTGGGGAATGCCGTCATAGACGGAAAGTTCCAGCATCTTGGGATCGATCATGATGAACTTGCACTGATCGGGCGACAGCCGGTAGATCAGCGACAGGATCATGGTGTTGATGGCCACCGACTTGCCCGAGCCGGTGGTGCCGGCGATGAGCAGATGGGGCATGCGCGAGAGATCGACGGTGACCGGCGCGCCGCTGATGTCCTTGCCCAGGATCAGAGCCAGCTTCGCCGAAGTGCGCTCGAACTCCGCCGCTTCCAGCAGCTCGCGCAGAACCACGGTCTCGCGCAGCCGGTTCGGCAGTTCGATGCCGATGACGCTGCGGCCGGGCACCACGGCGATGCGCACGGACACGGCACTCATGCTGCGCGCCACATCGTCGGCCAGGCCGACGACGCGGCTGGTCTTGGTGCCGGGCGCGGGCTCCAATTCGTACAGCGTGACCACCGGGCCGGGCCGCACCTGCTGCACCTCGCCCTTGACGCCGAAATCGTCCAGCACGGTTTCCAGCAGGCGCGCGTTCTTCTGCAGGGAGTCGTCGTTGATGCGCTGCTGCCCGTTGCTGACCGGCGCCTTGTGCAGCAGGTCGAGCGACGGCAGCGCATAGCGCTCGTTCGGCGTGAGATCCAGCAGGCCTTGTTTGTCCGCAGCCCTGCGCGGCTTCGCCTTCGCCGGCTTGGTCACCACGGGCGCCGCGCGGCGCTCGGCATTGCGCGGCGGCGGTGCGGCGATCTCCACCTCTTCATCGTCATCGATGTCGTTGCTCAGCCGCGGCTCGCGATGTTCGGCGCGCTGCACCCGGCTGCGCTCGGCACGCCTTTGTCCCGCTTCCTCGCTGTCGCGATTGCGGAAATGGAGCTTCGCGAGAAGCCATTGGATCACGGTGCCGGAAGCGCCGACGCCCCGATGCACCTGGCGGCCGAACAGCACATAGGACAAGAGCGGCAATCCCAGGGAGAAGAACAGCAGCAGCACCGCCAGCGTCAGCGCGATCAGCGCGACGATCGCCGCCGCGAGGCCCGTGCTGCCTGTGAGAAATCCCAGCATCATGTCGCCGGTGGCGCCGCCCATGCCGCTCACCAGCGGCCAGCCGCTCAGATGGGGCAGTGCCGCCAGCGTCACCGCCAGCATCAGCACCGCCAGCGGCAGCAGCGCGAGGCGCAGCCAGGTGTGGCCGCGCCAATTGTCCCGCACCGCCTGCCAGCCCCAGGCGATCAGCACCACGCCGATCGCCAGCCCGGCGAGGCCGACACTCTGCAGCACGAAGTCGCCGGTGATGGCGCCCCATTTGCCCAGCAGATTCCGCACCGGCTCGTCGCTCGCCTTGTTCAGCGAGGGATCGGCGGGATTGAAGGTAACGACGGCGAGGCAATAGGCGAGCCCGCCGGCCATCAGCAGGATGCCCAGCACTTCCGCCAGGCGCCGCTTGATGAATTCCTTCGCCGCCGGCGGCAGCAGGCGCGTCTTGCCGGAGAAGGAAATGATGTCGCTCATGGTCATGCTCCCACCCTCGCTTGCGGGCTGGATGAAATTCGCTCGCCGGCATCGGCCAGCGGCATCAGCACGTTGGCCAGGCGCTGCAGCGCCGCCGCCGTGGTCGCGGGTTCATGCACCAGCGCCACCCGGATATAGCGCTGGCCCGGATTCTTGCCGCTGCCATCGGCACGGGCCATATAGGCGCCAGGCAGCACGCGCAAGGCTGCCTGCGACCATAGCAGCTTTGCCGCCTCTTCGCCGTCGCCGACATCGAGCCATAAGAAAAATCCGCCGGCCGGCCGGGGCGCGCCGAAGCGCTGGCCCAGGATGCGCTCGGCGGCATCGAAATTGGCGCGGTAGCGGGCGCGGCCCGCTTCCACATGGGCCTCGTCGCGCCACAGCGCCGTGGACGCGGCGATGATCGGTCCCGGCACGGCGACTCCGCCGTAATTGATCAGCTGGGTCATGCGCTGGATCTGCTTGGCATCGCCGCAGATGAATCCGCTGCGCAGGCCCGGCGCGCCGGACCGCTTCGACAGGGAATGGAAGACGACGACATGATCGAGGTCGCCGCCCAGCAAAGCGGCCGCCTCCAGGCTTCCGGCCGGCGGCACGTCGCCATAGATCTCGCCATAGCATTCGTCGAAGGCGACGATGAAATTGTGCCGCCGCGCCGCCGCGATCCAGGCTTTCAGCAGATCCACCGACGCCACCGAGCCCTGGGGGTTCGCCGGCGAGCAGACATAGGCAAGCGCCGTGCGCGCCAGCACATCATCGGGCACATCCTGCGGCCGCGGCTGGAATCCATTGGCGATGGTGGAGGACAGGAACACCGGCTCGCCGCCGGCCATCGCCGCCGCACCGGCATAGACGTGATAGAACGGGTTGGGCATCAGGACGGCAGATCTTTTTCCGTTCCCCGCTTCGGGAACGGCCGAGAGCGCGATCATGAACAGCGCCTCGCGGGTTCCCGCCACCGGCAGGATGTGCCGGTCGGGATCGATCATGGTTGACGGCAACCGGTAGCGGCGATTCAGCCAGTCCCGCACGGCGGACGCGGAATTCCGCTGTTCCGGGCGCCAGGGGATATTTACCCCATTCGCCCGAGTTCCTATCCAGCTCGGCCATGACCATGGGCGGCGGCGCCTGCTGGGGTTCGCCCACCGACAGCAACACCGGATCCAGTCCGGCCGGCGGTTTCAGGCCGCTCAAAAGGCCGTTCAGCCGGGTGAACGGGTGAAAGCTGGTCAATGCCTCGAGCCGGTCTGCAGCCATTCCTGCCGATCGCCCGCGCCGTTCCGCGCGCAGCGCCCAATTTCTAAAGGAAAACTCGCGAGAATCCCTGGAACCGATTGTACCGGTGGGTGAATCCCGGGACAAGCTTTCCCGTGCGCGAAATGTTCCCGGCCGGCGGTGGCTCTTCCAGGTCCGGAATCGCAACTGGAGCCCTGTTTCGACCCCTCGCCGGCCCTGCGGCTTTCCCGCCCTGGACATTGCGCGACCGGGGGCGGAAAGTCGGGACGGGCTGGTCCGGGACCGACAAATGACGGAAAATCAACCGGTTGACGTGGCGATTGCCGGCGGCGGGCTGGTCGGCCTGACCCTGGGAATCGCCTTGGCCGAGGCGGGGTTGGACGCCGCCGTCATCGACGCCGAGACCCCCGATCACATGACCGGCGACGCCTATGACGGCCGCAGCTCCGCCATCGCCTTTGGCTCGCAGCAGGCGCTGGCGGGCATCGGCGTCTGGCGTCACCTGAAGGATGCCGCCCAGCCGATTCTCCATATCCGGGTGTCCGATGGCGACGGTGCGGGCGGGGTCAGCCGCCTCTTCCTCCATTACGATCATCGCCTGCTGGCCGATCGCCGCGGTCCGCCGCCGCCCCTGGGCTTCATTGTCGAGAACCGGGAAATCCGCCGCGCCTTGCTGGCCCGCGCAAAGGAACTGCCGCGGCTGCGTCACCTGGCGCCGGCGCGAGTCGCCGGCACCGAACGAGGCTTGGGCAATGCAACCCTGCATCTCGCCGACGGCCGCGCCATCGCCGCCAGGGTGCTGGTCGCCGCCGACGGCCGCATGTCGCCGCTGCGTGCCGAAGCCGGCATCAACGTCACGCAATGGAACTATGCGCAGACCGGCATCGTCTGCACCGTGCATCACGAGTTGCCCCATGAAGGCGTGGCCCATGAGCATTTCCTGCCGGCCGGTCCTTTCGCGATGCTGCCGATGGTGCCGCTGGATGGGCAAAACCGTTCTTCCATCGTCTGGACCGAACGCAATGAAATCGCCGGTGCGATGCTGGCGCTCGATGACGAGACCTTCGGCCTGGAGATGGAGCGTCGCTTCGGTCTCAGCCTCGGACGCCTCAAGCCCGCCAGCCGCCGCTTCGGCTATCCGCTGTCGCTGTCCCATGCCGACCGCTACGTGGATCACCGGCTGGCGCTGGTGGGCGACGCGGCGCACGCGATCCATCCCATCGCCGGCCAGGGCCTCAATCTCGGCCTGCGCGATGTGGCGGCGCTGGCGGAATGCATCGTCGATGCCCAGCGCCTCGGCCTGGATCCCGGCCAGTCCACGGCGCTCGAGCGCTATGAGCGCTGGCGGCGTTTCGACACCATGGCCCTGATCGCCGTGACCGACAGCCTCAACCGCCTGTTCTCCACCGATCTGGCGCCGGTGCGGCTGGTCCGCGATCTCGGCCTCGCCGCCGTCAATCAGATCGCGCCGCTGAAGCGCCTGTTCATGCGCCATGCCATGGGCGTGGTCGGCGACCTGCCGCGCCTGGTGCGCGGCGAACCGCTGTAGGCTTCCGCTTTTCCGGCCTATAATGCCCGGTGGAATTCATCCGCCGGTCCTGCAACTTCCTGACATCTGCACCGTTGGAATGGTTGCGGCAGATCGAAGCAGCCGCGATAGAATTTACGAAGAACAAGCAAGGCAGATCATGAAAGACAGGCTTATAGGATTTCTTGCAGTTGTGCTGTTGACGGGCGCCGTGGCGTCGCCGGTCCTTGCCGCTTGCAATGCAGCGCCGGGTCCCGCCGTCGACTGGACGAAATGCGACAAGACCAAGCTGGATTTCAGCGGCGTCGATCTCACGAGCGCCGTCATGAAGAGTGCCGATCTCAGCCGCAGCGATTTTGCCGATGCCGATCTCAGCGGTGCCAATCTCACGGAAGCCACGTTCGCAAAGGCGCGGCTGGCGGGCGCAAAAGTCGTGGGCGCCGATCTGACGAAGGCGATGTTCGATCGCGCCAACCTCAAGGGCGCCGATTTCTCCAACTCGGTGATGGTGAAGACCGAAATGCATCGGGCCGACCTGTCGGGCGCCCGCTTCGCCGGGGCCAACCTGGACAAGGCGGAGTTCGGGCGCGCGATCCTGGGCGGGGCCGATTTCAGCGGCGCCAATCTGCACGCCGCCTATCTGGCTCGCGCCGACGTCAGGGGTGCGAATTTCGCGGCGGCGGATCTCAGCGATACCGATTTCTACCGCGCCGATCTGCGCGGCGCCGATTTTTCGCAAGCGCTCCGGCTCGAACAGGAACAGCTCGACGCTACCTGCGGCGACGAGACGACGAAGCTGCCCGCCGGCCTGACCCCGCCGCCGGAATGGCCCTGCGCCAGCGCCGAGGCGGAGTGACGGCCGGGCATGCAGGCGTGAATCGGTAGGGCTAAGCGGCCCTCTTGCGCAGGCGGATTTGATGCTATGCTCGGTGCGCTGTCCCAAATGCCCCGCCGAACATCAACAGCCTCAAAGCCCGTCCCATGACCACACCGAAGCCGCCCGCCTTCGATCCCGCCGATATGACCGAGAGTAACGCCACCGGCTATCCGGAGCCTTACCGCGCAGCGGCGGCCAAGCGATTCAACCGCCGCCTTGGGGCGCATGCCGGCTTGAAAAATTTCGGCGTCAACATCACGCGCATCGTGCCCGGAGGGCAGTCCTCCTATCGCCATGCCCACAGCACCCAGGACGAGTTCGTCTATGTGCTGTCTGGCGAAGCTGTGCTGGAGACGAATGGCGGGGCGCAGATCCTCGGTCCGGGTATGTGCGCCGGATTTCCTGCCGGCACCGGCGATGCCCACCGCTTCCTCAACCGCACCGACGCCGACGTGCTGCTGCTGGTGGTCGGCGACAAGAGCGCCAATGACGAGGTGACCTATCCCGATATCGACATGCATGGCAGGCTCGGCGCCGATGGAAAATTTTCCTTCACCCGCAAGGACGGATCGTCCTTCTAGGTAGCACCCCCGCCCGTGGACGGAATTTCCCTGGTCATCTTCGATTGCGACGGCGTGCTGATCGACAGCGAGATGATCAGCGCCACCGTGCTGATGCAGCAGCTGCAGGCCGAGGGCATCGACGTCGATCTCGCCTATCTGTTCGAACATTGCCTGGGCCGCAGCTTCGCGACCGTCGCCGAGACGGTGACCCAAAGCTCCGGCCGCGACCTGCCGCGGGAGTTCGAGGCCCGTTACCGCGAAGCCTTGCTGCAGCGGTTCGAATCGGAACTCAAGCCGATGCCCGGTGCGGCCGATGTGCTGGCGGCGCTGCGGGTGCCGGCCTGTATCGCCACCAGCAGCGGCACCGAGCGGGCGCAGCGCTCCCTGGCCATCGCCGGCTTCGGCCATGGCAACGGCAAGCGGCGCAAGCTCTTCACCGGCTCCATGGTCAAGCGCGGCAAGCCGGCGCCGGACCTGTTCCTGCTGGCCGCCAATTGCATGCGGGTGCTGCCGGGGGAATGCCTTGTCATCGAGGACAGCGACATGGGCGTGCAGGCGGCGCGGGCGGCCGGCATGCAGGTCTGGCGCTTCACCGGCGGCAGCCACTTCGCCGCCGGCTACCGCACCGGCCCCCAGGCAGCGCGCGCCGATCGGGAACTGTCCAGCATGGCCCAGTTCTTTCGGGGGTATGAGGGACTGGGGCGTGTGATTGGGGGCAATCGCCTGACTGGAGTTATGTCAGAGCTCGCCGAGCAATCTCGAGGCATGCCAAAAATTTCCCTCTCCCCTTGAGGGAGAGGGGTAGGGGTGAGGGGTTTCGCGCGTGAGCGCGCAGCGAATCCATTTCCGCAACTCACGCTCAAACGATTGCGGCAAAACCTGCATTCCTGACACAGCACTCGGTTGAGATAATCGGCTTGATGTCGCGCTGCCGCGCTGCAGACCCCTCACCCCCTGCCCCCTCTCCCTCAAGGGGAGAGGGGAGATTATCCTGTTCCATCCGCCACTGCACCCGGCATCAACAGACACAGGCTTTTCATTCCCGCACTCACGGGTCTATGTTTCCGGCCCTCACGGGGAGTGACCAGATGGCCCGAAAGCCTGACTCTGAAGCCGACAGGCTGGATGACGCCGCGCGCGCGGGCTGGCTCTATTACATCGCCGGCAATACCCAGGACGAAATCGCCCGCAAGCTGGGCGTGAGCCGGCAGACGGCGCAAAGGCTGGTGTCGCTCTCGGTCAGCGAAAAGCTGATCAAGGTGCGGCTCGATCATCCGATCAGCCACTGCCTGGAATTGTCGGAGCGGCTGAAATCCGTCTACGGCTTCGAGATCTGCGAAGTCGTTCCCGCCGATCCCGAATCCGATTCTACGACCATCGGCGTAGCCGAGGTGGCGGCGGCCGCGCTGGAACGCTATCTCGTATCGCAGCATCCGATCATCGTCGCCATGGGCACCGGCCGCATGATGCGCGCCATGGCCGAGCAGATGACGCCGATGGATTGTCCGCAGCACAAGGTCGTGTCGCTGGTCGGCAATATCGCGCCCGATGGCTCGGCGTCGCAGTACGACGTGGTCAGCCGTATCGCCGATGCGGTGAAGGCGCCGCACTATCCGATGCCGCTGCCGGTCATCGCCACCACGTCCCACGAACGGGCATTGCTGCTGTCGCAACAGCCGCTGCGCAACGTCATCGAGCTGGCCCACCAGGCCGACATCACCTTCGTCGGCGTCGGCAGCATCGGCGACGACGCACCGCTGCTGCGCGACGGATTCGTCAAGCCCGACGAGATGCGCGCCCTGGTGAAGGCCGGCGGCGTCGGCGAGATCATCGGCTGGGCCTTCGATGGCGACGGACAGCTCATCGACGGCCTGACCAACGACCGGGTGCTGAGCGTGCCGCTGCAGCAGCCGGTGCGCCGCCGCGTCATCGGCGTGGCCATGGCGCCGTCGCGCCTGCGGGCGATTCGCGGCGCGCTGCGCGGCAAACTGCTCAACGGCCTGATCACCAACGAACTGATGGCTGAGCGTTTGCTGAAATAAATGGCGAATGCTCAGCGGCGGATAATAATTACATATCAGCATGTAAGCCGCCAAGTTACGCTGTAATGCTGCATTGCAGCGACGAATCTCGATTGACTCGGCCGCCCTTCCTGCCTGTGTATATGCCCTACAAGTTGGCAAAAGCTCACAATGAGCTCATGGGAGGAGGACATATGAAACGCGTCTTGCGCGGCGTGATCGGCGCCGTTCTGTTGGCCGCTACAGCAACAACAGCCGCGGCTCGAGACCAAGCTCACCATCGCCACCGTGAACAATGGCGACATGATCCGCATGCAGGGTCTGACCGAGGATTTCACGGCGAAGAATCCGGACATCACCCTCGAATGGGTCACGCTTGAGGAAAACGTTCTCCGCCAGAAGGTGACCACCGACATCGCCACCAAGGGCGGCCAGTTCGACGTGCTGACCATCGGCACCTATGAAGTGCCGATCTGGGCAAGCAAGGGCTGGCTGGTGCCGCTCGACAATCTGGGCGCCGACTACGACGTGGACGATCTCCTGCCGGCGATCCGCGGCGGCCTCTCCTATGACGGCAAGCTCTATGCCGCGCCGTTCTACGGCGAAAGCTCGATGGTGATGTACCGCACCGACCTGATGGAAAAGGCCGGGCTGAAGATGCCGGATGCGCCGACCTGGGAATTCATTGCCGATGCGGCGCGCACGATGACCGACAAGGCCGGCGAGATCTATGGCGTGTGCCTGCGCGGCAAGGCCGGCTGGGGCGAGAACATGGCCTTCCTCACGGCGACGTGCGAATTCCTTCGGCGCGCGCTGGTTCGACGAGAACTGGAAGCCGCAGTTCGATCAGCCGGAATGGAAGAACACGCTGGATTTCTACCTCAACCTGATGAAGGACGCCGGCCCTCCGGGCGCGTCGTCCAACGGCTTCAACGAGAACCTGGCGCTGTTCAATTCCGGCAAGTGCGGCATGTGGATCGACGCCACGGTCGCGGCCTCCTTCGTGACCAATCCGAAGGACTCGAAGGTCGCCGACAAGGTGGGCTTCGCGCTGGCTCCGGACAACGGCCTCGGCAAGCGCGGCAACTGGCTGTGGGCCTGGTCGCTGGCCGTTCCCGCCGGCTCGCAGAAGACCGAAGCGGCGCAGAAATTCGTCTCCTGGGCGACGAGCAAGGCCTATCTTGAGCTCGTCGCCGCCAAGGAAGGCTGGGCCAACGTGCCGCCGGGCACGCGCACCTCGCTCTATCAGAATCCGGAGTATCTGAAGGCGCCGTTCGCCAAGATGACGCTGGATTCGATCAACTCGGCCGACCCGACCAAGCCGACCGTGAAGCCGGTGCCCTATGTCGGCGTGCAGTTCGTGGCGATCCCCGAATTCCAGGGTCTCGGCACGACCGTTGGCCAGATCTTCTCCGCGGCGCTTGCGGGCGACAAGTACGGCCGACGAGGCTCTCGCCGAGGCACAGGACGCGACGACCCGCGAAATGACCAAGGCCGGTTACATCAAATAGGCCATACCTCCCATGGAACTCGACTGCCCGGTGCCAGCCGGGCAGTCATTTCTCCCAGGGAGATTACGCCGGGACGTCTCTCCACCTGATCCAGCTTCGCGAGGCTTTGAAGCCATGGCGACGCAACAAACGCGGCATCGTCGGCAGGCTGGCGGTCGCGCCCTCGGTCGTGGCGCTGTTCCTGTGGATGATCGTGCCGCTGGGCATGACCATCTGGTTCTCGCTCCTGCGCTACAATCTTCTCGATCCCGGCAATGAGAGCCTTCGCCGGGCTCCTCAACTACCAGTATTTCCTGACCGACCCCGCCTTCTTCTCGGCGCTCGGCAACTACGCTGAAGCTGGTCGGCGCGGTGCTGGTCATCAGCATCGTCGGCGGCACGCTGCTGGCGCTGCTGCTCGATCAGCCGATCTTCGGCCGCAACATCGTGCGCCTCATGGTGATCGCGCCGTTCTTCGTCATGCCGACGGTGAGCGCGCTGGTGTGGAAGAACATGCTGATGCATCCGGTGTCCGGCTTCTTCGCCTGGATGATGAAATCGGTCGGGCTGCAGCCGATCGACTGGTTCGCCGCATGCGCCGCTGACGGCCATCATCATCATGGTGGCCTGGCAATGGCTGCCCTTCGCCACGCTGATCCTGCTCACCGCCATCCAGTCGCTCGATGAGGAGCAGAAGGAAGCGGCCGAGATGGACGGCACGCCGCCGCTCTCCTACTTCTTCTACATCGTGCTGCCGCATCTGGCGCGGCCGATCACCGTCGTCATCCTGATCGAGACCATCTTCCTGCTGAACGTCTTCGCGGAGATCTACGTCACCGGCACGCGGCGGCCCGCGCCGGCAACCTGCCCTATCTCGTCTATTCCCAGGCGCTGCTGCAATTCGATATCGGCGGCGCCTCGGCCGGCGGCATCGTCGCGGTCGTGCTTGCCAACATCGTGGCCTTCTTCCTGGTCCGGATGATCGGCAAGAACCTGGAGGGCTGAGACCATGGCGCGCGCAGCCGTATGCAGCGCAGGCGTGATCGACCACGGCCTTCGCCTGGGCTGATCGGCTTTGCTGATCTTCTTCCCGATCCTGTGGACCGTGCTGACCAGCTTCAAGACCGAGCTCGAGGCCTTTTCGATCTCCGCCCAAATTCCTGTTCTTCGACTGGACGATGGAGAACTACGCAGTCGTGCAGGAGCGCTCGGACTATCTCCGCTTCGCCATGAACTCGGTGATCCTGTCGCTCGGCTCGACCTTCGTCGCGCTGCTCTTCGCCATTCCCGCCGCCTGGGCCATGGCCTTTGCGCCGGCAAAGCGCACCAAGGACCTGCTGATGTGGATGCTCTCCACCAAGATGATGCCGCCGGTCGGCGCGCTGATTCCGATCTATCTCATCTTCCGCGATATCGGCCTGCTCGATACGCGCGGCGGCCTCGATCGCCGTGCTGTTCCTGCTCAACCTGCCGATCGTCGTGTGGATGCTCTACACCTATTTCAAGGAAATCCCCGGCGAGATCCTGGAAGCGGCGCGCATGGACGGCGCCTCGCTGTGGAAGGAGCTGGTCTATGTGCTGACCCCCATGGCGATGCCCGGCATCGCCTCGACCTTGCTGCTCAACATCATCCTGGCCTGGAACGAGGCGTTCTGGACGCTCAACCTGACGACATCGGATGCGGCGCCGCTGACCGCAGTTCATCGCCTCCTATTCGAGCCCGGAAGGCCTGTTCTGGGCCAAGCTCTCGGCCGCTTCGACCATGGCCATCGCGCCGATCCTGGTGCTCGGCTGGTTCGCGCAGAAACAACTTGTCCGCGGCCTCACATTCGGAGCGGTGAAATGAACGGGACTGAATGGGCACGATCGCGCTCAAGAACGTGCAGAAGAGCTTCGGCGATGTCGTCATCATTCCCGGCGCCAACCTCGCCATCAACAATGGCGAGTTCGTCGTCTTCGTCGGGCCGTCGGGCTGCGGCAAGTCCACGCTGCTGCGCCTGATCGCCGGGCTCGAGGACGCCAGCGGCGGCGAGATCATGATCGACGGCGTCGACGTGGCCGATGTGCCGCCGTCGCAAGCGCGGCCTCTCCATGGTGTTCCAGTCCTACGCGCTCTATCCGCATATGAGCGTGCGCAACAACATCGCCTTCGGCCTGAAGATGGCGGGCCAGCCGAAGGACGAGATCGACGCAGAAGGTGGCCAAGGCCGCGGCGACGCTCAATCTCACCGACTATCTCGACCGCAAGCCGCGCGCAGCTCTCCGGCGGCCAGCGCCAGCGCGTCGCCATCGGCCGCGCCATCGTGCGCGAGCCCAAGGCGTTCCTGTTCGACGAGCCGCTGTCCAATCTCGATGCGGCGCTGCGCGTGCAACATGCGCATCGAGATCATGCAGCTGCACCAGTCGCTCGGCGCCACCATGATCTATGTGACCCACGACCAGGTGGAGGCCATGACCATGGCCGACCGCATCGTGGTGCTGAACAAGGGCAATATCGAGCAGGTCGGCTCGCCGCTCGAACTCTATAACAAGCCGGACTCGCTTGTTCGTCGCCGGCTTCATCGGCTCGCCGAAGATGAACTTCATCCAGGGCGAGTGGCGCGGAGTTGAGCGCGCAGACCGTCGGCGTCCGGCCGGAGCATCTCGCGCTGTCGCGACAAGCGGGCGACTGGCAGGGCACGATCATGCTCGCCGAGCATCTGGGCTCCGACACCTTCCTGCATGTCGATGCCGGCGCGCTGCGGCACGCATGACGGTCCGCGCCGCCGGCGAATTCCCGCTGGGCCAGGCGCCACGGTCTGGATGACGCCGGAGCCAGAGCCGCATTCATCGCTTCGACGCGCGAGGGCAAGGCTATCGCGCGAGATGAGGCTGAAGGGCAAGATCGCCATCATCACCGGCGGCGCCCGCGGCATCGGCGCGGCGATCGCCGAAGGCTATGCGCGCGAGGGTGCGCGGGTCTGCATCGCCGATATCGACATGGCGCGGCGCCGAGAGACCGCCGCGGCATCGGCGGCGGCGCCTTCGCCGTCCGGCTCGATGTGACGAGCATGGACTCGATCGACGGCGCTGGTCGCCGAGGTCGAAACCAAGCGCCGGCGGCATCGACATCCTGGTCAACAACGCCGCCATCTTCGACATGGCGCCGATCGAGGAGATCACCGAGCAGAGCTATGACCGGCATCTTCGCCGTCAATGTGAAGGGGCTGCTGTTCACCTTGCAGGCGGTGGCCACGAGCATGATCGCGCGCAGGCGCGGGCGGCAAGATCATCAACATGGCCTCGCCAGGCCGGCCGCCGCGGCGAGGCGCTGGTCGCCGTCTATTGCGCCTCCAAGGCCGCGGTCATCAGCCTCACGCAATCGGCGGGCCTCGGCCTCATCAAGCACGGCATCAATGTCAATGGCATCGCGCCCGGCGTCGTCGACACGCCGCATGTGGGACGAGCGTCGATGCGCTGTTCGCCAAGTATGAAAACCGCCGCCACGGCGAGAAGAAGCGCCTCGTCGGCGAGGCCGTGCCGTGCGGGCCGCATGGGCACAGCCGGAAGATCATGTCGGCTGCGCGATCTTTCTCGCCTCGGCCGAAAGCGATTATGTCGTCGCCCAGACGTTCAATGTCGACGGCGGCAACTGGATGAGTTGAGAAGGACAGGAACATGTATCTGGAAAAATTGAAGCTCGACGGCAGGGTCGCCGTGGTCACGGGCGGCGGGCAGGGCATCGGCGCCGCCTGCGCGCAGGCGCTGGGCGAGGCGGGCGCCAAGGTCGATCGTCGCCGACATGATGCCGGACCGCGTCGAGTCGAGCGTCGCCGCGCTGAAGAAGCTGGGCATCGATGCGCATCGGCGTCACGCTCGACGTCACCAAGTCGAAGGATGTGGACGCGGCCGCGCGCCGACGTCGTCAAGACGCATGGCCGCGTCGATATCCTGGTCAACAATGCCGGCGTGGCCAAGAGCGACGTCCGCGCCGAGGACACCAGCGACGACCATTGGCGCTTCCATATGGACGTCAATGTCGACGGGCTGTTCTGGTGCTGCCGCGCCTTCGGCAAGCAGATGCTGACGCAGGGCAAGGGCTCGATCGTCAATATCGGCTCGATGTCCGGCTTCATCGTCAACAAGCCGCAGCCGCAGTCCTTCTACAATGCCTCGAAGGCGGCGGTGCATCATCTGACGCGCTCGCTGGCGGCCGAATGGGGCGACGCGCGGCGTGCGCGTCAATGCGGTGGCGCCGACCTATATCGAGACGCCGCTCACCTCCTTCGGCATCAAGGAGAACCCGGAGATGTACAAGACCTGGCTGGAGATGACGCCGATGGGCCGCGTCGGCCAGCCGGACGAGATCGCCTCGGTCGTGCATTTCCTGGCCTCCGACGCCGCCAGCCTGATGACCGGCGCGATCGTGGTCGCCGATGGCGGCTATACCTGCTGGTAAGATATTATTCCTAACAGGAAGTCAGCGGGTTTCCTTTTGCATGATCGGTTCATGACGACCTACAGGAGCGCGATGAGGATCAGGGCGATGCCCAGGATGGTGATGGCCCAGACGATGGAGCGCACCATGAAGATGCCCATCGCATAGAGCGGCACATAGGCGACGCGGCCCCAGAAATAGAGCTGCACGCCCCAGAAGGTAAGCTCGCCGTTGCGGCCGGCGAGATGCGCGACGATCACCGCGGCGGCGAAGAGCGGGAAGGTCTCGAGGAAATTGCGCTGCGCCCGCTGCAGCCGCGCCGGAACGCCGGTCAGAGGCGGCACTGTAGCGTCCCGCGAGCCCGCGGCCCATTGCCGGGACCGCTGGCCGACGCCGGTCTCGGAACCGAGAAAGGTCTGCACGATTCCCAGCAGCACGGACAGCGCCAACATGGTGAGCTCAACGGTCATTACGCCTACCGTTCACCGCTGATGTCGTGCGCCTTCGCCCGCGTGGCGTATTTCAGCATCTTGTAGCCATAGCGATTGACAGTCGGCTGCTTCGACGCCGCGAAGAATTCCTGCTGGTCGAACACGCTGCCGAACTTGCCGTCGAGGATGGCGCTGTCGGGCAGCTTTTCCAGCGGCTTGTAAGCGTGATGTTCCTGGCCTTCGGTGAACGGGCTGTTGGCGATGGCGTTGTAGGAGCAATGCAGGAGCGTGCGCGATCGCTCGCTTTTGTTCGGGCCTGAGGCATGCAGCATGTTGCAATGGAAGAAGGCGGCGTCGCCCGGCTCCAGCACCGCGTCGATCACCTCGTGGGTTTTCATGATCTCGGCCAGCCGCTGCGGATCGACACCGGTGGCCTCGCCGATGCGGGTATGGTCGATGCGGCCGAGGAGGTGCGATCCCCGCACGAGCTGCACGCAGCCATTCTCCCGGTCGGACCGGTCGACGCCGATCATGCAGGTGGTCATATGCGGCGCCAGGCAGCCCTCGTAGTACCAGTAGCCGTAATCCTGATGCCAATCCCAGCGGCCTTCGCTGCCGGGCTTCTTCATCGAGAGCTTGGAATGCCAGTGATAAACCGGCAGGCCGACCAGATCCTCAGTCGCGTCGACCAGCCGGGCGACGCGGGGGAACACGCCGACGAGATCGTCGGATAGCCGGCTCCAGGACACCACTTCCTGCGGCTTGCCGGCGCTATCGGCCACGGCTTGCAAGGCGCCGCCGATTTCCGGATCTTGAGCGCAGGCCGCCTGCAGCGGCGCCATCTCCTCGGCGCTGAAGAAGCCGCGCAGGAAGAGATAGCCGTCGCGCTCGTAGTCGGCGAGCTGCGCTTCGGTCACGCGCTTGAGACGGCGCGGTTCGCTTGCTGTTTCGGTTCTCTGTTCTGCGGCGGCCATGTCTGTCTCCGAAAGCGGGATTATGTTCCTGGTTGTTGTATCACGGTCAGGGATCGCGGGACAGGCCCTGGGCGGCGAGCGCCTCCAGGTAGGCCTTCCATAGCTGGTCCTGGCGTTCGCCCATTTCGTACAGGTATTTCCAGGAGTAGATGCCGGTATCGTGCAGATCGTCGAACTTGATGCGCACGGCATAGTGACCCACCGGCTCCAGCTCCATGATCCCCACATGGCGGCGGCCGGGCACGGTCTTCTTCTGATGCGGGCCGTGGCCCTGCACCTCGGCCGACGGGCTCTCCACCCGCAGCAGCTCGGCCGGGTAGCGAAAGCTGACGCCGTTGTCGAAGTCGACCTCCAGCATCTTCTCCGCTTTCCGCAGGCGGATCTCGATGGGCCAGTGTTCGGCGCCGAGGTTGTTGGTCATCTCAATCGTCCAAACGCCGCGCCTCGTCCGGCAGCAGGATCGGGATGCCGTCGCGGATCGGGTAGGCGAGGTTGGCCTGGCGGCTGATCAGCTCCTGCTTTTGCGCGTCATAGACCAGCGGCGTGCGGGCCACCGGGCAGATCAGGATCTCCAGCAGCTTCGGGTCGATCGGGTGCGGGCGGTCGGACATGGTTTCCCCTTTAATGCCGCGCCGTGGTCTCGTCGTCCTTGTTCATGACGGCGAGCTCGAACAAGGCCACCATCAGCCGGCTGCGGGCGGCGAGGTCGGGCGCCTCCAGCAGCGCCTGCTTTTCCTGCGGCGCGAAGGGGCAGAGCATGGCGAGGAGGGTGATGAGCCGGTCATCCTCGGTCTGGGTGATGGCGTCCCAGTCGCCCTTGATCTTATGCAGGGTGAAATAGGCGCGCAGCATGGCCAATAACCGGCCGCGATCGGGCAGCGGCTCCTTCGGCTCGGCCATGTCGGATGTATAGGGCGCGTAGTCGGCCTCGACCCGGCGATAGCCGCCGCGGCCGTCCACCTCGCGCGTGATGCGGAAGCGGCAGAGGCCGCGCAGCGTGATCAGGTAGCGGCCGTCATCGGTCTCCTCGAAGGCGGTGATGCGGCCGACGCAGCCGATGGGATATACCGCCGGCGCATCGGCAGTGGATTCCGGCTCGGTCGGCTGGATCATGCCGATGAGACGGTCCGGCGCTGCCAGCGCGTCGCGCGTCATCGCGAGATAGCGGGGCTCGAAGATATTGAGCGGCAGCTTGCCCCGCGGCAGCAGCAGCACGCCGGTCAGCGGAAAGATCGGCACCACTTCCGGCAGCGACGCGAAGTGGGGGTCGAAGGGGTTCGACATCAGCAGTGGTCGCTGCTGGAGTGGGAAAGAAAATAGTTCCCTCTCCCCTTGAGGGAGAGGGGTAGGGGAGAGGGGTACTCGCGCGGATACGCGCGGAGAGTCTTTGTGCCCGAGCGGGAAAATGCCGAGGAGTCGAACTCTACGGCGGCTGCACCGAAATTCACATCGAAGGTTTGGTTTGCTGCCGCGCTTCCGCGCGTGAAACCCCCCTCCCCCTGCCCCCTCTCCCTCAAGGGGAGAGGGGAGGGTTTATTGTGTGTGAGGGATTCCATGATCAGTGCTCTGACCGCCACTACCTACGAGAACATCATCGTCGACAGCCGCTTCCTGCCGGAGATCGTGAGCGGATCGGTCGGCCCCATGGCCTCGAAGAACTTCACCATCTGCTTGCGCGCGGCTTCTTCGTTCCAGGCGCGGCCGAGGCGGTAGAGTTCCAGCAGCTCGTCGACGGCATTCTCGCGCTCGCCGCCGCCGAACAACGCGGTGGCGAGTTCGAGGCGGGCCTGGTGGTCCTTCGGGTCCTTGGCCAGGCGGGCGCGGAACTCCGACACTTGCGCCAGTCCCTTCTGCCCTTCCTCCGCCAGCTCGACCGCGGTGCGCGCGGCGGCGATGGCGGCATGCTTGGCCAGGTCGCCGGTGGCGCGGGCGAGGATCTTTTTCGCCTCCGCTACGTCTCCGGCGAGGGCGTGGCACTTGGCGAGGCCGCCGATGGCGGCGGCATTTTGCGGTTCATGGGACAGCACCTGGCCATAGATGGCGCTGGCGGTGGCGAAGTCGCCGCCGGCCAGGGCCTCGTCGGCCTGGGTCATCGCCTGCTCGATCGGCGACGGGCCGGCCGGTCCGCCCGCGGCCTGCACCAGCCGCTGCACGAAGCTCTTGATCTGGGTTTCCGGCTGCGCGCCGGTGAAGGCGGTAACCGGGCGGCCTTTGACGAAGCCGAACACGGCGGGGATCGACTGCACCCGGAGCTGACCCGCCAGCTCCTGGTTGTCGTCGACATTGATCTTCACCAGCTTGACCGCGCCGCGGGCCTCCTTGACCACCTTTTCCAAGAGCGGGCCGAGCTGCTTGCAGGGGCCGCACCAGGGCGCCCAGAAATCGACGATAACAGGCTGCTGCTGCGACGCATCGATGACGTCGGTGACGAACTGCTCGGTGTCGCTGTCCTTGATCAGATCGGCGCCGGCCGGACCGGCCTTGGGCGCCATTCCCAACAATTGTTCCATGATCGCTTCCGTTGTTTCCTTTGGTCTACGGGAGTTTAGGCGGATTTAGCGGGGAGATCACGCCCGGGGGTGTAAAGTGGAATATATAAGGAATTAGATGGGCTTCCGGGCGGCCCGGGGCAAGCCGGGGTCGCCTTCCGGCTTACCCTCCCTTGGGCGCCACCTTGCTGAGATCCAGCAGCTCGGGCGGGTGGTTGCAGGCGGCGAAGAAGGCCAGGAGGTCCTGGGGCGAGATGGCGGTGGTGCGGTCGTTGCAGAGCGGGTGGCAATTGATGGGGTCCTGGGCCAACAGGTCCTTGTCGATGACCACCTGCACCTGGTTGCCGCCGTCGTTGATGACGCCGAAGGGCGTGACCGCGCCGGGGATGACGCCGAGATAGGTCATCAGGCGGTCGGCGCTGCCGAAGGACAGGCGGCCGCCGAGCAGTTCGCCCAGGGCCTTGAGGTCGATCGGCCGGTCCTCCTCCGCCACCACCAGCCACATCTTCCCCTTCTTGTCCCGCAGGAACAGGTTCTTGATATGCGCACCCGGCAGCTCGCCGCGCAGCGCCTTGGCCTCCTCCACCGTGAAGACGGGCGGATGGGTGACGGTGCGGGTGGTGAGGCCAATCTCGGTCAGCCGCGCCAGAAGCTGGTCGGGCGAGGTGGGCTGGGTGACGGGTGCTGATGTCGGCGTGTCGTTCATGGGCGGGCTCTTGCGGAGGGGCCGGATGTTGTAGCGGCAACGGGGGTGGTTTGCACGTAGGCCCCGTCCGGCGGGAGAGGCAAATCCGGGCGATGGACCCCATCCGCCTTCGCCAAAGGCTTCGGCGGACATGTGTCCAGCGAGACAGATAAATCTGAGCGATCTAGCCCATGTCCAGCGGGGCGCGGCGGGGAAGCAGGGTTGCACCACAAAGTCACACCCGCCTTCGCCGAGGATTCGGCGGGTAAAAAGGACACGAAGCGGCCGTGACTGGTGACCGGAGCATCACCTGGATTGGTGGCATTGATTCCTGCGCGGCCTTCGGCCGCGCAGGAAGCCAGCATATTTCCGGCGTAACCGGCAGGTGCACGCGAACCTCGCTCTCTTCGTGCCCTTTGTGACTTTGTGGTGAATGCTTCTTGCTTTGCCGCATCTGTAAGGCGTTGCAGGTCACGGGCGGTTTGCGCGGCGTTGCGCCGCAGCTTGATCAGAGCGCCGCTGCGGAAGCCGTGGATCAGCCGCGCGTTGCGGGCGCGGGCAAGGCCGTCTGCCGTGCGCGGGCCTGTGCTCTTGCCGCCATGCAGGCGGCAGCGGCCGTTGCTCATCGCCGGCTGCGCGCATTCATGTCCGGCGCGCGTCGCAGCGCCACAGCGGGGTGCCAACAGGAAATCGCCCGGCGGATTGCCGTTGTTGAGGCGGCCGCGGCGGAGATGGGCGGCGGCCGGCCGCGCGGGATGGGGCATCGGCGCCGGCGCCTGGGGCGGCCTGTCCGGGGGACTTGACGGATCAGGATTATGTTCCGGCGGCGGTGGCCTCAGAGGCGGCGGCGCGGGCGGCAGCGGATCCGCCGTGCCGGGATAGCCCAGCCGCTGCAGCGCCAGCGCTCCGGCGCGCACCCGCTCCATCAGGCGCGCGGCGCCATGGGCCAGGCGCACCGCCTCCTGCGGGCAGCGGCTGAGATAGGGATCGCGCATCGCCGCCGGCTGCACATAGTTGACGTAGGCGTCGGCGATGGCGGTCAGCCGCATCATCAGGGAATGGCCGGCCGCCACCTGGTGCGCCAGCAGCAGGCGCACCGTCTCGCGGCTGGCGGCGGGATCGCCCGCGGCCTGGGCCAGGTCCAGCGCCATCGCGTCGGACGCCAGCTTCGCCGCCCGCGCCGCCGCCGCGCCGGGAATCGCGCCTGCGGCCGGTGGGCCGGGCAGGCGCGGCAGGGCCGGGGTTGCCACGGGTGCCGCATGAGCCGCCTTGCCCACGGCGGCGGGGTCGGTCCACTTCGGGTGGATGCCCAGGTTCTTGCGTAATTCGAGGTCATCAAGCTCGCCGTCCAGGTCCTGCGCCATGATCATTCTCCCAGGGGGTCAAGGGCTTCGCCCGGGCCGCGGCGGCATAGGCGAAATTACGTATTATACGTGATCAGGGGGCAAAAAGCCAGCGGATAAGGCGGCGTTAGGGAATTTCGGCTATGAGGATCGGGCGGCTCGCGGCCGGAAAGCCGGTCCTGCTTGCAATCGATTGCAAGCTGCGTATGATCCGCAGCCTTCGCCGCCGGAAGTCCGCTCCGGCGCGCGCGAAAACGGAGCGCGGGCGTAGCTCAGGGGTAGAGCACAACCTTGCCAAGGTTGGGGTCGGGCGTTCGAATCGCCTCGCCCGCTCCAGTTTTTCTTCATTGATATCAAAATTGCTTCTTTTGGGACCCCGCCATTGTCCCCGAGGTCGCTATCGTCTGACTAGCGCAGCAACTGACGCGTCAGTCCCGGCCAATTCGCGGGCTTACCGCTGAACTCTAGCAACAGAAAGTAGTGATGGTTCGAAAGTAGTGATGGTTCAACGAATGCGTTGACATGGCAAGATTAAGACAGAATAGAACTTAACATTCACTGATTGAATGATCAGCGCGCCTTAGATTCCACGAGTTCGACAAATTAGATGATCAGAGCCGCATCCTAAAGAGTTAGCCACATCATGTTTCTTACCCCGACGACCTTTGTAGTTGGTGCCGGCGCAAGTTGCGAGCTAGGCCTTCCCAGCGGGATCGGACTGAAAAAACGCTTATCTGCGGTGTTGAATTTACGATACGCCGAATTTAGCGAAAGGCCTGAATCCGGCGAGTTTGCGATCGCTCAGGCCATGGCTGAATTCATTAATACAGAAGCCAAGAATTTAAACTTCAATCACCTGAGACAGCGCTCTGTTCAAATCGCTGAAAACGTATCACTTGCAAGATCCATTGATCACTACCTTCATGTTTTCAATCACGATGCCGAACTTACTCTCTGCGGTAAGATCGGAATCGCGTGGTGTCTCTTGGAGGCCGAACGTCTCTCTCATCTCAAAGTATCCAACAGAGACGAAGCTCCAGTTCTTACCTTAGGTGTCGAAACGTGGTACGAAAAGTTCTGGGACATGCTTACTACTGGCGTGGCCAGGAATCAGATCGGCCATATCTTCGACAATGTTTCATTTGTAGTGTTCAACTACGACCGCTGCATCGAGCATTTTATCTTTCATAGCCTCCAGCGGTACTATCAGTTGCCTGCGGACCGCGCCGCTGCGTTGATGAAACGACTTCGCATTTTTCACGTCTACGGGACAGTGGGGCCGCTCCCTTGGCAGATAGAGCAACCACGAAATGGCATCATGTTCGGGCAAGATCTATTCGGAGCCGCATTATTGAGGGCATCACGCAACTTGCGAACCTTTACAGAGCAAATTGAGGAAGGAACATTGCTAGACGCCGTTCGAAAGGAGTTCCTCTGGGCAAATAATGTTGTTTTCCTTGGGTGTGCATTCCACGATCAGAACATGCAGCTTCTGAAAGGCACATCCGGTACGCCTGTAGAACGGGTGTTCGCGACAGCATTCAAACTTTCTGAAGACGAGCGCGAGATATCAAGGGAACTTGCGCTAAAGACATTTGGGCTCGATACGAACGCCTATTTAAGGTTTGAAAACACGACGTGCGATATCCTGCTCTACAATTACGGCCGTCGAATTTCCTCCTAGCTTGTACAACAATGATAGGCGGAGCCGTATGGATCCGCCTTGCGCATTGACACTAGAATATGCGCTCACCTTCGCCCGAACCAGTGGGGCCATCTGCTCAATGTCGCTGAAATCCATCAATCCCCCCTGACATCCCCACGCCCCAGACCATCACCCACGTCATCGTCGCCGCCGGCGCCAGACTCGTCTTCATCGCCGGCCAGGTCGCCGAGGATGCGCAGGGCAATCTCGTCCGGGCCGGGGATATGGCGGCGCAGGCGCGGCAGGTGTTTGGCAATGGCGCGCCGCCAGTCGCGATCTGAAATTGGCACCTGTCGTGTGTAATGGCAGAGAAAAGAATCGACGATCCAAGAATTCCGGCCAACCTCCCGGCCCCAGGCGGCGCAGTCCGTCGGGCGAGTCGCGAGATCAAGCAGGAACGTAGATCAGCCTGATCACATTCTCGCCAATCCGATCGTGAGCCATAAGGCGGAGCGGCGGCCGGGGTCCGGCGAAGTATGGCTTGCCGTGACCAAGCACGACGGGGTGCAAGTAGATTCGATACTCATCGATCAGGCCGAGTTCGGTGAGGCTTTGCGCCAGGTCCGGGCCAGCAACTTCGATCTCCCCGTCGCGCTCGGCCTTCAGCTTGCGGATCGCGCCCTCAAGATCATCCTCAACAAGCCTGGCGCTGGGGCCGACCGACTTCAACGAGCGCGAGACGACCCATTTCGGCTGTTTCCGCCACGCCGCCGCGAAGGCGTGTCGCTCTGCATCCCATTCAGGATGTTCGTCGTCCCAGTAACGCATGACCTCATACATTCGGCGACCGTACACACTGCCCGCCTGCCGCCGCGCCTCCTCGATGAAGTGACGGAAGAGCGTGGGGCTTGGCGCAAACGCCATATGGTCGACGTAACCGTCCAGGGACTGGTTCATTCCGAACACGAGCTTGGCCATACGCACTTCCTTTCCTTACGCGGCACGGTTTGGGGCTTGTTTAAATCACTCTTTCGTTATATAACTGATTCATTATGTATCGAGATATCCGCCATGACCACCCTCGACCAGTCCTTCGCCGCCCTCGCCGACCCCACCCGCCGCGCCATCATCGCGCGGCTGGCGGAGGGTGAGGCGACGGTGCAGGACCTCGCCCGCCCGTTTTCCATCAGCCAGCCCGCGATCAGCCGCCACCTGAAGGTGCTGGAGGAGGCGGGACTGATCGAAACCCGCATCGAAGGCACCGCCCGCCCCCGCCGCCTGAAACCGGACGCCGTCGCGGCGCTCTGGGACTGGCTCGGCCAATACCGCGCGCTGTGGGAGACGCAGTTCCAGAAGCTGGATGCGGTTCTCGACGGCCTGTCAGACGAAACGGACCAAACACCTTCCGACAACCCTGAAAGGAGCACATCATGAACATGACCCTGGACCTGACCAAGCTGCAGGTCGCACTGGACGGCGAAACCGACATCATCGTCCGTCGCGATTTCACCCATCCACCCGCCCGCGTCTGGCGGGCGCTGACCGAGCCTGCGCTGATCCGCCAGTGGATGGGGTCGCGACGACATGACGCGCTGCGAGATGGACCTGCGTCCGGGCGGGACCTTTCACTATGAATGGGAAGCGTTCTTTTTCTCGGGGCCGATCCTGGCCGTCGATGCCCCGCATCACATGACCCATGTCGAATATTTCAACGGCGATACGACTTCGGGTGCAACGATCATAACCGATCTGGTCGCGCGTGGAACCGGGACCCGCATGACCCAGGTGATGCGCTATGCCAATGCACGAGGCGCGGGCCGCCGCGATTGCCAACGGCTTCACCGACGGCCTGGACGACGTTTATGAGAAGCTCGAGGCGCTGCTGACCGCTGATTGACGGGCTTTTCGCCACATAGCCGGCAAGCACCTGTCACAGGGACGTTGCGCAGCCGGAGGCGGCGGGGCGGTGGCCGGGATTAGTTAGCCCTTGCGCTAAGTGTTCGTTGCTGATACTTAGCCTGATGGAACAGTATTCAGCGCAGCTCGACGGCATCTTCCAGGCCCTGGCCGATCCCACGCGGCGGGCCGTGCTGGGGCGGCTGGGCAAGGGGCCGCGAGCATCGGCGAACTCGCGAAGCCGTTCGACATGGCGCTGCCGTCATTCATGAAGCACATCCATTTCCTCGAGGACAGCGGCCTGATCCGGACGCGCAAGGATGGCCGCGTGCGCACCTGTGCGATCAGGAAGCGGCCGTTCGCCGCCGTCGAGACGTGGCTGTCCGCCCAGCGCGCCGTCTGGGAAGCGCGCACCGACAGGCTCGAGCATTTCGTCACCACCGTCAGGGACAAGGGACAATCAAGATGATCCAGGCCGTGAATCCGGAACTCGACCTCACGATGGCGCGCCTCATCAAGGCGCCGCGGGCGGCCGTCTGGCGCGCCTGGACCGATCGCGCCAGCTTCGAGCAATGGTGGATTCCGGCGCCGGCCAAATGCAAGGTGCTGCACATGGACTTGAACCCCGGCGGCGCCTTCGTGACCCTGATGAGCGAGGGCGGCGGCGCGTTCCAGCCGCATTTGAATGCCTGCTTCCTCGCCGTCGACGAGGGCGAGCGGATCGTCTTCACCAATGCGCTGACAGGCGGATGGCGGCCGGCCGAGCAGCCCTTCATGACGGCGATCATCAGGCTGAGCGACCATCCGCAGGGCACCGAGTATGCCGCCCATGTCATGCATAAGAGCAACGCCGACCGGAACATGCATGACGAGCTGGGCTTCCAGGACGGCTGGGGCACCGTCGCCGCGCAGCTCGCCAAGCTGGTGGAGCCCTAAGGAAAGAGCCCCGCCTTTCGACGGGGCCCTCTCGCCGCCGCACATGCGCGCGGCGGCTCCCACTACATCAGTTTGCCGCGGGCCTGCTCGGCGCGGGCGGCGCCGATGGCGGTCTTCACGTCCTTCTGCTCCTCGGGCGGCGGCAGCACCGCCTTCATGCCGAGGGAGGCGATCCACAATTCGCGGCACCAGCCCTTGCTGTGATAGAGATGCTCGTCCTCCTGGTCCTCGACCTCGTCGCAGGCCTCGCGCAGCATCTTCTTCTCCTCGGCCTTCGCCTTCTCGGCGGCCTTGCCCAGGAGCTCCCAGTTCAGGTGGTCCTTGGTCTCGGCGAAGACCACGCATTCGCAGGCGACGAGCTCGGCGCCCTTCGCGTCGCCGGCTTCCTTGGCCATGGTCATGGCCTTCACCAGGGATTCGCCGATATGGCCGACGATCTTGCGGCCCGGGGTCATCTCCGGCTGCAGGCCCAGCTTGTCGAACAGCTCCTGCACGACTTCCACATGGCGCTTGGTCTGTTGCAGATACTCGGTCCATTCCTTCTTCAGGTCGGGATTGACGGCGCATTGCACCGCCGTCTCGTAGATCTTCACGCCTCCCATCTCGGTTTCGAGCATCTGCTGCAGGAGTTCGGTAAGCTGTTTGTTCATGGGTGAATCCTTCCGGTTGCCGGGCCGCGAACGCACGGATCAGGGTTGTGCCTTCTGAGGGAACGGGCCGGTTTACCCATGGTTCCCGGGACCGGGGGGATCGTTCTGTGGCGCGGCCGTTAGGACTGATATCGCTCAGGTCAGCTCGGTGTCGTCCTCCGGCCACACGGGATCGGGCGCGAAATACTCGTCCAGGCGGGCGGGCAGGTCCTTCCAGGTCGTCCAGGCATTGGTGGGGACGAACCAGTGGTTCAGGAAGGGCCGCTGGGACGGCGCCTTGATGCCCAGGCGGTTGATCTTGAGGAAATGGGGATCGCGCTCGGACATCCGGATGATCGGGATGTGGGGCGCGATCATCTGGTCCTCGTAGTCGCTCCAGGTGGCGCCCTTCGGCAGCCGCTTCAGCTCGATCAGCGAGGCGACCGTCTCCTCCGGCCGTGCTGCGCCGAGGATCGGCGTGCCCGGGCGCTTCTTGAAGGGGATCTTCCTGATCGCCGCGGCCGAGGGGAGCTCGCGCCCTTCCCAGTCCAGCACTTCGCAGATCGGGCTCTTGCCGCGGAAGCGGGTGAAATAGGCGATCACCCGCAGCAAGGTCCAGGCGCCCGCGGGATGGGGATAGGCCAGGATCTCATCGGTCTCGAAATCGCACTGCTCGATATAGGGCGGCTTTGTCTTCGCGGCCTTGGCGGGCTGTGGCGAGCCGAGTTGCTTTGCCAGCTTGTCGAGCTGGGCCTGCTGCGCGCGCTGCGACTTATGGTCTTCCCAGCGCTGAGTCAGGACCGGAGTTTTGATCAGGCGCAGGACGGTGTCCCGCAGATCCTTCGGCAGCATGCCGTCCTTCCACAGGAGATCCGCCAGGGCGAGATGGGCGAGGATATCGTCCTCGCTCTCGGGTGCAGCGCCCAGGCCGAGGGTGTCCTGGACCACGGCGGCCAGATCGACGCCGCGAAACCCGAACTTCTTGCATTCGCGATAGATGCCCCGAACGTCCAGGCCGACATCGCTCTGATAAAGCCCCGTTCCCCAGCTCCCCATTTACGCTTCTCCGAATTCTAGTCTGCTTGAATCACCCATATTTCTTTCCAGGCGAAAGCGCTAGGCAATGCAGTTAGAAGACAGTCCCCTCGCCCCGCTTGCGGGGAGAGGGTTAGGGTGAGGGGGTGCTTGAAAAGTTTTAATACCGGCTGAATTTTCTGGATGCATCGCATGCGCTGTCGGCAGCCCCTCACCCTAACCCTCTCCCCCACTTCGTGGGGGCGAGGGGACAATTTTTTCAGACCGTCGTCACTCTTCCCGCACCCGCTCCCGGAACGGCCCGACGGCGACGAGCTTTCGCCGCCCATCGCAAAAGCTCACCGACAGCGTATCGCCGGACACATGATAGATCGCATCCTGCCGGTAGCGCAGGCCGAGATCGCAGGCGGCGTCGAAGGGGAAATCAACGGCCCAGCCGGGCTCCGCGTGGCCGGTCGTGGGCGAGTAGCCGGTGATCCGCGCCGTCCAGACGCCAAGCTGCCGCAGCTCTCCAGTCAATCTGCGATCAGCCGCTTCGTTCTCGGCAGACGTCCAGCGTTCGCCGGTGGTCGCATAGGCCGTGACGATGACGAACGCCGACGGCCAATCGGGAATGGGCGCGGGCGTCCTGAAATGAGTCTCGAAATAGTTGGGATCCAGCACCGGTGGATTTGTCCTGCACCGCGTCAGGCCGCCGCCCAGGCGGGCGCCTTGCGTTTCAGGATCTCCTCGGCCTGCCGCACCATGGCCTGCACGATCGCTTCTGCCGGCGCGACTTCGTGGATGAGCCCGACGGCTTCGCCGACGATCGGGCTGACCGTCTTCGCATCGCCTTTCGCCATCGCGTCGGCATAGCGCGGGCCTTCGGCGCCGACGGCGGCGCGCAGCTCGTCCTCCTTGCCGAACCAGCGGTCCGTGGTCGCGCTCTTCATCGCGCGGATGTCGTAGCGCTTCGGCCAGATGTCGAAGCCGCGCACGATATCCACCACCTTGTTGCGCAGCGTGTCATCACCGCCGGCGGCGACCGTCGCCGCCTTCATGTTCGGATGCACCAGCGCTTCCTCGCTGGCGTAGAACCGCGTGCCGACCAGGACGCCGTCGGCGCCCAGCGCCAGCGCGGCCGCGAGGCCCCGGCCGTCGGCGACGCCGCCGGCGGCGCAGAGCAGGATCTCGGGCGCGCGCCTGGCGATGAGGTCGGCGACCTCCGGCACCAGGGTGAAGGTGGCGCGCCGCTCGCCATGGCCGCCGGCCTCGCCGCCCTGGGCGACCAGGATGTCGGCGCCGAGATCGATGCAGTGCGCGGCGTCGGCCAGGGTCTGGATCTGGCAGATGAAGGGCAGGCCGGCCTGCTTGATGCGCGGCGCGAAGGGCGCGGGATCGCCGAAGGAGAGGAACATCGCGCCGTGGGCGCGCTCGAGCGCGATGTCCAGGAGGTGCGGCTGCTTCTTCAGCGACCAGGTGATGAAGCCGCAGCCGACGCGCTGGTTGCCCGCCGCCGCCAGTTGCTCGCGCAGCCACTTCTCCTCGCCATAGCCGCCGCCGATCAGGCCGAGGCCGCCGGCCGCGGTCACCGCCGCCGCCAGCTTGCCGCCGGCGGCAAAGCCCATGGGCGC
Organism: uncultured Alphaproteobacteria bacterium; assembly: GCA_963810485.1. Classification (GTDB taxonomy): domain Bacteria; phylum Pseudomonadota; class Alphaproteobacteria; order Dongiales; family Dongiaceae; genus DATKFM01. The sequence continues at coordinate 551,438 of CAWENQ010000007.1, forward strand.
GGAGATGATGGGATGATCGATCTTGAGTTTTTCGGTGAGCCGGGTGCGCAGCATGATCTGTCTCCGAATGCAGCTTTGCGCAAAGGCTACAACAGCCGCATCGGCTTGCACAGGCAGGCAGCGCGGCGGCGATCGTTGCCAACCGGACTGCTATTGGAGTTCGGCTTCCATCAATCCGCCGGCAATGAATGATGCTCGTGGGTGATGCGCCACTCGCCGTCGATCTTGCGGAATCCCATGGTCAGCCGGAACTTGAGCGGTTCGCGATGGCCGTCGGAATCGATGGCGACGCAATGGCCGGTCGCCGTGGCGAAGGCCACATCGCTGCCGGCGGTGATCCGCACATCGCTGAAGTCGAAGGCGACCGGTTTCTCCGCCGAGTCGAAGAAGGTCTCCCATGTGGCCATGTAGGCCTCGAGACCCTGCACCCGGAACGGCGGCGGTACATCGAACATCAGGATGCCGGCATCGTGGCCGGCGCGGATCGCCGCGCGGTCTTCGTCGCGCACCGCCTTGGCCCAGCTGTTGATCAGGGCCTTGATGTCCCGCTCGTCCTTCGATGCCGCTTTCGCCATCGCCGCGGATCCTCCGGCTGCGTCCGTGGGCTCTCCTAACATAAGACTTAGGGAGGCGGAGCCCACAGACAAGCGGGCCGCGCGGCCGGCGGCACTTGAGTCGAAGCGAGATGCCTAGGCCGACCGCGCGGCCGGTACGGCGGCCGTGATCACCGGCTCATGCAGGACCGAGAAATTCATCGAGCGGGCGATAAAGCATTTGGCCGGCACTTCATGATGCAGCTCCCGGGCCACGTCGAGATCGCCGCGGCTCACGGTGACCTCCGGCCGCAGCACCACCCGGGTGAACTGGCCGGAGCCGTCGGCATTCTCCACCATGATGCCTTCGGCGTGATCGACATAGGCGGAAACGACAATGCCGTGGTCGGAACAGAGATGCAGGTACCAGAGCATGTGACAGGCCGACAGCGAGGCGACGAGCAGCTCCTCGGGATTGTGGCGGGCCGGGTCGCCGCGAAAGCTCGGATCGGACGAGCCGGGAATCGGCGGCTTGCCCTCCATGCGGATTTCGTGGGCCCGCTGGTAGCCGGTATGGGTCGCCGTGCCGGTGCCGGTATTACCGGTCCATTCGAGGGCGGTTAGATAGCGATGCTCGCGTGCGGTCATGAATGCTCCCTTTTGGTGAAATGGGACTTGGCGCTAAATTGGATACATGTTATCATGTATCCATTGGGGAGTCAAAAAGGGGTCTTGGGGAATGGGCGTGCAGAATCAACGCCAGGGTCTTCCGCCGCTGCGGACCACGCCGGATCTCATCGCCGACGAGCTGCGTGCGGAAATCACCCGCGGCGAGCCGCCGCCGGGCCATGCGCTGCGGCAGGAGGAGCTCGCCGCCCGCTTCGGCGTCAGCCGGTTGCCGGTCCGCGAAGCGCTGCGCCGGCTCGAAGCCGAGGGCCTGCTGGTGGTTCATCCCAACCGCGGCGCTTTTGTTTCACAGCTCGACGCCGGCGAAGTCCGCGAGATCTACGATCTACGCATCCTGCTCGAGGGCGATTTGCTGGTCCGCTCGATCAAGCGGATGAAGGATGACGATATCAGGGCGATCGAGAACGTGATGCTGCGGGCGGAGCGGCAGGCGCGCGGACAGGCCTGGAGCGAGCTCGATGATGAATTCCATGCCGCGCTCTACGAGCCCGCCGCGCGGCCGCGGCAGCTCGCCATGGTGATGTCGCTGCGCGGCACGGTGAAGAACTATCAGCATGCCCATGCGGCGCTCCCGGCCAGCACCCGTGACTGGCTTCGCGATCACCGGGCGCTCGTCGAGGCTTGCCGCGACCGGGATAGCCGCCAGGCCCGGCGGCATCTGGAGGATCACCTGGAGCGCGCGGCGGCGGTGGTGATCAGCCGGCTTTGATGCGCCGGCCGAACCACATCCCCATCGACGGTCTCCCGGCTCAGAACAGCGCGACGCCGGGCGTGTTGGTGCGGGTGCGGTAGAGCGACGTGGCGGCGGTGATGTAGAGGGTCTTGAGGTCGTCATCGCCCCAGGTGAAGTTGGCCACGGTCTCCGGGGTCACGATGGCGCCGAGCGGGCGCGCGTCGGGCGCGAAGACATGGATGCGGCCCTGGTCGCGGCAGTCGCAGCAATAGAGATTGCCGGCGCTGTCGATCTTCATGCCGTCGGGCGCGGCCTGGCCGTCCTGCTTGACCTCGGCCCAGACGGCGCCGCCCGAGAGCAGCCCGTCGGGCTTGACGTCGAAGCCGCGCACATGGCCGCGGTCGGTGTCATTGACGAACAGCCGCGTCTCGTCGCGGGAGAAGCAGAGGCCGTTGGGCTGGCCGAAATCGTCGGCCAACAGCGTCAGGCCGGTGCCGTCGTCGCGCACCCGGTAGACGCCGCGGAACGCCAGCTCGGTCGGCCGCTCGAGGCCGAAATCCCGGGTGCGGCCATAGGTGGGATCGCTGAAGTAGATCCAGCCGTCGCTCTTCACCACGATGTCGTTGGGACTGTTGAGCTGCTGGCCCTTGTAGTGGGTGGCGAGGATGGTGATGGAGCCGTCGGCTTCCGTGCGCGTCACCCGGCTGGTGGCATGCTCGCAGGACAGCATGCGGCCGGTGCGGTCGTAGGTGTGGCCGTTGGCCTTGTTCGACGGCTTGCGGAACGAGGCCGATCGCCGCCGGCAGCACTCCAGCGATGCATCTGATCGCCGGGGATGTCGCTGAAGGTCAGGTGCCGCGCGCGCGGATGCCAGATCGGCCCTTCGGTGAAGCCGAAGCCGGTCGCCAGTTTCTCGAAGGCGATGGCGCCGCCGACGACCTGGCGGAATCGTTCGTCATGGATTTCGGCGGTCATCGCCAGGCTCCTTCTTGCTAGCACTCCGGTTGGTTTCCCGAACTCTAGGTGCGGGCCATCGGGGAGTCCATTGCGGGCGCGATTAGAGCCTCGCGCAATCAGGCCGATCAGCTAAGATGCCGTCCGATCGGGAGGGGTTTCCTTGCAGCAGGACCAGCGCAGGCTTGCGGCCATTCTGGCGGCCGATGTCGCCGGATATTCGCGGCTGATGGCCGCGGATGAGGCGGGCACGCTGGCGCAGCTCCGCCGGCTGCGCGCAGAAGTGATCGAGCCCAGGATTGCGGCGTATCAGGGTCATGTCGTGGGTTCCGCCGGCGACAGCCTGCTGATCGAGTTCGCCAGCGCCGTGAACGCCGTGCAATGCGCCGTCGAGCTGCAGGCCGGGTTGGCCGAACGCAATGCGGACCTGCCTGAGTCTCGGCGCATGGCGTTCCGCATGGGCGTCAATTTGGGCGATGTGATCGCCGGCGACGGCACGATCCATGGCGACGGGGTGAATGTGGCGGCGCGGCTGGAGAAGCTCGCGGCGCCCGGTACGGTCTGCATCGGGCAAAGCATCCTCGACCAGGTCAAGGGCAAGCTGCCCTACCGCTATGACGATCTGGGCGCACAGCGGCTGCACAACATCGCGGATCCGGTGCGGGCTTTCCGCGTGGCTGCAGCAAAGCAGGAACCAGGCGCGCGTCCGGACGGCAAGGTAACAGCTGCCGCGGAGGACATGCCTTCGATCGCCGTGCTGCCCTTCACCAACATGAGCGGCGATCCGGAGCAGGAATATTTCTCCGACGGCATCACCGAGGACATCATCACCGAGCTGAGCCGCTATCGCTACCTGTTCGTCATCGCCCGCAATTCCTCCTTCACCTACAAGGGCCGCGCCGCGAACGTCCAGGAGATCGGCCGCGCGCTCGGCGTGCGCTATGTCGCCGAGGGCAGCGTGCGCCGCGCCGGCAACCGGGTGCGGGTGACGGCGCAGCTCGTGGATGCGCGGAGCGGCAATCACCTGTGGGCCGAGCGCTACGACAGGGATCTCGCGGACATCTTCGCGGTGCAGGACGAGGTCACGCGGGCCATCGTCACCAACATCGCACCGATGCTGGTCGCCGACTCGTTGCAGCTCGCAACGCGCAAGCCGCCGGAAGACATGCGGGCCTATGACTATTATCTAAAGTCCAAGGCGCTGGTGGAGATGGCCAATACGGCCGCGGACCTGACCGCCGCCGACGATCTCAGCGACCGCGCCGTCGCCATAGACCCCACTTTCGCCCGCGCCTATGCCACCAAGGCGTTCTCTCAGATCGTCGCCGTCATGATCTTCGAATTCGAGGATGCCGCGGTAAAGCGCGCTCTGGCGCTGCAGCTCGCCGAGCAGAGCGTCGCCCTCAGCCCGGTGGACAGCACCTGCAACTGGGCTGTCGGCGAGACGTCGTTCCAGCTCGGGCAGCATGACCGCGCGCGCACCTATATGGCGCGGGCGATTGCGCTCAATCCCAACGATGCGGAACTGTACCTGATCTCCAGCACCATCGAGGCGGCCTGCGGCGACCGCGAGCTGGCGCTGCGGCACCTGGCGATGGCGAGCGAGCGCAGTCCTGCGAACCCGCAATGGCACAATTGGGTGCGCGGCATCACCCTGTTTCTGCTTGGCAAGCCCGAAGCTGCCATCGCCGCGTTCGCCTTCTTCGGGCGGCCCAATCCTGCCCTGCTGAAATGGCGGACGATCGCGCTGGTAAAGCTCGGGCGGCTCGAAGAGGCCCGCGCCGACATGCGCAGCCTGCTGGCCATAAAGCCGAAACTGAACGCCGCCGCGGCCCGGATCGTCATGGATTACCTGCCGGCCTGCGACGAGTATGTCGCGGCCTTGCGGCAGGCCGGGTTGCCGGACTGACCGAAGGCAATGCGACTGCAATAGGGGAGAGTTCATGTCTGTTGAGGCGGTGAAGGTCCGCGCGGCTCTGCCGGCCGATGCCCCGGTGCTGGCAAAGATGATCATGGAGCTGGCCGTGCATGAGGGCTCGGCCGATGACGCGACATTCTCGGTGGATGATGTCGCCCGGGCCTTGTCCGGCGATCCGCCGCGGCTGCAAGCCTTGCTGGCGGAAGATTCAGCGGGCGCCGCCGGGTTCGTCACCTACACCATCGATTTTGCGATCTGGACGGGCGCCGACGTGCTCCGGGTCGACGATGTCTTCGTCAGCGCTCGCGCGCGGGGCCGGGGCACGGGCCGCCAGATGATGACCGCGATCGCCGGGATCGCATCCGCCGGCGGCATGACCGCGCGCTGGGAGATTGAGCCGAAGAACCAGAGGGCGCAGCAGTTCTACCGCGGCCTCGGCGTGGCGATCCGGGACAAGATCGTTGCCCGCTGGAGCCTCGAGGACATGCGCGCGATCTGTGCCCGGCGCGGCAATCGGTGATCGTCCCACCGGGCCCGCCCGCGGCCGTTATTGGTCATTTGCCGGCGGCGATCGGGGACCGGATAATCGAGGCGTTCGAGGCAACAAACGGAAGGGGACGCATCATGGCGAAGCAGGCAAAGGCCGCGGCGGGACGGCGCGATCCCTATCGCAATTTCCGCTTTCGCGTGGAGATCGACGGGCTGACCGCCGCGGGGTTCAGCGAAGTATCGATCGGCGAGACGGTGACCGATGTCATCGACTACCGCGAGGGCAATGAGCCGACCCATGTGCGGAAGCTGCCGGGACTGCAGAAGTTCGCCAATGTCACGCTGAAGCGCGGCATGACCGCGTCGATGGAACTCTATGGCTGGCATAAGCAGATCCTGGACGGCGATATCGGCGCCGCCCGGCGCAATGTCGCCGTCACCGTGCTCGACCAGAGCGGCGCTGACGCGGCGCGCTTCATCATCCGGGACGCCTGGCCGGTCAAGTACCAGGCCGGCGATCTCAACGCCAAGGGGAACGAGGTGCTGATCGAATTGCTCGAGCTGGCCAACGAAGGCATCGAGCGCGTGCAATGAATGCCGTCCGCGCAGCAGGGCCGCGCCAGCCCTTCGGCAATATGCGCTTCCGGCTGGAGATCGACGGGCTGCCGGGAAGCGGCGCTCTGGAAGTGATCTTTCCGGAAGCGAGGCTGCTGCCGCGGGCGCGGAAGGCCGGCGCGGCGCAATATGGCCCGCTGATCGTCAGGCGCGGCCTGACGGTATCGCGCGACTGGCATGAATGGTGGGACGCGGCGCGGCGCGGCCCGAGACCGAAGAGGCGCGCGATCCGCGTGCTGTTGCTGGAGGCGGCGGGCGAAGCGGCGGCCGGCTGGCTGTTTGAGGGCGCGGCGCCCGTGGCTTATCACCTGTCGCCGCTCAACGCCCTCGGCAACGAGCCCGTGATCGAGACGCTGGAGCTGTCGGTCGAGTCCTTCGCGGCGATCGGCAGCTAGCGCGGCGGCCTTGCGCCGGCCGGGGGCTTACCGAATAGTCACGGCCGGAGGTTTCCATGCGAATCCTGATTTATGGCGCCGGCGGCGCCGGCGGGTTCTTCGGCGCGCAACTGGCCCGCGCCGGCGAGGAGGTGATTTTCCTCGCCCGCGGCGCGCATCTGCAGGCGATCAGGCGCGACGGCCTGCGCATCGACATGCCGGAGGGAGAGATCGTCATCCAGCCGGCGCAGGCGACCGACAATCCGGCCGATGCCGGCAAGGTCGACGTGGTGATCCTCGGCGTGAAGGCCTGGCAGGTCAGGGAAGCGGCCGAGGCGATGCGGCCGGTGATCGGACCGGACACTTTCGTCGTGCCGCTGCAGAACGGCGTCGATGCGCCGGCGGAACTGGCGGCAGCTTTGGGAGCCGAGCATGTGGCCGGCGGCACCTGCGCCACGATCAGCTGGCTGACCGCGCCGGGCCGGATCCGCAGCGTGATGTCGAGCAACTTCATCCGCTTCGGCGAGCTGGACAACCGGCCGAGCGAACGGGTTACCCGTTTGAAAGACGCGTTCAAGCGGAGCGGCACGAATGTGGAAATTCCGGCCGACATCCAGCGGGCGCTGTGGAGCAAGTTCCTGGTGGTGACCGCGTTCGGCGGCGTCGGCGCGGTGACCCGGGCGCCCATCGGCGTGACGCGGAGCCTGCCGGAGACGCGGCGCATGCTGGAGCAATGCATGGAGGAAGTGCTTGCAGTCGCGCAGGCCCGCGGCGTGGCGATGTTCGACAACGCCGTCGCCGAAAGCATGTCGGTGCTCGATTCGATCGGCGGGAATGCCACCGCCTCGCTGCAGCGGGACATCGCCGACGGCCGGCCGACGGAGCTGGATTATTGGAACGGCGCGGTGGTGCGGCTGGGCCGCGAGGCCGAGGTGCCGACGCCGACGCACAGCTTCATCGTCCGCAGCCTGCTGCCGCTGCATCTGCAGGCGGTGGGGAAGGTGACGTTTCCGGCGTGAGTTGAGGGGCGGCAATACAAAAATCTGTCCCCTCGCCCCGCCTGCTGGGAGAGAGTTAGGGTGACGGGCTTATCCGCCGGCACTGGTGTCTGGCAAAACTTCTTGATGCTCCTCGGAAATCGCGAACGTTGTCGGCACTCCCTCACCCTGCCCTCTCCCCCACTTCGTGGTGGCGAGGGGTCATTTTATTTATCTTGTGACGCGCACCTCAGTCGAAAAGTCCGCCATCAATGTCCAAGCCCGACCTGCTTCATCCCGATATCGAGACATTGAGCGCCGCTGACCTGCGCCGGCATCAGGACACGGCTTGGCCGCGGCAATGGGATTATGTTCGGGCGCGCTCGGCGTTCTACCGGCGGAAGCTGGGCAAGGCGGCCGCGGCGGGGCTGACGCTGGACGGGCTGCAGGACCTGCCCTTCACCGACAAAGAGGAGATCAAGGACAGCCAGGCGGCGCTGCCGCCCTTCGGCGACTATGTGGCCTGCGATGCGACAGATATCGTGCGGCTGCATCGCACGTCGGGCACCACGGGGCGCGGCATGAACCTGGCTTATACCCGGCATGACGCGGATCTGGCGGCTCGGCTCGGCGGCCGGGCGATGCATGCGGCGGGGCTGCGGCCGGGGGACCGGGTGGTGCATTGCCTGAACTATTGCCTATGGACCGGCGGCGTCACCGATCACATGATCCTGGAGGCGGCGGGGGCGACGGTGATCCCCTTCGGCGTCGGCAATACGGCGCAGCTCATCGATGCCATCGTCGAGCTCGGGGCGACGGCGATACATTGCACACCTTCATATCCGGCGCTGATCGAGAAGACGCTGGCGGCGGAGGGCAAGCTCAAGCCGCGCGACCTGGGATTGCGGCTCGGGCTGTTTGCCGGCGAGGCGGGGCTGGACAATCCGGCGTTTCGCCAGCAGCTCGAGGAGACCTGGGGCTTCGCCGCGCGCAATGCGAATTTCGGGCTGTCGGAGGTGATGTCGATCCTGGGCAGCCAATGCGAGCAGGGCAACGACCTGCATTTCCATGCCGGCGATGCGGTGTTCGTCGAGCTGCTGGACCCGGCGACGCTGCAGCGCCTGCCGATCGCCGAGGGCAATGCGGGCGAGCTGGTATGCACCCACCTGGACAAGCGTTGCCAGCCGCTGATCCGCTACCGCACCCGGGACGTGGTGACGGTGACGGGCACGGGGCCGTGCAAGTGCGGCCGCACCGCCTGGAGATTCCGCATCACCGGCCGCACTGACGACATGTTCAATGTGCGGGGCGTGAACGTGTTTCCCGGCGCCGTGCGGGCGGTCATCGCCGAGCGGCCGGAGCTGTCGTCGGGCCATTTCCGCATCCATCTGCGCGGGCCGGGGCCGTATGACCGGATTGAGCTGAGCGTGGAGGCGGCGAAGGATCTGCCGGCGTTGAAGTGGCCGGAGGCAGCGTCAGCGCTGACCGAGGCGATCAAGCGGCAGCTTCGCGCCGGGGCGGAGATCAGGATGGTTGGATTTGAATCGCTGCCGAGAACGGCAGGCAAGACCGTGTGGATTGAAAGGGATCGAGCATGAGCACCGTCACCGTCGAGCGCCGCGGCGCCATTGCCATCGTCACGCTGAACCGGCCGGAGCGGCTGAATGCCATCGGCGGTGCGCTGCTGGAGGATCTGCATCTGGCGCTGGTGGAGGCGGAGCATGACGACTCCGTCGGCGTGATCCTGTTCACCGGCGCCGGGCGCGCCTTCTGCGCCGGCGACGATCTCAAGGAATTCGACCAGCAGACGGAGACCAACGACGCCATCGAAAAGCACATCACCGGCATCCAGCAGATCACCAAGGACCTGATGTTCAGCCACAAGCTGGTGGTGGGCGCGGTGCATGGCTTTGCCGTGGGCGGCGGCTTCGAGTGGCTGCTGAATTGCGACCTGACGGTGGCGGCCGACGACCTCGTGGCGTTCTTTCCGGAGATGGAGTGGGGCCAGTTCGTCACCGGCGGCGTGACCCATCTGCTGCCGCTGGCGGTCGGCTATCAGCGGGCGATGGAGCTGATGGTGCTGGGCGAGCGGCAGAGCGCTTCCAGGCTCTGCGAGCTCGGGCTGGTGAACTGGGTTGTGCCGCGGGCGCAGATGATGGAGCGGGCGTTGGCGGTGGCGGAGCAGGTTGCGAAGAAATCTCGCTTCTCCGTCGGGCGGCTGAAACGCCTGATCAACAGCGAGCTGTCCTCTGTGCTGCACAACGCGCTGAACCTCGAGGAAGGCACGACCATCCAGACCTTCCAGCGCCCGGAGGCGAAGGAACGGGTGAAGATGTTCACCGAGCGGAAGAGGTAGCGCCCGTCGCCGGCTCGCGCAGGCTGCTTACACCAGGATGTCCCCGCCGACAGTGACGGCGTCCTTCGTCTGCAGCGTCGCGACGAAGAGATCGAAGCCCCCGTCGCCGCCCGCCGCCGGGCTGGTATCGACGCGGATCTCCACGATCGATCCCTTGTCGATGATGCTCACGTGAGCGAGGCGGTCGGGTGCGGCGATGCCGATACTGTCGAACAGCGCCGTCAACGAAACGATGTCCTGTCCCCCCGCCGCGTTGCCGTCGAAGCCGCTGATGAGATCGTGGGCGCTTATGCCCACGAGGCCGCTCTGAACCGTATCGTTGCCCAGGGCAACATTCATCTTGTTGCTGCCGAAGCCGCCGACGATGAAATCGTCGCCGGCACCGCCCGTGACAACATCGTCGCCGATCCCGCCATCGACCGTATCGTTGCCGAGCCCGCCGTCGACGGTGTCGTTGCCACTGCGAGCGGAGATGTTGTTGGCGGCCTCGTTGCCGGTGATCTTGTTGGCGATTTCACCGGCTGTCAGCGAAATCGCCCCTGCGCCCTTGGAAAGAACGTAGTTCTCGATGTCGTTGTTGCCGAGGTAATTGACGCTTCCCGTTGCAATCAGCGTGTCGATCCCGCCGCCGCCACTGGCCACATCGAGTTCATCGACGATCAGAGTGTCATTGCCAAAATTGCCATCAAGCAAGTCGGTGCCGGCGTCGCCGGACAGTATGTCGTTGCCGGCTTCGCCCCTGAGCGTGTCGGCACCTCCGCCGCCCTCGAGCTTGTTGGCAGCCGCGTTGCCGATAATGCTGTTGTCAAGACCATTGCCGGCGCCATTGATAGCGCCACTGCCGGTCAGGTCCAGGTATTCAACATCGCCGGAAACCGCCGGGCCGCCGAGATTGAAACTGACTGAACTGAAAACGAGGTCGTTCCCGACATCGCCGGCGGAAGATTCATCGACGACATCCTTGGCATTGTCGACGATGTATTGATCGCTTCCGCTGCCGCCGGTCATGCTGTCCGCGCCGGCGCCGCCATCGAGAAGATCGCTACCCACACCGCCGAAAAGCGTGTCGTTCCCGCCACCGCCGATCAGGTCGTCGTTGCCGAAATTGGAGCTGAGGAAGTCGGCAAACTTGGTGCCGGTGAGCTTGTTGTTGGCGGGGCTGCTGTCCGTCGAGAAACTGACCGCGCCGCCAATGAAGGTGTAGTTCTCGACGTCCGCAATTTCCTGAAAGACACTCAGGTTGGTGCGGATCTCATCGATGCCCGCACCGCCCGCAACAATGTCGGCGCCGTTGTCGACGATGAACAGATCGTCACCGCCAAAGCCGTGCATGACGTCGGCTCCGGAACCGCCATCGAGCGTGTCGGCCTCCGCGCCGAGCGCCTGGAGACGATCGTCGCCGGCCAGACCCAGGAGCTTCACGCCGCCGGCGAAAGTCGAAACCAGGGCGTTGTCGAGTGCGTTCCCGGTCCCGAACGGCGAATTATCCAGCCGGGCTTCCTCCAGATTTGCGCCCAAAACAAACGCCGCAGAACCGAGGTAGAAAACAGCATCGCGCCCGCCGGCGATGCCGGCGATGGATTCCTGAATGCGATCACCCGTGTCGGCGATGAAGTAGGTATCGTTGCCGGCGCCGCCGATCAGGAGATCGACACCGCCGTCGCCCTTGAGGATATCGGTGCCTTCTCCGCCATCGATCGTATCATTTCCCAAACCGCCACTCAGACTATTCGCCAACCCGCTTCCAACAATTCGATTGCCGAGATCGTTTCCTTCGCCGACCTGAAATCCAACGACGTCGATCGAGTCGTTCACCAGGATCAAATTCTCGATAGCGCTGCCCGCGAGCGAGAACGACACAGCGCTGATTGCCGTGTCCATGCCCTTGGAGTCGAAGACTGTGTCCAGTGGGTCATCGATAATGTATGTATCGTTGCCATCGCCACCCGCCATTTGGTCCTTACCGCCCTCGCCATCGAGTGTATCGTTGCCGCCGTTGCCGAAGAGCGCATCGTCGCCAAAGCCGCCGAAGAGCTTGTTAGCTCCGCTGTTGCCAAAGAGTTGGTTATTGAGATTGTTGCCGGTGCCATTGATCGCGGCCTTGCCGATCAGTTCCAATTGCTCGATGGCTGAAAGCGGCGCCAGCGAATAGCTCATGCTTGTCCGCACGCCATCGACATCGTTTGAGCCTGTGTCGCTGACGATATCGCCGATGCTATCCACGAAGTAGAGGTCGGAGCCCTCGCCGCCGTCCATCAGGTCGGCGCCCTTGCCGCCGTCAAGCGTGTCGTCGCCGTCGAGGCCGAAAGACGTGTCGTTTCCGTCGAGGCCGGAGATGTGGTCTGAGTTGGCCGTACCGATGATGAAATCGCTCAGTTTCGTGCCATTCAACACTGCCATCGCTGTCTCCCATTTTTGGCTGTGGCTCCGATTGCGGATCTGCGCTCGCGCAGACCTGCTTCGGGAGTTTGCTGTGTCGTTGGATCCAGATGGGCCGCCAAATGCCGGCGACCAGATCACCTACACCAGGACGTCCGTGCCGACGGTGATGGTGTCTTTCGTCTGCAGCGTCGCGACGAAGAGGTCGAAGCTTCCGTCGCTGCCCGGCACCCTGCTGGTGTCGACGTGGATCTCCACCGTCGATCCCTTATCGATGATTTGCACATGGCTGGCGCGGTCGGGAACCGCGACGCCGAGGCTGTCGAACAACGCCGTCAACGAAACAACGTCCTGGCCGCCCGCCGCGTTGCCGTCGAAGCCGCTGATGACGTCGCGCGTGTCGAGTCCGCCGACACCCGATTGGACAGTATCGTTGCCGAGGGAACGTTGATCCTGTTTGCCCCGGGGCCACCTGATCGATGAGATCGTTCCCGCCACCGCCGATGATAACGTCATTGCCGAATCCGCCATTGATCGTGTCGTTGCCGAGGCTACCGTCGACGGTGTCGTTGCCACCCCGCGGCCATGATGGCGTTCTCGCTCTCGTTGCCGGTGATCTTGTCGCCGATGTCACTGGTAGATATCGAGATTGCTCCCGCACCCTTGGCCAGGATGTAGTTCTCGATGTCGACGGTGAAGGACAGATTGACACTCTCCGTGGCGATGACCGTATCGACGCCCGCCCCGCCGTTGACCGCGTCGAGAGCGTCAATCGTCAGCGTATCATTGCCGGCAAAGCCAGCAAGCGTGTCGGCGCCGGCACCGCCGTCGAGCTTGTTTGCGGCCGCATTGCCGAGGATGGTGTTGGCGAGCCCGTTGCCGGTGCCGTTGATGGCGCCTTTGCCGGTCAGAACCAGGAACTCAACATCGCCGGAGACGGTCGGACCGCTCAGGCTGAAGCTGATCGAGCTGAGGACGTTGTCGATGACGCTGTTGCCGGAGGTCGATTCGTTGACGATATCCTTGGTATTGTCGACGATATACTCGTCGCTATCGCTACCGCCGGTCATGCTGTCCGCGCCGGCACCGCCGTCCAGGAGATCATACTCTGCGCCGCCGAACAGTGTGTCATTGCCACCGCCGCCGATCAGGCTGTCGCTGCCAAAATTGGAACTGAGGAAGTCAGCGAATTTGGTGCCGATAAGCCGGTTGTTCGCGAGACTGCCGTCGGTCGAGAAGCTGACCGCGCCGCCGGTGAAGGTATAGTTTTCGACATCGGCGACATCCTGGAGAACGGAAAGGTTGGTGCGGATTTCATCGATGCCTACACTACCAACAACAACATCGGAGCCATTGTCGACAATGAACAAATCGTTGCCTTTGGACCCAGCCATTAGGTCCGCCCCGGAACCGCCATCGAGAGTATGGTTGCCGCCGCCGAAAGCTTCCAGCGTGTCATTGCCAGCAAGACCGAACAGCTTCACGCTGACGCCAGTGTCCGCACCGAGGTAGTTGTCAAGTGCATTGCCTGTCGCGAGCGGTTGCAATCGCGATACCCGCAATCTCTAAATTGGCTCCAAGCACGAAGGGAGCGGAATCTCTGATAGAGAACGAGATCAGTTCCACCGGCTGTGCCGGCGATAAACTCCTGCACTCGATCCCCTTTGTCGAAGAGGTGATACGTATCATTGCCAGCACCGCCAACCATCAGGTCAACTCCAGCCCCGCCGTTCAGTGTATCGTTGCCGGCTCCGCCATCGAGTGTATCGTTGCCGAGTTGACCCTCTAGTAAATTGTTCAGTCCACTTCCAACTATTCGATTGGCAAGCTCATTGCCTTTGCCATTCTGCATTGGCGGGTGAGGAATCGGTCCGGCAACCAGAGTGAGGTTTTCAGTGTCGCCAAGAATCTCGTACGTTGGCGCGCTGCTGATCACCGTATCCATTCCGGTGGATCCATCGACCTTATCTGCTGAGCTGTCGACAAAAAAAGTATCATTGCCTCCACCGCCAAATATGGCGTCGACGTTGGCACCTCCGTCGATTGTGTCGTGTCCTGCATCACCGAACAGGGTATCATTGCCAAGGCCGCCATTTAGTTTGTTTGCTGCGCTATTGCCCGAAATGGTGTTGTCGCTGTTGTTGCCGGTACCATTGATTGCGGCTTTGCCCGTCAGGAACAGATGCTCAATTTGCGGCGCGAACCACAGAGAATAGCTTATGCTTGCCTCTACCCTGTCTTGGCCGCCCAGAGTCGCGAACAATGTCACCGATGTTATCCACGATATATATATCGCCGCCATCGCCGCCATCCATGAGATCCGCGCCCTTGCCGCCGTCGAGGGTATCAACTCCGTCAAGACCGAGAAGCGTGTCGCTTCCCTCGAGGCCAAAGATCTGATCATCGGCGAGGGTGCCAATGAGGCCGTCGCTCAGTTTCGTACCATTGATCACCGCCATTGCTATCTCCCTACCTTATCGTTGATGGCTGCTCCGACGGTCTCGGTGAACCGCCGAGATTGTTGCGGTCAGGCGAAAGCGAAATCGCCGTCGTTCAGCGCGGTGATCTGCGTGTTCTCGAGCACCAGGCAGTCGTTCCGGTCCAGGGTGATGACCGTGTCGCTGCCGCGCTGGCTGCTGTGGGATTGCAGATCCGCGAAGTTCGAGAAGAACGCGGAGACATCGACGACATCGCCGCTCGCGGCGCCGGCGCCGAAATCGGCAATGCGCGTCGTGCCGGATCCATTTTCGATGAAGACGATGTCGTCGCCGCCGCCGAGAACGAGGTCACTGGCGATCAGGCCGCCCTTGCCGGAGACGAAGGTATCGTTGCCGTCGCCCAGAACGACATCGCCGACGATGCGTCCGTGATTGACCACGGTCTCCTCGCCGGCGCCGCAGAGGATGGCGACGCCGGCGCCTTTGATCAGGCCGGAATTCTCCAGGCGGCAGGAGGTGTCGGCATTCGACAAGCCGTCGCGCTCGATGATGTTGAGTTCAACGGCGGCGGACTCTGAATTCTTCGATAGAATGACGCCCGACCTGCCGTTTTGGACCAGCGCATCGTCGCCGGTGACCACCACCCCGGCGGCCCGGAACGGGCCGAACAGCTCGCCATCGAATTCGCCGCCATTGGCGATGATCCGGCCGCTGTTGACGAGCTGATTGCCGGTGCCGCAGAGGACGACGCCGGCCGCGCCATCGCCCTGGGTTTCGACCACGCCGCTGTTCCGGATGACGCTGCTCTCAGCGGGAATGAAACCAAGGAATCCACCCAACTGGGGGACACCGGTCAGGCCAAGGGAAAGCCCAAAGCCAAGGTTGCCGTCGGTCGTGACGTGGCCGGCGTTGTCGATCTCAAGATCGGTGCCAACGATTCCGAACGGGACAACGCCGAGGGCCTTCATTCCGGTGGAAAGGTCCCCATGGCTTTCGATGCGGCCCGAGTTGCTGATCTGATGGCCGTCGCCAAAACCTGCCATGCCGACGCTTCCATGGCTATCGATGCGGATTGTGCCTTTGTTGGTCAGATTCGTATTCGCCAGTACGCCTTGGAGACCCACGCCATCGTCGCCGTGGATCAAGATGGCGCCGAGATTGACGGCGCTGGCCTCCTCACCAAGCACGAAGAGGGCCGCATTGCCCTCGCCGCGTACCGTCACCCGGCCTGCATTGACGACGCGCGAGCCGTCGCCGTGAACCGCGATGACCGACGAGCCAGTCGCCGCGCTGTCGACAACGCCGAAATTGACGACCACGCCATTCGCGCCGACGCCGCTCAACCCGGAGGAACCATCGCCGTCGACATGAACGCGGCCGAAATTGGCGATGTTGAACCGGTCGCCTTCGGTGGTGATGCCTTCCGCGAAGACCTCGTCGCCCTCCACACCGGGATCCGGATCGAGCAAACCGCCATGGGTCTCGACCCGGCCAAAATTTACGATCCGGGCGTCATCGCCGCGGACCAGAATTCCCGCCGCGCCCAGGCCGCTGGTTTCGATCCGGCCGAAATTGCGAATGGTCACGTCCGCCGCGCCGGCGAAGATGCCGTTTGCGAGATCGCCTGATGTGGTCAAATGGCCGAAATTGAAGACGCGCTCGCCGGGCCTGGCGGTGGTCAGCGCATCGTCATCGATGTCGGTTGTGAGGATGTTTACGAAATTGAGGATCGTCATACGGGCCTCCTGGGGTTGCACCCGGTGGGAATCGCTCGTTGCGTGGGATGCCCCACCGGGTCGTCGTACCGATTTACCC
The DNA here is from genome assembly GCA_963810485.1 of uncultured Alphaproteobacteria bacterium. Lineage (GTDB taxonomy): Bacteria > Pseudomonadota > Alphaproteobacteria > Dongiales > Dongiaceae > DATKFM01. The sequence goes on from CAWENQ010000007.1 coordinate 567,646, forward strand.
AAGCGCGTTCTGCTTCGGGCTTAGCCAGCGAGCTTCTCCGCTAGAAGGGGTCGCCCCAGGCTCCCGGTACCCAGCAGTGCGAGCAGAGTCCGAACCGCCATCTGGCGGGTAACTCGCGCTGGGGGTCTTTGCTGCCGGTTGCCGGCTGAGAGGCGCGTTGTGCTTCGCCGTCGATATCCGCTCTGGGCGATATCTCCGACAGGTTCTGACTTCTATCGATGTATGGCTCAACCGCACGGGCTTCGTTCATTGCCGACCTCCGCTCAAAGCTCTGAAGGAGCCCTGCAGCCTGAAATCGCCGGCGGGCTCGTTTTTGCGCAGATCCAGGCTAGGCGCGGCGCAGTTGCGGCGCGTCGGGGCAGGCACCCAATTTTCGGTCGGGGACTACCTAAATTTCGCCGGGAGCGGCGGTCTATCGGCGGGCAGGAGCCAGGGCTCGCTGCGCAACCGCAGCATCACATCCATCCGGTTGGTCGCGTTCAGCTTGGCGAGAACGGCGGAGACGTGGTGTTCGACGGTGCGTAGGGAGCGCACCAGCCGCCGGGCGATATCCCGGTTGGTCAGGCCCTGGGCGATCAAATCGAGGACCTCGATTTCACGATGAGTGAGCCCGAGCGGATGGCCGCGCGCGGAGGCGTAGGGGCCGCGCCGCGCCTTGGGCAGCTGACCGGTGACGCCGAGGCGGCCGGCCATCCGCCGCGCCAGCAGGGCCGCGGGACGCGCCTCGATCACCTCGAATATGGACACGGCGCGGGACAGCGCCTCGCCACCCTCGACCCCGCCGACCTGCGTCAACGCGAGCGCCGCTTCATAGGGCAGGCCCAGGCGCGACCATTCTTCGGCGGCGGTCAGCGGATCGCCGCGCAATTCAGCCGCCGGCGGCGCAGCAGCCCGCTGAATCGGCAGGGACGGCGGCATCTTCATCCCGCTCCGGCGGCACCAGGTTGCCAACTCCCCAAGTTCCCAGGGATCGAAATTGTCGAGCCGCATGGACAAAAGTTCCGCCAGCTGCTGGTGGCAGGCGCCTGGATCCTCGGCCAGCCAGGCCGCCTCTGCCAGCGCCAGGCGGACCGGCGCGATGTTCTGCGGTTCGCCGGTCGCCAGGCCTTCTTTTAGGGCCTGCTCCAGCAAGGCGGGGCCGTCGGGTGCGCCCAGGCGCACGCGCACCCGGCCCAGCACGGTGAGGGCCGGCAGACGCATCACCAGCGTCAGCCGCTCCAGCCGCATGACGCCGCGCGCGATAGTTTCGGCTTCGCGGAGCCGGCCCTGCTCCATGCGGAGCTGCGCCTGCCGGCCGACGAGATAGTGAGTCCAGGCGTCCAGGTCGTGCCGCGTGTCGAAGGCGATGCCTTCGGCCAGGATGCGTTCCGCCAGGGCGAAATCCTTGAAGATCACCGCATACTCGGCAAAGTTGGTGTAGGCGCGAGCGGCCTGCTCATGAAAGCCATGCTCCAGAGCGAGCGTGAGGCTTTCCTCCATCCGTTCGCGGCCGCCCGGCCGCCCGGCGAGCAGCAGCGCGGTGCCGACATTGTTGAGGGCATGAACGCGGGTTTCCATTTCGCCCATTTTCTCGGCGAGGTCGATCGCCCGCAGACCCCAATCGACCGCTTCATCGACGCGGTCATTCAACATGTGGAGCTGCGAGCGCGCGCTGTAGGCCATAGCCAGTTCCGGGCCCGGCGGCAGGCTTTCCAGTTCGCGCACCGCCTGGTCGGCGTAGTCGTTCGCGTGCTGCGCTTCGCCGCGGTACCAGTGCAGCCGCGACAGCCAGCGCAGATTGAGCCCGACCTTGTCGAGCCGCCCCACCTCTCGCCAAAGCGAAATGGCGCGCTGCCGCGCCTCGATGACCTTGTCGTCGATGCGCAGCGCCAGCCCAGCCTCGTAGGCCCAATCCTCGTGCAGCTGCGCGGCCAGCGCCGGCGGCGCCTGCGACACGTAGCGCAGCGCCGTCGCCAGGTGCGAAGCGGCCTGCTGATGGGCGCCGAGGCGCGCCGCCTGCGCCGCGGCTTGTGGAACCAGCTCCAGAACGCGCGCGCCATTGTCGGCGCCGGCGGCATGGTGCACACGGCGCGACAGCGAAGCATTCGCCTGGTCGCCAGGCACCTCGGCCATGGCCGCTTCGACTCTCGCATGCAGGGCGCGCTGGGCGGCCGGGCTCAGCCGATCGAGCGTCGCCTGCCGCGCGAGCTCATGACGGAATTTCACGGCGCCCTGCTCGTCCCGCTGCAGCATGCCGCGGGCGACGCAGCTGTCCACCGAGACATCGGCCTCCGCGCCCAAGAGGGCGCGCAGCAGCCAGCGTTCGACGCTCCAGGGAACGATGCAGATCGCCTCCAGCACGTCCCGCTCGGCTTTCGCCAGCCGTGCGATTCGAGACCATACGGCATCGCGCACGGACGGCGGAATCTGCGACGGCATGGCGTGGTTGCCGGCCAACAGCTCGGTCACGAAGAAGGGATTTCCCGCCGTTACCCGATGCAAGTCGGCGCCGGAGCGGCCCGACTGCTGGGCCAGCAGCGCAACGCCCTCCGGCGACAAGGGCTGCAACGCAATGCGCGTGGTCGCGGCCGGCGGCAGATCGCCGAGCACTTGCGTCAGCGGATGTTCGACACCGATTTCGTCGCTGCGCAGGGTCAGTACCAGCAGGACGCGGACCAGGGGGATGCGGCGCCCAAGGTACTTGACGAGATCCAGGGTCGCATGGTCGGCCCAATGCACGTCTTCGAACACCAGGACCGTGGTCTTGGCCGCTTCCTGGAGCGAATTCAGCAGCATGGGAAAGAGCCGCTCGGGTGCCGCGGCCTCGTCCAGGAGCGCGGTCACGCGCGGATCGAGCATCGGCGCCATATCCTGCAGGGGACCCAGCGGACGCGGCGTGAACAGCGCTTCGCATCCACCCCATAGCACGCGGTACTTGTCGCTGATCTGCCGGGTAAACTCGCCCAGCATCGAGGTCTTGCCGATCCCCGCCTCCCCGCCAAGGATCACGGTGCCGCCATGACCGGCAGCGGCGTGGCGAGCAGCGCCGAGCAGCAATTCAAGCGACTCGTCTCGCTCGACCAGCATGGGAAATTATCCGGAAGCCCCCTTGTGCCTAGGCTGGATTTGACCGACTCGCTCGCGGAATTTTGAAATCCCTCTCACGAACCAGACAATCCGCGTTGAAACCGGCAAGCTGTGATTATTATCACAATGAGGAAACCTTTCCCGGCACGGCAGCCGCCCGGCCTTGCCACCTGCGGCTGCCGGGGACCGTTCGCAGTCTCCCGGCGGTAGCGGCGCCTGTCATCGTATGAACATACGAGACCGGTAGACTCTTGCAGCTGTTTCTACGACCATAGGCTGTCGGGCCGGCCGGCAGGCTGATTCGCCAGGGAATCGGTTCCGGTGACTTAGGGACGAGGGAGGTGCGGACTTGGGCATAACTCTCGAGGACTATTCCGATCTGGTCGGCCGCATCTATGACGCGGCCCTAGATCCGCAGCTCTGGCCGGAGACCCTGGAGCGGGTGGCCGGGGCGGTCGGCGCAACGGCCGGCGGGCTGATGCTGACCGATCCGATCCGGCAGCGGTTCGCCGCCGTTTCCGTCGGCGTTAGTCCCGCGGCAGTCGAGGCCTACAACAAGTATTATTGGCAGGTCGACCCGATGGCGCCCATTCTCGGCCGGATGCCGACCGGGCTGCTGTTCACCGACCGGTCTGTGGTGGAGAGATCGGAACTGGAGCGGACGGAGCTGCACAACGACTGGGCGCAACCGCAGGGCCTCGAGGATTCGGCCTTTGCAATATTGCTGCGGGACGGCCCTGCCCTGGGCGCTTTCTGCCTCGGCGCTTCCAAGCGCGTCAACGCCTACGAGCGCGCGGACTCGATGCGGCTTCTGCAACTGCTCGTGCCGCATCTGCAGCGGGCCGCGCGGACGCAGTGGACGATGGACTGCGCCATAGCCGGCCGGAACGTCGCCTTTGCGGCGCTGGCGCGCCTCCGTCACGGCGCCGTCCTGATCGGCGCCGGCGGCAAGGTGCTGTTTGCCAACGATGCGGCAGCGAGACTTGCCGGGCGGGCCGATGGCCTGAGCATCGGCGCCTCCGGCCTGCGCGCCGCCCTGGCGTCGGAAGACAATGCGCTGCAGCGCCTGTTCGCGCGGGCTTTTGCCGGCAATGGCAGCGGCGTTCCCGCCGGCGGGATGCTGGCGGTGACGCGGGTCTCCGGCCGCCGATCGTTCATTGTCTATGTGGTTCCGTTGCGTCACGGCGCGGCGGAGTTCATGGCCCATTGCCCCTGCGCCATGGCTGTCATTGTCGATCCAGACGATCCGCCGCGCCTCTCGCCGGATCATTTGCAGCAGCTTTATGACCTGACTCCGGCGGAGGCCGTGGTCGCCGTGGAGTTGTTAAGCGGCAGCGGGTTGCAGGCTGTCGCTGACGAGCTGCGCGTTACGCTGTCGACCGTGCGCATTCATCTGCAACGGGTCTTCGAGAAGACAGGCACCCATCGCCAGGCGGAGCTGGTTCGTCTGCTCCTCGAAGGGCAGGCGGGAATCCAGGCCGATGATCCGACGCGCTAGTTGAACCGCGACACCGGTCGGGCGTGGCGGCGCCATCAAGCTCATCGTCACGCCGGGCGCAGGCAAGGACGATGCTGGCGTAGCCGTGCGAACCGTGCTCGGCCAGTTCGCAAACCTCGATCTCGAGATTCGCGTCACCGAAGCGGGGCTCCAGGACCGCGCGCATGTCGCTCTCGTCGATATCGGGGCTCGGAAACATCTTGCCGCCGACGAGATAGCCTCGCGAGCGGCGGAGGGCAGCCGTCATGAACGTACCGCCCGGGCGCACCAGGCCGGCGATGCGCTCCATGTAGGTCGCCCAGCTGTGGGGATCGCCGGTCGCCGAGTTCGGCGCAGAATGCGCTGATCACGGTGCCGTACGATGGCGTTTCCCGCGCGAGCAGAGGGTCGCTCCGCCTGAGGTCGACTTCGAGAAGATTTGCGATCTTGGCGCGCGTGGCTTCCTCGCGCTCGGTGATCTGATCCTCCGTCGGACTGTCGTGGCCTTCACATTCCAGCGTATAGCGGACGAACGGGCGCCAGTCATGGGCCGCTCCGTCGCGCGCGATCCAGCGTTCAATCTCCCGCAGGTTCGCCGGCAGGTAGTCGCCCAGGTGGATCTCGGAGGCCTTGCCTGCTGCCAGGAACACATGATGGAGGGCGGGCCCGACGCCGAAAAAGAGCACGGGCTCATTGGACGGCGCGTCCCGCATGGCGTCGACGAAGAAGGCGATGGTCCGCCGCTCGTCGGGTTCGACGACGCTGTAATATTCCGCCAGATACTCGCGCGGCACCCAGTCGGTCTCGAAGGTGGCGTAGGAGCGGGCAGTCCGCCGATGCAGGAATGCGCGTATGCCATGGGCAAGCCCGTATTCATAGGCGGCGGCGCCCAGGTTCGCACCCCCGAGAAAGATCAGCGCGTCGTTCGACGACACCGAGTCGCTGAGGAGGGCGGCTCCGAATGCGCCGGCGTAGTACGGTGTCTCCTTCGCGAGCTCGGTGCCGACATAGCCGATGGCGGCCGCGAAGCGCCGTGCCCGCTCGCTTCCGGACCTCGATTTCACGAGATCGTACCCAGCCTTCGACAGCACGTTGGTGCTGGTACCGGTGTCCTCGAGCAGCGACCAGTTCGCCCTCAGGTTCACGCGCAACCCCGCCCACCACGCGATGTAGGTGCAAGCCAGAAATAGGAGCACGAGTGCATGATCGAGGCCGTGGAGGAGATGCGACGCGGCGAGCAGAACTCCCGCAGTCGTGGCGACCACATCCAGCGTGTAGGTCGAGACGGCGGTGGCGGCAAGGGTGATGATCCAACGCTTCGTCGTCGAGAGGCTTGGAGCCAAGGGGCGATCGACGTGAGCTTGGATATTCAGGGCCGTCACGGCTGGTTCCTTGCTGCGGTTCTAAGATCTGGTCGATGTCGCGCCGTTGTCAGTCGAAGCGGGTAGCGAACATGCGCCGAAATGCGGGGCGCATTGACCGGATGAGTTTAGGAGATGCTCGTAATTCGCTCGTGAATGCGGGCCGGCAAGCGGGAGACGATCTCCGTGTTCTGCGGAAATTGAACGTGAATCTCGCGGGCGCGCTATCGCACGCTTGCATCGATACGAAGTGGAGTTCGGTGCCTGCCGGCTGGAGGTGGGATTTCAGTCCCGGGACGGCTGCAGGTCTGTGATTGCGGTCACATCGGCGCCGAACTTCCTGCTGGATTAGTTCTACCTCGCGCTGGTTCAGTCCCATGCCACTCTCCACACGCCGGACCACAACGCCATGCAACGCCTTTTTCGGTTCAGAATGCATCGTCGAACGAGAGGGCAGCGGTGCGCCTCGCCGCCTTGCACGAGATTATGAGGGCAGCATGATTGCCCCTGGCGTTAAATCTCCATAAAATCCTAATTCACGCTGGCGACTGGGGTGACGCAGCATCCGATGGCCCAACTCGAGCCGGTGAAGATTTAAATTCGTATCCTGGGCGGCGCCGAGCTGCGCGCCGGCGACGGCAGCTCTGCAAGACCTCGCAACAACAAGGTCAAGGCTTTGATGGCCTGCCTTGCTCTCGCCGCGGGCAAGCCGGTGCCGCGGCAGAAACTGATGACGCTGCTGTGGAGCAATCGCGGCATCGAGCAGGCGCGCGGCAGCCTGCGGCAGGCGCTCGCCGAACTGCGCCAGATCCTTGGCGAGCCTTCAGCCCTGATCGCGAACAATGAAACGGTGGCGCTCAATTCCTCCATGATTGCGGCGGATGCCGTCGAGTTCGAGCGGCTGATCGGTACCGGCCGCTGGGCCGAGGCCTGCGCAATCTATCACGGCGATTTGCTTGATGGCGTCGTCGTCAAAGACGCGGCTTTCGACAAGTGGCTGACGGCGGAGCGGCAGCGCCTTCAGGCTGAATTCCTGCGTGCACTCGCTGAGGTGATGGAACGAGCCTCGCGTGATGGCGACGACGAGGCTGCCGGCGAGGCGGCGCAGCGTCTGCTGCAACAGGACCCTTTGCATGAGGCGGCCTGCCGCAGGCTCATGCTCGTTCTGGCCAACCGCGGTCAGCGTTCCCAGGCTTTCAAAGTCCATGATACGCTTTGCGAACGATTGCGCCTGCAGAAGGCCGAACCCGAGGCGGCAACGACCGAAGTCTATGAGCGCGTCCGCCAGCGCCTCTCCGATTCCCCCTCGACGGAAGCGTCACCAAGCAGCAAGCCGTCGATCGCGGTCCTGCCATTCCTCAACCTTAGCGATGATCCGGCACAGCAGCATTTCAGCGACGGCATCAGCGAAGACATCATCTCCGGCCTCAGCATGTTTCGCGAGGTCGTCGTCATCGCCCGCACGTCGTCATTCGGCTACCGGGGGCGCGCCCTATCCGTATCGCAGATCGGGCGCGAGCTGGGCGTGACCTATGTGCTGGAAGGCAGTGTGCGCCGCGCCGGCAACAGGGTTCGCATCACGGCGCAACTGATCGACGCCGTCAGCGGTAAGCATGTCTGGACCGAGCGCCATGACAGGGAGTCCGAAGATATTTTCGCCCTGCAGGATGAGATTACCGAAGCCGTCGTCGGCACGGTGGCCGGACGCATCGGCCAGGTCACGATCGAACGTTCCCGTCATCGATCGACGGCAAACCTCGGCTCCCATGACCTCTTCCTGCAAGGACGGGAGCAGGTGTACCGCTTCAGCCCGGCCAGTCTTGCCGAGGCGAGGAAGCTGCTAGCGGCCGCGATCACGGCGGACCCCCGGAATGCAGCCGCCCATGCCTGGCTTGCGGAGGCGCACTGGGCCGCCTGGTACATCGGCTGCGCCGATGATCCCGCCGGCAGTTTCGCAAAGGCCGCCGAACTCACCGAGCGCGCGCTGTCGCTGGATGACAGCGACTCCCATGCACAGAGCGAGCGAACGCAGATTCTCCTCTACTTGCGCCGTTACGACGAAGCACGGTTTCACCTGGAGCGCGCCATCCAGCTCAACCGCTATGATCCCGACGTCATCATTATGCAGGTCTTCTGGGCGCTGTTCGCGGGCGACAAGAGCGAAGCCGCCGCGAAGATCGCCGACCTCGACCGCCTCGATCCGTTCGGCCACTACGGTCTCGTCAAGGGAATGGTGGCTTATGTGCATGCCGACTACAAACAGGCGATCCGCTGCCTCCAGACAGTGAGGGGCGAGTTTCCCTCGACCCATGCGTGGCTCGCGGCTTGCCATGCAAGAGCCGGAGATTCCTTGGAAGCGGCGGCGTCAGCGGAGAAGTATATCACGGCGGCGGATGCGGTCGTGCGGAACGCCGGCGGAACTGCACCCGGAAGCTGGCTGGAATTTTTCGAGGACCGCCATCCGTTTCATGATCCCGTGGTCGCAAAGCAGGTCATGGACGGATTGTCGACTGCGGGGCTGCGGTGACCGCTCCTACTTGAGGACTTAGTCGACGAAGCGCGACACCGTGCGCCGCTCGCCGATCAGGCCGCGGGGGCGGAGCAGCAGGATGACGGCCAGCATGATGCCGATCATGACGATCTGCAGCGCGGCGGCGCGGGCCTGCTGGTCGGGCGGGAACAGCGCGGCGATGAGGGCGCCGGAGGCGCTCCACAATCCCCAGACCAGGATCGCGCCGAGCAGCGCGCCGCGGTTGTTGCCGGAGCCGCCGACGATCAGCATGGCCCAGACCTGGAAGGTCAGGGCCGAGAGATAGTTGTCCGGCGCGATGAAGCCGATGAAGTGGCCCTGCATGGCGCCGGCCAGGCCCATGATCGCGCCGCCCAGCACGAAGGCCTGCAGGCGGTAGGCGCGGGCGTTCTTGCCCAGGGACAGCGCCGCCGTCTCGTCCTCGCGGATGGCGCGCAGCACGCGGCCCCAGGGACTGCGGAGCAGCCGCTCCAGCGCGAAATAGAGGACGATGACGACGGCCAGGACCAGCGCGAGATTGAGCGAGGTTGAACAGCAGCGCGTTCTCCTGCACCGAGGCGAAGGGGCGCGGGATGAAGCCGATGCCGAAGGGGCCGCCGGTGAGCGACTGCAGGTTGAGCGCCAGGAGCTGGATGCAGACGGCGATGCCGAAGGTGGTGATCGCCAGGTAGTCGGCGCGCAATCGCAGCGTGAGCGCGCCGATGGCCAGCGAGACGAGCCCGGCGACGAGCGGCCGCGCCGACCCAGCCGACGACGATCGGCAGCTCGAAGCCGCCGAAGCGGTCGGCGGTCTCCGGCGTGGTCAGCAGCGCCGAGGTATAGGCGCCGATCGCGACAAAGCCGGCGACGCCGACATTGAACAGCCCGGTCTGGCCCCACTGCAGGTTGAGGCCGAGGCAGATGATGCCGTAGCTCAGCGCGGTCGCCAGGAAGAACGCGCCATAGCCGAGGAGGTCGAGCATCATTCGCGCACCCCGAAGAGTCCCGTCGGCCGGACCAGCAGCACGGCGATCAGGAGCAGGAAGGCGATCGGCGGCGCGGTAATTCGGCGCCGATCAGCGGCACCGCCAGCGCTTCCGCCAGGCCGACGATCAGCCCGCCGATGACGGCGCCGGGCACGCTGCCGATGCCGCCGAGGATCGCGGCGGCGAACAGCGGCAGCAGCAGGTCGAAGCCCATGAAGGGCCGGATCTGCACGATGATGCCGGACATCACGCCGGCGGCGCAGGCGAGCGCGCCGCCGATCAGCCAGGTGGCGCGCACGATGCTGTCGACATCGATGCCGACCACGCCGGCCAGCGCCGGATTCTCCGACACCGCGCGCATGGCGCGGCCGATGGTGGTGCGGGTCATCAGCAGATGCATGGCGGTGACGAGGACGGCGGTGAGTCCGATCATGAGCAGCTGATCGGGCGTGATGCGGATGCCCGCAGCCGATCGGCATCGCGATCTGGATGTCGCGGCTGAAATAGCGCGGCTGCGAGGTGAAGACGAACTCGCAGCAGGCTGCGCAGCGCCATCGACGCGCCGAAGCTCGCCATCACCATGATGATGGCCGTGCCCGTGGCCCGCAGCCGCGCGAAGAGGACGCGGTCGAGCGCGAGCGCCAGCAGGCCGGTCAGGCATGGCGGCGATCAGCCCGGCGATGATCAGCGGCCAGCCGAAGGAGAACGGCGCGAGCTTCGATATGTCGCTGCCGACGGCGAAGCCGATCAGCCCGATGAGCGCGAGCGTGCGCATAGGCGCCCCAGGTGATGAACTCGCCATGGGCGAAATTGGCGAAGCGCAGGATCGAATAGGTGAGCGTGACGCCGATGGCGCCGAGCCCGATCATGGCGCCCATCAGCAGGCCGTCGGCGAGGAATTGCAGGTTCATGGCGCGCTGCCGGCTGATGCCGCCGAGATAGAGTTCGGCGACGGTCGCTGTCGTTCGAGCAGGTCGGCGGCGCGTGCCCTCGTGGCGGTTGCGCCCTTCGACCAGCACATAGGCGCGATCGGCGATGGCCAAGCGCGGCGCGGGCGTTCTGCTCGACCAGCAGGATGGTCACGCCGGATTGCGCGGATCTCCCTGAGCTTCGCGAACACCAGCTCGACCAGCTTCGGCGACAGCCCGGCGGAGGCCTCGTCGAGCATCAGCAGCTTCGGCTCCACCATCAGCGCGCGGGCGACCGCCAGCATCTGCCGCTGGCCGCCGGAGAGCCGGCCCGCGAGCAGCGATTTCTGCCGCGCCAGGTCGGGGAAGAACTCGTACATCGCGTCCAGGCGCGCGCGCCGCTGCGCGCTGCGGCAGCACCGCCGCGGCGAGCTGCAAGATTTTCCTCCACGCGTCATGCTGGCAAAGACGTTCTCCGTCTGCGGCACGAAGGCGAGGCCGCTGGCGCACCAGCTCGTGGGACTTGCAGCCGGTGATGTCGCGCTCGCCCAGATGCACGCGGCCGGCGAACTTCGGCACCAGCCCGGCGACCGCCTTGATCAGCGTCGATTTGCCGGCGCCGTTCGGGCCGAGGATGGCGACGATCTCGCCGCTGCAGATCTCGATGTTGGCGCCGCGCACGATCGGCACGTCGGGCTCGTAGCCGGCGACCAGGTCCTCGACGCGCGAGCACCGGCGCGCTCATGCGGCGGCTCCGCCGAGATAGGCCTCGATGACCCGCGGATCGCGCGACGACCTCTGCCGGCGCGCCCTCCGCACAGCAGCCGCCCGCCCGCCATGACGAAGACGCGGCCGCAGAGCCGCGCGACCAGGTCCATGTTGTGCTCGATGATCAGCAACGTGACGCCGCGCCGGTTGATCTCGGCGATGCGTGTCGATGATGGTCTCCAGGAGCAGCGCGGGTTGACGCCGGCGGCCGGCTCGTCGAGCAGGATGATCCGCGGGATCGGCCATCAGGACGCGGGCCAGCTCCAGCAGCTTGCGCTGTCCGCCCGAGAGGATCCGCGCCGGCTGTTCGGCGAGCCTGTCGAGCGTGACGAAGCTCGAGCAGCGCCATCGCCTTCTCGATGTTACGTTTCTCCTCGGCGCCGACGCGGCGGGGCGCCAGGAACAGTTCGGCAGCAGCCGCTCGCCGGTCTGCTGCGGGGCGGCGACCAGCAGGTTCTCCAGCAGCGTCATCTCGCGGAAAGGGCCGCGGGATCTGGAAGGTGCGGCCGAGGCCGCGGCCGATGCGGCGATGCGGCGGGCTCGACTCGATCGGCCTGCCGTTCCAGCAGGATCGCGCCGCCGCTCGGCCGAGAGGCTGCCGGCGACAGATTGAACAGCGTCGTCTTGCCGGCGCCGTTCGGCCCGATCAGCCCGACGATCTCGCCGCGCGCCACCGTCAGCGACACGCCGTCGACCGCCATCATGCCGCCGAACGGCTGCGACACCGACCGAAGCTCGAGCATCTCCCCCTCAACAGCCCGGCGTCATCAGCTCGCGCCGGGTTTGTCTAAGCCGTGAGCGGGGAGTTGTTATCATGGGGCCGATGTGGCACGCAAACGCTGGACTTTTCACGCCATGACAAGCAACGGGGACGACAGCTTCGAGCTCTACGATCTGAAGGTCGAGGTGACCGCGCCCGCGGGCGCCAGCATCTATTGCGGCGCCAAGCCGGGCGACTATTTCGAGCTCAAGGGCGAGATGCTCCACCTGCCGCCGGGCCAGGGCTTCTCGATCTATTCGCTGGCGGCGGTGCTGCCGCTGCTGCCGGCCAAGCAGCGGGTCAGCGACGCCAATGACTGGATGTCGACCGATGCCGAGGTGGCCTGTCCCGATCCCAACTGCCCGACGCGGTTGCGCATCAGCGGACCGGCAAGCGCCGCTTCCGCCATGCCGACACGACGGCCGTGCCGCTGCCGAAGGCGTGAGCACGATGGGCAAGGTGGAACGGTCCGCGCTGCGGCCCGGCTACGAAATCTCGCGGGTGATCCGCGGCGGCTGGCAACTCGCCGGCGGCCATGGGGCTGTCGATCGCGCGGCGGCGGTGGATGATCTCGCCGCGTTCTGCGAGGCCGGCATCGTCACCTTCGATTGCGCCGACATCTATACCGGCGTCGAGGAACTGATCGGCGAGTTCCGCAAGCGAGTACGCGCGATCGCCACGGGCGCGACGGCGCTGGCAGGCGTGCAAGGTGCACACCAAGTTCGTGCCCGATCTGGAGCTGCTGCCGCGCCTGACGCAAGAGCGACGTGCGCGCGATCATCGACCGGTCGCTGGAGCGCCTCCGCTTGGAGCGGCTCGATCTCGTGCAGTTCCATTGGTGGGACTATGCCATTCCGGGCTGCGTCGAGGCCGCGCTCTGGCTCGACGAGCTGCGCGCACGAAGGCAAGATCGAGCTCATCGGCGGCACCAATTTCGATACGGCGCAGCACGCAAGCGCTGCTGAGCGCCGGCGTGCCGCTGGCGAGCATGCAGGTGCAGTATTCGCTGCTCGACGCGCGGCCGGAGAATGGCCTCGTCGATGCTCTGCCGCAAGCTCGGACATCCATCTGCTCTGCTACGGCATCGGTGGCCGGCGGCTTCCTGAGCGATCGCTGGCTCGGGGTGCCGGAAGCCGGAGCCGCCCTTCGAGAACCGCTCGCTCACCAAGTACAAGCTGATCATCGACGATTTCGGCGGCTGGGATCTGTTCCAGGAACTGCTGCGCACGCTGCGCCGCATCGCCGACCGCCACGGCAGCGACATCGCCACCGTGGCCAGCCGCGCCATGCTCGACCGGCCGCAGGTCGCGGCGGTCATCGTCGGCGCCCGCAACCGTTCGCACCTCGCCGCCAACCTGGCGATCACCGCGCTGCAACTCACGCCGGAGGATCACCGCGGAGATCGCCGCGGTGCTGGCGCGGCGCCAAGGACCCGAAGGCGACACCTTCGCGCTGGAGCGCGACCGCACCGGCCGCCACGGCTCGATCATGAAATACAACCTGAACAGGCAGTCGCCTGATGCGCCGACGTCTCGCCGAACTGGCGGCGCAGGAGGTCGTGGCGCTGCACGAATTCTTCGTCGCCTGGTTCCGCGCCGGCCCGGCGCCGGATTTTCAGGCCTGCGAGGGCGCCTTCGCACCCGGATTTCCGGATGATCGACGCCGGAGGGGCGGCTGCTCGGCCGGGCCGAAATTGTCCAGGGAATCCAGGCCTCCCGCGGCCGTCTGCCGGCGTCGTTCACCATCGAGATCCTGGACATCCGCACCCTCTGGCAGGAGGGCGATGCGGTCTTGCTGGAATATATCGAGCAACAGTATCGTGACGGCCGGACGACACGGCGGCGGTCGACCGCGCTCTTGTTCGCGCGCGGCCTCGGCGCCGCGCGGAGTCGCTCTGGCGGCATCTGCAGGAAACCTGGATGAGCCCGCGCGCAAACGAATGAAGCAACGGCCCCATCCGGGGGCCGGAAGGAGGGAGAGTACATGATGAAAGCGATTTCATTCGCCATGACCGCCGCGGCGGTCGTGCTGGCGGCGGCCGGCATGGCGCAAGCGGCCGACTGCGAAGTCAAGGTCGGCGTGGTCATGGAGCTGACCGGACCGGCCGGCGAATACGGCCAGGCCGGCGCGAAATCGGTCGAGATGGCCTTCCGCGACATCAACGATGCGGGCGGCGTCGACGGCGGCTGCAAGCTCGTGACCGACACGCGCGACTCCCAGAGCCAGGGCAATGTCGCCGTCGACGCGGCGACGCAGCTCGTCCAGGTCGGAGAAGGTGCCGGTCGATCATCGGCGGCATCATCTCGTCGGTGTCGATCCCGATCCTGACCTCGGTCACCGGCCCGGCCGAAGCGTCGTGCAGGTCTCGCCGGCCTCGTCCTCGCCGACGCTGACCGCGCTCGGCCGCGACGGCAAGACCAACGGCGTCTTCTTCCGCACCATCACCTCGGACGCGCTGCAGGGCGTGGCCGCGGCGAAATACGCGCTCGACCAGGGCCTGAAGAAGCTGTCGATCATCCACGTCAACAACGACTTCGGCGTCAACATGGTCACGGAGTTCTCGCAAGGCCTACAAGGCGCTCGGCGGCGACGATCGTCTCGGTCACGCCCTACAACGAGAAGCAGGCCGAGCTATCAGGCGGAAGTGACCGCCGCGATGGCCGGCGCGCCGGAGGCGCTCTATCTCGTCAGCTATCCCGTCGACGGCGCCACGATCGCCCGGCAATGGATCTCGCAGGGCGGGCCGGCAGAAGTTCCTGCTGAACGACGGCATGAACAGCGCCGGACTTCATCACCAACGTCGGCGCCGAATATCTGAACGACGCCTTCGGCACCTCGTCGGGCACCAGCCCGACGGCGTCGACCGAGTACTTCAACGCCAACTACAAGGCCTTCTCCAGCATCGAGCCGAGCAACCCGGCGGCCGACCGCTCCTATGACGCGGGCGCCATCGTCGGCCTCGCCATCGCGCAGGCCGGCTCGGCCGACTCGGCGGCGATCAAGGACGCGATCCGCAAGGTGCTCGATCCGAACGGCACGGTGATCCATGCCGGCAAGGACGAGTTCGCCAAGGCGCTGCAGCTCATCAAGGACGGCAAGCCGATCAAGTATGAAGGCGTGATCGGCCCGATCAGCTTCGACGAGTATGGCGACATCACCGGTCCGTTCCGCCTGTGGCGGATCCAGAACGGCGAGGTCACCACCGTCGGCGAGATGATCGACCGCCGATGTCGACGCCATCAAGGCGAAGATCGGGAACTAAAGACGCTTACATTGTTGCGAGAAGGCGCCGCCCGGTCGCGGCGCCTTCTTGATTTTCAGATACACTGACTTGTCATCCCGGAAACCGCGCGTCAGCGCGGTTGTCCGGGACCCATGAACACCGAGCGGCAGTCAAGATAATCTGACTAGTTCCGTGTGCTTGGGTCCCGGGCTCCGCCGCTGAAGCGGCGGCCCCGGGATGACAAGTATTATTGCCAGGCAAGATTTTGCGACCCATGACACCACCACTCCCGATCCGCCCCGCGCGCATCGAGCTCGCGCCCGGCCTCGAGATCAGCCGCATCGTCACCGGCCTGTGGCAGGTGGCGGACATGGAGCAAGACGGCGCGCAAGCTCGATCTCGATGCGCGCGGCAGCGGAGCATGGCGGCCTATGCCGAGGCCGGCTTCGACAGCTTCGACATGGCCGATCACTACGGCAGCGCCGAGGACATCGCCGGGCATTTCAACGCGCTTGTGAAGGGCGGCAAGGTGCGCGCGGCGGCGCGGCCCGCGCTGTTCACCAAGTGGTGCCCGACACCCGGCGCGATGAAACGCCGAGACCGCGCGCGCGGCGGTGCGAGCGAGCGCTGACGCGGCATGCAGACCGGCGCGCATCGATCTCCTGCAGTTCCACTGGTGGACGTTCCGAGCATCCCGGCCTAGATCGACGCAATGCGCGAGCTGGCCGCAGCTGCGCGAGCGAAGGCCTGATCGGCCATCTCGGCGTCACCAATTTCGACACCGATCATCTGCGCGCTGCTGGTGAAGCACGGCATTCCGATCGCCTCGAACCAGGTCTGCTTCTCGCTGCTCGACCGGCGCGCGGCGGGCGAGATGAGCGCGTTCTGCCTCGAGCACGGCGTCGGCTGCTCGCCTATGGCACGCTCGCCGGCGGGCTTGCTCGACGAGAAATGGCTCGGCGAGCCGGAGCCGGCGGCCGAGCGACATCACCGACTGGAGCAAGATGAAGTACAAGCGCTTCGTCGATCAGATCGGCGGCTGGGCGGTGCTGCAGGGCATCCTGCGCGCGGCTCGGTGCGGTCGCGAAGAAGCACGGCGTCTCGATCGCCAACGTGGCGACGCCGCTGGGTGCTGGAGCAGCAGGCGGTCGCCGCCGTCATCGTCGGCGCGCGGCTCGGCGAGCGCGAGCATCGCGCCGACAATCTGCGGCTGTTCGGCTTCGCGCTCGACGACGAGGATCACGCCGCGTCATCGACGAGGCGCTGGCGGCAGCGCGGCCGCATTCCCGGCGATTGCGGCGACGAATACCGCCGGCCGCCTTTCCTCACGGCGTCAGGCGATCTCAGCCACCATCTCGCCAGCTTTCCGAAGGTCTATCAGGCGACGCCGATGCCGGACCGGCCGCAGCGGCTGCGCATCGATACCGGCAGCGTGTGGGAGCCGATTGCGGCTACAGCCGCGCGGTGCGCATCGGCGACCGCATCCTGGTCAGCGGCACGACGGCGACCCACGGCGCCGGCGAGATCATCTGCCCGGGCGATACCGCGCGGCCAGGCCGTCTACATCCTCGACAAGATCGCCGCCAGCATCGAAGCGCTCGGCGGCAGCGCTGGAGGACGTGGTGCGCACCCGCATCTACATCCGCGACGCAGTCGCAATGGGAGGCGGTGTCGCGCGCGTCCATGGCCGCTATCTCGGCCATGTCCGCCCGGCGAACACGCTGGTCGAGGTCTCGGACCTGATCGGCGACTACGACGTGGAGATCGAGGCGGAGGCGGTGGTCGGCAACGGTTGAGCTTCGCCGCCGCCGCCGCTATCACACAGACCGGCGCAACGGGTATCCCCGGGGAGTCTTTCCGTCATGGCCGCGAGCAACTTGCCATTCTCGATGTCGCCGCTGGATGCGGTAGCACTGATCTGGTTTGTCGTGGCCTGGGGCGGCTACAACCTGGTCATCGACCGGCTCCTGGTGCGCACCGGCGGCCTCAATTCCCAGATGCAGCTTATCCGCGAATCCTGGATGCGGCAGATGTTCTCCCGGGACGATCGGGTGGGCGATGCGATCCTGCTGGGGCAGCTGATCCAGAGTGTGTCGTTCTTCGCCTCGGCCACCATGCTGCTGATCGCAGCATTGGTGGGCGTGCTGGCGACGGTGGGCAGCGCCTATGAGACCTTCATGGGACTGGACATGATCGTGATGACGCCGCGGTCGGTGTTCGAGCTCAAGCTCGCGCTGCTCACGGCGATCTTCGTCTTCGCCTTCTTCAAATTCACCTGGGCGATCCGGCAGTACAATTACTGCAGCGCCATGATCGGCGCCTCGCCGGCGACCACGGCGCCGGAAGATGTGCGCGACCGCCTCGCGGACCATGCGGCGGCAGTTCTGTCCCTGGGCGTGACTACCTTCAACGGCGGTTTGCGCGCCTACTACTTCGCCCTCGCCGCCCTGGCCTGGCTGGTACACCCCCTGGCCTTCATCGCCGCGACCACCTGGATGGTGGCGATCCTGGTGATCCGGCAGTTCCGCTCCCGCGCCTATGATGCGATCCGCGGCGGCGGCCATCTGATGGCGGCCGAGAGCGTCCGCGCGGCCGGAGAACGTCCTGGCTCGAAACGGACATTTACTTGAAACCTGAATAGGTTAGCTTCCAGGATGCGGTTCCCCCGCTAGCGGCCCAAACCCCACAGAGGCGGAGCATTGGGCGGCGGCGGGTTTTCGCCGTATCTTCGGGGGGTCGCACCGCCGAAACCCCGCCTCAACAGGGGAAAATATTCAACCGGCCGCGGCGGCCAGGGCGCATTGGCAAAGATGCCCGGCCGCAGCGACAGATAGAGGACGTCTCCGATGGCTACCCTGGCATCGAAAGCAGAGCAGCAGAAATCCGACCTGATCGCCCGCGCCGCGGCGCTGGCCAAGACGCGCCTGGGCGATGCCCGCGCGCCGGAGGTGGCCGAATTCGTCCGCGTGCTCTACGCCAATGTGGCGCCCGACGACCTGGCCGGCGACAGCGCCGAGAACCTCTACGCCGCAGCGCTCAGCCTCTGGAGCTTCGGCGCTCAGCGTAAGCCGGGCGCGGCCAAGGTGCGGGTCTACAATCCGCGGCCCGACGAGCATGGCTGGATCAGCCACCACACCATCATCGAGATGGTGAACGACGACATGCCTTTCCTGGTGGATTCGCTCACGGCCACGCTGCACCGGCGCGACCTGACGGTGCATCTGGTCATCCATCCGATCCTCCAGGTGAAGCGCGACAAGGCCGGCAACCGCAGCACCGAGGGCACGGCCTTCACCGAATCCTTCATGCAGATCCGCATCAACGAGCAGAGCTCGGCCGACCGGCTGAAGGAGATCGGCAGCGAGATTTCGGCGGTGCTGTCGGATGTGCGCGCCGCGGTCGAGGATTGGCAGAAGATGAAGGCCAAGGCGGCGGAAGCAATCGCCAGCCTGGCTAAGCCGCCCAAGGGACTGCCGCCGGAAGAGGTGGCGGAGGCGCACGAGTTCCTGAAATGGATCGATGACGACCACTACACGTTCCTCGGCTACCGCGAATATGACTTCAGCGGCCTGGACGAGAACGCAACCCTGAGCATCACGGCGGGCAGTGGCCTGGGCGTGCTGCGGGACGACGCGGTGTCGATCTTCGACGGCTTGCGCAATTTCGAGAAGCTGCCGCCGGAAGTGCGCTATTTCCTGCGCCAGCCGCGGCCGCTGATGATCACCAAGGCCAACCGCCGCGCCACGGTGCACCGCACGGTGCATATGGACACCCTCGGCCTGAAGAAATTCGACGCCAATGGCGAGGTCATCGGCGAGCGATTCTTCATCGGCCTGTTCACCTCGGTCGCCTACAGCCAGAGCCCGAAGGACATTCCGTTGCTGCGGCGCAAGGTGGCTGACGTGCAGAAGCGCGCCGGCTTCGCGTCGGCCAGCCATGACGGCAAGGCGCTGCAGCATATCCTGGAGACCTATCCCCGTGACGAGCTGTTCCAGGTCAGCGAGGAAGAGCTCTACAGCTTCAGCCTGGGCATCCTGCAGCTCCAGGAGCGGCAGCGCATCGCGCTGTTCGCCCGGCGCGATCCCTTCGAACGATTCGTCTCCTGCCTGGTCTATGTGCCGCGGGACCGCTTCAACACCGATTTCCGCCTGCGCATCCAGGAGATCCTGGCGCGCGCCTACAAGGGCCGCTTCTCCTCGGTCTACACCCACATGACCGACGCGCCGCTGGTGCGGCTGCATATCATCATCGCCACCGTGCCCGGCACGATTCCCGACGTGGATCCGGACGAGGTCGAGCGGCAGATCGTCGAGGCCGGCCGCTCCTGGGCCGACCAGCTCCAGGACGCGCTGATCGAAGCGCGGGGCGAGGAGAACGGCCTGACGCTGATGCGCCGGTATGGCGACGCCTTCCCCGCCGGTTATCGCGAGCGTTTCATGCCGACGCTGTCGATCCTCGACATCGAGCATGTGGAGGAATCGCTGCAGGGCGGCGGCATGGCGATGAATCTCTACCGCCCGATCGAGGCCAAGCCGTCGGAGCTGCGGCTGAAGCTGTACAACACCGGCACCCAGATCCCGCTCTCGGACATCCTGCCAATCCTCGAGAACATGGGGCTCAAGGTGATGGCGGAAGAGCCCTACCATGTGAAGCCGCGGGACAGCGAGAAATCGGTCTGGATCCATGATTTCAGCGCCGTCACCTCGGACGGGCGCGACTGCGAGCTGAGCTCGGTGCGCCGCGTGTTCCAGGACTCCCTGGCGCGCATCTGGCGCGGCGAGATGGAGGATGACGGGTTCAATCGCCTGGTGCTGGGCGCGGGATTGGACTGGCGCTCGGTCGCGATGCTCCGGGCCTATTGCAAATATCTGCGGCAGGCCGGCGTGCCCTTCAGCCAGGACTACATGGAAGAGACGCTGAGCAACAACGGCGACATCGCCGTGCTGCTGAGCAAGCTGTTCCATGGCATGTTCGATCCCGCCGGCAAGGATACGGCCGAACAGCGGGCGCAGCAGATCGCCGCGGAGATCGAGGCGGCGCTGGAGCGGGTGACCAACCTGGACGAAGACCGGATCATCCGGCGCTATCTCAACGCCATCCAATCGACGCTGCGGACGAACTTCTATCAGAAGGCGGCGGACAAGGGGCCGAAGTCCTACATCTCCTTCAAGCTGGATTCACGCGCGGTGACGGACCTGCCGCTGCCGCGGCCGGTGGTGGAGATTTTCGTCTACAGCCCGCGGGTGGAGGCGATCCATCTGCGCGGCGGCAAGGTGGCCCGCGGCGGCATCCGCTGGTCAGACCGGCGCGAGGACTTCCGCACCGAGATCCTCGGCCTGATGAAGGCCCAGATGGTCAAGAACGCTGTCATCGTGCCGACGGGGTCGAAAGGCGGCTTCGTGGTGAAGCGCCCGCCCGCGACCGGCGGCCGCGAGGCACTGATGGCCGAGGTAGTGGAGTCCTACAAGACGCTGATGCGCGGCCTATTGGATATCACCGACAACCTCGCCGGCGGCGCGGTGAAGCCGCCTGTTGACGTGATCCGGCGTGACGGCGACGATCCCTATCTGGTGGTCGCCGCCGACAAGGGCACGGCGACCTTCTCCGACGTCGCCAACGGCGTGTCGATCGATTACGGCTTCTGGCTTGGCGACGCCTTCGCGTCCGGCGGCTCGGCCGGCTACGACCACAAGGGCATGGGCATCACGGCGCGCGGCGCCTGGGAAGCGGTGAAGCGGCATTTCCGCGAGCTCGGCACCGATATCCAGAACCAGGATTTCATCTGCGTCGGCGTCGGCGACATGGCGGGCGACGTGTTCGGCAACGGCATGCTGCTGTCGAAGCACACCAAGCTGGTGGCCGCGTTCAACCACCTGCATATCTTCCTCGATCCGGATCCCGATCCGGCGGTGAGCTGGCAGGAGCGCAAGCGGCTGTTCGACCTGCCGCGCTCGAGCTGGGCCGACTACGACGCCAAGCTGATCTCCGGCGGCGGCGGCATTTTCGAGCGCAGCGCCAAGTCGATCAAGCTGTCGGCGCAGGTGAAGACGCGCTTTGCCATCGCCGAGGATTCGATGACGCCGGCCGAGTTCATCCAGCGCCTGCTGAAGTCGGAGGTGGATCTGCTGTGGCTGGGCGGCATCGGCACCTTCGTGAAGGCCACGGACGAGACCCAGGGCGATGCCGGCGACCGCGCCAACGACGCGCTGCGCATCAATGGCAACGATCTCCGCTGCAAGGTGGTGGGCGAAGGCGCGAATCTGGGATTCACCCAGAAGGGCCGCGTCGAATACGCGCTCAAGGGCGGGCGTATCAACACCGACGCCATCGACAATTCCGCCGGCGTGGATACCTCCGACCACGAAGTCAACATCAAGATCCTGCTGAATGAGATGGTGTCCGCCGGCGACATGACGCTGAAGCAGCGGGACAAGCTGTTGGCGGAGATGACCGACGAAGTCGGCACGCTGGTGCTCAGGGACAACTACCTGCAGACCGAGGCGCTGTCGGTGGCCCTTGCTCAGGCGCCGGCGCTGCTGAACCAGCATGGCCGCTTCATGCGGGCGCTGGAGCGGGCCGGCAAGCTCAATCGCGGCGTCGAGTTCCTGCCGTCGAACACGGAGATATCGCGGCGCGAGGCCGCCGGCCTGGGGCTGACGCGGCCGGAGCTGGCGGTGCTGCTGGCCTATGCCAAGACGACACTGGATGAGGAGCTGCTGCCGTCGGACTTGCCCGACGATCCGCAGCTCGTCGACGATCTCCTGCGCTATTTTCCGAAGCCGTTGCAGGCGAGCTTCAAGACAGAACTCGCCAGGCACCGGCTGCGGCGCGAGATCATCGCCAATGTGGTGACCAACAGCCTGGTGAACCGCGCCGGGCCCACCTTCGTCGCCATGCTGAAGGAGAATACGGGCATGCCGGCGGCGGCAATCGCCCGGGCCTATGCGGTGACCCGCGGCGTGTTCGATCTCCGCGATATCTGGGGCCGCATCGAAGCGTTGGACACGAAAGTGCCGGCGGCGTTGCAGACGGAGATGCTGATCGAGACCACCAAGCTGGCGGAATCCGGCACCTCCTGGTTCCTGCGCAATGGCGAGCATCCCCTGGATATCGCCGCCAACCTGGCCGCTTATGGTCCGGGCATCAAGGCGCTGCTCGGGGGCAAGAACATCGTTTCGCCCCATGACCGGGAGGAGATCGACGCGCGGGCCAAGGCTTTCGCTGCCCAGGGCGCGCCATCAGATCTGTCAGAACTGGTGGCGACGTTGCGCTATCTGGCGCCCTGCCTGGACGTGGTGCGCATCGCCCGCGGCGCCAACATCCCGGTGGAGGCAGTGGGCCGCACCTATTTCGCGGCCGGCGACCGGCTCGGGCTGGAATGGCTGCGGCAATCGGCGGCGGCGCTGACGGCGGAAACCCATTGGCAGCGCCAGGCGGTGTCGGCCGTGATGGAAGACCTGTTCGCGCAGCAGCGCGATCTGGCGACGCGCATGCTCGGGGAGCGCAAGGCCAATGGTAAGATCGAGGGGCCGGAGCTGGTCGGCGACTGGCTCGACGGCCGCGCCACCGTCACCGCGCGTCTGGAGGGATTGCTGGGCGAGCTGAAGCAATCGGGCACGGTGGACCTGGCCATGCTCACGGTGGCGAGCCGGGAGCTGCGGAGCTTGCTGGAGAGGTAAAACGGCGCATTGATGCCCGCAGCAGAAATTTGTCATCCCGGGTCCGCCGCTTCGGCTGCGGAGCCCGGGACCCAAGCACACGGAACTCGTCAAGTCACGTGGACAACCGCTCGGTGTTCATGGGTCCCGGATGATCGCGCTGAAGCGCGATCTCCGGGATGACAAGTGGATGAACGTTGTTTGCGCGAACTACGACAGCGTCTGCGTCTGCAGATAGTTCTGCAGACCGACCTTCTTCACCAGCTCGAGCTGGGTTTCCAGATAGTCGATATGGCCTTCGGTGTCGTCGAGGATCTCGCGCAGGATCTGGCGGGAGACATAGTCGGTGGCCTTCTCGCAGATGCCGATCGCCTCGATCAGCGTCGTGCGGCTGCCGCGCTCCAGCGCCAGGTCGGCGGCCAGGCCCTCGGGGACGTCCTCGCCGATCTTCAGCTTATGCAGGTCTTGCAGGTTGGGCAGGCCTTCGAGCAGGAGAATGCGCTTCACCAGCTTGTCGGCATGCTTCATCTCGTCGATCGATTCTTCGTACTCATGCTTGCCGAGCTTCTGGAAGCCCCAGTTGTCGTACATGCGGGCATGGAGGAAGTACTGATTGACGGCGGTGATCTCGTTGGTGAGGACCTTGTTAAGCTGCGCGATGACTTCCTTGGCGCCCTTCATGCGTACCCCCTGTCGCCGAACCCTTGCGGGCCGAACTGCGCCGCTGCCGGGTCTCGTCGATGATGCTGCGAATCTCGGGGACACATTTTCCGCATTGCGGACGGCAGTCAAGGCAACGAAACAGACTGCCGACGGCGGCCACGCCGCTATCGGCTATCTCGTTGATTTCCTTCTCGGAAAGTCCGTTGCAGTTGCACAGGTACATGGCGGCCGGTGAGTTGCGAATGGATTGCAGTTGCATATAGGAAGGGCACCCCCGGAGTCAATGCGATTGACAGTCGTTCGCAATTGTTAACTGGAGCTTGGGCACCGTTCCCGTTGCCGATGCTACGGCCGGCGGGGTCCTGTGGATGCGGCAGAAACCAGGGAAAAGGCGAAGGCGGCCGCTACTCGATGGTGACCGCGGTGCCGCTGGCGGCGACCATCAGCATGGAATCGCCGACGGTCTCGTAATCCAGGTCGACGCCAACGACCGCGTTGGCGCCCTTCTCCCGCGCCGCGTCGGCCATGTCGGCCAGCGCCGCCGCCTTTGCCTCCTGCAGCGCCTGCTCGTAGCCGGCGGCGCGGCCGCCGATGATGTCGCGCACCCGCGCGAACAGGTCCCGGAAGATGTTCACGCCGATGATCGCGTCGCCGCTGACCACGCCATGATATTCGCGGATGCGCTTGCCTTCGAGGGTGGGGGTGGTGGTCATGAGCATGGGGAACTCCGTAGTTGAGGAGAGATGTTGTTGAGAGAATCCAGTTCCGTCGTGTTTGACCTGTCAGAGTCGTGAATTGTGTGGCCACCCCCTCACCCTAGCCCTCTCCCCCACTTCGTAGGGGCGAGGGGACTACTAAAGGCGAAGTTCTGATCTTGATAGTCCCCTCTCCCTCGAACGAGGGAGAGGGTAGGGTGAGGGTCGCGCACAATCGTTGATTCACTAACGCAACGCCACGATCGCCGCCGTGAGGAAGTCGTAGGTCTCGTATTCCCGCGCCTCGATCCAGGGATCGGGCCATTCGCTCCAGACGGCGGCGACAATGCGCTCCCGCGGATTGACGTAGAGGAAGCGGCCGAAGATGCCCTGGCCGGTGAAGGCGCCCTCGTGATGTAGGGTATGCGGCGCGCCGGCTGATTTCGGGAACGACCACCATTGATAGCCATAACCGAGCGGATTGCCTGGGGTCGGCAGGCCATAGGCGACCTGGGGCGAGTCGGTGCGCGGGTGCGAGGCCTCGGCGATCCAGCCGGCAGGGACGATCCGTTCGCCATCGATAACTCCATCCGCCAGGATGAAGAGGCCGAAGCGGCCATAGTCGCGCAGCGTGGCATTGATGCCGCCTTCGGTCGTCTCTTGGCCGTTCTCGCTCTCCAGTGTCCAATAGCCATCGAACTCCATGCCGAAGCGCGACCAGATGCGCTCGCTGAGATAGTCGGCGATGTGCTTGCCGGTTGCGGCGGTCATCAATTCGCCCAGGACATGGGACTCGCCGGAATTGTAGAGAAAACGCGTGCCCGGCGGCGCTGCCGACGGCAGCGAGGTCATCACCGCCATGATGCCGCCCTTGCGCCTGTTGATGGAGGCGTCGAACATGTGGGCGAAACTCGAGGTGCGGTCGCGATAGCCTTCCTGCCACTGCACGCCCGAGGACATCTCCAAAAGATTGCGGATGCTGCAGAGGCCGTAGGCCGAGCCTTTCACCTGCGGCTGATACGTCGCCACCGGCTCCTCGACGCTGCGGATATGGCCTTGATGGATCGCCGCGCCCAGCAGCGTCGACATGACGGACTTGCCGATGGAAAAGGAATGCAGCTTCGAGTCCGGTGCGTTGCCGAGGGCATAGCGTTCCAGATGGATGCGGCCGTCCTTGACGATCAGCAGGCCGCTGACGCGATTCCTGGCGATGAATTCGTCGATGCCGAACTCGCCGCCATCGCAGCGATAGCTGATATCCAACGGCGTCAAGGCCGGCGGCAGCGGATGGACGCGGGCGCCGCGGCGGAAGATGCGCACCGGCCGGTACTGGTCGACGCTGCGATTCAGCTCCGGCTGGCGCTCCGGCGAGGCGTTCATGACGTCGTGAAGCTTCAAAGGTTGCTGGCTCGGCGGCGCGCTCGAATTTTGATTCATGAGACTTGGCAAAGGCTTTGTGTCCGATAGGGCGAGGGATGCTAGGGTGGCGGCATTGTCCAGGCAATGCGGGAAATCGCCGGCATCATGACAGTTGCGGATCGCACAGCGGAAGAGGATGCGCCGCGCCGCGCGTCCCGGCGCGCGCTGGCCGCCTGGTGCCTCTATGACTGGGCGAACTCGGCTTTTCCGACCGTGGTGGTCACCTTCGTCTTTGCCGCCTATTTCACCGAAGCGGTGGCGCCGGATCGGGAGAGCGGAACGGCGATGTGGGGCAACGGCCAGACCCTGTCGGCTCTGATCATTGCCGTCTTGAGTCCATGCCTCGGCGCCATCGCCGACCGCACCGGCCGGCGCAAGCCCTGGATTCTCGCCTTCAGCCTGCTCTGCATCCTGGCCACCGCGGCGCTCTGGTTCGTGCGTCCGGATCCGAGCTTTGCGGCAATGGCAATCATCCTGGTTGTGTTCGGCAATATCGGCTTCGAGCTGGGCATCACTTTCTACAACACCTTGCTGCCGGAACTGGTGGATAAGGACCGTCTCGGCCGCTTGTCCGGCTGGGCCTGGGGCGTCGGCTATGCCGGCGGCCTTGCCTGCCTGGTCCTGAGCCTGGTGATTTTCGTGCAGGCCGACCCGCCGCCGCTCGGCCTCGATCCCAATGCCGCGGAACATGTGCGCGCCGTCGCGCTGTTTGCCGCCGCCTGGATGCTGGTGTTCATCTGGCCGCTGTTTGCCTTCGTGCCCGATGTGGCGCGGCGGGGGCCGGCCCTGATGACAGCGGTTTCGGAAGGGCTGCGGACGCTCTGGCACACCTTTCTGCGCATCCGGGACTACCGCGAGATCGCCCGCTTCCTTCTGGCCAACATGCTCTACATCGACGGACTCAACACTCTGTTCAGTTTCGGCGGCATCTATGCGGCCGGGCAGTTCGGCATGGCGATCGACGAAGTACTGCTGTTCGGCATCCTGTTGAACATCAGCGCCGGCCTGGGCGCCGCCGCGTTTGCCTGGCTGGACGACCTCCTGGGCGCCAAGCAGACAATCCTGATCTCGCTGGGGTCGCTGATCCTGCTTTGCGGCGGCATCCTGCTGGTGCGGGACAAGACCTGGTTCTATGCCCTGGGCATCCTGATCGGCGTGTTTCTTGGTCCTGCCCAGGCCGCCAGCCGCTCGCTGATGGCCCGGCTGGCGCCGGCGGATATGCGCGGCGAATTCTTCGGGCTGTTCGCGCTGTCGGGCCGCGTGACGTCGTTTTTGGGGCCGATGCTGGTGGGCTGGGTTACCTATCTGGCGGCCAGTCAGCGGATCGGCATGGCGATGATCCTTCCGTTCCTCATTGTCGGCGCAATTATTCTGATGAGCGTCGATGTCAGGCGCGCCGCCGGCCGCTGATGTTTAAGGAAACTTAACCGTTGCCGATCCATAGTTCCCGCCGCTCGGCGAGGGGACGATGGGCGCTGACAACAGCAACATCTTGTTGGTTACCAGCTTCGCGGCTGTGGCCATGCTCATGTGGATCAGCGCCCGCTGCTATTGCGGCTGGCGCATCGAGCGCTGGGCGCGGCTCAGCGGCTTCGAGCTGATCAGCTTCCAGGACGCCAAGTTCCATGCCGGCTATACCGCCTGGTATCGTAGCGAGAACCGCCGGGAATACCGCATCGTCGTGCTCGACGGCGACGCGCAGAAGCGCGCCGGCTGGCTGCAGTTCAGCCACTGGCTCCCGGTCAGCCGCGTGGTGAACATCGCCTGGGACGACGCGGTTTAACTGTAACTCCGCCGCTCTGGCGATCGGTCCCTAGACCAATCGCGCCGCCAGCGCCCCTTCTGCAAATGCAATATCACCGGTCCGCGGCGCTATGGCATCGCCGGCAAGATGCAGCTCGATTCCGGCCGCCTCGATCGCCGAACGCAGACGTTCGATTGCCTGGCTGCCCACCCAGGCGACAAGGAGTTCCACAGGACCGATACGGGATTCGGCCTGCGAGTAGATATTGCGGATGACGACGGAAGTGCCGTCCAACGCAACCACATCGCTATTGGGTACGAAGATGGCGCCGGCCGAGAGCAGGCGCTCATACAGGGGCACGCGACGCACGACATCCATATCCTCGGCGACGGAAAACTGCGGCGTCACCAGGTGGATCTTGCACCCCTGGTCGATGAGGGCGTCCATGGCGCCGGTGCCGACAATGCCGCCCGCCTGATCCCACAAGACCGCCGTGCCGCCGTTGCCGCTGCCATCGCGAACCAGGGCGTGCGGCGTCACCGCTTTGATCGGGGAATCCGCCGCGCCGGGCAGCGTCACTGGCAAAGGCTCCGCGCCGGTGGCCAGTATGATGGCGTCGGCCTGCAGGCTCGGAATATCGCCGGGCTGAACCTCGCGGCCCAGTTCCATGCGTACCTGCAGCTTCTCAAGCTGCGCCCGCCGCCAATCCAAGGTGCTTTGGAATTCCTTCCAGGTGGGGATCGAGGCGCGCAGCAGGAACTGCCCGCCGAGCACGCTGTCGCGCTCGTACAGGGTGACCCGGTGGCCGCGCTCCGCCGCCACCCGGGCCGCTTCCAGCCCGGCGGGACCGCCGCCGATGACCGCGATCCGCTTGGGCCGCCCGGCCGGCTTCGCCGGGCCCCACTCATGCTCGCGGCCGGCTTCGGGATTATGCAGGCAACGCACCGGGCCGCCGGCCAGCACGCGGGCGATGCAGACATTGGCGCCGACGCATTTCCGCACATCCTCGGCGTGGCCGCCGCTGATCTTCCGCACCAGGTCCGGATCGGCGATATGGGCGCGGGTCATGCCGATCATATCGGCCTGGCCGGCGGCAAGAATGCGCTCGGCATGATCGGGGTCGACGATGCGGCCGGTGGTGAAGACCGGCAGCTTGACGACTTTCCTGATGCCGGCCGCCAGCGGCACGAACAGCCCATGGGGCGCCGGCGTCGGCGGCCAATGGACCGCGCGGTAGACCCGGTCGAGATTGTTGCTGGCGATGACGTTGAGATAGTCGAGCTTGCCGGTCGCCTCCAGGCGGATGGCGATCTCCTGCATGGCGCCGTCGTCATTGCCGCCTTCGACCAGCTCATCGCCGGCGATGCGCATGCCGACGATGCGGTCCGGCCCCGCCGCCTCGCGCACGGCATCGATCACCTCGAAGGCGAAGCGCAGACGATTGTCCAGCGAGCCGCCGTACTCGTCCTGCCGGGTGTTGGAATAGGGCGACATGAACGCGGCGACGAGCAGGCCGAAGGCGCCCAGAATTTCGACGCCGTCGAGATCGCCGTCGCGCGCCCGGGCCGTCGCGGCGGCAAAGGCGCGCACCACCTCGGCAATCTCGGCTGCTGTCATCTCATGGGGAATTTGCCGCACCAGCTCTGAGGCCCGCGGCGACGGCGCCCAGAGCGGCGAGCCTGCTTCGCCGGCATGGATCGTCGCGCCGTAATGGGCGAGCTGTGCCAGGATGCATCCGCCTTCCTCATGCACCGCGTCGGCCAGGCGGCGATAGCCGGGAATGATGCGGTCGTCGATATTCACCAGGCCGGCGAACTCGCCATGGGAGCTGCTGTGATGGATCGGCGTTCCACCGGTGAGCTGCAGCCCGACGCCGCCATGGGCACGTGCGCGATGATAGGCGATGTAGCGGTCACCCGGCATGCCTTGATCGGCAAGGCCGGGCACATGGGCCGTGACCAGGACTCTGTTCCGCACCATTTTCGGCCCGATCTTGATCGGCGACAATAGTTGCGGATAGGCCATGGCGGTTCTCCTAGTGCCGGAAGTGCCGGATGCCCGTGAATACCATGGCGATGCCGGCCCGGTCGGCGGCGGCGATGATCTCGGCGTCGCGCATGCTGCCGCCGGGCTGGATCACGGCGGTGGCGCCGGCGTCGACGGCGGCCATCAGCCCGTCGGCGAAGGGGAAGAAAGCATCGGAGGCGACGACGCAGCCCTTGGTGCGCGGTTCCTTCTCGCCCGCGGCGTCGCCGGACTCGCGGGCCTTCCAGGCGGCGATGCGCGATGAATCCACGCGGCTCATCTGTCCTGCGCCGATGCCGACGGTGGCGCCGCCCTTGGCATAGACGATGGCGTTGGACTTCACATGCTTGGCGACGCGGAAGGCAAACAGCAGATCGTTGCGCTCGGCGTCCGATGGCGCGCGCTTCGTGACCAGCTTCAGATCGGCAGCGGCGATCCGGCCGCTGTCCCGAGTCTGCAGCAGCCAGCCGCCGGCGACCGAGCGGAGGATGTTTCCCGACGCGGCGGGATCGGGCATGGCGCCGGCATCCAGCACGCGTAGGTTCTGCTTCTGCGCCAGAGCTGCGCGGGCATCGGCGTTGATGGCCGGCGCGATGATCACCTCGACGAACAGCTTGCCGATGGCCTCGACAGTGGCGAGATCCAGCGGTCGGTTGACGGCAATGATTCCGCCGAAGGCGCTGACGGGATCGCAGGCCAGGGCGCGCTTGAAGGCCGTTACCAGATCGCCGGCCACCGCGACGCCGCAGGGATTGGCGTGCTTGATGATGGCGCAGGCAGGCGCGTCGAACTCCGCCGCCAGCTCATAGGCCGCGTCGGTATCGTTGAGATTGTTGTAGCTCAGCTCCTTGCCCTGGAGCTGCGTCGCCGTGGCGATGCCGGCGCGCGGCCGCCCCGGTTCCTTCGCCACATAGAAGGCGGCGGCCTGGTGGGGGTTTTCGCCATAGCGAAGCTGCTGCTTGCGCTCGCCGGCGAAGACGATGGATTTCGGGAATGTCTCGTTCTCCTGCGCCGCCATCCATTGCGAGATCATCGAATCATAGCCGGCGGTATGGGCATAGGCGGCGGCGGCGAGGCGGCGGCGCAGCGCCAAGGTGGTGGCGCCCCTGTTCGCGGTCATGTCGTTGATGACGGCCGCATAGTCGGCGGGATCGGTGACGATGGCGACGAATTCGTGATTCTTCGCCGAGGCGCGAATCAGCGCCGGGCCGCCGATGTCGATGTTCTCGATGCAGTCTTCCCGCGACGCGCCCTTCGCCACCGTCGCCGCGAAGGGATAGAGATTGGACACCACGAGATCGATCGCGCCGATGCCATGGGTCTTCATGGCGACCTGGTGCTCGGCGAGATCGCGGCGCGCCAGGATGCCGCCATGGATCAGGGGATGCAGGGTCTTGACGCGGCCATCCATGATCTCCGGAAAACCGGTGACCTCCGCCACGTCGCGCAGTTTGATGCCGGCCTCGCGTAGCGTCTTGGCCGTGCCGCCGGTGGACAGGATCTCGACCCCGTTCTGCTGCAGGAAGCGGGCCAGCTCTACCACGCCGGTCTTGTCGGAGACGGAGATCAGGGCGCGGGCGATGGGGGATTCGGGCATGCGGTCTCCGGCGGGCGGTGTCGAGCGTCTCCATAGCCGCTGAGGGCGGCAGCCGCAACGGCGCCCGGGCCTGCAGCCCGCGGCAAGTTGACAAGCTCGGGCAAAGCCAGACCAATCACATCCATTGAGCTTTTTGATCCACCAACCCTCACCCACGCAACATCCGCGCCGCGGATGTTGCTCGCCCTCTCCCTCATGCGAGGGAGAGGGGTCATCGGATTGTCAGGCCATCGCTTACTTGTCCCCTCTCCCCGCAGGGCGGGGAGAGGGTTAGGGTGAGGGGTTAAGCCAGCGCTCGCTATTGGAGAGTATCGCCTTGGTTCAATCCCAGCAGAAGTCGGCGGAACCCCGCCTCAGCGTTATCGGCCTCGGCTATGTGGGTCTGCCCCTGGCCGCCGCCTTTGCCGGCGCGGGCCTGGACGTCAGGGGATTCGATATCAGCCGGGAGCGCATCGCCGAGCTGAAGGCGGGACGCGACCGTACCGGCGAGGTGCCGCCCCAGGATTTCCGCCGGCAGAATCTGCGGCTGAGCGATAACTCAGCCGATCTCGTCGATCGCGACATCCACATCGTCACCGTGCCGACACCCGTCGATGCGGCGAACCGGCCCGATCTGGGGCCGCTGGATGCCGCCTGCCGCACCGTGGGCCAAGCGCTGAAGGCGAGCGCGCGCCACAACCCGGCGCCGATCGTGGTGTTCGAGAGCACGGTCTATCCCGGCGTCACCGAGGATATCTGCCGGCCGCTGATCGAGCGGGAATCCGGCCGCCGCGCGGGCCAGGATTTCTTTCTCGGCTATTCGCCGGAGCGAATCAATCCCGGCGACCGCTCCCATCGCCTGGATAGTATCGTCAAGGTGGTGGCGGGGCAGACGGCGGAAACCGCCGAACGGCTGCGTGATCTCTACGCGCGCGTGGCCAAGGCCGGCGTGTTCGTGGCCAAGGATATCCGCACCGCCGAAGCGGCGAAGGTGATCGAAAACGCGCAGCGCGACATCAACATCGCCTTCATCAACGAAGTCACCATGATCTTCGAACGGCTGGGCCTGTCGATCTATGACGTGCTCGACGCCTCGCGGACGAAATGGAATTTCCTGGATTTCAAGCCGGGCCTGGTGGGCGGCCATTGCATCGGCGTCGATCCCTATTACCTCGCGGCCTGCGCCGTCGCCGTCGGCCACGATCCGGAAATCATCCTCTCGGGCCGGCGCATCAACGATGCCATGGGTGATTACTTCGCCGAGCGCATTGACCAGGAAGCAGCGAAGAACGGCACTCGCACGCCGCGCACCCTGGTCCTCGGATTGACGTTCAAGGAGAACGTGCCGGATCTGCGCAACACCAAGGTGATCGATCTCGTGCGCGGCCTGGTGAGCCGCGGCCATCGGGTGGATGTGCATGATCCCCAGGCCGATGCGGCGGAGGCGAAGGCGCAGTATGGATTGACGCTCTTGCCGGCGTTGAATGCGCCGCAGCCCTACGACTGCCTGGTCTGCGCCGTGCCTCACGAGGCCTATCGCGGCTTCGACGGCGCAAGGCTCAGTGCGCTGGTGAAATCGGGCGGGCTGGTCGCGGACTTGAAAGGCGTGTGGCGGAAGTTGGAACTGCCGCCAGGCCTTCGCCGCTGGCAGCCGTAGGAAGAGTGTTTCACCACAAAGTCACAAAGGACACGAAGCAAGCGAGTATTTGAAACCACAGATGCACACAGATAAGCACGGATAAGCTTCGTGCGATTCGATGGACGCAACGCTCCGTAACTACAGACTGATTTTTGTAGGCCTGCGGCGCGCAGCAAATCATCCCATGCAGCAAATCAAGTCTGGCTGTTTCACGTCGAGTTCGACGCATCTGTGTTTATCTGTGTGTATCTGTGGTTCAGCTACTCCTATCGCTTCGTGTTCATTGTGACTTTGTGGTGAACATTACTTTCCCACCGCTTCCTTCGTGATCGCCCAGCGCACGGTGCTGTCCATGGCCTGGAGGTCGGCGGTGACGATGATCTGTTGTGAGCGGCGGGCTTCGCCGCGCTTGCCCATGTAGATGCTGTCGGCCAACGAGATCGCGCCGCCCTTGGCGCGCATGCGCCACCAGCCGCCGCTGGGCAGTTTCAGAATCGCCGCCTGGGCATTCTGCGCGACGGACACATTCACATCGGGATGCAGATGGAAGCGCAGCACGAACGGTTGCGGCGTATCGCCGGCTAGGCGGT
Source organism: uncultured Alphaproteobacteria bacterium (assembly GCA_963810485.1). Taxonomy (GTDB): domain Bacteria; phylum Pseudomonadota; class Alphaproteobacteria; order Dongiales; family Dongiaceae; genus DATKFM01. The sequence continues at coordinate 600,713 of CAWENQ010000007.1, forward strand.
CCTCGCCCCGCAGATCCTCGCCGCTGCCTGTAATGTAGAGCCGGCGGTGATGGATCACGCCATAGGGCGAGGCATAGCCGTCATGGCTCATCTCCAGCCAGGTGGCGCCGTCGGCCTCGTCGCGGTGGCAGGTCACATGAGTCGGTCCACGCACCAGGCCGGTATCGGCGGCGAAGACGCAGGCATTGGTGTCGTTGACCACCAGCGCGGAATGGGCGGCGGTGGCGCGTTGCGCGGTCCACCATTCGCCGCGGCCCTCATGGGCGCCGCAATTGACGATCAGCCGGTCCTTGCCGACGCTCATCTCGAAGGACAGGGTTCCCGCATGGGCGTGGCGGTCGAAGCCGGGCGGCGGCGGCCGGCCGGCATCCACCAGGATCACCGTGCGTCCCGCGGCCAGGCGCTGGAAACCGCTGACCGCCGCTTCCTTGGGCGAAAGGCCCTTGCCGTTGGCGCGGGCCAGGGTCATGTCGATCAGCCAGTCGGCTTCCTCGTTGCTGTCGTTGAACAGGGCCAGGCCGCCATCGCCATGCTCGAAGAAACGCAGCATCGGCGCCATGCGGGCGATGGCGTCCAATATCGGCTCGGGTACCGTGTGGTCGGCCGTGCCGAAGGCGACCCTCAAGCCCACCAGCAATTGCAGCACTTCGAAATGCACCGACGGGCTGCGCTCGCAGTGGCAGCCGTCGCTGAGAATCTGCCGCTCCAGTTCGTGCGAGAGCAGGATCACGCCCCGCCGCATCCAGGAGCTGCCGCGGGGCATCACCAGCCCGGCATGGATCAGGCCGCCGATGGCGAACAGCAGGTCGCTGCCGCTGAGGCCGGCGGGCAACACGCGCGAGAGATGGCTGGCCTGCTGGGCGATGCTCACCAGCAGCCGGCCGCGAAACATCGCGTCCCCAGCGGCACCGAGGAAATCGTAATGCAGGATCCAGGCGGCCAAGCGCCGTCCGGTGATATCGGGCCGCCAGGCCACGGGGCTCCAGCGGCTGTTGTCGGCGATCCAGCGGCCCACCAGCTCTCGGGCGGCGCGGCGGGCGCTCTCGCCGCTGACAGCGCGCAAATCCCGCAGCCAGTCGAAGCTGTGCATCGTTTCGCGCCAGGGGTCGGTGGCGCCCACCGGGTCCCAGACCGGGGCCGGGTCGCGGATGGTTTGGCCGCCCAGGGCGAAGATGCCTTGGATGATGGCGCTGCCGCGCTCCGCATTGCCGGGCCAGATATCGCTGGTGATGGCCGGCCCGGGTGCGCCCGCCACCCGTCCTGGCAGCAGCCAGCGGTAGAAGGCGCTGCGGAACATGGGCTGGCGCAGGCTGTACCACAGCCGCTGCATCTGCAGCTCGCGCGGCAGGCGCATGCGCGCCCGCAGCACGGGCGCCATCGGTTCGGAAGGCCGGCGGGAACCTGCGTCGGCCGATGTCCCGGCCGTATCGGTCACGGACTGGCGCCCGCGGCGTCGCGCAGCCGGCGGATATTGCCGGCATAGGCTTGGGGACCGCCGGTGAAAGTGGCGGTGCCGGCGACCAGCACATCGGCGCCGGCCTGGGCGGCGATAGCCGCCGTTTCGGCATTGATGCCGCCATCCACTTCCAGGTCGATCGGCCGGCCGTTGCGGGCGTTGGCGGTCTCGTCGATGCGGCGGCGCAGATGGCGCACCTTGTCCATGGCGCTGGCGATGAATTTCTGGCCGCCGAAGCCGGGATTGACGGTCATCACCAGGACCAGGTCGATGTCGTCCAGCAGCTCGTCGACGGCCGAAGGCGGGGTCGCCGGATTGAGCGATACGCCGGCTTTCTTGCCGTGGGATTTGATGAGCTGGATGGTCCGGTGCAGGTGGGGCCCGGCCTCCGGATGCACGGTGATGATGTCGGCGCCGGCATTGGCGAAATCGGCGATGAACTGGTCCACAGGCGCGATCATCAGATGCACGTCGAACACCAGCTTGGTGTGGGGCCGGATCGCCTGCACCACGGGTGCACCGAAAGTGATGTTGGGCACGAAATGCCCGTCCATCACGTCGATATGCACATAATCGGCGCCCGCGGCATCGATCGCCTTCACCTCATCGCCCAGGCGCGCGAAATCGGCGGAAAGAATGGACGGGGCGATGCGAATCTTCTGCGGCATGACCGTTAACTACCAGCTTCCGGGGCGCCGGAACAACCCGGCGGCCCGTCAGCAATGCATCGATAGGATGGCCGAACTGTGGCGCTAGAGCTTGCGCAGGCGGGCGGCGTAAAAGCCGTCCATGCCGCCCCGGTCGGGCAGGTGGCTGGGCAGGGTGCGGAGGTCGCCATCGGCCGTAATCAGCTCCACCAAGCCGCCCACTTCAGCGGCTGCGATCGGCAGGCGTTGCACGGGTGCGCGGTCGGCCAGGAGGCCGGCGATTTGCTTCGGGCCTTCCTCCGGCTGCAGCGAGCAGGTGCAGTAGATCAGGGTGCCGCCGCTGCCGACCATGGCCACGGCGGCGCGCAGCAGCCGCGCCTGCAAATCCACGAGCTTCGCCATGTCTTCAGGCGTTTTCAGCCAGGCGACATCGGGGTGGCGGCGGATGGTGCCGGTGGCGGAGCAGGGCGCGTCCAGCAGCACTGCATCGGCCGGCGCCGCCGGCTGCCATTGGGTGGCGTCAGCGATGACGGTTTCCGCCGTCAGGCCCAGCCGCGTGAGGTTGGCCGTCAGACGTTCGAGCCGCTTGGCGCTGCGGTCGACGGCGGTGACCGCGGCGCCTCCGGCCGCCAGTTGCGCGGTCTTGCCGCCGGGTGCGGCGCAGAGATCGATGACGGTCTTGCCGGCGACCGGCCCCAGCAGCGTCATCGGCAGCGCCGCCGCCGCATCCTGGATCCACCAGGCGCCATCGGCGAAGCCCGGCAGCGCTTCAATCGGGCCGCCATCCATGCGGCGCAGGCTGCCCGTGGGCAGGATGGCGGCGCGCAGTTGCTTCGCCCAGGATTCCGGATCCGCCTTCACGGAGAAATCCAGCGGCGGGTCCGCAAGGTGGGCGAGGGCAATGCCGCGGGCGCGGGTTTCGCCATAGGCCTTGACCCAGGAGTCCCAGAGCCACGCCGGCGCGTTGAGCGCCGGCGCCGCGGTCGCTTTCAGGAGTTCGTTCTTCTCCCGGCCGATACGCCGCAGCACGGCGTTGATCAGCGCCTTGAAGCCGGCGGTTTCCTCTCCCTCTGCCGCCAGCGCAACGCTGGTGTCCACAGCGGCATGGGCGGGCGTGTCGAGATAGAGCAGCTGCGCCGCACCGAGCCGCAGCAGGTCCTGGGCGGCCTGGGCCTTGGCGCCCAGCGGCCGGTCCATGCAGCGGGCGAGGATGGCGTCGATCTGGCCAAGACGGCGCAGCGCCGTCGCCACCAGCATGCGGACGAAAGCGCGGTCGCGCGTTTCGAGGGATTTCAGCGAAGGCTCGCCTTCAAATGCTTCTTCGAGCGGCAGCCGCTGCCGCAGGATATGCTGCAGCAGCAGCGCCGCCGCGCGACGCGCCGGCAGGCCCGCGGACTCGCGGCTGCGCGCTGGCTCAACTGTATTCACAAGGGACTCTTGCGGCCGGAGCCTTAGCTCCAGGGGCCGCGGTTCCGCGCCGAGCGATAGCTGGCCATCGAGGGGCTGTCGTCGTTGGCGCTCGACTGCGCAGCCATTTCCTGCAACCGGCGGATGCGCTCCTCCGTGCTTGGATGGGTGCGGAACAGGCCGTCGACGGCATGGGCATGGAGCGGGTTGATGATGAACATATGGGCGGTCGCCGGATTCGCTTCGGCGCGGTGATTATCGATCTGCAGCGACGCGTTATGGATCTTGGCCAGGGCCGAGGCAAGCCACAAGGGCTGGCCGCAGAGCTGCGCACCAGCGCGATCGGCTTCGTATTCCCGCGAGCGGCTGATCGCCATCTGCACCAGCGCCGCCACCATCGGCGCGAGAATCGCCGCCGCCAGCACGCCGATGATGCCGAGGGGATTGTCGCGGCTGTCGCGGCCGCCGCCAAAGAACATGCCGAACTGCGCCAGCATGCCGATGGCGCCGGCCAGGGTCGCAGTGATGGTCATGGTCAGCGTATCGCGATTGCTCACATGGGCCAGCTCATGGGCCAGCACGCCGGCGATCTCCTGCTCGTTCAGGCGGTCGAGCAAACCGGTCGTGACGGCGACGGCGGCGTTCTGCGGATTGCGGCCGGTGGCGAAGGCGTTGGGTTGCTCTGTCTGCATGAGATAGACGCGGGGCATCGGCAGATTGCCGCGCTTGGCCAGATCCTCGACGATGCGAAACAACCGCGGCGCGCCGGCGGCGTCCACTTCCCGGGCGCCATGCATGCGCAGCACCAGCTTGTCGGAATTCCAGTAGGCGAAGAAGTTCATGCCCAGCGCGATGACGAACGCAATGATCATGCCAGCCTGCCCGCCGATCAGGTAGCCGACGGCAAGGAACAGGCCGGTCATGGCGGCCAGCAGCAGGGCAGTGCGGGCGAAGTTCATCTCTGGTTCGGTCTCCATCGGGCGATGCGGCAAGCTCCGCAACTTGCCCAGATAGATGGCCCCGCTTTGCCCGATATCAAGATTGACGCCGGGGCTGGTGGCAAAGCCGCGCCGGGCTTATCTATTGGCAATGGCTGATGAAACGGAGATTCCGGCAGAGAATCCTGAGGCCGCGAAACCGGCGGCGCCGAAACCAGGCGCTAAGCCGGCCGAGCATGGCGGCCCGAAGGGGCCGGAACCCACGCGCTATGGCGACTGGGAAAAGAACGGCCGCTGCATTGATTTTTGATTCCACTGTCACAAATAGAATTTCCCCTCTCCCCCAAGGGGAGAGGGGATTCGGGTTCTACCGATCGCCGTCGTATCGCTTCAGCAGCTCGCCGAAATCGGCATCCTTCGTGAACGCGGCAAGATCTCTCGGCTTTGATGTTCCAGGCGCAAGGCGGCCATCGTCGCTGATTCCCGTGACAATGGTCTTGAGTCCTATCACGCCGGCCCAGATCGGCAGCGCGTAGTCTTCATCATCGTCGGCCGGATTGCCGGTGCGGATCTTCGCCGAGGCCTCGGTCAATTCCATGCCGAGGATCGTGGTCGCCTTGAACTCCTGCTTGTTGACCGGGCGCAAGCCGTCCCAGCGGCCGGGATAGAGCCGCTCGACGAAGGCGCGCATGGCGGCTTCCTTCGCCTTCGGCTCATCGACGATGTGCGCCCTTCCGAACGCCATCACCGACCGGTAGTTCAGCGAATGGTGGAAGGCGGAGCGCGCCATCACCAGGCCGTCGATATGGGTGACGGTGAGGCAGACGGGAATCCCCTCCTTCTGCGCCCGCAGCATGCGGCTGGCGGAAGAACCGTGCCAGTAGATGTGGTTGCCTTCGCGCCAATAGGCCGTCGGCGTCACATAGGGCTGGCCGTCGATCACATAGCCGATATGGCAGATGAAGCCGGCATCCAGGACCTCGTTCACGGTACTGCGGTCGTAGTGGCCGCGCTTGGGCAGACGCTTCACCCGGTTGCGCGCCGTGGGGCCGAGGGTATCGGTGACCGGCTGGTCCATCTTCGTCTCCGTGGGTTTCCGGGCTGGCTGATACGGCAAGAAGTGGTACTTTGAAAAGTGCCATTATTTGTATTTTGTTAGTGCCACTCTGGAGTGGTTCCATGCCCCGCATCGCCACCGGCGGCGTCATCGGCCCGCTGCCGCTGAACCGGCAGGCCGTCCCGCCGCTTCACCGTCAGCTTTATGATGAGCTGCGGGCGCTGATCCTGAGCGGCCGGCTGGCGCCCGGCAGCAAGCTGCCCTCGACGCGGCTCCTGGCGGCGGAGCACGGAGTCTCGCGCAACACCGTGCTGCAGGCTTTCGATCAGCTGATGGGGGAAGGCTATATCGAGGGCCGGCGCGGCGCCGGCAGCTTTGTCTCGCGCGATCTCCCGCACCGGCCGGCGCGGACAACGGCTGCTGTAACGGCGGCGCGGCCGCTGCGCGGGATCTCGGCCCGCGGCCATGCCATCGGTGTCGAGCATGGGCGGCAGGAACCGCTGCCGATACCCTTTGCGCCGGGCTCTCCCGACGTGGGCGCCTTCCCGACGGATCTCTGGGCGCGGCTGGTGGCGCGGAGCTGGCGGCGGCTGACGGCGGCGGACTACGCCGCCGGCGACCGCGCCGGCTATCAGCCGCTGCGCGCGGCGATCGCCGACTATCTCGCCGCCGAACGCGCCGTGCGCTGCAGCGCCGACCAGGTGCTGATCTTCTCCGGCATCCGCCAGGCGATCGACCTGACGCTGCGGGTGCTGGCCGACAGCGGCGACGCCGTCTGGATGGAGGAGCCCGGCTATCGCGGCGTGCGCGCCACGCTGGCCGCGGCCGGCTGCCGCGCGGTTCCGGTGCCGGTGGATGGCGAAGGACTTTCGGTCACCTCAGGCGCGCGGCTGGCGCCCCGGCCGCGGCTGATCTGCATCTCGCCGTCGCATCAGTATCCGCTGGGCATCACCATGTCGCTGGCGCGGCGGCTGGAGCTGCTGGCCTATGCGCGACGGGTGCGCGCCTGGGTGCTGGAGGACGATTACGACAGCGAGTTCCGCTATAGCGGCCGGCCGCTGGCGGCGCTGCAGGGTCTCGATGAAGGCGGCGGCGTGCTCTATGCCGGCAGTTTTTCCAAGGCGATGTTTCCCGCACTGCGCCTCGGCTATCTGGTGGTGCCCATGGCGCTGCTGGAAAGTTTTCGCCGCGCCCGCGCCGCGCTGGACGACTATGCCGGCCCGGGCTTGCAGCCGGCGCTGGCTGCCTTCATGCAGGGCGGCTACTTCGGCAGCCATGTCAGGCAGATGCGCCGGCGCTACGCGGCGCGGCAGGCGGCGCTGCTCGAAGCGGCGCGAACCCACCTGGGCGGCTTGCTGGAGTTGAGCGCCGACCCCGCGGGACTGCACCTGATCGCCGGCCTGTCGCCGGCATTGGCGCGGCAGATGAATGATCTTGAAATCGAGAGCATCGCCGCCACGGCCGATGTCGTCGCGGTGGCGCTGTCGCGCTTCTACGCCCGGCGGCCGGCGCGGCAGGGCCTGCTGCTGGGCTATGCGGCCTTCGATGAAGGCGCGATCGACCGGGCGGCGCGGCAGCTTGGCGCGCGGCTGCGGCCGGTGCTGGAACGCCACTAGCTGATCGCATACAGTAGTACAAATAGTGAAGCGCCCTGGCGCATCCAGATTCTGAAAGCGATGAAAACGTCCGACGCCCAGCTCAAGCTGCCTGGCGATCCCCTCGGCGCCTTGCCGTTGAAAGGCGCTGATGGCGCGAGCATCAATCTGTGGGATCAATCGCTGGCCGGCCATGCCGTCCTGCTGTGGTTTTCCGGGCCGGCGCCGTCGGACGATTTGCGCGCGGCGCTGACCCGCGAACTTGCCGAACTCGATGCCTTCGAAACGATCGCCTATGAAGTGACGCCTGATGGCGCAGCGCCGGCGGCCGGGACGCCGCTGAAACAGGCCACCGATGGCGGCGCAGCGGCGCAGAGCCTCGGCGCGGCCGTGCCCGGATATGCGGTGCTTGATGCGGCGCGGCGGCTGGTGGGGACCTACGCCGATGACGGCTTGGACGAGGCGCTCGCAACCTGCCGCGATCTCTTCGGACGCAGCGTGCCGGATGCGGTCGGGGCGCAAGCGCCGGTGCTGATCTTGCCCGGCCTGTTTGAGCCGGAACTCTGCCGCCGCCTGATCGAGCATTGGAATGTCAGCGAGAAGCGCGCCGACACCGTGTCGTCGGTGAGCCATGGCGATGCCTATGCCAGCGCCGCTTTCAAGAAGCGGCGCGATGTCTGGATCTCCGAGCCGGACCTGCTGCGCCTGCTGCAGCAGCGCATCGGACGCCGCGCCGTGCCGGAGATCAAGAAGGCCTTCAATTTCCGCGTCGTTCATGGCGAGGTGATGCGCATCGGCTGCTATGACTCCGCCGATGGCGGCTATTTCCGCGCCCATCGCGATAACACCACGCCCTATACCGCGCACCGGCAGTTCGCCATGAGCGTGAACCTCAACACCGGCGAGTATGAAGGCGGCGACGTGCATTTCCCCGAATATGGCCGCCAGCTCTACCGCCCCGGTATCGGCGGGGCCGTGGTGTTCTCCTGCTCGATCCTGCATGAAGCGCTGCCGGTGACGAAAGGCCGGCGCTTTGGTCTGTTCACCTTCCTATTCGACGAAGAAGGACGCCGCGCCGAACAGCGCATGCGCCAAGAACGCGGGCTCGAGGGGGCGAAGCGATAAGGCTTCTACGCCCGGTTCATCCGGTTATTCACCAGTTCCTGCACCACCGTGGGATCGGCAAGGGTGCTGATGTCGCCGAGGTTGCTGTAGTCGTTCTCGGCGATCTTGCGCAGGATGCGGCGCATGATCTTGCCCGAGCGCGTCTTCGGCAGGCCCGGCGCCCATTGGATCAGGTCCGGCTGGGCGATCGGGCCGATCTCCTTGCGCACCCATTGCACCAGTTCCTTGCGCAGGTCATCCGTCGGCTGTTGCCCCGACTTCAAGGTCACATAGGCATAGATGCCCTGGCCCTTGATGTCGTGGGGATAGCCGACCACGGCCGCCTCGGCCACCTTGGTATGGGCCACCAGCGCGCTTTCCACTTCGGCGGTGCCCATGCGGTGCCCGGAGACATTGATCACGTCGTCGACGCGGCCGGTGATCCAGTAATAGCCGTCCTTGTCCCGGCGGCAGCCGTCACCGGTGAAATACTTGCCGGGGAAGGACTTGAAGTAGGTATCGATGAAGCGCTGATGGTCGCCATAGACCGTGCGCATCTGCCCCGGCCAGGAATCGAGGATGCAGAGATTACCCGAGGCCTCGCCCTCCTGCAGCTTGCCGTCGCCGTCGACGATGCCCGGCTTGATGCCGAAGAACGGCAACGTCGCCGAGCCCGGCTTCTGGGCGATGGCGCCGGGCAGCGGCGTGATGAGAATCCCGCCGGTCTCCGTCTGCCACCAGGTATCGACAATCGGGCAGCGGCCGTCGCCGATCACCCGGTGATACCAGAGCCAGGCTTCCGGATTGATCGGCTCGCCGACGCTGCCGAGGAGGCGCAGCGATTTCCGGCTGGTGCGCTTCACCGGCGCCTCGCCCTCGCGCATCAAGGCGCGGATGGCGGTGGGTGCGGTGTAGAAGATGTTGACCTTGTGCTTGTCCACCACCTGCCAGAAGCGCGAGGAATCCGGATAGTTCGGCACGCCCTCGAACATCAGCGTCGTGGCGCCGTTGGCCAGGGGTCCGTAGACGATATAGCTGTGGCCGGTAACCCAGCCCACATCGGCGGTGCACCAGTAGATATCGCCGTCGTGATAGTCGAAGACATGCTGGTGCGTCATCGAGGCATAGACCAGATAACCGCCGGTGGTGTGCAGGACGCCTTTCGGTTTTCCGGTCGAACCTGAGGTGTAGAGAATAAACAGCGGATCCTCGGCGCTCAGCTCCTCCGGCTTGCAGTCGCGGGAAGCCTTGGCGCATTCCTCGTGGTACCAGACGTCGCGGCCCTCGACCCAGCCGATCTGCCCGCCGGTCCGGCGCACGACGACGCAGGTTTTCACCGACGGGCAGCGTTTCAGCGCTTCGTCGGTGTTCGCCTTCAGCGGCACCTTCTTGCCGCCGCGCAATCCTTCGTCCGATGTGATGACGCAGTTGGAGTCGCAATCCTGGATGCGGCCCACCAGGCTCTCCGGCGAAAAGCCGCCGAAGACCACGGAATGAATGGCGCCGATGCGGGCGCAGGCCAGCATGGCATAGGCCGCTTCGGGGATCATCGGCATGTAGATCGTGACCCGGTCGCCCTTCTTGACGCCGCGGCCCTTCAGCACATTGGCGAGGCGGCAGACATTCTCATGCATCTCGGCATAGGTGATATGCTTCTGCTCGTCCGGGCTGTCGCCTTCCCAGATGATCGCGGTCTGGTCGCCGCGGGTTTCCAGATGACGGTCGATGCAATTGGCGCTGGCATTGAGCGTGCCGTCATAGAACCAGCGGACATGCACCTTGCCGGTGAAATCGACGTCCTTGACCTTGCTGTAGGGCTTCATCCAGTCGACGCGCTGGCCCTGTTCGCGCCAGAAACCCTCGGGGTCGGCGACCGACTGCTGGTACAGGCGCTCGTACTTGGCTTTGTCGATCCAGGCGGCCTTCGCTGCATCGGCGGAAACCGGAAACAGGCTGTTGTCGGTCATGGCAGAAGGCCCTCCCTTCGGGCGCCGATCAATGTCGCGCTGGGGCCTTCTGGCCCTCTGACGTCACCGCGATATTGGCCAAATCAACCAATCGAAACAAGCAGTACCGGACCTTGGCTGATCGCGCCCCGACGACAGGACCCTCGATAGCCGCTGCCGCGATTTGACAGGGTAGTTGTTGCGAGGGACTATTAACTACGATCAGGGGCGTGGCCGGCGGCAATCGCCGGCCAGATTACGAGCACGAGGGATTGGGGGGTTCTATGAAAGGCAAATTGCTGGCCAGCTCTGCGCTGGTCGCGGTATCGGCTGCGGCAACGACTGCGCGGGCGGAAGACCCGGTCAAGCTGGAGATCGGCGGCTACTACATCGCCGCGGCGGGCGTCAATTTTGGCGACAATGATGACATCCGCGATGTCACCCGGCCCTATGTCTTCAAGCAGGACGTCGAAATTCACTTCGACGGTTCGACAACCCTCGATAACGGCCTGACCATGGGCGTGCATGTCGAGTTGGAAGGCCAGACCTCCGACGATCAGATCGACCAGGTCTATGCCTATTTCAGCGGCGGCTGGGGCCAGGTCTTCTTCGGCGATACCTCGGAAGCCCTGGCGCAGATGTGCTATCTGTCGCCCGACGGCGCCAACGGCATCTTCGGCTCGGACTCGCCCTGGTTCAACTTCTCCAATGCCGCGGTGGGCGGCGGCTATGCCGGCACCAACGGCACCTGCTTCGGCCTGGACGATAACTCCACCAAGATCGTCTATTTCAGCCCGACTTTCGGCGGCTTCAGCTTTGCCGCCTCCTTCGCGCCCGATGGCACGGAAGATACCCGCAATACAGTGAGCGGCGCCGGCACGCGGTTCACGAACAACACCGGCGAGTTCTCAGACATCGTTTCGGTGGCCGCGAACTTCAACCACGACTTCAACGGCGTGACCTTCATCGTCGGCGGCGGCGGTACCTGGAGCATGGACCGGGAAGCGGATCTGAACGGCGTCAACGACGCCTCGGACTATAACGGCTATGTGCAGATCAGTTATGCCGGCTTCACCTTCGGCGGCGCCACCGAGTGGCGCTACAATTTCGGCACCGAGGGCCAGGACGCCCGGATCTTCTCCACCGGCGTCAGTTACGGCATCGATGCCTGGACCTTCGGCCTGGGCTGGTCCCACGGCGATTATGAAATGGGCGTCGGCACGGATAACCTGGATGTCTTCGCGCTGACCGCCGGCTACAAGCTGGGGCCAGGCATCACCTTGGCCAGCGTGATCGAGTTCGACGACTACGATTCGGATTCCCCCGCCTCGGCGTCGGATGCCTCCTTCAGCTTCGGCATGGGCACGCAGATCGATTTCTGAGGCTATCCTTCGGCATCATGAGAATGGGGCGGCAAATTGCGCCGCCGCATTTTCTTTAGCGCAGGGTAGCGTCGTCAGTTTGCCGCCGGTGCAGCGCTCGCTGACGGCGCCGGACCGATGCGGTACCAATCCACGTTGCGCGTCACATACATGACGGTGACCAGCGCCAGCAGCAGCCCGATGGTGCCTGATAGCAGCACGAAATCCTCCATCTGCAAGAGCACGAACATCCAGCCATGGACCATCGCCAGCACCGCCGCGGCGATCAGCCCCACATGGCGCCGCACCGTGCGGCCAACATAGAGCGAGACGACGGCGATATCCACTGCGCTGGCGATGCCATAGGCGAGATCGAAGCGGATCTGCTCTGATAGCGACAGCACCAGCAGATAGAAGATGCAGATCGAGCCGCCCACCAGCAGATATTGCACCATATGGGCGCGCACATCCGTCAGCAGGCCGACGACGAAGATGGTGGCGAAGGTAAGCCCGATCACCAGCAAGCCGTACTTCACGATGCGGTCGTTCTGCTGATAGACGTCGCCGGGCTGGGTGAGTTCGACGCCGATCGCCGAGTCCTGGAAAATGGGCGACATGTCGCTCGCCCGCCATTGGCTGGGATAGGGCCGCGAGATGTAGGTCGTGTTCCACTGGGCGGTGAATCCTTCCCGGTTGATCGTGCGGGTTTGCGGCAGGACCGCGCCGATGAAACCCGGGTCCGGCCAGTCGCCCTTCACATTGATTGTCGTGGCATTGCCCATGGGCAGGAACTGCAGCGCCCGGCTGCCATTGAGCGAAAGATTGATCGTGAATCCATGGGCCTTGCCGGCGGCCAAACCCGTGACGCGCGCCTGCAGGCCGTTGTTGAAGGTATTGAGCCCGGCCGGTCCCGGCATCGGCTTCAGGGAGTTGTTCGCCAAGCTCATGTCCAGGCTGACGATGCCGCTGATGTCGGATACGGCGATCAGCAGAACTGCGGAGTTCCACTTGATGTCGCCCGCGGGCACGTTCCATTCGCTGAAGCTGGCCGGCGCAAAGGAGCCCGTGAGCTCCACCTTGCTGGTGTAGACCAGCACCTCATGCAGACTGCGCCGCCGCAGTTCGCTGTCCAGGCCGGCGTTGATGGCCAGTTTATCGGGCAGGAAATACGCCAACCGCTCGGTGACGGTTTCGCCGGTGCTGCCGTCGGCGCGAGCATAGCTTGAGCGCGTGACATAGGGGATCATCAACACCGGGCCGCCGACGATCTGGGACTCGCCCCATTGCCCGGCGATCTGGTTTTCCACCTCGTAGCGGCGGGCGCTGCGCTCGTAGACCACATCGCCGATCATGGTCAGGGGGATCAGCATGATCAGGATGAGAATGCCCAGCATGACCACGCGCTTCGAGATGTCGAAGCCGGGTATGCGGCTGAGCTGGGCGGCGATGGACGAATCGGGACAATGCGGCCATGATCCCCTGGGACCTCCTTGAGTTGATGGCGCCGGCGACGGCGGCATCGGGAGGCTGGCGTGGGACTATGGCCGATCTGGCGCGGGATTTCGTCTTTTGCGCGGCGGCCTAGGTCAGCCGGTGTAATTGATCACGCCGGCGATCAGCGCCACCGGCACGGCCTCCAGGGAGTCCCCGGCGCAGGGACCGTCGACACAATAGCCGTCCTCCGGCCGGAACAGCGCGCCATGGGTGCCGCAGATGATGTGATACTTGTCCAGGGAGATGAATTTGTCCGGACCCCAATCCAGCGGCGAGCCGTTGTGGGGGCAGGAGTTGACGTAAGCGCGGATCGATTCGCCCTCGCGATGCACCAGGATATCGCGCTTGCCCTCCGGCGTATCGACAGTGAAGCTGCGCGCTTGGCGATCGGGGATGTCTTCGGGACGGCAGAGGGGTTGTGGCAAAGTCAGGCTTTCACCGGAAAGAGCATGAGCGCGATTGCCGCCAATGTTCAAATCGCCTGATGGCCATTGCCCAATGCCGGTTCAGGTTCTGCTGCTGCTGCCGCCGGCGAATCTTCTGGCAGGCCGGCACGTCTCAGGCCGTCGGCAAAGCGCATGCGGAAGTCGGCCGGCTTTGCCGGCAGAACGGCCATGATGCTGGACACCGAAATCTGCGGGTTCGCTTCCTGCAGGCGGTCGGCGGCCCAGCGCGCGCGCTCGGTCGCCCGCAGATAGGGCGCCGCGGCGGCGAGCACGCGATAGGCCCAGGGAAGGTCTGAGCGTTCCCGCAGTCCCTTTTCCGCCCATTCGCAGGCCTGCTCGTATCGCTCGGCGGCAAAGTGCGCCAAGGCGATGCCGACGTAGATATTGAAGTTGAAGGGATCGAACGGGCTCAGCCGCCGGGCCCGCTCGAAATGCGCCAAGGCGGTCTCCGCATCGCCGCGGTAGACGTGAACATAACCGCTGCGGATCCAGGCCCAGGTCGAGTTCGGATCGAGGCGCAGCGCGCGCTCGGTCAGCTCCGCCGCCTGCTCCAGGTCCTGGGCCAGCAACATGACCGTCGCCGCGACCATCGCCAGGACCGTGGGATCATCAGCGTCCAGCTTCAGCGCCGTCCGCGCCAGTTCGAGGCCCTCGCTGCGCGTTCGTTCCGGCGTCGCGGTCCAGTGATTGCAAAACTGCCAAGCATGGCACCAGCCCGCCAGCGCGTTTGCCACGCCGTGGCTGGGGTCGAGCTTGATCGCCTCGGCCGTCAAGCGCAGCGCCTCGGCGGAATCGGCCGAGGTCAGCGCCCAGACATGGGGCAGGGCGCGCATCACATAGTCGTAGGCCTCGAGATTTTGCGGCCGCTTGCGCCGGGCGCGCTCGATCTCAGCCGTGCGGATGGTCGGTGCGATGGCGCTGACCACGGATTCAGTGATGCGGTCCTGCAGATCGAAAATGTCCTCGATCCTGCCATCATAGCGCTCGGCCCAGATATGGACGCCCGAATCCGCGTCGACGAGTTGGGTGGCAATACGGACCCGGTCTCCCGCCCGCCCGATGCTGCCCTCCAGGAGGTAGCGCACGCCGAGTTGTTTTCCCACCTGGATCGAATCGACCTTCTGGCCGCGGTAGCGGATGGTCGAGCTGCGAGCGATGACGGTGAAGGACCGCACGCGGGCGAGCGCCGCGGTGATCTGTTCCACGACGCCATCGGCGAAGTACAGCCGGTCGGGCTCCTCGCTCCGGTTCTCGAACGGCAGCACGGCTATCGCCGGTGACCGGCACTCGATTGCCGGCGGCTCCGAGTTGCCTTCTCCTTCGAGGCGCGCGATCAGCGCGTCGAACTCCGGGTGGCCGTGCAACGGCTGCAGCGAGCTGTCGCGCTTCAGCCAGCCGAAATTGACCCGCCGCCCCTCCGTCGGACCCGTAAAGACGCGCTGCAGGTGGATGAGCGCCTTGTCAATCCGGCCCACCGCCCCATAAGCGCAAGCCAGATTGTAATTGACGACCTTGTTGTCGGTGTCGATTGCAGCTGCTCGATCCGCCCATACTTCGGCCACCGTCTTATCGCCGACATCCGCCTGCACCGATGCGCCAAAGGCGAGGGCGCCGGCATTGTCGCCATGGCTGGTGATGACCGCCTCCAATCGCTCGAGGCTGCGCTGTCCGGCCGAGCGCATCTCGTCTTCGCGGCCCAGGGAGCGATAGGTGGCGACTGCGACGCCCAGTGCCAGGAAATCACCGGGATGCAGCTCCGCCGCCTTCTCCAGGCAAATGGCGGCCTGTTCGAAGCGGCCCTGCGCCTGATGATTGCGGCCGGCAAAATAGAAGGCCTCGAACAGGTCAGGCCCGTTGCGCATGGCGCGCCCCAGCGCGCCGTCCGCCTCCCGATAGCGGCCGGCGACATGAAGCGCCAGCCCCTTGGCTGCCAGCGCCTCCGGCAGCTCCGGGTCCAAGGCCAGGGCGCGCTCGCTGTTGGCGAGAACTTCATCGAACGTAACCCCGGAATCGCCCATGCAGAGGCGGTAGGAATCGCAGTTGGCGATGCCCGCATAGGCGCGGGCATAGCGCGCATCGGTTTCGATGGCTTTGCCGAATTCGTCGCGGGCCACGCACAAGGCCCGCGTGTCCCTGCCGTTGTGCAGGAACAGGGAGCGCCCCATCAGATAATGCTGGTAGGCTTCCGGGCTGCCGGTCGGGCGGCTGGTGACGGCGGCGATTTCCTGGGGCAGCAGCTTCAGCTTGAGCGCGCCGACGATGCTCTGTGACATCTCATCCTGGAGTGAGAATATCTCCTCCCAGGCGTGATCGTATCGCTCGGCCCAAACATGCAGACCGGTGCGGCCATCGATAAGCTGGCCGGTAATGCGCATGCGGTCTTCGGCGCGGCGCAAGCTGCCAACCAGCAGATAGTCGACCTTCAGCTCGCGGGCGATCTGCAGAATATCGGCAACCTTGCCCTTGTAGGCGAGTCCGCTGTTGCGGGCGACGACCGACAGCGCGGAGATGCGCGACAGATCTGTGATGATGTCCTCCGTCAGACCGTCGGCGAAAAAATCCTGATTGGGATCGCCGCTGATATTGACAAAGGGCAGGACGGCGATCGAAGGGCGGTGGGCGCCGCCGGGGACTGGCGCCGCTGCATTGGTCTCGAGCTGGAAACGCCGCCGCAACGCCTCATACTCGCCATGGCCGCGAAGCGGCCAGAGCGCAGTATCGTATTCCATCCAGTCGACAAAGGCGCGCCGGCTTGTCGGCGTTTCGGGAAAGGCGCGCCTCAAGCAGTCGACGGCCTCATCGAGCTTGCCAAGCGCCGCGTAGGTGCAGCCCAGATTGTAGCTGGTCACCACATCGCCGGGCTCGATGGCGACGGCGCGGTTCGCCCATTCCTCCGCGCGCTCGGCGTTGCCGACTTCGGCCTGGATGATGGCGCCGAAGGCAAGCGCACAGGCATTGTCTGGCTGGGCGGCGAGCTCGAACTCCAGCCGGTCGAGGCAGCGCCGGGCCGCGGCCATGGCGTCGTCGTGGCGATTCAAGGCGCGGTATTCGTCGACCGCAAGGCCGAGCGCCCGGAAATCGCTGGAGTTCAGTTCAGCCGCGCGCTCGAAGAGCCGCGCCGCCTTGGCGTGAAGCCCCTGGGTCCGGCAATGGCGGGCATAGAAGAAATGCGCCTCGTAGAGGTCAGGCCCCAACCGCACCGCATCCTCGAACGCGGCGCTAGCCTCGGCGGGACGGCCGGACGTGTAGAGCGCGAGCCCCTTGGCGGCATGGGCTTCCGCCAGGTTCGGCTCCAGCGCGATGGCGCGCTCGCTGTTGGCGAGAATGTCATCGAGCGTGGCGCTGGGCACATCCAGCAGCAGCCGATAGCTGTCGCAGTTGGCGACGCCGGCAAGTGCGCGCGCATAGTTCGGATCGATCTCGATCGCCTTGGCGAAGAGCTGGCGCGCCACCTCCAGGGCCCGCTTGGCCCAGACGCCCTTGAGGAAGAAGGATCGGCCCATGAGGTAGTACTGATACGCCTCGGCGCTGGTGGTCGCCGGCCGGCGCGCCGCGGTGATCCCCTGCGGCAGGAGTTGAAGCTGGAGTGCGGCGACGATGCCTTGGGCGATTTCGTCGCGCAGGGAGAAGATGTCTTCCCAAGGGCGGTCATAACGTTCCGCCCAGACATGCAGGCCGGTGCGTCCGTCGACAAGCTGGGTGGCGATGCGCACCTGGGCGCCCATGCGGCGCACGCTGCCATCGAGGAGGTAGCAAACATCCAGATCCTTGGCGACCTGCTGGATGTCGATCGTCTGGCCCTTGTAGGCGAATGAACTGCTGCGCGGCGTGACATACAGCGCCGAAAGCTCCGCCAGGTCGGCGATGATATCTTCGCTCAGACCATCGGCGAAATAGTCCTGTTCAGGATCGCCGCTGATATTGGCAAAGGGCAGCACGGCAATGGCCGGCCGCGCCGCGCCGGGCAGCTTTGCGTCTGCCGGAAGCAGCCCCGCCTTGCGCAGACCCTCGAGCAGATGCAACTGGTCCGCCGGCTGGCGATAGGGTTCCTTGGCCAGCAACGCAGCGCCGGAAAATTCCGGCGTGGTTTCCAGCAGCTTTGCCGACAATTCCCGCGCCCGCTCGGCTTGGCCGCCCTTGGCAAGGCTGGCGGCAAGGTATGCCCGCGCCCAGGCCGGCAAGGAGGGCGAGCGGCCGAACGACGCAATCGCCTCGTCATAGCGCCGCGCATTGAAGCAGGTCGCGCCCAAAATGTGCCAATACCAGGTCGGATCGAAATGCGGGTCGCGCTGCTTTGCCCGCTGGAGCCATTCCAGGCCCTCTTCCGGCCGGCCCAGGAAGTTGCAAACGGCGCCCATGGCGGACAGCTCGTCGGGACTGTTGGGGTTCAGCTCCAGCGCCCGGCCGTAGGCTTCTTCGGCAGCTTCGTAGGACCGGCGGTGCAGCAGAATCCAGCCCAGCGTCTCCTGGCACTCGCTGTCATTGCGATCGAGCGTGACTGCCTTTTGCGCATGTTCGAACGCGAGCTCCAGGATTTCGTCGGATGCGGTCGGCGCGCGAAACCAATCGCGCATCAGCATCATCGCCATGCCGGCATGCGCCCTGCCATAGGTCGGATCCAGGGAGACCGCCTGTTCGTAGAATCGACGCGTCTCGGTTTCCGCAACGGGGTCGCCGACCCGCATCGAGGCTGCCTGGGCGCGCAGCACGCACTCATAGGCGGCCAGGTTGGCCGGCGGCTTCCGTTTGGCCTGCGCCGAACCGATCGCCTGAACCCGCCCTGCCAGCGTGGCGGCAATGGTCCGGACGAGATCGTCGGCGACCGCAAAGATGTCCTCCGCCCGCCGGTCGAAGCGCTCGGCCCATAGCTGTTGACCGGTCGTGGCGTCAAGAAGCTCGGCGGCAAGCTTCATCCGCGGGCCGCGCCGCTGCAGGCTGCCGGTCACGATGTATCCGGCGCCGAGCTCGCGGCCGATCTGCTTCACATCGGCGCCCTGCCGGCGGAAGCGCGCTGAACGGTTCCGCGCCACGACATCCAGCAACCGAAAGCGCCCGAGATCGGCGATGATGTCCTGGGTCAATCCATCGGCAAAATAGTTCTGCGCGGCATCGCCGCCGATGTTTGCAATAGGCAGAACGGCGATCACCACCCGGGGCTGCGCGCGCTGTGCCGCGGATGTGATCGGCAATTCGCGCGCCGAGTCGTTGGCGCGCTCGGGATCGACGCGCAAATCCGCGACGAAGCGCACGCCACGGCCATGGACCGTGCGGATGAACCGCTGCTGTTCGCCGTCGTCGCCGATGGCGCGCCGCGCCGACTTGATCCGGCTGGCCAGGGTGGAGTCCGAGACGATGCGCCCGCCCCAGACGTTCTCGATCAGGTCGTTCTTGGTGACCAGGCGGTCGGGGTTCTTGGCGAGATACAGCAGCAATTCGAAAACCTGCGGCTCGACCGCGCAGGGCTGCCCGCTCCGGCGCAACTCAAACGCCGCCACGTCGATTTCGCAATCGCTGAACTGAATATGCAAGGAACTGGCCTCTGCCATGCGCCGCGCCGCATTGGAACCAACACCATTGTCTCAGGTCTATTCGCCCCTCCGCAAGTTGTCGCGCGAGAATCCATGTTTTCTACATGAATTCTTCGGACCCGCTTCAAGCGCGGCCGGCCGGGTGGGCCTAGGTTGTAGCTGCGGCAAACAGGCTACCCGGAGTTGCCGGGCGCCGGAACCGCTTGAATCGCCGTCTTGAAGCGGTTCGCAATTCGAATCAACGGTTTGGAGATGGATCGATGAGTGCCGGCGCCGTCCTGAGAGTACCCTTAACAGCGCCCGCCGGCCGCGACGCCTAACCGGACCCTCAATGCTGACGCGCACGAATATTGCGCCGCCCCTGGCGGCCTGCCGCTACGCCCTGGGCGCCCTGCGCCGCGGGCTGCCGCGGATGCGGGCCGCCGTCGAGGCCTGGCTGCAGCGTCTCCGCCAGCGCCGCGCCCTGAACCGGCTCGACGACGGTCCGCTACAGGACATCGGCTTGCCGGTCGAGCAAAGGGACGCCGGCCACCTCATGCCGTTTCGATTGCCGCGGCAATTCTGAACGGTGGGGCCGGCGCTCCGAATTCACGTCACCCAATCACATCAGCAAGGGAAACAGACGATGCGGCAATGCGCTGACTATTGGACGGCAACGAAGAAGTTCCGGCGGGCACTGCTCCTGATCGCCGCGCTCCTGCCGCTCACCGGCTTTGCCGGCTGCCCGCCGACGGAGCCGGAGGGTTGCCAAGGCAACAATTGCGAAGGCGGCGGTGGGGAAAGCGGCAGCGACAGCAGCAGCAGCGGCGGAGGCTACTAGGAAATAATTCAATAGAACGAATACAGCGCGATGGGAAACCGAGGGGCCACTTGGTTCAAATCGGCAAAGGAGAAGCGTTCATGAATGGGTTTTCACGTAACGGCATCGGCTATCGGATGATAAGTTCCACGGTGTTCTTGGGGCTAATGCTCGGCCTTTCGGGTTGCTACGAAGACGGCGCCCTTCTCAGAAGTTGTTATCACGCGGGCGCGCGATGCGGCTGGAACAACGACCACGGCAACAGCAGCGACAGCAGTCCACCGAGCCCAGCCAGTCCGGGTAGCCCGGCTCCGGCTCCGGGGCCGGCCCCCAGCCCGTCCTAAACAGATGCCGCTCCGGTCATTGCCGCTCTCTTTCACGATGACCGGAGGAACGGTGAAGTACGACCGCTTCCCGCCGCGCATCCGGGGCCTCGAACCGCTCAGTCGGCGGTTCGAGGCGTTCCGCCTGGCGAAGCGGAGCAGCGATGTGCTGTTCGCCATTCATCCGGCGGGCACGCGAATGGAAGCACTGATCCACGACACCGAAGAGTTCGAGTTCCGATTCATCCGGAAGGGGCGAAGTCATGACATTAAGCACGAAAGAACCGGTGCGCTGGCCGGCAATCATTCCGGTGCGGCTTGCCGGCCTGCTGCAGCGGTCGATGCCGCGATGGCTGCTGACGGGCAAACCGGCGGAGATCGCGAAGGCGGCACCGCGGATCGATGCGGAGGAAACCACCGGCGAGCGGCGGCCCGAGACGCTGCCCTGGTGGACTTCCCATCACCCGGCGCTCAGCTTCCGCGGGCGGCATAGCGATCCGTCCGACAAGGAAAACTTCTAGCTGTCCGATCTGAGCATCTACATCCGGCCCGCTGCGTGAGTAGGGCGGCCGGTGCACACGTCCGGCGGCTCTGCGCATCCAACGGAGGCGTGCCTTCCTCCGTTGGGTCGGGCTGTTCAGGCCTTGATGCCGCCCATGGCGCAGATCAGCTTCCAGGATTTTTCGTCGATCGGCATGACTGACAGGCGCGACTGCTTGACCAGGCCCAGATTGGCCAGCTTCGGCTCGGCCTTGATCGCTGTGAGGGTCACCGGCGTCTTCAGCGGCTGCTTCGGCTTGATATCCACCATGCCCAGCTTGCCGGCCTTGTCCTTCGGATCGGGGTAGAAGGCGCGCGCGATCTCGGCGATGCCCACCACCTGCGGCCCGGCGCCGGAATGATAGAAGAAGCTTAGATCGCCCTTCTTCATCCCCCGCAGATTGATCAGCGCCTGGGGATTCTTGACGCCGCTCCAATCGGTCACGCCGTCCTTGTTGAGCTGCTCCCAGGAATAGGTCGCGGGTTCGGATTTCACGAGCCAATAGGCCACGGCGCCCTCCGGCTTACTTCTTGGGATAGGTCTGCCGCCAGGCGGTGATATTGACTGTCTGGAACAGTCCCGCCTTGCGATAGGGGTCGCCGGCGGAGAATTTCTCCGCCGCCGCGCGATCGGGCAGATCCAGGATCAGCAGGCTGCCGATCATGGTCTGATGGTCATCGGCCAGCAGCGGCCCGGCGAAGATAATCTTGTCCTCGAATCCCACGAGATAGGCGAGATGGTCGGGACGAGCCGCCATGCGAACGGCGTTGCTGTCCGGCTTGTCGAGGCAATGGATGGCGAAAGGCATTCCTTGTTTCTCCTTTGATCGATGGAGGCTAGCCCATCGAATCGATATCAGCCAATAGGCACGTCGCACCAACCGATTCAGGCGTTCGCTTCTTCCTTGAACGGGCGGTTGAGCAGCGCGGTGATGGTCTGGCCGATATCGGCGTTGCGGTTGACGATGGCGTCGACGGCTTCGGCGATGGGCATTTCGATTTTCAAGTCGCGGGCGCGGGCGACCACGGCGCCGGCGCTGAACAGGCCTTCAGCCACCGTGCGCCGGCCGGCCAGATAGTCGGAGAGTTTCCGTCCTTCACCCAGCGCGATGCCGAGCGAGAGATTGCGCGACTGCCGGCCGTTGCAGGTGAGTGTGAGATCGCCGAGGCCGGAGAGGCCCATCAGCGTCGCCGGCTGGGCGCCCAGGGCGAGACCGAGGCGCATGATCTCGGCCAGGCCGCGGGTGAGCAGCGCGGCACGGGCGTTGTCGCCCAGCTTGCGGCCGATCGCGATACCGCAGGCGATCGCCAGCACGTTCTTCACCGCGCCGCCCACTTCGGCGCCGATGGGATCGGTGGAGAGATAGGGCCGGAAGGCCGGCGTGCCCGAGCGCCTGCAGGAGATCGCGGCGAGCAGCCCCGTCCGGCGACGCAAGCGTGACCGCAGTCGGCAGATCCGCGCGCCACTTCGGCGGCGAAGGTGGGACCGGACAGCACGGCGATGGCCGCGATGCGGCAGCGACTTCCGCCGCCACTTCGGTCATCAGCTTGCCGCTGCCCTGCTCGAAGCCCTTGCAGCAGAGAACGACGGGACGTACCGTCGCGCAGATGTGATACGGCGCGCGCCGCGACATCCCGCAGATGCTGCGCCGGCGTCACCCAGAGGACCGCATCGGCGTCGCGCAAAGCTCGCGAGATCGCTGGTCGCGCGAATCGCGGCGATCGAGCGTGAACGTCCGGCAGGTAGGTCTTGTTGCTGTGCCTGTCGTTGATCTCCGCCGCGATCTCAGGCGAGCGCGCCCAGATCGAGACCTCGCGCCCGGCGCGCCGCGAAACGGTCGCCAGCGCGGTGCCCCAGGCGCCGGCGCCGACGATGGCGATGCGACTCAAACTCGCCATCTACGCCTTCACGCCTGCACCGATGGCCTTCGGCGCCGACGGGTCCAATGGCCAGCGGGGGCGCGGGGCGAAGTCGAAGCCGTCGGTCAGGCCCTTGCGGAAACGCTCCACGCCGGCCCAGGCGATCATGGCGGCGTTGTCGGTGCAGAGCTTCGGCGGCGGTGCGATCAGCCGAAGGCCGGTATCGAAGCAGAGTGCCTTGAGCGATTCGCGGATGGCCGTATTCGCCGCCACGCCGCCGGCCACGACCAGCGTATCGATCGCCGGATGCCGGGCACAGGCCAGCGCGATGGCGTTGCGCGTGCGGTCGGCGAGGCAGTCGGCGATGGCGGACTGCAGCGCCGCGGCGAGATCGGCGCGGTCCTGGTCGCCGAGGTTGGCGGGTTCGCTCGCCAGATCCAGCACCCGGTGCCGCAGCGCCGTCTTCAAACCGGAGAAGGAGAAATCGCAACCCTCGCGGCCCAGCATCGGCCGGGGCAGGTCGAACCGCCTGCCATTGCCCGACCGCGCCGCCGCCTCCACCGCCGGGCCGCCGGGGAATCCCAGACCCAGCAGCTTGGCGCCCTTGTCGAACGCCTCGCCCGCCGCGTCGTCGACGGTGGTGCCGAGCCTGCGGTAGCGGCCCACATCCTCGACGATCAGCAACTGGCAATGGCCGCCGGAGACCAGCAGCAGCAGATAGGGAAAGGCGATGTCGTCGGTCAGCCGCGCGGTCAGCGCATGGCCCTCCAGGTGATTGACGGCGATGAACGGCTTGTTGTGGACGGCGGCGATGGCCTTGCCGGTCATGACGCCGACGATGACGCCGCCGATCAGGCCGGGACCGCCGGTCGCGGCGATGGCGTCAAAGGCGCCGAACTCGAGCCCGGCCGCCTTCATGGTCTCGGCGATCAGCCGGTCCAGGTGATCCAGATGGCTGCGGGCGGCGATCTCCGGCACCACGCCGCCATAGGGCCGGTGTTCGGCAAGCTGGGACAGCACGCGTTCGGCCACGATCTGCCGGTCGCCGCCGACGATGGCGGCCGCGGTCTCGTCGCAACTGGTTTCGATGCCGAGGATGAGGGGGTAAGTCATGGCTGGCGCAATCTAAGGCCTTGGAATGACAATGACCATTCCCTGAACCGGGCCGGGTGCCCTTGCGCGGCGCCGCCGGGCAGCCTAAACCGGACCCATGGCCGATTCACCCTATTCCAGCAAGCAGCCGCTGCGCATCGGCACCCGCGGCAGCCCGCTGGCGCTGGCCCAGGCGGAGGAATTGAAGCGGCGGCTCGGCGAGGCCCATCCGACCCTGCGCAAGGCCGGCGCGGTCGCGATCTCCGTCATCAAGACCACCGGCGACAAGGTGCAGGATCGCAAGCTGATGGAAATCGGCGGCAAGGGCCTGTTCACCAAGGAGATCGAGGAGGCGCTGCTGGCGGGAACCGTCGATTGCGCCATCCATTCGGCCAAGGACATGGAGACCTGGCTGCCCGAGGGGCTGATCATCGGCTGCATCCTGCCGCGGGAGGATCCGCGCGACGTGCTGTTCGCCAAGAAGGCGAAGAGCATCGCCGAGTTGCCCAAGGGTGCCGTGGTCGGCACGTCGTCATTGCGTCGCCAGGCGCAGCTATTGGCGCGGCGGCCGGATCTCCAGGTGGTTTCCCTGCGCGGCAATGTGGAGACACGGCTGAAAAAACTGGCGGCCGGCGAGGTGGATGCGACGTTACTGGCGCTGGCGGGGTTAAAACGCCTTGGACTGGCGGAGAAGGCCAAGGCCGTGCTGTCCACCGACGAGATGCTGCCGGCGGTGGCCCAGGGTGCGCTGGCAATCGAGATCCGCACCGACAACCAGGACATCCAGGCGGTGCTGGCGCCGCTGAACGACGCCATCAGCGAGCAGCAGGTAACGGCGGAGCGCGCCTGCCTGGCAGAGCTGGACGGTTCCTGCCACACGCCGATCGCGGCATTGGCGGAACCGAAAAGCGACGGCGCGACCATCCGCCTCAGGGCCTTGATCGCTCTGCCCGACGGCAGCAAGGTCCATGATTGCGACTGGCTCGGCTCGGCGGAGAATCCGCAGGCGCTGGGCAAGGCCGTGGGTGCTGCGCTCAAAGGCGCGGCTGACTCGGCATTTTTCAAGGCGATGACTCCATGACACTGCGCGCATTGATCACCCGGCCGGAAGAGGATGCGGCGCCGTTGGCGGCGGCGCTGATTCAGCGGGGCATCGAAACCTCGATCGAGTCCCTGCTGTCGATCCGCACGCTGCCCGAGGCGGAGATCGACCTTGCCGGCGTACAGGCGCTGCTATTCACCAGCGCCAATGGCGTGCGCGCCTTCGCTGAATTGGCCGCCGCAAAGGCCCTCGCCGGCTGGCGCGCGCTCCCGGTGCTGGCTGTCGGCGACGCCACCGCGCGCACCGCCCGGGCCGCCGGATTTACGGAAGTGGAAAGCGCCGCCGGCAATGTGGAATCGCTGGCGGAGCTGGTGGCCACGAAACTCGATCCGCAAAAAGGCGCGCTTTTCCATGCCACGGGCAGCGCGGTGGCCGGCGATCTCGCGGGCATCTTGAGCGGGCGCGGCTTCGAACTCCGTCGCAGCATGATCTATGAGGCGCGGCCGGCGGATTCGCTGTCGCCGGCGACGGTCGAGGCGCTGGAGAGCAGCGGTTTCGACCTCATGCTGTTCTTCTCGCCGCGTACCGCCGCGACTTTTGCGGCGCTGACCCAAGCGGCCGGCGAGAAGGCGGTTGAAGGCTGCCGCCGCGCCGCGGCGCTATGCCTCAGCCCGGCGGTGGCCAATGTGCTGGGCGCGCTGCCGTTCCGCGCGATGGAGAGCGCCGATCATCCGGATCTGCCCTCGATGCTGCAGCTGGTGGAGAGAATGGCGGGAACAGGCAGCGAGTCGCCGAGTCCGGAACCGGAGAAGATCATCGATGTGACGCCGTCGGCGGCAGCACCGCCGCCGCCACCGGCCTGGGCGCCGCAGGCGAAGACTCGCGCCCCCTGGCTCGCCACCGTGGCCGCTGCGGCGATTTCAGCCGCCATCGTTGCCGCCATCGTCAGTCTGCTTCTGCGGCCAGAAGCGGCGACAACATCGGGCGGCATCAGCGCAGCGGTCGAGGAACGGCTGACGGCGGCGGAGAAATCCTCGGCTGATCTCGCCGCACGCTTGAATGCGGCGGAAGACGCGAGCACCGCGGTAAAGGGCGAGCTGGCGAACCTGGCCGGCGATCTCGCGACGCTGCGCACGGACATGACCAGCCTGGCGACGGGCACCGGCGATGATGGCGTCGCGGTGTCGCAGATGACGGCGCTGGCCGACCGCTTGGCGGCGGCGGAAGAGAAGCTGAAAACTCTGTCGGCGCCCGCGGCCGATGGCGGCATCGAGGGCGATACGGCGGTACGGCTCTCGGCCGAGAACATCCAGATGAAGAACGACCTGCAGGCCCTGCGCGAGTTGCTGGCGCAGGCAACGGCAGCCAACAATCAACTCACCTCGCGGCTCGGCGAGTTGGAAAACAATGTCCGAGATAACCGCGCCGCCGGCGCCCAAGCCGCGCTGGTGCTGGCCGTCGCCAGTCTAACGAAAGCAATGGCGACAGCGGATCCCTTCGCCGCACCGCTGACGGCGCTGAAGGACATCGCCGCCACCGACAGTGCCCTAGTGCAGAAAGTGGACAGCGCGGCGACGGCGGTTGCCGGTTTCGGCGACAAGGGGGTGCCGACGGCAGCGATGCTCGCCGCGTCATTCCCCGCGGTCGCCGATGGCGTGGCGCGCGCCGCGCAGAAAGCGGAAACTGCCGATGGCGCCGCCGCCGATGACGGCTTTCTCAGCAAGACCTGGCGCAAGATCAGCGATGGCGTATCCGATGCCGTCACCGTGCGGCCCGAAGGCGAGGTGGAGGGCGACGGTCCGCTGGAGCGGCTGGCGCGGGCCGAAGCGCGCCTGGCCGAATTCAAGCTGGCCGATGCGGTCGCCGAGCTGGACGGGTTGAGCGGCGCGCCGCGGGTTGCCGCCGCCGCCTGGCTCGATCAGGCAAAGGCGCGGCTCGCCACGGACAAGGCGATCGAGGAACTCCAGGCGCTGGCGCTGGGACAACTCGCCGCGCCCGCGGCAAACGGCGCCGGCGGCTGACGGTATCGCCGATGCGGCGCGCCCTGCTTCTGCTGATCCTGCTCGGGCTCCTGTTCGCGGCCATCTGGCTGTTCAAGACCCAGCCGGGCGCGGTGACGCTGCATTGGTTCGATCACCGCATCGACACCAGCATGGGCGTACTGGCGGCATTGCTGTTCCTGGTCATCGCCGCGGCGATCTTCCTCAATTGGATCTGGCGCACGGTGGTGGGCGCGCCCAGCGATTATGCGCGCTACCGCCATGAGCGGCGGCGGGTGAAGGCCTATCAGGCGCTGACCCACGGCTTTGCGGCGATCGCCACCGGCGACGCGGCTGAGGCCAGGCGTCGCGCGAAGCAGGCAGGGGCGCTGCTGAAGGATGCGCCGCTGGCGCGGCTGCTGCAGGCGCAGACGGCGGAGTTGGAAGGCGACCGCCGCAGTTCGGCCCGCCATCTGCAGGCGCTGCTGTCCAGCCCGGAGACGTCGTTCCTCGCACTGCGCGGCCTGTTCCACCAGGCGATGGCCGATGGCAAGGAGAATGAAGCGCTGCGGCTGGCGCGGCAGGCGGTGACGGAACGGCCGGGCACCTCCTGGGCGGTGTCGGCGCTGCTGGACCTGGAACTCAAGCGCAGCGATCTGGCGGCGGCGGAGAAGGCGCTGGACAGCGCCGAGCGCGCGCGGCTGATTGACGCGCCGCGGGGCAAGCGCATCCGCGCCGTGCTGCTGACCGAGCGGGCGCGGCAGGCGCCGGCCGAGGAACTCAGCGGCGCCATCGACCGGCTGCGCCAGGCAACGAAGCTGGCGCCCGATCTGGTCCCGGCGCGGGTCTTGCTGGCGCGGGCGTTGCTGCAGGCCGGCCGCACCAAGGAGGCGTACAAACTCGCGGCTCAGGGCTGGGGCGAGGCGCCCCATCCCGATCTGGCGGCGGCATTGCTGGCCATGGACAGCTCGGACTCGCCGATCTCCCGCCTCAAGCGGGTGGAGAAGCTGGTGGCCACGGCGCCGGCCCATCTGGAAAGCCGGTTGCTGCTGGCCGAGGCCAATCTGGCGGCCGAGCTATGGGGCCCGGCGCGGGCGCAACTGGAAGAAGCCCAGACGGCACTGGGCAATGGCGTGCATCCGCCCCGGCGGCTGGCGCGGCTTATGGCGCGGCTGGAGGAATCGGAAGGCAAGGACCCGTCCGCGGCCCATCGCTGGTTGCTGCTGGCGGCCGAAGCGGCGCCGGAACATGGTTGGCTCTGCAGCGCCTGCGGCGCGCCCTCGGCAATGTGGAGCGCCAATTGCAGCCATTGCCGCAGCTTCGACTCCCTGCGCTGGCGGGCGGTGACCCAGGATGTGCTGGAGCTGCTGCCGGCCGCCGCGGCACCGGCGGCGCCGGCCGGCGGCGATTCCCCGGCCTTGCCGCGGCCCGGCGACAGCAGCCCGCGGCCGTCCTTAGGCCCGCCGGGCGCCGAGGTGGCGCCGGTTGACGCCGCGCGCCGCGTGAATTAGCGTGCCGCCGCCCTCAAGTCCCCGGGTTCCTTAAGAATTCAGGACCCATAATGCAGGGATCGCCGCAGTAGCTCAGCTGGTAGAGCAACGCATTCGTAATGCGTGGGTCGGGGGTTCGAGTCCCTCCTGCGGCACCAGTTTTCCGGCAATCCGCGCTTCCGCGCGCCGCGTTACCACTCGACCGCCGGGCCCCCGGGGTTGATCTGGCCGTAGACCGCGTTGCAGATGGTCAACAGCTCCTCGCGCGGCAATTCCGACGCCAGCGCATAGGTGAAATTGGTGTCGCGCCAATAGAACACCGATAGCCCATCGGCCTGCACATAGCGGAAGGCGGTGTCGGACTCGCCGCCATGGGTGAAGTAGAGCGTGACCCGGTTGCCGGCGCTGTTCTGATACATCAGTTGCGCGGCGACGCCATTGCCCGCCGGCAGCAGCCGCCCCCCCAGGAACTCATAGCCGACCTTGCCCAGATCGGGGATGCTCACATTGTTCTGCAGCCGCTTCGACAGCCATTTCTGCAGGTGATCGCTTTCGGCCGCCGCGACCTCCACGGGATGGCGCACTTCCGACACATAGGCCAGATGGGCCTGGGCCGCATTTTCCGTGAAGGCGATCGCCGGCAGTTCCTGCGCCGCCGTGTACTGGTGGGCGAACCAGCCACTGCCGACGCCGACCGCCAGCAACACCGCGGCCGCCACGGCCTGCAACGGCCAGGTCCGCTTGCGCCCATAGCCGGTGGCAAGCAGGCTGCCGGGGACGGGTTCGCTGAGCACGGGATCGAAGAGGCCGTGCAGATCGCTGTTCAGGCGGCGGTAGAAGGCGACGCGCGAAGCATCGGCCGGCGAATCCTCCAGATGCGCGCTCACCTCCGCCGCGCGCGGCTCGCTCAACCGGCCATCGGCCAGGGCATGCAGGTCGTCGTCGGAGATCGGCGTGCCGCTGCTCATTTCACTCTCCGCAGCGCCGGGCTGGCGTCGTTGGCCAAAACCTGGCGCAAGCGCTCGCGGCCGCGATGCAGCCGCGACATCACCGTGCCGATAGGCACGCCCAGGACTTGGGCGGTCTCGGCGTAGCTGAATTCCTCCAAGCCCACCAGCAGCACCACCGAGCGCTGGTCATCGGGCAGGGTAGCCAGGGCCGCGGCCAAGCCGGCGACAACCAGACCTTCTTCCTGGGTGGGCGGCGCCGCGGCCGAGATCTCTTCATTGTCCAGTGCGGCGACCAGGGGGCTGCGGGCGGCGCGCCGGCGGGTGTTGGCGTGGATGTTGTGCATGATCGTGAATAACCAGCCCCGCAGGTTGCCGTCTTGCCACAAATGGGAGCGGCTCAGAGCCCGCTCGAGGCAGTCCTGGACCAGATCGTCGGCATGGACCCGATTTCCCACCAGCGCCATGGCGTAGCGGCGCAAATGGGGAATCTGTTCCGTCACCCGGCGGGCAAAGCTGTCGATGGCAACCTCCCGTTTTCAGCAGCCGGCGAATCGTAGAAGCCCGGAGGACTCGATTCAACCGGCGCGTGAGGCTATTTGATGCCCAGGATCGCCTTCGCCTGCGTCAGTGCCGTCAGCGACTCGTCCTTCTTGCCGGCGTCGCACAAATCTTCACCCTGATCGCGCAGCTTTTCCGCCTCCATCAGCTTGTCGGCGGTCAGCTTCGAACTCGCCGCCAGGGCGGCATCGACCTTGGTGAGCTCGGCGGTGCACTCCACCGCCAGGGCCGGGGTTGCCGCGACAAGAGCAATCGCTGCGGCAAGAATAAAACGGGTCATCGGTCAGTACTCCTCGGTTGCATACAGGTATCTCTGTCTGCTCCCACCGGCATAAACAGCCGCCGGGGCAGCTTATTCCGCCGGTTGGGGCGTGGCCGGCTCCGGTGCGGCGGCCATTGTGGGGCGGCGCCAGCGGGTCAACAAGATATAGGCGACGGGCACCACAAACAGGGTAAACACCGTGCCAAAGGTTAACCCGCCGACGATCACCTGGCCGATCTGGCGGCGGCTTTCGGCGCCGGCGCCTGTTGCGACGGCGAGGGGGATCGCGCCCAGCACCATCGCGCCCGTGGTCATGAGAATGGGCCGCAGGCGCAGGCCTGCCGCTTCCAGCAATGCTTCGCGGACCGGCATGCCGCGCTCCCGGCTCTGATTGGCGAAATCGACGATCAGGATGCCGTGCTTGGTGATCAGCCCGACCAGCGTGATCATGCCGATCTGGCTGTAGATGTTCATCGTGCCCCCGGTCAGCTTCAATGTCGCCAGAGCACCGGTCATCGCCAGCAGCACCGTCAGCATGATGACCAGGGGATCGATGAAGCTTTCGAACTGCGCCGCCAGCACGAGAAAGATGAAGATCAGCGACAATAAGAGCGTGACATAGAAGGCGGCGCTGGCTTCCTTGAACTCGCGCGACTGGCCGGCATAGTCGATCTGCGCCGCCAGCGGCAGAACGCCGCGGGCGATCTGCTCCAGCGCTTCCAATCCCTGGCCGAGAGTTCGAGCCCACCGGCACGCTCGAGGTGATGGTGGCGGAGCGGAGCTTGTTGAACCGGTTCAACTCCTTCGGCGAGACCGTTTCCCTAAGCTGGGCCACGCTCGACAGCGGAATCATGTCGCCGGTCGCGGAGCGGATATAGATGTTGGCGAGCTGGTCGGGGGTGCGGCGGTTATCGTCACCGATTTGCACGATCACATCGTACTGCTTGCCGGCAAATTTGTAGCGCGTCACCTGCCGGCCGCCGAGCATGGTCTCCAGCGTGCGGCCGACCACGGCGACATCGAGGCCGAGATCGGCGACCTTGTCACGGTCGACGGTAATCTTGATCTCCGGCTTGTTGAGTTCGAGATCGCTGCGCAGATTTGTCAGCAAGGGGCTCTTGCGCGCCTGATCCAGGATCTGCTGCACATAGCCGTTCAGGGCCTCGTAGGACTCCGTCGTCTGCACGACCAGCGAGATCGGCTGGCCGAATCCCGACTGGCCCAGCGACGGCGGATTGTTGACGAAGGCCATGACACCCGGCAGCGCGCGCAGCTTCGGAGCGACCTCCGCTGTGATCTCCTGCTGCTTGCGCTCCCGCATATCCCAATCCTGCAGCCGCAGGAACATGACGGCGCGGGTGACGGTGGGATTGCCCTGCACAACGCCATAGCTGTCTATGCCTTTTGTCTCGCTGAGAATCTTCTCGATCTGCCGTGCATAGCGGTCCATATATTCGAGGGTCGATCCTTCCGGCGCATAGGCGATGCCGATGATGTTGCCCCGGTCCTCGGTCGGCGCTGTCTCCTTGGGCAAGCTATGGAACAGCCCCGCCGCCGTGCCGGCGAGGACAATGTATATGGCCAGCACTACCGGCCAGCCGGAGAGCGCGCGGCCCAGCAGCCGGCGATAGCCCGAGGTCAGGCCGGTGAAGTCCCAACTCGACGGCGCGATAGAGGAAATTATGCTTGTCCTGGTGGCGCAGCAGCTTGCTGCACATCATAGGCGACAGGCTGAGAGCCACGAAGCCGGACACCAGCACGGCGCCGGCCAATGTCAGGGCGAACTCCGCGAACAGCCGCCCGGTGCGCCCGGTCTGGAAACTGACGGGCGCATAGACCGCCGCCAGCGTCAGCGTCATGGCGATGCAGGCGAAGGCGATTTCCTTGCTGCCCTTGATCGCCGCCGCGAAGGGCTTCATGCCCTCCTCGATATGGCGATGGATGTTCTCCAGCATGACGATGGCATCATCGACCACCAGGCCGACCGCCAAGACGAAGGCGAGCAGCGTCAGCGTGTTGATGCTGAATCCGAAGAGATACATCAGCGCGAAGGTGCTGATCATCGAAACGGGAATCGTCACCACGGGTATCAGCGTCGCCCGCACCGAGCGCAGGAACACGAAAATCACCAGCACGACCAGCAGCACAGCGATCAGGATGCTTTCCACAACCGCATAGATCGATCGTTCGATGAAGATCGAGGTGTCATAGGCGATCTTCAAATTCATGCCCTCGGGCAGGCTGTCGGATACGCTGGGCAATTCCTGGCGAATGGCCTTGGAGACTTCCAGCGGATTCGCCGTCGACTGCTTGATGACGCCGACGCCGACGCCGGTCTTGCCGTTGATGCGGAAGGCCACGCGCTTGTCCTCGGCATCGACCTGGACATGGCCGACATCGCTGATGCGAACGGGATAGCCGTCGGTTTCCCGCAGCACGATGTCTTCGAAAGCGGTCTGCGAGCGTAGGTCGGTCTCCGCAAGGACGGTGAACTCGCGGTCGCTGCTTTCGATGCGGCCGGCGGGAATCTCCACGTTCTGCGCCCGCAATGCCGTTTCCACATCCTGCACCGTCAGGCCGTAGGCGGCGAGCCGCACGGGGTCGACCCAGACGCGCATGGCATAGCGCCGTTCGCCGAAGATGCGGATTTCCGAGATGCCCGGCAGCGACTGCAGGCGGTCCTTGACGATGCGGTCGGCGGTGTCCGAAAGCTCCAGCGATGAATGCCGGTCGCTTTCCAGCGACATCCAGATGATCGGCTGCGCGTCGGCCTCGCGCTTGGCGACGACGGGCTCGTCGACGTCCTCGGGCAGCGACCGGCGCGCCCGCGCCACCCGGTCGCGCACATCGTTGGAGGCGATGTCGGGGTCCCGGTTGATGTTGAACTGGATGGTGATCTGGCTTTCCTCGGGCCGGCTGATCGAATTCATGAAATCGATGCCTTCGATGCCGGCGAGGGATTCCTCCAAGGGCTGGGTCACCTGGCTCTCGATGATCTCGGCGCTGGCGCCGGGATAATCGGTCCGCACCGTGACGACGGGCTCTTCGATCCGCGGATATTCCCGCACGGTCAGGCGGTCATAGGCGACGGCGCCGACCAGCGTGAGCATCAGGCTCATCACGGTCGCGAAGACCGGCCGGCGGATGCAGATCTCCGGCAGCCGCATGGCGCTAGCTCTCGCCCGCGGGCTGCTGCAGGACGCTGACCGGCGAGCCGTCGCGAATCTTCAGCACGCCGTCGGTCACCACGCTGTCGCCGGCCTTCAGCCCTTCGACGATCTCAACCTCGTTGCCGACCCGCTCGCCCAGGACGACCTTGGTCATGACGGCCTTTTCGTCGACCACGCGGAACACGAACTGATCCTCGGCCATGGGCATCAGCGCCCGTTCGGGGATCAGCACGGCATTCTCATGGCGCGCGACGATCAGCGACACCCGGGCGAACAGGCCAGGCCGCAGCTTGCCGGTGCGGTTGGGCAGGGTGGCGCGCAGGGTGATGTTCCGTGCCGCCTCGTCGACTTGCGGATCCACGGCATAGACGCTGCCCTCGAACTTCTCGCCCGGCAGCGCGTCCACGGTGACGTAGAGAGGCTGTCCCACCTTGGCGGCGCTCAGCGCATTCTCGGGAATGCGGAAATCCACTTTCAGGGGATCGATCTGCTCCAGGTTGATGATCATGTCGCCGGGATTGACATAGGCGCCCACGCTCATGCGCCGCAGGCCGAGCACGCCGTTGAAGGGTGCGGCGATCTGGGTCTTGGCCAGCCGCGCCTCGGCCAGGGTCACGGCGGCCTGGTCGTTGCGGAGAGCGGCGATGGCTTCATCCAGCGCGCGGCCGGTGCCGGCGCCGCTGGCCTTCAGGTCGTTGGCGCGCTTGTGATTGCGCTCGCTCAGCGCCAGGGAGGAACGCGCCTGCTCCAGTTCGGCTTCATAGATCGCGGGATCCAGCTTCAGGATGACCTTGCCCCGGATGACTTCCTGGCCCTCGGCGCCGCCGATCTCCAGGATGCGGCCGGAGACCTCGGACGCCACGACCACGCTTTCGTTGGAGCGGAGCGTGCCCACGGCGCGGATCTGCTGCAGCACAGTGTCGATGCGCACTGCCGCCGCTTCCACGGGGACCGGCGCCTCGGTGCTGTTCTCGGCGGTTCCGCCATTGGCCGCCGGCGGCGCAAACCAGGCCCAATAGCCGGCCGCAGCGCCAGTGCCGATGATGAGGACGAACAGAAACCACGCCAGACGCATCGGGAAGCCCAATTCCGTGAATTTGCCCCGCCGCATCAGGGACAAGGGGGATTATAGCAATATGGCGCCGCCGCCGCGAATCTCCAGCGGGCCGCAACCATCCAACGGTCCAGGCGGGTGATTCCGTCGCCGGAGCAGCGTCCTTGGAAGGCCGGCCTCAGAAACCCGACATGGGCTCCCGGAGGAAGGCGATCTCGGCCTCGGTCGATTCCCGGCCCAGGGCCTCGTTACGATGGGGAAACCGGCCGAAACGGGCGACGATTTCCGCGTGGCGGTGGACATAGCGCATCTGTTCCAGGGCCCGGTCCCGCGCCGGGCCGTCATGGGCCTCCGCCCAGGCCTGGAACAGGGCGATGGAACGCTCCTGATCCCCTGTGGACTCGCTGTGCTCGAACGGCAGAAAGAGGAAATGCCGCTGCGCCAGCGGGATGTCCTGGTCCAAGCGCCTGCTCATGGCCCGGTCGGCCACCTCGCGGGCGCGCGGATCGGCGGCAAAGGCGCGGGCCGAGCCGCGATAGAGGTTGCGCGGGAACTGGTCGAGGACGATCACCAGGGCCAGGGCGCCCGGGGCCGTCCTCTCCCAATGCTCGAGCTCGCCGGCGGCCGCCGCGCGCACCGTATCCTCGAAGCGGGCGCGGATCGCCTCGTCGAACGCGGCGTTCTTCTCGAACCACAGGGCCCGGGACTGCTCGCTGAACCAGAACTCCAGGACGTCGGATGGCGTGCGGACCGGCATCGCGCGTTCAGGCCATGTCGTTCTGCTGCAGCATGCGCTTCACCGCCGGGCGCTCCGCGACCAGGTCCATGCAGCGCCTCAGGTTGGCATGGCGGGGCGCCAGGCTGCCGGGCGGCTCGTACCAGGTGAAGAGCATGTGCATGTAGATGTCGGCGGCGCTGCAGCGCTCGCCCAGCAGATAGGGTCCGCGGCGGGCCAGCGCCTGATCCAGATTGGACCACACGCCGTCGACGCGCGCGAGCGCCTTGTCCTTGATGCCCGGCGCCTGGTCTGGGCGCGTGGTGTTGCGGTCAGGATAGAAGAACAGCAGATAGCCTTCCTGCAGCGTGTTGGTCAGGTGCGACAGCCATTGATAGTACAGCCCGCGCAACGGATCGGTTGCCGCGGGCGCCAGCTTCGCTTCGGGATGGTGGTCGGCGAGATACATGGTGATCGCCGCGGACTCATAGATCGTCTCGCCGCCGGCGATGGCCAGCGTCGGCACGCGGCCCAGGGGATTGAGCTTCAGATATTCGGGATCGCGCGGCTTGTCGGCCGAGATGTCGACGCGCTTCAGCGCATATTTCGCGCCGGTTTCCTCGAGCATGGCATGGGGCGCCATCGACGCGCTGCCGGGCGAATAGAAGAGCGTGTACATGGTGCGCAGGTCCCCCGCTGGTTTCTTATTGTGAACTCGCAAGCATTCAATCGGGGCAGAGCGCCGTGAAGTCAAGGCGGCGCGGGTTGCTCAAAAGCATCGGCCCCACACTCCGGGCTGGAGCATGGGGCCGTATTGCAGTTCAGGCGATGACGGTTATGCCGAGGTCAGATCGTTCTTCGACACCGGCAGATACTCGGACCCGCTTCTTGGTCCCGTTGTAGATCGCGTTGGCGACGGCGGGACCGATGGGCGGCACGCCGGGTTCGCCGACGCCCGTGGGCGGCAGTTCCGACGGCGTGATATGCACCTCGACCTGCGGCATCTCATCGAGACGCAGCACGTCATAGCCGTCGAAATTGCCCTGATCGACGGCGCCCGCGGTCAAGGTCAGCTCGGATTTCAGGATGGCGCCGAGGCCGAAGCCGATGCCGCCTTCCATCTGCGCCCTGATCTGGTCGGGGTTGATGGCCGTGCCGCAATCCACGGCGCAGACCACGCGCTCCACCTTCACCTTGCCGTCCTTGCCCAGGCTGATATCCGCCACCTGCGCCACCAGGGTGGAGAAGGATTCGGCAAAGGCGACGCCGCGGTACCGGCCCTCGGCCGGCGCGCCGGCTTTCTCAGCCGCCAGCTTCAGCACCGCCGCCGACCGCGGATGGTCCTTCATCAGCGACAGCCGCAGTTCCACCGGATCCTTGCCCGCCGCTTCCGCCACCTCGTCGAGGAACGCCTCGACCGCATAGGCGGTGTGGGTGGAGCCGACGGCGCGCCACCAGAGCACGGGCACGCCGACCGAAGTCGTGGTGAGCTCGACGCGCATGTTGGGGATGGCATAGGGAATGTTCGCCGCCCCCTCGACCGACGTGACGTCGATGCCGTTGGTGACCATGCCGCCCTCAAAGGGCGTACCGCTCAGGATCGACTGGCCGACGATATGATTGCGCCAGGCGATGATGTTGCCGTCCTTGTCCAGCCCGGCTTTCAGCGCATGGAGATACATCGGCCGGTAGCGGCCGCCGCGCATGTCGTTCTCACGTGTCCATTGCACCTTGACCGGCGCCTTCCAGCCGATCGCCTTGGCCACGGCGACCGCCTCGATGATGATCTCGGAATCCGGCGTTGCCCGCCGCCCGAAACCGCCGCCGGTCTTCATCACATGGAGTTTGACTTTGTCCGGCGTGATCTCCGCCACCTGCGACGCCGCGAACTGGTAGAGGTCGGGCATCTGATGACCGCCCCAGATTTCCAGCACGCCGTCGCCGTTCATCCACGCCACCGCATTCAGCGGCTCCAGCGCGGCATGGGCCAGGTACGGGAATTCGTAGGTGGCCTCGACGATCTTCGCCGCGCTGGCGAATGCCGCGTCCACATCGCCGTCATTGCGGGCCGTGGCGGCGCCGGGCTGCGGGCCCAGCTTGCGGTATTCCGCCATCAGCTCTTCGGAGCCGCGCTTCTCCGCCTTCGAGTCGTCCCACTCGACGGTGACGAGATCCCGGGCCTTCAGCGCGTTCCACATGCCGTTGGCCACCACGGCGACACCGCGGGGAATCGCCACCACATCCACCACGCCCTTGCTCGCCTTCGCCGCCGTGGCGTCGAACGACTTCACGGTGGCGCCGAACAGCGGCGGATGGATCATGACGGCGGTCAGCATGTCCGGCAGCTTGACGTCGATGGTGAATTCCTGCTTGCCGGTGGATTTCGGCAGGCTGTCATAGCGCGGCAGCTTCTCGTTGCCGATCATGGTCCAGTCAGCGCGGGACTTCAGGGGCACGTCGGCCGGCACCGGCATCGCCGCGGCCTTGGCCGCGAACTCGCCGAAATTGGCATAGAAGCCGGAGCCATGGGCGAGCGTGCCCTGGGCGACATAGATCTCCGCCGCCGGCACCTTCCATTCCTGCGCCGCGGCGGCCACCAGCATGGCGCGCGCAGTGGCGCCCGCCTTGCGATAGCGGTCGAAGGACGAGGCCATCGCGGACGAGCCGCCGGTGCCCTGGGCGACGCCGCCCCAGGTCAGGTTGCCATAGAGCGGAATGTTGCCCCAGCCGCCGATGACATCCATCTGCGTCCAGTCGGCACCCAGCTCCTCGGCCACCAAGGTGGCGATGCCGTTATAGCAGCCCTGGCCCATGTCCATATGGGCGGAGTAGACGGTCACCTTGTTGTCCTCGCCGATCTCCACATAGCCGGCGAAGGGATTGACCGGTGCGGCCGCGGTATCGGCGCGGGCGGCGCCCGTCAGGTGATAGCCGACGACGAAGCCGCCGGCGGTGGCCGCGGCGCCGATCAGGAAACGGCGGCGCGACGGTGCAATCTCAGGCAGTCGGAATTTTCTCGCGAGCATCTTAGGCCTCCAGCATCTTGGCGGCTTCATGCACCGCGCCACGGATCCGATGATAGGTGTTGCAGCGGCAGAGATTGCCGCTCATGGCCGCGTCGATGTCCGCATCGGTCGGCTTCTTGTTCTCGGTCAGCAGCGCCGCCGCCGCCATCACCTGGCCGGACTGGCAGTAGCCGCATTGCGGCACATCCATCTTGACCCAGGCGGTCTGCACCGCCTCGGCCACATCGCCGCTCAACCCCTCGATGGTGGTGACGGACATTCCCGCTACATCGCCGACGGCGGTGATGCAGGAGCGGGTCGGGGTGCCGTCGACATAGACCGTGCAGGCGCCGCATTGCGCCATGCCGCAGCCGAACTTGGTGCCGGTGAGGGCAGCCTCCTCGCGGATCGCCCAGAGCAAAGGCATCTCCGCATCGACGTCGAGTGACAGGCTCGCGCCGTTGAGTTTGAATTCGATCATCTGAAGTCTCCCTGGTTTGCCGGTGAATGACCGGCGGCCCCGCCGGAGCGGTGCTCAAAAAATCAGCAATGTGTGACATCTAAATGAATGTATAGCGGCCGAAGCCATGCGCCGCCCGGACAGCTCGTTTGGCTGATTCTCTAAGCTGGCATCCGCGGCGGCGAAGTCAAGAGGTGCGGACCTATGCGGTCTTGATTTTTGGCTTCGCGCCGCGCCGAAGCAGATATTGCGCGCTCAGCAGCAGCACCAGCGACGAGCAGAACACCACGGTCGCCACCGCGTTCACTTCCGGCGTCAATCCGCGGCGGATGGAGTTGAAGATGAACAGCGGCAGCGTGATCTCGCTGCCATTGACGAAGCTGGCGATGATGTAGTCGTCAAAGCTGAAGGTGAAGCTGAGCAGGCCGCCGGCGATGATGGCCGGCAGGATCAGCGGCAAAGTTACCTGGCGGAAAGTACCCAGCGGCGTGGCATAGAGGTCCGCCGACGCTTCGATCAGCGCCCGGTCCATGCCGGCCATGCGGGCGCGGACGATGACGATGACCAGCGCGATGTTGAACAGCGTATGGGCCGCGGCGATGGACCAGAAGCCGAGCTCGAATTTCCGCGCCTCCGGGAACAGCGCCAGCAGCATGTCATTGGCGCCGGCCAGTATGGTGGCCAGCATGATCAGCGTGGCGATGGCGATGACGATGCCGGGAATCATCAATGCCACCTGGATCGCGCCTTCATAGAGCTTGCGCGGCGTGCCCTTGATTTGCGGCAAGGCCAGCGCCGCCATGGTGCCGATGACGGCCGCCAGGATCGCCGACAGCGCGGCAATGGACAGGCTGTTGGTGGCCGCCTCGATCAGGAAGCGGTTGCCGGCCGCCTTGCCGTACCACTGGGTGGAAAAGCCCTCATAGGTGCTGGCCTGCCGTCCGGAGCTGAAGGAGAACAGCATCAGCATGCCGATCGGCGCATAGAGGAAGATGTAGATGATCGCCGCGTAGATGCGCATGGCTCAGTGCGAAGTCCGAGGCAGCCGAACTAGACAATCTTCCCCCCTTGAGGGGGAAGATGGCTCATCGAGCGTCAGCGAGATGAGCCAGAAGGGGGGTATCTCAAAGCCGGAGTTAGCTGGTGAAAACTGAAGCAAAGGTGGCGCGAGTCGTTGATACCGAGCCGACCCCCCACCCGGAACATCTCGCTTCGCGAGATATTCCGACCGCCCCCTCAAGGGGGGCGATTTGACTCTGCGGGTGCCCGAGTTGCGTGCTGCACTCATCAGATCACCGACAGGTCGCGCTGACCGGACCAGCGTTTCGTCGACCACAGGCCCAACGTCACCACCAGCAGCATGATGACCACCAGCGTCACCGCCACGGCAGAGCCGAACGGCCAGTTGCGCGATTGCAGGAACAGATCCACCAGCGCATTGCCGATGAAGAACACCTTGCCGCCGCCCAGGAGCTGCGGGATCAGGTATTCGCCCATCAGGAGGATGAACACCAGCATGCAGCCGGTGATCATGCCGGGCGCCGACAGCGGCAGCGTCACCTGCAGGAAGGTGCGCCAGGGTCCGGCGCCCAGATCGTTCGACGCCTCCAGCAGCCGCTTGTCGAGCCGGTCGAGGCTGACATAGATCGGAAACACCATCAGCGGCAGATAGCCATAGACGATGCCGGTCAGCACAGCGAAGGGCGTGTTGATCAGCCTCACGTCAGGCAGGCCGATCATTTCCAGAAGGCTTGGAATGCCGCGCGCGCCTAGGATGAAAATCCAGGCGTAGGTGCGCAGCAGGAAGCTGGTCCAGAACGGCAGGATCACCATGATCAAGAGCAGCATCTTGATCCGGCTCGAGGCGCGCACCGCCAGATAGTAGGCGAGCGGATATGCCGCCAGCAGGCAGAACAACGTGCCCAGCGGCGCCAGCACCAGCGTGTTCTTGAACGCGGTCCAGCGCGCGAGAAGATTGAGATAGTTGTCGAAGGTAAAGCCGGCCTGATAGCCGCCGGCGGGCGCCCGCTCGCCGAAGCTGAACACCAGGATGACAGCCAGCGGCAGAATCAGCAGCGCCGCGAACCAGAACGTGCTGGGCGCCAGCAAGACCGACGTCCAGAACCGCTGGCGCTTCTCCGCGTTGGCCGTTGCCGTGCTCATGAAGCTATCGCCACAACATCAGGGCCCCATCCTGAGTCAACAGGATGAGGCCCCGATATCGAAGCCGATTGCCGCTTACGCAGACTTGAAGCGGGCGAATAGCTCGGCGCGGGCCTCATTGGTGATCAGGCCGGTGGCGCCGAACTCAAGATTGGTCAGCAGGTCTTTCGCCGGATAAAGGATCGGATCCTCCAACAGCTCCTTCGGCAGCAGCGCGTTGGTGCGCGAGTCCGTCGAGGGATAGCCGTGGAACAGCACTTCCTTCGCATTCACCTCCGGCGTGATCAGGTAGTTGATCAGCGCATGGCCACCCTTGACGTTCGGCGCGCCAGCAGGGATGGCGTAGAAGTCGGTCCAGATCTCGCCGCCCTCCTTGCCGATGATATAGGCGAAGGCCGCGTTCTCGCGCCGCAGCTGCACCGCGTCGCCCGTCCAGCAGATCGACATGGTGGCGTCGCCGGCCAGCAGGCTGGGTTTGTAATCGCTGTTAATACCGAAGATATGGGGTTTGGCCGCCATCAGCAGCGTCTCGGCGTCGGCCAGTTCCTTCGGATCGATGGAATTGAAGGAGTAGCCGAAATTCTTCAGCGCATTGCCGATGGTGGTGAGCTGATAGTCATGCACCATCACCTTGCCGCTCTGCTCGCCCTGGGTCAGTTCCCAGAATTCCTTCCAGGTGGTCGGCGCGCTCGTCACCTTCTCGCTGTTGATGACATAGCCGGTGGTGCCCCAATCCTTCGGCACGGCATAGACGGTGCCGTCGACGGTGCCTTCGCCGGTGAAGCGGGCATCGGCGGCGCTCGGGTCATGAGCCGGGAGCTGCGCCATGTCCAGCGGCTGGAACAGCTTCTGAGTCACATAGTCGCGGATGGTGTAGTTGGTCGGCACGATGACGTCCCAGCCGGTGGCGCCGGCCTGCAGCTTGGCCATCATCTCTTCGTTTGAGCCGAACACCGTGAGTTCGACTTCCGCGCCGGTCGCTTCCTTGAAGGCGGCGAAATTGGCTTCGTCGTGATAGCTCGGCCAGGTGCAGAGGCTGACCCGGTCGCCGATGTCGCCGGCAAACGCCGGGCGCGGCTTCAAGCCCGGCATCGCACCCGCCAGCACGGCGGTCGCCGCACCCAGGCCAGTGACATTGAGGAAATGCCGGCGCGTGATCGAGCCGTTGTTGTAGCGCCAGAGCTGGTGAATGAATTGCTTGCGTAGATCCATGTTGGTCTCCCTGTTTTTGAACTTAGTTGTCCGCCAGCGCCAGCGCCCGTTCCGCGCGCCAGCCCAGCTTCACGTCCCGTCCGGGGGCGAGGTCGTCGCCCTGGACGAAAGTCTCCTTGCTGACCCGGACGAGGATATCGCCCAGGTCGGCGGTCACGATGCTGAATTCCGTCTGGTCGCCCAGATAGATGCGATTCTGGACCCGCCCGCTGATCGCGCAAGCCAATTCGCCGCCGTCGCCGGCGTTGCTCTCCGCGGGCCAGAGGCGGATCGCCTCCGGCCGCACGGCGATCACCCCCGGCGCCGCCTTGGCCAGAACATGGCCGGCGGCGGAATAGGGCGCGGTCAGGGTGATGCCGCTCTTGGTGCGGATGGTGGCGCGGTCGCTCTCCGCCGCCACCACTTCGCCAGATATGAAATTCGACTCCCCGACGAAATCGGCGACGTAGCGATTGACCGGCGCATCATAGAGGTCGCGCGCCGAGCCGAACTGCACGATGCGGCCGTCGCGCATGATGGCGATGCTGTCGCTCATGGACAGCGCCTCTTCCTGGTCGTGGGTCACCAGCACGAAGGTGATGCCCACTTCCCGCTGCAGGTTCTGCAATTCCATCTGCATCTCGCGGCGAAGCTTGCGGTCCAGCGCCGCCAGCGGCTCGTCCAGCAGCAGCACCGTCGGCTTGTTGATCAGCGCGCGGGCCAGCGCCACCCGCTGCTGCTGTCCGCCCGACAATTCCCAGATGCGCCGCCGCTGCAGGCCGCCCAGCCGCACCAGCTCCAGCATCTCGTCGACGCGGTGGTCGATCTCGTCCTTGGCCGGCTTGGGCGTGCGCTGCTTCAGGCCGTAGCCGATATTGGCGGCGACATCCATATGCGGGAACAGGGCGTAATGCTGGAACACCATGTTGGCCGGCCGGCGGTAGGCGGGCACGCCGACCACGGAGATGCCGCCGATCTGCACATCGCCCGATGTCGGCTGCTCGAAGCCGGCGATCAGCCGCAGGCTGGTGGTCTTGCCGCAGCCCGAAGGCCCGAGGAAGGAATGGAACGAGCCCTGGGGAATGGCGAAGCTGACATGGTCCACCGCCCGCACCTCGCCGAACAGCTTGGTGACGTCGTCGAACCGGATGTCGATGTCCTGGCGTGCGGCATCTGCCGCCGGGGCCGGGCCGTTCATGGCGCTCGCTGTCATCCGCTTGTTGTTCTTGCGGCCGGTTTTCGGGCCGTTTCTTTGCCGGGGGATGGTAGGGAATAGGCCCCATCATTGACAAGCGGCGCCTGCGGCCGGAGCCAAAGAAAACACCGGGCCGGCACCGGGCCGATTGCCCCCACTGCGTTGACGTGGTTAGGAATTCGCGTTCTCGGTGAAAAGCATGGCTGCCCGACGCAGCCAGCTGGCGGGATCGCTCCGGTGGTAGGGAGCTTCCGCCGGCTCGATGCGATCAAGGAAATTCCGGTAGGTCACCGCCTGGCAGGCAGCGGCGATGGGGCCGAGCAGACCGGCGGCGCGCGCGGGATCCGAGCCCGGGATTGCCTCGCGCCACTGTTGCAGCCAATGGTCCCGGACGGGCGCTCGGGTATCGTCCGGAACGCTGATCAGGAACGCCGGTTGGTCGAGCAGCGGATTGCCGATACCGCTGTCGCTCCAGTCGAGCAGGGTGAGCGCGTTCCCATCGCCGCGAAAATTGCCGGGATTGAAATCGCCGTGAATAAGCGTATCGCCGATGCCGCAGCCGGCGATCTGGCCAAAGCGTTCCGGCAGGCTGTGCACGAACCTCGCCAACGCCGCCCGATCCTCGGCGGAGAGTTCGTCCGCCGTCCGCTCAACAACGTCGAAGATGGCGGCACTCAAGACCTGTTCGCGACGGTCGGGCAGCCCCAGCGCGAGCAATTTATCCACGCGATCACGCCATGAGAGTTGGATGCCGATGAGAATTGAAACCATTTCCAGAAGCTGCGGCAGTTCGGCGCCATAGAGGTCTTCGCCTGGAATCTCCGCGAGCAGGCTGCGGCTGCCGTCATGGTCCAGCAGCACCGGCACGGGCTCGCCGGCGAGGCGCGCCAGCAAGGCGCCCTCATGGGCGAAGAAACCGGGAACGACCTTCAGCCAGGCAGCCCGATCAGCGGTGGGAATCCGCCACAGGCTCGAAAGATTCCAAGCTCCGAACCTGCACCGGCAAACCTGTCCGCGCCAGACCGCGCTTCTCCAATACAGAGTCCGCCCAGGCCAGGTCCGCCGCTGGCCCGCCGGGTTTGGCAAAAGCGTGCCGCAGGGGCTGCTCATCGAGCGTTCCCGGCCAGGGGTCGGCGCGAACAGGCTGCGCCACTTCAGCCAGATAGGTCACCCGCCCGCCATGGGGCTCTTCCCGTTCGGCCGATAGCAATCGCAGGATGGTGATCTCGAAGCCGTGGCGTTCCCGCACGGCGCTGACGACGGGTTCGACTTCCTGCCACCAGGGCGTCGCAACCGGTAATTCCGGCAAGCAGCCGATGACGGCGCCGTCGGGCGTCGTCAGAAC
The DNA here is from genome assembly GCA_963810485.1 of uncultured Alphaproteobacteria bacterium. GTDB lineage: Bacteria > Pseudomonadota > Alphaproteobacteria > Dongiales > Dongiaceae > DATKFM01. The sequence goes on from CAWENQ010000007.1 coordinate 644,885, forward strand.
AATCACCGCGGTCCGCGGTTCGGGCTGATCCTGGGTTTGTGCATCGGACATGGCGTGATGATGCTGTCCGCCGGGACAAAAGAAAACGCCCGGGGCTGGCCCGGGCGTTTCCGCTATCCAATGCTTTGTTCGCCGGTTAGTTGCTGCGGACGGTGCCCGTGAGGCGCAGCAGCATGACGAACAGGTTGATGAAGTCCAGATACAGATTGAAGGCGCCAAGGATGGCTTTCTTGGTCATCGTGCCGCCTTCATCAAGTTCGGAATACATCTCCTTGATCTTCTGCGTGTCGTAGGCCGTCAGGCCGGTGAACACGAGAACACCGATCACGGAGATGGCGAAACCGAGCGCGCTCGATCCCATGAACAGATTCACGACCGACGCGAGGATGAGGCCGATCAAACCCATGAACAGGAATGAACCCCAGCCCGTGAGATCGCGCTTGGTCGTGTAGCCGTACAGGCTCATCGCACCGAACATGCCGGCGGAGATGAAGAATGTGCGGGCGATGGACTCCTGGGTATAGACCAGGAAGATCGAGGCCATCGACAGGCCCATGACCGCCGCGAAAGCCCAGAAAAGTAGCTGGGCCGTGCTTGCCGCCATGGTTTGGATGCGCATGCCGAAGAGCAGCGCGAAGCCGAGCGGCGCGAAGATGATCACCCATTTGATCGGGCTGCCATACACCGCGGTCGCCAACTCTGGGCTGTTCATCACCATGTTGGAGAAAACGTAGGCGACGATGCCCGTCAGCGCGACGCCGCCGGCCATGTAGTTGTAGATGCGCAGCATGTATTGCCGCAGGCCGGCATCGATTCCGGCTACGTCGGCGCCCGTGCGCGAAACTGTTCTGTAGTCAGGTCCCATTGCCATTGCCGTACTAGCCCCAAGCTGTTGACGTGCCATGGATATTGGGATCATTCCATCCGGAGTCAAGCGGCATCTGGGCCGGTTTTACGCCGGGCGCTTTGGCTAATGCCTTGAAATGCCTCGATTACTCGTTGCGCAGATGCTGGGCGGGCCGCTGGCCGAGCGCCCGCCAGGTGCCGGCGAGGCCGATCAGCAGCGTCAGCAGCATGCCGATGGCAGCGGTGCCCGCGATAGTTGCGGGCACAAAGCGCCAGTCGCCCTCCATGACATGGGTGACGAACAGATAGGCGATGGCGCTGCCGAGGATCGCCGCCAGCAGCGCGGTGGCGAAGCCCAGCAGCCCATACTCGATCAGATAGGCGGAGAGAACCTGGCCGCGGCGGGCGCCCACCACTTTCAGGACGATGGCGTCATAGACCCGGCGGTGATGGCCGGCGACCACGGCGCCGCCCAGCACCAGGATGCCGGCCAGCAGCGTCACGGCGGCGCAGATCCGCACGGCGTCCGCCACGCTGCCGAGGATCTGGTTCACCGTCTCCAGCGCCTCTTTCACCCGGATCGACGAGACGTTGGGAAAGCGCTCCGACACGGCCTTCTGCAGGGCGATCTCCGCGTCATCGGGAATGCGGGCCGTCGCAAGATGGGTCTGCGGCGCGCCCTCCAGGATGCCGGGGGAGAACACCATGACGAAATTGATGGTCAGCGACGACCATTCGAACTCGCGGAAATTGGCGATGCTGCCGGTGAAGCTGCGGCCCAGCACATTGACCGTGATGGTATCGCCGATCTTGAGATCGAAGGCGGCGGCAACTTCGGCGTCGAGGGAGATCAGCGGCGGGCCGCGATAGTCCGCCGGCCACCATTCGCCTTCGGTGATCCGGCTGCCCGGCGGCACGGTGGCCGACCAAGTGATGCCACGGTCGCCTTCCAGCACCCAGCGCATCTCCCCGTCATTCTTCACCTCGGCGGCGGGCACATCGTTAAAGGCGGTGATGCGGCCGCGCAGCATCGGCACCCGCTGCAGGTCGCTGACGCCGGGATATCCCTCGACCAGCTTGTCGAAGTCGGCCGTCTGGTCGGCCTGGATGTCGATGAAGAAGAAGGATGGCGCGGTGGCGGGCATGGTCTCCTGCACCTCGTCGCGCAGGTTGCGCTCGACGGCGGCGACGGCGACCAGAACGGTCATGCCGAGCCCGAGCGACAGCACGATGCTGGATGTGGGCGCGCCCGGCCGGTGCAGGTTGGTCAGCGCCAGCCGCCAGGTGGGCGAGAAGCGCTGCGGCCGCGCACTGGCCTTGCGCGCCAGCCATTTGACCCCGGCGGCGACGCCCTGGAACAGGGCAATGCAGAAGACGGCGCCGACGATGAATCCGCCGGCCAGCAGGCGGTCCTTGGCGGCTAGCACCACCAGCCCCGCCAGCAGCAGCGCGACCGCGCCGATGGCCAGGCATTCCCGCAGGCTCGGGCGGCGCGGCATGCGGTCCAGCAGATCCCGGAACAATTGCCCGCCGGGCACCCGCGCGGCGCGGAACAGCGGCGCCAGGGAGAAGGCCAGCGCGGTCAGCAGGCCGAAGGCGGCGGCGAGCAGCAGCGGTTCGGGATAAAGTGTGGCGCGGATGTCCAGCTGCATGCGCTGGGACAGGAACCCGGTGATCGCCGGTGGCGTCAGCGCGCCCAGGATCAGCCCGGCGGCAATGCCCGCCACGGCCAGGATCATGATCAGCAGCAGATAGCCGCGGAACAGCAGGCGCGACGGGGCGCCCAGGCATTTAAGTGTCGCCAGCGTCGCGGTCTTGCCCTGCAGATAGCTGCGCACCGCATTGCCGACACCCACACCGCCCACCAATAGCGCCGCGAGCCCGACCAGGATGAGATAGAGTCCGGTGCGGTCGATGAAGTTGCGCGTGCCGGCGGCGGCATCCTCCAATTCCCTGATGCGCCAGACGCCATCGGGAAATCTTTCCTTCAGCGTTTTCAGCCAATCGGCCGCCGCAACCTCCGGCGGCAGCTTCATGCGGTAGAGGTAGTAGATCAGGCTGCCCGGCTGCACGAGACCGGTGGAATCCAGGCTGCCGTCGGCCACCATCAGCCGCGGGCCGAGGATGAAGATGCCGCTGCCGCGGTCCGGCTCGCGGGTGATCGCGGCGCGAAGCTCGTAGATGGCATCGCCAATCTTCAGCGCGTCGCCGATCTTCAAATCCAGCCGCGCGATCAGATTCTCGTCCGCCGCCGCGCCCCAGCGGCCGTCCCGCAGTTCCGTCGCCGCCGCCAGACTCATCGCGGGATCAAGTTCCACGGCGCCATAGAGCGGATAGATGCCGTCGACGGCCTTCATCTCCACCAGCGCGCGGTCGTCCTTGCCGACAGGCGTCGCCATGGCGCGCATTTCCCGCGTGTGTGATGCCGTCGCGTTCTTTTCGATGAAGGCGAGCTGTTCTTCGGTCAGCGGCTTGTAGAGCACCCGCAGCTCCACATCGCCGCCCAGGATCTTCTGCGCGTCCGCCAGGATGCTGCTGCGCACCGCTGCGCCGGTGGAACCCACGGCGGCGATCACGGCGACGCCCAGCAGCAGGCAGGCGAGGAAGATGCGGAAGCCTTTCAAGCCGCCGCGCAGCTCCCGCCGCGCCAGCGTTGCGGCCAGCCGCCAGCTTCCGGCGGAGTCAGCGAGGCCGTTCAAGCGACGCCATTGCGGATGCGGCCATCCAACAGATGCACCGTGCGGCCGCAGCGCTGCGCCAACGCGGGATCGTGGGTGATCAGCAACAGCGTGGTGCCGCGGCGCGCCCTGAGCTCGAACATCAGGTCGATGACCCGCTGGCCGGTCTCGCCGTCCAGATTGCCCGTCGGCTCGTCCGCCAGGAGCAGGCGCGGTTCGACGGCAAAGGCGCGGGCCAGCGCCACCCGCTGCTGTTCGCCGCCGGAAAGCTGGCCGGGATAGTGAGTCAGGCGATGGTCGAGGCCCACGGACTCCAACTCGCGCGCCGCTTTGCCGAAGGCATCGCGGTCGCCGGCCAGCTCCAGCGGCACCGCCACATTCTCCAGCGCCGTCATGGTGGGGATCAGGTGGAAATTCTGGAACACGATGCCGACGGATTTGCGCCGGAACAGCGCCAGCCCATCCTCGTTCAGCCGGTCCAGATCCACGCCGGCGACCTGGATCCGGCCGCTGCTGGGCCGCTCCAGGCCGGCGATGACCATCATCATCGTCGACTTGCCCGAGCCCGATGGGCCCACCACGCTAACCGTTTCACCGGCCGTCACCGATAAATCGATGCCGCGAAGAATATTGACCTCGCCCGCCGCGCTCTCCAGTTTTAGATGGATGTCGTCCAGGCGCACCATCATCTCGGCAGCTGCATCCAAGGCGGACATGGTCTCTCGATTCCTGAATCGGCGCGGGAGGGGCCTGCAGGCGCCTGGGTGGGCATATGGGCTAAGCCTTCTTTGTGTCAAGCTGGCGGCGTTGGCCCTGCTGATTGTGGCGGTTCCGGCACGGGCTGAGGACATGCTGAAGATCCTGGCGCTGGGCGACAGTCTCACCGCCGGCTACGGCCTCAGCGACAGCGAGAGTTATCCCGTGAAGCTGCAGGCGGCGCTCAAGGCCAAGGGGATCGAGGCCCAGGTGATCAATGGCGGCGTCTCCGGCGATACCAGCGCCGGCGGGCTGGCGCGGCTGGATTGGGCGCTGGCTGACGATCCCGACATTGTGATCGTTGAACTGGGCGCCAATGACGGGCTGCGCGGCCTCGATCCCGCCAAGACCCAGGAGAATCTCGACGCCGTCCTCAAGCGCCTGACGGGGGAAAAGCGCGCGGTGCTTCTCACCGGCATGCTGGCGCCGCCCAACATGGGCAGCGACTATGGCAACGCCTTCAAGAGCATCTATCCCGCCCTCGCGGCGAAGTATGGCATTCGGCTCTATCCGTTCTTTCTCGAGGGCGTCGCCGCGGATCCCGCGCTCAACCAGGCCGACGGCATCCATCCCACCGGCGCCGGCATCGATATCATCGTCGCGCGGATCTTGCCTGAGGTCATCGCGGTGATCGATACGCTGCGGGGAACGGCGTCCGGCGGCTGACGGCTCTGCAAAGAAATCACCCCTGCCCTCGGGAAGGGCAGGGGTGCTTGCGCTGTCAGTTACTCGGCTGTCGTTGGCGGTGCTGCCGGCGGCGGGGCTGCAGGTGGCGGCGCCGACTGCTCGTATTGCAGGGCTTCCTGGGTCTTGAAGTCCGGCACGATCTCCAGTTGTTCCCTGTCGTAGCTGATCGTTACCAGTGCTTCTTGCGGCGAGACATCGACCTCGTCCCACTTGATGCCGACGGATTTGCCGCCGATCCCCAGCAGTCCGCCGATCTTCAGGACGACGCCGACGATCTGTCCGTTCTGGTCGAACACAATATCCTCGACCTCGCCGACCTCGTCGCCTTGAACATTGTAGACGGTCGTGCCGATCAGTTTATCGGCACGCAAATCCGTTGCATTCTCAGCGGGAATAATGGCCTCGGCCGGCGGCGGCGTAGCCGGAGCCTCCTCGGCAGCCATGTCGGCTGGCGGCTGAGTCGCATTGTCGGGCGGCGGCGGCGCGGCCTGATCCTGCGCCAATGGCTCCGGCGGCGGTGGCGTACCGGTGGTGGAGTCCTGAGCCAAAGCCGGCGTCAGTGCCAGGGCAGCGATTGCCGTAGTCAGAAGCAAGCGTTGCAACATGAGACACCTCCTTCACGAATCCGGGGTCCAGCTGCCGGAGCAGATGGATTGCCCCACGCCAACAATGTGTTGCCCCGAAACCTGATTAAAAGAGATGCCGGTGCGAGCCCGCTCCGGTATGCAGCTTTTTGCAGTAGAATCAGAAAGCTATGCTGCGCGTGGAAGCTGTAGCTGTTTTGTGATCATGTCGACCACGGCGATGCCACAGTAAGGTTTGACGACTCCCGAGCGCTGAATTATGCGCAGCCGGGTTCACTCATTCAGGGGAGTTTCATGGAGTACCGTCAACTCGGCCGCAGCGACATCAAGGTCAGCGCCATCTGCCTGGGCACGATGATGTATGGCGAGCAGGCGATGCAGGACGAGGCGTTCCAGCAGATGGATTACGCTCTCGACCGCGGCGTCACGTTCTGGGACGCGGCGGAGATGTATCCGGTACCGCCGAAAGAGGAGACCTATGGCCGCACGGAAGAGATCCTCGGCAACTGGTTCGCGGCACGCAAGAAGCGCGACAAGGTGATTCTGGCGACCAAGGTGGCCGGCCCGGACAAGCGCCTTGGCTATGTGCGTGGCGGCAATGCGCGTCTGAACAAGGATCATATGACACGCGCGCTCGAGGACAGCCTGAAGCGCCTGAAGACCGATTACGTCGATCTCTATCAGCTCCATTGGAGCGAGCGGGAAACCAACACCTTCGGCCGCCTGGGTTACGCGCCCTCAGCGCAGGAGGACGGCACGCCGCTGGAAGAGACGCTCGCCGCACTCGCCGATCTCGTGAACAGCGGCAAGGTGCGGCAGGTGGGCATCTCCAACGAGTTCCGCCTGGGGCGCCATGCGCTATCTCGCGCTGTCGGAAGCCGGCGGCGGCCCGCGCATCGTCAGCGTGCAGAATTCCTACAACCTCCTGAACCGGACATTCGAAGCCGGGCTGGCCGAAGTGGCGCTGCGCGAGAATTGCGGCCTGCTGGCCTATTCGCCCTTGGGCATGGGCGCGCTGTCGGGAAAATATGTCGGCGGCGCCAAACCCGCCGATGGCCGGCTGGTGAAGTATACCCACTGGAAGCGCTATTTGACGCCGCAAGGCGTTGCCGCGACGGAAGCCTATGTGAAACTGGCGCGCGAGCATGGCCTGGATCCCGCGCAGATGGCGCTGGCCTTCATCAATATGCGGTCCTTCACGACGGCCAACATCATCGGCGCGCGCACCATGGCGCAGTTGAAGACCGACATCGACAGCATCGACCTCAAGGTGAGCCCGGAGGTGCTCGACGGCATCGACGCCATTCACAAGCAGTACACCTATCCCTGTCCCTGATTCCCGACGCTGGAACCTATGCGCCTGTTCGTCGGCATCGCGCTGCCCCAGGATATCCGCTTCCGCCTGAGCCTGCTCTGCTGCGGCCTGCCGAACATCAGGTGGGTGCAGCCGGAGAACATGCATCTGACGCTGCGCTTCATCGGCGAGGTGGATAACGGCGTGATGCAGGATATCGACGCGGCGCTGGCGGCGGTGCGGGCGCCGCGCTTTCCGCTGTCGATCTCCGGCGTCGGCCATTTCGGCAACGACAAGAAGGTGCGGGTGATCTGGGCGGGCGTGGAAAAATCGCCGGCACTGCAGCATCTTCACGACAAGATCGAATCCGCCGTGGTGCGCTCGGGCCAGCCGCCCGACGGGCAAAAATTTTCGCCCCATGTCACGCTGTCGCGGGTGAAGACGCCGCCGCCGGCGGGCAAGCTGCTGGAATTCATCGCCGCCAACAACCTGTTCCGCGCGCAGCCCTTCGAAGTCACGCATTTCACGCTGTTCTCCAGCTTCCCGTCCAGCGAGGGTTCGATCTACCGCGCGGAGGAAAGCTACGAGCTGAGCCGCGCATGAGGCCGACGATGCAGCGGATCCTCATTCTTACCGGCGCCGGCATCTCCAAGGAATCCGGCCTCGATACATTCCGCGATGCGGATGGCACCTGGTCCAAGGTGCCGCTGGAGGAGGTTGCGACGCCGGAAGCCTTCGCGCGCAATCCCGCACGGGTGCAGGAATTCTACAACGCGCGGCGGCGCAGCCTGCGCAACGCGAATATCACGCCCAACGCTGGTCATCGCGCGCTGGCCGCTGTTGGAACGCGACTGGCCCGGCGAAATGCTTGTGGTCACTCAGAATATCGATGACCTGCATGAGCGCGCCGGGAGTCGTCATCTCATCCATATGCACGGCGAATTGCTGAAGGCGCGCTGCATTGCCTGCGAAAGCGCCAGCCCTTGGCTCGACGACATAACCTTGGAGTCGAACTGTCCTGCCTGCCGGCAATCGGGCCGTCTCCGCCCTCATGTCGTGTGGTTCGGTGAAATGCCTCTGGAAATCGAGGTCATTCAGGAAGCGATTGCCGTTTGCGACGTCTTCGTTGCCATCGGCACCTCCGGTGTCGTGTATCCCGCTGCCGGTTTTGTGCAGGACGCATGCCAGGCCGGCGCTCACACGATCGAGCTGAATCTCGAACCGTCGGAAGGGCAAAGTCTCTTTGCCGAACGTATCTATGGTCCGGCGACGGAGGTTGTGCCGGCTTTCGTCGAGGAATTGCTCCGGCAAACGCGCAAACCGAGCGTGACACGATAGAGATGGCTGCGCTCGATAAGCTGTTGCGCGATGTCCGGGCCTGTCAGGTCTGCGCCGCGCATCTGCCGCTGGGGCCGCGGCCGGTGCTGCGCATGACTTCGACGGCGCGTCTCCTGATCATCGGCCAGGCGCCGGGGACGAAGGTGCATGAGAGCGGCATCCCCTGGAACGACCGCAGCGGCGATCGCCTGCGGCAATGGCTGGAGATGGATCGCGATACCTTCTACGACGAATCCCGCATCGCCATCATGCCCATGGGCTTCTGCTATCCCGGCGTGGACAAGAACGGCGGCGACCGGCCGCCGCGGCCGGAATGCGCGCCGGCCTGGCATGAGCGGCTGCGCGCGCATCTGCCTGACATCGAGCTGACGCTGCTGGTCGGACAATATGCCCAGGCGCATTATCTCGGCGCCCGCCACCAGGCGACGATGACGGAAACAGTCCGGGCGTGGCGCGACTACGCGCCGGAATTCATTCCGCTGCCGCACCCGAGCTGGCGCAATACCGGCTGGCTGAAGAAGAACCCCTGGTTCGAGGACAGCTTGGTGCCGGCGCTCAGGCGTCGCGTGCAGCCGATTATCGCAAGTAAAACAGCGGCCTAGCGGCGGCTCCCGCCATCCGGAACTAGCCGCCCAGCGCGATGGTCATGACCACCAGCAGGATGCCGAACAGCACCATGAACAGCCCCACCGCCCAGGGGTTGCGCTCGGTTAGGCGGCCGAAAACATAGCCCATCAGGAACAGCATCACGATCGCGATGGCGTTGGAGATCCGCAGCGCCAGCACGGCGTCATCCAGGAACATGAAGGGTATCGCCACCGGAAAGGTGGACAAAAACACGAGCAGCAGGACGCCGGCTGCGGCCCGCCAATCCCCGCCGCTCAAGCGTGCGCGCTTGGGCGGCTCGGGCAGTTGAGTCAATCGCGCGCGGATCTCGTCCAACTCCGCGGGTTTCATGACGGAGGCGATCATCGGCGGCAGCGCATCCGATATCAGGCGATGGGCCCGCTGCGGATCGGCCGCCTTGCGCAGCGCCTTCAGGGAGATAATGCCGCGGCCCCGGTCCGCCATGCAGCCCATGAGATAGAACACCGCATCGATGATGCCCCAGGCCAGATTGCAGCCCAGCGCGCCGATCAGCATGACCTGGACATCCTCGCGGCCGGCTTCGGCGGCGCCGAGCGTGCCGGTGAAGGTCAGCACCATGATCAAGCCGAAGAGGATCTCCGACACCCGGTCGATGGGATCGAGCGCATGCTTGGAGGAAGCCGGCCCGTCGCCGGCGGTGGAATCTGAGGTCATGGTCATTGCACCTGCGGCGGTAGGAGATAGAGCGTCATGGCGAAGATCAGATAGACCATCAGCACCAGAACGCCGGTGTACCAGGCCGATTGTCCGCCATTGGTCACCAGCGTCGCCGTGATGGTCGCGATCAGGATCATCACCACGGCGCCGGGCCAGAATTGCAGATCCATCGGCGCCGGTCCGATGAAATAGCTCAGCAGCACCAGCACCGGCGCCACGAACAGCGCGATCTGGGACGCGCTGCCCAGCGCGATGCCGACGCTGAGATCCAACCGGTTCTTGCGCGCGCCGGAAAAGGCCGAAGCCATTTCCGCAGCACCCCCGACCAGCGCCACGATGATGAAACCCACGAAGGCGTCGGTCATGCCGAAGGTCAAGGCCGCCTCCTGCACCGACGCGACGAAGATTTCGCTCACCAGCGCGACCAGGATCGTGACGCCGGCCAGCACCGCCAGGGCAAGACCGATCGGCCATGGCGCTTCGCCGTCTTCGCCATGGGCCGCCTTGCTGGCAAACCATTCGCGATGGGTCTTGAGCGAAAACAACAGGCTGAGGCCATAGGCGATGATGAGCAGCACCGCCAGGCCCAAGCTCATTTTTTCCGTGAAAGCCGACCAGCTTGCCGAATTCGGCTTCGGCGACCGCCGACGGGATCAACAGCGCCACCGTGGCCACGAACAGCAAGCCGGCTTGAAGACGGGCGCCGGCGCGATTGAATTCCTGGGTGTGGTGCTTGAGCCCGCCGAGAAAGAAGGAGGCGCCGAGCATGAACAAGCTGTTGGTGACGATGGCGCCGGCAATGGAGGCCTTCACCAGCATGTATTCCCCGGCGCGCAGGGCGGTGAGGGCGATGACCAGCTCGGTCAGGTTTCCCAGCGTGGCGTTGAGCAGGCCACCGGCAGCGTCGCCTGTCTTGGCCGCCACGGACTTCGTGGCATGGCTCAACAGCGCCGCCAGCGGCACGATCGCCAGGACCGACAGCAGGAACAGGAGGGTATGGGAGTCCGGCCATAGCCTCTCGCCCGCCAGGACAATGGGCACGAAGATCAGCAGCCACAGCAGCGGATTGTGCCGGATCTCCTTCAGCAACAGATTCATGAGCGCCCCCCGATTGTGGCCCGTCCGGAAAACCCCCTTGGTCCGGTTACGGACAGCCGGAAACGCAGCAACTGAATTCCAGGCAGTATGCCATGGCAAGGCGCCGGAAATCACATCCTTGATGGCCCCGATTTGGATCAGACGGGTTGGTTCAGCGCAGCGATGGCCAGATGTCCGCATCGAGAACTGAAGGCAGGATCGACCCCGCCCGGTCGCCCGCCAATCCCAGCAACCCGTCGACGATATGCCGTGCTTTCGCTACCTCGATCCCGCCATGGGAGAGAAGCAGCTCCGCCTTGGCGATCATCTCGGCGTCTTCAAGCGGCTGATCGGGATCGCCCTTGCAGGCCTTGCGGGTGGCGCTGAGTTCGCGTCCGTCCGGCAGTTTCAACGCGACTTCGGCGCCCCAGTGCTCGGGGTAGGCGGCGGCGAACGGTTCCGATCTGCGCAAGACAACGCGCTGACTCAACGGCGCCAGCCGGTTGCGGGCCGCTTCATCGAAGGACTGAAATCCAACGCGCCCGTCCGCCAGCGCCAGGGCCACGCAATGCTGCAGCGAGAACTTGGCGGCATACTCGTTGGCCGGCGCCGGCCGGTCGCAGACCTCGAGCGCCGCGCCATAGGTTGCGACATCGACCGCATGCGGTACGGTTCCGCCGAGCCGGCCATGAAGCTCGATCGCCGCGTCGATGGCCGGATGGGTGTGGCGGCAGCAGGGCCAGGGCTTGATCGATGTCGCCCGCAAGCTGCCAGGGCGTGCCGGGATCGCGTGTCACCGCATCGGGATCGGCATCGGGGCAGGCGCCGGCGAACAGGCCTTTGGCACCTTCCAGGATCGCCGGCGGCCCGGTGAAGCCGAGCGCCGCCAGCTCCGCCGCCGTCACCCCGGCCTCGGCGGCGCGGCCGGCATGGAGATGCTTGCTCATGGCACCGGTCTCGATGAACTGCCAGAGGCCGCTCGATTGCGTGCCCGCGTTGCCCAGGGCATGCACGGTCCGAGAGTCGATCGAGACCAAGCAGATCCGCCGCCGCCATGGCCGCGCCGAACGGTCCGCAAGTCGCCGTCGAATGCCAGATACGGTAATGGGCCGGCCCCACTGCCATGCCGATCCGCGCCACTGCCTCGTAACCCCGGAGGATCGCATCGAGCAGCGCCGGACCGGAACAGCGCGTGCGCAGCCCGATCGCCAGCACCGCCGGCACGACGACGCAGCCGGGATGGGTCACCGACGCCCGGTGCAGATCGTCCATCTCCAGGATGTGGGACAGCCCGCCGATCAGGAAGGCCTGCCGCCCAGCATCTTTGCCTTGCTGTGCGAACCAGTCGCGCAGCATGCGGCCCGGCGCCGTGTTCCGCGCGCCCAGCGCGTTCGCCACGGTGTCCAGCAGGAACCGCGCCGCGCAATCGCGGTCGTCATCCGTGATCGGCTTGGCGCGGATCAGACTGACAAGTTGTTCGGTGAGAGACGGCATCTGCTATTGCTGTTTGCGGAACCCAGCCTAACATCGAGAACTGCCATAGGGAAAATCCGACGTTGCCGGGAGTATCCATGCCGCTCAAAGACAAGGTCGCGCTGGTGGCCGGCGGGACGCGCGGCGCCGGCCGCGGCATCGCGGTCGAGTTGGGCGCTGCAGGCGCCACGGTCTTTGTGACAGGCCGCACCACGCGCCAGCATCAATCCGAATATGCCCGCCCGGAAACCATCGAGGAGACGGCCGAGCTGGTGACCGCTGCCGGCGGCAAGGGGATCGCGGTCCAGGTGGATCACCTCATCGCCGACGAGGTCGCCAAGCTGACTGCGCGCATCCGGGCCGAGCAGGGCCGCCTCGATATCCTGGTCAACGATCTCTGGGGCGGCGAGAATCTCAAGGAGTGGAACAAGCCGGTCTGGGATCATAACCTCGAGAACGGCCTGCGCCTGCTGACCCTCGGCGTGCACACCCATCTGATCACCGCCCATCATGCGCTGCCGTTGCTGATCGAACGCTCCGGCGGATTGCTGGTCGAGGTGACCGACGGCACCGACGCCTACAACGCGACTCACTACCGGATCAATCCGTTCTACGATCTGGCGAAGGTGGCGGTGACGCGCATGGCTTGGGCCCATGCCAACGACCTGGCGCCCCATGGCGCGACATCGGTCGCAATCACGCCGGGATGGCTGCGCTCGGAAATGATGCTGGAGGCGTTCGGCGTGACCGAAGCGAACTGGCGCGACGCGACGGCGAGGATCCCGCATTTCGCGATCTCGGAGACGCCGCGCTTTGTCGGCCGCGCTGTTGCCGCCCTCGCGGCCGATCCCGATCGCGCGCGCTGGAATGGCCAATCGCTATCGAGCGGGCAGCTCGCGCAGGTCTACGGCTTCACCGATCTCGACGGCTCCCGTCCCGATGCGTGGCGCTATGTCGCAGAGGTGCAGGATGCCGGAAAACCGGCGGATACAACGGGCTATCGCTAGCAAGCCGCTCCGTTTCCGGCAATCGAGAGAGCCGCCCGAGGAAGAACACGCCAATACCACGGCATTCGTAGTGACCTCCTGCGGCGATGTTGCTGCAATTGAAAAGAGACGTTGCCGGAATTCTCGCCGCTGTCGGCTCGCTCATCCTGGGCATCAGCCTGATCCAGCTGGCCAACGGCTATATCGGCACGTTGATCGGCGTCCGGCTCGCGCTTGCCCATATCGACCCGGTCGTCGTGGGCTTCGTCACATCGGCCTACTTCGCCGGCTATGTGGCCGGCGCCGAATTCTGCAATCGCCTGATCGAACGGACCGGCCATATCCGCGCGTTTTCCGCCTTTTCTGCGCTCATCACCGCGGCGCTCCTGGGGCATGCTCTTTATTTCGACCCCATCCTGTGGGCGGTGCTTCGGGCCTTCATGGGATTCGGTTGTGCCGGTCTCTTCGTCGCCACCGAAAGCTGGCTCAGCGCCAAATCGAACCCGTCGACCCGCGGCACGATGTTCGCGATCTACATGGTCGCCACCTATGCAACCTTTGCCGGCGGCCAGTTCATGCTCAATCTTGCGGCGCCGACCGGGTTCTTCCTGTTCGCCTTCGCGGCAATCCTGTTCAGCATTGCCCTGCTGCTGATAGCGATCACCCGGGCGGCACAGCCGGTGCCTGTCCCGAGCAATCGCCTGAAGTTCGGTGAGCTGACCGCCGCCGCACCCGTCGCGGTCGCCGGCTGCTTCGCGGGCGGCCTGGTCACCGGCGCGTTCTACGCGCTGATCCCCGTATACGCCCAGTCGAGCGGCCGCTCGATGCTGGTGATCACGTCCTACATGGCGCTCGCGATTACCGGCGGCCTCCTCATGCAGATTCCCATCGGCAAGCTGTCCGACGCGATGGACCGCCGTCTCGTCGCGGCATTGGTGGCATTAGCTTTCGCCGCCCTGGCGCTGGCGGTCGTGCCGGCCAAGGCCACGCCCTGGTTTCCGGCCGTGTGGTTGCTGCTCGGCGGCTTCATGTCGGTGATCTATCCGGTTTGCGTCGCGCACGCGAACGATCGCATGCCGGCGGAGCGCGCGGTTTCCGTCAGCGGCCGCCTGATCCTGATCTCCGGCGTCGGCTCGGCTATCGGTCCGATCCTGGGCGCCTCGGCGATGTCGGCGTTCGGCGTGCGTGGCCTGCTCTACTACCTGGCGTCAGTGGCAACGCTCTTTGCTCTCTTTGCGCTGGCGCGCGGGATCAGCGTCCGCCAGGTGCGTTTCAAGCGGCCGAGGCCCTTTCAACTGCTTCCGCCCATCTTTGCCCAAGAACTTGCGCACGCACCCCAGGAGCGGCGGCCGAGATGAACGTCTTGCCGAGTTCGATCCGCGCCGCGACCGACCTCAGTTCCAGCGTGGCTGGAGAATGATCACGCTCAGGATGAACACCGCGTATAAGAGCCCGGGAACGGCCAGGATCAGCAGCACGCCGCAGGCAAGATACGGGTGACCGTTTGATTTGAGCAGCCACCCGCCGCCCAGAATTGCCGCGAGGCCGCCGAGGATCGCCAGCCATAGCGTCATGTTGAACGGACTGACCGACCCGTCGCCCAATCCGGCAAAGAAGAAAAAAAGCACGATCAATGCGACCGCGCCATCGATGCTGAAGAGCGTCCAGAAGAGCTTCACGCGGCGCAGATTAATGGTTTGAATAGAGGACGCAAGGATCGGCGAGGAATCTCTGCCCACCTCTCCATCGGCCAAGAGCGCCCGGCTTCAGTTGGCCGGCTGTCCGCCATGGAGGTATGCCGATAGATGACTGCTGAGGTCGCGCGCATCCTCGCCGGCGCCGTCGATCAGGGCGGACTTGCGGCGGCGCAGGAATTGCAGCCCCATCACATAGAGGCCGGGCAAGCAGACGACTCCCCCGTCATGGCGAATCCGCCCCTTGCGATCGAGGACCGGCAGCTCGAGCCACGAATAGTCAGGCCGAAAACCGGTTGCCCATATGATCGTCCTGATCCCGCTGCGGGCGAGATCCAGGACCAGCGGGGGCGCCGCCTCCACTTCGGTCGGCGGCAAGCGGTGGGGCGGCTCGACCGTGCGATCGACACCGTTCGCCGCCGCCCAGGCGTCGATGGCGTCGAGCAGCCGGCCCATCTTGAGATCCGAGAGCGCGCACATGTTGCGCAGCGAGCCGGAAAACTGCAGCTTGCCGTCGCTGATGCCGGCGAGCTTGCCGACCAGCTTCACGCCCAGGGCGGTCAGGGCATTGAGGTCCAGTGTCCTGCGCTCCGGCGACCCGGCGAGCTGGAACGACGGCACGGTGCGCGCCCGATCGATGTCCGGAATCGCATCGTATCGCTCGTCAAGGATTCCCGCCACATCCATCCACCATTCGATGTCCTTGCCCCGGTACAGGCGCGGGGCGCGGATATGTTCGCCCACGGCCAGCGTCACGGGCCGGCCGGAGCGATGCAGTTCGGCGGCGATCTGGGTTCCGGTCGCGGACGCGCCGACGACAAGAACGCCCCCCTCGGGAAGCTGGCTCGGATTGCGATACCGTGGCGGCGTGAATGTCGTGATATCGGGCGGTAATGCCGCGGCGGCAGACGGTACTGTCGGAATGTTGCAGGCGCCTGTCGCCAGCACGGCGGTGCGGCACAGCCAGTCGCCCCGGTCCGTGGCCACTTGGTAGCCGTCATCGGCGCTGCGCACCGATGTCACGGTCGTATTCGTCTGCACGGGGGCGGCGATGACGCGCGCGTAGCGATTAATGAAATCGATGACTTCCGGCACCGTCCGGTAACCGTCGGGATCGTTGCCCTCGTAGCCGAATCCCGGCAGCCGGCTCTGCCAGTTCGGCGTGAGCAGCCGCAGCGAGTCCCATCGTTCGGTGCGCCAGGAGTTCGCCACCTCGCCGCGCTCGAGGACGACATGGTCGATCGAGCGCTCGGTCAGGCAACGGCTCATGGCGAGTCCGGCGTGACCCGCCCCGATGACGACGGTCGCTATTCTCCGAACGATAGGGCTCCCGCTGCGGCAATCACCGCCTGGTTACTTTATCTCGACCGTGACGTTCGTCGGATTGGTGATGATGTCATAGACCGCCGAGCGCTTCTGCGACTGCGCGACCAGGGCCTTGATCTCGTCCTTGGTGGCGTCGGCGTCGATGTCGTAGGTGACCTTGATGCCGCTGAACCCGTTGCGGACGTCGCTGTCGATGCCGAGGATGCCCGCCAGGTCCATCGCGCCTTCGATGGTGGCCGAGACTTTCCGCAGCTGGATGCCGCGATGCTGCGCGACGGCGGCAATGCCGGCGGTCAGGCAGCTTCCTAAGGCAACGAGCACGAATTCGACCGGCGTGGCGCCATAGTCCTCGGAGGCAAACACTTCCGGATGGTCGGCGTCGAAGCTGAAGGTCGTCTTGTGCTTCTGTTCCTCGCCGAGACCGAAGAAGCTCTTGACGGTCGAGTGGCTGTGCGTGCCTTTCTTCCAGGTGCAGTTGGCGCGCCACTTGAATTGCGCCGCTGCCGGCGCATCGGTCAGGGCGGCCCGGGCATCGATCAGGGCCTGGACATTGACGCCATTGTTGACTTGGGCAGTTGCGGACATGGGCTTCCTCTCTCCTCGCGATTGGGCCGCCAGGTCAGCGGCGCGATTTTTCATTGTGCTGGGACCATCAGCCTATAACCGGCTGTTTTGCCGATCAACGACGTTGTAGGGCCGATGGCGTAAAGGCGCGTCACAAGCTGATCAAAAGACCATCAAAATGCCAAAACCGCCGCCTTTGAGGCCGCTGTCGGCAGCCACTCAAATCGGCTGATTGAGACGAGGCTTCCAGAAGGGCCGGAACAGTTCGATCTTGGGGCAGCGGTTCATCACCACTTTGAGCCCTGCATCCTCGGCGAGCTGCGCCGCTTCGTCATTGCGCACGCCAATCTGCATCCAGAGGACCTTGGCGCCGATCCGGACCGCCTCCTTGGCGACGTCCAAGGCGGCCTCGGAGGTGCGGAACACCTGGACCATGTCGACCGGCTTCCCGATCGCGGAGAGCGACTCGTAGACCTTGAGACCGCGGATCTCCTTGCCGGCCTCCAGGGGATTGACCGGGATCATCTCGTAGCCGGTCTCGTGCAGCACGCGCATCACCCCATAGCTGAATCGGGTCGGGTCCGAGCTGGCGCCGACCACGGCGATGGATTTGACGCCCTTCAGGATCGCAGCCAGGTAGTCGGCCGGGTAATCCTCGTCGTGGTTCATGTGGGTGACTGGCGTCATGGCACGTCCCTCCGCGGGCGCGCGGCATCCGGCTTCAGCTCGTGGGGCGCGAGCGGGTCGGCGAAGGGATTTCGATAGAGCTTGTCATGGCTCTCCACGCCGACATCAAGCGTGCAATCGCCAATCGGGCGGGCCACGCACAGCAGAACATAGCCGTGGGACAGCTGCCGGCCATTGAGCGCGACTCCCTCCCGTTGGTCCACCTCGCCCGCGAGCAGCTTGGCCGCGCAGGAGATGCAGCCGCCGTAGCGGCAGCCATAGGGCAGCGAGACCCCTGCCGCCTCCAGCGTGGTGAGCAGCGGCTTGGCGCGATCCACCCGGTAGGTTGCGCCCGCCCGGTTGGCCAGGGTTATCGTCACGGCCCGTTCGCTCACAGCCAGATATCCGAGGTGCAGTCGCCGCCCGGATAGCGGGTCTCGTGGCAGCGGGCGGGTCCGTTCGGCTCCTTGCCGAAGTCGACGAAGAAGTCCTTGTCGATCTCCATGCCGCCCGCCGCGGGGTTGCAGTTGACCATCACCATGCAGCCGCCGTTCTCGCGGATCTCGGGATAGAACTGATTGTCCCAGGTGGAGAACAGCGACGTCGTGACATAGAGCCGCTTGCCGTCGAGCGAGAGCTGGATCATCTGCGGCCCGCCGGTGATCTTGTGGCCGTTGACGACGGGGGCCTTGCCGAGCAAGCCGCCCATCCAGACCTGGCCGGTCAGCTTCGGATTGTGCGGATCGGCGATGTCGTACTGCCTGATATCGCCGTGCAGCCAGTTGCAGAAGTAGAGAAAGCGGTCGTCCATTGAGATCAGGATGACGCTGATCACCCCCGGGAGCGGAATCGGCCATTCCGGGTGGCGCTCGTTGTCGACGTCGATGATCTTCTCCCAGACCCACTCGCCGTCCTTCTTGAACCAGTGGATGATGTTGGCCGAGAGCGCGGCGCCGACGAAGCCGTGATCGGAGTCCGGATTGTGGTGGAAGCGAACTTCCAGCGGGAGCAGCCCGTCCTCGCCCAGGTAGTGGGTCTTCACGATGCTCTTCTTCTGGAAGTCCCAGAAGTGGATGCGGCGGCCGTATTTGAGGCGCCCGACCTCCTCCAGGTCGAAACCCGGCATGAAGGTGTTGGGCGCGGCCCATTCGCTGGAGACCATGACGTTGTGGCGCGGCTGGTACCAAAAGTCGTAGTTGAAGGCCATGCCGGTGATGTCGTTCTCCCAGCGCCCGATGATCTCGAAGTTCTCGTTCAGATGCAGGAAGCCGCCGGGCGCCTCGCCCCTGGCATCGCCGAGCATGGAGATGATGATGTCGGAACCCAGGCAATGCACCGTGTGGGGCGCCGAAAGGTTGGTCTTGGCCTTGATCTCGGCGCCCTGGATCACCTTGTGCAGGCGCGGCTTGCTGGGATCGGTCGCGCAGTCGACGATATGCAGGTTGGTGCTGCGCACGCCCGGCACGATCAGATAGCGCCGCTCCTTCGTGGGGTCGTGATGGCAGGACGAGCAGGCGTTCCAGCCCATGTGGTGCAGCTCGTCGCCGATGCCCGGCATCTCGAGCCGGCTGATGACCGTGGAGTAGGTCGGACTCTGCGGGTCGGCGTCGATCGTCGCTAAATAGTCCGGCTTCTGAATGCCCGTGCCGATATAGAGTGCGACCGTATAGAGAATTTTCTCGCGTGGCGCCTTCATCGCCTCGGCCGGCGAGGCGTAGCCCGGCCCGCAACATTTCGAACCGCCGTTCTCGGCCATATTCGGTCTCCCATCGCACTCTGTTCCAAACGGCGTGAGATATCGCCGTTCAGATAGGCGACGATCAGGCTCTCCGCAACGCCTTGTCCCGTGCCGGCAGCTTCCAGTCTGGCCGGATGAAGTGACAGGTGTAACCAGTGGGGTAGCGCTCCAAATAGTCTTGGTGCACGGGTTCGGCTTCCCAGAAATCGCCCGATGGCGCGATCTCGGTCACGGCCTTTCCGGGCCAAATACCGGAAGCATCGACATCGGCGATGGTATCCTCGGCGACGCGTTTCTGTTCCTCGCTCGTGTAGAAGATCGCCGAGCGATAGCTGACCCCGACGTCATTGCCCTGACGGTTTTTCGTGCTCGGATCGTGAATCTGGAAAAAAAACTCGAGCATCTGGCGGTAGCTTGTCTCGGCGGGGTCGAAGATTATTTCGATTGCTTCGGCATGGGTGCCGTGGTTGCGATAGGTCGCGTTCGGCACGTCCCCGCCGGTATAGCCGACGCGCGTCGAAATCACGCCTTTTTGGCGGCGGATCAGATCCTGCATTCCCCAGAAGCAGCCGCCGGCGAGCACTGCGCGTTCCCGTGTCATTTTCTATCCTCCACCTGATCGAGAAAGGCCCCGTAGCCCTCCGCTTCCATGTCGTCGCGATGGATGAAGCGCAGCGAAGCAGAGTTGATGCAATAGCGCAAGCCACCGCGATCCTCGGGGCCATCGGGGAAGACATGGCCGAGATGGCTGTCGCCGTGGATCGAGCGGACCTCCGTGCGGATCATGCCGAGCGAGTTGTCGCGCAGCTCGTTGACGTTGGCCGGCTCGATCGGCTTCGTGAAGCTCGGCCAGCCGCAGCCCGATTCATATTTGTCGGGCGAGGCAAACAACGGTTCGCCCGAGACGATATCGACATAAATGCCGGGCTCGTTGTTATCGAGATATTCACCGGTGCCCGGGCGCTCGGTGCCGCTTTGCTGGGTGACGCGATACTGCTCCGGCGTCAGCTTCGCAATGGCGTCCGGATTCTTGCTATAGCCGCTCATGTACCACTCCTTTTGCAGCAGGCGTCGGATTTGGCTGCCGCTCTACCCCGCCGCCGTCACCGCCTCGATCAGGTCCCCATCTTCGTCGGATCTCCACGAAATGAGGCGAGCTAGAGTTGCTCTTCAATCGGCAGCAGGCTTGTCACGTCGATGACGAAGCGCTGCCACCCGGTTGTTTCGGGGTCGGTGTCGAACTCTACGATCGTCCCGTTCGTTTCCGTCGCCCACACCAGGTCATCATCCTCGTCAAGCGTGACGTGATAGGCGCTGCCGGGTGAGACTCCTTCATCCAGGAACTCTCCCAACTGGCCGGCAATTGTCGGACTATCGATCATGACGCCGATCTCGGTGTTGATGGACCTCGAGCGGGGATCAAGGTTGAAGCTGCCGATGAATACCGACTCGCGGTCGAACACCAAAGCCTTGGTGTGCAAGGCCGCGCGCGATTTGCCCGCCAGGACTGACCACTCCCGCTTCATGTTGGCGTCCGGCCGCAACTCGTAGAGATCAGCGCCCGCATCGATCAGATCCTTTCGGGTATTCGAGTAACCCGCATGCGCCGCCATCACGTCATTGGTGGCTGCAGAATTGGTCAGGATGCGCACCTTGACGCCGCGGGCCGTGAGCTGCTGCACTTCCTGGATGCCCCGATCGAGCAGGATCAGATACGGTGACTCGATCAACAGTTCTCGCTCCGTCTTGCCGATCCGTTGGAGGATGGTCTCTGTAATGACCATTTTCCCGTCGTCGTCCGCACTCGCCCGGGCGGGATCCTCCGCGAGCACCCGTCCCGGCGCCCAGACGAACTCGTCCCGGATCTGGACCAGGCGGGAGCGGAGGCCATCCAGGTGCTCGTCGATCGGATAGGGATAGCCGGCCGCAGCGATCGCCGCGGCGAGTCGCTCTTTGCCCGCGAGAAAGTCCTGTTCGGTCGCTTGCTCCGCCACCACCGCGCCCGCGGGAATCGCCCACTCGCTGTTCCAGTACAGAGTCAAAGTTCGCCGACAATTCCCTGACGATCGGCCCCGCCATCGCCATATCGAGGTCGCGATAGTTTTGGTCCGCTCGGACGCCAAAATAGATATCCGCAATGTTGCGTCCGCCGACAACTCCCATGGCGTTATCCACGATGAAGAGCTTGTTGTGCATCCGATGGTTGACGCGGCCAAAATCGGACAGAAAGCTCCACATGCGCCACTCCCGGTTCGCCACCGGGTTAAAGAACCGGACCTCGATATTGGGGTGGGCGTCGAGCGCCGCCATGCCAAGGTCCTTCTCTTCTGTCTTGATAGTTGTCGTCGAGCAGCAGGCGCACGCGCACGCCGCGGTCGGCGGCGCGTATCAGACTGATCGGCCAGGATCCGGCCGGTGATGTCGATATCCCAGATGTAGTATTGCGCATCCAGCGTCTTTTCGGCCAGGTCGGCCATGGCCAGGCGGCCCATGAACGCGCGACTTCCATCCCGCACCAGATCAAATCCAGATTGGTCCGGATGCTGATCCGCCGCTTCCTGAAAGAGTGCGCCGATGGTGGTGGTCTGCGGCTGGGCGAAAGCCGTTGAGGGCGTGCGCGGGTAATCCCAGTCGACTGCGGTGCCGCACCCGCTCAGCAGGAGGACCAGTCCGAGAGTCGGCGTCAAGCTCTTGAACCAGTGAAACGTGATGCTCATTGTCTGTCACTCCGCGACGCGGACCGGAAGGTCGCTAACCACGGGCCGCGAGCTTCGGCTCTGCGACGAGTCAGGCGCGTTAACTCTGTCGCTGTCGTCCAAGCTTGGCGAGATATTGGCCCAAAGTCCACTAATGCCTGCGCCGCGATCCTAGGACAGCGGCGCCCGGACTACACGTCCGGTGAGGGCGATGCCAATCCGATAAATGATCGCCGTGCCGATGCCGAAGACTGCATGAAAGCCAACTTCGATCGGCACCATCGCGAGATTGAAATCGCCGCCAACGCCGAAACCCTTCAACGGCAGGACGATGAACCAGTATGCCACCAGCGGCAGGGCGAGGCCGAAGACGAGCCCGCCCAGCCACCACCCGAATCGAGCCGTCAGCCGCCGCTCGAGCAGGGCATAGGTCAGTCCCCAGAGCCCGGCCCAGAACCCGAGTGAAAGGGTCTTCGGCACGCCGAGGGGCGGCATCGGCGCAAGGTTCCATGGCAGGGACGGCACCAGATGCGCGGCGTAGAGAATGCTGCCGAAGGCGCCCTGAAAGATCAGGTGCGAGAGGAACCCGGCTAGGAAGCCGAGGAAGAGGCGCGTCCCGATGCTGGACATGTGAAAGTCCTTTTTTCCTATACTTTGTCTCGGCACGGCCTTCTGGCCGGCTCGGCCGCGCCGGATGCACCCATGCCGCAGCAAGCGCCAGCCCAGCCAATTGTACAGTCTTTTGCTCGGGTCTGGACACGCCCATGCTAGAAATTCGCCCGAGTTCCGATATTCAACGCAAGGGCAAGGCAATGAAACGGGCAAGTTCCATAGCCACAGTATTTACAGCAATCGCGCAGGGGAACGCCGCCGCGCATGACGAAAGGAAATTCGCATGAGGACGAGTCGGGTTATTGCGCTTGCGGCGCTGATCGCCGCAAGCGCTCTGGCGCTGCACGCGGCGCTGGCGCAGCAGACGGGCATCGGGCGCACCGATCTTCAGCGGCACGATCTCAGCATCCCCGGACACGAGATGGTCCAGGTGCTCGTCGATTTCGCCCCCGGCGTGGCATTTCCCCGGCACTCGCATCCGGGCGAAGAGATCGTCTATGTCGTCGAAGGCTCGCTGGAGTATCAGCTCGACGGCAAGCCGCCGGTGACGCTCAAGGCCGGCGAGGTGCTGTTCATTCCGGACGGAGCAGTCCACGCGGTCAGGAACGTGGGCAGCGGCAGCGCGTCGGAGCTCGCCACCTACATCGTGGAAAAAGGAGAGCCGCTCCTTGTGATAGCCGAATGAGCGCCCGCGTGTAGCCGGTGTTCAAAGTGGCGTGATGCTTACCGCTCCCACCCCTCGTCAAAGGGAAACCGTTTCGCCCAGAATTCCTTGAGGCGCGGATCGGCATCGACCCGGCGGACGATTTCCGTCATCTTCGGCGCGCTCCGGTAGAAGCGCGCGCGCCCGGGCGCGAAGCGCGAAACGACTGCGACGTAGAGATCGAGCACCGAGAGTTCATCGCCAAGGATGTAGCGGCCGGGTGCGATCTGTTCGTCCATCATGCGCCAGCAATAGGCTCGTCTGTCGTGGATGCGATCGGTTGCGAGCAGCGCTTGCTCTTTGCTGGCGACGATGCGCGACGGATCGTCGATGATCCAGACGAACGCGTAGATGGCCGCCGATACGTAGACCATCCAGCGTAGATACTGCGCGCGCTTGGGGTCGTCGAGACCCGGCGCCAGCCGCGCCTGCGGATGGAGATCGGCGAAATAGATCAGGATTGCAGCACTTTCGGTCAGGATCTCGCCGGACGGCAGCACCACTGCCGGGACTTGGCGCAGCGGATTGACCTGCTCGACCCGCTTGCGCGCCGCCTCGTCCTCCCAAGTGACCGCCTCGATCACCTCGTAGGGAGTTCCGAGCAGCGTCAGCATGGCCTCGATCGGAACCGAGCCCGATCCGGCCGCGCCGAATATCTTGAGCATGAGCGCCTCCTGGTTAATCACGCAGGATGGGATTGCCCTGGATGTGCCGGCTTGTGGCATGCAAGTCAGTCCCGCCGACAGGCTGTCGTGAGATTCAGATCAATCCGGCTATCAATCCGGCAGCCCCGCCTTGCGCAGCCCATCGAGCATGTGAGCAGTATCGCTTTCTCGCTTAAATGGCTCTGTTTCCATGAAATAACGCAGTGAAAAATCAGGTTCCAACTGCATCACCCTATCGACATGAGAACGTGCCAGGTCGGGTTGGCCCAACTGGGCGTGGCACGCGGCCGCATATGCATGCGCGAAGTACGGGAGCTTGCCGACATGGGCGAAAGCCGCGATCGCATCGGGATATTGGCGTGCAACATAGTAGGCACGGCCCAAGTTCCACCAGAACCATCTCGGGTGATACGGGTCGAGTTGCCGCGCCCTATCCAGGCTGATCACCGCCTCTAACGGGCGGCCCAGGAGTGTCAGCAATTCGCATTGGTCGGCGAGGACCTGTGACCGGTTCGGCGTAAGGGTGAAAGCGCGCTCGCCATGGAACTCCGCCAGATCGTAGGATTTCTGGTAAAGGTAAATCCAGCTCAGGATCGAATGTGAGATGCTTTCGCTATCATCAAGCCGGACGGCTTTCTCCGCCATCTTGCAGAATTCATCCAGGTCCTCCTTTGGCCGCTTCATAGCGCGGAACCACCGCAACATCGCCACTTCCGACAGGAGTGCGTAGGGAAGACCATAGGCGGGGTCCAGGGCGATCGCCTTTTCCAGCAATTGAACCACTTCCTGTTCGGCATCGGGATCTTCGGACGGCAATGCCAGGGCGCGCAGCACATAGTCATAGGCGCGCATATTGCTCGGCGGTTTGCGTGTCGCGCGTTCGGCGCCTGCCACGATTATCCGACCCTCGATGACACCAACGATGAGGGCGACGATTTCATCTTGAGCGGCAAAAACGTCATTGAGCGTTCGATCATAACGCTCAGACCAGAGACAGCCGCCTGTGCGGGCATCCACAAGCTGAACGGTTATTCGTATTTGGGTTTTGATCTTCCGGACGCTTCCTTGAACAACGTAGTCGACATTCAGGGAACGACGCAGCGATCCGATATCAGGCGTTTGAGAGCCGAACTTCGCTGAAGAGTTGTGCGCAATAACAGGTAATGACTTGAACCGCGACAGCTCGGTGATGATTTCCTCGGTGATGCCATCGCTGAAATACTCCTGCTCCGGATCCCCGCTCATGTTGGTAAAGGGCAGGACGGCGATATTGGGCTTTTCGCTGGCAGTGCTCGGTGGCCCGATCGTAGGGGCTGATGTGCCGGCAACGCGGTACGCGCGAATGGGCTCGGCCATGTTTTTCAGATTCTGCGAACCGAGATCGTCGAAGCCCACCTTGACCTTGTTTCGGACGTAGTCAAAGGTCGTGCCGGATATGAGAATGCCGCCCGGTTCGGCCAGGGATTCAAGGCGGGCGGCGATATTGACTCCGTCGCCATAGAGGTCGTCGCCCTCGACCATGATGTCACCCAGGTTGACGCCGATGCGCAGAACGATGTGGGGGTCATTGGGTTGATCGCCATTTGCGGCGGCCATGGCCTGCTGCAGATCCACGGCGCATTGCAGGGCATTGACGGCACTGCCGAACTCCACCAGCACGCCGTCCCCCGTGACTTTGAAGATGCGTCCCTGGTGCCTGGCGACCAACGGGTCCAGGACATCTTTGCGTCGAGATTTGAGAGCCGTCAGCGTTCCGGACTCATCGGCCTCCATCAGCCGGCTGAATCCGACCACATCGGCGGCTAAAATGGCAGCGAGGCGGCGTTGGAGGCGCTCTTCGGCCATGGCGTGCAGTGACCTTCAGAGAGACAGTTGACCCGATTGTATTGGCACCCCGCTCCATAGTCTATCGGACCGATTGGCTGCTTTGGGTCACAAGCTCGACCCGCCATCCGGAAAGCCGAAAACCGGGACCGGCCGCAATTGTTATGATCTCGGTAACCGGTTCTCTGCGAGATGATTGATCTCTGCGGCGTCAACTCCTCACGCCTGCATTGGCAATAGGTCCCGATCTCTGCAGACGAGACTCCCTCACTCGGCGGCTACCCTCGCGCAGCGGACATCGGCGGCGGCGCCTTGGTCGAGCACCAACATCCGGCGCAGAACGCCATTCGTCCAGCCGAACCCGTCCTGGCCGGGATACTCGCCGCCGCCGCCTCGAGCGAGGGAACGACCACATTATATTTCTCCATCAGCTTGCCGGTACGGTGGTAGGCGGCGACGACCTTGTCGATCCAGCGCGATGCGATCGTTCGCGCTAGGGCTCGGTCTCGCCGTAGTCGGTCAGGCCCTTCGACGGCGATCCACTGCAAGGGCGCCCAGCCGTTCGGATGCGTCCCATTGCTGACCCGAGTCGACGGTCGTCGTGACAAGGCCGCCCGGTTTCAGCAGTTGGGCCTGCACGACCTCTGCCACACGATCGGCCTCGAGCCTCGTGGCGAGACCGAAGAATAGCGGGTACAGGGCCGCCGCGGTCACATTCGCGCTCGCCTTGCCCTCTCGCCAGAGATAGTCGGTGTAGATGCCTTCGCCGGCGTCCCAGAGGTAGCGCCGAACCGCCGCCTTGCGCAGCGCCGCACGTGCGCTGAGCTCAGCGGCCTTTTCCGGCTTGCGAGACGACGCATAGGCCTTGGCGAGTGTGATCGTCTCGAGATGGAATAGCAGACTGTTGAGATCGACTGGCACCAGCGCGGTGGTGCGAATGGTCGCGAGCGTCTTGCCGTCGGCGAGCCAGCGCGAGCTGAAGTCCCAGCCGCTTTCGGCGGCGGCACGCAGATCCCGGTAGACCTCCGCCGCCGGCCGCTGCGAGGCGCGAGCGGTTTCGACATCCTCCCGGTAGGACTCGTCGCGCGGGCTGTCGCGGTCGTCCCAATAGCGGTTCAGAAGCGTGCCGTCGTTCAGCCGCACGACGCGGCGGTGCGCCGTGCCGGGTGCGAGGCGTGTCGGCGCCCTCCATCCAGAAGGCATGCTCCTTGGCCAAGGCCGGCAGGAATGCGACATACATCGCCGCAGGATCGCGGCTTCTGGCCGCGATCAGTTCGACCATGGATGCAAAGAACGGCGGCTGTGAACGGCTCAGGAAATAGGTCCGGTTGCCGTTGGGAATATGGCCGTAGCGCTCGATCAGGCTCACGAAGTTCTCGACCATGCTCGAGGGCGAGATCGTGCCGGCCGCTCTCCTCCAGCCCCAGCATGGTGAAATAGGAATCCCAATAATAGACCTCGCCGAAGCGTCCGCCCGGAACGACGTACGGCCGTGGCAGCGGAAGGAGCGATGAGTGCGCGATGCGGAGCGTCGTGCCGTCGGGCCTGCGCTCGAGCACCGGCCACAGCTTGTCGATATGTGCTGCAGACGTCCTCGCCGGGATCGCAGCGATACCCGCTGTCCTTCGGGCGCTGCACGGTGAAGTTGCGCTGAATGAATGCGGAGAGGTCGAATCCGGGAGTGCTGCGCTCGTCCTCATAGCGCTGCATGACGATGGCCGGTGCATCGTTCGGCACCGCGTCGACGAAGGTCTTGCCATCGGCGAAGACGCGCTGCATCTGCACGGCCTCGAACAGCGCTCCATAAAGTTGCGACGGGCTCTTTTCCTGGCCGACGGCCGTCGTCGCGATGACCAATGCGACGAACAGGCTGACAATGGCCCTGATTTTCATGTGTCGTAGCTCCCTAGACCGATCGAGGCCGGCCGCGGATATCCATCGACATGCCGATGTAGCCGGAGCCAAGCTGGATCAGGCTGATGCCCAGGATGAGCGAGCCGGCGGCTAAGGTCCTAGTGTGAATTTTATGAGCAGTATGGCCACTCTACCTCTACTTGCTCGGAAACAAGAACGTCAGCAAACTGCGGCCCCCCATTCTGGTCCACCTTCGGTCACTTCGGCGCAATATTTGCCGCCGAAAGCTCATCGTCTGGTCGCCAATCCTAGACAACGGCGAGGCGCCGAGATTGATCGGCATCGTCCGTGTGATCTTGGCCGAGATCTTCCATTCAATTTCCTGTTCGCGTCCGGCGCTGGGTGGGTATTG
This sequence comes from uncultured Alphaproteobacteria bacterium, assembly GCA_963810485.1. GTDB lineage: Bacteria > Pseudomonadota > Alphaproteobacteria > Dongiales > Dongiaceae > DATKFM01. The sequence goes on from CAWENQ010000007.1 coordinate 672,663, forward strand.
CGCCTGGCCTCCGCCGCTAGTTTTGCTTCTTGGCGGTCAGACCCAAAATCCGTTGACGCGCTCGATCAGCCAGAACGAAGCGACGCCGCCGATGCAGTAGGCCGCGCCAACCTGCGGCCAGGTTGCGACCAGCTTGCGTCGCGGGCGGACGATGCGAAGCCAGAGCGCGGCGCAGGATCACGAACAACGCCATGACGACCGCGATGAAGAGGAGCTGCCCAAGCTCCACTCCGATGTTGAAGAACAGCAGCGCGACCGGGATGGCATGGCCAGGCAGGCCGACCTCGCTCAGCGCGCCGGCGAAGCCGAGCCCGTGCAGCAGGCCGAAGGCGAAGGCGACGAGCCACGGGAGGCGAGCGGCGAGGCTTTCCCGGCCTCTCGCCGAATTCACGATCTCGACCGCGACGAGCGCGATGCTGAGCGCGATCGCCGCCTCGACCGGCGGACCCGGCACATTGAGGAAGCCGAGCGTCGCCGCGCCGAGCGTGATGCTGTGCGCGACCGTGAAGGCCGTGACGGTGAGGCCGATGCGCTTCCAGCCCCGCACCAGCAGGATCAGCGCCAGAACGAAGAGCAGATGGTCGATGCCGAAGAGGATGTGCTCGACGCCGAGCCAGAGATAGGCGGCGGCCACCTGTCGCAGCCCGCTCGCCGCCGGGACCTCGAAGGAAGGGCTGGCCGGCGTCAGGCGCGCCGTGCTGGTTTCGCCGTTCAGTCTCTCGATGCGCACCAGCACGTCGGTGCGGCTCTCGGCAAGACCGTCGATCGCGATGGTTTCGCCGGCGAAGCCCGCCGGCGCGCGCACGGTCCAGCGCTCGACATAGGCGTCGTTCAGGAAGGCGCCTTCGCGCGGCGTTGTCTCGACCGCGCTCTCGGGCAGCCGCGGATAGATCGCGAGCCGCAGCTCGCCCATCGCCGGCGCCTTCCAGAGGACGGAATAGACGTCCGGCGCGCTTTCGGTGATGGCGAGATAGGCCGGGCCGCAGGTCATGCGCCTGCGCCTGCCCGGCGACGACGGCCAGCAGCGAGCCAGAGCGACCGACGAGCAGGCGGATCAGGCGCCGCCTCGGCAAGCGTTTCGTCGACCGGCCTGCCGGCACGCTCTCGACCTTGATGACGTAGCGGGACCGAAGCTTCTCGTAGAGCGCGTCGTTGGCCGCGACCTTGCGGGCATGGAGCCATTCCCGCCGCGCCGCCTCGCGGACTTGCTCGAACGGCGGTTCGCGCGCTTCGACGCGCTCGCTCACGCGGACCAGATGCGTGCCGTAGGCCGGAGGTCACCGGACCTTCCCAGGCGCCGGAGCGCCGCCTTGTCGATCCACGCCGCGAAATCGTCGCCGAAATCTGCGCGACATCGGATCTCGGCAGGTCGCGGAAATCGAAGCCCGCCATGAACGGACTCGCCGGCCGTCGAGGCATCCGCGGTCCCGGCATTCAGGGCCTGGCAGCAGACGCTCCAGCTCCGCTGCATTCGGCCGCTTGCGCGCCTGCCGGAAATAGACGTGGCTGAAGGAGAAGCGCGGCTCGCCGCGGAACCGCTCCGGATGCTCGGCCACGAAGGCCTTCAGTTCGGCGTCGGTCGGCTCGACATCCGCGGTCAGGTCGGCGACGAACTCCATCTTCTGCCGCATGCGGCGGCGGACGACGGCATCGTCCCGGTCGAGACCCATGGCGACGCCCTCGCGATAGAGGACTTCGTCGCGGATGTAGTTCGCTGACCAGCGCGTCCAGCTTCCGTCGGCGGTCGGCGGCCGCTGCCAGGTCTGGCTGAAGATCGCCTCCAGGCTGGCGATCTGGCCGGCGCTGACGACGATCTCGTCGCGGAGCCGTCTCGTCACCGGTCGGCCCAGCTGGAACACGCCGAAGAGGACCGCGCCGATGACGAGGAAATGGAGGAGCGGCTCGCGCAGGAGCTTCATCGCGGCCTCCCATCAGCCCGGCGTGTACCAGATCGGCGAGGTGTAGGCGCGCTCCTGCCCGAACATCGGCACGTCGGCCGGCATCTTGACGCCGAAGCGCACCGCGTCGTAGGCGGTCCAGCGCGGCGTCGGGATCTCGAGCACGCGGGCGTAGTAGACGGCCCGCAGCGCGGGATCGAAGTCCGGGTCCGTCCACGCCGTGATCAGCTCGGAGGCGCCGATCGTGTTGGTCCAGGTGGCGGTCGCCACGTCGACGGTGTTGCCGACCGGCGGCAGCTTGCCGTCGGCGCCGGGCACGCGGTCGTCCGACCAGACGACGTCGTAGACCTTCTCCTGGCGCGCGCCGGCCGCGTCGATCCAGCCCTTGACGATCTGGATGCGGTCGAGATTGCCGCCGAGCGGGTCCTTGAGCGCCGCGACCAGGAAGGTCGGCGCCTTGCCGGCGGGCGCGGCGCGGAGGTCGCCGCCCATCGGCACGCCCTTGCCGTAGCCGGCGAAGGCCGGGTTGCGCGACTGCGCGTCGGCCTCGGTGAAGTCCCAGCCGCCGAAGAAGCGCACGAGCATGCGCGGGCCGGTGGTCGCGTAGACCTCCTTGCGGCGCATCGCGTCCCAGATCGCCTCGCGCGTGTTCTCCGTCGCCCAGACGCCGGCATAGCCGGAGGCGACCTGCTGCCAGCCCATCAGGAACACGTCGCCGTTGCGCATGAACTCGTGGTGCGCACCGATCGGGGCTGGGCTCCGCTCCGGTGTGCTTGCCGAAGAAGTTGTCCTCCTCGGCGGTGGCGAGCGAGGTGTGGCTGTCGGTCGAGCCGATCATGCCGAACTTGTAGGGGTTCGACGCCGAGCTTCGCCTCGAGCTGCAGGCCGGTCTGCAGCGCCGTGCGCGCATACTCGCTCTGCAGCATCTCGGGCTTCTTCACCTCGCTCAGATTGAGGTTGCCCTTGTCCCACAGCTCGTAGCCGGCGAACTCGTCGTTCGGCGACAGGTAGGGATGCGCCTCGCCGTCGCCCTTGATCTGCGTCACCTCGTAGAGCGGCTCCCAGCGGGCGCGCGTCTCCGCATAGTCCGCCGACAGCGGCTCGCCGGTGGCCGGGTTGGTCTCCGTCGGGAACATCCAGCCGTTCGAGAGATTGCCGTTGTGCGCGATGGCCAGCACCCGCCCGCCGGTCTTGTCCTCGTAGGCCTGGAGATGCTTCCACAGATCCTCCGGCGTCGTGCTGCCCTGCGGCGGATAGGTCGTGAACGGCAGGGTCTGGATCGCCTTGTCGCCGCCGTCGCGATAGATCACGACGCGGTGCAGATTGTTGCCGGGCGGCACCTGCGAGGTCCACTCGTAGCCGATGAAGGCGGTGAAGTGCCCCGGCTCGTTGTACTTTTCCGCCGCGGCGATGATCTGCTCCCAGGTCGAGCGGTAACCCTCGGAGCCCGGCAGGAACTGCAGCGCCGGCGGAAACGTGCCGCGCGAGAAGTTGTCGATGATCTCGAGCGCCGCCTTGACGCCCTCCTGCGCCGCCCGCCTGCACCATGTCGTACCAGCGCCGGCCGGTCGGGTCGGCGAGCATCTCGGGCTTGCCGGCGAAGAGGGCCGGGAAGAAGCCCATATTGTCGGAGTGGTCGGCGATGACCAGGAAGTCGAGCGGCCGCGAGAGCTTCACCCGCTCGCCGCCGGACGCGGTCAGTTCCTCGCCGCGCGCGAAGCGGTAGGCGTCCTCGAAGCCGAGCCGGTTGCCGAAGGCGCCGGCGTCCATCGACGCGCTGGTGTGGAGATGCGTGTCGCCCCAGAACACGCGGCTCGGGAAGTTGCGGCCCGCATAGGGCGAGTAGCCTGGCGGCTTGCCCGGCAGCGACGGTCGTCGGCATCGAGCGTGCCGATGTCGGTGACTGTCGACTGCGCTAAGGCGGGCGATGCGGCGAGTGCAGTCGCGATGGCCAAAGCGCAAACTAAATGTCGATCATTGGTTTTCTGTGCGGTGTAACTGCGCAAATGAAGAGTGGTATTCATGGCTCCCTCCAATACAGTTTCCTCTACAGGGTGGTCGCCAACGACGCGACGATCAGACATTCGAAGCTTCTACTGGCAAAGGCGCGGACCGGTATGCGCACTCATTGGATACCCAAACTGCAGTGGATGGCTATCGGAAACTTACAATCGCGAACGCGGGCGCCTGCTGTCCCTTTGCGAGCCGTAAGAAGGGTTCGCGCCCGTCGCTACCGCTCTATCCCTCCGCCGCTTGCTCTTCGATCCGCTCCATGTCCTCGTCGGACAGGCCGAAATGATGGCCGATCTCGTGGATCAGTACATGGCGGATGACATGCTTCAGGTCCTCGCCGGTCTCGCACCAATATTCCAGGATCGGCCGGCGGTAGAGGAAGACCATGTCCATCTGCTGGGCGACGTCGGCGACGCTCTTGCGCGCGAGATCGACGCCCTGATAGAGGCCCAGCAGGTCGAACGGCGTTTCCAGGTCCATGTCGCGCAGGATTTCGTCGTCGGGGAAATCGGCGATCTGGATGACAACATTGGCGACGTTCTGGCGCAGCTCCCTGGGGATTGTGGCGAAGGCTTCGGCCGCCATCGCTTCCATATCCTCCAGGCTCGGCGGCGCGGTGTAGCGCCGCGAGGGCAGGTTGTCCTGCGTCACCGTGCCGGTGTCCCGGCGCTTGGTCATTTCGGCGCCAGCCGCAGCGCGCCGTCCAGCCGCACCACCTCGCCGTTGAGCAGGCAGTTCTCGATCATATGCAGCACCAGCCGCGACACCTCATGGGCGTGGCCCAGGCGCTGCGGGAACGGCACGGAATCGCCCAGCGCTTTCTGGATGTCGGGCGGCAGGTTCAGCATCATCGGCGTGGCGATCAGGCCGGGCGCGATGGCCAGCACGCGGATGCCGCTGCGCGCCAGGTCGCGCGCGGCGGGCAAGGTCAGCCCGACGATGCCGGCTTTCGATGCGGCGTAGGCTGCCTGGCCGATCTGTCCTTCATAGGCGGCGACAGAAGATGTCGACACGATCACGCCGCGCTCGCCATCGGTCAGCGGCGGCAGGCCGGCCATGTCGGCGGCAGCCAGGCGCATCATGTTGAAGGTGCCGACGAGATTGACGTCGATCACCTTGCGGAACTTCTCCAGCGGCAGCGGTCCGTCCTTGCCCAGGATGCGGCCGGGAATCAGGATGCCCGCCACATTGACCAGGATCCGTGCCGGCCCGTGAGCGGCCCGCGCCGCCGCCACCGCCGCTTCGCCGCCGGGGCCGTCGCTGATATCGCAGCCGATGCCGACGCCGCCGATCTCCTTCGCCACGGCTTCCGCGGCATCCTTGTTGATATCCAGCACCGCCACCTTAGCGCCGGCCTTGGCCAAATGCCGCGCCACATCGGCGCCGATGCCCGATCCGGCGCCGGTGACCAGCGCCGCCTGTCCCCTGATGTCCATGGATGACGGTCCCGTTCTCTTGGTTGGCTTTGTTTTCGCCGCAGACACCTAGCGGCTTGCTGCGGCGCTGCCCAGCGCAAAATTCCTGGCGCCGCGATCCGTGCAACCGATGGAGCTAATTGGTGAATTTCCAAGCCTGCCGCACCACCGCCAGCCATTGAATCCAGCCGCCGCCGGGCCATATCTTCCGCCATGGCCGGCACGGACCTGGTTCCCATCGATTCCGAGAAGATGCATCGCGACCAGGCGCGGGTGGAAGCCGGCTTCTGGGACAAGCTGCGGCGCACGATCCCGCGCATCCCCTTCCTGGATGAAGTGGTCGCCGCCTACTACTGCGCCACCGATCCGGCGACGCCGCTGAAGGCGAAAGCCATCCTCTATGGCGCGCTGGCTTATTTCATCCTGCCCATCGATATCTTGCCGGATTTCATTCTCTTGCTGGGCTTCACCGACGATGCCGCTGTGCTCTACGCGGCGATCAGGACCGTGCGCAGCTACATGACCGACAGCCACCGGCTCCAGGCCCGGGTGGCGATCGACCGCCTCGCCAACGGCAAGCAGGATCGGCAAAGCGCCTGATCTTGATCTCGGTGCTTCGAGCGCCGATCTCTATCTCCATGCATATCCGGTCCATCCAGGCTTCGAAAATTCGGTTGAGGCGCCTGGACGCGGCCCAATTCCCTTGCATGGCATCGTTCCCAAAATTCAGGGTCCCCCGGGAATCGCGGTTTTCGCGGATTCCGTTTTCGGGATCAGCGGGTTGGCTGGTGGGAAAATATGCGCAAATTGCATTCTGTAGAAGGGCAGGTAAGTGATGCTGGACGGCCCCGCGTTTGAACCGCCGGCGCCAGCCACCAGGCCGGAAGACGAATTGCTGGATGCCTATTCCCGCGCCGTCACCGGCGCGGTCGAGCGGGTGTCGCCGGCGGTGGTGCATCTGCAATCCCTGCGGCCGGTGAATGGCCCAGGGGACCGACAGGAGCGGCCGGTGGGCTCGGGCTCCGGCGTGATCTTCACGCCCGACGGCCTGCTGGTCACCAACAGCCATGTGATCCACGGCGCCTCCAGCGTGATGGCGACGCTGATGGATGGCCGCACGCTGCCGGCCTATCTGGTGGGCGAGGACCCGGATACCGATCTGGCCGTGCTGCAGCTCCATGGCGACGGGCTGGCCCATGTGCCGTTCGGCGATTCCGGAAAGATGCGCGTGGGACAGCTCGTGGTCGCCATCGGCAATCCCTTCGGCTTCGAATGCACGGTGACCGCCGGCGTGGTCAGCGCCCTTGGCCGTTCGCTGCGCAGCTATGCCGGACGGCTCATCGACGATGTCGTGCAGACTGACGCGGCGCTCAATCCCGGCAATTCCGGCGGGCCGCTGGTCACGGCCCAGGGTGAGATCATCGGCGTCAACACCGCCATCATCCTCGCCGCCCAGGGGCTCTGCTTCGCCATCGCCAGCAACACCGCGAAATTCGTGGTCAGCGAGCTGATCCGTCACGGCAAGGTGCGCCGCAGCTATATCGGCGTCGGCGGCCAGACCATGGCGCTGCCCCGCCGCGTCGCCCGCTTCCACCAGCTTGCCGCCGAATCCGGCCTGCGGGTGATGAATGTGGAGCCGGACAGTCCCGCCGGCCGCGCCGGGCTGATGGAGGGCGACGTGATCGTCGCCTTCGACGGCACGCCGACGCCCGGCATCGACAGCCTGCACCGGCTGCTCACGGCCGAACGCATCGGCAAGCCGGCGGAGCTGGCCGTGCTGCGGCGGACTGAGAAGCATGTCTTCCAGGTCACGCCGGCGGCGCGCCCGCCGGCGCCGAAGGCGTAAGCGCCGATGCAAGGTGGGGGCGAGAAATCTATTTCTGCGCGATGGACGCCGCCGGCTTGATCCGCAGCGACGCTTCGCGGCGGGCGATGTAGACCGTGCTGGCGACGATCACCACCGCACCCACCACGGTCCAGACCGACGGCAGTTCGGCGAACCAGATCATGCCGACAGCCGCCGCCAGCGGCAGCCGCAGATAGTCGAACGCGGCGACCAGGGACGCGTCGGCGCAGCGGAAGGCGCGGATCCAGAAGGATTGCGACGCCGCTCCCAGCGCGCCGATCACCAGCAGCAGCCCCCACTCCTCCTGCGACGGATTGCGCCAGGTGTAGAGGGCGCCGGGCAGCGACAGCAGGCTGGCGATGGCGCCGAAATAGAACAACATGCCCAGCGTCGTCTCCCGCGCCGGCAGCCGCTTCACCAGCGTCACCAGGAAGGCGATGGAAAACGCCTCGCCCAGGGCGAAGAAGCCGGCGGTCTGGAACGTGCCGCTGCCCGGCCGCATCATGATCAGCACGCCGATGAAGCCCACAATCGTCGCCGTCCAGCGCCGCCAGCGCACCACCTCGCCCAGGATGATCACGGCCAGCACGGTGGCGAACAGCGGCTTGGTGAAACTGAGCGCGGTGAAATCCGCCAGCTCGATGCGCGCCAGGGCGTAGTAGCTGCAATACATCGCCACCATGCCGAGGACGCCGCGCACCGCATGGACATGGAGATGGCGCGTGCGCAGGAAACCGAAGCCGCTGGTCATGCCGAAATAGCCGGCGATCGGCAGGATGACGATGAAGCCGAAGACGATGCGGAAAAACGCCACCTGAAAACTGTCGAGCCGCGCGCCCAGGATCTTGATGGCCACGGCCATCACCGTGAAGCCGACGCCCGACGCCAGCATCCACAGCGCGCCGCGCGTGTTGCCCGGCAGCGCCAGCCAGCGCGCCTGCAGGCGATTGGCGATGGCCAGGTCGGTCATGGCTGCTTGCCGTCGCCGCCCGGACGGGCCAGGGGCGTGAGGGCGGCCGGTTCGCTGGCCACCGCGGCGGCTGTGGTCGCCACCGACTGCCGGCGGATGGATTCGCGATGCGCGATGTATATCGCCGCGCTGGCAATGACCGCGGCGCCGATCCAGGTCCAGATATCCGGCGCTTCGTTGAAGGCGAAGTATCCGATCACGGCGGCGAAGATCATCCGTGTGTAGTCGTAGGGCATCACCGCCGACGCATCGGCCCGGGCAAAGGCGCGGATGTAGCACATATGGCCGAAGCTGCCGAAGGCGCCCATGATGACGATCCACAGCCACAGCTCGATGGCCGGCCACTCCCAATACGGGATCGCGGGGATCAGCGACATCGGCGTCAGCAGCAGGACCATGTATGTGACGATGGCATCGCTGGGCTCGGTGCGGGCCAGGTCCTTGACGATCAGCGTGATGACCGCCGAGAGCAGCGCCGCCAGCAGCGCCAGCCCGGCGCCCAGCGCGGCGGCGCTGTTGGCGGTCAGCTCGCTGCTTCCAAAACCCGGATGCAAAATGATCATCACGCCGATGAAGCCGATGATGGTGGCGGTCCAGCGCCGCGCCCGGACGTCTTCGCCCAGGAACAGCGCCGCGCCCGCGGTGGCGAACAGCGGCACGGTGAAGCTGAGCGCGATCGCCTTGTCGAACGGCAGCAGGGTGAGCGACGTGAATCCGCAGAGCATGGAAAGGAGACTGAGGAACGATCGCCAGCCATAGAGCATGAACCGCCCGGTCCTGAGTCCGCCCAGGCCCGAGCGGAACAGCCAGGGCAGCATGAAAACCAGCCCGGCGAAGTTGCGGAAGAAGGTGACCTCGAAGGTGTGCAGCCCGGTGCTGAGATGCCGGATCGTGGCGCTGAGGGCGGCGAACAGCAGCGAGGCGACGACCATATAGATGGCGGCCTGCACCGGCGGCGGCACGGAGCGGAAGTAGGCGATCGGCTGCAGAGTTTGAACCATGATGACGCTGACGGCAGCCTAAGGCCTGCATGGCGGCCCGTCCAACCGCCTGCTTGCATAGGGGCAATGCAGGAAAAGGATGGCAATTCCAACGCCCTGGGCCGCCCTCGCCGAACCACCTTGGCCATGCTATGCAATCGCAAAAATGGGGAAGGCTTCGATGGCAGACGAGCGCAGCAAGCCGCTCTGGCAGCCCAGTCCGGAACGCATCGCCGCCGCCAACCTGACCCGGTTCATGGCGGAGGCGAAAGCGCGCTGGCATGTGGACGCCAAGACCTATGCCGATCTCTATGCCTGGTCGGTGAGCAAGCCCGAGCAATTCTGGCAGTCGGTCTGGGATTTCGCCGGCGTCATCGGCGAGCGCGGCGCCACGGTGCTGGCCGACGGCGACAAGATGCCGGGCGCGCGCTATTTCCCGGACGCCAAGCTCAACTACGCCGAAAACCTGCTGCGCCGCCGCGACGATCACGACGCCATGGTGTTCCATGGCGAGGACAAGGTTCGCCGCCGCATGTCTTGGCGCGAGCTGTACGACGCGGTATCCCGGCTGGCCCAGGCGTTGCAAGCCACCGGCATCAAGCCCGGCGACCGCATCGCCGGCTTCGTGCCGAATATGCCGGAGACGGTGGTGGCGACCCTGGCCACGGCATCCATCGGGGCCACCTGGTCATCCTGTTCGCCGGACTTCGGCGCCCGCGGCGTGATCGACCGCTTCGGCCAGATTGGCCCGCGCGTCCTCTTCACCGCCGACGGCTATTTCTACAACGGCAAGGCCCATGACTCCCTGGCGCGGGTGGCGGAATTCCTGCCGGAGCTGCCGACGGTGGAGCAGGTGATCGTGCTGCCCTATCTCAGCAGTGCGCCCGATGTATCACGGCTGCCCAAAGCGAAGGTCCTCGCCGATGCCGTCGAGCCTTTTTCAGCGAAGGATATTCCCTTCGCGCGGCTGCCGTTCAACCATCCGCTCTTCATCATGTATTCGTCGGGCACGACAGGCGTGCCGAAATGCATCGTCCATGGCGCCGGCGGCACGCTGTTGCAGCATCTGAAGGAGCATCAGCTCCAGTCGGACATCAAGGCGGGCGACCGGGTGTTCTACTTCACCACCTGCGGCTGGATGATGTGGAACTGGCTGATCTCGGCGCTGGCATCAGAGGCGACGCTGCTGCTCTATGACGGTTCGCCGTTCCATCCCGATGGCTATGCGCTGTTCGATTTTGCCGCCGCCGAGCGCTGCACCTTGTTCGGCACCTCGGCGAAATATATCGACGCCTGTGCGAAAGCAGAAGTGAGGCCTATCGACAGCCGCGATCTCTCGGCGCTGCGCACCATCTGCTCCACCGGCTCGCCGCTGGTGCCCGAGGGCTTCGACTATATCTATGCGAATGTGAAGCAGGATACCTGCCTGTCCTCGATCTCCGGCGGCACCGACATCATCTCCTGCTTCGTGCTGGGCAATCCCATCGGCCCGGTATGGCGCGGCGAGATCCAGGCGCGCGGCCTCGGCATGAAGGTCGAGGTCTGGAGCGAGGAGGGCAAGCCGCTGCGGGGCGAGAAGGGCGAGCTGGTCTGCACGCTGCCCTTCCCGTCGATGCCCGTGGGATTCTGGAACGATCCCGAGGGCAAGAAATATCGCGCTGCTTATTTCGAGCGCTTCCCCAATGTCTGGCACCATGGCGATTACATCGAACTGACCGAGCATGACGGCATCATCGTCTATGGCCGCTCGGACGCGACGCTCAATCCCGGCGGCGTGCGCATCGGCACGGCGGAAATCTACCGCCAGGTGGAGCAGCTGCCGGAAATCCTCGAAAGTCTGGTAATCGGCCAGGACTGGGACAATGACGTGCGCGTCGTACTGTTCGTCAAGCTGAAGCCCGGCCAGAAATTGGACGCGGCGCTGCAGGACCGCATCAAGAAGCAGATCCGCGGCAACACCACGCCGCGCCACGTGCCGGCCAAGATCGTGCAGATAGCCGACATCCCCCGCACCAAGAGCGGCAAGATCACCGAGCTCGCGGTGCGCGACATCGTCCATGGCCGCCCGGTGAAGAACCGCGAAGCGCTGGCCAATCCCGAGGCGCTGGATTTCTACAAGGACATCGCCGATCTCCGAACGTGATCCGGCGCTGGTGTAAATCGCATCGGGCCATCAGCGGTACCGGCGCGCGTCACGTCTGCCCGTCATGCCCAATCAAGAAAGAAACTGAATGCCCCGCAATCCCCGCTATGACCTGTTGTTCGAGCCCGTCAAAATTGGGCCGGTCACCGCCCGCAATAGATTTTTCCAGGTGCCCCATTGCAGCGGCATGGGCAATCGCATGCCGCGTTCGGTGGCCGCCATGCGCGAAGCGAAGGCCGAGGGCGGCTGGGGCGTGGTCTGCACCGAGTATTGCTCGATCCATCCCTCGTCGGACGATACGCCCTATGTGTTCGCCTCCTTGTGGGACGAGTCGGATGTGAAGGCGAACGCCGTCATGACCGAGGGGGTTCACAGGCATGGCGCGCTGGCGGGTGTCGAACTCTGGCATGGCGGCAACCACACGGTGAACCGCTGGAGCCGCCTGCCGGTCCTCTCGCCCTCTGGGCTGCCGCTTCATTATGTGCATCCGCGGCAGACCCGCGCCATGGACAAGCAGGATATCAAGGCGTTTCGCGGCTGGCACCGGGCGGCGGCCGAGCGCGCGGTCCACGCCGGATTCGATATCGTCTATGTCTATGCCGGCCACGGTTATCTGCCGATGCAGTTCATCGCCCGCCGGCTCAACCACCGCACCGACGAATATGGCGGCAGCATCGAGAATCGCAGCCGCCTGCTGCGGGAGCTGATCGAGGATACGAAAGAAGCTGTGGGCCATAAGGCCGCGGTCGCCGTGCGCTTCGCCGTCGACGAGCTGATCGGGCCCCAGGGCATCACCGTGGCGAACGAGGGCCGCGAAGTCATCGAGCTGCTGGCCGAGCTGCCCGACCTCTGGGACGTTAATATCAGCTATGTGGAGAACGATTCCCAGACCGCGCGCTTCTCCGAGGAAGGCTATGAGGAGCGCTACACGGCCTTCGTGAAGAAGATGACCAGCAAGCCGGTGGTCGGCGTCGGCCGATTCACCTCGCCCGATGCGATGGTGTCGCAGGTGAAGCGCGGCATCCTGGATTTCATCGGCGCGGCGCGGCCGTCCATCGCCGATCCGTTCCTGCCGCGCAAGATCGACGAGGGCCGCGAGGACGAGATCCGCGAATGCATCGGCTGCAATATCTGCCGTTCCAACAACAACGAGGGCGCGCCGATCCGCTGCACCCAGAACCCCACCATGGGCGAGGAATGGCGCCGGGGCTGGCATCCGGAGCGGGTGCAGCCGGCGAGGAAGGAGAAACCGGTGCTGATCGTCGGCGCCGGTCCTGCCGGGCTGGAATGCGCGCTGACCCTCGGCCGGCGCGGCTATCGCGTGCAGCTCGCCGAAGCGGGACGCGAGCCCGGCGGACGGATCAACTGGGAATCGCGGCTGCCGGGGCTTGCCTCCTATGGCCGTGTGCGCGATTGGCGGATGGGCCGCCTCGCCGCACTGCCGAATGTGGAGATCTATCGCGAGAGCCAGCTCACGGCGGCCGATGTGCGCGAGTTCGGGATTCCCGAAGTAGTGATTGCTACGGGCGCGCGCTGGCGGCGCGATGGCGTGGGCCATAGTACGTTGATGGGCATCCCGGGCGCTGAATTGCCTGGCGTGCTGACGCCCGATGACATTCGCGCCGGCAAGGTCCCCGCCTCGCCCTGCCTGATCTATGACGACGATCAATATTATCTGGCGGGCGTATTGGCGGAGAAGCTGGCGAAAGACGGCATCAAGGTCACGCTGGCGACACCGGGCCTGGAGATCTCGGCTTGGTGCCGCATGGTGGATGAGCAGGAGCGGGTACAGCAGCGGCTCACCGAGTCGAGCGTCAATATGCTGACTGGCATGCGACTAACGGAAGTCATGCCAGGCAAGGCGCGCTTCCATCACATCGGCGGCAAGGAAAGCGAACAGCCCTGGGCCAGCCTGATCCTCGTCACATCCCGCACGCCGGAGAACCAGCTCTATGACGAACTCACCGAAGACTCCGACGCATTGCGCACGGCCGGCATCGAGCGCGTTTCCCGCATCGGCGACTGCCATGTGCCGGGCGCGGTGGTGCATGCGGTCTATGACGGGCACAAATTCGCCCGGGAGCTGGATGAAGCGGTGGAGCCCGATATCTGCCGCCGCGAACTCGTGACCCTGGACTGAAAAGGATTCGGCGATGGCGAGAGAAACAGTCCGGCGCCGCGAGCGGCGCACGATCGGCGGCGTCCGGCAGCTCCCGTTCGCGCGGCTGCAGAATCCGTTCCGGCCGGTGGAGATCCTGAGCGCCGATCAGATCGAGGCGATCCACCGGGCCTCCTTGCGCCTGCTGGAGAATGTCGGCTTCGAAGTGCTGCATCCCGAGAGCCTCGACATCTTCAAGCGAGCCGGCGCCAAGGTGGATTTCGGGACCAAGCGCGTGCAACTCGACGCCGCGCTGGTGGAGTCGCTGATCGCCAAGGCGCCGCCGCGCTTCACCCAGCGGGCGCGCAACCGGGAACGGGACGTGACGGTCGGCGAAGAGAACCTGATCTTCATCGCCACCGGCGGACCGGCCTTCGGCAGCGACCTGGATCGCGGCCGCCGCGCCGGCAACTACGCCGACATGTGCGACTTCATCCGCCTGGTGCAGTCGCTGAACGTGATCCATCAGGATGGCGGCACCGGCATCGAGCCCACCGACCTGCCGCCGGAAACGCGCCATCTGGACATGTACGAGGCGACGCTGACGCTCGCCGACAAGACCTGGAACTGCTGGGGCATGGGCGCCCATTGCGTGCGCGACGCCATCGCCATGACCTGCCTCGCCTATGAGACGACGCCGGAGCAGCTCGCGGCCGAGCCGGCGCTGATCACCATCATCAACTCCAACTCGCCGATGCGCCTGGATGGGCCCATGGGCGCGGGGTTGACGGAGATGGCGCGCTATGGCCAGCCAGTGGTGATGACGCCTTTCACGCTGGCCGGGGCCATGAGCCCGATCACCCTGGCCGGCGCGCTGACGCAGCAGAATGCCGAGGCGCTGTTCATGATCTCCCTGGCGCAACTCGTGCGGCCGGGGACGCCCGTGGCTTATGGCGGCTTCACCTCGAATGTGGACATGCGAACTGGCGCTCCTGCCTTCGGCACGCCGGAATATGCCAAGGCGGCGCTGGCCACCGGGCAGCTCACCCGCCGCTACCGCATCCCCTACCGGTCCAGCAATGTGAACGCGTCGAACGTTGTCGATGCCCAGTCGACCTATGAATCGTCCATGTCCCTGTGGGGCTGCGTCATGGGGGGCGTGAACCTTCTGGAGCACGCGGCCGGCTGGCTCGAGGGCGGCCTCACCGCGTCGTTCGAGAAGCTGATCGTCGATGCCGAGATGCTGCAGCTCATGCGCGAGACCATGACCCCGCTGCAAGTCCGCGAGGAGGATCTGGGCCTGGAAGCCATCGCCGAGGTCGGCCCCGGCGGTCATTTCTTCGGCACCGCCCATACCCTCGAACGCTTCGAGACGGCGTTCTATGCGCCGATGCTGTCGGACTGGCGCAATTTCGAGACCTGGCAGGAATCGGGCGCCGTCGATGCGACCCGCCGCGCCAATGGCATCTGGAAGGAACTGCTGAAGCAATATGAGGAGCCGCCGATGGATCCGGCCCGGCGCGAGGCGCTCACGGCCTATGTCAGCAGGCGCAAGGCAGAAATTGCCACCGGCAGACTGCTGGTCGATCTATAGACTGGCGTCCGTCCCGGCTTTGCCGCCGGCGATGGGCCCCGTTCAGTCGGCCCGGTCCTCGGGCAGGAACTGGATCTCGATATGATTGCCGTCGGGGTCGGAAACATTGACCTGCTGTATACCAGAATCCGGGACGACGCGAATATCGAAGGGTATTTCTTCTTGCCTCAGCTTTTGCAGAAATGTTTTCATGCCCTTGGCGCGGAAGGCAAAATGCTCCAGGCGCGGTTCCTTGCCGGCGGGCGCTTTGCGCACCTCGACCAGATGCACCGCGGCGATCCCACCGCAATAATGCCAAGCGCCGCCGAAGGAGAAGGGCGGCCGCGGGCCCTTGCTCAGACCGAGTACGCTCTCATAGAACGCCGACATCGGCGCCAAATTCGCCGTCCGGATGTTCACATGATCGAGAGACGAGAAAGTCATGGCCGATCCTTACACTCTATTAATAACACTGACCGGAATATAGCGCCCGGGTCGGCAGTGCGTGCCGCTGCCGTTGGGGGCCGAAGAGTAGCATAACGCATGTCCACGGGGGACCTGAAGCTCGAGTCGAACCTGCAGCAGCGGGCGCTTGCCTACTGGCAGGAAAAGCGCGGCGCCCGGCCGATGCCGTCGCGCAAGGATATCGAGCCCACCGAGATTCCCGAACTGCTGGCCAATGTGGTGCTGGTGGATGTCAGCCGTGATCCGCTGGATTTCCGTTATCGCCTGATCGGCACGGCCATCGTCGAGCGCATCGCCTTCGACTACACCGGCAAGCATTTCACCGAGCTGGCCCATCAGCAGCCCGGCAGCCAGGTCTGGGAGACCGCCCTCCGCATCTGCCGGGAGCGCACGCCCGTCATCAGCGACATCCCCTATGTAGGCCCCGACGAATGGGTGCGGGGCTATCGCGACCTCTATCTGCCGCTGTCCGACGATGGTGAAACCGTCAACATGATCATGGGCATCGTGGAGTTCCAGGCGCCCTAGGATTGCCCTTCGCCGGCATGTGGCGCCGGTATTCAAAGCGGATTATCATGGCGCGAGCGCCAGGAGATCCGCCCATGCTGCTGAAAGCCACCCAACTCGAGCAATACCGCCGCGACGGCTTTCTGATCCTGCCGGGACTGTTTTCCGCGGCCGAAGTCCAGGTGCTGAAAGATGACCTGCCGCGTCTCCATGCCGAGGATACGCCGGCCAATTTCCGCGAGAAGAACGGCCTGGTGCGCACGGCCATGGGCCTGCATCTGCGCAGCGCGGTCTATGCAAATGTCGTGCGCCATCCGCGCCTGGTAGAACCGGCGATGCAGATCCTGGGCGACGACAAGCTTTACGTGCAGCAGGTGAAGGTGAACGGCAAGGAAGCCTTCGGCGGCGATGTCTGGCAGTGGCATTACGACTTCGCCACCCATCACCGCGAGGACGGTGCGCCGAAGCCCCTGGCGCTCAACCTGCACATCTTTCTCGACGAGGTCAGCGAATTCAACGGGCCGCTCTGGTTCGTCCGGGGATCGCACCGCCATGGACCGGTGCCGACGGCGCTGGACACCGTGACGACCAGCTATCCACTGTGGGTCGTGGACAATCAGACCGTGGCGGGGCTGATCCGCGAGGGCGGTATTGTTTCCGCCAAGGGACCGCCGGGAACGGCGCTGATCTTCGGCGACAGCCTGGTGCATGGCTCGCCGGCCAACATGTCGCCCTGGCCGCGACGGATTTTTTCCCTGATCCTCAATCCCGTCGCAAATGCCCTGACGCGGCCGCAGCGGCCGGACTATCAGCATCACAGCGACCTGACGCCGGTGACGCTGCTGGCCGACGACTGCTTGCTGCTGAGGGCGAGCGCCTAGTCAACGCCGATCAGAGGGATAATCCGCTGTTATCCGGGCTAATGGCACTGCCCAGGGCTGCCGTTGCCGCTTTGGTCATGTCACGGTATCAACAAGAACTCGCGCCATCGGCGCTGCCACATTCCTACGCCGGAAACCATCACCTCCCATGACTTTCTCTGTGAATCCCCTGCTTGCCCGCGTGGCGGAACCGCCGATCGCCGAGGCCCATGGCTGGATCAAGGGCCGCAGCTTCCCGGCCGAAAAGCCGCTGATCGATGTGGCGCAGGCGGTACCCGGCTATCCGCCGCCAAAGTCGCTGACCGACCGGCTGGCGCAGGTGATCGGCGAACCGGCGATGGCGCGTTACACCGACATCGAAGGCGTGCCGGAGCTGCGCGCCGCACTGGCCGCCGATATCGGCGCGGTCTACGGGGCCGGCATCGCGGCTGAGGATGTGCTGATCACCGCCGGCTGCAACCAGGCCTATTGCCTGGCAACTTCTGGCGCTGGCCAAGGCGGGGGAGGAGGTCGTCGTCCCCTTGCCTTACTACTTCAATCACCAGATGTGGCTGGACATGCAGGGCATCCGCGCCGTGCATCTGCCGTTCCGCGCCGACCGCGGCGGCGTGCCCGATCCGCAGGAGGCGGCGCGGCTGATCACGCCGGCGACGCGGGCGATCCTGCTGGTGACGCCGAACAACCCCACCGGCGCCATCTATCCGCCGGACGCGATGCGCGCCTTCTACGATCTTGCGAAGTCGCGCGGGCTGGCGCTGATCCTGGACGAAACCTACCGGGATTTCCTGCCGGCTGATGGCGCGCCTCACGATTTGTTCGGCGATGCGGACTGGCGCGACACGCTGGTGCATCTCTACAGTTTCTCGAAAGTGTTCTGCCTCACCGGCTACCGGGTCGGCGCCATCGTCGCCGGGCCGCGGCTGAATGCGGAGATCGCCAAGGCGATGGACACGGTGGCTATTTGCGCGCCGCGCATCGGCCAGGCGGCCGCTCTGGAAGGATTGCGGTCGCTGGGCGATTGGCGTCGCGGCAATACCAAGTTGATGCGCGATAGGCTGGCGGTTCTGCGCCAGGCCTTGAAGCGCAACGATCTCGGCTATGAGCTGATCAGCTCCGGCGCCTACTTCGCCTATCTCCGCCATCCCCACCGCAATCTCTCGGCGGCGCAGGTGGCGCGGCGGCTGGCGGACAACCAGAACATGCTTTGCCTGCCCGGCAGCATGTTCGGCGGCGGGCAGGGAGAATTCCTCCGCTTTGCCTTCGCCAATGTGCCGGCGGAATTGATGCCGGCGATCGCCGAACGTCTGGCGGAGGATGCACGTCCATGAGTCATCCAGTGAAAATCAAGGTCGGCGGCCTGCACACGATTTCCCAGGACATCCCGATTTTCCGCCCGACCCATCTTATCGGCATCCTCGATCCCGATACACCGGAGCCGGCCGCCTATGGCCATGCGCCGGACGAGCGGGAAGCCATGCTGTTGCGATTCCTGGACCGGGAGTCGGTGCTGGAGCATGGGCCGCAAGTGCCCCATGTGGAGCAGATCTGGGATTTCATCGGCCGCAGCTACGGCGCGGCGCAGAACGGACCGGTGCGGCTCTTCGTTCATTGCCATGCCGGCGCCAGCCGCAGCACGGCGATCGCCTATCTGGCGCTGCTGCATCGCCATGGCGTGGATGCGGCGGAAGCGGCGTTCGGCGAATTGCTGCAGGTGACCAACAAGCCCTGGCCGAACCGCCGGCTGGTGGCGCTGGCCGATGAAATGCTTTCGGCGCAAGGAAAGCTGCTGCAGCCGCTCGATATCTATCGCGAAGCCAATCCCCAGCGGCTGCCGGCCTATCTCCGGCTGCATCTCCGGCGCGCTGCAAGGGATCCTGTGTATGGCGAGGCGCTCGGCACCGCGAAGTGGAAGACCTTCAAGCGCTGATTGTATGGAGACAAGATCGCCGAAACTGCTGACGCATAGGCGTCATGCGCAGTCTGGCGCTGGCAAAATCGCAGCGGAACGCTAAAGTCGCGGCGCGAGCGAGATGCAGATGCGCCTTCCCACATCTTTTCTCTACGTCATCACCGTGCTCATCTGGGGCACGTCCTGGTATGCGATGGAATATCAGCTCGTCATTCCCTTCGAGCTGGCGATCCTCTACCGCTTCGCGCTGGCGACGGCGATGCTCGTCGGCTATTGCCTGATCACCGGCCGCTCGCTGCGCTTCTCGCGCCGGGATCATCTGTTCATGGCGGGCCAGGGGTTCTTCCTCTTCGGCATCAACTATGTGCTGTTCTATTGGGCGGCCGAGTATCTGATCAGTGCCTTGCTCGCGGTCTGCTTCTCGACGCTGATCGTGATGAACCTGGTGAATGGCGCGCTGTTCTTTCGGCAGGCGATCACCGGCCGCGCCGTGTTGGCGGCGATCATGGGCATCGGCGGCATCTGCCTGATCTTCTGGCCGGAGATCGGCGGCGCGGAGATTTCCACCGCTGCCGTGATCGGCCTCGCCTTGTCGCTGCTCGGCACCTACGCCGCGTCGCTGGGCAACATGGTCACCGTGCGCCATAAGCAGGCGGGCGTTCCCGTGGTGGAGGGCAATGCCATCGGCATGGCCTATGGCACGCTGTTCGTCCTGCTGCTGGTGCTGGTGCGCGGCATCCCCTTCACCTTCGCCACCGATGCCGGCTATCTGATCACGCTGTTCTATCTCGCGCTGTTCGCGTCGGTCATCGGCTTCGGCTCCTATCTCACGATCCTGCAGCGGCTCGGCTCTGACCGGGCCGCCTATACCAGCGTCCTCTTTCCGGTGGTGGCGCTCGCCGTCTCCACCTGGCTGGAAGGATTCGCCTGGACCTGGCTTGCGGCGATGGGCGTCGTTCTCGTGCTCGCTGGGAATTTGCTGGTGCTCTGGCGCAGGCAGGCGCCTGTGACAGCACCCGGCAAGCCCGCCTTCGGCGACAATGCGGCCTGACACCCATCAGACAGTAACGGATTCCGATCCATGCCCGACAAAGCTCCCACCCTTCGCATCCGGCCCGAGATCGACGCGCTGGAAGATTCCCGCATCGTCCAGGTCTGGAAGCTGGGCTTTGAGGTGCCCGACGTGATCGGCCTCTGGGTCGGCGAGGGCGACCTGCCGACGCCGTCTTTCATCTGTGATGCAGCGGCGGCGTCACTCAAGAGCGGCAACACCTTCTATACCCATAAGCGCGGCATCGCCGAATTGCGCCAGGCGCTGATCGACTATCATCGCGACATCTACGGCATCACCCTGCGCGATGACCGTCTTGCCGTCACCAGCGCCGGCATGAATGCGATGATGCTGGCGATCGAATCGATCCTCGGCCCCGGCGACAATGCCGTCGTCGTCACGCCGATCTGGCCGAACATTTTCGCGACGGTGGAGATCATGGGCGGCCAGGTGCGCCACATGCCGCTGGAGCGGCGCAACGACGGCTGGCATCTGGACCTGGACAAGATGTTCGCGCTCTGCGACGAGCGCACCCGCGTGCTCTACATGGCCTCGCCCGGCAATCCGACGGGCTGGACCATGACCCGCGCGGAGCAGCAGGCGGTGCTGGACTTCGCCCGCCGCAAGGGCCTTTGGATCCTGGCCGACGAAGTCTATGCCCGGCTGATCTACGACAAGCCTGATGGCCGCAAGGCGGCGCCGTCATTCCTGGAGATCGCCAATCCCGACGATCCCGTCATCGTGGTCAACAGCTTCTCCAAGAGCTGGGCCATGACCGGCTGGCGCATCGGCTGGATGGTGATGCCGCCGAAGCTGACCCATGTGGTCGACCGGCTGATCGAGTTCAACACCAGCGGCGGCCAGCCCTTCCTGCAGGCCGGCTGCGTCGCGGCACTGCGGCAGGGCGAACCCTTCATCGCCGAACTTGTGGAGCGCTACCGCGCCAGCCGCGATCTGGTGGTGCAGCGGTTGGGCGGCATGCGGCGGGTGGAGATGTCGCGGCCGGAGGCGGCCTTCTACATCATGTTCGGCGTCCAGGGCATGGGCGACTCCCTCGAATTCGCCAAGAAGCTGGTGCATGAGGCGAAGGTCGGCCTCGCCCCCGGCAGCGCCTTCGGCCCCGGCGGCGAGGGGCATCTGCGGCTCTGCTTCGCCGCCAGCACCGACCGGCTGTCGAAGGCGATGGACCGGCTGGAGCCGTTCCTGAACTAGGGCGTGTACTCATAGACGGTACATTGAACCGTTGACGGAATGTCCGCTTTCCACCTCATAGCGGGCGAGTAGCGAACCTGATCAAAGAGGCCGCTTTGTGCCAGAAGCGGCCGTCCTGCTTCACGGCAACAGTCCTGCGTGTCAAACCGCCGGCGGTCCAGCTTTGCGGTAGCCCTCTGCAAAATGCTCGCCATCCGATCGCCCCGGAAAGTGCCATAAGTGGCCGCCTCGGCAAGTCCTGGAGTGGATTCTGAAACCCCAGGGCGCTATTCTTGCCTGGAAAGGGACAATGGTATGGAGCGTCGCCTCGCCGCCATCGTCGCCGCTGATGTCGTAGGCTACAGCCGGCTCATGGAGCTGGATGAGGCTGGTACGTTCTCGCGCCTGCGAACACATCGAAAGGAATTGTTCGAGCCAGAAATAGCCGCCCATCACGGTCGCATCTTCAAGCTGATGGGCGACGGACTGCTGGCCGAGTTCGGCAGCGTCGTCGATGCGGTTGAGTGCGCGATCGTCCTGCAGCGCGAGCTGGTATCGCGCAACCAGGGTCTCCCCGACGACCGCCGCATCGACGTGCGTATTGGCATCAACCTTGGCGACGTGATCGTCGAGGACGAAGACCGCCACGGCGAAGGCGTCAACATCGCGGCGCGGCTGCAACAACTGGCCGAGCCTGGCGGCATTTGCGTCGCGCGCAATGTCCACGACCAGGTCAAGAATAAGCTCGATCTGCGCTTCCGCGATCTGGGGAACCAGACTGTCAAGAACATTGCCGAAGCGGTCCAGGTCTTCTGTGTGCTCCCGGATGGAGCGAAGGAACCAAGGCGCACACCGAGGAATCGGCACGGCAAACGCTACCCGGGTCGAATTGCAGCGGCCGCCATTGTGTTGCTGCTCTTGGCGACGGGCGGAACGATTGCATGGTTGCGGCCCTGGCATCCGGATATCGAGCCCGCGTCCATCGACCGTATGGCATTTCCGCTTCCCGACAAACCGTCGGTCGCGGTCCTGCCGTTCACCAATATGAGCGCCGATCCCGAGCAGGAGTACTTCGCCGACGGGATGACTGACGACCTGATTACGGACCTCTCAAAGGTATCTACCCTGTTCGTCATCGCCCGCAATTCGACTTTCGCCTACAAGGGCCGGAGCGTTGAGATGCGCCAGGTGGCCGAGGACCTGGGGGTGCGCTATGTGGTGGAGGGCAGCGTGCGTCGCGCCGGAGACACCGTGCGGGTCAACGCTCAGCTGATCGATACCATCACCGGCGGGCACGTCTGGGCGGATCGCTACGACGGCAGCATCGCCGATATCTTCGCGGTTCAGGATACCATCGTCCGGGAGATCGCTGGAGCGCTGGCCCTGAACTTGTCCGAGGGCGAACAGGAAGAAATCGCTCGCGGGGAGACCATCAACATCAAAGCGCGCGAAGCCTTTCAGAAGGGCTGGGAGCATCAGCTGCGCTTTACGGCCGAGGACAACGCCAAGGCCGCGGAACACTTCAGGTTGGCAGCTGAGATTGACCCCGAGTACGGACGCGCCTATGCCGCGCTAAGCATCGCCTACGTCAGGGGATGCCAGTGGAGGTGGAGCAAAGAGCTAGGCATGAGTGATGCACAGGCCAATGGCACCGCGATTCAATATTTGTCCGAGGCCGAGAAACGTGAGTCCTCGCTCACTGCGGTCGCGGCATCGCAGATTCAGTTGTATAACAACCGGCATGAGATGGCTCTGACAGAGGCTGCACGCTCCATCGCCCTCGATCCCAATGACCCCGAGGCCCACGTTGCAATGGCATTGGCGATGATCACCACCGGCAGAGCAGACGCCGGGTTGAGGTTCATCGAAACGGCTCTGCGGCTCAACCCGAGTCACCCGACCTACTACGTCCTGGCCCACGGGATGGCCCATTTCGCGTTGCATGACCTGGAGCGAACGGCAAGCGTATTAAGGGAAGCATTGGACCGCAATACGGACGCGGTCGAATTAGCGCCCCTTTTAGCGGCCACTTATGCGCACCTCGGCCGGAGGAGTGATGCGCGGGCCGTGCTTCTACTGTGGCAGCCCAACGTATCTCAGTTTCAATTGCAAACCCTCGCCAAAGGCTACCACCTTCCCTATCCTTGGGCGCAGGATGAACTCGCCACCCAGGAGCGCTTGGTTGACGGTCTTTATGTCGCCGGCCTGCCTTTGGACGTTACGGTCGCGACCCTGGTGAGGTCCTTACAGAAGGAAGATGGTCCGGAACGGAGCATTGCCATTCGGGACTTGGGGCGATTTGGGCGCATAGCAGTCGATGCTGTGCCTGCGCTGATCGACGCGCTGGCCGATGAAAACCCCTCTGTGCGGTCAGACGCAGTGCGATCTTTGGGAAAGATCGGCCCGGCGGCAGCAGACGCAATCCCGGCGCTCATCTCCATACAGGGTGAGGCAGTCATCGGGGTTATTGCGCAACAAGCGCTAGAGAAAATCCGGGGTTTCTAAGACTGCTGATCTCAAAGGTCCGGCGAAGGGCAGCTATGGGTCAAAAGCGGATACTTGGCCGAAAGTGAGGACCGTCCGGTCGTCCCTCAAGAGTGGACATCGCTCAGCGCCCCGGTCTGGGGCTTTGTAAGTACACGCCGTAGACATCCGGCGCTTTGGGCGGCCGCCTGCCGTCCTAATGCTGATCAGGCCGGCGTCAGCGCCGCGAACTGGCCCTCGGGCGATTTCTTGTAGCGCTCGACCTCCGCGAGGATCCATTCGCGGAACGCTTTCACCTTCGGCCGATCCACGGTCGCCTCCGGCGCAACGAGGTAATAGCCGGTGTCGGTCCGCAACACCTCGGTGAAGGGCCGCACGAGCTTGCCGGCGGCAAGATCGTCGCCGGCGAGCGGACCGACAGACAGCGCCACGCCGAGCCCGTCGATTGCCGCCTGCAGCATGAGGTTCGAATGGTTGAAACTCAGGGAATGGCGCAAAGTCTGCACCTTCACACCTGCGTCGGTCAGCCAGCGCAGCCAAATGTTCTCGCGCCAGTCATAGTCGTAGAGAAGATTGTGATTGATGAGATCGGCCGGCTCCCGCAGCGGGATCGGCCCTTGCAGCAATTTCGGGCTGCAGACGGGAAACAATTCTTCCTTCAGCAGAGGCACGGTATGCAGCCCCGGCCAGGGCCCGCGGCCGAAGCGGATCGCCACATCCACATCCTCGCGGTTGAAATCCACCAGCCTCTCGCTGGCGGCAATGCGCACATCGATATCCGGGTGCTGGTCGCGGAATCCGCCGAGCCGCGGCACCAGCCATTTCGCGGCAAAGGACGGCATGGTCGACACGGTCAGCGTGCCTGCCTGCTCGCGCGCCTTCAAAATGCGCGTTGCTTCACCTAGCCGCTCGAAGGCCTCTTTGACCGGCCGCATGTAGGCCTGGCCCGCATCGGTCAGCACAATCGCCCGGTTCATGCGCCGGAACAGTGGAATGCCCAGCCACTCCTCCAACGATTTGATCTGATGGCTGATGGCGCTGTGGGTCACATGCAGCTCTTCCGCGGCCTTGGTGAAGGACAAATGCCGGGCGGCGGCTTCGAAATAGCGGATGGCGGTCAGCGGCGGCAGGCGGTCGGCCATGGTTTTCACGTGAGGTTATCTAACCGATCCTATGAGAATTCATCGTTTGTTCGCAAGCTCAAAAAGTCTCACATTCTTCGACATCAGGCAGCGATATCCGGCACAAATGTATGGATACAACGGTGTCGCAGCCCTTGTCTCAAATGTGAGGAGTGTAGTTATGAAAACTGTCACATATGCCGCTTCCAACGATCGGCCCTCCGGCAAGGGCGATTCCGTCATCCGCGGCGTCCAGAGCGTCCTGCGGAACATCGATGCCGGCCTGCTGGCCGCGGTGGATGTCACCTTTGGCTGGCACCGCCGGATCAGCGACCGCAATGCCTTGCGGACCATGGATGACCGGCTGCTGAAGGATATCGGCCTGTCCCAGGCCGATGTGGAGAATGAAGTCCGCAAGCCGTTCTGGCGCAACTAGTCAGAACCGGAGCCGGACCATGCAGATGATCGATCGAGTCATGGCGCTGGGTGCGGCGATTCGTTACGCCGCCCTGGCCCATGGCGCTGAAATCACCACCCGGCTGCGGCCCGACCTTCGCGAAGGCGATGGCACGACCTCTTCAGGCGAGACCGACCGCTATGAGGAGCTCTTGGTCAACCCGGCGATCCTGCTGCTGACCACTCGCCGTGGCGAGATCGATTGCGGCGGCCTCGACCATATCATCGTCGGTTACGGCAACTTCCATCAGCTGATTGTGCCCATCGAGGATGGGCATCTCTCCGTGGCGATCGAGCGCAATGCCGATCCCCGGGCCTTCATTGCGCCTGTCCGCCGTTTGATCGCGGAACATGGCGCCGGCGATCTCGGCGCCGAAACCGAGTTCCGCCTTTCTGCCTGAATAGCCCTAGGCCGCGGCCCGCGCTTCCGTGGCGCGGTGATAGACCCAGACGCTGGCGGGCGGCAAATTGCTGAGGATGCGCTTGCGCACCCGGCCCACCAATCCGAATTCCTTGCGCGGCAGCGGCGAAAACGGCCCATAGGTGAACTGGATATACGGACCGCCGCGCTCCAAGATAGCGAAGGCGGCGGCGACGATCTCCTGCTGCACCGATTTGCGGAAAGCCAGCAGAGGCAGGCCGGAGACCACGGCGCTCACTTTGCTGATGCCGTGGGGATGGAGCAGCGCGCCCAGATGAGCGGCATCGCCCTGGACCACTTTCACCTGGGGAAACCGCTTTTGCAGCAGGTCATGCAGGGTCGGATCGCGCTCGACGCAAATCAGCTTCTCCGGCGGAATTCCCCGCTCCAGCAGCGCCTGCGTTATCACGCCGGTCCCGCCGCCCAGTTCCACGATCGGGTAATGGGTCGTCTCCGGCACCTGGTTGGCCATGGCGCGGGCAAGTTCCTTGCCGCTGGGCGCGATGGCGCCGATCTTGAACGGATCCTTCAGCCAGAGACGAAAGAACAGCGCGGGATCGGAGACAAGCTTGCTCATGGCGATGCCGGTGAAATGTTATTGAGGAAAGGAAACCGTCGATGCGATGCCCTGACCATGACTGATTCGACAGGATAGCGGAAGCAGCCGCGGGCGGCGACCGCTTGACGTGAATCCGGTTTACGCGGTCGCACGGGGTTCATGTTGCAGAAACATCTTGTTCACGGCATTGAAAACTTTGAACAGGGCGGCGAACTCGCGGTCGAAATCCTCACGCGGCAAATGCAGGTTCGGCGTCAGCCGGGCAAAGATGCCATCGATACTGGTTCGTCCATCGACGGCTGCAAGGAGTGGTGCCGCCGTCCGGGGCAAGGCCATCCGCACCTCCAATCCCTCGGCATGGGCGGTCAGCGATCCGCCGGGCTTCAGGCCCTTGGCCAGGTCCGGTCCCAGGCTGTCGCGCAGAACCGGAATCATCGCCCCATTGTCTGCTTGAGCCACCGTGCTTCCCGCGCGTGTGTTCGGCACCGCATAGGCGATGTGCACCTTCATATTACCGGTGAGCTGTTCGGCGATGGCTTCGCGCTGCCAGCGGCCCAGGCCGTCCAAACGCTTCAGCAGGGCGCCGTCACTGATGAAGTTCGCCGGGTCATAGCGCCAGGGTTCGATCAAGGCGGCAACGGACAGGCCGGCAGACTCGATGAATGACGTGAACTCGCTGACCGTGTAGGGGCGGTCGATTGAATGCAGCAGCAGGTCATAGATCCCGGCGTCGCCCGCCTTCAGATGATCGCCGACGAAGGGATTGCGCGCCAGCCAGCTCGTCGCCGGCAATTGCCGGAGAAGGCGGCGGGCGAGATCGAGCTTCGCCGCCGGCCCGTCGTCGCGGCCGAGAACGCGCAGCAACTCCTGCAGGTGATAGACGCCGGTGCGGCCATAGGCGCCATAGACCATGAGACCCAAGCCGCCGTCTTCGTTCAACGCATCGCAAAGCACCGAGAGGCCCGCCGCGGGATCGGGCAGGTGATGCAGCACGCCGCAGCAATCGATGTAGTCGAACCTGCCGAAGGCCAGCGCGGGCAGGTCAAGGAGCGAACCCGTATGAAAACTGATATTCTTCAGGCCGCGCGCCGCCGCGCGTGCCTCCGCGATCTTCCGCGAGGATTCAGACAGGTCGAGATAGATCACCTCCGCCGGGCAGCGGCGATCCGCCAGCTGCTGCGCCAGCATGATCGCGCCGTCGCCGGTGCCGCCGCCGGCGATCAGGGCGCGGAAGGGCCGGCTGAAATCCCGCCGGCCGGCGAAGATATAGTGATTGATCTCCAGCAGATGGCTGGGCGATCCCTCGATCAGCCGCTTGGCCTCGTCGCGCGGATCCCGCGGCGGATAGGGGTAGAGCTCATATTGCTCGCGAACGCTATCGCTCATGATGCGACGGTCAGCACGACTTTGCCGGTGGAGCGCCGGTGGAGCAGTAACTGCAGCGCCTCCTGTGCGTTGGCCAGCGGCAGTTGTTGCGACACATGGGGCCGCAGCTTGCCCTCGCGCCACCATTGGAACAGCTCCTTGAATTCCGCTTCCAGCAGTTCCGGCCGGCGGCTGCGGTAGGAGCCCCAATAGAATCCGATGGCGGAGATATTCTTCACCAGCAGGATATTGCCGGGAACCTGGGGCACCTGGCCGCTGGCGAAGCCGACGAGGATCAGCCGCGCGCCCCAATTCACCGACCGCAGCGACGCGTCGAACGCGCTGCCGCCGACGGGATCATAGACCACATCGGCGCCGCCGCCCTTGCAGATCTCCTTCACCCGGTCGCGGATGCTCTGCGTGCGGTAGTTGATCAGGTGATCGGCGCCGTGTTCGGCCGCCACCTTGAGCTTCTTGTCCTCGCCCGCGGTGGCGATGACAGTGGCGCCCATCGCCTTTCCGATCTCGACAGCGGTCAGGCCGACGCCGCCCGCCGCGCCATGGACCAGCAGCACTTCGCCCGGCTGCAAATCCGCGCGCCAGCGCAGCGCGCCATGGGAGGTGCCATAGGCGATGGGAAACGCGGCGGCGGTAACGAAATCCATGTCCGCGGGAATCGGAAACACATCGGTTTCCTGCACCAGCGCCTGCTCGGCGAAGGCGCCGCGGCTGGCCACCGCCATCACCCGGTCGCCCGGCTTTACGCGGCGCACGGCGGCGCCGCAACTCCTGACCATGCCCGACATCTCCAGCCCCGGCGTGAACGGCAGAGGCGGCTTGTCCTGGTATGTGCCGCCGATCATCAGCGTGTCGGCGAAGTTCACGCCCGCCGCCGCAACCTGGATCAAGACATCATGGTCGCCGCTGATCCCCGGCGCCACCACATCGGCGAGGCGGAGATTGGCGATGTCGCCGAAGCTGTGGCAGAGCATGGCGCGCATGACGCGGCCTCGGCCGGACTCAGAAGGGAGATTCGGTGGCCGGCTTCACCCGGCCGGTCTCACGGCCGACGCGGTTGCGCACCGGCGGCGTCAGGATGTCGGCCAGGCGCGCGGCCTCATCGTCGGTGATGACGCCGAGATGGCGCAGCAGCTGGCCCATGGCAATCTCCGCGCCGCGGCTGGCGCCGTCATCCACTTTCAGCGCGATGCCGAGTCCGAGTTCGCGCAGCGACGCCGTGTAGACGCCTTCGGCGCCGGTCTTCAGCACCACCTTTTTGCCCACCACATCCATGATCTGGGTGCAGAAGCGATCGGTGCCCGCGACCAGGAACGGCTCCGCGGCCATCGCCTCGACGATGCGCTTCGACGCTGCGGCCCGCGCCGGCGGCAGCTTGGCCGTATCCACCAGGCGCGCCATCGCCATCGCCATGTTGCCGAGCGGCACGGCGATCACGGGAATGCCGCAGCCGTCGATGCCGCGGGCAGCCTTGCCGAGATCGAGGCCGCACATCTGTTCCATCGTGCCGAGGATGCGCTGCTGCACCGGATGTTGGAGATTGATGTAGCCGGCGGTGGGCTCGCGCAGATGACGCGCGGTGCAGAGGAATCCGGCATGCTTGCCCGAACAATTGTTGTAGGCGGCGCTGGGCTTGGTGCCGGCGCGGATCATCGCTTCCACGCTGGCCTCGTGATAGGGCATGTGGCCGCCGCATTCGAGGTCGCCGACGCTGCAGCCGATGCGCGACAGCCAGGCCTGCACCAGCTCCACATGGCGCGGCTCGCCATTGTGCGACGCGCAGGCAAGCGCGATCTCCGGCACGGACACATTGTACTTGTCGGCCGCGCCGCTCTCGATCAGCGGCAGCGCCTGCAGCGGCTTGATGGCGGAGCGGCCATAGACCGGCCGCTCGACATCGCCCCAGGCGCGCGCCACCTTGCCATCGGCATCGACCACGGCCACCGCCGCGCGATGGCGGCTCTCCACCATCCCGCCGCGGGTGACTTCCACGACATACGGATTCGCGGTGGCGTCACTCTTGAAGCTGGCGAGACTCTTGGAATGGCTGCTCGACATCGGGAACCGGGCTGTCGCTGGATCGCCGGCCAACTTGCCCCGGCCGCCTCAGCCATGCAACCCTGCGGCGGGACGCAGCAGCGGAGGCATCCCCATGCGCGGATATTTCGGCATCGGCATCGAAGGCGTCAGCAAGCCCATGAACCTGGGCAGCCTGCTGCGGACCGCCCATGCCTTCAATGCCAGCTTCGTCTTCACCATCGGCGCCATCTTCGAGCAACGCGAGGTGCTGCTGGCCGACACCTCGGACGCGGCGGCCAGCCTGCCGCTGCACGAGTACAAGGACCTGGAGTCCTTCGAGCTGCCCCGGGGCTGCCAACTGGTGGGCGTCGAACTGCTGGAAGAGGCTGCGGAGCTCCCCAGTTTCCGCCATCCGGCCCAGGCCGCCTATGTGCTGGGGGCCGAGCGCGCCAGCCTGTCGTCCGAGCTGGTCGCCCGCTGCGACCATCTGGTGAAGATTCCCACTCGGTTCTGCATCAATGTCGCCATGGCTGGCGCCCTCGTCATGTACGACCGGATGATCTCCCTCGGCCGCTTCGCCGAGCGGCCGGTGCGGACCGGCGGGCCGGTCGAGAAGCTGACCGCCCATGTCCATGGCGCTCCAGTCTGGAAGAAGCGCCAGGCGCGAAAGCGCGGTTGAAACCTCTGCTCGGTGCAAGCCTGCCACGTCACCAAAGTTTGTTATGGTAAACAGGCCCATTAACCGTTTGTCAGCTTGGCGGCCAATCACCCTTTGGCTAAACTCGCGTCCGATGATTCGACTGATCACAGTTGCCATTGCCGCAGTCCTGCTCGCCGCCGGGAGCCTTTCCCTTGCGCTGGCGCAGGATCCGCCCAAGCCGCCCAAGGCCATCGGCCGCTATGGCGATTGGCAGGCGTTGACCTTCGAAGAGGCCGGCAACGTTGCCTGCTACATGATCAGCGAGCCGAAGCAGGCCCAGGGGAACTACAGCACCCGCGGCAAGGTCTATGCCCTGATCACCCATCGGCCGAGTTCCAAGCAACTCAACGTGCTCACGATCATCTCCGGCTACCCCTATAAAGAGAAGAGCGAGGTCACGGTCGAGATCGGCGATGAGAAGTTCTCGCTTTTCACCGAACAGGAAACCGCCTGGGCGCCCGATGCGGATACCGACCAGAGGCTGGTTGACGCGATGAAAAAGGGATCGGGCATGATCATTCGCGGCGTTTCCACCCGGGATACGGAGACGACCGACACCTACTCGTTGCAGGGATTCACCAAGGCCTACAACGCCATCGGCGAGGCCTGCGGCCTCTAGGCCGCAAGCAGCCGGATTATCGCCCGCGCCGACGGGAATTCCGGCGGGCTGGAAAACGATCACAGCGAACGCCATCTGAAGGTCATGAGCACGGGACAAAATGCGCAGGTTCTTGCGCCATCGCCGGACAACGGCCGATGGGCGGCGCAACATCGTCGGCCTCGACCGGCAGGAGCTGACCCAGGCGCTGGCGGACATCGGCGCGCCGGCCTTCCGCGCGCGGCAGATCTGGCACTGGCTCTATCATCGCGGCGCCACCGACTTCGCGGTCATGACCACGCTGGCGAAGGAGTTTCGCGCGCTGCTGGCGGAGAAGTTCGTCATCGAGCGGCCGGCCATCGCGGTGGATCAGAAATCGACCGACGGCACGCGCAAATGGCTGCTGCGCTTTCCCGACGGACAGGAAGTGGAGAGCGTGCATATCCCCGAAGAGGATCGCGGCACGCTCTGCGTCTCCTCCCAGGTCGGCTGCACGCTGACCTGCAAGTTCTGCCACACGGGCACGCAGAAGCTGGTGCGCAATCTCTCGACGCCGGAGATCGTCGGCCAGGTGATGGTGGCGCGGGACCAGATCGGCGAATGGCCCTCGCCGAAGGACGGACGCCTGCTGTCCAACATCGTGATGATGGGCATGGGCGAGCCGCTCTACAATTTCGACAACGTCGCGAAGGCGCTGAAGATCGTCATGGATGGCGAGGGCATCTCCATCTCCAAGCGCAAGATCACGCTCTCGACCGCCGGCGTTGTGCCGATGATCCATCGCTGCGGCGCGGAGCTGGGCGTCAATCTGGCGATCTCGCTCCATGCGGTGAATGACGAGCTGCGCGACCGCATCGTGCCGATCAACAAGAAATATCCGCTCGCGGAATTGCTGGAAGCTTGCCGCACCTATCCGGGCCTCACCAATGCCCGGCGGATCACCTTTGAATATGTGATGCTCAAGGACGTGAACGACTCGCCGGCGGAAGCACGGGAACTGGTGCGGCTGCTGAAGGATATTCCGGCGAAGGTGAATCTGATCCCTTTCAATCCCTGGCCCGGCGCGCCGTTCGAATGCTCGACGCCGGAAGCGATCACCCGCTTCTCCGATATCGTCTTCGACGCCGGCTATGCCTCGCCGGTGCGCACGCCCCGCGGCCAGGACATCATGGCCGCCTGCGGCCAGCTCAAGTCCGAAAGCATCCGGCAGCGGCGATCGGCGGCATCCGTCACGCAACCCACGGCGTAGCGTATCCCCACCACTAATAGTGGGTAGCGCTCTCCATTTATCCAAATCAGGTGTATTGGTTGTGCTGAACCGCTAGGCCTATCGCTCCGCTTGCATCGGATTCGCAGGTCGGATGATACTGCGCGGCCCCGCCGGGCAGGGAAGAGAGGCCACCGCCTCATGCAGGATACCATCGAACCGCCGCCATCCTCGGCCGCCAGCCCGCAAGTTCTCGCCGCGGCAGCCTCGGGCATCACGGACCTCGTTGGCGGCATGGGCGGCGATGCGGAACGCGTCCTGCACGCCGCGAAGATCGACAAGAGCGCGCTGGAAAACCCGATCAACGAGATCAGCCTCGGCCAGTACTGCCGCATGTTCGAGCAGGCGGCGATCGAGACCCAGTACGACAATTTCGGCCTCCGCTTCGGCATCGACTTCAAGCCGCGGCAGCTCGGGCCGCTCGGCTACATGGCGATCAACTCGCCGACCTTGTCGGCCGGGCTGCGCAATCTCGTGAACTACTTCCCGGCCCATCAGCAGATGTCGACCCTGGCGATGCACCAGGACCATGACGTCATGACTCTCGAATATCAGATCAATGACGGCCGCATCGGCTCGCGCCGCCAGGACGCGGAGCTGTCGCTGGGGATGTTCTGCAACGTCTTCTATCACGCGCTCGGCAAGCAATGGACGCCGCTGGAGATCCATTTCGAGCATCCGCGGCCGTGGAATCCGCGGGAACACGAAGATCTGTTCGATGCGCCCGTGTTCTTCTCCCAGCCGACCAATGCCATCCTGTTCCGCCGCCGGGACATGGATGTGCTGATGCCCGAGCCGGATCCCTATCTGTTCAGCCTGCTGGAGCCGATGATGAGCGGCCGCCGGCGGCGCGCCATCCCCGGCGACCTGGTCGGGCTGGTACAGCAGAAGATCGAGGCTCATCTCGGCCATGCGGATGCGCTGCTGACAAAGGTGGCCCAGGATCTGGGCATGTCGAGTTGGACCCTGCATCGCCGGCTGCGCGACCTGAATGTCAGCTTCAGCGATCTGCTGCGCGGCACGCGGCGGCAACTCGCCATGCGCTATGTCGCCGAGCCGCACATCCCGCTGACGGAGATCGCCTTGCTGCTCGGCTATTCCGAGCTCAGCGCCTTCAGCCGCGCCTTCCATCAATGGGCCGGCATGTCGCCCGCCCGCTATCGCCGGGAATGCTTGAAGCGCCGGGCAGAGCAGGTGGCGCCAGGTTAGGCGCTACTGCGTGCGGCCCTCGATGGCGTCGAGGGTCTTGATGATGCGGTCCTTCGCCCGCTGAATGCCCGAGTTGCGGCCGCTGATATAGATGCGGCCGGCGGCGCCGATCATCTGCACATCCACGAGCGTATTCTCCGGCGCCACTTTCTCCGCCTCGTTGGCGGCAACGGCGGCAAACAGCGCCGGCACCATCTCGAAGATCAGCAGCGTTTCGCCCGGCAGGATCATCGAGGCCTGGCGGTTGCGGTTGATGATGACCGCATGCTGGTCGGTGATGTCCTCGATCACGTCGGTATAGAGCACGCGCGGCTTGAGCTGGTCCGTCGCCTTGCGGCCGATGCCTTTCAGCACCGCGGCGCCGGCGCGGTTCACCTCGTCGGCGTCATTGCTGTGCAGTTCCAGCACGCCGAACTGCCGTTCGACGAACAGGATGCCCGGCTCCACCGACGGCACCGATTTCAGCGCGAGGTCGATGATGCGCTCGATCGCCAGGCCGGGCGCCACCTCGATGATCAGCGAGTTGCTGCCCTCGAACGGCGGATAGCCCCGCGCCCGCGTCGGCGTGCCCATATAGGCCGCGAATTGCGGACGAAGATTCTCGATCGGCAGATAGACACGCAGTTCAGTCATGACTCATCACCGCCGCCCTCACGACCTCTGGGCGCCATGAGGGCGAAAGCGCCGCCTACTTCTGGCCGGCGGTGAAGTGCTTGTTGAGGTCCGGGTGCGGCCGCGGAATGACATGGACGGAGACCAGCTCGCCGATGGCAGTCGCAGCCTCGGAGCCCGCCTCGGTCGCCGCCTTCACCGCGCCGACATCGCCGTTGATGATCACGGCGACCAGGCCGTCGCCCACCTGCTCCCGGCCGACGATGGTGACGTTGGCGGCCTTGACCATGGCATCGGCGGCGGCCAGCGCCGCAACATAGCCCTTGGTTTCGATCAGTCCGATGGCATTCGACATGTTTCTCTCCTCGCTTAAAAATGAAAGTGAAGGTGGATTGGATTACTTCTTCGGCTTGTCCGGCCTGCTGGCGGATTCGTCGATTGAACCGATGATCAGCGCGTCCAGCGGCGGCGGCTTGCCCTGGAACCAGGCGGCAGCAACGGAACCGGTGGCGACGAGCACCCGCTCGCCGACGCCGCAGCCCAGCACGTCGAAGGCCACGAGCCGGGTACCCTTGCCGTCATCCAGTTCGATTTCCAGCATGGCGCCGCTGGGCACTTCCTTCAGGCGCTTGGTGGACCAGACATTGCCAATCACGGTTGCACGCAGCATGGCTATTCCCTTTCGATCACGACGCCCAATTGGCGGGCCTTGTCGCGGGCCAGGGGCGTCACGACGACACCCTTTGCGACGGTGAGTTTCTTGCCGCTCTTCGCCGCCGCGACGATGTGCCGTTCGGCGACAAGTCCCTTGTCGATGCGATGTCCGCCAGTGGATTGCGGCGCAGCGGCCGGTGCGCGCTCTGCGCGTGGCGGCGCAGCCGGTGAGATCACGGGACGCCGGCCGCTCTTCGCCAGCCGGAACTTGATTCGTCCAGACTTGATCGCCTCGCGGCTGTCCGCGTCCTCGGCGAGAGCCAGCAAGCGATGGATGAAGCGCTCGAGATCCGCATCGGACGCGATTGAAATCTCGTCGGTGCGCTGTTCGGCCGGCTTTGCCGCCGCAGCGGCTTTCCCCGGCTTCGGCGCGAACGCCTTGTTCTTCAGCGCCGCCGAGAGCTTTTTCTGCAGGTCCGTGGGCACGGCATCCTGCAGCACCTGGCGGATCAGGCCCCGCAGCGCCTCGCGGTCGATGGCTGTCCGGCTGCTCATTGCAGATTCTCCAGGGCCTGCTGCGCGGCGCCGGCGGCGCTGCGGATGTCGGATTCCCGGCCGCTGAGATAGACGCGGCCGGTGGCGCCCATCATGCGGAAATCCACCACTTTTACGTCGGCGTTCTTCTCCGCCTCGTTGGTGGCGAGGATGGCGTAGGACGCCGGCTGCATCTCCAGCACGAACAGCGATTCGCCGGGCAGAATCATCGATCCCGACTTGTTGCGGTTGATCAGGAAGGCGTGCGAGTGGTCGATGCGGGTGATGATCTTGGAGGCCAGGATCTGCGGCTTCAGCGCCTTGTCCTCCGTGGTGCCCAGCGCCTCCAGCACGGCGGAACTCGCCGCCTTCACCGCCGCGGTGGACCGGGAATGGATTTCCAAATAGCCGAACTGCCGTTCGACCACGAGGATGCCGCCCTGCACCTCTGCATGCTTTAAGGCAACGTCGGTCAGCGACTCGATATCCAGGCCGGGCGCCACTTCGATGATCTGCGCCGCCATGTTGGTGCGCGGCAGGGAGCCGCGGATGAAGGTGCCGAGATAGCACATGGTGCGCGGCTGCAGCTGGTCGATGAAGATGAAGGAGCGAAGCTCGGCCATGCCCGGATCTCAGCTCATGAACATCTGCCGGAGCTCTTCGAGCACCAGCTGCCGGATCTCGTCGCGCATGCCCGCCAGCGCGTCGTCATCATTGGCGCGGGCCGGGGCCGAAATTTGCGCGCCGCCCGCCGCCGGCCAGGACATCTCGTCCCAGGGCTCGATGCCGTCATAGTCGCCAAGAGCGGCTTCGGCTTCCTTGGGATACGCGATCCGCGTCCAGTTGATCAGATGCTTCGGCGCGATGTTCTCGCCGATCGAACTCCGTCCGAAGAAGCCGGTGCCGATGGTCATGCTCGGCGCCAGGTTGGTGTCGAAGCCGGCGGCGCCGGTGCTGCAGCCGCTGTTGACGGCGACCCGCAGGGCATTTACCGCGGCGGCAAAGGCCATGATGGTCTTGGCGTTCTTGCTATGGATCGCCGCCGAATGACCGGCGCCGCCCAGGCGGATCAGGGTGCGGCTCACGGCGATGCCGCGCTTGGCGTGGGGCACGCGGTGGAAGCCCAGTACGGGGCACAGCTTCTCGCGGCAGAATGGTTCTTCCGGCATCGCCAGGTCGAACGGCGCCAGCAGGATCTTCGCCTTCGCCGGCGCCCGGAAGCCCGCTTCCTTGGCGATCCAGCTCGCATCCTTGCCGATGGCCGCGATGTTGAAGCGGTCCTCGGGGAACAGGTAAGCGCGGAGCTGATCCCGCTCCTCGTCGCTGCAGAGATGCGCGCCCTCGGTCTGCAGATGGCGCAGCAGCTTATCGGCGATGGCGTCTTCGGCCACCAACACGGACTCGTTGGTGCAGAGGATCGAGTTGTCGAACGACTTGCTGGCGACGATGCGTTTGGCTGCCTGGGCGAGATCTGCCGTGGCGTCGACGAAAACAGGCGCATTGCCGGGACCAACGCCGATGGCTGGATTGCCCGAGCGGTAAGCGGCCCGCACCAC
Organism: uncultured Alphaproteobacteria bacterium; assembly: GCA_963810485.1. GTDB lineage: Bacteria > Pseudomonadota > Alphaproteobacteria > Dongiales > Dongiaceae > DATKFM01. The sequence goes on from CAWENQ010000007.1 coordinate 709,176, forward strand.
GGGCGTTCCGCCGGTCGCCAGGATAACATCCACCTGCGGCTGCATCATCAGCGTCTGGATCAGCTCGATGGTCGGTTGCTCGATCACCTGGATCACGCCGTCGGGCGCACCGGCCTTCACCGCCGCGTCATGCATCATCTTCGCCGCATCGGCGGAGCAGGCTTTCGCCAGCGGGTGCGGGCTGATCAGGATGGCGTTGCGGGTCAGCAGCGCGCACATGATCTTGAAATAAACCGTCGACACCGGATTGGTGGAGGGGGTCAGCGCGAAGATCACGCCGGCCGGGCGGGCGATCTCGACGATCTTGCTGTCGTAATCGATGCGCTTCCCGACGAACAATTCGTCCTTGTAGTGCTCATAGATGCCGCGGCTGCAGAGCTCGTTCTTGATCTTCTTGTGCTCGGCGACGCCGAAGCCGGTCTCCTTCACTGCCCAATCGCCATAGTAGCCAGCCTTGGCGTAGCCGGCTTCGGCGACGGCGCGCGCGATCTTCAGGGTGCGGTCGCGATCGTAGTTGGCGAAGGCCGCGGCCGCCCAGCGGGCGCGCTCCAGCATGGTCTTGGCATGCTCCTCGACGGATCGCTGCCGGATCGAGTCGCTGAGCTGACTTCTGCTCTGCTGTAATGCGGCTACCATGGACTTGCCTCTTCCGTTCCTTACGCCGCGCGCCTGACGCCCTGGCCTTTGACTTCCTGGCGTGCCTCGGCGACGGAGACTTCCACCCGCTCGAGGATCTCCGCGCAGAGGTCGTGGGTCTTCAGCACGCCCGGCTTGAATTGCAACACCCGCGGGTCGAGGGTGGAGAAGATCGCCCAGATGCCGTTCTTGTAGAGCGCCTTCATCACATGCATGGCGCCCTTCGGGTGATCGAACTCCAGCCCCATCACCACGCCGTTCTGGCGGATGCCGACGAAGAAGTCGCCATAGAGCGATTGGATCTCCCGCAGGCCCTGGCCCATGAAGTCGGAGATGTAGTGCACCATCGATCGGGTTTCCGGCCGGGTGCAGATCTCCAGCACCTTCAGCCCGACGATGCAGCCGAGCTCGGCGCCGCCGCCGGTGGACATATGGCCGAAGCCGTCCTTCTTCATCCAGCCGCCGCATTCTTCCGACGCGACGACGCACCCCAGGGTGTAGAGCCCGCCGCTGATGCCCTTGGCGGTCACCAGCATGTCAGGCTTCACGCCATACTTATAGACTCCCCACATCTCGCCTGTGCGCATCAGGCCGGTCTGTACCTCGTCGGCGATGTAGAGCGCGTCATATTTTTCGCAAAGCTTCTTCACCCCCGTGAGATAGCCCTCCTTCGGCATCGGAAAGCCATAAGTGGCGGGGATGGTTTCCATGAGCACCGCGGCCACGTCGCGTTTCTTCAACGCGTCTTCCATGGCGTTCAGATCGTTGAACGGCACTTGCGGAAATTCTTCCGGCCGGTCGCTGAGGAAGAGCTGGGAGAAGCGGCCGTCGCCGGCGCAGACGGCGAGGCCGGTATGGCCGTGATAGGCCTTGATGACCGACACGATCTTGCGCCGCTGCTTGGTGAAGCGGGCGGCCTTGATGGCGATGTCGATCGCCTCGCCGCCGCCGCTGCCATACATGACATAGCGCATATTGTCGGCGCAGGTCTTGACCAGCGCTTCCGCCAGCGCCGTCCGCGCCAGCGCCGGGAAATGGTGGTTGCCGATATCGAACATCTCGGTGCCGCGCTTCAGCGCTTCCACCAGCTCCGGATTGCGGTGGCCGAAATTGAACGTGCCGCCGTTGAGATGGAGATTGATCAGCCGCTTGCCCGACAGGTCATAGATGAAATAGCCCTCGCGGCGGCCGATCACGAGGTCGACGCCGAAATCCTGCCAGGACTGGGTCTTGCCGGGATTCCAATGGGCCTTGGATTTCTCCAGGAACTCTTCCTTGGAGTCATAGGCGAAATACCCGAAGTCATGCATGGGATCGCTCCTGCCTCTCGGCCAAATCTCAGTTGCCCATCTCTTCCAGCGCCGCCAGCGATTCCGGCAGGATCTGCCCACCATCGATGATCAGCGTCTGTCCTGTGACATAGCCGGCTTCGTCGCTGGCGAAATACAGCGCGCCATAGCCGATATCCTCGACGGTGCCGAGCCGCCGCAGCGGCACGGAATCCGTCATCTTCTTCTCGTAATCCGGCCCCAACCCTTCCAAGCCTTCGGTGCGGATGTTGCCGGGCATCACCGCGTTGATGGTGATCTTGCTGGGGGCCAGCTCGATGGCGGCGGTGCGCAGGAAGCCGAGCTGCCCCGCCTTGCTGGCGCCATAGTGGGTCCAGCCGGGATAGCCGGTGACCGGTCCGGTGATGGAGGAGGTGACGATGATGCGGCCCTTGCCCTTCTTCTTCATCGCGGGCAGGCAGGCCTTCACCGCCAGGAAGGTGCCCTTCAGGTTTGTCGCCAGCACCTCGTCCCATTTCTCTGCCGTCATCTCCGTCAGCCTGGCGGCGGGGAAGATGCCGGCATTGGCGCAGAGGATGTCGATGCCGCCATGGGCCTTCTCGGCCGCGGCGGCCATGCGCTCCATGTCCGCCCACTTCGTCACATCGGCGGCGTGGGCCGCGGCCGTGTCGCCGGCGGCCTTGATCTCGTCGGCGGTCTTCTGCGCCGCCGCCAGATCCCGCGCCACCACCAGCACCTTGCCGCCGGCCTTGGCGAACACCCGGGCGATGCCCTTGCCGATGCCTTTGCTGGCGCCGGTGACGATGACCGACCGGCCGGTGATGGATGTGAACATGTCTGACCTCCCTGGTTTCTTGGAGTCTATCGGTGGCGGCGCTCAGGCGAACTTGCTGAGATATTTGTCGGCGAGCATGCAGGCGCCCTCGGTGAAGGGCACACCCTGGCTCTGGGCCAGTTCGGTCTCCGCATGAGAACCGATCCAGGCCACCAGCAGCAGCCGCCGCAGCAGGATAAAGGTGGGAATCTCCGCCTCGTCCTCGGCGGAGAGAGCGGCGACTTTCCGGTATCCCGTCAGCCAGGCGGCGACCAATTCCGGTACGTCCGGCCGATGCTCGATGAAGGACAGGGCGGTGCCCAGATCATAGAGGTACCAGCTGAAACCACTGTCATCGAAATCGATGACCTTGGTCCGGGTGCCCTCCACCAGCAGGTTGGCCAGGCGTATGTCGGCGTGAACCAGCCCGAACCTTTCACGGCCCATGCCGAAGCGCTCGAGCCGCCGCTTGATGGCCTGGGACAGCCGCTCCAGCAGCTTCACGCGGTCCGGAGTCAGGCCCATGCCATCCTGCCAGCGGCCCCAATGGGGTTTCGACCCCAGCGAGGTCTCGTAGTCCCAGATATGCCGGGTGAAACCGGCGGGCAGCGTCCAGCCCTTGGCATGCTGGTGCATCCGGGCGGACACCTCGCCCAGGCGGACGAACGGCTCCGCCAGCCCCTCTTCGGCCGGCTCGCTGCCGGTCATGAATTTGAACATCACGGCATGGCGCGGATCGGCCAGGTCGGCACTGTGCAGGAGCTGGATCAAGCTGCCGTCCTCGGCAGGAATCGGTTCAGGCGTCTCGACGCCGGCCTCCCGCCGCAGCGCCGCCATCCACTGCAACTCGGAGTTTATCGCCTCCCTGCTGTGATAGCCGACGCGATGGATGCGCAGGATCGAAGGCTCGCCGGACGCCGGGTCGTCGACGCGATAGGTGGCGTTTTCCGAAAGGTTGATCAGTTTCGCGGTGGCGGCCGGCGAATGGCCCCAAAGCACCAGGGAACGCTGGGCCATGGAGGCCAGGCGCGCCAGAAGCTCCGCCACCGAAACTGCCGATCCGCTCATGATGTCAAACCGTTGCGGCGGCACTCCCGCCGTTTTGAGGGAGCGCCATCAGCCATAGCATCGCCGTTCGCCGTCTTTCGGTCTTGACCCCAGCGAGCGAATATTTGACAGTTGATGACAGCGGACGTCGCGCCAATTGACGCCGTGAACCCCGCCCTAGGTTGTGATCGCAAATCGCCTTGGCAGACGCGGCGCCGTCTCGTTAGGCTATAAGAACCGGAGGTCCGGCCGAATACGGCTGACCTCTCGATCAGACAGGGAGAAGGAAAGAAAATGAGCCCGACAAAGTCAGCCCAGTTCGCACTGGCGGCTTCGCGCCGTCAGTTCCTGAAATCCACGGGTGCCGCTGCGGCGGTGGCCGCCGTGGGCACGGGTCTATCCGGTTCCGCACAGGCGGCACGCGAAACCGAAATGAACATCCTCTGCTGGGAAGGCTATAACAGCGCCCAGGTGCTGGATCCCTTCCGCAGCGCCAAGGGCGCGACGGTCAAAGCGGAATCGCTGACCAACGATCCCACCATGATCGACCGGCTGCGCGCCGGCGAAACCAATGTCTGGGACTTGATCAATGTGAACAATCCCTGGGCGCGCAAGGTCATGCATCCGGAAGGGCTAATCAAGCCGCTGGATCGCGCCCGCTTCGAACCCCATTTCGAGAAGATGCTGCCGGCCTTCAAGCCGCCCTATCGCTGGGCGATGAGCGACGACGGCAACGACCTCCTGGGCATGTGCCAGCGCTTCGGCCCCTACAGCTTCGTCGTCAATACCGACAAGATCAGCCGCAAGACCGCGGAGGACCAGGGTTGGGACCTGTGGAACGATCCCGCCAACGACGGCAAGTATGGTATTCTTGAATCCGACGATTGGAATGTGTTCAACCTCTGCCTGATCGCCGGTTTCAATCCGTTCGTCGACCATACCGACGCTGAAGTCGCGGCATTTACAGACGCGGCCAATAGGGTGTTCAAGGGGGCCAAGCTCGTCGGCGACATCGCGACGATGAATCAGGCCCTGGTATCCGGCGAAATCGATTTCCACATGACCGGCGGCACTTACAGCGCGTCGCCGGCGCGCGCCGACGGCAATAAGAACATCCGCGGCATCACGCCGCGGAAGGGTCCGATCGACGGCAAGGGTGGCGTGTCCTGGATCGAGGTCACGTCCCTGGTCAACAACCCGCAGCTCTCGCCGCTGGCGGCCGATTTCCTCGAATATGTGCAGGCGCCGGACGTGTCCCACACGGTTGCCTTTGCAGAAGGCACGTTCAACCCGGTGGCGCAAATGGGCAACCCCGATTGCTTCAGCCTGTTCACCACGGACGAGCTGGACGCGATTCAATGGGACAGCCTGGAAGAAGAGATGTCGCTGTCCTACGAGTACGATATTCCACCCGACTACACGAAGCTGCATGAGCTGATGACGGCCGCCAAGCGCGCGGCGTCTGGCGGTTAAGCGGCGCGGCTCGTTACGGGCGGACCCTCAGCGGAATTCTCCGGACATGCTGTCCGGCCGTAAGGGTCCGTCCAAAGCCTCGTTGACGCGGTGCCGCCGGTCATGCCGGGGCCGTACAAATTGATCGGGCCATGAATCAACAAGCAATCCTGCAGCTTCGCGGGCTGACAAAAAACTTTGGCCAGCTTACCGCCGTCGATCACGTCGATCTCGATGTGGCCGAAGGCGAGTTCTTCACCATCGTCGGACCCTCCGGCTGCGGCAAGACCACGCTGCTGCGCATGCTCGCGGGCATGGAGATGCCGACATCGGGCGACATCCTGCTGCGGGGCCAGCGGATAAACGACATGCCGGCGAACCAGCGGCCCACCTGCATGGTGTTCCAGTCGCTGGCGCTGTTTCCGCACCGGACCGTGGGCCAGAATATCGAATTTCCGCTGAAGATCCGCGGCGTCGATGCGGCGGCGCGCAAGGAACGGGCGATACAGCTCATGCGGCAGCTCCGCCTGCCGGAAAATTATTACGACAAACCAGTCACCCGCTGCTCCGGCGGCGAACGTCAGCGCGTCGCCCTGGCCCGCGGCCTCGCCTACGATCCGCAGATCCTGTTCTTCGACGAACCGCTGTCGGCGATCGACTACAAGCTGCGCAAGACGCTGGAAAAGGAACTCAAGGACATCCACCGCGAGACCGGCAAGACCTTCATGTACATCACCCACAGTCTCGAAGAGGCGATGGTGATGAGCGACCGCATCGGCGTGATGCGCGGCGGGCGCCTGGTGCAGGTCGGCTCGCCGGAACAGATCTATAGCCAGCCCCAGGACAAGTTCGTCTCAGAATTCATGGGCGAAGTGAATGTCTTCGACGTGCGGCTGCAGGATGATGGCCGCCTGGTATCGAATGCCGTGCCCGGCAGTTTCATTCCGCCGCGACTGCCGCCGAACTTCACGTCGGGTTACCTGGTGGTGCGGCCGGAATCCGTGCGCTTCCTGATCAAGGCCGACCAGACCGAGAACCATGTGCGCGGCCGGGTCTACAACGAATACGCGCTGGGCAGCCGCATCCAGTTCCAGGTGCGCGCCGGCGACCAGGTATTCGTCGTGGAAACGCTGCGGCAGCAGATGATCGGCGGCCGCCGGGACGACGACGTGCTGATCGGCTGGAATGCCGCCGACAGCATCCTTGTGACGGGCTGACCGGCGATGACACCTGTCAAGCTGCCGCAATGGTTGGTTCCCGGCCGGCGCCATTCGGTGCCGATACTTGTCTTGCTGCTGGTCGGCTTTGCCGCGCCGCTCTTCACAGTCATCGCCTTCAGCTTTGCGCCGCCCCGCACTTATTCTCTATGGCAGGCGCCGGGATTGGAGAATTATCGGACCATCTTCACCGAGACCTACTACGTATCCTTTGCCTGGTCGCTGTCCCTGGCGCTGATCACCGTCGTCATCCTGGCGCTGCTTTGCTATCCGCTGGCCTATGGTTTGGCGAAGGTCTTCGGCCGATGGGCCAATGCGGTGACGCTGATCCTGGTGCTGCCGCTGTTCGTGTCGGAGAATCTGCGCCTCTATGGCTGGATCCTGTTCTTCATCAAGAACGGCGTGCTGCTAGGTACCCTTAAGCACTTCTTCGGCATCGAGCCCGAGAGCTGGCTGTTCACGCCGGCCATGACCGTGTTCGGCATGGTCTATGTCTACCTGCCGTTCATGCTCTTCCCCATGACACTTGGCGTGTCGATGGTGCCGCGGGAAACGGTGGAGGCCGCCGCGGATCTCGGCGCCAACCGCTGGCAGGTGTTCTATGAGGTGGAACTCCCGTTGGCGATGCCGGGCATCGTCATCGGCGGCCTGCTGACTTTCGTGCTGGCCATGGGCGCCATCGCCGAAGCGAAGGTGCTGGGCGGCCAGTCGGTCATACCCATCGTCCATGATATCGAGATCACCTTTACCTATGCGCAGAACTGGCCGCTGGGCTCCGCCCTGGCGGTGCTGCTGATGCTGGTGGTGGGCGTGCTGGTGATGCTCGTGCTGCGCCGGTTCGATCTCGACCGCATCCTGAAGCGGGACTAGGCAATGACCGGCCAGACATCCCGCGGCATGAAAGCGTTGCTCTGGGCCTGGGCTTTGGCAATCGCGGTGTTTCTCTATCTGCCCTCGATTTGCGGCGCCATCGCGTCATTCGGCGCCAGCCGTTATTTCCTGTTTCCGGTGCAGAATTGGGGACTCTCCTGGTACGAGAAGACATTTGATTCGATTCAGATCCATGAGTTGCTGCAGACCTCGATGCTGATCGCCGGAATCGTCACGCTGTTCTCCGTCGTCATCGCGTTCTTCGGCGCCCTGGCCTTCGCGCGCTACGATTGGCGTGGCCGTTCGATCTATCAGAAGCTGGTGCTGCTGCCGATCTTCTTTCCGCAGTCGGTCCTCGGGCTGGCGCTGTTGCTGTGGTTCAGCTCCCTGGGGCTGCAGATGTCCTGGATGACGGCCGTATTCGCCCACATGGTCTGGATCGTGCCCGTGGTGACGCTGGTGATCTCGATCCAGGTCTATAGCTTCGATCCGGCGCTGGAGGAGGCGGCCTTCGATCTCGGCGCCAACCGCTGGCAGGTGCTGCGGGAGATCACGCTGCCGGTGTTGTGGCCGGGAATCTTCTCCGGCTGCCTGTTCGCCTTCCTGCTGTCCTGGGGCAATTTCCCGCTGTCGCTGTTCACGACGGGCGCCGATACGACCGTGCCGGAATATCTCTATGCCAAGATGGTGGCCGGCTATACGCCGGGCGTGCCGGTCCTTGGCACGGTTTCGACGGTCGGCGCGGGGCTGCTGCTGTTCGGCGGCTATTTCATCATCTGGGTGCTGCGCAGCCGCCGCACCGGCTAGGCGGCCAGCCGCATCCAGGTCAGCTCATGCTTGTTGTGATGCAGATGCATCAGCCGGCTGCCGGGAATGGCGGCAAAGGACGCGGCGGCAGCGTGATCCGTCTCGCCCTGGAACTTGATGGTGCAGACGAAATTCCGCACCAGACCTGAGGCGAGCCAGCGCTTGACCAGCTCCAGCAGCTTCGCCGGGTAGCAGACGATATCGCTGCACAGCCAGTCGGCTGGTCCGATGTCGTGCGGCTCCAGTGCGAAGGCGCTCTCGGCGCGATAGTCGATGCCGGGCAGGCCGGCGATCTCCGGGTCCAGCGTCGCCCGGTCGATGGCGATGACCCGTGCGCCCAGGGACTGCAGCACCCAGCTCCAGCCGCCCGGACTGGCGCCCAGATCCAGGCAGAGTTCGCCCGGCTGCGGCCACTTTCCGGCCAGCGTGAGCGCCTCCCAGAGCTTGAGATAGGCGCGATTGGGTGGCGCGGATTTATTCTCGACAAACTCGACAGCGCCATTGGCAAAGGCGCTGGAACACTGCGGCGCCGCCAGCAACCGGTTGGCGTCCAGCAGCATCCAGGAACCCAGCGGCGCCTTCGGCAGCACCGCCGGAAACACCAACGGCTTGGCGCTGACATGGGGCAGCTTCTCCTGGATCAGGCTGGCGCGGCGGTGCAGGCGATGGGGATAGAGCGCCCAGTTGCGCTGCATATCGCGTAACGCCTTGGCCGCCTGCGATATGGATTCAAATTCGATCTCCCGGACATCGTGCCAGACATTCGCCGCCCAGGCGGCGGGCCGCGCCGGACCCTCAGTGAGTATCAATCGCCCGTGACGCTCGCGAATGCGGTCGCGCCCCAGCTCCTGTTCGAGCTGCGCCTCAAATCCCTCCGCTGCCAGATAGCCCGTTCTGTCTGGCCGGTCCATCGCCCGGAGATCAGCGCTGTTGCCGCGCCGCGATCAGCAGGTCGGCCAGCTCGGCAAAGCCGCCGCCGCCCCGCGCCCGCGTGATGTAGGTCGGCGGCGTTGAAATGCGGTCGCCAAAATCCGCCAGGTTGGCGACGCCGACCCCGTGGGGAAAGAAGCCGAACATCGGCTGGTCATTAGGCGAATCGCCGGTGAAAACGAATTTCTCCCGCTGTGCGTCAAGATCGATGCCGAACACCTCGGCCATCAATGTCCGGGTCATCCCCAGCTTGTCATAGCTGCCGAACCAGCCATTCACATGGATGGAGCTGGCTTTCGCCGTGGCGCCGTACTCCTCGAAGATCTGCAGGATGCGGTCGATTGCCTTGTCCGGCAATGGCGGCACATCCTCGCAGAAATCGATCGCCAGGTCGGCCTCGCGATAGAGCTGGTCCGAGGCGATGCCGGCGCCGGGCACCTCTTTCAGGATGCGCTCGCGCACCGCCACCAGCCGCGCGCGGTTGGCTGCCCGGGTCGCCTCGTCCATCAGGAATCGCTTCTGCAGTTTCCGCGCCTTCGGATCGTAGCGGAAATAGAAGGCGCCATTCTCGCCCACCACCGCATCCACCGGCCACATGCGGGCGATATGATCGCACCAGCCCGCGGGCCGGCCGGTGATGGGAATGACCAGAAGACCCGCCACCTGCAGCCGTTCCATCGCGCCATAGGCCGCGGCCGGCAGCCGGCCTTCGCTGGTCAGCGTGTCGTCGATATCCGTCAGCACGCCGATGATGGCGCCGCGGGCGGGCAGGGGGAATTGTTCGAGGGGCAGCATGGGACGGCGAGAGAAGCCGATTCCGTTGCCACATTCAACGCCAAAGCGGCTGGCGCAGCACAGCCCTAGATCGGCCGCCGCCACGGCGTATAATCGCGCCTGCCAATTGTCGAAACGCTGCTCAAGGCGGCGCCTGCAGGGGAAGAATCCATGGCAAAAACGTTGAAACCCGTGATTTCCCGGGTGAAAGTCGATGGCTACAGCGTCGTCACCTACAGCTATGGCAGCGGCGACGAGGTGCTGTTCTTGCTCAACGGCGGTCCCGGGCTGCCCTGCAATTATCTGCGCGAACCCCTGATCGCCCTCGCGGACCAGGGATACCGGGTGGTCACTTACGATCAGCTCGGCTGCGGCCGTTCCGACAAGCCGACGGATAAGTCGCTCTGGAACATCTCCCGCTATGTGGAGGAGGTGGAGACGGTGCTGCGCGCCCTCGACCTGCCGCCGGTGCATCTCCTGGGCCATAGCTGGGGCGGCTGGCTGAGCATCGAGTTCGCGCTCACCTATCAAGCCTCGATCCGCACCCTGATCCTGTCGAACACCTGCGGCGACATGCCCCATCTGGTGAGCGAGTTGAACCGCCTGCGCGGCGCGCTCGGGTCCGAGACCGTGGCGATGATGCAGCGGCACGAGGCGATGGGACAGTTCGATCATCCGGCCTACAAGGGCGCGATCACCGTGCTGAACTACCGCCATGTGCTGCGGCTGGATGTGGCACCGAAGCCGGCGAACAACTCGCTCAAGGACTGGAACATGGGTCCCTACATGGAGATGCAGGGGCCGAACGAGTTCCTCTATATCGGCAATCTCAAGGACTGGAACCGTATCCCCGATATGCACCGCATCGCCGTGCCGGCGCTGGTGATGTGCGGCCAGCATGACGAGATGACGCCGGTCTGCGCCATGCGCATGCAGCGGGCGCTGCCGGATGCGGAGATCACCGTCTTTCCGAACAGTTCCCACATGCCGATCTATGAAGAGGCAGAAGCCTATCTGGCGCGGCTGACGAAGTTCCTCGGCAAGCATCGCCGGAAAAAATCCGCGGCGCGCCGCCGGCGCTGAGGAAGCACGCCATGCTGATCGTCAGCTACAACATTCAGTTCGGCTGCGGCCGTGACGGCAAGGTCGATCTCGCCCGCGTCGCCCGCACGGTGGCTGCCGCCGATCTCATCCTGCTGCAGGAGGTGGAGCGCCATTGGCGTCCCGCCCATGGCGATCAGGCGGAAGAGCTGGCGCGGCTGCTGCCCGGCTATCGCTGGGTCCATGGTCCCGCTGTCGATCTCGACGGCAGCAGCATCGGCGCCGACGGCCGCGTCGACAACAAGCGGCGCCAGGTCGGCCTCATGATCCTGTCGCGGGCGCCCATCCTCTCCACCCGGCGCCTGGTGCTCGACAAGGTGCCGGTGCGCGGCAAGATCGCCGACGACGCGCTGTTGCTCGAGGCGGTGATATCAGCAGGCGGGAAAGGGCTGCGCGTCTATAACACTCATCTTTCCTATCTTTCCCAGCGCCAGCGGCAACGCCAGGTGGAGCAGATCCGTTCTTTCATCCAATCTGCGCCGCTGCGCGGGCCGGTGATTATCGGCGACGGCATCGATCCTGCCGCCTTCAAAGCGGATTGGGTGGAACTGGAAGCCGCCGCGCTGCCGCCGATGCCGGCGCCGGCCATCATCATGGGCGATTTCAACATGACGGTGCGTTCGCCGGAGTATGAGTCCCTGGCCGGCGCGCTCGATCCCGTCTATGGCCGCCTGGTGGAGGCCGACCGCTTTGCCGATGTGCTCACTCTCGCCGGCCTAGCGGAGAACGAAGGCGTCACCTTCCCCGGCTCCCGCGGCAAGCAGCCGAAGCGCATCGATCACGGCTTCGTCACCGCCGATCTCGCCGGCGCGGTCAAGCGCGCCTGGATCGACGAGGCCGCCGACGGCTCCGACCATCAGCCTGTGTGGGTGGAGCTGGATATCTAGATTGTGCTGAAAACAACGAGGAGGACGGTCAATGAAGGATACTGTTGGCTTCATCAAGACCACGCTCATCGGTGGCGCCCTGGTGATTTTGCCGCTGGCGCTGGTCGCCATACTTCTGCAGAAGACGCTCGGAGCCGCTCATAAAGCCCTGCAGCCTCTGGCAACTCATATGCCGGGCGGAACCTTGCTGCCCGATCTGATTGCGATCGGGCTAGTGGTCCTCGTCTGCTTCCTGGCCGGCCTGCTGATCCGGACAACGCTCGGCCGGCGCTTCCGCGATGTTCTGGAGCAGCGGCTCTATGATCGCGTGCCCGGCTATAAGCTGCTGAAGGCTGTCGGCAGCGGCTCGTTCTCTGACAGGGAAGGGCGCGCTTTCCAGCCAGCCTTTGCCGAGATCGGGGCCGGGCTCGTGCCGGCCTTCATCATGGAACGTCACGACGACGGCCGTGTCACCGTGTTCGTGCCCTCTTGCCCCACACCGGCGGTCGGCTCTCTCCAGGTGTTGCCGGCAGGCAAAGTGCATCCGGTCGATGTGCCGCTGTCAAAATTCACCAGCTGCATCTCCGCCTGGGGCATTGGCGCCAAGGACCTGGTGCCGGCGGCGGCGGCTGTGGGCTCGACTAGCTAGAGAGTGATTCTGTCGACCTACCTTGCGTGGCGTAGGATCAGGTGCAGAACGTGATGTCAGAATGAAAACCCCTCTCCCCTTGGGGGAGAGGGGCAGGGGGTGAGGGGTTTCCGCGCGGCAGCGCGGCATGATTCTCCTCTCCCAGTGATTGCATGCGAACGAGATAACTTCTTCGATCGCCCTCGCTTGTCCACTCAAGCCTTGTCTGTTGCTGCGCTGCCGCCCGGCGACCCCTCATCCCCTGCCCCTTCTCCCGCAAGGGGAGAAGGGGTCCTTAGTATTCGAATATGAGTCAGATCCCTTCCTGCCGCCGGAGCTTGGCGACAAAGGCGGTGCCGCAGGAGAGCTTGGCCGTCGTCGGCGCCTCGGCGTCCAGCACGCGCCAGAAGGGCGTGATCTCGGTCAGGGCCTTGCCCTGCTTGTGCGCCTCCAGCGCCGCCTCCGCCACGGTGCGCAGGTGAAAGCCCGTGGTGATCGGGCAGGTGACCTCGGCCTTGTACCGCCGCGCCAACTTCCGCCGGAACGTCTTCACATCCATGCTCTCGCCCCGGGAAATTCCCGCGATGAACTTTGCGACGATGGCGGGCGAGGGGATCAGCATGATTTCGCCTTTCTTCATGCCCGCGATATCTATCGGCGCCGGCTTCACTTCATGGGGGCGTGAGGATTGAAATTTCTCGGTCCAGGATTTCTTTTGCTTCATCGCATCGCCTGTTGATTCTCGCCGTCACGCCAGCGGCAGGCAGATATCCGTCAGCAGTTCCGTCGGCACCGTGTCCCGTGGGTTGTTGAGATACTCTTCCAGGATCGGCTGGTCGGCAATTTCCTGCCCCGACTGCAGCAGCCAGGTGCCGTACAGCCACTGATAAGCCGCCCGCATATCCGCATAGGGTCCCTTGTGCCGAAGTACCGCATAGCTACCGCCGGCAATCTCCGTCGCCACCGCCGGCGCCTCAATCACCAGGGCCTTGCTTGATATCACGCAAGCCCGCGATCTCAGCTCCGCCTCCGGCACCGACGACGGATCATCGTAGAACAGCCCGGCCATCCGCATATCCGGCGTGATCAGGCCGCGCGCGCCGAGCCAGCGGAACAGCGCCTCGAACGCCCGGCCGATCTCCATATAAGAGCCGGTGTGATCCACGCACACTGCTTTCATCGCCGGCAATTGTTTGATGGCGACCTCGTACATGTCCGCACTCTCCTCCCGTTGCGCTTGCTGAAAGCCGGTATGGCTGCCGTTCCAGCGGTATTGCGCCGGCGGCAAGCCATAGACAGAGCCGAAGATGCGGGTGAAGGACTGCAGGTTCTTGTAGCCGCTGCGCGCCGCGATCTCCTCGATCGTCATCGCGCTGTTGGCCAGATGGCCGGCCGCCCGGTGCAGCCGCAGCCGCTTCACCGTCGCCGCGATCGTCTCCCCATGGATGGCGTGATAGATGCGGTGCCAGTGATGGGGCGACAGGCAGGCCACCTCGGCCAGCCGGTTGAGGTCCAGCTCTTCGTCCAGATGATCGTGGATGTAGGCGGTAACCCGCCCCAGCCGCTCCTCATAGTTCGTCCAGCCGCTGCGATCCTTCATTCCCGTCCGTTCCATCTGAAGTCGGCAGAGGACGTATCATAGCCCGAATTGACAAATCTTGCGGAGTTGGGAACCCCCGGCGCGGGACGGTCGATTTGCTGGTTGTCGGGTCTTCACCCCGGCGCCGTTGGCCGGCTCGATGCCGGCTGACCGACCCAGAGGTACCACAGGGCGAGCAGCGGCGCGTCGCCTGAGGCCATGGCGTGTTTTATGTTCGGCTCATTGTAAAGCGTGCCGCCGATGCCGGGCTCGAACCAATCGGACTCGCCATGCTGGAAGCGTCCCGGCGACAGGACTAGATAAACCTCTTCGGGACTGTGATTGTGGTCGGGATAGCGCACATGGGGCGCAAGCAGGGAAACACCGATGATGAGATCCTCCCGATGTTCGAGGCCGCCCGGCCCGACGATCGTCGCATTGGCATGACCCCCCGGCCAATTGTCGCTGGCGAACGGGCCGCTCGCAGCGCGCCGCGTCCAACGAAGCAACGGCTCTACGGCGGCGAACGCATCTGCTACCCGGGCGAGCAATGGCGAGGCTGCACCAGCCGTCGCAAGAGCGCCGTCGAGATGCTGGCAGACCTGCAGGCGCTCGGCAGTGTCGGTGCCGGCGCGGCCCGATGCTTGCAGCGCGCCTTGGATCCTGCCAATGGCGCCCGCAGCCTCCGGTCCGGTGGCAATTGTGCTGAATGCCTCAGTGACGCTGGTCAGGAACTCTTGAAGCAAGGGATTTCTGGCTGACATGAGGGCGTGTCATATCACTTCTCTTGACGCGGCGTAACCGGCAACTTTTCGCACTCTTGCCGAGCGCGAAGAATGTCAGCCGCGCCGAGCCGCCTTGATCGCGGCGACGTCGATCTTCTTCATGTCCATCATCGCAGCAAACGCCCTCTTCGCTTCGTCCCCGCCGGCCGCCATTGCCTCGGTCAGCACGCGCGGCGTGATTTGCCAGTTGACGCCCCACTTGTCCTTGCACCAGCCGCACGCGCTCTCCTGGCCGCCATTGCCGACGATGGCGTTCCAGTAGCGGTCGGTCTCCTCCTGATCGTCGGTGGCGATCTGAAACGAGAAGGCTTCGCTTTGTTTGAACGCGGTACCGCCGTTGAGGCCGATGCAAGAAACGCCGGCAACCGTGAATTCGACGACCAGCACATCTCCCTTTTTGCCCGATGGGTAGTCACCGGGGGCACGGACGATGGCGCCCACTGAACTGTCGGGGAAGGTCTTGGCGTAGAATCGGGCAGCAGCCTCGGCGTCCTTCTCGTACCAGACGCAAATCGTG
The DNA here is from genome assembly GCA_963810485.1 of uncultured Alphaproteobacteria bacterium. Taxonomy (GTDB): domain Bacteria; phylum Pseudomonadota; class Alphaproteobacteria; order Dongiales; family Dongiaceae; genus DATKFM01. The sequence goes on from CAWENQ010000007.1 coordinate 724,488, forward strand.
TTCTTTGCCATTGCATGTCCTTTCACTTTGAAGCCAATTTTGTGCCCGATCCGTTCTGACATAGGTAGCCTAACCGCTTTTTCCACCCCGGCATCCATGTCCTCTTTGGGTCAGCAGGGGCGCTACCTCAGCCTTTCACTACACCTTCCATCAGCCCCTTGAAGAAGAGCTTCTGGGCGAAGGTGAAGGCGATGATGCCCGGCGTGACGACGATGACGTAGACGGCGGCGAGGGCCGGCCAGGACCACTGGCCCAGGCCGCCCTGGGCGCCGGCGAGGACGACCGGCATGGTGCGCCTCGCTTGGTCGTTGGTAAGCGTCGTGCACAGCAGGAACTCGCCCCACGCCGTGACGAAGTTGACGATGAAGATGACCACCAGGCCGTTGCGCACCATCGGCAGGCCGATCATCCACAGCGTCCGCCAGTGGCCGGCGCCGTCGATCTTCGCCGCTTCGATCATCTCGTGCGGCACGAGCTGGAACACGCTGCGCATGATCAGGACGCTGATCGCGAGGTTGCAGGGTGACGTAGGGCAGGATCAGGCCGCTGGTGCTGTTGATCAGGCCGAGCCAGTTCTGGATCTCGTAGATGCTGATGATCGAGACGACGCGGACCGGGAAATAGAGCGAGACGAGCAGCGCCGCGACGACGATGCCGCCGCCGCGCGGCCGGAGATGCACGAGCGCATAGCCGGCGAGCACCGCGCAGATCGTGGTGATCAGCACCGTGCCGGCGGTGACGTAGATGCTGTTGAACAGGTTGATCGGCAGCGTGTCGATCTTCTCGAAGACGTAGCTGTAGTGGGTGAAGTCGAACTTGCGCGGCCAGAAATCGCCGCGCATCGCGTCGGGACGCGACTTCACCGACATCATGAGCACCCAGGCGAGCGGCAGGATGATGATCACCATGAAGAAGTTGATCACCCCGTGACGGACGATGGCGCTCCGGTTTCGCTGGAACCAGCCCCGCGTTCGGTCTCGCCGCGACTGTGCCGCTGTTGGATGGCTTCCAGTGTCATGCTGCGCCAGCCTATGCGTCAGCCCCTGGGACGGAAGATGCGGAGCAGGAAGATCATGACGAACATCATCGCGACCGCGCCGATCATGCCGATGGCCGCGGCGAAGCCCTGCCGCCAGAGGCCGAGCTTGAACGCCTGATCGTACATGAAGATCGTCCAGGTGTAGGTCGGCGAGTCGCGGTTGAAGCCGCCGAAGATGAGATACTCGTCGATCACCGCCATCGCCGTGCCGAAGCGCAGCACGACCAGGATCATCATGATCGGCGCCAGGCCGCGGCCGCGTCACGTGCCAGAAGATCTGCCATTCGTTGGCCCCGTCGATGCGGGCGGCTTCCGGCAGGTCCTTGGGGATCGCCGCGAGGCCGGCGAGGAAGAAGATGGTGTGGTAGCCGAGGCCCCACCACACTTCCATGATCGCGATCGAGGGCAGGGTCAGCGGCGTCCCGCCCAGCCATTGCGGCGCGTTCTGCAGGGTGAACAGGCCGAGCGTGTCGACCAGGAAGTGGTTTATCGGGCCGACCTGGTAGTTGTACATCCACTTCCACAGCACGAAGACGAGCGTGCTCGGAATGACCGCCGGAATGAGCAGCACCACGCGGTAGAAGGTCGCCAGGCGCTGATTCGTCACCCGGTCGACGAGGATCGCGAGCAGCAGCGGCAGGATGATCGTTCCCGGCAGGAACATGATCGTGAACAGCGCCGCGCGCCACAGGCTCGCCCACATCAGCGGGTCGTTGAACGCCGCGACGTAGTTGTCGAACCCGACCCAGTTCGCCGGCTCGTTGGAGAGGAACTGGTAGTCGGTGAAGCTGATCCAGAGGACGCGGATGATCGGATAGACCTGATAGCCGACGAAGAAGACGAGCGCCGGCAGCAGGAACAGCCACGTGCCGGCGCCCTGCAACAACTGCGTCGTCTGGCTGCCGGGCCGCCTCGCGTGCGAGGCTCGCCTGGCCGGATGCAATCGTCTGTGCCATACGCTAAGCCGGTTGCGATTGAAGTCTGAAGCGAACCGTCGGATCGGTTGCGCGGAATGCGCGTCGATGATTGAGGCGGCGGGGACCAGGGAATGTGAGTCACCTTGGTCCCCGCCGATACCCGACGGTTAGCCGCGCTTCATCTCGGCCTGGACCGCGTCGACGACCTTCTGCATGGCCACCTTCGGATCGGCCTCCTCGCCCTTGAGATAGGTCTCCCAGATGGGCTTGCCGATGACGAACTGCTGCAGGCCGAAGAGGTGGTTGGTGATGGCCTTGGCCTTGTCGAGCTGGCCGCGGACCAGCGCCGACGAATTCCGGCATCCAGTCCGGCTTGTTGGCGTCCCAGTCCGCGTAGATGGACTTGTAGGGCGGCAACTGGCCCGGATGGCCGCTCCCGGTGCCGACGATCGAAGTCCTTCCAGATCTGCTGGTCGTAGGTCAGCGCCTTGATGTACTCGGCCGCCTTCTCCTTGTTCTTGCCGTGCTTGAACAGCGCGCAGCCCGTCGTCCAGAACACCGTCGAGCCCTCGCCATTGGCGAATTTCGGCAGCGGGCCCAGTGCAGCAGCTTCGGATCGTCCCAGTTCTGCGGCCATGCGCAGCGGCGCGTTGAAGTATTTGAGGTAGTAGCCGACGCGCTGGGCGGCGAAGGCGACCTCGTCCGGCGTGCCGTTGACGCCGCCATCCGACGCGCCTTCCAGCAGGATGTCGGGATGCGACAGCGCCATGATCTTCTTCATCAGCTTCAACGCCTCGATCGCCGGCGTCGCTGGTGAAGTCGAACAGGCCCTCCGACGTGTAGACATCGCTGCTCATGCTGTGCGTCATCGGCGCCAGCGAGCGCCAGCCATGCGAGTCGAAGGTGGCGCCGAACGGCGCGGCGCCGGAATCGACGATCTTCTTGGCGTTGGCCAGGTAGTCGTCCCAGGTCGCCGGAGCGGCATCGGGCAGGCCGGCCTTGGTCGGTCAGGCCCGAATGCCACGAGTTGCCGATCACATCGAGCAGGAACGGCCAGCCGTAGAGCTTGCCGTCGATCGTGTTCTCCTCGCGGATCGAGGGGATGATGTCGTCGAGCACGTCCTTCGGGATGTAGTTGTCCCACGGCTCGATGACGTCGGCCTTCGATCATCGCCGACATTTCGACGAACGGCGTCTGGCCGACATAGACGTCCCAGGTGCTTTCGCTCGTTCTTGGCCTCGGCCACGAAGCGCTCGATGCCGAAGCCCTCGACCGGCGCGATCTGGTAGTTGATGCCGGGGAATTTCTCGTTCACCGCCGGGATGCCGGGATGAAGGTCCTCGATCCACTGATAGAAGGTCGGCGTCAGCGGACGATCCTGCGCGAAGGCCGATCCGATGCCGGTCTTCGCCACCGCGCCGACGCCGGCCAGGCCGAGGCCGGCCACCAGGCTGCGCGTGAGGAATTCACGCCGGTCGATGTTCCCCCGCAGCAGCTGCCGGCGACGCTGCCTGCTGCAGAATGTATTCCTGTTCCTTTCGTACGGTCATCGGATCGCCTCCCGTCTGTTCAGTGTCTCTTTGTGCTGATCGCACGGTCTGCGCAGGGGCATGTTAGCCGACTGCAGATTATGATCTGGACGGCAAGCAACGGCCCTTTTGGACATGCCCCATGAATGTGCTCGACCGCTTCCGGCTGGACGGCAAGCGTCTGTTCGTCACCGGCGGCAGCCGCGGCTTCGGCCGGGTCATCGCGCTTGCGGCGGCGGAAGCAGGCGCCGACATCGTGCTGAACGGCGCGCGACGCGGCCACCCTCGCCAGGACCGCCGGCGAAGTGCGCGAGCGCGGGCGCCAGGTCTGGACCTTTCCCGGCGACATCGCCCAGCCCGCCCGTGCGAGGACCTCTGCCGGCGCGTGCTCGCGGAGGCCGGGCCCGATCGACATCCTCGTCAACAATGTCGGCGGCCGCAATCTCGACGTGGCGATCGAGGACACCGACCTCGAGACCTGGCAGCGTTTCGTCGATCTCAATCTCACCCATTGCTTCATCTGCACGAAGATCATCGGCGGCGCGATGCTCGCGCGCGGCGCTGGCCGCATCATCAACATCGCCTCGATCAGCGGCCTGATCGCCAATCGCGGCATCGGCGGCCGCCACTACGAGACGACAAAGGCGGCGCTGATCCATTTCACCCGCGCCACCGCCGCCGACTGGGCGCCGCGCGGCGTCACCGTGAACGCCATCTGCCCGGGCCTGTTCATGACCGAGCCGAACGTCGCCTGGGCAAAGAAGCACCCCGAGGTGATCGAGACCTTCGTCCGCGCCGTGCCCGATGGGCCGCACCGGCGAGCCGCACGAGATCGGGCCGCTGGCGGTCTATCTGGCGTCGCCCGCTTCCAGCTATGTCACCGGCGCAGCCTTCGTGATCGACGGCGGCTATACGCTGTGGTGATGCCCGGGGAAAGGGAATTGAAGCCGCCAGCTTCGCATTGGACGGCGATCCGCACGCGGCCGTTTCTCTGGCAAGAGTGTCGCGGCCGCTATTGGTACTCTCTGACGGTCGCAGCGAGGGCGTGCGCCGACTGCGCCCCTTCGCTCAGGGCCGCACCCAGAAGCCGTTGCTGCCGTCTCCCGTGCCAATGAACATTTCGTCGCTGAAGTGAATGACAGGCGCCGGCGTGATCGCCGCCGTTGCGGCCAAAGGGACCGCTACAATCGCGCCGCGGCTATCTGGCGCGAGCAGGCCAGTGTCACCCTGCTTGATTGAGGCATTTGCAGCAGCGGCAGCCTCAGAGCGTCCCGCGTCAGTCGGCGCGTCTTGAGCTGCGATGCCAGGCTCAGCGGACAATAGCAGCACAAGTCCAACGCATAGCCCGAGCACTTTCATATGAGCCTCCACGACGCGCATGTTCCGGTCGTCGCCCTCATCCAAGCACGGAGGGACACCGGATATCCTCGCAGGATCGCGCACATGTGCCGTGAATGCCGTGACGGTGGTCACAGCTCGCGCGATTCATCCCGCGACGTCCATTTGAGCGCCTAGCCCGAGGCCCGTCGTTTTTCCGAACTCGTCAGAACTCCATAGATTCCGAGATAGCAACCTCAGGCTACCGTCAGACCGCCGGGCAATCGCATTTGAAGTCTGCGCAAGTCGCACAGGAGGAACTTGACGGGGAGCGCGTCGCCGACGGCAGGCCATCGGCAGTGATGTGGCCGCGGAGAGGGGCCGCCGCGCATCGCAGACAAGCGTAGAACCGAAGTCACGATCGCAGAGTGACGCGTCAAAGCTTGCAGCGCTCGTAGGTGTCCATCCACGGCCGAACCGTCTCGAACTCGCGCACTTGCCGCAATGACGTCGGCATCGGCATAGCGCCGGCCGACGATCTGCATGCCGACGGGCAGGCCGTTGTCCGCCAGCCCCGCCGGAACGGTCGCGGCCGGGTAACCGATGAAGTTGATCAGGTAGGTCATGCACCAGCCGATCAGCGGATCGATCGCCTCGCCATTGATCTCCGTCGGCCCCACGGTGTTGCGGTCAGTCGCGTTGTCGACGGCGAGGCATGCGAGCGTCGGCGACACCAGGAAGTCGTAGCGGTCGAGCACGCTGCGCAGCGCGTCGAAGACTTCGGTGCGCACCGCCTGGTCGGCGAGGACTTGCACGGCCGTCAACTTCCGCCCGATCTCGTCCCAATGCAGGAACTCCGGCGGCAGGTCGTCGCGGTGATCGCGGAGGAGGTCGATGCCCTGGCGCTTGAACCTCTCGAGCGCCGCGACCTGCATCGGCGCGATGAAGCGGCACCAGATATCGCTGAGCTCACGCTGCGAGCGGCGGATGCCGATCTCCACCTCCTCGACATGGGCGCCAGCCTCCTCGAAAGCCCGCACCGCCTTGTCGACCACGGCGATGACGCGCTTGTCGACCGGGAAGATGCCGTAGTCGCGCGTGTAGGCGATCTTCTTGCCGGCGATTGAGCCGCGAAGCGCCGCCATGAAATCCACGCTGCCGTCGATGGCAGTAGGGATCGCGCGAATCGTAGCCGGCCAGCGTCGACATCGCCAGGGCGGCGTCCTCGACTGTGCGGGTGATCGGGCCCTCGAAGATGAAGGGCGCCGTGCCGCCGAAGGCATTCGGCCGGCACCGGAGCGGGACGCGCCCGAACGAGGGCTTGTAGCCGTAGACGCCGCACCAGGAGGCCGGGATGCGGATCGAGCCGCCGCCATCGGTGCCTTCGCAGAGCGGCAACAGTCCCGCCGCCACCGCACCGGCGCTGCCGCCGGAGGAGCCGCCGGTGTTCTTGGAAAGATCGAAGGGATTCTTGGACGGGCCGATACAGATAGTTGTCGCAGGTGCCGCGGAAGCCGAACACCGGGCTGTTGGTCTTTCCGACCACGATCGCGCCGGCCTGCTCCATGCGCTCGACGAACATGCAGTAGTTGTCGGCGACGTAGTTCTTGAGCGCGCGGATGCCACCGAAGGTGGTGACCCAGCCCGGCTTGAAGTCGAAGCAGTCCTTCATGGCGATCGGCACGCCGTGCAGGGCGCCGACCTTGTCGCCGCGCATGATCGCGGCCTCGGCCGACTTCGCCGCCTTCCGCGCGTCCTCGTAGCCGAAGATGATGAGCGCGTTGATCTTCGGGTTGTGCGCCTCGATGCGGGCGATGGCGCTGTCCACCACCTCGACCGGCGAGATCTCCTTGCGGCGGATCCGCGCCGCCAGCGAGGCGGCGGATTCAGTTTTTGCCAGGTCTTCGGTCTTCATGCGTCGCCCCGTACCTTTCACTCTGTTCGATCTCCGCCTTCACCGGCAATTCCGCACATGCAAGGCGGCAGTTATCAGCTAAACTCGCCGGCGAAATCCCGCGATGTCAACCCGACGCCCGGGTCATCACGGCAGAAATGGTTTCGAGGGATGTGACAAGACGATCGTACTCCGGCGGGCGCAGTTCGCCGCCCATGAAGACATGGTGGCGGCGAAACCGCATGCCGCCGGCTGCCGGTTCGAGCGCCGCGAAATGGATCTCCCGCGGCTTGGCCGCGGCGACGATGCGATCGACATTGCGCGCGGTGATGCCGCCGCCGGGCATGACGATGATCCGGTCGGCCGGCGCGGCGGACAAGCTCGGCGATCAGCGGCAGCCCTTCGAGCACGGTCGCCTCCTGGCCGGAGGTGAGCACACGGTCGACGCCCAGCCCGATCAGCGTCTCCAGCGCTTCGAACGGATCGGGCGTCATGTCGAACGCCCGGTGAAAGGTCACCGAGAGCGGCCGAGCCCGCGCGATCAGGGCGCGCGTCCGCTCCGCGTCGATCGTGCCGTCGGCGGTCAGCAGGCCGATGACGACGCCATCGGCGCCTTCGGCCTTGGCGGTGTCGATGTCGGCCTGCATGACCGCGAATTCATCGTCGTCGAACAGGAAATCGCCGCCGCGCGGCCGGATGATCACGTTGAGCTTGATGCCGGCAACCGTCCGCGCCTGGCGGATCATGCCGCGGCTCGGCGTGGTGCCGCCCTCCAGGAGATCGCCGCAGAGCTCGACCCGGTCCGCCCCCGCAGCCTTGGCAGCACGGACGCCTGCCACCGAATCCACGCATACTTCGAAGATCACGGCAGCTCCCTTTCTCATGATCGTTGATTGCCGGAACTCCTGCTGACCTAGCACACAAGTTTGCCGATTTTCACGGCGGAATCACGTGGCATATCGTTGATGCGGAGGATTTGTCGTTTAACAGGCTTCCTGGCGCCCTCCACAGTGGGCCCGTGTCCGCCTAGGGTCAAAAGCGGCCCTCGTCCAATAAGATCTCCAGTACCGCTTTGTGCCATGTGTGGACGGCTCGCCCTTGGCAAGGGTTTTCTTTGACGGTGATGCGAGGCTGGTTGGTGCAGCCATGTGTCCGGCCTGTTGATGCGGCGCGACATGGCCGCTGGCCATAATGCTCTCCGCGGATCAGGTCCCGGTCAAAAGCACGCATTCAGGCGATGCGCTGGCACAAGTGGGTTGTCCTGGTCCCCGGATCAACCGGCGTTCGCATTACGTCGCAGTTGCCCTTCCCATCTGGTTGGCGCGTTGTTGTCGTGGCGCGCAATCTCATGCGGTCTGGAGCGTCGGCTCCCGATAGCGTTCGCCGCGCGCCATGATGACCCAAGCCATGCGAGCGATCTTGTTGGCCAAGGCGATTGCTGCGACCTTGGCCGGCCGACGTGCCAGCAAGCTCGCGAGCCACGGGCGGTGGGCGGTTCCGTGCGTCTCGGCGTAGCGGATCACGGCAAGAGCTCCGACGGTCAGCAACATGCGCAGATAGCGGTTGCCATGCTTGGAGATGCCGCCGAGCCGTTCCTTGCCCCCGCTCGAGTTCTGCTTGGGAACAAGGCCGATCCAGGCAGCCAGATCGCGACCGGACTTGAAGGCCCGAGGGTTGGGTACGCTGGCGACCAACGCCGTCGCGACGAGCGGGCCGACACCGGGGATGCTGTCGAGTCGCCGACTGGTCTCGTTGGAGCGGTGCCAGGCGAGGATCCGGCTGTCGGCTTCGAGTACCTGCCGCTTGACCAGGTGTAGCTGAGCGACAAGCGCCTTAAGGCAGGATCGGGCGACCTCCGGAAGTCGACTGTCCTCGTGCTCACCAATAATCCGAAGCAGCGACTCGACGCCGTTCCGACCGATCTGGGCCACGATCCCGAACTCCGCGAGATGCGCCCGGATCGCGTTAATCAGCGTGGTTCGCTGGCGAACGAACATCTGGCGGGTTCGGTGCAGTATGAGCACGCTCTGCTGTTCTGTCGTCTTGATCTCAACGAAGCGCATCGTCGGTCTGCTCACGGCTTCGCAGATTGCCTCGGCGTCCGCTGCATCATTCTTCTGGTTCTTGACATAGGCCTTCACGTAGCGCGGTGGCATCAGGCGCACGCGGTGCCCGAGCTGCCCGATCACCCGTGCCCAATGGTGCGAGGTGGCGCAAGCCTCCATCCCCACCAAACACGGCGACAGCTTCTCGAAGAAGGGCAATACCTGAAGCCGCCGCAGCTGGCGGCGAACGACGATCGCACCTTCCGCGTCAACGCCATGGACCTGGAAGACCGACTTGGCGAGGTCCACGCCGATTGTGATAACGTCACCCATTGGATGGCTCCCCTGATGTTGTGGTCACTGACAGCAACCACATCATGGCACTTCGATGCCGGGTGGGGAGCCGTCCACAGCATCAGAAGCGGACATTTGCGCTTGCGCGGCGCACGCTCAAGAGGCCACGACCCTACGGGCGGCAAGTTGCGCGAAAGGGTAGGGAAGGCTACCCCCGCCAATGACCTCGGTTTGACGAATTCTCAATTCGGCCGGCGCCACACCCGCCACAACGGTACGATGCGTTTTGCAGTTATGACGGCGAGGAGAATGAAGCCCCAGAAAGCAAGAGTGAGATGCGAACTCAGACCGAGAAGATTGAAGCCACTCGAGATCGTCTGGAGAATGCACAGCGCCGCGAACAGGCCGACTATCCTTCCGAAACCGCCGTAAGGATCGATCCCGCCAAGGATAGCTGCGAGAATCGTAATGAGGAGATAGGACTGCGCGATATCGGCCCCTGCCGCGTTAAAGCGGGCCATCATTAGAACGGCCGCGATCCAGCAAAGCACGCTGGATAGCACGTAGACCCAAATCTGCACCCGCACTGTATCAACGCCGGAAAAACGCGTCGCGTTCAGGTTTGAGCCGATCATGTAGATGCGGATACCCAGCGGTGTTCGATGCAGGAGGAGGTGCACCCCGATGGCAACCAACACAAAAAGAACGAACGAGATCGGCATGCCGAGCACTGTATCGTTCGACACGGAGATCAGCGCCTCGGGAAAGCCCGTAAGCGTCCGGCCGCGCGTGAAGTAGATGCTAATCCCGTTGATGAGAGTCATCGTGCCAAGCGTGACCAGGATCGGATGCACCTTGAGGATCGCGATAAGTGCACCCGTAACGAGTCCGATCACCAGAGACAGCAGCAAACCTGCTGAAAGGGCGGCCGCTAGCCAAAGTGCGAGAGCGACGCCGTGAGCGTCAGGCGGCATCAGCGTCGTCAAGATCCAGGCCATCAGCAGCGCCGTCTGGTTTGCCGTGGCGATGATCGCAAGATTGATGCCTCCGGATATGAGCGGAATAGCCATCGCCAGTGACAAAAGGCCAAGCTCCGGCAACTGAAACATCATTGACTGAAGCGTGCTCGTTTGCAGGAACACCCCCGGCAGGAGGATTCCAAACAGACCTGCCAGCAAGGCGAGCACAAGGAGCAGTCCTCCTATGTTTCCGGAGCCACTGCGCAGCGCCGCAAGCATCCGGTCGAGCTGGACGTTGAGGCGTCCCTGCGCCTCGGACGCAGAGCTGCCAAGCGGCTGTTTGGTCTTGTCGGTCATGCCCTGGCGGTCGATCTGCTGCGCGCCCGGTGCTCCGCAATGCTGGATGCGCTGACGGAAACAAGGATGACGAGCCCGATGACGACGCCGAAGAAGTAAGAGGACACGCCAAGAAGGTTCAATCCGTTCTGCAGTATGGCAAGCAGCAGTACGCCGAGGACGACGCCTGCCATGGTGCCAACGCCGCCGACGAGACTTGCGCCACCGAGGATCGCGACCGCCAGCACGCTGAGTTCCTCACCCACCATCGCGGTGGGCACAGCCTGATGCACCCGATGCGCCTGGACCAGGCCGGCGATGCCGGCAAGCAGGCCCAGATACCCATATACGAAGATTTGCACGCCTAGAATGTTGATGCCGATCCGGCTTGCCGCTTCCGGGTTCCCGCCGAGGGCATAGATCTGCCGCCCTATCCGCAGACGCGCCATTAGGACGTGGGTCATCAGCACGACGGCGCACATGATCACGATCGGCAAGGTTATGCGGGCGATGTCCCCATTGGCCGCTTCATGGCGGAAGAGGACAATGCGCTCAGTCCACCAGTCAGGCAGATTGTAGATTTCGGTCCCACCGGTGAAATAGATGAGGAGCGCGTAGTAGATACTCGTCGTGGCGATGGTGATTATGATCGACACGACGCGAAGATAATGCGTCAGAAGCCCGTTGATCGTCCCAAGCCCGATTCCAACGCTGCAGGCCAGCGCAATTGTCGGCGCCGGCGGCAGGCCATATGCCGTTGCAACATGAGCCGCCGCGTACTGGGCGACCGAGGCGGTTGCCGCAAAGGATATGTCGATGCCGCCCGAGACCAGCACGACGAAAACTCCAGCGGCCAGGATTGTCGTTACCGCATATGTATCAACCAGGTCGACGGCATTCGACAAAGTGAGGAAATGCGGTGTCGAGACCGCGAAAATCGCTCCGGCGATGATGATGACCGCCGCGAGAACCGTCTCTGTCCGGGCGAAGATGGAGACGAGCAACCGACTAGGCATAGACGGCCTCTCGGAGCGCCGTTTCCGCCGTCACTCCCGGCACGAATTCGGCCACGATTTGCCCGCCACGCATGTGAAGAACGCGGTCGCAGTTGAAATAGACCTCGTCGACCTCGTCCGAGATCAGGAGGATGGCCATGCCGTCCCGCGCTAAGCTGCGGATGATCTCGTATATTCCCTGCTTGTTCCGGATGTCCACGCCGACCGTCGGACCATCGAGAATCAGAACTTTCGGCTGCGCCGCAAGCCACTTCGCGAGGACCACGCGCTGCTGGTTGCCGCCCGAGAGTGTCTGAACCGCGGCGCCGGTCGATGGCGTCCTGATGTTCAGCCGGTTCACCCAGTCTGCCGCCAACACTCTCCGCCGCTCAGGCGCGACGAAGCCCATTTTCGCCAGCTTGTCGATCACAGTGACCGAGATGTTGTCGGCGACGGATTGCTTCAAGTTGACGCCCAAGCTGAGTCGATCCTCCGAAACGTAGGCGATGCCGGCGGCAATGGCGGCTCGATTGGGCCAAAGGTGCGCTGGTCTTCCTTCGACCAGAACCTCGCCGCGATCGAGCCGGCTCATGCCAAAGAGAGCTAACGCCAGCTCGGTGCGGCCTGCGCCAAGCAAACCTATCAGCCCGAGTACCTCGCCACGGTGAAGCGTGAAGGATACCTCCTCGAACTCTGCCGCCCGGGTTATCCCGCGCACCTCTACCACGGGTTTCCTGTCCTCGAACCGCTGCGCAACGATCTTGTGTTCGATGCGGTTACCGGTCATGAGCTCAGCGAGCTTGTCATCGTCCAGTTCGCTGGCGCGGAAGGTGCCGACCTTGCTGCCGTCTCGGAGCACGGTGACCCGCTCGGCGATCTCCATCACCTCGCCGAGGCGGTGGCTGACGAAGACAACCGCGACGCCAAGCGCCTTCAGTCGCATTACATGACGCAGGAGAAGGTCGACCTCATGGTGCGTCAGCGACGCGGTCGGCTCATCCATGACCAACAGACGTGCATTGACGGACAATCCGCGACAAATGGCGACGAGTTGCCGCTGCGCGACCGGCAACGTGGCAACGCGGGCATCCAGCGGGAGCGTTGCCTCGATTCGGGCGAGGGCAGCCTCCGCGGCCGCTCGCATTATGCGCCGGGGCGCAAATCTCATCGCTCCGCCGAGCTCGTGATCGATAGCGATGTTTTCGAGGACGGTGAGGTTCGGGAAGAGCGACAGATCCTGGTAGATGACCTGGACACCGAGCAATTTGGCCTGATGAGGCGTGAGATACCGGTACGAAACGCCGTCGATGGCGATGTCGCCACCGGGATCCGATGCGTGCACGCCGGCAATGACCTTGATCAGGGTCGACTTGCCTGAACCGTTCTCGCCAACGAGGCAATGCACCTCACCGGTGTTCACCGTCCAATCGATGTCTCTGAGCGCTGTTGTCCCGCCGAAGCGCTTGCCAATGTGTCGGAGTTCAAGAAAGGGCCCGCTCGATGCTGTCGGTGCTCGGCCCAGTGTCATCGATCAATGCTCCAATACACGCAAAACCGGGACGGCACCCCGGCCGGAAGGCAGGCCGGGGCACAACGCCGCTCCATTCGCGCAACGGGTTACTATAGTCAGGCGTTGAGCGAGCAGTCTTCCACTCAGATGAGCTTGGCGAGTTCGTCGATGGTGTCCGGATTTATGTCGAGCATCTTGTTGGCGCGCAGAGTACGCTCCTCAGGCCCGAGCTGGACCGGTCCCAGGCCGGGAACCTCCATCCCGTCCGCCGGCTTCATCCCCTTTACCAGAAGATCGCCGAGAGCCACCATCGCGTACCCGGCATCGATCGGGTTCCACAAGTAGCCGCGAGTGATCGCACCCATCTTCATAAGCTTCTGGCCCTGGCTTGGGATGAACGGGCCGACAACGATAACCTTGCCGATCGCCTCGCGATCGGCCACCGCTTGCCCGGCGCCGATCGGGCCATTGGCGCCGAATATCAGGAAGCCTTTGAGATCGGGGTTGGCGCGCATGACGTCAATCGCGGTCTTCTGGCTGTCTTCGACGCTATTCGAAACGCCATAGCGATCGCCGATCTGCTGCATCTTCGGATATTTCTCTTTTTGTAGAGCGACCGCGTAGTCGGCCCAGAGATTGTGCAGCGTGACGGTCAGTCCGCCGACATAGACGACATACTTGCCCTCGCCGCCGATCGCCTGTGCAAACGCCTCCAGATGGGCTTCGCCGAACTGCTTGTCCTGGATGAGCTCGATGTCCCAGTCGGCATTCTTCTGCGCCGGCAGCTCGTGGACGATGACATGGATGCCGGCGTCCTGAGCGCGCTTGAATACCGGTTCGAGCGCAACGCCATCATTCGGGATGACACCGATCACATCGACCTTTTTGGCGATCAGGTCCTCCACCGCCCGAACCTGCTGAGCAGCGTCAGCCTCCGTGGGGATGATCATCGACGCGTTTACGCCGAGATCTTGGCCGGCCTTAAGCACCCCCTTCTCGACATTGTCGAACCAGGGAATTCGCACCTTGCCGACAATGGCGATTTGGGCCGGATTGTTCTGCGCCACTGCGCGAAACGAGGGCAATGCGCTGAACGCGCCGAGTGCTGCGGCGCTCCTGATTACCGTGCGACGGGTTAGCAGTGTCATCTTAGCCTCCTCCCTTTGATTGTTCTTAGAGTGGTCAGACCACTTTGCGTGATATTTCTTCAAGCCGGGAGGTTAGTCAAGCGAATGCCGGAGCAGGCGGGCGTCTCCCCTCAGCGCCGGGTAGCGCGGGTCAGCGCCGAGATCTCCTCTTTCATTGCCCGGCGCGTCGTTTGCTCGATGTGGTCGAGATGGGCGCCCATCGCCCGAGCCGCGCCCTCGGGATCGCGGGCCACAATCGCGTCGACGATTCGGATATGATCGCCGGTGCTTTGCTTGATAAGCGCGAGATTCGTCGTCGCCCGGCGGCGAATATCGAGGCCCATGCTGTAGAGGCCATAGGAGAGGCGCTCTAGGACAACATTGCCGGCCGCGGCCGATAGCCTGGCATGAAAGCGGCTATCGAGGATGCGAAAGCCGACTGGGTCGCTTTGGATCTTCTCATGCGCAACGATCATCGCCTTTAGGTCTTCGAAGTCGTCTGTCGTTGCATTTCGGGCCGCCTTGCGGACGATTTCGAGTTCGATGATACGGCGGCTTTCGAAAGTGTCGCCGAGGTTGCTTGGCGATAGGGACAGGAAGAAATCCAGCGGGGCAAGCAGTGTCCGGGCCTCCAAGTCCGTGATATAAGCGCCGCCGCCATGGCGTGTGTCGATGACGCCGAGCATGGACAGAGCGCGAAATGCCTCGCGGAGGCTCGGCCGGCTGATATCGAGTATGTCGATCAGCCCGCGCTCGGAGGGCAGCCGATCGCCAGGCCGGAGCATTCCCGTCCTGATCAGGTCGAGAATGCATTTCACAACCGATTGCGCGACGCCAGCTTTGTTCGATTGAAGAGCGTCCGCGATAACGTGGAGTTCGACTGTGCCCTTTCTCGCCACGCGGTGCTTCCTCTAGGTTGTGATCTTAACTCTACCCCAAGGGCCGCCCCAACGGGCAATGGGCGGTGCAAGCTCGTTTTTGATCCACGGTAAGCGATAAACCCTGCATCCCGGCGACGAGGTTTCCCTACCGGCCCCGGTCACAAGAGCAATCCGTCTGTCGAGGTAAGGCACATACTACGCTCGTGCCGCTGCCACGGCCTGCCGTTCTCACGCTTGTCAACTTTGAATACCCGATGGAAGGTGGTCTGTCCACTTGGCCCAGAGTGTTTTCTCATGTCGGCCATGTCGTTTTGCGGCAGCTACTGCGGCTTGATTAGACCCAACCGCTTTTGTTCACAAAGTAGCTTACCAAGTGTGCCGGCGGCATGTCGGCTTAGGGTGTTGTCATCAGGTCCGCCATGCAGTCTTACCACCACTACATCGCCTGTTGTGAGGAAGGACCGACACAGGCCGCATCAACGTCCGCTTAGGGTCAAAAGGAGCCGTCAGGTAGGGCGTGCCGTAGCGTCAGCTTCAAGGTTCAAAGCGGCTATGACGGCAACGCAAAAGCCAGGTCTTTAAGCGTTGGGGCGAAAACGCAACCCACAGGCTCGAAATCTTGACATCTAGGAAAGAGAACCTATACTGGAAGACCGTGCGCAATCCCGTTCGGAGCCGCACCTTGATGTTGGACATTGTGTATTTGTCCCAGATCAGAACATGCGGTTGGCAGGCATGAGGGCGTCCGTCTGCCTGCATGCCCTCCGACGCTGAAGCTTCGGAGGCAGGCCTGCGTTGCGTGATGGGATTTTCCTATTGGGGATTCCCTTGCATGGCATCGTTCCCGAAAATCAGGGTCCCCCGGGAATCGCGGTTTTCGCGAATTTCCCACGGCCGATCAGGCGCTTGGCTGCGCGGAAAATAGCGAAAATTGTCATCGGAAGCCCGGCGCGCAGTGGCGGCGAAGAATGGCGTCCCCGGCGTGACTCGAACACGCGGCCTACGGTTTAGGAAACTGTAGTTCAGGCTTCGCGCAAGGCGCCCGAAGGTCTCAAAGGCCCCTAAGCTCCTATATTCCAAGGTTTCTCTTGCCGCCACGGTACGCCACGACTACCTATTGCGGTGGGTACTCGGTGGGTACCGAGGAGGTTTGAGGCAAATGGCGGAACAGGGACTGACGAAGAGCAGGATCGACGCGGCACGGCCAGCTATACTCAAGGGCCAGCCGGTGGTCAGATTTCTGTTCGACCGGAAGGTGATCGGCTTTGGTTTGAAGGTATCGCCCGGCGGTACCAAGACTTACTTCGTGCAATACCGGCAGGGCAGCGGCCGGGCAGCGCCAAAGCGACGTTACACGATCGGCAAACATGGCTCCCCCTGGACAGTGGACACCGCGCGACAAGAGGCGTTGCGCATCTTGGGGCGCGTCGCCGGAGGCGCCAATCCAGCCGATGAGAGAAAGCTCGACCCAACACAGACTATCAGCCAGTTGGCGGAGCGATTTCTTGAAATCCACGTCGCAAAGAAGAAGGCGCGCACTGAACAGACCTACCGCGCGCTCATTAGCCGCCTAATCCTGCCGGAGCTCGGCGCCGTCCGCATCCCCGACCTAACAGCCGGCCATGTTGGTAATCTGCACCACAAGCTGCGACAGATACGGGTGACTGCGAACCGGACTGTAGCCCTGCTCTCCAAAATGCTCGCCTGGGGTCACAGGAACGGCTTTCCCCTACCGGGCGATAATCCATGCCGGGGGCTCGAGAAGTACGCTGAGCGCTCACGGGAGCGCTTCCTAAAGCCCGGTGAATCGACACGCTTAGGTGAAGCGCTGGCGTCGGCCGACGCCGACCCAGCCAACCTCTATCAGGTGGCGGCCGTACGGCTCTTGATCTTCACTGGTGCCCGCATGACGGAAATTCTTACCCTGCGGTGGGACTGGATCGACTTGGACAACGGCGTTGTTCGCCTGCCAGACAGCAAGACCGGTGCCAAAACGATTTACCTCTCCGCACCGGCCCGTGCCGTGCTGGATGCGCTGCCGCGCATGACAGATAACCCCTACGTGATCGTTGGCGCGAAGGACGGGGCGCACCTGATCAATCTTGAAAAGCCGTGGCGGCGCATTCGCAATGCGGCCGGGTTGCCCGACGTCCGCTTGCACGACTTGCGACACAGCTTCGCCAGCGTCGGCGCGGGCGCCGGCATGGGGCTGCCTATGATCGGCAGGCTGTTAGGCCATTCGCAGCCGCAAACGACAGCACGTTACGCGCATTTGGATCATGATCCGATAAAGGCTGCGAACGAAACCATCGGCCGCCGTATTGCAGCCGCGATGGCGGGCAAGCCCGGCGCGAGCGTAGTGCGGCTAAATCGTAGCAAGCGGACGCGTTCGTGACCGCTATTGAAGGCTAAGCCGACATCGTTCGGACCTAGCTCGTACGGCAGCTTCTAACCCAATGCGGACATTCAGTCCGATAGACTATCGAGCGGGGGGCCAACACAATCCGGCCATCCGCCTCACTGAAGGTCACTGCGATTCATGGCCGAAGAGCGCATGCAACGCCGCCTTCCAGCCATTTTGGGGGTCGATCTGGCCAATACTCGGCTTTGGGCTTGGAAGCCCTACCCCTGAGCAACCCCGCGGCTGTGACGCCTCGGATTTTGAGTCCGATGCGTATACCAATTCCGCCACGTGGGCACTATTGACCTCGTGATTTTAAGTCGCCGGAACTATCGGACACAGTGCGGACGCGTGAGGTGGCTCCTTAAGTTATTGAATTTTGGTTGCGGGGAAGTGCAACCATCTCAAATTGCTGTTCGCAACAGCCGCATAGTTCAGCGACAGAGAAAATCGGGCAGCCCATTGAAAATTAGAGTAAGAGTGGCTGCCCCTTACCGGGACACCCTACATACCGCCCATGACGCGCCGCTTGAAGTGCCGGATCGATCCCGAGCAAAGCCCCTACACCTGCATGCTGCCGGAGCACAAGCCGGTGCGGCGCGGGCGCGAGATGATCGGCCTGCTCGCGGTGGATGAGCCGAAGTCTAAGCCGGCGAAGATACGGGCGGTGTCCTGCGAGGCCGCGATCGAACTCCTTGTTCGAACGCATGCGGTCGTCTAGTACGGCCCTAACCCAACAAGCGGTCAGTACTCCCAGATGGCCGGTACCCAACGAAAGACGTCGCCGGCGACCGCCACCCGGCCGTACGGGAACGACACGTGAGCGGCCACCAGCGGCTCGCGGGTCGCCGCCAGCTCCCGCAAGAGACGGACCCGGACGCGGACCGCCTCCTCGGGGTCGTGGTCGAAAGCGTTGTACCAGTCGGGGCGGTCGAAATGGTCCTGGAACACGGCATCGCCGAGGAACGTCAGCCGGTCGCCGCCGGACGCCAGGCGGACCACGCTGTGCCCGGGGGTGTGGCCGCCGGTGCGACGGACGACCACCCCCGGCGCCACCTCGTACTCCTTCTCGAACGTCCGCAGCTGGCTGCGGTACTCGTCCGCGAACCGCTTGGCGGCCGACCGAAGCACGTGCGGCATCCCCGCGAAAGTGTTGCGGGAGAAATCGGGCGACGCCCAGAACTCGACCTCGGCGGCCGCCAGGTGGATCGGCACGTCCCGACGCAGCCGGCCCCTCAGCCCGTCGGCGAGCAGCCCGCCAACGTGGTCCACGTGCATGTGGGTAATCACCACGTCGGTCACGGATGCGGGATCGATGCCGGCGGCCTCCAGTCGCCCGGCCAGCAGCCCCGCGGCCCGCGGGAAGTCCGCCGGGATCTCCGCCCCTATCCCAGCGTCGATGAGTACGGTCCGGCCGCCGCTACGCACCACGACCACGTTCAGCGGCCACTTGAACACGTCCGGCGGCTGGCGCATGTCGTCCAGCCAGGCCGCCAGCTCGGCCGGGTCGGCATTGGTGGCCAACGTCGCGGCTGGCAGCGGTAGCACCCCATCGCTGATCACCAGCACGTCAATCTCGCCGACCCGCAGCGCGTAGCGCGACGGAACCAACTCGTCGGTCCCCGTTCTGCCGGGGTGTGAGGTGTTGTCCAAGCTCATGTTTGTCTGTGAGGTGTTGTCCATGTTTGTCTCCTGTTGACCGCCTTTCCAGCCGCGATGATCGCCGGGAGGGTGAAGGCGGGAAATTATGAAATCCCAAGCCCGCCATCGACGGTGATCACCTGTCCGGTGACCCATTCGGAGGCGGGATCGGCGAGCGATACGATCCATCGGGCGACTTCCTCCGGGGTGCCGCGGCGCCTGAGCGGGATCCGTTCGCGCTCTCGCTCCTTGACCGCCTCGGCCTGCTCCGGAGAGAGCCCCATCATTCCTGTCAACGCCCCGGTCTCCGTGGGTCCGGCCGCGACCGCGTTGACGCGGACGCCTTGCGGCGCAAGCTCCAGCGCCCAGCACCGCGTCAAGTGATCCAGCGCGGCCTTGCTGGCCGCGTAATGGGACAGCCCCGCTGCCGGCTTGTGGCCGAACGTGCTCGAGACGTTGACGATGCATCCCTTCGACGCCGCCAGGTAGGGAAGCGCCGCCGCGGAAAGCAGGCTCGGGCCCAGCACATTGACGGCAAAGATGCCGGCGATCTTCTCGGCCGTTGGCGTCCGCCATCGGAAGAATCGCGCCCGCCCCGGCATTGTTCACCAGGATGTCCACGCGTCCCCAGGTATTGAGCGTCTCGTTGATGGTGCGGGCCGCGTCGGCCGGCACCGAGACGTCCGCCGTAACCCCGGCGATGTTCGGATGATCGCCCATCGCCTGCCCTGAGGGGGCCGGAGCGCCGCCCGGTGATGATGACCTTGGCGCCGTGCTCCGCGAAGCTGAGTGCCGCGGCGCGGCCGATGCCGGAGGTTCCGCCGGTGACGATCACGACCTTGTCCTTCAATCCCTCCATGACTGTGCGCCTACTGCGGGTCGTCGATGACGATGTTCGTTTCGCCGGTGTCGACGACGAACACGGCCAGCAGCTTGGCGGGTTCGGTGTCGCTGGCGTTCGCGCTGACGCCGTGATGATCGCCCGGCATCTCGGCGAAGTTCTCGCCGGCGCGATACACCGTCACCGGACCGTCATTGACCTGGCTGCGGATCGCGCCTTCCAGGACCGTCGCATAGATGAAGGCGGAATCCGGATGCGTGTGCGCGGGCGACGAGCCGCCGGGTGCGTATTCGACCAGCACGCCTTTCATGCTCTTGCCGGGCACGTTCGGCAGCGCATGGTCGAAGACGACGGTTACCTTGGCCTGGACGGATCGTCGGCCAAGGCGGGACTCAACGCGAGAGTCGCAAGCATGAGTCCGCTCAGAATGCGGGTGAGCATATGGGTTCTCCTGCAGAGACAGTGGTTGAGCGACCTGCTACCGGACTGACGCCTGGCGCGAGCCAGGTTTCGAACGATGTGGAGCCGATGTTCGGGTTGTCGCCGGGCGTCAGGGACTTGTCGTTCAGCTCCGCGCCGAAGTAGCGCGCGTGGATGTCGGTGACCACTTTGCGGGTATCGTGCTTGGCCGCGAGATAGCGGCGGACGAGATCGTCGAGGCCGATGCGTTCCGGCCCGGCCAGTTCGATCGTGCCGTTCGCCGGCGCCGCCGTTGCCACCTTGGCCACCAAAGCGGCGACATCGTTGGACGCGACCGGCTGCAGATGAGCCGGCGACAGGCGAACGGTCTCACCTTCGGTTGCGGACTGGGCGATCCCGGCGAGGAACTCGAAGAACTGGGTGGAGCGGATGATCGTGTAGGGAATTCCAGATGCCTTGATCAGCTCTTCCTGGGCGAGCTTCGCCCGCAGGTAGCCGCTGTCCGGCAGGCGGTCGCTGCCGACCACCGAGAGGGCGATGTGATGCCGCACGCCGGCGGTCTTTTCCGCGGCGAGCGAGATTGCGGCCCGACGTCTTGAAGAACGCCATGACGGCGTCGTCCGCGAAATTCGGGGAGTTTGCGAGGTCGATGACGACCTGCGCCCCGGCAACGGCTTCGGCGAGCCCTTCGCCGGTGATGGTGTTGACGCCCGTGTTGGGCGACGCGGCGACGACCTCATGGCCCTTCTGACGCAGGTTCGAGACGACCTTGCTGCCGATGAGGCCGGTTCCGCCGATGACAACGATCTTCATGACTGCTCCTCCATCTGGGTGGGTGGCTGATGGACGGAGGATGACCGACGCGCGCGGCAAGACTTTGTCGCGACGTCCAAATTGCCTTGGGTTTCTGTCCAAAAAAGTATCGTGATGGTCGCCGTAGTGTCTCTTGACGGAAGGCCTCTGCACTGCGGAGGATTCCTCTAAGATCAATGATTTGCGTACTGACGGCTTGGACGCACCCGGATCACGGAGCGCCCTCGTGAGGTTTGCTTTCGACGATCACATGCTCGATCTGGATCGGCGGGAACTCACCCGCGGGTCCGAGGCGGTCGCGGTCGGGCCGCAGGTGTTCGATTTGCTGGTTTATCTGGTGCGCAACCGCGAGCGGTCGTCAGCAAGGACGATCTGATCGACGCGGTCTGGGGCGGCCGGATCGTCTCGGAATCCACCCTGACCAGCCATATCAACGCGGTGCGCAAGGCGATTGGCGATACCGGCGAGGAACAACGCCTGGTGCGCACGATCGCGCGCAAGGGCTACCGGTTCGTGGGCGACGTGCGGGAATCGGATATTTCGGAAAGACCAGTCTGGCGGCGTCCCATGTTCCAGCACGCACCGGCGTTGAGCCTTCCGGATCGGCCGTCCATTGCCGTCCTGCCGTTTTTCAATCTCAGCGGCGATCCGACCCAGGACTACTTCGTGGACGGCGTGGTAGAGGACATCATCTCTGCCTTGTCGCGCATGAGCGGCGCTTTTCGTCATCGCGCGAAACTCAAGCTTCACCTACAAGGGCCGGGCAGTCGACGTGAAGCAGGCGGGTCGTGAACTTGGCGTGCGCTACATCCTCGAAGGCAGCTTGCGCAAGGCGGCCAGCCGCGTGCGGATCACCGGCCAGCTGGTCGACGCCGTCACGGGCACGAATCTCTGGTCGGAGCGATTCGACGGCAAGATCGACGACATCTTCGATCTGCAGGACCAGATGACCACGAACGTCGTCGGCGCAATCGCGCCGCGGCTGGAACACGCCGAAATCGAGCGCGCACGTCACAAGCCGACGGAGAGCCTTGATGCCTACGACTACTATTTGCGCGGTATGTGGAAATTCCGCCAGGTTATCAAGAGCGCGATCGACGAGGCGCTGCTGCTGTTTTACGAGGCAATCCGGCGCGATCAGGAATTCGCTTCGGCCTATGCGATGGCCGCCTGGTGCTATTCCTTGCGCAAGATAAATCGCTGGCTGACCAATCCTGAACAGGAGATCGCAGAAGGTGCGCGCCTTGTGTCGCCGCGCCGTAGAATTGGGCCAGAACGACGCCGTCGCTCTGGCTGCGAGCGTGCATGCGCTGGTGCATTTGGCCGGCGATCTCGACGGCGGCATCGCATCGGCCGACCGTGCGCTGGCGCTGGACCCGAACCTCGCGGCAGGATGGTTTGCGGGCGGGTTCGTGAGAATCTGGCGCGGCGAGCCGGACGAAGCGATCGAGCGGCTTGCCCGTGCGATGCGTCTTAATCCGCTCAGTCCGGACATGCATCGGATGGAGGTGGGAACCGCAATCGCGCATCTGTTGACGGGTCGCACGGAGGACGCCTTGTCATGGGCAGAAAAGGGATCGAGAGATAAGGCTGGTCGCGCCTTCCCGATCGGTATCCTCGCCGCCATTTATGCGCGCGCTGGACGTGGCGATGAGGCTCGGCTAGCGGTGCAGCAGCTTCGCCAGCTCGATCCAGAACTCCGCCTCTCCAATCTTGATGAATGGTTTCCGTTCCGACGGCCGCAGGACCTCGCCATGTTCTCGGACGGTTTGCGCAGAGCAGGACTGCCGAAGTAATGGAAAATCCTTACGGCTGGTGACAGTTGAATCCGGGCCTTCAGGATAGTGTCAGTGCACGCCGGCGGCAGCGCCGCCAGATGCCTTCTTGACGCCGAGTATGGCGAGTAGGCGGGTATCGCGGCGCCGAAGAGGAGCTCGGAGGTCGGCGCTTGGTCGCAAGTGTAGTACAGCCTTGAGCCGGCAGGACAACGCTGCGCGGTGATTCGTTCCGATGGACTTTGGACCGATACTCCACATACAGGAGATGCGAGCGACAGGGGAGGCTTCATGGTCAGCATCCCCAGTTAGCAGGTTGGCCACGTCATGGCAGCAGCATCACAATTAGCACCGCACCAAGTATCGCGACCGCGTCTTCGATGAAGGCGGCCGGCCGGTCCCTTCCAAAAGCGGCCGCGAGCCGCGCCCGGGCCGCGCTGCCTCCGAGTGTGCCGATTACTGCACCTATGGCGCCGGCGATTGCGCCGATTAGGAGAGAACCGCCCGCCACCCCAAGTGCAGCGCCGGACAGAGCGCCGGTTACAATGCGGGCGCTGAATTGAAGCGGGACTGTACGACTCGGCGTTGAGGGTAGCTGGTCGCCGACGAGTTCGCCGAGCGCTATTAGCGTCAGGATCCACGGGGTCCAGGAATAGCCCAAGAAAGCAAGCCACGTATCGTCGAGCCTGAGCCAACTCAGATAAGCAGCCCAGCTAACCACTGCCGGCGCAGTCATTGTGCGCAGTCCAGCTACAATCCCAATCAAGAGCGCGAGCAGATAGGTGATGATCGAACCCCTTCCTTAGCCGGACATCAACAGCACAGAACTGAAGTTTGAAGTCGACTTTGAGCCGTGATCAGCCTTCGCGGCACAAGTCCCTGAACTCGACCGCGGCGACTATGCCGCCTTCAACAGCGCTGGCTGGATCGGCAGCTTGCGCAACCTGACTCCAGTTGCGGCAAACACGGCATTCAACACGGCCGGCATGAGTCCCGACGTGCCAGGTTCGCCGATGCCGCCGGGGTCGGCGCTGCTCTTCACGACCTCGACCTCGATGACCGGAGCCTCATCGATGCGCAGCATCCGGTAATTGTCGAAGTTCGACTGCTCGACGCGGCCGTTCTTGAGCGTGATTTCGCCCCACAGTACAGCGGTGATACCGAAGATAATGCCGCTTTGCATTTGAGCGACGATGGTATCGGGATTGATGGCGACACCGGTGTCGACGACGCATACGACTCGATCGACACGCACTTCGCCCGACTTCGAGACCGTTACCTCCGCGATCTGGGCCATATAGCTGCCAAATGTGTTGTTCACTGACACGCCGCGGCCGCGCCTCTCACCTAGAGGCGTCCCCCAGTTCGCCATTTCGGCCGCGCGGTCGAGCACGTGCAAGGCACGTGGATTACTGCCGAGCATCGCGCGGCGGTACTCGACGGCATCCTTCTTCGCGATTGCCGCCAACTCGTCGATGAAGCCCTCGATGACACAAACATTGTGCGTGGGGCCGACGCCGCGCCAGAACGCCGTAGGAATGCCCGGCGGCTCCTCGCGCACGAATTCGACGCGCTTATTAGGAACGTCATAGGGCATGTCGATCGCGCCATCGACACCGTCGGGGTCGATGCCATCCTTGAACAAGGGTGGGAAGAACCGTGCAATAATCGAGGAGCCGGCAATTCGGTGGCTCCAGGAAACGAGCTTGCCTTCAGCATCGAGGCCCGCGGAGAAGCGGTCGTAGTAGTATGGACGGTACATGTCGTGCTGGATGTCCTCCTCGCGGCTCCACACGACCTTGATCGGATCCTTCGACTGCTTGGCGATCAGCGCTGCTTGGACGATGAAATCGAACTCCAGCCGTCGCCCAAAGCCGCCGCCCAGCAGGTGATTGTGAAGCGCACCTGCTCCGGCGTCAGGCCGAGGGTTTGTGCCACGGCCTGCTGCGCAACGGTCGGGATCTGCGTCCCGACCCAGATGTCACAACCGTCGGCAGTTATTTGCACCGTGCAGTTCATTGGCTCCATCGTCGCATGTGCCAGAAACGGGACCTCGTAGATGGCTTCGACCTTGGTCGCCGCTTTGGCTAGTGCGGCCGATACGTCGCCGTCGTTCCTGGCCACGGCGCCAGGGTTCTCGGACGCCTTTGCCAATGCCGCTACGACATCTGCCGTAGAAATCGAGGCATGCGGCCCGTCGTCGAATCTAGCTGCGCCGGCCTCAAGACCTTGCTTCGCGGCCCAGTAATGCTCGGCAATCACGGCCACGGCGTTATCGAGCTTGACTACCTGATTCACGCCCGGAACCTTCAATGCGGCCGCGTCGTCGAACGACGCGAGCGTGCCGCCGAAAACGGGGGAGGCGGCAACCGTTGCGATCTTCATGCCCGGGATCTTCACATCGATGCCGTACATGGCCGTGCCGTTGACCTTGCCGGCGACATCCAGCCGCTTGGCAGACGTGCCGATGATCCGGAAGGTGCTTGGGTCCTTGAGTTTGATATCGTCGGCACAGGCAACTGCGCCGCGACATCGACCAGTTCGCCATAGCCAATTCGCTGCGCGCTCTGTCGCGTCAACGACATGGCCCGGTTCGGTCTTCAGCGTGCTTTCGCATCGACGCCCAGCTTCGTTGCAGCAGCCGCGATCAACATTGCCCGCGCGGCGGCACCGGCCTGGCGCAGCGGCAAGTAGAAGGCGCGGATTGACGATGAATTTCCCGTCGTCTGCACGCCGCCGAGAAAGGCGTTGCCGTACAGCTTGTCGTTCGGCGGCGAATGTTCCACGGCGACATCGCTCATGTCGACGTCGAGTTCTTCCGCCACCAGCATCGGTAGCGACGTGTAAGTGGCCTGGCCCATCTCGACCATCGGCGAAATGACGGTCACCTTGCCTTGCCGATCGAGGCGGATGAACGCATTGGGCGCGAATAGCCCAGTAGCCGCGGCCGATTGACCTTCGGGCACCCAGCCGATCATGAGCCCGCCGCCGAACGCGGCGCCGGCCCTGAAGGAAGTGACGGCGGGAAACAGAGTTGTCGCCTGACGGGTCAAAGTCTTGCGGCATAGCCGGCCTCACTTAGCGGCGGCGGATTTGGCCGCCTGTTTGATGGCTTCGCGGATGCGCACATAGGTGCCGCAACGGCAGATGTTGCCGGACATGCCTTGATCGATGTCGCTGTCGGTCGGCTCGGGGATTGCCTCGATGATCGCCGCCGCAGCTCATAATCTGACCCGACTGACAGTAGCCGCACTGCACGACCTCAAGGTTGAGCCAGGCATCCTGTACCGCCTTGCCGGCAGGCGTATCGCCGATCGCCTCGATGGTCGTGATGTCCCGGTCAGCGACCTCGGCGGTCTTTGTGATACACGAGCGTCTCGGCTCGCCGTCAACATGGACGGTGCAAGCGCCGCATTGACCTATCCCGCACCCGAACTTGGTGCCAGTCATGCCGAGCACATCACGGATGACCCACAGCAGGGGCATGTCGTCGGCGACCGACACGGAAATCTTCGTTCCATTCACATTGAGATCAATCATCGTGGCCTCATGTCATGGCAAGTTCCGGCCGGCTCAGACGGGCGGGCAGTGAGCGCCAGTCTCAGTCCATAGCTTGATAAGTGCACCAAATTCCTTTTGCGTCCCGGGAGCAGGCGTACGTCCTGGACCCGGATTCCAGGCCCATCCAACCAGATCGTCATTTGTCACATGGTCGACGATTTGTTCGAGGGTCTTGCCGCCGTTGCGCTTGGGGTCCTTGATCTGTTCACAGATCGCACCCAGCGACTTGCCGACCCAGGCCATTTCAATTGGAGCTAGGTGCCAATTCGGGTTTCCCGGGACTTGACCGGGCTCGAAATTGGTTTCGCCATGACAGGTGGTGCAGCGCATGCCGATGGCGCCGAGCCCATCCATGCCGCGGACGACAAGGGGCCGATGCAGATGGCTATCATCATTCTGCAGCGGATGATCGCCGGCGGGATGGCAGTTTAAGCAGCGCGGATGCTGGATCACCTTGCCCGCCTCTTCGAAGATCGCGACGGATCGCGCGTTCTCGTCGGCGATCGTGGAGAAATCTTTGCCCGATTTCAGCGAAGCGCGTTGGCTCGTCGTGCCGGTACTAGAAAGTAAGACTGCAGCCAAGGCCGCAAGGATTGAAATCAGAATCGAACGACGCATTGTCATGTCCCGGCTTTCCCAACTTTGGGTTCCAGCCCGTCTCGAGATGGTAGCCTTATTGTACCAGCTCAGAATAGTTCCAAAACAGGTCCTCGCAAATGTCAAATCTTGCTCCGCAAGAGCCGACATCGAGTTCCTGAGCCTAGAAGACGCAGTCTGATCGTGCGGTTGCCGAAGCTTCAATGAATGTGAAAATCACAGTCAGTCCATGTCAGACTGCGAAGGAACTGCCCGTGAATATGCATGCTTGCGACAAGCCCTGCCAGTAGGGGAGGCTGGAACACGAATTGGCAGGGATGGCGATAGGCGATATCTGCCGCCAAGACTGTGAGAATTGGATGCCGGCATTGTGGGCCGGCACCTGGGTTATTCGGCCGGCACTGGGCTCAGGCCTCCGCCAAAGTCGCGGCCGGAATCGAGCGGGCGAGACACGATTTGCGCGCAACAAGTGGCAAAGCCCCAATCTGTAGGCTGGAATCACCGTTCATTGCGTGAATAAACACGAAGATTTCTGCGATAACTAGACAGTGGCAATCAAATGAATTCTTGACACATGGCACGATGCGTACTCGCATCGTGCCAAATGCATGCAATCAGGAGGGAACCATGCGTCAGAGACCTTCGTCGCCTTCCCGCGTCTTTCTGGCCGCGACAACCGCGGCAGTTGTATTGGCGCTTGCCGTCTGGGGCGGCATGGCACTTGCCCAACAGGACAAGTACTCGCTGAAATCGCCGAGCGGAATCGCTTTCTCCGACTTCAAGGGATATGAGGACTGGGCAGTCGTATCCTCTGCCCGGACGGACGAAGTGCTGAAGGTAATCGTCGCCAATCCGATTATGATCGAGGCTTACAAGGCCGGCATCCCGAACAACGGCCAACCCTTCCCGGATGGCTCCAAGATCGCAAAGCTCCAGTGGAAGCCGAAGAAGAGCACGGAGGCCCCATTCGACGTGGATGTGCCAGACGTCTTCACGCAGGCATTCGTCATCGAGAAGGACAGCGCTAGATTTCCGAATAGCAGTGGATGGGGATACGCGTTGTTCAACTACGAAGCAGCATCGGACCAGTTCACGGCCGATCCCAGCCTCTCAGACTGCGGACATGCGTGTCATGTCGCCGTGAAGGCTAAGGACTATATCTTCCACCCGTACCAGAAGCGTTGAACTTCACTGCGGCTGTCATCCTACGACCGCACTGTCCAAGCAGCCCCCAGACGCTCGCCTCATGGCCTACAAGGTCAGCCCGCGGGTCAACAGCCCGAAGAACAACGACGCGCCGCTCACTGCGATATGACTTCAAAGATTCCGATTAACCGTACGATTGCTTCAAGGCCGCGCATCCATCCGTGGCCATTCCGCGGCCACAAAAAGAGCCATGCTGGCAATCGTGAGTGTGGCGCCGATAGTGGGCATGGCAATCAACAGCGGTGCTTCGAGAAACCACGCTTCGGGCTGTGTCGGCCGATCAGGCGCCAAGCCTCTCGCAAACACGTCAGCAAGCGTGTGGGAATGCCATACGCCATCGCGCAGCCATTGAAAGGCCAGGTACAATGCTGAAAGCAACGTGCCAAAGGTCAGCGCTACGGCGCCGACTAGATACGTTGTTACTGCAATCCCCAAAACTGCCACGTGGAACAGAATATGGATCCGAGCGTGGCCAACCCTGTACCGCACCATCATGACATCGCCCCCGCTGATGTCCTGTGTCGGCCGACTTGGTAGGTGGCCTTAATTCCGCAAACTCAATCCCCAATAATAACCTGGCACTGAAGCACCATCAATCGATTCCAGGTCTCGCATCCAGGAGCCTATCTATCTTCATGCACTGGCGCCGCCGGTAGCAAGGAAGCCAATTTTTCCGCGGCCTTGGGCAGTTTCTTTGAGTGCGCTTCTAGCACGTCCAAGACGATTCGCTGCTGCACGGGCGTCAAGCCGCGATGCCACTCAATGCAGGCGTCGTAGTATTCCTTTGCCGATTTATCAGCGGGGGTTGTCCGGGCCTGATTGAGACAAGCCTGCATCTTGTCAAATGAGCCTTCCGACATTCTCACGCTTCGACTCATTCAGTTCCCGCAACGACCGCATCGCTTATAGCAACTCGACGAACAAGTCATAGCAATGAATCATTACAGACGCATTGCCAACGAATCCGGCATCCAGCGCCATCGAAACAAATCCGCATCATCCGCGGTCATGAAATAGAACCTGGCGTAGTCGGCTGCGATCTGCCCCGGCTCCTTCTCGCTGTGGCCGTGCTGCGCCCACTCGCCGGCCGTGATGTTGGCGCGGCACCAGGCAAGCATGTCGTTCAGCCGGCTCCCTAGCCCGTCTGGAGAAACAGGCACATCAACGCGTTGCGGGAACCTGCGCTTAGCTTCACGCTTCCGGGCGGTATTGTGGCGGCCCATGCCGAAGGCTGGCATGGTAGCCTCTACCCTTCAAGTTGCCGCAGCAGCTCCCGAGCGGCACCGTTCTTCGGGCCGTTACGCAAGAGGGTGAGAACAAAGCGGAAGAACCCGACAACTTTGGGGTGAAGGCTTAATTGGAGAAGCCTCGCGCATTTTCGACCACGTTGCGAAGTTGGTACCGCTGCGTCGCCGCATCGACCGTCTCTGTCGCGTCCTTGCCATGGGCGGAAGGCTTGATCTGCGCCATCTCCTCTGCCGCCTTGATCTGTTCGACCAGTTCCTCGATACGGGCGCGGCGCTGCGTGCGGGTCAACGTGCCCTGCTGGAGGGCCGTGGTCATTTGAACATCTTCGGTAATTAGCTGGTTATAGTATCCGCTGACGGCCGGATTCGACTTGCCGTAGTTTTGCACCGCCTCACGGGCGCATTGCCGCCAGGGTAATTCATTAGGCGCCAGAGCGTTTTCCGGGAGGCCGGCCGCGTTTGGATCGTATCCGTGCGCTAGGGTGCATCGCTGCAGATCGGCAACTAGTGCCTCTCGCGCCGCCGCCACGCTCTCAAAAGTGGCGGCTGTTGCCGTGGGCGGACTCACGCAGGCCGAGATTATGACGGTCAAAGCGGTGGCCAGGGCCACGCTCCGCAAATTCCTTGATATCATTGACTTTCTCCCTCTCTCCGATGGGCGGTGAATGCCCGGGCCTCAACCTCCGTTCTATTGCTAACACCCCGGGACGATGTGACGGCGTAGGCTAGATCCCACTCATCTGTGCGTGCTCCAGCCGCAATTGCTTACGCAGTATCTCTAGTTTCGGGAACACCTTTACCGGACATCCCCTCCACCAGTGCCATGGCGGCACGAAGGATGGCCGTAGAATACTATTATATGAGGACTCTGACGGCTAGTCCCTACTCGCGCCCGCTGTACAATGGATAGCGGATATCCTCAAGAACTGCTTTTGTGACCGGATTTGAGCCGAAGCGGTCATTGGCGCGTCCCATGAACTCCCCTGCGCAATCTTCCCAATCTTCGGCCGATCTCGTATGATTTGTGTGGCGTTTCGCGTACGAGCAAACTCTAAGACAAAGATCGCACGTCACACGCGCCGCGCCGATTTCATTTGAGCAAGCATCACTGAACTTAACTTGCAAATCGCATCGGAGGAAAGTCATGAGGAAAATTCGATCCTGGCTGATGGTGATTGTAGGTGTAGTGCTTCTTGGGCGGCATGGCCGTCGCGGCGCAGGACAAGTACACTGTGCAAGTGCCGGGTGGGCTCGCGTTCTCTGAGTTCAGAGGATACGAAGACTGGCCGGTTGTCGCCGTCAGTCAGCCCGAAGGCAAGCTCAACGTCATCGTCGCCAATACCGCGATGATCGACGCGTACCTGGCCGGCATTCCCGACAACGGCCAGCCTTTCCCCGACGGCTCCAAGATGGCGAAGATCGCGTGGAAGCCGAAACAGAGTGAGGAGGCGCCCTTTGCCGTGAGTATTCCGGACACCCTGATGGGCGTTGGTTTCATGGTGAAGGATAGCGCAAAGATTCGCGGACACCGGCGGATGGGGATGGGCCCAGTTTAACTATGACCCCGCATCCGACACGTTCACGCCCGCCACCGAGGCTGACGAACCGCCGCAAGAGAACGACGCCAAGTGCGGGTTCGCGTGCCATACGATTGCAGAGGCAAAAGATTACGTTTTCACGGCGTATGGAAAGAGGTGAGGAGAGAGGTTCGAAGGCAGCAAAAGTCGCCGGCCAAGCGCCCTCCTTGTGTCGAACAAAGGCCGACGTTCCGAAGGGCCGGTAGTGGCACATTTCGGGGGTGCCGTCGGCTGTATTTGATTGCCGCTTGCAACTCAAGAGCGGACTTAGCAAGCCGTATACCTGAACGCCTACAAGTGCCAGGAGCAGAAGTTAGGACAGGCAGCTTCGGCGCCGACCGATCTCTTGTTTTCATGCTGCCCAGCACGCACAACCGAAAACGCCCCAAAAGGCTCGCGCGTTATTGGTTGGCACAGAAGCGGTCCACGCACTTGTGTGCGCGTGCCCATGAACTCGGCAGCTCGAATTGCAACCACATGTCGTGGCTGCCATCCGCTCGGCGGCCAAGTGCCGTTGCAGGCTTGCAGCCTGTTTATGGTAACCGCCGAACGTTCGTACCGGCGACCAGCCGGGCATGGCCGGTGGTGGCGGCGGCACAAACGAGGCGAATTCTTCAGCACCGTACACCAGCTTGCCGCCGACGACTGTCAGCACCGATTGCAGGTGACGGATATCGTCGTCCAGCACAGAGAAGTAATCGCGATCGAGAACAGCCAGATCAGCCAGTTGGCCGACTTTAATAACGCCTTTGGCACCTTCTTCGTTCGAAAACCAAGCGACGTTCTCAGTCCACATCCGCAGCGCAGTCTCGCGGTCGAGGCATTTGCGGTCCGGGTAGATTTTCAGTCCGCCCAGCGTTTTGCCGGTGACCAGCCAGGCGAGCGACACCCATGGATCATATGAGGCAACACGGGTTGCATCAGTCCCGGCAGAAATCTTTACGCCAGCGTCCATTATTCGCTTTATTGGCGGCGTGTTCTCCGCAGCCTCGGTGCCATAGCGCTCGACGAAATACTCTCCCTGATACGCCATACGATGCTGGATCGCAATGCCACCGCCGAGTTTTGCGATCCGATCGATGCTCTGGTCACCGATCGTCTCTGCATGATCAAAAAACCAATTGAGGCCAGAAAGTGGAATTTCTGCGTTGACCTTCTCGAACACGTCTAGCGCGCGAGAAATAGTTTGGTCGTAGGTAGCATGAAGCCGCCAAGGCCAGCGATTCTGTGCAAGAATCCGCACAACGCCTTCAAGGTCGGTCTCCATACTAACCGGCATTTCGGGCCGTTCGACCCGGAAATCCTCGAAGTCGGCAGCCGAGAAAACCAGCATCTCACCGCCGCCATTCAGGCGGAAATAGTCGTCGCCTTGCTGGTACTTGTTCGTGCTCGTCCAGCGCAGGAAGTCGGCCTTTTCTTCCTTAGCCTTCTGGGTGAAGAGATTGTAAGCGATGCGCAAGGTCAGGTGCCCATCGTTGTGAAGCCGCTCTATGACAGCATAGTCCTCCGGATAGTTTTGGAACCCGCCGCCGGCGTCGATCACGGAGGTGACGCCAAGCCGGTTCAGGTCGCGCATAAAATGACGTGTGGAATTGACCTGATATTCAAATGGCAGCTTCGGGCCACTTGCCAGTGTCGCGTAAAGGATTGCAGCGTTGGGTTTGGCTAACAGCAGGCCGGTTGGATTGCCGGCGGCATCGCGGACAATCTCACCGCCGACAGGGTTCGGTGTTTCCTTCGTGTATCCAACCGCCCTCAGCGCCGCCGAGTTTAGTAATGCACGGTCATAAAGGTGGAGGATGAACACCGGTGTGTCGGGCGCTACGGCGTTGATCTCTTCCAAGGTCGGCAGACGCCTCTCCACGAACTGATTTTCTGTGAAACCACCCACGACGCGAACCCACTGCGGTGGAGGCGTGTTCGCGACCTGGCGTTTGAGCATCGCCATGGCATCTGCGAGGCTGGGGACGCCATCCCATCGAAGCTCCATGTTATAGTTCAAGCCGCCGCGGATAACATGGATATGGTTGTCCTGAAGACCTGGAATAACTCGGCGGCCACCCAAGTCGATTAACCTCGTGTGCGTTCCACGAGCGGCCATGATGTCGGTGGTGCTACCGACGGCCAAAAAGCGGCCAGCGCTCACCGCAACGGCCTCCGCGTTTGGGTTTGACCGATCGAGGGTCGTGAATTTGCCATTGATGAGTATCAGATCTGGAACGTCCTGACAGAAGCCAGGTCTCACCGCAAGCGGGAGGAGGCTGAACGCAGCAACGCCACCAACCACTTGCCTGCGCGTGACGCGAGTGACCATGATGAGCCTCCCTGATCGTAGGTCAGGCGTAAAGGATGTGACCGATTGCGTTCTGTAAGCCGAACAGTAGTTCCTATTTGGCCGTCCTAATGACCTCCTGAGCCTTCTGGTAGCTCTCCATCACAGCAGCGTAGTTGGGAGCCGCAAGGGTATAGAGTTTTGCAAGCTCGGCCGCCTCCGGGCGGTTCCAGGTGCGGTGAACCTCGCACAACACCGCGTTTGTTGAAGTGGGAATGACACCGGCCTGGGCAAACCGGGCAAGCGTTGTTCGAGATGTCATTTCGCTTGGGTCGCCAGAAGCATCCATCACCGCATACACGTTAAATCCCGCTGCGTTGGCATCCAGCGCCGGGAACATGACGCAGACACTGGTCCAAACCCCGGCCATGATTAGCGTCTTCCGGCCGGTCGCCCGTACCGTCCTGACGAAGTCAGCGTTGTCCCAGGCGTTGACTTCGCCCTTTCGAGGTACGTAGACAGCATGAGGAGCCGATTGATGAATCTCTGGCATGAGAGGCCCATTCGGCCCGTTGGGCTCGGACGCGGTCGTAATGACGGGGATTTTCAGAAGCGTCGCCAGCTTAGCTATCATTGTGGTATTGGCGCGCAGTTCAGCGACGCTGATATCCTTTACGGTCTGGAATAGACCAGACTGATGATCAAGCAATAAGAATACGGTATCGGTTGGATCGAGGAGAGCCAAACCGCCGCCAGTAGGTAAAACGCTTGATTTTTTCGTCGGCCGTTTTGCCATATCCCTCCCCCTGCATGTTCGAGTTTACGGAACTGGTCACTGTCCTGTACCCCAGCGCAATTGTCTAGCGGCCGAGGACAGTTCTGGAGTTAGAATCACAGGCTCGCGGGCCATCTCAATGGGCACTATACTGATATGCTGATCGACTTCGCGGCGGTCACTAAGGCTCGCCTTGCTGTAATCGCAATTGACGCAACACTGCGGAATGCAGCCGTTGCTCTTTCCAGTCCTCATATCGGGCCCGTTATCTTTTGCGAAGAAAACGGAACACTGGCGTCGTCAGCAAGTCCGATCGCGTCCGACATTTGTTGCTTGACAGGCCGGATGGCGAATTGTCGGATTTCAATGAAAGCCATGAAAGCGGTCAGCAGGAGACAAACATGGACAACACCGCACAGACAAACATGAGCTTGGACAACGCCTCACACCCGGGCAGAACGGCGACCGACGAGTTGGTTCCGTCGCGCTACGCGCTGCGGGTCGGCGAGATTGACGTGCTGGTGATCAGCGATGGTGTGTTTCCGCTGCAGGCCACGACGTTGGCCACCAATGCCAACCCGGCCGAACTGGCAGCCTGGCTGGACGACAGGCTCCAGCCGCCGGACACGTACGTGTGGCCGCTGAACGTGGTCGTGGTGCGGAGCGGCGGCCGGACCGTACTTATTGACTCAGGGGTAGGGTCGGAGTTCCCGGACGCCCCGCAGGTCGGTCGGTTGGCCGCGCGACTGGACGCCGCCGGCATCGATCCCGCATCCGTGACCGACGTGGTGCTCACCCACCTGCACGTGGACCACGTCGGCGGGCTTCTCGCCGACGGGCTCGGGGGCCGGCTGCGTCCGGACGTGCCGATCCACCTGGCCGCCGCGGAGGTCGAGTTCTGGGCGTCGCCCGATTTCTCCCGCAACACTTTCGGCGGGTTCCCGGACGTGCTCCGGTCGGCCGAAGAGCGGTTCGTCGACGCGTACCGCAGCCGGCTGCGGCCGTTTGAGTTGGAGTACGAGGTGGCGCCGGGAGTAGTCGTCCGTCGCACCGGTGGCCACACCCGCGGGCACAGCGTGGTCCGCCTGGCGTCCGGCGGCGACCGGCTGACGTTCCTCGGCGATGCCGTGTTTCCGAACCACTTCGACCGCCCCGACTGGCACAACGCGTTCGACCACGACCCCGAGGAGGCGGTCCGCGTCCGGGTCCGTCTCTTGCGAGAGCTGGCGGCGACCGGCGAGCCGGTGGTGGCCGCTCACCTGCCGTTCCCGTCCGTCGGGCGGGTGGCGGTCGCCGGCGACGTCTTTCGTTGGGTACCGGCCGTCTGGGCGCACTGACCGCTTGTTGGGTTAGGGCCGAACTAGACGACCGCATGCGTTTGATGTCCGCTTTGCGCCGTTGTTGGGGGACTAGCGGACATCAAACGCGCCTCATCCGGCTCCACTGATTTATGAGTAAACGACCTAGGCATCGCCATTCACTTTTGATCCAATTCCTCTGTGGGTCCGATGAAAAGCTGTGCGCCAGTGAGATCGCGGTTGCTTAGATGGCGGCTTATGGCACGTTCCAGCCTTGCCAGCACCGCCCAGCGATGTCCGGTGCTGAGGGTCTAGCTGACGAAACCTGCAGTCATTTCCGATTCATATCTGCAAGCAGACGTTCGCAGAAAGAGGTCGAACGGCCGGGTTTGACCCAAGGCGGACGTCGAATGCTGTAGACGCCCCAATATGCTACCGATGAAATCCGGGGCATTGTGTTCTCTAACGGCATTTGGAATCACATGGCCGATGACGCATCCGACGGCCCCTCGCACCCGCGCTGAGGCCGGCTTCAGAGCAACGGTTGGTTGATGGGTTCTTGCTGTAGTGCCTGGGCCGGTTGGCATTGCCGGCGAGGCGACCTCAACCCCAAGGGTCGCCCCCTAGGACCGGCCAGGGATTGCGTTGGCGCAACTTCACAATCCCTGGCCTGCCTTGGCGCGCCATTCAATGGCGTACCGCCCCCATGGCTCACCGGGAAACCCTACATTGGCATACGATCATCCCGTCGGCGAGAATTCAATGGTACGAGAAGATCCATGCCCAAGCTTGGCCAAATCCTGCGTTGGCAACAAAAAGCCCCGGCATGAAGCCAGGGCCAGTTGAGTGGGTCGTAAGTACGAGCGCCAATGTCAGATGATTCATACCTGACCGAATAACATACGAGCTGACTTAGTTATTCCTGCCCCGGTGATCCCGCCGGCCGTGGCGCGACGTACCTTCGACTTCCACCGGGTTTTCGCGCCTCGTCCCCCACCGCGACAAGTCCTTGCGACTTTAATCGCTTCAATGCTAATGCGCCGACACCACGAATTATCGAAAAGTCACTCACTGACAACTGTACGAGATCAGCAATTTGCACAATGCCGACTCGTTTCAAGGCAACCAGAGTGACCATTGGCAAGCCCAGCGCCTCAATGCTTGTGCCTTGTTTGGCTAGCAATAAGGCAGAGGGTGCCCAATTCAGGAGTTCTTTCATGGTGCAAGCCATCTCTCTACTGCGGCGTGATTGCCGGGATTGCGTGTGCAGGCCATTCTTGATCAAAGCAATGGGCAGACGGGTGCCGGAGGCAGCACAGCCGCCGCCCTCTCGGCTTCCCCTTCATTTCCCTTTTCGAATTCAGCGCGCACAACGGCAGCCTGGACCTGGTCACTGGCGGACAGGTCGTGGAACCAATTCCAGCACGCTGCAAGATACCCGGCAGGGAAATCCCTGCCCGCGTCTGTCCTGTCGTGATTTAGCACCGCTTGCAGCTTGTGTGCTGAATCCGTCGATAGCTCATCGTCCATGTTAGACATCGAACCACGGAGCCAGCCCGTCAGCAAGGCGGCCATAGTGCAATCTGAAGGGAACCGATAGGCTCGCCCAATGTGCGGCCGCTACTCTATCACCTCCGCCCCCGAGGCCATGCGGCGGTTGTTCAAGTTCACGAACGACACGCCGAACCTGCGGCCTAACTACAACTGTGCACCGACCCAGACGCTGCCGGTCGTCCGCCTCAATGCCGGAGGCGAGCGGGAGCTGGTGACGCTAAAGTGGGGGCTGATCCCCTTCTGGGCCAAAGACGCGAAGATCGCTTACAGCACGATCAATGCCCGGGCCGAGACGGTAACCCTTAAGCCGGCCTTCCGAGCAGCGTTCAAGGCCCGCCGCTGTCTGATCCCCGCCGACGGCTTTTATGAATGGCAGCCTGGCGAGAAGAAGCAGCCGTACCGGATTACGATGAAGGACCGGGAGCCGTTCGCCATGGCCGGTCTATGGGAGCAATGGGACAAGGGCGAGGCGCCTTTGCAGACTTTCACCATCATCGTCACGGCCGGCAATTCGCTGATGAAGCCGATCCACGACCGTATGCCGGTAATCCTGCCGCCCGACACCTGGGATCACTGGCTGACATCAAAGGATCTCGGCATTCCGACAGCGCTGCTGATGTCCTACCCGGCAAGCAAGATGCTGGCCTACAAGGTCAGCACGCGGGTCAACAGCCCGAAGAACAATGATGCGGCGGTGATGGAGCCGGTATCATAACGGCCACTTGGGTGCTGGCGGTAAGGTTGAGGCTTTCCGCTCAGTGGCCTTCCCGTGCGCGAGCCGGTATAC
>CAWENQ010000008.1:0-364115 GCA_963810485.1 uncultured Alphaproteobacteria bacterium
GGGTGCTGGGTGATAATTTTCCCGGGTGTCGTGGCTCACCTGTGGTCTCGCTGAGGTGGCTAACTACTTGTATTTTTAGGGTGCTGGCTATGATTACTGGCCGGTCTGTCGAACCTAGCAATAGATGCTGAGCCGAGAACAGGCAGAAAAATAACATCGCCCCCCCCCCCCCCCCCCCCCCCCCCCCCCCCCCCCCCCCCGTTGCCAATTACCCGGTGCTGGCCGCCTTGCTGGGTTTGAATGTTCCATGGGCTTGTTCTCTAGCTGATGGTGGCTGGCTGAGATGTTCCTGTGTGCATGGTGTTGGGAATGAGTTTTGTGTGTACTGGCTTTGCATGACTATTAGAATTAGCAAGCCAGAGATGATTTACCATTATGTGTGAAATGGAGATGCAGTGGTGTATACCCTTTGTTGTGTAAGTGTGCTAATGTGCATTTTAATTGTAAGTGTGATAACTCCTCCTGTGTGTACATAGCAGTATATACTAAAAATGAACCAAGTAATGTTAAAAAAAAAAAAAAAAAAAGGCATCGCCGAGATCGGTCGCGTAGCTGATCTCCTCTCGGAAGGGTTGATGGTGAGGAGGTCGGCGCGCGGGGTCAGGATCTCGTGACGGGCTCCCCCAGGATGTTCATGCCAGAGCCGACGACCAGCCGGCGCGCCTCGCGGGCCGGAACGAGGCCGTCCAGGCCACGCAAGCCGTGCGCGGCACGGAGCGTCGCGCCGTCGGGAATCGACGAAGCTGCCGGCGGCAGGCGGCGAAGCGCAGCACCGGGGTTCGCTCGCAGGGCCGCGGTCCTGCGCTCCAGGCACTCCGGCGCCAGCAGGTCGTCCTGCCCGACGAGCTTCACGAACTCGCCGGTCGCCCCCTCGATGGCCCGCCACCAGTTGGGCGGCTCGAAGGCGCTCGGCACCCACCCTGACCGAGACCCGGTCGTCGGCGACATCCTTGACGGCGTCGAGGGTGCCGTCGTCCGAGGCGTCGTCGACCACGATCACCTTGAGGTCGCCAAGGGTCTGGGCCAGGATCGACTCGATGGTGTCGCGGACGTACGGCGCGCCGCAGTAGGGCGATGCACACCGAGACCGCCGGTGCCATCAGCGGGGCTGGTCGTCGGCTCGTGCGACGTTGTCGACCACGTACAGCGGCCGGTTCTTGACCTCGCGGTAGATCTGCCCGACGTACTCGCTCGAGCAGACCGATGGTGAGCAGCTGCACGCCGCCGATGAACAGGACCGCGATCATCAGCGAGGCGAAGCCCTGGATCGAGCGCTCAGGCTCGATGATCTTGCCGATCAGCGTCCACGCGCCCGAACCGAACGCAACGATCGTGACGAGCGCCCCGAGCTGGGTGGCCAGCCGCAGCGGCTTCTCGGAGAAGGCGGTGACGCCCGCCAGCGCCAGCGCCAGCGACTTGCGGAAGGAGTACTTCGGAGTCCCGGCCGACGCGCGGCTCGTGCTGAAATACGGGCCGCCTCCTGCTCGAAAACCGACCCAGGAGACCATGCCGCGCAGGTAGCGGTTCTCCTCCCGCATCTCGCGAGCTGCTCGACCACGCGGGCGATCGATCAAGCGGAAGTCGCCGCTGTCGACGGTGAGGGGCGTGTCTGACAAGCGCCGGACACCGGTAGAAGGCGGCCGCCAGCCCGACCTTGATCCGGCTGTCGCCAGGCCGCTCGGTGCGGACGGCGTGCACGATCTCGGGCGCCGTTGCGCCAGCGCTCGAGCATCGCGGGGATCGCCTCCGGCGGATCCTGGAGATCTCCATCGATGACGACCACGACGTCGCCCCTGGCGATGTCGATGCCTGCGGTGATGGCGGGCTGGTGACCGAAGTTGCGGGAAAGGGTCACCACCACGACGTTGCTGTCGGATGCTTGCAGCTCGCGGAAGAGGCGAGGGGTGCTGTCGGTGGAGCCGTCGTCGACGTACACGAGCTCCCACGCCTACGGGTGGCTCGACCTCGGACATCGCCGCCGACAGCCGACGATGCAGGATGGGAAGGTTCGCCTCTTCATCGAGCATCGGAACGATGATCGATATGGTCGGTACGGCCATGAGGTCCGAGAGCCTACGAGCCTTCTGGCCACAGCGGGCCTGGTGGCAGGACGCTCGCACGCACCAAGGCGTAGGACTCGTTGACCGTCCGGACGTCGTCCGCCGCGTCGGCTGGGATGTGCATCCGTCGCACCAGGGTCCACTTCTGGCCTTCGGTTGGGCGGTTGGGGGTAGACGATGTCTCCCGGAGGTAGACCCTGCGCGGCTCCAGCGCCACCACGGCCCACATCGTCTCCCAGAACGGGGCGAGATCCACATTGAGCTCGTCGACGTCGTCGAGCGCAGGCGAATCGCCGAGGAAGCCGAGATCGGGCGAGACCCAGTTCACGCCCTCGTCGACGTCGTGCCGCAAGCGCTCGCATGCACGCACGTTCGCCGTGCCCATGATGAGCAGCACGAGCGCAGGCAGCGTCGACCGCTTCGGCCATCGGCGCGCCCAAGCGGCAAGCGGTGCCAGCAGCGCCAGCGCCAGCAACGGCTGCAGGAACGAGATCCACTTCCACTGCATGTCTCGGGCCCGCCCTTCCCGAAGTAGAACACCGCGTAGGTGAGCAGGCCGAGGGCGATCGTGCCACCGCAGGCAGCGTCCACGACGGTCTGCACGGTTCGGAGATACCAGCACGCGGCCAGGACAGACCCGACCAGCAGGATCGATCCTGTGACCGTCGCCCAGCCAACGGTGCCGGTCCACGACCGCTGGAAGCCGATGAGCGCGGCGGGCGTGGCACCGGCAAGCGGCCACCCGGCGTTGCCGCCTCCAGCCGAAGGTCGCTCGACGGAGAGCCACATCCGCTCAGGGATGATCGCCGCCGCGACGATGCCGGCGGCCGCGGTCAGGGCGACCAGCTGCACCCGGCCCCGCCAGCCGAGCTTGGACCGGAACAGCGCCACGGCGATTGCCACCGGCGTGAACAGGAACAGCATGTGCGAGTACGTCATGGCCAACGCAACGAACATGGCTGCGAGCACCGCGGCCGCCACGAGCCGATCGTCCCGTCGCTCCGCGTGCGGGAAGGTCACTGCGAGCGCCGACACCGCTGCCCGAACAGCATCCCCAACGTCTGCGAGAAGAAGTAGCTGCTGAGCAGGTAGGTGGACATGAAGGTCGACTGCTGCACGATGGCAAGCACGACGCTCGTCACCGGGTGCAGCGCCGTGGTCTTGCGCAGCAGCGACGCGAGCATCTGGGCGAGCAGCACGCGCACCACGACGAGAACCGGCGTCGCGACCTGGAACGGCTCTCGTTGAATGAGCCACTCGGCCAGCGACGACACGTCGTAGGTGCCGGGCACGTCGATTCGGCCGAGGCTGCCCGTGTGGAAGTCCGGTACCGCCTCGCGGGCCGAAGCCGAGGTGATCGAAGTGCCGGCCGAGCGCCGCGTAGAACGCCACGTCGTTGTTGAACGAACGCGACCGAGAGCAGCGGTTCGAGAGCAGGCGACGAATCGACAGCACGAACAAGAGCAGCGACAGGGCACCAGCGCCGGCGCTCACCACCGATCCTGGCCGCGAGGGCCGCCTGGCGGAGGCGCTCACGATCGCGCCAGGCCAACGCGAGGCCGGCGGCGGAGGTTGCCGCCGCGAAGCAGCGGCCAGAGCGTGGAGTGCCGACGACCGATCTGCGCGAGAGAAGTACCAGGCAGGGGTCTGAGCGACCGCGAGCCGAGCACACCCGCGTGGAAGCCACGCCTTCGGCGCCCGCCGCCGAAGGATCTAACCACAGCCAGCCGCCGAACACCGTCAGCCCGCCGTAGAGCGGCGCGCTGCGAACGATCAACACGAGGGCGGTCCGCAGCACTGGAGCGAAGGGTAATCGGCGGCTCGACGCGGTCCGTATCGACTGCGCCATCTGTAGGGTGACGGCGTTGCCCAACGACACGCACCGACCGTCGACGTCGGCGACATCCGGAGAGCCCGCTGGCGCGCCTGGCGGTCACGCGCAACCGGTCGATCGCTACCGCTACGTGGCGGACCAGTGCCGGGGCCTTCGAGTCCTCGATCTCGGCGCCTACGACGAGTCCGAGGTCGACCGGAACCAGCACCGATCCTGGCGTCGCTCTACGCCGAGATCGCCGCGAACGTGAAGGAGGTCCTCGGCGTCGACGCCTCCGAGAAGGTCCGCGCCGCCCGGGGCGATCGACACCTCGTGTGGCACGAGGATCGTGTTCGGCACGGTCGACGACCTCGGCGACGTGCTCGACGACTTCAAGCCTGATCTGGTCGTGGCTGGGAGCTCATCGAGCAGACGCCCG
This sequence comes from uncultured Alphaproteobacteria bacterium, assembly GCA_963810485.1. GTDB lineage: Bacteria > Pseudomonadota > Alphaproteobacteria > Dongiales > Dongiaceae > DATKFM01. Next base: position 4,313 of record CAWENQ010000008.1, read on the forward strand.
ACACCCTCGGCTGGCTTCTCCCGCCTGCGGAGGCCCGGCCCGGAACGCCACCTGCTGGCCACGACGCCGAACGTGAGCGTCGCTCCTGAACGCCGATCCTGGCGCTGGGCAGCAAGACTGCCACCCGACCACCTGCAGGTGTACTCGGTACCGCACGCTGGCGACGATGGCGTCACGCATCCCGCTGGCGCCGTGCGCATCGGGCACGTATCACTACGAGCCCCACATCTCCTACAGCCGCGTGCCGCTGGGCATCGCCGCTCGTGACGGCGACGAACGCTGCGTTCGTGCGCCGGTGCAGCAGCTGTTCCCGCTGCTGTCCTTCGGTCTGATCCTCGAGGGCCGCCTCGGCCGGGCTGATCTGGCGTCGCGGCGCGGCTCCAGCGACCGAACATCGCCAGCCACAGCAAGCACGCTGAACGAAGACACGAACAAAACACACATCGCCGTGAGGCATCGATGCCAATTGCTATTGCCTCAGATGGAAACTCCTTTGAATAGATGAGGCCTTCGTGCGAATAGCCTTTGCCATCCTGTTTGGATTTGCTGGTGCGTTCTTGCTGCTTTTTGCCGGATTTTATCAACGCTATGTCGTAAGTCGCCTTGGTAGGCACTTTGAAAGTCATGGTGGTCGTTCTGCGCAGCGCGAAGTTTCTGAAAAACTGCTCGGATCGAAGGGTTTCAAGATACTACTACGCGCGATTGGCGGGCTTTTTGTGGCTTTTGGGATCCTCACATTGACGCAATAGCACCGGGGCACCATCCGCGAGCACAACGTGTTCGGGTGAAGCAGTTGCGAGACGCATGCAGGAATCTTCGGCCTGCGTCTTACAGCGGCTCGACGCATCCGCTCTGCGCCGAGGACTGCCCGACCCGGCACGGTGCGCTGCAATAGGCGGAATCCCGGCACATGTTCTCCATGTCATTCCACTCCCCGGCACGCCATTCGCCATCGGTGCAGCCACCGAGGCTAATCAACACGCAAAGTACGATCGCCATCCGCATCGCCTTCGCCCTCTTCCTGTCAGCTGCGCGCTCTCTCCAATAGGACTTTCCTTCCAGAGGACCGGCTGCAAGTATCGAGGAGACGTACTTCGTCGTAAATGCTGCCGATGTGCTGCAACAAGAAATGATCACACCATTTGCCTCCCTCGCCACCACCGAAATGCACACCGGCGGCGAGCCTGTGCGCATCGTCACCGCCGGCTATCCGCCCATCCCCGGCGACACCATCCTCGCCAAGCGGCGCTATGCCCGCGAGAACCTGGATCACCTGCGGAAGCTCCTGATGTTCGAGCCGCGCGGGCATTTCGACATGTATGGGGTCTTGCCGGTGGAGCCCGATCTCCCCGGCGCCGATCTCGCCGTGCTGTTCATCCACAACGAGGGCTACAGCACCATGTGCGGCCATGCCGTCATCGCGCTCGGCCGCTGGGCGGTCGACACCGGCCGCGTGAAGCTTACGGCCCCCGAGACCATCGTCAACATCCAATGCCCCTGCGGCCTGGTGCGCGCCCGGGTGGCGATCGAGGCCGGCAAGGCGGGCGCCGTCGCCTTCGAAAGCGTGCCGGCCTTCGCCTTCGCCCTCGACCGCGCGGTGGAAGTGCCCGGCCATGGCCGCGTCCATCTGGATATCGGCTATGGCGGCGCCTTCTATGGGCTGGTGCCGGCCTCGCGCTTCGGCCTGGATGTCAGGCGCTCGCGCACCCGGGATCTCGTCGATGCCGCGGCCGCGGTGACCGAGGCGGCGAAGCAGCAGATCCCGCTGGAGCATCCCGATGACGCCGATCTCGCCTTCCTCTACGGCACGATCCTCACCGACGGCGCTGACGAATTCAGCGAGACGCCGAGCGCCAACATCTGCGTCTTCGCCGAGCGCGAGGTGGACCGCAGCCCCACCGGCAGCGGCGTCACCGCGCGCATCGCCGTGCAGCTCGCCAAGGGACTCATTCGCTTGGGCCAGACGCGCAAGTTCGAGAGCATCACCGGCGCCATCTTCACGGGGAAGGCGCTGCGCCCCGCCAAGGCCGGCCGCTTCGACGCGGTAACCGTCGAAGTCTCCGGCCGCGCCCACTACACGGGCACGGCGAGTTTCACCTACGAATCTGGCGACGAGATCGGGCGGGGGTTTTTGCTGCGATAAGCATAGCGAGATCAGAACTAAACTGACCCCTCTCCCCTTGTGGGAGAGGGTGCGCAACATCCGCGCCGCGGATGTTGCGCGGGTGAGGGGGCTTCACGGCGGCCGGCAAAGTTCGCGAATCGTCGCGACCACGCCATCAAGATTCTTGATAACTTCCTCATCCGGAAAGCGCGCCACCCGAAATCCCCTCGCACGGAACCACCGATCGCGGCGCTCGTCATACTCGGCATTGAAATCGTGGGTCACACCGTCCACCTCGACGATAAGGCGGCGCTCGAAGCAGACAAAGTCGGCGATGAAGGGGCCGATCGGGACATTGGCGGCGGAATTTGTGTTCGCCAAGCGCGCGGTTGCGGAGCGCCATCCAGAGAAGTTGTTCGCCCTTGGTGGATTGGCGCCGTAGGTCGCGGGCGTATTCGGAGGATTGCATCAAAAACGTGTATAACAATCTATGATTGAGTCAAGAGTCCCCTCACCCGCGCAACATCTGCGCTGCGGATGTTGCGCACCCTCTCCCACAAGGGGAGAGGGGACACTGGTGGTTAGTCGCACCGGCGTGGCGCGTTCCCTTGACAATTCATAGGAATTTGTTCTATACTGACGCCGCAAAACCCTCATCGAGAATTTGTATGTCGGAATATGGAATGCATCGCATGGATTCCCGCCGCAGGTCAGTCGCGCGCGCCCGGCCGATGATTTCCTTGCATGGCATCGTTCCGCAAAAACTGGGTCCCCGACACATGGCGCCAACGGCATGCCGGATTGCCAAATCGGATCAGATACTTAAGGCCGGTTTTCAGTGCTCCCGATCCACCAGCAAACCTCTGCAATCATTGGTCTTTTCCCGCGGGAAATAGCGCAAAATGCACCTCCGCCACCAGCCACCTCGCCGCATTGACTACGTACTCCGCCCTGCCATTCTCCGCCCGCGGGGAAGCAGCGCAGCATAGGGCGACCACATGAAACCCACCGTCTTCATCCATACCAACGAGAAGCAGATCGTCGGCGCCATCGTCTCCGCCTACTCCCTGAAGCGGAATTCGCCCAATGCGGACAAGTTCGACGTGCGCGTGCTCGAGGTGAAGGACTTCCCGTTCCTGCGCGCCCGCCACGGCGAGAAATTCCTCCGCGGCGGCGTCGAGCGCGTCTGGGACATGGAGGACCTGCAATCCTTCACGCCGCTCCGCTTCGCGCCGCCGGCGCTGATGGGCTACGAAGGCCGCGCCGCGATCATCGATCCCGATATCTTCGCCGCCGGCGATGTCTGGGAGCTGCTGTCGCGGGACATGCAGGGCAAGGCGCTGATGTGCCGGGCCCGCGGCGGCCATAACGGCCGCAAGGAATATCTGGCGTCGTCGGTGATGCTGCTGGATTGCGCCAAGCTCGGGCATTGGCATGTCGAAGAGAATTTCGCCGAGATGTTCGCGTTCAAGCGCGACTATCTCGATTGGGTATCGCTGGCGCTGGAGCCGCGGGAAACTGTCGGTTTGCTGGAGGAGGGGTGGAATCATTTCGATACCCTCAACGAGAAGACCAAGCTGCTGCACAACACCAAGCGCCGCACCCAGCCCTGGAAGACCGGCCTGCCCGTCGACTTCACGGCGCGGGAAGTGCACAAGGGCATGATCTCCACCGGCTGGATGATCGGCGCGGTGAATGCGCTGCTCGGCACGGCGTCGCCCTTCGCCACCTACAAGCGCCATCCCGATCGGCGGCAGGAGGAATTCTTCTTCGGGCTGCTGCGGGAATGCCTGGACCAGGGGCTGGTGAGCGAGAGCATGCTGCGGGGCGAGATGGCCAAGAACCACATCCGCCACGACGCCCTCGGCATGCTGCAGCGGGCGCCGAAACTGGCGCAAGCAGCCTGATGGGCAGGGCGACCTACACCGCGGCGCTGCGCACCCGCGCCACCGCCTGCTGCCAGCCGGCATACAGCGAGTCCCGCTGGTCGGCGTTCATGGCGGGCTCGAAGCGCCGGTCGCGCTGCCAGCGCTTGCCGATGTCGGCCGTGGACTGGAAAACGCCGGCGTGCAGGCCCGCGAGATACGCGGCCCCCAGCGCCGTCGTCTCCGTCACCACCGGCCGCTCCACCGGCAGGTCGAGGATGTCGGCCAGGAACTGCATGACCCAGTCGTTCTTGACCATGCCGCCATCCACGCGCAGCGCCGTCAGCTTCGTGCCGCTGTCACTCTCCATGGCGGCCATGAGATCGCGGGTCTGGTAGCACACCGCCTCCAGTGCCGAGCGCACGATTTCGGCGATGCCGGTGTCGCGCGTCAGCCCGAAGATCGCGCCGCGGGCCGTCGGATCCCAGTACGGCGCGCCCAGCCCGGTGAAGGCCGGCACCAGATAGACGCCGTTGTTCGAGCGCAGCGACGCCGCCAGCCCCGCCGTCTCGCCCGCCTGGCCGATCAGCTTGAGGCCGTCGCGCAGCCACTGCACCGCGGCGCCGGCGACGAAGATGCTGCCTTCGATGGCGTAGCTGGTCTTGCCCTTGAGCCGGTACGCCACCGTGCTGACCAGCCGGTTTTTCGATTCCACCGCCTTGTCGCCGGTGTTCAGCAGCACGAAACAGCCCGTGCCGTAGGTGCTCTTGATCATGCCCGGCGCGAAGCAGGCCTGGCCCACCAGCGCCGCCTGCTGGTCGCCGGCGATGCCGGTGATCGGCCAGGCCGCGCCGAACAGGGATTTGTCGGTGGCGCCGAAATCGCCGGAACTGTCGCGCACCTCCGGCAACAGCGAGCGCGGGATCTTCAGCAGCCGCAGCAGATCGTCATCCCATTCCTGCGTGCGGATGTTGAACAGCATCGTGCGCGAGGCGTTGGTGGCGTCGGTCGCATGCACCTTGCCGCCGGTCAGCCGCCACAAGAGGAAGCAGTCGATCGTGCCGAAGGCCAGCTCGCCTTTCTCGGCCAGCGCCCGCGCGCCCGGCACATTGTCCAGCAGCCAGGCGATCTTGGTGGCCGAGAAATACGGATCGATCAGCAGGCCCGTGCGCTCCTGCACCAGCTTGCCATGGCCGCCGGCGTTCAGCGTGCGGCAGAGCTCCGCCGTCCGCCGGTCCTGCCAGACGATGGCGCGATGGATCGGGGCGCCGGTCTTGCGGTTCCAGATGACCGCCGTCTCCCGCTGGTTGGTGATGCCGATGGCGGCCACGTCCTCCGGCTTGGCGCGGGCCTTCTCGACCACGCCGCGGACCACCGCGACGGTGTCGGTCCAGATCCGGTCGGCGTCATGCTCGACCCAGCCATCATCCGGATAATGCTGGGGCAATTCCGCCTGGGCGACGGCTGCCGGCTTGCCGTCGCGGCCGAACAGGATGGCCCGGCTGCTGGTCGTGCCCTGGTCGATCGCCAGGATGTATGTCGCCGCCATGATCCCCCCGGTGTTCTCTGTATGTGTTTTGTTGTTTTCGGGATTGATGATCGGAAGCGCGGAGAACTATTGTCAACCGCTCCCGAATGTTGTGATGTGAAAATATCAACGAAAACGCCGATCCCGGATGAAACGGGACGCGATACGGGAGGTTCTATACAGCCATGAATCACGAGCTGCGTCATGAGCAGATTCTCGATCTCGTGCGCCAGCGGGGCTTCGTCTCCGTCGAGGCGCTGGCCGAGCATTTCGACGTCACGCCGCAGACCATCCGCCGCGACGTCAATCTGCTCTGCTCGCAGGAACGGTTGCGGCGCTATCACGGCGGCGCCGGATTGCCGTCGAGCGTGGAGAACACCGCCTATCAGGCGCGGCAGGTCCATTGCCTGGAGGAGAAGCGCCGCATCGCCCAACTGGTCGCGCGGCATATCCCCGACGACGCCTCGCTGTTCATCAACATCGGCACCACGACCGAGGAGGTGGCGCGCGCCCTGCTGCGCCATCGCGGCCTGCGGGTCATCACCAACAATCTGCAGGTGGCCAGCATTCTCAGCCAGAATGAGGATTTCGAGGTCATCGTCGCCGGCGGCGTGGTGCGCAGCCGCGACCGCGGCGTGGTCGGCGAAACCACCATCGATTTCCTCGGCCAGTTCAAGGTGGATTTCGGCATCATCGGCATCAGCGGCATCGACGTGGATGGCTCGCTGCTGGACTTCGACCACCGGGAAGTGCGCGCGTCGCGCTGCATCATCGCCAACTCGCGGCAGATCTTCCTGGTCACCGACCACACCAAGTTCGGCCGCCGCGCCATGGTGCGCCTCGGCAGCCTGCAGGATATCGACGCCATCTTCACCGACCGCCGCCCGCCGGCCTCCATCGTGGCCAAGCTCGGCGAGCATGGCGTGGTGCTGCATATGGTCGATGAACTGGCCGACGACAACGTCGCGGCGATGCCGCCGGCCGCCATGCCGCCGGTTGCCGTCCGGCGGTAATCGGTGATGTTCGTTTTCGTTTTCGCGCAAATGGAACCGATAAAATTTCGTTTGTGAAAATAAATGGCCTGCCCTACCGTCGCTGCGAAAGCCGGGGGTACTTCAAGCTTTGATGTCCCGACCGCGGATGAACCGCGGCGGGACAACCCAGAAAACCGGCAGGCACAGGGGAGGGCGGGACGTTGCTCCAATCGGACGCGTCCGGATCTGTCGATCTGTTCATCGTCGGCGGCGGCATCAATGGGGGCGGGATCGCCCGCGATGCTGCGGGCCGCGGCCTCAAGGTCCTGCTCGCCGAGCAGGCCGACCTCGCCAGCGCCACGTCATCGGCCAGCACCAAGCTGATCCATGGCGGCCTGCGCTATCTCGAATATTACGAATTCCGCCTGGTGCGCGAGGCGCTGATCGAGCGCGAGGTGCTGTTGAAGGCCGCCCCCCACATCATCTGGCCGCTGACGATTCGTGCTGCCCCATGTATCGGCGCTGCGCCCGGCCTGGATGGTGCGGCTCGGGCTGTTCCTCTACGACCATCTCGGCGGCCGCGAAAAGCTGCCGGCCTCCCGCGGCCTCGATCTGCGCCGCGATCCCGCCGGTGCAGCCGCTGCGCGACAGCTACGGCAAGGCCTTCGAGCTACACCGATTGCTGGGTCGACGATGCGCGGCTGGTGGCGCTGAACGCCCGCGACGCCGCCGACCATGGCGCCGACATCCTGACCCGCACCCGCTGCACCGGCGCGCGGCGCAATGGCGACCGCTGGATCGCCACCCTGCAGAACGTCGCCAGCGGCGAGACGCGGGAGATCACCGCCCGGGTGCTGGTCAACGCGGCGGGACCGTGGGTCGCCGATTTCATCGACACCGTGGGCGTCAAGCGCAAGCACGCGCTCCGGCTGGTCAAGGGCAGCCACATCATCGTGCCGAAGCTGTTCGATCACGACCGCAGGCCTACATCTTCCAGAATGACCGACCGGCGCATCGTCTTCGCGATCCCCTATGAGCAGGATTTCACGCTGATCGGCACCACCGATCGGACTATGAGGGCGATCCCGCGCAGGTGCGCATCTCCGCCGAAGAGACCGACTATCTCTGTTCGGTCGATCAACCGCTATTTCAAGCGCAAGATCTCGCCGGCCGACGTGGTCCGCACTTATTCCGGCGTGCGGCCGCTCTATGACGACGCGGCGCAGAACGCCTCAGGCCGTCACCCGCGATTATGTGTTCGAGGTGGACACGGACGGTCCGCCGCTGCTGTCGGTCTTCGGCGGCAAGATCACCACCTTCCGCAAGCTGGCCGAACATGCGCTGGACCGGCTGCGGGACCTGCTGCCGCAGATGGGGCCAGCCTGGACCTCCAACGGCGTGCTGCCCGGCGGCGACATGCCTGACGCCGATTTCGAGCGTTTCCTCGGCGAGGCCCGTGCCGATTGGCCGTGGCTGCCGGCTGACCTCGCGCGGCGCCTTGCCCGCGCCTATGGCACGCGCATGCAGCGCATCCTCGCCAATGCCGGTTCGCTGGCCAATCTGGGCCGGCATTTCGGCGACGGACTCTGACGAGCGGGAAGTGCGCTACCTGATGGATCAGGAATGGGCGATGAGCGCCGACGATGTGCTGTGGCGCCGCTCGAAGCTGGGGCTGCATGTGGCGCGGGACACCGCCGCCGCCCTGGAATCATGGTTTGCCGCAACCGCACCCGGCGCTGTCCGCAGCGCCCAGGCCGGCGTGGCATGAGCACAAGAAAGAATACTCGATTTCAGGCACGCGCCTGGATGGCCGGCGGGGCTGAGGCGGCCTTTCCCCGAAACCGGCAGCGCTAAGACTAAGGCCCAGCTTTTGGGCAGGTCCGTAATGAAGATGAGTAGCAGAAGTCTGGGTGCAGGCCGATGGCTGGCCGGCGCGGCAGCGATTGCCGTTGTCGGTGCGGTCACCGTCCTGATACCCGCTCCAGCTAACGCCGACATGGCGGCGGCGGAGAAATGGGTCGATCAGGAGTTCCAGCCTTCGACGCTGTCGCAAGCGACGACCAGCTGAAGGAGATGGAATGGTTCATCAAGGCGGCCGAGCCGTTCAAGGGCATGGAGGTCAACGTGTTGTCGGAAACCATCCCGACGCACACCTATGAGTCGAAGACCCTGACCAAGGCCTTCGAGGAAATCACCGGCATCAAGGTCAACCACCAGCTGCTCGGCGAAGGCGAAGTGGTGCAGGCGGTGCAGACGCAGATGCAGACCAATCGCAATCTGTACGACGCCTACATCAACGACTCCGATCTCATCGGCACGCATTCGCGCCTGCAGAGCGCCGTCAACCTCACCGACTGGATGGCGGGCGAGGGCAAGGACGTCACCAATCCGGGGCTCGATGTCGATGACTTCATCGGCAAGGCCGTTCACCACCGGCCCGGACGGCAAGCTCTGGCAGTTGCCCGACCAGCAGTTCGCCAATCTCTACTGGTTCCGCAAGGACTGGTTCGACCGGCCGGATCTGAAGGAGAAGTTCAAGGCCAAGTACGGCTATGACCTCGGCGTGCCGGTGAACTGGTCGGCCTATGAGGACATCGCCGATTTCTTCACCAACGACGTGAAGGAGATCGACGGCGTCCGCGTCTATGGCCACATGGACTACGGCAAGCGCGCGCCGGATCTCGGCTGGCGCATGACCGACGCCTGGCTGTCGATGGCCGGCTCCAGCTCGCCGGGCCTGCCGAACGGCCGTCCGATCGACGAGTGGGGCATCCGCATGGAAGAAGGCTCCTGCAACCCGGCAGGCGCCTCGGTCTCCCGCGGCGGCGAGCACCAACGCTCCGGCGTCGGTCTATGCCATCGCCAAGTGGGACGAGTGGCTGCGCAAATACGCGCCTCCGGGCGCCGCCGACTCGACTTCTATCAGTCGCTGCCGGCGCTCAGCCAGGGCAACGTGGCCCAGCAGATCTTCTGGTACACGGCCTTCACCGCGTCGATGGTCGCGCCGAAGAGCGACGGCAACAACACGGTGGACGATGCCGGCAATCCGCTCTGGCGGATGGCGCCGTCGCCGCACGGCCCGTACTGGAAGGACGGCCAGAAGCTCGGCTATCAGGACACCGGTTCGTGGACGCTGTTCAAGTCGACCCCGGTCGATCGCCGCAAGGCGGCCTGGCTCTATGCCCAGTTCGTGGTCTCGAAGACGGTCGATGTGAAGAAGAGCCATGTCGGCCTCACCATCATCCGCGACAGCACGATCCAGCACGAGTCCTTCACCGAGCGCGCGCCCAAGCTCGGCGGCCTGGTCGAGTTCTACCGCTCGCCCGACCGCGTGAACTGGACGCCGACCGGCGTCAACGTTCCCGACTATCCGAAGCTGGCACAGCTCTGGTGGCAGCAGATCGGTGACGTGAACTCCGGCGCCTTCACGCCGCAGGAAGCGATGGATCGTCTCGCCGACGAAATGGACCTGACCATGTCCCGCATGCAGGCGGCCGACGAGAGCCAACAAGACCTACGGCGGCTGCGGCCCGCGCCTCAATGAGGAGAAGGATCCGTCCGAGTGGCTCGGCAAGCCGAACGGCCCGCACGCCAAGCTCGACAACGAGAAGCCGCAGGGCGAGACCATCGCCTATGACGAGCTGGTCAAGCGCTGGGCCAAGCTAAGCACACTGCCAATTCCGGGGAGCGCCACTGGTGCTCCCCGGATCTCTGGCAGTTAGACTGGACCATCCGGCACGCACTGCAGGGAAAGCGACGATGCGCGCATCGATGTCACTTGAACTTCGAGAACGTGACAAAGCGCGTCGGCGCCGAAACCTATCATCCACGAGACCAACCTGGTGCTGCGAAGAGGGCAGCTTCAACGTCCTGCTCGGCACGACGCTCGCCGGCAAGACGACGCTGATGCAGCTGATGGCCGGACTCGAGCAGCCGACGCAGCGGGCGAGATCTGGTTCCGCGGCAAGAACGTCACCGGCGTGCCCGGTGCAGAAGCGCAACGTCTCGATGGTCTATCAGCAGTTCATCAACTATCCGAATTTCACGGTCTACGAGAACATCGCCTCGCCGCTGCGCGTCGCCGGCATCGACGCCGGCAGGAGATCGAGGCGCGGGTGCAGCAAGGTCGCCGATCTGCTGCGCCTGACGCCGATGCTGCAAGCGCCGGCCGAACGAACTGTCCGGCGGCCAGCAGCAGCGCACCGCGATCGCCCGCGCCCTGGTCAAGGATTCCGACCTCATCCTGCTCGACGAGCCGCTCGCCAATCTCGACTACAAGCTGCGCGAGGAATTGCGCGACGAATTGCCGAAGCTGTTCGCCGGCCGCGACTGCATCGTCGTCTATGCCACGACCGAGCCGACCGAGGCGCTGCTCTTCGGCGGCAACACCGCGACCCTGCATGAAGGCCGCGTGACGCAGTTCGGCCCGACCTCCGCGATCTATCGCCAGCCCACCGATCTGCTCAGCGCCCAGGTCTTCTCCGATCCGCCGATCAACACGGCACAGGTCACCAAGAGCGGCGACGAGATCCAGCTCGGCGAAGGCGTGACATGGCGCGCGGGCCGGAATGCCGCTGGCGCATGCCCGACGGCAGCTATACGATCGGCATCCGCCCGCATCACATCACGCCGGCGGCGCGGAACCACGGCACGGCCACGATCGAAGGCCGCGTGCTCGTGACCGAGCTTCGCGGCTCGGAGAGCGTCCTGCATTTCGACCTGAACGGCCAGACCTGGGTGTCGCAGTCGCACGGCATCCATCCCTTCGCGGTCGGCTCGACCGCGAAGCTCTATGTCGATGTCGGACCAGAGCTTCTTCTTCGATGCCGACGACAAGCTGATTGCGGGGAGCGCCTGATGGCCAAGATCACGCTCGACGATCTTCGGCACAGCTATTATCCCAATCCAGCAGCGGAGGACGATTGGGCGCTGAAGAAGCTGTCGCTCGATTGGGAGGACGGCGGCGCCTATGCGCTGCTCGGTCCGTCGGGCTGCGGCAAGACCACGCTGCTCAACCTGATCTCCGGCCTGCTCCGGCCGACCGAGGGCCGCATCCTGTTCGACGGCCAGGACGTGACGGAGGCGACGCCGGAGCAGCGCAACATCGCCCAGGTGTTCCAGTTCCCGGTCATCTACGACACCATGACCGTCTACGACAATCTCGCCTTCCCGCTGCGCAATCGCGGCGTCGCCGAGGCCGAGGTCGACAAGCGGGTGCGCGAGATCGCCGAGATGCTCGATCTCGATCACATGCTCGACAAGCGCGCCTCCGGCCTGACCGCCGACGGCAAGCAGAAGATCTCGCTCGGCCGCGGCCTGGTGCGCTCCGACGTCAACGTCATCATGTTCGACGAGCCGCTGACCGTGATCGATCCCGCATCTGAAATGGGTGCTGCGCTCGAAGCTGAAGGAGCTGCATCACCGCATCCGGCGCACCATGATCTATGTCACCCACGACCAGACCGAGGCGCTGACCTTCGCCGACCAGGTGGTGGTGATGAACAATGGCGAGGTGGTGCAGATCGGCACGCCGGTCGACCTGTTCGAGCGGCCGAAGCATACCTTCGTCGGCCATTTCATCGGTTCGCCCGGCATGAACGTGCTGCCCTGCGACGTCGAAAACGGCAAGGCCATGTTCGCCGGCCAGCTCGATCGAAACGGTGAATGCAAAGGCTTATCGCGGCAATGGCAAGCTGCTCGAGCTCGGCGTGCGGCCGGAATTCGTGCGCTTTCGCCGTCACGGCATTCCCGTCGCAGATCGTCAAGGTCGCCGATGCCGGCCGCTATCCGCATCGTCGAGACGCGCCATCCCCAGGCACGGTCATCAAGCTGCTGGTGCCGGAAGGCACCGAGATCCCGGGCGGCACCGCGCATCTGCACTTCGATCCCGCGCACACGCAGGTCTATGACGACGGCTGGATGGTGACCTGATCCCATGAACAAGACCGTCAACCAGAAAGCCTGGTTCTTCGTCCTGCCGGTGGTCGTGCTGGTGGCGTTCAACGCCATCATCCCGCTGATGACGGTGGTCAACTACTCGGTGCAGGAGACCTTCGGCGACAACGTGTTCTTCTGGGCCGGCGTGCGCTGGTTCGAGCAGGTGCTGCATTCCGATCGCTTCCATGCGGCGCTTCTGCGCCAGCTGATCTTCACCGGCATCATCCTGGCGATCGAGATCCCGCTCGGCCTCATCATCGCGCTGGCCATGCCGCGCAAGGGCCCCTGGGTCTCGGTCTGCCTGGTGCTCATGGCGCTGCCGCTGCTGATTCCCTGGAACGTCGTCGGCTCCATGTGGAACATCTTCGCGCTGCCCGATATCGGCCTGCTCGGCCGCGCGCTCAACGCGCTCGGCATCGACTACAACTACACGCGCCAGCCGTTCGGCGCCTGGTTCACCATGGTGCTGATGGATGTCTGGCACTGGACCTCGCTGGTGGTGCTGCTCTGCTATGCCGGCCTCGTCTCGATCCCCGATGCCTACTACCAGGCGGCGAAGGTCGACGGCGCGCGGGCCTGGGCGGTGTTCCGCTACATCCAGCTGCCGAAGCTGAAGCATGTGCTGACCATCGCCATCCTGCTGCGCTTCATGGACAGCTTCATGATCTATACCGAAGTCGATGGTGCTGACCGGCGGCGGGCCCGGCAACGCCACCACGTTCCTGTCGATCGATCTCGTCAAGATGGCGCTCGGCCAGTTCGATCTGGGACCGGCCGGCGCCATGTCGATCATCTACTTCCTGATCATCCTGGTTCTGAGCTGGCTGTTCTACACGCTGATGATGCGGAACGAGGACAAATCATGAGGCGCTTGCGCTGGCTCATTCCCGTGCGTCTACATCCTGTTCCTGCTGCTGCCGATCTATTGGCTGGTCAACATGTCGTTCAAGATCGACGAACGAGATTCTCGGCTGCTTCACGCTGTGCCCGCATCAGTTCACGCTCGACAACTACGCGGAGATCTTCACCGATCCGATCTGGTACATGGGCTATATCAACTCGATCAGCTATGTGCTCATCAACACGGTTCTCTCGGTGACGGTGGCACTGCCGGCGGCCTATGCCTTCTCGCGCTACCGGTTCCTCGGCGACAAGCATCTGTTCTTCTGGCTGCTGACCAACCGCATGGCGCCGGCGGCGGTCTTCGCGCTGCCGTTCCTCCAGCTCTATTCGGCGGTCGGGCTGTTCGACACGCCCATTGCCGTCGCGCTGGCGCACACGCTGTTCAACGTGCCGCTGGCGGTGTGGATCCTCGAAGGCTTCATGTCGGGCGTGCCGAAGGAACTGGACGAGACCGCCTATGTCGACGGCTATTCTTTCTCGCGCTTCTTCTTCACGCATCTTCATCCCGACGATCGCGGCCGGCATCGGCGTCGCCTGCTTCTTCTGCTTCATGTTCTCCTGGGTCGAGCTGCTGCTGGCCAAGACGCTGACCGCGGTCGCAGCCAAGCCGATCGCCGCGGTCATGACCACGACGGCGAGCACCTCGGGCTATGAGCTGGGGCTGCTGGCGGCGGCCGGCACGCTGACCATCATCCCCGGCGCCTTCGTGATCTATTTCGTGCGCAACTACATCGCCAAGGGCTTTGCCCTCGGCCGCGTGTAGGCGGAGAGCCACGCCATGGAAGATACGTCGACTGCTTACCTGGATGGCCTGGACCTGGCCGACCGCGGCCTTCTTCGTCTTCATCCTGCTCTGCCTCATCGGCATGTCGGTGTGGGAGTATTTCGCCCGGCGGCGCGCCGCGCCACGGCATCCTCGGCCTCGACACCACGCGCGGCGACCGGCTGTTCATCTCGCTGCTGGGCAGCGCCTTCATCTTCCTCGCCTGGCTCGGCATCATGGGCACGCCGCTGTGGGGCGGCGCTCGTCATCGCGCTGATCTATGCCTTCGTGGTGTTCCGCTGGGTGTGATGTAACCCTAACGACTTCAACAATCTCCCGTTCCCTTGCGGGGGTGGCGGTTGGGCCACCCCCTTTCTTTTGCGGTTTTTCCCGCCCATACTCCCGCCTCCCGCCGCCCATCCCCAAGAAAGAAAATACGAAGGTTGACCATGGATTTCATCTTTATGCTGACGCGGGAAGACCAGACCATCGAGGATTGCCTCGAGGTCTATGACTCGATCCGCGCTGTTCCGCTGGCCCATGTTGGTTTCAAGGATGTGGGCGTGTCCGTGGAGACGCTGCGCAAGCTCCATGACCGGATCAAGCAGGACGGCCGCCTCAGCTATATGGAAGTGGTGAGCACGAGCCCCGAATCCTGCCTGCGTTCGGCGGAGGTTGGCGCCAAGCTGGGCGTCGACTGCCTGATGGGCGGCACCCAGGTGAAAGAGGTGATGGCAATCCTCAAGGGAAGCAAGTCGGGCTACTACCCGTTCCCCGGGATTCCCCAGGGCCATCCGACCAAGCTCGGCGGCAGCGTCGAGCGGATCGGCGCCGACACCAAGGCGATGGTGGAAGCGGGCTGCGCCGGAGTCGACCTACTCGCCTATCGCGCCACCGAAGCGGATCCGCTCGAGCTGATCCGCGCCGCGCGGGCCGCCACCAAGAAACCCGTGGTGGTTGCCGGCAACGTGAACTCGCCGCAGCGCATCCGCGATGTGGCGGCGGCGGGCGCCGATCTCTTCACTATCGGTACGGCGGCGCTCGATGGCAGCTTCGCGCCGCGCTTCGGCCTGCTGTCGAATCAGCTGCGCCTGATCCTCGATGCCTGCCGCGGAGACCAGAAGCCGCGCGCCGCCTGATCCGCTGATATCGCATCCATGATCCTCGGGGTCCCATGATTCTCGGGATCGATGTCGGCAGCCAGAGCCTGAAGGCGGTGCTGCTGGACGATAAGCTGCGCACCATCGGCAGCGGCCGCCGCGGCTACACCGATCGATTTCCCGCAGCCGGGCTGGGCGGAGCAGAGTCCCGCGGTGTGGGAACATGCGCTCGGCCCGGCGATCGCCGAGGCGCTGGCTGCCGCCGGGCGGAAACCTTCCGATGTGACGGCATTGGGGGTCGCCGGCCAGCTCGATGGCTGCATCGCTGTCGATGGCGCCGGCGCCGCACTGGCCCCCTGCCTGATCTGGATGGACCGGCGCGCCGACGAGGATCTCGCCGGTCTCCGGCGGGCGCCGGGGAATGAATTCTTCCGCGGCAGTACCGGCGCCAATCTCGACGGCAGCCATATGGCGCCGAAAGCGCGATGGCTGCTGGCACAGGAGACGGGGGCGGCGCGATTCCATCAGCCCGTGAGCTATCTGGTGGAGCGGCTGACCGGCGAAGCCGTGATCGATCACGGCATGGCCTCGACGAGTCTGGTCTATGACCTGAAGACCGGCGCCTACGCCGGCGATCTGCTCGACCTCTTCGGCTTGAAGGCGGCGCAGTTTCCGCGGGTGGATCGCAGCGAAGCGGTTGCCGGAAAGCTCAGCGCCCGCGGGGCAGAGCTGACCGGCTTGCCGGCAGGCATCGCTGTCGCCGTCGGCACGGGCGATGATTTCTCGACGCCACTGGGAGCAGGCGTGGCGACGCCCGGCATCATCGCCAATGTGCTGGGCACGGCCGAGGTGACCGGCGCCCTGGATCCGCGGCCGCTGATCGATCCCCAGGGCCTGGTGGAGACGCACCGCTATGTCGGCGCCGATCTCTACTATATCGAGAATCCCGGCTGGATTTGCGGCGGGGCGCTGGAATGGCTGCGGGCGCTGCTGTCGATCCCGGATTTCGCGGAATTCGACCGCCGTGCCGCCGAGGCGCCGCCGGGCTGCGACAGGCCTGCTGTTCCTGCCTTCGCTGACCGGCGCCATGACGCCGGAATGGATCGCCGGGGCACGCGGCTGCTTCTACGGATTGACCCCATCGCACAGCGCCGGCCACCTGGCGCGCGCGGCGCTGGAGGGCACCGCCTTCGGCCTGAAGGACGTGGCCGATCGACTGCGCGAGATGGGCGTCGCCGCCGATCGCGTTCGGCTGCTCGGCGGCGGCGCCCGCAGCCGCCTCTGGGCGCAGATCCGCGCCGATGTCACGGGCCTGCCGGTGGAACGCTCGGCCATCGCCGACAGTTCGGCAGTCGGTGCGGGGCTGCTGGCGGCGGTGGCTTCCGGTCGGATTCCCAACCTCGCGGCGGCCGCATCGTCGGTCAGCGCCATCGCCGAAACGATCGAACCCGACAAGAAACGCCGCCCCGCCTATGACGACGCCTATGGCCGCTACCGCCGCCTGTTCGAGTCGCTGAAGCCATTGTACTAAAGGCCAATTGCCTTAGGGCCAGTCGGTCGTACTTCATTGCCCATTGTGATTGTCCGTAAACAGGAGTGACCGATGCTGAAAATCTGGGGCCGCGCCAATTCGATGAATGTGCAGAAGGCCATGTGGGCCGTGGGTGAGCTGGGCATTCCCCATGAGCGCATCGATGCCGGCGGCAAGTTCGGCGGGCTCGATGCGCCGCAATATCTGGCGATGAATCCGAACAAGCGCATTCCCACCATCGACGACAGCGGCGCCATCGTCTGGGAATCCGGCGCGGTCGTGCGCTATCTCGCAGCCCGCTATGGCAGCGGCAGCCTGTGGCCGGCTGATCCGGCGGAGCGCGCCCGCGCCGACCAGTGGATGGACTGGAAGCAGACCACGCTGTCGCCGCCGCTGTCAGTGGTGTTCATGGGTCTCGTGCGCACTGCGGCTGACAAGCGCAATCAAGCGGCGATCGATGCCGCGGCGGTGGAACTCGGCGCGCTGTATGGCCTGATCGACAAGCAGCTCAAGGGCCGGAAATTCATTGCCGGCGATTATCTCACCATCGGTGACATTCCCATTGGCGCCACC
This sequence comes from uncultured Alphaproteobacteria bacterium, assembly GCA_963810485.1. GTDB lineage: Bacteria > Pseudomonadota > Alphaproteobacteria > Dongiales > Dongiaceae > DATKFM01. The sequence goes on from CAWENQ010000008.1 coordinate 21,591, forward strand.
TGCTATCGCTATTTCACCCTGCCGATTGCGCGGCCGGCGATGCCGAACCTGGAGGCCTGGTACAAGCGCTTGCAGGAACGGCCGGCCTACCGGCAGCACGTCATGGTTTCCTATGAGGACCTGCGTGTACCCGGAGCCTGAAGCGTCGCGTATTCTGGTGGCTTGATCGAACCAATGGTTCGGGTCACTGTCGCCCGCTGTCCTTCTCCTCGCCGCTGAACGCCACAGAAGCCGAGATCTTTTCCCATGACCGCGCGTCCGATCATCATCGACACCGATCCCGGCCAGGACGATGCCGTGGCCATCCTGCTGGCGCTGGCCAGCCCGCAGGAGCTGGAGGTCATCGGCATCACGGCCATCGCCGGCAATGTGCCGCTGGTGCTGACCGAAAAGAACGCCCGCCGCATCTGTGAGCTGGCGGGCCGTCCCGATATCAAGGTCTATGCTGGCGCCGAGCAGCCGCTGATCCTGCCGCTGCAAACCGCCGAAGCAGTGCATGGCGCCACCGGCCTGGATGGCCCCGACCTGCCGGAGCCGAAAATGCAAACCGCGCAGGGCCACGCCGCCGATTTCCTGGTCGATACGCTGCGCGCCCGGCCGGTCGGCACGGTGACGCTCTGCCTGCTCGGGCCGCACACCAATCTGGCGCTGGCGATGGTCAAGGCGCCCGACATCGTGCCGCGCATCCGCGAGATCGTGATGATGGGTGGCGCGGTATTCGAGGGCGGCAACTCGACCCCTTCGGCGGAATTCAACATCCTGGTGGATCCCCACGCCGCCGATGTGGTGTTCCGCTCCGGCGTGCCGATCACCGTCATGCCTCTGGATGTCAGCCACAAGGCGCTGACCACCCGCGCGCGCGTCGACCGCATCCGCGCGCTCGGCACGCCGGTCGCGACCGCGGTGGCCAAGATGCTGGAGTTCTTCGAGCGCTATGACGAGCAGAAATACGGCACCGACGGCGCGCCGCTGCACGATCCCTGCGTCATCTCCTTCCTGCTGCAGCCCGGCCTGTTCAAGGGCCGCAAGGTCAATGTCGCCATCGAAACCGCCAGCCCGCTCACCCTCGGCATGACCGTGACCGACTGGTGGAAGGTGACCGACCGCGCGCCCAATGCGACGGTCATGACTGACATCGACGCCGATGCCTATTATCGGCTGCTGACCGAGCGGCTGGCCCGGCTCTAGCGCGCTGCTTCGCGGCCGCACGCCTAAAAACGCGAACAATTTCCAGTTGTTGCAGGCGCCCGGCGCGGTCTGCCGCGGCGCCGGCCGCGGCTGTTTCCGACAGCCCAATTTCTGACCGGTATCGGCCCGGGAGGCGCATTTCGCGCTTGCGGGCGAAAACGGCCTGCGCCTATCCTGAATTCAATGAGGGGAAACAAAGTTGATACGTGGGAATAAAGGGTATCCCGGGCCGGAATCGGCTGGCCGTGGGGTGCTTGGTCACGGCTCCGTCCCGCCGGGACGGATAAGTGGGAGCGTCCGGCAGGAAACATAAGTCCCGGGCCGGGCTTTGGGACAATCAACAATAAGCGGGGATGGCAATGTCTGATCTAGCTGGGTCACTAAGTATCATCTTCACCGAGTTCTACTACTGGATCACGGTCGTCATAATGTTCCTGATTCATGTCGGCTTTTGCACGTACGAAGTCGGCGTAAGCCGTCGCAAGAACCACATGGCCACGCTGATGAAGAACGCGATGGTCATCCCGGTGGTCAGCGTCACGTTCTTTCTGTTCGGCTGGTGGATCTATTTTGCGATGCCGAACGGCTGGCCGTTCTTCGGCGATATCGTGCCGTCTCCCTGGGCGACTCCCTGGAGTGAACTCATGGGTGCCCATTTCGGCGGTGCCGCCAGCGATCCGGCCTTGACGGCAGCGCTTAACGATCCCGCCACGACGGGCACGTACGGAGCTTTGTCGCCTGGATACTGGGCGCGGCTCAACGGCGTGTTCTGGGCGGCATTCCTGCTGTTCTCCTGGACTACCGCCTCGATCGTTTCGGGATCGATTATCGAACGGGTGAAATCTGGCGCCTTCTGGATTATCGCTGCGATGCTCGGATCGTTCACCTGGATCTTGGACGCATCCTGGGGCTGGCACTTCGCCGGTTGGATGGTGCGGGATCTTGGCTATCACGATGCGTATGCTTCGGGCGTCGTGCATGCCATTGCCGGCGGCACTTGCCTGGCGGTCCTGATCAACCTCGGGCCCCGCATCGGCAAGTTCAAAGCCGACGGCACGCCGCGGAACATTCCGCCGCAGAATCCCTGGCTGGTCTGCATCGGCCTGTTCCTGATCTATACCGGCTTCTGGGGATTCTATGCCGCCTGCAACATTCCAATATTCGACGTGCAGGCCGGGGATGGCGTATTCTTCTCGGCGACCAATATCTATCTGCAGCCGACGTCGCTGTCCGCCATCACCTTCAACTTCATCATGTCGTTGAGTGGCGGACTGATGGCGGCCTACGTGATGTCGAAGGGCGATCCATTCTGGACCTTCTCCGGTGGCCTCGCCGGCGTGATTGCAGCATCAGCGGGCAACGATCTCTATCATCCGATTGAAGCGATGTTGGTCGGCGCAGTGATCGTCGTCATCATCTACAAGCTGCACTACTGGGTCGAACGGCGCTTCAAGATCGATGACGCGGTAGGTGCGGTCGCAGTGCATGGATATGCCGGCTTCCTCGGCGTCTGTGCGGCGGGCTTCCTGCTGTGGGGCTATCCCTCGTCGCCCGATGCCTTGTTGGGACATGATCCCGCATGGGCGTCGGTCACGCCTTGGGGCCAGTTCATTGGCGCCGTCATCATGTTCTTCGTGCTTGGCTTTATCCCGGGCTACATCATGTCCTGGATTCTGAAGAAGGCCGGTCTGCTGCGCGTGCCGCGCGAGGTCGAACTCGCCGGACTCGACTATCACACGCAGTCGGTCGTCATGCAGGAGGACAGGGACATCATTGCGGCATCGCTCGAGGCGGGACGGTCTCCCGCCGCGGCTCAGTAATCCGGTATCGGAGGGATAAATCATGAGCACTGGAAACTTCGCGAACTGGGACGGCGATCTGACGCAGTTGGGCGCGATCTATCCGTTCGTTGGATCGGAAATGCTGTTGGTCATCCTTGCCATTATCTTCTGGATCGGATGGCACATCCTGCAGATCCGCGCCGAGAACCGGCAACTTGACGATGAAGCAAGACAGCTAAGGCAGGGCAATAACCTGCAGAAGGCGGTCGAAACCGAGCGCGTCATCGAACGGTTCTAACAGGCGATAACTTTGTCGGATGCGGGCGCCGGATCGATTTCCGGCGCCCGTTTTCTTTCTGCGGAATGCTGGCGCTGGGAGCGTTGACCAATTCTCAACCGGTAACCTTGGGGCCCACCATATTCCTTGATGCTGTCCGGCGGATTGATCGGACACGCCCTAGCGGCATATAAACGTGGCGCCGCCATTCAACGCTACAAAGTACAAGAACGGACCCAGGGCGGGGGCCGAAGGTAACAGGGGTACAGTCAGGTCATGGGGAGCCGCCGGGCGATTCTTGCGGCCAAGTCACATCGGGACCTTGCCTGCCGGACGCGCAGTTCGCCTGTGTCGTGCCGCAAGGCCAATCTGACGCCTCGTTTCTCGATTGCAATGCATACAGATTTGCCGCCACGCGCGAATCGCGGACGGGCGGCGTCTAACTTGTCGGTCAAACAGGGAGCATAGGATGTCAACAATAGTGACCGGATCGGACCAGCAGCTGCACAGAACGATCGATTGGAAGGGCGCCTTCTGGGTCGCCAGCGGCGTTCCGGCGCTGGTTCTCTTCTCCATCGGCGGTATCGGCGGTGTCGGCGGCACGGCAGCCTTCGGCATCTGGGCCGTCTCGATGCTCCTGGGTTTCATCCAGTCCTTCACCTATGCGGAGATTGCCGGCCTGTTTCCGAACAAGTCGGGCGGGGCCTCCGTCTATGGCGCCGCTGCCTGGATCAAGTACGGCAAGTTCATCGCCCCGCTTTCGGTGTGGTGCAATTGGCTGGCCTGGACGCCGGTTCTGTCTCTCGGCTGCGCGATCGCGGCCGGTTATATTCTCAACGGCATTGCACCCATTCCCGGCGCAGACTCGCCGGCTGTGGTCGCGTGGCTCGCCGATCCGGCAAATGCGACGACGATTGCCGGTATGACGCCGGAAGATGCGTCGGCCGCGGCAATCGGCGCACTGACGCCGATGCTTCAGACTTGGAACCTGTTCACCTTCGAGATCGAAGGCTTCACGGCATTCTCGATCGGAACGCCGTTCTTTATCGGCGCCGTCCTCATGCTGATTGTATTTGCCATTCAGCATCGCGGAATCCTCAACACCGCCAAGACGCAGATGATCATTGGCCTGGTAATCATCATCACGATGCTGATCTTCGGCATCGTGCCTTTGATCCAGGGCAAGGTGCTGGCAGCGAATTTCACGCCGCTCGCGCCGATCAACGGCGAGTGGAATTTGGAAGGCTGGACCTGGGTGTTCGGCGGCCTGTTCATCGCCGCCTGGTCGACATACGCCTTTGAGACTTCCATCTGCTACACCCGGGAATTCAAGAATCCGGCGACGGATACTTTCAAGGCGATCTTCTATTCCGGTCTGCTTTGCATCCTGATCTACATCCTCGTGCCCTTCACCTTCCAGGGCGTGCTCGGCGTGGCCGGAATGACTGATCCGGCCGTCGTCGCAGGTACCGGCGTCGCAGCCGCCATGGCGCATATGATCGGCGGCGGTCCTACACTTGAGGGCATCCTCGTCATCCTGATGATCCTGGCACTGCTGCTCGCGATCATGACGGCAATGGCGGGGTCTTCGCGCACGCTCTATCAGGGTTCGGTTGACGGATGGCTGCCGCGTTATCTCAGCAAAGTGAATAGCCATGGCGCACCGACCCGCGCCATGTGGACCGACCTTTGCTTCAACTTGATCCTGCTGAGCTTCGCCGCTTCCGACGCGGGCAGCTATTACATCATCCTCGCCCTATCGAACTGCGGCTATATCATCTTCAACTTCCTGAACCTGCACTCCGGATGGATTCATCGCATGGATTCCGGCCATGTGCGGCGACCCTACCGGGCGCCGAACTTCATCCTCGCCCTCGGCGCCATCTTCGCCTTCCTGAACGCGTTCCTGATGGGAGCAGGCGCGGCGGTATGGGACCTGGATCCGGAGAAGGGCATCGATCCCCTGTGGGGTGGGTTGATCGCGGCAGCCCTGATCATTCCCGTCTTCTGGTACCGGCACTATGTGCAGGACGGCGGCAAGTTCCCGCCGCAGATGATGGAAGATCTGGGGCTTAAAGAGGGGCAGGGCCTGGGCGAACGAAAGGCCGGCATGCTGCCCTATGTCGTTTTGATTGCCGGCTTGGCCGTGGTCCTGATCGCAAAATGGATCGTCGGCTGAGCTGGAATTGACGCAAGCCTGACAAGTCTAGACGGCGGGGCTTTCGCAGGCCCCGCCGTTTCCGTTCTAGCTCTCTACCTGCGCCGCCTTGCGTTCCCGGTACATGACATAGAGGCCGCTGGCGGCCAGCACCGCCGTTCCCCCCAGCGTCGACCATCCCGGCACGTCGCCGAACCAGACAAAGCCGACGATCGCCGCCCAGACGAGCTGGAGATAGACGAACGGCGCCAGCAGCGCCGCGGGCGCCAGCGTCAGCGCGCGGATCAGGATGTAGTGGGCGACGCCGCCGACCGCGCCGACCAGGATCATCAGCATCCAACCCTGCAGATCGGGATTGCGCCATTGCCCGGGAATGAGCACGACGATGGTCGTGACCAGCAAGCCGACGGAAACCGAGTGGGCGAGCGTCGTCACAGAGGAATCATAGCGGCTCAGAATCCGAGTCGTGATCTGATAAAGCGCAAAACAGACCGCGCTACCCAGCGGCAGCAGATAGGCCCAATGGATCATGCCGAATCCCGGCCGGATGATCAGCATGACCGCGAGAAAGCCGACGATGACCGCGGCCCAGCGGCGCGGTCCTACCTTCTCTCCCAGCAACGGCACGGAGAACGCCGCCACCAGCAGCGGCGAAACGAAGCCGATGGCCGTTGCCTCGGCCAGGGGGATGTAGCTGACCGCAGCAAAGAAGAACACCGTCGAGCCCAGCATCAGGGCCGAGCGCAGCAGCTGCAGTTTCAGCCGCGAGGTGCGCAGAACGGTGGTGACCGACTGCCGGCGGAGAAACGCCGGCAGGATCGCCAGATGGAACAGATAGCGGGCCCAGCTGATCTGCCAGATGTTGTAGTCCGCCGTCAGCGCCTTGCCCGTGGCATCCATGATCACGAACAGGAACACTGCGAGGAGCATGAGCAGAATGCCGCGCAACGGCGTATGCACGGCCGCAGCCGGCGCCAATGCAGGGGCGATATCGGAGGAGGGCGCCATGCCGGCCTGTCAGATCCCGGTCACACCGGCTGCGCGGCGCTGGCGGCGACGCCGAGACGGTGCCGCGCGGCCTCGTCGATGGCGGCCCGCAGTTGCGGATCGCTGTCGACGATGCGGTTGAAATCGCGGGCCTGCAGCACCAGCAGATGGCAGTAGCCGATGGCGGTCACGTCGGCCATGCGCGGCATATTGTGCAGCAGCGCGATCTCGCCGAAGAAGTCGCCGCTGCCCAGCCGCGCCGGCTCCGGCCGCACCATCACCTCGACAGCGCCGGAGGCGATGAAATACATGGCGTCGCCGTGCTCGTCCTTGGCGACGATGCGGGTACCCGGCACGACAAAGCGCGGCCGCAGCAGCCGGGCCAGCTCGGCACGGCGCGGCGGATCGAACTGGGCGAACAGCGGCACCCGGCCGATCAGTTGATCGCTCTGCAGCTGGACATCAAGCGGTGGGCTGAGGTCGATGCCGCGCCAGCGCTCGCCGATGCGGCGCCGCAGGTCGGTATGCACTTCGCCGCTGATCAGGGATTGGGACAGCATGGAATCGAATTCGTCGGCCTCGAGCTGCGCCGCCACGCGCTCGAGATAGCGCCGCTCCAGCGCCTGGGCGTAGTCGGGATATTGCAGCTTCATCGCCTCCAGCGCCTGCTCGATACGGTCGAGCCGTTGCTCGATGATCTCCGAGAGCTTCTTGCCGGTGTCGGCGCCGAGGAGCGGCGTCAGCTGGCGCCGGGTGAAGACGACCAGCTGCCGCACCACCATGTTGGAAATGAGCAAGGCTTCGAAGCGGTGCGACAAGGCATAGGCCAGCGACCGGCTGTGGCCGGTGCGCTGCTGCAGCCACACCGCGGCCCGCAGCGACCGGGTGTATCGCAGGGCGTGACGCGTCGCCGTTTCGTAACCGGCGGCGCCGCCGACCTTGGCGCCGTCGATCAGCCATCCGGTCCGCGCCAGCAGGCGCTGGATGATCTGGCGGGAAATCGTGCGGGCCTTGAACCGCTTCATCAGCAGGCGTTGCTCCCGCTGTGCCAGCGCGATGCAGCCGATGTCCAGCAACTGCGCCGGGGTAAGATCGGCCTCGGTGCGCAGGCGCTCCTGCGCCCGTTCGATCCGCTGCTTATACTCGTCATCGATTACCGACGTCGCCGGCTCGCTCAACCCATCGCTGGCCGCCGCGCTGTCGATGCCCTCCTTGATCGCCGTCAGCGACACCAGCAAGGCGCGGTCGCGCAGCACCTTTTCCACCGGCGTCAGCTTGTCGAGGCCAAGCAGCTTCAGCAGCGGCCGCAGGGTGGTGCCGTTGACGAAGATCGTGAACAGCACGAGGCCGGTGGTCAGCACGCCGACGAAATGCCTGACATCGGCGGGCAGGTTCGTCGCTTCGTTGATCGCCAGAGCCAGCGCCAGGGAGATGGCGCCGCGCAACCCGCCCCACAGCATGACGGTGCTGTAGGGAAGGCTGACCTGCTCGGCCAGCTTGGCCATGGTCAGCAATGGCAGCATGCCGAAGATGACGACCGTGCGCGCCAGCAAGGTGCCGACGATGACGAGGACCAGCAACCCGACATCGTGCAGCGTGATATCCGCCAGCAGGCGCGGCGCCAGCATGGCGGCAAGGATGAAGATCAGCGAACTGGCCCAGAAACCGAGCTGTTCCCAGGTTTCCACCAAGTGATCCCAGGTGGTCGGCGTCACGCGCACCCGGCCATAGGCGCCCATGACCAGCCCGGCAGTCACCACTGCGACGACGCCGGAGACATGGAGATAATGCTCGCCGGCCACGAACACAAAATAGGCCAGTGAAACGGTCAGGGTAATCTCGGCGAAGCGCAGGCCGCGCAGCAGCCCGACCAGCTCGCAGGCGACGCGTGCCATAACAAAGCCCAGCGCCGCGCCGCCGAGAAAATTCTTCAGGAAGGCGATGCTGGTACCGAGAACGTCGGCCTCGCGCTCGCCTGTCAGCATGGCCAGCAGCAGCGCGAACAGCGCGAGGGCGGCGGCGTCGTTGAACAGGCTTTCGCCTTCGACCAGCACCGACAGCCGCCGCGGCGCGCCGATATCGCGGAAGATGCCGACGACAGCCACCGGATCGGTAGTGGCGACGACGGAACCCAGCAGCAGGCAGGCGATCAGCCCGACGCCGCTGACCGGCGCCAGCATGAAACCGACGAATAGCGTGGTGACGATCACCGCCACTACCGCCAGCAACAGAATGGGCGCGAGATCGTCGATCAGCCGCCGCACGTCGATCACCAGCGCGGCTTCAAACAGCAAGGTCGGCAGGAAGATGAAGATGAACAGGCCGGGCGACAGCTTGATGCCCCTGAGGGCGGCGATGAAATCGCCCGCCATGCCTGTGGGCTCCACATTGCTGACGCCGGCGACAACGATGCCGAGCGCGCAGCCGGTCACGGCCAGCAGAACGGAGAAGGGCAGCCTCAGCCGCCGCGCGATGGCGGGCAGAAAGCTGACGATGGCGAGAAGGCCGGAAAATCCGAGGACGGTGAGAGCGATTTCGTGCATAGGCGCGATTAGCTGGCGCCCAGTCCCGGGATGCCGCCGGCGGCGGCCCTTCCGTCACTCAGCGCCCGGTCAAGCTAACCGCTCGGTCCCCCGGTCGCAAGTGATCGAACTCACGGAAATTGCAGCACAGGCCTGCGTTTAATTGCGGCCCTTGGATGGCGATTTCTCGGTTTCGCGGTCGCCGCCGACCGGGTCGCCGAAGGAGCTGATCTCCTGATCCACCGCGCGGCTGCGGGGCACGGTCCGGCCCTGCTGATGGCGGCTGCCGCTGCAGTCGCCGGAAACGGTCACCGACTCGCCGGGGCCCGCGGTCTGCGGCGCGCCGCCGCAGGGTTTCACCTCGACCTGGCCCTCCAGCACGGAGATGTCGGTCGTGCCGTCGCCGGCCACATAGACCAGGAATGTGGTCCCGCGGATGACCAGGGTCGCCGAGGGCGTCTTCAGCGAGAAGCCTTCCTTGTTCTGCATGTTGCCGGTGACGAAGCGGAACACGCCCTTGCTGAAATTGATCGCCACATCGCCGGTCTGCGTGTTGGGATCGTAGATGAACTTGTCCAGGATGATCTTGGAATTCTCGCCGACCTGGATGCGGGTGTCGTCGAGAAATGTCAGGGCGGTGTTGGCGCTGTTTCCGGTAACGACCGATTCGTTGCTGTAGACAGGGAGATCGAAGAACAGCTCCCGCTGCTCTCCATCGAGCCGCTCGCCGACGGCGCCGGTATAGTCGCGTTGCAGGACCGCGCCGATCTGCAGATCGCCGGCGCTGTCGGCCTGGCCGGCAATGCCCCAGCCGATAAGCGCGATTGCACCGGCCGCCCATAGCGATGGCGCAGGCCAATGGCCAACTCGAACAGCTAGGAGTTTGCGAGGCAAGAGCATCGCCGACAGACCTCATGTCGAAGATCCGGCATTTGCCAGATGGTCACGGCAGCCGGAGGCGGCAAGCGTCGCCGGACCAACTCGTGACCGCTGTCACGCTGACCGGTCTTCGAAAGTGGCCTTTAATTTGTGGCCGGCATCGTTAATTCCGGGTTAACGCCTGTTCGCCGCGCGACGATTGCGGGCGGCGAAAGAGACGATGTCCCGCCATGCCGAGAAGCGCCGCCGCCGCGAAAAGCGCCACCTGCCAGCCATCGGCGAGAAGCGCCGCAATCGCCGGCCCGGGGCAAAAGCCGACAAGCCCCCAGCCGATGCCGAACAGCGCCGCGCCCAGGATGAACTGTCCATCGATACCGGATGAAGCGGGCAGATCGAACCGGTCGGCGAACAGCGGCGCCTGCCGGCGTTGAACCAGGCGGAATCCGATCGTCGCCGTGACCACGGCGCCGCCGAGCACGAAGAGCAGGCTCGGATCCCAGTCGCCGGCGATGTCGAGGAAGCCCAGGACCTTTGCCGGATCGATCATGCCGGAGACCGTCAGCCCCAATCCGAAGAGCAGTCCGGCGGCAAGGGCGGAAAGATTTGCCCGCATGTCAATCAGCCACGATATGGCGCATGACATAGACGGTGAGAAATCCCAGGGCGAGGAATGTCATCGTCGCGGCCAGGGACCGCGGCGAGAAGCGCGCCAGGCCGCAGACGCCGTGGCCGCTGGTGCAGCCCCGCCCCAAGCTCGTGCCATAGCCGACCAGCAGGCCGCCGGCGACCAGCAGGGGCATCGAACTGGTTATCTGGATTTCCGGCACCCTGCCGACCGCAAATCCATAGATCACCGGCGCCAGGACAAGTCCGGCGAGGAACATCAGCCGCCAGCCGCGGGTGCCGGCATCGCGCTGCAACAGGCCGCCGGCGATGCCGCTGATGCCCGCGATGCGGCCATTGGCGGCCAGCAGGAGTGTTGCCGCCAGGCCGATGAGCATGCCGCCAATGGAAGCGGAAATCGGCGTGAAATTGTCCATGGCTGGATCATATCGCGCCCGGAAGCGTCGCGCGCTGAAATTTTCTCCAGGCGACAAACTGAAGCACAGGGTCTAGATGCATATTGCAAAAGCGGGGGCGGGCTGGGACTCTGCGCCGGACAGGGCCGTGGTGAGGTAGAGTGAAGCCCCAGGTAACCGCGTTTTTCGACGAAGCAACCTTCACCGTCAGCTATGTCGTGAGGGAGCCTGCCGGTCCAAGCGCCGCCATCATCGACTCCGTGCTCGACTACGATCCGAAGTCAGGACGCACGAGCACGGAATCGGCGGATCGAATCGTCGACCATGTCCGCGCCGAGAAGCTGACGGTCGACTGGATCCTGGAAACCCATGTCCATGCCGATCACCTGAGCGCCGGCGCCTATCTGAAAGCGAAGCTGGGCGGCCGATTGGCGATCGGCGACCATGTCGGCGCCGTTCAGGCCACGTTCAAGAAGATCTTCAATATCGAGCCGGAGTTTCCGACCGACGGCTCCCAGTTCGACCGCCTGTTCCACGACGGCGAAGGCTTCGTTATCGGAGCGCTGCGTGCGCGGGCGCTCTATACGCCCGGCCACACGCCGGCCTGCGTGACCTATCTGATCGGCAACGCGGCCTTTGTCGGCGATACCCTGTTCATGCCCGATTATGGCACCGCCCGCACGGATTTCCCGGGCGGCGATGCGGCGACGCTCTACCGCTCCATCCAGCGCCTCTATGAACTGCCGCCGGCGACCCGCCTCTTCATGTGCCACGATTACAAGGCGCCGGGACGCGACCGCTACGCCTGGGAAACGACGGTGGCCGAGCAGCGCAGCGCCAATGTCCATCTGCATGCCGGCACCACCGAAGTGGATTTCGTGCGCATGCGCAGCGAACGCGACAAGACCTTGTCGATGCCGCTGCTGATCCTGCCGTCGGTGCAGGTGAACATGCGCGGCGGCCATTTGCCGCCGCCGGAAGACAACGGCGTCAGCTATCTGAAGATTCCCCTGAACGCCTTCTAGCGGCGGCCGGCCGCATCAGCCTTCCTTGGTGCGCGCCTCATAGACGCCGTCCCAGTCGGCCGGTGGCGGGTTGGCGCGGTACTCGGCGATCCGCCCGGAAAGCACGTCATGCAGGCCTTCCAGCGACGGCGCCAGCTTGCGGCAGTCCACCAGCACCGCCGACGCCGCGTCCCAATCCCGGCGCCGGTAGGCGTCCAGCAGCTCCGCTTGCCGGTCATGCATGATCTTGAATTCCGGGGTCTTGGCGAAGGCCTCGTCGCCCATCACGGTGAAGATGCGCAGCGGCGTCGCCCGCCCCTTGACCTTCACCTGGTCGATTTCCACCAGGGCGAACTCGGCGCACCTGATCGCCGTGCTCTCACCGATGATCAAGTCGAGACCATAGCCTTTTGTCAGGCTTTCCAGCCGCGCCGCGGTGTTCACTGCATCGCCGAGCACGGAGTAGTCGAAGCGCTGCTCCGAGCCTAGATTACCGACACAGCAATCGCCGGTGTTGAGACCCAGGCCGGTCTTGATCTTGATGAACTTGCGGCCATCCTTCTCCGCCTCGGCGCGCCAGCCGCGATTTAGCTCCCTCAACTTCTCGCGCATCTGCAGCGCCGTGCGCACGGCGTTGGGCACGTGCGCGGGATCGTCCAGCGGCGCATTCCAGAAGGCGACAATGCAGTCGCCGATGTACTTGTCGATGAAACCCTTGTGATTCATGACGATCCCGGTCATCGGCGTGAGGTAGTTGTTGATCAGCCGTGTCAGGGCCTGGGGATTCAGCGATTCCGAGATCTTGGTGAAGCCGCGGATGTCCGAGAACAGGATGGTCAGCTCCCGAATCTCGCCGCCGAGCTGCAGTCGCTTCGGATCTTTCGCGATTGCCTCCACCAGCACCGGCGACATGTAGCGGCTGAACGCCGAGCGGATGAACTTCTTCTCGCCCTCGGTGCGCAGAAAACTGATCAGCGACGAGGACACATATATTAGCATCGCCACCAGTGTCGGGAACAGGGGATCGATCAGATAGCCGTAGCGCGAGAAGCCGTACCAGGAGGCGGACCAGGCGATGGTGACGGCGCTGGCGCCCAGGATCAGCGACCACAGAGCGCCCATCCGCCGCATGGCGAAGATCATGATCACGCCGAAAGTCAGCAGGTAGAAGAACTCCGCTCCAGGCGCCAGATCAGGACGGGACAGATAATCGCCGGCCAGAATCTGCTCGATGACCAGGGCATGAACCTCGACACCGGGGATCGCGGGGCTGAGGGGCGTCGTCTTGATATCGTTCAGACCCTGGGCACTGCTGCCGAGGATGACGATCTGGCCGGCGACCTTCTCAGCGTCGAAGTCCGGTTCCAGGATCTGCCAGGCCGATATGAATCGCTCGGCGACCTGTCCCGTGTCATGCAGGATCAGGGCACCCTGCGCATCTGTCGGGATCTCGAACTGCCCGATTTTCAATGCCACCAGCCCGGTATGTTCGCCGAAAGCTGCCTCGTTGCTGGCGCCAGACGATTTGACGACATAGCTCTGAGCGCCCTGGGCCACGCGCAGCGCTTCCGTCGCCAGAGTAGGAACGATGTGGCCGTCATATTCATACAGCAGCGGCGCCCTACGGATGACATTGTCGCTATCCGGCGCATAGTTGACCGCGCCATTGCCTTGGGCCGCCTGCTCCAGGATCGGCAGGGTGGTTACCGCGCCCTGAAAACTGCGCAAAAAATGATGAGTGAGCGGATCGTCGCCGCCGAAAGCAAATCCTGCTTTCGCGGTCACGCTCGACTTGACACTACCATTTTCGAGCAAGGCGAACGCTGCGACGCTGGGAACGCGCGCCGTGCTTTCCGCCAGCATCGCGTCCGAGTCGGGCAACAGGGCGAGCGCGTTGCTCAATTCCGAGTTTTCCGGCTGATCGCCGAAGAAATTCTGCAGGCTCTTCGGCGAGATGCGGTCCGGCTCCGGGAACAGAATGTCGTAGACGACCGTTGCGGCGCCCATTTCGGCCAGCCGATCGACCAGGCGGGCGATCTCCGTGCGTGGCCAGGGCCATTGGCCCAGCCGCTTCAGGCTCTCCTCATCGATATCGACGATGCGAACCGGCATGGGTTGATAGATTCGCGGCTTGGCGCGCTGATAATTGTCCCAAACCAGGTTTTGCAGATGGGTAAGCAGTGCGGGCTGTTGCAGGCTGACAAGGGCTGCGCCGGCCAACAGCAGGCCGGGCACAATGATTTCCACCCAGCGCCCGAGGCGCAGGCGGCTGAAAATCCTCCCGATCACGGTAGTTCCGCAGTCCGGTTTTCCACAGCCGGCAATCTGCCGATCCTTTGCCCCCGCGTCCAGCCAATCGCCCGGAAATATTGACTTCTGTCCGGGGCTTGCGGACTATGGCCCGACAAGAACGGGGGTGGAGTGCCGAATCACCTGCCGCCCCAAAACAATCAGGTCCGAAGGGACAGGGAGAATCATGTTCAGGAAACCTAAAATCGCCGCCGTTCTGGCGGCGTGCTCCATTGCCGCTTGGGCGGCCGGAGCCGGAGCCGCGGAGAAGATCGTCATTTCACAGTGGGACGCCTATTGGCCGCCCGAGCTGCTGGCAAATTTCACCAAGGAAACCGGCATCGAGGCCGAGTGGGCCGTCCAGATCGACAACGAAGACATGATGGGCAAGGTCACTGCCAGCGGCGGCAAGGGCTATGATGTGGTCTTCGCCTCCAGCCCGTTCGTCGAAGCGCTTGCCCATCTTGGCCTCATCGCCGATCTCGATCATTCCAAGATTCCGAACCTCGCCAATCTCTTTCCCCAGGCGCAGGACCTGCCCTACGACCCCGGCAACAAGCACTCCGTCCCCTACACCTGGGGCACCACCGGCCTGTGTTACCGCAGCGATCTGCTGACGCAGGCGCCGACGAGCTGGGACGATCTGCTGAAACCCGCCGATGCCCTCAAGGGCAAGATCACCATGCTCTCGACCGACCGCTGGCTGATGGCGGCTGGATTCAAGGCACTCGGCTATTCCGTCAACTCCACCAATGCAGACGAACTCGCGAAGACCAAGGACCTGTTGATCGCCGCGAAGAAGAACTTGCTGGCCTATGACGACACGACCTTCTACTCGAAGCTGGTCACCGGCGAGGCCATTCTGGTCCATGCCTGGGACGGCTGGTGCAATTTCGGCGTTGCCGAGAATCCCGCCATCAAGTTCGTGATTCCCAAGGAAGGCAGCGATCTGTTCGTCGATACCATGGTGGTGACGGCGGCGTCGGAGCATAAGGATGCCGCGCATGCGTTCATCAACTATGTGCTCCGTCCGGATATTCACGCTTCGATCATGGCTTTCACACTCTACAAGGTGCCGAACCAGAAGGCGCTGGAAGTCCTCGATCAGAGCCTGCTGACCACATACCCGACGCTGGCGATTTCATCGGAGGTACTGTTCCAGCAGGAGCAGTTGCGCGATCTCGGCGACTCCCAGAAGGAGTTCACCCGCGTCGTGACCGAAATCCTGGCCGCGCAATAGGCGAAGGGTTGCTTATCGAGGGCCGCAATCGGCTGGTTGTGGCCCTCGATAGCCTTGGGGTGAGGCGTCCGCCATGAACGCCGAAACATTGCGCCGCATCGTGCTGCTCGGCCCGGGCCTGGGGTGGCTGGCGCTATTCCTCGTCCTGCCCTGCGCGATTGTGTTCGTCTATAGCTTCCTCGAGCGCGGAACCTATGGCGGCATCGACTATGTCTTTACATTCGAGAATTATGTCCGCGCCGCCGATACCCTCTATCTCTCGATTTTTCTGGCATCGGCAAAGATCGCATTGCTAGCCACGCTGGCGGCCCTGGTCATCGGCTACCCCGCCGCCTATCTGATCGCCACCGCGCCGAAACAGTGGCAGACGACGCTGCTGATCCTGGTGATGCTGCCCTTCTGGAGCAATTATCTGATCCGCACCTATGCCTGGATCGTTCTGCTCAACCGCGAAGGCCTGATCAATAATGGCCTGCAGGAACTCGGCCTGATCGGTGAGCCGCTGCCGCTGCT
Organism: uncultured Alphaproteobacteria bacterium; assembly: GCA_963810485.1. Lineage (GTDB taxonomy): Bacteria > Pseudomonadota > Alphaproteobacteria > Dongiales > Dongiaceae > DATKFM01. The sequence continues at coordinate 37,448 of CAWENQ010000008.1, forward strand.
CTACAATCAGTTCGCCATCGTCGTCGGCCTGCTCTATGGCTACCTGCCGTTCATGGTGCTGGCGCTCTACAGCTCTATATCCCGTCTTAATCCGGAGATCTTCGAAGCTTCGTCAGATCTGGGCGCATCCTCGCTGCGCACATTCCTGCGCGTTACTTTGCCGCTGACGATTCCCGGCATCGCCGCCGGATGCGTCTTTGTATTCGTGCTCAGCATCGGCAACTTCGTGACTCCCGATCTCCTGGGCGGCGGCCGGTCCCTGATGGTCGGCAATCTGATCTTCGACCAGTTCCTGTCGGCGCGCGACTGGCCGTTCGGCTCCAGTCTCGCTTTTGTGCTGATCGGACTGATGATGCTGTTGCTGGTGGCCCAGGCCTGGGCGGTGAACCGCAGCCAGCACGAGGGCGCCGATGGCTAGCGCTCCGATCGAACGCCGGTTGCTGGCTGGCCATCTCGGCCTCGTCTACCTGTTCCTCTACGGGCCGATCGTGGTGCTGGTGGCGCTGTCCTTCAACAAGAGCGGCCTGCCCACGGCCTGGACCGGGTTTTCCCTGGAATGGTACGGCAAGATGCTGGGCAATGCGTCGATCCGCGCCGCCGTCGCCAACACCCTCATCGTCGCGGTTTTCTCGACGCTGATCTCGACGGCAATCGGCACGCTGCTGGCGCTGGGGCTGGAGCGCGGCAAGCGGCGCGCGCTCCTGGATGCGTTCATCTTCGTGCCGATGATCATCCCCGATATCGTGCTCGCCGTTGCCCTGCTGTCCTTCTATACCCTGCTCAACTTCACGCTCGGGCTGCACTCCATCATCATCTCCCACGCCGTGTTCAACATCGCCTTCGTCTGTGTCGTCGTGCGCACGCGGCTCAAGCATTTCGACATGTCGATCATCGAGGCGTCGATCGACCTGGGCGCCAGCGAGATCCGGACCTTTTTCCGCATCACCCTGCCGGTCATCTTTCCCGGCGTGCTGGCGGGGGCGTTGCTGGCTTTCACGCTATCGGTGGACGAGTTCATCATCGCCAATTTCACCGCCGGCGCCGGCCCCTCATCGACAACCTTTCCCATGCGGATCTACGCCATGATCCGCTTCGGCGTGACGCCGGAGATCAATGCGGTGGCGACGATCGTCCTCGGCGTCAGCTTCCTGCTGGTGTTCATCTCCCAGCGCCTCAACCGGGATGCGCTGCGATGAGCGGCGAACAAAGGATCGTCGTCGCCGCTGACGGCGTGACGAAGCGCTTCGGCGGCGTCACGGCGGTCGACAACCTGTCTCTCGCGATCGCCGAGAAGGAGTTCTTCGCACTGCTTGGTCCGTCCGGTTGCGGCAAGACGACCCTGCTGCGCGTCATCGCCGGGTTCGAACGGCCGGATACCGGGCGGGTTCTGCTGGATGGCCGGGACATCACCGACCTGCGGCCCAACCGGCGGCCGGTGAACATGATGTTCCAATCCTACGCGCTGTTTCCCCATCTGACGGTCCAGGGCAACGTCTCCTACGGGCTGGAGATGGAGGGCGTGGCGGCGCCGGAACGCGCGCGCCGCGTCGCCGAGGCCCTCGATCTCGTGCAGCTCGGCAGTGCCGCGAACCGCAGGCCGCATCAGCTATCGGGCGGCCAGCGCCAGCGGGTGGCGCTCGCCCGCGCCCTGGTCAAGCGTCCGCGGGTGCTGCTGCTGGACGAACCGCTGGCGGCGCTGGACCGTAAGCTGCGCCAGCAGATGCAGTTCGAGCTCAAGCGCCTGCAGCACGACATCGGCATCACCTTCCTGGTGGTGACCCACGATCAGGAAGAAGCGCTGGCGATGGCCGACCGCATCGCGCTCATGGATTCCGGGCGCATCGCCCAGCTCGATACGCCGCGCGGCCTCTATGAGCGGCCGGCCAACCGGTTTGTCGCCGGATTCATCGGCATGACGAATTTTCTCGATGGACGTCTTGTGCTCGGCGGCATCGAGGTGGCGGGCATCGGCCTCATCCGCGGCGATGCGCCAAAGGGAACCGGCGGCAACGCGGCCACCCTGGCGGTCAGGCCGGAGCGGATTCAGGTTTCATCGGCACCGGGCGCCGCGGGCGCCTTGAGCGGTATGGTCGTCGGCATCGCCTATCTCGGCCAGGACCTGGTGGTGCAGATCGGGCTGCCGGGCCGCGAGCAGCCGCTGGTCGCCCGGCTCAGCGCCGGCAGCGAGGCCGCACGGCATCTTGCATCGGGCGCGAAAGTATGGTGCGACTGGCCCGCGGAGGCCGCGCACATCCTGATCGATTGACGGTTGAAAACAGGGGGATTTGCATCCATGGCACGTAAATCAAAGCGTAAGGCGTCGAAGCCGCGCAAGAAAAAAGCCGTGCGCCGCGCCGCCGTCAGGGCGCGCCGGAAATCGGCGCCGAAACGCAAGGTCGCCGCAAGGAAGAAGGCCATAAAGCGGACACAGCGCCGTGCGGCGGCGAAGCCGAAAAAGACTGCAAGGCGGCTGAAGGCGAAGACTGCGAAACGGAAAGCCGTAAAACCTAGGGCCGCGAAACCTGCGCCCAAGCCGAAGCCCGCAAAGGCGGCTGGCAAGACCATCGTCCTGTTCCCGGAAGCCGCCTACGGGCCGGCGCTGAATTGCGTTGGCATCGCCCAGCGCCTGCGCGAGATGGGCCACAATCCGGTCTTCGTCTGCGACCGCGGCTTCAAGGGCGTGTTCGAAGGCTACGGCTTCCAGGAGAACCTGGTGGATATGTCCGGCGGCATGTCCGACGAGGAGATCGCGAATTTCTGGGCCAATTTCATCGCCGGCCACCTGCCCCATTTCCGCCTGTCGCCGATCGAGCAGTTGCCCACCTATGTGATCCCCGTCTGGGAGGCGATCGTCGATTCCGCCATCATCGCCGAAGACGGGCTCAACGCCCATCTGCAGCGCATCAAGCCCGATATCGTCTGCGTCGACAACGTCATCCTGTTCCCGGCGATCAAACGCACCGGGCGGCCCTGGATCCGCATCATCTCCTGCTCGGAGAACGAGATTCCCGATCCGGATATCCCGCCCCATCTTTCGGGCTGCAGCGAGGGCGACCATGCCGGGTACAAGGCGTTCGAGGACGAATTCCAGCGGCTGATCAAGCCGACCCACGATCGCTTCAACGACTTCCTGAAAAAGATCGGCCACGCGCCCTATCCGGCGGGTGAGTTCTTTGAGGCTTCGCCCGATATGAACCTGCTGCTCTATCCCCGGCAGCTGCAGTTCAAGCGGCGGAAGCCACTGAACCCCAAGCAATTCCAGTATCTGGAAGGCTGCGTGCGCAGCGAAGGCACCTACAAAGTGCCGGCTTTCGCCGCCAACGGCGGCAAGCCGCTGATCTATGTCAGCTTCGGCAGCCTGGGTTCGGCCGATGTGGATCTCTACAAGCGCATGATCGCGCTGTTCGGCAGGCTGCCCTACCGCTTCCTGATGAATGTGGGCGACCATATCGGCCAGTACAGCGACGTGCCGCCCAATGTACATCTGGAGAAATGGTACCCGCAGCCGGCGGTGATCCCCCATGTGTCGCTGTTCATCCATCATGGCGGCAACAACAGCTTCAACGAGGCGCTCTATTTCGGCAAGCCGGCGATCATCATGCCCTATTGCTGGGACGGCCTGGACAACGCGACGCGCATCGACGACACCGGCTACGGCGCCAAGCTGCCGCGCTATGTCTGGACCGACGAGCAGTTCGCCGGCACGATCAAGCGGCTGATCGAGGACAAGGCCATGCAGGGCCGGCTCGCGTCGGTGGCGAAGAGCATGCAGGCGGCCAAGGGCACCGACAAAGCCGCCCGCATCATCGCCGAAATCGCCAGCCGCGCTGTTTAGGTAGGAAGGGGACTCGATCGTGACTCAGGCGCAACCGCGGCAGTATGGCCAGAGCTCCGCTCCGCACATCTATGATGCGAAGACGGTTGCGAACCTCACGGATTGGGGCGTGCAGTCCGACGCCATCGAAGGCCAGTCCCATTCCAGCGGCCTGCTCCTGTACAAGAGCGGCGACCAGCAGATGGAGAGCGGCCTCTGGGTCTGCACGCCCGGTTCCTGGCGGCTCAACATGCCCGGCGACGAGCTCTGTTTCTTCCACTCGGGCCGCGCCACCTATACCGAGCACAATGGCGAGACCATCGAGGTGACTCCGGGCACCGTCGTGCATTTCCCCTCGGGATGGAGCGGCCGCTGCGACGTGCATGAGACGATCCGCAACACCTACATGCTGGTCAGTGGCCCCGCGACGATCGATCGCGGCACGACGCCTGTGATGCGCAAGCCCGACTCGATCGAAGCCTCCGCCGACTGGGGGCCGGTGCCGACGATGATCGAAGGCAAGTCCCTGACTTCCGGCAAGCTGCTGCACAAAGGGCCCGGTGGCCGGAACGAGACCGGCATCTGGGTCTGCACCCCGGGCTACTGGAATTGCCACGTCACCAGCGATGAATACTGCCACTTCATACGCGGCAGCTGCACCTACACCCATGAATCCGGCGAGGAGATCGAGATCAGGCCGGATACGGTGGCGTTCTTCCCGAAGGACTGGAAAGGCACCTGCCGCATCCACGACACCGTGCGCAAGGTCTACATGATCCGCTAGCTGCGGCTTCAGGCGGAGGAACCAGCCGATGTCCGAATTCGATCCCTTCGCCGCCACGATCTTCACCGATCACGGCTATCGTGCGCTGCAGGGCCAAAAGCACAGCCTGGTGATGAACCCGGCGACCCTCGACAAGGTGGGCGTCATCTCCCAATGCGATGGGCCGCTGCGCTCGAGCCGGTCATTGCCGGCGCAAATGCGGCACAGCGCGGCTGGGCGGCACTCGATGCCAAGAGCCGTGCCGGCCTGCTGCACCAGCTCGCGGACAGCATCGCCAAGGCCGGTCACCGTCCCGCCGCCGAGCTGATGGTGCGGGAGATGGGCAAGCCCTATGCCGAGGCGGTGGGCGAGCTGATGAATGTCGCGCCGATCTTCCGCTATTTCGCCGAACTGGCGCGGGACGATGCCGGGCAGATCGCCGGCGCGAATTCGCCGGGCGCGCTGCAATATATGCGCTACTTCCCCTATGGCGTCAGCGTCCATATCCTGCCGTTCAATTTCCCGATCATCCTCATGGCCTTCACCGTGGCCGCGTCGCTCGCGGCGGGCAACGCCGTGATCATTAAGCCGGCGGAGGCGACGTCGCTTTGCACGCTGCGCTTCATGGAGCATTTCCGCGCCCTGCCTCCGGGGCTCGTTGCCTGTGTCACCGGGGGTGCGGCCACTGCCCAGGCGCTAGTCCGCTCTTCAGGCACCCATGCTGTCGCCTTCACCGGCAGCGTCGAGGCGGGCCGCCAGGTGGCCGCCGCTTGCGCCGAGCAGATGAAGCCCTGCGTGATCGAGGCTGGCGGCAACGACCCGATGATCGTGATGGACAGTGCCCCCGTCGAAGTGGCGGCGGCCGCGGCAGCAACGGCGGCATTTCATCTTTCAGGCCAAATCTGCACCTCGGCCGAGCGCTTCTTCGTCCATGAGCGGGTGCATGACGCCTTTGTCGAGTCGCTGGCGGCGATGGCGCGGCGCCTGCGCATCGGCAACGGCATGGACCGGGTGGAAATCGGTCCGCTGGTCAGCGAGGCGGCGCGGAACAAGGTCATGGCCCTGGTGGACGGCGCGGTGAAGCAGGGGGCGAAGATCGTCTGCGGCGGCCGCGTGCCGCCGTCCTTCAACACCGGCTGGTTCTACGAGCCGACGGTGCTGACCAACGTCACGCCGGAGATGGCGATCATGCAGTCGGAAGTGTTTGGCCCCGTGGCGCCCGTCTGCCGCGTGCGAAGCCTGGACGAGGCGATTCGCCTGGCCAACAATTCCCGCTTCGGCCTGGGCGCCACGATCTACACGACAGACACCGCCGAGGCGATGGAAGCCACCGAGCGGCTGGAGGCCGGCATGGTCTGGGTGAACAATGTGCTCGGCGACAACGACGCGCTGCCCTTCGGCGGCTGGAAGATGTCCGGTCTGGGCCGCGCCCTCGGCCGCCCCGGCCTCAACGCCTTCCGCCAGACCAAGATGGTGATGTTCGATCCCAAGCCCGCGTTGCAGGACTGGTGGTACCCCTACAGCGATGCGTTCTTTGCGGAGCGGGAGAAAGTTTAGCCTCGCGCCGCCAGTTTCCCACTGAAGCTCATCATCGCTTCGAGCTCGCTGCAGCCGAAGGCGCGGGCCAGGTCTTTGAAGCTGTTGCCGCCGGCGCCGATCACCGTCGCCTCGTCGCCCACTTCGGCGGAACCGAACTCCGTCAGATCCAGTGTCGTGTGCTCCAGCGACACGCCAAGCACCGGCACGCGCCGGCCGCGCAGGAGAAGGGTCAGGCTCTGCCCATCGATCGGGTTGCGCATGCCGTCGCCGAGGCCCAGCGGCACCACGCCGGTGACGCGGGCGTTCTTGCCGCCATAGCCACTGTTGATGGCGAGGTCCTCGCCGGCAGCATGGTGGGCGACATGGATGAGGCGGGTCCTGATGGCGCTCATCGCCCGCTGCAGCTCGGTTGCCGGCGCAACGTCGTGGCTCACGGTCGACAGGCCGTACAGCAGATGCCCGACGCAGACCGTGTTGCAGATGTCGGGCAATTGCGCCAGCAGCCCGGAGCTGGCCCAGACCTGGGTCACTGCCGGCCGGATGCCCATTGACGCGAGGCGTTCCAGAAGCGCCGCGAAACCTCGATAATGCGCCAGCGCCCAGTCGCGCCCGGCGGCATCGCCGAAGGGCAGGTGGCTGTAGATGCCTTCGATCTGGATGTTGGGCCGCGCTGCGATTTCCCGAATCAGGCTCTCGGCTTCGGGCAACGGCACGCCGAGCCGGCCAAGACCGCTATCGACCTTAACGTATATGGGGGCCGGCGTGCGCGCCGCGCGGCTTACGGCCAGCGCGCCCTCGCGGTCATAGATCGTCGGCACGAACCCGCGCGCCAGCAACTGCGGTATCTCCGCCGGCAAATAGCCCGCGAACAACAGGATGCGCGCCTTGATGCCGGCGTCACGTATGGCGATCGCCTCGGCGATGCTGCCGGTCCACAGGGTGTCGATGCCCAGCGCCTCAAGCCTGCGGGCGATCTCAACGGCGCCATGGCCATAGGCATTGGCTTTGACCGAGGCGATCAACCGCCGTTTGCCGGCCAACCGACGGACATAGCCGAGATTGTGCACCAGCGCCGCGGGGTCGATTTCCATCCAGAGCGGCCGTTCGGGCTGGCGTGGCGCGGCTTCATCCACGGCGCTTAACGGGCCTTGCGCCTGAACGTCATCACCCGCGACAGATAAGCCAGTTCGACGTTTTCTTGCTCGAAGCCGGCATCGGCGAACAGCTTGGTCAGATCCTGCCGCAGATAGTCGGCAAAGTAGGGCTCGTGGAAGGCGAAGGGAAAAGACTCCAACAGCGCGTCATACTCCGGTCGGTCGCCATATTGCAGGGAGTTGACGAGGACGAACAGGCTGCCCGATTTCACCAGCCGCGCAATCGCCGCGGCCACGTCGCCATGCATCGCCGCCGGCAGTTCATGAAACAAGTAGATGCAGGTAGCGATGTCGAACGCGCCTGTGGGAAGATCGTAGTTCTCGATGGCCGCCTCGACAAACTCGCAGCGGGACCAGGGCGCCAGGTTGCGGCGCGCCTCCGCCACATAATAGGGGCTGATATCCAGCGCCGTGCAGCGCAGCCGCGGATAGTTGTCCTTCACGAATGTCAGGAAATGGCCGGTGCCGCAGGCGATATCGATCATTCTGGCATGGGCGCTGTTGCGGCCTTGCATGAAGTGATGCAGGGGCACCAGCGCCTGCCGTCGCATGGCGTCGGCCGCTCCGCCGAACAGCACCTCCACCTGGTGGTCATAGAGGCGCGCCGATTTCTCGCTGAGGTAGCCGTCAGTCTGATGGTGATAGGCGCGGCGGTAATATTCGGGGAACTCGGCGGCGTCCGCCACCGCCAGCTCCGGACCTTCTTCGCCGCTGCGGCGCCGGTTCACACTGGCCAGATCGGCGAAATAGGCCAGGCTCCGGCCCAATGTCGCCAGGGGATTGGCCAGCAGATCATGGGGCGGCCGGTAATAGCCGGCGGCGATATTGTCGATGTCCCGCTGCATCAGCCCGTCGCGGTCGGCGGTCAGCAGGGCGGCCGAGGGCATGGCGGCGCGGACTTCCGGCGGCAGTTGCGTGCGGGGGCTGAGGCGTCGGCTCAGCAGATACTGTGCCGTGAACCAGCCCGTGCGCAGCCGATGGGCGGCGCGCAATGTCGCGCGGCCCGCCGGAGTCAGGTTATCCGGTCCGGACTCAACCTCCGCTGTCGTCGATGTCATGGCCACCTCCCGGCGGTGCAGGGGTCCAGCGTACTCCTGCTAAAGAGACTGGAAACGCTAATCATCGCTTTCAATGGACAGCCTGGTCCGCTGCGACATTCTGCTGCGGCTGATCGCTGACAATCCGCCCGTCCACCAGATGCACCCGCCGCTGCCGTCGCACGGCTCGTAGGCTGGCCGAGAACGGCGCTTCCGGCAAGCCCCGGCGCGGTTGCTATTTTGCTGCGGCTTCATGATGATGCGCCCCGCCGGGGAGCGACACGGAGCTTGCGAGGCCGGGGTGGGCAGAGGATTCAAATCCATCGACGAACTGGACGTGCGCGGCAAGCGGGTGCTGGTGCGCGCCGATCTCAACGTACCGGTGAAGAACGGCCGCGTCACCGACAGCACGCGCATCGACCGCACGGCGCTCACGCTGAAGGAGCTGCTGGGCCGCGGCGCGCGGGTGGTGCTGCTGGCCCATTTCGGCCGCCCTGACGGCAAGCGCGTGCCCGAGATGTCGCTCCGGCCGGTGCTGGAGCCGCTGTCGAAGGCGCTCGGCGGCAAGCCGGTCGCATTTGCGGAAGATTGCATCGGCGACCCGGCGCGCAAGGCGGCCACCGCCCTGAAAGACGGCGAAATCGCGCTGCTCGAGAATCTCCGCTATCACGCCGCCGAGGAGAAGAACGATCCCCTATTCGCCCGCGAGCTGGCGTCGCTTGGGCGATTTCTATGTGAACGACGCCTTCTCTTGCGCCCATCGCGCCCACGCCTCGACCGAGGCCATCGCCCGCCTGCTGCCCAGCGCCGCCGGCCGGCTGATGGAAGCGGAGTTGGATCACCTCTCGACGGCGCTGGAGAGCCCGGCGCGGCCCGTCGCCGCCATCGTCGGCGGCGCCAAGATCTCCACCAAGCTGGATCTCCTCGGCAATCTCGTGAAGAAAGTCGATGTCCTGGTCATCGGCGGCGCCATGGCGAATACCTTTCTCGCCGCGCAAGGCCTGGAGATCGGCGCCTCGCTGGCCGAGCGCGACATGGCGGAGACGGCGCGGCAAATCCTGCTGACCGCGCGCGCCGAGCATTGCGAGATTCTGCTGCCGACGGATGTGGTGATTGCGGCGGACCTGAAGCCGAACCTGCCCACCAAGACGCTCACCGTCACCGAGGTAGGCAAAGAGGACAAGATTTTCGATATCGGCCCGGCGACGGTGAAGGCGATCAATGAACGCGTCGCGGATTGCCGCACGCTGGTGTGGAACGGCCCGGTCGGCGCCTTCGAGACGCCGCCCTTCGACGCCGCCACCGTCGTCATCGCCAAGGCAGCGGCGAAACTGACGGCGGAAGGCAGGCTGCTCTCGGTCGCCGGCGGTGGCGACACTGTGGCCGCGCTGGCCCAGGCGGGTGTCGTGGAGCAATTCACCTACGTTTCCACCGCTGGCGGCGCGTTTCTCGAATGGCTGGAAGGCAAGGACTTGCCGGGCGTCGCGGCGCTGAAGGGGTAGCGCGCGGCCTGCGCGCCCACGGCAGAACGATCTAACTGACTACCGTCCGCTCTGAACGAACCGGCTGCCGGGCAGGCGGATGGTCACGGTGGTGCCGACACGCTGCTCGCTGGCCAGGGTCATCGTGCCGCCATGGAGTTCCACCAGCCCGCGGGTCAACGGCAGGCCGAGGCCGGTGCCGCTGTATTTCCGGTTGATGGCGTTGTCCACCTGGCCGAAAGGCTCCATCACATTCACCAGCGCGCCCGGCGGAATGCCGATGCCGGTGTCGGCCACGGTCATGATCAAATCGCCGATCTCGTCGCGCCGCGCCTGCATCTTGATGCGGCCGCCGGCCGGTGTGTATTTCACCGCGTTGGACAGCAGGTTGATCAGCACCTGCTTGAGCTTGCGTTCGTCGGCATTGTAGTTCGGCAATCCCTGATCGACTGATATCTCCAGCTGCACCTGGGCGCGCAGGCTGCGCTCGCGGATCAGCCGCGCCGCCGAATCGAACATGTTGCGGATGTCGAGCGCTCCCTCATGCAGCTCGGTACGCCCGGCTTCGATCTTCGCCACGTCCAGGATGTCGTTGATCAAATTCAGCAGATGCCGCGCGCTCTCATGGATGTCGCCGACATAGCCGTAATACTGCCGGTTGCCGATCGGCCCCAGCAATTCCATATGCATCACCTCGGCGAAGCCGATGATGGCGTTGAGCGGCGTGCGCAGCTCATGGCTCATGCTGGCCAGGAACTCGGTCTTCGCCCGGTTGGCGGTCTCCGCCACTTCCTTTGCGGCTTGCAGGCCGATCTCGCGGCGGCGCAGTTCGGTGACGTCGGTCGCCGTGCCGCGGAAGCCGGTCAGGGCGCCGCTGTGGAAATTGAACACCGGAACCGCGCTGATCAGCACGGTCTTGAGTTCGCCATTCTTCGCGACAAGCTGGCAGCGCTGATGGCGGAAGGGCGAATGGCGGTGGAAGCTCTGTTCTAGCGCCGCGATATCCGCGCTACCTTCGGCAAGGTTCAGCAGATTTTGCCCCGCGAGTTCACGGGGATGGAAGCCCAGCAACTCGACCACCCGGTTCGACATATGCAGCAGGTTGAGCTGGGCATCGGTCTCCCAGATCCAGTCCGACACCAGCCGCAGCATGTCGTCAATGCGGTCTCTGAGATCGGCGATGGTTTCGAGGCGGTTGGGATCTTCCGGCGCGGCATGGATGATGCCGGCAATGGCGGCAGTCTTGCCGTCGCCTTCCTTCAGCGCCACATGGCGCGAGCGCAGCCGTTGCATGCTGTCGCCGAGCCGCATCAGGTCTTCGCGGAACACCATGCTGCCGAGCAGGGCGATCTCGCCGGCGATGTCGGCAAGCGGCAGGAAGCCGCCGCCCGCCGCCGCGGCCATGCGCTTGAAGCCGGCATTGGACCAGAGGATGCGGCCTTCCAGGTCGGCGACATACATCGCCGGGCCATGATCCAGCAGCTCCTGCTGAAAAATCTGACTTAGATATTCGGCGGGGAGATTGGTAGCCGCCGGACGGCTGGCGTCCGGAGAACGCGGGCCGGATGTGTCCGCTGACGGCAATTCAGACCGCGGCAGCATCGGCGCGGGCCTCTTCCACGGTTCGGATGGCGCAAAGGAAATCCGGGTCCCGCCGCCAGCGCGCCACTACACCCTGCGCCGCCGCGGGCTCGACCCGGTCGAAAATAGACATTGCGCGCGCCAACTCCCGAGGATCCACCGCCCAGTCGCCGGGCCGCGCCCGGCGAGTGAGTAGGAATATCGCTGCGGCATTGGGTTTGTCGAGGCCGATCGCGCGGCAGGCCGTCATCAGCCCTTCGCCGCCGGACTCGAACAGCAGGCGGCGAATCAATGTGAGCCGCAATCCCGTCATTTCGCTGAGGGCGGCGACGAAAAGGCCGACTTCGCCCTGCCGCAGAAGCTGCACCAGGGAAGGCAGCGGCAGCAGGTTGGCATCGCGCAGCAACTTGGCCAGCTTGGTCGTCGCCGATTCGGCGGCGGAGTCCCGTTCGTCGGCGATCCTGACGATAAGATCGGCCGCCGCAGCCTCGACCGCATCGTCGAGCCGAGTCATATCGCAATCGAATCGCTCCAGCAGATGCTGGCGCAAAGCGGCGAGGATCCAGAGCAGGATACGCTTCACCAGCCGCTCGCTGAGATCGCTGCGGCGCAGGATCGGCTCCTGGAAGCCATCCACCGTATTGGCCTGCTCCACCAGATAGGCCATGGCAGCCTCGGTGACCGGATCGTCGTTGCCGTCCAGCAGGCCCTTGATGAAGTCGCTGTCGCCGGCGGCCACACCCCAGTCGCTGGCGGCGTCGCCCTTGGTGCGGCGCATGGATTGCATGAGTTGGTGCTCGAGGGCGCGGTGGCGAATTACCTCCACCAGCTCCACATCGAGCCAGGGTTCGTTGGTGCGCAGCACCGGCGCCGCCATCTCGATATCGTCCTGCAGCAGGGCATCGATCAGCCGCTGGCTGCCATTGCTGTCCTTGCGCAACTGTTCGGCCAGCGCCCGACGCACCGGCTCGATCAGGTCGCCGATCAGGCGGTGCAGGATATCGGTGATCAGCGCCCGCTCATAATCGGTGAGCGTGCTGTGGTCGGAGAAGAAGATGTCGTTGACGACGGCAACCAGACGCTTGCGCCCCTCGACCGATTTGTCGCGGGCGAGCCCGACCAGAAAGCGGATGTCTTCATTGGTCGACATGATGGCTCAGCTCAGTCTCCGGTCTCGACGCAGTACACCGCGGCGGGCGACAGCCCGCGGCACGATAGAGCTGACCTGCGAACGCCGACATGAGCGATGGCCCGGCCCCGATTTCGCTTCAGCCCGTGCCGCCAAATGCTTCACGATCTTGGTAAATCATGGCATGGGCGGCCTTAACGTTCCCTTACGGCGAGGCTGGGGGAGAGATGGTTAAGAATACCGTTAACAGTCAGCGTTTTGCCTTGACCAGCAATTGCTTGGGCCGGCGGCTGCGGGCGGTCGGGAACAGGGAGAAAGTGCGGGCGACATACTGCGTAACGGTGTCCATGCCCTTGAGATATTGCTGCAGTTCCGGGGTCATCTCGGCTTCCACCAGGCTGATCTTGCGCGACGGGTCCTCGGTTTCGAAGCGGGCGCAGAACCAGGGCTCGCCCCGTTTCAGGATCAGGTCCTGGCTCGTGTCATGCCATTCGAAGGCCCACATGAGGATGCGCGGCCAGACATCGATCGGGTAGCGGCCGCCGATCATCACCCCCGGCAGCGGCGTCGGCCGGTAGTGGTAGAAGGGCGGCAGCTGGTTGATATAGACGGTCTCGTCGGCGACGAAGCGGTAGGGCGTGTGGAGCTGCAGCACCGGCTTGCTCAGTTCGCGCCACTCGCTGGGATTGCTGGTGGTGATCAGCCGGGCGATGTATTGCGGGTTCGACTCGCTGTCATGGGGCCGCGGATATTGCAGCTGCATGTTGCCCTTGTCGTCGCGGCCCAGGCGCAGATGGACGTCGAAGGGGCATAGGATCTCGACGATGCGCGACTCGTAGTCGAGCACGGCAGGGCAGAGGCCGACGCCCTTGGTGGAGACGGACTTGGGCGCGTTGCGCTGGTAAATCCGCGGCGCGTCATAGATGAAGCCGGCCTTCTCGGCGTCGATCATCCAGCCGACCTCGACGACGCGCTTGCGCTCGATTGGCTTCCTGAAGAGGTCGAACAAACGGCTCATGCCGCCGCTCCGTCTGCATTTTCCAATGGCTGGGGCGAAGATAGTGGATGCCCCGGCGCAAGTCCAAGCCGCGCCCCTGCGCCTGCATTGGCCACTTGTGCGGCCGAGCGTTTCCCGCCGTATACTGGCTCATGGCCGAAACCCGAACCAAGCCGTTCGACGGCTTCTCCCACAGGGTGCCGGAGGGCGATACCCACCACCGGATGGTGTGCGATTTCTGCGGATTCATCGCCTATGAGAATCCGAAGGTCGTGGTGGGCTCGGTCTGCAAATGGGAGGACCGCATCCTGCTCTGCCGCCGCGCCATCAATCCGCGGCTGGGATTCTGGACGCTGCCGGCGGGCTATCTGGAGCTGAACGAGGCAACCGGCGACGGCGCGCTGCGCGAGGCCTGGGAGGAGGCGCGGGCGCGGATCGAGATCGACGGCGTGCTCGCGGTCTATTCCATCCCCAGGCTCAGCCAGGTGCAGGTGATCTACCGCGCCCGGCTGCTGTCCGACGATGTTTCGGCAGGCCCGGAGAGCGCGGAGGTCGGCTTGTTCCGCTGGGAGGAGATCCCCTGGCCGGACATCGCTTTCCCGTCGGTACGCTGGGCGCTCACGCACTATCGCGAGGCCTTGGACAGCGGCAGCTTCCACACAAGGAGCAACCCGCCCGGCGAGTTCGGCGACTACTGACCGTCCGATCAATCTCAGCCCGCCAGGTGCAATAGCGCGTTGCCGGCCGCCACCAGGGCCGCCGCCGCAATGCGGCGCGGGCCGAAAGGCTCATGCAACACCAGCGTGCCGATCAGCGCGGCGAGGATGACGCTGGTCTCGCGCATGGCCGAGACGTGCGCCATGGGTGCGAAATCCATCGCCCAGATGACAATGCCATAACCGATGCCGGCGATGATGCCGCCGAACAGCCCGCGCTTGAAGTTCTGCTTGAGCGACGCCATCGCCCGCCCGCGCCGGAGCCAGAGGAAGGCGAGCCCGACCGGGATCATCTCCAGCGCCAGCAGCCAGGTGATATAGCTCAGGCCGTTGGCGGTGGAGCGCACGCCCAGGCCATCGAGCACAGAATAGCAGGCGATGCCGAGCGAGGTGGCGAAGGCGAACAGGATCGAGCGGCCCTCGCCGGCCTTGGGGATGCCGGCCAGGCTGATCAGCCCGGCGCAGGCGATGATCAGCCCGAGCCATTCGCCGCCATTGAGGTGTTCGTTCGCGACCATCATGCCGGCGATGGCGATCAGCAGCGGCGCCGACCCGCGGGCGATCGGATAGGTCTGGGACAGCGCGCCAAACCGATAGGCCTCGACCAGGGTGAAATAGTAGACGGAATGGGCGAGCACGGAGCCGACCAGGTATGGCCAGCAGGCGGGATCAGGCAGCGGCACGAAAGGCAGGATGATCAGCCCGGGAATGCCGCCGAAGAAGATCACCAGGCATTGCATGACGGCCTTGTCGTTGCCGGCTTTGACGAACGCGTTCCAGGTCGCGTGCATCACGGCGGCGGACAGCACCAGCAAGGTGACGGTGAGAGTCACGGATCAGACCGGAGAATTGGGATGGAGGGATGGACGGCGGTTCAGATCGCCCGGCCCGGTGGGGCGGCCTTTCCCGGAGCAGCGGGATGATCGGCCAGCCGCCGCAGCACGGTGTTGCGCTCGCGCCGGGCGATTGCCAGCAGCTTGCGCCGCCGCTGCCAGGGAATGTCGGGATACTCGATGACGTTGCGGTCGGCGTCGTAGAAGGCGATCTCGTAGCCCAGCTCGTCCAGCCAGTCGATCAGCGCCGCGGGCGAACTGCCGAAATCCTTCAGCGCGTCGTCCATGGCCAGCAGGATCACAGCCGGATGGCATTTGGTTAGATGCTCGCGCGCGCCCTGCAGCGCAGTCAGTTCGCAGCCGGCGATATCCATGCAGAGCAGGGCATAGGGCCGCTTCGACAGCAGCGCGTCCAGCCGCACGCTCTCGATGCCCACGACGCGGGTGGCCAACTCGCCCGCGGCGGGCGAGCGGCGGCGGCCGGATTTGGTGGTGCCGTCGGCATAGCGGCCAAGGCCGTCCTTGGCGCCGACCATGACCGGATTGATGACCACGCTCGCCTTGACGCCGGCGGCGGTCACCGCCTCGAGTAGCTTGGCGCGCATGGTGGGGCTTGGCTCGACGGCATCGACGCGCCCGGCCAAGCCGACCACCTTGGCGGCGGCGATGGCGTAAGCGCCGGCATTGGCGCCGATATCCAGCACCGCGTCGCCGGTGTGGAGGTAGCGTTCCATGAAAGCGAAGTTGTGCCGGTCGGCATTGTCCGGACCGGCATGGGCTGTGGCCTTGGCGGCCTGGGTGCTGGGCAGGGTCTTGATGGCGGATTTCGGCGGACCGCCATTGAGGCCCACGGTCGGGGGCTCCTCGCCGCCGAGAGCGATGCGGCGCAGCGCCTTGAACAGCGATCCGCCGGAGCCTTGGTTGGCGCCGGCCGTCACGCCGGTCCGCTTGATGCTACCCCCAGTTGGCATGAAATCCCGCCGATAACTCATTGGCACATACAGATAACCTGCCCCTGCTGTCCAGCGAAAAACAGGGGACGCTTTATCTATTTCCCGGTCCACCGCCCGATTTAGGCTCCGCGGCCGGCCCGTTCAGCCCCATCAGGGAGCGGGCAAAGGCCTCGGCTTCGAAAGGCCGGAGGTCGTCGGCGGTCTCGCCGACGCCGATGGCATGGACCGGCAGCTTGAACCGTTCCGCCAGCGCCACCAGTACGCCGCCCCGGGCGGTGCCGTCCAGCTTGGTCACCACCAGGCCGGTGACGTCGGTCATCTGGCGGAAGGTGTCCACCTGGGCATGGGCGTTCTGGCCGGTGGTGGCGTCCAGCACCAGCAGGCAGTCATGGGGCGTCGCCGGGTCCTGCTTGCGCAACACGCGCAACACCTTCTGCAACTCGGCCATCAGGTTGGCCTTGTTGTGCAGGCGTCCCGCGGTGTCGATCAGCAGCACGTCGTAGGCTTCGGCCTTGGCCTGGGCCAGGGCGTCGAAGGCGAGACCGGCCGGGTCGCTGCCGGGCGCGCGGGTGATCACGGTGGCGCCGGTGCGCGCGCCCCAGATCTTGAGCTGGTCGATGGCGGCGGCGCGGAATGTATCGCCGGCGGCCATCATCACGCGATGACCTTCCTCGCGCAGACGTGCGGCGAGCTTGCCGATGGTGGTGGTCTTGCCGCTGCCATTGACGCCGACAACCAGGATGACATGGGGCTTGTGCTGCGGGTCGATGGCGAGCGGCTTTGCCACGGGCGCGAGAATCTCCGCGATGTCTTTTGCCAGCGCGCCGCGGATTTCCTCGGCGGAGATCTCCTGGTTGAAGCGCGTCTTGGCGAGATTGGCGGTGAGGCGTGCCGCGGTGACCGGACCGAGGTCGGCCGAGATCAGCAGTTCTTCGAGTTCGTGCAGCGCCGCGTCGTCGAGCTTCCGCTTGGTGAAGATATCGCCGATGCCCGTGGCGAGCTTCGAGGAGGAGCGGCTCAGCCCCTCGCGCAGCCGCTGAAACCAACCGCGCTTCGGCGCTTCGGTGGTGGTGGCGTGGTCGGTCATGGTTGAGTGCGAAGTCCCAAGACTTCTTTCCCCGCGAAAGCGGGAACCCAGGGCTGCAGAGCGCTCTGCTTCTCCTAGGCCCCCGCTTTCGCGGGGGAAGAAGATTGGAGTGGAAGCGGCAGTCATTCGCCCGGTGAGTTCGTTGTCGTTGGCGCCGTCGATCATGCATTCGGCGATCGCACCCGATGCGATGGTTGAGGGCACATCGGCGATGCGTACCGGCGCGAAATGCTGGCTGTGGCCGAAGGCGCTGGTGCCTTCGACGCGTTCGACGAGGACGTCGGCCTGCTCGCCGCGCTGAGACGCGAAGAACCGCGCCTTCGCCGCTTCGCCGGCCGCACGCAGCCTTGCCGCGCGGGCTTTGCGCTCAGCCGTCGGCAGTTGCGGCATGCGCGCGGCCGGCGTGCCCGTGCGGGCGGAATAGGGGAAGACGTGGAGGAAGGTGAGATCGCAATCCTCGATCGAGGCGCAGGCTGTTCTCCGCCATCGCGTCGGTCTCCGTCGGGAATCCCGCGATCAGGTCGGCGCCGAACACGGCGTCGGGGCGACGGCGGCGAATGTCGGCGCAGACGCGCAGCGCATCGGCGCGGCTGTGGCGGCGCTTCATGCGCTTCAGGATCATGTCGTCGCCGGCCTGCAGACTGAGATGGAGATGGGGCATCAGCCGCGGCTCGCTCTCGATCAGTTGCAACAGGTCCTCGTCGATCTCCACGGGGTCGAGAGACGACAGCCGCAGGCGGCGCAATTCAGGGACTTGCGCTAGGAGGCGGCGGATCATCTGTCCCAGCGCAGGGCGGCCGGGCAGATCGGCGCCATAGGCGGTGATGTCCACACCCGTCAGCACGATCTCGGCGATGCCGCCATCGGTCAGCGCGCGAACCTGGCGCACGACATCGCCGATGGGCACGCTGCGATTCGGGCCGCGGCCGAAGGGGATGATGCAGAAGGTGCAGCGATGGTCGCAACCCTGCTGCACCTGGACGAAGGCGCGGCAGCGCTCGGCGAAGCCGGCGAGCAGATGATGGGCCGTCTCACGCGCCTGCATGATGTCGTTGACCTGCACCCGCGGCGCGCTGTCGTCGACGAAGCGGCCATAGCTTTCAGCTTTCAGCTTCTCTTCGTTGCCGATGACGTGATCGACTTCCGGCATCGCGGCGTAGCTGCTGGAATCAATCTGGGCGCCGCAGCCGGTGACGATGATGCGTGCCGACGGATTCTGCCGCCGCGCCCGGCGGATCGCCTGCCGCGCCTGGCGCTCCGCTTCGGCGGTGACGGCGCAGGTGTTGACGATGATGGCGTTGCCGAGGCCCGCCGCCGACGCGTGGCCGCGCATCACCTCGGATTCCCAGGCGTTGAGCCGGCAGCCGAAGGTGATGACCTGCGGCGCGGTCATTGCTTGAAAAGCGATTCGTCCAGCGTGCCGGTGAAGCTCTGCGCGACCGGGCCGGTCATCAGCACGTGGTTGTTCTCCAGCCACTCGATCTCCAGGGCGCCGCCGTCGAGGAAGACATGGGCGCGGCGGCCGGTCAGGCCGCGGCGCGACGCCGCCACCAGGCTGGCGCAGGCGCCGGTGCCGCAGGCGCGGGTGATGCCGACGCCGCGCTCCCACACGCGCATGCGCAGCATGTCGGGCGATTTCACCTGCACGACCTCCACATTGATTCGTTCGGGGAACAGGGGGTCATGTTCGATGAGTGCGCCCAGCCGCTCCAGGTCGATGGCCTCGGCGTCCTCCACGAAGAAGACCACGTGGGGGTTGCCGACATTGACCGCTGCCGGGTCCTTCAGCGGACCTTGCGCATAGTCCAGATGCAGCGTGTCCATCTCCCGCGCCAGCGGGATCTCGCGCCAGCCGTCATTGGCCGGGCCCATATCGACGGTGACGCGGCCGTTGCCGGCTGCCGTGGCGGCGATGCGCCCGCCGGTGGTGTCCAGCACCACGGGCCCGTCCTTCTTGGCGTCCATCAGCAGATGGGCGATGCAGCGCGCGGCATTGCCGCAAGCCTCCACCTCGCCGCCATCGGCATTGCGGATGCGCATGACCGCGTCCGCGCCGGCCAGCACCGGCGGCTCCAGCACGATGAGCTGGTCACAGCCGACACCGGTCCGGCGGTCGGCGATGGCCTTGGTGGCCGCGTCAGTCAGCGCGATCGGCCGCTTGCGCGCGTCCAGCACGACGAAGTCGTTGCCCAGGCCGTGCATCTTGATGAAGGGAAGTCCGCTCATGGCCAGGGGGTTATAGGAGGGTGGGGGGAGGCAAGTCCACGGTGCGGGGGTTGCAATAAAAGGTGATGTCGATCTGGCCAAAAATGCATGAAATTGAAGGGCGTAGCCGGCCACTCCCCCTCAGCGCAATCGCACAGGGATTGTAGTGACTTCGCGGAGGAGGGGAGCGTAGCGAGTGAAGAACGCGAAGCGGTCTGTACTGCCCATAGTCTGGTTGGCTTGAAGGTTGTTTTGCGAGCGTGTGGTCCATAAAGCATTGGGACATCGAAGGAATTTTCCAAACCTTTGATTTTTGCAAAATCAACCCTGTCTTCCTGTGGCGAGTAGCAATTGAGCCTTTCCCAGTCCCAGCACATATACGTATAATACACAATATTTGCGTAACACGCAAATTTCCGGATGGCGCGGCTCATCCTTTCCAAGTCGCCAAGGTTGCAGATCGGCTGAGTAGCGGGCTGATTATTGAACCTGGCACCGGCGCGGGATCGTCCGCGCGGGTCAAGGGGGAGTCTATCCGTTCGATGTCGAGCGCCGAAGCGCAAAAAGCTCTGCAGCCAGTGCTGGTGATCCTCCTGGGCTTCGTGGCCCTGGCGCTCGCTTTCTCCGCGCGCGCGGCCGTTGGCCTGATGATGCCGATCTGGGAAGGCGAACTCGGCTGGTCACGGAGTTTCATTTCCGGCGGCGTCGCCGTTGCCCTGATCGTCATGGCGGTGCTCGCGCCGCTGGCGGGGCGACTCGTAGACCGGCAGGGATCGCGCAATGCCCTGGTCATTGGCCTCCTGGCGCTGGCGGCCGGCTGCGCGCTCATGCCCATCAACGACAGCAAGCTGTGGTTCGTCATCGCGTTCTGCGGGCTGTCGGCGCTCGGCTTCGGCCTGGTCGCCACCCATGTGGTGTCCACCGCGGTCGAGCAGCAGCTCACGCGCAACCAGGGCCTTGGCATCGGCATCGCGACCTCGGGCTCGACGGCGGGCCAGTTCGTGATCGTGCCGCTGATCGCCGTCATGCTGACGGTGCTCGACTGGCGCTGGTCCTACCTGGCGCTGTCGGTCGCCTGCGCGGGTCTCGCGGCGGCGGTATACTGGCTATTGCCGCGGCACATCGAGCCGAAGGAGCGAACCGCCGAAGCCGGAAGATCGAGTGCAGGTTTCGGCGCGGACCTCCTGTTCATCCTGAAAAATCCGACATTTCATCTGCTGTTCTGGAGCTACTTCATCTGCGGCTACACGACCAGCGGCGTCATCGAGACTCATTTCCTGCCCTATGCATCGCTCTGCGGCTTCGGACCGCTGCCGTCGGCGACGGCCTATGGCCTGCTCTCGGCGATCAATCTCGTCGGCATGATCCTCGCCGGATGGCTGACCGACCGGATGAATCGGCCGCTGCTCCTGGCGGCCATCTATGCCATCCGCGGCCTGACCTTCATCCTGCTGGTCAATGTCGGCGCCGATTATGAAACGCTGCTGCTGTTCAGCGTGATATTCGGGCTGGTCGATTACTCGACGGTGCCGGTGACGGCCAGCCTCGTCGCCAGCCACATCGGATTGCGGGTCATGGGCCTCGCCTTCGGATTGATTTCCGCGGGCCACCAGATCGGCGGCGCGCTGGGCGCCTATCTCGGCGGCTATCTCTTCGATCTCTATGCGCAGTATGCCTGGATCTGGTGGTCGTCATTCGCGCTGGCCATATTCGCCGGTCTGATGGTGCTCGCGATCCGTGACCGGAAGCCGGCGGACGGGCTGGTGGCCGGTGCCGCGTAAGGGGCGCAAGAACGATCAAGCGCGGAACCGGAGGCGCGGGGCAGGGTTCGCCACGGTAACGTGAGGACCCCATGGAGCCCGTCGCCAAGGCCATCTGGTACATCGAGAGCCACTTCGCCGGCGCCATCACGCTCGACGATATCGCCGATGTCAGCGGCCTGTCCCGCTTTGCGCTTTCGCGGGCGTTCGGCGCGGCGACAGACCGCTCGGTCATGCGCTATGTCCGGGGCCGGCGCCTGACGGAGGCGGCGAAGTCGCTGGCGAACGGCGCCGGCGATATCCTGTCGCTGGCGCTGGAGACGGGCTACGGGTCCCACGAAGCCTTCAGCCGGGCGTTCCGCGATCAGTTCGGCCTCACGCCCGAGGCTGTGCGCGCGCAGCGCTCTCTCGACAACATCCCGCTCGTGGAGACCTTCAAGATGGACGATTCATTGATCGTGAAGCTGGAACCGCCGCGTTTCGAGAAAGGCAAGCTGCTGCTCATTGCCGGCCTGGCGGAACGCTACAACTATGAGACCTGCATGGAGATTCCCAAGCTATGGCAGCGCTTCACGCCCTACCTCGGCAACATTCCGGGGCAAGTGGGCAACGTCGCCTATGGCGTGCGCTACAACAGCGACGACGAGGGCAATCTCGATTACATGGCCGGCGTCGAGGTCGCGAGTTTCGACGGCTTGCCGAAGGAATTGACGCGGCTGCGCATCCCGGCGAAACGCTATGCGGTGTTCCGGCATAACCGGCATATCTCGGAAGTGCGGCGCACCCACTACACGATCTGGAGCCAATGGCTGCCGGAATCAGGCAATGAGCCTGCCGACGCGCCGTCTTTCGAGCGCTATGACGAGAAATTCAATCCGCGCACCGGCAGCGGCGGGCTGGAGATCTGGGTGCCGCTGAGCAAATGATGCATGTCGATAGATTGGGCGATCCGGCGACACTCTAGAATGAAAACCCTCTCCCCTTGAGGGAGAGGGGTAGGGGAGAGGGGTTTCGCGCATCGGCGCGCAGCGAGTCCTACTGCCGACGATGCTCGGATCATCAGACTCATTGGCGCGCTTCCGCGCGCATGACCCCTCACCCGCGCAACATCCGCTATGCGTATGTTGCTTGCCCTCTCCCTCAAGGGGAGAGGGGACATTTAATTAGCAACCTTCGACTTGAAAATCTGTCGATGTTACTGCGCCAAGTGGGACAGCGCGGTGCGCAAGGGCAGGTCGGAGATTTGCACCAGCCCTTCGAAGGGGTGGGCCAGCTCGATAATCAGGAACATCGCGCCGGATACCGACAGCGCGCTGAAGAACATCGTGCCGATCACGGTCAGGTTGCGCGGCGAATACAAGCCGAAGCTGACGAACAGCACGACGAGCCAGAAGACCAGGATGACGATGAAGGTCATGGGTATGGTGGCGCCTTCAGACTGGGCCACCATCAGCCAGCGGTCCTTACCCACCT
Source organism: uncultured Alphaproteobacteria bacterium (assembly GCA_963810485.1). Lineage (GTDB taxonomy): Bacteria > Pseudomonadota > Alphaproteobacteria > Dongiales > Dongiaceae > DATKFM01. The sequence continues at coordinate 59,970 of CAWENQ010000008.1, forward strand.
CGATGCTGAGCTGGCGGGCCATGGTCAGAAGCTCTTTCTGTTTTTCGTTGGCCGGTTGCAACCCGAGGATGAGGCTGTGGAAGTCTTCGCCCTCCGCTGTTGAATCAGGCGCCAGCCGGGAATCGGTGGCGCCGTCTACCGGCCAGATTTTCTTCAGGCCATCGGCAACGATGCCGCGCAGGCGGTGGCGGGTCGGCAGCGCCTCCGGCCCGTAGAGCGCCAGCGCGCTGTCGATCAGGATGAGATTGGCCGCGATCTCGTTGAGGCCACTCTTCTGTTCGTCGTAGGAACCCTTGGCGGTGGCGACCAGCAGGCCGAGCACCAGGGCGGCCATGGTGGCCACCAGCCCCATGCCCAGCTTCACCGCATCCTTCGAGTCCTCGCCGAGATCGGTCTGCGGCAGGACGCCCCGCAGACGCATGCCCAGCAGCGCGCCGCCGAAGGCGCAGGCGAAGACGATCGCGCCGATCAACCATGCAGTCATGCCCTATCTCCCGCCGAGATAACTCACCGACATAGCGGCCGAGCCTGTCGCCTGGCCATATCTTGCGGCGGCGATGGTAGGAGGTGCAGGCCCATTCCGGCAATCACCTCTGCGATCCTGGCATGCCGGCCATGTTCGGGCCCAAGCTAGTCCGGCGGAAATTGGTTCCCTATACTGGCGCATTCGCGGCGAGAGCATGGAGCCACTGCGTTGCCACTGACGAAGTCCCCCATGGCCCTGACGGCGGAGCTGGTGGCGCGCTGCCACCGGCAGGAGCCTGATCCCGGGCCGGAAGAAGGCTATCCCGAGTTCACCGAAGAGGAGTACGACGCAGCGGCGGTGACGCTGCTGCGGGAACGCCGGGAGACCGGCCCGCTCTGGCTCTTTGCCTATGGCTCACTGATCTGGAAGCCGGTGTTCGAGTCGGTGGAGCATCGTCGCGCCACAGTGCATGGCTGGCATCGCTCCTTCTGCATGGAAATGACCCGTTGGCGCGGCTCGCCGCAGCAGCCGGGTCTTATGATGGCGCTGCAGCGCGGCGGCCGCTGCGAGGGCATCGCATACCGATTGACGGACGATGATCACGCCGCCCAACTCGGCCGTTTGCTGCGGCGCGAGGTCAACGACGCGGGCAGCGTATCTGCCGTTCGCTGGCTTAGTGCCGACATCGGCGGCGAGAAACACCGGGCCCTGACGTTCTGGGTCGATACGGGGGAACTGGATTATTTCGTCAAACTGCCGCTGCCCGATGTCGCGCGCATCCTCGCCCGCGCCTGCGGCCATATAGGCTCCGGCGCGGAGTATCTGTACCATACCGTTAGCAAGCTCGAAGAATTCGGCATTCGCGACCGCAATCTCTGGCAGCTGCAGGAAATGGTGGCGGCGGAGATCCAATTGCTGATCGCCGAAGAGACGGTAAGGGCTGCGCCATGAGCGGCGATCTCGGTTTCACATTCCGCGCGACAAAGAACGGCGAGGTGTTCTTGCATCATCGCGGCAAGCTGGCGACGACCCTGCGCGGCGAGGCGGCGGCGGAGTTCCTCGTGGACATGAACGGCGCCGATGTTGACGAACAGCAACAGATCATGGCCCGCATCACCGGCAACTACCGCCGCGGCAACGAACGGCTGGCGAAGAACCATCCGCGCAATCGTTAAACAATTCCGGGTAAAAAAGTGGCACTTGTAAGGTTGTGATTATGGTCACAGCCCGCCGAATGCAATCGGCGTAGGCAACATACAAGCTGCAAAATTGGTGAACCCAGACCGCGCCCGAAGATCCCCTCTTCGGCGCCGCAGCCGGTCTTTTGCCTGATCTACACGGAGACCCAGATGAACAGAAGGCTTCAATTTATTTATGGCTTGAGCACCGCGGCCCTGCTGGCCTGCAGTGCAAGCCCGCTGCTGGCGCAAGACTCCCCAAGCAGCCCGATGGCCGGCGCCACGGACGAGAATGTGAACTATCCGTCGGGAACTCGCCTGCAATCGTCTTATGTTGTCGTGAACAAAGATCTCGGCCTCGCCGCAACGCCGATGGGATCCAGAAGCGCAACTGCCGGCTTCGCGGCCGCTTCCGAAATTCAGGCGGATCTGCCGGCTGGCTATACATTGGGGCCGGCGGCAACCGCGCATATCACGGAAGAAAAGACCAGCGCCGAGTCCGCACCGGGCGGCGCCGCGCACATGGCGGGCGCTTCCGACAAGTTCATCACTGTCTATCCGCTGCAATATAACGGCATACCGCTGTCGAAGGGCAGCGACTACATGGCGATGGTCAGCGGCAGCGGAACGCTGCTGGTCAAGCGGGAACGGGGACTGCCGGAGAGTATTGACGGCACCGATCCGTCCGTCACAGCCGAGCAGGCCATCCCCGTGGCCGCCGCGGACGCGAAGGACTATCTGGGAACGGCGGAACCCCAGATGTCGACACCGACCCTGGAGATCTGGGTCGACGAGGCGAAGCAAGGGCATCTTGCCTGGACCTTCAGCGTCGCCTCCGACTCCCTGACAGAGCCGAAGGCCCGGCGCTATTGGGTCGCCGCGCTCGGTGAACCGAAGGTGCTCAACTGGGAAAGCGAAATCTACAGCACTCATCAGGGCGTCATCACCGGCCAGCTCTGGTCCACGACTCCGTTCGATGGGACCGCCAACCGGCCCTTGCCGGGATTGCAGGTGCTGCGCTCCATCAGCGGTCCCACGGCCACCGGCCCCGACGGACGCTACGGCTTCGATGACGGCGCCGGCGCGGCCAATATCTCTGCCGATCTCGATGGCGCCAATGTCGATCTGCAGAACCAGGCGGGCGCGAACATGTCGCGCGCGAAGAATGGCACGCCCGCAAATTCGGTCGACCTCAACTTCGGCTCGGCCAACGATAACGAGCGCGCCCAGGTTTCGGCGTTCTACTGGACGGAAAAGGCCCATGAACTCGCGGGCAGCATCCTGGCGCCGACAGACCTGCCCAACCTGATCACGCGCGTGAACATCGCGGATTCCTGCAACGCATTCTGGAACGGGAATTCGATCAATTTCTTCCAGGCCGGCGGCGCTTGTCCCAACACCGCCTACTCGGACGTTGTCTTCCACGAGTACGGCCACGGCGTCGATTCCCGGAAGGGCGGCATCCTTGACGGCGGCTACAGCGAAGGCTTCGGCGATGCCTTGGCCCTCCTGGGCACGCGGCAATCGTGCCTAGGCCGCGATTTCTTCGGCGACGGCACCTGCCTGCGGCCGGCGACTGATGTCATCCTCTGGCCGCCGGCGCCTGGCGAGAATGTGCACGCCGTCGGCCGCCGCTACGCCGGTTTCTCCTGGGAGCTGATTCAGCAGCTCGCCAAGACCTATGGCGAAAACGGCGCCTACGACATCGCCAGCCGATTGGTCCTGGCGGCGGCAGCGGCAAATCCGACGAATATTCCCGATGCCGTGCATCTCAGCTTCCTGGCCGACGATATCGACGGCAACCTCGCCAACGGTACGCCGCACTTCCGGGAGCTCGCCGCGGCGGCCGACTCGCGGCATATCCCGCGCCCGGCCGATCCGGCGCCCGCGATTGCCGGTGGTGTCGGTGTCTCGGCGCAATTCCCGTTCACCGATCACAAGACCGTTTCGGCGAATGAGAATATCGTGCAAGTCAATCTGCATCTGGACGAGGAAAGCATCGTGCATATCTCGGCCAACTCCAGCGCGCAGAGCACAGCCCCGCTCTCGTTCCGCACCGGCTTCTACAATCAGGCGACGCAGAGCACCATCTGGACCGGCTCCTACCGCAATGTCAGCCTGAGCAATGCCAGCCAGTGGGGCAATTTCGGCAGCAAGTATGCGGTGAAGCTGCCGGCGGGCGACCACACCATCTATTGGAAGATCTGGATCAACAGCGGCACGATCACCCTGAGCTCCGGCAGCTTGCAGGTCGAGACCTTCAAGGCCCCGGCCATGATGGCCATCGCGAGCAGCGCCGAGGTGACAACGGACGATCTGTCGCTGATCATACCTGCGGCCGGACCGGAAACGTCCGAAACGCAGTCGGTCGATGACATTGGCGAGCCGATCACCATCGACAACGGACAGTAGCGTCACCAATGACGGGGATGGGGGCTTCGGCCTCCATCCCCACCTTATCATTGCCGCAATTCCGCCTATCATGGACGTCCGATGAGGCACAACAATCCGGAGCAGAGGAGGACGCCCATGGCCGTCGCTGCAGCGAGGAGGGCCGTGCCCAGGTTGTTGGCCATGCTGATATTCGCCTGCGTCGGCAGCGCCGCCGCGATGGGGGCGGGGCCCTTGCAGCCATTGACGGAAAAAGTCGAACTGCAAGAACTTCAGACGGGTTTTGCCGGAACAACCGGGACTGTCTGGACCGTGGAACCGGACGGCCGCTATACGATCGCCGGCAAAGTCAACGAGCAACTGACTCCCGCATCAGGAAGGCACGCTGGACGCCGCCCAGCTATCGAAGATCGCGGAAACTCTGGCCGCGGCCGACGCGGATAATCTTCCCGCCGAGATGGGCGAGCCGCCGCCGGTGAATCCGCAGACCATCATTCTGCGTGTCGGTGAAAAATCCTCGACATTCAACACAATCGGCGGCGTCGATCCGGATCAAGCTGCCGGCGATGACGATCCGCGGTCGCGCCTCCTGAAGATTGCCGCGTCGATCAAAGAGGTCGTCGGCGTTCCCGCCAATCCCTAGCCTGGTGCGATAGCGCCGACCCATTTTGCGCCCACGGTCGCGCTCTGCTACCAAGCGCCGTGGTCGATCTTGCGGACGCGGAACGGGAACTGACATCGGCGCGGCTGTTCAGCCTCGCCGCGGCGATCGCCTGCACCTCGATCATGGGCATGTCCACCGGCTTGGCCTGGGCGCTGCTGGCGCTGCGGCTGGAGCATCAAGGCTATGACGGCTCGGCGATCGGCTTCAATGCTGCGGCCCAATCGTTGGGTATCGCGCTGATCGGCCTGGTGGCGCCGCGGATCATCGCGCGTACCGGATTCAAGCGGAGTTGCCTGGGCGCCACCGTCATGACCATGGCCATGATGCTGGCGCTGCCGACATTCGACAACTACAGCTCTTGGCTCGTCTTGCGGTTCGTGCTGGGGGCCAGCTCCTCCTTTCTGTTCATCGCCGGCGAGAGCTGGATCCTGCTGATCGCGCCGCCCCGCTATCTCGGCCGGGTGGTCGGCATCCTCGGGCTGGTCTGGGGCGGCGCTTTCGCGCTCGGCCCCATCATCATCGGCCTGCTGGGCATCGCCGGCTGGGGACCGTTCCTGGTGGGTGCGGCGGCGGCCTTCGCGGCGGGATTGCCGCTGCTGTTCGCCGGCAGCGTGCCGGTGCCGGCGCAGTCGCTGAAGCCGCCGAACTTCCTCGCCCTGCTGCGCCGCTCGCCGGCGCCGCTGATCGCGCTGGTGGTGCTGGGCCTGGTGGAGTCCAGCCACGATTCCCTGGTGGCGATCTATGGCCTTCGGCTGGGCATGGATGTGTCCCAGGCCGTGCTGCTGGTGACCGTCCTCCTGCTGGGCCTGACTCTGGTCCAACTGCCGATCGGCTGGATCGCCGATCACATGGACCGGCGGCGGGTTTTGCTGATCGCCAACATCTCGGGCCTCGGCCTGACGCTGGCTTTCGGTTTTGCCGCGACGACAGTGCTGCAATGGCCGATCCTGTTCCTGCTTGGCGCGTCGGTCGGCAGCGTCTGGGCGCTGAGCCTGGCGCTGATCGGCGACGATTTCGCGGCCGAGCATGTGGCGGGCGCCAATTCAGTGCGCGCCATCCTCTATGGCGGCGCGGCGATGGCGGGACCGCTGATCTCCGGCACGGCGATGGACATCTGGACGCCCCACGGACTAATTGCCGCACTGGCGATGATGTGGCTGGTCTATCTGCCAATTGCGTGGCGGTCGCCGCCCGCCCGCTAGCGCGCTACCATAAGCGGCTTGCCCCTTGGCCGCGAACAAGGGAACATCGCCGCGGGCCAAGAAAGCTAATTCGGGTCTACGGGAAATCCCCGGAAGACCCGTTCATTTTGGATGGCAGGGGTGCAGGCATGATCGGCGTCGCTCTCGGTTCAGACTTCGTTCCGAACAGGAACTGGCTGCGCGCCGCTGCGGCGATGGCCGGTGCCTTGGCGCTGCTGCTGCTGCAGGCCTGTTCCCTGCCGGAGCGCCTCAATGCCGTGCCCAAGGATATCGAGGCATCGGCCGAGATCCCCGGCATGCCCGGAATCCGCTATTGGCAGGCCGGGCGATATGGAGCGGCTGGCCGAGGAAGCAATCAACTCGTTCCGCACCGAACTCGAGCAGTGGCAAGCCGCCGGCAACAAGGGACCGATGCCGCCGGCCAACTTCCTCGCCATCTCCGGCGGTGGCGAGAATGGCGCCTATGGCGCCGGCCTGCTGTGCGGCTGGACCGAAGCCGGCACGCGGCCGGAGTTCAAGCTGGTCACGGGAATAAGCACAGGCGCGCTCACCGCGCCCTTCGCCTTCCTCGGTCCGGCCTACGACCAGCAGCTCAAGGACGTCTACACGACAATCACCGCCAAGGACGTGCTGGAGGAACGCGGTATCTTTGCTGCGATCTGGAACGATGCGATGGCGGACAATGCGCCGCTGCAGAATCTGGTGGCGAAATATGTGGACGCGGATCTGTTGGCGGCCATCGCGGCAGAGCATAGGAAGGGCCGCAACCTGCTTGTCGGCACGACGAACCTGGATGCACGGCGGGGCGTGGTTTGGGATATCGGCAAGATCGCGGAGTATGGCACTCCCGAGGCTCTGGAGCTGGTCCGGAAAATTCTCATCGCTTCGGCGGCCATCCCCGGCGCTTTCCCGCCGATGATGTTCGATGTCGAAGCCAATGGCACGAAGTATCAGGAGATGCATGTCGATGGCGGCGCCAACTGCCCAGCTTTTCGTCTATCCGGCCCGGCTACACGTCGCCGAGATTTCCGAAGCGGCCGGCGTCGAACGGGAACGGCACATGTACATCATCCGCAACGGACGCCTCGATCCCGACTGGGCGGATACGGAGCGCCAGACCTTGACCATCGCCGGGCGGGCGGTGTCGTCCCTGATCCAGAATCAGGGCAACGGCGATCTCTATCGCATCTATGCCGTCGCCCAGCGGGACAAGGTGGATTTCAATCTGGCCTTCATACCCGCGACCTTCGATGTGCCGCTGCCCGAGCCGTTCGATCAGCACTACATGCAGGAGCTGTTCAATCTCGGCTATGAGCAGGGCAAGGCAGGCTATGCAATGGGAAAAGGCGCCGCCGGGTTTCTAGGCGCTGCGCGCCGCGCCTTCCAGTCCGCCGGCCTGTTCGATGAAGCTGACGATCTCTGCCACACCTTTGCGGCGCAGCAGGTCGGTGAAGACATAGGGCCGGCCGGCGCGCATCCGCCTGGTGTCGTCTTCCATCACGTCGAGCCGCGCCTGCACATGGGGCGCCAGGTCGGTCTTGTTGATCACCAGCAGGTCCGAGCGGGTGATGCCAGGCCCGCCCTTGCGCGGGATCTTCTCGCCCTGGCAGACGCTGATGACATAGATGGTGAGATCGGCCAGATCGGGCGAGAAGGTCGCGGCCAGATTGTCGCCGCCGGATTCGATGAAAATCAGATCGAGGCCGGGAATGCGCCGGTTCATCTCGGCGATGGCCTGAAGATTGATCGAGGCGTCCTCGCGGATGGCAGTGTGCGGGCAGCCGCCGGTCTCCACGCCCATGATGCGTTCCTCCGGCAGGGCCTGTACGCGGTTCAGGATCAGGGCATCCTCCTGCGTGTAGATGTCGTTGGTGATGGCGGCCAGCGAATAGCGCTCGCGCATCGCCTTGCACAGCATCTCCGTCAGCGTGGTCTTGCCCGAGCCGACCGGGCCCCCGATGCCGACGCGCAGTGGGCCGTGGGTCGTACTGGTCATGTGCGGAACACGCGCGAATACTGTGTTTCGTGTTTCATGGCGGCGATGTCGGCGCCGATGGTGGCACTGCCGAGATCGTCGAGCGTGGCCGCTGCGGCGCGGGCGGCGGTGGCGGCAATGACCGGCATGAGATCGCGCAGTACCGTGAGGCCTAGCGTTTGACCGAGCGGAATCAGGCGCACGGCGACGGAGATGAGGGTGGAGGCAAAGCCCTGGAGGTAGGCGAGGAGGGCGTCGCTTCGGTTGATACCGGCAGCTCGGCAGAAAGTTCCCGCGGCGACGGGATAGGCAACGTCACGGTCTTTGAAGTGAACATTAAAACTCCCCTCTCCCCTTGAGGGAGAGGGGGCGGGGGGTGAGGGGTCTGCCGCGCGGGAGCGCGCCAGTGAATCGTCTGCTTGGAGCGGACCCAGTGGCGGAGGATGAAATGTATATCTGGTGTTGCTCGCTGCGGCGTCAGCGTTGTTTTTTGCCGCGCTTCCGCGCGGAAACCCCTCACCCCTGCCCCTCTCCCTCAAGGGGAGAGGGGACTCCTTTTGTGTCCTCCATGCACTCGCGGCTTGCAGAAACGCATTGCCCAGGCCCGTTGTCTCTAAGTAGCGCTCGCGCGACCCAGCAATCGCCAGCGCCAAATCGTTCAGCGCACCGGCATCCTCATCCCAGCAGCGTGCAAAGATCACCGCATCGTTCCAGCCGCTGCCGCGCGTCAGCACATTTTCGATCCATTGGCGGAGTGTTGCGGCATCGGTCACCCGGCGGTCGTCGATGGCGAATTCCAGCCCGTGTGAATAAGCAAAGCCGCCGATGGGGAAGGCGGGCGACATCCAGGCCAGCAACAACTGCAGTTGTTGCGCGTCAGTGGTCATGGTGATGACCTTGGCCGTGCGAATAGGCGCCGGACTCCGGTTCGAAGATCTCGTCGATCTCCCGCAGCGCCGCGCCGAGGCCGCGCAGCATGCCGGCGATCACGTGATCCCGGCGGATCAGGAGGCGCTGGGATTCAATCTGCGCTTCCAGGTGGCGGTTGCCGATCTGCCACGCGAGCGCCGCCAGATGCCGGGCGTCCTTGCCGCGGATTTCCAGCAGCGGCTCCGCCAGCGCCTTCACCACCACCAGCCGCCCATCCTCCAGCACCAGTCCGTCGCCATCGCGGAGAGCCTGCGCATGCTCGAGATCGAGCAGAAACTGCAACCCACCTGCCGTCGTGAATACGACGCGGCGGCGATGCCGCGCGGTGTGATCGAGGGCGATGCGATCGGCCACTGGTTCGCCCAGGCGCATCTGATCCCTCAGCCGGACGGAGGTGGCGCGCAGCATGGTCAATAGAGGAAATAGCGCTGCGCCATCGGCAGCTCGGTGGCCGGCTCGCAGGTCAGGAGTTCGCCGTCGGCGCGGACTTCATAGGTTTCGGGGTTTACCTCTATCTTCGGCGTCAGGCTGTTGTGGATCATCGAGGCCTTGGAGATGCCGCCGCGTGTATTGCCGACAGGCACCAGCTCTTTCATCACGCCCAGGCGCTTTGCCAATCCGGCTTCCAACGCGGCCCGCGATGTGAAGGTGACGGAGGATCGCGCCGCCGCACGGCCATAGGCGGCGAACATCGGCCGGTAATGCACGGGCTGCGGCGTCGGGATGGAGGCATTGGGATCGCCCATGGGGGCCGCGGCGATCGAGCCGCCCAGCAGCACCATGTCCGGCTTCACGCCGAAGAAGGCCGGCGACCAGAGCACGAGGTCGGCGCGCTTGCCGATCTCGACGGAGCCGACTTCGGTGGCGATGCCGTGGGCGATCGCGGGGTTGATGGTGTATTTCGCGACGTAGCGCTTGGCGCGCAAGTTGTCCGCGCCGCCGCTATCTTCCGGAAGCGACCCGCGCTGGACCTTCATCTTATGGGCGGTCTGCCAGCAGCGGATGATCACTTCGCCGACGCGGCCCATCGCCTGGCTGTCGGAGGAGATCATGGAGAAAGCGCCGAGATCATGGAGGATATCTTCGGCCGCGATCGTCTCCTTGCGGATGCGGCTCTCGGCAAACGCGATGTCCTCGGGGATGCGCGGGTCCAGATGGTGGCAGACCATCAGCATGTCCAGATGCTCGGCGATGGTGTTAACCGTGTAGGGCCGTGTCGGGTTGGTGGAGGAGGTGAGCGCGTTCGGCAGACCGCAGACCTTGATGATGTCGGGCGCGTGGCCGCCGCCGGCGCCCTCGGTGTGGAAGGCATGGATGGTGCGGCCCTTGAAGGCGGCGATGGTGACTTCGACGAAGCCGGATTCATTCAGGGTGTCGGTGTGGATCGCCACCTGCACGTCGTGCTTGTCGGCGACAGTGAGCGCATTGTCGATGGCGGCGGGCGTGGTGCCCCAATCCTCATGGAGCTTGAGGCCGCAGGCGCCGCCGATGATCTGTTCTTCCAGGCCGGAGGGCAGGGCGGTGTTGCCCTTGCCCATGAAGCCGAGATTCATCGGGAAGCTGTCGGCCGCCTCGATCATGCGCTGAAGATGCCAGGGCCCGGGCGTGCAGGTGGTGGCCAGCGTGCCATGGGCCGGGCCGGTGCCGCCGCCGAGCATCGTCGTGATGCCGGAATAAAGCGCCGTCTCGATCTGCTGCGGCGCGATGAAGTGGATATGGCAGTCGATCCCGCCGGCGGTGAGGATGCGGCCTTCGCCGGCGATGATCTCAGTTCCCGGACCGATGATGATGGTGACAGCGGGCTGGGTATCGGGATTGCCCGCCTTTCCGATGGCGGCGATGCGGCCGTCCTTCAGGCCGATATCGGCTTTGACGATGCCCCAATGATCGAGGATCAGGGCGTTGGTGATGACCGTAGTCCATGGCGCCGCCGGCGCGGGTGACCTGGGACTGGCCCATGCCGTCGCGGATCACCTTGCCGCCGCCGAATTTCACCTCCTCGCCATAGACGGTGAAATCCTTCTCCACTTCGATGAGGAGTTCCGTATCGGCCAGCCGCACCCTGTCGCCCACGGTGGGGCCATACATGGCGGCATAGGCGGCGCGGGACAGCGGCGGGGGCATCAGAGCGGTCCCATGATTTTCTGCTGGAAGCCGAAGACGCGGCGGTTGCCGGCGATGGGCACCAGCGTTACCTCGCGGCGCTGGCCCGGCTCGAAGCGCACGGCGGTGCCGGCGGGAATATCGAGCCGCCAGCCGCGCGCCTTCTCGCGATCGAACTTCAGGGCGATGTTGGTCTCGTAGAAATGATAATGCGAGCCTACCTGGATCGGCCGATCGCCGCTGTTGGCGACTTCGAGCGTCAGGCGCGGCGCGTCCTTGTTGATCTCGATAGAGCCGGAACCGCAGATGATCTCGCCGGGAATCATGGGCGCCTCCGTCAGCGGATCGGCTTATGCACGGTCACCAGCTTGGTGCCGTCGGGAAAGGTGGCTTCCACCTGGACTTCATGGATCATCTCGGCGATGCCATCCATCACCTGGCTACGGGACACGACATGCGCCGCGGATTCCATCAGGTCGGCGACGCTGCGGCCGTCGCGGGCGCCCTCCACCACGAAATCGCTGATCAGCGCCATCGCCTCCGGATGGTTGAGCTTCACGCCCCGCTCCAGCCGGCGGCGGGCCACGGTGGCCGCCACGGCGATCAGCAGCTTGTCCTTCTCGCGCGGCGTGAGCTGCATGGTTTTTCCTCAGGCTGACCAAATCATGGGCAACGCGCCACCGGGCACAAGAAACTTCAATGCCGGATTCAGCAGCTTCCGCAGGTCAAATCCGTCTTTCGCGAGGACACGTGCAAGAAGCTTGCCATCCCAGGCGCTGACCGCGCCGTCGGCGCCGAAGATCTCGCGCATGGATGCAAGTTGCACATCTGAATTTTCGGCGACGAGCAGCAACGTCGCCATAGCGCCGGCATCGCCGAGGGTGGCGGCGGTGCGCGGCAGCGCACCGTTGAGCCTGACATCGTCGGCGAAGATGAGCTTGCCGTCACGGCGTATGCGCCAGCGATCATGGAATGCGAGGTCTTGGATCAACTCGCCCATCGCCAGACGGCCGAACACCGTCGCCTCAAGCGCGAGCAGCGTGGCGCCACCCATGAGATCGACCTCAAGCGTGCGCCGCAGCCTTGCGCCATCGAACAGGATGGCCTCCTGCGGCAGCCAATAGATCTGCGCCCCCGATGACCCCGTGAGCCTGCTGTGGATTTCCGCCTCGTCGCCGAGAGAACGGTAGATCTTCTCCGCCGCCTGGGTGGTCGCGACCAGATTTGTGCCGTTGGCCTCCAGCGTCCAGTCGAGCCTGTCGCCGCCGGTCAGGCCGCCGGCCGTGTTGATGAGGATCGCCTCAACGGGTGCTTCGACTGGCCGCCGCGGCAGGCGGACCTTCGCTGCGCCGTCCTCGCGCCAGCGCTGCACGCCGGAGACACCGAACGAGAGATGGGCGGCGCCTTGGGTGCGTTGCAGGCGGCGGATGGCTTGCGGCTGGCTCACACGGCGCTCCCCAGGTTGAACCCCGGAGCATGCCCCCCACCCGCGCAGCGTCAAGGCCGCCGGGAGTTGCGGTCGATGCAGGCCGTCGCGTCCGGCCAGCGCACGGCCGCCCGGTTCTCAAGGCCGATGTCGCGACGCATATGGGGCGTGAGATTGGCGAGGCCAGTCGGCAAGGCGAGCGGGTCGCCCTTCGCACTTTTGACGATTCGCCAGAACTGTCGCAGGGCCCTTCCGGCCTTGGGCGGCTCAGCACTGCGTTGGACTGTCGTTGAGGTACACATAAAGGAATCCCCTGGAGAACTGGATCTACTATCTGTGAGTTGATTTTGAATGGGAATTGGCTATCATCGTTCAATATCCATTCAAAATTGAATGAAAACTCACTATGGCGGCGCTCCGGGAGCTGGATTGGGAGGATCTGAGGCTGTTCTTGGCTGTAGCCCGGGCGGGGACGCTTTCTGGGGCCGCGCGGAAAATCCGGGTCAGCCAGCCGACGCTAGGCCGGCGGGTTCGTCGCCTGGAAGCGGCCTATGGGCAGGACCTTTTTCAACGCCGGCCTGACGGATTCACGCTGACGGCGGCGGGCTCGGCGCTGCTGGCTGATGCCGAGGCCATGGATGCGGCGGCGGCCAGGCTGGCGCTGCGGCGCGCCGGCGCCGATCCCGCGCCGACTGGCACGGTGCGCATCGCCTCCGGCGAATGGATGGCGCGGTTCTTTGCCGGATCTGCGCCGGAATTGCAGGCGGCGCTGCCTGATATCGAGTTGGAACTGGTGGCGGCCCAGCAATATGCCAATTTGTCCCGGCGCGAAGCAGACATCGCCCTGCGCAACCAAATGCCCGATGCGGGCGCGCTCTATGTGCGGCAGCTCAAGGGCTTTGCCTATGCGGTCTATGGTAGCCGGGCTTACGTGGAACGAACCCCGGCGGCGGCAGACGAGGCTCGCTATCGGGCTTGTTCCTGGATCGGCTTCGACGACTCCCTCGCCCATATGCCGACGGCGCGCTGGCTGGCGTCGAAACGGGATGGGCGCCAGCCGGAGTTGCGTTGCAGCCGCGCGATGCTGGTCATGGACGGGGTGCGGGCCGGCGCGGGCCTCGGCGTGCTCGCCTGCGTGGCCGGCGACGAGGATCCGGCGTTGCGGCGGCTGACGCCGCCGATCGCCGAACTGTCCGGCCAGCCGCTGTATCTGGTGGTGCACCGGGATTTGCGGGCCGTGCCTCGCATCCGCGCCACTTCATCGGCGATTGTGGCGCTGATGGCACGGCACCGGGCACGGCTGGACGGCAAAATTTTGCCCGATCTTTCAAACGCCCAGGGGGCACACAATATGTAAGCTCGCCATTGGATTTGATGGCCCTATTGCGGGATAATCCGGAATGGATCGTTTCAACGCCGACCGCTTGAGGATATGGCGATTGTCGCGCTGGCAGACCGGTTTGCTGGCGGCGCTGGTCATCGCCCTCGGCCTGGCTGTCGCCGGCGTGGCGACGGTCCTGGTGGTGATCATCACGCCAATCTTCCTGGCCATCGCCCTGGCGCTGAAATATTTCGGCCGGCCATCGGAGAAGCGTGGGGGTTTCGCGGGGCGGGGCAAGGTCATCGATGCCGACTATGAAATCGTCGCCGTCGAAAGCGACGGCGAGGCGGTTCGGCCCGTCCGGGAATTCAAGAAGACGGGAACGCACAACGATTAGGCAGGCGCCTCCTGGCGCCGATACCAGCTATGCGTACATATTAGCTGGGATTCTTTTACAGCCGGCCTTCCCGCAATCAGAATAGAGACGAAACAAATCCGGCCGGGCCGCGAGGCCCAGCGCCATCGCTATCCGTCGGGCCGCTTCCGGTCCGGAAGCAGACATCGCCAAACCAGACATCGCCAAACGAGACAACGAAGGAAAGCTGCAGCCATGGAACAAAGACTGCTTGGTGGATCGGGATTCAAGGTCCCCGTGCTCAGCCTCGGCACGGGCACATTCGGCGGCGGCACCGACTTTTTCCGCGCCTGGGGCTCGACCGACGCGGAGGGCGCGACCCGGCTCATCGATATCTGCCTGGACGCCGGCCTCAACATGTTCGACAGCGCCGACATCTACTCCAAGGGTCTCGCCGAGGAAGTGCTGGGCAAGGCGATCGCCGGCCGGCGGGACAAGGTGATCATCTCCACCAAGGCGACTTTCGATTTCGGTCCCGGGCCGAACGATGTGGGATCGTCGCGCCATCATCTGCTGCGCGCGGTCGAGGGCAGCCTGCGCCGTCTGGGCACCGACTACATTGATTTGTTCCAGCTCCACGGCTTCGATGCGCTGACTCCGATAGAAGAAACTTTGGGCGCACTCGATGACCTCGTGCGCGCCGGCAAGATCCGCTACATTGGCTGCTCGAATTTCTCCGGCTGGCATCTGATGAAGTCGCTGGCGATCTCGGAGAAGTACGGCCTCGCACGGCATGTGGCGCACCAGGCCTACTATTCGCTGATTGGGCGCGAATATGAGTGGGAGCTGATGCCCCTGGCGCTGGACCAGAAGATCGGCACCGTGGTCTGGAGCCCGTTGGGCTGGGGCCGCCTCACCGGCAAGATCGGCCGCGGCAAGCTCTTGCCGAAGGAGAGCCGGCTGCATGAGACGGCGGCGGACGGACCGCCGGTGACCGACGAGCACCTCTACCGGGTCACCGATGCGCTCGACGATATCGCGCACGAGACCGGCAAGACCGTGCCGCAGATCGCGCTGAACTGGCTGCTGCAGCGGCCGACCATTGCCAATGTCATCGTCGGGGCGCGCAACGAGGAGCAGCTCAAGGCCAATCTCGGCGCTATCGGCTGGAACCTGACGCCGGCGCAGATGTCGGTGCTGGATGACGCCAGCAAGACAACGCTGATCTATCCCTATTGGCACCAGCGCGGCTTCGCCGAGCGCAACCCGCCGCCGGTGCCGGTGTAGGCGAAGGGAACCGCGCGGAGTTCGCGGGACCGCTACAGCGATCCCACGAACACGTCGTCGGTCGCCGCATTGCCGGCGGTGAGACCGGTCGTATCCGGCATGTCCTTGAAGGTCAGGACAGTAACGGAGAAGCCGACATTGACCCGTACCTCAACGTCATTGCCGACGTCGACGAAGGTCACGAGGCCGGCGCGCTGCGCGGTCGCGATGCCGCGGCTGTCGAACAGCGCGTCCAGATTGATAACATCCTGGTTGATGCCGCCGGCGGTCCTGTCGAAGCCGCTGACCATGTCGGTAGCGTCGAGGATGTCCCTGTAGATCATCAGGTCCTTGCCGCCGCCGAGCGAGATCGTGTCCGCGGCCTGGCCGCCGATAACAGTGTCGTTGCCGTCGCCGGCGGCGATCAGATCCGCCCCCAATCCGCCGGTGATGGCGTCGTCGCCGTTGCCGCCATCGAGACGTGTCGTTGCCGTTGCCGCCACCGGCGGTGATGACGTCATTGCCGTCGCCGCCGCTGAGGGAATCGGCCACCGGCGAGCCGCGCAGCGTATCGTTCCCCGCGCCGCCCTCGACACGGATGGTCGATTGCGCCTCGCTGGTGAAGAAATCGTTGCCGCCGCCCAGGAAGATGCCGGCGTTCCCGGATGTGCCGTTGGTGAAGGATCCTTTCACGAGCACGACATCGTCGCCTGATCCATCGGCCGGATTGCTGCTGTCGGCATAGAACTGCACGCCGCCATTGATGCCGAGATTGGGGTTGTTGTTGAGCGAGATGATGATGTTGTCGTTGCCGGCGCCACCTTCGAGCTGAATCGCAGCAAAGACGCTGTTGTAGATGATATCGAGGCTGTCGTTGCCGTCGCCGCCGAGCGCGACGGCGCCGTCATCGTCGCGCATCTTGTCGTTGCCGGCCCCGCCTTCGAGGATGTCGGCGCCCGGGCCGCCTTCGAGTGAATCCCGGCCGGAAAGCCCACGCAATGTGTCGGCGCCGCTGCCGCCGAACAGCGAGTCGTTGCCGCCCCCGTCATTGCCGATCGCGACGCTGATAGTCTCGTCCACCTGCAGCGTGTCAGGCGTCAAATCGTCAGGCCCTTGATCGGTGACGATGGCGCTGGCCGTCAATTCGAATGGCGCGGTGCCGGGCTCGACAATGAGCAGCAGGCCTTCCAACTCGGCTGGGCTCAATGTCCAGCTACCATCGCTGTTCTTGGTGCCGGCCGAGAGGATGGCGCTGCTGGGAAGCCCGGTGATCAGGACCTCCAGGGATTCCGAGCCGTCGGTGTCCGTGACAATGGCCGTGATGTTCAGCAGCGCCGCCTGCCCGCCGCTGGCGGGATCACCGATCAGCAGGTCGTTGCCTTCGAGGCCGCTGATCCGGTCATTGCCGTCGCCGCCGACGAGCGTGTCGTTCCCCTGGGTGCCATTGATCGTCTTGTTGGCGGCCGCCACGACCAGGATGTCCGGCACGATGAATATCGGCTGGTCGGCGATCGGCGTGACCGTCACGGCCAGCGAAGCCCGTCTGCGACGCTCGATCGCCGGGTCCGGACAGGCGCGGTTCCCGGCTGGTCGCGGTCACCGTCAGCGTGAAATCGTCGCTGCTATCAGGGGGCGGCGTGAGGGTGAGTCCGGCCAGCTGGGCCGGCGTCAGCGTCCAGGAGCCATCGGCATTCTTGGCGCCCGCGGACAACAGGGCCCCTGCGGGCACACCCGTGATGGCAATCGTAACCACTTCGGCGGGATCGGTGACGACGACCTCGATATCCAGCGGGATGGCCGTATCCTCGGTGCCTGTCGCCGGCTGCAGGATCAGGACCGGCGCGTCCGGCGAGGGCAGAACGGTGATTGTCACGGTGGCGGGATTGCTGGCGGCGGCGCCGTCGCTTGCCTGGTAGGTGAATTTATCGACGCCGTTGAAGTTCGCATTGGGCGTGTAGGTATAGGTGCCATCGCTGCTGAGTTGGAGCGTGCCGTTATCGGGGCCGTCGACCAGGGCGGCCGTCAGCTTGTCGCCGTCGAGGTCGTTGTCATTGCCGAGCACGCTGCCGCTGACGGCAACGTCTTCGTCCGTGAGTGCCGCATCGTTTGCCGCGACAGGCGCATCGTTGACCGGCAGCACCGTGATGGTGACGGTGGCAGTATTGCTGTCGAGGGGGCTGTCGTCGCTGGCCTGGTAAGTGAAGGTGTCCGTGCCGTTAAAGTCCGCGTCGGGCGTATAGCTGAAGGTGCCGTCGTCGTTGAATATCAGCGTGCCGTTGTCAGGACCGTCGACCAATATCGCCGTCAGCTTGTCGCCGTCGGCATCGGAGTCATTGCCGAGAACGCTGCCATTGACGGCTGTGTCTTCCTTCGTGACGACGGCGTCATCAACCGCGACCGGCAAATCGTTGGTCCCGCCGACGGTGATCGTCACCGTGGCGAGGTTACTATCAGCCGTGCCGTCATTCACCTTGTAGGTGAACACGTCGACGCCATTGAAATCCGCGTCGGGCGTATAGGTCATGGTGCCGTCGGCGTTGACCTGCAGCGTGCCGTTGTCCGGCCCGTCAATCACCTGCACTGTCAGCTTGTCGCCATCAGCATCGAAGTCATTGCTGCGGACGTCGCTGGTTACCGGCGTATCCTCGTCCGTCGCCTTGTTGTCGTCGCGGGCGATGGGCGGGTCGTTGACGGGATTCACTGAAATCACGACCGTGGCGACATTGCCGTCAACGCTGCCATCGTTCGTCTGATAGGTGAACTTGTCCGTGCCGTTGAAATCGGCGTCGGGTGTGTAGGTGAAGGTGGCGTCGGCATTGAATAGCAACGCGCCATGCTGCGGCCCGTCGATCAGCGTCGCCGTCAGCGTGTCGCTGTCGGGGTCGTTGTCATTGCCGAGGACGCTGCCGCTGACGGCAACGTCTTCATCCGTCGTCACCGCGTCATCAACGGCGATCGGGGCGTCATTGACCGGGACTACCGCGATGACGACCGTGGCGACGTTGCTGCCGACCTTGCCGTCATCGGCCCGGTAGGTGAACTGGTCCGTGCCGTTGAAGTCTGCATTGGGCGTGTAACTGTAGGTGCCATCGGCATTGAACTGGAGCGTGCCGTTGACCGGGCCATCCACCAGCGTCGCCGTCAGCTTGTCGCCGTCGCCGTCGGTGTCATTGCCCAGCACGCTGCCGTTGACAGCGACGTCTTCATCTGTGATCGCGCTGTCATCCGCCGCAACCGGCGCGTCGTTGACCGGATTGACAGTTACGGTGACGGTCGCGGTCGCGGTGCCGCCCTTCCCGTCATCCACCTGGTAGATGAACTCATCGACACCGTTAAAGTCGGGATTCGGCGTGTAAGTGAAGGTGCCATCGGCATTGAATTGCAGCGTGCCGTTGTCCGGGTCGTCGATCAGCAGCGCAGTCAGATCGTTGCCGTCAGGGTCACTGTCATTGCCGAGCACGCTGCCGCTGACAGCAACGTCTTCGTCGGTAACCACAGCGTCGTTCACTGCGATGGGGTCATCATTGACCGGAAGGACAGTGATGAACACGGTGGCAGGATTGCTGCCGGCGGAGCCGTCATTTGCCTGGTAGGTGAACTTGTCGATGCCGTTGAAGTCCGCGTCGGGCGTGTAGCTGAAGCTGCCGTCGGCATTGAGCTGCAGCGTGCCGTGCTCGGGGCCGGCGATCAGCACCGCCGTCAGCTGATCGCCATCGGGATCCGCATCATTGCCGAGTATGCTCCCTTCAATGCCGACATCTTCGTCTGTGACAAACACGTCATTGGCCGCGACCGGCGGATCATTGATCGGATTGACCGTTACGGTGACGGTTGCGGTCGCGGTGCCGCCATTCCCGTCATCGGCCTGGTAGGTGAACTTGTCGATGCCGTTGAAGTCCGCGTTCGGCGTATAGGTGAAAGTGCCATCGGCGTTGAAAAGGACGGAACCGTTATCAGGGCCATCGACCAGCGATGCCGTGAGTTTGTCGCCCTCGGCGTCGTTGTCATTGCCGAGCACAGCACCGCTGACGGCGACATCCTCGTCGGTCACGACCGAATCGTCAGCCGCTGATGGCGGGTCGTTGATCGGGTTAACGGTCAGAGTGACGGTGGCGGTATTGCTGCCGGCCGTGCCGTCGTTTGCCTGGTAGGTGAACTTGTCCGTGCCGTTGAAGTCCGCATCGGGCGTGTAGGTAAAACTGCCGTCGGCATTGAGCTGCAGCGTGCCGTGCTCCGGGCCGGCGATCAGCGACGCCGTCAGCTTGTCGCCGTCGGGGTCGCTGTCGTTGCCGAGCACGCTGCCGGTGACGGCGACGTCCTCGTCGGTTGTGAAAGCGTCATCCGTTGCGGCCGGCGGATCGTTTACCGGGTTTACGGTTACGGTGACTGTCGCCGTGGCCGTGCCGCCATGGCTGTCCTTCACCGTATAGGTGATGGTATCCGTGCCGCTGAAGTCCGGGGCCGGCGTATAGGTGAGCGTACCGTCATCGTTGATGACGACAGTGCCGTTGCCGGCGCTGGCGGACTCGACGGTCAGGTCGCCGCCATCATTGGCTTGGTCATTGGCGAGAATGGCGACTGTCACAGCAGCGTCTTCGTCCGTGAGCGCGCTATCGTCGATGGCGATCGGCGGCGGAATGGGCGCGATCGTCTCTCCCAGCTCAACGGGAAATGGCAGAAAGGTCTGGACCTGTGGTGAGGTTGCGTATTCGAGGCTCGTCGCGGCCAGCCCGCCGGACGGCTGGCTCTGTTGCCCTAACTCGGGCGCGTCTGTGAAGGGCGTGAAGCCGCCGCTCGACTCCGGAATCTCCGGCTGCTTGCTCGCGGACTGCGCTGGATCCTGGCCGCCGGGACGACCCAGCAAAGCGTCCGGAAAGATGGTTTCGCCCTGCGGTGAGACGAAGAGGGGTAAATCTTCCTGCCGGAGACCCTCGAGGTAGCCGACGAGGATGACCTCCCCGCCATTGATGGTCAGGACGAGATCATCGCCGCGCACCGCAGTTTCGGCGACGTTCGGATCGAACGCGAACTGCGCCTTCTCGATCCCCGTGAGGTCGATCACGACAAGCTCGCCGGATCGTGGAAGCGGGATCAGCGCGGCGTCATCGATTGGCACCACGGTTTCAAGGGCAACGCGCGAGGTCAACTCATTGACGGTGACTTCAGGCCTGGAATCTACGAACATTTCTCAATCATCCGCCCGCCGGTCATTCTCTCATCCCCTGCAGGCTGCAGTCCGGAGCGATGCCCAATTCCTGATTTTGTTCCTGATATGGCGATGTTGCAAAGCTGTTTGCACCGGGACCAGCATCTGCGTACGTGGCCGACTCCTGCCAGCGTCATACTTGTGTGGTGCCGATGTCAGTCGCTGCAATTGGACGATGGTCCAATCCGCGCCAACCGGGTGGGCGTGCTGCCGCGCTTCGATCCGCGCTCAAATATGGTTAATGCCGGAGGAGCCGGCGGTAGAGGGCTCAGCCGTAACCGGCGCGCTTCAGCCGCACGATCGTTTCGTCGAGCGCCGACAGGAAGCGCGAGCGGTCGCGGGCGGCGAAGGGCTTGGGGCCGCTGGTGACCTCGCCCATGGCGCGCAGGTCCTGCATCAGGTTGCGGGTGGCCAGCGCCATGCCGACGGAGGACGCGGTGAAGGGCTTGCCGCTGTTGCCAATGACTTCAGCGCCCGCTTTCACGCAGCGGCTGGCCAGCGGGATGTCAGAGGTGATGACGATGGCGCCCGGCGCTGCCCGCTCCGCGATCCAGTTGTCCGCGGCGTCGAAGCCGCCATCGACGATCACGCGCTCGATCAGCGGCGATTGCGGCACCTGCATGAAGCTGTTGGCCACCACTGATACTTTGAGGCCATAGCGGCCAGCGACCCGGTAGATCTCGTCCTTCACCGGGCAGGCATCGGCATCAATGTAGATCTGGATCGGGCCGGACATGGGATTTGTCGGTTTCAGCCGGAAACCAAAGAAGGGCCGCCCTAACGGACGGCCCTTCCATTGTCGAACCGCGTTCCGGCGCAGCCGGCCGGAAAAACGCCGGTCAGGCGGCGGAACCCTCGATAGAGGCGAGGATCCAGGTCACCTCACGCGACGACCGCGGACAAAGACAATGAGACACTGGATCACCTCCTTTCTGTTTGTTGATAGGACGCTGATAACATAGAGGTAATTGGAGCGGAAGGGAAGGCCCTTCGGTTGCCGGAGGCTTCCCAACGTCGGGCGGCGGAACTTCGTCCCTTGATCCACATTCCTTGGAACAATGTCGGACCGCTCAAATCAGCCTCCCCCGAAAGCCG
The DNA here is from genome assembly GCA_963810485.1 of uncultured Alphaproteobacteria bacterium. Classification (GTDB taxonomy): domain Bacteria; phylum Pseudomonadota; class Alphaproteobacteria; order Dongiales; family Dongiaceae; genus DATKFM01. The sequence continues at coordinate 81,548 of CAWENQ010000008.1, forward strand.
CTACGGCCGAGACCATCCTGGTGGTCGAGCCCGATGTTCTCGTGCGCATGGTGATCTCGGACTACCTGCGCGAGTGCGGCTACAAGGTCTTCGAAGCCATCGGTTCGGAGGAGGCGATGGCGATTCTGAAGACCGACAGCAAAGTCGACGCCGTTTTCGCCGAGGTGAAACTCGAGGGGATGGACGGGTTCGAGCTGGCGCAGTGGATCCGCTCAAACCGCCCTGAAATCGAGGTAATTCTCACTTCCGGACCGGTCAAGGCAGCGGAGAAAGCCAGCGACCTGTGCGACGATGGCCCCGTGGACAAGCCCTACCATCCCCAGCAGATCGTCAGGCGCCTCAAAATCCTGTTTGAAAGGCGGCGCCAAACAAAGTCATAAAGCCTTGTCGGAACCTCATACAACCGCAGGCGTTCCTGATTCATGGCGCAGGCAGACAGCACATCGGAGCCGGCCGCGGGAAGGGCAAACGGCGTTCTTGTTGTCGAGGATGAAGCCATCCTCCGCATGATGGTCGCCGAACATCTCCGGACCAAGGGATACCGGGTAATCGAAGCAGCCAGCCTCAACGAGGCGGTGGCCGTTCTCTCATCGGGGGAACCGGCTGACATCGTCTTCAGCGACGTCAATCTCTCGGGCTCACTGGGCGGACTATCCCTAACTGTCTGGGTTCGAGAGCATTTCCCGGCCGTACCGGTCATACTGACGTCGGGCAACAAGTCGGTTGTCGAACGCATCCGTGGCGGCGACCCTGTGCCGTTCATCGCCAAGCCCTACGATCCTGAGCAGGTCGAACACAGTATCCGCCGCATGCTCTCGAGCCAATCCGCGGAGAAGTAACAGGACCATCGGCGACCGGGGTCCCGGAGGACGGCGGCGTCTGAAGATCCGTGCCGAAATTAATTTTGTAAAATCAATCTCATATGGGGTAGAGGCAGGTTTGCAACGCAGTTGACCGCCGCCGCTGCCGCGCTTATGTTCCCGCCACCTCAATAGAGGGAAGTGACCATGGCCCCGAGGGGCCCCGCCCGTCCGCGAGTTTCGCGCACGGGCGCGTTTTCGTTTTTGGCTGTAGATGACCGAGATTTGCCACCGGCATGTTTGAAAACCTGACTCAGCGCCTGGGCGATGTGTTCGACCGGCTGACGCGCCGCGGCGCGCTCAGCGAGGCCGACGTCGACGCCGCCATGCGCGAGGTGCGGGTGGCGCTGCTGGAAGCCGATGTGGCGCTGCCGGTGGTCAAGGACTTCATCGACAAGGTGAAGGCCAAGTCGGTCGGCGAGACCGTGATCAAGAGCGTCACCCCCGGCCAGATGGTGGTGAAGATCGTCCATGATCACTTGGTGGAGACGCTGGGTGCGGAGAGCGTCGCTCTGAACCTGCAGGCGACGCCGCCGGTGCCGATCCTGATGGTGGGCCTCCAGGGTTCGGGCAAGACCACCACCACGGCCAAGATCGCCATGCGCCTGACGAACCGGGAGCGCAAGCGTGTGCTGATGGCGTCGCTGGATACGCGCCGCCCGGCAGCGATGCAGCAGCTCGCGGTGCTGGGCGAGCAGACCGGCGTCGATACCCTGAACATCGTGCCGGGCGAGCCGCCGCTGGCGATCGCCAAGCGCGCGGTCGTGACGGCGAAGCTCGGCGGCTATGACGTGCTGATGCTGGATACCGCCGGCCGCTTGCATGTGGACGACGATCTCATGCGCGAAGTGGCGGCCGTGCGCGATGCCACTTCGCCGGCGGAGACGCTGCTGGTCGCAGATGCCATGACCGGCCAGGACGCCGTGAATGTGGCGCAGAATTTCAAGGACCGCGTCGGCCTCACCGGCATCGTGCTGACCCGTGTCGACGGCGATGCCCGCGGCGGTGCGGCGCTGTCGATGCGCGCGATCACCGGCTGCCCGATCAAGCTGCTGGGCGTGGGCGAGAAACTGGACGCGCTGGAAGACTTCCATCCCAGCCGCGTCGCCGGCCGCATCCTCGGCATGGGCGACGTGGTCAGCCTAGTGGAAAAGGCGGCGGAGACCATCGAGCGCGACGAGGCCGAGAAGCTCGCCGCCAAGCTTGAGAAGGGCAATTTCGATCTCAACGACCTGTCGCAGCAGCTGAAGCAGCTGCAGAAGATGGGCGGCCTCGGCGGCGTCATGGGCATGCTGCCGGGCGTCGGCAAGATCCAGAAGCAGCTTTCGCAGGCCAATATCGACGAGCGCATCCTGAAGCGGCAGCAGGCGATCATCTCCTCCATGACCAGGGAGGAGCGCAAGAAGCCGGAGCTGATCAAGGCCTCGCGCAAGCAGCGCATCGCCAACGGCTCGGGCGTCAGCGTCGCCGACGTCAACAAGCTGCTGAAGCAGCATATGGAAATGCAGCGGATGATGAAGCAGATGAAAAAGCTCGGCCAGAAGGGCCTGATGCGCCAGGGCCTCTCCGCCCTGATGCCGCGGCATTGAGGCGGAAGCGGAAGCAGCGATGATCGATCACGTTTCCCTTGGCGTCACCGATTTCGAGCGCAGCAAGAAGTTCTACGATGCCGTGCTCGCGACGCTCGGCATGAAGCGCTACTACGATCATGACGGCGGCAGCGGTTATGGCCTGAGCGCGGAGAAGCCGTTCTTCTGGATCGGCACGCCGCTGGACGAAGGCCGGCCGGCGCGCGCTGGTGGCGGCACGCATATCTGCTTCGCCGCGGCCAACCGGAAGGCGGTCGACGAGTTTTTCCGCGCCGCGATTTCCGCCGGCGCGAAGGATGATGGCAAGCCGGGCCTGCGCCCGATCTATCACCCCGGCTATTACGGCGCCTTCGTCCTGGATCCCGACGGGCACAAGATCGAAGCCTGCTGTCACAAGCCGGAATGAACAACCTGAATTGAAAAACGCACGAACCTGAGAAAGAGGAGCAGAGACTAAATGTCACTCAAGATTCGCATGACCCGCGGCGGCACCAAGAAGCGTCCCTTCTACGGCATCGTCGTGGCCGACGGCCGCGCCCCGCGCGACGGCCGCTTCATCGAGAAGATCGGCACCTACAACCCGATGCTGGCGCACGACAATCCGGAGCGGGTGAAGTTCAATGCCGAGCGCATGAAGCATTGGCTGAGCGTCGGCGCCCAGCCCTCCGAGCGCATCGCCATCTTCCTGCACAGGGCCGGCATGGGCGCCGCGCCTGTGCGCCACGACCAGACGCAGCAGCATCTGCCGAAGAAGAAGGCGCAGGAGCGCGCCCAGGCCGCGACGGCTGCCGCAACGGCGGCCGCTGCGGCGCCAGCCCCTGCCCCGGCGGCCGCTCCGGCCGCGGACGCGCCGGCTGCGAGCTAGCAATCAAGACGCAGCCCGGTGCTCGAGCCCATGTCCGACCGCATCCTCATCGGCGTCATTGTCGGCGCCCATGGCGTGCGCGGCGAGGTGAAGATCAAAAGCTTCACCGCCGCCGCCGCGGCTGTGGCCGCCTATGGTCCGGTGACGGATGAGGCGGGGACGCGGCAGCTCAAGCTGAAACTCGTCGGCCAGGCCAAGGGCGCGGTGGTGGCACGGATCGACGGCGTCGCCGACCGCGACGCCGCCGAGGCGCTGAAGGGCCTGCGGCTCCATGTCGCCCGCTCGGCCTTGCCGGATCCCGGCGAGGACGAGTTCTACTGCGCCGACTTGATCGGCCTGCCGCTGCAGCTGAGCGACGGCAGTGCCTATGGCCGGATCAAGAATGTGGAGGATTTCGGCGCCGGGGACGTTGTGGAGATCGCCCTGGAGGCCGGCGGCACGGAGTTCCAGCCGCTGACCCGCCGGATCTTCCCCGTCCTGGACCCGAAAGCCGGCCGGGCTGTCATCGAACCGCCCGCCGTGGTGGAGGTTAAGCCGGACATGGAGCAGGAAAGGGCGGCCAATGGCTGAAGCGCCTTTCTCCCGCTGGACCGTCCGGGTCCTGACCTTGTTTCCGGAAATGTTCCCGGGGCCCCTGGGCCAATCCCTGGCCGGCAAGGCCCTGGAGGCGGGGATTTGGGACCTGGAAACGGTGGACATCCGCGGCTTTGCACGCGATAAACACCGCACCGTCGACGACGCCCCGTTCGGCGGTGGCCCCGGCATGGTAATGCGGCCCGACGTGCTCGACGCGGCAATTTCCGCGGCGCTCGGCGATGGCCGCGGTCCGGTGGTCTATCTCAGCCCGCGCGGGCGCCTGCTGACCCAGGCGGTGGTGCGGGAACTGGCGGCCCGGCCGGCATTGACGCTGCTCTGCGGCCGTTATGAAGGGGTGGATGAACGGGTGCTGGAGGCGCGCGGCATCGACGAGATCAGCCTCGGCGATTTCGTGCTGTCGGGCGGTGAACCGGCGGCCATGGCGCTGATCGACGCGGTGGTGCGGCTGCTGCCCGGAGTGGTGGGTGCGCCGGCGACACTGGATGAAGAGAGTTTTGAACGGGGATTGCTGGAGTATCCCCATTACACCCGTCCGGCGGATTGGCTCGGGCGGCAAGTGCCGGAGGTGCTGATCTCCGGCCATCATGAACGGATCAAGGCCTGGCGATTGGCCCAGGCGGAAGCGGCGACAAGGAACCGGCGGCCGGATATGTGGGCCCGCTATGTCGCCGAGCGGAACAGAGAAGAAGGACGACGACCATGACCCTGACGACCATTCAACAGCTCGAGCTCGAGCAGATCGAAAAAGCCAAGGGCGGCAAGAAGATTCCGGATTTTGCGCCCGGCGACACGCTGCGCGTCGACGTCAAGGTGGTGGAAGGCACGCGCGAGCGTATCCAGGCCTTCGAAGGGGTCTGCATCGGCCGCAAGAATGCCGGCCTGCACTCCTCCTTCACCGTCCGCAAGATCTCCTATGGCGAAGGGGTGGAGCGCGTGTTCCCGCTCTACAGCCCGCGCCTCGCCACCATCGAGGTGGTGCGCCGCGGCGATGTCCGCCGCGCCAAGCTCTATTATCTCCGTACCCGCCGCGGCAAGTCCGCGCGCATCCTCGAGAAGACCGGCGGCGCCGTTGCCAGCGATCTTACTCCGGAAGCATTGGCCGAGACCTCAAGCGCATCGTAGGGCCGATCGCCCTGGGATTGCGGCGGCCGCATTGGCGGCCGAGTTTGATACGGAACCACCATGTCGCAAAAGCCGCGCACCCTCTTCGACAAGATCTGGGACAGCCACCTGGCCCACCGCCAGGATGACGGCACCTGTCTGATCTATATCGACCGGCATCTGGTGCATGAGGTGACCAGCCCGCAGGCGTTCGAAGGCCTGCGCGCCAGCGGCCGCAAGGTGCACCGGCCCAGCGCCACGCTGGCCGTGGCCGATCACAACGTGCCGACCACCGACCGCAGCAAGGGCATCGAGGACGAGGAATCCCGCATCCAGGTGCAGACCCTGGAGAACAACTGCCGCGAGTTCGGCATCACCTACTATTCGATGGACGATATCCGACAGGGCATCGTCCACATCATCGGGCCGGAACAGGGCATGACCCAGCCGGGCATGACCATTGTTTGCGGTGACAGCCACACTTCGACCCATGGCGCGTTCGGCGCGCTGGCCTTCGGCATCGGCACGTCGGAAGTGGAGCATGTGCTGGCGACCCAGACGCTGATCCAGCAGCCGGCGAAGAACATGCGCATCGCCGTCGAGGGCGACCTGCCCGTGGGCGTAACGGCGAAGGACCTGATCCTGGCGATCATCGGCAAGATCGGCACCGCCGGCGGCACCGGCCATGTGATCGAATATGCCGGCCAGGCGATCCGCGACCTCTCGGTGGAAGGGCGGATGACCGTCTGCAACATGTCGATCGAGGCGGGCGCCCGCGCCGGCCTGATCGCGCCCGACGAAAAGACGTTTGAGTATCTGAAGGGCCGCCCCATGGCGCCGAAGGCGGGCCAGTGGGAACAGGCCGTCGCCTATTGGCGCACGCTGCCCTCGGATGCCGGCGCCTTCTACGACAAGGAAGTGGTGCTGCAAGCCGCCGACATCGTGCCGCAGGTGACCTGGGGCACCAGCCCGGAAGACGTGCTGCCGATCACGGCGAAAGTGCCGAACCCCGCCGACATTGCGGATGAAGGCAAGCGCAAGTCGATCGAGCGCTCCCTGGCCTATATGGGACTGACGCCGGGCACGCCGCTGAGCGAAGTGAAGGTGGATCGCGTTTTCATCGGTTCCTGCACCAACGGCCGCATCGAGGATCTGCGGGAAGTCGCCAAGGTCGCCCAGGGGCGCAAGGTGGCGGCCCATGTGCAGGCGATGGTAGTGCCCGGCTCCGGCCTGGTGAAGGAACAGGCCGAACAGGAAGGCCTCGACAAGATCCTGACCGCCGCCGGCTTCGAATGGCGTGAGCCCGGCTGCTCCATGTGCCTGGCGATGAACGCCGACAAGCTGCAGGAAGGCGAACGCTGCGCGTCGACGTCGAACCGAAACTTCGAAGGCCGCCAAGGCCGCGGCGGACGCACCCACCTGGTAAGTCCCGCCATGGCCGCCGCCGCCGCCGTCACCGGCCACCTCACGGATATCCGGAAGCTCGCATAGGACCGGATGCCGTTGTGACTCGTCCGCAGGGAATCAGATTGCGGGCGGGCACGCCCGCGAATGGCCCGGCGCTGCGCGATCTGCATGAGGCCTCGATCCGGGCCTTCGGCATCTCCGCCTACACACCCGTGGAGGTCGAGAGCTGGGTCGGCGTGCTGGAGCCGCACCGTTACGGCGAGGCCATGACCAAATACGGCGAGGTTTTCCTGCTGGCTGCCGCCGAAGCGGCGATCGCGGCTGCCGGCCACGGCCGGATCCGCATCGGTGCCTCCCTCAGCGGGCGGGCCTTCTATGAAGCCAAGGGCTACCGGGTGGTCGCTGACCGGGTTTGGAAGAGCCGGGGCGGGTTGGACATGGCTGCTCTCGACATGGAGAAGAGGGTGGCGGACTCCAGTTAACCCACTGATATCATTGATTCACATAGCCGAGAGCAGGCGACTGTCCTCTTGCCCGAACCGGGCCGCTCCGCTAACCTTTTGATATCGGCACCGTCGCGCGCACCCAGAGGGCTACTGGGCGAGAACGTACGCGGTGCTTTTTCGTTGGAGGAGACTGATGAGGAAGGCCTTTCTGTTGAGCGCCGCGCTTTCGGCCCTGGTGCTGCCGCTGGCGGCGCTGGCCGGCGACGCGCTGAGCGGCGACCAGATCCGGACCCTGGTGTCCGGCAATACCGTCCAGGGCAGCATGGAAGCGACCGGCGTCTACGCCGAATTCTACGCCGCCGACGGCACGATCAAGGGCAAGGATTACGCCGGTGTTTGGAGCATCGATGGCGATAACATGTGCTTCCAGTATGGCTCGGACCCCGCCGCCTGCTGGCAGGCGGCCAAGGAAGGCGACCAGATCCAGTGGGTGAAGGACGGCAAGGTCGATGGCACCGGCACCATCGTCATGGGCAATCCGAACAATTTTTAACCATCCGTTAGCTATTTTCGCTGTTCGCTGTCCCAAGTGAATTCTGTCCTGGGCGCCGGTGTGACCACCGGCGCCTGAACTTCATGGGGGACCAAATGGCCTACGGTGGATTTTGGATCCGGGTGGTGGCGTACTTCATCGACACCATCATTTTGCTTGTCCTGCTGGGCGTTTTGTATTTCGCCCTGACCGCGGTCGGACTCATTGATATGACGGCAATCACGGCGCTCGTTGACCAATCGGCGATGCAGCCCGGCGCCGAACCAGACCCGGCCCTGGTGATGGAAATGACCCGCCAGGTGGGAATATTTTATTTGTTCGTGTTCCTCTTGGCCTGGCTTTATGACGCGCTGCTGACCGCATCGCCCATGCAGGCGACGCCGGGGAAGATGGTTTTTGGCCTGCGGGTGGCCACGGCCGACGGCGAGCCGATCGGCTTTGGCCGCGCCACCGGCCGGTTCTTCGGCAAGATCGTATCGGGAATGATCTTCAACGTCGGCTATCTCATGGTTGCCTTCACCTCGCGCAAGCAGGGGCTGCACGACATGATCGCCAATACGGTGGTCATGCGCGCCTAGGCGCCGATCGACCCCGCTTGTGAAGGGCGGTTTCCCTGTGTAATGACTCCGCTCCCGCCGGACCGGCCGGCGGGACGGAGGCCCTGACCATGCAGAAATTCACCAGTTTGACCGGCGTCGCGGCGCCGTTGCCGATGATCAATGTCGACACCGACATGATCATCCCCAAGCAGTTCCTGAAGACCATCAAGCGCACCGGCTTGGGTAAGAACCTGTTCGACGAGATGCGCTACAATAGGGACGGCAGCGAGAAGCCCGGCTTCGTGCTGAACCGCCCGGCCTACCGCAAGGCGAGCATCCTGGTATCCGGCGCCAATTTCGGCTGCGGCTCTTCGCGTGAGCATGCGCCCTGGGCGCTCCTGGATTTCGGCATCCGCTGCGTCATCGCGCCGAGCTTTGCCGACATCTTCTACAACAACTGCTTCAAGAACGGCATCCTGCCGATCAAGCTGCCGCAGTCCGAAGTCGACAAGCTGATGGATGATGCCGAGCGCGGCGCCAATGCGATCATCAGCATCGATCTGGAGAGGCAGGAGATCCGCGGCCCCGACGGCGGCTGCATCAAGTTCGAACTCGACGGCTTCCGCAAGCATTGCCTGCTGAACGGCCTGGACGATATCGGCCTGACCCTGCAAAAGGCGCCGTCGATCGAGAGCTTCGAAGCCAAGAACCGCACCAGCCAGCCCTGGCTGTGGGCCTAAAGGGTTCACGAGTCCTGTAGGGGCGACCTCGGCAAGATCGCTTCGCGATCTGCCTGGCGGTCACCCCGCGGACATCGCAGCGTTGCATCAGGGCGACCGCCAGTCCCCCCTACGGAAAATCGGACACATCATGCCAAAGAATAAGAACCTCCTGATCCTCGCCGGTGACGGCATTGGCCCGGAAGTGATGGGCCAAGTGCAGTCGCGTCATCGGCTGGCTCGACAAGAAGCGCGCGGTGTCGTTCGATGTCGGCGAGGGCCTGGTCGGCGGCTGTTCCCTGGACAAGCATGGCGTGCCGTTGACCGACGCCGTCATGGATCAGGCGATGAATGCCGACGCGGTGCTGCTCGGCGCCGTCGGCGGACCGAAATGGGACAACCTGCCCTTCGAGAAGAAGCCGGAGCGCGGCCTGCTGCGCCTGCGCAAGGACATGGAGCTGTTCGCCAATCTGCGGCCGGCGCTGGTGTTCGACGCGCTGGTGGACGCTTCGACCCTGAAACCCGATTTGGTGCGCGGGCTCGACCTGATGATCGTGCGCGAGCTCACCGGCGGCGTCTATTTCGGCTCGCCACGCGGCATCGAGACGCTGCCGGACGGCTCGCGCCGGGGCATCAACACCCAGGTCTATACGACGGCAGAGATCGTCCGTGTCGCCCGCGTGGCGTTCGAGCTCGCCCGCAAGCGCAACCGCAAGCTCTGCTCCGTCGAGAAGGCGAACGTGATGGAGAGCGGCGTGCTCTGGCGCGAGGAAGTGACCAAGCTGCACGCCGAGTACAAGGATGTGGAGCTGTCCCACATGTACGCCGACAACTGCGCCATGCAGCTGGTGCGTTATCCCAAGCAATTCGACGTGATCGTCACCGACAACCTGTTCGGCGATCTCCTGTCGGATTGCGCGGCGATGCTCACGGGTTCGCTCGGCATGCTGCCCTCGGCGTCGCTGGGCGCGCCCGACGCGACCGGCCGGCGCAAGGCGCTGTACGAGCCTGTGCATGGCTCCGCACCCGATATCGCCGGCAAGGACCTGGCCAATCCGCTGGCGGCATTGCTCAGCTTCTCCATGATGCTGCGCTATTCCTTCGATCTCGGCGATGATGCCGATCTGATCGACAAGGCGGTGCAGGAAGTTCTCAGTGCCGGCGTGCGCACCGGCGACATCGCCACTCCCGGCAGCAGCAAGGTGTCGACCGCGGCGATGGGCGATGCCGTGCTGAAGGCGCTTGACCGGCTGGCGGCTTAGGAGCCTGTTTTTATAGGCGTTCCAAAGCGGCGATGCCTTGTGACTTTTGTCACAGGATTCCAGTGATACCGGTCACGATTGCCCCTGGAGTTCGCGCAAGTCAGTGACGTCAGTCACTCGCAACCCGCCGGTAACCACGTATGTCTCCCCCATGGGCGCACCAAGCGCTCTTCCAAAATGGAGGAAGATATGAAGTCGCGTTTCGTTGTGACGGTGAGTTCCCTGGCGATAGCCGCGGTGGCGTCGATTACGTCGCTGCAGATCGCTGCGCCGGTCCGCGCGGATTCAACCACAATGAAAACCAGCACGGCGGCGCAGAACCACCGCACCAACTCCGCGGTCCTCGGCACGCTGTCCCACATCCCGCTGCAATGCATGGTCGGCGGCGGCGGCGACGTGGCCGCGACCGTGCGGGTATTCAACCAGACCCCGGGCGTCATCCCCGCGGGCAAGATCGTCTCCTGGACCGTGATCAAGGAAGGCACGACGGCCAAGCAGAAAGGCACGACCAAGCTGCAGACCAATCTGCAGCCGAATCAAAGCGCCTTTGTCGGCTCGACGATCATCCTCACGCAGCAGATCTGCACCGCCAGCGTGGCGCTGTAAGCCAACGCTCCGGACTGTGAATAAGGGGCATGTCCCGCCGGGGACATGCCCCTTTTCCTCGGTTCTGGGACCGCTGCCCAACTGGCCATCGGCCATCGAAATTCGTCCGCCCGATTCGCCAAAACTCACCGATTGTGGCAGACTTGCCACAGTTTCCGGCGAACTGGCCGGGCCACGATTTCGCCACGCCTGCCCCCATGACCCCATGGTAAACGGCAGCGATTAACCTGGGGGTTTATCGTGATTAACAAAGGTCTATGTCTGGGGGTTTTGGCAGCGGTTCTGCTTGCCGTGGCAAGCCCGGCTTCTGCTTGCAGCTGCCAAAAAGAGGCGACCATCAAGGAGCGGGGTACTCTGTCGGCCAATGTGCCCGACTGGCCCGTTCCGCCGGCGATACCGCCGCAGAAGGTGACGCCACCGACCGCCGGCTGAAGGCAAATCCAGCCTGATTGCCGGGGGTTAGGGTAATACAGAGGGGCGGCGCCGCTGCGGCCCCTGCATGTGCCTCGACATGGGGTCGAGGTCAGGTTATCATTGCGCCGTCTGTTTTCCTGTCGAGGGAGGCAAGTGTCATGATCCGTGCATTGATTGCGGTTACCGCGTTCATCGTTCTTGCGGGTGCGACGCTGCCGGCGTTCGCCGACTGCGCCGGTCACTCCACGACCGTGCAGACCACCACCACCCCGCAGACCGTGGTTCAGTCCGGCACGACGCCGATCACCCCGGTCCCGCCCGCCACGCCGAAAACTGGCGGATAGACGGAATTCGCTCTGGGTCTACCAGCCGGAAAGGGCCGCCCAGAGCGGCCCTTTTGTTTAGGTCCTTTTCGCGCCGCCCAAATCCCCTGGTGGATGGGCGGGAGCAACGAACGGGAAGGTTAGAGGATTGCCATGGGCTACAAGGTTGCAGTGATTGGCGCCACGGGAAATGTCGGCCGCGAGATGTTGCAGACGCTGGCGGACCGCGAGTTTCCCGCCGACGACGTGATCGCGCTCGCCTCCGAGCGTTCGGCGGGCAGCGAGGTCTCCTTCGGCGAGGACAGGGTCCTCAAGGTCTATGACCTGGCCAAGTTCGATTTCAAGGGCATCGATATCGCCCTGTCATCGCCGGGCGCCAAGGTCTCGGCGGTGCACAGCCCGCGCGCCGCGGCGGCCGGCTGTGTGGTCATCGACAACACCTCGTACTTCCGCATGGAGCCCGACGTGCCGCTGGTGGTGCCGGAGGTGAATCCGCGGGCGATCGACGGCTATGCCAAGCGCAACATCATCGCCAACCCGAACTGCTCCACCATCCAGATGGTGGTGGCGCTGAAGCCGCTGCACGACCTGGCTAAGATCAAGCGCGTGGTGGTGGCGACCTACCAGTCCGTCTCCGGCGCCGGCAAGGAAGGGATGGACGAGCTGTTCGAGCAGACCCGCGCCATCTACATGAACGCGCAAGTGCAGCACAGCAAGTTCACCAAGCAGATCGCCTTCAACGTCATCCCCCATATCGACATGTTCATGGAGGATGGCTACACGAAGGAAGAGTGGAAGATGGGCGTGGAGACCAAGAAGATCCTGGACCCGAACATCGCCGTTACCGCCACCTGCGTGCGCGTCCCCGTGTTCATCGGTCATGCCGAAGCGGTGAACGTCGAATTCGAGCGGCCGATCTCGGTCAACGAGGCTCGCGCCGCGCTGAAGCGGGCGCCGGGCCTATCGGTGATCGATCACCGAGCCGACGAAGGCTATGCCACGCCGCTGGAATGCGCCGGCGACGACCTCGTCTTCGTCAGCCGCATCCGCAAGGACCCGACGATTCCGAACGGCCTGTCGATGTGGGTGGTCTCAGATAATCTGCGCAAGGGCGCCGCCCTCAACGCCATCCAGATCGCCGAAGCGCTGATCGGTAAGCACTTGGCCAAGCCGGAGAAGAAGCTCGCTCTCGTCGGGAAGCGGTAAGGCCGTCCAAACACCCTAAGAACGGTTCACCACAAAGTCACAAAGGACACGGAGGTTCCTTGTGGCTTTGTGGTGAGTTTGCTTTCGGCGCTGTCGCGGCGGGTCATGCTTCGCCGTCTGCTGTCTCAAAACCCGATCCTAAACCGTGCCGGCAAAGCGGTCCTCGAGATAGGTCCGCTCCGCCGCGGCGTCTCGCGGTGACTCCAGAAAGCGCACCCACGCCTCTTTCTCGTGCCACACGGGGCCTAGTTCCCAGACGCAGTAGGCTCCCTTGTGCCTGTTGTCCCGCGGGAATAGCGCAAAACCGGACATCGCCGCGTCCTGCTTGTAATAGACGGATTCCCAGAGTTCATTGTTGCCGCGCCAGGTGCTGACGATCAGGAAGAAGAATTCCTCGCCGCAGAAATGCAGGACCACGAAGCCTAGTTCAGCATCGAGCTCGAGCCGTCCCAGCTTTGCTTCCGCCGTCAGATAGTCACGGGCCAACTGCCGTATGCCGTCCGGCACCGGCGCGTCGGCGCGGGCGAGGTCGTACCATTTCAGCCGCGCGCCGTTCAGCTCGATTCCCGCCTGGGGCGTCACCAGCTTCGGATGATGGCGATAGGCGGGGTCCAGATATTTCAGCCCGGCCCTGTCCTTCGGAGCATGGTCGTTCATGGTGCGGATCATAGCAGACGCGACAGCCGTCACGCTTTCGGGAAATTGTTGTTTCCCGCACACTACTGACAGACGCAATTCGCCCATGCCGAAGCTGGGATCGACGAAAAAGGACCGCGCCGCTGTTGCGCTATCGCCGCAGCGGCGCGGATGGTCGACCCTCGCCAGGGAAGGCCGAGGGTTATTTCAGACAGACTGCCTCCACATTATTGCCGTCGGGGTCCAGAAGGAACGCGGCGTAGTATTTGGGGCTGTAGTCGGCGCGCAGTCCCGGTGCGCCGTGATCGCGGCCGCCGGCCTTCAAGCCATCCTTGTGAAATTTGTCGACTGAAGCGCGATCTCCGGCGCGGAAGGCGACATGCACGCCGCCGAGGCTCTTGCCGTTGGCAAGATGCAGCCAGAGCGCCGGTTCGCCGGGCGGGCCGAAGCCGGCGCCGGAATCATCCTGCGAGCAGAGAACAAATCCCAAACCCGCAAGTGCTTCCTTGTAGAAGCGGACGCTCGCGGCCACGTCCTTCACCTTCAAACCGATGTGATCATACATATGCGATCTCCGAAATTGGCGGTTGCCCTGGGGCGAGCTGCGATCGGTTTTCGGCCGAAGCTGTGCCCAAGAGCGTCATGGCCCGGGTCGTATCAGGCGCCGCGATCATCGCGCTTTCAGGAAATTGCTATTTCGGCGCGACGTCGCGCTTCAGCCTTCACAACTGCCAGGGCCATTTCGCCGACTCGGTGACAACATCGGCGCGTGACAGGCCGATGTCGGCGAGCAGGTGATTGTCCAGGGTGCGAAGCATCAGCCGCTGCCGGCGGCGCTCATTCTGTTGCGCAAGCCACGCACGGGCATGTGCCAGGCATTTGGCGACAGGGGAGGGATGCGCTGCGTTTCTTCCGCATGCAAGCGCCTGCGGCGAGAACAGGTCAACGGGTCTGGGTTCAAAGGTCATGGTTGTCTCCTTGAGCTGGCGGCTGGCGGTGCGATGGCCGCGTCATCTCAGCGCAATAGACAATCTTGTCTGCCGGGTATGCTTCGTTCAGCGCCGAAGTGATTCAGCGCACGCGCTTGGGCGGGAAGTCGAACTTCGTCGGCCGCAAACGGTCCTGGGTCGGCACCAGCAAAAGCTCCTCGGTGCCAGCCTCGGCCGATGCGACAATGACCGCGTGGATGGCGGTCGCCGCAAAGCCGAGGGTGAATTCGAGATCGCGCATATAGAGATGATGGCCGAGGAACAGCGCGGCGAAGCAATCGCCGGCGCCGTGGGGCGGCGCGTTGTAGCGCGGCGTCGCCACCACCCAGGCGGCGTCTTTCGACACGGCCAGGGTCTCGATGGAATTGGCGGGGCCGTCTTCGCGCAGCAGGCTGGTGATGACCACGGTGGCGCCCGCGCGCATCTTTGCCAGGAAGACATCGGCGGCGGAGAGCGCCACGGCCAGCGTGTTCGTCTTGCCGCCGGTCAAATATTCCAGCTCATAGGCGTTGGGAAAGGAGAAGTCCGCCAGGGGCAGCAGCTTGTCGGCGAAGATCGGCGGCACCTCCGGTTTCACGAAAAGTCCGTGGGGCAGGTCACCCATGACGGGATCGCAGGCATAAACGGCCGATGGGTTCTTCGCCCGCACCGCCCGCACCGCCTGGGCTACCGTGTCGCCATTGCCGACGGCGCCCAGATAGCCGCTGAGCACGGCGTCGCAGGTGGCCAGCACGCCCAGCTCGTCCAGGCCGGTCACCACCTCGGCCACCTCGGCCGCCTCGGGAAAGCGGCCGCGCCAGGTTTTGTAGCCCAGATGGTTGGAGAGATAGGCGGTCTCCACCGGCCAGACCGTGTGGCCCAGCCGCTGCAAGGTGAACTGCGCGGCGGCATTGCCCACATGGCCATAGGCGACGCGGGACTGGATGGAAAGGATGTTCATGCCGGGAAAGTCCATTAAATCGGGCGGTTACGCAACCAGACCCCAGTTAGCCCGGCCCCGCCTGCTTGTCACGGGAGGTCTGTCGGCTATAGTCCCGCCGCCCCGGTTTTGGGGTTTTCATCCACGGACCGGACCGATGCTCAGACCAGCCCGCCCGCGCCGCAGCGTCCTCTATATGCCGGGCTCCAATGCCCGGGCGCTGGAGAAGGGCCGCAGCCTGCCGGCCGACGCGCTGATCCTCGACCTCGAGGATGCGGTGGCGCCGGACGCGAAGCGCGACGCCCGGACCCAGGTGGTGGAGGCGGCGAAGGCCGGCGGCTATGGCGGTCGCGAGATCGTCATCCGGGTCAACAGCCTGAACACGCCCTGGGGCTATGCCGACCTGGTGGCTGCGGCGACTGCCGGCGCCGATGCGATTCTGCTGCCGAAGACCGAGAATCCGGAAAATGTGCGCCAGGCGGTGACGGTGCTGGAGGCCAACAGCGCGCCGGCCGACCTGGCGATCTGGTGCATGATGGAAACGCCGCGGGCGGTGCTGAATGCCGAGGCGATCGCCGGCGCCAATCCGCGCGTCGGCTGCTTCGTCATGGGTACCTCGGACCTGACCAAGGATGTCCATGCCCGCCACACCAAGGACCGGCTGCCGATGATCACCAGCCTGGGGCTTTGCCTGCTGGCGGCGCGGGCCTTCGGGCTCGCCATCCTGGATGGCGTGCATCTGGATCTCAATGACGATGCCGGTTTCGAGGCCGCCTGCCGCCAGGGGTTGGAGATGGGCTTCGACGGCAAGACGCTGATCCATCCGAAGACGGTGGCGACCGCCAACCGCATCTTTGCGCCTGCTGCTGATGAGGTGGATTGGGCGCGGCGCATCATCACCGCCCATGCGGACGCCACGGCTGCCGGCAAGGGCGTGGTGGTGGTGGACGGCAAGCTGGTCGAGAACCTGCATGTGCTGGATGCCAGGCGCGTGGTGGAGCTGGCCGATGCCATCGCCAAGCTCGAAGCCGCCAATGCCAGCACCGCCGGCCAATGACCGGCGGCGACAAGGCAGGCGCCGGCAATTTCTTCGAGGATTTCCGCCTCGGCCAGGAGATCATCCACGCCACGCCGCGCACGCTGACGACAGGCGACACGGCTCTCTATCTCGGCCTCACCGGCAGCCGCTTTGCACTGCATTCCTCCGATGAATTCGCGCGCGCCCTCGGCCATGAGCGTTCGCCGATCGACGATCTCCTGGCTTTTCACATCGTCATCGGCAAGACGGTGCCTGAAATCTCGCTCAACGCCATCGCCAATCTCGGCTATGCCGATTTCCGCTTCGGCGTGCCGGTCTATCCTGGCGATACGCTGAGCGCGCGGTCGACGGTCATCGGCCTCAAGGAGAATTCGAACCGCCAGACCGGCGTGGTCTATGTGCGCTCCACCGGCAGCAATCAGCGCGGCGAGACGGTGCTGGACTATGTCCGCTGGGTGATGGTGCGGAAGCGCGATCCGAATGCGCCGGCCGCGGCGGCGAGTGTTCCCGATCTGCCGGCGGCAGTGACGCCGGACAGATTGACACTTCCCAAGGCCTTCGACCTGTCGCGCTATGATTTCGCCGCCGCCGGGTCGCCGCATCGCTGGGAGAATTATGAAACCGGCGAGCGGATCGATCACCGCGAAGGCATGACGATCGAAGAATCCTGCCACGTCACGGCGACACGGCTCTATCAGAACACCGCGCGAGTGCATTTCAACCAACACGTCGAAAAGGACGGCCGCTTCGGCCGCCGCATCGTCTATGGCGGCCATGTGATGAGCATCGCGCGGACCCACAGCTTCAACGGCCTCGCCAATGC
Source organism: uncultured Alphaproteobacteria bacterium (assembly GCA_963810485.1). GTDB lineage: Bacteria > Pseudomonadota > Alphaproteobacteria > Dongiales > Dongiaceae > DATKFM01. The sequence goes on from CAWENQ010000008.1 coordinate 98,441, forward strand.
CTTCCGCATCGCCGCCATCAACAGCGGCGCTCATGTCGAGCCCCAGTTTCGCCGGCGACACGATCTATGCCTGGAGCGAGGTGAAGGAAAAGGCGGAACTGCCCGGCCGCCGCGATATCGGCGCGCTCCGCCTGCGCACCGTCGCCGCGAAGGATCATCCCTGCGCTGATTTTCCCGACAAGGGCAGCGACGGCAAGCCGCATCCTGCCGTTGTTGTCGATCTCGACTACTGGGTATTCATGCCGCGTTAACGCGTCGGGAGCATGGTCGGGGTCATGACGAAAACCGGCAAACCTTCCCTGCCAAGCTGGCTCTTCACCGCGATCTTCCTCCTCGTCGGGCTCGCGATGCTGAGCGGCGCCGTCTACAGCTTTGTCACGACCTGGCGGTTCATCGGCGGGGCCATTGCTGCCGACGGCGTAGTCATCGCGCTGGAGGAAAGTTGGAGCTCTTCGGATGGCGACTACACCTACCACCCCCGGGTCGCATTCGAGACCGAGGATCGCCGCAGGTTCGAATTCACCGGCGATACCGGTTCGCGGCCCGCGGCCTTCGATGTCGGCGAGCCGGTGCGCGTGCTGTTCGATCCCGCCATGCCGGAAACGGCGCGCATCGACAGTTTCTTTCAGCTCTGGCTGCTGCCGCTGATCCTCGGTGGCCTCGGCACGGTGTTCTCGAGTTTCGGGCTCGCGGCCACGCTTTCAATGGCGCGGGAGTCTATGGGGCGTGGCGGCGAGCTCCCATCTGTCGGCGCGGAGGCGGCACCAACGCTAGCCGATCCGCCCGCGGAAAGGCCGCCGGCGCCGACGGCGGCCCGGCGTGTGTCCGTGGTCGAACGCGACCGACGGGACTAATGCCACCACAAAATCTGGCGGGTCAGTAGCCTCGACACACAAAATACTGTTGCGGGGGAGCGAATCGCTCTGGTAATGAATGAGACGTCAGGCGCGCGGGCGTTGCCGCCCAGCGCTAAGTGCCTCGGGTGAAGCACGACCTGACGCCTCAAGGAGCCGGCTCGGCTCCGGTACGAACAAGCAGCGGGGTCGTTTCGGCCTGACAGCTGTACAGGACTTTGCCGAATCCCTCTTTCCATCAGGTGCCTTGGGCTCTCCTTGCGGGGAGCCCGGACCCTGTTTCGAACGCTGACCCCCTTCAACCTGCCTGTCGGCGGGTTCCCCGGCAGCCATCCGGCGAAACCGGACAGCGCCCAGGCGCCCCTTTCAGCGGCAAAACCCTTGCGGGCCTCGCTGCCTCTTCCGCTTCGCCGCACTGCGCAGGGTGGCGGGCAAAGCGACCTTCAGGCTGGTCTTGCGAAAGGAGCCCGGCATTCGAACTCCGGTGCTTTGGTCCTGCGGTCGCTCCCCTTGCGGGGCGCAACCACGGGCCCTAGGCCCCGACGCCCGTCGATCCCGGCCGGTGAAGGCCTGGACCACCGGTCGGTCCATCTGACTTCGGCAGTTTCCCTCGCTTCCACGAAAGAGGCCGGCTGGCACCCGGGCCAACCAAGGCTATCCCGCCGAAATCCAACGTCCCGACACTTCCGCGTACCATGCTTAACGTGGAACAAAATCCCGTCCGCCCGCAATGGCAATTTCGCCACAGCGGCAAAAAAACTGTGTGTAATTCGCGCGGTAGCGCACATTTCATCCGCTGACTTATCCACAGGCCGGCGCCCTGTCGCCGCGCGGCGGCTGCTCCGGCAACGGCGCCAAGCTGTTGCAATCCCAGACGCAAGACCGCTGGCGCGTTCCGAGTCATATATCAAAGTGCGGTTATGTTGCGCCGCAGTATCCGCGTTGACTTGGCTGTGGCCCGCCGTCTAAATGAGTCGATAGGCAAAATGCGGACCGGCGACGGATCCCGTCATCGCGGCGCCCGCCTACTGACCGCACGCAGAGTTTGCATCATGGCATCACGCGAGCGCCCGCTCTCACCGCACCTGCAGATCTACCGCCCGCAAATCACCTCGGTCCTGTCGATCCTGCACCGGATCACCGGCGGGGCGCTGGCGGTGGGCACGCTGCTGCTGGTCTATTGGCTGGTCGCGGTCGCCGGCGGACCGGATACCTATGACGCGGCGCAGTCCCTGATCGGTTCAATCATCGGCCGGTTGTTGCTGCTGGGCTGGACCTGGGCGCTGTTCTATCACCTGGCCAATGGCATCCGGCATCTCTTCTGGGACATCGGCAAGGGCTTCGAACTGCCGACGGTGGCGGCGAGCGGCTGGACCGCGGTGATTCTCGCCACGGCGTTGACGATCGCCGCGTGGATCGCCGGCTATGCCGCGTGGGGAGACATCCCGTGAGCAACGACAGCGACCGCCGCAGCGATCTCGGCCGCGTCCGTGGCCTCGGCTCGGCCAAGGAGGGCGTGCATCACTGGTGGATGCAGCGGCTGACGGCGGTGGCGCTGGTGCCGCTGGCGATCTGGTTCGTCGCCGCGCTGATCTGCCATACCGGCGCAGGTTATGACGCCGCGTCGACCTGGCTCGCCTCGCCGGTGGTGTTCGGCATCATGGTGCTGCTGGTGGTGACCACGTTCTATCACGCCATGCTCGGCCTGCAGGTGATCATCGAGGATTATGTGCGGCACGAAGCCGCCAAGATTGCCGCTTTGCTGCTGATGAAATTCGCCTGCGTGGTCCTGGCCCTGACCGCCATCGTGGCGCTTCTTGTCATCGCCTTCGGCCGGTAGAGCGACCATGGCCGCCAGCAACGGATCAGCGCCCGCCAGCCCGAAGATCAATGGCAAGGCCTATGAGATCGTCGACCACACCTACGATGTGGTGGTGGTGGGCGCCGGCGGCGCCGGCCTGCGCGCCACCTTCGGCATGGCCGAGAAGGGCCTGAAGACCGCCTGCATCACCAAGGTATTCCCGACCCGCAGCCACACGGTGGCGGCGCAAGGCGGCATCAGTGCCGCGCTCGGCAATATGGGCGAGGACGATTGGCGCTGGCACATGTACGACACCGTGAAGGGGTCGGACTGGCTCGGCGACCAGGACGCCATCGAATACATGGTGCGCGAGGCGATCCCCGCCATCATCGAGCTGGAGCATTACGGCGTGCCCTTCAGCCGCACCGATGCCGGCAAGATCTATCAGCGGCCTTTCGGCGGCATGACCACGAAGTTCGGCGAAGGAATCGCGCAGCGCACCTGCGCCGCCGCCGACCGCACCGGCCATGCCATCCTGCATACGCTCTATCAGCAGGCGCTGAAGCATTCGGCGGAGTTCTTCATCGAGTATTTCGCCCTCGACCTGATCATGGACGAGGCAGGCATCTGCCGCGGCGTCATGGCCTGGAACCTGGATGACGGCACGATCCATCGCTTCCGCGCGCGCATGGTGGTGCTGGCCACCGGCGGCTACGGCCGGACATATTTCTCCTGCACTTCGGCCCATACCTGCACCGGCGACGGCAACGCCATGGTGCTGCGCGCCGGCCTGCCGCTGCAGGACATGGAGTTCATCCAGTTCCACCCCACGGGCATCTACAGCGCCGGCTGCCTGATCACCGAGGGCGCCCGGGGCGAGGGCGGCTATCTCACCAATTCCGAGGGCGAGCGCTTCATGGAGCGCTACGCGCCCTCGGCCAAGGACCTGGCGTCCCGCGACGTGGTCAGCCGGGCGATGACCATCGAGATCCGCGAGGGTCGCGGCGTCGGGCCGGCGAAGGATCATATCCATCTCCACCTGGAGCATCTGGATCCCAAGATCCTCCATGAACGGCTGCCGGGAATCTCCGAGACGGCGCGCATCTTCGCCGGCGTCGATGTGACCCGGGAGCCGATCCCCGTGCTGCCGACCTGCCACTACAACATGGGCGGCATCCCCACGAACTATCACGGCGAGGTGGTGACGCTGCGCGACGGCGACCCCAATGCCGTGGTTCACGGCCTGATGGCGATCGGCGAGGCGGCCTGCGTCAGCGTGCACGGCGCGAATCGTCTGGGCTCGAATTCGCTACTCGACCTCGTGGTGTTCGGCCGGGCGGCGGCGCTGCGTTGCGCCGAGGTGGTCAAGCCTGGCGAAAGTCAGCCGGCGCTGGGCAAGGATGCGGGCGATGAGGCGCTGGCGCGGCTGGATCGCGCCCGCCATGCCGATGGCGGCACGCCGACGGCGGCGCTGCGGCTGGAGATGCAGAGGGCGATGCAGTCGAACTGCGCCGTGTTCCGCACCGGCGACGTGCTGAACGAGGGCGTCGACAAGCTGCGCCGCTGCTGGGGCGGCCGCGCCGACATCCACGTCAGCGACCGCTCGATGATCTGGAACAGCGACCTGGTGGAAACCCTGGAGCTGGATAATCTGCTGAGCCAGGCGGTGGTGAGCATGAGCTCTGCCGCCAACCGCCAGGAAAGCCGCGGCGCCCATGCGCGGGAGGATTTCCCCAAGCGCGACGACGAGAAATGGCTGAAGCACACGATCGCCTGGTGCGGCGAGGATGGCCGCCCGCGCATCGACTACCGGCCGGTGCATCTGCAGCCGCTGACCAACGACGTGCAGGCCTTCCCGCCGAAGGCGCGGGTATACTGAGCCATGGCCGAATTTACCCTGCCCGCCAATTCGAAGATCAGCGAAGGCAAGCGCCACGCCGGTCCGGCGTCGCCCAAGAAGCCGAAGACCTTCCGCATCTATCGCTGGCAGCCCGATGACGGCGCCAATCCCCAAATCGATACCTACACCGTCGACATGGCCGATTGCGGGCCGATGGTCCTGGACGCGCTGATCAAGATCAAGAACGAGACCGATTCGACGCTGACCTTCCGCCGGTCTTGCCGCGAAGGCGTCTGCGGCTCCTGCGCCATGAACATCGACGGCACGAACACGCTGGCCTGCACGAAGTATGTGGACGAGGTGAAAGGTGACGTGAAGGTCTATCCGCTGCCCCATATGCCCGTGATCAAGGACCTGGTGCCGGATCTGCGGCACGCCTATGCGCAATATGCGGGGATCGAGCCCTGGCTGAAGACCACGACAGCGCCGCCGGGCCGCGAACGGCTGCAATCGCAAGACGAGCGCGCCAAGCTGGACGGCCTCTGGGAATGCATCCTCTGCTTCTGCTGCACCACGAGCTGCCCGAGCTACTGGTGGACCGGCGACCGCTACCTCGGCCCGGCCATTTTGCTGCAAGCCTATCGCTGGATCGCCGACAGCCGCGACGAGGCGACGGGGGAACGGCTCGATAATCTGGAAGATCCGTTCCGGCTCTATCGCTGCCATACGATCATGAATTGCACCAAGACTTGTCCCAAGGGACTCAATCCGGCGAAAGCGATCGCGGAGATCAAAAAGCTGATGGTCGCCCGTCGTTAACGAAGAGTTAACGTGCCACGTTTCATGTTAAGCTGTCATAAAGACCGGGCCTTGGGGGGCCCTGCGAATTTATTTCCATAGGAGATTGACCATGCGGTGGATCCGCTATGCAGCGGTGTTGTCGCTTCTTGTCCTGGTCGCCGGTTGCGGCGAGAGCAAAGACCGGGCGGCCGAGGCGGAAAAGATCAAACAGGATCTGACGGCCGGCTTCGATGTCATGTTCGGCAGGGACAAGCTGAAGTTCGTCGGCTACGACAAGCTCGAAGTCGTGCCCGATGGCGACAGCTACAAGGCGACGCTCAGCGGCATCAAGATCATGCCGAACGAGCCGGAAGCGCCGAAGATCGGCGACGTCACCTTCAATGTCGAGCCGAAGGACGCGGATAAATATTCGATCAGCAACCTGATGCTGCCCAGCGGCGTCGACATCGTTCTGTCCGACGGCCAGGGCAAGGCGCGGTTGGAGATCGGCTCCCAACAGTTCAGCGGCGTTTGGTCGAAGACCTTTGCCGGCTTCCTCGATTCCGACGCTGTCTACAAGAATGTGACCCTCGCCGCCGCCGACCAGGGCGTCAAATTCGCCATCGGCGAAGCGACCCTGAAGCAGACCAGCAGCGAGAAAAGCGCCGGCATCTACGACCAGACCGGCAATTTCGCGCTGAAGAACATCACGGTGGATACGCCCGACGGCAACGCCACCATCGCCACCATTACCAGCACAGCCGATGCCAAGGGCGCGAACCTGGCCGATCTGGCGAAGTTCCGGGATCAATTCAACGCGGTGATGGCGGCATCGGTCGAGGAAAAGCCCGTCGACCCGGCCGCCGTCGAGGCGTTGAAGCAGTTGAAGGCCTTCTTCAAGGACTATGTCAGCAAGACCGAGCTGAACAACATCGTATTCAAGGATCCCACCGGCCAGGAAGCCTTCAAGATGGATAAGGTTACCGTCGACGGCAGCTGGCTCGGCTTCGATCAGCCCAAGAGCAAGTTCGACATCGACATGCGCTTCACCGGCATCTCCGCCCCGTCGGCTGCCGCCATGCCGGAAATGGCGATGTTCGGCCAGTTCATTCCCGCCAAGTTCGGCGTCGGCGTGACCATCGAGGACGTCCCCAGCGCCGAACTGTGGACCGCTTTCCTGACCATGCTGACCGCGCCGCAGAACGATCCGATGGCGATGGAACAGGCGGCGGGAGAGGCCGGAACACAGATCGTCCAGGCCGCGCAGACGGCTGGCAGCGTCTTCAAGCTGAATGGCTGGGAGTTCGATTCCCAGGGCATCAAACTGAACCTGGGCGGTTCCGTGAAGGCCGATGCCAGCGCCATGATGGGCGCGATCGCCTCGCTCAAACTGGATCTCGTTGGCTTCGACACCATCCTGGGGATGGCGCAGATGTTCAGCGGCGGCGATCCCTCGACCACGGCGCCGCTGGAGATGCTGAAGGAGCTGTCCAACCGCACCACGAACGCCGAAGGGCAGCCCCTGGATTCATTCGCCATCGAACTGGCGAATACCGGCGATGTCACCGTCAATGGCAAGCCGTTCAATCCCATGGCGATGCCGGCGCAGTAGGCCGTCACCAGGTCTCCTTGGGTGCCGGCGGCGTACGGGACAATGCGCGCCGCCGGTTCCCGGCAAATCTCCACCTCACGTGCCGCAAGTTGAACCCTTTCCCCGATCCCGCCGCCCGCGCCCGCGCGGGAATCTAGCCATGGCAGCATCGATACAGCCGCCGGCGCCAACGGCCGATGCAGCGGCGGGTCCGCTGCCGCTCTATCGCGCCCGCCGCCATGCCGGCCATCTGCAGCCCGATCCGGCGCAGGAGCTGGCGGCAGAAAAACTGCAGAGCCTGCACAACGCGATTCGCAACTATGAGCCTGCCTCCGGCAGCGCCGGCTGGCGCGAGCGGCTCGGGTTGGGCCGCCGCAAGGCCGATCCGCCCCAGGGCCTGTACATTTTCGGTGGCGTCGGCCGCGGCAAGTCGATGCTGATGGATCTGTTCTTCCTGGCGGCCCCTGTGGCGAAAAAGCGCCGCGTGCATTTCCACGCCTTCATGCTGGAGGTGCATGACTCCCTGCACCGGCGTCGCCAAGCGGGCGAGACCGACGGCGATCCAATTCCGCCGCTGGCCCGGGAGATCGGCAACTCCGCGTGGCTGCTCTGCTTCGACGAGTTCCATGTCTCCAACATCGCCGATGCGATGCTGCTGGGCCGCCTGTTCGAAGCGCTGTTCGATCTCGGCATCGTCGTCGTCGCCACGTCGAACCTCGCGCCCGACGATCTCTATGCCGGCGGCTTGCAGCGCGATCGGTTCTTGCCATTCATCGATCTGCTGAAGGCGCGCATGGACATCCTGGAGCTGGATGGCGCCGTCGACTATCGATTGAAGCGACTCAAGGACCTCTCCGTTTATCATCATCCGCTCGGCGCGCGGGCTTCAGCGGCCCTCGATCAAGCGTTCGAGCGCATGACCGACGGCGCAACTGCGACAGCGGCGACGATGATCGTGCAAGGACGCCGGCTCACGGTGCCGCGCGCGGCAAACGGAGTCGCGCGCATGAGCTACGCGGAACTTTGCGAGCAGCCTCTTGGCGCCGCCGACTATCTGGAGATCGCGCGCCACTTTCACACTGTCATCATCGACGACGTGCCGAAAATGTCGGCAGATCAGCGAAACGAAGCGCGTCAATTCATGATTCTCATCGACGCCTTGTACGAGCACAAAGTGAATCTGCTGATGAGTGCCGCCGCGAATCCGGAGCGTCTCTACGAGGCCGGAGATGGTGCGCGGGACTTCAAGCGCACGGCCTCGCGGCTGATCGAAATGCAGTCGATCGACTACCTGGCGAAAGCCCATCTTGCCTGAATGCGACATGGGCATGTCGAACCCACTTGATATTGCGTGAAAAAAAGATTAAGTACACCAGCGCTAGTACGATGTCGGGAGTCCGCAATTGCGTCGCATGGGGATAAATCAGTCAGACGGCGCTGGGGACGACTAGGACCACTGAATGTCACGTAAGCGAATCGCACTCATTGGTGCGGGTAACATTGGCGGAACACTCGCCTTACTTCTCGGGCTCAAGGAATTGGGCGACGTTATCCTTTTTGATATCGTCGATGGAATTCCCCAGGGGAAGGCATTGGATCTCGCGCAGGCTTCGCCCATCGAAGGCTTCGATGCGGCGCTGCGCGGCACCAGCAATTACGCCGACATCGCCGGCGCCGACGTGGCGATCGTCACCGCCGGCGTGCCGCGCAAGCCCGGCATGAGCCGCGACGATCTCATCGGCATCAACACCAAGGTCGTCCGCGAAGTCGGACAGGCGCTGCGCACCCATTGCCCGAACGCTTTCGTCATCGTCATCACCAATCCGCTGGATGTGATGGTCTGGGTGATGCGCGAAGCCACGGGCTTTCCGCACAGCCGGGTGGTCGGCATGGCCGGCGTATTGGACACGGCCCGCTTCCGTTTTTTTTTGGCCGAAGAGTTCAAGGTTTCGGTGGAGGATGTCTCTGCCTTCGTGCTCGGCGGCCACGGCGACACCATGGTCCCGCTGATCCGTTATTCCACGGTCGCCGGCATTCCGGTGCCAGACCTGGTGAAAAAGGGCTGGTCGACGAAAGAACGCATCGACGCCATCGTGCAGCGGACGCGCGATGGCGGCGCGGAGATCGTCGGCCTGCTCAAGACCGGCTCGGCTTTTTATGCCCCCGCGGCAGCGGCGGTGCAGATGGCGGAGTCGTATCTGCTGGACAAGAAACGCGTGCTTCCCTGTGCCGCCCATCTGAACGGCGAGTACGGGGTTAAGGATCTCTATGTCGGCGTCCCGGTCATTCTCGGGGCCGGCGGCGTGGAGAGAGTGGTCGAAATCGACTTGGATGCGTCCGAAAGGGCGATGTTCGAGAAATCGGTTTCGGCTGTTAGGGGCCTCATCGATGTGGTGAGGAAAATTTAGAGAGGAGACCTGAGTATGAAACGGACTACTCGTAGGAGCACAAAGGCTGCGGCCAAGAAGACCACGAAGAAATCTTCGAAGAAGAAATCTTCCAAGAAGTCCTCGAAGAAGAAGAAGTAGGCACTGAGCGCCTAATTCTTACGGCCTGCGGCGGCGGTCGCCCGACTTTTTCGCGATTTCGCGGGGGCGTCGCTTGCGTCGCTCCCCGAACTTGCTAGATTACAGCCCGCGCTTCGGCGCGGCAGGTTGGGGACCGCCGCCACTCGCTAATGTCAAAGCAGGCCGATGAATATACATGAGTATCAGGCCAAGAGCCTGATGAGCCGATATGGCGTCGCCGTCCCGCGCGGCGCCGTTGCCTACACCGCCGAAGAGGCCGAGAGCGCTGCCCGCAATCTAGGCGGCGCGGTCTGGGCTGTGAAGGCGCAGATCCATGCCGGTGGCCGCGGCAAGGGCGGCGGCATCAAGATCGCCAAATCCCCTGCTGAAGTCCGCGATCTCGCGAAGAAGATGATCGGCATGACCCTGGTCACCAAGCAGACCGGGCCGGCCGGGCGCGAGGTCAAGCGGATCTATGTCGAGTCCGGCTGCGAGATCGACCGCGAACTCTATCTGAGCCTGCTGGTGGACCGGTCCACGGCGCGGGTGACGCTGATGGCCTCGACCGAAGGCGGCATGGACATCGAAGAAGTCGCCGCCAACCGTCCAGAGAAAATCTTTCGGGTGTCCATCGACCCCGCCTCTGGCTTGATGCCCGAGCATGCGCGGCGCGTCGCCTTCGGCCTGGGGCTCAAGGGCGCCGCCGTCGCCTCCGCCACCAAGCTGGTGAGCGCGCTCTACAAGGCCTTCATCGACCTCGACGCAAGCCTAGTGGAAATCAATCCCCTGGTACTGACCAAGGGCGGCGAGGTGCTGGTGCTCGATGCCAAGATGAATTTCGACGACAACGCCCTGTTCCGGCAGAAGGACGTGCTGGAGCTGCGGGACGAGGATGAGGAAGACCCCGCCGAGGTCGAGGCCAGCCGCCACGGGCTCAACTACATCAAGCTGGACGGCAATATCGGCTGCATGGTCAATGGCGCCGGCCTGGCCATGGCAACGATGGACATCATCAAGCTCCATGGCGGCACGCCGGCAAACTTCCTGGATGTGGGCGGCGGCGCCACCAAGGAACGGGTGACGGCGGCGTTCAAGATCATCCTCTCCGATGCCAATGTGGAGGGCATCCTGGTCAATATCTTCGGCGGCATCATGCGCTGCGACGTCATCGCCGAGGGTGTGGTGGCGGCGGCGCGGGAAATCGGCCTGCAGGTGCCGCTGGTGGTCCGGCTCGAGGGCACCAATGTGGAGCTGGGCAAGAAAATCCTGAAGGAATCGGGCCTGGCCATCACCTCGGCCGACGATCTCGGCGATGCCGCGGCGAAGATCGTCCGCGCGGTCAAGGAAGCGCAGTAATGGCCGTCCTGGTGAACGCCAGTACCAAGGTCATCTGCCAGGGCTTCACCGGCGCCCAGGGTACGTTCCACTCCGAGCAGGCGGTGGCCTATGGCACCAAGATGGTCGGCGGCGTCACGCCCGGGAAGGGCGGCACCACCCATCTGGACCTGCCGGTGTTCGATACCGTCGACGAGGCGGTCCGCAAAACCGGCGCCGATGCGACCGTGATCTATGTGCCGCCGGCCTTTGCCGCCGACGCCATCGTCGAGGCCATCGATGCCGGCCTGCCCCTGGCGGTTTGCATAACCGAGGGCATCCCGGTCCTCGACATGATGCGGGTGAAACGGGCGCTCTGCGGCACCAAAACCCGGCTGATCGGGCCGAATTGCCCGGGAATCATCACCCCGGAGGCCTGCAAGATCGGCATCATGCCCGGCCATATCCACGCCAAGGGCAAGATCGGCATCGTTTCCCGGTCGGGCACCCTGACCTATGAGGCGGTCGCCCAGACCACGGCGGCCGGGCTGGGACAGTCCACCTGCATCGGCATCGGCGGCGATCCCATCAATGGGACCAACTTCATCGACTGCCTGGACCTGTTCCTGGGCGACGATCAGACCCAGGGAATCATCATGATCGGCGAAATCGGCGGCTCGGCCGAGGAAGACGCCGCAGAATTTCTCAAGAGCGCAAGAAAAAAGAAACCAGTCGTAGGCTTCATAGCGGGGGTCACGGCCCCCCCGGGCCGCCGGATGGGCCATGCCGGCGCCATCATCTCCGGCGGCAAGGGGTCGGCCGGCGATAAGATCGAGGCGATGCGCAGCGCGGGTATCAGCGTTGCGGAACTCGCCAGCCAGCCTCGGAAGTACCATGTCTAAGGTGCTGAAGAGTTAGCTCCCCGGCCGCCTCGGCGGCTACCGGGCCTGCCGCCCTTGCGGCGATGGCCCCTGAACGGCTTGGAACGGCAATGCAGACGCCACAAGGTACCTTTCTATCCGGCCCGAACGCCTCCTTCATCGAGGAACTCTACGGGCGCTATGTCGAGAACCCCACCTCGGTCGACCCCAGCTGGCAGAACTTCTTCGCCGAGCTGCAGGATGAAGGCCGGGCGGTGCTGCAGGACTTGAAAGGCGCCAGTTGGGCGCCGCGGACCGGCGAACGGCCGTCGAACGGCGGCAACGGCCATGGCCATATCAACACTGGAAACGGCAATGGCATGCCGCTGGTGACCGATGCGGTCGGCCAGGTGGCGATCCGCGCCTCGGCCAAGGATTCCATCCGCGTCCTCATGCTGATCCGCGCCTATCGCGTGCGCGGCCATCTGGAAGCCAACCTGGACCCGCTCGGCCTGAAGCCGAAGGAGTCCCATGCGGACCTCAATCCCCGCAGCTATGGCTTCACCGACGGCGATATGGACCGGCCGATCTTCATCGACAACGTGCTGGGCCGGGATGCCGCGACGCTGCGGGAGATCCTGCAGGTCGTGCGCGAAACCTACTCCGGCAATATCGGCGTCGAGTACATGCACATCCAGGATCCGGCGCAGCGCCTCTGGATCCAGGACCGCATCGAGGCGATCCACAACCAGACCCAATTCACCGAACGCGGCAAGCGCGCCATCCTGGAACGGCTGACCGCCGCGGAGATGTTCGAGCGCTTCCTCGACCGCAAATACACGGGCACCAAGCGCTTCGGCCTGGATGGCGGCGAGTCCTTCATCCCGGCGCTGGAGCAGATCCTGAAGCGCGGCAGCCAGCTCGGCATCAACGAAGTCGTGATCGGCATGCCCCATCGCGGCCGGCTGAATGTGCTGGCCAATGTGATGAACAAGCCCTTTGCCGCTATCTTCTCCGAATTCCAGGGCAACGCCGCCAACCCGGAGGACGTCCAGGGCTCCGGCGACGTGAAGTACCATCTCGGCACTTCCGCCGATCGGGAATTCGACGGCAAGGTGGTGCATTTGTCGCTGACCGCCAATCCGTCCCACCTGGAAGCGGTCAACACGGTCGTGTTGGGCAAGGTGCGCGCCAAGCAGCAGCAAAAGGGCGACGGCGCGCGCGACAACGTCATGGGCATGCTGATCCATGGCGACGCCGCCTTCGCCGGCCAGGGCCTGGTGGCCGAAACGCTGGATCTGTCGGACCTCAAGGGCTACCGCACCGGCGGCACGATTCATTTCATCGTCAACAACCAGATCGGCTTCACCACCAATCCGGTGAATTCGCGCTCCGGCCCCTATTGCTCGGAGGTCGCCAAAATCGTGCAGGCGCCGATCTTCCATGTGAACGGCGACGATCCGGAGGCCGTGGTGCATGTGGCGCGCATCGCCACCGAGTACCGCCAGCAGTTCAAGCGAGACGTGATCGTCGACATGTTCTGCTATCGCCGCTTCGGCCATAACGAGGGCGACGAGCCGGCTTTCACCCAGCCGCTGATGTACCGCAAGATTGCGGTGCAGCCTTCGGCACGGTCCATCTATGCCGAGCGCCTAGTGCGCGAAGGCACGCTGACCGAAGATGACGTCAAGCAGGTCACCGGCGAGTTCCAGCGGCGGCTGGAGAATGAATTCGAAGCCGCATCAGGCTACAAGCCGAACAAGGCCGATTGGCTGGAAGGCGCCTGGAGCGGCATGCAGATTGCCTCCGGCGAGGACCGCCGCGGCGAAACGGCGGCAAAAATGGAGGCGCTGCAGGAGGTCGGCCGGGCGTTGACGGCCGTGCCGCGCAATTTCAATGCCAACCGCAAGATCCTGCGCTTTCTCGAGCACCGGAAAAAGATGTTCGAGACCGGCGAGGGGCTCGACTGGGCGACCGGCGAGGCGCTGGCGTTCGGCACGCTGATGGCGGAGGGACATCCGGTGCGGCTGTCCGGCCAGGATTGCCAGCGCGGCACCTTCTCCCAGCGCCATGCGGTGCTGGTGGATCAGGAGAACGAAACCGCCTATGCCTCGCTGAACCATGTGCGCGTCGACCAGGCGCCGTTCGAAGTGATCGACAGCCCGCTGTCGGAAGCGGGCGTGCTCGGCTTCGAGTATGGCTACAGCCTGGCCGAGCCGCGGGCGCTGGTGGTCTGGGAAGCGCAGTTCGGCGATTTCGCCAACGGTGCCCAGGTGATCATCGACCAGTTCATCAGCTCCGGCGAAAGCAAATGGCTGCGCATGTCCGGCCTGGTGATGCTGCTGCCCCATGGCTATGAGGGCCAGGGGCCGGAACATTCCTCCGCACGCCTCGAGCGCTATCTGCAGCTCTGCGCCGAGGACAATATGCAGGTGGTGAACTGCACCACCCCGTCGAACTATTTCCATGCGCTGCGGCGGCAGATCCATCGCAATTTCCGCAAGCCGCTGATCATCATGACGCCGAAGTCGCTGCTGCGGCACAAGCTCTGCGTCTCCAAGCTGTCGGAGATGGGGCCGGGCACCAGCTTCCACCGGGTGCTGTGGGACGACGCGCCGCCGGCCGACAACGCGGTAAAACGGATCGTGCTCTGCAGCGGCAAGGTCTATTTCGACCTGTTCGAGGCCCGCGCCAAGAGCGGCATCAAGGATGTGACCATCCTGCGGCTGGAGCAGCTCTATCCCTTCCCGGCCAAGGCGTTGAGCCAGGAGCTGGCGCGCTATCCCGATGTCGACGTGGTCTGGTGCCAGGAAGAGCCCAAGAACATGGGCGCCTGGATGGTTGTCGCGCCGGAGATCGAAGCGGTGCTGACCGCCGCCGGGCGCAAGAACAACCGGCCGCGCTATGTCGGCCGTGTCGCGGCCGCCTCGCCGGCCACCGGCCTGCTGCGCCGGCATCTCAAGGAGCAGGATAAGCTTGTGAGCGAGGCCCTGACCGTTTCATAGTTTCGGGCCATTATCAGCCGGCAGAACCGGCCGCCGGAATCCGAGGAAAGAATTTCCGCCATGAGCAGCAATATCGTCGTTCCCGCCCTGGGCGAATCCGTCACCGAGGCGACGGTGGCGAAATGGATGAAGCAGCAGGGCGAGAGCATCGCTGCCGATGAAGCGCTGGTCGAGCTGGAAACCGACAAGGTGACTCTGGAAGTGTTTGCGCCTTCAGCGGGCGTGCTGTCGGAGATTCGCGTGGCCGAGGGCCAGACCGTCGAGGTCGGCGCCGTGCTCGGCGTGATCGGCGATGGCGCGGGAACGGTAAAGGCCGCGCCGGCGACAAAGCCCGCGGCTGCACCAGCCGCCGCAGCGCCGGCAAAAGCGCCAGCTCCGGCCCCCGCAAAGGCGCCTGCACCGGCAGCCGAAGCGGGGCCGCTGTCGCCGGCCGTGCGCAAGCTGATCGAGGAGAACAAGCTGGACGCCGCCGCGATTCCTGCCAGCGGCAAGGACGGCCGGCTGACCAAGGAAGACGTGCAGAAATTCCTGGAGGCGCGCCCGGCCAAGGCCGCGCCGCCGCCGGCTGCTGCGAGACCTGCGCCGGCCCCCGCGCCGGCGACGCCTCAGCCGCCAGCGCCGCCTGCCGCGCCCCGTGAGCTCGGCGCCCGGGAAGAGCGGGTGCGCATGAGCCGGCTGCGCAAGCGCATCGCCGAGCGCCTGAAGCTGGCGCAGAACACCGCCGCCATGCTCACCACCTTCAACGAGGTGGACATGACCAACGTCATGGCGCTCCGCGCCCATCACAAGGATACATTTGAGAAGAAGCACGGTGTGAAGCTCGGCTTCATGTCGTTCTTCTTGAAGGCGGCGATCGTGGCGCTGAAGGAGATTCCGGCCGTCAACGGCGAGATCGACGGCGACGACGTCATCTACAAGAACCACTATGATATCGGCGTCGCCGTCGGCACCGAGCAGGGGCTGGTGGTGCCGGTCGTGCGCGATGCCGATGCCCTAAGCTTCGCCGACATCGAGAAGAAGATCTCCGAACTCGGCATGAAGGCGCGGGACGGCAAGCTGACGATCGAGGATCTGACCGGCGGCACCTTCACGATTTCCAATGGCGGGGTCTATGGCTCACTGATGTCGACGCCGATCCTGAACCCGCCGCAGTCCGGCATCCTGGGCATGCACAAGATCCAACCCCGTCCCATGGCGGTCGGCGACAAGATCGAGATCCGGCCGATGATGTATCTGGCGCTGTCCTACGATCACCGGATCATCGACGGCCGCGAAGCCGTGACCTTCCTGGTGCGGATCAAGGATTGCATCGAGGATCCCCAGCGCATCCTCCTGGACATGTAGCCGAGATGGCGAAGCGGCCGGCAGCGACGGGCAAGGTTAAGCGCGCGGTCAAACGCGTGCCCCACTATGCGCAGACCACGGATTTCACCTGCGGCCCGTCATCCTTGATCATGAGCATGGCGGCGCTGGACCCGAAGGTGAAGCGGACCCGTGCCCTGGAGCTGCAGCTCTGGCGCGAGGCCAACACCATCTTCATGGGGCCAAGCGGTGGCCATGGCGGCTGCGGCGCGCTGGGCCTGGCGCTTTCGGCCCATCGCCGCGGCTTCAAGGCCGAGGTTCATCTGAATCACAAGGGCGTGCTGCTTGCCTACCGCGCCAAGTCGAAGGAGCGCGTTGCCGTCATGCGCGTGCTCCAGGACAAAGATCTGGCTGAAGCGAAGGCCGCCGGCATCCCAGTGACACATGACGGCATCACGCTGGACGAGATCGAAGCCAAGCTGCGCGCCGGCTTCATGCCCATCGTCCTCAACAGCATGCGCTACCTGCACCAGGACCCGACGGCCCACTGGTTCTTGGTCACCGATATCGATGACGAGCATGTCTTTGTGAACGATCCCTGGGTATCGAAAAAGCGCCGCAAGACTGCTGGCGATATGTCTGGCGTGCCGATTCCGCGCCGCGTCTTCGAGCGCATCACTGCGTACGGCCCAAAGAAGGAAAGGGCCGTCGTCCTCGTCTCCCGCTAGGTCTGATCTTCGTCAGGTGAAATCATGGCAACTGAGACTTTCGACGTCGTCGTCATCGGCGGTGGTCCCGGCGGGTATGTGGCGGCGATCCGGGCGGCGCAGCTCGGGCTGAAGACCGCTTGCGTGGAGAAGCGCGGCAGCCTCGGCGGTACCTGCCTCAATGTCGGTTGCATTCCCTCGAAGGCGCTGCTGCAATCCTCGCATCTCTACGAGGAAGCGTCGAAGCATCTGGGGTCCCATGGTATCAAGGTCGGCAATGTGGTGCTCGACCTGGCGGCGGTGCTAACGCGCAAGGACAAGGTGGTGAGCGATCTCACCAAGGGCGTCGAGTTCCTGTTCAAGCAGAACAAGATCGCTTACGTGAAAGGCGCCGGGCGCCTCCTGGGCGGCGGCAAGATTGCAGTCACCGGCGCTGGCGCAGATCAGACCCTGGAAGCCAAGAGCATCATCATCGCCACCGGCTCCGACGTGATGCCGTTGCCGGGCGTGACCATCGATGAAAAGCAGATCGTCTCCTCAACCGGCGCGCTGTCCCTGGCGAAGGTGCCCGGACACCTGGTGGTGGTGGGCGGCGGCTATATCGGGCTGGAGATGGGCTCTGTCTGGCGAAGGCTGGGCGCCAAAGTCACGGTGGTGGAATTCCTAGACCGCATCGTGCCGGGCATGGATGGCGAGCTCGCCAAGAATTTCCAGCGCGTGCTGACCAAGCAGGGCATGACCTTCCGCCTCGGCACCAAGGTCACCGGCGCCAAGGCGGCGAAATCAGGCGTGACGCTGACCTTGGAGCCGGCCGCGGGCGGCAAGGCGGAGACGCTCGAAGCGGATGTGGTGCTGGTGGCCATCGGCCGCCGGCCCTACACCGAAGGACTCGGCCTGGATGCGGCTGGTGTGGCGCTGGACCCCAAGAAGCGGGTGCAGACCGACAACCATTGGCGCACCAACGTACCGGGCATCTATGCCATCGGCGACGTCATCGCCGGGCCGATGCTGGCCCACAAGGCCGAGGAGGAAGGCGTGGCGGTGGCCGAGGTCATCGCCGGCCAGGCGGGCCATGTGAACTACGAGACAGTGCCCGGCATCGTCTACACTTGGCCGGAAGTCGCGACCGTCGGCAAGTCGGAGGAAGAGCTGAAGGCCGCCGGCATCGAGTACAAGGCCGGCAAGTTCCCCTTCACCGCCAACAGCCGCGCCCGCTGCATTGCCGATACCGATGGTTTCGCCAAGATCCTGGCCGACGCCAAGTCCGATCGGGTGCTCGGCGTGCATATCATTGGGCCGGATGCCGGCACGGTGATCCATGAATGCGTCATGGCCATGGAGTTCGGCGGCTCGGCTGAAGACATCGCCCGCGCCTTCCACGGCCATCCCACCCTCAATGAAGCTGTTAAAGAGGCCGCCCTCGGCGTCGCCGGCCGGGCGATTCATATCTAGAGGGACCGCGAGCCCAATTCGTTAAGGCCGCCTAAACCCCTGATTTCCCGCCGGCCGATTATTAACGGACCGCCATTCCGGCCATATCTCTGCATCCTGTGACGCCAGTCACCCGTATTGAGGCGGGGGCCACCTAGATTCTGCTCAGTGCACGCCGGTGCTGCCGGCCGACGGTAAAACTGGAGGATGGGTCATGATCTCGAGTTTTCGCGCGATGACGTTGTTTGCCGGCGCGCTCTGCGCGATGGCTGCCGTTTCCTTGACGGTCGATGCGTCCAGCGCCGCTGGGAAACAGAAGCTGAATGCGACTCGCGAGCAGGTGAGCGCGGCGTGCCAGGCCAATGACGGTGTCGAATGGGGCACGGGCGCCAGCAGCGGCCGTTACGGCTGCATGACCGACAATGCCTGGGTCGAGTGCGACGCCAACGGCAATTGCGAGGGCGGCCATGCCAGCGCCACCGCCGACCGGCGCACCGTCCGCGGCAACAGCAACGAGCTTCTTCAGGCAATGGAATAGTGCTTCCACGAGGGCGCGCCGCGGTCCTGCCGGGCCGCGGCGCGTTTGCTTTTTACGCCCGGGATTTGACGCGGCGGCGCGGCCGGTTTACAGGCGGAGTCCATGACCGCCTTCGATCTCTTCAAAGTTCGCGTCCGGCCCTATGAGCCGCGCGACCGCACCGATGTGATCGCCGCCGAGGCGGACCTCCAGGAATATGAGCGGAAGCTCCACGATACCCGCATCCCCGGCGACGAAGCGGCCGAGCCGACTTTTCGGCTGCTCGAATCCCTGATCAACGCCAATGACGGCGAGATCTTCGTCGCTGAAGACGATGGCGGCTTCCTGGGCTATGCGGCCGGATTCGTCCTGCGGGACGAGAACCCGGCGGAAACCGAGGACTCGAACATCTGCGGCTATATCAACGACGTCTATGTGGTACCGCACCGGCGCGGCCGCGGCGTCGCCTCGCTGCTGCTGCAGGCGGTCGAGGATTTCCTCCGCGGCAAGGGCATGGTGCGGCTGCGCATCAACACCCTGGTGGCCAATGATTCGGCCAAGCGCGCCTATGGCAAGCAGGGCTTCGAGCCCTACGAAGTCATGATGGAAAAGCGGCTGAAGCAGCCCTAACCGCCGCCGATATCCCGCGCGGCGATATGCATGAACTCCAGTTCGCGGAAATACTCGGCGCCCAGCCGTTCATAAAACTGTGACGCCAACCGGTTGGGCTTGAACACCGCCCAGATCAATTCCGGCGCACCCTTCTGTTTGGCCAGATCCGCAGCCGCCGCCATCAGTGCCCGGCCGACGCCGTGTCGCCGCGCCGAGGGTTCGACCCAGAGATCGGCCACATGCAGGATGCGGATGGCGCGGTCGACGTCATAGCCGAAGTGATAGAGCAGATAGCCCTGGGCGGCGCCGCCGGCCTCCGCGATCAGGCCGGCGAAAGCGGGATCGGCGCCGAAGCCGTCGCGCAGGAACCGCTCCCGGGTCATGCCCTGCTCGTCGCTGTCGCCGAGATTGCGGAGATAGTCGGCGAAGTTCGACCACATGCGCATGTAGGAATCGGCGTCGGCTGCGGCCAGCGGGCGGATGGTGACGGGCATGAAAACTCGTTCAGTCGGCTTTGCGCGCGCGGGGATGGGCCTTGTCATAGACCGCCAGCAGCGCCGCCGCATCCACGTCCGTGTAGCGTTGCGTGGTGGATAGCGAGGCGTGGCCCAGCAGCTCCTGGATGGCGCGGAGATCGCCGCCGCCGGCCAGGATATGGGTGGCGAAGCTGTGGCGCAGCGCGTGCGGCGTGGCCGTTTCCGGCAGCCCCAGCAGCGGCCGCAGTTTCTGCAGCTGCAATTGCACCAGCCGCGGATGCAGTCGCGCGCCGCGCACGCCGCGGAACAGCGGCCCGTCCCGCTCGCCGGAGAACGGCGCGGCCCGCAGGTAGTCGTCGATCGCTTCCCGCACGGCAGGCAGCATCGGCACCAGCCGCTGCTTGCGGCCCTTGCCGGTAATGGTGAGGGACAGCGTTTCGCCGGCCTTGGCCTTCGGCAGATCGCCGACATTGAGCGACAGCGCCTCGCTCAACCGCAGGCCGCCGCCATAGAGCAGCGCCAGCAGCGCCGTGTCCCGCTTGGCGACCCAGGGTTCGTCGCTGAGATCGCCGACCGCATCCACGGCTTCCAGCGCCTCACCGGCGGTCAGCGCCTTGGGCACCGAGCGCGGCAGCTTCGGCGAGCGCAGCAGCCCGATGGCGCTGTTGGTCGCGAGGCCGCGCCGGGCCAGGAAGCGGAAGAAGCTGCGCAGCACGCTGAGCGCCCGTGCCGTGGAACTGGCGGTCAGTCCTTCGCGGCCGCGCGCCGCCAGCCAGGCGCGGAAATCGCCGCGGTTCACCGCGCTGAGATCGGCGAGCGCCGCCGGCTGGCCCAGATGCCCGGTGAGAAACCCAAGGAAGGCGCTCAGGTCGCGCCCGTAGGCGGCGATCGTGTGCGGCGAGCCGCGGCGCTCATGGCGCAGCCAGGCGAGCCAATCTTCGCGCGCGCGCGCCGTATCGGCGGCGATCACCTGTCCGGGTGCGGCAGCCCGAGCCATTGGCGGATGCAATGTTCGACGATGCGGGCCAGGAAATGCAGCAGCTCCGTGCCCTGGCCCGGATTGAAATAGCCGGGATGGCGGGTACCGAAGCCGAGCAGGCAGGGCGGCGTGCGGTCGCTGATCTTCAGGCGGATCAGCGCGTCCGAGCGCACCAGCCCGGCGCCGCCGCCGAACACGGCGGGATCGCCCTCGGCATCGTCGCGCAGCAGAATGTCTTCATCGCCCATCGCCTCGGTGACGCCGCCGGGCGACATCACATGCACGCCTTCGATCTCGGTCAGTGGCGCCTTGTCGTCGAGCGCTTCGACGCAAAGCGTGACCACATCAACATCCAGCAGTACGACCAGATCTGTGGTGACCATCTCGATGAAATGCTCGAAGGTCTCCGCCGCCAGCATCGACAGGATCGCCTTGTGCATGCGCTCCTGGGTCGAGAGATTGTCGCGGCTGTTGGCCAGGAGGTCGTCCTGGTCGGCGCGCAGCTTGGCGATGTCGCGGCGCAGCCGCTCCACCATGAATTGCTGCAGGTCGATGATGCCTTCGCCTTTATTGCGCGCCGGCGGTATCTGATAGTCGAGTAAGTCCGGATGGCGTACCAGGAATTGCGGATGGCGGCGCAGATATTCCGCCACCTGCGAGGAAGTGATTCGCGCCTTCACCTTGTCAACCGAGAAGGCGGTGCGGATATCATCAGGCGTCTTCGGCATGGGCGCAGCCGCTACAGGATCGACTGGCCGGTCTTCGCCCAGTCCGCCAGGAAGGCGGCCAGACCCTTGTCGGTGAGCGGATGATTGAACATCTGCTTCAGCACGCTAGGCGGCAGCGTCGCCACGTGGGCGCCCATCTTGGCCGATTCGATGACATGGATAGGATGGCGCACCGATGCCACCAGCACTTCGGTGGTGAAGGCGGGATAGGCGTCATAGATCTGCACGATGTCGGAGATCAGGCCCATGCCGTCGGTGCCGATGTCGTCCAGGCGGCCGACGAAGGGCGAGATGAAGGCGGCGCCGGCCTTGGCGGCCAGGATCGCTTGCGCGGCGGAAAAGCAGAGTGTGACATTGACCTTGGTGCCTTCGTCCGCCAACGCCTTGCAGGTCTTCAAGCCGTCAGGCGTCAGCGGCACCTTCACCGTTACGTTCGGCGCCAGCTTCGCCAGCTTGCGGCCCTCGGCCAGCATGGTCTTGTGATCGATGGCGGTGACCTCGGCGCTCACCGGGCCGGGCACCACGGCGCAGATCTCCTTGATCACCTCCAGGAACGGCCTGCCGCTTTTGGCCACCAGCGACGGATTGGTGGTCACGCCATCCACCAGACCGGTTGCGGCCAGGTCGCGAATCTCGTTGATGTCTGCCGTATCGATGAAGAACTTCATGAACCGATGCTGCCCCGAATCCCAATGACGGGCGGAGTGTAGTCGATGGCCGCCGCCGATGCCAGAAGCACGGACGAAAATGCCGCGCCCTCGGGGCGTGTCAGCGTGCTGCTGCCTTTGCCGCTGACCGGCGCCTATGACTATCGCGCCGATCCCGCGCAGGCATTAACGCGCGGCGATTTCGTCGTGGTACCGCTGGGAAGCCGCGACGTGACCGGCGTGATCTGGGGCGAGGCGCTGGGCGACGTCGCGGAAACAAAATTGCGGGACGTCGCCGGGCGAATCGAATCGCCGCCGCTGCCGACCATCGTCTGCGACTTCGTCGATTGGGTGGCGAACTATACGATGTCGCCGCCGGGCGCCGTGCTGAAAATGGCCATGAGCGTACCGGCGGCGCTTGAGCCACCGAAGCCGATTTCGGCTTGGCGACTGGGCGATTCGCCTGCCGATGATTCGTCCGTCCGCATGACAGCGGCGCGGCGGCGGGTGCTCGACATCCTGCGCGACGGGCCGCCGCGCGTGACGGCGGACCTGGCGCGGCAAGCCGGTGTCTCCAGCGGCGTGGTGAAATCCCTCGCCGACATCGGCGCCATCCTGGCGGTCAGCCTGCCGCGGCCCAGCCCGTTCGAGATGCCGGATGCCGAGCGCGCAGGGTTTGAGCTGAATGACGCGCAAGCGGTGGCGGCGAGTTCCCTGGCGGAGCAAGTCGCGGCCGGCGGCTTCGGCGTGATCGCGCTCGACGGCGTCACCGGCGCGGGCAAGACCGAGGTTTATTTCGAGGCCATCGCCGCCGCGCTGCGCCGGGGCAAGCAGGCGCTGGTGCTGCTGCCGGAGATCGCGCTCAGCACTCAATGGCTCGAACGATTCGTGCAGCGCTTCGGCGTCCAGCCCGCGCTCTGGCATTCCGAAGTGCCGTCCCATGAGCGGCGCGCCACCTGGCGCGGCGTGGCGACCGGCGAGGTTCGGGTGCTCGTGGGCGCGCGCTCGGCATTGTTCCTGCCCTTCGCCGAACTCGGCGTCATCATCGTCGATGAGGAGCATGACGCGGCGTACAAGCAGGAAGACGGCGTCATCTACCAGGCGCGGGATATGGCCGTGGTGCGCGCGCGGCTGACGGAGATTCCGATCCTGCTGGTCTCGGCCACGCCGTCGCTGGAGACGGTGCAGAATGTCGAGACCGGCCGCTACCGCGCGCTGCATATGCCCGATCGCCATGGCGGTGCGCTGCTGCCGGAGATCGCGGCCATCGATCTGCGCAAGGACAAGCCGCCGCGGCAGAGCTGGCTGTCGCCGACGCTGCGCACCATGCTGGCGGAGACCATCGCCGCCGGCGAGCAGGCGCTGCTGTTCTTGAACCGCCGCGGCTATGCGCCACTCACGCTTTGCCGGTCTTGCGGCCATCGCCTGCAATGCCCACGCTGCACCGCCTGGCTGGTGGAGCATCGCCTGATCGGCCGGCTGCAATGCCATCATTGCGGCTTCCAGATTCCGTTTCCGTCGCACTGCCCGAGCTGCCAGGCGGAGGGCCAGCTCGCCGCCTGTGGCCCCGGCGTGGAGCGGCTGGCGGAGGAGGTGGCCCAGGTCCTGCCCCAGGCCCGCGTCGAGGTCATGACCAGCGACACCATCACCGGACCTCTTGCTGCTGAGGAGCTTCTCCGGCGGATGCAGGAGCATGAGATCGACCTGCTGATCGGCACCCAGATGATCGCCAAGGGCCATCATTTCCCCATGCTGACCCTGGTGGGCGTGGTGGATGCGGATCTCGGCCTCCAGGGCGGCGATCTGCGTGCGGCCGAGCGCACCTATCAACTCCTGCACCAGGTGGCGGGCCGCGCCGGCCGGGCCGCCCATCCCGGCAAGGTCTATCTCCAGACCTTCCAGCCCGACCATCCGGTGCTGCAGGCCCTGGTGGCCGGCGACCGCGACCGCTTCCTGCGTCAGGAGGCCGATGATCGGCGGCAGGCGGGCATGCCGCCCTTCGGCCGACTGGCGGCGCTGATCCTCAGCGCGCCCGAGGGCCCGATGGCTGACCAGACTGCGTCGGCACTAGCCCGGGCCGCGCCTCATGGCGATGGATTCTCGATACTAGGGCCATCGCCGGCGCCGCTGGCCATCCTCCGCGGCCGTCATCGCCGCCGCTTCCTGCTGAAATGCCGCCGCGAAATTGCACCCCAAGGGATTCTCCGGGACTGGCTCGGCCGCGTGAAGCTGCCAAATGCCGTTCGGCTGCAGCTGGACATAGATCCCTACAGCTTCTTCTGAGGCCGGCCGCGGCCGCGAGGCCCAGCATCCCCTAAGCCATAGAAGTCATGACAGAAGGTCGCGCCGGGACTCGTTGCAAGGCCCTGTTTCGTATGTTAGACACCGCACCGCCCGCCGGCCCGGGAGGGTTCGGTCGGCAGGCGAAATTATTGTTTAAGGGCGGCTACTTAGCGGCCGTCTCCCAGAAGAGGCAGGGGTAGATCTCGTGGCAGGCCGGGACAGCGGGTCAAGTGCCATCGCGGCGCGTTACGCCGCGGCGCTCATTGAACTCGCCGACGAGCAGAAACAGGTGGACCAGGTCGCCGGCGACCTGACGAACCTGCGCGCCATGATCGGCGGCAGCGCCGATCTGCAGAAGCTGCTGCGCTCGCCTGTGATCTCCCGGGACTCCCAGGGCAAGGCCATGGCGGCCGTCGCCGCAGGCGCCGGCTTCGGCGAACTCAGCAAGCGTTTCATCGCCTTCGTCGCCTCGAATCGCCGGCTGTTCGCGCTGCCCAACATGATCGAGGCGTTTCTAGCCGAGCTGGCGCGCCGCCGCGGCGAGATCCGCGCCCAGGTCACCGCCGCTCAGCCGCTGAATGACAAGCAGCAGGCGGCGCTCGTTGAATTGATTCGCCGCGCCGTCGGCGGCAAGGTTTCTCTCGACGTCAAGGTCGATCCCGCGCTGATCGGCGGCATGATCGTCAAGGTCGGCAGCCGCATGGTCGACAGCTCGCTGAAATCCAAACTGCAACGTCTCCAACTTGCCATGAAAGGGGTCGGATAATGGAAATCCGCGCCGCGGAAATCTCCGCTATCCTGAAGCAGCAGATCCAGAACTTCGGCACCGAGGCCGACGTGGCCGAGGTCGGCCAGGTCCTGTCGGTGGGCGATGGCGTCGCCCGCGTCTATGGCCTCGACAAAGTGCAAGCCGGCGAGATGGTGGAATTCCCCGGCGGCATCCGCGGCATGGCGCTGAACCTGGAAACCGACAATGTGGGCGTCGTCATCTTCGGCGACGACCGCAGCATCAAGGAAGGCGACACCGTCAAGCGTACCGGCGCGATCGTCGACGTTCCCATTGGCAAGGGCCTGCTGGGCCGCGTGGTCGATGGTCTGGGCAATCCGATCGACGGCAAGGGCCCGATCGTCGGCGCCACCCGCAGCCGCGTCGAAGTGAAGGCGCCCGGCATCATCCCGCGCAAATCCGTGCATGAACCGATGCAGACCGGCCTTAAGGCCATCGACAGCCTAGTGCCCGTGGGCCGCGGCCAGCGCGAGCTGATCATCGGCGACCGCCAGACCGGCAAGACGGCAGTCATCATCGACACCATCCTGAACCAGAAGGCGAGCAACGCCGGCACCGACGATTCCAAGAAGTTGTTCTGCGTCTATGTCGCCATCGGGCAGAAACGCTCCACCGTGGCGCAAATCGTCAAGGTGCTGGAGGACAACGGCGCCCTCGACTACACCATCGTCGTCGCCGCCACCGCGTCCGATCCGGCGCCGCTGCAGTTCCTGGCGCCCTATACCGGCTGCACCATGGGCGAGTATTTCCGCGACAACGGCATGCATGCGGTGATCTTCTATGACGATCTGTCGAAGCAGGCCGTCGCCTACCGCCAGATGTCGCTGCTGCTGCGCCGGCCGCCGGGCCGCGAAGCCTATCCCGGCGACGTCTTCTATCTCCACTCGCGCCTCCTGGAGCGCGCGGCGAAGATGAACGACGAAATGAAGGCGGGCTCACTGACGGCGCTGCCTGTCATCGAGACGCAGGCCGGCGACGTGTCGGCCTATATCCCGACCAACGTCATCTCCATCACCGACGGCCAGATATTCCTGGAGACCTCGCTGTTCTATCGCGGCATCCGCCCGGCGATTAACGTCGGCCTCTCGGTCAGCCGCGTCGGTTCGGCGGCGCAGATCAAGGCGATGAAGCAGGTCGCCGGTCGCATCAAGCTGGAGCTGGCGCAGTACCGCGAAATGGCGGCCTTCGCGCAGTTCGCCAGCGATCTCGATGCCTCGACCCAGAAGCTGCTGGCCCGCGGCGCGCGCCTGACCGAGCTGCTGAAACAACCGCAGTTCAAGCCGATGCCGGTGGAGGACCAGGTGGTCGCCATCTTCGCCGGCGTGCGCGGCTATCTCGACGGCGTCCGCGCCGACGATGTCACCCGCTTCGAAACGGCGCTGATGTCGGAGATCCGCGCCAAGCATGGCGACATCCTGAAGGCGATCCGCGAGCAGAAGGAAATCTCGAACGACACCGAGGCCAAGCTGAAAGCCGTCCTCGATCAGTTCGTGAAGACATTCGCCTAACCGAGCCAAGATCTAGTTCGCTGGAACCGATCTAATGCCCAGTCTCAAGGACCTCCGCGTTCGCATCAACAGCGTCAAGTCGACGCAAAAGATCACTTCGGCCATGAAGATGGTAGCGGCGGCGAAGCTGCGACGCGCCCAGGAGCAAGCTGAAGCCGCGCGGCCCTATGCCGAACGGATGGAACGGGTGCTCGGGTCTCTGGCCTCAAGCTTTGCCGGTCAGGAGGGCGCGCCCGGATTGCTGGCGGGGAACGGCAAGGACCAGGTCTATCTCGTCGTGGTCATGACCTCCGACCGCGGCCTCTGCGGCGGTTTCAATTCGTCGATCGTGCGCGGCGCCCGCCGCCTGATCCGCGAGCTGCAAAGCGGCGGCAAGCAGGTGAAGATCTTCTGCGTCGGCCGCAAGGGCCGGGATCAGCTGCGGCGCGATTTCGGCAGTCTGATCATCGGCACGATCGAGGATGTGGCCAAGCCGCGCCTGACCTTCGAAGCCGCCGACCGCATCGCCCGCCGCATCACCCAGATGTTCGAAGCCGGCGAGTTCGATATCTGCCGCATCATCTACAATCGCTTCAAATCGGCGATGACGCAGATCGTTACGATCCAGCAGATCATCCCGTTCGTGTCCGGTGCTGCGGAAGTTGCGGCCGCATCCTCCGGATCGCTGGCTTCCTATGAATACGAACCGGACGAGGCGGAAATCCTGACCGCTCTGCTGCCGCGCAATCTGTCGGTGCAGATCTTCCGGGCCCTGCTGGAGAACAGCGCCAGCGAGCAGGGCGCGCGCATGGCCGCGATGGACAGCGCGACGCGCAATGCCGGCGACATGATCAACAAGCTCACCATCAACTACAACCGCTCGCGTCAGGCCTATATCACCAGGGAACTGATCGAGATTATTTCCGGCGCTGAAGCGCTCTAGAGCAGCGCACGGCGTTGGACGCTCAAGGGAGTTCGAAATGGCGAAGAACATAGTCGGCAAGATCACCCAGGTTTTGGGCGCCGTGGTGGACGTGCAGTTTGAAGGCGATCTGCCTGCGATCCTCAACGCACTGCATGTACAGAATCAGGGCAAGACCCTGGTGCTGGAAGTGGCGCAGCATCTGGGCGAGAAAACCGTTCGCACCGTCGCCATGGATACGACCGATGGCCTGGTGCGCGGCCAGCAGGCGGCCGACACCGGGAGTGCAATAACCGTGCCGGTCGGCCCGGAAACGCTGGGCCGCATCATCAATGTGGTCGGCGAGCCAGTGGATGAGCGCGGCCCCGTCAACGCGAAAAAGTTCTACCCGATCCATCGCCCGGCGCCGGAATTCGTCGACCAGTCGACAGAAGCCCAAGTGCTGATCACCGGCATCAAAGTGGTGGATCTGCTGGCGCCCTACGCCAAGGGCGGCAAGATCGGCCTATTCGGCGGCGCCGGCGTCGGGAAGACCGTCATCATCATGGAGCTGATCAACAACATCGCGAAAGCGCACGGCGGCTATTCCGTATTCGCCGGCGTCGGCGAGCGCACCCGCGAGGGCAACGATCTCTATCACGAGATGATCCAGTCCAAGGTCATCCAGCTCGATGGCGGCCAGTCTAAGGCGGCGCTGGTGTATGGCCAGATGAACGAACCGCCGGGCGCGCGCGCCCGCGTCGGCCTCACCGGCCTGACGGTCGCCGAGTATTTCCGCGACGAGGAAGGCCAGGACGTGCTGTTCTTCGTCGACAACATCTTCCGTTTCACCCAGGCGGGCTCGGAAGTGTCGGCGCTGCTGGGCCGCATTCCCTCCGCCGTGGGTTACCAGCCGACGCTGGCCACCGACATGGGCGCACTGCAGGAACGCATCACCACGACAAAGAAGGGCTCGATCACTTCGGTGCAGGCCATCTACGTGCCCGCCGACGATCTGACCGACCCGGCGCCGGCTACTTCTTTCGCGCACTTGGACGCGACCACAGTGTTGTCGCGGCAGATCGCCGAGCTCGGCATCTATCCCGCCGTGGATCCGCTGGACTCCACCAGCCGCATTCTCGATCCGCGCGTGGTCGGCGACGAGCATTACAAGATCGCCCGCGAGGTGCAGCGCGTGCTGCAGTCCTACAAGTCGCTGCAGGACATCATCGCCATCCTCGGCATGGACGAGCTTTCCGAAGAGGACAAGCTGGTGGTGGCCCGCGCCCGCAAGATCCAGCGCTTCCTGTCCCAGCCCTTCCATGTCGCCGAAGTGTTCACCGGCTCGCCGGGCAAGTTCGTGGCGCTGGAAGACACCATCAAGGGCTTCAAGGGCATCTGCGAAGGCAAGTATGACGACCTGCCGGAAGCCGCCTTCTACATGGTGGGCACCATCGAGGAAGCGGTGGACAAGGCCCGCAAGATGGCGGCCGAGGCCGCCTGACCCTGAACCTTGCCGGCCCGCCGTTCCGGTGGGCCGGAAGACTCAGGACAGCAAAGCAAGGCAAAGCCCATGGCCGATCAGATCCAGTTCGAACTCGTTTCGCCAGAGCGTCTGCTGGTATCCCAGCCGGTTGAAATGGTTGTCGTACCGGGCGCCGAGGGCGATTTCGGCGTCCTGCCCGGCCATGCGCCGCTGATCTCCAATGTGCGTCCGGGCATCATCGCGGTGTTCGAAGACAACAAGGTGGCCCAGCGCATTTTCGTCGCCGGCGGCTTTGCCGAGGTGACGCCGGAGCGCTGCACCGTGCTGGCCGAGGCGGCCACCATGCTGGAAGACATTGATCGTGCGGCGGTCGAGGCCGAAATGCGCAACGCGCGCGAAGATCTGGCCGATGCGAAGGACGATGCGACGCGCGACCGGCTGGAGCAGGCGATCGCCGTCGGCGAAGCCAAGATCGCGGTCCTGGATAACCCGGTTTATTGATCCTGGTTTTCCGTCAAATGCGCGCCATTGTCAGGCGGCCGAACACCTCTGTACTGAATTTGTTCCGGCAGGCGGACCAATTTAGCCCCCTTGCGCCCGCTTCCGGGGATACCCAAAATATGCGATTGATTCGCAGGGGCCGGTCCGGCCTCCGCGGCGCACGGGCGCGGGCGACTGCACGGGTAACAGGATGACGCACTGGACGCTCGAGAATATCCCCTGGGACAAGTTCGATCGGTCCAAGATCGATCCTGAACTGGTCAAGGTCGTCAAGGCCGCCAGCCTGGTGGAAGCCAACGGCGCCGATTACGGTTCATACCTCGGCAGCGTCTTCAGCGACGATCCCGAGTTCCAGCAAGCCGCCCATGCCTGGTCGATGGAAGAGGTGCAGCATGGCCGCGCGCTCGCCCGCTGGGCCAAGCTGGCGGATCCGTCGTTCGACTTCGATGCCGCATTCAAGCGGTTCACCGACGGCGTGAAGATCGATACCTCGCGCACCGCTTCGATACGCGGCTCGCGCTCCGGGGAGCTGGTGGCCCGCTGCATCGTCGAGACCGGCACCAGCTCCTACTATTCGGCGATGATGGACGCCGCCGACGAGCCGGTGCTCAAGGAAATCTGCCGCCACATCGCTGCCGACGAATTCCGGCACTACAAGTTGTTCTACCGATACTTGAAACGCTATCTGGCGAAAGAGCATGTCGGTCCCGTGCGGCGCTTCTTCGTCGCGCTGTCACGCATTACCGAGTCGGAAGACGATGAACTGGCTTATGCCTACTACGCGGCGAACCATGGCGACGAGACCTATGAGCGCCGGCGCTTCGTGAAAGCCTATCTGCGGCGCGGCTTTGGCTTCTACCGCCACGATCACCTGGAGCGTGCCGTCGGCATGTCACTGAAGGCTGTCGGCCTCAAATCGAATGGCTGGTTGAACACTGTGATCACCGGCATCGCCGAAAGATGGCTGCGTTTCCGCATCAACCAGCTCGCCCGGGCCGGCGCTTAGCGGCGGTGCTCTTCCGGCTTAGCGCTTCGCGCTGCCGAGCTTCGACACCACCGGCTGGAATTCCTCGACGAGCTGCATATAGAGCGGCCGCTTGAATGGCACGATGATCGACGGCAGCTCCGCCAGCGACGCCCAGCGCCAGGCGCTGAATTCCGGATTCTCCGTCTCGATATCGATGTCGTCGTCGCGGCCCGCAAAGCGGAACGCGAACCAGCGCTGTTCCTGGCCGCGATACCGGCCTTTCCACAGGCGCGGAACCAGGTCCGCCGGCAGATCGTAACGGTGCCAGTCCTTGCTTTCCGCCAGCAGCTCGGCTTTGTCCGTGCCGATTTCCTCGGCCATCTCGCGCCAGGCGGCGGCGGCCGGATCCTCGCCCTCGTCGATGCCGCCCTGGGGCATCTGCCAGGCGCTGGAGGGCATGTCGATGCGCTGGGCGACGAACACCTCGGCGCGGTCGTTCAGCAGCATGATGCCGACGCCGCGGCGGTAGGGCAGGTGCGAGAAGTCCCGCTTCGTCATGACGCCAAACTGCCAGGCGGCCCGTCCGGCTGACGCCGCGGCAACGCCGGCAATGAACCGGCGCGCCGCGGGTCTATCCGGTCAGTTGAGCTGGCTGGTGCGGTAGAGCGCAATGCCATGGAGCAGATCCAGCGCGCGGGCGAGCTGGTAGTCCACCGGCTGTTCCGGCGGTGTCGTTCCGGTGGCCGTTGGCGCCGTGCCGTCGCTGGGCGGCGTGCCTTCGCTCGGCGGCGTGGTGGTGTTCGATTGCGGCGCCGGCGCCGGTGCCGGCTCCTCGCCGGTCTTCGGCTTGTCCGGGTTCTCCAGTGCGCCGGGGAGATCCGCCTCGCCGAAGCGGCGCGTCGGTTCGACGACCTCGAGCTTCGCCTGCTCCACTTTGATATCGGGTTCGATGCCGAGCCCCTGGATCGACCGGCCCGACGGCGTGTAGTAGCGCGCCGTGGTCAGCCGCATGGCGCCATGGGCGGGCAGCGGGATGATCGTCTGAACCGAGCCTTTGCCGAACGACTTCGTGCCCATGACGATGGCGCGGCGATGGTCTTGCAGCGCGCCGGCGACGATCTCCGATGCCGAAGCGGAACCGCCATTCACCAGGATGACGACAGGCAGCCCCTCGGCGATATCGCCGGGCCGGGCATTGTAGCGCTGCGCCTCGTCCTCGTGACGGCCGCGGGTGGAGACGATCTCGCCCTTGTCCAGGAAGGCATCGGACACAGCGATCGCCTGGTCCAGCAGCCCGCCGGGATTGTTGCGGAGATCGAGCACGACGCCGACCAGCTTGCCCTTGGACTCGTCCTTCAGTTTCTTGAAGGCGGCTTCCATGCCGTTGCCGGTCTGTTCGGTGAAGCTGGTGACCCGCAGATAGGCGATGTCGCCCTGTTCGAGGCGGCCGCGGGAGGATTGCACCTTGATCACGGCGCGGACCAGCGTGACTTCGAACGGTTCGCCGTCGCCGCGCTGCACGGTCAGCACAATCTTGGAGTCCACCGGACCGCGCATCTTGTCCACGGCTTGCGACAGGTTCAGTCCCATCACCGGTTCGCCGTCGAGCTGAATGATGTAGTCGCCCGGCTGCAGGCCGGCGCGGGACGCCGGCGTCTCGTCGATCGGCGACACCACCTTGATGACGCCGTTTTCCATGGTGACTTCGATGCCCAGGCCGCCGAACTCGCCTTTGGTCTGGACCTGCATTTCCTCGAAGTCCTTGGCGGTCAGGTAGCTGGAATGGGGATCGAGCGAACTCAACATGCCGTTGATCGCGTATTCGATCAGCTGCTCGTCGGTCACCTCCTCCACATAGTCGGCGCGGACCTTTTCAAAGACGTCGCCGAACAGCCGCAACTGCTCGTAGGTGTCGCTGTTGTTCGTCGTCTGTGCGGTCGCAAGAGTGCCGGCCGACAGCAGAAGGGCGGCAGTCACAGCCGCGAAACGGGCATATCGCATGGGATCGTTCATTCCACCTTGTTCATACGGGCTTCAAGCCAGGGCCATGGGTCAATCGCTTTGCCATAGCGCCTGAATTCGACATAGAGCCGGGGCCGGCTATTCTCCAATACATCCATAACACCAACCGGCTCTCCGGCAAGCACCCATTGGCCGACCACCACATCGGTCCGGCCCAGGCCGGCCAGGAGTGTATGATAGCCGTTCTGGTGCTCGATAATCAAAAGCTCGCCATAACTGCGAAAAGGTCCGCGAAAGACCGCCTGGCCGTCATGGGGAGCCACCACCTGGGCCCCGGGCAGGGTTTCGAAGAGGATTCCCTCGCTTTTCGTGCCATCTTCGGCGATCTGGCCGAAACTGGCCACAACGCTGCCCACCACGGGCGGGATCACGCCGTCCCGCCTGCGCGGGAAGTCTTTCAGATGCTTGGGCGGTTCCAACCGCAGGATGATGGGGGCGGTGGCCGCGCTGCCGATCTCGGGCTTGATTTCCGGCGCCCGCGGCATGGCCGGCATCGCCTCCAGCAGCTCCCGCAAATCGTCGGCCTGCCGGGCCAATTCCCGGACCCTGCGGTCGGCTTCCGCCCGGTCCTCCTCGGTGACACGGCGCAGGCTGGCCTTTTGCGCCACCAGGCGCTTGATGCCCTCGCGCACGCCGCGCAGGGATTCGGCGGCCGTGGCGATCTCCTGGCGCTGCTTCTCGGCATCCTCGCGCAAGCTCTGGATGTCGGCCAGTTCCTGTTTCAGTCGCGCCGCCTTGGCCTGGATGCCCGGCAGGGCATAGTTCAGCAGCTCCGCGCTCAAGACCATGTCCTGCGGCGATTGATATCCCAGGATCAAGGCCTCCCGCGGCTGCATCGACAGCCGCTGCAGCACCGCCACAAGCGCGCCGAGATCGGAGCGCTGATTTTCCAGACCCTCCAGCTTTGCCGCGCGGGTCGTTTCCAGCAATATCACCTGCTGATCGAGTTCGGCGAGTTCGGCTTCCCGCTGCTGCACCTGGGCGGCGTAGTCCACCAGTTGCTGCTGCAGCCGGTCCATCTCGGCGCCCAGATCCTGGGATTGCGAGGTCAGGGATTGCAGCCGCTGTTCTTCGGCCGCGATGGCGTCTTCCACATGCTGCAGCGGATCGTCGCCGCGATTGGAGCCGGGCTCGGCGGCCGCAAAAGAGGTCAGCGCCAGCCCGAACGCTCCGGCGGCAACGATGCGGGCCAGCGGCCGGGCATCAGGCCGACGCACGCCGACCGGCTTCCTCGGCAGGCGCTGCGGCAGCGTCGGCCGGAATCAGCGACCGCCCGGTCATCTCCGCCGGCTGGGGCAACCCCATCAGCGCCAGCAGTGTCGGCGCGATATCGGCCAACCGGCCGTCGCGCAGCTTGCGGATCGCCGCAGCACCATTGACCAGGATCACCGGCACGCGGTTCAGCGTGTGGGCGGTATGCGGTTCACGGGTTTGCGGGTCCTGCATGGTTTCGGCGTTGCCGTGGTCGGCGGTGATGATCATCGCGCCGCCGTGGGCCGCCACCGCATCGCGCAGCCGGCCGAGGCAGGCATCGACGGTCTCTACCGCCTTGATCGCCGCCTGCAGATTGCCGGTATGGCCGACCATGTCCGTGTTGGCGTAATTGACGACGATGAGGTCGAATTTGCCGCCGCGGATGGCGTCCACCAGCTTGTCCGTCACCTCGAAGGCCGACATCTCCGGCTGCAGGTCGTAGGTCGCTACCTTCGGCGACGGCACGAGGATGCGCTCTTCGCCGGGAAACAGCGTCTCCTCGCCGCCGTTGAGGAAAAACGTTACATGGGCGTACTTCTCGGTCTCGGCGATGCGGAGCTGGGTCATGCCGGCGTCGGCCACCACCGCGCCAAGCACATGGCTCAGCCGTTCGGCGGGAAACAGCGCGGGCATGAACGCGTTCAGCGCGGTGGAGTATTCGCTCATGCCGAGGGCGGCGGCGAAACTCACCATGCGTGGTCGGTTGAAGGCGTCGAATTTCGGGTCCAGCAGCGCCGTCAGGATCTGGCGCGCGCGGTCGGCGCGGAAATTGGCCATCAGCACGCCGTCGCCGTCCTTCATGCCGCGATAGCCGCTCACCGAGGTGGGTTTCACGAACTCGTCGGTCTCGGCGCGACGATAAGCCGCATCGATGGCCGCCGCGGTCGTCGCCGCATTCTCGCCCTTGCCATCCACTAAAGTGTCGTAGGCGAGGGCGACGCGCTCCCACCGCTTGTCGCGGTCCATGGCGAAATAGCGGCCGCCGATGGTGGCGATGCGCGCGGCCTTGAGGCCAGCGATGCTGCGCTCGAAATCCGCCACGAAGCTGCGAGCGCTGGAGGGTGGCGTGTCGCGCCCATCGAGGAATGCGTGGATGGCGACGGGAACGCCGGCCTCATCCAGGATGCGTGCCAGGGCCGCGATATGGTCCTGGTGGGAGTGCACGCCGCCCGGCGACATCAGGCCCATCAGATGGCACGTGCCGCCGCTGGCCTTGAGCTTGCCGATGAAGGCGGTCATCGCCGGATTGGCTTTGATCTCGCCCTGGGCGATGGCGGTGTCGACGCGCGGCAGATCCTGCATCACCACCCGGCCGGCGCCGATATTCATATGGCCAACCTCGGAATTGCCCATCTGGCCTTGCGGCAGGCCGACATGGAGTTCGGAGGCGTCGATCACACCATGGGGGCAGTCGCGCATGAAGCCGTCCCATACAGGCGTATGGGCCAGCTGGATGGCGTTGTGGTCCTGGTCGTGGCGCTCGCCCCAGCCGTCGAGGATGCAGAGGATAACGGGGCGCGGTCGTTTCGCTGACATGCCGGTCTATATAGCGGTTGGATTGGGGCATGGGTAGGGCAGGGCCCGTGCCGCCCCGTTAACGAATCCGTGGGATTTCCGGGCCGCTTGGCTCCGGGATCAGGGGCCGAGCCGCTTGTAGTAGAAGGGCTTGGCGAACAGCACCGCGTCGTCGGCGCCGCCTAGGATATTGGCGATCGATTCCGAGGGGGCGGAGATGAAAACATCCCAATCGCCCTGGGTCTCGCCGGCGAGCTGGTTGGCTTGCACCGCCTTGGCCAGGACCTCGCCCGCGTAGGCCACCTTCAGCCGGCCGTCGCTCTCGAAGGCGATGGCGGCGAAACCATAAGGATAGTTCGCCCGCTGCGGGTATTTCTCCATCTGCGCCGTGGTGGTTCCGTCAGCGGCGGCGATGCGCAAGTTGAGGAACTGCCGCTCGCCCACGGTGGTGACAAAGCCGTCGAACACCACCCAGGTCTTCTCCTCGTGGTTGGCGACCAGGATATCCAGATGCTTCTTGTCGTCGCCCTTGGCCAGGATATGGACGAACTCCCAGGCGCGGTTGCCCTCGCCGCCACCGTCGGCGGTCCAGACGCCCAGCAGCCGCGGCTCCTCGACCGCCGCCTCCGGCGGGCCGATGGGGTTGGTGGAGGCGACGCAGCCTGAGAGTCCGGCCGCAAGCAGCAAGCCGGCCAGGAGGCGGCTGATCCGGTAATTCACATTCATTCTCCTGCAGGGGGATTGGAAGAAGGCAAGATAGCCGAGGACTAGGCCCGGTGGTAGGGATGGCCGGCCAGGATCTGCTGGGCGCGGTAGAGCTGTTCGACCAGCATGACCCGCACCAGCATATGGGGCCAGGTCATCGCGCCCAGCGACAATAGCAGGCCGGCGCGCTTGCGGATCGACTCGTCGAGGCCGTCGGCCCCGCCGATGACGAAAGCGGCCTGGGCCGTCCCGTTCTGTTGCCACAGGGCGATCTGTTTCGCCAACGCTTCGCTGGAGAGCGTCTTGCCCCGTTCGTCGAGCGCGATCAGGAGAGGCGCTTTGTCCGGTAGGGCGCCGAGCAGCAGCTCGGCCTCACGGGACTTGAGCTGCGGCGCAGGCAGGGGGCGGCGCTCCTCCACCTCCTTCAGCGCCAGCGGCCATTTCAGGCGTTTCTTGTATTCCTCGAACAGGGCTCGTTCCGGCCCGGCTTTCCATTTCCCGACGGCGGCGATGGTGATGCGCATGACGCCGGCACGCTATCACCGCCGGTCGCGCCGGTAAAAGCGGCCGGTGTGGCCCCCGGCGGATTAGGTCTTTCTGAGCTCGAGGACGCAGATCAGCGACTTCTTTGGCGAAAGCATCCCGCCCGACGCGGCGAAAGCGGTTTCCTTGACGCGATCACTCACATTGCCGCCGATCGCGATGATCTGCTGATCCGTTGCGCGCACGACAATATCGCAATGCGAGGGGTAGAAATCGTCGGGCTGCCGGTCGAATGTGATGTTGGGATCGGGATCGGTTCTCCTGCTCTTCCGCCATTGTGCGATCATGTCGCCGGGCTTGGGCTTATAGTCGGCCAGCTTGCGGCCGTAATAGGCTTTTCCCGATTTCTCGCCCTTGGTGTTGTTGATTGCCCAGCGGATATAGGCGTGATGGCCGGAACTGAAGGGGAATTCCTCAATCCGCAATCCCGCCTGCCGCATGTTCCAGCAGATGAAAGCGGCCGACCAGGCGACGTCGCTGCATCCATTCAAGCTAAGTTCGCCAAGGCCGCCTTGCCAATACTCCGCCACGCGTTTGGAACCCTGTTGGGTCTTGGGATTGCCGACGGGCTTCTTGGGTTTTTCGGCGGATCGGGGATCGCGAATACACTCGACGAAGTCGTTGTCCTCCCACAGCGCGAGTTCACGAACCGCGGATGCCACGAGGTCTGCTGCAAAGGCCATGTCTACCTCCATGGGAAAGAAGAGGGATGCTTCGCAATGACGCGTATGGCCGCGCCGTAAAATCCGTATCCGGGCATTTCAGCAGCAACGATGCCGGTTCTCTGTGAGAAAAGGCACAGAGACCCCGCCTTGCGTACGCCGCTAGAAATCCGAATAGATCAGTTCGACATCGCTATCGGCGGCGATGGAGGCGGGGGTGACGATCGGCTGATCCTGGATGATGCGTGTGCAGGCTTCGGCGCTGCCGGCCGCCATGCAATCGGGATGCTTTTGCCAGCGTGCAGCGATCAGGGCGGTTACGGCGGCGTCGGCGATGTTGAGGTCGCGCAGCTTCTGCTCGCGGCCGAGATCGAATTCCGGCGGCGGCAAAAGCCAGGCGCGGCAGCTCGCTGCAATAGAGCGCGTCGTCGCCGAGCCTGAACAGGATGTCATAGGGCCGTCCGTAGTAGCGCTCGGCGGCGCGGAACATCGCGGCGGCTGCCTCCGGCGGCAGGTCGCGCAGGCGATAGAGTGCAAAGCGCCGGCGGTCGCCGCGGTCGATGAACTCCTCCAGCGGCGTCTCCTGCACCGGCCCGATGGCCTCCACGACCACGGGCGTGCCGCCGTGCAGGCGGACGATGCCCATATGGGTGAATGGGCTGCCGGTGGCGGCGAGCACGGCTGCCGATTGCCGGCCGGTTGTCTGCTGGAAGATGAGATCGCCGTCGCGAAACTGCGGTGATGCCGAACCCGCGGCTCGATAGCCGATGAGCCCGGCAAGAATGCAAACCGCGAGCACGCCAAACGCGAGTTGTTTCCCTGTCATTTGCGGCCGACCCGCCAATCAGTTGCGAATCGGACGATGGAGCTACGCATTGGCGGCAACGATGCGGCGTATTCGCGGCGGTTCTGCGGCGGATGAAGGTTAAGCTCTTACGCCGTACCCTATCGGTTACTACCGCCCGCCGAATCCTGACGCTTGACCCAGGCGAGCAACCGACGGCGGAGCGGCGGAATGTCGAGTGCGATCAGCGCAAGTCCGACAGGGATCATCCAGAATCCGAGTATCGGCAGAAATCCGGCCACGCCACCGATCATGCAGAGAATGCCGAGGACCGATCGAACGCCGCGGGGCACGCGACGCTCGCCCCACTCAACGGCATTGCAGATCGCCGCAATCAGCTTCCCGCGAAGGGTCTTCTTCTGATCTCCCCGGTTCATTAATTGTCAGCGCCGGCGGTGCAATTTAGCGGACACAGGCAACTCGGCTGGTGTCAGCCTCGGCTGATCGAGCGGCTGTCGAGCGCCGCTACGGCCGCCGTGATGAGCGAGCAGGCCGATCGCTGTCGCAACCACGAGGGGGATGGTGGTCATCAGCGAACCCGCAATAAGAATAGCGACAGCGCCAATCGGCTCTGACGAAGCGGCAACCAAAGTGCCGATGCCGCCCGTATCGGTCGCCAGGAGCATTGCAACAACAATCAAGCCAGCAAGGCAGCCGAGGAAGCACTGGGCCAGGAGATAGCGGGGAATCTGCGAGGGTGTCCTTGCCATCTATTAGGAACGCGCAAGACGCAACGACAGTTCCGTGCACCACGTCCGTCATCGTGGCGCACCTAGAGCGGACAGCCTTTGTCGTTGCACTGCGGAATTTCTGCTGGCTGCATTGCTTGCCATGGGGCCAGTGCGCTACCGATATGCGGCAGCGGCTGCCACATCTGCAGGACCGTGGGGGAGGGCTTCGTGCTTCGCGACGAGTTGATCATGTTCTGCTACAGCGACATCGCGGCCCAGGTCCGGGGCAAGGGTTTCCCTGCAAAGGACCTGGAGGCGCGGCTGACCAAGGGTATCGGCTGGACCCCCACCAACATCGCCATCTCCGCCTTCGGCCCGATCGGCAACAGTCCCTTTGGGCCGTTCGGCGACCTGTTGCTGATGCCGGACCCGGCCACCAAGGTGCGGGTGGATTTCGGCGACGGTTCGCCACCGGAGCATTTCTACCTCTGCGATGTCGTCAATACCGATTGCACGCCCTGGGACTGCTGCCCCCGTACCTTCCTGAAGCGCGCGCTGGCCGCGCTGGAGCAGGAAACCGGGCTGCGCCTGCTGGGGGCGCTGGAACAGGAATTCGTCTATAGCGGCGCCGAGGCCAATATCGCCGGCGCTTACAGCCTGGGTTCGGTGCGGCGCCATGGCGAGTTCGGCGCCGCGTTCCTCCATGCGCTCCGCATGGCCGGCGTGGATGTGGATTCCTACATGCCGGAATTTGGCGTTCAGCAATACGAGGTGACCTATCGCCCGAGCGACCCGGTGCGTGCCGCCGACTGCGCGCTTGTCGTCCGCGAGATCGCCCGCGCCACCGCGCACCGCCTGGGACATAAGGCGACCTTCGCGCCGATGGTCAGCACCGGCGGCGTCGGCAGCGGCGTGCATATCCATCTCAGCCTGTGGGACAAGGCCGGCCGTCCCGTCACCTACGATGCCGGCGCGCCCTACGGCCTCGGCGCGGTTGCCGGCCAGTTCGTCGCGGGAATCATCGCCCATATGCCCGCACTCTGCGCGGTGACGGCGCCGAGCGTGGTGTCTTACTTGCGGCTGACGCCCCACCGCTGGAGTGCCGCCTACAACAATCTGGGCTATCGCGACCGCGAGGCGGCGGTGCGCATTGCGCCGGTTTTCGAGACGCCGGGCGCCGATCCGGCGGCACAATACAATTTCGAGTATCGCGCCGCCGATGCCACCGCCAATCCCTATCTGGCGCTGGCGCTGCTGGTGCAGGCGGGGCTGGACGGCATCCGGCGCAAGCTGCCGACGCCGCCGGTGACCGAGACCGACCCCGAGACCATGAGCGCCGAGGAGCGCCGGGGGCGCGGCCTCGCCAGGCTGCCGCAGTCCCTCGGCGAGGCGCTGGATGCGCTGGAAGCCGATGCAACCCTGCGCGGCTGGTTTCCGCCGCCGCTCTACGAGGCCTACAGCCGCTACAAACGCTGGGAGCTGGATTACATCGGCAAGCTGCCGCCGGACGAGCAATGCCGGCTATATGTCGAAGGCTACTAGCGAGACCGCTGTTCTGCGCCGAGTGCGCGCCCGCTGGGTCGTCTCCACTGCATTTCGTCGAATAGGAGTCAGGCCGGCCCGGTCTACAGGCAGGCCCGACCAATCCCCTTTACAGCACGTTGGTCGTAACCTCGATATTGCCGCGGGTCGCCTTGGAGTACGGGCAGATGCCATGCGCCGCCTCGACCAGCTGTTGCGCGGTCTCGCGGTCCACGCCGGGCACGGTGACATTCAGGCGCGCCCGCAGGAAGTAGCCACCGTCGCCGAGGTTCAGATCGATTTCGGCATCGACCGCCGGCGTGGCCGGCAGCTTGATCTTCCGCTGGCCGGCGGCAACCTCGATCGCGCCGATGAAGCAGGCCGACCAGGCGACGGCGAAGAGGTTCTCGGCGGCCGGGTGCGGCTGCGGCAGCTTGATGTCGAGGAAGTTGTCGCTGCTGCGGGCGGCGCCTTCGCGGCCGCCCGTGGTGTGGGCCCGGCCGGTGAAGAGGGTTTTTTCTTTCGTGGGCATGGCTGTTTTCCTTCTGAAAGATGAACTGTTAATCGGATACGATTAAATCGTATGCGAGTGATATAGCGGCTTCGGGATGGCTTGTCAAGCTTGCGATTTAATCGCATGCGATATATATTAGGCCCAAGCGATCACCTTTTCGTGTGAGGAGAAGGACCCCATGAAATCCAGAGAGGCGAAGAAGCCGGCCAACCCCAGGCTCGACGACTTCCTGTGTTTTGCCATTTATTCAGCCAACTTAGCCTTTGGGCGGGCTTACAAGCCGATCCTGGAGCAGCTCGGCCTGACCTACCCCCAGTACATCGCCATCGTGGCACTGTCTGAAGAGGACAACCAGACCGTCAGCAGCCTGGGCGAAAAGATGTTCCTGGAATCCAACACGCTGACGCCCCTGCTCAAGAAGCTCGAGGCCATGGGGTATGTGCGCCGCCGGCGCGACGCTGCGGACGAGCGCCAGGTGGTGGTCAGCCTGACCGACGCCGGCCGCCGCTTGCGCGACAAAACGTTCAGCACGAACCTGATGAAGGCGTCGGGCCTGAGCGCCGAGGATTTCCCGAAGGTGCAGCGCTCGGTCGTCGCTCTCCGCGACAACCTCCTGAAGGCGGCCCAGGAAGAATGACCGTGCCGTCAGCCTGCGCGGCCTGCTTCCCTTGCCCGCGATGTGACAGACCTCCAGTATGATGTCCCCAAATCCGTCGAACGGATGGGGATGATCGAGGGCAGGGGGCGATCCATGGACTTCAAGGGCAAAAAAATCCTCGTCACCGGGGGCACGCGCGGCATCGGACGCGCTGCGGTCGAAGCGTTCCTGAGCGCCGGCGCCCGGGTGGCCGTGAACGGCAGCAGCGAAGCGTCCGTCGCCAAGACCCTGGCCGAACTCGGCGCTGGGGATAGGGCGGTTGCCGCACCGGGAAATCTCGGCCTCGTCGCCGATTGCCAGCGTGTCGTCGAGGGCGCGATCGCCAGGCTCCAGGGGCTTGACGTGCTGGTCAACAATGCGGGGATCGGCGGCGCCGGCCTCAAGATCGAAGAGACGACCGAGGACGACTGGAACGAGATGCTCAACGTGAATCTTCGCGCGGTCTTCTTCTGCACCAAGCACGCCTTGCCGGCGCTCCGGGCGAGCAAGGGGAATATCGTCAATGTCGCGTCGATCCTGGGGCTCGGCGGCCGGGGCACGGGCCTGACGCTCTACTGCGCCTCCAAGGGCGGGGTGGTGAATATGAGCAGGGATCTCGCCATGGAACTGGCGCCCGACATCCGCGTCAATTGCGTCTGCCCGGGCGCGGTCGATACGGAGATGCTGCAGGATCTGGGCCGCGCCCTGGGCAACGGCGACGTTGCCGCCGGCTATGCCATCCTGACGCAGAACAGGCCGGTGAAGCGCGTGGCCAAGGCCTCGGAAATCGCCAATTCGATTCTCTATCTCGCGTCCGATCTCGCCAGCTTCGTCACCGGCTCGACCCACGCCGTCGATGGCGGCGTGACGGCAAGGGCGGGGTAACGGAGCGCTACTTCTTCGCGAACGCGCTGCCCTGGCGCTTGGCCATCCAAGTCTTCGCCGTCTCCACCGCAACCGCCGCGTCGCGGCAATAGGCGTCGGCGCCGATGGCGTTGGCGAATTGCTCGTTCAGCGGCGCGCCGCCGACCAGCACCACATAGTCGTTGCGGATGCCCTTCTCCACCAGCGCCTCGATGACGACTTTCATGTAGGGCATGGTGGTGGTGAGCAGAGCCGACATGCCCAGGATGTCCGGGGCGTGCTCGTCGATCGCCTTCAGATAATTCTCGACCGGGTTATTGATGCCCAGATTCACGACCTCGAAGCCGGCGCCTTCCATCATCATGGCGACCAGGTTCTTGCCGATGTCGTGGATGTCGCCCTTGACCGTGCCGATGATCATCTTGCCGATCTTCGGCGCGCCGGTTTCCGCCAGCAGCGGCCGCAGGATGAACATGCCCGCCTTCATGGCGTTGGCGGCCAGCAGCACCTCGGGAACGAACAGGATGCCGTCGCGGAAATCAATGCCGACGATGCGCATGCCCTCCACCAGGGCCTCGGTGAGCGTGCGGTAGGGCGTCCAGCCGCGGTTCAAGAGAATGTGAACGGCGACCTCGATCTCTTCCTTCAGGCCGTCATAGAGGTCGTCGTGCATCTGCTGCACGAGCTCGTCGTCATTGAGCGTATTGAGGTCGAGTTCGCCTGTATCTTCGGCCATGGGTGGGGGTCCTGAGGGCTTTCTGCGGCAGGGGCGGGAGCATTAATCCTGCGGAATCTTACATTTAGGGCACGCTAGTCAAGGGCCCCGGGAAAGCCCGTGCCGCCGCGACGGACTCTGGCGGTCGGGCGACATGGCTGGTCAGGGTGCGACATGAGTTGGTTTCGGCGAGCCTATGGCGGCGGCGGCGCCGCGTCGATTCCCAGATGCTCCATCGACAGCCGCGCGAGCGTGCCATCGGCGCGCAGGGCCTCCATTGTTGTGGCGATGCGAGCTTCGAATTCGGAATCGCCCCGCTTAACAGCAATGACGAAGGGCTGGGAGAAGAGGGGCGGGCCGGCGATCTCCACTGCCTTGCCGATGCCGATGGCATCCTGCGCCGCGAGAAGGCCGAGCAGTACGGCATCGAGTGCTGCGCCA
Organism: uncultured Alphaproteobacteria bacterium; assembly: GCA_963810485.1. Classification (GTDB taxonomy): domain Bacteria; phylum Pseudomonadota; class Alphaproteobacteria; order Dongiales; family Dongiaceae; genus DATKFM01. Next base: position 141,712 of record CAWENQ010000008.1, read on the forward strand.
TTGCCCTTGGCCAGGTCGTCGATGGCCATCGGTTCGATCTCAAAGGGCACGATTTCCGCTGCGGGGATCTCCCGCTGCAGATAAGCCTCATAGCGGCTGCCGGCCTCGACGCCGACGCGCCTGTCCGGAAGGTCGCCAGGGCCGGCGATCGCAGTGCCGCCGCGATGCACCAGGATCACCGCCGGCGCATCGGCATAGACCGCAACGGCATCCAATCCGGCTTCTTTCGCGGCCGCCGCTTCGAGGCCGCCCATGGCAATGTCCCAGCGGCCTTGCCAATCGCCGGCGATGATCTCGTTCCAGCCGGGCGTGACGACCTTCAGTGCCACGCCCAGGCGCGCCGCGAGCTCCCGCGCCACATCGATGTCGAAGCCCTTCATCTCGCCGGCATAGTTGCGCGAGGCGAAGGGCGGGTACTCTTCATCGACGGCGAGCACAAGTGTCTTGGCCGCCAGCACGCGTTCCAGCGTCTCGCCGGCTTCCGCCGCGGCCGGAATCGCGGCGAGTCCGAACGCCGCCAGCAGGCCAACCATTGCGGTTCGAATGTCAGACGGAATCACAGACAGGCTCCAGGATGCGAAACATTTCCGGTTCGTAACTTGCTGAAGAGGGCCTTAACCAAACAGCCATCTTCATTAAGCTTGCCATCGATCTCCTATCGCGGCGTGCCGGCATCATTCGCGCCTTCCGGTTGTGATTCGCGTCACATTTAACCACAGCACTTCTTGGAGAAGTTGTGGAGATCGATCATAATCGGCAGAGAGTATACGTGCAATTCCGGGGCGCGCCAGACGATGGCCGCGCCCCGTTGCATGACGGCGCAACCTCGGGGGTTCAGCGATGGCCAAGTTCACCGGCACCAACGGCAACGACAGCAAGCTCAGCGGCAGCGAAGCCGACATCATGCTCGGATTGCTGGGCGATGACACCCTCGACGGCTTTCTGGGCAAAGACACCATCGATGGCGGCGGCGGCAACGACTCACTGATCGGCGGAGCCCAGGCCAACTCGCTGATCGGCGGTCTTGGCGCCGATACGCTGGATGGCGGCAGCGACCGCGACACGATGAATGGCGGTCTCGGCGACGACAAGCTCCTCGGCGGCGACCGCAACAACTCCCTGCTCGGCGGCGACGGCGCTGACACCCTGGATGGGGGAACCTGGCAGGACGCGCTGTTGGGCGGCAAGGACAACGACTCCCTGCTCGGCGGTGACGGCTTCGATACGCTCGACGGCGGTCTCGGCAACGACACCATGAACGGCGGCGCCAGCCAGGACGTGTACATCGTCGACAGCATCGGCGACGTCGCCAATGACAGCGGCACCGAGCTGGGTGATACGGCGCAGGCGACGGTGTCGATCAATCTGGCGGCCGGGCCTTTTGCCGGCATCGAGCATGTGACGCTGCTCGGCAAGGCCGCGATCGACGCCACCGGCAACGGTCTCGGCAACCGCCTGATCGGCAATAGCGGCGCCAACAAGCTGGATGGCGGCGCCGCGCTCGATACGCTCGAAGGCGGTGCAGGCGCGGACACTCTCACCGGCGGTACGGGCAACGATACCTACATCATCGACGCCCTCGACAGCGTGAACGACACCGGCGGCGACGCCAATGACCGGGTGCGCGGCGCCTTCGCCATCGACCTCGCGAGCGCGAAACTGACGGGCATCGAGCACGCGACGCTCACGGGCATCGCGGCGCTGGCGATATCGGGCAACGGCGGCAACAACATGCTGATCGGCAATGGTGGCGCCAACACGCTCAGTGGCGCTGGCGGCAACGACACGCTGATCGGCGGCGACGGCAACGATGTCTACAACGCCGAAACCGGCGACGTGATCGTCGAATATACCGGCGGCGGCATCGATCAGGTGGTCAGCGCCGCCGCCGTCGACTTGGCGGGCCTCGCCGTCGAAAATCTGCAGCTGACGGGCGGCACCGGTGTGACCGGCAATGGCAATGGGTTCAATAACAAGATCACGGCGAACACGGGTAACAGCAATCTCTTCGGACAGGATGGCAACGATACGCTGATCGGTGGCTCCGGCTGGAACATTCTCAGCGGCGGCGCCGGCAACGACAGCATGGCGGGCGGCGACGGTAATGACATCTATATCGTCGACAGCACCGGCGACAAGGTCAGCGAAACAGGGACCAAGGATTCCGCGTTGGACGAGGTGCAAAGCTCGGTCAGCTTTGTCCTGGGCGCCAACATCGAGGGATTGACCCTGGCGGGGGCAGCCGATCTATCGGGCACCGGCAACGGCCTGGACAATTTCATCAACGGCAACACCGGCAAGGACACGATCGACGGCGCGGCGGGCAACGACCAGATCTCGGGTTCCGAAGGCAACGACCTGCTCCAGGGCGGTGTCGGTGACGATACCCTGGACGGGATTTTTGACGACGATCTGCTCATGGGCGGCGCCGGCAACGATCTGCTCAATCTCGCCGAGAATTCGGATACGCTGGTCGGCGGCGCGGGCAAGGATAGCTTCAACTTCAAATTTGCCGACGCCATCCGCGACACGATTGCCGATTTCAACGGCAATCCCGGCGGCGACCTGCTGGATCTCAGCACCAAATTGTCCGGCTACATCCCTGGCGTTTCGAATCCGGCGGACTTCATTCAAACGGTCGTGGTCGGCGGCAGCACGCAGATCAATATCGACGTCAATGGCGCCACGGGCGGCATCGCCTACACGCTGACGGCGGCGACGCTCTTGGGCGTGAGCACCGATCTCGACGGCCTGATCGCCAATGGCGTCATTTCCCTGCCGGGCGGCGCGCCCCCTCCCACGGCGCCGACATTCGGCACGGCGGTCGGCGACAGCCTCGCCGGTGCCGCGACCTCGAACTACACCGATGGCAAGGCGGGCAACGATTCCCTCAGCGGCGGCGGCGGCAACGACACGCTGATCGGCGGCGCCGGGGCCGACAAGATGGACGGCGGGGCGGGCGACGACACCTTCGGCGTCGACAGCGCGCTCGATGTCATCTTCGACGCTGGCGGAACATCGGGCGACCGCATTCTGGCGTCTATGTCCATCGATCTCTCGAAGTATACCGGCATCGAGCACGCCACCCTCACCGGCAAGGCCAATCTGAACCTGACCGGCGATGTCAATGCCAACCTGCTGATCGGCAATGACGGCGCGAACATCCTGAAGGGCGCCGCGGCTGATGATGCGGTGGACACGCTGATCGGCGGCGCCGGCAACGACAAGTACATCATCGATGGATTTACCGGCGATATCGTTCAGGAGTATGCCGGAGGCGGCATCGACGAGGTTATCCTCGTCCTCGCCGGCAAGCATACGCTGACGAGCTATGTCGAGAACCTGACGATCGCGGCGGGCAGTTTCGCCGCCGAGGCGACCGGCAACGATCTTGGCAACAAGATCTCCGGCAATGACGGCAACAACACGTTGAGCGGCGCCGGCGGCAAGGATCTGCTGACCGGCGGCCAGGGCGACGATTCCCTCGACGGCGGCGACGGCCTCGACAAGCTATCGGGCGGCGATGGCAATGATACGATGGATGGCAAGCTCGGCGCCGACAACATGTCCGGCGGGAAAGGCGATGACGCCTATTTCGTGAACGATGCCGGCGACAAGATTGCTGATAGTGGCGGGATGGACACGGTGGTCAGCACCATCAACTACGTCCTCGCGGCAAATCTGGAAAACCTGATTCTCTTCACCGGTGATCCGCTCAGCGGCACCGGAAACGCGGCAGCGAACATAATCATCGGCGGCGCCGGGGCTAATCTATTGTCGGGTCTGGCGGGCAATGACAGCATCGGCGGCGGCACCGACAACGATACCCTGCTCGGCGGCATCGGCAACGATACGCTGAACGGGCAGTTCAACAACGATCTGTTGCTTGGTGGCGATGGCAAGGACCTCTTCGTTCTCAATCCCGCACTGGTCAGTGCTGACATCATCGGCGATTTCGAGGTCTCTCATCTGGGCGGCGATATCGTCGATCTGAACCGTTGCTGCCCGATGCGATCCCCGGCGGCAGTTTGCTCTCCGACTACTCCGGGTGACGGCGGCGAACGGCTCGACGCTGATCGAGATCGATGCCGATGGATCCGGCGTCGGCGCGACTTTCCAGGCGGCTGTGACGCTGGCAGGCGTCGTCACCGACAGCAGCGGTCTGACCCGTAGCGGCATTGCGGATCTCGGTCCCGTCGGCGGCAGCGCTGACATCGAACTCGGCACGGCCGGCAACGACTCCGGCGTTAACAGCTTGAGCACGGCCTTCTCCGGCATCGCCTTCGGCGCCGCCGGAAATGACAGCATTTTCGGCAGCGGCGGCGCGGAGTGGCTGGACGGCGGGGCGGGCGCCGACACGTTGCGCGGAACCAGCGGCGATGACACCTATGTCATTGACAGCCTGCTGGACGTGATCATCGAATCCGGCGCCGCCGACGACAACGACATGGTGCGGGGCTCGATCTCCATCGATCTGCGGGACGATGCGCGCTACGTCAACATCGAGCATGCCGTGCTCATTGGCAAAGCGGCGCTGAAGCTCAATGGCGACGAGCAGAACAACTACCTCGGCGGCAACGCCGGCAAAAATGTCATCGATGGCGGCAGCGGCAGCGACACCATGGCAGGCGGCGCGAGCAACGACATTTATAATGTCAGCGGCAACAACGACACGATCATCGAATATGCCGGCGGCGGCCTCGATTCGGTTTTCAGCGTCGGCAGCTTCACCCTCGACGACCAGGTGGAGAATCTGATCCTGCTCGGCGTGCTCGACTACAAGGGCGCCGGCAACGACATCGCCAACAAGATCACCGGCAATGCCGGCCTCAACAAGCTCGAAGGCCTGAGCGGCAATGACACGCTATCGGGCGGCGACGGGAACGACACGGTCGACGGCGGCACCGGCGCCGATCTGATGATCGGCGGCAATGGCATGGACCTCTATGTCGTGGATAATATCGGCGACAAGATCGTGGAGACCGGCGCAATAGATTCCACGAGCGACTCCGTGCATAGCTTCATCGACTATACGCTCGGTGCTGGTCTTGAATCCCTGACGCTGCAGGGCGCGACGAATTTGAATGGCACCGGCAATGCCGTCCGCAATGTGATGTTCGGCAATACCGGCGACAATATCCTGTCCGGTCTCGGCGGCAATGACGGGCTGGTCGGCGGCGCGGGCAATGACCTGCTCCTGGGCGGCGACGGCAATGATTTTCTTGCGCTCGGAGAAGGCGCAGAGACGCTCATCGGTGGCGCCGGGTCGGACAGGTTCGGCGTCAGTGTCGCCGGCATCACGGCGCTGGACACCGCCGATCTCATCGTCGGATTCGAAATCGGAGCCGGCGGCGATGTGGTGGACCTCAGCGAGTTCTTCCCCGATACCACGGTCGCGGAGGATGTCGTTGCCAACCCTGGCACCTACATCCAGACAGCGATTATCGGCGGCAATACGGTCATCAGCGTCGATCTCGATGGCGCCGGCGGTGCCGGCGGTTTCTTCGAGGTCTGCGTGCTCCAGGGCGTCAGCGCCGATCTGAACGGCCTGATCGGTCAGGGCAATCTGATTCCCGCATCGCCGGAAATCCTGCTCCCGATCTGAACCGGCCGTCATAGGCATGGCCGCTGGCGGCGGCTATGCTCCGGCGATGCCGCCGGAAACCGATGCCGAGGTTCTCGCCCTGTTCGACCGCGACATGCGGGCCAATCCGCCGCCGCCCGGTCCGGGCTATAGGCAAGAGCGGCTGGCGGGCGCGTCCTTCACCGTCGGGCCAGCGCCGGAACCGCACCAGAACACCGTCGAATACACCGCGTTGGACGAGCACAGTGCCGATGGTTGCATCGAGGCGGTCGTCGCCCGCTTCGCTGCGCTGAAGCACAGCATCGAATGGAAGGTCCACGCCCATGACCGGCCGGCCGGCCTGGGCGCACGGTTGCTGGCCAAAGGTTTCGAACAAGGCGGCCGCGAAACATTGATGGTGCGGCCGGTGGGGACGGAGGACGCGCCGGCATCGCCCACCGGCATCGACATCCGCCGCGTCACCGATCCGGCCGTGTTGGCCGATCTGGTGGCCGTAGAGAGCGAGGTCTGGGCGGACGACAATAGCTGGCTCGCCACCGCGCTGGCGGCGGAGTTGGCCGAGGATCCCCGGGCGCTCGCCATCTACATCGCCTATGCCGGTGTTGCGCCGGTTTCCACCGGCTGGATCCGGTTCCATGGTGGCCGCGCCTTCGCCACGCTGTGGGGCGGCTCGACGCTCAAGGCCTACCGCTCCCGCGGCATCTATCGGGCGCTGGTGGGAATACGGGCGGCGCTGGCGCGCTCGCGGGGCGCCGCTTTTCTCGCGGTCGAGGCCAGCGACGACAGCCGGCCGATCTTGGAGCGCAACGGCTTTCGCGCTCTGACCGTCATCGACAGCTACTTCTGGCATCCGGTCGAAACCTGAGGGCTGGCCTTTGAGCGCCGGGCCGCGCCCTGCTATCAACGGGCTCCGCAACGGAGACCGTTTTTCCCATGGCGTCCGACCTCTTCACCATCAAGCCGGGCACGCTCACCCTGGCCGATCTGCGCAATATCCATGAGTCCGGGCGGCCGGTAGCGCTCGATCCCGGCTGCTGGCCGGCGGTTGCGGCCTCGGCGGACACCGTCTCGGCGGTCATCCGCGAGCACCGCACGGTCTATGGCATCAATACCGGGTTCGGCAGCCTGGCACACACCCGCATCGCCGACGATCAGGTGACGGAGCTGCAGCGACGCCTGGTGCTGTCCCATGCCGCCGGCGTCGGGCCGCTGCTCGACGACCGCACGGTGCGGCTGATGATGATCTTGAAGGTGAACAGCCTGGCGCTGGGATTTTCCGGCATCAGGCGGCCGGTGCTGGAAGCCATGGTGACACTGATCAATGCCGGCGCGTATCCTTGCGTGCCGTCGAAGGGCTCGGTCGGCGCGTCCGGCGATCTGGCGCCCCTGGCTCATATGACCGGCGTGCTCATGGGCATCGGGCAGATGCGCGTCGGCGGCCGCATCATGCCGGCGGTGGACGGATTGAAGGCTGCGGGGCTGGCGCCGATCGATCTGGCGGCCAAGGAAGGGCTGGCGTTGCTCAATGGCACCCAGACCTCCACCGCGCTCGGCCTCGTGGGCCTGTTCGCGGCGGAGAATGTGTTCGCCGCCGCCCTGGCGGCCGGGGCCATGTCGGTGGACGCCGCGGCGGGCAGCGACGCGCCGTTCGATCCCCGCATTCACAAGATTCGCGGCCAGCTCGGCCAGATCGAAGTGGCGGCGGCGCTGCTGGAGCTGATGGCCGACAGCGAGATCCGCCGCTCCCACATCGATTGCGACCGGGTGCAGGATCCCTATTCCCTGCGCTGCCAGCCCCAGGTGATGGGCGCGGCTCTGGACCTGCTGCGCCATTCGGCCGGCGTGCTGGCCCGCGAGGCCAATGCCGTGTCGGATAATCCGCTGGTCTTCGCCAAGGAAGGCGAGGTGATCTCCGGCGGCAATTTCCATGCCGAGCCGGTGGCCATGGCCGCCGACATCATCGCCATTGCCCTGGCCGAGATCGGCGCCCTGTCGGAGCGCCGCGTGGCCATGCTGACCGACGCCAGGTTCAGCGCCCTGCCGGCCTTCCTGGTGCCGGAGCCGGGATTGAATTCGGGCTTCATGCTGGCCCATGTGACGGCGGCGGCGCTGGCATCGGAGAACAAGAGCCTGGCCCATCCCGCCAGCGTCGACAGCCTGCCCACCTCCGCCAACCAGGAGGACCATGTGAGCATGGCCACCTATGCGGCGCGGCGGCTGGGCGAGATGGCCGCCAACAGCGGCGCCGTCGCCGCTATCGAGCTGCTGGCCGCCGCCCAGGGCATCGACCTGCGCCGGCCGCTCAAGACCAGCCCGCTGCTGCAGAAAATTCACGGCGCCGTGCGCGGCCGGGCGGCGTTCTGGGACCAGGACCGGGAGATGGCGCCCGATATCGCCGCTGTTGCAGAACTCGTCAGCTCCGGGGAAATCCGCCGGCTGGTGCCATTCCGTGCCCTCGCCTGAAGCGAAATTTCGCGGCGGCGAGAGCCGGCGCCGGATATCTGATTTATAACGATTTTAACAAGCGAATGGGGGCTGGCCCCTGTTGCGGGGCTTGGCTATCCTCGCCAGACCATAATCTCCATCATAAACAGCAACATTGCAGGGAGTAGACACCCCATGAAACGCCTGATGATGGCTGCGGCCGCGGTCTTTGCTTTGATGGCGCCGGCGGCGGCGCAGGACTTCAAGCCGGCGGTGATCTTCGATACCGGCGGCAAGTTCGACAAATCGTTCAACGAGGCGGCTTATAACGGGGCCGAGCAGTTCAAGAAGGAAACCGGCGTCGAGTATGCCGAGTTCGAGGTCACCAACGAGTCCCAGCGCGAGCAGTCGCTGCGCAAGCTGGCCGAGCGCGGTGCCACCGTCATCGTCGCCACCGGCTTTGCCCAGGCGCCGGCGATCAAGACCGTGGCGGCGGAATTCCCCAACGTGAAGTTCACGCTGATCGACGACGTGGTGGATCTGCCGAACGTGCAGTCGATCATCTTCAAGGAGCATGAAGGCTCCTTCCTGGTCGGCGTGCTGGCCTCCATGGCGTCGAAGACCGGCAAGGTCGGCTTCGTCGGCGGAATGGATATTCCGCTGATCCGCAAGTTCGCCTGCGGCTATGTCCAGGGCGCGAAGTACGCCAACGGCAGCGCCGAAGTGTTCGAGAACATGACCGGCACGACGGGCGATGCCTGGAACGATCCGACCAAGGGCGGTGAGCTGGCGCGCAGCCAGTTCGACCGCGGCGCCGACGTGGTGTATGCGGCGGCGGGCGGCACCGGCCTCGGCGTCTATCAGGCGGCGAAGGATGCGGGCAAGCTGGCGATCGGCGTCGACAGCAACCAGAACTACATCCATCCCGGCACCATGCTCACCTCCATGCTGAAACGCGTCGATCTCGCGGTCTACAATTCCTTCAAGACCGCGCAGGACGGCAGCTGGAAGCCGGGCCTGCAGATCCTCGGACTGGCCGAGGACGGCGTGGGCTGGGCGCTGGACGAGAACAACCAGACGCTGATCACCGACGACATGAAGGCCAAGGTGGAAGCTGCCAAGGCCGACATCGTCAGCGGCAAGATCCAGGTGCATGACTACACGGCCGACAACGCCTGCCCGTAGCGGGGTATGTCGTCGACACCATCGTCTGATACAGGCGCCGTAGGGGCGGGTCTCAAACCCGCCTCTACGGGTGTTGCATCCGCGCCCGCCGTCGAACTCATCGGCATCGAGAAACGTTTCGGTCCGGTGCGGGCCAATCGCGACGTCAGCGTCAGCGTGGCGCGCGGCTCGATCCACGGCATCGTCGGCGAGAACGGCGCCGGTAAATCGACGCTGATGAGCATCCTCTATGGCTACTACCAGGCCGACGCCGGCGAGATCCGTATCGGCGGCGAGCACCGCACAATCCGCAATTCCCATGACGCCATCGCCGCTGGCATCGGTATGGTGCATCAGCATTTCATGCTGGTTGACGATTTCTCCGTTTTGGAGAACGTGGTGCTGGGCGTCGAAGGCGGCGCGCTGCTGAAGGATGGCCTAGGCAAGGCTCGCGCCGCGCTGAAGGAGCTGGGCGACACCTACGGGCTTGAGGTGGATCCCGATGCGCTGATCCACGATTTGCCGGTGGGCCTGCAGCAGCGGGTGGAGATCATCAAGGCGCTCTATCGCGGCGCGGAGATCCTGATCCTCGACGAGCCGACGGGCGTGCTGACGCCGCAGGAGGCGGACCAGCTCTTCGTCATGCTCAAGCGCTTCCGCGAGCAGGGCAAGACCGTGATCCTGATCACCCACAAATTGCGGGAGATCATGGCCATCACCGACCGGGTCACCGTGATGCGCCAGGGCGCCGTGGTGGACACGGTGGATACCGCCGGCACCAGCAGGGAGCAGCTTGCCGAGATGATGGTGGGCCGCAAGGTGCTGCTGCGGGTCGACAAGGCGCCGGCCAATCCTGGCGCCGTGGTGCTGAACGTGGAAAATCTTGGCGTCGTCGATCCGTCCGGCGTGGCGCGGGTGAAGCAGGTGTCGTTCCAGGTGCGCGCCGGCGAGATCGTCGGTGTCGCCGGCGTCACCGGCAACGGCCAGACGGAATTGCTGGAGGCGCTGGCGGGGATGCGGCCCTATAGCGGCTCGATCACGCTCAACGGCAAGCCAATCGCCTGCGCCTCGGGGCAGGAGCTGGCGCGGGCGGCCCGCGCGGCGCGCCTGGCCCATGTGCCGGAGGACCGGCGGCGCGAGGGGCTTGTCGGCCCATTCAGCGCCGCGGAATCCTCCATCCTCGGCTATCACGACGACCCCGCCTATAACGGCCCGATCCTTCTGGACCAGGCGAAGGTGCGCAACCGCTGCCAGAAGGAGATGGAGGCCTTCGACGTGCGGCCGCCCAATCCGCTGCTGCGCACGGCGGCCTTCTCCGGCGGCAACCAGCAGAAGATCGTGCTGGCGCGGGAGATGGACCGCGATCCCGCGCTGCTGCTCGTCGGTCAGCCGACCCGCGGCGTCGATATCGGCGCCATCGAGTTCATCCACCGCCGCCTGGTGGCGATGCGCGACGCCGGCAAGGCGATCCTGCTGGTGTCGGTGGAGCTGGATGAGATCCTCGGCCTTGCCGACCGCATCCTCGTCATGTTCGACGGCATGATCGTCGGTGAAATGCCGCGTGACGAGGCGACGGAACAGAAACTCGGCCTGCTGATGGCCGGCATCGCCGGGCAGGAGTGAGGCATGGCTGTCTTGATCATCACTGCTTTTGCTATGCCCCTCACCCTAACCCTCTCCCCGCATTGCGGGGCGAGGGGACTTTCGGAAGTCAGTCCCCTCTCCACCCGCTTGCGGGGGGAGAGGGTTAGGGTGAGGGGGGCTGCCAAGGCCGAACTCGCTAGTTGCGCTGACGTCTCGCATTGCGTGTGCCCCCATGGCCGCTAACCCCACCGAAATTCCGCGCTGGGTGGATTATCTGCTGGTGCCGCTGGTCAATCTGATCGTGGCCCTGCTGCTTACCGGCCTGGTGGTGATCGCCGTCGGCGCCCATCCCTGGGATGCGTTGAAGGCATTGGTGCAAGGCGCTGTCGTCTATCCCGGCTCGGTAGGGGCGACGCTGTACTACGCCACCAATTTCATCTTCGCCGGCCTTGCAGTCGCCGTCGCCTTCCATGCTGGGCTATTCAACATCGGTGGCGAGGGGCAGGCCTATATCGGCGGCCTCGGCGTCGCGCTGGTGTGCCTGACATTCGACGATTGGACGCCGTGGCTGGTCGTGCCGATGGCACATGATCGCCGCCGCGCTGTTCGGCGCCGCCTGGGCCTATATCCCGGCCTATCTGCAGGCCAAGCGCGGCAGCCACATCGTCATCACCACGATCATGTTCAACTTCATCGCCTCGGCGCTGATGATCTATCTGCTGGTGGACGTGCTGATCCAGCCGGGTCAGCAGGCGCCGCGCAGCCGCGATTTCGCGCCGGAAGTCTGGCTGCCCATCGGCACAGGAGATCGCCGGCTGGTTCGGCATCTCCATCGCCCGTTCGCCGTTCAATCTGTCGTCGCTGCTGGCGCTGTTCTGCTGCGGCTTCGTCTGGATCTTCATCTGGCATACCCGCTGGGGCTATGAGATCCGCACCGTCGGCCATAGCGAGCGTGCCGCCTGCTATGCCGGCATCTCGCCGTCCCGTGCCATTATCATGGCGATGCTGGTCTCCGGCGCGCTGGCGGGCTTCGTCGGCTTCAACGATATCCTGGGCGTGCATCACTATCTCCTGCAGGGCTTCACCGGCGGCGTCGGCTTCGTCGGCATCGCCGTGGCGTTGATGGGCCGCAATCATCCGCTCGGCGTGGTGTTGGCCTCGCTGCTGTTCGGCGCTCTCTACCAGGGCGGTTCGGAACTCACCTTCGACATCCCGCAGATCACCCGCGAGATGGTGGTGGTGATCCAGGGGCTGGTGATCCTGTTCTGCGGCGCACTGGAGAACATGTTCAAGCCCCACATCGTCGCGCTGTTCCGGCGGCAGCCGGCGGAGGTGCCGGCATGAGCGATTTCTTCGTCATGATATTGCCATTGCTGGACTCGACCTTGCGCGTCGCCGTGCCGCTGGTGCTGGCGGCGCTGGCCGGGCTGTTCGCCGAGCGCTCGGGCGTGGTGGATATCGGCCTCGAGGGCAAGATGCTCGGCGCCGCCTTCGCTGCCGCCACCGTCGCCGCGCTCACATTCTCGCCCTGGCTCGGCCTGGCGGCCGGCATGTTCGTCGCCATCGCATTGGCCCTGCTGCATGGCCTCGCCAGCATCACCTACAACGGCAACCAGGTGGTGTCGGGCATGGCGCTCAACATCCTGGTGGCCGGGCTGGCGCCGGTGCTCGGCAATGCCTGGTTCGGCCAGGGCGGCCAGACGCCGCTGCTGACGAGCGGCGGCAGGTTCACGCCGATCACGCTGCCGGGCGCAGAGGCGCTGCGCGGCGTGCCGGTGCTCGGCCCGATCTATGCGGAGATCATCAGCGGCCATAACATCCTGGTCTACGCCACCGTCATCATCGTGCCGCTCACCGCCTGGGTCATCTACCGCACGCGGTTCGGCCTGCGCCTGCGGGCGGCGGGCGAGAATCCCCACGCGCTCGATACCGCCGGAGTCTCCGTCGTGTGGATGCGCTACCGCGCCATGATCATTTGCGGCGCGCTTTGCGGCATCGCCGGCGCTTATCTGTCGATCGCGCAGAACGCGCAGTTCGTGCGCGACATGACGGCGGGCCGCGGCTATCTGGCGCTGGCAGCGCTGGTGTTCGGCAAATGGCGGCCTCTGACGGCGCTCTATGCCTGCCTGCTGTTCGCGTTTGCGGATGCGGTGCAGATCCGGTTGCAGGGTGCGTCGATCCCCGGCATCGGCGAGATCCCTGTGCAGTTCATCCAGGCGCTGCCCTATATCCTGACGGTCCTGCTGCTCGCCGGCTTCGTCGGCCGTGCCGTGGCGCCGAAAGCCAGCGGCATTCCCTTCGTGAAGGACAGGTAGATGAACATCGACGCCATGCTGCAAGCGGCGCTGGCGGCGCGGAAGAATGCGCATGTGCCTTACTCCGGCTTTCAGGTCGGCGCCTGCCTCAAGGGCAAGAGCGGCAAGCTCTATGCCGCCTGCAATGTGGAGAACGCCGCTTATCCCCAGAGCCAATGCGCCGAGGCTTCGGCCATCGGTGTCATGGTGGCGGCGGGAGAGAAGGAGATCGTCGAGGTGCTGGTCGTCGCCGAGAGCCCCGAGCCGGTGTCGCCTTGCGGCGGCTGCCGCCAGCGGCTGCGCGAGTTTGCCGGTGATGGCACGCCGGTGCATCTCTGCGGGCCGGACGGCCTGCGGTGCACGATAACGCTGGGCGAGTTATTGCCTTTGTCTTTTGGGCCGAAGCATTTTCGCTGATGTAAGGAGTTTCGCCACAAAGTAAAAAGCACAAAGAAACTGGTCCTGCGCCTTCGGCTTTGTGTTCTGCGTGACTTCGTGGTGAATTTCTTTTCCCGCCGTTGCATGGCGATCGCATGAAATTTCAAAAGCCACCCTTGCAGAGCCACCCCGACACCGCCGCCGCCGCCATCCGCGCCCAGGCACCCGGATTTGCGCCGCGGTTGGGCCTCGTGCTCGGTTCGGGGCTGGGGCCGATCGCGGACTCGATCACTTCGGCGACAATAATTTCCTATGCAGACATTCCCGGCTTTCCCCAGCCCGGCGTCGAAGGCCACGCGGGCAGGATGATCCTCGGCACGCTGGGCGGCCTGCCGGTCGCCTGCCTGCAAGGACGCGTGCACCTCTATGAGGGCAAGGGTGCAGAGCCGATCAAGATGCTGGTGCGCACCCTCAAACGCCTCGGCTGCGAGTCGCTGCTGCTGACCAACGCCGCCGGCAGCTTGAGGGCGGGCATGGGCGCGGGCAGCCTGATGATGATCTCCGATCACCTCAACATGCAGCCCGCCAATCCGCTGGCCGGGCCGAATGACGAGGAGTTCGGACCGCGCTTTCCGCCGATGGAGGACGCCTACGATCCGGAATTGCGCCGCGTCCTCGGCCGCGTCGCGGGCCGCGCCGGCATCGTCCTCGGCGAGGGCGTCTATGCGGCGATCCTCGGGCCCAGCTTCGAGACGCCGGCGGAGATTCGCGCCTTCGCCCGTCTCGGCGCCGACGCGGTCGGCATGTCCACGGTACCGGAAGCGATTGTCGCCCGCCATTGCGGGCTGCGCGTCGCCGCGGTGTCGGTCATCACCAACCTGGCGGCGGGCATGGGCGAACCGCTGAGCCACGAACAGACTCTGCGGGAAGCGGCGGGTGCTGCGACGAAACTGCAGTCCCTCATCGCCGGCTATTGCGAGGCCCTGGCCCATGGCGGCTGAAGACAACGCGGCGCTGGCGCGGCGGTTGATTCCGCTGCTCGACCTCACCAGCCTGGACGAGGACGACACGCCGGAGAAAATCGCGGCCCTGTGCAAGCGCGCGGTGACGCCGTTCGGCAATGTGGCGGCGGTCTGCATCTATCCGCGCTTCGTGAAGCAGGCGAAGGAATTGCTGGCCGGCAGCGGGGTGCGCGTGGCGACGGTGGCGAATTTTCCGGCGGGCACCGGTTTGCCCGACGACATCGAGCGCGAGATCGCCGGCGCGGTCGCCGACGGCGCCGATGAGATCGACATGGTGATCCCGCCGCTCGACTACGTGCCCAAGCAGCGTTTTGCCAACAGGCGCACGGTGATGTGGAAGGCGCGCAAGGCCTGCAACGGCCGGCCGATGAAGGTGATCCTGGAGACCGGCCGCTACCGCAGCGGCGGCGCCGATCCGCAGCAGCTCTTCGCCGCCGATGTCGAGCTGTCGGAAATGGCGATCAACGAAGGCGCGGATTTCATCAAGACCTCCACCGGCAAGACCGCGGTCGGCGCCACGCCGGATGCGGCGGCGGCGATGATGCAGACCGTGCGCTATGGCGCGCAGGAATCGCCGCGGGACTTTGCCGCCCAGCCGGATCGAGAACCCGGCGAGTATCCGGGCATCGATGGGGCCCGTCCGATCTACAAATGCCGGTATCTCCGCACCGACGATATCCCCGTGGGCTTCAAAGCCGCGGGCGGCATCCGCAGACTGCCGCAGGCCAAGGCCTATCTCGACCTAGCCGAACTGATCATGGGGCCGGGCTATGTGGATGACCGCACTTTCCGCCTCGGCGCCAGCGGGCTGCTGGACGATATCCTGGCGGCGCTCGGCCAGGCGCCGGCGCAGGGCGCGCGTTCCGGCTACTAGCCATGGCCGCGTTCCTGCCCCAGGAGGTGATCCGCCGGAAGCGCGACGGTGCTGCGCTGAGCGAGGCGGAGATCGGCTTCTTCGTCAAAGGCCTCACCGACGGCTCGATAACGGAAGGCCAGGTGGCGGCTTTCGCAATGGCGGTGTTCTTCAAGGGCATGACCATGGCCGAGCGGGTGGCGCTGACCCGCGCCATGGCGAATTCCGGCCAGGTGATCGACTGGCGCGGCGTCAAGCTGCCGGGCCCGCGGCTGGACAAGCATTCCACCGGCGGCGTCGGCGACAAGGTGAGCCTGATGCTGGCGCCACTGGTGGCGGCCTGCGGCGGCGCGGTGCCGATGATCAGCGGCCGCGGCCTCGGCCATACCGGCGGCACCCTGGACAAGCTGGACGCCATCCCCGGCTATGTCTCGACACCCGATATCGACCGATTCAAGCGCGTGGTGGCTGAGGCCGGCTGCGCCATCATCGGCCAGACGGCAGACCTGGCGCCGGCCGACCGGCGGCTTTATGCCATCCGCGACGTCACCGCGACCGTGGAATCGATTCCCCTGATCACCGCGTCGATCCTCTCGAAGAAGCTGGCGGCGGGGCTCGAAGGGCTGGTGATGGATGTGAAGTTCGGCAGCGGCGCTTTCATGGCCGAATATGAGAAGGCGGCAGAATTGGCGGCCAGCATCGCCGATGTCGCCACCGGCGGCGGGCTGCCCACCATTGCGCTTCTGACCGACATGAATCAGGTGCTGGGGCGCACCGCCGGGAATGCGCTGGAGGTGCGGGAATGCATCGACTGGCTGGCCGGGCGGCGGCGCGATTGGCGACTGGATTCGGTCACCATCGCGCTGGCCGGCGACATGCTGCTGCTGGGCAAGCTGGCCAAGGATGAGGCGGTGGCCGGGACCGCGCTGGGGCAGGCACGGGACAGCGGCGCCGCGGCCGAGCGGTTCCAGCGCATGGTGGCGGCCCTGGGTGGCCCTGCGGACCTGCTGGAGAAACCGGACAAGCATCTGCCCCGGGCGCCGGTGGTGCGGCCGGTGACGCCGGCCAAGGCCGGCCATGTGGTCGCCATGGATGTGCGGGCTTTCGGCCTGGCCGTGCTGGCGCTGGGCGGCGGCCGGCGGCGGGTGGAGGACAAGATCGATCCCCGGGTCGGGCTCACCGACATCGCGGCCATCGGCGAAGAGGTGGGGGCGGGCCGGCCACTCTGCCTGGTCCATGCCGCCAGCGACACCGATGCGGACGCGGCGGCTGCGGCGCTGCAGGCAGCGGTCACCATCGGCGACAAGCCGGCCAAACTGCCGCCCGCAGTGCGCCAGCGCATCGGCCGCGCCGCGTCCTGATGTGCATTCGAGTCGATCTAACCCGCCAAAGTTCCAAACCGCCCCCCTTGAGGGGGCGGTCGGATCTTCGAGCAAAGCGAGATGATCCGGGTGGGTCGTCGGCTCGGTGTCTGCATACTCTACCAAGGCCACTTCAGATTTCACCGAAGGCACGCTGCCTTGAGATACCCCCCATCTGGCTCATCTCGCTGACGCTCGATGACCCATCTTCCCCCTCAAGGGGGGAAGATCGGGCGTTTCGGTTTGATCGTATTCAACGGTAAGGCGCGGGCAATGACGGCCGCCGCCGACTCCCGTGGCCTGCAGTTCCGGCTGACCGCCTGCTATATCGCGGTATTCCTGACGCCGGGTATCGGCCTGCCCTTCTGGCCCACCTGGCTGGAGTCGCGCCATCTCTCCGACTTGCAGATCGGCTTGCTGCTGGCGGTGGGGCCGTGGGTAAAGCTGGTGGGCAATCCGCTGTTCTCCCAGGCCGCCGACCGGCTGGGCAATGCGCGGTTGATCCTGATCGCAGCCATCGTCGCCAGCCTGGGCTTCCACACGGCGTACCTGCAGACCGACAGTTTCTGGGCCATCCTGGCGGTGGCTGTCTTCGCCACCATGTCCATCACCAACATGGTGCCGCTGACCGACGGCATGACGCTGCAGTTCTGCAATGCCCGCGGGCTGCAATATGGCCGGTTGCGGCTCTGGGGTTCGATCTCCTTCATGGGCGCCAGCCTGGCAGCCGGCAGCATCCTGGAAGGGCGATCTGCGGACTATGTGCTCTATCTCATGCTGGGCGCGCTTGTCGTGGCGCTGTTCGCCGCCATCGCCCTGCCGCGCCCAGCCGGGCCGCCGCCCCATCGCGTGGCCGGCGGCTGGCTGGCGCTGATCGCAGACCGCCGGCTGATGCTGTTCCTCGCCGCGGCCAGCCTGGTGCAGTCCAGCCATGCCATGCTCTACAGCTTCAGCACGCTCTATTGGCTGCGGTCGGGCTATAGCGAACCCGATATCGGCCTGATCTGGACCATCACCGTGATCGCCGAAATCATCATGTTCGCCATGGGCGGCGCCGTGTTGCGCCGTACCGGCTTCGCCGGCCTGCTGGCGATCGGCGCCGGAGCAGGCATCCTGCGCTGGTCGCTGGCGGCGTTCTTCATCGGCTGGCCGGCGCTGATCGCCATCGGCCTGCTCCACTCCCTGACCTTCGCCGCCACCCATCTGGCGGCCATGAGCTATCTCGGCCGCCATGTGGCGCCCGGCCTTGCCGCCTCCGCCCAGGGCCTTTATGGAGTGATGGCAGCGGGTCCGCTGATCGGCCTGTCGATGCTGGCGTCCGGCTGGCTGTTCCACACCGTGGGCGGGCTCGGCTTCCTGGCCATGGCGGCGATGTGCGCCGGCTCCCTGATCATCGCGTTGGCATTCCCGAAGGACGAAGCAACATGACCGCCGACCGCCGCGAGTTCCCGAACCTGCATGTGCTCGACCATCCGCTGATCCAGCACAAGCTCAGCTTGATGCGCGACAAGCGCACGCCAACGATCCAGTTCCGCCAACTGCTGCGGGAGATCTCGCTGCTGATGGGCTATGAGGTGACGCGCATTCTGCCGGTTACCCATGAGCGGATCGAGACGCCGCTCACCTTCATGGATGCGCCTGTCATTGCCGGCAAGAAAGTGGCGATCGTCTCCATCCTGCGCGCCGGGCTCGGCATGGCCGACGGCATGGAGGAATTGATTCCATCGGCGCGCATGGGCCATATCGGCATGTACCGCGATCCCAAGACCAAGCGGCCGGTGGAATATTTCGTCAAGCTGCCGGAGCCGGAAGGCCGGCTGTTCATCCTCTGCGATCCCATGCTGGCGACCGGCCATTCCGCCGCCGCCGCCGTCGACGTGCTGAACAAGCGCGGCGTGGCCGACGATCAGATCAGGCTGCTGGCGCTGGTGACGGCGCCGGAGGGATTGCGGGTGTTCTTCAAGGCGCACCCGACAGTGCCGGTCTATGCGGCGGCGCTTGATGACCATCTCAACGACCACGCCTACATCGTCCCAGGTTTGGGCGATGCCGGCGACAGATTGTACGGGACGAAATAGCGCGGCGACGCTTAGCCCAGCAGCTCCTCCGCCAGGGCTTCCAGTTTGCCGGCCAGCTTCTCGCCGGTCTCGCCGCCGGAACCTTCGATCTTCTGGTCCAGCACCAGCTTCAGCGCGTCCAGATGGGCCTGGGAGACGCGCAGCATCGGCTCGCCCGCGTCATGCTTGGCGCCCAACAGCTTGCACAGCGACTGGGAAATGCGGGTCACCAGCGGATAGCCGAAGCTGGAGCCCTGGCCCTTGACGTTGTGCATGACGGCATAGAGGCCGTCGAGATGCACGCGGGCGCGCGCCGGATCGCCGGTCGCATCGTCCAGATGGCGCTGGCCCTTTTCCACGTCTTCCCGGGCCCAGACGGTGTAGTTCTGCTTCAACAGCGTGGTGGCTTCCTCGGCACGCGCCAGCGTGTCGGCCATCGACGGTCCGTTGAGGGAGTCCTCGGGGTTGCGCAGCTGTTCGAATTCGCGCAAGGCGGCGAGGGCGGCGGGTCGGGGTGCGGTATGGCTCATATCAGGCATCCGTTCCGGTTAGGCTTTCGAGGGAATCAAGCATCTGCAGCATCGCCTGGTCGGCCTTGGCCGAGACGGCAGGCGGCGTGTCGGGGGGTGCTGCGGCCGGCAGCGGCGGCGCGGCATCCAGCGCGGTGGAATCGCCGGTGGCGCGGGCCAGGGCGTGGAATAGCTGCGCCTTCTCGATCGGCTTGGCGACATAGTCGTTCATGCCGACGGACAGCAGGCGCTCGCGGTCGCCCTTCATAGCGTTGGCGGTCATGGCGATGATCGGCAGGCGCGCCACCGGGCCGGACATGCCGCGGATGCGCCGGGTCGCCTCGATGCCGTCCATCTCCGGCATCTGGATATCCATGAGGATGGCGTCGTAGGGACGGCTGCTGACGGCTTCCAGCGCTTCATAGCCGTTGCCGACCACATCGACGCGGTGGCCGGCCTTGCCCAGCAGAAGCGTCGCCAGCATCTGGTTGACCTGGTTGTCGTCGACCACCAGCACCCGCAGCGTGCGCGACAGCGTGGGCACGACGGCGTTGGGATCGGCCTCGGCCGGCCGGTCGGCGACCGGCAGCGCCGGCGCATCGACGCCGCAAAGCTGGGTCACGCATTCATAGAGGCGGCTCTGCGCCACGGGCTTGCTGACGGCGATGGCGAAGCCCGACGTCTCGGCCCTCGCCAGGAGGCCGCGCACGCCCAGCGAGGTGGCGAGGATCAGCTTGGTGGCGGAGAAGCGCGTCTCGTCCCGCAGCCTGCGGCCCAGCTCGACGCCGTCCATCTCCGGCATCATCTGGTCGATCAGCGCGATGTGGAACGGAGCACCCCGCGCCAGCGCCTCGTCCAGCGCGGCGAACGCCTCCTGGCCGTTGGCGACCGACTGCACGGTCATGCCCCAGACGCCCAGCTGCTTCCTGAAGATCAGGCGGTTGACCTCGTTGTCATCGACCACCAGAGCGCGGAAGCCTTTGAGCGCCGCCACTGTCGCGGCCTGGCGCATCGGATGCTCCTGGCCCTGCGACAGCTTGACGGTGAACCAGAAACGGCTGCCCTTGCCCGGCGTGCTGTCGACGCCGATATCGCCGCCCATGGCGTTGATCAGCTGCTTGGAGATGGCCAGGCCGAGGCCGGAGCCGCCGAACTTCCGCGTGGTCGAGGAATCGGCCTGGGTGAATTTGCGGAACAGCCGCGGCACCGCATCGGGCGCGATGCCGATGCCGGAATCCGTGATCTCGAAGCGCAGCGTCAGGGAGCCGTCCTCGCGCCGCCCGATGACGCTCGCCTCCACCGCCACGCCGCCGATTTCCGTAAACTTGATGGCATTGCCCACGAGGTTGAGCAGCACCTGGCGCAGGCGGCCGGGATCGCCGCAAACCCATTCCGGCACTTCCGGCTCGATGAAGACGGCGAGATCGATGCCCTTGGCGTGGGCCTTCGGTCCATGGAGCTGGCCGACGCCTTCGATCAGGTCGGCCAGATTGTAGTCGATGTTCTCCAGCGTGAGCTTGCCGGCCTCGAACTTGGAATAGTCGAGGATGTCGTTGATCAGCGTCAGCAACGCCTCGGCGCATTGCTGCACGGTCTTGCCGTAGCGCCGCTGCTCGTCGTCGAGATTGGTGTCCAGCAGCAAGCCGGTCATGCCGAGCACGCCGTTCATGGGCGTGCGGATCTCGTGGCTCATCATCGCCAGGAAGTCGGACTTGGCGATGTTGGCGGCCTCGGCCGCTTCCTTCGCCTGGCGCAACTCCTGCTCGGTGCGGTGGCGCGCGGTGACGTCGAACACCGTGCCGTCGATGAAGGCGACCTGGTTGGCCTCGTCGAAGATCGGCTGGCCCTTCTCATGCACCCAGCGGACGCTGCCGTCGCGGTGCATGATGCGGTATTCCCGGGTGAAAGGCTGGCCGGCGGCCAACGCCCGCTGCAGCGCCATGTCGGCAACGGAGAAATCGTCGGGGTGGATGATGCTGACGAAACTGCGGACCTGGTTGTGGATGAAATCGCTGGCGGCATAGCCGGAGATCTCGGCAATCGCGTCGCTGATGAATTCCATCGCAAGACCGCTGCCGGGCGCGCAGCGGTAGCAGGCGCCGGGCATGTTGGCGAGCAGCGTCCGGAATTTCGCGTCGCTGGCGGCCAGGGCGAGACGGTCGGTCTCGCGGCCGGCGATCTGATGGGCGATGTACCAGAGCACCACCAGGATGACGGCGATCAGCGACAGGGCCATGGCGGAGTCGCGCTGAACATCGTCCCACCAGGAGGACAGCGCATCGCCGCTGCCGACACCGACAGCGATGACCAGCGGCCAGCGGCCGATGGCGCGGTGGCTGACCACGCGTTCGATACCATCAGTCGGCAGGAGGATCAGGCCTTCGCCCTCGCGCCCGCTCTGGATCACCGGCAGCCAGGCCTCGACGTCGGCGGTGCTATAGGCTTCCGAACTGCTGGCGGGCGCGCGCGCCAGCGTGGCGCCGTCGCTGCGTAGCAGGGCGACGAAGCCGTTGGCGCCGAGATTGGCATTGCGATACAGCGAGGCGAAGTAATCGGCATCGACCTGCGCCACGGCGGCGCCGGTCACCCGGCCGTCGGTGCTGCGCAGGAGACGGCTGACGGTGAAAACCCACTTGCCGTCGGCGGGGTCGCGAGCCGGCAGGCCGAACAGCACGCTACCGGCGTCCACTTGCGGCTCCGACAACAGGATCGGCGGCAGGCCCGCCGCATCGGCGCCGCGGGAATCCTGCAGAATCTGGCCGTCTGATGACACCAGGCTGATGGCGCGCAGCTGGTTGGCGTCCTCCATCATTTCCTTCAGCGCGGCGGTCACCGAGGGATCGAACTTTTGGACAAAGCGCTGATCGAAATCGCGCAGCCGGTTGGCGGCCTGCAGCGTGCGGTCGACGACGGCGATGGACTGGCTGGAATGCTGCTCCAGCATGCGCGCCAGGCTGTTGGTTTGCTTGCCTGCGGCGAGCAGCGCGCCGTCGCGCCCATACCAGAGTCCGTAGGAGATCAGGCAGCCGATCATGGCAGCGAGCAGCAGGCCGAATCCCAGCAGCGTGCGGCGCACGCGCGTGGGCGACGAGAACGCCGCGGCGTTGATCGAAGCGCCGATCGTCTTGCTCAAGGATGCACGCTCCCACGTGGCTGAGAAATCGTTAATGAGTTTTCATCAACTACGCTAAGAAACGCTTAATCGCGCCGGAAAAGATTCGGCCGGAATCCTACAAGTCCTTGTGACGAAATATTTCGTTAGACTTGCAGAGAATTCTCTCTGCATTCGCGGCAATTGCGGGGGAGCGGAAAAATCCCCGTGCTTACATGCTCCGCGGCAGGTGGCGGGCGATCCAGCCGACCGCCAGGGCGAACAGGCCGCTGGCGACGAACACGGCGCCGATATTGTCGAAGATCAGCAGCAGCAGGGAGAACACAGCCGCGGGCATCAAGGTGGACAGATCCGCATAGCTGCGGAACACCGTGGCCATCTGCGGCCGTTCCAGCGGCCGGACCGCGCGGATGAAGGGAATATTTCCCAGGGCATCGAGGATGACGCAGCAGAAGGCGCCGCCCAGCAAGCAGAGTCCGACCGCCAGCGGCCAATGCAGTACCGTTGCGGCCAGGATCGAGAAGACGCTCAGCCCGGCATAGGCGGCGATGATCGGGCGGCGGATGCCGTGCCGCGAGGCGACGCGGCCGATGAAGGGCGTGGTCAGCAGCAGGATATTGCCGGCTGACACCAGAACGCCGCCCCAGAAATGACCGCGCTCGCTGCCCAGCGCGTCGGTGAGGTAGAGGGGCGGCATGACGAAGAACATCGACCACCAGGAGGACCGGCCGAAGGCGATGAACCAGCCGAGCCTCAGCCGCGGCTGCGCCAGGAAGCGCCGGATGCTGGCCAGGGGCCGCGGCGGCGGCCGGGTCGCGGCGGCTACGGCGGGATTTTCGGTCATGCGCAGATACCAGAAATAGCCCAGCAGCAGCGCCGCGGCGATGGCGCTCAAGGCCTGGCCGGTGCCGGCGCCGAAGCGCTGATTAAGCCAGACCCCCAGGAACGGCCCGGCGCCCCAGGCGGCGGCGCTGAACACCAGCCGCAGCGGTTCGGCCAGAACGAAATCCCGCCGCTGGATATGGTCCATCATGTAGAGCTGCAGGGTGACGCTGGTCAGCGAACCGGCCAGGGCGACGGCCAGCATGCCGCCGACCTGGCCGGAGAGATTGCCCGCCGCAAGCAGCATCGCCGCCACGATGGTCATGACCACGCCCAGGGAATAGACCCAGCGGCGGCGGAAGCGGCGGATCAGGTCGGGAATGGCGAAGCTGACGCAGAGCGTGGTGGCGTAGACACCTGTGTACAGAAGGTTGACCGTGCCCTTGTCGCCCAGCAGTTCGTAAGCCTGCAGCGGTGTGATGGTCGCCAATGTGGCCCGCGCCAGGGATTCCAGCGTGAACATCACGGCAAACACCACGGCGCCCGGCGTGGTGAGAGACCAATTCAGGCCCGGTGAGCCTTTGGTCGTTCTGGCGGATCTGAGGGGAGCTGAAACCATGATGAGCGCGGCGCATCGTGAATAGCACGGCGCCGCCGGTTCGCCCAGGCTAAGTCCATAGGGGGCGGTGGTTCCGGTTGCGCTGGCGTGCGCGGAAAGAGATGCTGCCGCAAGGAAACGAAAGAAGATGCATGGCTGAATTGCAATCTCCGCATGCGGCCGAGGCTGCCGCCCAGGGCGCAAGGCGTCGCGGCCGCCGGACATCGGGCGGATTCAAGCAGCCGCCCTGGCGCGCCCTGCGCAACCGCTACAGTCCGGTCGAGGTGATCGACGCCGAGGGGCTCGAGCGCATCCACGACACGTCGATGCGCGTGCTCGAAACCCAGGGGCTGGAGTTCCTCAGCCCGCGCGCGCTCGACATCCTCGCCAAGGCCGGCGCCGATGTGGACCGGTCCACCGGCCGCGTGCGCTTCGACCGCGGCCTGATCGAGCAGTGCCTGGCGAGCGCGCCGTCCAGCTTCACGCTACATGCCCGGAATCCGGAGCACAGCGTCACCATCGGCGGCGATCATCTGGCGTTCTGCGCTGTCTCCAGCGCGCCGAACTGTTCCGACCTCGATGGCGGGCGGCGCCCCGGCACCTTTGCCGACTACGGCAATTTCCTGCGATTGATGCAGAGCCTGAACGTCATCCATCTCGCCGCCGGATATCCGGTGGAGCCGGCGGATCTGCCGCCGCCGACGCGGCATCTGGATGCCTACAGCGCCGTCATCAAGCTGACGGACCGCGTCTGGTCGCCCTCGGCGATCGGCGCCACGCGGGTTGAGGACGGCATCGAGATGAACCGCCTGGCGCGGGGCATCACCCGCGAGGAGCTGCGGCAGAATCCCGGTCTGCTGACTGTCGTGAACACCAACTCGCCGCGCCGCGTCGATGGGCCGATGCTGGATGGGCTGACGGCCATGGCGGAGGCGGGGCAGGCGGTCATCGTCACGCCCTTCACCCTGTCGGGCGCGATGGCGCCGGCAACCCTGGCCGGCGCGCTGGCCTTGCAGAACGCGGAGGCCCTGGGCGTCATCGCTTTCACGCAGCTCGTGAGTCCGGGCGCGCCGGTGATCTATGGCGGCTATACCTCGAACGTCGACATGAAATCCGGCGCGCCGGCATTTGGCACGCCGGAATATACGCGCGCGGCGATGGCCGGCGGGCAATTGGCGCGGCGCTACAAGTTGCCCTACCGCTCGTCGAATGCCTGCGCGGCGAATGCCGTGGATGCGCAAGCCGCCTATGAGTCGGAGATGTCGGTCTGGGGCGCTGTCATGGGCGGCGCCAATCTCCTGAAGCATGGCGCCGGCTGGATGGAAGGCGGCTTGGTGGCCTCGTTCGAGAAGCTGATCGTCGATGCGGAGATCCTGCAGATGATGGCGGAGTTCCTGCAGCCGCTGGTGGTCGACGAGGACTCGCTGGCGCTGGACGCCATCGGCGCGGTGCCGCCGGGCGGGCATTTCTTCGGCGAGGCCCATACCCTGGCGCGCTATGAGAATGCCTTCTATCAGCCGATGCTGTCGGACTGGCGCAATTTCGAAACCTGGCGCGAAGCCGGCGCGCTGGACACGGCACAGCGGGCGAACGGCGTGTGGAAACGGCTGCTGGCGGAGTATCAGGAACCGCCGCTCGATCCAGCGATCGCCGAGTCGCTCGATGCCTTCGTCGCCAAGCGCACGGAAGAAGGCGGCGTTCTCTAGCTGCCTTAGGACTCGAGATCCTCGATATCCGAAACCAGGCGGAAGCCGATATGGGGCGGCGGTACGCCGGCGGCACAGCCGCCGGAGGCGGGATCTCGGATGAAAACTGAAATCGCCGCCTCGTGCAGTCCCTGCGCCACGTAGGCCGGGCAGCGGTCGTCGGCGTCGTCGCCGGCGGCACAGGTTGAAGTCCATTCCCAGACATTGCCGCCCAGGTCCTTGAGCCCATTCGAGACGGCGCCGAATTTTCCGCTCGGCTGCACCCGCGCCGGCAAGGCTGGCATCTGGCCGTAATCGGCCGCCCAAGCAAGCCGGGGATCAGTAAACAATTTCCCGGTCTCCGGTTTCGGCAGTTCAGCTGCAAGCGCGTCCCATTCGCCCGCAGTCGGCAATCGGTACTCCCGCGTGCCCCGGTTGTTCGCCCAGGCAATGAATTCATCGACGTCGAGGCGGTTGACGCCGACAACCGGAAACGTCTTGCCGCCGTCGATGCGCGCCGGCCGCGGCAGATAGCTGCAGCCGCCGGCGTCGTAACAACGCCTCCAGTCCTGCCAGGTCACCTCGTATTCGCCGACCTGGAGACGGCGCCCGTCTGCGGCAACTATCACCGCAGATTGTTCGAACGACAGCGGACGCCCCGCCTCCAGGGTGGAATCGATCGGGCCGCAACCGGCCAGGGTGCCGAGGCTCAGCAAACCAGCCACGGCACCGCTTGCCAGCAATCGGAACGGCCCGGCCATGGGTTCAGCTGCTGATCGGGCCCGGCTTGGACACCTGCATCATGAGGTCGTCATCCCATTCGCCCTCGACGACCACATGGGCAGTAGCACCCAGCATCACGGCCTCGATCAGGTTGTGGTTCACATAGGCGTACACGCCCGGCTGCTGGAACTTGTAGACCATGGCGCCGGCGGATCCGCCACGGATGAACCAGGTTTCCAGATTGGTGTCCGGCTTGTCGTTGAACGAGCCGCCCTCCCACACCAGGTCGCCATGGCCGCCGATCAGATGGGGCCGCGTGTCGCGGTTGGCCTGGGCATGAATGAACAGCACGGTCTCGCCGACACTGGCCTTTAGGGCGTTGTCGCCGGTCAGTGCGCCCTTCGCGCCATTGAACACCACGTGCGTGGGCGTCAGCTTGCGCATCACGTCCAGGGCGTCGTTGAAGTTCTCACCGGCCGCTTCGTACTTGATGAACTCGCCGTTCTCATCTCGCGGGATGTAATAGTCCTGCTCGCCGATGAAATAGGCGCGGTCATAAGTTATCGGTTGGCCGGCGGCGTCCTTGAGGCCATCGCGCGGCAGCACCATGACGGCGCCGTTCATGCCATGCACGACGTGATAAGGGATCATCACATCGCCCGGGCGCGCAGTGATAGACGAAGACGCCCGACTTGATCGCCTTCCAGCGCAGCACGACCTCTTCGCCGGGCTGCACCTTTGTCAGCGCTCCGCCGCCCAAGGCGCCGGTCGCCGCGTGGAAGTCGATATTATGCTCCATGGCGTTGGTCTGGAGGTTCCGCATCGTCAGCTCGACATAGTCGCCTTCGTGGACGACGATCATCGGACCGGGAACCGAGCCGTTGTAAGTCAGCGCCCAGACTTCCGTGCCCTCATCGTCGATCACCATCTTCTTCTCTTCGATGGTCAGCAGGACCTCGACGATCTTCGGACCGCTGGTCGCAACCTGTTCATGCTCGGGCATATGCGGCGGCGCCACCATCTGCTGCTTCACGCGCGGCAGGCCGCTGATATCCACCGCCGCCGTCCGGATCGCCGGCGAAGCTGCATATGCCGGGGGCCGCGCGGTCGTCATCGCCGCTGTCTGCCCGGCGAGCATCGTGCCGGCCAGTGCCGTTGCGGAAATTAATCCTGTGGTTCGCAAAAAGGCGCGCCGTCCCTGAGCCGTCTCAGAGAGTTCCTGTCTGTCGCTCACGATTTCCCTCCATCTGCTTGTGCCGGCGGCATAACCCATTGCCCCGACCCGATGAATTAGATGTAGGTTTCGTCCGCCTCGGGCCGCTTGATCCAGGTCAAGCAAACGGCGGGTGCGACAATATGCTCAGGCGTTAAGGATCGGCGCGGGTTTCCGGGTGGCGAAGCGCAGGACGATATAGCCGGCGATGCCCGACAACAGGGAGCCGCCGAGCACGCCGATGCGCAGCGGCGCGGAATAGTACGTATGGTCCCAGGCGAGCGTGCCGATGAACAGGCTCATGGTGAAGCCGATGCCCGCCAGCAGCGACGCGCCATAGATCGCCAGCCAGCCGGTGCCCTCGGGCAGGCGCGCCAGCCGCAGCTTGACGCAAATGAACACCGACAGGAGAACGCCGATCTGCTTGCCGATGAACAGGCCGGCGGCGATGCCAAAGGCGATGTTCTCAAAAAGCGAGGCGAAGCGAATGCCTGTCAGCGACACGCCGGCATTGGCGAATCCAAACAGCGGCGTGACCAGGAACGCGACCCAGGGATGCAGCATATGCTCGAGATCGCGCAGCGGCGAGCTTCCGTCGCGCGCGCGGATGGGAATTGCAAGAGCGATGGCGACGCCGGACAAAGTCGCATGCACGCCGGATTTCAGCACGCAGACCCAAAGCACAATGCCCAACAGCGCATAGGGCGCGATCCGGGTGACGCCGGCGCGATTGATGGCGAACATCGCCGCCAGGACGATGGCCGACAGCACCAGGGAAATCAGCGACAGCTCCGAACTGTAGAACAGCGCGATGATGACGATGGCGCCGAGATCATCGAAGATCGCTACCGCCAGCAGGAATACCTTGAGCGCCACGGGCACGCGGTTGCCCAGCAGCGACATCACGCCGAGCGCGAAGGCGATGTCGGTCGCCGACGGGATGGCCCAACCGTGAATCGCATCGCCGCTGTCTGAGTTGAGCGACACATAGATCGCCGCCGGCACGATCATGCCGCCGATGGCGCCGATGGCCGGCAGCAGCGCCTGGCTGAAGCTCGCGAGCTCGCCTTCCAGCAGCTCGCGCTTGATCTCCAGCCCGACCAGCAGGAAGAACACCGCCATCAGCCCGTCATTGATCCAGAGCAGCATCGGCTTGGCGATCTCCAGCGCGCCGATGCGGATTTCCACCGGCATCGTCAGGAAGATCTTGTAGAACGGCGCGACCGGCGTGTTGCTGACGATCAACGCCAATACGGCGGCCCCCAGCAGCACGATGCCGCCGGCGGACTCAAGCTGCAGGAATTCCTTCATCCCGCCGACGATGCCGTTCGATTTCTTGTCCACGACCCCTGTCCTCTGCCGCGCAACCTGCCGCACGAGGCGGCGGGAGGCCAGCGGAATCGCCGTGGCCTTGCTGCTTGCCGGGGCCGCCGATAATGTCGGCGCGGCAACAAGGGGATCATCATCATGGCCGCAGACTCACAGCTCACGTCGCTGACCGCGCAGGAAGCCGTGCGCCTGCTGGCCGAGCGCAAAGTCTCTCCCCTGGAGCTGGTCGAGGCATCGGCGGCGCGCATTGCCGCGACGGACAAGGCGGTGAACGCCATGCCCACGCTCTGCCTCGATCGCGCGCGGGATCACGCGCGGCGCATCATGGCCGGCAAGGCGCCGGAAGTGTCGCCCTGGCTCGCCGGCCTGCCGATCGCGGTGAAGGACCTGAACGATGTCGCGGGCGTGCGCACGACCTATGGCTCGCCGATCTACAGCGATCATGTGCCCGAGCGCTCCGACATCATGGTGGAGCGGCTGGAAGAGCGCGGCTGCATCACCATGGGCAAATCCAACACGCCGGAGTTCGGCGCCGGCGCCAACACCTTCAACGAGGTGTTCGGCGAGACGCTCAATCCCTGGAACACCAGGCTGACCTGCGCCGGTTCCTCCGGCGGCGCGGCCGTGGCGCTGGCGACGGGGCAGGTATGGCTCGCAACCGGCTCGGATCTCGGCGGCAGCCTGCGCACGCCCGCGAGCTACTGTTCGGTCGTCGGTCTGCGCCCGAGTCCGGGCCGCGTCGCCAACGGACCGAACGAACGGCCGTTCGGCACGCTCTCGGTTGAAGGACCGATGGGCCGCACGGTCGGCGATACGGCGCTGATGCTGGATGCCATGGCCGGCTGGCATATCGAGGATCCGCTGTCGCTGGAATCGCCCCGGGAATCTTTTCAGACCGCGGCGGCGGCAAAGCGGCGGCCTAAGCGCGTCGGCTTCTCGCCCGATCTCGGCATCGTGCCGGTGGATGCGGAAGTGCGGGAGATCTGCGCCGCCGCGGCGCGCCGCTTCCAGGATCTGGGCGCCGCCGTCGAGGAAGCCTGCCCTGATTTCACCGGCGCCATCAACTCGTTCAAGACGCTGCGTGCCGCCGGCTTCGTCGCCGGCTATGCCGCGCTCTACGAAACCCAGCGCGACAAGCTGAAGCCCGACGTGATCTGGAACATCGAGCATGGCCTCAAGGTCACCGCCGGCGATATCGCGCGGGCGGAGGTGGCGCGGGGCACGCTCTATCACCGGATCGTGCAGTTCTTCCAGACCCACGATCTGCTGCTTTGTCCGGTGGCCCCCGTTGCGCCCTTCGACGTGAAGATCCGCTGGATCCGCGAGATCAACGGCGTGGTCTTCGACAACTATGTCGAATGGCTGCGCCTCGCCTACGCGATCACCCTGACCTCCTGCCCGGCGATCTCCGTGCCCTGCGGATTCACCAGGGATGGCCGGCCCGTCGGCCTGCAGATCGTCGGCAAGCCCCGGGGCGAGGCGGCGCTGCTGTCCGCCGCGGCGTCTTTCGAGGAGATGACAGGGTTGGCAAAGCAATTGCCGATCGAGCCCCGAAAGCCCAAGCCGGCCTAGACAAATCCGGCGCCGGCGGCCGAGGAACGGCCCCGACCCCAAGGGGTTGAGTCAGGAGTGCAGCAAAGTTCCTATTTTGTTCTTTAATCTTGCTGAAATTATTGCTCTGCAAGATGTCACATGCGTCTGTGATCGTACGCATAGTGCTTGCGAATTTTGCGGCGCACAAGAATACTGCAAGTGCGAAGGGTGATTTGGCCCTCCGTCTTACAGCGGCCCTTAAGGACCAGCAGCAATGCATGAATTGCACGGCCACTTTCTCGAAGACATGACCGTCGGCATGACGGAAATCTATTCGCGCACCGTGACCGAGGCGGACATCGTGCTGTTCTGCGGCATCTCCGGCGATAGCAATCCGGTACATCTGGACGAGCAATTCGCCCAGAAGACCATGTTCAAGGGTCGGATTGCCCATGGCATGCTGACCGCCAGCTTCATCTCCACTGTGCTCGGCACCAAGCTGCCGGGTCCGGGCTGCATCTACATCAGCCAGAACCTCAAGTTCAAAGCCCCGGTGCGCATCGGCGACACCGTCACGGCACGGGTCACCGTCACCGCGGTCGACCAGGAGCGCGCCCGAATTACGGTCTCCACGGTCTGCCATGTAGGCGAGACCCAGGTGATCGACGGCGAGGCGATGCTGATGGTGCCCCGCCGCGCCGGCCTGGCGCAGGCCGCGGAGTAGCTATCTCCCTGATTGCGGGCCGGCCCGGCGCCGGCCCTTACGCAAACTGGCCGGCCGCCCTATAAGGGCGCGCTGACGCTATGCTCGCACCGGCCAAGTGCCGGGCGCGATTACATATTGGGACGGGATCCTAGGTCGAGAACGATGCGGCTGTTTCGCCACTATACGGAAGTCCCCGCGGAGGCCCGCGGCGCCGTCGTTGCCATCGGCAATTTCGACGGCGTCCATCTCGGCCATCAGGCGGTGCTGGCGGAAGCGGCTCGGCGCGCAGCGGCGCAGCGGGCGCCCCTGGCGGTCATGACCTTCGAGCCCCATCCCCGCAGCTATTTCAAGCCGGACCAGCCGCCTTTCCGCCTTACGCCGCTGCGCATCAAGGTGCGGGCGCTGGAGGCGCTGGGCATCGAGCATCTGTTCGTGCTGCATTTCGATGCCGAGCTCGCGGCCAAGAGCGCCGAGGCCTTCGTCATCGAAGTGTTGAGCGAGGGGCTCGACGCCGCCCATGTGGTGATTGGCTACGATTTCGTTTTCGGCCGCGGCCGCACCGGCAACGCGGCGCTGATCGCCGATCTCGGTGCTGTGCATGGCTTCGATGTGACGTCGGTGTCGCCTCAGGCGACCGGCGGCGGCGAGGTCTATTCCTCCACCCACATCCGCGATCATTTGGCGGCCGGCCGCATCCGCGCGGCGACGGCGCTGCTCGGCCGGCCCTGGGAGATGGAGGGCCGCGTCGAAGCCGGCGAGAAGATTGGCCGCAGCCTCGGCTTTCCCACCGCGAATATGGCGCTGGGCGAATATGCGCTGCTGGCCCACGGCATTTATGCGGTGAAGGCGGGCATCGACGAGGGGCTCGGCACAGTCTGGCGCGACGGCGCTGCCTATGTGGGGCCGCGGCCGACGGTGGGCGGAACGAAGGCGCACCTTGAAGTGCACCTGCTGGATTTCGACGGCGACCTCTATGGCCGGCATATGCGGGCGGCCTTCATTGACCATATCCGCGGGGACAAGGCGTTTGACGGGTTGCCCGCTTTGCAGGCACAAATTGCCGAGGATTGCCAGACGGCGCGCCGTATCCTCGCCGCTTACGACGGGCCGGCGCCCGGCGCCCTGGCGCCGCTACGGCCGGCCGCGCCGCTCTCACGCGAGGGCGGCGAGTTCTATCAACAGGCCCTCGGGCCGAAATCGAGCATGAGCGACGCATGAGCGTGGACTACAAATCGACGGTCTTTCTGCCGAAGACCGACTTCCCGATGCGGGCCAACCTGCCGGAGCGCGAGCCGAAGTTCCTCGCCCGCTGGCAGGAGATGAACCTGTTCAAGCGGCTGCGCGCGGAATCGAAGGGCAAGCCGAAATTCGTCCTCCATGATGGCCCGCCCTACGCCAACGGCGCCATCCATATCGGCCATGCCCTGAACAAAATCCTGAAGGACGTGGTCAACCGCTCGCAGCAGATGCTGGGCAAGGATGCCAACTATGTCCCGGGCTGGGACTGCCATGGCCTGCCGATCGAATGGAAGATCGAGGAGAAATATCGCGCCGCCGGCAAGGACAAGGATGCTGTTCCCATCATCGAATTCCGCAAGGAGTGCCGCGATTTCGCCCAGCACTGGGTGAACGAGCAGGGCAAGGAATTCCGCCGCCTGGGCGTCGAAGGCGATTGGGAGAAGCCCTACACCACCATGTCCTTCGCCGCCGAGGCGCAGATCCTCCGGGAGATCGGCAAGTTCCTGATGAATGGCGGCCTCTACAAAGGCGCCAAGCCGGTACTGTGGTCGGCGGTGGAGAAGACCGCGCTGGCCGAGGCCGAGGTCGAGTATCACGACCATGTCTCCAACACGATTTATGTGAAATTTCCGGTGCTGCGCTCGCCGCTGAAGGAATTGAACGGCGCTGCCGTTGTCATCTGGACGACGACGCCCTGGACCATCCCCGGCAACCGGGCGATGGCCTTCGGCAAGGAGATGGAATACCAGATCATCGCGGTGACGTCGGTCGCCGAGGGCAGCCTGGTGCGCGTTGGCGACAAGCTGCTGATCGCCACCGAACTGCGCGCGACCTTCGAAAAAGAGACCGGCATCTCGGCTGCCGACCCGCTGTGGTCGGGCAAGGGCGACGCGCTCACGGGCACGATGTCTGCGCATCCGCTGCGCGGCAAAGGCTACGACTTCGACGTGCCGATGTTCGCCGGCGAGTTCGTCACCACGGAGCAGGGCACCGGCATCGTCCATATCGCGCCGGGCCATGGCGCCGATGACTGGGAACTGGGCCGCGCCAACGGCATCGAAGTGCCGCAAACCGTCAGCGAGGACGGCTCGTTCTATCCCCATGTGCCGCTGTTCGCCGGCAAGCGCGTGCTGCGCCCCGACGGCAAGAAGGGCGATGCCGATCCCTCCGTCATCGCCGCGCTGAAAGAGGCCGGCGTATTGCTGGCCCAGGGCAAGCTCACCCACAGCTATCCCCATAGCTGGCGCTCGAAGGCGCCGCTGATCTTCCGCAATACCGCGCAGTGGTTCATCTCCATGGACACGAACGATCTGCGCAAGAAGGCGCTGGCCGCCATCGACGCCACGAGATTCGTTCCCGCCCAGGGCCGCAACCGCCTCTATGCCATGATCGAGCAGCGGCCGGACTGGTGCGTGTCGCGCCAGCGCGCCTGGGGCGTGCCGATCGGCGTGTTCGTGAACAAGAAGACCGGCCAGCCGCTGCGGGACCAGAAGATCATCGACCGCATTGCCGATGTGTTCGAGAAGGAGGGCGCCGACGCCTGGTATTCGAGCCCGCCCTCCCGCTTCCTCGGCAATGAACACAATGCCGACGACTACGAACAGGTGAAGGACATCATCGAGGTCTGGTTCGAGAGCGGCTCGTCACACGCCTTCGTGCTGGAGCCGCGCAAGGACACGGACCTGGCCTGGCCCGCCGATCTCTATCTCGAAGGCTCCGACCAGCATCGCGGCTGGTTCCATTCATCGCTGCTTGAATCCTGCGGCACGCGCGGCCGGGCACCCTACAACGCCTTGCTGACCCATGGTTTCACGCTGGATGAACAGGGCCGCAAGATGGCCAAGTCCCTGGGCAATGTGGTGGCGCCCCAGGATGTGATGAAACAGCATGGCGCCGACATCCTGCGCCTGTGGGTGGTGGGCTCGAATTATGTCGAGGATCAGAGCATCGGCCCCAACATCCTGAAGTTCCATTCCGAGCGCTATCGCCGCCTGCGCCAGACATTCCGCTATCTCCTGGGCGCGCTCGAAGGCTTCGACGCCAAGGAGCGGGTCAAGCCGGCGCAGATGCCGGAGATCGAACGCTGGGTGCTGCATCGCCTAGCGGATCTCGATGCCCATGTACGGCGCTGCGTGGATGATTTCGAATTCGGCGATCTCTGCACCGCCGTCTACAATTTCTGCGACAGCGATCTCTCCGCCTTCTATTTCGATGTGCGGAAGGACGCGCTCTATTGCGACAAGCCCGACAGCCTGCGCCGCCGCGCCGCGCGCACGGTGTTCGACCGGGTCTTCAACTGCCTCGTCACCTGGCTGGCGCCGATCCTCTGCTTCACAGCCGAGGAGGCCTGGCAATTCCGCAACGGCCGCACGGAGAACGAGGCCTGGACCGACAGCGTGCATCTCCGCACCTACCCGGAGGTGCCGCAGAACTGGCGCGACGAGGCGCTGGCGGCGAAATGGAGCAAGATCCGCGACCTCCGCCGCGTGGTCACCGGCGCGATCGAATTGGAACGCGCGAACAAGCGCATCGGCGCCAGCCTGCAGGCCCATCCGAAGATCTTCGCCAACGGCGCCTACATAGACGCGCTCGCCGGCATCGATCTCGCGGAGATCTCCATCACCTCGGCGGCAACCTTGCAGCCGGGCACGGCACCGGCGGGCGCGTTCACGTTGACCGATGTGCCGGATGTGGCCGTGGTGGTCGAACCGGCCGACGGCGACAAATGCGAGCGCTGCTGGCGTGTGCTGCCGGATGTGGGCGATCACGGCCATGACGGCGTCTGCGGCCGCTGCGCCGAGGCGCTCGGACCGCGCGCCGCGGCGGAGTAGCGCGTGCGGCTGTTCCGGTTGGGTATCGTTGTCGCGGCCGCCGCGTTGCTGATGGATCAGGTCAGCAAATGGTGGATCCGCGACGTGCTCATGGATTCGCCGCACAATATCCCCATCACCTCGTTCTTCGATCTCGTCTTCGCCTGGAATCCAGGAATTGCCTTCAGCTTGTTCGGCATGGTGGCTCCGTGGGGACTTATCGTGGTCGTTGCGCTGGCCATCGTCGTCGGCCTCGGCGTCTGGCTGTCCCGGCAGATCCACCGCTGGCCGGCCATCGGCCTCGGCTTCATCATCGGCGGCGCCCTGGGCAATGTCGTCGATCGCTTCCGCTTTCAAGCCGTCTTCGATTTCCTCTGGTTCCACGGCGAGGCCTATCCTGGTTTTTGCCGCATTCTCGAAACAGTCTGGCTGGGCGGATTCGGCTGCCAATGGCCGGCCTTCAACCTGGCGGATACCTGCATTTTCATCGGCGTTTCGATGCTCGTCTTGGACGGATTGTTCCGGCGCGAGGAAAAGGGTAAAACAGCGCCGTAACAGGAGACACAGATGCGTCATAACCCACTGGCTGGATTGGCTATTCTGACGGTTGCGCTGGCCCTCGCGGGCTGCGGCAACTCGTTTCGCGAGTCCCTGGGCCTGACCCGGACGGCGCCCGACGAGTTTCAGGTCATCGCCCATGCGCCGTTGAGCATGCCGCCTGATATCAACCTCAAGCCGCCGGCACCGGGCGCGCCCCGCCCGCAGGAGCCGGCGACTCGCGACCAGGCGCAGTCGATCGTCGTCGGCGCGAGCACCGGCGAACCGGCGCCGATGATCGATCTCACCGGACGTTCGACCGGGGAAGCGGCCCTGTTGACCACCGCCGGCGCCGTCGATGTGGACCCGAACATCCGGCAGATCGTCGAAGAGGAGACGGCGTCCCAAGTCGAGCGCGACCGTTCCGTGGTCGGCCGCCTGGTGTTCTGGCACGAACAGGAACCCTATGGCACCATTGTCGATCCCGTGGGCGAGAGCCGGCGCATCCAGGAGAACATGGAACAAGGCAAGCCGATGACCGAAGGCGATACGCCCTATATCAAGGGCAAGAAGAAGGGCCTGCTGGAAGGCATCTTCTGAGCCGCTGACGCTGATGTGATGTCACCTTTTCGACGGGCGCCGCTGCAACGGCGCCCGTTTGCGCTATATCACCCCCAGTCGCAACCGTTCCCAACGGGCAATTCATGAACCTCTCGGCCATTCACACTCGGATCGCGGCGGCGCTGGCCGCCCTCATTCTCGGCAGCGCCGGCACCGGCATGGCGCAGGCGAAAGTGTTCGATCCCCAGACCTTCACCCTGGCCAACGGCCTGCAGGTGGTAGTGGTGGAGAATCACCGGGCGCCCGTGGTCACCCACATGGTCTGGTACCGCTGTGGCGCCGCCGACGAGAAACCGGGGAAGACCGGCATCGCGCATTTCCTCGAGCATCTGATGTTCAAGGGCACCAAGACGGTGCCGCCTGGCGCCTTCTCCACCGAGGTGGCGCGCTATGGCGGCGACGAGAACGCCTTCACCTCATCGGACTACACCGCCTATTTCCAATCGGTGGCGGTCGAGCGCCTGGAAGACGTGATGCGGCTCGAGGCCGACCGCATGGCCAATCTCGTGCTCACCGACAAGGAAGTGCTGCCGGAACGGGACGTGATCCTGGAAGAGCGGCGGCAGCGCACCGATAACGAGCCGGGCGCGCGCCTGTCGGAGATGATGCGCGCCGGTCTGTTCCTGAATCATCCCTATCGCATGCCCGTCATCGGCTGGGAGCACGAGATGCGTGGCCTGACCACGGCGGATGCGCTCGACTGGTACGGCCACTGGTATGCGCCCAACAACGCGATCCTGATCATCGCCGGCGACGTCACCGTGGATCAGGTGCGGCCGCTGGCGGAGAAGTACTACGGCGTCATCGCCAAGCGCGACGTGCCCGTGCGCAGCCGGCCGCAGGAGCCGGCGCAATTCGCGCCGCGCCGCGTGACGTTGGAAAGCGCCGACGTGAAACGGGGGCAATGGTCGCGCCAGTATCAGGCGCCCAGCTATCGGATCGGGCCTAAGGAAGACGTCTATGCGCTGGAGCTGCTGGCCGAAATTCTCGGCGGCAACACCACCAGCCGCCTGTACCGCCGGCTGGTGGTCGATGACCGCATCGCGGCCAGCGCCGGCGCCTATTTCGATTCCGACACCTACGATCTCGGCACCTTCGGCTTCTATGCGGTGCCGCCGCCGGGAACCGATGCCGCCATCGTCGAGAAGGCCACGGACGAAGAGATCGCCCGCCTGCTGCGCGACGGCGTCACCGACGCGGAACTGGCGGCGGCGAAAAAGGCGCTGCTGTCCGACGCCATCAAGGCGCGCGACAGCATCGCCGGGCCTGCGCGTATCATCGGCGCCAGCCTCACCACCGGCAGCACCCTCGAGGATATCGAAGAATGGCCGGACCGCATCCAGGCGGTCACCGCGGCGCAGGTCAAGACCGCCGCGGCGAAAGTGCTGCAGATCAACTATTCGGTGACCGGCACGCTGCTGCCGAGCGGAGGCGCGCAATGACCGGACTCCTGGTGATGATCGGCCGCTGCCCGCGCGCCGCCACGGCACTTCTTCTCGCCGGCCTGTTCGCGCTCGCCTCGCCGGCCCGCGCGATCGAGCTGCAGGAAGTCACCAGCCCCGGCGGGATCAAGGCCTGGCTGGTGGAGGATCACAGCATTCCCCTGATCTCGCTCAGTCTCGCCTTCCGGGGCGGCTCGGTGCTCGATCCCGCGGGCAAGGAAGGCATGACAAGCCTGCTGTCCAGCCTGCTGGATGAAGGGGCGGGCGACCTGGATTCCCACGGGTTCCAGCAGACGCTCAACGACCTCTCCATCGACTGGCGCTTCGATGCCGGCATGGACGAGTTCAGCGGCGGCCTCCGCACCCTGACGGAGAATCGCGATCGGGCCTTCGATCTGCTTCGGCTTGGCCTGACCCAGCCGCGCTTCGATGCCGATCCGGTGGAGCGGCTCCGCGGCCAGCTCCTGAGCTCCATCGCCGGCGATGTCGGCGATCCTTCTTCCATCGCCAACCGCGCCTGGTGGCGTCTGGGTTACCCCGGCCATCCCTATAGCCGCCAGACCAGCGGCACCGAGGCGGGTCTCAAGGCGGTCACCGTCGAGGATTTCCGCGCCTATATGAAGCGCGTCTTTGCCCGCGACAATCTGATCGTCGGCGTGGTCGGCGACATCACGCCGGCGGATCTGGGCATGCTGCTGGACAAGACCTTCGGCGCGCTGCCGGAGAAGGCCGATCTGCCTGCCATCGCCGAGGCCGCGCCGGCCGATGGCGGCACCACCATCGTCGTCGACCGCGATATCCCTCAGAGCGTGGTGCTGTTCGGCCATGAAGGCCTCAAGCGGCACGATCCCGATTTCTTCGCCGCCTATGTCATGAACTATATCCTCGGCGGCGGCGGTTTCTCGTCGCGGCTCACCGAGGAGGTGCGGGAAAAGCGCGGTCTCGCCTATTCCATCGCCACCGATCTGGTGACGCTGGATCATACGGGCCTCATCATGGGTACGGTGGCGACGAAG
Source organism: uncultured Alphaproteobacteria bacterium (assembly GCA_963810485.1). Lineage (GTDB taxonomy): Bacteria > Pseudomonadota > Alphaproteobacteria > Dongiales > Dongiaceae > DATKFM01. Next base: position 180,328 of record CAWENQ010000008.1, read on the forward strand.
AATGAGAGCGTTGCGGAGACCCTGGATATCCTGCGCCGTGAATGGTCGCGGCTGGCGGTGGACGGGCCTACGGCGGAAGAGATCGCCGACGCCAAATCCTACATCACCGGTTCCTACGCCCTGCGCTTCTCCAGCAGCCAGCGCATCGCCGATATTCTTGTTGCCGTGCAGGAGGAAGGCTTCGGTTCGGATTATTTCAGGATGCGCAATAGCTATGTCGAAGCGGTCACCGGCGAGGACGTGAAGCGCGTGGCGAAGCGGCTGCTCGATCCCGCGAAGCTGCTGGTCGTGGTCGTGGGCAAGCCGGCCGGCGTGACGGCCACGGCGCCGGCGCCGGAAGGGCTGTTCTAGAGCGATTCGGGGCGGGGCGATTCGGGCCGGCCGCTGGCTGCATAGGCTGCTCTCTGCTAGGATCGCGACCGCTTCCCGATTCGCAATTCTCCCGCAAATTCGCAGGCTGTCAGTCATGCCGATTCGCGTCCTTCCGCCCAATCTGGTCAACCGGATCGCCGCCGGCGAGGTGATCGAACGGCCGGCCTCGGCGGTGAAGGAGCTGGTGGAAAACGCCATCGACGCCGGGGCGCGGAATATCGAGGTGACGCTGCGCGACGGCGGCCGCGGCTTGATCGCCGTGGCCGATGATGGCCTGGGCATGACGCCGGCCGAACTGGCGCTGGCGGTGGAACGCCACGCCACATCGAAATTGCCCGGCGACGACCTCGTCAACATCGCCACCCTGGGTTTCCGCGGCGAGGCGCTGCCGTCGATCGGCGCCGTCGGCCGGCTGACCATCACCTCGCGCAAATCCGGCGCGGCCGAGGCCTGGCGCATCGCCGTCGATGGCGGTGCCAAGGGCGAGCCGGAACCGGCGGCGCTGTCGGCGGGTACGCGGGTGGAATTGCGGGATCTGTTCTACGCCACGCCGGCGCGGCTCAAATTCCTCAAGGCGGTGCGGACGGAACTGGATCACGCCGCCGACATCGTCAACCGGCTGGCGATGGCCTGCCCGGAAATCGCCTTCTCGCTGTTCGACGATGCGCGCGCCGTCCTGCGCTATGCCCCATCGGGCGATCTGCTGCAGGACGCTGCGGCGGTGCGGCTGGCGCGGCTGTCCCAGGTGATGGGCCGCGATTTCGCCGACAATGCGCTGCCCATCGATACCCTGCGCGAATCCGTGCGGCTGTCGGGCTATGTCGGCCTGCCGACGCTGAACCGCGCGACCTCGGCGCAGCAATATCTGTTCGTCAATGGGCGCCCGGTGCGCGACCGCCTGCTGCAGGGCGCGGTGCGCGGCGCCTATCAGGATTTCCTCGCCCGCGACCGACATCCGCTGGTGGCGCTGTTCGTCGATCTGCCGGCGGAAGAGGTGGATGTGAACGTCCATCCGACCAAGGCCGAGGTGCGCTTCCGCGATCCCGGGTTGGTGCGCGGCCTGATCGTCGGCGCCTCCAAGCATGCGCTGGCGGCGGCCGGCCACCGCGCCTCAACCACCGTGTCGCTGGCGGCTCTCGGCAGTTTCCGCCCGGGCGAAAGGCCGCTGTCGGCGGCGAATAGCTGGCGGCCGCAGCACGGGTCCGCGCCACGCGGCTTCGGCGAACAGACCGCTGCGCTCTATGCACCTTACGAACTGCCGTCGGTGGATCCGCGGACCACCGACATGTCGGGCCTGCATGCACCCTCGGCGCCGCCCGCGGCCGATGGCGCTCCAGATGGCGCTCATCCCCTGGGTGCTGCGCGGGCGCAGTTGCATGAAACCTACATCATCGCCCAAACAGCCGACGGCTTGGTCATCGTCGATCAGCATGCGGCCCATGAGCGGCTGGTCTATGAACGGATGAAAGCGGCGTTGGCGCAGGCCGGCATCGCCCGCCAGGTATTGCTGATCCCCGCCGTCGTGGAGATGGACGAAGCGGCGGCGCAGCGCATCGTCAACAGACGCGGCGAGCTGGCGGAGCTGGGCCTGGTGATCGAGGCCTTCGGGCCCGGCGCCGTCGTGGTGCGCGAGGTGCCGGCGCTGCTGGGCGTCACCGACGCGGCGGGACTGATCCGCGACCTGGCCGACGAGCTAGCGGAATTCGGCCAGGCGCTGAGCCTGAAGGAGCGGCTGGAGCAGATCTGCGGCACCATGGCCTGCCATGGCAGCGTGCGCGCCGGGCGGCGGCTGGCGCCGGCGGAGATGGATGCGCTGCTGCGGGAGATGGAGGCGACGCCCCATTCCGGCCAGTGCAATCACGGCCGCCCGACCTATGTGGAACTGAAGCTCTCGGATATCGAGCGGCTGTTCGGCCGGCGGTAGTCAGAGGCGCCGATGAAGGCATCCGGGCGTCGCGCGATTCCCCGCACGGTCTGGCTGCTTGGCATCGTCAGCCTCTTCACCGATCTCAGCACCTCCATCATCGCCGGCCTGCTGCCGGGGTTTCTGGTCGCGCAGCTTGGCGCCACCTACGCCTTGGTGGGGCTGATCGACATGGTGGCCGAGGGCACTGCCTCCTTCGCCAAGTTGTTCTCGGGCGTGCTCAGCGATTGGGTCGGGAGGCGGAAGGAATTGGCGTTCCTGGGCTATGCGCTCAGCGGCCTCGCCAAGTTCCTGTTCCCGATTGCCGGCAATGCCGGCACGGTGTTGGGCGCGCGGTTCGCCGATCGGCTCGGCAAGGGCATCCGCGGCGCGCCGCGCGATGCGCTGGTGGCCGACGTCACGCCATCAGAGGTGCGCGGCGCGGCGTATGGCCTGCGGCAGGCGCTCGACGAAGCGGGCTCGCTGCTGGGGCCGCTCATCGCCATGGCGCTGATGTGGCTGTTGCTCGGCAACGTGCAGGCGGTGTTCTGGGTGGCCTGTATTCCCGCTGTATTGTCCCTCGTCATCCTCGGTTTCGGCGTGCGCGAGGAGGCGTCGCCGCGCGCTCCGGATGTCGGCAAGTTTCCTTTGCGGATGGACGCCCTCCGCGCTCTCGGTATCCGCTTTTGGCTGTTCATTGCCGCGCTGCTGATCCTGCTGCTGCCGAGATTCACCGAGTCATTCTATCTGCTTCGAGGGCAAGAGCTCGGACTGCCGCTGGGTCTCGCGCCGGCGTTGCTTGCGGTGATGGCGCTGATGACAACCTTCCTGACGGCGCCGGCGGGCAGCCTGTCGGATCGGATCGGCCGATGGCCTTTGCTGTTTGCGGGCTTCGCGGCTCTAGCCGCGAGTCACGTCGTGCTGGCCCTTGCCGGCGCGATCTGGGCGGCATTTCTCGGCGCCGCGCTCGTCGGCCTGCACCTGGCGCTGACCCAGGGCGTGCTGGCGACGCTAGTGGCGGACATGGTCCCCCGCAAATTGCGCGGCACAGCCTTCGGCATCTTCCACCTGGTGTCCGGCATCGCCATGCTGGGCACGTGGGCCGGCGGAGAAATCTGGGATGCCTGGGGCGCATCGGTCATGTTCTGGATCGCCGCGGCGGTGACCGGCCTGGGCCTTGTGGCGCTTCTCCCCTTTGCGCGCCGCCGCGGCAGGGAAGTGATCGCTGAGTGAACCGGAGCATGACGTGACAGCCAGGGAAACCTCCGACGCGCCGGTTTTCGCGCCCGGCCTGTTTGCCGGCAAACATCTGCTGGTCACCGGCGGCGGCACCGGCATCGGCTTTGCCATTGCCCGCGAATTCGCCGCGCTGGGCGCGCGGATCACCATCGCCGCACGAACAGAGTTGAAGTTGCAGGCGGCGGCGGACGAGCTGCGCAAGCTGGGCGCCGACGCGGCGTGGCATGCGGTCAATATCCGCGACGAGGCGCAGGTGGAGGCGCTGCTCGACGACGTGGCGCGCGACCGCGGCCTGCCGGATTTCCTGGTCAACAATGCCGGCGGCCAGTTCGCCGCGGCGGCGCTGGACATTTCCGCCAACGGCTTTCGCGCGGTCACCGATCTCAATCTCCAGGGCACCTGGCAGATGTGCCGCGCTTTCGCCAGGCGTGCGATTGCGGTTCACAGCGGCGGCCGCATCGTCAACATCGTCTTCTCCGACGTAGAGGGCGCGCCGCGTTTCGCCCATGCCGCCGCCGCCCGCGCCGCCGTTGTCAATCTCACCAAGACGCTGGCGATGGAATGGGCGCGCGCGGGCATCCTGGTCAATGCGGTGGGGCCTGGTACCATCGATACCGAGGGCATCCGCCAGTATGGTGAGGAAGATTCCGGCCGCGATGTCGCCGGCCTGCCGGTGCCGCGCCTGGGCACGCCGCGGGAAGTGGCTCTGGCCGTGGCCTATCTCTGCTCGCCCGCCGGCGGCTATGTCACCGGCACGGTGCTGGTAGTCGATGGCGGCGCCGCGCTGACCAGCCGGCGGATGCCGGAGTAGGCGGCCTCGCTTGTTAGTCGGCGACGGCCACAGCGGCAGCCGGCGCGGTTTTCGCGCGTACGGGCCGGCGCAGCAGCAGCAGCATCGGCAGCGCCGCCAGCACAACATACATCATCAGCCGGAAGTCGTTGAGATAGGCGATGGTGGCCGCTTGCTGGGTCACCACGGCGTTCAGCGCCGCGATTCCTTGCGGCGTCGACGGATCCAGCAGCGGTGGCAGCAGGCCCGGCGCCATCATGGGATTGAACGGCGAGATATGCTCGCCGATCTGCGCGTGATTGACCTGCGTGAATTGCGACAGCAGCGCGGTGACGATGGAGACGCCGATGCTGCTGCCGAGATTGCGCATGAGGCTGAACAGGCCGGTGGCTTCCGTGCGCAGCTCCGGCGCCAGCGTGGCGAAGGTCAGCGCGCTCAGCGGCACGAAGATGAGCCCCAGCCCCAGCCCCTGGACGATGCCGGTGCGGATGATGGTCCATTGGCTGACATCTGTCGTGAACTCCGCCATTTCCCACAGGGAGAGGGCGGTCAATGCCAGGCCGCCGAAGATCAGTATCCGCGCATCCACGCGCCCGACGATGCGGCCCACCAGCATCATGGCGATCATGGTGCCGATGCCCCGCGGCGCCAGCACCATGCCGGTGGTGATCACGGGATAGCCCATCAGCCCCTGCAGGAACGGCGGCATCAGCGCCAGCGTCGCCAGCAGGATGATGCCGATGACGAAGATGAACAGCAGCCCGACCACGAGGTTGCGGTCCCTGAACAGACGCGGCTCCAGGAAGGGCCGTTCGGCGGTCAGCATCTGCACCAGGAACAGGTAGATGCCGAGGCCGGCGAGCACAGGCCTCGAGAATGATCTCGGTGGACCCGAACCAGCCCTGCACCTCGCCGCGGTCCAGCATCAATTGCAGCGCGCCGATGCCCAGGCTCAGCATGGCAAAGCCGAAGAAGTCGAAGCCGCGGCCGTGGTCGCGCTTGGTCTCCGGCACGAAGCCGAGGATGCCGAAGAAGGCCATCAGGCCGAAGGGCAGGTTGATCAGGAACACCCAGCGCCAGTCGTAGTACTCGGTGAGATAGCCGCCCAGCGTCGGCCCCAGGATCGGACCGACCATCACGCCGACGCCCCAGAGCGCCATGGCGGAGCCGTGCTGCTCCTTCGGATAGGTGTCCAGCAGCACCGCCTGGGACAGCGGCACCAGCGCCGCGCCGAACACGCCCTGCAGCAAGCGGAACCCCACCATCTGCGGCAGGGTCTGCGCCAGGCCGCAGAGCAGCGACGCCACGGTGAAGCCGGCGACGGCGAACAGGAACAGGCGCTTGCGGCCGAAGCGGGCGGCGAGGAAGCCGGTCGGCGGCGTCATGATGGCGGCGGCGACGATGTAGGAGGTCAGCACCCAGCTGATCTGGTCCTGGGTCGCCGACAGGCTGCCCTGCATGTGCGGCAGCGCGACATTGGCGATGGTGGTGTCCAGCGCCTGCATGATCGTCGCCAGCATGATGGAGACGACGATCATGCCGCGGTGAGCGGGCGCCGCTCCGGCGGCCGCGCTCACGCGCGCGGCGGCAGGTCATTGGTCGACTCCCATCCAGGCCAGGGCGGCGCCGATCGGGCTGGGCAATTCGCGGTGATGGCCGGTGTCGATCTCGATGACCGCGCTCATGCCCGCGCGCAGCGGCGGCTGGCCGGGCCGGTCGGCGATCTCCAGCCGCACGGGAATGCGCTGCACCACCTTGACCCAGTTGCCGCTGGAATTCTGCGGCGGCAGCAGGGCGAACTCGGCGCCTGTCGCGGCGCTGATGCTGCCGACCGTCGTGGTCCAGGTCGTGCCGGGATAGGTGTCGATCTCCACCGACGCCGTCTGCCCCGGCCGCACATGGGTCAGGTCGGTTTCCTTGAAGTTCGCCTCGACCCACAGATGGTCGGTCTCCACCAGGCTGAAGATCGGCGTGCCGGTCTTGATGTAGTCGCCGGGCCGCAAGGTCAGGTTGGCGATGATGCCGTTGGCGGGCGCGTGGATCTCCGTGCGCTGCAAATCCAGCGCCGCCTGGTCCCGCGCCGCCTGGGCCGCGAGATAGCGCGCATGCTGTTCCGGCGGCGCATCGGCCTGGCCGCCCAGCTCGGCCAGGATGGCCGCCAGCTCCTGCTGCAGCGACGGCAGTTCCTGCCGCGACGTGGTCAGGTTGTGGCGCGCTTCGTCGAGCTGGGTCTGCGCGGCGATCTGGCTCTTCGCCATCTTCTCGTAGATGCCGAGCTCCTGCTGGTAGAAGGCGATGTTCTCCTGCGCCATCACGATCTCGGACTGCTTCTGGCGATAGCTGGCTTCCTTGGCCAGGATGCCGTCGCGGGTGGTCCTGAGCTGCGCCTCGGCCTGGGCCAGCGCCAGGCGGAAGGGCTGCGGGTCGACCTGGAATAGGAGCTGTCCGGCGGTGACATGGTCATTGTCGGCGACGGCCACGGCTTCCACCTTGCCGGAGATCTCGGCGCTGATGGCGGCGATGTCGGCCTTCACATAGGCGTTGTCGGTCGACACAAAGCGCGCGCCCGTGATGTAGAAATAGGCGCCGCCGATCAGCAGCACGAGCGGCCCGAGGATCAGCAGCAGCGGCCGCAGCCGGCGTATCAGGGGACGGCGCGGCGCCGGGCTCACCGCCGGCGCGGTTTCGGAAACGGCCGGGGCGGCCATGTCCGTCTTCTGCGATATCGCGTTCATGATTGCACCTGAGTGCCGCTAGCGGGCGGCCCGGCGCGGGCGGCGCATCCGCCCCCGCGCAGATTCATCGGTCTCGTCTATGCCGGTCTGGCTGGCGGTTTCCCGCTCCGACAGGTTGCCTTTGACCTTGAGTAAAGTCTCGATCAGCGCCTCATGTTCCGCAGCCGGAATGCCGGCCAGCGCCTCGGCGCGGGTTTCAGCACCCAGCACCTGCATCTTCTCCAGGATCTTCCGCCCGGTGGCGGTGATGAACAGCAGCCGCACGCGGCGATCGGCCGCATCCAGGCGCCGTTCGATCCAGCCGGCGGCCTCCAGCTTGTCGAGCTGATGCACCAGGGTGATTGGCTCGATCTCCAGGATGTCGGCCAGCGCCGCCTGGTTGATGCCCTCGTTGCGCGACAGATGGGCCAGGACGGACCATTGCGCGCGGGTCAGGCCGATGGTCCGCGCGCGCCGGTCGAACCGCTTGCGCAGCAGGCGCGAAACGTCGTGCAGGAGAAAACCCAGGCTGCGTTCGGGATTGCGGCCGCTCATGGCAAAATCATATATGTTGCTTATGATAAGGTAACTTATGATAACTGGGCGGCGGAATCAAGGCGCTGCGCAAGATTGTCGCAGGGAGCGAAGGCCCATTCTTGCACGCGGCGGCACGGGCTAACTCTGGTGAATTGAGGGATTTTTCTTGGAGGATGGTCGGGCGGCCTGCACCTGCCGAGCTTTACCGCACCTTGCGCACCTGATTATATGCGCGCCCTCTGGCCCCCCGGGAGACCCCCATCACCGCTTCAGCAGCCCATCGGACAGCAGGCGATCATGTCGCGCGCGGGATCGCGTTCGCGCTGATCGCGTTCTCGATTTTCTCCTGCGCCGATGCGGGGGTCAAATGGCTGACCGAGCGCTACTCGGTGTTCCAGATCATCTTCGTCTCCAATCTGTTCACGCTGATCCCCGTGGCGCTGCTGATCCGGCATGAAGGCGGCCTGCACAAGCTGAAGCCGCGCCATCCCTGGCTGGTGGGGTTGCGCTCGATCCTGCTGGCGATCGACATGGTGCTGGTGTTCTACGCCTTCGTCGAATTGCCGCTGGCCGATGCCTATGCGCTGATCTTCGCCGTGCCGATGGTGGTGACCGCGCTGTCGGTGCCGATCCTCGGCGAGAAGGTCGGGTGGCGCCGCTGGAGCGCCGTCGTCGTCGGCTTCATTGGCGTGCTGATCGTACTGCGGCCGGGCATCGCCGAGCTCAAGGCGGGGCACATCGCCGCGATCTCCTCGGCGCTGTTCTTCGGACTGTCGCTGATCCTGGTGCGGCGCATGGGCAAGGACGAGTCCACCGGCGGGCTGATTTTCTGGATGGTGGTGGCGCTGCTGGCGGTGAGCGCGCCGGTCATGCCCGAGGTCTACGTGCCGATGTCCTGGCCCGACCTGGGGCTGATGGCGGTGCTGGGCCTGCTCAGCGGCGCCGGCCATCTCATGCTGATCCGCGCCTTCCGCCTCGCGCCTTCAGCGATCGTCGCGCCGTTCCACTATTCGCAGATGATCTGGGCGGTGTTCTTCGGCCTGTTCCTGTTCGGCGACATTCCCGATGCCTGGGTGATTTCCGGCTCCGCCGTCATCATCGGCAGCGGCCTCTACATCCTCTGGCGCGAGACGGTGCGGGGGCGAGGAGCGCATGAGTTGCCGGATGTCCCGATTTCGCCGCTCTAGTCAGAAAACCTCAGAACACCTGGAAGAAAATGATCGCACAGCCCATTGTCATTGCGACAACCCCGCCAATTCGAATCTTCGCCGCGTTTGTTTTACCGACCATGTGACTCAGCATCCATTGCGGATACAAGCTTTTTGCATAGCCCTGTTCCGCAGACTCCACGTATCTGCGCTGCAGCCTGGATGTCCGGAATAGCGCATACCAACCAAAGATCAACAGGAATACAGCAACTGCCAGATCTACAACGATCCAGGCCGTGTTCTCCGTCATCGAACCCTCCCAGGAAACCAAAACACTAGATCACTGCGTCGGAGCCGTCGTGAGTGTATGGTATCTCAAAACCAAGCACCGCGCTTTTCCGTAGCGGCGGTCGTCAATCAAAGCGAATTCGGACGGCAGGCTAATACCGTCACTAATGGCAAGCTCGCCGATGCAGATGGCATTATTCGCGATCCACCCGCCTGCCGCGAGCGCAGCGAGGGCCGGTGCTAAGAGTTCACGGCCATAGGGCGGGTCCAGAAATACGATCGAGCAAGGCGCGCCGGGGCGGGGCGGTGGCTTGGTTGCGTCACCGGGAATGACAGTCGCGTTGGCTGTCTCACCCAGGGCCTTCGCATTGGCGCGGATTGCAGCGCAGGCCTTGGCGTCACTCTCGATGAACAGCGCATGACCGGCGCCGCGGGACAGCGCCTCCAGCCCGAGCGCGCCGCTGCCGGCGAAAGCGTCGAGGATCCGCGCGCCGGGCAGGGGCGAGGTGCCGTCGGCGGAGAGATGGCCGTGGATCAGGATATTGAACAGCGCCTCCCGCGCACGGTCGGAAGTTGGCCGCACGGCCTGTCCCGGCGGCGCCTCGATCCGCCGCCCGCGATGCTTACCGCCGACGATGCGCATGGGATGCCTCTCACCCTAACCCTCTCCCCACTTCGTGGGGCGAGGGGACAGATATTGCATGCAAGACTTGTCCCCTCGCCCTGCTTGCAGGGAGAGGGTTTGGGTGAGGGTCTACGTGCGAACTCACCCTAGATGCCCCGCCTTGGCCGCGGCGCCGATGGCGTTCATGAACAGGCGGCCGGCGGCGATGGTGGTGAGGTCGTTGAGATCGTATTTCGGCGCGATCTCCACGATATCCATGCCCACCAGCCGGCCCTTCTTCACCAAGCCATGAATCAGCGTACGCATATGGTGATAGAGCAGCCCGCCCGGCGACGGCGCCATGACCGCCGGCATCACGCCGGGATCGACGCCGTCGGCATCGACGGAGAGATAGTATTTGCGGCCGTCGGGGATGCGCTTCAGCACGGACTCGATGCCTTGCTCCAGCACATCAAAGGATGTGAAGACCTGGGACCCGTAGGCCTTGGCGTCCTTGATATCAGACGGCCGCGCGCTGCCCTGGCCGCGCAGGCCGATCTGGATCATGCCCTCGATCCACTTCATCTCCGACGCCCGGCGGAAGGGATTGGAATAACCTTCCTTCACGCCCTCGACTTCGTCGCGCCAGTCCAGATGGGCATCCACATGCACCAGCGTGATCGGCCCCACGGTCTCCAGCGCGCGGAAGATGGGGATCGGCACGCCATGATCGCCGCCGATGGAGAGCAGCATCTTCACCTGCGGCAGGATCTTGCGGGCGGCCGCCTCGGCGTTGCGATAGTGGGCCTTCATGTCCCAGGGATCGGCGACCACGTCGCCGCAATCCACCGCGCGGATGTTCTTGCCCGCGAACAGCGGCCCGTCGAAATCGAAATCATGCCGGTCCAGCGCCTGGCTGAGCCGCTCGGTCGCCTGACGCACGGCCGTGGGCGCGTTCGACTGGTCGTTGGTCACCTCCGACATGCGATAGGGCGCGCCATAGGGCAGGCCGAGAATCGCCACATCCGCCTGCAGATTGTCCAGGTCGGTGGCGAGCGGAAAGTTCAGGAAGGTGTGATAAGGCTTCCGCGGCGGCTCGGTGAGCCTTGGCGCCGTGTCCTTTGTTGTCGCGCGGTTCATTTCTTCTTCCCCCGCAGATACTCCGCGATCAGGCATAGCTGCTCGAACATGATGACCATCGCGGTCAAGGTGGTGATGTTGTTCGGGCTGTCCTTGGTCGGGATGATGCAGACGATGTCGGCGCCGATCACGTTCTTGCCCTTCAGGCCCTGCATGATCTTGATCACCTCGGACGAGGTGAAGCCGTCATAGCCGGGCTCGAGGTTCGCCGCCGCCGGCGCCACGCTGGGATCCAGGCAATCGACATCGAAGGTGATGTAGATGGGCGAGTCGCCGACCCGCTCGACGATCGTCTCGATGGTCTTCTGGATGCCGATCTCCCGGTACTCGTCGATGGAGATGACGCGATAGCCCATGCGGTCGCTGGACTTGCGCCAGTCCAGAGTCACCACATTGCCGCGGATGCCCACCTGCACGCTCTTCGACGCATCCACATGGCCCTCGGCCACCAGATAGGCGGCCCAATGGGCGGCGGAGCGCACGCTGCCGAGCCAATGGGGAATGTGGTCATAGGCGTCGGTGTGGGCGTCGAAATGCACCAGCGCCACTTTCTTGCCGCCGGTGAGCTTGGCATTGGGCCCGGAGATCGCCTTCAGGATCGGGCCGGTGATGGAATGATCGCCGCCGATGGAGACCGGCCGCACGCCGGCCTCGTCCAGGCGCTTATAATAGGCCTCGATATGCTGCACGCTGATGTCGTTGACCATCGCCTCCGGCAGGGGCACGTCGCCGAGATCGTTGATCCGGCATTCCTTCCAGGGATTGAGATTGAACAGGGCGTGGCAGCGCCGGTACCAGCCGGACATGTGCCTGAGGAAGCGCGGCGCCAGATGCTGGTCGCGCTCGGTGGAGCCGTTGCCGGAGCTGTGGGGCACGCCGACGAGGCCGATATCCGCCGCCGTCAGGTCTTCGTTCCAGGGCGCGCGGAAGAAAGTGGGGATGCCGAACCAATACCAGCGGCTGGTCTCCACCTTCATCCGCTGATAGGTGGCCTCATCCCATGCCGCGACGGGCGCGATGTCGTTCATGTCTGCTCTCCCGGAGTTTGTTCTTGTTGTGCCCCGGAGATTATCAACGGCGTGCTGTGGCGGCAAAGTAAGTTGGACCACAGAGGCACAGAGGCACAGAGAAGAAAGATTCAAACCACAGATGAACACAGATATGGCAGCGGCTCTTTCGATGCCTCGGTTCGTCCTCACAGATCGTTGTATTGCGCTCCGTCGCGACAATCGCACTTGCGATTGCGCTGGGCGCGCAGCAATCCGCGACTAGCGGTCCGACTCTGCTGTTGAAAGCACAGCCTCGCTACATCTGTGTGTATCTGTGTTCATCTGTGGTTACTGCCTTCTCCTTTTCTCCTCTGTGCCTCTGTGCCTCTGTGGTGAACCTTTCTTGTTTCCCGCCCCCAACAACTTCTCGATCGATCCCTTCGGAACTTCCGCCACCGCCCCCGCCTCAAGCCCTTCCAGCTCGAACGGCCCGAAGGACACCCGGATCAGCCGGCTCACCGGCCAGCCCAGATGCTCGCAGATGCGGCGGATCTCTCGGTTTTTGCCCTCGGTCAGGGCAAAGCTGAGCCAGGCATTGCTGCCCTGTTGCCGGTCCAGCGTGGCCTGCACCGGGCCATAGTTCATCTCGTCGATGGTGATGCCTTTGGCCAGGTCGCGTAGCGCCTGCGGATCCATCAGCACCGCGCACGCGGACCCGGTACTGCCGCACCCAGCCGCCCGAGGGCAGCTCCAGCTTCCGCGCCAGTTCGCCGTCATTGGTCAGCAGCAGCAGGCCCTCGGAGTTCAGGTCCAGCCGCCCGACGGAGATCACCCGCGGCATGTCCTTGGGCAGGGCGTCGAACACCGTCGGCCGCCCTTGCGGATCGCGCGCCGTCGTCACCTGGCCCCGCGGCTTGTAGTAGCGCCAGAGGCGCGCCGGCTGCTTCAGCGGGATCGCCTTGCCGTCGACAGCCACGGCCATGCCCGGACTCACGTTGATCGCCGGCGAGGTCAGCACCACGCCGTCGATGCTGACGCGGCCGGCAGCGATCCAGCGCTCGGCATCGCGGCGCGAGCAGAGGCCGGCGCGCGCCAGCAGCTTGGCGATGCGCTCGCCCTTTGAGCCGGGCGCGGATTTTTCTGACTGACTTTTTTGCGCTGTCATCTCGTGAGAGGCGAAGGGCCGGGTTTGCTCAAGAGTATCCGGCAGGGACGCTGGTTTCCAGCGGGCAACCGCTCTTGTGCGATCCCCGATCTGCACTACCTGAACGGCAGCCGCTTTTCGTCAGACAATTCGGAGGAAGACAAATCCATGTCCAAGGTTCTCGTACTGTATTACTCCAGCTACGGCCATGTGGAAAAAATGGCGCAGGCCGCGGCTGAGGGCGCGCGAGAGGCGGGGGCCGAGGTCACGATCAAGCGGGTGCCCGAGCTGGTGCCGGAAGATGTGGCGAAAAAGTCAGGCTTCAAACTGGACCAGGCGGCGCCCATTGCCACCATCAACGAGCTGGCCGACTATGATGCCGTGATCTTCGGCATACCGACGCGCTTCGGCAACATGGCGGCGCAGATGAAGAACTTCCTGGATCAGGCCGGCGGCCTGTGGATGGGCGACAAGCTGGTGGGCAAGGTGGGGGCGGTGTTCACCTCGACGGCGACCCAGCATGGCGGCCAGGAATCCACCATTCTGTCCAGCCACGTTGTGCTGCTGCATCTGGGCTTCGTCATCGTCGGCCTGCCCTACAGCTTCAAGGACCAGATGGGCGTCAAGGAAGTCGTCGGCGGCTCGCCCTATGGCGCGTCGACGATTGCCGATAGTGACGGCTCGCGTCAGCCTTCCGCCAAGGAACTGGCTGGCGTGCGCTTCCAGGCCAAGCATGCGGCGACGATCGCCAAGAAGCTCAGCTCATAAGGCTGGCTCGGCAGCGGCCGTTTCCTCGACCAGCGCTCGCATCAGGTCGCCGGCCTTGCGGTGTTTCAGGTTGGGTGCGATCTGGCCGCTCCAGAGCGAGACCAGATCGGTCCGCCCTGCCTTCACCGCCGCAGGCCGTAGCTGCGACATGAACCAGCTTTGAATGGGGAAGGGCGGCAACTCCGCCGCCCGCCCCGCCATCTCCTCCACCCAGCGATTGCGCAGGCCGCGGGCGAGACGGCCGGAGAAGGCGCGGGTCAGCACCGTCTGTTCCGCCTTGGCGCTGAACAGCGCGGCGCGATGCTCCGGCGTGGCGCCGGATTCCTCGCAGGCCAGGAAAGCCGTGCCGATCTGCGCCGCCTGGGCGCCGAGGACCAGCGCCGCCCGAATGCCGCGCCCGTCGGCGATACCGCCGGCGGCGATGACAGGCGCCTTTACGCGCCGCGACACCAGTTGAGTCAGGGTAAAAGTGCCTATGAGCGAGTCCTCGGCCCGCGCCAGGAATGACGGCCGGTGGCCGCCGGCGTCGAATCCCGTCGCGATGATCAGGTCAATGCCCGCATCCTCAAGCGCCTCTGCCTCGGCGATGGAGGTCGCGGCGCCGATGGTGACGATGTCTTGTTTCTTGCAGCGGGCGAGCACGTCCGGCCCCGGAATACCGAACACGAAGCTGAAGGCCGGCGGCGCCGCCTCGATCAGCGCCTCCACTTGGTCCTCGAAGCGATGGTGATAGACCGCAGGCATCGCCGGCTTCTCGACATCAAGCTCACGGAAATAGGGCCGGAAGATTTCGAAGATACGGTCGAACTCGGCCTGCTCGATCCCCTCCCCGCCTTCGTCATGATCGCTAACCCAGAGATTGAGCGCGAAGGGCTTGGCTGTCAGCGCCCGGATTTCCGCCGCAAGTGGGGCGATCGCTTCCGGAGCCAAGTGATAGGCGCCGAAAGAGCCGAGCCCGCCAAGATTCGATACCGCCGCCACCAGCCGCGGCGTCGACAGCCCGCCGCCGAACGGCCCCTGGATGATCGGATGCGCGATGCCTAAACGGCTGACGGCTTCATTCTTGCGGCTCATGCAATGCTCCCGTTGACGGCACAGAGGCCAAATGTGGCATCGATGATAACCGTTGTATATGTGGTAACCGATGGTAACTTGCATTTTCAGGTTTCCATCTGGTAATCGGATTCGATATGGCTTTGAAGCTGCGCAAGAACCGGGTGCCGCTGCCGGGATGCCCGCTGACGGAATGCATGGCGCTTCTCGGCGGCGCCTGGACGCCGAACGTGATCTGGTACTTGAGCGCCGGACCGCGCCGCTTCGGCGAGTTGCGATCGGACATCCCGCCGATTTCCGCCAAGGTGCTGAGCGCAAGGCTGCGCGAGTTGAAGAAGAAAGGCGTGATCACCCGCCGAGTGATGCCCACTTCGCCGCCGTCGGTGGAGTATGCGCTCACCGATCTCGGCCGCGAGTTCGTGCCGGCCATCGGCGCGATCATGGAAGTGGGACTGAAGCTGAAGCGGCGAAGCGCGGCTTAGGCTTTTGTCCCCTCTCCCCGCTTCGCGGAGCGAGGGGTCATTCTTTTGTTGATTTAGATTAGGCGTCTGACGGACGTCCGCCTACCGGCAGGCATCAATGAACGCGTCGAAAATCCGCGCGTCGCCTTCGCTGATGTCGTATTCGGGGTGCCACTGCACGCCGATGCAGAATTTGCGGCCGGGATGCTCGATGCCTTCGATCACGCCATCGGGCGCCACGGCGTCAACGATCACATCGGGCCCCACATCCTTCACCGCCTGATGGTGGGCGCTGTTGACCTGCAGATGCTCGGACTTCGCAGATCTGATGCAGCCGCGTGTCCGGCATCAGGTTGACTGCATGGCCGGCCTCGGTGCGCGGGTTCGGCTGCTCATGGGCCAGGGCGCCGGGCACTTCTTCCGGGATATGCTGGATCAGCGTGCCGCCGAGAATGACGTTCAAGAGCTGCTGTCCGCCGCAGATGCCGAGCACGGGCATGTCCTTTTCGATCGCGGCCTTGGTGATGGCGATCTCGAAAGCGGTGCGGCGGTCCTTGGTCTTCACCGTCGGATGCCGGTTGCTGGCGCCGAAGATCGAGGGGTCCACGTCGAACGCGCCGCCGGTGATCAGCAGGCCGTCGATCTTCTTCAAGTACGCGGCCGCCTGCTCCGGCTCATGGGGCAGCAAGATCGGCAGCCCGCCGGCGCGCACCACGGCGTCGCAATAGTTCTGCCGCAGCGCATACCAGGGCAGCTTGGAATAGCCGCCGGGGCCTTCGCTATCCAGGGTGATGCCGATGACGGGAGTGCTCACTTCTTGCTCTCGATCAGTTGTTTGAGGCGGGCGATATGGGCCGGCCCGGTGCCGCAGCAGCCGCCGATGACGCGGGCGCCGGCCGCCAGCCATGCCTTGGCATGGACGGCATAATGCTCAGGGTCCAGGTCCTCGCGCAATTTCAAAAGCCCGTCGGTGGGCTTCTTGCCGTCCATCACCCAATCCTTCGGCACGTCCTGGAAGGTGTTGGCATAGCCGCCGGCGACCTTGCCCAGCTTGGCCAGCTCGGGCATGGCGGCGTCGATGCTTTCCGGCGCTGCACAATTGGCCAGGATGCCGGACACCGGAAGGTCCTTCAGCTTCGCCGCCGCCTCGGCGATGGTCTCGCCGCTGCGCAGCTTGCCGGACTTGTCTTCAAGCAGGGTGAAGGACACCCAGACCGGCCGGCCGAATTCGGCGACGGCGGTGGCGGCGGCGCGCGCCTCCTCGCCCGACGACATGGTCTCGCAGATGAAGAGATCGCAATAGGGTTCCAGGATCTCCGCCTGCTCGCGGTAGAGCGGCACGATCTCGTCGAACTTGCCCACGAGGTCGGGGCGGTAGCTGCCGCGCAGCGGCGGCAGGGAGGCGGCGACGGCCACCGCTTCCTCGGAGCTGCGGCTGGCGGTAATCGCCAGCTTGCCCGCCAGGCGGTTCAGCTCGACGAACTTGTCCTCGATGCCCTCTTTCTTCAGTTCGCTGCGGATGATGCCGTAGGTGTTGGTGGTGATGATGTCGGCGCCGGCGGCGATGTAGTCCTTGTGGACCTGCAGGACCGTGTCCTTGGCGACCAACAGCGCATTGGCCGACCAGATGGTGTCGAGGATCGGCACGCCGCGATTGCGCAGTTCGCGGCCCATGCCGCCATCCAAAAGCGCCGGACGCCCCTCGGGCATCAAAAGTTCGGGAATATCACTCATAATAATGAACTATCGTATATGTGGACGGTAGAACGCATCCTACAGCAAAATCTTAACAAATCCTCAAGGCGGCAATATGGCGGCGGCACTGGCCGGGATGGTAGGAACGGAAGCATGAGCGAAGCCCTTCCAAAAACGGCGAAAAATGCCGACCCCATGACCCTGGCCCTGGCCGAGGCGGTCCGCGCCGGCGCGCGGGGCGAAGTGCCGGTCGGCGCCGTACTGGTGGACAGCGCCAGCGGCCAGGTGCTGGCCGTGTCCGGCAATAGGGTCGAGGAGCTGCATGATCCCACCGCCCATGCGGAGCTGCTGGTGCTGCGCGCCGCCGCCGCCGCGGGTGCTTCTGCGCGCCTGCCGCTCGCGGATCTCTATGTCACGCTCGAACCCTGCCCCATGTGCGCCCAGGCGATCGCCTTCGCCCGGCTGCGCCGGGTCTACTACGGCGCCTACGATCCCAAGGGCGGCGGCGTCGACCATGGGCCGCATATCTTCGAGCAGCCCACCTGCCACCACCGGCCGGAGATCTATGGCGGCATCCGCGAGAGCGAGGCGGGTGACCTGCTGAAGGAATTCTTCCGCGCCCGCCGGCCTTAGCCGATCACGCGTTCCTGAAGGCGGTTGATTGGCACGCGAAATGGGCGGCACCATATAGAGCCTCGCAGGAGGTGCATGATGGAAAGAGCAACATTCGCGGCCGGCTGCTTCTGGGGCGTGGAATCCGCGTTCCGGCAATTGCCGGGCGTGCTGGCGACGGCGGTCGGCTACACCGGCGGCGATACAGAGGACCCGACCTACAAGGAGGTCTGTTCCGGTCGCACCGGCCATGCCGAGGCGGTGACCGTGGAGTTCGACCCCGCCAAGATCAGTTATGAACAGCTCCTTGACGTGTTCTGGGACCTCCACGATCCGACCCAACTCAACCGCCAGGGGCCGGATTATGGCAGCCAGTATCGCTCGGCCATTTTCACCCATGGCCCGGAGCAGGAGAAGATCGCCACGGCATCGAAGGAGCGGCTGGCCAAGCCTGGCAGGTTCCGCAGGCCCGTGGTGACGGAGATCGTGCCCGCACCGGTGTTCAACATGGCCGAGGACTATCACCAGCAATATTTCGAGAAGCGCGGCATCACGCCGGCCTGCCATGTGCGGTCGGCGGCGACCGAAGCCGTCTAGATGTTAACGGGACGCGGGCCGTCGCCGGTCACGGACGATATCGTGATTAGGCGCCAGCCCGCGCCCGTAGCATAATAAAAGATGATTCTAATGCCGCACCGGCAGCGCTTAACTCATAGTCCGGGAAGGCCACAGATTTAGTGCCGTCAGTGATTTAGACTCATTTCCAGACGGTCCAGCAGACCCCGCAACGCCTAGGACCGTAAACCGATTGTTAAGACTGCGCGCTCACCGTCAATACATCTTGCCGCGCGCGAAGATTTTGCCGAAGGGGGTTTCAGATGAAGACCCGTTTCTTTCTGGCGTTATCGGCCCTGGCAATGGTTCTCAGCATCGACGCGGCGAAAGCCGACGAGCCCGGCCTCTATCTCGGCGCCGGCGCCGGCATCAATTTCGCCAACGATCTCGACGTCTCGGGCGGCAACGAACTGGACAGCGACATCGGCTGGGCCGGCATCGGCACCATCGGCTTCCGCTTCGGCAATGGCCTGCGTACCGAACTGGAAGGCGGCTACCGGTTCAATGACGGCGACATCAACGGCATCAGCGCCAACACCAAGACCTGGAGCGCGATGGCGAACATGCTCTATGACCTGGAAACCGGCACCTTCCTCGAGCCCTATATCGGCATCGGCCTGGGTGCCGTGAACACGGAGATGGCCAACGACAGCGAATGGGCCTTCGCCTATCAGGGCATCGCCGGCATGAACTTCGAGGTCAGTGACTGGGTCGAGCCCTTCATCGATTACCGCTATCTCGGCACCGGCGGTCTCCATGCCGATCCCCTGGGCTTGGACCTCGACGACGAGCTGACCAACCACACCATCCTGGCGGGCGTGCGCGTCACGCTGTGGCAGCCGGGCCGGGCGGCGGAAGCGGCCCCCGCACCGGCGCCCGCGCCCGAGCCGGTGTCCCAGGCGCCGCAATGCGGCAATTACATCGTGTTCTTCGAATTCGACAGCGCCGATCTGACGCCTGAGGCCATGAATATCATCGGCCTGGCGGCGAACGCGGCGCGGCAGTCAGGCTCCTGCAAGATCACGGTCACCGGCCACACCGACACCTCGGGCTCGCAAGCCTACAACGAGAACCTGTCCCAGCGCCGGGCGCAGAATGTCGCGGCGGCGCTGGTCAGCGATGGCATCGCCGAGGGCGAGATCGTCGTGCAATGGCGCGGCGAAGCCCAGCCGCTCGTCCCCACCGGCGACGGCGTGAAGGAAGCCCAGAACCGCCGCGTCACGATCGATATGATCTGATCTAATTCGCCGCGCAACGCGCCACGCCCGGCAGCGCCGGCGCGGGCTGTTTCGCCACGAACGACTTCAGCTCCGCCGGCTGCTTCAGCGCCAGCACCTCGCCATAGAGCTTCTTCGTCGCGGCGCAGAAGGCGTTCTTGTCGCGTGAGCTGCGCTGCGAGGCCAGATTGGCGAGCTGGGTGATGAATTTATCGGTCTGCGCCGCAGCCTTGCTGCCATGCTCGCGCTTGAAATAGGCCTGCAGCGCCTTGCCGTCATTGACGAGCTGCGGCCGGAAATTGGTGACGAACTTGTTGTAGCGCACCGACTCGCCGCAACTCAGCGCCGACACCATCAGCTCGGTCTGAAACGCCCGCGTCTGCAAGGGCGGAAGATCCTCCGGCTTGGCGCAGGCCATGGCGCCCTGGGCCGCCGCGAACAGCGCCAGCGCCGCGAGCATCAACACCGTGCGGACTTGGCCCGGGATCATCGGGAAATCAAAGCCACCGCGGGATTAACAAGCCATGAATCAGCGGCGCAATGTTACACCGGCGCGCCGCCGGAGTCCGCGCTACTTGTCCGCTTCCTGCAGCGTCACCGCCGACAGGCCCCAGAGTTCCACCGGCTCGCGGCGGCCGCGGATGGCGTGGCTGCCCATCTGCTTGAAGCCCTGCAGCAGATCGGCGCCGCCATCCCGCTTGACGGTTTCGATCACGGCGTCGCTGACCAGGATCGCGGTGTCCAATGTCCGCGTGAGCCCCTCGAAGCGGCTGGCCAGATTTACCGTCTCGCCGATCACCGTATGCTCGAAGCGGCGCTCGCTGCCCACATTGCCCAGGGTCGCCTCGCCGTAATGCAGCCCGACACCGATGCGGATCGGCCGCAGGCCCGCCTTCGCCCGTTCGGCGTTCCAGCGGTTGAGGCCGCGCACCAGGCTGCGGGTGCAGGCCAGCGCATTGGCCGCGTCATGGGGGCCGGGCCAGGGCGTGCCGAAGGTGGCCATCACGCCGTCGCCGATATATTTGTCGAGGGTGCCGTGATGGCCGAACACCGCTTCCTCCACCAGGGCGTGGAACCGGCGCAGGAGTTCGATCACCTCGTTCCGCGGCATGGCGGAACTGGTGGCGGTGAAGTTGAAGATGTCGGCGAACAGCACGCCGATGGTCTGGGTGCGCACGGAGTCCAGCTTGCCGCCGCTGCGCATCAGCTCGTCCACCATGTTGGGCGAGAAATGCCGCGCCAGTACGGCGCGCTGGCGGTCGCCATCGGCGAGCTGCTGCTGGAATTTCTTGCGCTCGCTGATGTCGCGGATGATGGCGGTAAACAGACGCCCTTCCGGCAGCGGCACTTCGGTCACCGTCAGTTCCACCGGGAAGACCGATCCGTCGGCGCGCTGCGCCTCCAGCTCGATCAATTGTCCCAGCACATGGGGCTTGCCGGTGGCCATGTAGCGCTTCATGCCGTCGCTATGGGCCTGGCGCAGATGCTGCGGCACGATCAGGTCGCCGATCGGCTTGCCGAGGCAGGCGTCCTCGTCCAGGCCGAACATGCGCGCCGCCGCCGGGTTGAGACCGACCAGGCAGCCGGAATCGTCTGTCGTGACGATGGCGTCCATGGCGGTGTTGAGGATCGAGCGCACGCGGGCCTCGCTCCGCCGCAGCGCCGTCTCCGCTTCCT
The DNA here is from genome assembly GCA_963810485.1 of uncultured Alphaproteobacteria bacterium. Classification (GTDB taxonomy): domain Bacteria; phylum Pseudomonadota; class Alphaproteobacteria; order Dongiales; family Dongiaceae; genus DATKFM01. The sequence goes on from CAWENQ010000008.1 coordinate 201,294, forward strand.
TGCGGGCGGTGATGTCGACGAGCGCGCCGACATAGCCGGTGAAGACGCCGTCGGCGCTGAAGCGCGCCACTTCGGTTTCATGCACCCAGCGATATTCGCCGTCATGGCGGCGGACGCGATGCTCGAACTCCACGTCCTCCTGATTTGCCAGCGCCTCCAGATAGAGCTGCGTCGTGCGCGCCAGGTCGTCGGGATGCACGTCCAGCTTCCAGTCCCAGCCGCCATTGGCCATGTCCTCGAGCGTGCGGCCGAAGAAATCGAGGAAGCCCCTGTTGGCGTACACCAGCTGGTCATGCTGGTCGATCATGCAGAGCAGCACCGGCGCATCATCCGATAGCGTGCGCAGCTTGGCCTCGGCCAGTTTCACGTCGGTGATATCGCGCAGCGAGCCGACGATGCGCATTGGCTTGCCGTGGTCATCATAGACGATCATGCCGCGGGCGACGAACCAGCGCTCCGGCATGTCCGGCAGGCGCTGCCGGCCCTCCAGCCGGAACTTGCGCCGCTGCAGCGCAAAGCGCAGCCGGAAATAGCGCCGCGCCGCCGTCACGTCCTCGGCGTCGAATTGCGACAGCAGTGCGCCGATCGAATGACCGAGCGCGCCCTCGGCGAGGCCGAGGATCTCGTGCAGCCGCGGCGAGAAGTAGGCGCGGCCGGTGACCACATCCAGGTCCCAGAGGCCGTCATTGGCGCCGCGCGCCGCCAGCGCATAGCGCTGCTCGGAGAGGCGCAGCCGCTCGTCGGATTCCGTGCGCTCGATGGCGCCGGCGATCAGCGCCGCCGCGGTCTTCAGGATGCCGATCTCCAGCTCGCTCCAATGGCGTTCATGCTCGCAATCGTCGAAGCCGAGGAAGCCCCACCAGCGGTCGCGCAGCAGGATCGGCACGGAGACGAAGGCCTTGGTCTGCTGCTCCTGGAAGATGCGCCGGTTTTCGCCGGTGACCTCCGATAAAGTCGCCTGGATCACCTCGCCGGCCTGGCGCCGCATCGACCAGTCATCGAGCCGCCCATCCTCCTCGACGATGGAGATATTGTTGTAGCGCGGATCGTCGCTCAGCGTGGCATAGCCGGGCGCCGCCCAGTCATACCGGCAGCTTTCGCTGAGCCGCCCGTCGGGCCCGTCATGCACTTCAAACAGCGACACCCGGCTGACATCGGTCGCCGCCCCCAGCCGCGCCAGCAGCTCCTGGATGCCCGGCCGCCAATCCTGGGCGCCGATGATCTGGGTCGCGGCATAGCCGACCGCATCCAGCATCGCCGTGCGGCGCGCCAGCTCCTCGGCGGCATCGTCCCGTTCTAACCCGATCGTCTCGGCCATCGGCTGTCTCAGGGCCCTCGGGACAGGCTTACGCCTTTGTTATCTGTTCTGCTGATCGTGCCAGCGATAATAGCGTATCGCGGGTGCCAGGAACCAGGGATTGCCCCAGTAGTAGGGCCGTCCGGGAAAGCTCAGCCCGTCCAGCGGCGTCGTGCCATCCTTCAGGCCCAGCACCTGGCGGCCCAGACGCATGCCGAAATAGCTCGCCAGCGAAACGCCCGAACCGCAATAGCCCATGGCGTAGTGCAGCCCATCACGCCGGCCGATATGGGGCATGGTGTCGAAGGTGTAGGCGACGAAGCCCATCCAGCTATGGCTGACCTTGGTGTCCTTCAATTCCGGGAACAGCCGCGCCAGTTCCTGGTGCAGCCGCGGCGCGCTCACCTTCGGATCGGTCTCCTTGTAGGCGACGCGGCCGCCGAACAGGATGCGCCGCTGATCGGGCGAGGCGCGGTAGTAATACACCAGCTTGCGCGTATCGCTGACGACGCGGTTCCTGGGCATCAGCCGCTTCATCAATTCCGGCGCCAGCGCCTCGGTGGCGATGATGTAGCTGCCGATGGGAATGACGCGCCGGCGCAGCCAGGGAGTCAGTCCGCCGGTATAGCCGTTGGTGGCGACGATCACCTCGCGCGCCTGCACCGTGCCGCGCGGCGTCGTCAGGCGGAAGCTGCCGGGGGCGCCGTCGATAGCGGTGACGGGCGTGCGCGGATGAACAGCCGCGCCGGCGGCCATGGCGCGGTCCAGCAGGCCCTGATGATACAGCGCGGGATCCAGCGACGCATGGCGCGGGAACACGGCGCCGCCGAAATAGACATTGCTGCCCAACTCGCTGCGCTGCTCGCCGCGGGGCACCATGTGGCATTCAACCTCCAACCCCTTCGGCTGGTTCTGCAGGCGGCGCGCCAGCGCCTCGTATTGCGCGGGATTATGCGCGGCGTGGAAGCGGCCGACGCGGGCGAAACCGCAATCGATCTTCTCCGCCGCGATGAACTGGTCGATCCAGTCCAGCGCGGTATGGCCCTCCTTCAGGATGGCGAAGGCGCGCTCGCGGCCATGCAGCGCCGCCAGCTCCTCGAAGCTCGGCTTGAAGCTGGTGCTGACCTGGCCGCCGTTGCGCGTGCTGCAGCCCCAGCCCGCATCCTCGGCATCGAGCACCAGAGTGCTGCGGCCGCCACGGGCCGTCTCGATGGCGGCGCAAAGTCCGGTGTAGCCGGAGCCGACAACGGCCACGTCGGCCTGCGCCGGCAGCGGCGATTCTGCCAGTCGGGGTCGTGGCGCGGCTTCCCACCAATAGGGACTGTTCTTATAATCGGCGGCAAGCACCGCGGCATATGATGTCATGTATTCGTCCGAGCCCGAATTGCAGTTTCTTTAGTTTATTCAGTCATATGGTCAGACGGGAAGACAGTCAAAGAAATGTGTGGGAGGCCACGTATGCGCGAATCGCGTGCCGCCGGAGCAGCCATTCTATGGCGTGCCGTGGTCATGGCGCTTTTGACATCGGGCATCCTTTGTAGCCGCAGTGCCGCCGCTGTTGATATGAGCGACGCCGATTGCGAGGATCTCGACATCTCGCTGGAGCCGGAAGCCGATTTCCGCTCCATCGAGTGCGAATCCGGAGAGGAGCGTGGCGGCATGGAAAAGGCAGGCGTGTCCTCGGCATCAATCGAAGGCCAGGACGCCCTGTCATTCATCGTCGTCTTTCACGACCGCGCCGGGAGCCACACCTATCTGCGGCTGACCGATCCAAGAGGGATCTTCGGCAGGACTTTGGATCTCGATATTGAGGGCAGTTGGGGCACCTCAAGCTTTGTCAGCAACCGTTTCACCGTCCGCACTTTCTTCGGCAAGCTGGATTCGCAGCCGGAGAAGGTGCCCTGCTTTGCCTTTTCCCGCTTCATCCAACGTGTCGCCCACACGCCGGGCTACCGGCACATGGTCGGCGGCCTCTACTGCGAACTGGTTCCCAGCGACGAGCCGGTCACGCGGACCCGTATCGATCAGATGACCGCCAAGATCAAGGGCGACATGCTTTGATGGAGCACATGACAATCCGCTTGCGCCATATCTTCGCGCCCTCCGCCGCCAATGGCGCTGCGGGATGCGCCGCGGCCTTGCTGGTGGCTGGCTTCCTGCTCGGCAGCTTCCCTGCCGGCGCAGTGATGCGCGACACCGATTGCGATGATCTCGACATCGCGCTGGAGCCGGCCGCCGATTTCCGCACCATCGAATGCGAAGAGGGGCAGACCACCCATGGCGGCGGGTCCGGCAATGTCGGGATGGCCTCGATCGAGGCCCAGGACGCGTTGTCGTTCATCGTGGTCTATCACGACCGGGCGGGCACGCGCACCTATCTGACGCGCACCGACCCGAAACAGCTCTTCGGCGATGGCCTCGATCTCGATATCGAGGACAGCTGGTCGGCCCTGACCTCCGACAGCAACGGCTTCACCGTCAGGACTTTCTTCGGCAAGCTGAAATCGCTGTCGGAGAAGGTGCCCTGCTTCGCTTTCTCCCGCTACAGCGGCCATGTCGCGCATACCACGGGTTTCCGCCATATGGTCGGCGGCCTCTACTGCGAACTGGTTCCCAGCGATGAGCCGGTCACGGCCGCGCGCATCGACCAGATGACCGGCAAGATCAGAGGAGACATGTTTTGAGCGCGAGGCTTCCGGCGGCAGCCCGGCTGCGCCGCGCCGGCGTGATCCTGGCGGCGGTGCTGGCAACAGCGGGCTTCAGCTGTTCCGCCCCGGCCCAGAGCTGCGCCGACGCGCCGTTCCGTATGACGGAAGATTTCCAAGCCAATATCGTCAACTGCTACGGCTACTTCATCGAGGCCCGCGGCGATCGCTTTAAGCTGTTTCTGCAAGCGGCTCAGAGTGGCCCTTACTGGTATCAGCCGGTGAGGGCCTATTTCGAGGAGGCCAGCGCTTTCGACGGAACTTCGGATTGGGGCGAGGAGCAGGATGCGGACCGCCGCTTCGACTACGCCACCTTTCGCGGCGATCTCCTGAATGACAATGCCGGCGTCCTGTCCTGCGTGGCGATCACCCGGCATTCGTCGCCCTACATGGGACGCGGGTTCATTTCCCTGCATCTTATTGCCGGATTCTACTGCGATGAGTCCTACGGCGAGGCGTCGGTACCGGACGCGCGCATCAACGAGATCATCGACGCCATCGAATTCGATTTCGAATAGCGGTCAGGTCTTGACTGCCCGCCAGCCGATGTCACGGCGGCAGAAGCCCTGGGGCCAGTCGATCAGGTCGACGGCTTCATAGGCGCGGGCCTGGGCCTCGGCGATGGTGGCGCCGGTGCCGGTGACCGCAAGGACGCGGCCGCCATTGGCCAGCACGGCGCCATCGGGTCCGGGCTTGGTACCGGCATGGAACAGCATGACATCTGGAAGCGCCGCCGCCCGTTCGAGGCCGCGGAGGACGGAGCCCCGCTGATAGCTGTCGGGATAGCCCTTGGCGGCCATGACCACCGTCAGCGCCGCCTTGTCCTGCCAGCGCAACTGGAAATTCTTGAGGACGCCGTCATGGCTAGCGATCAGCGCCGGCAGCAGGTCGGACATCAGCCGGGCACAGAGCACCTGGCATTCGGGATCGCCGAAGCGGACATTGTATTCCAGCAGCTTCGGTCCCTCCGATGTCAGCATGAGCCCGGCATAGAGCACGCCCTTGAACGGCCGGCCCTCGGCTTTCATCGCTGCCACCGTCGGCTCGATGATCCTGCGCATCACGTCGGCGACCACGTTGTCGGTGACGACGGGCGCCGGCGAATAGGCGCCCATGCCGCCGGTGTTCGGACCCTTGTCGCCGTCGAAGGCGCGCTTGTGATCCTGGGCCGAGGCCAGGGGCAGGGCGGTGTCCCCATCCACCAGCACGAAGAAGCTGGCCTCCTCGCCCTCGAGGAATTCCTCGATGACCACTTCCTCGCCGGCTTCGCCGAATTGACCGCCGGTCAGCATGGAGTCCACGGCGGCCTCGGCTTCGGCCACCGTCTCGGCGATGATCACGCCCTTGCCGGCGGCCAGACCGTCGGCCTTCACGACAATGGGCGCGCCCTTCCGGCGGATGAAATCCTTCGCCGCCTTGGCCTCGGTGAAGCGGCCATAGCCGGCGGTGGGAATGCCATACTTGGCGCAGAGATCCTTCATGAAGGACTTGGAGCCCTCCAGCGCCGCCGCCGCCGCCGTGGGGCCGAACGACTTGATGCCGGCCTCGGTCAGCCGGTCCACCAGCCCCAGCACCAGCGGCGTCTCCGGCCCGACGACCACGAAATCGATGCGCTCGCGCCGGGCGAATTCCACGATGGCCGGGATGTTTTCGGCGGCGATGGACACGCACTCCGCCTCCCCGGCGATGCCGGCATTGCCGGGCGCGCAGTACAGCTTGTCGCAGAGCGGCGAGCCCGCGATCGCCCAGCACAGCGCATGCTCGCGCCCGCCGCCGCCCACCACCAGAATACGCATGGATGGAAATCTCCTGGGATTTTCCGGCTGTGTTTAGCAGACGGGCACGGCGGGGCAAGGTGAGGCTGGCCGGCCGCCCAGGAAGAATGCCGGAAGACGGGACAGGCCGGCCCGCTCGCGAGCCGGCCCGCCTAGCCTATTTCCTGAAGGTAACGTGGAATATGGTGATATTTCCTGATTTTGCGTATGTTTCTCGATTCGCCCGCACGAAGCCGTAGGCGCCGAGGAGTATCAGGCTGGCGGCTGCGGAAAACAGGCCGTAGGCAAAGAATCTGGACAGATCAGGCAGCAGAAGTGGTATAATGGCGGCCAGAATGCCGACACCAACGCTGATCAACTCCTTGGGCATGATGGCTATCTCCTTCCCGGCTCTGCTTGTCGTTCTATAGGTATATCGTCATGGCATCTTATTTACGTACAATACTACGTATTATACATAATTTGGGAGGCAATTTCGTGGTAACGGCGCCTGCTGTTCGGCGGTTGGCGGCGTCCCCGCTGGAGGAAGCGGAGGGTTGTTTTCCGGCGATTCCCCGCTGGACATGGGGTTCATCGCTCGGATTCCACGTCGCCGCTGGACGAACGTCCCGCGGGACTGCTGCCGGCCGGCCGGCAGTGGGGTAGGATAGCCCCATGAGCAATTCGATCATTGCCGCCCCCATCCCCGGCAGCAACATGCCGGAATTCACTGTCAGCGAGATCAGCCAGGCGGTGAAGCGCACCCTCGAAGGCAACTTCGAGCGCATCCGCGTGCGGGGCGAGGTGTCCAAGCCGAACTACCACAGCTCCGGCCATCTCTATTTCAGCCTGAAGGACGAGGGCGCGGTCATCGACGCCGTCTGCTGGCGCGGCACCGTCGGGCGCCTGCGGTTCCGGCTGGAGCATGGCATGGAGCTGGTGGTGACCGGCCGGGTCAGCAGCTATCCCGGCAGCTCCAAGTACCAGATCGTCATCGACCAGGCGGAGCTGGCCGGCGAAGGCGCGCTGCTCAAGATGCTGGAGGAGCGGCGCAAGCGACTGGCCGCCGAAGGCCTGTTCGACGAAGCGCGCAAGCGGCCGCTCCCCTACCTGCCCGAGGTGATCGGCGTCATCACCTCGCCGACGGGCGCTGTCATCCGCGACATTTTGCACCGGCTGGCGGACCGCTTCCCGCGCCATGTGCTGCTCTGGCCGGTGGCGGTCCAGGGCGACAACGCGGCGGCTCAGGTGGTGGCGGCCATCGCCGGCTTCAACCGGCTGCAGCCCGGCGGCGTGGTGCCGCGGCCGGACCTGATCATCGTCGCCCGCGGCGGCGGCAGCCTGGAAGACCTAATGCCCTTCAACGACGAGGCTGTGGTGCGGGCCGTGGTGGCCAGCGGGATCCCCCTGATCTCCGCCGTCGGCCATGAAACCGACACCACCCTGATCGACTTCGCCAGCGACCGCCGGGCGCCCACGCCGACGGCGGCGGCGGAGATGGCGGTGCCCGTGCGCGGCGAATTGCTGGGCCTCCTCGGCGAGAACGCATTGCGGCTGGCGCGGGCGGTCCAGCGGCTCATCGCCGAACAGAAGATGCGGCTGGAGGGCCTCGCGCGCGGCCTGATCCATCCGGCGCGCCTGCTGGAGGACATGGCCCAGCGCCTCGATGGCTGGACCGAGCGGCTGGGACAGAGCGTCAGAGGATTCTTCTCGGCGCGAGCCGAGCTGGTGTCGCGCGCCAGCGCCCGCCTGGTGACACCGCAACAGCTCATCCATCAGAAACACCTGCAGCTCGCGGAGGCGGCATCCACCTTGCGCCAGGATACGCAGCGGGTATTGGCGGTGAAGCACCAGCGTTTCGCCGGCGCGGTGGCGCTGCTGCGGCCGGAAGTGCTGGAGAACTTGATGCAGCGTGGACGCTTGCGGCTCGAGTCCCTGACGGGCTTGTTGGACAGCTACTCCTATGAGCGGGTGCTGGCCCGCGGCTTCGCGCTGGTGCACGACGCCGCCGGCCATGCCGTGCAATCCGCCAAGTCGGTGACCGCCGGCGCGGCCTTGCGTCTGCAATTCGCCGACGGCCAGGTGCCGGTGACCGCGACCGGCGGCGCCGACAAGGCGCCGCCCGCCTCGACGCCGCCCTCATCTTCGCCCGCGCCAAAGCGCAAGCCCGACGACAAGCAGGGCTCGCTGCTATGACCCTGGCGCGCCGGACATTGCTGGGACTGATGGCGATGCTGCCGGCTGCTCTGGCCGTGCGCAGCGGCCGCGCCGCGATGCCGCTCGACGGCGATTTCATCCAGGGCGGGTTGCTGGTGGGCCAGGCCGATGCCGGCAGCAAGGCGGCCCTCGATGGGACCGACATCAAAGTCTATGGCGATGGCCGGTTCCTGCTCGGCTTCCGCCGCGATGCGCCGGCGAAAGCGATGCTGAAAGTGAGGATGGCCAGCGGCGTTTTCGAAGCCCGCGAACTTGCGATCGCGCAACGTCAGTACGAGATCCAGCGCATCAACAACCTGCCGCAGAACCAGGTCGAGCCGTCGGAAGCGGAACTGGCGCGCATCAAGACCGAGCGCGAGCGCATCGCCGTCGCCAAGCAGCGACAGACGCCGGCAGCCTTCTTCGATGAAGGGTTCGACTGGCCGGTCACAGGCCCGATCAGCGGCGTCTATGGCAGCCAGCGGGTGCTGAACGGCCAGCCGCGGCAGCCGCATTTTGGCGTGGACGTGGCGGCTTCGACCGGCACGCCGCTGAAGGCGCCGGCCGGCGGCGTGGTGTCCCTGGCCGACCCCGACCTGTTCTTCACCGGCGGCACCGTGATGCTGGACCACGGCTACGGCCTGACCTCGATCTTCGCCCATCAGAGCAAGATCGAAGTGAAGGAAGGTGACAAGTTATCGAAGGGCGATGTGTTCGGCCTCTTGGGCGGCACCGGCCGTGTCACCGGCCCGCATCTCCACTGGGGACTCTATCTCGGCACGATCCCCCTGGACCCGCAGCTCCTGGTCCCGCCGATGCCGAGCTAGCGCCCGGCTGCGCGGCGTTGCGGGGCGGGCGTTGAGGCGGCCTGGCGCTTGACGCCTTCGGCCGCCGTCTCTATGGCGCCGAAAAGGTCCTGCATCTGGTGGTCGACGGTGCCGAGCGCGGCGCTGACCTGTTCCACCAGGGTGGCGTTCTTCTGGGTGACGGTTTCCATCTGGGTCACCGTGTCGTCGACCTGCTGCACGCCCATGGATTGCTCGCGGCTGGCCGAGGCGATTTCCGAGACGATGTCGGCGACGCGCTTCACCGCGTTGCCGATATCCGACAGCGTCGTGCCGGTCTTGTTGACGAGGTCGACACCCTTGCGCACCTGATTGGAGCTCTCGGCGATATGGGACTTGATCTCCTTCAGCGCCTGCGCGCTGCGCTGCGCCAGCGCCCGCACCTCTGCGGCGACCACGGCAAAGCCGCGGCCCGCATCGCCGGCGCGCGCGGCTTCGACCGCGGCGTTGAGCGCCAGCAGGTTGGTCTGGAAGGCGATCTCCTCGATCAGCACCACGATCTCGGCAATGCGCCCCGAAGACAACTCGATATGACCCATGGCTTCGACGGCCTCTGCCGCCACTTGGCCGCTGCCGTCGGCGGCGGAACGGGCGTCGAGCGCGAGCTGGTTGGCCTGTTGCGCGTTGCCGGCATTCAGCTTCACCGTCACGGAAAGCTGGCGGATGGCCGCGGCCATCTCTTCCAGGCTCGCCACCTGCTCTTCGGTGCGGGCGGACAGGTCGGTGGCGCCGCTGCTCAGCTTGGCGGTGCTCGCCTTGATGGCGGCGATGCTCTCGGTGGCCTGATCGACCACGCGGCCGAGCTGCTCCGACGCGTCCCGGAGCTGGGCGTTGGCGTGCTGCAGTTCGTCTTCCGTGCTCTTGATGTCGGTCACGTCTTGAAGGGTGCCGATGTATTGAACAACCTTGCCGGTATGGTCGCGCACCGGCTCGGCGATCTCACGCGCATAGCGCAGGTTGCCGCGCTGGGTCACCATGCGGAAGCTCAGGTCCCAGCCGCGGTTGGCATTGGTGTTGTCGGTGATCGTGCGGTCATAGCGCGCGCGGTCGTTCGGATGGATGGTCTGGAGGATCTGATCGTGTTTGCAGATCTCCGCCATGTAGTGCTCGACGGTGGTTTCGTGGGCCTTGGCCAGCTCCTCGCCGATCTCCAGCATCCGGCCGTCGGCGGGATCCCAGACCCAATGGCCGACCTTGCTGATCCGCGCGGCCATCTGCAGGATCCGGGTCTTGTCGATGGCAGTCGCTTCAGGCGCGGGATTCGCCGCGGCGGGCGCGCTCACGATCTGCGGCGCCGGCTTGGCACTCGCCGCGACGGGCTCGGCGGTCTCTCTGGCAAAAAGCTTGCGCCACATCGGCGGTTGGCCCCGGTTGCGAGCGATGATCTTTTTTCGAGCGAATCCCCACAGCGGCCGCGATCGCAGCCACCCTGCAATAGGTAATGAGGAATGCTTAAGAGGCTGTTAACTCGCCGCCGCCGCAGTGCCTTACTGCTGGACTTCAATCTCCAGGTTCATCTGCGGATGGATAAGGCAAGTGGCCTCGAAGATCCCGGCTTCGGTGAATTGCAGCGCGGCCTCGGTGCCCGGTTCCATCGTGCCGGAATCGAAGCTCATGCTGCCACCGCTGACGATGACGTTGTGATAGCGGTTGTCGTCGTTCACGAAGACGAGCTGCTCGCCGGAATTCAGGGTCACATGCTCGGGATCGAATCGCAGGCCGCGCTGGGAAATGCGGCGAAGTCCCGCCGTGGCGCCGGTGACTTCAGCATCCGGCAGGCCGCCGATCTGCATTGCCGGCCCGTCGCTGGTCAGCGCCTTCATGAACTCCACGAGATCGGCCTTCTCGGCATCGGTGAGGCCGATGTCGCGCATGTTGCGCGCCAGCGTCGGCCGCTTCAGGAAGCGGCCGTTGTAGTGATCGACAACGGCTTCGAGGGTCGCAATCGAGCCATCATGCATGTAGGGCCCGCGCACCGCGACGTTGCGCAGCGTCGGCGTCTTGAAGGCGAAATCCATCTTCGCGAGATTGAGGACCGCGCCGCGGCCGCGGTCATCGCCGGGAAGGCCGATATCCTGGAACGAGTTGTCGGTGAAGTTCCAGCCCCCATGGCAGGCCGAACAGTTCGCTTTGCCGACAAACAGCCCGAAGCCGCGCTTGGCGCCGTCGCTGATGGCGGATTCGTCGCCGCCAATCCAACGGTCGAACGGCGCCTCGGCGGAAACGATCGTGCGCACATAGGTCGCCAGGGCCCGGGAAATCGTCTTTTCGTCGACCGTCGGCGACTCCGGAAATGCCTCGGTGAAAAGCTGCTGATACTCCGTCGACGCCGACAGCTCGCTCACCAGCTGTTCCATCTGCTGGCCCATCTCGCGCGGGTTCTGCATGGGCCCGAGCACCTGTTCTTCGAGGGTCTTGGCCCGGCCGTCCCAGAAATAAAGATTGCCCCAGGCCATGTTCCAGAGTGTCGGCGTGCGCCGGGGGAGCGGCAAGCCGTCAAGGCCCATGGCCTTGGGAACGCCATCCTGCCAGTTGTTATCAGCCTGGTGGCAAGTGGCGCAGGAGCTTTGATTGTTGCCGGATAGAATCGGATCCATGAACAAATGTTCGCCCAGGCGGGCCATGGCGGCGTCGTAGGGGCTGTCCTCCGGGAACGGCACGGAGTCCGGACGGCGGAACTCCGCCTTCAGGGTCGCAGGATCGACAGCCGTCACGGCAACGGCGGTTGCCGCCCCGCCGGTCAGAATTGCGCCGAGAATGCACAACGGAAGCACGCGTCGCATCAAGTCGTGCTGCAGCATATCAAGTCCCCCGAACCGATAAGTCCTGCTTTGTCTAATACAGTAAGACAGTTAACCAACATATAAGATGACAAAGGGCGCGCCGTGGCCGGGAGAGACCATAGCTTTTATCCAACCCGAAACGTTTAGGCGTTCGTTAACCGTTTTGGACGTAGATGGATGGCGATTTGTCGACCGTATGACGGCATGCGGACGGTCGCCCTTACCCACGAGGCTGGGGACCTCAAGATACGATGCCACTCTTCAACCGCAGTACCGCAGGCGGCTTAGCAATCCAGCGCTGGGCGGGCTTTAAGATCCTGGACCTGATCTACTTCGCCCTGGCGGCGATGGTGATCGCCACGATTTGCGGCGGGCTGTACCTCAATCAATTCATGACCGGCCTCTACGGCCAGTCGGTCAGCATGACCCAGAATCACGCCGGTTATCTGGCGACCTTTCTCGACCTCGGCGACCTGGCGCAGAAGGTCAACGCACCCGCGAACGACGTCTTCGAAAGCCACGCCATCGACGCCGAAGAGAAGAAGCGCGACACCGCCCTTGCCGCTTTTAATCAGCGGCTGGCCGAGTTCCGGCAGAACATGGCGCAGAAGAAGTCCGCCGAAGCCAAGTTCGTGATGCATGCCATCGACCAGGTGGCTGCTTCCATGGTGGTCATGAACAGCTCCGCCGACATTGTCTTTGCGCGCTATCGCAAAAGCCAGTTCGGCGAGGCGGCTGCACAGGTTGCGGCGATGAACCGGACCTATGCCAGCATTACGCGCACGATCGCCGAGGCCTCGCGCACCATTCAGGATATGCAGTTTGCCGTCTTCCACGATCAATTGCAGACCGTGAACGGGCAAACCGTGGCGCAATACATTGTCGGCTCGATTATCGTTCTCATCGTCGGCGCCGTCGTGTTCCTCGGTCATCGCATACGGCGCGCCCAAGGGGCCGCGGAGGAGGAACGCCGCCGCTTTCAGGAAGACATGGCGGTGTTCGCCGAGGCTGCGGCCGCCGGGGACCTGTCGAAGCGGGTCGATCTCTCGGGCCGCAGCGGCGTCATGCTGCAGTTGGGCGAGGGCATTAACCGCTGGGCGGATGCCGTGGCCAAGGTGCTGGAGGACGTGATGCGGATGACCTCGGCGCAGCAGGCCGAGGAGGAGCGCCGTCGCTTCCAGGAGGATCTGGCGGTATTCGCCGAGGCCGCGGCGGCGGGTGATCTGTCGCGGCGGGTGGATCTGTCGGGACGCAGCGATGTCATGCTGAAGCTGGGCGAGGGGATGAATCGCTGGGCGGACGCTGTGGCGACGGCGCTGGCCGAGGTCGTGACGGTCATGTCGGCTCTGGCCGACGGCGATCTCTCCAAGCGGGTGAACGGCGCCTACACCGGCGAAATGCTGCGCCTCAAAGCCGATACCAACGGCACGGCGGAAAAGCTGGCGGCGATCGTCGAGCAGACGGTCGAAGGCATGACGGCCATCAAGGGCGCGACCAATCAGCTGGCGACGGGCGCCGTGGATCTTTCCTCGCGCACCGAGGAACAGGTGGCCGGCCTGGAGGAGATGGCGGCCGCCATCCGGCAGCTTTCGACGACGGTGAAGCAAAACTCCGGCAATGCGCAGCAAGCCAACCAGCTTGCCCTGGACGCGCGGTCGGCCGCAGAGGGCAGCAGCCAGGTGGCGATGGCCGCCGTGGAGGCCATGAGCCATATCGAAACGTCATCGGGCCGCATCGCCGAGATCGTCACCCTGATCGAGGAAATCGCATTCCAGACCAATCTGCTGGCTCTGAATGCGGCGGTGGAAGCGGCGCGCGCCGGCGATGCCGGCCGCGGCTTTGCCGTGGTCGCCAGCGAAGTGCGCGGCCTGGCGCAGCGCAGCGGCCAGGCGCTCAAGGAAATCAAGACTCTCATCGGCGAGAGCACCGGCCAGGTGCGCAAGGGCGTCGACCTCGTCAACAAGACCGGTGCCACCCTGTCCGATATCGGCGGGGCGGTGAAGCGCGTGGCTGACATCGTGGCGGAAATCGCCTCCGCCAGCAGCGAGCAGGCAGACGGGGTGCAGCAGGTCGACGACATGGTGACGCAGATGGAATCGATGACTCAAAAGAACGCGTCACTGGTCGAAGAATCGACCGCGTCCCTCTCCTCGGTGGACCGCCAGGTGGATGGGATGCTGGAGGTCGTATCGTTCTTCCACGTCGCTCCCGCCGGCGCGCATGAGCTTCAGACCGGCCTCAGCAAACGCCTCGGCACGGCGCCACAGTCCGGCGTCAAGCAAACGGCTGAAGATTTCCCAGAAACTGTTCGGCCGAGCGCGGCCAGGAATAGGTAAGGGCGACAGCGCGGCAACGGTCCGGCGCGATGTCGAGGGCGCGGCGGGCGGCGTCGGCAAGGTCGTTGCTCAGGACACCGGCGCCTGTGCCATCCACCACATCCAACGGCCCCGGCACCGGATAGGCCGCGACCGGCAGGCCCGAGGCCATGGCCTCCAGCAGCACCAGGCCGAAGGTGTCGGTGCGGCTGGGAAAGACGAAGACGTCGCAGGCGGCGTAGTAGGCGGCCAGCTCCTCGCCCTGCTTCTCGCCGGCGAAGTGGACATCTGGATATTTTCGCCGCAGCTCCGGCAGCAGCGGCCCGTCGCCCACCACGACTTTGCTGCCGGGCAGATCGAGCTTCAGGAACTCCTCGAGGTTCTTCTCCACGGCGACGCGGCCGACGCAGAGATGGATCGGCCGGGGCAGATCGAGGAACGATTTATCCCCAGGCCGGAACAGCTTGACATCGACACCGCGCGACCAGCGCTTCACCCGCGTGAAGCCGCGGGATTCCAGTTCCGTCTGGATCGAACCCGTCGCCACCATCACCCCATGGGACGGCGCATGGAACCGGCGCAGCGTACGATAGCTCCAGGACACGGGAATGCGGAATCGAGCCTCGATATACTCAGGAAAGCGCGTGTGATAGGCCGTTGTGAAAGGCAGGCCGCGCTTGCGGCAGTAGCGCCGCGCCGCCTGGCCCAGCGGTCCCTCGGTGGAGATATGGATCGCCGCCGGCCGCAGCGCCTCGATCATCGCCGTCAGCTTGCGCGCCGGCAGCAGCGCCAGCCGGATTTCCGGGTAGGTCGGGCAGGCCATGTTGTGGAAGAGATCCGGCGAGAAGACATGGACCTCATGGCCCAGGCGCATCAGCTCCTCGCGCGTACGGGTCAGCGTGCGCACCACGCCGTTCACCTGCGGCTGCCAGGCGTCGGTGACGATGAGAATGCGCATCAGGACGCGGTGACCTTTTGCGCCATATGGAAGAACGAGATCTTGCGCACCGCCGGCCAGTCGATGATCTCCAGCCGGCCGTCGCGGTGCTCCACCAGCGCCGTGCAACTCTCCACCCAGTCGCCGTCGTTGCAGTAGAGGATGTCACCGATCCTGCGGATCTCCGCCTTGTGGATATGGCCGCAGATGACGCCGTCGACACCGCGCCGTTTTGCTTCTTCCGCAACTGCATGCTCGAAACTGCTGATGAACTCGACCGCGTTCTTGACCTTGTGCTTGAGATAGGCCGAGAGCGACCAGTAATCGTAGCCGCAGAAATGGCGCAGCTCATTGTACCAGTGATTGATGGTGATCATCGTGTTGTAGGCGCGGTCGCCGAGGAAGGCGAGCCAGCGCGCATAGCGCACGATGCCGTCGAAGGCATCGCCATGGAGAATCAGGAATCGCCGGCCGTCGGCCATCTCATGCACCGCTTCCGGCAGCACGGTGATGCCGCCGAACTGCATCTCCACATAGTCGCGGAACGGCTCGTCATGGTTGCCCGGCACGAAATAGACCCGTGTTCCCTTGCGCGCCTTGCGCAGCAGCTTCTGCACCACGTCGTTGTGGCTCTGGGTCCAATACCAGCTCCGCCGCAGGCGCCAGCAATCGACAATGTCGCCGACCAGGTAAAGGTACTCGGATTCATTGTGCCTGAGGAAATCCAGCAGTAAGTCGGCCTTACATCCGCGGGTTCCCAGATGAATGTCCGATATCCAGATGGAGCGGTAGCGGTTGATCGCTGACGTGTCATTCATGGCAATCGATGGTTCCTGCGCGAGCCATCCCTGCCACGGTCTTTAGCGGCGAATTGTTGCAGTTATAAGCGGTTAACAGCGAGTTTTAAGGGCAACCCAGAGATTTCATCGAACCTTCATGCATCCGCCGCCGGATCATCATGGAGATGACATGCAATGGCGATACAGGCTGACGGCACGCAGATGAATGACGGCATATCAAGCGCCTATCCGGAGTCCGGCCGGTCACAATCCAAGCGGGTGCTTATCGTCTTCAATCCGAAGGCGGGCCGGCGGCGGCTGGGCAAGTTGCGGCGGACCATCGCTGCGATGCGGCTCACCGGCGCGGAAGTCGAGTTGCTGGCAACGGGGGCCCGCGGCGACGCGGAGCGCCTGGCGCGAGAAGCTTGCGGCGGGGTGAATGGCTTTGCCGCGCTCGATCTGCTGGCCATTGCCGGCGGCGACGGCACGATCAATGAAGCCGTGAACGGTTTGATGTCGGTCTCCGGCGCGGGCGCGACGTCAGCGCTGCCGCTCTGCATCGTGCCGCTGGGCACGGCCAATGTGCTGGCGCGGGAAATCGGTCAGGGCTTCTCGCCGGCGGTGGCGGCAATGACCGCTCTAAACGGTGAACAACGGCAGGTCTATCTCGGCGAGGCCAACGGCCGCTGCTTCACCATCATGGCCGGCGCCGGCTTCGATGCCCATGTGGTGGCCAATGTCAGCACGGCGCTCAAGCAGCGTGTCGGCAAGCTGGCCTATGTCTGGGAAGCCTTCCGGCAACTCTTTCTCTTTCCCTACGGCCGCTATCGCGTAACCGTCGACGGCAAGACGTATGACGCCGCCTCCGTCGTCGTCGCCAAGGGCCGACTTTATGCGGGTCCCTATGTCGCAGCACCCGAAGCGCGGCTGGACTCGCCGGAATTCCAGGTCTGCCTGTTCCTGCGCGGCGGTCGCTGGAACGCCATCCGCTATGCGGTGGCTCTGACCCTCGGTCTATTGCCGCGCCTCAAGGACTATCGGATCGTCAGCGGCCGCGAGGTGCGGATCGAAGGTCCTGCCGGCGATCCCGTGCAAGGCGACGGCGACATCATCGCCCATCTGCCGGTGGAGATACGCCTGGCGCCCGTCTCGCTTTCCCTGATGGCGCCGGCGGCGGTCCTGCCCCGCTAAACCCCTCTCCCCGCCATGATTGCGCCGCGATCCGGCCGCGGCTTGGCCCGGGAATGCATGCAGGCTCCCCGCCTCCGACATCACCGGGGAAGACCATGGCCAACCACTACGATCTCGCCATCGCCGGCGGCAGTTTCGCCGGGCTGGTCTGCGCCCGTTCGGCGGCGCTGCGGGGGCTGCGGACCCTGGTGCTGGAACGGCAGCCGGCGCCGGGCGCGCGCGTGCGCACGACAGGCATCCTGGTCAAGGAGGTGGCGGAACGCTGGGAAGTCCCATCCCGCCTGGTGCGGCGCATCCGCGGCGTGCGGCTCTATGGGCCGTCACTGGCCCATATCGATTTGAGCTCGCCCGGCTACTACTTCCTGGCCACGGACACCGCGCGGCTGATGACCTGGTTCGCGCGGGAAGCGGGGCAGGCGGGCGCGGAGCTCCGTTTCGGCCGCGCCTATGTCGGCGCGCAGCGGCAGCCCGACGGCCTCGAGTTGCTGGGCCTGAACGCCCGGGCGCGCTTCCTGGTGGGCGCCGATGGGCCGCGCTCGGCGGTGGCGCGGGATTTCGGCCTTGGGCGGAACCGGCAGTTCCTCACGGGTATCGAGGGCGAGTATGTGGGCGTCCGCAGCCTGGACCCGGATGTCCTGCATTGCTTCATCGATCGCCGGATAGCCCCGGGCTACATCGCCTGGGCCTTCATCGGCATGCATGGGATCGCCCAGATCGGGCTCGCCTGCCGGGCGCCGGTGAGGCCCGACCTGCCGGCGCTGATGGCCAAGCTGGGCCGGTTATTCGATCTCGAGGATGCGCGGCTGATCGGCCGGCGCGCCGGCGTGATCCCCGTGGGCGGGCGGGTGAGGAAATGGTTCGGTGATCGCCTGCTGCTGGTTGGCGATGCGGCGGGGATCGTCTCGCCGCTCACCGCCGGCGGCATCCATACGGCGCTGGAGTCCGGCTGGCGCGCCGCCCATGCCATCGCCGACCACCTGTCTGACGGCGCGCCCCATCCGGCGCAGATGCTGGGCGACGCCTATCCGCGTTTCTTCTGGAAAGGCGCGCTGCGGCGATTGCTGGATGCAGCACCGCCGGATTGGCTGGCGGATGCGCTGATCGCCACGCCGCCGCTGCGGGCCGCGGCGCAGGCGGTCTATTTCCACCATCGCGGCCTGATGTCGGCGCGGGCCTGGCGCGATCTCTGGCTGGCGGAGACCCGGCGCCGCGCAAAGGGCGGCTGAACTGCCGGGGCTTGTCCGGATGGTGCGCCTCGTCTTGACTGAAGGCCTCAATCTCGCTCCCGCGGAGGCCGGCCATGTTCGAACATCACACCGCCAAGCTGTTGCCCTACGATCTCTGGGTCCGCCGCCTGCTGCGGTTCAGCGGCCTGGGCGTTGCAATCATCGCCGTCGGCCTGGGCTCGGGAACGCTGGGCTATCACTACTTCGCCGGCTTCGGCTGGCTGGATTCGGCGTTGAATGCATCGATGATCCTCACGGGCATGGGCCCGGTGGATCATGTCGACGCGGCGGGCGGAAAAGTCTTCGCCATCGTCTATTCGCTGTTCAGCGGCATCGTGTTCCTGGGAACCGCCGCCATCGTCATCGCGCCCTGGCTGCATCGATTCCTGCACCGGCTGCATGCCGATGAACAGGATCAGTGACTCAGACTCCCGCCACCGTCATGCCGTCGATGCGGATGGTGGGCGCGTCGGTGCCGTGACGGAATTCCAGGTCGCTGGCCGGCGTCAGGTTCAGGAACATGTCCGTGAGATTGCCGGCGATGGTCACTTCGCTGACCGGATAAGTCAGCTCGCCATGTTCGATCCAATAGCCGCCGGCGCCGCGGCTATAGTCGCCGGTGATGCCGTTGACGCCCATGCCGATCAGTTCCGTGACATAGAATCCGTTCAGGACGCCGCCGATCATCTCCTGCGGCGACAGCTTGCCGGCCGCCATGTAGAGATTGGTCAGCGACGGCGAGGGCGGTGACGAGGTGCCGCGGCTGGCATGGCCGGTGCTCTTCAGGCCGAGCTGGCGCGCCGAGCGCAGATCCAGCACCCAGCCGGTGAGCACGCCCTGATCGATCAGGGCGCGGCGCTGGTTCGCCAGGCCTTCGCCATCGAACGGCTTGGAGCGCAGGCCGCGTGGCCGGTGCGGATCGTCGATGATGCTGACATCGGCGCCGAAGATGCGCTGATTCAGCTTGTCCTTGAGGAAGCTGGTGCCGCGGGCGATGCCGGCGCCGTTGATCGCGCCGGCCAGATGGCCCACCAGGCTGCTCGAGATGCGCGGGTCGTAGATTACCGGCACTTTCGCCGTCGCCGCCTTGCGCGGATTGAGCCGGCGCACCGCGCGCTCGCCGGCGCGCTGGCCGACGACGGCGCCGTCCTCGAGATCGGCGCCATGAACAGCGGTGACATAATCGTAGTCGCGCTCCATGGCCGTGCCCTCGCCGGCGATCACGGAGACGCTGAGCCCGTGATGCGAGGACTCATAGCTGCCGGTGAAGCCGTTGCTGGCCACCATGGTCACTGCACCGCGGCCCCAGCCGGCATCGGCGCCTTCGGAATTTGTGATGCCCTTGACCGCGCGCGCCGCATCTTCGGCGGACCGCGCGCGCTCGCGCAGCACGGCTGGGGACGGCTCGACGGGATCGCAGATGTCCAGCGTCTTCGGATAGTCGCGCACCAGATCGGCGGGATCAGCCAGGCCGCAGAACGGATCCTCGGGCACGCTGCGCGCCATGGCGACGGCGCGGGTGACCAGCTCGTTCAGCATGGTGGCGGAAATGTCGGTCGTGGAGACGATGGCCTGGCGCTTGCCGACGAAGACGCGGAGGCCGAGATCGCGGCTTTCTTCGCGCTCGAGTTTTTCCGGATTGCCGAGACGCTGGCTCAGCGACAGGGACGCGCTGTCGAACAGGACCGCATCGGCGGCATCGGCGCCGGCCTTGCGGGCGCGCTTTACCAGATCGTCCAGAAGATTGCGGGGATCGGCTGATGGCGACGGGGATTGTTTGGCGGCCGGTGCAGCCATGCGGGACTCCATTTCCTTCGATACCGGCCTTAAGTGGCGCGCAGGGGCCGATAAAGCAAGGGCGGAGAGCGGCTAGCGCAGGTCGATCCGCAGCACCGGCAGTTGCCGGTCAGGCCCGACGTCGGAAGCCTGGGAACCGACCCGCTGCGCGCCGAGGCGGCGATAGAAGCCTTCGGCATTCGGATCGGCGACGATGGTGAGAGTCCCGTGGCCGAGGTCGCGCGCCAGGGCGACGGCATGATCCATCAGCGCGCGGCCGACACCGCGGCCGATGAACTCGGGATCGACGAACATGTAGTCGAGGCCGACGCCATCTTCCAGCGGTTCGAAGCCGTAGAAGCCGGCCATGCGGCCGTCGATCTCCGCGACGTAGTGCGGCTGTGTCTCGACATTGGCCTCCTTCACCTGCATGGCGATGCGGCAGCGGGCCAGGAATGCCGCGTCGTAGCCCCATAGCGCCTTCGACCGCAGGCTGAGTTCGGTCAGCTCCGGCGCTTCCGACGCGCGGGCGCGGCGGATGCGCAAGGCGGTGAGCGAGGCGGGCTTGCGGAGTCCGGTCATGAGCCCGGCGAGTCTCACCTGAACCGCTATATGGCGCAATGGCCCGGGTAGGCGCCCTTGACTTTTCTCGCAGACGTCAGATATTTCTGTTATGACAGAAATTACAGTTTTCACCGCTGGGATTGGTTAACGGGCGGAGGGGATGATGGCAATCGTCCAGGCTTTCACACGGGCTCAGCCGGCAGCCCCGCAACCCTCGGCCGGCGTGGAAGATCTGGCGTTCCGGCAATTGCTGGGCGAATCGGCCTGGCGCGGGCTGGCGCCGGCGATCCAGAACCGTTTCGGCGTCAAGCCGCTGCCGGGACAGGTGGTGGAATATGCGGGCTGGATGACGGCGGTGCGGGCGTCACCGGTCGGCCGGCTGTTCGGCCAACTCTGCCGGCTGATTGGTTCGCCGATCGCGCCATACACCGGCAATGACGTTCCGATCTCGGTGTTCGTGCACCAAACGCCTGATGGAGATGGCGTGGTGTGGCGGCGCGAGTATTTCTTCCCCGGCCGCGGCAAGGTTACGGCGCGCTCGGTGAAGAAGGTGGATGGCGCCGACAGCCTGCTGGAATGCTTTGCCCGCCGCGTCACCATGCGCATGCGCGTTTTCGCCGAAGCCGGCAGCCTGCATTTCCTCAGCACCGGCTATTTCGTCTGCCTCGGCCGCTGGCGCCTGCCGATTCCGGCGCTGCTATCGCCAGGCCAGACCCATGTGATCCATGCCGACCGGGGCAATGGCCGTTTCAGCTTCACCATGACAGTGCGCCATCCGCTCTATGGCGAGACATTTTTCCAGGATGGCTGGTTCCACGCGAGGGAGCGCTAAGCGCATGCAGGCGATCTTCCGCTAGCCCTTGCCGCCGCGGCATCTGCGTGCGACGAAACCGCTCCGGTCTTCTTGCAGGATTTCAGGACATGCGCGATTTTCAGCAGCCGCGGCGGTCCGCGGCCTTTGGCGCCAGCGGCATGGCGGCCACCTCCCATCCCGATGCGACCCTGGCGGCGCTGGAGATCCTGAAGCGCGGCGGCAACGCCATGGATGCGGCCATCGGCGCGGTGGCGCTGCTCGGCGTGGTGGAGCCCCACATGACGGGCATCGGCGGCGATTGCTTCGTGCTCTATGCCCCGGCGGGCGGAACCAAAGACGGCCCGGTCGTCGCCTTCAACGGCTCGGGCGCGGCGCCGGCGGCGGCCACGGCGGAGAAGCTGCGCGGCCTGGGCGTGACGGAGATCGGCGAGGACATGCCGCACGCCGTCACCATCCCCGGCGCGGTGGATGCCTGGTGCCGGTTGCATGGCGATCACGGGAAGCTGCCGCTGGAGCAGATCCTGGCGCCGGCGGTCGCAGCGGCGGAGAACGGCATGCTGCTGCATCCCCGTGTCGCCCGTGACTGGGCGCGCAGCGCCGACCGCCTGCGCGGCAGCGTCACGGCGCGGGATCTGTTCCTGCCCGGCGACGATGCACCGGCGGCGGGCGACCGGCACCGCCAGCCGCAGTTGGCGGCCACGCTGCGCCGCATCGGCAAGGAAGGCCGGGCGGCATTCTACGAAGGCGCTGTCGCGCGCGATATCGTCACGACTCTGCGCGCCGCCGGCGGCCTGCACACTGAGGAGGATTTCGCCGGACATCGCGGCGAGTATGTGACGCCGATCCGCACGACTTACCGCGGCGTCGATGTCTATGAATGTCCGCCCAACGGCCAGGGGCTGGCGGCGCTGATGATCCTGAACGGCCTCGCCGGGTTCGATATGGGCAGCGACCGGCTGCTGCCGGCCGACCGCATCCATCTGCTGGCCGAGGCGACGAAGCTGGCCTACGCGGTGCGCGATGCGCGCTTCGCCGATCCCCGGCAGGTGAAGGTGCCGGTGGACTGCTACCTGTCCGATAACTTCGCCAGGCGCATGCGGGATAGCATCAAGCTCGACCGCGCCGGTCCGGGCGTGCTGCTGCGGGAAACCGAGCATAAGGACACGGTCTATCTCTGCGTCGTCGATCGCGACGGCAATGCAGTGTCCTTCATCAATTCGCTGTTCGAGGTATTCGGCAGCACGATCTTCGCCCGGGAGTCGGGCGTGATGCTGCATAATCGTGGGCTCTCCTTCCGACTCGATCCCGGACATCCCAACTGCATCGCGCCCGGCAAGCGGCCGATGCACACCATCATTCCAGGCATGCTGGTGGAAGACGGCAAGGCGCTGGCGCCGTTCGGCGTCATGGGCGGGCATTACCAGGCGACGGGCCATGCCTGGGTGGTGCATCTGATGCTGGATCGCGGCCTCGATCCGCAGGCGGCCGTTGGAGGCGCCCCGCAGCTTTGCCCATGACGGCGTGCTGGCGCTGGAGACTACGCACACGCCAGCGCTGCTCGACGACCTGCGCGGCCGCGGCCACGACGCCCGCTGGACCGAGGGACCGATGGGCGGCGGCCAGATCATACTGCATCGACCGGGAGCGCGGCGTGCTGATCGGCGGCTCCGACCCCCGCAAGGACGGCTGCGCGCTGGGGCTTTCGTAGCTGCTGAACAGTAGGGTTGCGGTGCTATTTGGCATGCTGCAAGTCTTTGTGCGCGCAGGAAAGCAAATAAGGTGCCGCAATGGGAGGCCGCATCGAGGATGTCAGACTGTGCGGCCCGCGGCGGCGCGGAAGGCCGGCCTGATGTGCGCGAACATGCTGCGGGCGTTCCAGGTTGGAAAGGCCCTTATTAGCGACGGCGGGCCGTCGAGTTGGATGCGGCCCTCGCCGGTGGCTTGGCCCCAGCTGAGCTGGCCGGCGTGCCATTTGACGAAGGCTTCGGCTTCCGCCGTGATGTAGAGGTCCTCCTCGAAGCCAGGGTATTTCTTGCAGATCTCGGTGTCTCCGAGCTCGATGAGCAGCCAATAGCGCTCACGGCGCGGCCGGCCGGTGAAGTCGAAACGGATGACGACGCGTCGATCCGGGAGTCGGTCCCGGCGGAGCGCGTGGCACATCGACCACAGGGCGACAAAGGGGTCGAGGTTCTCGGGGGCGATCTCAAGCCAACGCGCACCCCACTCGCCGAGCGACTGGCAGACCGTGAAGAGCTCGAGGCCCGCGGACGTGAGCTTGTAGTGGTGCCCGCGCCCGTCGGGCTTAGGTGCCGACTCACGACACCGAGCCGTTCGAGCTGCTTGAGCCGCTGTGAGAGCATGGTACGGGAAGAGTCCGGGCGCGCCCTCCAGGACCTCGCTGAAGTTTCCGCAGCCAAGGTACAGGTTGCGGATGATCAGCGGTGTCCAGCGCTCGGCAAAGATCTCATCGCCCCGACCGATGGGACAGTATTGGCCGTACGTTCTCACAACGGCGGCAGTGTTGCGCACCCGGCTTCGGTTGTGAAGTCCAGATTCTTGACTATACGGCCGCGGTCCGCGGTGGTCCGATGTGGCCTCTCGAATAGTGGAGGACACGATGACGACACCGACATCACCGAAAGTCGGCCACGGGAGCAAGGAGCCAACCGTCGTGGGGATGACGGGTTCGAGGCCTGCAAATCAGCGCCGACCACGCCGACTACGACATCGTCCGTGCAGTTTGGAACGGTGCCATAGACCGGCGCCGCACCTGATCGCCCGATGCATCGGGACCGCCGACGTGGTCGCGGCCGTGCACTTCGCCCGCGACCGTGATCTGGAGATCGCCATACGGGGCGGAGGCCATAACGTGGCGGGCACCGCCATTTGCGACGACGGGATTGGCATCGACCTCTCTGCAATGCGGGCCGTGCGGGTCGATCCCGCCAGCCGCAGGGCCTGGGTGCAGGGCGGCGCGCTGTGGGGGGATGTCGACCGCGAGACGCAGGCGCATGGTCTGGCCACCACCGGCGGTATCGTGAGCCACACCGAAGTTGCCGGGCTGACCCTCGGCGGTGGTGTCGGCTGGCTGATGCGTAAGCACGGCCTCACGGTCGACAACCTCCTCGCCGCCGATGTCGTCACGGCCGACGGCGAGTTGCTGAGGGTGTCCGAGGACGAGCACCCCGACCTGTTCTGGGCGTTGCGGGGCGGCGGCGGCAACTTCGGCGTGGTCACCGCGTTCGAGTTCCGCCTCCACACCGTCGGGCCCACCGTCCTGGCCGGGCCCATCCTCTGGGACGCGACCGACGCCGGAGAGGTCCTCCGCTTCTACGGCGACTTTATCCGCGACGCTCCCGACGAACTCGGCACGGTCGTAAGGTTCGGCGCCACGCCGCCGCTACCAGCCATCCTCGCGAATATGCACTGGCGTCCGGTCGTGAGCGTCGGAAGCTGCTACGCCGGGCCATAGTAGTCCCCGTACCAGGTGCTCCGCTCGCTTCGCGCATCTGGAATCCCGTCCTCGACCAGGTCGGAACCGGCCGTAAGGTTGGACGGAGCCCTATCGACCGTCGCAACGGTCCGAACGACCGAAGCCACCAACTTCGATCACATCGACGACGCTCTTCGGTGCTCGAGTCACGGATCGCCTCGCTGGTCCGGTCGGATGCGCGATGTTCGGATCCAAGTGCGGTGACCAAGAGGCCGTAGGGCGGGACGGCGTTGAATCCGGCTAGGGTGACGCAATAACCGCACCAGTGGCGGCCGAGGCCGGCTGACTGGAAGCTGGACGAGGCGGTTCCTTGGCGGCCCACGCAAGCCGCTCCGCGAAGGCGTCAGTCAATTTCCTGGCGGCGAAAGACCGACCGGGTCCGCGAGGCGTACGGCGACTGTCGACGACCGACTGTGGACGGCAGACGACGTACGACCTCGAAACGCTTCCATCACGACCGAACATCCGCCCCGGCATTGTTACGCGCATGCGGTGGGGCCTCTAGGGCGTGTCCTCATTAACGCACAGGTCCGGGGGCACCGCAGAATCCGGTTGCGAGCGCTCGCCGGGCGGGATTTCAGAGTGCGACGACTCGCCGAGTACGCGTCGCAGGGGATGCTCAGCAAATGAGCATCCCTACCGCGATCTTTCCACACTCAGATTGCTGCGCTTGCTTACGGCAGGGTGCCGTTAATGCGATCTGCTGTCGCTACAGAGGGCAGCGTCAGCCAGCCCTAGCTGAACCCCGGCTCGTCGAAGCTGCGCATCACTTGCCTTGATTGAGCCTCGCCAGCAGATCGTTGGCCGCCTCTCCCACCGGCATTCCCGGTGCGAGGTCGGCGGCTTGTCGCAGCCATAGGCGGGCCATCGCCAGGTCGTCTTGTGCCGCGGCGCTCTGGCCGGCCCGCCAGAAAAGTTCAGCGGCGGCATTCGTTTCGCCGCCACGGCTGGCGGCCTCGCCGCCGAGGGCCAGGACTCGCGCCAGCCCCCGATAATCGAGCGTTTCGCGGCGCAGCGCTTCCGCCCGTGCCGCATCCTGCTGTGCCGTGGCAAAATTGCCCCGCCGCAATGCGAGGCGTGCGGCCAATTCGGCCGCATCGGCCTGCAGGTCGGGGGTTGCCGCGGTCCGCAGCTTGCCGGCCGCGGTTGCAAGATCGCGTTCGTTGTTCCGTTCATCCGCAATGAGGCCTCGCAGGAAACTGGCGCGCGCAGAGGCCACGGGATCGGCGCCGGCTTCCGCTTGCGCTGCGACAGCGTCGGCTTCGGTGGAGGAGCCGGTGCGATAAAGCGCCGTCGCCTCCACGAGAAGCAGGGCCGGAAACGGCTTGGCACCGCGGCGTTGCAGCTCTGTCCGAGTCGCCTGCGCCGCGGCGAGGGCACGGTCGGGCGCGTTGGCGTGCAGTTCGGCAACGGCGAGATTGTAGCCGAGGGTGCCGATCTGATCAGAATCGTCACGCGCCAGCGCCCGTTCCAACGCCGACCGGTATCTGGCGGCGGCCTCCTCCGGATGTTCCAGCTCGAAAGCGAGGTGCCCGGCAGCGGTGTCCCGTTCCAGTGTCTCATCGACAGGCGGCCCCGCCACTTCCGGCGCCGATCCGCCGCAAGCCGACAAGAACAACAGCAGGAGCAGCAAGCGCCTCATGGCCGCACCTCTGTCGGCGACAGGCGATCCGATGCCGGCTCGGCTGCTTCGGGGCCGCCGCCGAACAGCCATGACTGCCGCAGCTGCGCGAGAACCTGTTCGAGCGCGCGCGCTGTCTGCTGTGTCTGAGTCAGCAGGCTCGGAAGGTTCTCTGATGCGTTCTCGATGTTGCGGGCAATCCGCGGCGTCCGCTCTGCCGCCCGCGATAAATTGCGCATCGAAGATTCCAACGACGTCAGCGCCCGGTCGGCGCGCCGCAACAGTTCGGGTACGCCGTCGTCCTGGGCGTTGACTGTATCCGCCAGCTCCTTGAAACCGCTGACCGCCGGCTCGAGTTGCGCGATGATCCGCCGGACATCCCCGGCTGCGGCCTGGGCTTCGGCTGCAGTCGCTTCCAGGTTCCGCACCAGTGATTCATCTGATAGCAGCCGCCCGATATTGCCCTCGCCCCGTTCCACTCGTTCCATGGTGACCGCAAGCGAATTCATGGCGCGTCCGGCATCGTCCAGAACCGGAAAGATCTTGGCGCGCATTTCATCGATCAAGGCGCCGACGGTCTCGGTCGGCGCGCGTTCCGTCTCGGCCTGAATCACGGCATAGCTCCAGTCGAGCTCCGGTCCCGCGCCGCCCTGAATGTCGACATAGGCGGCGCCGGCAATGCCGAAGCGCCGGCGGATCACGGCCTTGCTGTCGCGGCGGATCGACGTGGTTGCCTGCTCGTCGATCTCAGCCTCCGCATGCATCTGCTTGCTGGGATCGATGACGATCCGGGTGATCCTGCCGGCCCTGGTGCCGAGCACCTCGACGTCGGCGCCCACCGACAGGCCGGCGACGCCGGACTCCGGCAGCAGGAGGTACAGCGTCGACACCGGCTTGAACCAGTCGCGCAGCACGCCTGCCTGCAGGGCTACGCCGAGGAACAGGATGACGCTCGCCACGA
The DNA here is from genome assembly GCA_963810485.1 of uncultured Alphaproteobacteria bacterium. Classification (GTDB taxonomy): domain Bacteria; phylum Pseudomonadota; class Alphaproteobacteria; order Dongiales; family Dongiaceae; genus DATKFM01. Next base: position 228,551 of record CAWENQ010000008.1, read on the forward strand.
CAACCACGCCGACCCATTCATCCATGTAGCGCGATCTGATCATGCCGCCCGCCTTGCCGGTATCAGCCCGTACTCGCGCAGCCGGAGCCGATGCTTGACGGGAATCGAGCGGTCGCGCCACACCAGATCGCTGCTGCTCAACCAGATCGCCGCCGCGCCGTTCTGACGCGCCGATGTCAGGGCTTCCAGCAGCGGTACCATCAAATCGGCGAAACGGCCTTGCAGCGGACTCTCCAGCAGCAGCAGTGCAGGCTCGCCGAGGAAGGCCCGAATGCAGGCGGAGCGGGCGAGGTCCAACGTGGAGAGGTCGCGCGGGTTGCCAATCGGCAAGCCAGGGAGGCCGAAGCGGCAGGCCAGTTTCGCCGCCTCCTCGCGGACGTCGCCGAGGTCGCGCCTTGTATGATGCAACTGCGGAAGGAAGATATTGGTCGCGATGTCGACAAACTCGATCCAGCCGCCTTCGGCGAAGACGCGGCCAATCCGCCCGCGGAGCGCCGTCGCATATTCGGGCGTCATTGCCGTCCAGTCGCAGCCGAGAAATGTGACGTTCCCCGCCGCCAGCTTGACCAAGCCGCAGCACAGGTCGGCAAAGCGCGCCGCGAGACGCGGGTCGTTGGTTTCGATAAGGGCAAGTTCCCCCGGCATGAGCCGCAGCGAAACCGGCGCCATTCCAGGTTCGTCAAGGTCACGCATCGGTACCGCATCCGACACGTCCAGGACGGGATTGGAGGATGCCATGGTCAGGCCACCAGGCTCAGCGCCAGGCTGGCGATCAGGATCAGCAGGACGCCGCGCATAAACCCGCGCGGCAGCAGGCTGGCGATGTCGTCGCTCGGGCTGGCCGTGAGGGCCGTAACGCAGGTGGTCAGGGCGACCAGCAATCCCATCACGATCAGCTTTGCCGGCACGATCACGAAATCGCGGACATGGAGCGCAAGAAGGACCCTGTCGAAAAACGACCAGATCGACATATTGACGGCATCCAGCAGGCTGCCGGCGATGAAACCGGCCACCAGTGTCGCCAGCAGGAACAGTATGCCCAGGGAAAAAGAAGCGATCGCGAAAGCACAAGCGCGCGGCAGGATAAGCAGATGGAAGGTGTCGAGACCCTGCGCTTCGAGCGCATGAACCTGTCCGCCAATGCCGAGCCTGCCGATCTCAGACAGGACGACCGTGCCGCTGCGGCCCAGCAGGATCAGGCCGATCAGGACAGGGGCGACCTCGCGCACCAGGATGGTCACCAGAATGGACCCGATCAGCCCCTCTTGCCCAGCGGCGCCGAGCCAATAGAGCGCCTGATAGACCATCAGGAATCCAATCAACGCTGCGGTGACGAGAACGGTCGATAAGGCCCCGGCAATCGCCTGGCGCAAGGCCCGGCGGAATTCGAAGCGGACGGTGCGCCGCCAGGTGCCCGGCCAAGGCGCGGACCGCACAACGCCCCACGTCAACGAAGCGAGAAACAGCATGAATTGGGCTCGTCCCCGTGTCTCCCGGCCGATGCCCGCCAGAAGGCGACGAACCCGTCCCTTAACGGAGGGCGTGGGAGACGGCAGCGTCGCCACTACAGCCTGGTCGCTCATCGCCGCCCCACCAGAATGAAAGTGCGGGACTCGCCGACCTGGGGCAGGTAGAACGCGCCGCGGGGCCGGAACAGGAAATCGTGGCGCAGCCGCTGGTATGCGGCCTCCGTGACCTGCACCATGCCCGGCAACCCCGTCGTTGCCATATGCCCGGCCGACCGCACCGCTTCGCCCCACAGGTTGAAGAGGCGGGGTTCCCTGCCGACTTCACTGCCGATTGCCGGCCCGCAGTCGATTCCGATGCGGAACTCCTGCCGGTGGTCGCTGTCCTCGAACAGCTCGAGGCAGTGATCGCGGATCGCCAGCGCGACATCGGCAATGAGCAGCGCGGCCGCGGTATCCGGCGTATCGAAACCGGCGGCGCCGATGATGTCCTGGCCGACAATCTTCAGGTAGGGGACGTCCCGCTTGCGGGCGATCTGCTGCAGGGTGCAGGCGATCTGATCGGAGATCGAGTTCTCCGCGGATGCCGCCCGGACCGACAAGGCCACGGGGTCAACGAGATGCACCACCATGATGGCAACGTTCGAGTAGACTTCGCCCTCGATGGCCGCCGGATCGATGCCGCGGCTGGCCAATTCGGCGGTGTAGCTGCGTTTTGCTTCCGGCACCGGGGCGATTGCCGGTTTGTCAGGGGCGGAATGGCTAGCCGGGCCTTCTGCCGGCGCCTCGGCGATACGCAGCGCCACCATGTGAGCCACCGCGCGGACGAACTCGCGCGCTTCCGCCAGGCTTGGCGTATCTTCCAGCGCTACCGCGCCGGCCACGCGATCCGCATGCTTGACCGGAACGACGAACAGCGCGCGGGTGCCCAGAGGCCGCATGACCACGCGCTCGAACTCGGCGGTGCGCCGGTCGGCCGCCGCATTGTGCACCTCCAGCTCCTCCCCGCCATGCAGCTGGGTGAAGAAATTCGGCAGCTCGGCTCTATGCAGCTCCAATCCGTCCACGTGACCGTGGCCACCGCGCTCGAAACTGTCCTCGCAGCACAGGACGCGCCCGGCCTCGTCCAGCCGCCAGATGCTGCACCGGCGGGCGCGAGTGACATCAGCCAGCGTCTCGGTCAGCGCCCGCGGCGGTTCATGCCGCGAAGAATCGAAAAGCTCGGCATCAGCGGCAAGCGTGGCGAATGCTTCGCTCTGCCGGTCGATGGCGCGCTGGCGGTCGCGCAGCAGCCGCACCGTCTTGTCGGCGCGCAAGCCCTGATGCACGAGCAGCACGGCCAGCAGCATGGCGATCCCGATGACGGCCGCCGACATCAGCATCGCATCCCGGTTGTTGCTGGCCACGAAGCCGACCAGCTCGTCTTCCGGCACGACCACAAGCACGGACCAGTCGCGGCCGGCACTGGGCAGAGGCGTCGCGGCTGTGATGTACCGCCGGGTCCCTACGTCGACCACGCGCCGGCCATGGCCGTCGACGCGAAAGCGGTCATAAGCCGCCGTCAAGGCGGGGTCGCCAAGCTCATGGATATGGGCCGTGAGGAGTTCTCCGGCCGCATCTTTGCGCACCACGTCGCTGCCTTTCGGCGTTGCGATGGCTTTGCCGGATCCGTCCATGATGATTGCTCTTCCGGTGGCGCCGATTTCGATCGAGGCCAGGAATTGTGAGAGATCCTCCAGCGTGATGTCGGCGCCGACGACCTGCAGCCGGCCGTCCGGAGCCCGAAACCGGGTTGCAGCGGTCAAGCCAGGCTTCTGATCGGTGAAGAAGATGTAGACCCCGGTCCAGAACATGCCGTCGCCTTCAGCGGCGCCGGTGAACCAGGGCCGGCTGCGCGGATCGAATTCATCGGCCGGATCCTCGTTCCGGCCGGTCTCAACGCCATCGGCATTGCGGTGAATCCAGGTGACGCGCCGCGGTCCGGGGTCATTCGCGATGACCTTGATGTCGGTTCCACCGGCCTCGCCGGTCCGGACCATGATGTAGTTGCCGTCCTCATCGGCGAAGCTGAGAATGGCGAGCTGCGGTGTTTCCCGCAGCAGGCTGCTGCCCACGGATTCAATCTCCGGGAGGCGATTTATGATCGAGCCTCCCGCGACGACGTCGCGCGCCACTGCCACGGCGCGCGCCGCCGGATCGAGGTAGGTCGACACCGCATGGGCGATGCGGTCGTCGAGCGCCGTCAATAGTTCCTGCGACAACGACAGCGCGTCGCGGCGATTGGCCCGCTCGGAATAGAGAGCGATGCCGAGGATCGCCGCAATCAACAAGACGACTCCGGCGATGGGAAAGCCGATCCGCAGAAAGCCTTGGCGTTTGCGCCGTCGCTCGCTGAGGGGGTCTATGCTGGTGTCAATTACCTGAGCGCTGATCGTCAAACACGCCTCCGACCTTCAGTTCCCAGCACCAAACCCCGCACGCGTTCTAACGAAACAGCCCATTGCACGTGCTTCTGCACATGAAATGGCAAATCTGCTCGCAACAGATGTGGCAAGCTTGTGTTACTAACTCACGGGACGCCTTTTTGATCCGTCGGGAGTATTCCCGGGCATCAAGAAAATTTGCTGTGTTGGCCGGCCCGGGATCTCCGGACCGCGGCATCCATGACTGCGGAAATGTCGACGGCGCAGCCTGCCGATGATCGCAGCGGCCCCGGACAATCAATTGGGAGAGTATCCGCTAGAGGTCGCGGCGGCCACGTCAGCCCGCTCTACCTGAACCCCGGCTCGTCGAAGCTGCGCAGTTTGCGGGAGTGGAGCTGCTCGACGCCCTGGCCGCGCAGGATGTTGATGGCCTCGATGCCGATCTGCAGATGCTGCTGCACGCTCTTGCGGTAGAAGGCGTTGGCCATCGACGACAGCTTGATCTCGCCATGGAGCGGCTTGTCGGAGACGCAGAGCAGCGTGCCGTAGGGGACGCGTAGCCGGAAGCCGTTGGCGGCGATGGTGGCGCTCTCCATATCGATGGCGATGGCGCGGGACTGGCTGAAGCGCCGATAGAGCTCGTTGTAGCGCAGCTCCCAATTGCGGTTGGCCGTGGTGGCCACGGTGCCCGTGCGCATGCGGGTCTTCAGGTCCTGGCCGCGCAGGCCGGTGATGCGCGCCACCGCCTCCTGCAGCGCCACCTGGATCTCGGCGATCGGCGGCACCGGCACCCATAAGGGCAGGTCCTGATCCAGCACATGGTCCTCGCGGATATAGGCGTGGGCCAGCGCATAGTCGCCCAGCTTCTGCGAGCGCCTCAGCCCGCCGCAATGGCCGATCATCAGCCAGCAATGGGGCCGCAGCACGGCCAGGTGATCGGTGATGGTCTTGGCGTTGGACGGGCCGACGCCGATATTGACCATGGTGATGCCGAGCCGGTCCGGCCGCGTCAGGTGATAGGCCGGCATCTGCGGCAGATGGGCCGGCAGCGTGCCGCTCGCTGTCTTGTCACTCTGCTTGGCGTTGGGAATGATTACATTGCCCGGCTGCACGAACATCTCGTACTCGCCGCCGTCGCGCATCTGCGCCTTGCCGAAGGCGACGAATTCGTTGACGTAGCGCTGATAGTTGGTGAACAGCACGAAGCGCTGGAAATGCTCGGCATCGGTGCCGGTGTAGTGGTATAGCCGCTGCAGGGCGAAGTCGACACGCTCGGCGCTGAACAACGCCAGCGGCAGCGGCTCGCCGCCGACGGGCATGAAGGTGCCGTTCGCTACCTGATCGTCGATCGAGCTCAAGTTCGGCATGGCAAACACCGCTTCCAGGCGCGGCAGCAGATCGGGCGTCAGCCGCGAGGTGGCCTGTTCGATGACGAAGGGCAAGGGCATGCGCCGGTCGCTCACGCCGATCTGCACGGGCACCGCGTGGTATTTCAGCAGGAGCTCGATCTGCTCCCGGTAGTAGTCGGCGAACAGATCCGGGCGGGTGAGGGTGGTGCCGTAGGTGCCGGCATAGGGCAGGCTGCCATAGGACGGCCGCCCATCCGCCAGCAGATCGTTGATGCCGACGGTGACGCCGAGATAGGGGTAGCAGCCGTCCGTTGCCGGCTCGCCGTCATGGGCGCCGGAGAGGAATTTCTCGAAGCGGTCGCGTACGCATTGCCGCGATTTCTGCATAGATCTCGCCGATGGCCTTCAGCGCGGCGTCGACGTCGCGGTAAGGCTTCAGGTCGCGGACATGGGTATGCCCAGTGTCAGGCATCGGCGGGTTTCTCCCCGGTGGCCGGCGGCTGCAGGCCGAACTCGTCCACAACATCGAACAGAATTGCGAATTGCTCAACCATGGCCTGGACCCGCGCCGGGTCGGCGAGGCGCTGGCCGAGCTTGGTCACCTCGAAGCTGTTGTCGCCGCGGGCGATGGCCATGATCAGATCGCCGTCGATGAAGCCGACGCGCAGGTCGCCGTCATCGTCCCGCGCCGCCAGTTTTTGCACGGCCTGCCTTGCGCGCGAATCGAACAGGCGGCGCGCGGTTTCCCGATCGGCGGCGCGGACCTCGAAGGCGGCATCGAAACCCGGATCGCCAAGGCCGGCAGCCGGAAGCTCGTCTTCATTGAGCTCGACCTCCGCATCGGTGGAGCAGAGCGCCGCTCGCTCTCCGGCCGGCCGGCCGGAAGGGAAGGACAGCAGCAGGCCGCGGAACACCGTGACAGTCTTGCGCTTCTTGCCGCTGCCCGTGCGCTTCGTCAGATGCGCCTCCGCCATCTTGAACGGCACGCCCTTGATCTCGCCGCTGAGACCATCCTCGAAGCTGGCGTTGCTATGATAGGGCAGGAGGCCCAGATCGTTGAACAGCTCGATATCAGAGGGGACGGGCTTCGGCTCGTAGGTGAAGCCGAAATGCGCCGCGAGCTTGGCCATGACTTCGTTCTTCACATCGGCGGCAAGTCTCATCAGCGGGACATTGCCGGCGATGAAGATGGCAAAAGCCGCGAAGAACGCCGCGACGAACCAGCCCTCGCCCCAGTCGCGGGTGGCGACAAGATAAACAAACAGCGCCAGTCCGGCGAAGCCGCCGCCCATGATGATCAGGCGCAGCAGCTGCGCCTTCCGCCGCCGCCCCTCCTGGCTCTCCAGCCACGGCCCGATTTCCTGGGCATAGAGCTCGCCCAGCTTGAGGAACTCCGGCCGCGGCGGCGTGGATACATCGGAGGAGGTGTCGGCGGCGTTCATTCGCGGGTACATCGGTGGTGATCGATATCAGCAGGATAGGTGGATTCGCCGACGAACTCCACCGGCCGCGACCAGCAACCCCAGGGTATAACGGATTGTCGGAAAGGTTGACGCCTCGCCCCACGAAGTGGGGAGAGACAGCAACATCCGCGTTCAGCGGATGTTGCGGTGAGGGGGTGGCGCCGATGTTGCCACAGGCGCCGGTATCGCCGCCGGGAGGCTGCCGGCGTGCAGCGCGCCATTCTTCATCGCTCAAATTAGCTCCGCGCCGCCCCTGCGCCTCACCCTCACCCGCGCAGCATTCGCTGGACGCGAACGCTGCGCCCCCTCTCCCTCGTTCGAGGGCGAGGGGACTGTTGAGGATCTGCCCGCAGTCGCCCCTAAGCGATCCTCATCTGCCGACCTACGCCCTGTGCTGCTTGAGCGCCCGGTTGACCGCGCTCACCACGGCCTGCAATGACGCGCTGACGATGTTGCCGTCGATGCCGACGCCGAACAGGGGCTTCTCGCCGTCGATGCGCATCTCCACATAGGCCGCCGCACTGGCGTCGGCGCCGCCGCCCATGGCGTGCTCGCTATAGTCGATCAGCTTGAGATCCTTGCCGCTGAGCTCGCGGAGCGCGTCGACGAAGGCGTCGATCGGCCCGTTGCCCTTGCCTTCGACGGTTCGCTTCTTTCCCAGGTCGGTGATCTCCGCCGTCATCAGCCGCGATCCCTTGGCGCCGCTTTCGGGCAGGGTCTGGTGGCTGACGAAGCCGAAGCGGCCGTTGCCCGGCAGATATTCCCGCTCGAAGCTGCGCCAGATATCGCCCGGCTGCAGCTCCTTGCCGGTTTCGTCGGCGCGGCGCTGAATCACTTGGCTGAATTCGATCTGCAGGCGCCGCGGCAGGCGCAGCCCATGGCCCTGCTCGAGGATATAGGATACGCCGCCCTTGCCCGACTGGCTGTTGATGCGGATGACAGCCTCGTAGCTGCGGCCGAGATCGCTCGGATCGATGGGCAGGTAGGGCACGTCCCACTGGCCGCTGTTGCTCTGCGCCTGGGCCGTCAGGCCTTTCTTGATGGCATCCTGATGGGACCCGGAGAAGGCGGTGAACACCAGCTCGCCTGCATAGGGATGGCGGGGATGCACGGGCAGCTGGTTGCAATGTTCATAGGTCTGGATGACCTCGCCGATGTCGTGGATCTCCAGTCCGGGATCGACACCCTGGGTCAGCATGTTCAGCGCCAGATTGACCACGTCCACATTGCCGGTGCGCTCGCCATTGCCCAGCAGCGTGCCTTCGACCCGCTCGGCGCCGGCCATCATCGCCAGCTCGGCGGCGGCAACGCCGGTGCCCCGGTCGTTATGGGGGTGGATGCTCAGGATGAAGCAATCGCGGTTCTTGATCTTGCGGCCGAACCACTCGATCTGGTCGGCGAAGATGTTGGGCGTCGCCATCTCCACCGTGGCCGGCAGATTGAAGATCATCCTGCTGTCAGGGGTCGGCCCCCAGGCCTCCATCACCGCCTCGCAGATCTCCACGGCATAGTCCAGCTCGGTGCCGGTGAAGCTCTCCGGCGAATATTGCAGGATCACCTCGGTTTCCGGCACCGTCGGCACCAGTTCCTTGATCAGCCTGGTCCCGTTGACGGCGATGGCGGTGATGCCGGGCCGGTCGAGGCCGAATACCACGCGGCGCTGCAAGGTCGAGGTGGAGTTATAGACATGCATGATCGCGCGCTTGGCGCCGCGGATTGCATCGAAGCTGCGGCGGATCAGGTCTTCCCGCGCCTGGGTCAGCACCTGGATGGTGACATCGGCGGGGATCATGTCCCGCTCGATGATCTCGCGCACGAAATCGAAATCGGTCTGCGAGGCAGAGGGGAAGCCCACCTCGATTTCCTTGAAGCCCATCTTCAGCAGCAGCTGGAACATGCGGTGCTTGCGGTCGGCGCCCATGGGCTCGATCAGCGCCTGGTTGCCGTCGCGCAGATCGACGCTGCACCAGATCGGCGCCTTGTCGATCACCTGCGACGGCCAGCGTCGGTCCGGCAATTCGATCGGCGGAAAGGCGCGGTACTTTTGGATCGGCATGGTGGTCATGGTCTGTCTCCTGCTGGGGCCGCCGCGATCGGGCGCATCATTGTCGATTAGGGGCGTAGCGTGGAGGCCGCCGGTCAGAGCAGGCGGCCGCTCCTAAGTCGCAGCAGGGCGAGACAAGCCAACGGCGCGGCCGGGAATGGCGCGCAGTGGGTTAGGATTGAATGTTCAGAAGATGGATAGCGACATGCGGGCATTTGGGACACCACGATTCGGGTTCGGCGAAACGACGCAACTCCCGGCGTCCCCTGGGACGCCGGGCGCTAAAGTCGCAGCGCGGCCCGTTTCGTGATGCAGCGATCCATGGCGGCCAAGGTAGGGAGTGGCTCCGACGTCGTCAATCGGGGATTCGCTGTTTGTACCAATCCTGAAACTTTAGACAGTCTTGTGGCATTTTGCGGGAACCTCTGCCGGGGAGCGGCATTTATCCGTAGCGGGGATTCAGCCCTCCTACTATGTTGCTGATATGTATAGGTCTGCAGACGGGTTTTGCCGATGAACGTCATGCCGGAGTCTCCCATGGCCGCTGCGAGCGGCCGTAGCCGCTACCGCGCCCGCCATCGCCGCAATATCCTCTGTGTCTTTCCCGAATACGCGCCGTCCTTCGGCACTTTCCAGCATGCCTATAAGCTGATGCCCGGTGTGCGCGGCTTCATGCCGCCCCAAGGCCTCCTCCTGATTGCTGCCTATATGCCGGCGGAATGGGACGTGCGCTTCATCGACGAGAATATGGGCCCGGCAAGCGCCGCCGATTTCGCCTGGGCCGATGCGGTGTTCATCAGCGGCATGCATGTGCAGCGGCCGTTCATCGACGGGATCAACCGCCGCGCCCATCGCGCCGGCAAGCTGACGGTGCTGGGCGGTCCGTCGGTCTCCGCCTGTCCGGAATATTATCCCGACGTGGATCTGCTGCATCTGGGCGAGCTGGGCGATGCCACCGACGCCATCCTCGCCTATATCGACGATCAGCCGGCGCGCCCGCCGAGCCAGATCGTCTTCCGCACGGAAGACCGCGTCGCCCTCGATGCCTTTCCGGAACCGGCCTACGACCAGGTCGATGTGAGCAAATACTTCCTCGGTTCGGTGCAGTTCTCTTCCGGCTGTCCCTACCGCTGCGAGTTCTGCGACATCCCCGCCCTCTACGGCCGCAATCCCCGGCTGAAGACGCCGCAGCAAATCTGCCGGGAGCTGGATGCCATTGTCGCCAACGGCGCCAAGGGGGCCGTGTACTTCGTCGACGACAATTTCGTCGGCAACAAGAAGGCCGCCCACGACCTGCTGCCCCACCTGATCCGCTGGCAGAAGGACAGGGGCTATCCGATCCGCTTCGCCTGCGAGGCGACCATGAACATGGCGCAGATGCCGGACCTGCTGGGCATGATGCGCGAGGCCAACTTCCACACCGTCTTCGTCGGCATCGAGACGCCGGAGACCGAGGCGTTGGCCCAGATGGACAAGAAGCAGAACCTGCGCCTGCCGATCCTCGAGGGCGTGGATATCCTGAACAGCTTCGGCATGGAGGTGGTGTCCGGCATCATCATGGGTCTGGACACGGATACGCCGCAGACCGGCCGCAACATCCTGAAATTCATCGAGGCGTCGAACATTCCGCTGCTGACCATCAATCTGCTCTACGCCCTGCCGAAGACGCCGCTGTTCGACCGGCTGAAGCGCGATGGGCGGCTGCTGCCGGAAGCCGTCGCGGCGCGCCGCGCTTCGAACGTGGACTTCCTCATGCCTTATGACGACGTCATGGCCATGTGGTACGACACGATCACCAATGCCTATACGCCGCAGGCGCTGCTGAAGCGCTTCGAACACCAGACCAAGACTACGTTCCGAAACCGGATCAACAAGCGGCCGAAGCCGAGTTGGGCCGTCATCAGCCACGGTGTCCAGATCATCGGCCGGACCCTGTGGCATGCGGGCGTCACGGCGGAATGGCGCAACGAGTTCTGGAAACTCTGCGGCCCGCTATTGCGCCAGGGCCGCATCGAGGACGTGGTGCATATCGGCATCGTCGCCGTTCACCTGCTGACCTTCGTCGAGGACATCAAGCGCGGCCGGCACGAGGCGGCGTTCTATGCGGACACGAACTTGAAGCGGGAGCCGGCAAGGGTGCCGGCGGTGTCGGAGGCGGCGTAGTCGCCTGCAGACGATCAGCTTCCGTCCGATTTCGCCCTGAAGAATCAGGTCATAGACACGGCGGGCGTCGTCTGCGAGTTCGAAGCGGGGCGCCATGTGCCGGCTCGTTCCGGGCCAGCTGGTACCTAGCATTTTCGAGCCATAGAGGCTGTCCCGGCCAAATTGCAGCGAGCCGCCGCCGCCGGTGCTTTCCGTGAAGTTGATCTCGTCGAGTGAAGCCAGGTCCAGCGATGTGATTTGCCGGTTCCCTGACTTATGAAGGATGAGTACACGCTTGTTCGACAGCCCATAGGAGGTTCGGGCGCGTTGCCAGGCATCGTAGAAGAAGCGGCCAGCAACGAGATAGAGTCCAGCCAGTACGAAGACCGCGCCAAAGAGGGCAAAGAACGGGGGCGCGCCGGATCGATAGACGCTGGCCGTCCAGAAAACAGCGAAGCCGGCCCATAGCAGCGAAAAGGGAATGGTATACAAATCGCCGCGCTGCAGCTTGAGACCTTGCACCGGGCGGCCGGACCAGAGCAGCTTTTCGCTATGGCCCATTTCGCGCTCGAGTTCGCGGCGAGTTCCGGAAGCGTCCGACATTTTCAACCTGGTGAAGCGCTATCGCTGTGGGCCACGCAGAGGTTGTATCCTATTTCCAGATTTTCCGTCCACTCCCCGGCAACCCATACTCACGCCATTTCTTCGTGACGAGTTCCACCACATCCTCGCTCATCGCAATCTTCCTGCCCCACTCGCGCTTCGTCTCCGGCGGCAGCTTGTTGGTGGCGTCGAGGCCGATCTTGGAGCCGAGGCCGCTCTCGGGCGAGGCGAAGTCCAGATAGTCGATCGGCGTGTTCTCGACGATGGTGATGTCGCGCGCCGGATCCATGCGCGTGGAGATCGCCCACATCACGTCCTTCCAGTTGCGGGCGTCGATGTCGTCGTCAACGACGATCACCCATTTCGTGTACATGAATTGGCGCAGGAACGACCAGACGCCGAACATCACGCGCTTGGCGTGGCCGGCATAGGCCTTCTTCATGCTGACCACGGCGATGCGGTAGGAGCAGCCTTCCGGCGGCAGCCAGAAATCGACGATCTCCGGGAATTGCTGGGTCAGCAGCGGCACGAACACGTCGTTCAGCGCTTCGCCCAGGATGCTGGGCTCGTCCGGCGGCCGGCCGGTGAAGGTGGAGAGATAGATCGGCTGACGCCGCATGGTGATGGCGCTGATGGTGAAGACCGGGAACTGCTCGACGGAATTGTAGTAGCCGGTGTGGTCGCCATAAGGGCCTTCGTCGCGGTAATCCTCCAGCGACACATGGCCTTCCAGCACGATCTCCGCCTCCGCCGGCACTTTCAGCGGCACGGTCTTGCAATCCACCAGCTCCACCTTGCGGCCGCGCAGCAGGCCGGCGAACTGATATTCCGACAGCGTGTCCGGCACCGGCGTCACGGCGGCGAGGATGACGCCGGGATCGGCGCCGATGACGGCGGCGACCGGGAAGGGCTCCGGCCGCTCCTTCTTCCAGCGCGCGTGATGCTGGGCGCCGCCGCGATGCTTGAGCCAGCGCATCAGCGTCTGGTTCTTGCCGGTCACCTGCATGCGGTAGATGCCGAGATTGAAGTCGTCCTCTTTGCGTTTTCCCGGTCCCTTGGTGACGATCAGCGGCCAGGTGATCAGCGGCGCCGGCTCGCCCGGCCAGCAGGTCTGGATCGGCAGCCGGCCGAGATCGATGTCGTCGCCCTGCAGCACCACCTCCTGGCAGGGCGCGCCGCCCACGGTCTTCGGCTTCATCGCCATGACGGTCTTGACCAGGGGCAGCATCTCCAGCGCCTCGCGCCAGCCGCCCGGCGGCTCCGGCTGCTTCAGGAAGGCGAGCGTCTCGCCGAGCTCGCGCAGTTGGCCGGGCTCGCGGTCCATGCCCCAGGCGACGCGCTCGACCGTGCCGAACAGATTGACCAGCATGGGCATGTCGTAGCGGCGGCCGTCTTGCCCCACGACATTCTCGAACAGGACCGCCGGCCCGCCTTCGGCCAGCAGGCGCGTCTGGATCTCCGTCATCTCCAGATAAGGCGACACGGGCGCGCTCACGCGCACCAAGCGTTTCTCCCGTTCCAGACGGTCGATGAAATCGCGCAGCGAGGAATAGGGCATGCGGCTACCAGATCGATTCGGCGGACCGGCCTAGACAGGCCGCATCTCCGCCGCCGCGTCAAGGCAACAGGGCCGCACGAAAAGGGGACGGGGTGGAACCGGGTTCGCCGGCTCCACCCCGCGTGATTTGGAAGTAGGGGGAACGATACACGAGACTCGGATCTTGCGATCCGGCAGTGCCGCCGGCCCCGTCGGGCCGGTGGCGGAAATCTTGGGGTTACTGCGGACGGCCGCCGTTGCTGCCGCCGGTGCTGCCGACGCAGACCGTGCCGATGTCGTCGAAGGCGCAGGTCACGTTGGTGCCGTTGGTCTTGCTGCAGTTGATCGCCTTGCCGCCGTCGGAGCTGGCGCTGACGATGCTGGCATTGCCGCCCTGGCTTTTGCAGTTGGACACGAACTGCCCGGCGCCCAGGTTCTCCGGGAACTCGACGAAATCCCGGGCGATCGCCGGCGCGGCGGTCAGGCCGGCAGCCAAGGCAAATGCGGCGCAGGAAATCCAGACGTTGCGAGACATGACCTCAACCTCCTGTTGAAACCTTGGCCGGAGCTTTGCGGCCGGCTGATGAGAGGAAATCTAGGATCGAACCCGGCCGGCGGGAGTGACCGGGCGCACAGATCGGCGCGCCGCCGGAAGGTCTTAAATTGCGATATTTCATATAGTTACAGGCGGATGACCATTAACCCCGGACAGCTTCGTGACCGCTGTCACGGCTTAACGATTCTTTGGCGGCGCTATTGGATGCTGGGCGCGGTCTGGCTGGCTGGGGCAGCCGCCGGACACCGGCGTCTTATTCAGGGGAATCTTGACCATGCCCTATATGGTTGGCGGCTTGGTGATGGTCTGGCAGGTGATCTGCTGCCTGCATGCGGTGAAGACTGGCCGCAATCGCAACTGGCTCTGGCTGCTCATCATCGGTTCGGCGCTCGGCTGTCTCATCTACACGATTGCCGAGATGGCGCCGGATCTGATGCGCAGCCGAAAGGCCGTCGCGGCGGGCGAGAAGGCACGGGATATCATCGATCCCGACCGGCGGCTGCGGGCGCTAATGGATAATCTCGACACAGTCGACACCGCACAGAACAAGCATGCTGTGGCCGAGGAATATCTGCGCCGCAACGAGCCGGCAAAGGCGCTGCCGCTCCTGCTGTCGGCGGCGACCGGTCTCTATAGCGACGATCCAATGTTCCTGATGACACTGGCCCAAGCGCAGTTTGCTTGCGGCCAGTCCCAGGCAACGATCGTGACGCTGGATCACCTCAAGGCGAAGAATCCGAAGTTCGAGAATGCGGACGGCCATTTGCTCTATGCCCGCAGCCTCGAAGCGGAAGGGCGCAACGACGAGGCGAACGGTGAGTACGCTGCGGTCGCCAACTACTTTCCGGGTGCGGAGGCGCGGGTACGCTACGGGATGTTTCTGCAGAAGCAGGGTGAGCATGGCCAGGCGAGACGCTATTTCCAGGATGTGATCCGTTCCCTGGACAAGGCGGGCAAGGCCTTCATCCGCGACCAGCGCGAATGGTATGACATCGCCAAGCGGAACACTTAGTGTAGCGGCAGGTTTGTCTGCCTCGGTGGTTCGAAGGCTCTGCTCGGCACAGGCGCAAATGCTGAAAAGGCTCGCGCTCATCTTTCCTGTCCTGATTCTGCTCGCCGCCTGCGATCCGCTGGCGCTAATCGCCGCGGCTGTACCGACGGACGAGGATGAATTTGCCAAGCGTCATGTCGCTCTACTGGCGGCCAAGGACTTTGCCGCCGTCGAAGCGATGATGTCACCGGAGCTATTCGCCGCTGCCGGCCGGACAACCTTGGATGAAATGGCGGCGCTGCTTCCGGCGACAGCACCAAAGGACATACAAATCGCCTACTACGGCATTTTTGAAGTCGACGGCGCTCGCCGGATCAACATGTACTATCAGTATCGCTTCGACGAGTTCTGGATTCTTGCGGAGATGGTTCTGGACAGGCGCGGCGACGAACTGGCGGTCGTAGGTCTGCACTTGTACAGGGGTGATCAGGCCTGGACGGAAGCGAACAGCGTCACATTTGCCGGCAAAGGCCCTCAACATTTCGTCATGTTCGCCTTGGCGATCTTCAATCCGATCTTCATCCTGTTCGCGATTGTGCAGTGCATACGGACGCCCATGCCGCGTCGCAAGTGGCTGTGGATCATCTTCATCCTCGTCGGCGTTACGGAGCTTCAGTTGAACTGGACGACCGGGGAGATCGGTTTCAAGCTTCTCAATGCCTCATTGCTGGCTGCCGGATTTGCCAAGTTAAGTCCGGTTTCACCGCTAATCCTCAAAGTGGGAGTTCCCTTGGGCGCCATTATTTTCCTGCTGAAACGGAACAAGTGGCTGCGGCCGCCCCCGGCCAATGCGCCGATTTCCACCTGAGTTCGAAGATCTGCTGAGCCGCGAGGGCCGCCGAGTTCTGGCGCGGAGTTCGCCCCTCTGCGGTGCGCTGGCCGATCCGCGGCGCCGCTTCATTGCGACGGCTGGGCTGATCAAGCCGCAGATGGCCCGCGCCGCCGCCGGGCTTCTGAATCGGATGCTCTATGACAGCCTCAGCCCCATCGACCGGCCGATCCCGCCGGAAGCGATGTGGGAGATGGCCGGGAACTACAGCGAGATGCTGCCGAAGACTGCGCGGGTGAAGACCGCCTATCTCGACCGGCGGCGCGCCCGGGCCTACAAGGCGGCAGAGGCGGCGGGCCTGGTCGCCATGCTGCGGTCCGAGAGTTTCGGCGCCTTCGCGGCGGCCCTGGCGGGGCGCGAGCTCCGGCCGCGCTGGGGCATACAGGCGCTGTGCTACGGACCGGGCGATTATGCCGGGCCGCACAACGATCACCATCCCGAGGAGGCCGCCGCCAGCCGCGGCTATCTGGATATGCACATCACGCTGGCCGGCCGCGGCGTGGCCCAGCAATGGCTGGTCTATGCCAGGCGGGGGCATTTCAGCGAAGTGGTGGATGTGGCGACCGCCGGCGGCCTCACCGCCTATCGGTTGCCGTTCTGGCATTACACGACGCCGCTGGTGGCCAAGCGGGATGCAAGGGAGGCGAATTCTCGCCGCTGGGTGCTGCTGGGAACTTTCCTCTACAAACAGCCCTTCGTCGCCGACAGGGCTAGAGGCTGAGCTCCGCCGTGAATTCGACGGTGCCGTGCTCGGCCGCGCGCACCGCCTGCCGGTAGGATTTCTCGGTCTTGTAGGGTCCGTGCTTGGGGAATTTCCGGGGATCGGTGGCCACGAGGCGGCCGCTCTTCGGCAGCACCTTGTAGAATTTGCCGTCGCGGCCGATCACCGGGATGGACCGGCGGCGGCGGGAGAAGACCCGGCGCATGTTGGCGGAGAAGGCGGTGAAATTCTCCAGCTCGTCGGTGTCCACCTTCATCAGATACTCATGCACCCGCACGAACTCGTCGACGAAACCCTTGTCGACCACCGACAGGTTGGAGATCACCCAGCAGGTGTCCTCGAACGACCAGTAGTAGGCCAGGCCGGCGAATTCTCCCTCGCGGGTGATGTAGGGATAGAAGGGGAAGGCGCGGCAGGCCATGCTGCGGTTGTCGCGCTCGCAATGGGCGACACCCTTGCATTCGATGGCGGCGCAGCTGTGATGCAGCTCGCGGACGATCTTGCGGGTGATGGCGTCATAGGGCTTGAACTTGTGCCAGAGTTCGCTGCGGGTCTTCAGCAGCTCGAACTCGGCCTTCATCACCAGAGGCACGGCGTTCTGGGTCGAGCAGCAGACCGGTTCGCCGCCGTTCAAGGGCGCGCATTTCCGGCCGCAATCGAAGCGGGAAACCGGCGCCTGAAAACCGTCATAAATGACCTTGAAGTCCGCGGGCGTGGCTTGGCTGCGGCCATTGCCGTTTCCCGCTTTTCCGTTATGCACGCTCACGCCATCCTCCCTGTCCGGGCGGCCTATTGATAGGATCGCAAGCCCGCCGTCAAGCGGCGCCTTGCATCGGACTCGCCAGGCGTTAAAGTCCGGCCGCAGCGGCGGCGTTAAGGGGAAGATCGATGGCGCGCTATTGGGTCGTCGGCGGCATCTATACCGACACCTCGTTTACCAAGATGCAGGGCGGCGGCGCGGAAAAGCGGGCAGGTCCCTTCGCCAGCCACGACCAGGCCAAGGCGGAATGGCAGCGCCGCGCCTGGGCCACGGTGGATGACGCCCATGCCCGCTTTCGCATCGAGGAAGAGGACGAGCAGGCGGAGCCCTGGTTCTGGGTGGTCGGCGGCGCCTACAAGGACACCCATTTCACCGAGCCCGCCGCGGGTACCGAGCAATGGCACGGCCCGTTCAAGACCTATGAGGACGCCAAGGCCGAATGGCAGCGCCGCGCCTGGGCTACGGTCGACGATGCGCTGTCGCGTTTCAGGATCGAGAAGCGCACCAGCGACCCGCGCAAGGGATAGGGCGGTTCAAGCCTTCTCCTTCGCCTCATTCGCCTCGATGACGCGCACCAGCAGTTCCCGGAGCATTTTCTGTTCGTCGTTTGACAGGGAGGCAGTCACCCGCTCCATCGCCTCGAAAATTTCCGGCCTTACGCACAGAAGCAGCTTCGTGCCTTGCGGCGTTATCTCGTAGGTGCCCAGCCCATTTGCTCTCCCGGCCGTTTTACGCTGAATCAGGTCTCGATTCTCAAGGCGCTTGAGATAGCGTAGCGCCTTGGCGGTCGGCACGCCGATCCGCTCGGCCAGACGCAGGGAATCGTTGCCGGGAGCGTCGTGCACGGAGGCCAGGGTGGCAAATTCTATGGGCTCCAAACCTTCCCGGCTGGTAACGATGTTCGCTGCGTTGCTGCAGAGATCGTTGAAGCGCCGCGAGAGATGCGCCATCGCCCGGCGATGCACCGGCGGCAGCACCGGCGACGGTGGGGCATCGGCCGGCCGCGCCAGATACGCTCGGACCACTTGGTCTATGTTCTTGACCTGCTGCGGCCCCAGATCCTCGAAGTTCATCGGCAAGGCCCGGTGCACAAACTGATGGGCCGCATCCGACAGGCACACCGAGCCAGGCTGCGCCAGGCCTTGCAGGCGGGCCGCGATGTTGACGCCGTCGCCGAACAGGTCGCCGTCGCGGACCATGACTTCGCCGACATGCAGGCCGATCCGGAAGATGACCCGGTGCGCTTCCGGAATCTCCCTGTTTACCGCGCCGACCCGTTCGAGGATATCGAGGGCGCATTGCAGGGCATCTACCGCGCTGGGGAATTCGGCGAGAATGCTGTCGCCGGCGGTGTTGGCGATCCGGCCACCCAAGCCGGCGATGAGCCGGTCCGTGATGTCCCGGTGCGCGCTCAGCAGGTTTAGCGTGCCGCCTTCATCGGCATTCATCAGGCGCGCATAGCCTGCCACGTCGGCACTGAGGATCGCCGCGAGACGGCGTTGGGCCTTTGAAGCGGTATCGGCCTTCTGCATGCGGGGCTTCCCTCGATCGTGAGGCGTATCACAGCATAGGCGTAGGTGTCTGGATAGTGCAGGAAATCACGTCCGGCACGCGGCCAGCCGCGCGGGCGCTTTGCAGATGAAGATTGCCCGGATGCCGGTTATAGTTCGGCAGACGCGTCCGGCAATGACCGGTGCGGATTCGCGGCAATCGCTAGCTGGACAAGAATGGATAGGCAGAACACACCGACGCCCGCCGCGGCTGGATTGCAGGCTGCCGTGGCGCTCTATCGGGCGGGGCGCTTTGCCGATACCGAGCGCGCCTGCGGCGAGATCCTGGCCACCGCGCCTGACAACATTCCGGCGAAGGTGCTGTGCGCGCAAGCGATGGCGCAGCGCGG
This sequence comes from uncultured Alphaproteobacteria bacterium, assembly GCA_963810485.1. GTDB lineage: Bacteria > Pseudomonadota > Alphaproteobacteria > Dongiales > Dongiaceae > DATKFM01. Next base: position 247,395 of record CAWENQ010000008.1, read on the forward strand.
CGATCCCTGGGGTGCCATCAAGCTATTGCGGGACGCACTTCGCATGCGTCCGGACGCGGCGCCAGCCCTGAACAGCCTGGTGGTGCTGCTGCTCCGCAATGGACAGGTGGAAGACGCCAGGGCCGCCTGCGACCAGTGCCTCGCGATCGATCCCCGCAACGTCGCCGCCTTCTACAATCTCGGCCAGATCGCCGACATGGCGGGCAAGCCCGATGAGGCCGCCATTGCCTACAGGCGCGCCCTCGACCTGAACCCGCAGCTTACGGCAGCCATGGTGCCGTTGGCGCTCGCCCTGCAGAAACTGGGACGGGACGACGATGCGATTGCCGTCTATGACCGCGTTCCCGCCGGGGACAAGAGCGAGTTCATCGCCCTGTTCAATCGCGGCTTGTTGCAGCAGGGGCGGGGAAATCTGCTTGAAGCCGAGTCGGCGTTTTCGCGGGCCGGCGAGATCGACCCGGCGGATCCCAAGCCGCGCTTTCAGCTCGGCGGCGTCTTCTATGCCCTGGGACGCTTCGACGAGGCGATCGATTGCTACCGGCAGCTCCTGCTGCGGAAGACCGATACGGCGGGGGTGCATGGCAATCTGGCGAAGGCATTGTGGGCCAAAGGCGATGCGGCGGGCGCGCTGGCGGCTTGCGACGACGGCCTGCGGCAACGGCCCGGCGACACCGCCGTCATCGCCTTCAAGGCGGCGATGCTGCTGGAAAACGGCGACACTGCCGCCGCCCGGGCGCTGGTGGATTTCGATCGGCTGATGAAGCCGATCCGCATCCCGCCGCCGCCGGGTTTCGACGACATTCCCGAATTCAACAAGGCGATCTCGCAGTATGCCTTGACGCATCCGACATTGGTTTTCGAGCCGCGCAACCACGCGACCAAGAGCGGCCGGCATACCGGTGAACTCATGCTCAAGCCCGGCGGCCCGGTGCCCGCTTTCGCCAGCGCCGTGGCAGCGGAAGTTCGCCGGTATATGCAGGACGTGCCCATCGATCCGGCCCATCCATTCGCCGCCCAGCGGCCGGCCCGCTGGCGCTTGTCCGCCTGGGCAGTCGTCATGGAGGGGCAGGGCTACCAGGCGCCGCACATTCATCCGCAGGCCTGGCTCAGCGGCGTCTATTACGCCAGCGTGCCGCCGGACATGGCGGCTTCGGATACGGAGCAGGCGGGATGGATCGAATTCGGCGAGCCGCTGCCGGACTACCGCTTCACCGCGAAGCCGGAACTCCGCCTGATTCAGCCCGAGGAAGGGCTGATGCTGCTCTTTCCCTCCTACTTCTTCCATCGCACGCTGCCCTTCAGCGCCGGCGGAACGCGGATCAGCATCGCCTTCGACGTGGTTCCCACGGCATAGGGGCGCTCTTACTGAGCTGCTGCCTTCAGCGCCTGGGGCAATATTTCGGCGAAGGCAGCGAGGTCGGCATCGGTACCGGCGCTGACGCGGATGCAGCGGTCCAGCGGCGCCACGCCGGGCATGCGGACGAAGATTTCCCTGGCGATCAGTTCCTTCAGCACGGTGCGGGCGTAGTTGCCGTCACGGCCGCAATCGATGGCGACGAAATTCGCGGCCGAGGGTAGCGGCTTAAGGCCGTTGTCGCGGGCGATGGCGGCAATGCGGTCGCGGGCGCCGCCGACGCTTTTGACGACGCTTGCAAGATGCGCGCCATCGGCCAGCGCCGCCAGCGCGCCGGCCTGGGCGATGCGATTGACGCCGAAATGGTTGCGGATCTTGTCGAAGGCCTTGATCAGCGACGCCTCGCCGATGGCATAGCCGACGCGCAGCCCCGCCATGCCGTGGGCTTTTGAAAATGTGCGGAAGCGCAGGACGCGCGGGTTTGTCACATCCAGCGGCGGCATGGTGCCGTCGGGCGCGAACTCGCCATAGGCCTCGTCGAGGCAGAGCACCGCGCCCTCGGGGACCCGGTCGATTAGGCGCTGCACTTCAGCCGCAGGCCACCAGCTCCCCATGGGATTGTCGGGGTTGGCGAAGTAGATCAATCGCGCCCTTTCGCGCTGCGCCAGGTCCAGCAATGAGTTCGGATCTTCGCGATCGTCCACATAGGGCGTGGTGACGAGCCGCCCGCCGAAACCATTCACGTGGAAGTTGTAGGTGGGGTAGGCACCCAGTGACGTCGCCACCGTAACGCCGGGCTCGACGAACAGCCGGATCACATAGCCGAACAGCCCGTCGATCCCCTCGCCGACGACGATGTTGTCGGGCGCGATCTTGTAGTGCGCGGCCAGCGCCTGCTTCAGATCATGGTTCTCGGGATCGCAATATTTCCACGCCTCGGCCGCCGCCGTCTCCATAGCAGCTATTGCCTCGGGCGAAGGCCCAAACACGCTCTCATTGGCGCCGATGCGAGCCCGGAACAACCGTCCCCGCGCCCGCTCCTGCGCTTCCGGCCCGACGAAGGGCACGGTGGAAGGGAGCTTGTCGACGAGGGGGGTGAAGGGATGGGTGGGCATATGGATCGAACTTCTGAAAATGATGGTGGCGCGATTGCAAAACCCAATCACCCTACATCGCAGCCAATAATTGTCATCCCGGAAACCGAGCGTCAGCGAGGTTGTCCGGGAACCATGAACACCAAGCAGCAGTCAAGGTAATTTGACGAGTTCCGTGTGCATGGGTCCCGGGCTCCGCCGCTGAAGCGGCGGCCCCGGGATGACAACGGTTTATGCGATGAGGTCTAGATCGAATGAAGTTAAGAGCGCGGCCTAACCTCTAACCGCGTTCCCAACGGCGTTGCGCAGTGCCGCCACGTCGCCAGCGGGGACGGTCGTCACACCGGGTACGCCTTCAAGGCCGCAAGCGTCGCTGGCTATCACCGGGATGCCGGCGGCGACGGCACGAAGCAGGCGTCGCGGCTGATCCTCGATCCAGGCCGGGAGCACGACAAGTCTTGCGGTAGAAAGCGGGTCGCTGCCAGCGGGAACAGTGCGCACACCATTCCAAAATTCGTTGTCTTCCAGAATGCCGCCGCCGAGCGCAACTGTGAGACCGAGATCGCGTACAACCTCGCGCAGTTCATAGGCGCCTTTGCGGCCGAGCGTGCTGGCCGGAAAGAGAACCGCACCATCGCCCGGCTTCCGCCTGATCACCGGCGGGAGCTGCCAGTCGAGTTTCCTGGCCTTGGCGCCGGCCAGACGGGCGATCTTGCTGTGGGGCGTGATCCAATGCCGGGCGGCTGCGAGCGTTTCGCGTTCGGCCGTCAGCAAGGCGGGCTCGGCGCGGAAATCCGCCAGGGTTGGCGACATCGGCCAGGCTCGCGCGGCGCGGTCGAGCGTCGTCTGCAGAGTTTCCAGCGGCAACCGGGTCATCAACACGTCAAAGCTGCGGCCGCCGAGAACGCCATCGCGCCAGAGGAATGGCAGCAAGGCCTGGCTGATCACCAGATGGGTGGCCATAAACGGCAGGCGCCGGGCGTAGTGCCGTGCCAGCGCTTCATCCATCTGCAAGAGCGCGCTCTGCCGCTCGGCGCCTTGCGCGGCCAGACGCCGGCTGCGCAACGACCGGCTGAGAACAAGCCATGGCGCCTGGCGCACGGCGGCAAAGCCGTCACTGCTCCAGCGATAGGGGCCGATGCCGAAGCGCCGGCCATCGAGCGGCGTGAATAGCCAGTCGGCCGGCGCGGCGTTCGCCCGCAGGTAGCCGTCGAATTCCGGCCACCAGCCATCGACCAGCCAAGCCGTCGATGTGGCCGATGCCCGGTTCGCCGCGGATTCATGGCGGAAACAGGTGATCATGCCGCAGGTCTCGCAGCTCGCCGCGGGCAGATCGGCGCCGGTGCCGGCCGGCGATGTCCGGCGCGAAACCGGCGCGGAGATTTTTGCCGGCGAGCCAAGACGGCGGAACGTGACCTTCAGTTCATCCCGATCGAGAGCGACCTGGAGCTGGCAATCGACCGGCGGCCGGAAGCGCAGATCGACATAATTCCAGAAGATCGTGGCATCGCGCCCTTGGGCGGCCATCGAGCCTTCGATGCGGCGGGAATGGGCATGGCGCTCGACAATGTCGCATCCGGCCTTCAGCGCGGCGTCGTAGAGCGCATTGCTGAGTTGGCAGAGCCCGCCGCCGACGCTGGCGATCACGCAGCCCTCGCGCAGTTCCCGGCCGCGCACGAAACCGAGTCGGCGGCTCGGGCGCGGCATCTGCGCCCAGAAGCTGAAAAGCGCGCCGGCCGGAATTATCAGGCCATCGAGATAGCGTGCGGCGACCCGCAGGTTTTGCACCTTGCCCGCCTGCAGCAGGCGCTCCGCCGGCGTATCGCTAGGGAACAGCAGGCTTTGGGAGAGCGCGATCGCCGTCGTGTCCGCAGCATGAGGTTGCCGATTGAGCCGTTGGGGCCGCCGGCCAAGACCATTATGGAACCAGCGCCTGATACGGAAGCACCAAGCCTTGCCGGCGAACAGAACGGCCTCCCCGCGCGTCGGCAGCCGCGACTCCGCGTCGGGCAGGCTTTGTGCCGGCATGAGTCGCAGCGCGACGGCGCTGTGCTCGCGATCGTCGACGTCAATCATGAGAAGGGTGCGAGGGTGAATCGAACAATGCGCAAGTCCGCCAGCTTTGTTACCTAGGAACGAAGACCAGGGGTTCGATTCTACCGTCAGAGGTGCTTAACAGGTCGTTAGGAGATTGAAGGGGATTTGTGTCGGGATCGAGGCCGCGTCATGCGCTATGAACTGGCACATGCCTGATTGGGAGCCACATCCCAATATTTGTCATCCCGGAAACCGAGCGTCAGCGAGGTTATCCGGGACCCATGAACACCGAGCGGTTGGAAAGATAGACCGGAAGGTTCCGTGTTCATGGGTCCCGGGCTCCGTCGCTGACGCGACGGCCCCGGGATGACAATTGGTGTGAGGCAGATTGAGTAATGCTGCCTTATATCGCCCAATTATCGATCAGCCTCGTCCGTCCCAGCCACGCGGCGGCAAAGACGCGCGACGGCGAAATCACACGGGTGACCGGCTGCAGAGTCGCTTCATCGCAGACTTCGATGTAGTCGATCTTCCGGAAGCCGGCATCTTCGAGCTGGTTTGTGCCCCAGGCGAGTTCGCGGGCGACGGCGCCGGGCTCCTTGCGCAGCCGCTCGGCGATATTGGCGAGCATGCGCGGCAGGGCAGCGGCATTGGCGCGGTCCTCGGCGCTGAGATAGCGATTGCGGGAGGAGAGGGCGAGACGGTCGGCTTCGCGCATGGTCGGCACGCCGATGATCCGCGCGGGGATGTCGAGATCGGCGGCCATGCGGCGGATCACCTGGAGCTGCTGAAAATCCTTCTCGCCGAAATAGGCGCGGTCGGGCGTCGATTGCAGCAACAGCTTGCCGACGACGGTGGCGACGCCGGCGAAGTGCCCGGGCCGGTGCGGGCCGCAGAGATGCTCGGTGAGCCCGGCGACGGTGACCGTGGTGGCGAAGCCTTTCGGGTACATCTCGGCGACGGAGGGCGCGTAGAGCGCATCGACATTGGCGGCCTCGAGCTTCGCCAGATCGGCGGCCTCGTCGCGCGGATAGGCGGCGAGATCTTCCTTCGGTCCGAACTGTGTCGGGTTCACGAACAGCGTGGCGATGGTGCGCTTGTTGTCGACGCGGCTGTGGGCGGCCAGCGACAGATGGCCTTCATGCAGCGCGCCCATGGTCGGCACGAGGCCGATGGTTTCGTTGTTGCGGCGCCAGGCGGCGACGGTGGCGCGCAGATCGGCGATCGTTCTGATGACGACGGTCATGATTGGGAGCTTAGGAAGGTTTCACCACAAAGTCACAAAGGACACGAAGAAGCGGATCTCTTCGTGGTCTTTGTGACTTTGTGGTGAGCCTTGTTTGACCTAATGCGGCCGCGCGGTACGTGGCGGGACGGGAGTGAGGGGCCGCGGGCGCTGGCCGGGGGAGAAGGTATGTTCCGGGCCGGGAAAGCGGCGGGCGCGGACGTCGGCGGCGTATTGCGCCACGGCCTTGCCGATTTCTTCGCCGATCTCGGCATAGCGCTTCACGAACTTCGGCGTGAAGTCGTTGAACATGCCGATGAGATCGTCGACGACCAGTATCTGCCCATCGCAGGCGGCCGAGGCGCCGATGCCGATGGTGGGCACGGCGACGCGCTCGGTGATCTCCCGCGCCAGCGGCTCGACGACGCCTTCGACGACAATGGAGAAGGCGCCGGCTTCGGCGACCGCTTGCGCGTCGGCCATGATGTCGGCTGCCTGGGCCTCGTCCTTGCCGCGGGCGCGGTAGCCGCCGACGCTATGCACGGACTGGGGCATCAGGCCGATATGGCCCATGACGGGAATGCCGCGGGCGGTGAGATAGGCGATGGTGTCGGCCATCTCGCGGCCGCCTTCCAGCTTCACGGCGGAGCAGCCGGTCTCCTGCATCACCCGCGCGGCGGCGCGGAAAGCGGCTTCCGGCAATTCCTGATAGCTGCCGAAGGGAAGGTCGACGACGATCAGCGCCCGCTCGCTGCCGCGGCGCACCGCGCCGCCATGGGCGATCATCAATTCGAGCGTGACCGGCAGCGTGGTCTCGAAACCATAGACCACCATGCCCAGGGAATCGCCCACCAGCAGCAGATCGCAATGGTGATCCAGCTGCTGCGCCATCGGTGTCGTATAGGCGGTCAGGCAGACGATGGGTTCGCTGCCCTTGCGGGCGCGAAGTTCGGGTACGGTGATCCGGCGGTTGCGTCGTTCAGTGCTCACGGCGTCCTCCTCCGCAAGCGAGACCCAAAGAAGGGCAAATCCTAGCGCTCCATTGTGCGCTGCACAATCGATATGTTGCGCCGCCGCTAAAATGCAAGGGGTTGGCCGGACAGGGTTTTCCGGCCACCGGGAAGGACCTGGGGTTGCTATCGAACGGCAGGCTGGCGCAGGATCGGGGCAACGGATAGCTTAAGCGCATCAATGCGAATGTCCGGAAGAAACCGGGCCAGAGGGTGGGGAATGAGGGCTGAATTCTGGGGGCCGCGCCAAGGCGCGGTGCGGCCGGTGTGCGTCATCGGCCTGCTGATAATTTTCCTGTGCGGGATTTTCGGCGCGGCGTTGCAGCCCGCGGCCGCGGCCAGCAAGCCGGTTGCGGCAAAATCCGAGATGGTGGTGGCGGCCCATCCGCTGGCGGCGGAGACGGCCTTGCGCATCCTGCGGTCCGGCGGCAACGCGGCGGATGCGGCGATCGCCGCGCAAATCCTGCTGACGCTGGTGGAGCCGCAATCCTCAGGCATCGGCGGCGGCGGGTTCCTGCTGTATTACGACGGCAAGCGCCGGGATCTGGATTTCTATGACGGGCGGGAGACGGCGCCGGCGCGAGCGACGGCGAACATGTTCCTGCAGCCCGATGGCACGCCCAAGCCTTTCTATGACGCTGTCGTGGGCGGCCTGTCGGTGGGTACGCCGGGCGTGCTGCGCCTGCTGGAGGAAGTGCATCGCGACCATGGCAGGCTGCCCTGGGCGCAATTGTTCGACGATGCAATCCGTTTGGCCGAGCAGGGCTTCCCGGTGTCGCCGCGGCTGGCCGCGGCGATCGCCGAAGACAAACATCTCAAGCACTCCGCCGCGGCGGCCGCCTATTTCTACGACGCCAAGGGTCAGCCGCAGCAAGCCGGGACCCTCCTGAAGAACCCGGCGCTGGCGGCGAGCCTGCGGCTGATCGCGGCCGGCGGCGCCGATGCTTTTTATAGCGGGCAGATCGCCGGACAGATCGTGGATGCCGTGGCCACTGCGCCGGGCAATCCCGGCCGTCTCAGCCGCGCCGACCTGGCGCGCTATCCGGTGCGGCAGCGCGATCCCGTCTGCACAGACTATCGGCAATGGCGCATCTGCAGCGCGCCACCGCCCAGCTCCGGTGGCATTGCCGTGCTGCAGATCCTGAAGCTGCTGGAGCGTTTCGATTTCAATCACATCCGCCCGAACACGCCGGCGGCGGTGCATTTGTTCGCCGAGGCCAGTCGCCTCGCCTATGCCGACCGGAATTTCTATGTCGGCGATCCGGATTTCCTGAAGGTGCCGACGGCGGACCTTCTCGACAAAAAGTATCTCAACCGGCGCTCCCAGCAGATTCTCTTCGGCAATACGATCTGGAAGGTGACACCGGGGAACCTGCGGCTGCAAAGCGGCATGGCGGCGCCACAGCCGCAGATGGAATCCGAGTCCACCACTCATCTCAGCATCGTCGACCGCGACGGCAATGCCGTGAGTTTCACCTCTTCCGTGGAAGACAGCTTCGGCGCCCGGGTGATGGCCGGCGGATTCATCCTCAACAACCAGCTCACCGATTTCAGCTTCGAGCCGACGCGCGACGGGCGGCAGGTCGCCAATGCCGTGCAGCCGGGCAAACGGCCGCGCAGCTCCATGGCGCCCACCATGGTGCTCGATCGCAACGGCCGCCTGCTCTATGTGCTGGGTTCGCCCGGCGGCAGCCGCATCATTGCCTATGTGGCAAAGACGCTGATCGGCCTGCTCGACTGGCGGCTCGATCCCCAGGCGGCGATCGATCTGCCGAACATGGCCAATACGGGCAAGGAAACCCAGGTCGAAACGGGCACCTTGCTGGCAAATCAGGCGACCGCGCTGCAGGTGCTTGGGCATGCGGTGAAGACGTCGGTGATGAACAGCGGCCTGAATGTCATCGCGGTGACGCCGGCGGGCCTGCTGGGCGGTGCCGACAACAGGCGCGAAGGGGTGGCCGTCGGCGACTAGCTGCTATAGGGTCGCCGCGCCATGAATGACGCGAGCAAGGATGCGGCGGCGGCAGCGCTCCCGAAGATCACCCTGAAGGCAGGCGAGCAGCGGCGCATGCTGTTCGGGCATCCCTGGGTCTATTCCAACGAGATTGCCATGGATGCGGCGGCAAAGGCGCTGCCGCTGGGCGCGACGGTGAAGCTCGTGGCCCATGATGGGCGCGCGCTGGGCACGGCGATGTTCAATCCGCGCACGCTGATCGCCGCCCGTCTCTGGTCGCGCGAGGCGCAGACCGAGGTGGACCGGGTGTTTCTGGCGGACGTGCTGCAGCGGGCGCTGGCCCTGCGGCAGAAATTGTTCGATGAGCCCTACTACCGGCTGGTCCATGCCGAGGCGGACGGTCTGCCGGGCACGGTGATCGACCGCTATGGCGATACGCTGGCGGTGCAGGTCAATTGCGCCGGCGTGGAACAGTTGCTGCCGGACCTGCAGGCGGCCCTGGACCAGGTGCTGCAACCGGCGGCGGTACTATTGCGCAACAGCGGCGGCATGCGGACGCTCGAGGGGCTGGAGTCCTATGAGCGCTGGGCCAAGGGCGAGCGCAACGAGCCGATCGAGATCGCCGAGAATGGCGGCCGCTTCCTGGCCGATCTCTCGGGCGGGCAGAAGACCGGCTGGTTCTTCGATCAGCGGGACAACCGGGCCATGGTGGCGGCGCTGGCAAAGGGCGCGCGAATGCTGGACGTCTATTGCTACAGCGGCGGCTTCGCGATCCAGGCGGCGCGATCGGGTGCGCGCGAGGTGCTGGCGGTCGACAGTTCTGAGCCGGCGCTGACGCTGGCGGCCAAGGCGGCGGAGCTGAACGGCGTGGCACAGCACTGCCGCTTCGAGCGGGGCGACGCCTTCGAACGGCTGGCGTCGCTGGCAAACTCGGGTGAGAAGTTCGATATCGTCGTCGCCGATCCGCCGGCCTTCGTGAAGTCGAAGAAGGAGCTGAACCAGGCCGCGCGGGGCTATCGCAAGCTGGCGCGTCTGGCGGCGCGGATTGTGACGCCCGGCGGCTTCCTGTTCATCGCCTCCTGTTCCCACCACATGACGCCCGAGCTGTTCGCCGAGCAGGTGGCGCGGGGGCTCTGGGATGCGGAGCGGCCGGCGAGAATTCTGAGATCGGTCGGCGCCGCCGCCGACCATCCCGTGCATCCGGCGTTGCCGGAGACGGCCTATCTCAAGGGGCTGTTGATCGCGCTCGATTGAGCGCGGCGGGCGCCGTCAGTGCGGGCGCTTGGCCGGATGGTCGAAGTGCTGCTTGATCTGAAAGAGCGCGAAACCGACGGCGAAGGCGAAGAACAGCAGCCCGCCATAATAGGCCACCGGCTGCTCCGGGCCGCCGCGGGCCGACACGAACAGCGCTATGACGCCGAACAGAAACGCGATACCACACCAGATCCAACGGTTAAAATCCTGCATCTTCGGCCCCTCGTTGCGAGCGGGTGGAATTTAGGGGGCGGCACTGCTTCTGGCAACTCCCGAGGCAGGGGAGGAACGCGCAACTTGCCGCGGGTCCGCTTTGCGCCACCGGCGGACGTTCGGGGACGCGGGCGAGTTATTTCTTGCTTGCTTTTGCTGCCGTCTGGCCCTCGCGTTCCCGCCGCTTTTCCTCCACCAGCCGCTCAAACTCCTCGATATGCGCCGCCAGCTTCGCTACCTCGCAGCGCGGGCACCAGAGCAGCTTCTTGCGGCGGAGGAACAGTATCTTGCGGCGGCTTTTGCATTTCTTGCAGCCGGGCGCGCCATTCCATGTATCGAAGTCGGGGAGCGCGAGCAGCTCGCGCAGAAAGAACGGGTGCGTGGCTGCCAGGCGGGCGATCTCCCCATGCTCGAAATAGCGCGGCGATAGGTCGAGATGACTCAGTCGCTGCAGATCGACCAGCGGGCTGAGATCTCCTTCGAGCACCTTTGCGGACATGATGTTCAGCCGCTCGAGCCCGGTGAGCGCCCGCAGCGGCGTCAGTGAGGGCAGTCCCTGGGTCGTCCAGACGCCGCCGGTCAGGGCCAGGTTCCGCAGTCCCGTCAGCGCCGCCAGCGGCGCCAGGGATTCGATGGCGCCGAGATCGTTGAACGAGAGAGTCGTGAGCCGCGTCAGCTGCTCGATTCCGTCGAGGCGCGTCAGCTTCGGGCATTGCCAGACCGTCAGCGTCTCCAGCGTCGTGAATCCAGCAAGAAATTGCAGGTCACCGGCATCTGCATGGCGCACGCTCAATGTCGTCAGCCGCGGCAAGCGGAGACCCGCCAGTACCGGGACATGCCGGCGCGGCAGCCGGTAGACCTGCAGCAGAGTAAGTGCTTCGAACTCCCGCAGCGTCGCGAGATCTTTTGCCGTGCCGTCGACCCACAATAGCGTCAGCCCGCGATCGACCCCCGCCAGCGACGTTCGCAGCGGTTCGTTCTCATCCATGTCGGCCACTCCTGTCCCTCGGCAAACGCCGCTCCGTACTATTGCACCTTGCCGCGAGCCGCGACTGCAAAGGCGCGTTCGACGCGGTCGCCGCGCACGCCGTAGACGACGTCATGCAGGTTGCTGACCGCGCAGGCGTGGTTGGGGATGATGGTCACGCGTTCGCCGATGGCGGGCCGCGCGTTGCAAGCGGCGACGTCGAGGTGGCCATGCTCCTCGCTGAGCCCGGGCAACGCCGCTTTCGGATATTCCAGCACCTGGCCATAGCCTTCCAGTCCCATGGGATCGGAGGACAGCGTTTTCGAGCCGGCGTCGACGATGGCCCGCGCATCGGTCGGCCGCGAAACCACGGTCGTGACGATGCGCAGCGCGCAATCTTCCAGTGTGCCGACGCCGTGGGCGACCATGTAGCGGTCGCTGTAGATGTAGGTGCCCGGACGATGCTCCGTCGCCGGGACCACGTCCCGGGCCCGGTAGAGATCGGGCGTGCCGCCGGTGCTCACGACCTCGACGGCCAGGCCCTTCTTCCCGCAGGCGGCGATTGCTTCCGTCAGCCAGGCGGAGGTCGGCGCGGCCGTGCCCTTGGGCGCATAGGTCATGAGGCCGCGGAAGGCGAGGCTCGGCAGCCGGGAGATCTCGGCGGCCAGCTCGGCGGCCGCTTCCGGCGACTGGACGCCGCAGCGGCCGGCGCCGGTGTCGCACTCGACCATCGCGCCGGCGCTGAGACCCGCCGCCGCCAGCGCCGCCGAAACGCCTTCGGCGGCCTCGCGGCTGTCGAACACGATCGTCAATTGCGTCCGCCGCGCCAGCGCCGCCAGCCGCTCCAGCTTTTGACGGCCAACGATGTTGTAGGTGATAAGGATATCCTCGATGCCGGCGTCGGCCATGACCTCGGCCTCGCCGATTTTCTGGCAGGTGATGCCGACGGCGCCGAGTTCGACCTGGCGCCGGGCCAGCTCGGGTATCTTATGCGTCTTGATGTGGGGCCGCAGGGCGAGTCCATTGCGGCGGCAATAATCCTGGGCGCGCGCCAGATTACGCTCGACGGCGTCGAGGTCGATGGTGATGCAGGGCGTGTCGAGATCGTCGATGGTCCAGGACAAGTATCAGCTCCGCATGCGTAGGGGTCGATGGCTTGACGCCAGCCTGCGTACCATATCATGGTGTCAATGTGGCTGGCGATGCCGGCTCCGCGCCGGAGTCGCAGCCGGGAGGCAGCGTTCAAGAAAAAGGGGAGTTCGACCATGCAGGACCTCGATACAAACAGACGTTCGTTCATGCTCGCCGGCGGCCTCGGCTTGGCCGGCGCCGCAGCCGCGGCGGCCACAACGACCGCGATTTCGCCGCAAGTGGCTTATGCGCAAGCCGCTGGCGACAGCCTGTTGCGCACCATATTGGATCGCGGCCACCTGATCGTCGGCACCGGCTAGCACCAATGCGCCCTGGCATTTCGAAGACGAGCAGGGAAACCTGGTCGGCATGGACATCGCCATGGCGCAGATCCTCGCCCAGGGGCTGTTCGATGATCCGACCAAGATCGAATTCGTGAAGCAGGAGGCCGATGCCCGCATTCCCAACGTCACCACCGGCAAGGTCGACATCACCATCCAGTTCATGACGGTGACGTCGGGCCGCGCCCAGCTCGTGAATTTCTCACGTCCGTATTATGTGGAGGGTATCGCCCTCCTGACGAAGCCGGGCAGCGGCAAGGAAAAGTTCGACGCGCTGCTGAGCGGCGGCGGCGGCACCAAGGTTTCCATCCTGCAGAACGTTGACGCCGAGCAGTCGGTGCACGCGGTGCTGCCGGAGGCCGAGGTGCTGCAGATCGACAGCCAGGCCAACGTCATCCAGGCGCTCGATTCCAACCGGGTCGACGCCGCCGCGGTCGATCTGTCGACGGTGTGGTGGATGGCGAAGCGCGCGCCGGACAAGTACGCCGACTTCCGGCAAGAAGTGGTTCAGCATGCTGTACTCGGCGGCGCTGCGGCAGGGCGATCTCGATTGGTGGCGCTTCGTCAACACCACCTGGGACGTCGCCATGTTCGGGCATAACAACGCCATCTTCGACAAGGCGTTCTCGGACTTCTTCGGCCTGCAGCCGCCGGTGCGCGAGCCGGGCTTCCCGAAGATTTGACGTCGGCCGTCGGCGATTTGCAGTTATCCAAGGCGCCGGGGCGGGCGATTAACCCGCCCCGGCATCCTGGTTCTCGGCGATGACCTATCACATCAACTACAATTTCGTCTGGCAGTATTTCGACAAGTTCTACTGGGGCCTGCTGCTGGGCATCGAACTGGCGTTGATCTCGATCCTGTTCGGCGCGGTGTTCGGGCTTGGCCTGGCGCTCGTTCATGTGGACGGGCCGCGCTGGGCGCGGCGGCTCGTCTCCGCCTATGTCGAGTTCATCCGCAACCAGCCGCTCTTGCTGCTGGTCTATCTCGTCTTCTACGGCATCCCCAGCGTCGGCGGCTTCAAGTACAGCCCGACCCTGTCCTTCATCATCACGCTGTCGATCTATTCGGCGGCCTACCTGGTCGAGATCTTCCGCTCCGGCCTCGACGCGGTGCCCCGCGGCGTGGTGGAGGCGGGCAAGGCGATCGGCCTGACGCCACTGCAGCGCCTGATCCATGTGCGGCTGCCCACCATGCTACGCATCACCATGCCGGCACTGGGCAATCAGTTCGTCTCCTTGTTCAAGGATACGTCGGTCGCCTACGTCATCGCGGTTCCCGAACTGACCTATGCGGCGAAGTGGCTGGCCACCAACAAGTTCCGCATCTTCGAGGGCTACAGCATCCTGGCGCCGATGTATTTGGTCACCTGCTACGCCATCTTCGCCATTTTCCGCCTGCTCGAACGGCGCTTCACGATACGGCGCTAGGCCATGGAACTCGCCATCTACTCATTGCCGTTCTTGTGGCAGGGTACCTTGATCACCCTCGGGATCTCGGCCATGGTCACCGTTCTATCCCTCGTGATCGGAGTCGCTGCTGGGCACGCTGTCCTGCTACGGCCCCTTGCCCGTCCGCTGGGCGATCCGGCTGCTTTATTGCGACGTGATCCGCGGTATTCCGGTTCTCGTGCTCATCTTCACGATCTACTACGGACTGCCGCTGTTGATCGGTTTCGAGATCAACAGCTTCCTCACGGCGGTTGTCGCGCTCACAGTGTTCACGACAGCGCAGGTGACGGAGATCGCCCGCGGCGCCATCCAGTCGATCCACTTCGGCCAGACCGAGGCCGGCAAGGCTATCGGCCTCGGCTTCTGGCCGCGCATGATCTACGTCGTCCTGCCTCAGGCCGTGCGCCGGTTCCTGCCGCCCTGGATCAACAGCGTCACCGATGTGGTGAAGGGCAGCGCCCTGGTTTCCCTGGTCGGCATCGTCGACCTGATGCTGGCGACCCAGCAGGTCATCGGCCGCGTCTATGAGCCAATGCCGCTCTATATCGTCTGCTCCATCATCTATTTCCTCATCAACTACAGCCTGTCGAGCGCCAGCCGGAAGCTCGAGGCGCGCTTCGTCTATATCCGGGAGTGAGCAGCGTGAGCAGGACAGCCAATGGCCGCAATGGCGATGCCGTCGTCCGCATCCGCGGCCTGACCAAGTCCTTCGACACCAACCGCGTGCTGAACGGCGTCGACCTCGAGGTCACGCGCGGCGAGGTCGTGAGCATCATCGGGCCGTCGGGCAGCGGCAAGACGACGCTGCTGCGCTGCGTGAATGCCCTCGAGATCTACGACGAGGGATCGGTCATGCTCGACGGCGTCGAGGTCGGCTACACCGAGGGCGCCGCCCGCCGCCGCCGCAGGGAACGCGAACTCTCCGCCATCCGCGCGGAGACCGGCATGGTGTTCCAGATGTTCTACCTGTTCCCGCATTTGACGGCGGCCGAGAACGTGATGCTGGGCTTGCGCAAGGTGCGCGGCAAGAGCAAGGCCGAAGCGCGCGAAATAGCCGAACGCTGGCTGACCCGCGTCGGACTGGCCGAGAAGTTCGACAGCTATCCGGCGCAGCTATCCGGCGGCCAGCAGCAGCGCGTCGGCATCGCCCGCGCCGTCGCCATGGAGCCGAAGGTGCTGCTGCTCGACGAGATCACTTCGGCGCTCGATCCGGAACTCGTGGGCGAGGTGCTGGCCGTGGTGCGTCAGCTTGCGGTTGACGGCATGACCATGATCGTGGTCACCCACGAGATGGCATTCGCCCGCGAGGTCAGCGATCTCGTGGTGTTCATGGATGGCGGCCGCATCGTCGTCGCGGGCCGGCCCGACGAAGTCCTGCAGAACCCGAGCCATGAGCGGCTCAAGACCTTCCTGTCACGGCTCGACAGCAATCGTGGCCCCAAGGCCGCGTCCTAGATCAGCTTCCTCATCCAAGGTCATCGCCCATGCCCTCAAACCGCCCCGATATCCGCCCGCAACTCGGCCTGCGCCCCATCATCAATGTTTCCGGCACGATGACTTCGCTCGGCGCTTCCATCGTCGTGCCCGAAGCAGTGCAGATGGCCGAAGGCATCCTCAGCGAGTTCGTGGAGATCAACGAGCTGCACCGGCGCGCTAGCACGACGATTGCTCAAGCGACAGGTGCCGAGGCCGGCTGCATCACCGCCTCCTGTTCCGCTGGGATCACCATCGCCGTCGCCGGCTGCATGACTGGCGCCGATCTGGCGCGCATCGAGCAGTTGCCGGATGCCACGGGCATGAAGGACGAAGTGCTGATCCAGGCCGGCCACATGGTCTATTACGGCGCGCCGATTGAGCAGGCGCTCCGCTTGACCGGGGCTAAGGTCGTGCCGGTCGGGCAATCGACGTACGCCCGCCCCTATCACCTGGCCGGAAAGATCAACGAGCGGACAGCAGCGGCCGTCTATGTGATTTCCCATCACGCCGTGCAGTATGGGCAAATCGACCTGGCTGAGTTCTGCGCCATCTGCCGGGAGCGCGGCGTGCCTGTCATCGTCGACGCCGCGTCCGAGTACGATCTCCGCGGCTTCCTCGCCAAGGGCGCCGATATCGTCTGCTACAGCGCACACAAGTTCCTGGGCGGCCCGACCGCCGGCATCGTCGCCGGGCGCAAGGACCTGGTGCGCGCGGCGTTCCTGCAGAACAACGGCATCGGCCGCGGCATGAAGGTGGGCAAGGAGAGCATCGCCGGCACGATCGCCGCGCTGGAAGCCTGGGGCAAACGCGACCACATAGCCGTGCGTGCGCGGGAGACCGGCTATCTGAAGCTGTGGATGGACCGCCTAGCAAAGGTGCCGGGACTAAGGCCCAGCATCGTACCGGATCCCACCGACAATCCGCTCGACCGGCTGAAGCTGGAAGTCAACGCCGCGGAGTCCGGCACCACGGCCTGGGCGCTCGCGTCCGCGCTGGCCCGCGCCGAGCCGCCGGTCATCGTGCGCGACCACGAGGTCGAACATGGCCATTTCTACCTTGACCCCTGCAATCTCCATCCGGGCGAAGCCGAAGTCGTCGCCAACCAGATCGCCGCCATCGCCACGGCGATCCGTGGCAAGCCTTCCCCGGATCTCGCCGACATGCGCCGGCGGCAATATGAGGCGCTGCTCGCCTGGCCCGACTGGCTGCCATAGTCAAGTCCTAGGCAGGGATCAGTTCGGCAGCCTGAGCTCGAACTGCGTGCCCGCCGCGGTGCTGGCGGCCAGGCGGATGTCGCCGCCATGGGCCCGCAGCAGGTCGCGGGCGATGGCGAGGCCGAGGCCGGTGCCGCCGGGCCGGGCGGAGCCGGAGAAGGGCTGGAACAGCTTCTCCCGCGCCCGCGGCGGCAGGCCGGGGCCATTGTCGCTGACCTGTATAGTGGCGCTACCCTCGGCCTGGTCCGCCTTGACAGTTATCTCCGACGCGCCGGACTGCACCGCGTTCTGGCCGAGATTGGCGAAGACGCGGAACAGCTGGTCGCGATCGCCGCGGACCTCGATCTCCGCAGGCACCTCGTTGCGCCAGAGGGCCGCGCCGTTGGCGGGCGGCGGCAATACGCTGCCCACTTCCTCCACCAGGTCGCGCAGGCGGAAGCTGGTGCGATTCATCGTCGGTGCACCCTCGCGGACGAATGCCAGTGTCTTGGTGGAGAGATCGATGGCGCGGTCTATGGAGGCGAGCAGGGTTGGCGTCAGGCGCTTGACCTCCGGATTGTCGCTGCCGGCCAGGCGGTCGGCGACAAGTTGCGCTGTAGTCAGGATGTTGCGGAGATCGTGGCTGATCTTGGTCACGGCGATGCCCAGCGCCGCCAGCCGTGTCTGCTGCTGCAGGGAATCGCGCACCTTGCCCTGCATGTCCGCAAGCTCGCGCTGGGCCACGCCGATCTCATCGCGGCGGCCCGTGACCTCGACGGCGATGGACATGTTCTCGGGATGGTCGCGGAAGAACATCATGCTCTCGGTGATTCGCCGCAGCGGCCGCACCATCAGCCATTGCAGCGACAGATAGACCAGCGCCGCCGTGACCAGGGAGATGATCACCGACAGCACGAGGATACGGCTGGAATAATCGATCAGCGCCGCGCGCATCGGCGCTTCGTCGATGACCACCTCGACGATCGCCTGCGGATGCTTGGCCGAGGGGGCGACGATGCGCAGGATGCGATTCTTGCTCTGCAACAAAGTCTCGAAGGCATCGCCGATCAGCATGAAGAAACCGCGGTCGCGCAGGTCGTAGCTGGCGTCGATCCTGGGCGGTGGTGCCGCATCCAGCATCAGCTTGGAGCCGTCGGGCCGCTTCAGCCCGATGACATAGGCGTCGGCCTGGAACAGCAACTCCTTCGCCAGGTCTTCGCTGACCATGTTGTCGGGCGTGGCCATGAGCGCGAGGATCGCCAGATGGCCGGCCTGGATGCGCTCTTCCAGATAGGTCACGCGGAACCGTCCGGCCGAGGGCGCGAAGATCAGGATCTCGCTGAGCATGATGAAGAACACGGTCAGCACCAGCAGCCGGGCCGACAGGCTCTGCAGCAGGCCGGGCATCCGGGGATGCGGTTGCTTGTTTTCTTCCATCGCCATGGGCGTTATCCGAACAGGCGCAGGAATTTGATCAGGCCGCGGGTACGCTCGCTGAACAGGCGCGGCGCATAGAAATCGCCGGCGGCGCGCTTGCTTGCTTCGCCCCGTGTGGGGTAGGGCGCAACGACACCGGCCATGGCGCTCAGCTTCAGCCCCTGGGCGATGGCGAGGCACCAGACCTGGATCAACTCGCCCGCCTGGGCGCCGACGATGGTGGCGCCGAGGATGTGGCCTTTCTTCGTGCTGATGACCTTGACGAAGCCGTCGCTGTCGCGCTCGGTTTGGGCGCGGTCGTTGCGGGCGAAGGGGCTGATGGTGACGGCGATGTCGAGGCCTTTCTGCCGCGCCGATTCTTCGGTCTCGCCGGCCTGGGCCAGTTCCGGGTCTGTATAGGTAACCCAGGGGATGGCGCCGGGTTTCATCTTCGCCGGCAGGCGGAACAAGGCGCGGCGGATGACGATGCCCGCGTGATAGCCGGCGGCGTGGGTGAATTGCAGGCCGCCGATGACATCGCCGATGGCATAGACGCGGCGATTACTGGTGCGCAGGCCGGCATCCACGGTGATGCCCTGCGGTGTCGCGGCAATGCCGGCCTTGTCCAGCTCCAAGCCGGCGAAATTCGCCCGGCGGCCCGCGGCGATCAGCAGATGGCTCCCGGTGACGATCTGCGGCCCGTTCTTGCCGTCGAGAGCCAGCGTGATGGCTCCTTCCGCGCCGACCGCGTGCATCACCTTCGTGTCCTCGAGCAGGCGTACGCCTTCGGCCTTCAGCCGGTCGCGCACCACGGTGGCGGCCTCCGGATCGTCCTTCGGCAGCAGCCGGGCCATCTCCACGACCGTCACGTCCACGCTCAGGCGCCGGAAGGCCTGCGCCAGCTCGCAACCGATGGGTCCACCGCCGATGATCAGCAGGTGGCGCGGCTGCTTTGTCAGGTCGAAGATGGTCTCGTTGGTGAAATAGGGCAGCTTGTCCAGCCCGGGCAGGGGCGGCACGAAGGGCGTCGAACCGGTGGCGATGACGAAGCGGCGGGCGCGGATGCGGTAGTCGCCGGCGGCGACCTCCTTCGGTCCGGTAAAGGCGGCGGCGCTGCGGATTACCGTGGCGCCCAGGCCCTCGAAGCGTTCCTGGGAATCGTGAGGGGCGATGCCGGCGATGACGCCCTGGACATGGGCGCTGACAGCGGCGAAATCGATCATCGGCGGCGGCAGCTTGACGCCGAAATGTCCGGCCTGCCGCGCGGATTGGGCGGCATGGGCCGCGGCCAGCAGCGCCTTCGAAGGCACACAGCCGAAATTCAGGCAATCACCGCCCATCTTGTGGGACTCGATCAGCACCGTCTTGGCTCCCAGCTGGCTGGCGCCCGCCGCAACGGACAGTCCCGCCGAGCCGGCGCCGATGACGCAGATATCCACCCGCAGGACTTCAGTCATGACCGGCCCGCCTTGCTCCTTACTCCGCGCTCATTGCCCGGGCCGTCCGCCCCGTTGCCGCCATTTCCGGTGGGCAACAGGCAGGAGAGCCAGCAAAGCGAGACCGATCATTGCAATTAACACTTGCGGCGTCAGAATATTCTCCAGGCTGCAACTGCCGCCGCCGTCAAACACGCTGCCCAGGCCGGCGCCGACGCTGGCGAAGACGAAACTGCCGGGAATGATGCCGATCAGCGTCGCCAGCACATAATGGCGCAAGGAGATGCCGAGGAAAGCCGGCACCAGGTTGACCACGAAAAAAGGAAACACCGGCACCAGGCGCATGAACAGAAGATAGCTGAATCCCTCGGCGGCGAATTCTTTCCTTACCTTGTCGAGCCAGGGGCCGACGCGGGCGCGCAACAGACCGGCAAAGGCGGTGCGGGCGGCGGCGAACAGGATCGCCGCCCCCAGGGTTCCCGCGCAGACGGCTAGCAGCGTCGCCTGCAGGGCGCCGAACAGAAAGCCGCCGGCGATGGTCAGCACCGCAGCACCGGGCAACGAGAGCGCAACGGTCAGCGTGTAGACCAGGAAAAACAGCAGCAGGGCCAGGAATGCATGCTCCGCCACCGCCGTCAGCAGCCAGGCCCGGTTGTCCTGCAGCGTGGCGCAGGACAGGAAATCGGGCAGGCCCAGGGCCCAGGCGGCCGCCAGGCCGGCCAGAAGCAGCAGGACAGGGGCAAAGCGCCAGGGCGAGGCGGGAGGGGCTGCCAGGGGGTTGTTGTGGTCGGCCATAAGCGCCCGAAAGGCGGATTCTCCAGCGGAAAGCGGCAAATGCGCCGCCGTTGCTGCGTTGTAACATCGCGCCGGGCCTGCGGCTATTCACCTGAGAGTGACGCCGGCGTGAGAGGATGCTGAAATAATCGTTGCTAATCAAATAGTTAAATTCACGCCCCCGTGGGGGCAGGCGGCATCGCCGCGTTGACTTCCGGGGTTGCACCGCTTATACACCCTGCCGCGAATTCGCCAGATCAGCCGACAATGGAGTTCAATCGTGAAGCGCACCTATCAGCCAAGTGTGCTCGTGCGTAAGCGCCGCCATGGCTTCCGTGCCCGCATGGCCACTAAGAATGGCCGCATCGTCGTGGGCCGCCGCCGTGCGAAGGGCCGCAAGCGCCTTTCGGCGTAGGCCTCGAACTCATGGCGACCGTCGGCCGGCTCACCCGTCGGCCGGAGTTCCTCCGTGTCGCCGATGGCCGCCGCAAATGGGTGGCTCCCGGGTTGATTCTTCAGGCGTTGGAACGGCGGCCGCCGGCGGACGGGATTGATGACCGCGCGGCGCGCGCCGGCTTTACCGCCAGCGCCAAGGTCGGTAATGCCGTGGCCCGCAACCGGGCGCGGCGGCGCCTGAAGGCGGCGGCGGCGGAGCTGCTGCCCCTTCATGCTCGGCCGGGCACAGACTATGTACTGATCGCCCGGATGGACACGCTGAGCCGTCCCTATCCGGACTTGCTGCAGGATCTGGAGGCCGCCTTGCGCCGCTTGCGCTGCTATGTCGAGGATGCGGACGCGGAAGCGGCAGCGGAAGCCGGGGCGTCCTAGCATGAATCCGCTGCGCCTGGCCGCCATCGGCCTGATCCGGTTCTACCAGTATTTCATCTCTCCCTTCTGGCCGGGCGTCTGCCGCTACGGGCCGAGCTGTTCGGAATATGGCCGCGAGGCGTTCGAACTTCATGGCCTGCTGCGCGGCGGCTGGCTGACACTGCGGCGCATCCTGCGCTGCCATCCCTGGGGCGGTTCGGGCTATGACCCGGTGCCGCCCGTGCTTTCCCCCAGGGACCTCCATCATCACGTGAAATCAGAGACCGCCCCGCGGTCCGGCATCTAAGCGAAAGGCTCAGTCGGTCGGTTCGAGCATGGAACAACGCAACCTCATTATCGCTATGGTGCTGATGGCCGTTATCTGGGTCAGCTACTTCAGCTTCTTCGCGCCGCAGACACCGCCGCCGGAGCAGGCGCCGGCCGAGCAGACCCAGCAGCCGGCGGCTGATGGCGCCGTGCCTGCGCCAGGCGCGACTGCCACCATACAGCCGGCGACCATGGACCGGACAACGGCGCTGGCGCAGTCACCGCGAGTGCGCATCGACTCTCCGAGGATCTCCGGATCTATCGCGCTGAAGGGCGGCCGCATCGACGACGTAGTGCTCACGGACTATCACGAGAAAGTAGATCCCAAGAGTCCCAACGTGATCTTGCTGTCTCCACCCAGCGCACGGTCGCCCGAGGGTGTTCCTATTGGCTATTTCGCCGAGACCGGATGGAAGGGCAATGGCGTCAAGGTTCCAGATCACGAGAGCCTCTGGCGGGCCGACAGCGACATGCTGACGCCGGAAACGCCGGTGACTCTCACCTGGGACAATGGCGCCGGATTGAAATTCACGCGCAAGTTTTCGCTCGACGCCGATTACATGTTTACGGTGACGCAGCGCGTTGAAAACACTGGCACGATGCCGGTGACGCTCACACCATCTGCACATGTTCTGCGTTCGGGCACGCCGAAACTCGAAGGCTTCTATATCCTCCATGAGGGATTCATCGGAATCATCCAAAATGAAGTGAAGGAAGCCGACTATTCCGAGCTCCAGGAAGAGAAGCTACGGCAGTTCGAATCGCCGGGCGGCTGGGTGGGAATCACCGACAAATATTGGCTCGCAGCTGCCATTGCGACTGGCGATCAGCAGATCACGGCCGAGTATCTCCACAGCTTGCAGAACAACGTCGATGTCTATGAGGCAAGATATTACGCGCCCGACGTTACCGCCGCGCCGGGCGCCACCGCCGAATCAGAAACGCGGATTTTTGCCGGCGCCAAGGAGGTCAATCTTCTCGACCATTATCTTTGGGGGGACGACGAAGAACCAGTGTACTTTGGAAAATTCTGGGCGTTTGTTACCAACGCGAAAAGCACGGCGGCGAATGCCGTGCCGAAGTTCGATTTTGCCGTCGATTGGGGCTATTTCCGCTTCCTCACCAAGCCGATCTTCTGGGTGCTCGATTGGCTGTTCGGCGCCGTCGGCAATTTCGGCATCGCCATTCTCATCCTGACGGTCATCGTCAAGGCGCTGTTCTTTCCGCTCGCCAACAAATCCTACACGGCGATGAGCAAGATGAAGCGGTTGACGCCGCAGATGCAGGCGCTGCGCGAGCGGCTGGGCGACGACAAGGTCAAGCTCAACCAGGAAATGATGGCGCTGTACAAGCGCGAGAAGGTGAATCCGGCGGCCGGCTGCCTGCCGATCATCGTGCAGATCCCGGTTTTCTTCGCGCTGTACAAGGTCCTTTTCATCACCATCGAAATGCGCCACGCGCCGTTCTATGGCTGGATCAAGGACCTCTCGGCGCCCGATCCGACGACGGTGCTCAATCTCTTCGGTCTTCTGCCCTACAGCATTCCCGATCTCGGATTCTTCAACATCCTGAGCATCGGCGTCTGGCCGATCATCATGGGCGTCACCATGTTCCTGCAGCAGAAGATCAATCCGCCGCCGCCCGATCCGGTGCAGGCGCGCATGTTCATGATGCTGCCCTTCGTCTTCACCTTCATGCTCGGGCAGTTCGCCGCCGGCCTGGTGATCTATTGGGCCTGGAACAATCTGCTGTCGATCGCGCAGCAATGGGTGATCATGCGCCGCGTCAATGCCAAGGCCGACAGCGTCGCCCGTTCATGATTGCTTTACGTTGTTGAGCGAGTTTCAGGATCTGCGTTCTTTCCGGCAGTGAGGCCATGGGAAGCGTTCTGACATTGCTGCGGACCGGCCTGTTGCTCCTGCTGGTCCTCGTCTCCGGCCGCGCCGCCCTGGCCGACGCGCCCTACAGCGACGCGCGCTTCTGGCGCGTCGAGCGGGACGGCGCGGAGCCGAGTTTCATCCTCGGCACCATGCATGTCACCGATCCCGAGGTCACCGCGCTGCCGCCCGAGGTCAGCCGGGCCTTTGACGGCGCCCAGGCCCTGGCCGTGGAACTGACGATGGATCCGGCGACGCAGATCGTCCTGCAAGGCGCCGCCATGACCACCGACGTCGATTGGATCGATCGCCGCCTCGATGCCCGGCAGCGGAGCCTGCTGGCGGATGCGGCCGGCCAATATCAGATCCCGGTGGCGAACTTGCGCGCGCTCGAACCCTGGGCGGTGACGGCGATGTTCAGCTTTCCGCGTGCCGAGCTGCAGCGGCAGATGAGCGGTCTGCAGCCGCTGGACATGCAGCTGATGGACAAGGCGGAAGCCGCCGGCAAGCCGCTGATCGCCCTCGAGCGGGTGGAAGAGCAGCTCGACGCCCTCACCGGCTATTCCGATCAGGAGCAGATCGACATGCTGACGGCGACGCTGGAAAGCGTCGGCCGCATCGACGGCGATTTCGCCCGCATGAAGGGCGCCTATCTCGCCGGCGATCTGGCCGATCTCAGCGCGCTGGCCGATGAAGGCTTCGCCGAGCTCGATCCCGGGCTCAGCGGCCGTATCCAGCAGCGCCTGATCGCCGACCGCAACCGCCATATGGCCGAACGGCTGGAGCCGCTGCTGAACCAGGGCCGCCTGTTCGTGGCCGTCGGCGCCCTGCATCTGCCGGGCGAGGGGGGCGTGCTGAATCTCCTGGCGCAGCGCGGCTACCGGATTACGGCTGTCGAATGAAGCCGTCCGAGCGATGGCGCCCCAAAGGCATCGTCGCTTCGGGCGCCGGCCGGCCGCGTTGACAGGCGCGGCCTGAGTCCAGATATTCTGGGTTTTTCCAACGGTTGGCTGAAGCGGCGTGCGGCCCGGCCATTGATCGAGGCGGGGCTGCCATGCAATTGCAGGAAAGGACGGGCGCGGTGATTCCAGCGATGATGCCCACCTATGCCAGGGCGGATTTGGCGTTCGAGCGCGGCGAGGGCCCCTATCTCTTTGCCACGGACGGACGCCGATACCTGGACTTCGCCAGCGGCATCGCGGTGACCGCGCTGGGCCATGCCCATCCCCATCTGGTGCAGGCGCTGACCGACCAGGCGCAGAAGCTCTGGCATGTGTCCAATCTCTGGCGCATCCCCGGCGGCGAGAGACTGGCCGAACGCCTGACGAAAGCATCCTTCGCCGACAGCGTGTTCTTCACCAATTCGGGCGCCGAGGCGATCGAGTGCGGCCTGAAGTTGGTGCGCAAGTACCATGACGAAACCGGCCATCCCGAACGCTATCGCGTCATCACCGTCGAGGGCGCCTTCCACGGCCGCACCCTGGCGACGATCGCCGCCGGCGGCCAGGCGAAGCATCTGAAGGGCTTCGATCCCGTGACCGACGGCTTCGATCAGGTGGCCTTCGGCAACCTGAACGAGATGCGCGCGGCGATCACGCCGGGCACCGGCGCCATCCTGGTGGAACCGGTGCAGGGCGAAGGCGGCATGCGCGCCAACACGGTGGAGTATCTGCTGGCGCTGCGCAAGATCGCCGACGAATACGGGCTGCTGCTGTTCTTCGACGAGGTGCAATGCGGCATGGGCCGAACCGGCAAGCTGTTCGCCCATGAGTGGGCCAACGTGAAGCCTGATATCGTTGCCACCGCCAAGGCAATCGGCGGCGGATTTCCCATGGGCGCCTGCCTGGCGACGGAGAAGGTTGCGGCGGCGCTGACTGCCGGCAGCCATGGCAGCACCTTCGGCGGCAATCCGCTGGCGATGGCCGTGGGCAATGCGGTGCTCGACGTCCTGCTGGGCGACGGGTTCCTGGACAGTGTGGTGAAGAAAGCGGCTGTGCTGCGCGAGAAGCTGCAAGGCCTGGTGCGGCGCCATCCCGCCGTGCTGGCGGATGTACGTGGCATGGGCCTGCTGCTTGGCGTGAAATGCGTGGTGCCGAACACCGAGCTGCAATTAGCGCTGCGTCAGGCCGGACTGCTGACGGTGACGGCGGGCGACAATGTGGTGCGCGTGCTGCCGCCGCTGATCATCGATCAGCAGCATATCGACGAGGCGATCGGCATCCTGGACAAGGTCTGCGCTGCCTGGCCGGCCGCCGCTGCCGCCAGGGCCGCGGGAGCCGCCGCCAGATGACAGCGCCGGCGGTGCGGCATTTCCTCGATCTGGACAAGGTCGATACGGCGCAGCTCCGGCTGATGCTGGAGGCCGGTGCTGCCTATAAGCGCGGTGACGGAACGAAGGGCAAGGGTGCCGGCAAGCCGCTTGCCGGCAAGAAGCTGGCGATGATCTTCGAGAAACCGTCAACGCGCACGCGCGTGTCGTTCGAAGTGGGCATGAAGGAGCTGGGCGGCGACGTGATCGTGCTGGAGCAGCAGGGCTCGCAACTCGGCCGCGGCGAGACCGTGGGCGATACGGCTCGCGTGCTGTCGCGCTATGTCGACGCCATCATGCTGCGCACGACCAAGGAAGAGAAGCTGCAGGAGATGGCGGCGGCGGCCACGGTGCCTGTGATCAACGGCCTGACCAACCGCACCCATCCCTGCCAGCTCATGGCCGACGTGATGACTCTCGAAGAGCGCTGCGGTCCGGCTGCCGGCAAGCGCGTGGCCTGGTGCGGCGACGGCAACAACATGGCGACGTCCTGGATCCAGGCGGCGGTCAAGTTCGGCTTCGAGCTCAATCTCGCCTGCCCGGATATCCTGCGGCCGCCGCCGGAGGTGCTGGCCTGGGCCCATCAATGCCAAGGCCGCATCAAGGTGACGACCGATGTCGCGGCCGCGGTACGCGGTGCCGACTGCGTGGTCACCGATGTCTGGGTCTCCATGGGCGACGAACCGATCGGTTCGCTGCATCACAATTTGCTGGCCAGCTATCGCGTCGACAAGAAGGTCATGGCGATGGCGAAACCGAACGCGATCTTCATGCATTGCCTGCCGGCCCATCGCGGCGAGGAGGTCACCGCCGACGTGATCGACGGACCGCAGTCGGCGGTCTGGGACGAGGCGGAGAACCGCCTGCATGCGCAGAAGGGCATTCTCGCCTGGTGCCTGGGCGTCATCTGACCCGCTGCTATCGGAACCGATGAGATGACGGAAGCGCCGCTAGCGCCGGATTTCGACGATATGATCCAGCCCTTCAAGATCGAGGGGCAGTCGATCCGCGGCCGCTTTGTCCGTTTGGGGCCCTTGGTTCAGGAGATCCTGAACCGTCACGATTATCCGAAGCCGGTGGCGACGATGCTGGCGGAAATGCTGGCGCTGGCGGCGACCCTGGCGGCGACGCTGAAATATGACGGCGTGTTCACGCTGCAGACCAAGGGCGACGGCCCGATCCGCCTGATGGTGGCGGACATCACCAGCGGCGGCGATGTCCGGGGCTATGCGCAGTTCGATGCCGAGCGGCTGGCGAAGCTGGGCGACGGTACGTTCAGCGTGCCGCGGTTGCTGGGCGCCGGCTATCTCGCCTTCACGGTGGATCAGGGATCGCACACCGAACGCTATCAGGGCATCGTCGAGCTGATCGGCGCCACGCTGGTGGAGTGCATGCATCATTATTTCCAGCAGTCCGAGCAGTTCGATGCGGCGATCCGCGTCGCCGTCGGCGCGCCGAAACAGGACGGCGAGGCCTGGCGGGCCAGCGCGCTGATGCTGCAGCGCTTGCCGCCGGGGGCCACGGCGGCCGACGAGATCGAGGAGAGCTGGCGCCGCGCCCTGGTGCTGATGGCCAGCGGCCGCAATGCGGAGATGCTCGATCCGAATCTCGGCCCGAACGATCTGCTCTACCGCCTGTTCCATGAGGATGGCGTCCGGGTCTTCACGCCGTCGCGGCTGCAGGCCGGCTGCCGTTGCTCGCGGGAGCGGGTGGAACGGGTGATCCGTTCGTTGCCGCCGGCGGAAGTGGACGAGCTGAAGGTCGGCGGCAAGCTCAGCGTCACCTGCGAGTTCTGCAACAGCAGCTACGATTTCGACGAGCAGGAATTGGCGGCCCTGCGCCGCCCGGAAGCCTAGGCCCGCGCCCAGTCCAGCAGGCGGCGCAGGAAGCCGTCGCAGGCCTGGAGCTGTTCCAGGGCGATGAACTCGTTGGGCTGATGGGCCTGCTGGATCGAGCCGGGGCCGCAGACGACCGTGGAAATCTCCGCCGCCTGGAACAGACCGCCCTCGGTGCCGTAGGCGACGCCGACGGCCTGATTTGCTCCCGTAAGATGACGCACCAGCGCTTCGGCGGGAGAATCCGCTTCCGGCCGCAGCGGCGGCGCGGCGCAGATCGACTCGCTCTCGACCCGGCTTTCCGGCGCCACCGCGCGCAGGCGCGGCAGCAGATCGCTGTCGATGAATTGCTGCAGTCTCGCCTGGGTCGCTTCGGCGTCGACGCCGGGGATCGGCCGGATCTCCCATTCGAACACGCATTCCCGGGCGATGATGTTGATGGCAGTACCGCCGCCGATCAGCCCCACATTGCTGGTGGCATAGGGTGGATCGAAGCTGTCGTCGAAGGGACCGTCGCGGCGCCAGGCCTCCACCTGCCGTTGCAGCCAGCCCATGATCTCGGCGGCGGCGCCGATGGCGTTGACGCCGCGATGGGTGGCGCTGGAATGGCCGTCGCGGCCGGTGACCTTGGTGCGCCAGGCATAGACGCCCTTGTGCCGGTTCACGAGCTGCATCAGGGTGGGCTCGCCGATGATGCAGATCGCCGGCCGCGGCAGGTTGCGCGAGACATCCTGCAGCAGGTCGCCGACGCCCAGGCATCCCAGCTCCTCGTCATAGGAAAAGGCCAGATGGATCGGCATTCGCAGTTTCGCCGCAGCCATGTCCGGCGCCAGCGCCAGGGCCGCGGCGATGAAGCCCTTCATGTCCGACGTGCCGCGGCCATAAAGCTTGCCGCTGCGCTCTACGACCGTGAAAGGCTCGGTGTCCCAGGGTTGGCCTTCCACTGGCACCACGTCGGTATGGCCCGAAAGCACGATGCCGCCGGCGAGGTCGGGACCGATGGTGGCGTAGAGGTTGGACTTCGCGCCGTCAGCCGATGGAGTCAGACGGCAAGCGATGCCATGGCCGGCCAGATAGTCGCGGATGAAGTCGATAACAGCGATATTGGATTTCGACGAGGTCGTATCGAACGACACCAGCCGCCGCAGCATCTCAGGCGTGCCGACGCGCGCGCTCATCGGCGGCCTGCCGCCGGGCGGTTGAGAACAGACAATCCGATGTTGCTACAGAATAGCGGCAAGCGGCCTTAGACGTTCGGCAGTTGACCCACGGACGGATTGCCGATGATGGCGAGGAACTCGCGCCGGGTCGAGGGGTCGGTGCGGAAGGCGCCGAGCATGCGGCTGGTGACCATGGAGATGCCCGGCTTGTGCACGCCGCGCGTGGTCATGCATTGGTGGCTGGCGTCGATCACCACCG
Organism: uncultured Alphaproteobacteria bacterium; assembly: GCA_963810485.1. Classification (GTDB taxonomy): domain Bacteria; phylum Pseudomonadota; class Alphaproteobacteria; order Dongiales; family Dongiaceae; genus DATKFM01. The sequence continues at coordinate 276,292 of CAWENQ010000008.1, forward strand.
CGACGCCGCGCGGCTGCAGCACCTCGTGCATGGTGTTGGCGATCTGCGCCGTCATCTTCTCCTGGATCTGCAGCCGCTTGGCATAGGCAGTCGAGCAGCCGCGCCAGCTTGCTGATGCCGACCACGCGGTGTTCGGCAGATAGGCGATGTGGGCGCGGCCGATGATCGGCGCCAGGTGATGCTCGCAATGGCTCTCGAAGCGCATGTCCCTGAGCACGATCATCTCGTCGTAGCCGTCGGTCTCCTCGAAGGTGCGCTTGAGGATGGCTACGGGATCGTGGTCGTAGCCGCGAGAAGAACTCCTCGTAGGACGCGCACGACGCGGTCCGGCGTGCCGAGCAGCCCCTCGCGCGCGGGATCGTCGCCGGCCCAGCGGATGCAGCGTGCGGACCGCCTCTTCCGCCTGCTCGCGGCTGGGGCGGGCGATCGCCGGACCGTTCTGCCGCTTGGCAGTCTTGTGGGCGGCCAGCGCCTTATCCGTCATCTTGTCCATCGCATTCGTCCCTTCGGTTTCTTCTTGCCCGGACCTATAGCGGTCCCGAGGTCTCGTCCGGGTTCAGTTCAGCTGGACCGGCTGATGGGGCTGTCGAGCGAGAAGGCCGGCACCCGCACGTCGAACTTCTCGCCATTGCTGGCTTTCCATCTGTAGGTGCCGACCATGATGCCGGACGGCGTCGGCAGCGGCGTGCCGCTGGTGTATTCGTAGAGCTCTGCCCGGCTTCAGCACCGGCTGCTCGCCCGACCACGCCGGCGCCGCGCACTTCCTGGACCCGGCCCAGGGCATCGGTGATGCGCCAGTAGCGGGTGCGCAGCTGCACGGTGTCCTCGCCCTTGTTCTCGATCCGGACATGATACTTCCAGACGTAACTGGGACTCCTCGGGCGACGGACTGGTCGTCCAGGTAGGTCGGCGGCACCGTGACGGTGATCGATCGTGTGGTCTCTGTATACATGTCGGTGGCTGCCTGCGGTTGGACGTTCCAGACCGCCGGAGGATCGGACGGGGGCGGGTATTAGGGATTGAACCCGCCCAGTCTACCCGATCTCAACCATGGATTCCCATCGGGCTGAAAAGGTTCCCGGCATCGCTGGTTGAGCGCAGCAAAGAGAAGCGGCGCCGGATTGCTCCGGCGCCGTCGCAATGGTCAACCATACGAAGCCAATTACTGGATGATGATTTCGACGCGGCGGTTGGCCTGTTCTTTCACGCCATCCTCGGTCGGGACCGCGTTCTCGCTCTCACCCTTCCAGGCGGTGGTGATCGCATCGGCCGGGATACCACCCGCGATCAGCGCTTCGCGGACCGCATCGGCAGCGGCGCTCAGACAGCTTCCGTTGTAGTCATCCGAACCGGACCGGTCGGCGTGACCGGTGACGCGTACGACCACGCGGTCGACCTGTTCGCGCTGGAGTCCGCGATCACCTGGTTGATGACGGCCTGCGCCGCATCGTTGATGTTCGACTTGTCGAAGTCGAACAGCACCAGGTAGACGCCCGGCGGATGCGGCATCAACCGGACGCAGCTTCGAGCTCCGCCATGGCGGCGAGCAATTCGTCGCGGCAGGCGGAGATGTGATCGTGCTGGAAGATTCTCTTCCTGCTGCTCGAGCCAGCAATCGAAGCGGCTCTGTGCGCGGGCGGCGACTTCCGGCTTGTTGTCGCGGGCGCCGCCGTCGAGCGCCGCCATCAGGCGGGCGCGGACGTCGTTGATCTCGGACAGTGATCTTCCGGCAGGTCGCGGTTCACCGGATCTCTTCCGGCAGAACGACTTCCCGCCGGCAGCGGCCAAGCCGCGGCGAGCGAAGTAGCCGGCATCGCGCCAATCGAACATCTCGTCGGCTTCGAAGATCGTAATCTGACGATATTCCTTAGTCAGGGCTTGCGTGAACGCATTGCCCCCGGTGGCCTCGACGGTGCGCATCTGCTCAATATCGCTGGCGCAACCGGCAAGCATGCCGAGCGTCCCAAGGACGCCGACGATTTTCAATAGCTTCATGAATCCCCTCTCCCTAAGCTAACCCACGATCATTCTTGGGATTGTACAGCGTACCGGAGCCGTGGTCATCCGCTGCTACTCAATCCCTCCAAATGGGCAATGAACAATTGAAAGTTAGACAACTGCTCGGCCGAAGTCAAAAACCCCTTTTGTTGAAGCAGGTTCCCGCCGCCGGTTTATGGGTTGATTTGGGCCGATTTTGAGCCCTTGTGGCAAAAATATCACATTGTTCTTGAGAGGGATTTCGGCGGTTACCCATTGATAGGGCTGGATTCCTTTGGTGGATTCCGGCCCGTTAAGCGCTGATCGTCTGCGCGGCCTGCAAAGGAATGACGCGGCCGGTCCCGGCGTCGGCGGGATCGTGGGTCACCAGCAGGGTCGGCAGGCTGCGGCCGCGGGCATGGCTGAACACTAACTCCCTGAAACTTGACCGCAAATCCAGGTCCAGTTTGTTGAAGGGCTCGTCCAGCAGAAGCGCCCTGGGCTGCGACAACAGGGTCCGCAGCAGGGCCACCCGGGCCCGCTGACCTCCGGAGAGAGTCGCCGGGTCACGGGGCGCAAAGCCTGTGAGTCCGCACTCTTCCAGCGCCGAATCGATAAGCTGCCGGCGGTCGCTGCGAGCGCCCGAATCTCTCGGCAGTGCGAATGCCATGTTCTCGCCTACCGTCATATGTGGAAAAAGGAGGTCATCCTGAAACAGGATGCCGATGCCCCGCAGCTCAGGCGGCAGGCCGGCCAGGTCCAGGCCATTGAGGGCGATGCGGCCGCTGGCGGCGATCGCCGGATCCAGAGTGCCGCAGATGTAGGCCAGCAGGCTGGATTTGCCGCAGCCGCTGGGCCCCATCAGCGTCACGATCTCGCCCGGCTGTACCGTCAGGGACAGCGGGCCCAATAGCGGCCGGGCGGACAGCTCAAGCCGGACACCCTCCAGCACCAGGGCGGCGGGGATTGCGGTCATGGCCGGGCTCGTCCAGCCCTGGCGGGCGCCCACAGGCCCACGGCGGCGAAGGCGAGCAGCGGCAGCAGGGCTTGCAGGACGGCGGCCACGGCAATGACCCGGCGGTCGGCGGTGGCGGCCAGCGCCACGGCCTCGGTGGTCAAGGTCGGCCAGCGGCCGCCGCCGGCGAAGAGGGTCGGCAGATACTGCGCCATGCTGACGGCAAACCCGATGGCGGCGGCGGTGGCCACCGGCCGGCGCAGCAGCGGCAGCTTGACGCGCCAGAACACCCGCGACGGCGGAGCGCCCAGACAGAGCGCGGACCGGGCATAGCGTTCGTCCAATGCGCGATACGAATCCTCCAGCGAGAGAAACACATAGGGCAGCACAAACAGCAGATGGCTCCAGGCGACTGCCAGCCAGCTGCCGTCGGCGCCCAGCCACACCAGCTGCACCTGGAACCCGAACAGGAATGAAATCTGCGGCAGCAGCAGAGGCAGATAGAGCAGCCACAGCAGCCTTCGGGTCGGATGCAAGCCGCGGCGCTGCTCGTTCTCCAGGCAGGCGAGCGTCAGGACCAGGGCGGCCAGGGCGGTGGCCAGGCCGATTGTGAGGCTGGTAGCCAGCGGCTGGCCCAGGGCCATCGCCTGATGGCGCCAATTGTCCAGCGTCCAGGCGCGGGGCAGGGCGTCGGGAAAGGGCCAGCGGGCGCTGAAGGTCCAGAGGATCAGGGCCAGCAGCGCCGCCGCCGACAGCAGGAACACAATCCTTCCCGGCAATGCGCCCAACTCGCGCCAGGCCACGGCATGGCTGCCGCGGCGGCCGCTGGTCAGCCAGGCGCGGAACAGCCGGCGGCAGATCTGTTCGCCCAGCATCCACAGCAGGATCGCGGCCGCCACGAGTCCCAGATGGAGCAAGGCTGCCGCGGCGGCGACCAGCCGCATCGTCAGGTCGGGATCGTTGAACCAGCGCAGGATCAGTACGGCAAGAGTCGGCGGCGTCGACGGCCCGAGCAGCAGCGCCATATCGACCACCGACAGGCTGTAGGCCAACACGGCGAAGACCGGCAGCCGGATCAGCGGATAGACCTGGGGCAGGATGACTTTGAACCAAGCCGCCATCGGTCCATAGCCGAGGCTGCGGGCGGCGGCCAGATAGCGTTCGGCATGGATCTGGCTCAGCGCCGCCAGGATCATGAACAGCAGATAGGGTAGTTCCTTCACCAGCAGGCCAATGGTCAGGCCGATGCCCTCGGGATCGTTGACGATGCCGTCGCCGGGCGGCAGGGACGATCCGGTGGCCCAAGGCGACAGCAGCCGGAGAATCCAGCCACCGGGCGACAGCAGGAAGGCCAGGCCGATTGCCATCGCCGCATGGGGTACCGCCAGCAGCGGCGTCAGCCAACTCTGCATCCGGCGAAATCCCGGACGGTCATGGAGGGCGGCGCAGAACAGGATGGCGACGGCAAAGGTGGCAATGGTTGCCAGGCCGCCGCTGGTCAATGTCAGCCGCAACGCCCCCCGCAGTTCCGGCGCCGCCGCCAGGACACGCCAGTGGCCGATGCCGAATTCCTCGGCATTCAGCGCCGGCAGCCAGCCGAAGGCCGGCAGGATGGTGCCGATCAGGCCGGCGGCAATGGGCAGGAAGCAGAGCGCCAGGGTCAGGGCCGGCGCGATCATCAGCGCGTCGCGTCGGCGCCAGGGCCGCACCGCCGATGGCGCCGCGGCGGCCGTCATTGGGCGTAGAGGCGGCGCCACTCTTCCTCGAGCCTTGTCATCCAGCTGGGATGGGGCTCGGGCAGGGCGCGGCCCAGTTCGGCCGGCGGCAAGGTGGCGATGCCCAGCGGCAGGGCGGTGAACTTTTCGCGGTCGGCGGCGTCCAGCTTATCCATCGCCAGTACCGTCGGATCGCCCCAGACCGCAGGGTCCTGCTTGCGCAGCTGCGCTTCCGGCGACAATAGGAAATCCGCCGTCACCATGGCCGCTTCCTTGGCGGTGGCGTTGAAGGGAATGGCAAGGAAGTGCGTGTTGCCGATGGTGCCGCCTTCCAGAACATAAGTGCGCACCGTGTCCGGCAGCAGGCCTTGCGCGATGTCGGACGAGGCCGAGCTGGGATTGAACGACAGGCTGATGTCGATTTCGCCGTCATCCAGCAACTGCCGCTCCATCTGGGCATTCTGCGGAAAGCTCTTGCCGCCGCGCCAGAGGAACGGATGGATCTGGTCGAGCCAGTCCCAGAGCGGCGCGGTCGTCGCCGCGAAATTCTCCTCGGTCGCCGGCTGCTGCAGCATTGCCGGATCGGCCGCCAGTTCATAAAGCGCCTGCTTCAGGAAGGTGCTGCCGATGAAATCCGGCGGCGCCGGATAGGTGAAGCGGCCGGGATTTGCCTTCGCCCACTCAAGAAACGCCGCCATCGAGCGCGGTGGATCTTTCAGCCTTGCGGTGTCATAGATGAAAACGATCTGCGCCATGCCCCACGGCGATTCCAAGCCTTCGACCGGCACGGTGAAATCGCTGCGCACCGTCGGCTTGCCTTCGACATCGACGAAGCGGAAATTCGGCAGGGATTCCGCAAATGGCCCGTAGAGCAAACCGGCGTTCTTCATCGCCGCGAAATTCTCGCCGTTGATCCAGATGAGATCGACCGAACCGTCCGTGGTTTTTCCCGCGGTCTTTTCCGCCAGCACGCGCGCCACCGCGTCGGCGGTATCCGCCAGCTTCACATGCTCGAGCCTGATGCCGTAGCGCGAATCGAGCTGCTGCGCGGTCCAGGCGATATAGGCGTTGATCTGCTCGCCGCCGCCCCAGGCGTTGAAGTAGACGGTCTGGCCGCGGGCCTTGACGACGATATCGGGCCATTCAGCCGCCTGCGCCCCGGCAGACAGTGACAGAAACGACGCGAGACAAACAGCAAGACCAGAAATCAATCGACGCATTTACACACTCCCGGAAAGCGACCGGCGCAACCTAGCGGCTTTGCACCGGAGCCGCCATTGGCGCCGGGTTGCTCTTCACGACGGTTTGATCGAATGATCCGCCGGCAAGACCACACCATGTATGGAACATCTGACATGCAGGAACAGACAAAGGGCGAGGTGCTGATTGCGCCGGCGCGGCTGAACCGCTTCATCGACGATATCTGCCGCCATGCCGGCTGCGACGCCGAAGAGGCGGCGGCGATTGCCGGCCATCTGGTGGACGCCAATCTCACCGGTCACGACTCCCACGGCGCCTGCAAGATTCCCGAGTATGTCGGCTGCATGCGCGACGGCCGCCTGAAGCTGGGGCAGCGGGCGAGCATCGTCAGCGATGCCGGTGCTGTGCTGGTGCTGGACGGCAATCTCGGCGTCGGCCAGGTGCTGGCGCGCCAGGCGATGGAGATGGGCATGGAACGGGCGCGAAGCCTGGGGGCGGCGGTGGTGGCCCTGCGCCGCGCCCATCATATCGGCCGTATCGGCGCCTGGGCCGAGCAATGCGCCGCCGCCGGCTTTGCCTCCATGCATTATGTCAACGTCATCGGCCACGCGCCCTATGTCGCGCCGTTCGGCGGCCGCGACGGCAGGCTGGCGACCAATCCGTTCTGCGCCGCGCTGCCAGTCGAGGGCGAACCGCCGGTGGTGCTGGACATGGCCACCAGCAAGGTGGCCTGGGGCAAGCTGCTGGTGGCGGCGAACAAGGGCGCGCCGGCGCCTGAAGACGCGGTGCTCGATCCCGAGGGCAACGCCTCGCTCGATCCCCAGGTCATGTTCCGGGAACCGAAGGGCGCCATGCTGCCGTTCGGCGAGCACAAAGGGGCCGGGCTGGCGGTGCTTTGCGACCTGATGGCGGGGGCGCTGGGCGGCGGCGGCTGCAACCGGCCGGAAAACAACGACAGCAGCACGGCGATCAACAACATGCTGTCGGTGATCATCCGCAGCGACGCCCTGGGCGATCCCGCCGGCATCGCCGCGGAAGCGAACGGCTTCGCCGCCTGGGCCAAGAGTTCCCGCCTGCGGCCCGGCGCCGAGCCGGTGCAGCTCCCCGGCGAGCCGGAGCGGGCACGGCGTGCGGCGCGGCAGCGCGATGGCATTTCCCTGGACCGCACCACCTGGGGCCTGCTGCTGGAGACGGCCCGCAGCGTCGGCTGTCAGGCGGATGAGGGGCGGCTTCTGGCTCCGGCGAACAGTGCCGTGCACCCCGAATAGCATTCATCATGATTTAGCGCTGCCCCGCGCCGCCTTGAACCGTGACCGCCCTCGGCCTATGCTCTGTCTCGCTTCGGCGCGGGTGTAGCTCAATGGTAGAGCAGAAGCTTCCCAAGCTTACGACGAGGGTTCGATTCCCTTCACCCGCTCCACCGCCGATGCAACAGCCCTGGTGAATTGACGCATGAACGCGCCGGCGGCGGTCCCGTGTCTCAGACTCGCAGTTTATCAGTATTCGGCGCGCGACGAGACCCCGGACCAGCGGTTGCAACGGTTGGACGACACCCTGCGTGCCGCAAAGAATGCGCCGTTCGATCTGGTCGTGTGTCCGGAGCTGTTCCTCTCCGGCTACAATGTCGGGAAGAGGCTCGCCGATCTCAGCCAGACGCCGCAGGGCAGCTTCGCGGTGTCCGCTGCCGAGATTGCCCGGAATCACCGGACGGCCTTGGTCTACGGCTATCCGGAAACAGTCGGCGGGCAGCTCTATAATTCGGCGATCGCCATCGACAACAGCGGCCGGCAATTGGCGAACCACCGCAAGCTGCGAATTCCGAACGGCTTCGAGCGCGACTGGTTCACGTCAGGCGGCAACTACACGATGTTGGAGATCGCCGGTTTCAGTATTGCTCTGTTGATCTGCTATGACGTGGAGTTTCCCGAGACTGTGCGAGCCTGCGCATCGGCCGGAGCCGATCTCATCCTTGCGCCAACGGCGCTCAGGGCGGAGTGGAGCTTCGTCGCGCGGCAACTCATTCCGGCCCGCGCTTTCGAGAATGGCGTCTTTCTGGCCTATGCCAACTACTGCGGCGAGGAGAACGGCTTCGTCTATCTCGGCGAGAGCTGCATCATCGGCCCCGACGGCCGAGAGATCGCCCGCGCGGCCGCGGATGAGACTTTGCTCGCGGCCGTTCTGAAACGGGAAGAAGTCGCGCGAGCGCGCGAGCGGCTGCCCTATCTCGAACACCGCGGCGATCTGGAGCGTGTCGCGATCGGCGGCAGCTCTGCGCCGCGTTCGTGAAGATCTTGCGCGGCGGAAAGGCGTGATGATGTTTGCCGAAAGCTTCAGCTGATCAAAGCAGGCGATGCCAGCTGCGGTCGGAATCGACCCGGGTCAGTCCGATGTCTTTCATCGTGTGATCGCTGAGCCGGTCGAGCACGCGCCGGTGGCGGCCCCGTGTCATCCACGTCGAAAAGGACGCACTGCTTCGGAGGACGAGAGCGAAAACCTTCTGAGCGGCATCGACCCATATGCTGTATGGCGCCAGGGCGGGCGCGGCCGCCACGATTGCACGGCGGCACGGATTGGATTTCTTGGCAGTTGGTATTCATTGGCCATCACTCCGGCGTAAAGTGCACGCGGCGACTGGCCCATCGCCGGCTCGGAAAGTTTTGATGATTTTTTGAGGAGTTTTTGATTGCAGACAGTGCGTATCGCCGATCGTGACGTTGCGGGCGTCTGCGGCCCGCATACGTCATGATCGGTTTGCTCGAATCATTTTGCCGGCAGCTATGACAATTATCCTTCGGCGAAAACGCTGGCTACTTCGCCGCACCGTTGGCGGTGGTCGGGTCGATCGTCTTGCGCACCTCGGTGATGCGGTTGGCCGGAAATCCGCTGATTTCCGCATGTTTCCGGATGACGGCTTCGTCTTCGGCGAGATACACGCAGAACGTCTTGTCCGCGGCGACGTAGGATTCGACCCACTGGATCTTCGGCGCCAGGCTGGCCAGCGCCTTGTTGGATTGCGCCGCGGCGCCTTTCAACTGTTCGCGCTCGAGTGAACCGACCTGCGGAATATCGCGCTCGATAATGTAACGACGCATCTGACGCTCCTGTGATGTGGATTAATTCTGGATCATCCGGTGTTGGCCGGATGAGAGGCAGGAGAATTACCAAGATGTAATGCGAACAACAGTGGCAGATGGGAAGGATTGGTGCCTAATCAGCCACTTGAGGTTGCGGGGCCGATGGCCGATCGGCCAATCCGATGCCAGATTGGCCAAAAGGAGATTTGCATGGATAGACCGATTACCGTTTCCATCGTTGCCGCGGCGGATGTCGAGCCCTGGGTGGCCGTCGGCATCCACGATGCGTTCTGGGCCGTGGGCACGCTGTGGAATCGCTGCATGGGCGAAAGCGAGCATCCGCGCTTCCTGCCGGAGATCGTCGCCGAAAAACTCGGCCCGATGAACACGGGAACCGGCGTGCGCATCGAGCCGCACAAGACGATCCGCGATAACACACACTCCGATATCGTCTTCGTGCCGTCACTGCTGATAAAATCGGGCAAGCAGTTCGGGCGCGAGAACCCGGAACTCGTCGCCTGGATTCAACGGTCTTATGAAAACGGCGCAACGATCGTATCCGCCTGCACCGGTTCATTCCTGATTGCGGAAGCCGGCCTGCTGGAGGGCAAGGAGGCGACGACCCATTGGGCCTTCGTCGATCTCATGAAATCGGAGTATCCGAATGTGCGGATCCTGCCTGATCGCGTCCTCGTCTCGGCGGGCACGGATCGCCGCATCGTCACCTCGGGCGGCGCCACATCCTGGAGCGACCTCGTGCTCTATCTCGTCGGCCGCTTCGCCGGGCCGGAAGAGGCGCGGCGCCTGGCCAAGATGTCGCTGTTCGACTGGCACCATGACGGCCAGAATCCCTATTCGCGCCTGACCACAAGGCCGCAGTCCGGCGACAAGGCGATCCAGGAATGCCAGGCCTGGCTCGCCTCGCACTACCAGGACAACGATCCCGTCGGCGCGATGATCAAGCTGTCGGGCCTGTCGCGGCGCACCTTCAATCGCCGGTTCAAGTCGGCCACCGGCAGCGCGCCGCTCGAATATGTCCAGCGCGTGCGCATCGAAGAGGCGAAGCAGATCCTGGAGACGACCGACGATCCGGTCGAGACGATCGCCGGCGAAGTCGGCTATGGCGATTCCGTTTCCTTCCGCCGCCTGTTCAAGCGCCTGGTCTCCAGCACGCCCGCCATCTACCGCCGCCGCCAACGCATGCCCGACGCCGTGCGCAATCTCTAGGCGGGGTGGGGCGCCAATCCCGCCTTTGTGAGCCCTGGCCATCGCAATGGTTTACGAAGCCTAAACTTCTGCCTGCGTAGGCTGGCTGCGCATCATCAGAGCAAGCGCCGCATTGTCCATGACCACCGTCCAGCCCCTGTTCGCCCTGGAGATCCAGGGCCTCGCCAAGCGCTTCGACCGTCCCGCGGTCGATGGGCTGGATCTGCGCGTGAATGGCGGCGAGTTCTATACGCTGCTCGGCCCCAACGGCGCCGGCAAGACCACGACCCTGCGCATGGTCACCGGCCTGTTGCGGCCGGACAGTGGCGCGATCTCGGTTTTCGGCATCGATGCGCTGGCCGATCCCGTCGCGGCAAAGAAGATCATGGCCTGGCTCTCCGACGAGCCGATGATCTACGACAAGCTGACGCCGTTCGAATATCTGGAATTCATCGCCGGCCTCTGGGGCGTCGATGCCGGCGCGGCCGAAGCGCGCGCCCGCGACCTGTTGCGTTGGCTCGACCTGGAGCCCCACGCCCATGAGCGCTGCGAGGGCTTCTCTAAGGGCATGCGGCAGAAGGTGGCGCTGGCGGGTGCACTGGTGCATGAGCCCAGGCTGATCATCCTGGACGAACCGCTCACCGGCCTCGATGCCGGCTCGGCGCGGCAGGTGAAGAACGTGCTGCGCGAGCGGGTGCGCCAGGGCTGCACCGTGATCATGACCACCCATATCCTCGAGGTGGCCGAGCGCATGGCCGACCGCATCGGCGTCATCGCCGGCGGCAAGCTGATCGCCCAGGGCACGCTGGACGAATTGCGCCGCCAGGCGGGCAAGGGCGGCACCAGCCTCGAAGATACTTTCCTCACTCTCGTCGGCCAGGACGCCGCTGCCGCGTGAGCCAGCCGGGCACGCTCACCTGGTTCGCGCGCCACGAATGCCGTCTCGCCTGGCGCGACTGGCTGTGGATGATGACGGCCGGGCGCCGGAGCCGCGCCCGCAACGTCGCCATCGGCATCGTCCTCTTCGCGCTGTTCCTCCATGGCGTCGCCTGGTTCATGGTCGGCGGCTTCGCGCCGCTGGGCGATCATCCGGACAAGGCGGCGCTGCTGCTGGTCAGCGGCAATGTGCTGCTGGCGGCGGCGCTGATGCTGTCGCAAGCGATGGAGTTCGGTGACTCGCGCCTTCTACAGCCGCGCCGATCTCGATCTGATCCTGTCCTCGCCCGCCTCGGCGCGGCGGCTGTTCGCGGTGCGGATCGGCGCCATGGCGCTGTCGATCACGGCGATGGCGCTGCTGCTGGCGGCGCCGTTCCTCAACATCCTGGCGTTCCAGGGCGGCTGGCATTGGCTCGGCGCCTATGGCGCCATCGCGGCCATGGGCATGGCGGCAACGGCATTGGCCGTGGCGCTGACGGTCGCTCTGTTCCGCGTCATCGGGCCGAAGCGCACGCGACTGGTGGCGCAGATCGTCGCCGCCGTGATCGGCGCCGCGTTCGTCATCGGGCTGCAGGTGGCGGCGATCCTCTCCACCGGCACCTTGTCGCGGCTCGATATCCTGCAGTCGGAAACGCTGCTGGCGATGGCGCCGACGGCGGACAGCCTGCTGTGGTGGCCGGCGCGGGCGATGATCGGCGAGCCGTTGCCGCTGCTGGCCGTGCTGGCGATCGGTACGGCCTTGCTCGGCGCGGCGATCGTGGTGTTCGCGCGGGTGTTCGCCGGTCATGCCATGGCCGCCGCCGGCCTTGCCTATGGCAGCACGAAACAGACCGGACGCACCGGCGCCTTCCGCGACGTTTCGCCGATGCGATCTCTGCGGCGCAAGGAATGGACGCTGCTGCGGCGCGATCCCTGGCTGCTGTCGCAGACTCTGATGCAGCTCCTCTACCTGCTGCCGCCGGCGCTGCTGCTGTGGCGCAGCTTCGCGGCGGGCATCGATGCACCGGCGCTCTTGGTACCCGTGCTGATCATGGCCGCGGGTCAGCTCGCCGGCGGCCTCGCCTGGCTGGCCATCTCCGGCGAGGATGCGCCCGACCTCATCGCCTCGGCGCCGATCAGCGCGCGGCAAGTGACGCGGGCGAAGGTGGAAGCGGTGCTTGGCGCCGTGGCCATGGTCTTCGCGCCGCTGCTTGCCGGCCTGGCGCTGCTGTCGCCGTTCGCCGCCCTGATGGCCGCGATCTTCACACTCATTGGCGCCGGCTCGGCGACCATGATCCAGCTCTGGTTCCGCAGCCAGGCCAAGCGCAGCCAGTTCCGGCGGCGCCAGACCTCCTCCCGCGTCGCCACGTTTGCCGAGGCGCTCTGCTCCGTGGGCTGGGCGGCGACCGGCGCCCTGGCGGCGCTGGGCAATTGGGGCGCGCTCTTTACCGGCCTGATCGTGCTCGGTATTCTGGCCGGCGCGCGGATGCTCAGCCCGGCCCGCCGCGGCCGATAGGCGCCGATTCCGTCGTTCCGGCGGCTCGCGAAGACCTCACCGGCCTGTGACGTCCGTCACACAAATAAACAGGAATTTTGGGCCATCCTCCCCTGTCTATGGGGGCATGGAGCGCATATCTCATTCGCCACCAGGAAACAGGGCCGTCGGACATTTGAATAATTCTAAATCCGGCGGGCAGGAGGAAGCAGTGAACAAGTGCATGTCAGTTTCGGAATCGAATAGCGCGGCGGCCTTCTCGGCCCGGCGGTTGCTCGATGCCGTCACCGGCATCGGCGAGCCGATCATGCAGGTGCCCGGTATGTTTGCCGCGTGGATGGCAAACAGCGAACCGCGCGGCCTCGACAATCACACCCTGCGCGACCTCGGCCTTCTGCGCACCGACATCGCCTATTCGGTCGGCAAGCGGTTCTGGCAGGAGTAGCCGAGCCGCCGGATTCCTACTCCGGCACTTCCGTTTCGACCTGCCCGGCGGCATCGCGCTGTAGCTGCTCTGCCGCCAGCGCCAACTTGTACGAGACATAGTACTTGTAGATGTTGCGGACGTAGGTCACCGGCTCCTGCCCGACCTTCTGCGCTACCACGCGCTCCACATTGTTGAACCATTTGTTGGGATCGTAGCCCTGCTCGGCGGCGAGCTTGCGCAGCTTCGACATGCGCGTCGGCCCGGCATTGTAGGCGGCGAAGGCGAACAGGGTGCGGTTCTCCTCGTCCAGCTCCGCTTCGGGGAAGTACACCTCGATGAGATGATCCATGTACTTCGAGCCGGCATGGACATTCGCTTCCGTCTGCCTGATGTCGCCGACCTCCATCGCCTTGCCGGTGTCTGGCATCAGCTGCATGACTCCGATGGCGCCGACCGGACTCTTGGTCTCCTGATTGAGCTGGGATTCTTGATAGCCCTGGGCCGTCAGCAGCAGATAGTCGAACTGGTACTGTGCCGCATATTTCTTAAACAGTGCGACGACCGATTGGAATCTCTCCCAGTCCTCATCTGATTTGGCGTTCTTCGCTTTGCGGATTTTGGCGGCGAAGGATTTCACATTGCCGGTGACCAGGCCGTACTTCTTCACGACTTTGATGACAAAGTCGTCGACCTCCGCCTTCAGTAGCGGGCTGTCCTTGCGGAAGGCCCAGCCCACCTGACCGCCGCTTCGCAGGACGATGTCCTTGTGCACCACCATATCAGTGAGGATCGGCGACCAGAGATCGGCCAGCCATTCATCCACCACCGTCATGTCCAGCAGCCCGGCATTGACCATATCCAGCTTGTCCTCGTCCTCGATCGGATCGGGCAGCAGGGTCAGGATCATCGGCGCCTTGCCGGCGGCGGCGAATTGCTCGTTAAGTGCCGTCAGGCTTTCGTAATAGCTGGTCGCCGGCCGGACGAACACTTCCTTGCCAGCAAGGTCATCGATGGTCTGCAGCGCCGGCGCGCCGGGACCGGTGACGATGATCTCCGAGAAGGGTTTTGAAACTGGCTCCGAGAAATCCACCTGCTCCTGCCGCAACTCCGTTATCGTGATGTTGCCGGCGGCGATGTCGGCTCGTCCGTCCAGCAGCGACGGGATCAGCTGATCCCTGGTGGTCGGGATCAGCACAATTGTGATCGGCCGCTTCTCCAGGCTCTTCTTATGCTTCTTGTTCAGATGCTCTTCGAATTTGCGGATGATGTCGGCGGTCAAACCGCGCTCCCGGCCGCGATCGTGATAGAACAGACTGCGGCTATAGGGCACGGCCACGCGCACCACTCGCCGCTCCACCATGCCGTCGAAATCGCCGGTCCATCGTTTGAGTTCGGTTTCAAGGGCGCGAGTTTCAATAGGCGCGGCATCCTGCGCGCCTGGCTTTAGCGGTGCGCCGAGACCGAACATGGCCACCAGCGCGATGAGTACAACCGGCCGCCACGAAGGGCGCATCATCTTTCCGTCCGGAGAATTGCTGAAACGCGTCTACGCTCCGTCGGTCGGTGCTTGGCCGCCTGCTGTTGCACGCAAACTCGCCAGCATTATGCCCGAAGCCGGTGCCTTTATCCAGATGGAGGCAGAAGTTTTGCCGCCGCTTCGGCCGTTGTGCTGCCGCCCGGCGGCGGCCATCTTCCCCCTGCGCCGGGACGCCCCAGGAGCAGGGCGGTATGCGGGCGGAAAGCGAGGCGGCGGATGGATATGGGAATTACCGGCCGGAAGGCCATCGTTTGCGGCGCGAGCAAGGGACTGGGCAAGGGCTGCGCCCTGGCCCTGGCCCGCGAAGGCGTCGTGCTGGTGCTGAACGCCCGGGGTGCCGATGCCTTGGCCAAGACCGCGGCGGAGATCGAGGCCGCCACCGGCGCGACCGTCACCGCCGTCGCCGCCGATGTGACCACGGAAGCGGGTCGCGCGACGCTGCTCGCCGCCTGTCCCGATCCGGACATCCTGGTCACGAACTCCGGCGGCCCGCCGGCGGGCGATTTCCGCAACTGGTCCGGCGAGGACTGGCTGAAGGCGCTGAACGGCAACATGGTCACCCATATCCTGCTGATCAAAGCGGTCA
Source organism: uncultured Alphaproteobacteria bacterium (assembly GCA_963810485.1). Taxonomy (GTDB): domain Bacteria; phylum Pseudomonadota; class Alphaproteobacteria; order Dongiales; family Dongiaceae; genus DATKFM01. The sequence continues at coordinate 291,379 of CAWENQ010000008.1, forward strand.
TCGACGGCATGATCGGCAGGCGCTTCGGCCGCATCGTCAACATCACCTCGGGGGCGGTGAAGTCGCCCTATCCCAATCTGGGACTCTCGAACGGCGCCCGGGCGGGACTGACCGGCTTTGTCGCCGGCCTGGCGCGGCAGGTGTCGCAGCATAACGTGACCATCAACAACCTGTTGCCGGGCTCCCACGATACTGACCGGCTGCGCTCGATCATCGAGGCGGGCGCCAAGGCGCAGGGCATCCCGGCCGACAAGGCGATTGCCGAGGCCAAGGCGGCGGAAACGGCTAAACGGTTCGGCACGGTCGACGAGTTCGGCGCCGCCTGCGCCTTCCTCTGCAGCGCCCATGCCGGCTACATCGCCGGCCAGAACCTGCTGCTGGACGGCGGCAGCTACAACGGCACGCTCTGAACCGGCAGCGCCGCGCCTTGACAGGGGCGCGGCTCTTGGCTGGAGTCGCCGCCGCCAGGAAAACAAGAACAAATGAACCCGAAACTGCAGCCGGAATCGGTCGCGGCGCACTCTGCCGGCAGCATGGTGCGGGTGGAGGGCGTGTCCTGCGTCTTCGATCAGGTGCGCGCCGTCGATGCCGCCTCGTTCGAACTCGCTCGCGGCAAGTTCCTCACCATTCTCGGCCCCAGCGGCTCCGGCAAGACGACGCTGCTGCGCATGATCGCCGGCTTTGTCCGTCCGGCGGCGGGCGAGATCTTCATCGCCGGCCAGCCGGTGTCCGCTGTTCCGCCCCACAAGCGCAGCATCGGCATGGTGTTCCAGCGGCTGGCACTGTTTCCCCACATGACCGCGGCCGACAATGTCGCCTATCCCCTGAAGATGCGCCGCTTCGATCCCCAGACAATTCCGGACCGGGTGGAAAAGTACCTGACGCTCGTGCGGCTGCCGGGCTACGGCAAGCGCCGCATCCATGAACTCTCCGGCGGCCAGCAGCAGCGCGTCGCCATCGCCCGCGCCCTGGTGTTCGAACCCGACCTGCTGCTGCTGGACGAGCCGCTGGCGGCGCTGGACCGCAAGCTGCGCGAGGACATGCAGCTCGAGTTCCGCCGCATCCAACAGGAGCTGGGCGTCACCACCATCAACGTCACCCACGATCAGCGCGAGGCGCTGGTGATGTCCGACGAGATCATCGTCATGGAGTCCGGCAAGATCGAACAGAACGCGCGGCCGGTGGACACCTACCGCCATCCGGCCAGCCGCTTCGTCGCCGGCTTCATCGGCGTGACCAATTTTCTGGCAGCGGTGGTGAAAGAAGCGGCAGCCGACGGCACGGTGCGTCTCGCCGTCGGCACGACCGAACTGCAGGCGCGCGCGCCCGCGGCGCTGCTCTCGCCGGGCCAATCCGTGGATGCCGCGTTGCGGGCGGAGCAGATCCGCCTGTCGGCGGAAAAGTCAGGTTTGGCGGGGCTATCCCACAGCTTCGAAGCCACTGTCGAAGAGCTGATTTTCGAAGGCGACCGCATCGTTTATGGCGTGCGTTGCCCGGCCCTCGGCGATACGCTGTTGCGGCTGTTCGATCACGATCCGCTGCATCACCGCTCGCATGCCGCGGGGGACGCCGTCTTCATCGGCTGGAACGCGAGCGATCTCATGATCTTTCCGCGCTAGACGCGGCGAAGAAACAATAAGGGAGAGGAAGCACCATGAGCGATATCCGCAAGACGAATTTGATCATGCCGGTCACGCGCCGGCGCGTGCTGCAGGGCGCGGCGGCTGCCGGCGCCGTTGGGTTGACGGGTCTGCGTCCGGCTTTCGCACAAGAGCCGGAGAAGCCGAAGGAGATGATTGTCCGCGTCTGGGGCGGCGTGTGGGAAGAGGCGATCACCGAGGGCGTGTCCAAACCGTTCTCGGAGATGACGGGCATCGCCATCCGCAACGACCTGACCGAGGACAACGAGCTGCAGCCGAAGCTGTGGGCCGCCGTCGATGGCGGCCAGACGCCGCCGGTCCATATCAACTGGGACACTTCGACCAATGCGGCGAAGTCGGCGCTGCACGGCGCGGCCGTCGATCTCGGCGATCTCAAGGGCCTGGACGTGCTGCTGCCGGCGGCGAAACCGGCGGGCTTCGATGGCTGGCCGATGGTCAATGCCTACACCTACGCTTACGTGCTCGCCTACAGCGACGCGGCCTTCCCCGATGGCGCGCCCAACTCCTGGCAGATTCTGTTGGATCCCAAATACAAGGGCCGCATCGCCCTCTATGACGACGGCATCGGCTTCCACCCGGTGGCGCAGGTGGCCGGCGGCGGCAAGGTGGAGGACATCCCCGGCAACATGCAGCCGGCCTGGGACTTCATCGCCAAGCTGAAGGAGCAGGCGCCGTTGCTGGGCGAAGATCCCGATTTCACCAACTGGTTCCAGCAGGGGCAGATCGATCTCGCCTGCACCATCCTGTCCAATGCCCGCGAAGCCAAGATGAACGGCGTCAAGGTGTCCTGGACCGTGCCGAAGGAGGGCTGCAAGCTCGACACCGACGCGCTCTGGGTGCCGAAGAATCCGGCGGAGAACGAGGTCTATTGGGCGAAGAAATATGTCGAGTACGCCATTACCCCTGAAGCGCAGCAGAAATGGACCGCGAAGCTCGGCCTGCCGCCGGTCTACCCCGGCCTGACGCCGCCGGCCGATCTCGTGGGCGACATCGCCTATCCGACGAAGCCGGAGGACTTCGACCGCTTCATCCGCGTGCCGACCAATGTGCTGGTCGAGCATGAGAAGGAGTGGTTCGAGAAGTTCAACGAGATCATGCAGGGGTAAGTGCGCGGACCTGCAGGCCTTCACCCGCGTGGCATTCGCTGGACGCGAATGCCACGCACCCTCTCCCACTGCGTGGGCGAGGGGTCTGTAATTCCTCGACGCACCGAATTAGACCCCTCGCCCCCGATAGGGGGAGAGGGAAGCAGCATCCGCGTTCAGCGGATGTTGCGGGGTGAGGGGCAGCGCAACATGCGCAAGATTGATCCCCAATGAGAGCCGCCAGAGTTCCACTGTCCTGGCGTCTACTGGACACGGCGGAAGAATTCGCCGCGCGCCTCTGGCCCGCCGCCATGCGCCGCTACACCGGCTGGCTGCTGCTGTCGCCGGCCTTCCTGCTGGTGCTCGTGCTGGTTGCCGGGCTGGTGCTGATCGCCGGCTACAGCCTGCATGAACTGGATACCAGCACGTACCGCCTGAAGCCCGACTACACGCTGGCGAACTACGCCGACATCGCCGCCAAGACCGTCTACTGGAAGATCGCCGGCCGCAGCCTGCTGGCGGCTATCATCGTCACGGCCGTCACCGTCGCCCTCGCGTTCCCCTATGCCTATGTCATGGTGCGCACGCGATCCTCGGCGCTGCGCAAGCTGCTGCTGATCAGCCTGTTCCTGCCGTTCTTTATCGGCCAGGTGGTGCGCGCCTATGGCTGGCTGATCCTGCTGGGCAATCAGGGCCTGCTGAACGCCGCCTTCGGCTGGTTCGGCCTCGGCCCCTTCAACATGATCGCCAACTACGAAGCCGTCATCGTCGGGCTGGTGCAGTTCATGCTGCCCTTCGCCGCGCTGCTGCTGGCGCCGGCGGTCGTCGCCATCCATGAAGAGGTCGAACTGGCCTCGGAAAGCCTGGGCGCCAACTGGCTGCGCACGATGTGGCATGTGACCCTGCCGATGGCGAAGCCCGGCCTGATCGCCGCGTCGGTCGTGGTGTTCACACTGACGCTGACCGATTTCGCCATGCCGGAGATCCTCGGCGGCGGCACCACCGATTTCATCGCCAATGCCATCTATGACGCCTTCTTCCAGATCTCCGACAAGGGCTTCGGTTCGGCGCTGTCGATCCTTGCTCGTGACGCTCGGCAGCATCCTGGTGGCGCTGATCTTCGCGCTGTCAGGCGCCGGCACGCTCAGCTTCGTTGCGGAGAAGCGCAAATGAGCAGCCGGAGCAAGAGCACGATCCTCGGCGGCATCGTGCTGTTCAATATCGTTTGCCTGGCGTTGCCGACGGTCATCGTGCTGCTGACCTCCTTCACCGCCGGCAACATCATCCGCTTCCCGCCGGAGGGGCTGTCGCTGCGCTGGTATCAGACGCTGCTGGCGAAGACAGAGTATCAGGAAGCGTTCCTGCGCACGCTCTATGTCGCGCTGATCTGCACAGCGGTCAGCATTCCCGCCGGCACGCTGGCGGCCATCGCCATGGCCCGCTACCCCCTGCGCTTGCTGGGGGGCCTGCAGGTCTATTTCCTGCTGCCCTTCACGATTCCGCTGATCGTCGCCGGCCTCGGCATGATGGAGATGCTGATTTCCGCGCGCCTTTTCGGTCAGCTCTGGCCGGTCGGCATCGCCGCCTGCATCATCAACCTGCCTTTCATGATCTGGGCGGTGGCGGCGTCCGTGAACGGCCTCGATCCCGACCTGGAGAACGCAGCCGCCAATCTGGGCGCGCCCCCGCTGCAGACGTTTCTGACGGTCACCTTGCCTGCAGTGATGCCCGGCGTGATCACCGGGGCGCTGCTGATGTTCGTGCTCGCCTTCAACGAGTTCATCGTCAGCCTGCTGCTGACCAACGCCCGCATCGTCACTTTGCCGGTGCTGATCTACAATTCCATCCGCAGCGTCATCACGCCCGACCTGGCGGCGGTGTCCGTGGTCTACATCCTGGTCGCCGCCGCGGCCATCTGGCTGCTCGACAAGCTGGTGGGTTTGGATATCTTCCTGCGGTCTAAGTAAGCCCGAGCCGGAAAGTCCGATAATGTCCCGCGACGTCAGCCTGCATGACCTGTCCAAACTGTCCGCCGCAGATCGCGGACGGCTGCTGGTGCGTTCGGAGGCCGATCTCGGGCCGATCATCGAGCGGGTGAAGCCGATCATCGCCGCGGTGAAGGCGGAGGGTGACGAGGCTTTAGCGAGGTTTGCCCGCGAGTTCGACAAGTCGCCTGTTGACGTCAAGAAGCTCAAGGCTACCGAGGCGGATTTCGACGCCTCCTTCAAGGCCGTCGAGCCGAAGGTGATCGAGGCCATCGAGTTCGCCGTCGACGGCATCCGCCGCTTCCACGAGGCGCAGAAGCCCGAGGAGATGTGGCTGAAGGAGATCCGTCCCGGCGCCTATGCCGGCGACCGATTCATCCCGATTCAGTCGGTGGCCTGCTACGTGCCGCGGGGCAAGGGCTCGTTCCCCAGCGTGGTCATGATGACGACGATTCCGGCTGTCGTCGCCGGCGTGCCGCGGGCGATCATCGTTACGCCGCCCGGGCCGGACGGGAACATCGACGCGGCGACTCTGGTGGCGGCGCGGCTGGCCGGCATCAAAGAGGTCTATAAGTGCGGTGGCGCGCAGGCGGTGGCCGCCGTCGCCTATGGCACCGAGACCGTGCCGAAGATGGTCAAGATCGTCGGCCCCGGCAGCCCCTATGTGGTGGCGGCGAAGCGCCTGCTCAGCGACGTCATCGATCCCGGCATTCCCGCCGGCCCATCGGAGTCGATCATCCTCTGCGACGAGACGGCGAACGGCACGCTGGCGGCGCTGGACCTGATCGTCGAGTCCGAGCATGGGCCTGACAGCTCCGCCTTCCTGGTGACCAACAGTCGCGCCGTGGCCGAGGCCGCGCGCAAGGCGATCCCGGAGCATTGGAAGCAGATGGGCGAGCAGCGGGTGTCGTTCTCCTCGACCGTGCTCTGCGGCCCGCGCGGCGGCGTCGTGCTGACGCCGGACTTCGATTCGGCGATCCAATTCGTCAATGACTACGCGCCCGAGCATCTGGAGATCATGGGCAAGGACCCCTTCGACTATCTCGGCCGCATCACCAATGCCGGCGAGATCCTATTGGGCGAGCATACGCCGGTGCCCCTGGGCAACTTCGTGCTGGGCCCCAACGCCGTGCTGCCCACATCAGGCCAAGCCCGCACCTGTTCGCCGCTCTCGGTATTCGACTTCATGAAGCGGACCTCGGTCGGTTATGTCACGGCCGCCGGCTATCCGCTGCTGGCGAAGCATGCGCGGGTGCTCGCGACCTATGAAGGCTTCGACGGCCACGCCAATGCCGTGTCGGAAATGCGCGACAAGGCGCTGAAGCGGTAGCGGAGCCCGGCCGGTGCGCGCGGTGCGGTTCCATGGCGTCGGCGATCTCAGGGTCGAGGAGGTGCCGCCGGCAGCGGCGCCGGGCGCCGGTGAAGTGCGGCTGCGGGTGCGCGCGGCCGGCATCTGCGGCTCCGATCTGCATAACTTCAGGACCGGTCAATGGGTTTCGCGGCTGCCGGTGACGCCGGGCCATGAATTCGCCGCCGAAGTGCTGGATGTGGGCGCCGGGGTCGTGGGCCTGAAGGCGGGCGACCTGGTGGTGGCGGATTCGCGCGCGCCTTGCGGCCGTTGCGACAATTGCCGCGCCGGCCGGCAAAATCTCTGCAGTTCCCTGGGCTATGTCGGCGAGGTCTGCGACGGTGGCTTCGCCGAGCAGGTGACGCTGCGCGCTGCCAGTGTGTTACCTGTGGCTCGGGGTTTGGCGCCGGAAGTCGCGGCGCTGTCGGAACCGCTGGGCGTGGCGCTGCATGTGATCCGCCGCCTCGATCCCATCAAGGGCGAGCCGGTCCTGGTGGCGGGCGCAGGGCCGGTGGGCGGTCTGGTGACGCTACTGCTCGACCATCTTGGTTTCGGTCCGCTGCTGTTTGCCGAACGGCAGCAGACGCGGCGCGATCTCATTTCAGGAACTTGCAATGCACGTGCAGTCGAGCTGGAACCGGCGGCGGTGAAAGATGCGCTCGGCGGCCAGCCCTTGCGATTTGCCGTAGAGGCCACGGGGCACGGCGCAGTGCTCGACCGCCTGATCGGTCTCGCCGGCGGCGGCGCCCGCATCGCCATGGTCGGCATTTTCCACGGCCGCACGGAGATCGATCCCAACGCCATCGTCGAGCGGGAGATCGAGCTGCGCGGCTGTAGCGTCTTTGCCGACGAGCAGCGGGAAGCCGTCTCCCTGTTGCCGGCGCTCGCGCCGAAGCTGCAGACCCTGGTCAGCACGCCGATCGGTCTCGACGCCGTGCCGCAGGCCTACCGCGATCTCCTGGAAGGCCGTGCGCCGGCGCTGAAGACAATCATCAAGCCTTAGTCTTGATCGCACGCCCGATTTGGGGCGACAAATGACGCATGACCTGTTCCGTGCGCCCGGCAAGGTTGAGCGATGCCGACGCCCTCGGCGTGCTCCACGTGCAGGCATGGCAGGAGACATATGCCGGCATCATGCCGGCCGATCTGCTGCAAGCCTTATCGCCGGTACAGAGGGCGGAAATGTGGCGCCGCTGGCTGACACGCGCCGCCGCCGGCGTCTACGTCTGTGAAGAGGCGCAGACTGTGGTGGGCTTTGGCCTCTGTGGGGCGCAAAGATCGCGGACGCTGCCCAACCATCGGGGCGAGGTCTACGCCATCAACATCCTCCGGCGAGCTCAGGGACGCGGATTCGGCCGGGCGATGATGCAGGCGATGGCGCAATCGCTCGACGAGCGCGGCCGCGCCCCCATGACGCTCCTGGTTCTGTTCGAGAATATCCCGGCGCGGCAGTTCTATCTGCGGCTGGGCGGCCGCGTGATCGGCGAGGTGATGACGAACTTCGGCGGCGTGGCCCTGCGAGAGGAGGTGTATTGCTGGGACGATCTGCCGCTGCTGGCTGGACGGCGATAGGCTCAGATCGCTTTTCCGTTCAGGTGCTGACGAATTGTCTCTGCAACGGCCAGAAGCTGTTCGCGCGGCAGGGCGGGAAACTCCTTGCTGTAGAAATTCGTGAAGCCGCTCGGCAATTTCTCTTCGACGATCTCACCGCGGATCATTTGATCGTTGAGCGCGTCATCCTTTCGATGCGGCGCCAGATGCACATGCAGATGCGGGATGCCGCCGCCGAAGATGTAGACATAGACGACGTCGGCGCCGGTCGCCTCGCGCAGCGCCCGCGTGCAACGCGCCAGCGCGGCACCGAAGGTCGCAGCCTCGGCGCCATCCAGGTCCGTGACATAAGGAACGTGACGCTTCGGCTCAAGATAGGCGAAGCCCGGCACTTCTGCCGCAAGGCTGACGGTCAGGCGCCACAGCGCATCCTCCCAAACCGCGATGCGGTCCATCTCCGGATCGAAGGCCGCCCCACGGCATATGGCGCAGTCCTTGCTGGATTCCGCGCTCATATCGACGCCATGTAGCCGCCGTCGATATAGAGGCATTGGCCGGTGATGTAGGCGGCGGCGTCGGAGCAAAGGAAAACCGCCGCACCCACGAGATCGTCGGTATGGCCGAAGCGGCGCATGGGGATCTTGCTCAGCATCGCCTCCTGCCATTTTGCGTCCTGATAGAACGCATCGGTCAGCGCCGTGCGGAAATAGCCGGGACCGATGCCGTTGACGCGGATGCCGCGCGGCGCCCATTCGGCCGCGAGCGCGCGGGTCATGCCCAGCAGGCCGCTCTTGGAAGAACCATAGGGCACGGCGGTGGGCACGCCGACCTCCGAGGTCAGCGAGCAGATATTGAGAATGGCGCCGCCGCCGGCTTCCGCCATGCCGCGCGCCGCCGCCTGGGCGCAGAAAAAGGCGCCCTTCAGATTGGTGTCGACGATCTTGTCCCACAGCGTCTCGTCGACTTCGAGGGAGTCCCGCACATCCTCGACGCCGGCATTGTTGATCAGGATATCCAGGCCGCCGAGATGCTTGCGTGCCGCCTCGACGGCCGCCCTGGCTTCTGCGGCATTACGGACGTCCATCGCCAGGGACAGGGCGTTGTGATGTTCGGCATTGATGGAGTCCTCGATCTTGCGCAGGGTATCGAGGTCGCGCGCCGCCAGCGCGACATTGGCCCCCGCCCGCGCCAGCCCCATCGCCAGTGCCGCGCCGATGCCGCGGCTGGCGCCCGTGATCAGCGCCCGCCGTCCCTCGAGCGAGAAGGAAGGATTCTCAGCCATCGCCGCACTCCCCGTTTGCCGTTTTCCCGGCGGTCCGGCGATTGTATAGAACGGCCTTCCGCCGGCTGCAAAATCCCTGCGACATGACAGTCCCCGACAGCGCCGATCATCCGACTGCCCGCGCCCGCGCCTTGGCCAAGGCGGGCGACTACGAGGGCGCCGGGCGCGTCATCGCCGAGCTGGTGCGCGAAGCCTTTGGGCTTGCGGCGACGACAGCCACGATCAACCGGGATCAATACAGCTTGAACTCGCTCAACGGCATCGTCGCGATCGGCGACGGCAGCGAATACTTCTTCAAGTTCCACCAGGAGGAGGGCGAGGGCGATACGGTGGCCGAATACTACCGGGCGGAGACGCTGCGCGAGGCCGGCTATCCGGTCGATGTGCCGGCCTTTGCCTCGCGCGAGGTGGGACGGCAGATCTTGCTCTACCGCCGCCGCCATGACCGCCGCTTCGCCGATCTCTGCCGCGCGGCGGAATTGGACGGCACGATCGATACTGCGCCGCTGGTCCGGGCGCAGCGAGCTCTCGACTGCATCATCGGCGAGCGTTACCTGGCGACACTACACAGCGCCACAGCGGACGAGGCGGCGGCGGAACCTGTGCACCGGCTGTTCCACGCACGGCTGGTCGATCCCGACGCGCCGGAGAGGTTGGGCGGCCGCGCGGCGCGGTTCTATCTGGATCAGCCGTTCCAGTTCCCGGGGCTGAACACGCATTGGCGCGACATCGGCCATCGCCGCTGGCGCATCAACGCTGTCGACTATCAGGGCACCCTGGCCGGCCTGTTCGAGGGGAGCCGGCAACTCCTCGCGCCATCGAACTTCGCCGGCGCGGCGGTGGTGGCCCATGGTGACGCCCACAATGCCAATGTCTGGTGCGAGGGTGCGGAAAGCGCGGCGCCGCGGCTGGTGTTCTTCGATCCCGCCTTTGCCGGCTCCCATGTGCCGATGCTGCTGGCGGAGATCAAGGCGACCTTTCACAACATCTTCGCCCATCCGTTCTGGCTCTATGATGCGCAACTGGCGGCGGAAAAATACCGGGCCGCTATTCGGCTCCGGGGCGAAGTTTTGGAGGTCGAGCATGACTCGCGGCTCTCCGATCTCCGCACCGCCTTCCTGGACTCGAAGTTCCGGCAGGTCTGGCGCCCGCTGCTGACCGAACTCAAGCGCCGCGGGCTGCTGCCAGCGAATTGGCGGCGCATCATCCGCTGCGCCCTGTTCTGCTGCCCGACTCTGGTGATGAACCTGCGGGCCGGGGCGGGCGACCATAATCCCGTGAGTTCCGCCATTGGCCTGGCGGTGGCAATCATGGCCGGAAGCGAGCCGGCCACCGGCCGCGATTTCTTGTCGACAATGCTCGACGATCTCGACCTCTGACGACGGCGGCAAGCGGGCGTCCGCAATCTGCCGTAATCCTGTCCGGGAATTTTTCTCCCTGGCCCCGTGTTTTCCTGGTGGCAGCATTTCTCATGCATTTTAGCAATTGTGCACAAGAGCTTAGCAGCGTTACAAATGCACTGCGGATGCGGCCGTGCTAGGCTGCGCCAAATTTCAGCGGCGCGGGCCGATCCCTGGCCTCGCTTATCTTGGTTCGAGGACACAGAATGCCCCTGGATCTGAATCAGCTCCTCGCCGATCGCGGCGGCGAGAAATATGCGCTGACCGAGCGCTATCTCAACGCGCAGATGGTCCGCGTGCTGAAGACCATCGGCTTCGATGTGAACTTCACCTCGGCCGAAGGGCCGTACATCACCGATGAAGCGGGCGCGCGCTATCTCGATCTTCTCAGCGGCTTCGGCGTCTTTGCCGTCGGCCGCAACCATCCCCATGTCATCGACACGCTGAAGCAGACGCTGGACGCCAACCTTGCCAATCTGGTGCAGATGGATGTTTCGCCGCTGGCCGGACTTCTGGCCGAGCGGCTGCTGCGGCTGACCCCCGGCATGGAGCGCGTGTTCTTCTGCTCCACCGGTTCCGAAGCGGTGGAAAGCGCCATCAAGTTCGCCCGTATCGCCACCGGCCGCGGCAAGATCGTCTATTGCAGCCATGCCTTCCACGGCCTGACCATGGGTGCCTTGTCGCTGAACGGCAGCGATGTGTTCAAGAAGGGCTTCGGGCCGCTGCTGCCCGATTGCCTGCAGGTGCCGTTCAACGATCTGCCGGCGCTGGAGCAGGCGCTGCGCGGCAACGATGTCGCCGCCTTCATCGTCGAACCGATCCAGGGCAAGGGCGTCTATATGCCCGATGACGACTATCTGCCGGAAGCGCTGAAGCTCTGCCGCAAGCACGGCGCGCTGTTCGTCGCCGACGAGATCCAGACCGGCCTCGGCCGAACCGGCCGCTTCCTGGCGCTGGAGCACTGGGGCGTCGAGGCCGACATGGTGCTGATCTCCAAGGCGCTATCAGGCGGCTTCGTGCCCGTGGGCGCGTTGCTGACCAAGAACTGGATCTTCGCCAAGCTGTTCGACCGCATGGACCGGGCGCTGGTCCATGGCTCCACCTTCAGCAAGAACGACCTGGCGATGGCGGCCGGCCTGGCGACGCTGGACGTGATCGAGAACGAGAAGCTGATCGCCCGCGCCGAGGTGCTGGGCGAGGGCATCCTCAACGATTTCCGGGTCATGCGCGACAAGTACGAGCTGGTGAAGGATGTGCGCGGCAAGGGACTGATGATCGGCATCGAATTCGGCACGCCGAAGAGCCTGACGCTGAAGGCCACCTGGAGCATGCTGGAGGCGGCCAGCAAGGGCCTGTTCTGCCAGATGGTGCTGATCCCCCTGTTCAAGGATCACAAGATCCTCTGCCAGGTCTCCGGCCCGGGCGTGCATATCATCAAGCTGCTGCCGGCATTGGTCATCGGCGACCGGGACCGCGCCTGGATCCGCAATGCCTTTGACGCGGCCATCGCCGACTGTCACCGGGTGCCCGGCGCGGTCTGGGACCTCGGCCGCAATCTCGCCACGCACGCCATAAAATCCCGCGCCGGCCGGGCGGCATAGGCTGGTTCGACCGCCGCTCGAAGGACGCATTCCATTGCCGCAACTTTAATGCGTCGTTGACGTATTCCTGCGTTCGCCGCGCCTACTCCACATGAATTCTCGGAATGCAATCTCATAGTTGTCGGGCTCCTGCCCGTGACTGGAGTCGCGTTGTGACTTTTTTGGCGCACCGGGAAACCCGGGCCTTTTGTGCGCACCGTCACAGGATTTAATTCAAGCATCGGCTATCAAGGCTGACCTGACTGATACAGCAACCGATTTGCATTGACGCCTCTGGAGGCCCGGATGAAGCGCACCAACCCCCTTGATTTTCTTGCCCATGCCCAAAAGAACCCGAAGCTCAGCAACCGGGTGCTTGCTGCCGTCGAGCGCGGCAACATGGTGACGGCGGAAGAGATTCTGCAGATCGCCAAGGAATTCGGTTACGCTTTCACGCGCCAGAAATTCGAAAAGGCGGTGAAGACAACGATCGCGAAACAGTTCAAGGACAAGGATCTCAGCGCGGAGCAGGTGGCCAAGAAAAAGAAGAAGCCGATCATCAAGAAGCCGCCCTTGAGTTCCTGCGCCCGCGGCTGCCTGAGCTACACCGTCAGCTGGCATCCGAGCAGAAGCACAACATAATTTTTCCGGTTTTGCGCCGGTGGGTGATGCGCGCCGCCGGCAAGGGAACAGGGAGGGCGACGTCATGCCCGAATCGAACCTTGTCGGCGGCGTGATCCAAGCCGTTGCCGCCCGGGCCACGCCGCTGTGGGAGCGGGCCAGCGCCGCCGGTCTTCCGGCGGATGGCTACGATCCCAGGATAGCGCGAGAACGGCGACGGCAATGGCGGCGGATTCTCGGCAGCAGCGAATTGCTGCGCCGCCGCCTGCGCGCGGCCGATTTGGCGCCAGAGCAGGTGGAAAGATTGCTGGGCGGTGCAAGCGGTCCAGCCGAGCCGCCATCCTGGACAAAGCTGCTGGCTCGATGGCTCGAAGGCCCGGCTGCCAGCCCAATGCCCACAGCCTTCGCCGATCGCGCCTTGGCTGCGGAATCCCCTCTGCCGTTCGAAGAAATTCTGCTGCCGCTGTTGCGGCTGGCGCGGGCGAATGCGGCGGCCAGAGCCGGCGCCGCGGCGGCGGTCTTGGGCGAACGGGCGACCATCGACCTGGAGCGGCAGCTTCTGGCCCATCTCGCCTTTGTCGGCAGCCTTACATTCGGGCAGGATTTTCTCGAGTTCCGCTTTCGCCAGGCGCCGGTGTCGGCGCTCGCTGATGTCTGGTCGCGCCGGCCGCGATCGACGGAAATCTACGATGCCTATATCCGTCACCTGCAGGACGGCGGGCTGCGCGACCTTTTCGAGCGCTTTCCCGTGCTGGCGCGGCTGCTTTGCCAATCCGCCGAGCAATGGATTGCGGCGTCGGCGAATCTCTGCCGCCGCTTCGCCGCGGATTTCTCGGCGCTGGTGGAAACTTTCGGAATAACGGCGCCTGAAGCGGCTGGCGCCTTGACCGAGATCCGCACCGATCTCTCCGACCGTCATCGCGGCGGCCTCAGCGTCTGCGAATGCCTACTCAGCAGCGGTGAACGCCTGATGTACAAGCCGCGCACGGTGCGGCCGGAAGCGGCCTTCTATGGTTTCGTGGAGCGGTTCAACCGCCTGGACCTGCCATTGGAGTTGAAAGTGGTCCGCAGTCTCGACCGCGGCAGCCATGGCTGGGTCGAGCATGTGCCGGCGGTGCCATGCAATTCGGCGGCCGAAGTCGCGGACTACTACAACCGTGCCGGCATGCTGCTGGCGGTGTTGCATCTTCTCGCGGTCACCGATGTTCATTGCGAGAATCTGATTGCCCATGGCAGCCAGCCGGTGGTGGTGGATCTGGAGACGCTGCTCAGCGAACGGCCGCCGGCACGACGCCGCGAGATCGGCGACGGCAACTCGATCCTCCGCACCGGCTTGCTGCCGCAGTGGGAGACCGCGCCCGATGGCAAGCGCTACGACCTCAGCGCCCTCGGCGCCGACGAGCGGCAGGATCCGGGCCTGCGGCACTCCACCTGGAAGAACGTCAATACCGACCAGATGGCGCTGGTGCAGGATGCCGGCGGTGCGCGGCCGGCGGCTACCGGGTGCGGCTGGGTGATGAGTCACCGACCGTCGCCGCCTATCTGCCGCAGTTCGTCGCCGGATTCAAAGCAGCCTACGAGAGGCTCCTGTCAAACCGCGCGACACTGCTCGCAGATCGCGAGCTGGCGGCGGCGTTCGAGGATCTGGAATTGCGAGTGCTGGTGCGCAACACCGACACCTATACGCGCCTGCAATTGCATCTGCTGCATCCCGACTATCTCCGGGACGGCATCGACCGCAGCCTGGAACTGGAATGGCTGGCCCGGCCGCTTTGCGCCACGGTCCGCCCGCGCCGCGGCCGCGCGCAGGTCTATGAGGGCGAGCGCCGTGCCATGGAAGCGCTGGACATCCCCCATTTCGGCACCGGCGGCTGGCGCGAACTGGAGATCGCCGATGACGACGAGGATTTCCGCCTGCTGTGCGGAGAGCGCAATTCGGCGGTGTTCCGCCGGCGCCTGCAAAATCTCAGCGATGCCGACTGCACACGGCAGGTCGCGGTCATCGAGGAGTCGATCATTTCGCGATTTGCCGCCGGGTGACCCGGCGCATCACCGTCCCGCGTTGAGGCAGACGGAGAGCTCAGGCGCAATGCAACTCAGCCCACCGCCGCCGCGATCACCGGCGCGCGCACGCTGAGGAATTCATCGATGGCGGCGCAGAATTTGTCGTGATCTTCTGCCATCATCGGCAGCGACAGGCTGATGAATCCGCGGCGGGCCATGTACTGCCCCTGAGCCAGCAGGTCCAGATGCAGCAGCTTCTGGATGTCGGCGATGCGCGCGGCATGGACGGCGTCGCGGGTCCAGACATCCTGGGGCCGGGTGATCGGTCCGTCATGGAAATGCAGGCCCATGATCGATCCCACCCCCTTCGCCTGCAGCGGCAGCTTGTGTTTCTCTGCCAGGCCGTTGATGCGCTCGCGCAGGGCGTCGCCGTCGGCGGTTAGCTTGTCGGCGGCCTCGTCGGTGTAGATCTTCGTCAGGCCGGCGAGGCCCGCCGCCATGGAGAAGACGTTATTGTTGAAGGTGCCGGCATGGCCGACGCCATCGGGCCGCCGGGGATCGAAGCGGTCCATGATTTCCGCGCGGCCGCCGAAACCGCCGAAGCTGGCGCCGCCGCCGAGATACTTGCCGAAGCTGGTGAGATCGGGTGTCACGCCCAGCTTCTTCTGCAGGCCGCCTGACGAGAGGCGCGAGGTCATCACCTCGTCGAAGATCAGGACGATGCCCAGGCGAGAGCAGGCGCTGCGGATCGCCTTGAGGAATTCCTGATCCGCCGGGATTCCACCGGCGGCACCCATCATCGGCTCGATCAGCACGGCGGCCAGGTCGGGCGAATTCTTGTTGATCAGCGCCAGCGTCGAATCGATGTCGTTGTAATGGCCGATGATCCAGGGGAAGGGCGCGTTGATCGGCGATTTCTGCTGGCCGAAATAGAACACGCCGCCGTGATAGGCGCCGTGGAACACCATGACGGTAGAGCGCCCGGTATGCAGCCGCGCCGCGGAGATGGCGAACAGATTGCCTTCGGTGCCGGAATTGCAGAAGCGAATCCGCTCCACCGAGGGGAAACGCCGGCACATCTCCGCCGCCAGCTCGGCTTCGTAGACGTTGTGGCCGCCCAGCGCGAAGCCGTCATCGACGGCCTTGTGCAGCGCCGCCTGCAGCACCGGGTTGGAGTGTCCGTAGAGCCCGGCGGTGTATTCGCCGAGATAGTCGGTGTAGCCATGGCCATCGACGTCATCGATGCGGCAGCCCTGGCCGCCGTTCAGCACCAGGGGAAACGGCGAATAGAACAACACCGTGCGGGTATTGCCGCCGGGCATATGCGCGACGGCGGCATCGTGGCGGCGCTTGCTCTCGGGGTTGGCGGCGACATAGCGCGCTTCGGCCTCGGCGGTAACGCTGGCCAGGTCGGTATTGGAACCGGTCATGAGCTGCGACATCTTCAGTTTCCGATAGTCCGGCCGCCTGGGCCGTTTGCGATTGTCCCAGGTTCCTATTGCGGCCGCAAACCCAGCAGCTGCCGCGCTTCCGCCGGCGTGGCCGGGTGGCGGTCATATTCGCCGCAGAGACCGGCGACCCGCTTCACCAGCTCGGCGTTGCTGACGGCGAGCCGGCCCTTGTCGAAATAGACATTGTCCTCGAGGCCCGTGCGCGCATGGCCGCCGCGCTTCAGCGCCCAGTGGTTGGCGGTAAGCTGGTGGCGGCCGATGGCGGCGGCGGTCCAGGTGGCGCCCGGAAGCTGGTCCTGCAGCTCCTCGATCAGGAAGTCCAGCAGCCGCTCCCGCGCCGGCAGCGCGTTGGGAATCCCCATGACGAATTGCACATGCACCGGCGCCTTCAAGAGGCCGCGATCAACCAGGGAGCGCGCGTTGTACAGCATGGCGAGATCGAAGATCTCCACCTCCGGCTTCACCTCCTGGCGCAACATGACTGTCGCCAGGTCGTCTACAAGCTGCGGCGGGTTCTCATAGATGATCGTGGCGAAATTCACCGAGCCCGTGGCCAGCGACGCCATGTCGGGCCGGTGCTGCAGGGAACTGCCGCGCTCGTCGGCTCTGCGGCCGCGGCCGCCAGTGGAGAACTGCACGATCATGCCCGGGCAGTGCTTGCGGATGCCCGCCTGCACCACGGCGAAACGTGCTTCATCTGAAGATGACTGGCCGCTGTCGTCGCGCACATGGATATGAACCAGGGAGGCGCCGGCCTCGAAGGCTTCAATCGTGCTCTCGACCTGCTCTTCGGGCGAGATCGGCACGGCCGGATTCTGCGCCTTTGTGGGCTGGCTGCCGGTGATGGCGACGGTGAGGATGGCGGGCGTGGACATGGAACTCCCTCAGGATGCGGCGCACCGGCTCATTAAGGCGGCGGCGCCGCGGGCTGGCAAGGCCGCGAAGGCCAAGGTTCTCTCCGGAGCCGCCGGTCCGGCACTTAGATTATTGATTTGGCAGCGTATTATCGTCGAAATCGCATTAACCATTTTGAGGAAAATAATCATACCGCCCGCCAAGTCGGCAGGAATTATTGCATTTTAACAGTATTTCTTATCGGAGTGTTAAATGGAACTTGTCTAACTTTTTATCTAATTCACCGGGGGAAAACCTTCGGGCCTCGTAGCGTCGTGAGAAGTGGGAATCCGAGCGTGGCATCGTCAGCGGCAAGACAGATAGAACTGCCAGAAGCCTTCACCGGCGGCGCGGAACCGATCCGCGCCCGGCCGGCGCCGGTGGTGATACCGATCGAGCTGCTGAGGCTGCCCGGCCGCCCGATCAATCTGGACAACTGCTTCGTCGCCATCGACAACCTGCCGTTCGGCGTGCGCCTCACCGCCGGCGTCACCAACGACGAGTCGACCTGGCTGCTGACGCCGCGGCAGATGGAAGAAGTGGCCCTGGTGGTGCCTTCGGCGGAAACCGAATCCTTCAATGTTTCGGTCCGCATCGTGATGCTGGACCCCGACGGCTATGATTTCGCCACCACGATCGCGCGCTTCGACGTGATGGCGCGGGTGGAGCCCGGCCCGCGCGGGATCGCGCCGCCGGTGGAGCTGGATTTCCGCCGTTTCTGCGGCGGCTCGACCGGCTGGTTCGAGGCGCGCTTCGGCACGACCGAGGTTCCGACGCTGCGGCTGGTCGATTCCGAGGATGAGCTGCTTTCATCCGGTCAGGCAGCGCATGGCGAAAAGTCCGGCGCAGAGCCGCGCCTCGGCGTCATCGAGCAGATGATCATGGCGGCGCGCGTGGAGTGGGAGGCGGAGGAGAATGCCCGCTTCGCCCGCGGCCAGGAGCAATGGCAGGAGCTGGAGGATCAGCGCCGCGCCATCCAGAACATCGAAGCCGACGACCGGCTGAGCCGCCTGCTGGCGGAGGCCGAGGAACGCTGGCAGGTCAAGGAGTGCGAGCGGCTGTTCACCGCCGAACTGGCCTGGCAGACGGCGGAGAACGAAAGGATCGCGGCGCATGACGTGCGCTGGCATGCCAAGATGGCCCAGGTCTACTCCGTCCTGGCCAGCCGCGGCATCGAGATCCCGCCGGAATTGCTGGATGTGCACGCGGCCCTGACCGGCGTTGCGCTGCCGCTGGAGATCAAGCCGCCGCGACGCTGGCCGAATATGGTGCGGGAGTGGCGCTTGGCCGCGGCCATCGTCCTGGCCGTCGGGGTCACCGCGCTGCTGAGCTTCTGAGATCCGTCGCGACGCGCCGTCGCTGTTCAACTCCCTGGATTTGTGCCTTGATTGCTGATGGCTGCAGAAGGCATTGCCATGGCTGTTGTCGACACTCTCGCCGTTACCGAAGCCGAGGTCGCCGCATTCCGCGATGACGGGGCGGTGTGCCTGCGCGGCCTGTTCCGCGACTGGGTCGAAGGCTTGCGCCGGGGCGTGGAGCGGAACATCGCGGCACCGTCGGCGGATGTGAAACTCTATGACGGCAGCCGCGGCGGCCGGTTCTTCGGCGACTACTGCAACTGGGACCGCATTCCAGAATACCGGGAGTTCATCTTCAAATCGCCGGCCGCTGCCATTGCCGGCCGGATGATGGCCTCCCGCAGCGTGCGGCTGTTCCACGAGCATGTGCTGGTGAAGGAGCCGAACGCCGATGTGCCGACGCCCTGGCACCACGACCAGCCTTATTACAATGTGGACGGCACGCAGACTTGCTCGCTGTGGATTCCCCTGGACCATGTGCCCCGGGATACGGTGCCGGAGTTCGTCGCGGGATCGCACAAATGGGGCCGCTTCTTCCGGCCGGAGCGGTTCAACAAGACGGCGCTGAATGCCGATGACGGGCTGGAACCGGTGCCCGATATCGACGGCGAGCGCGGCCGGTACAACATCCTCGGCTGGGCGATGGAGCCGGGCGATGCGGTGGCCTTCAGCTATCTGGCGCTCCATGGCGCGCCGGCAAATCTGCAGTCGGCCAACCGCCGCCGCGCCTTCTCGCTGCGGATGGTCGGCGACAATGCCCGCTGGGCGGTGCGCCGGGGCATGACCTCGCCGCCCTTCCGCGGCGTCACGCTGTCCCACGGTGCTGTCATGGAGGCGCCGGAATTTCCCCTGCTCTGGCAGGCCTAGGGCCGCCGGGTTCCCTCGACGCACTCCCGCCGCTCTTCTAAGCTGTTGCGGAAGAAAACGGGGGAGGCCGCGTGGCTGACGACAGCAAGGGACGCATCGCCATCATCGGTGCGGGGTTCATCGGCCGGGCCTGGGCCATCGTGTTCGGCCGCGCCGGCTATCAGGCGAGGCTGTACGATGCGATCGAGGGCGCGGCGGCAAAGGCGCTGACGGCCATCGACGACAGCCTCGCCGATCTCAAGCAGGCCGAGTTGATCGCCGATCCGGCGCCGATCCGCGGCCGGATCATCGCCTGCAAATCGATTTCCGAAGCGCTCGATGGCGCGCTTCATGCCCAGGAAAATGTCTGGGAACAGCGCGACCTCAAGACGAAGATCTTTGCCGAGATGGATGCGGCGGCAGGACCGGAGACGGTGCTGGCCAGCTCCTCCTCGGCGATCCCGGCCTCCGAATACACCGCCGAGCTCAAGGGCCGCGACCGCTGCCTGGTGGCCCATCCCGGCAATCCGCCCTATCTGCTCCCGGTCGTGGAGCTGGTGCCGTCGCCCTGGACCGCGCCGGCGGCGATGGACCGCAGCCACCGCCTGTTCGAATCGGTGGGGCAGGTGCCGGTGCGGCTGAACCGGGAGATCGCCGGCTTCGTCATGAACCGGCTGCAGGCCGGCGTGGTCTGCGAGGCCATGAGCCTGGTGGGCCAGGGCATCATCTCGCCTGAAGACCTGGACAAGGTGATGCGCCACAGCCTGGGGCTGCGCTGGTCATTCATGGGACCGTTCGAGACCATGGACCTGAATGCGCCCAACGGCTTCCAGGACTATCTGGACCGCTACCGCATTCCCTATCAGAAAATGGGCGCCCAGTTGGGCGTCGCCGATCCCTGGACCAAGGAAGCCAGCGACGCCGTATTGGCGACGCGGGACTCGAAGACGCCGCGGGCCAATCTGCCGGCACGGCGGCGCTGGCGCGACCGGCGGCTGATGGCGCTGCGCCGCCAGATCGCCCAGGCCGAGCGCGACATCGGTGATTAGCCGGCGCGCCCGGACGCATCACAGCAAGAAAACAATCGGAGAGGACCATGGCCGCCGCCCGCAAAGTCGTCATCACCTGCGCCGTCACCGGCTCGATCCATACGCCGACCATGACGCCCCATCTGCCGATCACGCCGGATGAGATCGCCCAGGCGGCGATCGGCGCGGCGGAGGCGGGAGCAGCGATCATCCATCTCCATGCCCGCGATCCCAAGGACGGCCGGCCGACGCCCGACCCCGAGGTGTTCATGCAGTTCCTGCCGCGCATCAAGCAGAGTTGCGATGCCGTGCTCAACATCACCACCGGCGGCGGCGCCGGCATGACGGTGGCGGAGCGGCTGGCCGGCGCGCTGCGGGCCAAGCCGGAGATGGCCACCTGCAACATGGGTTCGATGAATTTCGGCCTCTATCCCATGCTCGGCAAATACAAGGAGTTCAAATACGACTGGGAGCCGAAACATCTGGAGAACTCGCGGGATTTCATCTTCCGCAACACATTTAAGGATATCGAGCATGTGATGAAGGATCTCGGCGAGGGCTGCGGCACGCGCTTCGAGTTCGAATGCTACGATGTGGGCCATCTCTACACGCTGGCCCATTTCCTGGAGCGCGGCATCGTCAAGCCGCCGCTGTTCGTGCAGACCATCTTCGGCATCCTCGGCGGCATCGGCGCCGATACCGAGAATGTCGCCCATATGAAGCGCATCGCCGACAAGCTGTTCGGCGACCAGTATGTCTGGTCGGTGCTGGCGGCGGGCCGGCATCAGATGTCGTTCGTCACCCTGGCGGCGATCATGGGCGGCAATGTGCGGGTTGGGCTGGAGGAACTCGATATATGTCGGCAAGGGTCAGCTCGCGAAGAGCAATGCCGAGCAGGTTAGCCGCATCCGGACAATTCTGGAAAACCTGTCGCTGGAGATCGCCACGCCGAAGGAGGCGCGGGCCATGCTTGACCTCAAGGGCGGCGACCAGGTTGCTTTCTGAAGGGGCCTGCGCCAATCTGTCCTCGCTCCCATAGCTCTTCTTGACGGCGAATCGCCTGCGACTTTTGTAAGCTGGCCGTCGAAGACGCTGCCCGCGCTTGCGGCGGAACCGCCGCCGGCCAGCGAGGCGTGACGATGGAGGAACTGCTCATGCGCGGCATTGCCGCCCGCCTCTGCTTGCTGGCGATCCTATTTGCCATGACTTCGCCGGCAGGGGCCGAAACCCTGCCCGCACCCGCCGGCGAGGTTATCCTGACTGTCGATGGCGCGATCGGGAATACCACCGACGGCAAGGAAGCGCGGTTCGACATGGCGGCGCTGGAAGCTCTGGGCCTGACCACGGTGAAGACATCGACGCCCTGGACCGACGGGGTGGTCACCTACGAAGGGGTGCTCGGCCGCGTGCTCATGGAGCATGTGGGGGCCAAGGGCAGCAAGCTGGTGGCGCGGGCCCTCAACGACTATCTGGCGGACATACCGATCGCCGATTTCACCGACTACGACGTCGTTCTCGCCGTCAAGGCCAACGGCGCCTATCTGCCGATTCGCGACAAGGGGCCGATTTTCGTGGTCTATCCCCTGGATGCCCATCCGGATCTCCGGAACAACACCATCTATTCCCGCTGTGTTTGGCAGCTGACCCGGCTGACGGTGCAATAGCGCGCCGGCCGGCTCCGGCAATAATTCTGGCCGCTTCTTAACCGCCGCGCGGCGGTTATACTTCCCCTCCCGGTTGCGGCGGATTCCGCCGCCTGTGCATCCATTCGGGTGCCTGCGGCCAATGGTGACGGCAGATGATAATGAGCGGACTGACAACCAAGCGCCTGTGGATCGGCGGGATCCTCGTCGGCGGCTATCTGGCGGCGGCCATCGCGCTCTTCTTCATGATCTCGGAGCGGATCTCCGGGCTCGGCGACCGCGACCTCGCCACCATCGTCTGGTCCGGCGCCCGGCTGCAGACTGAATACTTCCGGTTGCGCCAGGCGGTCGAGACCGGTGCCTACATGGCGCCGCCGGATGCCGCCAAGCTGATCAGCGATCGCTATGAGATCGTTCTCAACCGTTTGAACGTGCTCCAGCACGGCCAGACACATGACGCCTATTCCAAGGAGGCCGAAAGCGTCGCCCTGTTCGACAACATCAGAAGTCTGTTCGTGGGACTCGAGCCGCAAATCAGCCTGATCAAGGCGGGCAATCTCGCACCGATCGCCAAGGTCGATGAGGTTCTGGTGTCGCTGGAGGATGCGATCTCCGGGTTCAGCAGCAAGCTGGTGAATTTGATCGATTCCGACTTGCACGACTACTATCAGGACTTCGCCACCCAGACGCGGCTGCTCGCCGCGCTGCTGCTGGGCCAGATCCTGATGGCGATCCTGTTCTTCTTCATCCTGACGCGGCAGGTCTCGCGGCTGCAACTGGCGCAGGCGGCGCTGGTTGACGCCAACGCCAATCTGCGCAACAGCGAAAGCACCATCCGCCAGAGCCAGGCCGAGCTGGCCACCGCCCGGCAGCGACTGCTGGACGGCATCGAGGCGATTCCCGACGGTTTTGCCCTCTATGATGCCGACGACCGCCTGGTGATCAGCAACAGCGTGCTGCGCTCCCGCTTCGGCATGGAGGGGGAGGCGATTCTTCCGGGCCAGACCTTCGAGGAGATCCTGCGCCGCCGGCTGGCCGCCAGGCGATTGCCGGTTGTCGGCGGCGAGGAGGAGGCGTGGATCGCCGACCGGCTGCGGGAGCATCGCGCGGGCACGACGGCGCGGGAGATGCGGATGGATGGCGACCGCACCTACCGCGTCGCCGAACGGCGCACCGTGGATGGCGGCATCGTCACCGTCGTTACCGACATCACGGAATCCAAGGAGCGCGAGCAGCGGCTGCATGAGAGCCAGGAGATCCTGCGCAGCCTGCTGGACAATGTGCCTGTCGTCGTGACCATGACCGATGTGTCCCGGCGCCTGCTGCTGCTGAACCGGGCCGCGGAACGCCGCTACGACAGGCGGGCCATCGACGTGATCGGCCGCGACCTCCTGGATATCCTGCCGGAGCCCGACAAATTGCCCGATATCAGCAAGAACCATGCGCGGCTGCTGGAAACCAAGCAGCCGCAGGTCGGTCATGTTTACACGATACCGGGCGATGAGGGAGACGAGACCTGGATCGTCAACCGCATTCCCGTGCTGAACGAAGCGGGGCAGGTGAAATACGTCATCCGCACCAGCTATGAGGTGCCGCAGTTGACCCACGCCTACCACGCGCTGGAGGAAAGCCGCACGCGCCTGCTGGATGCGGTCATCCGGGCGCGCCTGACCTACAGGGTCGGCTCCGACGATGGCAAAAGCTCAGTCATCGGCCCCGGCGCCACCACGACGCTGGGTTTCGACACCGATCTCGTCACTCTGACCGATGAGGCATATCTGGCGCGGGTTCACGAAGCCGACCACGACCGCGTCCGGCGGATCTACGATCGCGGCAATCGCGATGCCGACCGGTTCGCCGTCGAGTACCGTTTCGTGCGCCCCGACAATGACGTCATCTGGATCCGGGAGACGGCGGAAATCGTGCCGGCCGGTGCCGGCGACAAGACGGCGCGGCGGGTCGGCACGCTGCAGGATGTCACGGAGCAGAAGCAGATCGAGATCGCGCTGCGACAGAGCGAAGCGCGGCTCAAGGGATTCCTCGATCACGCGCCGATGATCATGTACCTGAAGGACACCGAGGGCCGTTTCCTGCTGGTCAACAGGGAGCTGGAGCGCATCGAGCGGTTTCCCGTGGCGCCGGCCGTCGGGCGCAAGGAATCGGATCTCTACCCGAAAACCCTGGCGGAAGCTTTCGACACCCATGACCGGGAAGTCATCGCCAAGGGCGAGCCGGTCAGCCGAGAGTTCACCATCCCCGACCTCTCGCCGGAATATCACGAGGTGATGACCATCAAGTTCCCGATCCGCGACGACAGCGGCCGGATCATCGCCGTCGGCGGATTCTCCCAGGACGTTTCCGAACGGAAACGCGCCGAGCGAACGCTGAAGGAAAGCGAAGCCCGCCTGCGCCGCGCCCAGCAGCAGGCGCGCCTCACTTATTGGAGCTGGGACCTCGGCAACCACAGCTATACCTGGGCGCCGGGCTCCGGCGCCCTATTGGGAATCGAGGACGCGGCGCTGCCGGCGCGCCAAGCTGATATGACGCCGATCATCCACCCCGATGACCGGGAGCGGCAGTTCGCGATGCTCGACGCTCTCGAAGCCGGCCGTGACAGTTATGAAGCCGAGATCCGGCTGGTGCGGCCCGATGGCGGCATCGTCTGGGTGCGCGAGCAGGGCGATGTGGAACGGGACGCCCAGGGCGCTCGCGTCAATGTCAGCGGCACGCTGCAGGACATCAGCCCCTATCGCCTGCTGGAGGAGCAGCTCATCCAGTCGCAGAAAATGGAGGCGCTGGGCCAGCTCACCGGCGGCATCGCCCACGACTTCAACAATCTGCTGGCGGTAATTCTGGGCAATCTGGATCTGCTTAGCGAAAATGCCGGATTGGTGCAGCCGGCCAAGCGGCATATCGATCTGGCCCGCCGCGCGGCGACGCGGGGTGCCGAAATGACCCGGCGGCTGCTGATCTTCGCCCGGCGCCAGCCGCTGGCGCCGCGGGTCACCGACATCAACGATCTCATCCGCAACATGGATGAACTTCTGCGCCGCCCGCTGGGGCGCACCATCGATGTACGGCTCGATCTGACGGAAGCTCTATGGCCGGCGGAAATCGACCAGGGGCAGATGGAGATGACGCTGCTCAATCTCGGCGTCAATGCGCGCGACGCCATGCCCGAAGGCGGCATCCTGCGCATGACCACGGACAACTTCACCGCGGTTCCGGGCCAGGCCGATCTGCCGAAGAATCTTCGGCCCGGCGACTATGTCCGCATCATGGTGAGCGACACCGGCCGCGGCATGACCGCCGAGGTGCAGGCCCGCGCCTTCGATCCCTTTTTCACCACCAAGGATATCGGCCGCGGCACCGGCCTGGGACTCAGCATGGCCTACGGCTTCGTCACGCAGTCCGGCGGCCATATCGACCTATCGAGCGCACCGGGCCGCGGCACGGTGGTGCGCATCCTGCTGCCCCGCAGCTATCAGCCGGTCCCCGGGATCAAGCCGATCGCCTTCGTCGCCGGTCTCGGCGAGACCGCGCCCACGGAACGGGTGCTGGTGGTGGAGGACGATGACGATGTCCGCGATGTGGTGATGGAACAGCTCAACAGCCTGGGTTTCGCAGCGGTCGGCGCCGCCGACGGCGCGGAGGCGTTGAAGCTGGTGGAGAGGGAAGGCCAGTTCAGCCTGTTCGTGCTCGATATCGTGCTGCCGGGCGGCGTGCGCGGCACCGATATCGCGCGCATCGTGCAGAAGCGGGATGACAGCGCCAAGATACTCTATATGTCCGGCTTCGTTCCCGACGCGGGAACCGAGCAGGAGCATCTGGATCCCGCGGCGCCCTGCCTGACCAAGCCCTTCAGCAAGGCGGCTTTGACAGCGGCGATCACCCAGCTGCTATCGGAGGAACCGGCGGCAGCGGATGCCGCCGGCAGCAGCTAGAGTTTTCTCGGCCGAGAATTTCCCGGGCCTAGAACTTTTCTGACCAGGGCCGCAGGTCCAACTCGTGGGTCCAGGCGCTGCGCGGCTGCCGGTGAAGTTGCCAATAGGCTTCGGCGATGGCGTTGGGGTCCAGCAGCGCATCCGGCGCATTCTCGCTGCGCTTGCGCCCGGCCCGATGTTCGGCCTCGATCATGCCGTCGACGATCACATGGGCGACGTGGATGCCCTTGGGGCCCAGCTCGCGGGCCATGCTCTGGGCCAGGGCGCGCAGCCCGAACTTGCCCACGGCAAAGCCGGCAAAGTTGGCCGCGCCCCGCAGCGAGGCCGTGGCGCCGGTGAAGAGGATCGTGCCCCGCCCGGCCGGCGCCATCAGGCGCGCGGCGGCGCGCCCGGCCAGGAAGCCGCCGAAACATCCGGCCCGCCAGCCGTCCTCGAAATCCTTGGCGGTCAGATCCAGGACCGATTTCGCCAGGAAGGCCCCGGCGTTGTAGACGACGAGCTGGGGGGCGCCGTGCTCGGCGGCGACCGCGGCAAACAGGCTCTCCACCTCAGCTTCCCGGGTGGCATCGCAGGCGATGGCCCTGGCGCCCAGGCCGGCCGCCAGCGGCTGCAGGCGGTCGGCGCTGCGGGCGGAGACGACCACGGCCAGCCCCTCCTGCCGGGCGCGGCGGGCCACGGCCGCACCCAGTCCTGGACCCGCACCTATAATGACGGCGCAGCCGCTGTCCGGGTTCATGGCCGAATCTCCGACGGAAAATTGGCGGGCATGATGATCTCTTTCTTATGCGATCGGGCATCGTGGTAAACGCGACGCCCATAAGTCGCTATGGGTGGATTTTGACAACCGAGACGAATGAAGGGGTTAGCGCCCGGTGTTTTCTGCAGCATGGTTGACGTTACCTGGGATTTGCTACAAATCACAATCGAAACAGCGACCTAGGCGTTGTTTTCGGGCCAAAAAACCGGCCGTTTTAAGTCTTCGTTCATAGGTTCGGGTCATTCTCCTCCTCGGGACAATTCAGGAAGGAGACCCAAACAATGATCAACATGATCAAGAATTTCGTTAAGGACGAGTCCGGTGCGACGGCTATCGAATACGGCCTGATCGCGGCCCTCGTTGCGGTGGCCATCATCTTCGCGCTGGGCGCGCTGGGTGAAGAGCTGTCGAACATCTTCCAGTACGTTGCCGATCAGCTCGCCGACGCCACTCCGTAATCGGCGACTTTCTAAAGCAACGCAAGTTGTTGGTGTGCGGCGCGCAAGCGCCGCACACTTTTTTTGTGTCCGCCGCTGGTCCTGGCACCCCGCCCGGGCGCCTTGATCTGAGTCGATAGCACGGCGGCCGCGAGGCGATGCCCCATTCTGGGTCGAAATGGCCCTGGGGGCGCTGGGATATGACCCCTATCCAATACTTGTCGCGATGGCTTCCGGGCCTTAAGTGTTGCGCCCCGACAGTCCACAGCCGCCGCGATCAATGCCCGAACTCAAGCTCTCTCAAGGATTTAGCCTTACCGATCTGTACCATCCGGCTGGCCTTGCCCGGATCGATCAGGGCTTTCTGGCGCTGCTGGCCGGGGCCGATGCGGGCTTGGCAGACCGCCTGGGGTCGGCGCGGACGTCGCCTGCTGCGCTGGAGGCCAAGGCGGAGTCCGAGCTGCTGCTGGCCGTGGCGCCCCACCTGGAGGGCTTTATCGCCGACTTGTTTGGAATCGGCAGCGAGATCAGCGCCTTGGCCGGCCAGCATAGCGCCCTGGCGCCCTTGTATGCCTGTAAGCGCCTGTTCGTGCAGCGCCGCGCCGCCCGCGCCTTCAAGGCGGAGGAGGCGGCCGGATTCGACGCCGACAGCCTGCGCACCCAACTGTCGGCCGAGTTCGGCGGCGACCAGGACCTGGTCTCGATCGACGGTTTCGAACTGGCCTTCGCCACGGCCGTCACCGCCTGGCAGGCAGCCGAGGCGGAGAATGCGGCGCGGCTGGACCTGGCCACGCGCTACGCCGCCTGGGCCTTGCTATCCCCTGATGGCCGCGCCCGCCATGCCTCCGGCATTCTCTTCAAGGCGCCGCAGAAGGTGGATCCGCAGCACCTGGTGCATCTCGATCAAGTCGATCACCACGGCGCGCCGGCGTTCCAGACGCCGCCGGGCCATGTCCGCCGCCGCGAAGGATTTGCCCTCACCGACCCCGGCATGGATTTGCGCCGCGGCCTCGATCAGGTGCACTACTGCATCTTCTGCCACAATCAGGGAAAAGATTCCTGCGCCAAGGGCCTGAAGGAGAAGGACGGCGCGTATCGCAAGAGCCCGTTCGGCGTGACTCTCGCGGGCTGCCCGCTCGAAGAGAAAATTTCGGAGATGCACACCCTCAAGGCCGAGGGCGTGCCGCTGGGCGCTTTTGCCATGGTGATCGTGGACAATCCCATGGTCGCCGGCACGGGCCACCGCATCTGCAACGATTGCATGAAGTCCTGCATCTACCAGAAGCAGGAACCGGTGGATATTCCGCAGGCGGAAACCCGCATCATGAAGGATGTCCTGGCGCTGCCCTGGGGTTTCGAGATCTACGGCCTGCTGACGCGCTGGAATCCGCTGAACATCCGCAATCCCGTGGCGAAGCCCGCCAGCGGCCGCCGCGTGCTGGTGGCGGGGCTGGGGCCGGCGGGCTTCACCCTGGCGCATTACCTGCTGAATGACGGCCATACCGTGGTGGCGGTGGACGGGCTGAAGATCGAGCCGCTGCCGGCGGAGTACTCGGGCATCGACCGCGAGGGGCGGCGCGTGCCGTTCAAGCCGATCTACGATATCCGCGAACTGAACGAGAATCTGGGCGAGCGGACCATGGCCGGTTTCGGCGGCGTTGCCGAATACGGCATCACCGTGCGCTGGGACAAGAACTTCCTCAAGATCATCCGCCTGCTGCTGGAGCGGCGGCATAGCTTCGCCATGTTCGGCGGCGTGCGCTTCGGCGGCACGATCACCTTGGATCAGGCGTTCGATCTCGGCTTCGACCATGTGGCGCTGGCGCTGGGCGCCGGGAAGCCGACGATCCTGGACCTGCCCAACGGCCTGGCGCCGGGCGTGCGCATGGCGTCCGACTTCCTGATGGCGCTGCAGCTCACCGGTGCGGCGAAAATGGATTCGATCGCCAATCTGCAGCTGCGGCTGCCGGCTGTCGTCATCGGCGGCGGCCTGACCGCCATCGACACGGCGACCGAGGCGCTGGCCTATTATCCGCTGCAAGTGGAGAAGTTCCTGCGGCGCTATGAAGTGCTGGTGGCCGAGCAGGGCGACGAGCCGGTGCGGCGGCGCTGGTCGGCGGCGGAACTGCCTGTGGTGGATGAGTTCATCGCCCATGCCCGCGCCATCCGCGAAGAGCGCGCTTTGTCCCGCCGCGAAATGCGCGCGCCGCGGCTGCGCGAGCTGATGGATGGCTGGGGCGGCGTCACCATCGCCTATCGCCGCCGCCTGATCGACGCGCCCAGCTACACTCTTAATCACGAGGAGGTCGCCAAGGCGCTCGAGGAAGGCATCCGCTTTGCCGAAGGCCTGACGCCGACGGCGATCGATGTGGACGAAACCGGCCGCTGCAAGGCGATTCAGCTTTCGCGCGGCGAGGAGTCGGTGACCTTCCCGGCACGCACCGTGCTGGTGGCGGCGGGCACCCGGCCGAACACGGTGCTGGCCCGGGAGCATGCGGCGCAGTTCGGCCTGGACGGCCAGTATTTCAAGGCGCTGGACAGCGCCGGCCAGCCCGGTAAACCGGAACTGATTTCAAAGCCGACGACGCCGCTGGTGCTGCACCAGCTCCGGGCCGACGGGAAAGCCGTCAGTTTCTTCGGCGATCTGCATCCCTCCTTCGCCGGCAATGTGGTGAAGGCCATGGGCAGCGCCAAGCAGGGCTGGCCGGTGGTGGCCAAGGCGCTGGCGGACCGTCCGGCTGCCGGCGGCGAGACCGAGTCGGCCGCATTCCTCGCCAGCCTCAACGAGCGGTTGCGGCCGGTGGTGCAGCAGGTCAACCGGCTGACAGCCACCATCGTCGAGGTCATCGTGCGCGCGCCGCTGGCGGCGCGGAATTTCCGGCCGGGCGAGTTCTACCGCCTGCAGAATTACGAGTTCAACGCGCTCCGCATCGATGAAACCACGCTGGCCATGGAAGGGCTGGCGCTGACAGGCGCCTGGGTCGATGAGGAGAAGGGGCTGGTGTCGCTGATCGCGCTGGAGATGGGCGGCTCGTCCGATCTCTGCGCCCTGTTGCGGCCCGGCGAGCCGGTGATCCTGATGGGACCTACCGGCCATCCGACGGAAACGCCCGGCGGCGAGACGGTGCTGCTGGCCGGCGGCGGCCTCGGCAATGCGGTGCTGTTCTCCATCGGCCGCGCCTTTCGCGCCGCGGGCTCGAAGGTGCTGTATTTTGCTGGCTACAAGACCATGCGCGACCGCTACAAGGTGGCCGACATCGAAGCGGCGGCCGACACCGTGGTCTGGACTTGCGACGAGGGGCCGGGCTTCGAGCCGGACCGTCCGCAGGACCGCACCCATGTGGGCAACATCGTCCAGGCCATGGTGAACTATCAGGAAGGCAAGCTCGGCGAGAAATCCATCGACCTCGCCGATGTCGACCGCATCATCGCCATCGGCTCCGACGGCATGATGGCGGCGGTGGGACGGGCGCGGCACAACCAGCTCAAACCCTGGCTGAAGCCGGCGCATCATGCGATCGGCAGCATCAACTCGCCGATGCAATGCATGATGAAGGAAGTCTGCGCCCAGTGCCTGCAGACCCACATCGATCCGGCGACCGGCAAGCGGACGGTGGTGTTCTCCTGCTTCAACCAGGATCAGCCGCTGGACCGCGTCGATTTCAAGAATCTGCGGGAGCGGTTGAGCCAGAACTCCGTGGCCGAGAAGCTGACCGTGGCCTGGATCGACCGCTGCCTGCGGCGCATGGAGTACCGCTCGGCGGCGGAGTAAGCCGCGGCTTCACGCCGCCTGTTCGATCAGGCGGCTGCGCGGCAGATCGATGCGGACGGTGGTGCCTTCGCCGAGCGCGCTGATGATCTGCAACTGGCCGCCATGGGCCTCCACGAACCGCTTGCTGAGCGGCAGGCCGAGCCCGGTACCGGAATGGCTGCGGCTGAAGGCGTTGTCGATCTGGCCGAAAGGCGCCAGGACGGTGGGAATATCCTGCGGCGCGATGCCGATGCCGGTATCGCTGACTTCCAGCCGCAGGCCTTCGGGCAGCTTGGCCGCAGATACCCGGATCCGTCCGTGCTCGGGCGTGAATTTCACCGCGTTCGACAGAAGGTTGAGCATGACCTGTTTCAGTTTTCGCGCATCGGCCGTGAGGCGAGGCAACGCATCCGGCAGGACCAGCTCGATCTTGATGCCATTCTCCTGGGCGCGTTGCGCCATCATGCCGATGCAGCCCCGGATCAGGGCGGCGATGTCGGTGGCTTCTTCATAGAGCTCGAAGCCCGTCGCCTCGGCCTTGGACAGGTCGAGGATGTCGTTGATGATCTCCAGCAGATGCGCGCCGCTGCCGTGGATGTCGGCGGCATATTGGCGGTAGCGCTCGTCGCCCAGCGGGCCATAGAGCTCGTGACGCAGGATCTCCGAGAAGCCGATGATGGCATTGAGCGGCGTGCGCAGCTCGTGGCTCATGTTGGCGAGAAACTCGGATTTCGCCCGGTTGGCGCTTTCCGCCAATTCCTTGGTCTGCTTCAGCTCGGCTTCCGCGCGCTTCCTGTCCGTGATGTCGATGATCACGCCGTCGAAGAAGTATTCGCCGCTGCCCTCGACCTGGCCGATCATGCATTTTTCCAGCACCCAGCGGACCGAGCCGTCGCGATGGATGATGCGGAACTCCAGGGAATAGGGCGTGCGGTGCTTGATGGCTTCCAAGGTCGTTTGCACGACCAGCTCGCGGTCATCGGGATGCACGCGTTCGATCGATGCGGGCACCTTGCCTGACATGATTTCGGCCGTGGTATAGCCGGTGATCTGTTCCGTCATCTCGCTGAGATAGACATGCGACCAGTCGTCGATCCGCGTGCGGTAGACCGCGCCGGGAATGTTGCCGACCAGCGAACGGAACTTCGCCTCGCTTTCGCGCAGATTGGCCAGGGCCAACTCCAGCCGCAGTTCCGACTCTTTCTGCCTGGTGATGTCCGAGCCGGTACCGCGATAGCCGAGAAATTTGCCGGCATGGTCGAAATACGGCTTGCCGGAAATGCGGCGCCAGCAGGGTTGCCCATCGCTGGTGAAATGGCGAAAGACGGAGTCGCGGAATTCGCGGTGATTGATCAGATTGTCCTGGTGCCGGGCCCAGGCCTCCGGTTCCACCGTCATGTCGAAGGCTTCGAAGGGAGTCTTGCCGAGGAACAGGCTGCCATCGGGTGATTTCGTATCCAGCGATTTGCCGCCGAAATAGGTGAACCGGAGATCCGGCCCCAGTTCCCACAGCCAATCCGACGACGTCGCGGCCATGTCGCTCAGGCGCGCCTCGGCGACCAGCAGCTCATCGGCCCGTCGTACCTGGCGCTGCAAGTCCAAGGCACTGCCGAGGGCGATTGCGGCAATGAGCAGGGCAACGACGGCCGCGATGATGACTTCGACCGGATCGCCGCCGGCCATGCCGCGCCAGAGCAAGAAGCCGACCAGCCCCAGCGAGAGTGTCAGGCCCGTCACCGTCAGCAGGTTTGACCTATTGATGGATCGCGCCCGAGGACGGATGGCCGCGGAACTGGCGTCGAGCCCCCACGGTTGCCCTGTCGGTGCCGGTCGCACCCACTCGCTGTTCGGTTCGGCTGTCACCGGGATCAAGCCTATGTGTGCCAGGGTGCCGTTGTAGAACAAGAGCATGCCCAGGAAGGCGCTAAACAATCGTTACAAGTTTTCAGTTTTATTAATATTTCCAATAAATTAACTCCTGACTGGCGGGGCCAGCGCAGGTCGGCGGCCGGTCGGTCCGGGTGCCGTCCACGCGGGCTTGTCATGGCCGGATGTTTCCGGCAGTGAATTGAAGCAGAATTGCATTTCAGCAGCAGGGGACACAAACCTTGTTGCGATGGAGCAGCATCTTAAAGTTGTGCTGCGGAATCCGCCTGGAGCTGCCCCATGTTGAAGCTGGACTGATGTGTTGGCGGCGCGGCCCATCACACTCCTACCATTGCGGCTGTCGCCGACAGTCGTCAGGCTCTTCGTGCGCAACGGCGATCCGCTAGCCTCATGAACTTTATCGATCGCGTATGGCGCCGCCTGCGGGCGGGACACGGCATGTCTCACGCGGTGTTTCCGGTTGTGCTGCTTGCCCTCGGGGCATTCCACTTGTTCGTCGTTCTGAGAAGCGAGTACTGGCCGCTTTCCTTCGATCTCACGAATGCAAGCGGCAACCCGATCGGGCGCGACTTTCTCGTATTCTGGACGGCATCGGCGCTGGCGCTGCACGGCAATATAGCGGCGATATATGATCCCGCCGCGTTCCAGCAGGCCATGTTGGATGTGATCCCGTCGCGCGGCGGGGCGCCGGCGCCCTGGTTCTACCCGCCGATTTTCCTGCTCTATGTGCTGCCGCTTGCCCTCATTCCCTATCTGCCGAGCCTGTTTGTCTGGCTGGCCGTACCGCTCGGGTTTTTGGTGCGGATTCTGCGGCGCTTGATGACGGTGCAGCTCGGCGTTTGGCCCATTCTGCTCTTTCCGGGGATCGGTCAGTCGCTGGCCTTCGGACAGAACGGCATCCTGTCGGCGGCTCTGCTGGCGGGCGGCTTTTGGTCCCTGGACCGGCGGCCGCTGCTCGCCGGCGTCTTGTTCGGACTGCTGAGCTATAAACCGCAGCTTTGTGTCCTGCTGGTGCCGGCTCTGTTCTTTGGCGGATACTGGCGCGTCATTCTCTCGATGGCCGTCACGATATCGGCCCTCGGCGTGGCGACCGTTGCGCTGTTCGGCTGGGAGTCGTGGCACCTGTTCCGGGAAAGCCTGCAATTGGCCGGCGTGGTCCTGGAGACGCGCGACAAGCTATGGCCTCTGATGGTGACCGTCTATGCCTCGGCACGGCTCATCGGCGTTGCGGCAACCGGCGCGCAGGTCCTGCAGGGTATTCTTGCCCTCGCCTTGCTGGCGGCGACCTGTGTCCTCTGGCGAATGCGCGTCCCACTGGCTCTGAAAGGGAGCGCCATCATTGCCGCGATGCCGCTGACCACACCCTATGCGCTGAACTACGATCTGGCATCGATGATACTGCCGATCGCCTGGCTGTACGGCGAGGGCGCCCGCCAGGGCTGGCTCAAGGGAGAGCGGACCGTTCTCGCGATCGCCTGGACCGTGCCCATGTGGGGCTGGCTATTGGCGGCCTTTACCGACCTGTTGCTGACGCCTGTCGTACTGCTGGCGTTGTTCGCCATGATCGTCCGCCGCGCCCTGCAAACGAGGATCGCCGTGCCGGCTGATCCATTGGCTCCGGATATGCCCCGGAAATCCCTGGACTAACGCCGGCGCGCTACAGGCTTGACCTGCCGTTCCTGGCTGTCCCTAGTCGCGTTCGCGAGAACGCCGGTCGTTGCCGGTTGAGCGTCGCGGTCGGCAAGCTAATATATTGATAATAAAGGAACATGACTCACCCGTCAGGTCAGCCGGCAGGAACTTTGATCATCGCGTGCGGCGCCCTCGCCCGCGAGGTGCTGGCCGTGATCGAGGGCCAGGGCTTGCGGGATATCGCCATCACCTGTTTGCCGGCCGGCTGGCACAACACCCCGGCCAAGATCCCCGAGGGCGTGCGGGCCAAGATCCAGGAGAGCCGCGGCCGCTATGACCGCATCCTCGTCGCCTATGGCGATTGCGGGACCGGCGGGCTGCTCGACGACGTGCTGCGGGAAGAAGGCGTGGAGCGGATCGCCGGCCCCCACTGCTACCAGTTCTTCATGGGCACGGCGAATTTCCAGGCGCTGGCGGAGGCGGAACCCGGCTGTTTCTTCCTGACCGACTATCTGACGCGGCATTTCGACCGGCTGATCATCGAAGGGCTGGGTTTGGACCGTCATCCGGAGTTGCGCGACGACTATTTCGGCAATTACACAAAGCTGGTCTATCTCGCCCAGACTGAGGATCCCGGATTGCAGGAGCGTGCCCAGCGGGCCGCCGAGCGGCTCGGCCTCGCCTACGAGTATCGTTTCACCGCCTATGGCGAGCTGGCGGATTTCATGGCTCATGCGGCCATCGGAGAGAGCAAGGGAGCGAAGGCCTGATGGCCCAACTGACCGTTGTCTACTGGCGCGACATTCCCGCGCAAGTCATCGTCAAGCAGGGCCGACAGGCGGCCAAGCGGCAATTGACCGAACGCTTCGAGAAGGCGATCGACCGCGCGGCCATGAGGGCGAAGCTGCGGGACACCGATTCCTACTTGGCGGAATGGCGGCGCGCCGATCCCGTCGCTTGCGGCGACGATATCGAGGCCGAAGCGGCCGCGGCCGCGGCCAAGCTCGAATCGGAATTTCCGGATGACCGGCTGAATGTCCTGGTCGCCAATGGCGGATTGCTGGAGCCGAAGCCATGACCGCACCGGCTCACCGTTCGGCCGGCCGGCTCGAAGCCGCGCTGCGCAGCGGACATTTTGCCCTGACGGCGGAGACCTCGCCGCCCGATGCCGCATCGGCACAGCCGGTGCTGGATCGCGCCGGCTGCCTGAAGGGTCTTGCCGATGCGGTGAATGTCACCGACGGCGCCGGCGCCCGCGCCCATATGTCGGCGATCGCGGCGGCGGCCATCCTGGCGCGCCACGGCATCGAGCCGGTGCTGCAATTCACCGTGCGCGACCGCAACCGCATGGGGCTCGAGGCCGATATCCTGGGCGCCGCGGCGCTGGGCATTCCCAACATCCTCTGCCTCCATGGCGACGATCCGAAGAAGGGCGATCAGCCGGAGACCAAGCCGGTCTATGACATCGACAGCCGCGAGCTGATGCGGATTGCCAGGCGCATGCGCGACGAGGGAACGTTTCCCGTCCGGCCGCGAGATCGATCCCAAGCCTGCGCTGCTGATCGGCGCCGCCGACTTGCCGGTGGACCCGAAGCCCGGCTGGAAGCCCGACAGCCTGGTCGGCAAGATCGAGGCCGGCGCGGATTTCGTGCAGACCCAATACTGCTTCGACCTCGCGATGCTGCGCCGCTATCTGGCAGCGCTCGGCGATCACGGCGTGCTGGAGCGGCTGTTCATCATCGTCGGCATCGGCCCGATCGCCTCGGCCAAATCGGCGCGCTGGATGAACGAGAATCTGTTCGGCGTGCATATCCCCGACCCGCTGATCGCCAGGCTTGAGAAAGCGCAGGATCAGCGCGCCGAAGGCCGGCGCATCTGCGTCGAACTGGTGCAGGAGTTGTCCGAGATCGACGGCGTGGCCGGCGCCCATCTGATGGCGCCGAAGCAGGAACAGGCCTGCGCCGAGGTCATCGCCGAAAGCGGCCTGCTGGCGCGGCGCAAGGCCGCTTGATCTCAGGCCATGTACAGCGTCCGCCACTGGTCCATCCGCCATTCCCGCTTGCTGGAAGGGCTCTACCGGCGCTTCGAATCCACCATCGCCGCGCTGGGGCCGTTGTTCGAGCGCATCGGCTATGGGCGGCTGGAACGGCCGGTCGCCGCCTTCGAGCGCCAGGCCAAGGGCCTGATGTTCGATTGCCAGATGTGCGGGCAATGCGCGCTGTCCTCCACCGGCATGTCCTGCCCGATGAACTGCCCGAAGTCCCTGCGCAACGGCCCTTGCGGCGGCGTGCGCGCCAACGGCAATTGCGAAGTGAAGCCGGACATGAAATGCGTTTGGGTCGCCGCCTGGGAAGGCTCGCGGGACATGCGCGGCGGCGACAAGATTCTCGAGATCCAGAAACCTGTCGATCACAGCCTGAAGGGCACGTCCTCCTGGCTCAAGGTGGTGCGCGACTTGCGTCCGCCGGCGCCGCCGGCCAAAGCGAAGAAAAGCGCATGACCGCGACCGCCATGGACCGCATCGTCGATCCCGGCGATCCGCTGCCGCGGATATCGGGCCATTCCTCCGACGGAAGGCTGGAGCGCGTGCTGCGCTCCGGAAGATTTGCGGTGACGGCGGAATTGAACCCGCCGGATTCCGCCGATCCGCACGAAGTCTACGATCGGGCCGTGGTGCTGGCCGAAGTCTGCGACGCCATCAACGCGGTCGACGCCTCCGGCGCCAACACCCACATGTCCAGCGTCGGCATCTGCAGCCTGCTGACGCGCGCCGGCTATGCCGTTGTCATGCAGATCGCCTGCCGCGACCGCAACCGAATCGCTATCCAGGGCGATGTGCTGGGTGCCGCGGCCATGGGCGTCGCCAACATCCTCTGCCTCACCGGCGACGGCGTGCAATGCGGCGACCAGGCCGGTGCCAAGCCGGTGTTCGATCTCGACAGCACCACGCTGCTGCAGACCATCCGGCAGATGCGGGACAAGAGCATCTTCCTGTCGGGCCGCAAGATCAGCGTGCCGCCGCGGGTGTTCCTGGGTGCGGCCGCCAATCCCTTTGCACCGCCCTATGATTACCGGCCGCTGCATCTGGCCAAGAAGATCGAGGCGGGCGCCCAGTTCATCCAGACCCAGTACTGCTTCGACATGGCGCTGCTGCGCAATTTCATGGCCAAGGTGCGGGAGCAGAAGCTGCATCAGAAGGCATTCATCCTGGTCGGCGTCGGGCCGCTGGCCTCGGCAAAGACGGCGCGCTGGATGCGCTCCAATGTGCCGGGCGTGCATATTCCCGACGACATCATCAAGCGGCTGGAAGGTGCTCAGAACCAGAAGAAGGAAGGCAAGCGGATCTGCATCGACCTGATCCAGCAGATCAAGGAGGAGGAGGGCGTCGCCGGCGTCCATGTCATGGCCTACCGGCAGGAGGAATATGTTTCGGAAATCATCACCGATTCCGGGGTGATGCAGAACCGGCAGCCGCGCCGGCCGGCGCAGAGCCAGGATTAGCGCAGGGGTATTCTTCGGACGCTCCAATTAGCCATTGCGCGATGCGGTCGCGAAACGGCTAATTCGAGTTAAAGGAGACTAAGTCCAAATGACCGATACCGTTATCAGCTCGGCGACCAAGGAGGTCGTCATCGGCTTCGACAGGCCGTTCGTCATCATCGGCGAACGCATCAACCCCACCGGGCGCAAGCTCCTGGCGGCGGAGATGGCGGCCGGCGATTACAGCCGCGTCAAGGCCGACGCCCTGGCCCAGGTGGAGGCGGGCGCCCATATGCTCGACGTCAATGCCGGCATTCCCCTGGCCGATGAGCCGCGCATTCTGGCCGAGTCGATTCAGCTCGTGCAGTCGCTGACCGATCTGCCGCTGTCGATCGATTCCTCCATCGTTGCCGCGCTCGAGGCCGGCCTGGCGGTGTACAAGGGCAAGCCGCTGTTGAATTCGGTGACCGGCGAGGAAGAGCGCCTGGAAGTGGTGCTGCCGCTGGTGAAGAAATACAACTGCGCCGTGGTCGCCATCTCCAACGACGAGACCGGCATCTCCGAGGATCCGGACGTGCGCTTCGAAGTGGCCAAGAAGATCGTCCATCGCGCCCGGGATTTCGGCATTCCCTATTCCGACATCGTCGTCGATCCCCTGGTGATGCCGATCGGCGCCCTGGGCAATGCGGGGCGGCAGGTGTTCCACATCATCCGCCGGCTGCGCGACGAGCTGAAGGTGAACACCACCTGCGGCGCGTCCAATTTCAGCTTCGGCCTGCCGAATCGCCACGGACTCAACTCGTCGTTCCTGGCCATGCTGATCGGCGCCGGCATGACCTCGGCGATCACCAATCCGCTCCATGCCGAGGAAATGACCGGCATCATGGGCGCGGATGTGGCCATGGGCCATGACGAGCATTGCGCCCGCTGGATCGCGAAGTTCCGCGAGCCGGCCGTGGGCGGCGAGGATGCCGGCGGCCGTCGCGGCCGCGAAGGCCGCCGCCGTCGCGGTGGCGGCGACGGTCCGGCCGCACCGGAAGCAGGCGTCGTCTAATTGTAGTGTGAAATCGGGTTTGCGATGAACGCCAGTCCCCGCCATGACGCGCTGCTCGTGTTCATGCCTTCGGGCAAGCGCGGCCACTTTCCCCTGGGCACGCCGATCCTGCAGGCGGCGCGAAATCTGGGCGTCGATATCGATTCCGTCTGCGGCGGCCGCGGCATTTGCGGCCGCTGCCAGATCGAGGTCAGCGAAGGCGAGTTCGCCAAGCTGGGGGTGACGTCGAAGCTCGATCACCTGACGCCCTTCGGCAAAGTGGAACAGCGCTATGCCGACCGTCGCGGCCTGAAGGACGGCCGGCGGCTGTCCTGCTCGACGCTGCTGCAGGGCGACGTGGTCATCGACGTGCCGCCCGACAGCCAGGTGCATAAGCAGGTGGTGCGCAAGCGCGCGGAGATGCGCGCGATCCAGATCGATCCGGTGGTGCGGCTGCATTATGTCGAGGTGGTCGAGCCCAACATGCACGATCCCTCCGGCGATCTGCAGCGGCTGCTCGGGGCGCTGGAGACGCAGTGGAATCTCTCCGGCCTGGACTGCGACCTGCGCGCCATCCAGGTGCTGCAGAAGGCGCTGCGCAAGGGCGAATGGACGGTCACCGTCGCCGTGCATCAGAACAAGCAGATCACCGCCATCTGGCCGGGCTTCCGCGACAAGGCGTTCGGCCTCGCCTTCGATATCGGCTCTACGACCATCGCCGGGCATCTTTGCGATCTCGCCTCGGGCGATGTGGTCGCCTCCGCCGGCGTGATGAATCCGCAGATCCGCTTCGGCGAGGATCTGATGAGCCGCGTGTCCTATGTCATGATGAATCCCGGCGGCGATGCCGACATGACCCGCGCCGTGCGCGACGCGATCAACGGACTCGCCGCCAGCGTCGCTACGGAAGCCGGCGTCGATGTGCGCGACATCCTGGAGGCCACCTTCGTCGGCAATCCGATCATGCATCACCTGCTGCTGGGCATCGATCCGACGGAACTGGGCGGCGCGCCCTTCGCGTTGGCCAGCGACGGGCCGGTGAACATCTGGGCGTCGGAGATCGACCTGCGCATCCATCCGAATGCCCGCGTCTATGTGCTGCCCTGCATCGCCGGCCATGTGGGCGCCGACACCGCCGGCGTCATCCTATCGGAGTCGCCGCAGACCGGCGACGAGATGACGCTGATCGTCGATGTCGGCACCAACGCGGAAATCGTGCTCGGCAACCGCCATCGGCTGCTGGCGGCGTCATCGCCGACCGGCCCTGCCTTCGAAGGCGCGCAGATCTCCTGCGGCCAGCGTGCGGCGCCCGGCGCCATCGAGCGGGTGCGCATCGATCCGGAGACGCTGGAGCCGCGCTTCCGCATCATCGGCAGTGACAAATGGTCCAACGAGCCCGGCTTCGCCGAGGCTGCCGCCAAGACCGGCGTCACCGGCGTCTGCGGCTCGGGCATCATCGAGGCGCTCGCGGAGCTCTATATGGCCGGCGTGATCACCCAGGATGGCGTCATCGATGGCGCCATGGCCGCAAAGTCGCCGCGCATCGAGGCGGAAGGGCGCACCTTCTGCTATCTGCTGAACGAAGGCGAGCCGCGGCTGCGCATCACCCAGAACGACGTGCGCGCCATCCAGCTCGCCAAGGCGGCGCTCTATGCCGGCGCGCGGCTGCTGATGGATCGCATGGGCGTCGACAAGCTGGACCGCATCACCCTGGCTGGCGCTTTCGGCAGCCATATCGATGTGAAGTACGCCATGATCCTGGGCATGATCCCCGACTGCGATCTGCCGAAGGTCACGTCCGCCGGCAATGCGGCGGGCACGGGTGCGCGCATTGCCCTGTTGAACC
This sequence comes from uncultured Alphaproteobacteria bacterium, assembly GCA_963810485.1. Taxonomy (GTDB): domain Bacteria; phylum Pseudomonadota; class Alphaproteobacteria; order Dongiales; family Dongiaceae; genus DATKFM01. The sequence continues at coordinate 331,883 of CAWENQ010000008.1, forward strand.
GGCAATCGCGCGAGGAGATCGCCGCCGTCGTGAAGCGCGTGGAGAAAGTGGAAACGGCGGTCGAGCCGATGTTCCAGCAGCATTTCGTAGAGGCGATGGCGATCCCGCACAAGACGGCGCCCTATCCTTACCTGCGCCAGGCGGTGACCCTGCCGCCGCCGAAAGACGTTACCGCGGCGGGTGGCGATGATGGCGGCCGCCGGCGCCGTCGCCGCGGCTAGGAAGCCCCGTTACAGTACGGACGGCCCTAGAAACGTATCGCGGTGCCGAGGCCAATTTCGACGGCTTGATAATCGCGATCAGCGAAGAATGGGAATGTATTCGTACCTTCATAGTCGGAATAGCCGATCAGGCCATCGATGGTGATGCCTGGCCCCAACACGTAGCTGCCGGTCAGCGCATAGACGTCATACTGGTCGGACCCGAAAATGAATCCGTTTTCGTACCTGCCGCGGGTCCAGCCCAAGCCAACCGCATATCGGCTCCAGGCATAGGTGGCGCCGGCGCCGAAGACCTCATGGTCGATATCGTCCTCGGGAAGGAAGTCCTCGCTGACGCTGTCGCGAAAGGAATATGCGCCGCCCAGGGTGAAACCGGCATACCGCACTTGCGCGTAGCCGTTGAACTCCTGGCGATTGTCGGATTTCGGAAAGAAGCCGTTGGGATACTCCCGATCCAGCGAGAAGGTGCCGCCGCCGCCGATGACAAATCCAAAACCATTGAACTCCCGCTCATAGGTGGCGCCGAACGAGAGGTTCTCGGAATTCTGGCCGAAATTGTTCTTGAACCGCGTGCCTGCACCGTTGGTTGTATTCCGCGTGTCTTCCGTGTCGTCGGGCGTGAAGGATACGGCGAAGTGGAATCCGGAGAAATTGGGGCTGAAATACACCACCTTGGTGGACTTGCTGTCGACGCCGTAGCAGGTGCCGTTGGTGCCCGCATAGCCGAGAACGCCGGCATTGGAGAAATTGAAGATCGGGCTGTCGGCGCCGAAGATGCTGGAGGCGCTGGGCACGGTGTAGCAGAGCGACGCCAGCGCCTCGAGCGTGTCGCCGAACCGCAGCTCGCCCCATTGGGTGTCGAAATAGGCATAGACGGAGTTGATCTGATCGGCCGAGGTCTGGCCCTCCAGTTCCACGCGCACGCCGACGGTCAGGCCGTTGTCGAAGGTGGTTTCGCCCTTGAAGTGAATCTCGACATCCTGCTTCATGACATAGTCGCGGAGCTGCCCGCGAGGATCGGCAGGCAAAAGATTCTCATCCTCGCCGATCACACCGCCGAACGTGGCGAAGTAGCGGCCGCCGATCGTCAGCTTTATTCCATCTTCGGCGCTTGCCTTCATAGGCGCCAATGCCGCAACGGCCGCCAGAGCGGTCGAACCCAACAAGAGTCTACGCATGCGAAATCCCCCATAAGCCAGTATCCCGGGGGCATCTGCACATATGCCGAATCCGGGATCACCCCCTTAGCGACGCTCGTCATACAATTCTATTGGGTTTAATCAAAGGTCAAGCGCGAGCTTGCCTCAGTGACGAACCTCACAACGGCGCCCGGAATTGTTTCAGGGCGCAGCATGCCGACGGTCGCGGTGGCTGCCGGCGGGATTCGATGGCGCCGCCGGGGTCGAACCGGGGCGCCGGAACGGGGCGGGCCTAGGCCAGCGCCATCTGGCGTTCTCCCTGCGGCACCACCAGGCCCCACATCTTCTCCAGGCTGTAGTGCCGGCGCACCTCCTCCCGGAAGAGATGCACGATCACATCGCCGCCATCGACCAGGACCCAGTCACCGACCGAGGCCCCTTCGACGCCCACATCGCCGATGCCCTGTTCCTTGAGCAGGACAGCCAGATGCTCCGCCAGAGACGCCAGGTGGCGCTGGGAGCGGCCCGTTGCGATGATCATGGAGTCGGCAATGCTCGATTTGCCGTGAAGATCGATGACAACGATGTCTTCGGCCTTGTTGTCATCCAAGGTCTGCCGCACCAGGGCAGGCAGAGTAGCTTTACGATCGAGGGATGAGGTCCCTCTGGCCTGTGCTTTCCGCGGTATGGGGGTTCTCCTTCTCCCGTTAACCCGATTTCACCTTACGCCCGAACGATTGACGATTCGTGACGCCCTTCGCCGCCTTTTTTGGGCGCTTCGGGGCCGCCCGCGCCGCCCGGATGGCCGTTGCCGACAGCGGGCTTTGCGGGCCGGTCAGAAACACCCAGCGGGGTGGCGCTGCCCGGGCCAATTTGTGCGCCGCCGTCTCGCTCATGCGAAAACGGGCGAAGCGGCAGGCCGCCTTACCGGCCAGGGCCCTTAAAGAATAGGTAGGGCGGGCGAAAACCGCAACAAGGACGCGGCGGAAGATCTGCGGCCAGTCCTTCCATTGGTCGATCTGCCGCAGGTTGTCGGCGCCCATCAGCCAGACGAACTTCAGCCGGGGCAGCCGCCGCGCCAGCCGCGCCAGGGTTTCGGCCGTGTAGCTGCTGCCCAGCCGGGTCTCGATATCGGTTGCCTTGATGCGGGGATGCCGGCCAGCCGCCTGGGCGCCGGCCAGGCGTTTGGCGAAGGGCGCCATGCCGGCGGCCGGTTTCAGCGGATTCTGCGGCGAGACCATCCACCAGACCTCGTCGAGGTCCAGGCGCTTCAGCGCCATCAGGCTGATATGCCGGTGACCCTCATGCGCCGGGTTGAAGGAGCCGCCGAGCAGACCGATGACGCGACGCCGGGACGCGAACTCGCCGGGGCGGGGGGTGGCCGGACGATCACGAGGGGCGGCATCGCCTTTTCCAGCGCGGGCTCCTCGCGGAATTTTTACCCAATGGCGCATGCCCCTCAGAGACTTGTCCGGCGGCAGATACGATTCATGCCGTAACACTGGCATATTGCCGACGATCTGTCATCGCACGCCATGAACACATTGTTTACCTTAACAAGAGACTAAGAAATAGCGCTCCCCTGTGACGGTTATCATAGTGTTAACGGCGTTGGTACCGCTATCAAACGATCCACCATGCGATGAAACGGGCCTCGGCTCGACGATCGCAAAAACGGATTCCGATGATAGGAGCGTAAGAAAAATGTCCATGAAAAAGCAAATTCAGATCGCGATCGCGGCGGCGCTGCTGATCGCCGTGTCGGCACCGGCCTTCGCCGAGGCCCAGCGCTGCATGAACAAGATCGGCGTCTGCGACAAAGGCGAACAACGCACGGAACCGGATCGTTCCGCGCTCCGCGGCGGCGGCGACGCGCCGACCGACGGCGAGGGCGAACCCGATACCGAACAGCCGGATACCTCCGAAGCGCCGGTCGAATAGCTCAACCGGCATCAGGACCTAGTTGGCGCCCCGCCAGGGAAAATCGTCCCGGCGGGGCGTTCTGTTTCCGGGATTTGCTGCGCTACGAACGAAGCTGGCCGCTGCCGTACACGACGTATTTGTAGGTGGTGAGCTGCTCGGCGCCGACCGGGCCGCGCGGCGGCAGGCGGTTGGTGGAAATGCCGATCTCTGCGCCCATGCCGAACTCGCCGCCGTCGGCGAACTGGGTCGAGGCGTTGTGCATCACGATGGCGGCGTCGACATCGCTCGATAAACCGCCGCGCCACAGCCTGATCCTCGGTGACGATGGCTTCGGTGTGATGCGAGCCGTGGCGGTTGATATGCGCGATCGCCTCGTCGACGCCATCGACCAGCTTCACCGCGATGATCGCATCGAGATACTCGGTGTCCCAATCCGCATCGCTGGCGGGCTTCACGCGGGGATCCAGCGGCGCGGGTGTCGGCATCGCCGCGAATTTCGCAGCCCGCCTCGGCGAGGTCGTCGAGGATCGGCGGCAACTGCGCGATGGCGCGGCGATCGACCAGGAGAGTCTCGGTCGCGCCGCAGACGCCGGTGCGCCGCATCTTGGCGTTGAGCACGATCTGCCGCGCCTTGGCAGGATCGGCGTCGCCGTCGATATAGGTGTGGCAGTTGCCGTCCAGATGGGCGATGACGGGGATGCGGCTCTCGTCCTGCACCCGCTCGATCAGGCCCTTGCCGCCGCGCGGCACGATGATGTCGATGAAGTCGTCGAGGCGCAGCATCTCGCCGACCGCGGCGCGGTCGGTGGTCGGCACAAGCTGGATGGACTTCGCCGGCAGATTGGCCGCGCGCAGGCCGTCGGCAGCGCCCCGAGGATCGCGCGCGAGGAGTGAAAACTTTCCGAACCGCCGCGCAGGATCGCGGCATTGCCGGACTTCAGGCACAGCCCGCCGGCATCGGCGGTCACGTTGGGCCGCGATTTCATAGATGATGCCGATGACGCCCAGCGGCACGCGTACCCGCGCGATCTTCAGCCCGTTCGGCCGCGTCCATTCGGCCAGCACGGCGCCGACCGGATCGGGCGAATGCGGCAATCTCCTCGAGGCCCTTGGCCATCGCTTCGACGCGCTTCGCGTCCAGCTTCAGCCGGTCGAGCAATGCGGCGCTGAGCGCTTTCTGGCCCGGCGGCTCCATGTCCTGCTGCATTGGCGGCGAGGATGTCGCCGCGCGCGCTCGCGGATCGCCGCGCGGCGGCTCTCAGGGCGCGGTCGCGCGTCTCGCGCCGGCGCCAGCGCCAGGGCCGAGGCCGCCGCGCGCGCCGCGCTGGCCCATCGCCCGGATCTGTCCGGCGATATCGGCGGCTGCTGCAGTCGGCGGTTGTCACAGCGCTCATGCTCACGACCTGACAGCAATACCAGATCGTCGCGATGGATCATCTCGTCACGGCCACGGTAGCCGAGCAATGGTCGCGATTTCGCCGCTCTTGTGGCCGCATGATGCGCCTGGCATCGCGCGGCGGAATAGGCGACAGCCCGCGCGCCACCTCGCTGCCGTCGGGTCGGCAGCACCACGCACCGCATCGCCGCGCTCGAACTGGCCGTCGACGCGGATGACGCCGGCGGGCAGCAAGCTGCTTGCCCGACTAGCAGCGCCGTCAGCGCGCCGGCATCGACGGCTCAGCGCGCCGGCGGCTTCAGCGAGCCGGCGATCCAGCGCTTGCGCGCGGTCTGCGGCTCGAGGCCGGGCAGGAACCAGGTGCAGGCGGCGCCGTCGGCGATGGCGCGCAGCGGATTCATCCGCGTGCCGTCGGCGATCGCCATGCGGCAGCCGGCATTCATGCGCGACTGCGCGCCGCCGCCAGCTTGGTCACCATGCCGCCGGAGCTGTAGCCCGGCGGCGCCTCGCCGGCCATGGCCTCGATCTCCGGCGTCAGCTCTCGGACGATCGGCGACGAAGCGCGCGCTCCTTGTCCTTGCGCGGATCGGCGGTGTAGAGGCCGTCGATGTCGCGACAGCAGCACCAGCGTGTCGGCGCTGATCATCGCGGCCACGCGCGCGGCCAGCCGGTCGTTGTCGCCGAAGCGGATCTCCGACGTCGCGACCGTGTCGTTCTCGTTGATGACCGGCACCGCGCCGAGCTTCAGCAGCGTGTCCAGCGTGGTGCGCGCATTGAGATGGCGGCGGCGCTCTTCGGTGTCGCCGAGGGTCAGCAGGATCTGCGCCACGGTGATGCTGATGCCGCGCCAGCGTTTCCTGATAGGCATGCGCCAGGCGGATCTGGCCGGTGGCGGCGGCGGCCTGCTTCTCTTCCAGCTTCAGCCGTCCGGCCGCGAGGCCGAGATGGCGGCGGCCGACGGCGATGGCGCCGGAGGAGACGATGATCACGTCCTGCCGCGCGCGGCGGCAGCGCGCCACGTCGTCGGCCAGGGCATCGAGCCAGGTGCGCCGGATGTCGCCGGTCTCGTCATCCACCAGCAGGGCCGAGCCGATCTTCACGACGATGCGGCGCGCCTGCAGCAGCGCGTTCTCCGCCTGCTTCTGGGCGCGCGCGGAGGTCACGACTCGACCTCCACGGCTTCGCTGAATTCGCCTTCGCCGCGGTCGCGTTCGGCTTTGCGCGCGGCCTCGCGATGCTTCAGGACGCAGCTTCAGCACCTCGCGCATCAGGTCCTTGCAGCGCCGGTGCCGGCGAGCGCCGGCGATGACGCGTTCTTGCGGCGGCCTTCTGCAGCGTCGCGGCCTTATCAGCGCCTTCGTCTTTGCCGCGATCTCCGTCTTCGATCAGGGCGTCGCATTTGTTGAGGCAGACGATCTCCGGCTTCGCGGCCAGCTTCGGCGCTATAGGCCTTGAGCTCCGCGCGGATGGTCTTGTAGGCGGCCGCCACATCCTCCTGCGTGCCGTCGACCAGGTGGATCAGCACGCCGCAGCGCTCGACATGGCCGAGGAAGCGGTCGCCGAGGCCGGCGCCTTCATGCGCGCCCTCGATCAGGCCGGGAATATCGGCGAGCACGAATTCCTTCTCGTCGACTGCGCACGACGCCGAGCTGCGGATGCAGGGTGGTGAAGGGATAGTCGGCGATCTTCGGCTTGGCGCCGCGATGTCGCCGCCAGCAAGGTCGACTTGCCGGCATTCGGCAGCCCGACCAGGCCGGCATCGGCGATCAGCTTCAGCCGCAGCCAGATCCAGCGTTCCTCGCCCGGCCAGCCGGGATCGGCTCGGCGCGGCGCCGGTTGGTCGAGCGACTTGAAATGCGCATTGCCGAAGCCGCCGTCGCCGCCCTTGCGCCAGCACGACGCGCTGGCCCGGCCCGGGTGAGGTCGGCGAGCACCGTCTCCTTGTCCTCGTCCAGGATCTGCGTGCCGACCGGCAGCTTGCATGACGAGGTCCTTGCCGCCGGCGCCGCTGCGGTCCTTGCCCATGCCGTGATGGCCGCGCTCGGCCTTGAAATGCTGCTGGTAGCGGTAGTCGATCAGCGTGTTCAGATTGTCCACCGCCTCGACATAGACGTCGCCGCCGCGGCCGCCATCGCCGCCGTCAGGGCCGCCGAACTCGATGAACTTCTCGCGCCGGAAGCTGACGCGCCGGCACCGCCGTCGCCGCTGCGCACGATAGATCTTGGCCTGGTCGAGGAACTTCATGGCGGTTCAGTCTGTCTCTGTCAGTTTGGTCTCTGGGCAACGAAAAAGGGGAACGGCCCGGCCGTTCCCCTCGCGAACTCAAGGCCGGAAGCAGGCTATTCAGCTGGTCGGCTCGACCGAAACGAAGGTGCGCCCGCCGGTGCCGCGCTTGAAGCGCACGGTGCCATCGGCCGTCGCGAACATCGTGTGGTCCTTGCCGATGCCGACATTCAGGCCCGGGTGATAAACCGTGCCGCGCTGGCGCACGATGATGTTGCCGGCGACGACGACCTCGCCGCCGAAGCACTTCACGCCGAGGCGCCTGCCAGCGGAATCGCGGCCGTTGCGCGAGCTGCCACCGGCTTTCTTATGTGCCATGGCGCGTTACTCCTCTTTCTTCTTCGCGGCCTTCTTGGCCGCCGGCTTCTTCGCCGGAGTCTTGGCGGCGGCCGCTTTCGGCGCTGCCTTCTTCGCCGCCGGCTTCTTGGCGCGGCAGGTTTCTGTTCCTTCGGCGCCTTCGCCTCGAGCGGCGTCTTGTCCGGCTTCTTGCCGTCGGTCAGGATCTCGGTGATGCGCAGGATCGTCAGTTCCTGGCGATGGCCGTTCTTGCGGCGGTAGTTGTGGCGGCGCTTCTTCTTGAAGATGAGGATCTTGTCGCCCTTGGCCTGCTGCAGCACGGCGGCGCCGACGCAGGCGCCGGAAACCGTGGGCGCGCCGACGGTGACGTTGCCGTCGTCGCCCAGCATCAGGACGTCGTTCAGCTCGAGGATCTCACCGGGAGCGCCGGCCAGGCGCTCGACCGAGATCACGTCGTTCTTGGCGACCTTGTATTGCTTGCCGCCGGTACGAATGACTGCGTACATGATCAAAAGACCGAGTTTTTCCTAAGGAAATCAAATGCGCAGGCCCAACTGCCCGCGCCACAAGGACGCGCACTATACTGGCGGCGTGGAAGGTGTCAATGCCGGTGCGGCGGCACTGGTATCGGCAGAATATCAAGATATTACAATACATTATCGTCAGTTCGGGTGTGCGCCGCGGCGGCCTGTGGTGAACCGTCGCCATCGCCGGTGGCCGGTCTGGCGCCAAGGCCGGGCCGGCATTGCAGCGCGGATCTCCTGCCATCGATCGGCGCTGCCCCGCCGCTGCTGCCAATCTTGCGGGCGAGTCGGTGATCCGGTACGGTCCGGCCGCCTTTCGCGGGACGGCCGCAGACGAACAGTCACCCCGCGATTGCCGAGATGGAGAGGTGCCGGAGCGGTCGATCGGGGCGGTCTCGAAAACCGTTGTACCCTTTACTGGGTACCGAGGGTTCGAATCCCTCCCTCTCCGCCAACTACTCGCTCGTTCCTGTAGAGAAAGCGCGCTGGCGCAGATAGTTCAAACCTATCCGCGACTTGCCCCAGGCGTTGTGCCAGGAATTTGACGCGGAGAGCACTATGGGCGACCATTTTCGGTGATATCGGCATCGTTCTCTCCGGCGTCAGCGCCCCCGGTGCGGTTTGGTCGCCGGATTAGCGTGCCAGGTAAATGGGCGCCGCGCTCGACATTGGCTATCGAAGACGCTCACCAAGGTCGAACCCGAACAGCCGGCGCTGCTCGTTCTAGTCGATGGGGATAGGACCGCGCAGCCGATCGACAGTCATCTCTGCCGGCTGCCGGTCTGCAAGAACATCGGCAATGATATCGGGGGCGAGGAAGCCAAGGCGCAGGAGGCGCGCCACATACCGATGGTTGACCCCTTCGTTCTGAGCGATTTCGGCAGTCGACCGGGCGCTGCCGTCCAATGCCAGGGCCGAAACGGTCGCCCACAAGCCGGCATTCCGAGCGGTATTCAAAGCCCGCCGATGCCTGATCCCAGCTGATGGGCTCTATGAATGGCAACCAGGCGAGAAGAAGCAGCCCTACCGGATCACGATGAAGGATGGTGAGCCGTTCGCTATGGCCGGGTTATGGGAACAATGGGAGGATCTGCAGACATTCACGATTATCGTGACGGAAGGTAATTCGCTGATGAAGCCGATCCGTGATCGGATGCCGGTAATACTTCCCGACGACACCTGGAAGCACTCGCTGACCGCAAAGGACATCAGTGTTCCGACAGCGAAACAGCCCGAAGATTCCGCCCGCGACCGGACTAACCATTGTGGCGATGGGGTGTTCAAATGGTGCGAGCGATTTCTGCAGGACACATACCCTCTCTCATTCAGAGCAGATGCAGTTTTCGGCCGTGTAATCGCATGGGTGTGCGAGTGCTACCGGTGTAGTTGGTCGAGTGCTACCGGTGTAGTTGGTGAAGTGAGTTCGGCCCTCTCGTTTCTCCTCAATCTGGCTGACCTCGACCGCAACAAGAGGAACGGGCCGAGCATTGTGCACGCACCGAGTCCGCTTGCGATTGCATCGACAGTTTCCGGCGTACGACCGGGCACGAACCATTGACCCAGTTCCAAGGCAGTGCCAAGCGATGATAGGATAATCATCAACAGAACCGCTGCGCGCTGCGTGGGGAATGCAAATCCGGCTATCAACGCGAGTAGCGCATATACACCAAAGTGCTCGAGTGTGTCAGAGACCTCGAGTGATGGCAGTGACTTTGGCGGTAGTAGGCTGAATATTATGACAGAGGCAATACCGACTAAGAATACTATTCTAGAACAAGCTCGAAGTACTGGCATGCACCCTTCTTCGTCTCGCAGACTATTGATTCGCACTGAAGGCTTCGGCGGCTGCTTCATTAGTCACAGCATGCATAATCCTACCCCTGCTCGACGGTCACACTGGAGATCGAATGTATCAGCGTGCAAAACACAGTGGGTAGTAAGATGTGACGTGTATGGCACACACCCAAATCGCCAAGTCACCAGATGCAGGAAATCGAGAACACCCGGTATTGAACTTCCAAGACTTCTGCGATGGACGATGCTCTGGCACCATCTCTGTTGTCTAGCTTTCCAATCGGCTGATACTCGCAAACCTATGTTCTTCGAATTTAATGCCGCATAAAGAGCCACTGCCACAATCGCCCAAACTAGAGCGTGAACCAATTTTGTGCATGCTGCCCAGCGGGCTAACTACCATAGTACTGCTTAAACGCGCCTGTGAACTGTCCGGAATCGCCGAAGCCATACTTCGCATTGCGGCGTACATCTACCATCGATATTGCGGCGCCGGCGACATCTACGCCCGCGTCTGACATCTGCCGCAGCGCCAGTCGCACCACGTCCCGACCCGTTTCAGCCCAACGAATGACGAGCAATGTCTTGTCCGCCAACCTCGCTAGAAGCCGCGTATCGGCGACGGCCAGTACAGGCGGAGTATCGAGGACGATCAGATCATATTGCTGGCGGAGCTCGTTAAACAAATCTTCAAGTCGGCTCGACCGGATTACATCTGCAAAGTTTGCCGTGCGGCGGCCCGCCACAATAAAGTCCAGGCCCGAAGCTTCGTCCTTCTGTATCACATCCGATAGCGGGACCTGATTCGCAAGATAATCAACTATCCCAATGTCTGCCTTCGAGCGCAGCCGATCGCGAATCTCCGGCTTCCTGAGGTCGAAGTCCAATACGATTGATTTTCGCCCGCCCAGTGCGTTCAGCGCCGCCATTGAAATTGCGATCGCGGTCTTGCCTTCGTTCGGTCGCGCCGAGGTTACGGCGATCACATGCGATTTCGCTGCCGAATCAGACAGGAGAACGCCGGTTGTCACCGTGCGAATTGATTCTGCATATGCGGAGGTCGGTTTCTTAACGGCATACAGCTCAGGAGGCTTCCCCGCCAAACGAAATGTGGAAATCGCGGGAATTAGACCAAAACATGGCAAATCCAGATAGTGGTACACTTCCTCCATACTATGGAGTCCCCGGTCGAACATCTCCAACATGCCGATGATGATGAATCCGAACAACAACGAGCCAGCTGCAGCCAGCACAAGCAGCAATGGCTTGTTGGGCAGGGCTGGACCAAATGGCACATCCGCTCGCGAAATGATTCGGGCATCGGACTGTTGGATCTTTTCCTGATTCTCCGATTCTTTGAAACGTGACAAGAATGTTTCGTAGAGCAAGCGGCTGGCTTCCGCTTCCCGCTCGAGAATGCGAAGCTGCGCATCCCGAGAGTTCAACGTTCCCATCCCCGCCTCAAGTTCCTTGAGGTTTGTCTCAAACGTACTTTCCTGCTCACGAGCAATTGCGACTTCATTGCGCAAACGTTCGACGACCTGGCTAACTTCGAACGTTATCTTGCTTCGCAGGTCCCGCGCTTCCGCTCGCGCACTGATCATTGCTGGATGGTTCTCGCCGACCTTCGACGACAAATCGGCGATCTTGCGAAGCACCTCTGTCTCCTGTGCCACGAGATTTTGGATGACCGGCGACTCCAGCACGTCACTGGCGGATCCAGCGCCACCTGAGCGAAGCAGGGTTTCTGCTTGCCGCAAGCTCGCTTCAGCTTGTGTACGCTGAATTCGTGCCGCGCTGAGTTGCGTACTTACATCGGCCAACTGTTGTTGTGCGAGCGTGACCTCGCCGCCACCCGTCAACAGTCCCGCCGAGGTTCGATAGTCTTCGACTGCGGATTCTGCCTTTTCCAGTTCCGACCGAAGTTGGGCAATTCTCTCCGTGAGCCAACCTGTGGCGCGTTTAGTTGCTTCGTATTTCGCTTCGAGTTGATCAACCAGATAAAGCTCGGCGACCGTGTTTGCCACATCGGCGGCAGCCCCCGCTGATTCGGTGGTCACGGTTACATCGATGACCAGTGTGTCTCCTCTTGGTCTCACCTCGATCTTCTTGAGCAACGTATTGATAACCAAAACGCGCTCTCGGTCGAATTGTTGCTCGACTGGCAACATTTGCTCCGGTTCGGATTCAATGATTCCTTCCGTTTGCTGCTTGACCAGCTTTGCTGCTTCAGACTTCAGGTAGTCCAACGTGCCCGGATCGCGGAGAACAGGATTGAACTCCGGCTGTTCGAACAGCTTCAGCTTTTGGATTACGCGGTCGGCAAAGTCCCGCGACAGCATGACCGCAACTTCGCTTTCGACGGTACTCCTCCCGATTGGCAATCCGCTCACTATGGATTGGAGGTCGGCCAATTGAGGCTGACGTTCGTCGATCCTTATGGAACTTGTCGCTTGGTACTGGGACGGGAGCGAATAGATGATAGCTGCTGCGGCATTTATAATCAGAAGCGAGCAGAGAATTAGAATCGATTTTCGACGACGCAGGATCCGCAGCCAGCTGCTCAAGTCTGCTGTCGGCATATAGTTGGATCGCCAACTCCCGTCCTTACGCTTGGGTTCCGGTTGTTGGCGAACCCTCTCAAGCTGATCGATCGTCATCTCTATGTTCCGCTCATGTCCTGCATGGTGGCCGTCGCGGTTTCTCGCTGCGCTCTTGCGCGGCGGCTCCGCTTTTCATTCATTGCTGTTCGTTTAGTCCTCACTGCATCGATCACACCTGCACAACGATGATGTCATCGGGTTTCAGTATTGAAGGCGCGTACCGATGAATATGGTGTTCTTCGTAAAATCCAGTCCGGCGACGTCGGATTCCCTGTGCTCAAAGCTGTATTCTGCAAAGAACGAAACATTGCGGTTCAACAAGTACTCACCTCCCAGGCCGGCTTCGAATCGGTTATCGTTCCGGTCGAAGCCCTATAGTTGTCATTTCGGTACCCAATCTCAGCGAACGCGAGCAAATCGCTCAAGATTTCCTGCTCCGCCCGCACACCGCCTGAAATCACTCTTTTGCTTGAGGCACCAGCTTGAGTCGTAACGTCCTCGTAGTAACGGGCGCGCGCGATTATCGATGTAAGCGGCGTAACATTCCAAATCATCCGGCCGTTGGCGGAGGGATTTGTCGTGGAGTCGAACGACGACTTATCGAACGTCGTGTGTTCCACGCCGAGCGCAAGTTCTGCACTCAAAATCTCTGTGATCAGGAAGTTCGCGCCGACAAGGGCAGTGTACCCCATCGAATCCCTGTCAACGCCGCCGTCATCCACTTCCTCCTCGTAATCCTCAAGTCCATAGCCGATTGCCACGAAAGGCGAAATGCGCGGCGTCCATGCATAGGTTAGGCGCATACCGAGATCGAGCTCGTTACGGTCTCGATCTTCATCGATATCTTCGAGATAATCGAAGTTACGACCTAGCGCATCGAATCTGAGGATCATCCGGGAGAACTCGTGTATGTAACCGATGCGAGCGTTCGCGCGGTTGTATTCTGTTAACTGACCCTCTTCGTCGTCCGGGTCGTCTCGGTCTTCTGCAATGCGACGGTAGCCTGCCGACGCAAATAGCGTGTCATCCCCCGTAATATCCAATCGCCCGAATGCCGTTCCGCCGCCCTCTTCCTTGTTCTCACTCGTTTCTTCCAGATGCTGTTCAAACCTTGCATCGCCTTCAATGCCAAGCATATGGGTCGACCAGTTGCTCTGCAGCCTGAAAGCTGGCTGTGCTACTCCGGAGATATCGGAATCCTTGTCGTTCTCTTCCGCGAACACATTGTCGGTGGCTTCGGCGCCGATGGAGATTTCAGGGCGAAGCACCCAGGCGCCGAGTTGAAGTCCGGTCGGATCATACTCCGGACGAGAGCGTTGGAACACACTCGGCAAGTTGGGCACGAACAGCCAATCGCCTGTCCCAACTCCACGGGCGCCCGCCCCCGGCCTTTGGTAGTCTGTCGCAGGCTGTTGTGCGGCAACCGTCGAAAACATGAACACTAAGCTACAAGCCGCAACAATGGCAGGAATCCGCGTCCGTCGTTTCTCAACCATGATCTGCCCCCTTCTGTTTCGGAAGGGCCGAACTGCTTAAGCATGCGCCTTTCTGGAGGAGTTTCTTCTTGCTATCTACCATACAGCTCGGCGACATCCCCTTTTCGACACGCAACTTGTAAAAACGTCAGAAAATTCTCTCGGGAACAAAGACCACGTCCCCGGGCTTTACCAGCGTGTTACGCTGCGCGCGTCCTTCGATGACTTTGTTGCCTACCTTGCGCGTAATCGTGAAATCATCCGTGTCAGCTCGAATGGTGAAGCCTCCCGACATAGCCACAGCAGTCAAAACCGTCATACCGTCGACATAGGCATATTGCCCTGGCGCAGCGACCTGACCAAGAATGAAGAACGGCCGATAGGTCAGGATTTGGACGTTGACGCTCGGATTTATGAGTAGGCTCTGAGATTGCAAGCGCTGCACAATTTCCTGTTCAAGTTCTTCGGCAGTCAGACCTCGCGCCGGAACTTGAGCCAACAGTGGCAGTGAAATAGCCCCATTGCCGTCCACCAGGTACTCGCCAGTCATCTCTTCCTGGCCAAAGACGGTAATGCGCAGTTGATCCCCACTGTCGAGTCGATAGGGCGCGGCCTCGGGAATCGTGACGGTTTCCGCTATGTCTGGCCCGCCACAAGCACCAACCGCAAAAAGAATCAATACGCCGAGCCAGTGCCTTATACGCATTCCCATGGTGATGAGCCTATCGTTTATTGCGCAATTATGATAATATTCTAACACTTCTTCGATTGTGTTCTATCGGTTTTTTCCCGAGTTCCGGGGGCGCCGCAAGCTCGCTTGGTGGCGATTTGTACAGGTGTGAAACACAGGTAATGTTGGAGCAACGGTCTGTTCATACAACCTAAGGCTGCAATCCAGGGGATTGCGGGGCTCGCTGGAATGAGCACAAGCATCGCCATACCCTCGGGGAAGTCCTGTCTGCGCCAAGTTCATCGACAGCCAAAGCGGCGCTGAGCCTGGGAAATGCAATCTGCGGTGCCAGGGCCACGAAATCCTCGCCGGCTGCTCCAGCGTCCGATGAGTTCTCGAGAGGATCGCTTGAATTTCACCTGCCAACCGCCCTTGCCGCGTGATTGAGCAGTTAAACCTACTTGATGCGCGTTGCTGCGAGTTGTTACTGTGGTCTGAACCACGAAGTGTTAGACCACCATAATGATCAATCGCTTAGCAACTCCCAGAGCTGGTGTTTTATGGTTAACAATTGCGCTCATCGGCGCATTGGATGCCGGAGCGGCGCAGCCAAATCCAGACCAGACCCAGTTGGTGCAGGCATCTGCAGAAGATGCCGTTTGGGTGGCTACCCTGGCGCAGGTACAGGAGGTGCAGCGGCGGCTCGAGGACCTCGGTTTTGATCCAGGCGGGGCGGACGGAAAAATAGGTCCACGCACCATAGCGGCAATCCGGAAGTACCAGCAATCGTTAGAGATTGAGGCCGATGGCAAGCTGACCGAAGACCTCTATCGACGCTTAACTGCCCCGCCGGATGCGGTTCCGACCGTAACGCCGACACTTACCGAGCCAATCGAGCCGGCTGACGAACCACAGCAATCAGCCGATTGTCCGCTAGCAGCGGGTCGATGGCTCTTTGAAGACCAACAGGGAAGCAGCTTTGAATTGACGCTGGACGCGGCCGGGCGAGTGACCGGCACGGCTTATCCGCGACACTGGCACTGGGCCGCGGAAGATTCGTCTATCGAGATTGACTACGACAACGGCATGGGTCTAACCGTGGCGCGTCGCGGTCGATTGGAACAAGCGGATTCACTCAAGGGCGATGCGACGGATTCCCGTGGACGAAACTGGACATGGACAGCAAAGCGGCTTGACATTCCGGCCGGTACGACCGGCATCGTCTGTCCGCCGGTCACTGCACCTTGAGCATGCGACGCGCCGGTGTTCCGCTTGCGGCCCGCCCCCGTGCATTGGGATCAGGCTACCCACTCGCGGCCGTCCTGACGCGCTTTCATCTGATCGTGGATCCAGCGATATGTCTTTTCCAGTCCGTCTTCGAGCCGTACGGATGGTTCCCAGCCCATCAGTTTCTTGATCATCGTGTTGTCTGAGTTGCGGCCACGCACACCTTTGGGCGCATCCAGCTTGTAGTGACGCTTCAGTTTGATGCCCGCTATCGCCTCGGCGATATCAACGAGCTGATTAATGGTCACGAGTTGGGAGGACCCGAGATTGATCGGTTCGATGATCTCCGAGTCCAAAATTGCTCGCGTGCCATGCACACAGTCATCGATGTACATGAAGCTCCGCGTCTGCTCCCCATCGCCCCAAATCTCGATATCATGCCGGCCAGTTAGTTTTGCATCAATCACCTTGCGGCAGATTGCGGCGGGCGCCTTTTCCCGGCCCCCCGCCCAGGTGCCATAGGGGCCATAAACATTGTGGTATCGGGCGACCCGTGTCGCGATGCCGAAGTCTTCCCTGAAATGGCGACACATGCGCTCAGAGAACAACTTTCTCCCAGCCATAGCCGTCCTCTGCCATCGCGGGGTAGGCGTCCTCTTCGCGCAGCGCGGTGACCTTGGAATCTGTCTGTTTTTCTGCGTTATAGACACATGCGGAGGAGGAGAAGAAAAAGCGCTTCACCTTCATCTCACGCGCTGCCAGCAATAGATGGGTGTTAATCAGAACAGACAGCATGCATTCGGCTTTGTGGGTTTCGATAAAACCCATCCCACCCATATCGGCGGCAAGATTGAATACGACTTCCACTCCCTTGATGGCCTGGCGACAAGCATCTGAACCCCGCAAATCGACAACAAGGTTCTCCGCATCAGGGAACACCTGATACCAGTTATCTAAAGGCTTGGTGTCCACGGCGCGGACACTCTTGAAACCATCGCGGAGCATACTTCCTACAAGCCAGCCGCCAATAAACCCGCCTGCCCCGGCAACCAACACCGGCATCGACCTATTCGCTGTCATCATTCGCCTCTCCGGTTCGCGACCGAGCGTGTTACACGATCGATGGCCGAATCTGTTGGAAGGACGGTTCAGTCGGGTTACCGACTATCCCAGCACGATTTACTATCCGTGCGAGCGCATCGATCGTTCCAGAATAGCAGCTTCGGCCACTTCCCTCTAGCAATCTTAAACTGTACTATCGCCGGCGATTGGTGTCAGGAGCATCCGGAGCATAGCCGTGGCCCAAAGTCGCCCCGCCATTACCCGCACGAATGTGCTGGGCGTGGGCGTGAGTGCCGTCAATATACCAATGACAATCGCCGAGATCGACCGCCTCATACGGGCAGGCGAACGCTCCTTCGTATGCGTCAGCGGTGCCCATGGCATCATGGAATGCCAGCGCGATGAGAGACTTCGGGAGATACACAACCGGGCCGGGTTGGTGACGCCCGACGGCATGCCGTTGGTCTGGATCTCGCGCTGGCGAGGGGCAAAGCACGTTTCCCGGGTCTACGGCCCCGATCTGATGCTTGCTTTATGTGAGCACACCGCCGCTACGGGCCATCGACACTATTTTTATGGCGGCGCAGACGGCGTTCCCGAGCAATTGGCACAGCGCCTATCAGCGCGCTTTCCGAACCTTGCCGTTGCTGGAACCCATTCACCTCCATTTCGTCAGCTGACCGAGGAGGAGGATCGTTCGGTCATTCGCGGGATCAATGGGACCAGGCCGGACATAGTTTGGGTTGGGCTAAGCACACCAAAGCAGGAACGATGGATGGCGGCACACCGAGAGGTGCTTGATGCAGCGGTTCTGATAGGTGTCGGAGCAGCCTTCGATTTCCATGCGGGCATAAAACACCAAGCGCCGCTGTGGATACAGCGTAGCGGCCTGGAGTGGCTGTTTCGGCTGTTGAGCGAACCTCGCCGACTCTGGCGCCGCTACACCTACATTGTGCCAATGTTCTCGGTGCTTGTTATGCTAGAAACAATCGGTGTGCGGCGGCGACCGCTTTGATATCCGTTTGCTGAAAGCAGAACAGCAAGACGTCACCCAGTGCATGATCTGCTTGTTCACGGAAACAGGTGACAGGTTACTGACCGGTCGGGAAGAAACCACCGGACTGCTTCCGCAATCGGTGCAGCCCATTACTGCCGCCCATATGAGTCGCTGAAGCGAACGATATCGTCCTCTCCAAGATAGGCGCCGCACTGAACCTCGACGAGATGCAGGGGCGACTTTCCGGGATTTTCAAGACGATGCACCACGCCAAGGGGAATATGGGTTGACTCGTTTTCTGAGAGTACGAAGGTTTCTTCTCCGCGGGTCACGAGAGCCTTACCGCGCACAACGATCCAATGCTCGGCCCGATGGTGATGCTTCTGCAGTGAAAGTTTGGCGCCTGGGTTTACCACAAGCCGCTTGACCTGAAAACCATCATCCATATCGGTGACGTGGAAACTGCCCCAGGGTCTGTGGACAAGGCGGTGGGTGCTTCCTTCCGGCCGCTTTTCCGCTATGAGCCGCTCGACGATTCGCTTGACCTCTTGTCCGCGGTCGCACGGCACGACTAGCACCGCATCTGCCGTTGCTACAATGATAGTGTCAGCCATACCCAACGTTGCAATTAGCGGCCCTTCGGACCGGACGTAACAATTCCGAGTGCTCTCGGTAACTACATCGCCTTGCTCCACATTTCCGTCATGATTCCTCGTGCTGATTTTCCAAAGCTCGGACCATGAGCCAACGTCGCTCCAGCCTATATCGACCGGTACGACCGCGCCCCGCGAAGTCACCTCCATTACGGCGTGATCGATCGAAAGGTTTGGACAAGCAGCGAATGCGTCCGCGTCCATCATATAGAACTCGAGCTCACTCCGCCCACCGGCAACTGCAGCGGCACAAGCCTGCGTGATTGCGGGCTGCAGCTGGTTGAGTTCCTCGAGATACGTTGACGCCCGGAACATGAACATACCGCTGTTCCACAAGCATGCATCACCTGCAAGCAAACGCTCAGCGGTACCGCGATCCGGCTTTTCGATGAACTGCGCAATCCTGTAGCTACCGGGTGTGCCGTCAATCGGCGGTCCCTTTCTGATGTAACCGTAGCCTGTCTCCGGGGCCGTCGGCTTGATTCCGAAAGTCGTCAAAGCGCCCGTCATTGCAGCGCGTGCGGCGATTTCGATGGCGTCGTTGAACGCCTCATAGTCCCTGATCACGTGATCCGACGGTAGAACGAGAAGCAGCGCGTCGGGATCGTGGTTCACCAATGTCATTGCGGCAATTGCAACAGCCGGCGCCGTGCCCCGGCCAACCGGTTCAAGCAGGATCTGTCGCGCAGTCACGGCTATCTGGCGCAGCTGTTCGGCGACAAGGTAGCGATGTTCTTTGTTGCATATGACAATCGGCGGATTGAAACGGCTCCGGTCACCAAGCCTCGCAACCGTGTCTTGAATCATCGAGCGATCCGACACCAGTTGCAGGAACTGCTTTGGAAGCATCGTGCGTGAGAGCGGCCATAGCCTTGTTCCACTGCCGCCACAGAGCAAAACTGGGTAAATTTTTTGGTGCGCTGCGTCAGCCATGCGGTATCTTTGTTGTTTGCGCCTTTGCTTTTGAAATGTACAAGTTTGCTATGCAAAAGGCGATGGCAATCTACCGTGGTTGGTTCGGGTGCCTCTATCGGTCGCGGATTGGAAGGATCCAAACTTCAGGCGGCTAGATTGCGTGGAATGGCTGCGAGACGGCCTGTAGGAAACGATGGCGGATACAGTACTCGTAACGGGTGGCGCAGGATATATCGGCAGTCATGTTTGCAAAGCATTGAGCAAAGCCGGTTATACACCCGTATCCTATGACAATCTGTCGCGAGGGAATGCCTGGGCAGTCAAGTGGGGGCCGCTGGAGCGGGGAGATATCTGCGATGCCTCCCGCCTCAGTGAGGTCATGGCGAGGCATCAGCCAGTTGCGGTCATGCACTTCGCCGCCTATTGCTATGTTGGCGAATCCGTGGCGGAGCCGGCACTCTACTATGCAACCAATGTCGGCGGCACTCTCTCCTTGCTTGAAGTCATGCGGCGCTGCCATGTCAATAAAATCGTGCTTTCCAGTACTTGCGCCACCTACGGTTTCCCCAGGGTAGTCCCGATTTCCGAGAGCCATCCACAGGAACCGACAAGTCCCTATGGTGCAAGCAAGCTCATGGTAGAACGCCTGCTAAGGGATTTTGGCACGGCGTACGGCCTCGCCTCGATCTCCTTGCGCTACTTCAATGCTGCCGGAGCCGATCCTGCAGGTGAGGTTGGCGAGGCCCATTCTCCGGAGACGCACCTCATTCCCTTGGCCCTCCATGCGGCGACAACAGGACGGGAGCCGCTGACGGTTTTCGGCAACGACTATCCGACGGCGGACGGCACCGCGATCCGCGATTACGTCCATGTCACGGATCTTGCCAGCGCTCACCTGATGGCGCTGCAGCACTTGATGTCCGGCGGCGAGAGCCTGGCTCTCAATCTTGGCACGGGGCAGGGGCACTCCGTACTTGAGGTGATTACTGCCGTGGAACGAATCTGCGGCCGGAAAGGTGCCGCTGTTATGCGGACCCAAGCGGCCGGGCAACTCGTCCGTGATGGTGGCCGATGCAACAAGAGCACGGGCAACGCTTGGCTGGCGCCCAGAGTTTCCGGAGCTCGAGGTAATGGTGCGTACGGCATGGCAATGGCAGAATCGCCTGATGGCGGAGGCGATCTGTTGAGCGAACTGCCGATGCGCGATCGCGTAACTGCGCTGCTGCGTAACGGCAAGTGGAGCAGATGGATCAGTCGAGGCACATGGACGCTCATCGACCGCGGTCTGTTTGCGCTCTCCAATTTCACTCTGAACATAGCGCTCGCGCGTTGGATGAGCGTTGAGGACTATGGTGCTTTTGCCCTCGCCTTCTCAATTTTCCTGATGATGAGCGCGGCATACTCCTCATTCTTGATCGGGCCACTGCTGGTGTTTGGATCCGGACGATACAACGATCGGTTGGAAACATACTTAGGGTTGCTGATAAAGGGGCATATGGCCTTCTCAATTCCAATCTCGGTCTTTCTTGCATTGATAGGCGGAGGATTTCTACTATGGCGAGCGCCCGAAGTGGGCGTTGTTTTCTTGGCGTTGGCGCTTACGGGGCCGTTCATCCTGCTATTGTGGCTTACACGTCGATCCTGTTATGTCCGCCTTCAGCCAAAGCGAGCGGCCGCAGGGGGCGCGGTTTACATGGCCCTCCTCATGGCCGGCACCTATCTGCTTCGCGAATTCGCGATCCTGTCCCCGGCCACAGCACTCTTGCTTATGGCGCTCGCCAGTCTCGTTGTGGCGATTTGGCTCGCTATTCGGCAACAGGCCAGGCTTTTTGATGAAAGCCTGCGGGGCGCTTTTGCAAGGGAGATTGCCCTTGAGCACTGGCGCTACGGTCGATGGACATTTCCATCTCATTTTCTCGCTGACGCAAAGACAAACCTGCTCTTTCTAGTTCTGCCCATTTGGGGCGGTCTTGAGGCCATCGCTGCCCTGCGAGCAATGATAAATTTAATCATGCCGATAAGCTTCATGCTCAACTCGCTGAGCATGATCACTGTCCCTGCCTTTGTTCGCGCTAGAATCAGTGGCACCTTGCATGAAAAGATCATGCTCGCCACCGGGTTCTTCTTGACCAGTTCACTTATCTATGGCGCGACGTTGGTCGTGTTCGAGGATAGTATTGTCAAACTGCTCTATGCCGACCGATACGGGGGCTACAGCAATCTCATTTGGCTGTTGGCTCTCATGCCTGTTGTCAACTCCGTTGGCATGATATCCAGCTCTGTGCTGAACGCGATGGAACGACCCAAAGAAACTTTCTTGCCCGCCGTTATGGGTTTCGGCTGCGCCGCCACGTTCGGGCTCGGGATCACAGCGATTGCCGGCACATTGGGAGCCGCCATCGGCCTTCTTGTGTCGGCCTGTGTGACTTCGGCTTTGCTTGCATGGCGCCAGCGATCGGCCGTTGGGCCTGCTTAACGACATAAGTAGCAAGATGCGCGTGATCCACATCGGCAACTACAAGCCGGACAGTCCGAATGGAGTCGACAAAACTATCGTCGGATTGGTTCGGCATTTGCCGGCGCATGGCATCGATACCGAGGTATGGCATCCAACTCATCGGACTGAGACGGTTCGCGAGCGCAATGAGGATGGCATCACCATTCGCGATATCCCTGTCCGCAGAATTGGAAAGGGGTTTTGCTTTCTTAGCAGGGAAGCCAAGCGGTTTGCTTCGGATCGCGCTTCATCGGTTGAAATTCTCCATTTCCACTCTGTCTTCATGCGCGAGAATCTGCAGCTTGCAAAGCTTGGGATCCCTTATGTCGTCACGCCGAATGGCGGCTATGACAAATTGGTTCTCAAGGGCCGCAATCGCTTGGGCAAAGCGATCTGGTTCAAGCTGTGGGAACGCTCCTATCTGCGGAAGGCGCGGATGATCCACGCAGTGAGCCTTCCCGAAAGGGAGGCTATTGCAAACCTGCAGCTGGACGTCCCGGTTCGCTACATCCCTAACGGGATCGACGATGAGATTTTCGACCGGAAGGCCGAAGCACCATTGCGGCAGTCAGACCTGTTGTATCTCGGACGGTTGGCATTGGATCAAAAGGGACTTGATCTGCTTCTGAAGGGCTACGCCAAAGCACGGGCAAAAATGCCCGAAATGCCCAGGCTGGTCATGGCGGGGCCCGATTTTCGGGGTGGCCGAGCCGAGTTGACAGCTATGGCGCGCTCATTAGACATTGCCGACAGAGTCGTCTTTGTTGGCCCAGTCTACGGCGAAGAGAAATGGCGCCTATTGTCGCAAGCTAAGCTCTTCATACATGTATCGCGTTGGGAGGGAATGCCATTCGCGCTGCTGGAGGCTATGGCCATTGGTCGGCCGGTCCTGATTACGCCGGGCACGAATTTGGCGGAAGAAGTGAGCGCGGCCGGTGCTGGTGTCATTGTGGATGGCAATATCGATGCGATTGCTGAAGGCCTTCGTAGGATTGCCGGTCTGAGTGACAAGAGCCTCGACGACATGGGGCTGTGTGCACGGCAATTGTCGAAGACGAAATTTAGCTGGCCGAAAGTTGTGGGCGAGCTTTGTTCAGAGTATCGCGCGATCGCTGCGCACTGAGCTCGAGGCAATCGGGGCGACGTATCTCACTGGAGGCGTATCGCGGTGACCGCGTCGGAGAGACTGAGGACAAATTTTTATGAACGATTCGCGCGGGCGGCTAACGACGCGACGGTCGGTTGGGCCGTGCTTAGCGGGATCGAGGGCTATCCTGCCCAAATCGGCCGGGATCTCGATGTCACCTGCCGCTCCCGGTCCGATGCCAATCTTTTGGGCAAGATCTTCGTTTCCTGCCTGCACGAGTGTAGGTTCCGCTGGATCGTGTTTCCCAGTCCAATTTGGGGCATGCGGATCATCGGAATCACAGAGAAATACGAAACGGTTGAGCTGCATATCGTCTATCCAGTCCGCGTGGTCAGCGTAAGTCTCTCGCCCGACTGGCACAAGCTGGTTTACGAAGGCGGTCTATTTCCGACCGATCCACTGTTGCGCTACTTCAAGCGTTGCATGATCCCGGCATTGATCGGAGGCGAACCTTGGCGCATCAAATGTTCGCAAGTGCGCCAGCCTGCCCAGCTGCCGTGGTGGATGCGTCGTACAGCACTGCAGATAGCGGGCGGTCGCGATCTCGCTTGGAATGACCGGCTCGCGCTGTTCTCCGCATTCTTTGTCAGCCATCCGGCGAGCTTTCTGTTGAACTCCTGGTGGTGGCTCAGACGGAGGAACATCCGGCGCCAGTATCCCGCGGCGCCCGTCTACCAGCTCGATGGAATGATGGATCCCGAGAGTTTCCTTTCCTTGGCCAAGCGCTCCCTTAGCGAGGTGTTCACGGGATTTGCCTGTGTTGATGATGACGATCCCAGGCGCGTAATGGCATTGCAGGCAGTCCAGCGTCTTGTCTACTTAACCAAGAAAAGGAGTGACATCTCTGAAGTGCAGGCATTGCCTGTGGATGTGTGCGATGAAGCTAAGCTACTCGACTTCATTGTTGAGAGTTTCTCCGATTTCAACGAGAGATGGCGTCCACAAGCGCACTCCCCGCAATGATCGTTGTGATTCTTGGGCCAGATGGAACCGGCAAAAGCAGCGTGATCGACCGCCTGCAGAGTGGACTCGCTGATGCATTCTCCCAGATCCGGGTCTTTCATTTGCGGCCTAGACTTGGCCTAGGCACAGCGCGAATCGGACCGCCGGTCGTCAACCCGCATAGTTCCCACGCTCGGCACCCAATTTTGTCAGCCGTCAAGCTGCTGTACCTGCTTGGTGACTACAGCACGGTCTATCTTTGGAAGTGGTCGTTGCGCTTGCGGCGGCAGTCCACGCTGATCATTTTTGATCGCTATTACCACGACATACTGGTCGATCCAAAACGCTATCGCTATGGGGCACCGATTTGGCTCGCACGCCAAATTGGTCATCTGGTGCCTAACCCTGATTTGTGGATCCTCCTTGACGCATCACCAGAGCTGATCCGCAGTCGAAAGCAGGAAGTGACGTTCGAAGAGATTGTAAGGCAGTGCGAGCAGTATCGCGAGTTGGTTAGCCGCTTTCGGAATGCAGTGATTGTTGACGCGTCGCAAAGCTTGGAGGAAGTGGTGCAGACGGTGAAGCAATTAATATTGGAGTACGATTCCAAGGTGAGCCATCGCCGAGACATTTCCCGCTCAACTTAACGCCTATTGCTGGGACTCGGCATTCTTCTCGTCCAATAGAATCCATTGAAAAACGGGTTCATCTGCCGAGAGGCTGATCTTGCTGCTTGCATCCTCAACAGGACCGATTTGTTTGAGATCAAAGTCCCGCTTGATAAGAACTCGCCCGGGACGATACGGCAGCGTTATGTCAGCAGACATGCGATTGACGATCACGGGTAGGGACCCGGTGCTAACAGTAGCCTTCTTCCAGCCGAGGTGGGTCTGATGGTCGGTACTAAGCCTCGTGGGGTCAATCTCGAAACCTGAATTGTCGCTTGTTTGCACCAAACTCATGAAAATCCGGCTCGACGCCGCTATGGGCTCATTCGTGTCTGATGCAAGTACAAAAAACCCCCATGGCCGATTGAGATTCTCAATCATGACTCCGTCGCGAAAAGTGAAGCGCCGGTCGTTTGGAAATACACCGGCATAGATCTTTGCGCGAGGCGTATCAACGATTAGCCTGCTGTTCGGCCAGTCCCAAATGATTTCGCCGTTTCCCGGAGCAACCGCTTCCGTGAAGTCGCCATCCTGGACAGACCCCATTATCCGCTTCGTAAATGGCGACTCCGGTTCAAAGTCGAGTTCGGCACCGTACTTGATGGCGGTTCGAGCAGTCTTTTGCCAATCGTCCTTTCCGCGCCATGGCCCTGCCAATCCGGATCAAAAATCGCGTCGCCGCCGAACAAGAATACGGTCGGATTCGGTGCCGCGCCGATGCTGAAGTTCCTGAAAGCGGCTCCCGCCGCCCATGTCGTCGACAGCATGACTTCATCCCGCGTAAATCCACCGGACGTACCCCATTCATTCTCATTGCTGTATATCAAGGGGCCCCGATACAACGTCAAGTCATCGGCAAGGCCTCTGAGCGAATAGCTGTAAAAAAAATACCCGCCATGATTCTGCCAGGAACCTAGAACGGCTTGTTCGATGAAATACTCGGCCTTAAAGATGTTTGGCGTCATGGTCATGCCTTCATACATCACAAAAGGCTGACCTCGGATTCTTCCGATTGCCATGTTTGAGTTTCTTTGATGGTACTCATCCTTTGAAACATCATGAGGTTCTGGCGGTAGCGACAGCATTGAAACATACGGATGATAGGGATGCCGTTTGTCGGCGCGGAGCGTATAGTGGTGATGCTGGTACCCGTTGCCGGCATTGAACCCGCCGCGCGCCGTGATGTAGGCATTGGCGATGTTCTCGCCACCCGCCGAAATGCTGTCTACGTTGATAGGTGCAACATTGGCGCCCACACCTGAGGGCGCCGTAGCCCGAATTGCAGCGAAGAGTTTGTCGTAAACGCTGCCACAGTGCTCAAGCACAAACTGCGCGAAATCCCGACCCCGATCGGCTATGTATCCTTCGGCGCCGCGCGCCGGAGCAAGTCTTACGGAACCGTCTGAAAGACTTTCGCCGGCCTTCAGATAGCTGCCGGGCAGCCTCAAATCGTCACCGTACTTTCGCAGCAGATAACTGTTCCAAAGATCCTGAAACTGTTCCTCAAAATAGTCCGGCATGCCGCTACTCTTCTTGCCCGTCAGCCGCTTGTCGAGTTCGCCGGAGAGAATCCGCTCCGGAAAACGGACTTCGTTGTTCAGTTCATAGAGTGCAAAAACCTCATCTTCGTAGTAGTGCTTTCCGGTCCATTTGTTGTAGTGGCGGAGAACGCGCAGAATGTTCTGGATCTTTATGTGCTGCCAGGTCTTGTCCACGAGGAAGGCCTTGTCGATCACATTCGGCCAGCCATACTGTTCGGACGCTGTTTTCCAGGCTTCGAATTCATCCGCTGGACCCTGAAAGAGCGGATCCATTTCATCAGATCTCGGTCCGAATAGATTGAGGGACATGTACGCATACATGCCTTCCTGCTTCAGGCGGTACAAAAAGTAGTCGAACTTGTCGACTAAGGAGCTGTCGCCCTTGACGTAGTCGCTATCCTGCCCGTTTCGAAGGTTGCCGAAGAAGAAGCTGCTGGGTGGAAAGATCCGGACGGCGTTGAACCCAAGAGCCTTTAGCCGGGCAACGATGTGATCCAGATCATCGTGCGTGAGGGATTTGTGGGCGTCGCCTCCTTGCTTCCAAGGCCCTCCCCAACCCATGTTGACGCCCCAGAATTGGATCGGCGCCGCATTCACGTAAAAAGTGCCATCGATCTGATAGACAAAGCCCGGCCGGACGTCACGGTGACTCGTTACGGATGGCGATGATGTATGGGGCTTTTCAAAACCAGCTTCGGCTAGGTATATCGCGCCCAGTCGATCCTCAGCGTTGGCATGCTGCGCCGATAGCTTCCGCGACGTTTCGGCTGCATCAGCCGACGTGGCTGCAGCGACGAAGGAGATCCAAGTGAGGCACCATAAGAGTGTCAGCAAACGAGAGCTGCGAAAGCGCATGGTCTTGGCCGACGATGCAATTGAAACCGATCGACCGAAGCGACCAGTTCTAGGTTGCGTCGCGAGTGTCATCGGGACATTGGTTTGATCGGTGCGGAATCCGACATGAGGCGGTTTCGAATTCGCTGCATCTTGGTTGACATGCTCCAGGTCGACCTTCAATACACCAGAATATTGAAGCTATGATCGGCCTATCCCAAGGGATGCTGCGCTGCCACAATCGTCCGCCGGCTCCTGCGACCAAACCAGATAATGAATGATTAAGGCTGCTACGGCCACAATCGTCTGGCAAAGTGGGGCACGGGTTTTGTTCGGCTTAACTCCGAAGTCACAGAAAGCTCAAGTTGCGGATGTCGGAACCGAACGCCGAGTGAGAAATCACTGCAACCCATCTGTACAGCCTGTGCGAACCGGCAACTGCGCATGAGCACCGGTCTAACTGTCTTTGCGCCGGTCCCGCTAGTGCTCCGCCAGGCGAGTAACATGTGTACCCAATATAACGGGGGCACATCATGCTGCGGATACTCCACGCCGGAATGCGGAAGCCGTCAGCCAAAGCCCGTGGCAATTCCGAGCCAAAATCATGACTGAAAACATCGCCTGTCAGTCTCTGCGTCCTAGACCCGCGTTTGACTGATGCGCCCGGGTTAGCCGATGAGGTACCGAACGTCCACAATACAGCGTCGGTGAGCGTAACACAAGTGTAAACTAGTAGTACACAGACAGCGCACAGACACGTTACACTTCACATGACGGATTTTTTACCTCCATCAATAGGTTTTTATGACATCATGACGCCTAGAAGTTACCGTCTAGCTTCCGGAACCACGGCGAGCAGGCGGTATTTAACCCGCCCGGGTGAACTGGCCGCATCAAGCGCCAGGGTACGGGAGGAAGTCGGTCGATGCGTAGCGCAACGGTACAAAGGCGGTTGGGTCTCGTCGGCTCGGATGCGCAATTCATTGCGCAGCTGGCACCGACCCACGGGAGTTCACCGGGGTGGTTGCCGGGCGTTGTTACAATCGCGTTCAGGGCCAGTGACGCCTTTGTCCTGATCGCAGCGGCCTTACTCGTATCGGTGATTTACCTTCCATCGGTGTACGATCAAGCCGGCGGCATGACCGTTGAGTTGCGGCTGTACTATTATCTATTGGTTTTCTCTGCACTGATCGTACAGGCCAACGTATTTCATTTCGCCGGCATCTACCGATTTGAGACGTTAAGCAATTTGTCATTTCAAATCGGCCGTTGCTGGATGGCCGTTGCAATTCTCTTTCTGGTAATTCTTGCCCTTTTGTACCTGACTAGACTGTCGGAGATTTATTCCCGCGGCTGGATGTTGCTGTGGTTTGGGATAGCGCTCGGAGGTGTAACTGTCGTTCGTCTAACCGCCTGCCCGGCGCTGAGGAAGTTTATCGACAACGGTCATCTTGCGCGCCGAGTGGCCATCATTGGCAACGGGAAGCCGGCGGAGCGATTGTCGAGTTACCTGCAGGACCTCCAGAGCAATCCGATCAAGGTCATCGGATTGTTTGATGATCGCACCGCGCCGCGGGACGATACGAGTTCGAGGCAGCCCGATGGCTCAGTGAATTCAGCTTTGCGAGCTCGCGCGCCGCGAGCAGGTAGATCAGATCATTCTGGCAATGCCGAGTGTAACGGAAGCGCGGCTTGCCAGTATCTTACGGAAGATGCGCTCCCTTCCGGTTGACGTCAGATTGTGCCGGGACACGTTTGAATTCTTGCTTCCGCAGTCAAGTTTTGAGCTCTGCGGCGTCGTCCCGCTCGTTCGGCTCTACGACCGGCCCATCTCAGGGTGGGGACATGTGGCCAAGAACGCCGAGGACAAATTGCTTGCAGGACTGCTACTGCTGCTATTTGGCCCCGCCTTGCTCCTGATTGCAGCTCTCATTAAGCTTGATAGTACGGGGCCTGTCTTCTTCCGGCAGGCACGATACGGCTTCAACAACCGCATCATTATCGTCTGGAAGTTCCGCACAATGCATGTTGATCGTGCCGACCATTCGGGCGCCCAGCAGGTGAGCAAAGACGATCCGCGTATTACGCGCATGGGCCGCTTGTTGCGGCGGTGGAGCCTGGATGAGCTGCCGCAGCTTTTGAATGTTCTCGTCGGCGATATGTCCATCGTCGGTCCGCGGCCTCACCCGATCATGTGTGGCGTCTCCGGCCGATTGTTCGCTGAGGTGGTGGACGAATATGCGGCGCGCCATAGGGTCAAACCCGGAATAACCGGCTGGGCGCAAGTGCATGGCTGGCATGGTGCGGCCGACACTGAGGAGAAGATCGAAAACAGGGTTAAATTTGATCTTCAGTACATCGACAATTGGTCGATCGTGCTGGACCTTAAAATTCTCATCATGACGATACTGGTGGTGCTAAGGCGCAGGGAAGCCTGAACTGAATTTAAGTTTTGTGAATTTGACGGCCCGGGAGGCCAACTTGCGCAAGAGAATTCTGATCACCGGAGGCGCCGGCTTCCTCGGCTCCCATCTCTGTGAGCGCCTTGTGGCGCAGGGGCACGACGTCATCTGTGTCGACAACTACTTCACGGGGCGAAAAGACAACGTCGCTCATTTGTTGAACAATGCGCGTTTTGAACTGCTGCGGCACGATGTGACGTTTCCACTCTACGTGGAAGTCGACGAGATCTATAATTTGGCGTGTCCAGCTTCGCCCATCCACTACCAGCATGATCCCGTCCAAACGACGAAGACCAGCGTTCACGGCGCCATTAACATGCTCGGACTGGCGAAGCGGGTGAAGGCGAGAATTCTTCAGGCTTCCACGAGCGAGGTTTACGGAGATCCATCGCAACACCCTCAATCGGAAAGCTACTGGGGCAATGTCAATCCGATTGGCCCTCGGTCCTGCTACGATGAAGGCAAGCGTTGCGCCGAAACACTGTTCTTCGATTATCATCGTCAGCATCGGATACCCATTCGTGTTGCTCGCATCTTCAACACCTATGGCCCGCGGATGTTGCCGAACGATGGGCGAGTCGTGTCAAATTTCATCGTTCAGGCGTTGAATGGTGAGCCAATCACTGTTTATGGCGATGGGAATCAGACGCGGTCGTTCTGCTATGTAGACGATCTCGTGGAGGGACTGATACGGCTGATGGCAGCGCCGGACGAAGTGACCGGTCCGGTCAATCTCGGTAATCCGGGCGAGTTCACGATTCTCGAACTGGCAAAGAAGATCGTACTCAAAACTGGCTCAAATTCGGAGATCGTATTGAAGCCGTTGCCGCGGGACGATCCGAAACAGCGCCGACCGGACATCTCAATCGCTCAACGGACCCTGTCCTGGAAGCCTACGATTGAGCTCGATGCCGGGCTGGATAGGACGGTCGCCTATTTCCGCGAGCAGTTGCACCGAGTAGTTCCGCTAGCGGCGCAGTAAGCCGCATAGACTGAGGACTCCAATACTGTTTATGGCGCTCCCAAGGACAATCGAAGGAATGAGAACCCTGTTTTTGGACGCGCGGGGTAATGCATCCACGCAAGAAGCCGGGTCTTTGATAACATCACCAGCGCGTGATGATCGCTAGGGCCGCTCTGTAGACAACGGAGCCCAAATTCGAGGGCGATGTAGTTGCCTTCGTCGATTCATCATACCAGGTCAAAGCAAGTATGCGATCGAGCGCAACTACCGTCCCGATCAGCAGATAGGTCGTCGGCTGCAATGTGCCGCCGAATACATCGTCCATGAGACTACCGATCATCAGGCTTGTAAGCGCGATGAATGGCGGAAACGCCGGCGACTCGCTGAACTGACGTCTCTGCCGAACCAAAACCAGCGCCGACCTGCCGATCGGTCGCTTCAACATCATGACAAAGAAGAAGGCTCCAATAATCCCCATATCAACGAGCAAAGTGACAAAGGAATTATGCGCATGACCTGGCGTCCAGCCGCCCAATGATGGCAACGGTGATGCCCGAAATGATGTGAAGCCCCGGCCAAGGATGGCGTTACGCACGGACTTCGACCAACCTTCAATGGCGCCTATCCACAGTTCTATTCTGCTCTGCAAGGTTCCAAGCCGCTCAAAATTGTAACCCTGCATATGCGCGAATAGACCGACTTCCAATTGTCGCAGGGCCAAATCGAAGACGACATACCCAATCACGGCAGTCGCCAGGAAGCCAATCCAAATTCGAAGGTGACCGCCGATAAGCAGCATTAGCCCAATTGCGATCGCGCCGCCAATTGCGCCAGTCTTGCCGGCCGCCAAAAATCCGCTGATACAACTGAGAGCAAACAGACTAGCATAGAGGTAGAAACGGCGAACATTCAATCCTGCCTTGCGCTGCAGTATCGCGGTGAGGCATGCCGCTGCGACCGAAAATGCAGCAATGCTCACGACGCCTGGATGTACCCAAATTCCCGCGACCCGGTGTGCCCCTGATTGCGCCGTCGATTCAAAAGAGGCGTAGCTGAATATCGGCAATATTATTACTGGTGCGGTGCCGATGAGCGTAACGGCAAAAAATCTTGTGCAATCCTCTATGCTTGCATCGGAAAAATACACGACGATCAGTATCGCTGCGCAACCTAGCCGGAGGATCCAAAAGCCGGCATAGGTTGGCGAGGGTGTCCAAAGCAGCGAGGCACCGGCCAATAGGACATATGCCACAAGCCAGAACTGTGCGCCGAACGGCTTGATTTGCAGACTGCCGATGGAAGTCGCAAAAGTGGCGACGGCGCCCAGCAAGACCGCCATCGTGACACCGATCTCGACGAAATACAGCGATCCGCTTTCTGCGAGACTGCCTCGAAAGATAAAGGCGCGATGGGAGATCAGTATCAACCATAGTGCCAAAACAACGTTTTTTCTGGTGAAGCTGCCATGGGCGTTGAGAAATAAGGCCGCGCACACCAATGCCAGCACGCCTACCGCCGCCGCCGGTAAATAGATCTCACCGGACGCGAACGCCAGTAGGAACAGCGCGGCGATGGATATCGCGACGGCGACCCGCATAACTACCTCCTCGGTCGGTCCACGAGGGCGTGTACGCGTCATAGTATACGGCCCCGCCCGCCAATGGCGAGCGTCGGAAACCCCGATACGCTCAATACGCCCTACCCAATAGCCGGCCGTCGTCCAGTTCTCCTGTGCAGCAACGTCTGTTGCTTCTGCAGCCGTGTCCGGTACTACTCTTCGGTGAACCCACACGTTGTTCGTGATTTCCGGCTGAATTGAATTGCGCGTTATCCTGGCTCACAACCGATACCGACAACATGGCGGCGAAGATGTAGTGTTTGCCGCGGAGGCAGCCCTGCTTCGCCGCTTCGGTCACGAAGTAACAGAATTCATCAAGGATAACAATGAGATAGACTTCTCTCGGTCGATTCGCCTTATTACGTACAACCGTCTGGTCTC
>CAWENQ010000009.1:0-70334 GCA_963810485.1 uncultured Alphaproteobacteria bacterium
CCTCCAGCTTCTTGCCGTATTTCAGCGTGACGACACGCCAGCCAACCGCCTTGAACTGGCTCTCGATGCCCATGAACAGCCGGTCCGACACCACCGCATCCAGGCTCTGCCTGTTGTAGTCGATGATCCACCAGCAGTTCCTGATGTCCTGCTTCCAGCTTTCGATCAGCGCTTCGTGGATGTTGCCCTCGTCCAGCTCCGCATCGCCGACGATGGCGATCATCCGGCCCGCGCGGAGATCCTTCGGCAGCCAGCCTTTCAATTCCACATAGTCCTGCACCAGCCCGGCGAACGCCGTCATCGCCACGCCGAGGCCCACCGAACCCGTGGAAAAATCCACGTCGTCGGCATCCTTCGTACGCGACGGATAGGACTGGGCGCCGCCGAGGGCGCGGAAATTCTGCAGCCGCTCCAACGTCTGGTTGCCCAGCAGATATTGGATCGCATGGAAGACCGGGCTGGCATGGGGTTTCACCGCCACCCGGTCCTCCGGCCGCAGCACGGAGAAATACAGCGCCGTCATGATCGCGGCGACGGAGGCGCTGGAGGCCTGATGGCCGCCGACTTTGACCCCGTCGCGGCTCGGCCGGAGATGGTTGGCGTTATGGATCATCCAGGCGGAGAGCCAAAGCAGCTTCCGCTCCAGCTGCTGCAGAGTCGGCAAGGTCTGGCGCCAGGATTGCGGCGCGGTGCGGAGAACCGGTTCGATCATGGGGCGGCCCCTTTTTGACGGCGGCATCCTAGGCGATCGGCGGCCCTTGGAACAGGGCCAGTCAATTGCCGCTTGCCCTGGCGGCAGCGCGGCGGCGAAATAGATGCCCGTGACCAGTTGGACAGAGCCGAGCCCCTAACCATGACTGCCGCCGCACCCCGAAAGCCGTCGCCGGCCGATGAATGGCGCAGCCGCATCCTGTACAAGGACGACCGGCTGCTGATCATCGACAAGCCGGCCGGACTGCCGGTCCATGGCGGACCGCGCGGCGGGCCCAATCTCGAAGCGCTGCTGCCGCTGCTGGCCGATCACCCCAAACATGTGCCGATGCTGGCGCACCGGCTGGATACCGACACCAGCGGTTGCCTGATCCTGGCGAAGAAGCGTAGCGCGCTGCGCAAGCTGCATGAGCTGTTCGCCGCCGGGAGCATCGGCAAGACCTACTGGGCCGTTGTCGACGGCAAGCCGCCGCAAGCCTCTGGAACGATCGACTCTCCCCTCAGGAAGATCAGCGACGTCAGCGGCTGGCGCATGATTGTCGATGCCGGCGGCCATCACGCGACCACGGACTACAAAATTCTTGGCCAAGCGGATGCAATGACCTGGCTGGAGCTCAAGCCCCGCACCGGCCGCACGCACCAGATCCGCGTCCACTGCGCGTCGCTCGGGTGCCCGGTGCTCGGCGATCCCGTTTACGGCACCGCTGGAAAAGACAGCAAGATTCCCATGCATCTGATCGCGCGGCGGATTTCGATTCCGTTTGAAGAGGGTGCTGCGCCGATCACTGCCGAAGCACCTGTGCCCGAACATCTGCGTGGTCGCTTCGAAGCGTGTGGATACAAGAGCAGCTAAGCCAAACGCTTATCCTAAATTGTCATCCCGGAGATCGCGCTTCAGAGCGATCATCCGGGACCCAAGCACACGGAACTCGTTGGGTTACCCCACCAACCGCTTGGTGTTCATAGCTCCCGGGCAACCTCGCTGACGCTCGGTTTCCGGGATGACAAATCTTACTATGCCCTTCCAAAGCTGCCCTGCATTTGCGGAATCGGCAGGCATGATCATAATGGCCTTAGTGCGAAGCGAATTCGCCGGAGAACGGATCATGCCACTTGAATTGAAAGCGCCCGCGTCGAATTACAACACCGAAGAGATTTGGCGGAAGGACCGGGATCATTTCCTGCATCCCTGGACGCATTTCGATTCCTTCAGGAAGGACGGCTCGCTGGTCGTGGCCGAGGGCAGCGATGCCTACATCATCGACTTCCGCGGCAAGCGCTATCTCGATGGCATCGGCTCGCTTTGGTCCATGGGTATCGGCTATGGCCGGAATGAAATGGCCGACGCCATCGCCGAGCAGGTGCGCCGCCTGCCCTTCTTCAACACCTTCGTCGACACCACAAATCCACCCGCGGCAGAATTGGCGGCAAAGCTCGCCGAGCTGGCGCCGGGCTCGCTCAATCGCGTGGCTTTCGCCTGCACCGGCTCCGATGCCAATGACACCGCCGTGCGGCTGACGCACTATTATCACGCGCGCCGCGGCAAGCCGGAGAAGCGCCATATCATCTCTCGCATAGACGCCTATCACGGCTCGACCTATCTCGGCATGTCGCTCACGGGACGCAGCAGCGACCGCTCGTCCCTCTTT
This sequence comes from uncultured Alphaproteobacteria bacterium, assembly GCA_963810485.1. Classification (GTDB taxonomy): domain Bacteria; phylum Pseudomonadota; class Alphaproteobacteria; order Dongiales; family Dongiaceae; genus DATKFM01. The sequence goes on from CAWENQ010000009.1 coordinate 2,361, forward strand.
CACTACATCACCGATATCGTGCATCACGTCTCCTCGCCCTATGTCTATCGGCGGCCGGAGGGCATGACCCCGGAACAGTTCTGCGATTTCCTGGTGAACGAGCTGGAAGAAAAAATTCTGGCGCTCGGGCCAGAGAACGTCGCCGCCTTCATCGCCGAGCCGATCCTCGGCGCCGGCGGCGTGCTGGTGCCGCCTTTGGGCTATCACGGCCGCACCCGCGAGCTCTGCAGCAAATACGATATGCTCTACATCTCCGACGAGGTGGTGACCGCCTTCGGCCGTCTCGGCCATTGGTTCGCATCCAAGGACGTCTTCGGCATCGAGCCCGACATCATCGTCACCGCGAAGGGTATCTCCTCGGGCTACATTCCGCTCGCCGCGACAATCTTCTCCGATGCGGTGTACGACGTCATCGCCGCTCCCGATCCCGACGCCTGGTTCACCCATGGCTTCACCTATTCCGGCCACCCCGTCGCCTGCGTCGCCGGGCTGAAGAATATCGAGATCATGGAGCGGGAAGATCTTTGCGGCCATGTGCGCAAGGTCGGCCCCTATCTGGAGAAGCGCCTGCGCGATCTCTACAGCCTGCCGATCGTCGGCGACGTGCGTGGCCGGAACTTCATGATGTGCACCGAGTACGTCGCCAACAAAGAGACCAAGGCCGTGTTCGGCGAGGGCGTGGCCATCGGCAAGCGCATCTCCAGCTACTGCGAGGAGCTCGGCCTGATCGTGCGGCCGCTGGAGCATCTCAACATCATGTCGCCGCCGCTCATCCTGACGGAGGCGCAGGTGGACGAGATGGTGGATAAGCTCGAAGCCGGAATCCGCGCCACGGTCGACAGCCTGGTCCGCGACGGCCACAAGATCGGCTGACCCAGCTTGTATTTGTCACGGTTTGGCACTATCTGCGGAGCCACCGGCGCCCGTCCGGCGGAGAACAAAGATGCTTGAGCGGATCACCGACCGCGCCATCACGCGCAGCAGCAAAGACAGCATGGGCTATGAGCCCACCTATAGCGGCGTCACCAGTTTCCTGCGCCGCCGCTACACCAAGGACCTGACCGGCGTCGACGTGGCTGTCAGCGGCGTGGCGTTGGATACCGCGACGACCAACCGGCCGGGCGCGCGCTTCGGCCCGCGTGCCATCCGCGCCGCCTCGACCAACATGGCCTGGTTCGGCGGCCCCGGCCATTGGCATATGGATCCGTTCGAAACCTTGTCGGTCGTGGACTATGGCGACTGCTTTTTCGATCCCGGCAAGCCGCAGGAAATTGTCGGCGCCATCGAGGCCCATGCGACGGAGATACTCGATGCCGGCGCCACGCTGCTGACTCTCGGCGGCGATCATTTCATCGCCTATCCGCTGTTGCGCGCGTACCAGAAGAAATACGGGCCGCTGTCGCTGGTCCATTTCGACGCCCACTCCGACACCTGGCGCGAGGACGAGAAGCGCCTCGACCACGGCACCATGTTCTTCCATGCCGCCCAGGAGAAGCTGGTCGATCCCGAGCATTCGGTGCAGATCGGCCTGCGCACCCACAATGACGAGACCCACGGCTTCAATATCCTCGACGGCAACTGGGTGCAGGAGAACGGTCCGCAGGCGGTGATCGACCGCGTCAAGCAGATCGTCGGCAAGCGCAAAGCCTATCTGTCGTTCGACATCGATTGCCTCGATCCCGCCTACGCGCCGGGCACCGGCACGCCGGTCTGCGGCGGGCTCACGACGTGGCAGGCGCAGCGCATTATCAGGGGCCTCGTCGATATCGATTTCGTGGGCATGGACCTGGTGGAAGTCGCGCCCGCCTACGACGTCGGCGAGATCAGCGCGCTGGCGGGCGCGAGTCTGTGCCTCGATTACCTCTGCCTGCTGGCGACACGAAGGAAGAAGAAGTAATCACATTTGTCATCCTGGAAACCGCGCTTCCCCAGCAAACGCGAAGCGTTTGTCTAGTGCGCGGTTATCCGGGACCCATGAACACGAACTTGTCCAGTTTGTGTCGACGATTGCTCAGAGCCGTCGGTAAACGCGTACGTCTTGCCGCCGCGCACCCACCCACGATCTCACCACTCTGTGCCGCCTGTGTTCATGGGTCCCGGGTTCCGCCGCTGAAGCGGCGGTCCCGGGATGACAACTTTGGTTGCAGCGAAAACGCCGCCTACTGCTGCAGCACCTGCGACACGAACTGCTCGATGAAATAGCCCTTATACGCGCCCGGTATCCACGGCCGGCCGTTCTGCTGGCGCTGATCTTCGGGGATCAGCGCGTTCTCGCCCGTGATGTCCGTGCGCGCGAGATAGCTGCCGATGGTGGCGTTGAGCTGCTTCTGCACGTCGGCCTGGATCAGGTAGCTGACGAACAGCAGCGCCGCCGCCTTGTGCGGGGCGTTGGCGGGAATGCCCAGGCTGTCGCCGCCGCCGGGCATGCCGAGAGAGGGGATGTATAGTTTCGCTCGCTTGAACAGCGTGCCCTTGGAGAGCGACACCGCCGTATCGTCGTCCCAGGCCGAGGCCATCATCACCTCGCCCTGATTCACGCGATCGAGGGAATCATTGTTCGACGCTGTGATGGTGAACTTGTCCTCATTGGCGTTGAACCAGTCCCACACCTTGCCCCAGTCGGCGACCTTCGCCTTGTCCAGTTCGGTATCGCCGTCATAGCGCTTCTCGTCGCCGAGGATGTTGACGATCGCCGCCTGCACGAAAGCCTGGCCGGAGCCGCCCTTGGACGGATCGTTGAAGGCGAACTGGCCGGGGTTGGCGTCGAGCCAGGCCGTGAACTCGTCCCAGGTCTGCGGCGGTGTCGGCACTTTCTCCGGGTCGTACACGAAGCCGGTCTGGTTGCGGTAGACCGGCACCAGGTAGCCGCCGGTGGCATAGCCTTCCTGCACTTTCGACAGCTTCGCATCCAGCTTGTCGGATTCCGGAATGACGCCAACCAGCGGGCCATAGAGCGCCTTGGCATCCAGGAGCCCCTTCAGCTCCACGCCGCCCACCAGCAGCGCATCGATGGTGCCTTCGGCGCTCGACGCCTCGGCGACCACCTTGCCGATGTTGGCCGGCCGGTCGCCGGTGACGACATTCACGGCGATGCCGTACTTGGCCTCGAAATCCTTGGCCGCGGTGCGCCAGAACTCCTCGCCCCACCAGGCGTAGAAGGTCATGCTGCCTTCGGCCTTCGCCGCTTCCACGACCTTGTCCCAAGGCTGGGTCAGCAAGTCGTCGGCAGCGCCGGCAAATCCAGGTCCGGCGGTGAGCGCCGCCAAACCGACAGCGGCGGACAGGAAAGCGCGTCTTGTAGTCATTCTCGTCTCCTCCCTCTGTTTGACCCCCGGCGGTTCGCCGGTGGCCGTTTGTCAAAGCTTTCCGAAAGCGGAGGACAGATACTCCGTCTTCAGAAAGCGCTCTGCGATGAACAAAAGTGCGACGCTCGGCACCATCAGGATGATGGACACCACCGCGGCGTTGGTGCGCACGAAATGATAGCCCAGATAGTCGAACAGCACGGTCGGTATGGTCTGGAACGTGGGCGTGCCGATCACGAAGGTCAGGTTGAACTCCTCCAGGCTGTTGATGAAGGTGAACACCGCGCCGGCGAACAGGCCGGGCATGACCAGGGGAATCAGCACATGCCACACAAGCGCGAGCTGTCCGGCGCCGAGATTGCGCGCGGCGTCGATCACATCCTGCGGGATGGCCTCGAAGGCGGTGGCGAGGATGCGCAGCATATAAGGCATGCTGAGCAGCGTGTGGCCGATCACCAGGCCCAAGAAAGTCTGCGAAAGGCCCAGGCCCTGGAACACACGGCTCAGGAACATGGCGATCACCATGGCCGGCAGCACGATCGGCAGCAGGATCAGGACGCGCAGCGCTTCCTTGCCGGGAAACTGGCAGCGGCCCAGCGCATAGGCCGTGGGCAGCGACAGCAGGAAGGACACCATCGTCACGATGGGCGCCAGGATGAAGCTGGTGCTGACCGCGCGGCCGATCTCCGAGAACTCGAACACATATTGCCACTGCGCCAGCGACAGGCTCGGCGGCAGGATCGCCGGCGGCGACCAGGGCTCGTCCGGATTCACCAGCGACCACATGACGGCCATGAACAGCGGCACGCCGGTCCAGAGCACCAGCAGCGCGATGACCAGCCGCGCCAGGAAACGGCGCAGGGTCAGCCGCGCGCGGCGGCGCGGCGCGGGCATGGTCAGGACCGCGGCGGTCACCGGCCCATCTCCTGCAGCGCGCGGGCGGTGCGCGCGTAGACGCCGACGAACAGCAGCGAGGTGACGACGATGACGACGCCGATGCAGGCCGCCGGCCCCCATTGCTGCAGGGTGAAGGCATCGGTGTACATCAGCACCGACAGCGACGAGGGATAGACCGGCCCCGCCACCCGGGTGATGGCGAAATCGCCGAAGGTCAGGATGAACACCAGCACGATGGCGATCAGGATGCCCGGCACCGACAGCGGCAGCGTGACATGCAGGATCACCCGCAGCGGGCTGGCGCCGAGATTGCGCGCCGCATCCTCGATGTCCGTGCGGATGGTCTGCAGCACCGAGGCCAGGATCAGCAGCTGGAACGGCAGGTTCTTCCAGATCTGGATCACCAGCACGTTCCAGCCGAACTTGTCGTTCAGCATGCGGAACGGCCGGTCGATCAGCCCGAGCTCCATCAGCAGGCTGTTGAGGATGCCGTTATAGGCCAGCACGTTGAGGATCAGGAAGGCCGCCACCAGCGCCGGCACGAACAGCGGGATCTTGACGATCGAGCCGATGGTGCGCGTGCCGAAGCCGCGCCGCCGCAGGAACAGCGCCAGGGGATAGGCGAAGATCAGGGTGCCGAAGGCGCTGCCCAGGCCCACCTTCAGCGAGAACAGGAAGCTATCGATGAAGGTCCTGTCGAACATGACCTTCCAGTACTCGCCCGTCAGCCGCGACTCGCCGACCAGGGAGTAGAGGCCGATGCTCTGCAGGAAGGTCATGGCGATGGCGGCGGCGAGAAAGCAGAAGATGAACCCCGCGCCCGGAATGATGAGCAGCAGCAAGGCGGGCCAGCGGGGCTGCAGGGTATTCATGCGACGATCCGCACCCGGTCCGGGCGCACGGCAAAAGACACGCGCTGGCCTTCCTGCAAGACCACGCCGCTATCGACCTGCGCCCGCAATTGCTGTCCGGCCGCTTCCACCAGCAGCTCGGTGAAATTGCCGCGGAACACGGCGCTGCGCAGGATGGCGTCGCGGATATTGCCGGTGCCGTCGGGCACGAGCTGCATATCCTCGGGACGCCAGCTCAGTCTCGCGCCGCCGCTCGCCGGGCCATCCCCGGTAAAGGCGAAGCGGCCCACCGCCGTCTCGGCCATGCCGTCGGCAAGTCGCTGTCACCACGACGATGTTCGCTGCACCCAGGAAATCCGCGACGAAGGCGCTGCGCGGCTGGCGGTAGATGGTGGCGGGATCGCCTTCCTGTTCGATGCGCCCGCCATTCATCACCACGATCCGGTCGGAGATCGCCATCGCTTCCGACTGATCGTGGGTGACATAGAGCGTGGTGATGCGCAGGCGCCGCTGCAGATCCCGGATCTCGATGCGAACCTTCTCGCGCAGCTTGGCGTCCAGGTTCGACAGCGGCTCGTCGAACAGCAGGATATCCGGCCGCGTGACGATGGCGCGCGCCAGCGCCACGCGCTGCTGCTGGCCGCCGGAGAGTTCGCCCGGCCGCCGCTTCTCAAGGCCGCACAGGCTCACCATGTCCAGCGCCTCGGCGATGCGGCTCTCCCGCTCCGCCGCCGACAGCTTCCGCATGCGCAGGCCGAAGGCGATGTTGTCCGCCACGGACATGTGGGGAAACAGCGCATAGCTTTGGAACACCATCGCGGTGTTGCGCCGGTGCGGCGGCACGTCGGTCATCTGGCGGTCGCCGAACCGGATCTCGCCGCCGTCGGGCGCGATGAAGCCGGCGACCATGCGCAGCGTCGTGGTCTTGCCGCAGCCCGACGGGCCCAGCAGCGTCACGAACTCGCCATCCGCAACATCAAGCGAGACATCATCGACGGCGGTGAAACCGCCATATCGCCGCGTCACATGGGCCAGCGTCAGCGTGCTCATCGTTGCGTCGGGGCGCCGGTCACACCGCCGGCCGCAGGCCCAGGGAGGTTTGCAAGCGAGCGATCCGGCATCTCTGGAATCCCCATGGCAAACCCGCGCCCCGACGCAAGACGACCTCAAGGTAGCATAATTTTGGCATATTGCCAGATTTTGTCAATTTCTGTGGAATTTTGTGTCGGCTGCAAATTATGCGATTTTCCCGTTCTGCCAAAGTGATAGCGGCTGCAGAAATCCACATAATTTGTCATCCCGGAGATTGCGCGTCAGCGCAATCATCCGGGACCCATGAACACGAGCCCATCCGACTAGTCTCGACGATCGCTCGGAGCGGGCGACAATTCGCGTTCGTTGCCTTCCGCACAACGCCCGCGAGCGACACCACTATTCACCGCCCGTGTTCTTGGGTCCCGGACAACCTCGCTGACGCTCGGTTTCAGGGATGACAACGAGAGGTGACCGTCACTCCACCTCCACCACCCGGTCCGACTCCAGCACGGCTTTGAAGAACTCCGGCACCTGCAGGCCGCCCTTCACCTTGGCGTCGAGCGCCGCTTCGGCAGTGCGGATGTCCGCCAGCTTGGCGATGACGGCGGCCGCCTCCGAACGCCTGACAATCACGATGCCGTCCACATCGCCGATGACGATGTCGCCGGACTCCACGACAGAGCCGCCGACCACCACCGGCAGTCCCACCGTCCCCGGCCCGACCCGCGCCGGCGAGTTCGGCGTCACGCCCGCACAGTAGATCGGCAGCCCCACGACCTGGATGCCCGGCAGGTCGCGGGCGAGCCCGTCGGTCACCAGGCCGGCGAGGCCGCGATTGCGCGCCATGCCCATATAGAGATCGCCCACCAGCGCCGTCGCGGTGAAGCCGTCCGTGGCAGCCACCACCACGTCGCCCGCCTTCGCCAACTCGAGCGCGCCGAACGCCGCCAGGTTGTCCGCCGGGCCGCAATGGCAGGTGACGGCCACGCCCACCATCACGGATTTCACCGGCAGCAGCGGCTTGATGCGATAGTCCAGCGCGCCGCGGCCGCCGAGCGCGTCGACCACATAGCCGGTCGGCACATCGGCAAAGGCGGCAACCTCCGCCGGCGTCGGCCGGGGAAAGTTGCGGCGGATGGTAAGGGCGGGCGGATCCTTGATCATGATCTATTCCTGTCGGTGTTGGGTGAAGAGCAAATTCCTGTCGATATCGGCGATGCGGCTGATGCCGCAGAGTCCGAGCACGCGATCGATCTCGCGCCGGTAGATTTCCAGCATATGGGCGACGCCGGCCTCGCCCGCGACCGCGAGGCCCCAGAGCTGCGGTCGTCCGACCAGGCAGGCGGCGGCGCCCAGCGCCAGCGCCTTGACCACGTCGGCGCCCCGGCGCACGCCGCCATCCATGAGCACCGGGATCTTGCCAGCGACCGCATGCACCACAGCCGGCAGCGCTTCGAGGCTCGCCGGCGCGCCATCGAGCTGCCGGCCGCCATGGTTCGACACGATCACGCCATCGATGCCGCGCTCCGCGGCCATCTTGGCCTCCGCCGGATGCAGCACGCCCTTGAGGATCAGCGGTCCGCTCCAAATCTTTCGTAGCTCCTCGACATCCTTCCACGACATCGAGGGATCGAGCAGCGACGCCATGCGCCCCGCGATCGCGCTGAAGTCAGCGGCCTCTCCCGGCCGCACATAATTGCCGAAGGTGATGCGCTTCAACTCGCCGCGCATGCGCCACAGCCAGCCCGGCCGGAGCGCCATGGACAGATACTCCGCCGGGCCGAAGCGCGGCGGGATCGAGAAGCCGTTCCTGATGTCGCGCTCCCGATTGCCCAAGAGCTGATTGTCGGTCGTCAGCACGAGGGCGTCGAAGCCGGCCGCCGCCGCCCGTTCTGTCAGTTCGCGCGTGAAGCCGCGGTCGCGGTAGACGAACACCTGCATCCAGCGCGGCGCGGCATCGGTCGCCGCCAGTTGCTCCAGGGTGCAGACCGACCCATGGCTGAGGCAGAAACCCGTGCCCGCCGCCGCCGCCGCGCGCGCCGCGCAGCGCTCACCATCGGGCCAGAACAGCCCGGCCAATCCCGTCGGGCCGACGATGACAGGCAGGCTCAGCCGCTTGCCGAACAGCATGACCGAGAGATCCCGCGTCGCCACCCCGCGCAACGGCTGCGGCAACAGCCGCAGGTCATCGAACGCCGCCTCATTCCGCCGGAGCGTGACTTCATCTTCCGCACCGCCATCGGCAAAATCGAACACCGGCCGCGGCAGCGTGCCGCGCGCCAGTCCGCGCAGGGCGTCGATGCTGTAGGCGCGCCGCTGCCAGGCCGGGGCCGCCCCGCTCATGCGGCCCCGTTCAGGCGATAGACCCGGATGGCGTTGTCGCGGAACAGTTTGCGCTTCTCCGCCGGCGTCGCGCCCGCCGTCACCCAATCGACGATCTCCACCCACTGCGGATAGCTGCCCGCCAGTTCGGAGACATGCCAGTCGCCGCCATACATCACGCGGTCGAAGCCGAAGGCCTCGATGCTGTGGGCGACATAGGGTTTGAGCTGCTCCCGCGTCCAGTTCTTGTGATCGGCCTCCGTGGTCACGCCGGAGATCTTGCAATCCACATTGGGCAGCGCCGCCAGCTCCTTCATATGCTGCCGCCAGGGATCGATCAGCCCGGCCTTGATGCCCGGCTTGCCGATATGGTCCAGCACGAACCTGACCTCGGGACATTGCCGCACCATCTTCAGCACATTGGGCATGTGATGGTGGAAGACGCAGATATCGAACACCAGGTTGCGCGCCGCCAGCAGCTTCAGCCCGTCGATGAAGGCGGGGCGAATGCAGAAATCGGGATCGGGCTGGTTCTGAATCAGCCGGCGGATGCCGCGCAGGCTCTTGTTCCGGCAAAGCTGATCCAGCTCGGGCTCGATCGCCTGGCCGCGCTCCAGCGGCAGCGCCGCCACCATGCCGGCGAGCCGCTTGTCCGCCCGCGCGAGCCCGTCGATCCAGGCCGCTTCGTCGAGATGCTGCGGAAAATCCACATCCACTTCGACAAAGACGAACCGCTCGATCGCCACCGGCGCCGCCGCGCGCATCAGATCGTCGGGCTGCACCAGCCGCTTCAGCTGCGGCGCATTCTTCGTCCAGCCATAGCCGAAGCGCGTGGGCTCCAGCAGATGCACATGGCTGTCGATGATCGAGAAATCCGGCATACCCGCCCTCCCCCTGACGTGGCGCTAAATCCTGCGCCGGATATTGGGCCAGCGAGGGCCGCGCAACAAGGCCGCGGGCGGCACGGCGTTAGACCAAGGCCTGGTTGCTAATGTTGCGATCTATGCTGTGTTTGCGGGATGCTACTCGCAACCCTTCACCACTCGTCAGGACCTTCCCGCCCTATCCCGCATTCGCGGATCGGCGCACCGTCTGGTCTTCGGCCGCGGGGATACTGAAGTGAAATGTCGCGCCGCCACCGGGATTGTTCTCCGCCCAGATGCGCCCGTGATGAGCGGCAATGATGGATTGGGCGATGGTCAGCCCGAGTCCCATGCCTTCTATGCCTGTGGTGAAGAACGGCTCGAACAGGCGCCGCAGATCGCCGGGAGGAATGCCGCTGCCGCAATCCTCCACCGCGACGTCGATGCCGCCATTGCCATTCGATTCCGTCCGGACCGACAGATACCGCGACTCCTCGGGAATGTCCCCCATCGCGTCCATTCCATTCACGATCAGGTTCAACAGGACCTGTTGCAATTGCGTCCGGTCGCCGTTCACCAGAGGCAGGCCGGGGGCGAGGTCGGTCTGGATCTGCACATGCCGCTTCCGCGCATCGCCGGCGACAAAGCGGAACACGTCCGACACCGCGACATTGATATCGAGCGGTTCCATCTGCGGATTCCGCTTGCGCAGGAAATCCCGGATGCGGCCGATGACCTCGTCCGCCCGCAAATCATCCTTGCGAATGTCAGCGATGATGTCGCGGATCTCACCCAGCGGCGGCCGCGGCGAATTCAGCATCATACGGGCGGCATCCGCGTTGCTCAGGATGGCGGCCAGCGGTTGCCGGACTTCGTGGGCAATTGCCGCGCTCAACTGCCCGAGAACCACCAGGCGCTGCGAATGGGCAAGTTTCCGATTGCTTTCGTCCACCTGTTTGCGGTCCGTGATGTCGATGGCGGAGCCGATGTAGCCGATGAAATCGCCGTTAGGCGCGTGCCGCGGAACGCCCCGTTGCAGGATCCAATGATACTCGCCGTCATGCCGGCGCAGCCGATACTCGATCTCGAACCGCTCCCGGGCCTCGAAAGCGGCGAAGTACACCTCGCGGCAATGCTGAGCGTCCTCCGGATGCACGTTCTCCAGCCAACCGGCTTTGATTTCCTCATCCAACGTGCGGCCGGTAAACTCGAGCCAGCCCTGGTTGAAGAATTCGCAATGCTTGTTGTGATCCAAAACCCAGAGCAGCACGGGGGCGGTATTCGCCATGCTGCGAAAGCGGTCCTCGCTCTCGCGCAAGCGCCGCTCGACGCCCCATCTCTGCTCCGTTAGAGCGGCCACGAGAAAAAGCGGCGCCGATCGCCACAACAGAAAGTGCTGCAGCGCAAGCGCGGTGTCGCCGGGCGAGCGGCCGGAAAACGGTCCGCGCCCCACCAGCGCGGCTTCCACGGCAAAGAATGCGATGACCATGACGGCGCCGGAAGCACCCATCATGCCAAATCGAATGGCCGCCCAGAACAGGAAGGGGACCGGCGCATAGAACCGCGATTCCGTGAAATCGACCGAGCTGACTTCACTGTTGGTTGCCAGATAACCTGTCACGATCAATCCGGCCGCGAGCAAGCCGCCTTCGACTAATCGCCTGGAACTGCGCGCCCGCAAGTTCCATGGCGCGCCAAACACCCAGTAGAGGATGGCGGGCGTGATGATGAGCTGAGCCAGCACATCGCCGAGAAACCATTGCTGCCATGAAATCCAAAATTCGTGATCGAAAGCAGTGCGCACCGCAGCGCCGGCAAAAGCTCCGGCGGCGGGAACCAGAAGCACCGCAAACAGAAAGAACAGCGCGAACTCCCGCACCGTCTTGAGACGCAGCGGATTGTCGATCAGCCAGCGCAGTATCAGCGCCGTGACGATCCCCTTCGCGGAATCGATCGCGGATGTCGCCAGCAGGAACCAGGTGGGAATGCCCGCCGCGACTTCGGAGAACAGGCGGATCGGCAGGATCGCAAGGATGAGGAGCCACCATCGCCGCGGCGGGCTCATCAAGAGCGCGCAGAGCAGAACCGAATCCGGAAACCAGAACGGCGAGGCGGCGGCCTGGCTGAACGACATGCCGTAGCGGTAGGCGAAGTAATAGGCCACGACGAAACCGCAGAACCCGGCGACGTCGCGCAAGGGGCGCCATTGAGCAATCGAATCCAAGCCGCGCTGGAACACGCGGTGACCGTCCTGGATGATTTCTCGACTGCTGCTCATGTCTAACAAACCACTGCTTAAGTGGCTCACGCCGGTTGGTGCTCTTTGTACTTTGTCCCTGCAAACGCGCAGTACTGATGCGCCGACAAAAGCCAACCATTCAACGTCAGGAAGATCCCCGTGGTCGCGCGAGAACCAAGCTCGCGAGTTCCCGCCTCGTGGCTGTCAGAAACCACGGGTACAAGACCGGGCAACAGCTTGTACCGGCCCGGAGACTATTTCATCGCCGAGAGCGAATCCAGTGGGGTATCCGATGGCCGGGAACAGGGCCGGCGGGCTATCATCCCGGATGTCCCGGCCTGCAGGATCGGCCGGGATGATAGGCGCTGATAGACGGCGTCTGCGGTCGAGTTACCGCCGAGTAATCACAACCTGAAGATATTCGCTGGGCACCACCATCGTCAGATCGCCCGAACGGTTGAACCGTTCGATCAGCGCTTTCAGATCGCCGGCCAGCGCTCCTTGGGCCCGCGGTTCCAGAGCGGCAAAGGCCTTGAGCGTCGGGCCATAGTAGGTGCGGAACACTTCCAGCCAGTGATCCGCCGACCGGTAGCGGAACTGAAAGATCCGCGGCTCCGCCTTGATCGACGCGGCCTGGGTTGCAAACAGTTCCGACAGGCGCGCCACCGTGCCCCACAAGGGCGGCGGCTTCACGCCGGCCGGCGGCGGCAGGTGCTTGCCCATGGTCTTGAACATCTGGCCGATGAACCCGTCCGGCGTCCAGTTGGCGAGGCCGATCTTGCCGCCAGGCTTGCACACGCGCAGCAGTTCGGCCGCCGCGCGCTCCTGATTGGGCGTGAACATCACGCCGAAGGTGGATCCCACGACATCGAAGTGACTGTTGTCGAACGGCAGCGCCTCGGCATCGGCCTCGCGGAATTCGATCTCGGCGCCCTCGGCCGTCGCCCGGGCGCGGCCGCGATCGAGCAGCGACGGCACATAGTCGGTCGACACGACATCGCACCAGCGGCGCGCCGCCGCCAGCGAGAAATTGCCGTTACCCGCGGCAACATCCAGCACCTTCTGCCCGGACCGTACATCCAGCGCCTCGCACAGCTCCTCGCCGACGATCTGAAGCGTGGTCCCGACGATGGCATAGTTGCCGGATGACCAGACGCCCTGCTGTCGGGTCTTGATGGCGGCCAAATCGACTTGCGGCAAATCGGCGGGTTGAACAGCGGCCACGGATAGCTTCGCATTCATGGCGTTTTCCTCATATCGTGATGATTTGGAGGCGCTGAGGCCTGCCAAATCGGGGGGAAGGGCAAAGACACTAACAATAAGGCGTCACAAGGGTGTGGGAGGAATCATCAAAAAACTATCAAATCGGCGATGCACACCAAAAAAACAGAGGCGCTGGCAACGAAGGCGGCCAGCGCGGGCAATTTTCTCGCGCTCCGCTGCGCTACGGATGGGCCGGCTACGGTGTGCCGGATGCGGCCGTCTCGCTTAAGGCGGCCTCGAGCGATAGCGCCCGGTGCAGACCGCCCACCTTGTCGGCCAGCTTGTCGGCGCGCAGGAGATCGCGCACCCGCCCGCGGGCGCCGGTGACGCGGAACGCAATCTGCCGCCTGGCAAGTTCATCGGCCAGTTGATGCAGCATGCGCGAACCCGCGAGATCGACATAGGGCGATGCCGAGAGATCGCAAACGACCAGGCTGATCTTCGCAGGCGCCGCGCTGCGCAGCTCCGCCAGCACGGATTGCAACACATGCTCGGCATTCGCATAGATCAGAGAGCTCTCGGGCCGGAACGCGATGATGCCGCTAAGCTCTTCGTTTTCAGGATGGCGCCGGCGATCCGAATAGATATTGCTGCCGGGGATACGGCCGAGAAACGCCACATGGGGCCGTGACGCGCGCGCAAGCAGCATCAGGATCGACGCCAGAGCCGCCAGTAGAATGCCCTGCAGTATCCCCAGCAGCAGGACGGCAATGAAGGCAATGGCCGCGGCATAGAAATCCTGGCGGCTGACTCGCCACATGCCGAACAGCGTAGGGAAATCCATCAGCCCGCGCACGGCTGTCAGGACGATGGCCGCGAGCACGGCTTTCGGCAGGTTTTCCAGCAGGCCCGTGAGGAACAGGAGGCAGACAGCCAGCGTCAAAGAGGTAAACACCAGGGCAAGCGGCGTTTTTGCGCCCGCCTTGTCATTCACCGCCGATTGCGACAAACCGCCGGCAACGGGATAACCCTGCCCGAGGGCTGCACTGAGATTGGCCGCGCCGAGGCCCAGCAGCTCCTGGCGGGGATCGAGCGCATAGCCATGCTTGCTGGCAAAGGCGCGCGCTGCGGAAACGCTCTCGATATAGGCGAGCAGCAGGCAGCCGATGGCCAGCGGCACGATACCCTCCACATCCCGTATACGCAGCGACGGCGCGCGCAACTCCGGCAGGCCGGAAGGGATATTTCCGGTGATGGGGACCCCCATGGCCGGCAACCCCAAGACCGTAGCCAACAGGATTGCGACGATTACAACGCCAAGCGCGACCGGACGGCCCGGCAAAAATCGATCGCCGGCAAGCAGCAGAGCCACGGCGCCAATGCCGACGGCGAGCACCAGGGGATTGATCTGACCGAGCTGGCCGGCAATGAGAAGCAGGCGCTCGATGAAATTATGGCCGCCGCCCGGCACGCCCAACAGGCTGGGTAGCTGCGTGAGGGCGATGGTCAATCCGGCACCGGCCTTGAAGCCGACGAGGATGCTGTCGCTGATCAGCGTCACCAGCGTGCTGAGGCGCAGCAGCCAGGCGATCAGGCAAAGCGCCGCAATCGTGAAGCCGGCCAGGCTGGCAATTTGCCCATAGAGCACCGCATCGCCGCCTGCCATCGCGCCGACGGTACCGGCGATCATCAGGGATATGGCGGAAGTGGGGCCGATGGCCAGTTGTCGCGACGATCCCAACAGCGCATAGCCCAGCCCGCCCAACAGATAGCCATAGACGCCGACCTGCGGCGGCAACCCCGCAAGTGTCGCATAGGCGAGCGAGACCGGAATGGCATAGGCCGCCAAGGTTATGCCGGCAACGATATCGCTGGGCAGCCATGCCGCCCGATAGCCGCCGAGCCAGTTGATCGGCGGCAGAAGATTCCGCCAGTATGTCAGGCTAAAGCGCGCTGCTGGACCTGTCATTTGCGCTGCACCGCGGCGGAAATGTTCGCGCTGAAGCCTCTATGCGGCAGTGCTACGGGGGGTGTCATCGGCAACACTCGCTTGTGATATCTTCGACAGTAAAGTCCGGTCATTTCACATTTCGACTCTTTGTTTCGCGGTTGACAAGACTCTCAATTTGGCATTCCGCGAAGCATACACTAGTTGGCAGGCACGGTTACGACCGGCGCAGGTCCGCGAACGCCGGTATCCGAGATCGAGAACAGCAGCATCACAAAGCCGAAAGTATACTTCGAGCGGATGTCGGTATCGGCAATCCAGAACCAGCGATTCTTGTAGGGGACGGAGACGTAAGCTTCGCTCGGCGGTGAATCACTGCTCATGATTTGCAATACGGCGGGCGCCGCAGCCTCCCCGGCCTGATCAACGACAAGGCCAGGGGCGGCCCTGCCCTCCGCAACGTCAGATGCGGGAACCTGCACGATCGCTCCCAGCTCAAGCATGATCTGCAGCATCGAGCGCGTCAGCATCGCGAGCTCATTATCCTTTCCCGAATAGCCGCCGTAGTAGACTTTGAGTTCCTGCAAGTCCGGGTTCAGACTCAGGATATTCCTGATCTCGCGGCTTTTCACCGCAATCTGCGGGTCTTTGCTGGGCCCGAAGACGATAAGGGAATTTTCTGCATCGTTCTTCTGGCGCTCGAGGCGGACTTCGATTGCGCTGGCCAGCTGCAACTCGCGAAGCAGTTGGGCCAGGCGTGTGAACTGCGGGTCGGCGGGCCTCTTCATGGCTCGCCTGGATTCATTGTTGATGCCATTCACCGAATCGACGGCGATCGGCAGGACGACGTCAGCGGCATAGCCCGATTGCAACACGAACAATATCGCGCTTGGCGGGATCGGGGTCATCAGCTTCTTGAGGAAATCCGTGCCAGTGAGAGGCGCATAAATAAGTGTCGGGCGATCGGTATACTTTCCTTGCACAAGCACGCTGCCGCCGAAGGCCGTGAACGAACCGGGGCTGTTTGCGGCATTGAAGCCGCCGGAGGCCGTACTCTCGAATTGATAGCCCGCGATTACCTGAGCGATCTCCAAGAACACCGGAAAGTCGCCATAACGCAGCTTGACGATATTGAGCAGAGTCTGCTGCTTCCAGGAATCGCCGATGGACGTTCCATAGTCGATCCGGTCGCGCTGCACTGTTTCCGGTCCTATACTGCTGCAAGCGGCCATGGCAACAAAGACCAGAGCAAGGAGTGCCGCATTCTCGATTCCCAAGCCGCCCGTTCCCGATTTCGTGCATGACCGATGGGTAACCGGATGCATGACCGTATCCAGCCGCTCAGTTCGCGCGCTCGGCGAAAACGCCGATCATGCTGAGGCTATGTATGATCACCTGAAGACCCAGCGCGATCTGGGTCACACCGAGCACCACGGCGAAGACTTGGAGCACGGTGCCTGCCCATTTAAGTATGGAGTGCGCAAACAGCATCGCCAGCCAGTCCATTGCGAGAATAAGCAGTACAACGCCCGCCAGGACCAGTTTGGCCTCGCCGCTGTCCTGTGCCAATGCCGCAAAAACAATGACGGCGGCAATGCCGTAGGGAGTGACGATCGTCGGGAACGCCAGCGGACTATACGCAAGACTCAGATCGGGCGGCGGGTCATCGGGCCGCGACCGGGCGGTGCCCGCGCCTTGCTGCAAGACAGTCTGCAGGGCGACCAGGAATAGTACAAGGCCGCCTGTAAGGGCCAGTACCCATATCGAGATGTTGAAATTCTCGAGCACGTTGCGCCCCAGCAACCCGGCCAACACCAGGGCTGCGGCGGAGAAGAGCACGGCGCGGGTCGCCAGGTTTCGCTGAAACCTGGCATCGGTGCCGCGGGTCATATTGACGAAGGGAACAAGAAATCTTAATTGGGCCTAGCATCAAAAAGAGCATCAGGAAGATCTTCTTTGCGCTCAATATCGGTTGCACTGCAACCGACTCTGCTTCGGTCTGCGCCTGCGCGCCGAAGGCCACTAGGACCATGGCGCACAACGCAATGGTGAATAGGATCAGGGCACGTCCATATCTACTACCTGCCGTTGCAAGACAGCCTCGTTCAATTTCCCTGGGGTCGTTCGACGCCATGGTTTTTGGATTTTCTGGACCAGTCCACTACTCGAGATGCACCTTGATTTTCCCCGCGCGTACGGCAGCTTTGAGCGCCGCGTGGTCCCGTTCGGTCTGGTCGGCGTAGGTCACCGCGAATTTTCCCATCGCCTCATCGAAGGTATCACTGGATCCGAGATAGCCGCTGATCCGGATCGGGCTGCCCGCCTTTGCGTGGGCCCGTGCCAACACCCATCCGCAGGCCTGGCCGAACACCTTCAGCATTTCGGCGTCGAAGGTCTCTACCAACGGCTTTATCTTTGCATCGCGCAATTGCCGCACGTAGCCATGAAGGCCGCGCGTCGTTGTAATCCAGCCGAGGAAGACATCCGTGGCCGGTTGCATCAGCCTTTGGCCCATCACCACCCGCTGGCCGTGGTGGGGATAGGGGTTCTTGCCGGCATAGCGCTCCAATACGGACTTGCGGGCCTCCTTGAACTGCAGGAAGAGGGGTTCGTTCGCCACCGACATCATCAGTGCGATCGCACATCTGGTGCCGACGCTCCCGATGCCGACCACTTTCAGCGCCGCATCCACAATTTGATAACGATCGAGCAGGACGCGGCGGTCATCGGCGAGCGATGTCCGGTATGCGGCTATGTTTTCGTCCATGAAGGATTGGAAATCCTTGGCCTGCGCTTCTTCCGGGTGAAAGATCAGCGGCGGGCTGTCATGAATGCGAATGTGACCGCCGACCATGCCCGCAAGCTCCGGATAGTCGATCTCCGAACCCGTCTTTCCTTTCGCCTTGGCGATGCGTTTTCGGATCCGTGCCTTGACGCCGGCATCCGATAGCAGCGCAACAATGTCCTCGGCGGTGATGCGCTCATACCAGATTTCGAGCGGGCTCATCTTCGAGTACTTAGCCAAGTGTTCGCGGTAGTTGCGCGCGCAGGCAACCGCCGCGGCGCGGCCATCGTCGTCTGTCATGCCGTTGCTGCGGGCGGCAAGCACGAAGGAGGCGACGAGGCGCTTGACGTCCCACTCCCAGGGCGCCGGGGAGGTCTCATCGAAATCGTTGATATCGAAAAGGATGTTGCGTTCCGGCGTTGCGAACCCGCCGAAGTTCATCAGGTGACAGTCGCCGCAGGCCTGGACCCTGATCCCGGTGGCAGGGGTCTTGGCGAGGTCTGCCGCCATCACCGCCGCAGCGCCGCGATAGAAGGTGAAGGGGCTCTGCAACATCCGACCATAGCGGATTGGCAGCAAATGCGGCTGCCGGCCAACGTCAGAATCTCTGAGGAGGTCGAGCGGATCTTCCCGATCCGATGGGCGTTTCCATAGCCCATGGACCTGCCGGGAAACCATGTCACGCAGGCGCTTGCCTGCGGCCGAGACATCGGCCGCCGACAATTTTGGCAGGCCCGGGACAGGGTGTTCCCTAGTGCTAGGTGCCGACTTCAGCTTCATATTTTTCATTGCACTTCACCCAGCGAAAGAGGGTCAACATGGACTCGCGCCTCCCCAATACCGGCCGACGAATGTCTTCGCCGCCCAACTGTTCGGACACGAATTGCTCTGTCGTTCTTACTACTTTCCCAGTCCGGTCGCTCTGGCCACCCGCTTTTCCAGATCCGTCTGGGTGACTTCCTCATTTTTCTTGTTTCTTTATTCTGACTGTTTGTATCCAATCCTACACTAGTACACATACCCGACCAGCGGAATAATTGGTTTGATCTGAATCAAGAATTCCAATGCCGACGGCAATCAAAGACGATCAAATTCCGTCCGGCCGATCTTGAATTACAGGCATATGTTCCCATGTCGGGATTCCCGGCAAACCCAGGCCGGCTTGATGTTGGATATTGTGTATCGGGATACTGTGTGCAGCGCAGCGTGCTGCGCTCACAAAGGGATTCCTTTGTATGGGATCGTTCCCAAATAACAGGGTCCCCTAGTTCGCGGCGATCGCTATGTCGAAATCACCTGAGAATTCATCGCAATAAGCGGATACTCGGCCGCGCGTGACGCCTCGCAAGCCCAGGAATTCTTTCAATATTTCTGCGGGCAAATAGCGCAAAATATCAGTCGGTTCGCAACCGGCGCGCCGGGCCGGCCTCCGCTAGTTCTGGATGCGGTGCGTGAAGCCGCCATCGACCACGATGTTCGCGCCGACGATGAACCCCGCCGCCGGGCTTGCGACGAAGGCGACAGCATTGGCGATGTCCTCGGCCGTGGCCATGCGGCCCAGGGGATTGCCCTTCATGGCCTCGGCAAAGGCCGCCGGGTCTTCGATCTCCACTTTGTGCCAGTGGCCGCCCTTGAAATAGGTGGTGCCGGGGCTGACCACATTGGCGCGGATGCCCTTGTCCGCCAGGTGGTTCGCCAGCGTCTTCATGTAGTAGAGCAGCGCCGCCTTCATGGTTCCGTAGGCGACGCTGTCATAGCCGTAATCCTCAACGCCGGAGATCGAGGAGATGGCGACGATGGCGCCGCCCTTGGATTTCTCCAGCAAGGGCAGCGCGGCGTGGACGCCGTTCACCGTATGCATGACGTCGGTGTCGAAGGCCTGCTCGAAGGCCAGGGGTGCGGAGCCGGAGGCCAGCGCGCTGGCATTGAGGACCAGGATATCCAGCCCGCCCAGCTCGCCGCCGGCCTCGGCGATCCAGTTCTTCAGCTTCGTGCCGTCGGAGACATCCAGCGCCCGGCCGACGGCCCGGCGGCCCTTCTTCGCAAGCGCCGCCACCGCGGCCTCCACTTCGGCGGCATTGCGGGCGCAGATGGCCACGTCGCAGCCTTCGTCCACCAAGCGCTCGGCGATCGCCCGGCCGATTCCTTTCGTCGCGCCGGTGATCAGCGCCTTCTTCCCAGCCAAACCCAGATCCATGATTCCACCTGCCCACCGAAGATGGGCCGGAGAGTAGCCCGCCGCCGCCCGCCTGACGAGTCGGCACATTGATACCGATCAATGACCCGGGGACGGGCGGCCAGTAATAAAGTTCTCGGCAATTGCCAGGAAATGATGATCGGCTTCAGGATATGGCACGAGTGAAGGGAACCACGATCTGGGCGGCCTTGGCGCCGATCCTTGCCGGCTTTGCGCTATCGGCGATGGCCGCCCAAGCCGATGAAACCGCTGCAGGCGACGCAGCGGCCGGAGGTGCTCTCGCCGAGCGGCTCTGTGCGCGCTGCCACGCCATCTCCGGCCCAGGCCCCAGCCCGCTCGCCCAGGCGCCGCCCTTCAGCGGCTTCGAGCGGAAATGGCCGGTGTATTACTTGGCCGAGGCCATGGCGGAAGGGCTGGTGATCGGCCATGGCCCCATGCCGGAGTTCACCTTCGACCCGGAGGAAATCGACGACCTGCTCGCCTATCTCCACTCCGTTCAGCTCGCCGACAGCGGCGTGGTGGCCGACGGCCTCGCCCTGGCAACCGAGGATTGCGCCGCCTGCCACCGCGTCCAGGAGAGCCAGCCGCAGCCCCCCGCCGTGGCGATCAACGAGACGACCAGCCAGGAGAAAGTTCTGGCGCCGAGTTTCCGCGAAATCGCCCGGCGCGACGGCCGCGACGCCGCCCATCTGCGCTCCTTCATCCAGCAACCCCACTATCCGATGCCGGAACAGCAATTCATCCCCGAGGAGCTGAACGCCATCGTCGGCTACATCGTCTCGCTGAAGGACAGTGCCGGCGGCTGGTGACTCAGTTCCGCCGTTCAATCACATGACATGAGGAAAGAATGAACCATCGTCATCGCAAAGTTCTGCATGCCCTGTTCGATCATCCGATCAGCGCGAACATCGAATTCAAGGATGTCGAGAGCCTGCTCAAGGAGTTGGGCGCGGAAATCGACACCAAGGCTGGCAATCGCGTCGGCGTGAAGATCGGCAATCGCGCTGCCACCTTCCATCACGCCCAGCACGACCTGCACAAGGATGAGGTGGTCAAGGTCAAGCACTTCCTCGTCGACTGCGGCATCGATCCCACGCAGTTTCCGGTCTAGCGGCTAGAAGCGCCGGCGGAAGATGTTTCGCTGCTCGTACTGCTCCGCCGCCTCTTCGACGAAGGCGGCGATTTTCTCCGCAGCGAATTCGCGGCGCAGCCGTTCGGCGGCGGCCAGCAGCGTCGACTTGTCCGCCGCCCGCCCGGGCCGGAGGAGTTCGTAGACCTCGAGGATGAATTCCTGCGGCACGGCGACTAGCTCGGCGGCGCGCTCGAAGTTGTCGGCCAGCGGCGCACGACCTGCCGCCCGCGCCACCTGCGCCTGCAGCCGCAGCGCATCCGCCGTGATCGACAGATCGTCACGCGGCACCTGCCCGGCCAGGACATTGTCGAGCGACAGCGCCGACAGCGGCCGGCCGGAGGCGGTGGCGATCCGCTCCGGCTCATGCTCGGCGATTGGATAGCGCGGCGTGCTGGCGCTCATGGGAACTTCACCTGCAGGTCCAGTGGCGGCGCCTGGGGATCGACCAGCGCGGTTTCGATGGCGTAGAGCAGCGCCGTCTGCACGTGGTAGCGCGCGCCCAGCGCCTCGCCGCGATAGGGCACGGTGACCGGCTCCGGCGTCCGGCCCTTGGCATGAGCCGCGGCGTTGGCGCCGAGCTGCCGGTAGTGATCCAGCGTGGTGATCGGCGCCATGGAGAACAGCTCGAGATTGAGATGCGGTGCGCGGCCGCGGCCATGCAGCACCGCCGTGCCCTTGCCCTGGATGCCGATGCCGAAACCGGAGCCCGCGAGATCGGCGGCGGTGCGGCCGACGAAGGAGGTGTCCGCCGAATGCCTGACGCGCACTACGCGCGCCTTGGCGCCGCCCTCGGCGACGCCGGCCATCAGCGCCGCCAGCACATCGGTGAGCTCATGCCCCGCGGTCGTCCGCTGCAGTTGCGTGCCGAAGGCCGGGCTGAGGCCGATGACGATTTCAAACGGATCGCTGCCGGCAGTGGCGTTGCCGATCACCTGGAACTCCAGCCGCCGCGACGCATCGCTCTGCCGGTTCTGCTCGGCGAGCACGTCGTCGCGGGTCAGCGAGTCTCGCATCGTCTTGATCTCGGCCCAGCGCGCTTCGTCGATGGCATAGCCTGTGCCCGGGCCGGCATAGTCGTTCGGATCGTTGACGGCGCTGATCACCTTGCTCTTGCGGATGATCGCCGCGGTCTGCAGATAATCGCCGCTCACCCGCTGCCGCAACATCATCAGCAGATTTTCCGCTTCGGCATTGAAGCCGCGCTGCGCCAGCACGCGCACCACATCGATGGCGGTGATGCCGCGCTCGCGGATGGCGGCGCTGATGCGGCCCACTTCGGCCAGGCTGTAGGTCATCGTATCGTTCGAGCCGCTGGCATAGACCACGCTGTCGCGTTGCGCTTCGCTCGTCGTCGCCAGCTGCAACTCTTCAAGCACCGCCGACACCGCATCCACCGCGCGGCGCCGCACATCGATCGCCTCGCCCTCACCGACCGGCCGCAAGCCGCCATCGACGACGAAATCCCGCTGCAGCGCCAGGAAATCCTCCACATCCTCGCCGTTGAACAAGGAGGCATTGAAGGAGTTGTCGTACTTCTGGATCGAGCCGAAGCCGGAGCAGATCAGATCCGTGCCGGACATCAGATAGGGCATGATCTTGGCGCCCAGGCGGATTTCGGATTCGCTGATGCGCGTGTCGTTGCCCGACGCGCATTCCAGATCCAGCAGCGCCGCCAGCACGTTCTCCGCCAGGATCTCGCGCAGACCGCCGGGCACCGAGGCCGCGATCGGCGCGCCGTCGATGCCGCCGTTCTGCGTGCCCTGCACGCCCATCCCCCGCTGCAGGCAGAGGCATCGCGCCTCCAGGTACAACATCGACTTTGCGCTATGAAAGCCCATCAGCAATTCCGAGCCGGCGCCGGACGTGCAGCGCGCTTTGATACCGCGGGACGCGTAGGCCGCCGTGAGGAACGCTTTCGACCAGGGCGTATCGTCGCCGTCGATGAAGGTTTCCTCCGTGCCGTAGACCGACACCGTCTCGGCATAGGAGGTGAATCCAGCCATGCCGATCTTCAGTTCTTCCGCCTCCTCGATGGAGCATTGGAACAAGATGCCGCCGCCCACCGCCGCCCCCACCGCGCAGGCGAGCGCGTTCGCCCAGCCATTGCCGGCCACCCGCATGGTGGTCTCGATCTCGTCGAAGCCCATGCAGGCCGCGGTCGCGGCGTCTGCCGCGAGCTGCAGCGGATCGTCCTTGGCATTCGTGACGTGGGCCTGGTTGCCCGGGCGCCGCCGTGCCCGCAGCTTGGCCTGGGCGAAGGTCAGCTCCAGGGTGGACAGGTGGCCGGCCACCTCCGCCAGCTTGGCCGGCGTCATGCCCCGCGCCAGCCGCACCACCTGCGGCCGCGGTACATGGAAATCCACGAGATCCCGGGCGTAGGCGCGGCTGTCCACCGCCATCGCCTCCGGCGCCACCTCGCGATCGATGTGGTAGCGGGCGATGAAGCGGTCGATCAGATCGAAATCCGGCTCGGCAACGCCATCCATCTCCACCACCCGGCCCTGCTCGATCTTCAGGCTCGGCTTGGGATCGAACGGGCTGTCGGTGGCGGAAAAGCCGTTGCTTGCATCCTCTACCGCGAACCGGTCGAGGCGCAAGGGACGGGCGTCCCAGACGTCAAAACGCCGCCAACGGTTGGGCTTTCGTCCGGAATCCATGGCCCGCCTGCCGCCCGCGCCGGCTTCGCATTACCTCAGCGGGGGCGTCGCATGAGGAAATTTCAGCTGGAATCATGCCCTAAGGGCCTGTTTCGAACAACGAGGCGCTTGACAGCCGTAGGCCACCTTATTAAGTTTTCCCCAGCGCCGATTTGAGCAAACAGCTTGCGGGCGCTTAATAAATGCAGCTAAAGCGGACGCAACCCGTCCCAGCCAAGCTGCGACGGGTTTTTGGTTTTTTACGGCCTGGTCCACCGCAACGGACCCGCGGGATTTGATGGGGCAGCTTGCGCCCGCGTTACCAAGCGCTAAAGCGCCACGGATGTTCTCCGTGGGCCCGCAATGCTTGCGGCTTGGAGGACGTCAATGAACTATTTCCCAGCATTTTTCGACCTCAGAGAACGGCGCGCCCTTATCGTCGGCGGCGGCGAGATCGCGGCCCGGCGCCTGCGGCTGCTGCTGAAGGCCGGCGCCAAGGTCACCGTCGTGGCGCCGCGCACTGTGGAGGAAATCGAGACTGCGATCAGCGACGGCACCGTCGTCGCGATCCGCCGCGGCTTCGTCGCCGGCGATATCACCGGCCACACGGTCGTGTTCTCAGCTACCGGTCGCGAGGATGTGGACGAGCGCGTAGCCGAGGCCGCCCGCACCGCCGGCGTGCCCGTGAACGTCACCGACCGGGCCGAGCTTTCCAGCTTCATCGTTCCCGCCATCGTCGAGCGCGACCCCGTCGTCATCGGCATCTCCACCGGCGGCGCCGCGCCGGTGCTGGCCAGCCGCGTGCGGGAGTCCATCGAGCGGCTGCTGCCGGCGCGCCTGGGCCGCCTGGCCGAGTTCGCCAGCAGCTTCCGCCGGGGCGTGCGGTCGAAGCTGCCGCAGGCCGCCAACCGTTTCCGCTTCTGGGACCATTTTTTTGACGGCCCCATCGCCGCACAGCTGCTCGCCGGCGATGAACCCGGGGCCCATGAGCGCATGCTGACCCTGGTGAACGGCCGTGCGGTGACCGAGGCGCCGAAAGGCTCGGTCGCCATCGTCGGCGCCGGGCCCGGCGATCCGGATTTGCTGACCCTGCGCGCGCTCCGCCTGATCCAGCGCGCCGAGGTGGTGATCTATGACAATCTGGTCAGCTCCGCGGTGCTCGATCTCGTGCGCCGCGACGCCGAGCGCATCTATGTCGGCAAGAGCAAGGGCAACCACAGCAAGACCCAGGATGAGATCAACGCCCTGATCGCCGAGCACGCCCTTTATGGCCATCGCGTCATCAGGCTGAAGGGCGGCGATCCCTTCATCTTCGGCCGCGGCGGCGAGGAAGTGGAATATCTGCGCCAGCGCGGCATCCGGGCCGAACTGGTGCCGGGCATCACCGCCGCGCTCGGCTGCGCCGCTGCCGTCGGCATCCCCCTCACCCACCGGGATCACGCCCATGCGGTGACGCTGGCCACCGGTCAGGGCAAGGATGACGAAACCGAGCTTGATTGGGCCACGCTGGCCAAGCTGAAGCAGACGCTGGCGATCTATATGGGCGTCGGCAAGGCGGGCTACATCGCCAGCCGGCTGATCGGCCATGGCCTCGATCCCGCAACGCCGGTCGCCGTCATCGAGAACGGCACGCTGCCGAGCCAACGCGCGGTCTATGGGCGCCTCTCCGGCCTCGGCCTGCTGGTGCGCCAGAGCGGCATCACCGGGCCGGCGCTGATCGTCATCGGCACCGTCGTTTCCCTCGCCGACCAAGCCCAGACGCCCGAGCGTCTCGAAGCGGCCGTGGCCTGAGGGAGAGCGCAGCGATGCCGCAGCAAGTCATCACCGCCAACCGGCTTCTCGACGGCCGCGTCGTCTTCCTCGCCGCCAATGGCGAGTGGAGCGAGCGCGTCGGCGCGAGCCGCGTGGCGCAGGATGATTCCGATGCGGCGCTGCTTCAGGCCGAAGCCAACCAGGCCGTGGCGGACCGCAAGGTGGTGGCGCCCTATCTCATCCCGGTGTCGACCGAGAACGGCCGGATCACGCCGCTGCGCTACCGCGAGGTGCTGCGCGCGCTCGGCCCGAGCACCCATCCCGAATATCGGCCGGCCGGCCGACGCCACGGCGGCATTCTAGGAGCGGCGCGATGTACCGTTACGACAATTACGATCATGCCCTGGTGAAGGAGCGCGTCGCGCAGTTCCGCGATCAGGCCAACCGCCGGATCGCCGGCGAACTCACCGAAGACGAGTTCAAGCCGCTGCGGCTGATGAACGGCCTCTATCTCCAGCTCCACGCCTACATGCTGCGAGTCGCCATTCCCTACGGCACGCTGTCGTCGGAGCAGCTGCGCAAGCTGGCCGATATCGCGCGCCGCTACGACAAGGGCTACGGCCATTTCACCACCCGCCAGAACATCCAGTTCAACTGGATCAAGCTCGAGGAGACGGCCGACATCCTGGGCGAGCTCGCCACAGTCGAGATGCACGCGATCCAGACCAGCGGCAACTGCATCCGCAATGTCACCGCCGATCATTTCGCCGGCGTGTCCGCCGACGAGATCGAGGATCCGCGCATCTATTGCGAGATCATCCGCCAGTGGTCGACATTCCATCCGGAGTTCACCTTCCTGCCGCGCAAGTTCAAGGTCGCGGTAACCGGCTCGCCCCGCGATCGCGCCGCGGTCAAGGTGCATGACATCGGCCTGCGCATGTTGCGCAACGAGAGCGGCGAGGCCGGCTTCGAGGTCTATGTCGGCGGCGGCCAGGGCCGCACGCCGGTCATCGCCAAGAGCATCCGCTCGTTCCTGCCGAAGCGGCATCTGCTGTCCTATCTCGAGGCGATCCTACGGGTCTACAACCAGCTCGGCCGCCGCGACAATCTCTACAAGGCGCGGGTCAAGATCCTGGTAGATGCCGTCGGCGCCGCCCAGTTCACCCAGATGGTCGAAGAGGAATGGCAGCATATCCGCGACGGCTACCTGGATCTGCCGGCCGCCGAGATCGAACGCATCCGCGCCTTCTTCGCGCCGCCGGCCTACAAGGCCTTTGCCGGTCCGCCGGCGGAATATGACGCGCAGCTCCGCCGCGATTTCCTGTTCGCCCGCTGGGTGCGCAGCAACGTCGCGCCGCACAAGCGGCCGGGTTACGCCATCGTGACCCTGTCCTTGAAGCCGGCCGGCGGCGTTCCGGGCGATGCGACCGATGGGCAGATGGACGCCGTCGCCGATCTGGCAGACGACTACAGCTTCGGCGAAATCCGCGTCAGCCATGAGCAGAACCTGGTGCTCGCCGATGTGGAACAGGCCAGGCTGTACGAGCTCTGGCGCAAGCTGGAGGCGCTGAAGCTGGCCGAAGCGAACATCGGCCTCGCCGGCGACATCATCGCCTGCCCGGGCCTCGACTACTGCGCCCTGGCCAATGCCCGCTCGATTCCGGTGGCGCAGCAGATCAGCAAGCATTTCGCCGACCTGACGCGCCTCCTGGATATCGGCGAACTGAAGATCAAGATCTCCGGCTGCATCAATGCCTGCGGCCATCACCATGTGGGCCATATCGGCATCCTCGGCGTCGATAAGCACGGCCAGGAATTCTACCAGATCACCCTCGGCGGCAGCGCCGACGAGAACGCCTCCATCGGCGACATCGTCGGCCCGGCCTTCGGCACCGATCGGGTTGTCGGTGCTGTCGAGACCATCATCGATACCTACCTGAAGCTGCGCGGCGAAAACGAGCGCTTCCTCGACACCTATCGCCGCGTCGGCCTCAAGCCCTTCAAGGAGAAGCTCTATGCCGCTCATTAAAGCCAATGGCATTGCCGACGATCTCTGGACGTTCGTGAAGGACGAAGAGCAGCTTCCCCCTGAAGGCGCCATCATCGTCACGCTGGCGCGCTGGCAGGCGAACCGCGACCAGCTCGCGGCACGGCCGACGCCGCTGGGCATCCGCTTGAAGAGCGATCAGGCGCCGTCGACCATTTCCGGCGATATCGAGCGCTTCGATGTGATCGCGCTCGAATTCCCGAAATTCACCGACGGCCGCGCCTATAGCAGCGCGCGCCTGCTGCGCGAGCGTCACGGGTTCCGCGGCGAATTGCGGGCCGTGGGCAACGTGCTGCGGGACCAGCTTGCCTTCATGCGCCGCTGCGGTTTCGACAGCTACGAGATTCCGGAAACCGCCGATGCGGCGGCTTGGGCCGACTCGCTGCGCGGGCTCTCCGTGGTCTATCAGCCGGCGACCGATGGCCGGCAGACCGCGCTGGCCGCCCGTCACCGGCCGGCGCCCGCACAGCGCCGCGAAGTCGAAAACGAAGAGGAGCCGGCGCCGAAGGTGATCGCCGCGGCGGTGGAAGCCAGCAACGAGTACTCGCAGGTCTGCGCGGGTTATTGGGCTTACTAGTTGCAAAACACATAGGAACGCGAAAACCATCATGCTCGACTCGCCCGCCCCTGTCAGCCTTTCGCCCAGCACGGAAGCTCTCCGCGCGCGGGCGCTCGGCATTGCCGGGCGGCAGCGGCGGCAGGCGGCGCTGACCTTGCTGCAATGCGTGTTGAAGGAGGAGTTTCCCGGGCGCATTGCCGTGGTGTCGTCATTCGGCGTCGAGTCCGCGGTGATCCTGTCGCTGGTGTCGGAAGTCGATCCGGCGACACCCGTGATCTTCCTCGAGACTGGCAAGCATTTCCCGGAGACACTGGCCTATCGCGACAAGCTGGCGCGGCGCCTGAAGCTGAGCGATGTCAGGGATATCAAGCCCGATTCCGTCGAACTCATCTCGAACGATCCGTCTGGCGATCTCTGGCAGCGCGACACCGATGCCTGCTGCGGCATCCGCAAGGTGGTGCCGTTGAGCCGCGCGCTGTCCAGCTTCGATGCCTGGATCACCGGCCGCAAGCGCCATCACGGCGCCGAGCGCGCCAATCTCTCGCTGGTCGAAGCATCGGAAGGACGGTTCAAGATCAATCCGCTGGCCGATTGGACTTCCGAAGAGATCGCAGCGGATTTCCGGGCGCGGAATCTGCCGGTGCATCCGCTGGCGCTCGATGGATATGGCTCCATCGGCTGCGCACCTTGCACGCGCAAGACCAAGGAAGGCGAGAATGCCCGCGCGGGCCGCTGGTCCGGCACCGACAAGACCGAATGCGGCATCCATCGGGCGCCCTGGTTCTGAGTTCGTAAGTCGTCCGTCACTGCGTATCATCCAGTACCAGTCACCAGATCGACTCCGGCATCGAACCGCATGACGCAAGAGATCATCGTCTTCTTTCTGATCGGGGGCTTGGCGCAGCTTGTCGACGGCGCGCTCGGCATGGCGTTCGGCGTGATCTCGACATCGCTGCTGCTGAGCTTCGGCATCACGCCCGCGGTGACCAGCGCCACGGTGCATGTCTGCAAGATCGCGACCGGCGCTGCTTCCGGCTTCTCCCATCTCGCGCTCGGAAATGTGGATCGCCGCCTGCTGCTGCAACTGGCGCTGCCCGGCGCGATCGGCGCGATGATCGGCGCCTATGTCCTGACCACGCTGCCGGTGGAGATCGCGCGGCCGCTGGTGGCCGTGTATCTGTTCATCATGGGAATTCTGATCCTGCGGCGCGCGCTTCGCCAGCGGGTCGCGGTTGCGGTTGAATCGGCGGGTCATCCTCGAACGGCTGCGCCTCTGGGCCTGATCGGCGGATTTCTCGATGCGACGGGCGGCGGGGGCTGGGGGCCGATCGTCACGTCGGGTCTTCTGGTCAGGAACATGAAGCCCGCAACGGCCATCGGAACCGCCAATCTTGCAGAATTCGTGGTGGCGATATGCGCGGCTGGTGTATTTCTCGCCTTCGCCAGTTTCTACCTTCCGGCCATCATCGGCCTGACGCTCGGCGGCGTGCTGACAGCGCCGATCGCTGCTTATCTGACGAAAAGAATCCCCGCGAGGCTGGTCCTGGGTGCAGTCGCGGTGCTAATCTTCGCGCTGAGTGTGCGGACCACCGTCGTCGCAATCAGCGGCTGGCAGGATAAGGCGGTGGCCGCCACGGAAACCGAGGCCGTCGTTCTCAACCACACAGACCCGGCACCCGGCGAGCAGAACTGACAAGAAAACAGAGGGCCGGACGCGGCAATTCGTCCGGAGCCACAAAGATGCCGGACGATAGCCAGAGACAAAGCAAGGCAAAGCCGAAGAAGAATACTTGGCGGCCGCAGACGCGCCTGGTGCGCGGCGGCCTGACGCGCAGCCAATTCGGCGAGACCGCGGAGGCCATCTACTTGACCTCAGGCTATGTCTATGACGATGCCGAGACGGCGGAGGCCCGCTTCAAGGATCTCGATCCCGGCTACATCTACAGCCGCTATGGCAATCCCACGGTGGCGATGTTCGAAGAGCGCATGTGCCAGCTCGAAGGCGCACCGGCCTCTCGCGCGCTTGCCACCGGCATGGCGGCGGTTAACGCCGCCATCATGTGCCAGGTTCGTGCCGGCGATCGCGTTGTGGCGTCGCGGGCGCTGTTCGGCTCCTGCCGCTACATCATCGAGGAATTGCTGCCGCGCTATGGCGTGACCACGCAACTGGTCGACGGTCCCGATCTCGATCAATGGCGCGATGCGCTGAAGCCCGGCGCGCGCTGCGTATTCATCGAGACGCCGGCCAATCCCACGCTGCAGCTCATCGACATTCCGGCGGTGGCGGAGCTGTGCCACGCCGCCGGCGCGCGGCTGATCGTCGACAACGTCTTCGCCACGCCCGTGCTGCAAAAGCCGCTGCCGCTGGGCGCCGATATCGTGCTCTACTCCACGACCAAGCATATCGACGGCCAGGGCCGCTGCCTCGGCGGCATCGTGCTGGGTTCCGAGGATTTCATCGTCAAGGAGCTTCATCCGCTTCTGAAGCATACCGGCCCGTCGCTCAGCCCGTTCAATGCCTGGATCATGCTGAAGGGCTTGGAGACGCTGGAGCTGCGCGTGCGCCAGCATTGCAGCAACGCCACCACGATCGCCGATTTCCTCGCCTCCCATGGCGAGGTATCCAATCTGATTTATCCCGGCCGGAACGATTTCCCGCAGCGCGCGTTGGCGCAGCGGCAGATGTCATCCGGCGGCACGCTGGTGACGTTCGAGCTCAAGGGCGACAAGGCGCGGGCCTTCCGCTTCCTCAATGCGCTGGAGCTGATCGACATCTCCAACAATCTCGGCGACTCCAAGAGCCTGGTCACCCATCCGGCGACCACGACACACCAGCGTCTGAGCCCGGCCGACCGGGCGCATCTGGGCATCACCGACAGCATGATCCGGCTCTCCGTCGGCCTCGAGGATGCGGCCGATATCATCGACGATCTGGACCAGGCGCTGAGCGCCTAGCTGCCGGATGTCAGGCACGTCCGGAGCGATTCCGCGATATTGCGCATTAGTTTGAAGTAGAGGTCCGGCCCGGCATCGAGTGCCGCGCCCTCGGGATCCAGCACGCCGGTCCTGACATCCGTATCAGCCACCGCCGTATCCACCAGCGATGGCGCGAAGTTCGGCTCGCGGAACACGCAACGCGCCTGCTGGGCGTCAATCTTGTCGCGGATCTCGCTGAGGCGCTTCGCGCCCGGCGGCATTTCGGGATGCACGGTGATCGAACCGACACCCGCAAGGCCGTAGCGACGGTCGAAGTACTGGTAGGCATCGTGGAAGACAATGAAGGGCGTATCCTTGACCGGTGCAAGGGTTGCCGCGATCTCCCGGTCAAGATCGTCCAGCTTCCGTTCGAGCTTCTGTTCATTCGTGCGATAAGCTCCGGCGTTGGCTGGATCGACATTCGCTAGCTCTGATGCGATTGCCGCCGCCATCAGTTTTGCGTTCGCCGGATCGAGCCATAGATGCCCGTCATAGGGTTCGTGCTCTTCTTCGGCGTGCTCCTCGCCCTCACTTTCCTCATGCAGATGCTCGTCCCAGATGCCGCCCTCGCGCACTGGCAGAACGGTCAGTCCTGGGACATCAGCGAGTTCCACCGAGCGGGCGCCTTCGGGCAGCGTCTCGATGGCCTTGTGCAGGAAGGTCTCCAAGCCCTCGCCGATCCAAAAGATAACCCGCGCATCCTGGATGGCCTGGGCGTCCGACGGCGTGAGCGCATAGCTGTGGGGCGACGCCGCGCCTTTGACGAGCAGCACCGGCGTGCCGACGCCATCCATGATCGCGGCGACGAGGGAGTGCACGGGCTTGAAGCTGGCGACAACCGCGGGCGCTTCGGCCCGAACAGCCGCGGGATACAGGGCGAGAGCAAGTGCGCTCGCCAAGAAGCGGACGGAGGTCAAATCCCGCCATGGCCACACCTGTCTGGACGTTGCGCGAGCCCGGATGCTACGATATAACATCATGGCAACGTTATAGTATAACATATAGAGCATGGCAAGAGCCCTCTCCTCTTCCCGCGGCAAACCGCGGCAGCGCGCCGGCGAGTTCGGCCGCGAGCCCCACGACCATCAGCATTGCATCGCCGATGCGTTGGACCGGGCAGCGGCGCTTTGCGAACAGCGCGGCTCGAAGCTGACAGACATCCGCCGGCGGGTGCTGGAGCTGGTCTGGCGCAATCATGCGCCCGTCGGCGCCTATGACCTCCTTGACGAGATCCGCAAGGATGGCCGCATTGCTGCACCGCCGACGGTGTACCGGGCGCTCGATTTCCTGCGCGAACAAGGCTTGGTGCATCGCCTGGAATCCCTGAACGCCTTCGTCGGCTGCACGCGGCCGGACCGCACCCATGTCAGCCAGTTCCTGATCTGCACCGGCTGCCAGGCCGTCGCCGAGCTGGATGCGCCGGAAGTGGGCAGCGCCGTGTCGCAGAGCGCCGCCAAGGCCGGTTTCGTGGTCGACCGCATGACCATCGAGATGCACGGCCTCTGCCCCGCCTGCAGCAAGGGCGCCGAGGGCCGGCGCGCTCGCCATGCCTGACGACCGGCATCACCATAGCGAGCCCGAGCCGGCTCCGGATTGGCTGCTGCGGCTCGACGGCATTCACCTGGCGCGCAACGGGCGGCACATCCTCGATCACATCCACCTGTCCGTCGCGCCGCAGGAGATTGTCACGCTGATCGGCCCCAACGGCGCGGGAAAGACCATGCTCGTGCGGATCGCGCTCGGCCTGATCCAACCCGACAGCGGCCAGGTGCAGCGCCGCGCCGGACTGACCATCGGATACATGCCGCAGCATTTCCATGTGGAGGAGACGCTGCCGCTGACGGCGCGGCGGTTCCTGCAGCTGGCGAAGGGTGCCGGCGAAGAGGCATTGCGGATGGCTGCAGCGGAAGTCGGCATCGAGCATCTGCTGAACCAGCCGTTGCAGGGGCTCTCGGGCGGCGAATTGCAGCGCACCCTGCTCGCCCGCGCCATCCTCCGCCGGCCGCACCTTCTGGTGCTCGACGAGCCGGTGCGCGGCGTCGACATGACCGGGCAGCTTGAACTCTACGACCTGATCGCGCGGCTGCGGCGGCGGCTTGGCTGCGGCGTGCTCATGGTGTCCCACGATCTGCATATCGTGATGGCGGCGACGGACCGGGTGATCTGCCTGAACCACCATATCTGCTGCCACGGGCAGCCGGACACGGTGAGCGCCCATCCGGAATATCTGGCGCTGTTCGGGCCATTGTCGAAGGAGCGGCTCGCGGTCTATCAGCACCACCACGACCATCGCCACGATCTCCATGGCGAAGTGGTCGCCGGCAACGGTCGTACCGGGCATGGAGAGCCGCCTCATGCTCCATGATTTCCTTACCCGGGCGCTGATCGGCGGCTTGGGTATCGCGCTTTTCGCCGGCCCGCTCGGCTGCTTCATCCTCTGGCGGCGCATGGCCTATTTCGGCGATGCCTTGTCCCACAGCGCGCTGCTGGGCATCGCATTGGGGTTCCTCGCGGGCATTGACCTCAATCTCGGCATCCTGGCCATCTGCGTTGCCGTGGCGCTGTTCCTGCTGGCCCTGCAGCGGCAGAAGCGCCTGACCGTGGATACGCTGCTGGTGATCCTGTCCCACAGCGCGCTGTCCATCGGCCTCGTCGTCGCCAGCTTCACGCCCAGCCTGCGGATCGATCTCTCGGCCTATCTGTTCGGCGACATCCTGGCGATCGCGCCGCGGGACCTCGCTGTGGATTTATGGCGGCGGCGTGGTGCTGCTGGCGATCCTGATCTTTCAGTGGCGCTCGCTGCTCAGCCTGACCGTGAACGAGGAATTGGCGCGCGCCGAAGGCATCAATGCCGAACTGACGGGGTTGATCTTCATGCTGCTGATCGCAGTCGCTGTGGCATTGGCCATGAAAGCCGTCGGCATCCTCCTGGTCTCTGCCCTGCTGATCATTCCGGCGGCGGCGGCACGGCGTTTTTCGGCCACGCCCGAGCGCATGGCCGTCCTGGCGGCGATCATCGGCGGTGTTTCGGTGCTCGGCGGTCTGTTTGCGTCGCTGCGGCTGGATACACCCGCCGGGCCCTCGATCGTCGTGGCGGCCGCGGCGCTGTTCATCTTGAGCCTTGCCGCCGGCATCCTCCGCGGCGAGAGTACGCCCGCCCGCTGATTCAATCCGAGGATTTCAATGGCAAATTTTTCTCCGCAGCGCTCCGGCGGCCCCTTCGGCGGCGGTTCTCATGGACCGATCTTCAACCTGCCGCGGATGACGCAGATCCTCATCCTCGTGAACATCGGCGTTTTCGTCATCTGCCAGTTCCTCCCGCAGAATTGGCTGTACCTGCTGCTGGTGCATTTCAGGTTCGACGCAATGCGCTTCACGGACGCCGTGCCATTCTATTGGACGGTGATCCTCACGCCGGTGACTGCGCAGTTTCTCCATGCCAGCTGGATGCATCTGCTGTCGAATATGCTCAGCTTCGTCCTGTTCGGCACGATTGTGGAGCGGGCTATCGGGCAGCAGCGGATGCTGGTGCTGACGCTGCTCACCGGCGTCATGGGCAATCTGGCCTTTCTGCTCCTGAACTATGGCCATGACGTCTCCAATATCGGGGCATCCGGCGCCGGCAGCGGCCTGTTCGGCGCGGCGGTCCGCCTGCTGGTGCGGCAACGGCACGGCCGCGACACACGGCAGATCTGGATCTTCGCGGCCATCTGGGTCGGTATCGCCCTGCTGCCGGCAATTCTGTCCAGCCAAAGCAACATCGCCTGGGAGGCCCATGTCGGCGGTTTTTTGGCGGGCCTTCTGCTGATCGATACCTTCGACCGGCGCGGCAAGCTCCGGGTGATGTAGAAATCCTAGCTGCCGTAAACCTGCCGCGGCAACCACAGGCCGATTTCGGGAAATACATAGAGCAGGACCATGGCCAGCAGCACGATCAGGATGTACGGCATGACGCCGGCGAAGATCTGGTTGATCGTCACATGGGGCGGCGCCACGCCCTTTAGATAGAATGGCGCCATTGCCACCGGCGGCGACAGGAACGAGGTCTGGATATTCAGTGCGATCAGCAGGCCGAAGAACAGCGGATCGACACCGAAATGCTCCAGCAGCGGCAGAAAGATCGGCACGAAGATGACGATGATCTCCGTCCATTCCAGCGGCCAACCGAGGATGAAGATGATGATTTGCGCCGCGATCATGAAGCCGAGCGGCGAGAGATCCATCGCAACGACGAAGTCCTTGATGACGTCATCGCCGCCGAGAGCCGCAAAGACCGCCGAGAATATGAAGGAACCGATAAAGAGCCAGCCGACCATCGCTGATGTCCGCGCGGTGAGAAACACCGATTCCTTCAGCTTCTGCCAGGTTAGGGAGCGATAGGCGACGGCAAGCAGCAGACTTCCCAGCGCGCCAATCGCCGCTGATTCCGACGGCGTCGCCAGCCCGAACATGATCGCGCCGAGAACGGCAAAAATCAGAAAGGCCAAGGGTACAAAAGACGTCAACAGGTTCCAGACAACGACACCCAATGGCACATTCCGCTCTTCCTTCGAGAGCTTCGGCGCCAGGGACGGATTGATCATCGCCCGAATGATCACATACACCATGTACATCCCAGCCAACATCAGGCCCGGAAAGAAGGCGCCGGCATAGAGCTGCACCGGCGAGACGCCGGTTGTGGCGCCGTAGAGGATCAGCATGATGCTGGGCGGAATAAGGATGCCGAGGCAACCGCCCGCGCACACCACGCCCGCAGACAGCTTTATGTCATAGCCATGGCGGAGCATCGCCGGAAAGGCCAGCAGCCCCATCAAGGTGACGACGGCGCCGACGATACCCGTGGCCGTGGCAAACAGGGCACAGGTCAACAGCGTCGCCACCGCCAGAGAGGCCGGCAAACCTCCCGCGGCGAGCTGAATACTTCGGAATAATCGGTCGAGGATGTTCGCGCGCTCGATCACATATCCCATGAAGACAAACAGCGGCACCGAAATGAGCACATCGTTCGTCATCACGGAGAAGGTGCGCTGGACGACGATCTGGGTCACCGGCTGGAGTTGCCCATCATAGGCCAGCGCGGCAAATCCCACGCCCAATGCCATAAGCGTAAAGGCGATCGGAAATCCCAGCATGATGAAGAAAATGAAGAGGACGAGCATCAGCACGCCGAGTTGCGGATCGGTCATGACGCTGCGCCTTCCTTGGCCTGATGCTGCTCGATCAGAACTTTTTCCAGTTCTTCCACGTCGTGCAGCCGCTGCGGCCAAACACCGGTCTTAAGGCAAACGAGGCAGCGGATGACTTCGACGATTCCCTGCAGCAGCAGCAGAATTCCCGTGAATGGTATGAGGGTCTTGAAGTGATAGATGGGCGGCCCTGCCGGGCTATAGGCAGAATGTTCATGGGTCATCCAGGATAGGGCCGCAAAGCTGTAGCCCGCATAGATGAACGCGATGATGCCCGGAAAGAAGAAGAGAAAATACAGCACGAGGTCCATGCCGGCCTGAACCCGGGCCGACCAGGTACGGTACAGGAAATCCCCGCGCACATGGGCGTTCCGGCAAAGCGCGTAAGCGCCGGCCATTGCAAACAGCGCGCCATAGAGGATGTAGCTTGCGTCAAATGCCCAGGAGGTCGGGCGGCCAAAGGCATAGCGGGAGAAAACCTCATAACTGACGGCAAAGGTCAGAAGCAGGATGCACCAGGCGAAAGTCTGGCCAACCAATGTGCTGATGCGATCAATGGGAATAAGCAAGCGCTGCAGCGCCGGGCCCCAGCCCTTCTCTTGGCTATCCCGGCCGCCAAGCGTCAGGTTCAAGACAATGCTGCCGATAAAGAGCAGAACACCCAGCCAGAATGCGAGCGGCGAATAGGCGATGGCTCCGCGTTCTTCCGCCACCTGCTCCATCAGGTCGCAACCCTCGCTGTATGAATAGAGGCAGACGATGACATTGGTCGGCCGCAATCCCTTCGCCGCCACCGCCATGCCCACCACGCCATAGGCGTAAAGCGACCAGAAGACAGCAGCGACGACGAGCAGGACGCCGATCGTCAGCAACCAGTTCGACAGTTTCGTGATGTTCACCTGGGCCCCCCGGACTGCGACTGTTTCATCACCGAAGAAGGAGGGCGGAATGATGCCGCCCTCCTCCCAATCGGTTGACCTCGTCGCTTATCCTCAGGCGAAGAAGTGGTCGTAAGCCTTCTTCTGATCGACTTCCATATCGAACTGAAGAGAGACCACGCGCTTCGCCCACGCCTTCTGGGATTCAATCACCTTGGCGAAGAACGGATCAGCTGACAGCGTCGCAATGACTTTGTCCCACGCACCGAGCTGGGCTTCCAGCAGCGAGTCGGGTGTCTTGTGCACCGCCACGCCCTGCTCTTTCAGTGCGGCAAGATCGTTCGAATAGCGATCCATCGCCTTCCATGTCATGTCGGAAGAAGATGACTCGGCCGCATACTTCAATATCGACTGAATTTCCGCCGGCAGCGCCGAATACTTCGTCTTGTTGAAGATGATCTCGAAGCATTCCGCGGACTGATGGTAGCTCTGCAGCATATAAACTTTGCTGACATCGGGGAAGCCCAGCAATTTGTCCGAGGACGGATTGTTGAACTCCGCCGCGTCGAGCAGGCCGCGGTCCATGGCCGGCACGATCTCGCCGCCGCCCATGATCGTTACCGCCGCGCCGAGCTCGTTGTTCAGGTCGGCGGAGAGTCCGACGGTCCGGTACTTCAGGCCCTTGAAGTCGTCGACCGATTCCACCGGCTTCTTGAACCAGCCGAGTGGTTGTGTCGGCATGGCGCCGGTCAGGAAGCCGACGAGATCGAGGCCGAGAACCTGCTGCACCAGTTCGTCATACAGAGCCTGGCCGCCGCCATACTTGAACCAGCCGAGCATCTGATTGGCGCGCCAGCCGAATGCCGGTGGCGTTCCGAACAGCGAGTAAGCCTTGTTCTTGCCGTACCAGTAAGCGCAAACACCGTGGCCGCCGTCGAGCGTGCCCGCGAGCACCGCATCCTGCACTTCGAACGCCTTGGCGACAGAGCCTGCCGCCAGCAGATCGAGCTTCAGCTTGCCCGCCGACATTTCGTTCACGCGGTTGACATAGTCCTGCGCGTACTCATGGAAGATATCCTTCGCCGGCCAGGTGCTCTGGAATTTCCAGACGATGGCGTCCTGCGCGCGCACGACAGTCGGAGCGGCGACGGCTGCCGCAACGGAAACGGCCGCGGCGCCCTTGATGAAACTGCGGCGGGTTTTCACCTCGCCAGTATTCTCTTGATTCACTTCAGTTGGGGTCGATGTCATCTTGAGGGCCCTCCCTGGGCGTCTTGATTTGATTGGGTGCTTCATCTTGCCGTAACTGCCATGGTTGCGACAACGCAGGACACCCCAGACTAAGGTCTTGCCTAGCCCAGTTTCCCTGCACCTTCTTTATAGGGCTCTCACTAAGAGCAAGCGAGTTCCCGCCGCATCAAAACCACGCCAGCAACGCCGATTGTGCAGTGCGGTAGAACCAATCTGCGAATTGGCTGTCCAGTATGCCGATATTACCGACTGGACTAGGCGCGCATCCGCTCGCTTTTGGGATCGTACATCGGCCGCAATGAAACCCGCGCCGGCACGCGCTCGCAGGCCACCTCGATCTCGAACTTGCCGCCGTCGATCCAGGCCTGGTCGACACCATCAGGATTGTTGAGATAGCCCAGCGCAACGGCGCGGCCCAGCGTGTGGCCGTAGTTGGCCGAGGTCGTGTAGCCGACCAGCTTGCCATCCCGATAGATCGGCTCGTTGTGATAGAGCAGCGGCTCCGGGTCTTCGAGGGCGAGCTGCACCATCCGCTTGGACAGCCGCGCCTGGTTCTTCTGTTTCAATAGGGCGTCCCGGCCGATGAAAGGCGACTTCTTGTCATAGGCGACGACAAAACCAAGGCCGGCCTCAATGGGCGTGTCGTCCTCGCCGATGTCATGGCCGAAATGGCGGTAGGCCTTTTCGATGCGGAGCGAATCCATGGCATGCATGCCCGCGAGCTTCAGGCCGAACGGCGCGCCATTCTCCAGGATGCGATCGAACACATTGCCGGCATATTCCGCCGGCACATAGAGCTCCCAGCCCAGTTCGCCCATATAGCTGATGCGGTTCGCCCGCACGCGAGCGTAGCCGATATCAATGATGCGGGAGGTGCCGAACGGATAGGTCGCGTTGGTCAGATCGGCCGTCGTCAATTTCGACAGCAGCGCGCGGCTATTCGGGCCCATGACACCGAGCACGGCGTAGGCCGCGGTCACGTCCTCGACTGCGGCGCGCGCGTCTTCAGGGATATGGTTCCTGAGCCATAGCAGATCGCGCCGCGCGGTGGCCGCAGCGGTGACCACCATGTAGTGATCTTCGGCGATACGGGTGACCGTGAGATCGGCCTCGATGCCGCCGCGTTCGTTCAGCCATTGGGTGTAGATCGCCCGGCCCGGGGCGCCGCCGACATCGTTGGCGCAGATGTTCTGCAGCACCCTCTCTGCATCGGCGCCGCGCACCATGAACTTGGCGAAGGTAGATTGGTCGAACA
This sequence comes from uncultured Alphaproteobacteria bacterium, assembly GCA_963810485.1. GTDB lineage: Bacteria > Pseudomonadota > Alphaproteobacteria > Dongiales > Dongiaceae > DATKFM01. The sequence goes on from CAWENQ010000009.1 coordinate 41,678, forward strand.
GCGCCACGGCATTGCGGGTTGCCTTGCACTCGGCGGCGCAATAGTCGAACCAGTTCTGCCGATTGAAGCTGTATTCGTATCTCGGCTCGACCCCTTTCGGCGCAAACCAGTTGGCGCGTTCCCACCCCGCCACATCTCCGAAGCAGGCATTGTTCGCCTTCAACCGCTCATAGAGCGGCGTCTTCCGCACGCCCCGCGCCGTCTCGAACTGCCGGTAGGGCCAGTGCATGGCGTAAAGCAATCCCAGCGCCTCGGAGACCCGCTCCACCAGATAGGTCTTGGTGTTCTGGTGCGGCACGACGCGCCTGACATCAACGTCCCAGAGATCGAACGGCGGATGGCCATGGGCAATCCAATGGGCCAGCACCATGCCCGCCCCGCCCGCCGACTGGATGCCGACGGAGTTGAATCCCGCGCCGACGAAGAAGTTCTTCACTTCCGCCGCCGGACCCAGCAGGTAACGCTGATCGGTGGTGAAGCTCTCGGGGCCATTGAAGAACTTGCGTATGCCGGTGTCTTCCAGCTTCGGGACGCGATGGATCGCCCCCTCCAGCACCGGCTGGAAATGATCGAAATCCTCGGGCAGTTCGGTGAAGCAGAAATCCTCGGATATGCCGTTCACGCCCCATGGTTTTGCCTTTGGTTCAAAGGCGCCCACCAGAAGCTTGCCGGCGTCTTCCTTATAATAGGCGCAGCGGTCCATGTCGCGCATGACCGGCAGATTGGCCGGAATGTCCATGGGTTCGGTGACGATGTAGAAATGCTCGCAGGCATGGAGCGGCACGTCGGCGCCGGCCATCAGGCCGACTTCACGGCCCCACATGCCCGCACAGTTCACCACATAGTCGGCGGTGACATCGCCTTGATCGGTCTTCACGCCGCAGGCGCGGCCGTTCTTGACGATGACGCCGGTGACCTTGCAGTCCTCGACAATGCGGACGCCGCCGGCACGGGCCCCCTTGGCCAGGGCCATCGTGGTGTCCGCCGGATTGGTCTGGCCGTCATTGGGAAACCAGATGGCGCCGATGACGTCATCGATGTTCATCAGCGGCCAGAGTTCCTTCACCCGCTTGGCCGTGATCATCTCCGCCGGCACGTCGAAGGCATGGGCCATGGAGGCGCCGCGCCGCAGCTCGTCCCAGCGCTCGGGATTGGTGGCGATGGAGATGCTGCCGTTCTGCTTGAAGCCGGTGGCCTGCCCGGTTTCCTTCTCCAGCGTGGTGTAGAGTTCGACGGTATATTTGGCGAGCTTGGTCAGATTGCCGGAATAGAGCATGGCGCGGACGAGGCCCGCAGCATGCCAGGTGGTGCCGGAGGTGAGCTTCTTCCGCTCCAGCAGCAGCACATCCTTCTTGCCCATCTTGGCGAGGTGATAGGCGGTGGAGCAGCCGATGATGCCGCCGCCGATGATGACCACCTCGGCATGGGTGGGGAGTTTGCTGGGCATGATGAAGCGGTGCTGCTCTCTAGTTTGTCGTTGCAGAATTGGTCAAGCCGAAAGGTTCAATCTTCCCCCCTTGAGGGGGAAGATGGCGCAGCGCGCGCAAGCGCGATGCGTCAGAGGGGGGCATCTCGAATCTCGGTGCTATCGGTGAAATCTGGAGCTAAGTCAGCTCGTGAAGTCAACACCGAGCCGTACTCCCCACCCGCTCGCTTCGCGAGCGACCGCCCCCTCAAGGAGGGCGGTTTGACTTCTGTGGCGAATTGATCCAGCTGGCGAGCGCATTGATATCCCGGTAATTCTGAGTTTGAAAGCCGACAGCTACATCCGCAGCCTTGCATTGGTCGGATCGTAGAGCGGCTCTTGCGCCACGACCGCACGGCGGCGCTCGCCGAAGATCTCGACATCGAGAGCCATGCCCGGCTTGGCGAGGTCGGTGCGGACATAGGCCAGCGCGATGCTCTTGCCGATGCTGTGGCCATAGCCGCCGGAACCGACGAGGCCGACGACTTCCTTCCCCTGGAACACTGACGAGCAGTAGAGCGCGTCGGTGGTGCCTGCATCTTCGAGCAGGAGCGGGACGAAGCGTTCCCGCGGGCCGCTGTTGTGCTCTTTCAGCAGTGCCGCCTTGCCCATGAACTCGCTCTTGGTGAGATCGACGAAGCGGTCCAGGCTGGCCATGAAGGGCGTGTACTCGTGGGTCAGGTCGCCCTTCCAACCGCGATAGCATTTCTCCAGCCGCATCGAGTCCATGGCGTACATGCCGAAATCGCGGATTCCGTGTTTCTCGCCCGCCTGCCAGAGTTGGTCATAGATCGAGGCCATATGCTCGACGGGCGCATGAAGCTCCCAGCCCAACTCGCCGACATAATTCACACGCAACGCCAAGAGCCGCGCATAGCCGATCTCGATCTCCCGCGCCGACAGCCAGGGGAAGGCGGCGTTGGAGAGATCGGCATCGGTCACCTGACTCAACACATCCCGCGCCTTCGGCCCGGCAATAATGATGGAGCCATAGCGCGTCGTGTGGTTCTCGATGTGCAGCGCGCCGTTTTTCGGCCGGTGCTTCTCCAGCCAGTCGAGATCATGCCATTCCGCCACGGCAGCGCTGATGAGATAGAAGCGGTTCTCGGCCAGACGCGTGATTGTGAACTCGGAGATGATCCCGCCCTTGTCGTTCAGCGCATAGGACAGCGTGACCCGGCCCCGCTTCGGCAGCTTGCCGCAGATCAGCTTGTCCAGCCACGCCGCCGCCCCGTCGCCCTCGATCAGCAGCTTGGTGAAACCGCCGAGATCGAGAATGCCCACGCGCTCCCGCACCGCCTTGCATTCCTCTCCCACGGCGTCGTGCCAGTTGGTGCGGTGGAAGCTCAACACCTGCTCGCGCTTGTCCTCCGGCCTTGGGAACCAGGCGGCGCGCTCCCAGCCGCCGCGGGCGCAGAACATGGCGCCCTTGGCTTTCAGCCGTTCATAGAGCGGCGTGGTCTTCGCCGGCCGCCCGGCAGGACGCTCCTCTGCGGGAAAGCCGACGGCGTACTCGTTCTGATAGAGCTCGATCGCCTTCGCCACGACGTATTTCTTCGTCGCGTAGTCGGTGTAGCGTCGGGGATCGAAGATCCAGAAATCCCATTCCGGCTCGCCATGGGCGATCCATTCCGCCACCGTCTTGCCGCCGCCGCCCGATTGCGCGATGCCGAAGCTGAAGCAGCAGCATTGGAAGAAGTTCGGCAGGCCATGGGCCGGGCCGATATAAGGGTTGCCGTCGGGCGAATAGGGAATTGGCCCGTTGATCACTTTCTGCACGCCGACGGTGCCGAGGATCGGCACGCGCTTGATGGCGTCGTCAATGTAGGTCTCCAGCCGCTCCAGATCGTCGGGGTAAAGCTCATAGGCGAATTTCTCGGGAATGCCGTCGATCCAGTGGGGCGTCGCCTTCCACTCATAGGGCCCGAGCAGCAGGCCGCTGCGCTCCTGCCGCAGATAGTAGCTGGTATCGGGATCGCGCAGCAGCGGCAGCTTCTCCTTGCGGCCCTCCAGTTCGGCGACCGGCTCTGTCACCAGATACTGGTGGGACATGGAGACGATCGGCATGTACTGCCCGACCATGGCCATGATCTCGCCCGCGCGATAACCCGCGGCATTGACCACGAACTCGCAGGTGACGTCGCCCTTGTCGGTCTTCACGAGCCATTCGCCCGCCTTGGTGCGTTCCAATCCGGTGACGCGGGTGAAGCGGGCGATCTCCGCACCCATGTCGCGGGCGCCCTTGGCATAGGCCTGGGTGAGCTGGCTGGGATCGATGTCGCCATCGAAGGGATCCCAGAGCCCGCCCTCGAGATCATGCAGCTCGATGAAGGGATAGCGCTTTTTGATGTCGGCCGGCGACAGCAGCTCGAACTCCAGCCCCTGCGCGCGGGCCATGCCGCGCACATGGGCATACTCCTCCATCCGCGCCTTCGTATGCGCAAGGCGGATCGATCCCGTGACGTGATAGTTCATGGGATAATCGACTTCCTCGCCCAGCTTCGCATAGAGCTTGGTGCTGTGGCGCTGGAACTTCAGTACGTTCCAGGATGTGGAGAAGTTCGGGCAATTGCCGGCGGCATGCCAGGTGGAGCCGGAGGTCAGCTCATCGCGCTCGATCAGCAGCGTGTCCGTCCAGCCCAGCTTGCCCAGGTGATAGAGCGCGCTACACCCCACCGCCCCGCCGCCGATGATCACCACCCGCGCATGAGATTTCATACTGGCCCCCTCAAGTATCGTCCGGGCCTTACGGCCCGTTGTTGTTGGTGACGCACCCTACTCCGCCGCCTGCGCCGGCCGTGGCCGCATGTTCTCCCGCGGCAGGCGGATCGGCAGCTTGGCGCGGATCACGTCGTCGACTACATCGGGCACATGCCGCGGATAGTTCCGCGCCAGGATCTCCTTGGTCTTCTTCACGGCCTTGTCGATGATGTCAGTGGAACCCTGCTCGCGCCATTCCTTCGGGCTCGTGCGGTCGCCGACGGTCGGATAGACATAGGCCGTCTGCATGAGGCGCAGTGTCTGGTCAGAGCCCAGATAGTGCCCGGGGCCGCCGATGCAGGCGTCGCGGATGGTGTCGAGCGACAGCGTGTCGTCGCTGACCTCGATGCCCCTGATGATCCGCTGGGTCGCGCCGATGATGTCATTGTCAATGATCAGGCTCTCTAGGCAATAGCCGAGCAGGCTGGCATGCATGCCGGCGCTTTCATAGATCAAGTTCGCGCCAGCATTGCCGACGATGGCGTGGTTGTAGGCTTTCTCGGCGCCCGCCTGGGCGTCAGGTACCTTGGAGTCGCACATGCCCGACGAGGTGCCGCCGGTGAGGTCGTAGAAATGGGCCATCTGGGCACAGCCGGCCGACAGCAGCGCCTGCTCCGGGCTGCCGCCGGACATGGCGCCGGTGCGCAGGTCCGACACGAACGGCCAAGTGCCGAAGATCGCCGGCGCGCCGGGCTTCAGCGCGTTCACATAGATCAGGCCAGCGATCACTTCCGCCGTCGCCTGCACTATGGTGCCGGCCAGCGCCGCCGGCGCCGTGGCGCCCGCTTGCCCCGCCGACAGCAGCAGCACAGGCATGCCGCCCCGCACCGCCAGCTCAAGGCAATGGCTGGCATCGACGGCGAACTTGAGCGGCGGCACCACGAAGCAGTTCGACTGGCTGACGAACGGCCGCGCGCGCCATTTGTCCTCGCCGCCGGCAACGGCATGCAACATGTGGAAGGATGCTTCGAGATGCTCCGCCGCCACCCAGCTCGAACCCACATGCTTGGTGGTGCCCATGATGCTGGCGTAGCAAGTGTTGATGTCCATCTCCCGCGGGTCCGGCAGATCGCGCGGCACGACGGCGCGCTGGAAGAAATGAATATGCTCCATCTCGTCGACGATGCGGGCGATGTCGTAGAGGTCCTGCAGATAGGACTCACGGTATTCGCCGGTCATGGGATCGACGATATGCACGGCGGCGCCCGCGGTGCCGAAATAGACCTTCTTGCCCCAGGGCTCCATGTCATGGCGCGGTTCCTGGCCATAGAGCACGAACTGCCGCGCCGCCTTGGCGATGGTGTCCTCGACCAGGGAACGCGAGAAGGTCAGCCGCCCCTTGTCGTTGTACTCGGCGCCGGCCGCCGTGCAGGCCTCGATGCAGGTCGGGATAGCATCAGCGAGGCCGATATTCGCCAGCACATCCAGTACCGCATGGTGGATCTTCTGGATGTCCTCGTCCTTGAGCGCCTTGTAGTTGCCGCCCTCCATGCCCGGCCAGACCGGCCGCTGATTCTGGGGCAAGGGCGCAGCCCGCTGGGCCCGGCGCGCCGCGCGCCCGCCGCGCCGACCGCTATCAACCTGGATGTCGCTCATCGAAAGCTCCTGGGGCTTTGAATTCACTTGGATATTCGCCGATTCCGGGCCGAATTCACAACCGAGCCTTTTTCATAGATACATGAGCCCAGTTCACTTATACAATTGTGTATCCTATAATTTACAGTCACTTAACCTCCCTGCTAACCAAGTAGCATGAGCCCACCCAATCCATGGACCGCCGGAATCTACCCTCCTTTTCATCACTCCGGGCCTTCGAGGCCGCGGCCAGGCATCTGAGCTTCCGGGCCGCCGGGGAGGAGCTCGGCCTAACCCAATCGGCGATCAGCCACCAGATCAAGGAGCTGGAAACCTGGATGGGCTTGCCGCTGTTCGCGCGGCTGGCGCGGCGGGTGGAATTGACCGACGCGGGCGCGCGCTATTTCCCCTTCCTGCGCGAAGCTTTCGACCGCATCGCTCAGGGCACCGACATCCTGCGCCGGTCAACGGCCAGCGGCGATCTCACCGTGCAGGTCTATGTCACCATGGCGGTGCGCTGGCTGATCCCGCGCATGCATGAGTTCCACCGCGCCAATCCTGAAATCGCGGTGAAGCTGGACGCCAGCCATTTCGATTGGGGCTTCAACGACAAGCGCGCCGATGTCGGCATCGTCTATGCGCGGGAGACGGACCAGCCGCAGCTCGACTACACGCATCTGTTCGACGCGGAGTTGTCGCCCGTCTGCAGCCCTGCGGTGGCGCAAGGCGGCCTCGGGCTGCGCCAGCCCGCCGACTTGGTGAACCACACGCTGATCGAGCTGTTCACCGCGACCGACGAATGGGCCGCCTGGCTGAACGCCGCCGGCGTGCCGCAGATGACGGGCCGCAGCGGGATCAAGGTGGACAGCTATTTGCTGGCGATCGAGACGGCGGTCGACGGCCAGGGCATCGCCATCGCGCCGCATTTCCTGGTGGCGGCGGATCTGCGCAGCGGGCGCCTGGTGCAGCCCTTCAAACTCTCTTGCCGCCAGCCCGGCGGCTGGTACTTCGTCTGCCGCGCGGCGTTGGCGCAGGACCGGCGCGTGGCGCGCTTTCGCGAGTGGATTGTCCAGCAGGTGACGGCCGATCCAGAGATCGGCGCCGCCGTTACACCCAGGGCAGGGAGTAGGTCTTCACGTTCGTGAAACTCTTCATCGCTTCGATCACGCCTTCCTTGATGCCGAGGCCGGAGTCCTTGATGCCGCCAAAGGGCGACATCTCGATTCGATAGCCGGGGACTTCGCGGATATTCACCGTGCCGACGCGCAGTTCGCTGACGAAGCGGGTGATGTAGTCGAGGCGGTTCGTGCAGACACCGGACGACAAACCATATGCCGTTGAGTTGGACACGCGGATTGCGTCGTCGATGTCTTTCACGCGGATGACGGGCGACACGGGGCCGAAGGTCTCGTGCTTCACCAGCCTGCAGTCGTAGGGCACGTGATCGACAACCGTCGGCGAATAGAGCGCACCCTTGCGGATGTTGCCGTAGAGCAGCTTGGCGCCCGCGGCGACGGCATCGTTGACCATATCCTCGCAATATTTCGCGGCGGGCTCGTCGATGACCGTGCCCATGTCGGTCGCGGGATCCAGGGGATCGCCGTACTTGATCTTCTTCGTTTTCTCCAGCAGCAGCTCGACAAAGCGGTCGGCGACGGACTCCACGACGATCATGCGCTTCACCGCCGTGCAGCGCTGGCCGGAATTCTTGTAGGAACCGGCCACGGCGAGCGTCGCCGCTTCTTCGATATCAGCATCCTCCATGACAATCAGCGGATCGTTGCCGCCCAACTCCAGCACCGCGCGGCGGTAACCCATATGGTTGGCGATGTATTTGCCGACGGAGACACCGCCGGTGAAGGTGATGAGATCCACATGGGGATTGGTCAGCATCTCGTCGGCAATTTCCTTGGGATCGCCGGTGATGACCTGGAACATCTCTGGCGGCAGGCCGGCTTCATACAGCACGTCGGCCAGCAGCAGCGCGGTCAGCGGCGTCTTCTCCGACGGCTTCAGCACCATCTTGTTGTTGGTGGCGATCGACGGCGCCACCTTGTGCGCCACCTGGTTCAGCGGGTGATTGAACGGCGTAATCGCCGTGATCGCTGTCAGGGGATCGCGCTGGGTATAGATGCGGCGCTTCTTGCCGTGGGGCGTGATATCGCAGGAAAAGATCTGCCCGTCGTCGAACACGCAGGCATTGGCGGAGAGCGTGAACACATCATAGGCGCGGCCGACTTCGTAGATCGAGTCCTTCAGGCACAGTCCGGACTCCAGCGTAATCAGCCGGGCGATCTCATCGCGGCGCGCCACCAGCGCATCGGCAGCCTTGCGCAGGATCGCAGAGCGGTCCGCGCGAGACAGCTTGGAATTGTAGCTGGCCGCTTTCTCGTAGGCGCGGCGCACGTCGACGAGCGTGGCCTTCGGAACGGTGCCGACAACCGTGTTGTCATAGGGATAGCACACGTCGATGACGTTGGCGCCGCTGACCTTCTCGCCGGCAATGCGCATCGCTTCCTTGCGGATGGCCGCGTTCATGTTCAGACCGCCTTTGAGAGTGTGGGTTGCGCCGCTGCGCCCGCGTAGTTCAGCGCCAGATCGAAGATGCTGAAATTACGCAGGCGCAGATTGGCCGGCAGCTGGCCCACCGGACGATTCATCAGCAACGGCACGCGCTGCTCGGAGATGCCGCCATGGGACCGCAGCGGCGCGTCGAGGCCGGAGAGATCGTGGCGGCTGGCGCTGGTGCCGATGGCGTGATTGCGCTCGGATACGGCAATGATGTCGCCCATGCGGTCCTCCGGCAGCTCGAAGCGCCGGCAACCTTCCTCGCGCGACAGGACGGCCTCCATTCCCGCCACGGCAGACAGTCGCTTCAGGATGTCCGCGCGATCCGCACCCTCCGGCAGATAGACCGTCGCGAAGGAGCCGAGCGCGCCATGATGCACCACATAGGGATCGGTGATCGGCAGGATCACCCGCGCGGCGTCCTTGCCCAGCCAGCCATCGAGCACGTCCTGCAGATAGACAACCTGCGGTGCTTTGTTGCCGTCGGTCTTGCTGTTCATGCCGTGATCCGCCGTCACCGCGATTGTCGCACCCAGCACATCGAGGCGCGCCAGATAGCCGTCGATCATCTGATAGAAAGCGTTGGCTGCCGGCGTTCCCGGCGCATGCTTATGCTGCACGTAGTCGGTGGTCGACAGATACATGATGTCCGGCCGCACCGATTCCATCAGCTTCACGCCGGCGACGAAAACGAACTCGCTAAGATCGGCGCTGTAGACCGACGGCAACGGCTTGCCGACGAAGCCCAGTGCATTGTCGATGCCATGCTCTGCCTTTGTCGTCTCGTTCGCCTTCTCCGCCGAGAAGCAGATGCCGCTGAGGCCCTTGCCGAGCAGCCGCCGCAGCTTGTCCTTGGCGGTCACGACCGCGACTTTCGCGCCGGCCTTCGCAAAGGCCGCCAGGATTGTCTCCGCCCGCAGATATTTGGGATCATTCATCATGATCTCCTGCCCGGCCTCGCGGTCATAAAAGTAGTTGCCGCAGATGCCATGCACGGCCGGCGAAGCGCCGGTCACGATGGACAGGTTGTTCGGGTTGGTGAAGCTGGGCACCACGCAATCGGCCAGCAGGTTCGCGCCATCAGGCAGCGTGCGCTTCAGCCAGGGCATCGCGCCGGCCTCCATCGCGTGGGTGGTGTAGTCGGGCTCGCTGCCGTCGACGCAGACGACCACGAGCGGCGCGCTCGGCCAGGCATAGGCCTTGCCGTTGACGGTGATGGATTTCGGATGTTGTGCCATGTCTATTGCCCTTATGCCGCGCTCTTGGAGCGCGCCGGAGCACCGGACTTGACGCCCATCTCCGCTAGCACCGCACGCACCGCGTCCAGCGCGCCATTCATCTCGGCATCGCCCAGGCGGCCGATGCAGCCGATGCGGAAGGAGTTGGCCACGGTCAGCTTGCCGGGATAGATCACATAGCCGCGCTCTCTGAGCTTGTCATAGAACAGCTCGAACTTGAACTTCGGATCCGCCGGCATGTGGAAGGTGATGATGATCGGCGCCTGGATCGCATCGGGCAACAAGGTCTCGAAGCCCAGGCTGCGCATGCCGTCGATCAGGGTCTTGCAGTTGCGGCGATAGCGCGCGCCGCGACCGGCGACGCCGCCCTCGGCTTCGTGCTCCTTCAGCGCCTGGTCGAAAGCAACGATGACATGGATCGGCGGGGTGAAGCGCCACTGGGCGTTCTTCTCCATCGCCACCCACTGGTCATGCAGATCGAGACTGAGGGCATGGGCATTGCCGCCGCAGGCTTCCAGCGCCGACTTGCGGGCGATAACGAACCCCATGCCGGGCACGCCTTCCAGGCATTTGTTGGAGGACGCCGCCAGCGCATCGAACGGCACCAGCCGCGCATCCACAGCCAGCGCGCCGAAAGCGCTCATGGAGTTGATCAGCAGGCTGCGGCCGGCACGCTTCACCATGGCGGCGATTTCCTCGATCGGGTTGAGGACCCCGGACGTGGTTTCGCAGTGGACTACGAAGACATGGGTGATGGCGGGATCGTCCTTTAGCTTGGCGGCTACATCCGCCGGTTCTACCGGCCGGTCCTCGGCCCATTCCAACGTCGCGTAGGCACGCTGGCTGTACTCAGCAATCTTCGCCGCCCGCTTGCCATAAGCGCCGTTGATCAGGATTAGCAGCTTGCCGCTCTTCGGCACGAAGGTGCCGATCATCGCTTCCACGGAGAAGGTGCCACTGCCTTGGAGCGGCACGCAGACATGACTGCCGGTGGCATGGGCCAGATCCACCAGCCGGTCGCGCACCCGCTTGTTGATGGCGATGAATGCCGCGTCCCGCGAGCCCCAGTCATGAAGCATGGCCTGCTTCACGCCAGCAGAGGTGGTGAGCGGACCGGGCGTCAACAGCCAGGGATCGCGCGGGGCAGAGGTCATCAAGGGCTCCATGGAATTGAAAAGGTTGCTTGCCCTTAAATGATCTTGGGGCCTATCATAAGTCAAATCACTACTTTCTATATTTGATATAGATATGATCTATACTCAACTTCGCGCCTTCCATGCCGTGGCTGCCGCCAGCAGTTTCACCAAGGCCGCCGACGCCCTCCATGTTACGCAGCCCACCCTATCCGCCCAGGTGAAGGCCCTGGAGGAGGCCTATGGAGTTGAGCTGTTCGAGCGCCGCGGCCGCGGCATCGCGGCCACCGACCTTGGCCGCCGCCTGCAGGAGATCACCCGCCGCTACTTCAACCTGGAGGACGAGGCCGAGGAGCTGTTGGCGGCCACCCGCGGCCTGACCCGCGGGCATCTGCGGGTCGGCGCCGATGCGCCATACCATGTCATGGAGTTGCTGGCCGCCTTCAACCGGCGCTACCCGAAGCTGACCCTGGCCCTGGCCATCGGCAATTCGGCGGAGCTCCTGCAGGACCTGCTGGAGCATCGCAGCGACGTGGCCATCGTCGCCGATGTGCCTGGCGACTCCCGGCTCCACGCCCTGCCCCTGCGCCGGGACCGGTTGATTGGCTTCGTCCCCGCCGGCCATCCCCTCGCCCGCAAGGGCCGCATCGAGGCCGGAGCGCTGGCCGGCCATCGGCTGGTGCTGCGCGAGCCCGGCTCAACCACTCGCCATCTGTTCGAGACGGCCATGAGCCGCGCCGGCCATGGGTTGGGCGAGGTGCTGGAGATTGGCAGCCGGGAAGCCGTGCGCGAGGCCGTGGCAGCGGGCCTGGGCATCGGCATCGTCTCTGAGAGCGAGTTCGGCCAGGACGCAAGGCTGAAGCCCCTGCGCCTGTCTGGCATCGATGTGGAGATGACCGAATATGTCGTTTGCCTGGCGGAACGCCGCGAACTCAGGCTGGTGAAGGCGTTCCTGGAGATCGTCGCGTCGACGGCGAAGTGAGGCCTAGGTCTGCGCGCGGCTGGGACAAAGGAGGATAAAGATGGCCACCGCCAGCAACACGGCACCGACGATCTCGGGCACGAGCCACTTCCCCGCATACAGGTAGGCGGTGACTAGAAAGCTTCCGGCCATCATGGCAAGCGCGGCGGCCTTCGCCCGCGGCGGGATCACCCGGTGGCGGTGCCATTGGCGCAGGCCGTGGCCGAAACGCGGGTGATCGTAGAGCCAGCGCTGCAGCCGTTCCGAACTGCGGGAGAAGCACCAGAGCGCCAGCAGCAGGAAGATCGTGGTCGGCATGACCGGCAGAAACAGGCCGGCGACGCCTAGCCCCAGGCAAACGTACCCCGCTGCCAGCGTAATCTGGCGGATCGGCCGGCAGGCGATGGGGCGGTGCTCAGGGGCGTCGGTCGCCATGGTCTTCACGGGGTGATCAGCAAGAATATCCGAGAATGTTAACGTATCACCGTCGATGCAAGGATTTCTGTGACTGCGGACACATCGCGTTAGGCAACTCCGGTGCGGCGGTGGTCGCGCTGGATCGCGCGCGTCAGGGACGGTAATCTTGGCGTCGTCCGGGAGGCGATGGATGGCAGCCGAGCGACCAGCCGTGGATTTCCGCAACTACCGCTCCGACGCCCATAGCTGGGCGATGGCGGCGCGCGCGCCGGATTCGCGGCTCAAGCCCTATGTCAGCGACTATACCGGCTACAGCGAACAGGCGTCGCAGCCGATGCGGCGGCTGCAGCCGCCTTTCGCCGGCATCCCGATGATCGTCACCTTCGGTCCGGCGATCGACGTCATCAATGGCGACCGCCCGGCCGAGCGCGGCGTATTCCGCAGTTTCCTTGCCGGGCTGCATGACGTGCATGTCCTGACCGAGTTCGCCGGCGCGCAACGGGGCCTCCAGGTCAATTTCACATTGCTCGGCGCCCATCGCTTTCTCGATGCCGCCATGGCCGATGTGGCCAACCGCTGCCTGGATCTCGGCGACATCATCGGCGCAGCTGCGGCCGGCCGCCTGAGCGAGAGTCTGCAGGAAGCGAAGGACTGGTCCGCGCGCTTCGAGCTGATGGACCGGTTCCTGCTGGAGCGCCTTGCGCGGGGGCGGCCGATGTCGCCCGATATCGCCTGGGCGTTCAGGCGGCTCCAGACCGATCGCGGCGCCAGGTCAATCGGCGCCCTGAGCCGCGCCCTCGCCTGCAGCCGCAAGACGCTGATCAAGCGCTTCCATGCCCAGATCGGCCTGACCCCCAAAGCGGTTGCCGGCATCCTGCGCTTCGAACATGCCGCCGGGCGGCTCAGGTCGGGCGATGAGGAAAGGTGGAGCGAACTCGCTCTGTCCTGCGGATACAGCGATCAGGCGCACTTCAATCGCGACTTCCGCCGATACTCCGGCCGCACGCCCACGGAATACCGTCGCGCGCTGATGCCGAATGGCGGGGGCATCGCCGGGTAAAATTCATCCAAGACCGCGCCGGCAAGGGCGGATAGCGTTCCGGTATCGCCAACCCAGATTGCCGGAGGCTCCCAATGACCGACAAAGAAAAGGCCAGCAGGCCCAATATCTTTCCGACGTTGCGCTTCAGCGACGCGCCCGCCGCGATCGAATGGCTGAACAGGGCCTTCGGTTTCGAGAAACAATTCGTCGTTCCGGGTGAGAAGGACACCGTCGCCCATGCCCAACTCCGGCTCGGCGCCGGCATGATCATGCTGGGCTCGGAGCGGCCGGCGGAACCAGGCAATCCCTGGACCACCGAGCCCTACGGAATCTACGCGGTCGTCAAGGATATCGACGCCCACTACAACCGCGCGAAGGCGGCGGGCGCCAAGATCGAGCGGCCGTTGAGCGATACCGACTACGGGGCACGCGAGTATTCCGTGCGCGACTGCGAGGGGCATCTCTGGAGTTTCGGCACCTATGATCCCTATGCGGATCAGTGAGCCGAGCGAAAGCGATCGATCACCCGACAATGAGATCGACTTCGCTGTCGTCGAAGCCAAACCGGGCCATCATGGCGCGGTGCGCCTTTGATCCCAGATATTCCTTCAAGGCCTGATCGACGGCTCGCCTGAGGGAGTCGTCCTGCTTGGCGAATGCAAAACTGCCGAAGGCGGGTTCTTTTTCGGTCGTCCCAATGCGAGTGACTTCCAGGTTGAGTTCCGGCCGCTGGTCGCAAAAGGCAACATGAGCGCGGGCGACGCTGGCGTAGGCGTCAACGGTCCCCTGTGCGACGGCCACAGCGGCCTCGCCGTAGGTTTCGAAAATCCGGATGCGGGCGGCGGGCACGCCGAACTGAACGGCCGCGTCGTGCTGGACCTGGCCGCGGATCACCGCAACTCGAGCGTCGCCGTTGCCGGCAATGGCGCGATAGCCCGTGAGCGCTTTCGGATTTCCCTTTCTCACGAGCAGGCCGTCGGCCAGCGCCCAGATGGGGCGGCTGAAGATTGCCATCTTCTTGCGCTCTTCCGTGGCAAACAGGCCCGTCGTCATCCGCCAGCGGCCCGCTGCAACGCCGGGGAGCAGTTCCGCGAATTCTGTCTCCACGGGCTGAAAGTTGCTTTCGCCGATGCTGGCGATCATGGCCTTCGCCAGCTCAACATCGCAGCCGGTGACAGTGCCGTCAGCCAGGCGATAGTTGAAAGGCGGCTCTATGAGAAAGCCGAACTTCACGCTTGTCACTTCTGAAAATGCGCCTCGTAGGTTTCGGCGCCTTCGGGGACTTCCGACCAGTGCTGCGCCGAGCGCAGATAGACATAGCGAAACTTACACTTGGCGGGATCGATCCAAGAGGGATCGTCGAAGGTTCCGGCGGCGACGGTGCGGATGCCGGGCCGGGCTTCCAGGATGAGGCTAATGTTTGTGCCGCAATTCGGGCAAAAATACTGATCGAGCCAGTTCCCCGACTCATCCGAAATGTGCCGGTAAACTTTCAAAGCGTCATCCGCAATCCTGACCCGATCCAACTTGAAAACCACTTCCGCACCGAACGCCGTGCCCGTGCGCCGCTGACACCAGGTGCATTGGCAAATCGTGACGCGTTCCGGTTCGCCATGAACGGTGTATCGCACCCGCCCGCAAACGCAGCCGCCATGATGCTCCATCATATCGATGATCCTCTTTGTACCGATTATGCATGATGGCGGCCGCGATGCAAAATCATGGGCGTGACTTCGCAGACGTTCCGCCGCATTCTTCCGATCCATCTCTCGTTGCGAATTTCCGGAGACCCGCTGCATGACCGCATTCCCAGAGTATGAGACGTATGACGCCCTCGGCTTGGCCGAATTGATTGTCCAGAAAAAAGTTCCGGCGGAGGACGTGCTGGAAGCTGCAATCGGGCGGATCGAGGCGCTGAATCCCCGGCTGAATGCCGTCGTGCACAAGATGTACGATCAGGCGCGGCAGACTTTGCAGGCGGGACTGCCGCAAGGCCCGTTGGCGGGCGTACCGTTCCTGCTGAAGGATATCTACACTTGGTACGCCGGCGCGCGGGTGGGGAACGGGTCGCATCTCTATGACGGCTTCGTCGCCGACCATGATTTTACCATCGTCGAGCGTTACAAGCGCGCCGGGCTGGTAATCCTCGGGCGCACCAACACGCCGGAGTTCGGTCTGAACGCGGCGACGGAGCCGGTGGTCAACGGCCCGACGCGCAATCCCTGGAACCTGGAGCACAGTTCGGGCGGCTCCAGCGGCGGCGCCGCGGCGGCCGTCGCGGCGGGCATGGTGCCGGTCGCGCACGGCACCGATGGCGGCGGCTCGATCCGTATTCCCGCGGCCAATTGCGGCGTCGTCGGGCTGAAGCCGACGCGCGCACGAAATCCGGCCGGTCCCGATGTGGGCGAAGGCTGGAGCGGCCTGGCCGGCGGCCATGTGTTGAGCCGGAGCGTGCGCGATACCGCGGCCTTCCTCGATGCGTCGAGCGGGCCGTCGCCGGGCGATCCCTACTGGGCGCCACCGCCGGCGCGGCCGTTCCTGCAGGAAGTCTCGGCGGCGCCGGGCAAGCTGCGGATCGCGCTCTGTACGAAGCCTGCCACAGGCCTGCCGGCCCATGCCGATTGCGTTGCCGGCGCAGAAGCCGCGGCCAGGCTTTGCGAGGACCTTGGCCACCGGGTCACGGAGGCGGCGCCCAAGTTCGATTGGGAGGGCTTGAGTTGGGCGATGCAGGTGATCATCGGCGGCAATCTGCGCAGCGCCGTGGATTTCCGCCTGGCGTCGCTGGGGCGGAACCTGCAGCAGGGCGATCTCGAGCGCGTCACCGCCGAATGGTACGAGATGGGCGGCAAGTTCACGGCCCGCGACTATGCCCGCGCCATCACGATCGTCCATGGCATCGGCCGGCGCTTCGGCGCGTTCTTCTCCCAATACGACGTGCTGCTGTCGCCGGTGCTGGCCGAGCCGCCGCTGCCGCTGGGCTCCACCGACATGATGCGGCTCGATCTCAAGGCGTATAACGAGCGGCTGTTCCGGCTGATCCCCTTCACGCCGCAGTTCAATGTCTCGGGCGGGCCGGGCATTTCGCTGCCGCTCCACTGGACGGCAGGAGGATTGCCTGTTGGCGTGCATTTCGGCGCCGACTATGGCAACGAGGCGGTGCTGCTGCGGCTGGCCGCGCAACTCGAGCACGCCCAGCCCTGGCATGACAAGCGGCCGCCACTTTGAGGCAAACGATTTCAGGAAATGACAGCGAGACACGGGAAGCACCCGACATCGAAATCGCGCGACGAGCCGCTGCTGCTCTTTGCGCGCGCACTGGATTTCGCCGCCCGCAAGCATGTGCATCAGCGGCGCAAGGGCGAATCCGCGGAACCCTACATCAATCATCTGGCCGAGGTGGCGCGGTTGCTGGCGGCGGCGCCCGAGAACAGCAACGCCGCCGTGACGGTGGCTGGCCTGCTGCACGATACCCTGGAGGACACGGACACCAGCTATGATGAGCTGGCGGCGGAGTTCGGCGCGGAGATCGCCTCGCTGGTGCGCGAGGTGACCGACAACAAGGCGCTGCCGAAGGAGGCGCGGAAGAAGCATCAGGAGGATCATGCCCGGCATGCTTCTGATGGCGCCAAGATGATCAAGATCGCCGACAAGACCAGCAACCTGCACAGCATCGTCAACAGCCCGCCGCGCGGCTGGGACCTCGCGCGGAAGAAAGAGTACTTCGATTGGGCGAAGCGCGTGGTCGAGGGCTGCCGGGGGGTGAGCGACCATCTGGAGGACGAGTTCGACCGCGCCTGGTCGCTGGGGGCGAAGGCGCTCGGATTGGCAGAGAAGTGAAGAGCGATACGGCCATCGGGCGCAATTCCTGCGCCCGGCCAGGACCAGCCTGTTGAAATCAGCGGGCCGTCAGCAGCGGGTCAGGCGTCGCCGGCCCGCTTGGTGAGAGGACGGGTAGGATCCGGCCGGGGCGCCCCCGAAACTGGCTTCGCCGGGCGGACCGGCGGCCGCAGCGGCTTGGGCGGCATCGGTGCGATGCGGCCGTTGCCGAGGCGAGCCACGGCGCGCTGCTCGGGATCGATGCGGTACTTCTCCATCATGCGATAGAGGGTGACCCGGGAGACGCCAAGTTCCTTGGCGGCGCGCTTGATGTTGCCGCCATTGATGCGCAGCGCCTCGCGCATCAGCTTCTCTTCCAGCGCCTGGCGCGCGGTGGCGAGATCGGGCACGCCTTGATCCGCGCCGGTCGATTCCGGCGAAGGTGAGATCCGAGGCCATGATCCAGCGGCCCTCGGCCATGACCACGGCGCGACGGATGGTGCTGATGAGCTCGCGCACATTGCCGGGCCAGCGGTAGCGCTGCATCTTTTCCAGCGCGCTGTCATGGAAGCCGAGCTTGGGGAGCTTCAGTTCCGAGGAGAACTTGCGCAGGAAGAAGGTCGCCAGCAGCTGGATGTCGTCGCCGCGGTCGCGCAGCGGCGGCATGGAGATGCAGAGCACGTTCAGGCGGTAATAGAGATCCTCGCGGAACTTGCCGGCCTTGATGGCGTCTTCCAGGTTGATGTTGGTGGCCGCAACGACGCGGGTATCCACCGTGATCGATTTGGTGCTGCCCAGCCGCTCGATGGTCTTTTCCTGCAGGAAGCGCAGCAGATGGCCCTGCACCTCCAGCGGCAGATCGCCGATCTCGTCCAGGAACAGCGTGCCGCCGCGGGCGGCCTCGATGCGGCCGACCTTCTGCTTGATGGCGCCGGTGAAGGCGCCGCGCTCATAGCCGAACAGCTCGGACTCGATGATGCTGGTGGGAAGGCCGGCGCAATTGATGGAGATGAAAGGACCGCCGCGGAAGCTGGAGCGGTCATGGATTGCGCGCGCCACCAGTTCCTTACCGGTGCCGGTTTCGCCGGTCACCAGAATAGGGGCGTCGACCTCGCCGAATTTGCGCACCGCCTGGAACACGCGGGTGATCGCCGGACTGACGCCGACGATATGGGCGTCGCCCTGGCCGGGCATGGCGCCGCCGAGATTGGCGATGTTCTCGCGGCTCTCCAGCGCCACCAGGCCGGCGATATGACCCAGGCTGAACATCAGCCGGTCATGGAGGATTGGCAGGCGGTGGAAATCATGGAGCAGGCCCTTGCTGACCAGCTCGGCGAATTCGGGCGCGCGCAGCGCCTCGGTTTCCAGCAAGGCGATCAGCCGCAGGCGGGGAGCCATCTCCGCCAGCGCCAGGGCCTTCTGCACGGCCTGTGGATCGGGGCGCCGGC
This sequence comes from uncultured Alphaproteobacteria bacterium, assembly GCA_963810485.1. Classification (GTDB taxonomy): domain Bacteria; phylum Pseudomonadota; class Alphaproteobacteria; order Dongiales; family Dongiaceae; genus DATKFM01. The sequence continues at coordinate 60,101 of CAWENQ010000009.1, forward strand.
CCAGCTGCAGCAGGCCGGCGATCGGCCGCTCATGTTCGATCAGCCGCCGCGCCTGTTCGGTGTCTTCTGCCGCCAGCAAGCGGACCTGGCCGCTATCCAGCGCCTCCAGTCCGGTCAGCGCTTCGGCATCCTTGCTGAGCGTCATCGCCAGCACGGCATGGGGCGGCTTCTTCGAATCGCCTTCCACAGCCAAATCGACGAATTGCCCGCTCATCGCGTTTCCGTAATTTTCAAGATTCGGTATCCCTGCGGTGCTCTTCCGGCTGCCCTTCCCGGCGTGCGAATTCTTAACGGGCAAATGTTGCTTTCCTCTTAGTGCGTTTGACCGAAATGTCTGTGATCTCCGTCACCCCGTTGGTTAGAAACGTATTTTTATTATGCCCCTGCACGAATGGAGGCGTTCCGCCAGGTCCGAGCCGGTCCGGCTGGAGCGCGAGATACCACTGATACCTGACAATCAAATTACATAACGAATGTTCCGGCCCGTATGCCGGCTCGCCTGGACAATCAGGCTTCCAAACGGAAGCTCTCTATACCCACCACCTCGCGGCAAAGGCGGGCAGCACCCCTACTTGAAACAGGCTCCTAGGAGCCGCCGCTTCCTGCCCATCGGAAATTACGGCACAGCATATTATCGAAAACTATAGCAAAATGCCGGAGAAACCGCAGCACTAATCGATCAGTTTCCCGGGAAATGAAGAGGCGCCCAAGGAAAAAGGCCGAGAACCAAATGGTTCCCGGCCTTCCGTGACTGTTAACTATTACCTGCGGATGGCAATTCTATTCGTCTTCGTTGCCGAACAGGTTGAACCGGATGGGCACGCCGAGGCGCACCGAGAAATCGTTCGCGTCGTCGGTTGCGCCGACTTCGAAGTTCAGGTTCATGCCGACCGCATCGGAGATTTGATAGGACCAGCCCACCAGGAACGACGCCGCATGCAGCGGATCTGTCTCCGACGTGCCGGTGAACGGCGGCGGCGGCGGATTGGGACCCTGCGGGTTCGGGTCGACGACCGTGGTCTCTTGCGTCGTCGGGAAGATGTAGTCGTACTTGAAGCCCAAGTTGAACGAGAACTTCTCGTTGAGGCTCAGACCCATGCCCAAGGAGAGGTTGATCGAGTTCGCCGGGATCGACATCGCCGATCGTCGCCGAAATCGGCAACGCGCCCAGCTGCGGCGGCGTGATAAGGCGCGTCTCATCGACACTATCGGGAATATTGATGGTGTAGCCGAAGGTGCCGAAGAAGACGACGGGATCGGTCGGGAAGATTGCCGTGATGCTGGGCTGTACGCCCCAGAATCCGGAACCCGTGGCCAGTTCTGTCGGCCGGCCGAGGCTGTCGAAATCGACGTCAAACGGGCTCGTGCCCGTCGGCGCCTTCACTCGCACGTTGCCGACGGTGTAGATCGGCGCTGACGTGATCTGGTAGTGCGCCGCAACTTCCACGTCGCCGATATTGTCGCCGCTATTGGTCTCATTCAGCGTCGGCTGGTCGAACTGCGTAATGAACGACTGTTCCACCTTTTCCGAGCGGAAGACGTAGGGAATGCGGGTCTCGATTTCGAAGCGGTCGGTGATGCCGTAGCGGAAGTTCAGGGCCGCCTCCACGGTATCGCGATCGGCTTCCGAAACTTCGATCAGGCCGATGAACACGATGTCCTGAATTTCGACGCCCTGGGCGAAGAACCGGTTGCTGGTCGAATGGGTGAACTGAAGGGATGGCTCCACAACCAGGGTACCCGCCGGCGTCAAAACGCCCTGCCCTTCCAGCGCGCGGTTTATCGCCTTGGCCTCTTCTTCCTGTGACGGTGCTTCCTCCGACGGCGCCTCGCCGACCGGCTCCTCGGTCGAATCCTGGGCATTGGTGACGCCGCCGGTGGTGAAAGTCCCGGTGCCCAAATTGAAGGTCACCGGCGTCGTGTCCGGATCATCGGAACCACCGACTTGCGATTTTAGGAAGTTGAGCTGGTTCTGCTGCTGCTGCAGTGCTTGTTTCTGCTGCTCAAGCTGCTGCTTCTGGGTTTCGAGCTGCTGCTGCAGGAGTTTCAGATCTTCTTTTGTCACTGCATCGGTATCGTCAGCCGACGCAATTCCCGCCAAAAATGGAGTTGCTACCGCGCTGCACAATAAGACCGTACGAAACGCTGGCCGCAGCCGACGCAGGTTGGCCTTAAGGTCGCTCATCATGGTCAAGCCCCCCAAACTCTACCCCCGAGACCTGGTTACTATTTCATTAATAGCCGAGTCCGCGGCTAATTCCAAATGCTAGCTTATCGAATTCGGTCATCGGGAATGGCCGGACCGGGCCCCCGATTTCATTCCAAGCCCGGCCGGACCGGGCCGGTCGTTAATATCCGACCGCGGCCAACCCCAGATTGTTCAGCATGCTGCCGATGGCGCCCAACCCGGCGATCGTGTTTACGTTCGTGATGCCCACATTCATCGTGACGGACTGCTGGATGATCTGGTTGTTCAAGGCATTCGCAACACTGGCCACGACCCCGCCGCCCCTCTCGCCCATCTGGTGGACGATGTTCTGGCCAGTTTGGCTCAGAACGAAACCCTGCGCCGTCGTGCTCATCGCCAAGCCGGCAGCGTTGTTGAAATTCATCGTCGCGTCGCCGGGATTCTCCAGATTGAAGGCCGTCTCGAGTACGAGGACTCCATTCACCGCCGTGCGCATGATCATGCCGAAAGAGATATCCATGCCGGCATAGGTGAAGCCACCACGCATGTTTGCCAGCTTTGCCGAGGCCACCGGCTTGAATTTGTTGGTATCGAGATCGCCGAAGGACCCCGCCGATGCGTTCGACATGGGTGCCGCCATCAGCACCGCAACGAACAGCGCTATAACAGCGCGACGCAGGGCGGAAATGCCAGCCGATCCTGCTATTGAATGATACTGCCTGGGGGACATCGCTTCGATTCCTGCCTTAGAAGTTATTGCCGAACATGTCGACGAACATCGTCGACGCGCCCGTTGTTCTGCCATTCCCGATAGGCGCTTCTGGCTTCACGCCCCAGTCGGCAGTCTGATTGAAGTGCTTGCGGCCCACGGTCGCCTTGCTGCGGACGATCAGCACGACAGGCTGCCGGATGGCGTCGAACTCTTCGCGGTTCATCGCCATCATGCCAGCCGCGGGATTTCCCAGCAGCACGCGATTGTCTTTGATGCCCTTGATCAAGACGAAATGGCTGTAGCCCTTGAGGTCAATCAGGGCGATCGCCGGCACTCCGAGCTTCAGGACTTCGTCCATCGTCAACTCGAAGCCATCGGCCTTCATGCCGATCCGCTCGATATAGCTTTTCATGTCGAGGAACGAGAAGCCGAACTGCTGGATGTTCGCCTGATCACCGTTCTCGTACATCGAGGTGAACACCTCCTGCTCGGTGCTCTTGATGCCGTAGTGATGGGTCAGGAGCATCGCGACAGCCGCTGCGCCGCAGCTGAAATCGTACTGCTGCATGATGACCGACTGGAACGGACGGTCGCGCATGCTGGTGACGGGCAAGCGAAACGAGCCGGCGGCGCCGCTCTCGATGCCCTGGGCTTTGGCGGAACGGAAATCCGCCGTAGTCAATGGCGCCGCCATCAGGGCGGTCAGTGCAATGAGGGTAAGTAAGCGCATCCGCGCCACTCCTGCGGTTATGTTACAGAACGAACGTGGCGCCCAAACGTCAGTTCTGTGGTCCAAGCAGAATGTTGATCGTCGTGGTCTGCTGAATCAGCGAGTTGATCCCGGTATTCGCCGCCTGCATGACGATACCGTGACTGCCGTAGTTATAATTGTTTACAGATCCGGTCTCGATCTTGCCGCCTTCGTTGTAGATCTCGTTATCTTTGATCGTACCGTGCTGGTTGCTTTCGGCCGACATGCCGATCAGCGTGAGGTCGCCACCGTTCAGAGACTGCAGCGCAGTCATCGCGACGCTGTTGTCCGAAGAAATCTCGTCACCATCGGCACGCGCCTCAGCCACCCACACGCAAACACCAAGAGCTAGCAAGGACGCAAAGGTTGTTTTCATTTCAATCCGCATGGCACGCATCTCCCAAACAACTTAATTCAAAACACCAACTCCCGGTTGCCCGGGAAAGAGGCCGGTGGGCACGAGGGCCCACCGGCCGATACGCATGACTTAGAGACCGTTGAACGACGCCTGCGCCGACACCTGAACCTGAGCCTGGTTCAGCGTGTTCACGCCGGTCGCCGCCTGCTGTACGCTGATGCCGGCATCGAAGTTACCGGACTGGCCGATGCCACCGGTCTTGATCGAGTTGCCAGCAGCCTGCTTCGCACCGAGGGCGAGATTGATGTTCGCGCCGCCGTTGTTGGTCTTGTTGTGCGCCACAAAGCCGATCATTTCGGCAGAGGACTTGGCGATACGCTTGGACGAGTCGATCTTGAGGCTGACATCGATGTCATCGATGTTCACGTCGAGGACCGAGTTGCCATCGTTATCGTTGCCGACGCCGGCGCCATTGGCGCTGTCGTCAACGCTGTTGTCGTTAGCGTGCTCGCTCTCGTCCTTGTTGTCGCTGTTGACTTCGTTGCCGTCGTTGTCATTGCCAACCACGGAACCCTTGTTTTCGTCGTTGCCGTTGCCGTTAAGCAGGTCAGCATCAACGTCGATGCCATTGGCATACACGTTGCCCGCGAAGGACAGCGCGAAGGCCGACACCGCAACCATCAGTAGCTTCTTCATGATGTATATCTCCAATCAGTCAGCTTGCACCGAGCGGCCGGCGCCTCCCGAGGGATGCGCCGGCAAATGCCCGAGAAGCTTACAGTCCGTTGAATGACGCCTGGGCCGACACCTGGACCTGAGCCTGGTTCAGGTTGTTGAAGCCCGTCGCCGCCTGCTGCACATTGATACCGGCGTCGAAGTTACCGGACTGGCCGACGCCACCGGTCTTGATCGAGTTGCCGGCGCTCTGCTTCGCCAGGAGGCCGAGGTTCACATTCAGACCGCCGTTGTTCAGCTTGTTGCCGGCGACGATGCCACCCATGGCGGCCTTCGAGCTGGCAACGCGCTTGGACGCGTCGATCTTCACGGACACATCGATGTCATCGATGTTGATGTCGGTGATGGAGTTGTTGTCGTTGTCATTGCCGACGCCGGCGCCATTGGCGCTGTCGTCAACCTTGTTGCCGTTAGCGTGTTCGCTCTCGTCGTCGTTGTTGCTGTTGACATCGTTATTGTCGTTGTCATTGCCAACAACTGAACCCTTGTTGTCGTCGTTCTTGTTGCCGCTGAGCAGGTCGGCATCAATATCGAGACCGTTCGCGTACACGTTGCCCGCGAAGGACAGCGCGAATGCCGAAACGGCAACCATCAGTAGCTTCTTCATTAGTGCCTCCAAATCAGAATGTTACGGTCCGGTAGTGGACCAAGTTCCCCACACTCGGGACCGACAACTAACGCCGGACCCACGGCCAGCACTGAACTACGGCGCCAACCGCTGCCGTACTACAAGCAAGTGGCGTGCCAAGTCCGATTTCAGGGGGCAATCAGCCGGTAATTTGCGGCCTGTGGCAGGAAAAGGGCCGGAATCCCTAGCTTTTCTCGGTTAAGCTAAGTGACAGAACTGGTTAAGTTTTCAGACATGTGTCTCGCCGGCGTGTATCGGTTGTCCGAGCCGAGAAAGATGGAACGGCCTGCTCAAGTGGTTGATTTTTCATCAACTAACTGAAAATGAACAAATTTTAACAAAACTCCAGGCAATCCGCTCGCACCCAGAAGTGGTCAATCCAGTGTATCATCATGCAACACCACCCCAGGAACTCAGAGGCATATAATATGAATTATATTATATTATTCAGATATTTAATGCCGAAATCGTCGAAGTGTATCGGGGCGTTACACGGGTCGTCCGGAAGCTCCAAATCCGCCCATGCGGCCAACTCCGCGCGACGCTCGGCCGCCTCGTCCGCCAAGCTCGCCATCAGCCACCCGTTCCGCACCAACCACGGTGCGGACCTACAGATCTGCCGGCTGTAACGCGATCAGCGGCGCAACAGTCCGAGCTGCCTGATAGCGCCCATCTCGTCCCACAGGACGACAGGCGTTTTCTTCGACAGCACAGGCGTGGCTACTGACTGACGGGCACCGGTCGAGGTGACCGACGCAGGCGTCAATTTCCTGATATGCGAAGGCTTTTTAACTGCGGACGCTTTGACGGCTTTCGCCGTCGTCAGTGTTCGCGATCTGACCTTCGAACTGCTTCCCTGTATTTTGGCCATCTGCCCCATAGCCCTATTCCAACCCAAAATAATGCTGTGGCCTGGGCCCGGCGGAGATCGCTGGATGGGGCGGAGCTTGCCTTTTGACTCGACTTGTTCACCGCTTCACCACCCACATGACTTCGCGTCTTTTTCGATCTTTGTCCGCCAAGCCCTTGACGAAATAACAGTCGCTTCGGCTCAGCACTCGTTAAGCATGCAAGTTTTGCGCCAAACTGATTCGCGCGTTGTCAAGTTTCGTGTATCCTGCGGCTGGAGAACGAACGGAAGAGTTTGAAGTTGCGGAGCGGCAGGCGGTTCGCTCCATAGTAGTTGCAGGCAAGACAACATTCGTTCCCAGCAGGAGTAAGAGCGGCGATCGATGCTTCAGAGCTGGGCCATCATCCTGCTGTCCATCGGCTATTTAGGCCTGCTGTTCGTCATCGCCCAGATCGGCGACGCCTATGCCGCCCGCTGGCGCGGCGGCCGGATCGAACGGCTGGTCTATGGCCTGGCGCTGGCGATCTATTGCACCTCCTGGACGTTCTATGGATCGGTAGGCCGAGCCGCGACCCAGGGGCTCGACTTTTTCCTTATCTATGTCGGCCCGATCCTGGTGATCACCCTGGGTGCGCCGGTGCTGGCCAAGATCATCGCCGCCGCCAAGCGGCAGAACTCCACTTCGATCGCCGATTTCCTGGCCTCGCGGTATGGCCGGAGCCGATCGGTAGGCGCCATCGTGACCTGCATCGCCGTCATCGGCGTTGTGCCTTACATCGCGCTGCAGCTGAAGGCGGTCTCCGCCAGCTTCACGGTGATGACCGCGACGGCCACCGGCGGCGCGGGAACTCAACTACCGCTGTTCTTCGACACGGCGTTCCTGGTCGCCGTTACTATGGCAGCCTTTACAATCCTTTTTGGTCTGCGCACCGTAGAAGCGGCGGTACACCACCGCGGGCTGATGATGGCCATCGCCTTCGAGTCCGTGGTCAAGCTGATCGCCCTGCTGGCTGTCGGCTATTTCGTCACCTATCAGATGGCCGGCGGCGCCGACGCGCTGCTGGCGCGGCTGCAGCAATCGCCCGAACTTGCCCAGCAGATCGTCGGCCCGGCGCCCGGATTGAACTGGCTCGCGATCACGATCTTGTCGGGCGCGGCGTTCCTCTGCCTGCCCCGGCAATTCCATGTTGGCGTCGTCGAATATGGCGCCGCCGGCGGCCAGCGCACGGCGCGGTGGATGTTTCCCATCTACCTGATCGCCATCAACCTGTTCGTGGTGCCGATTGCTGCGGTCGGCCTGTTGAACCCGGCCGCCGGCACCAACGCCGACCTCTATGTCGTCAGCCTGCCGCTGGCGGCCGGCAGCCATGGGCTTGCGGTCTTCGCCTTCATTGGCGGCCTGTCGGCGGCGACCAGTATGGTGATCGTCGCCTGTTTCGCGCTCAGCGTCATGATCGGCAACGAGCTGGTGACGCCAGTGCTGCTCAAATCGAAGCTGGCCTTGCGGCGCGATATCGGCGGCATCGTGCTGAATGTTCGTCACTTCGCTGTCATCGGCATCCTATTGTGTGCCTATGGCTTCGAGCGGGCGTCGGCCCATCTGCTGCCGCTCGCCTCCATTGGCCTGATATCATTCTGTGCCGTCGCGCAGTTCGCGCCGGCGCTGCTGATCGGCATGTTTTGGCGCCGGGCACACCGCTATGGCGTTATCGCCGGGCTGCTCGGCGGCTGCATGATCTGGGCCTGCCTCCTGCTGTTTCCGTTGCTGGGCGGTCCCCATGATTGGGTGGTCCGGTTCGGCGACCTGATCCGGGAAGCCGTCAGCGGCGTCCTTGGGCCGCTGGACAGCCTGTCCCAGGCTGTGTTCGCCAGCTTGTCCGTCAATATCTCGCTGCTGGTCGTCGTGTCGTATTTCGCCCGCCGCGCGGTGCGCGACATCACGCAGGCCGATGCCTTCGTCGGCGGCGAGCGGGCGACGGACATGATCGAGTCCGACCTGCCGACCGCCAAGGAGATCGGGGCGCTGGTCGCTCGGTTCGTCGGCGAGGAGCGGGCGCAGCAGGCCTTCGCCGATGCGCCGAAGGATCCCGCCGAGATGCTCGTCTTCGCCGAGCGGCTGCTCAGCGGTGCGATCGGCGCGGCATCGGCGCATATCATGGTGCGCTCCGACCGGCTGGCGCTCAATCTGTCGCGGCGCGAGGCGCGCGCCATGTTGGGGGAAGCGTCGGCGGCGATCCTGCAGAATGCCGAACTGTTGCGCTCGACGCTGGATTCCGTCAGCCAGGGCATCGCCGTGTTCGACGAGAACCGCGGCCTCGCGGTGTGGAACGACCAGTTCCTGACGCTGGCGGGGCTGAGCCGGCAGAATGCGCGGGCGGGAGAACCGATCGCCGCGCTGAGTGCCGAGGCCGGCTTCGCGCTCGACGACGTGGCGCAGCCGAGCCAGCGGCTGCGGCTCGCCAGCGGACGGACGCTGATGGTGAACCGCGACGCGATGCGCAATGGCGGCATGGTGATCACCCTCCGCGACGTCAGCGATGAAGAGCGCGCCGCCGAGGCGATCCGCGACAGCGAGCGGCGCATCCGCATCTACACCGACAATGTGCCGGTACTGATCGCCTACATCGATCGCGACGAGCGCTACCGGTTCACCAATCAGCCCTATCAGAAGGCGCTCAATCTGTCGTCGGCGGATCTGGAAGGCCGCAGCCTGATCGAAGTGCTGGGCGTCGAGCGCCATGACGAGCTGAAGCCCCACATTGACGCCGTGCTGCGGGGCGAGCCTCAGTCCTTCGAGATCAGCTTCCCGACCAACAACCAGCGCATCGAGATCGCGCGAGGCACCTATATCCCGCATTTCGACGAGCGCGGCGAGGTGCTGGGCTTCTTCCTGCTGTATCAGGACATCACCGAGCCGCGCCGGGCCGAGCAGGAGCTGCGGCAGGCTAAGGACCGGCTGGAAGAGCGGGTGCAGGAACGCACCGGCGAGCTGGCCCGGCTGGTGCAGCAGCTATCGGATGCGCGGCAGCAAGCCGAGGCAGCCAACCAAAGCAAGACGCGCTTCCTTGCCGCCGCCAGCCACGATCTGCTGCAGCCCTTGCATGCGGCGCGGCTGTTCTCGGCGGCGCTGCTGGAGCGGCGGCCGACCGACGACATCGTCGCCAAGGTGGATCGCAGCTTGGCCGCCGTCGAAGCGATCCTGGACGCGCTGCTGGACATCGCCAAGCTGGACGCCGGCGCGGTGAAGCCAAATTTGGGCGCGGTGCCGCTGGGGCCGCTCCTGGCGTCGCTGCCGGATTCCTTTGCTTCCATCGCCGAGCGGAACGGCGTCGAGCTGCGCATCGTGCCGACATCTCTGGCGATAACAAGCGATCCGCAATTGCTGCGGCGTGTGCTGCAGAACCTGGTGGCAAACGCGGTCCGCTATTCGCCGAGCGTCGAAGGCCGCAAGGCCAAGGTGCTGGTGGGCTGCCGCCGGCGTCAGGGCCAGGCGGTGCTCGAGGTCTGGGACAATGGCCCGGGTATTCCCGCCGACAAGCAGCCGCTGATCTTCAAGGAGTTCGTCCGCCTGCCGCAGAACCTGCCGGCGACGCAGGAGCGCGGCCTCGGCCTGGGGCTGGCGATCGTCGACCGCATCGCCCGCATGCTCGGCCATGCCATCAAGGTCCAGTCCGAACCGGGCCGCGGTTCCTGCTTCAGCGTGGCGATGCCGATCGCGCGGGAGCGCGTGGCGCCGGCGACGCCGCGGCGCGAACGGGTGGCGATCCGCCAGCCCGCGGCCCTGTCGGTGCTGGTGGTCGATAACGAGACCAGTGTGCAGGACGGCATGCGCACGCTGCTGCAGGGCTGGGGCTGCCGGGTCGTCTGTGCGCCCAGCCTGCCGGAAGCGCTGAGCGCCCTGTCGGCCCAGCAGATGGCGCCGGACGTGGCGCTGGTGGATCTCCAACTGGATGACGGGCTCGACGGTTTTGCCGTGGTGGCGGCGCTGCGGGCCGCGTTCGGCGCCGATCTG